>NZ_JAQYUS010000001.1 GCF_030686865.1 Kaistella sp. SH40-3
GCAATTATCAAAAAAACATTTATTGCTACAGAGCGCAATGCGATGCAATCACGCAGCAGCGAGGGGAAAATCACGCTATGTTGAAAACGTCACGGATTGCAAATCCGAGACATCGGGAGTTTTACTCTATTAAAATCGTTAATAATTAAATATGTTAACTATTAAAAAGCAATATTTTTATACAATATGACTACAATAAGAGGAATTATTATAATTAATGAAATTATCATCCACCAAAACTTCCATCCTGTTATTAGTGATTTTGGATCAGAAAATAATAATTTGATGGAAATAATGAAGTAGAATAAAACAAAACCTATCACTGCAATTGAAGGGATTATTGTAGCAATTGAAAAATCAGAAGCATTTGCTAATGTATTACCAGAACTTAAGATAAAGGTTATAAAACCAGCATATAAACCTATGATTGTAATTATATTATATTGATGTTCTTTTACCTCCTTTTTAAATTCTTGTTTAAAAGCTTCCCTAATATTTTTAGGGACAATATAAAATCTTATTTTTTCTGCATAATCATCTAGATTTACCTTACTTTCCTCACAACCCTCTAAAAGTCTTTCATAATCACTAGGTAAAATATATTGGCTATCTGAAAATTTAAACGAAACATTATCAAAACATTTATCAATTTCAATATAATAAGGCATTAACTTGTACTTTTTCGCAGTTTGAATTTTAGACTTCAAACTTTTCAATGTACCGCTTGCACTCAGTAAAATTTTTTCAATCAAGTTTTCAAAATCTTCATCATCATTGTTAATTTTAACTTTATTCCTTTCTATATTTCTAAGAAAAAAAAACAAATGTTCCAAATGATTCTTATACAACATGAAGTTGTCTAAATGTTTTGGCTCTAATTTTTTAATTTCCTTAAAATGACTTTCAATAGTTTCAAAACTTTTCTTTAATTCAGTAAAAGAAGGGTTTTCTTTGTCTTTCAATGAATAAATAGCATAGTGCGCATTTATCCTATACTCACAATTGTTAATGAGGTTTGAAGCTGTTTTATAAACAATAGAGTTGGAATTATTTACAAAAATCTTAAAAGGTAATTCTAAATTATCTTTATCATCAATTATTTTTCTTATCCGTTGTATAATATTTTCAAAACTTCTTTTTTCTTCATACGTAATACTTTTATCACCAAATTCTACTTGCTTCAAGTATTTTTTTACTCTTTTAGTGAAAAAATGGATATTATTGACATTTACTTTTTTAGTATCAAAGGAATTATTTGATTTAAAAAGTTCACCTACATATTTAAATTCTACTATTTCATCATTAAAATAGTGTTTCTCAATTATTTCACAAAAAGATTTCCCAAATTCATCTTGTAAAAGTTCGAGTTTAATGTCATCAAAAGTTGAATCATTAAAAATTAAAAATGTTGTTTCAACATTACTGTCTTTTTGTTTTCTACTGTATAATTTATAAATCAGTAAAGAACATTTCAATTTTAGCATCTTAAGGATTTCATCGTAACCCATTAAAAGCTTTTTCTTGATAGCAAAACTTAAATCATGGTGAATCCTTCCCAATTGCCCTAATGTATCATTATCAGCACTATACCCTTCATCAATAACCGCTAGTTTTATACTCACACTAAAAATCCAAAAAAAATTGTAATCATCTTGTTTTCTAGGATAAATATTTCTATTCATCTCAATATTCAATATTATATCAGCATATTTCTCATTACATCTGTTTGTTATATGTTGATTAAGGTACAAATATTGATTATAAGCATGGTCAAAATTATATTTTTCTTCTTGATCTAGTTCATAATTTAAATTGTCTATTTCCTCTAAAATCCTTTTAATTAACTTTAATTTTCGTGAACAATCAAATAAATAATATTCTCCTCTAGCAATAGATAAAAATAAATCCTGATAAGCAGTGCTCCACTTTGTATTTATTTCAATTTCAATCGCTTCATTTTGGGTATTTTGATTGCAATTCTCAATTAAAGACTTAATTTTAATTAAAGTCCTACTCGTTTTTTCAAGAATTGTTTTCGTTTTTTTTATATGCCTAGTCTCCATGAGAATCTTCTAATTCAAATTTTTCTTCTAGACTATCATTAAATGATGTAAAATAAACAGATTGCGAGATCACAATATTAAATAACTTAACAATAATACTTTCCTCCTGAATGTTTTTACTTTTAATAAATTTTTGAATTACTTCAAATGCAGAATTTTGAATGGTAAGTTTTGCAAGTACTGCGGAATTCAGGATTGCAAAGTCATCATATCGCCTAGCAATAAAAAACTGAATACTATAATTAATGATTGCAATCAAATCTTTATCTAAATTGAAGGTTTGATTAAAAAAATTATCATCAAGAATAAGATTGCCATCATTATTAAATTTCAAATCTAAACTCAATTCATTATAAAGAATAAATTCTACATCTAAGTTTCCTATAACAACTTTTTCATTATTTCTTGCAATAATAGGTAAAAAAGAATTTTTAAAAATTCCATCTTCATTTAAAAAAAAGTTCTTTTTCCCATTAGCTATTGTGATTATGTACGGAAGCATTAAGCATTTTGACAAATTAAAATTATTATGTTCATTAAAATACTTAATGTCATTTTCAGCCGCAGAGTGATATTTGTTGAACTCTACTGCAACTTGAAAAATTATATATTTTATAGCGTTAATTTTATCCATTACCGAAAATAAGTTTGCAAATGTATTAATAATTATATTAGTATCTAATATGTAACCAAATCTATGCAAATTTGTTGTACAAAAAATAAAAAAGAATTTTAATTACAATAGAAAAGCTCTATCACTTATCTTAAATCAATTACAGATAGTTTTAATAACTCAAAAACCACTAGTGGAAATCAGCGAACTTTCACGAATTCCTTCCTCTGTACATCATTACACATCGCACATTCTACATACATTATAGCAATATTTGTATCCAATTAATCATACGACAAATATTGCGGCAGCGGTGGTCAATTACATCCACATTTGCACATATTGAAGAATAGCAAGTCTTAAGATATATTTAGTTTATCAAATAACACTTTATTTCTCTCTTTGGCATTTTTAATTACCTTTTTGAAAGGTATTACTTCTACATATGCTTTATAAGGTAATTCATCAGAATTGCAGAACCTGAAATACCCTATTCCATCGGGAAACCTGCATGCTTGATATAAGATTTCAACGCTCTGAATGTTCACTTCATTAATGAACAAAGGGTAACCTGGAGCCATATTAGATAGGCCCCCAAACCTGCCATCGGTTTTAGCAAACGTAATACTGTTGGATTTCTGATATTCTCTAATACTTGGATTCATAGTGCTAAATTAAACATTTTAGATGGTTCCAAAGTTAAAAAACATATGCTTCAATGTTCCTATTTCAGCGTGATGAGATTCAAAATAATCTTTCAGCAGCTTACACGATTTTTGCTCTAAAGTTTCAATATTTCTTCCGTCCTTTTCTAACAATGAATTAATACCTTTTAGTGTACCGTCGATGTCGCCTTCAAGTACATAACCCAACATACATCCCATTGGATATTTTTTAAAAATAAACCTATCCATCCCTTCGTTTATATATCCTCTTTTTAGCTTCGAATCTGCTTTTTTAAGTCGTTTGGCTTCACAAAAATATTTATATTCTAAATTTCCAGAAATAGTAGACATTCGTAAGTCAATTCTAGATAGTTTATTTGCAAACCCCTTTTCCTTCTTTATATTTTGAGGTAAATAAAACTCTCTAAAAGGTGTTATGTTCCATTTTAATCTTTGGGGGTCTGCATCTATTTTTTCATACAATTCTTGTGAAATATCATTTTCTTCCCAATTTAATTGTATTATCTTTTCAGATAAAGAAGTGTTGTATGCATCAACAAGTAACACAAAGCATTGATTTTCAAAGCCTTTTTTGTATATCTCACTTAGTTTCATCGTGAATTCCGTTTAAGATTTCAAGAATTAACTCCGATGCATCTTCAAGAGCCATTGATTTTGACCAAAACCTCCGTTGGTTTGGACGAATGATATAAATATCATCTCCTTTTTTATAGTTCAGTTTTTTTCTGAAATAGATGTTTGTTGCTTTCTTCTCCCATAAACATTTGTCTAATTGTTTCAATTCTTTATCAACATTTTCTTTTGAAATAAAAACATCTTTTTTTATATTCTCGTGAGAAAGTTTTATCATCATCAAAGGCGTGAACCTATTAATGGAATAGACGGTAGCATTTGCAAATAAATCCTGCCCGTCAAGAAATTCGGTAAGTTCAACACTCATTGTTTTTCCGTATTCTGTTATCTGCTCTGGAAGAACAGAATAAAGTGCAATTGATTTTTCTTTATTCTCGAAAAGGTCGATTGAATAGTTAGTCAAATCATCAATAGCCCATTTGTCAGAATCGGAGAATAAAAATAAATCTTGCAAAATAATTTTATTGATTTCTGATTCAACAGGTTTTGTTTTTACAAAATCAAAATCATCTTGAATCAATTTTATCAACTCATCAAATTTTAGTTCTAATTTTAAAATGACTTTCTTATTAATGTCTATTGGCATCGGAAGAGTCAATGTTTCATTGGATTGAACTCTTTCTCTCTCAATGCCCCAAGATGCAGATGTTAGTGACAAGTAATATTTAGCAAATGAGGAATTAATTAAACTACACAATAATTTTAATATGAAATTATTGTGCTGGTCTATTGACGAGATACTGAAAGCGCCTGTATGATAAGATTTGTAATCTATCCAACTTGCACAAAATTCTTTATTCTTTAGACCTTCTTTTATAATCAAATAAGGTGGTTTGAAAATATTTTGATTGATGCTCCTATATACTTTTTGAGAAGGTGCTTCCGCCGATTTTAATGTATAAAATCGTTGAACTTTCCTAAGATTAATAACCTTGGAAGGGCTAAATGTTTTATTCTCTTTTAGCTGTTTTTCTGTTGGAGAATGTAAACCTGAACCAAAATGATATTCCTCCTTATTATTTTCTAAGAATTCTCCAATTGACGTATTGAATTTTTCAGAAACTCTATTTATTAGTTCCCAATCATTCATTCCTCCCCACATTGCAATTTTCCAAATTTTGGTGTCGGGTTTCTGACATTCTTCTCTTGGAAGGTATTTTAAGTCTGTAAAATCAATACTTAAGCCATCAATTACATTGGTTTTAATGTATGTTTTTGGAGCGTAGTAAGCAATTTTATCAGACGCTTTCTCTGGTTGTTCTCTCTGATAAAACACAATACTAATCGGTCCTGTCGCATCGCCAAATAATTGTCCACCAAAATTTTCATTTGCGTTTCGAAGAATAGAAAAGTTAAAAACTTTTTCTACATAGCAATCATTGAATAGCCATTTCCTGAAACTTCGGTAAGTTCCTCCTGTGTTGGTTAAAACTTTAGTGTTGAATATTAAAGCTATTTCACCATTAGGACCAAACTTTGTTGCTTTATGGAGAAAAGGCAAAACCATTTCTTTTGCCAGTTTTTCACGTTCACAATATTCTCTTAAATTTTTATGCTCACTCTGTTTGTCATTCTCTTCAGAAAGAATTTTGCCAAATGGCGGATTTCCAACGATAAGTTTAAAATCCTTTAGTTCTGTATCTTCTGATAAATCTGCAATCGTATCTCTACAAAATAAATTGTTTCCTGATGCTTTTAACAACTTATCATTAGGATTATTGATAAGGTTTGGCAAACGATGCTTTTTCTTTTGCCATAAATTTTTTGGATCTAATTTATCAACCAACGCCAAATACAAACTAAATGCCGCTACTTTTATGGCTTGCGGATTAGTTTCAATTCCAAAAATATTTTCTTTTAGTAACTTAACCAGAGTGTCGAAATCCGGTTTTTCTTTGTGTTGGTTCTCGTAGCGTTTTACCAATCGCTTAAAGCTTTCCACCAAAAAAATACCCGAACCACAACTTGGATCCAAAACTTTGATATTATAATTTTTATCCGTTTTATTGATTGGCAACTTTTCATTCAGAATGAACTCTACCAACGCAGGAGGCGTGTAATATGTTCCAGTTTTTTTCTTTAATTCAGGGTCAGTTTTGAATAAAAAATTTTCATAAATCTCACTCAGTAATTCAATCTGAATAATGCTGAAATCAAACAAACGCCAATTTTCAAACAATTTAGTTTGTGGAGTATCGTCATTACCACTAATGAAGCACTTTTGTATAAGTTGTAGTTGCTCGACAGATATTTTTTCGTCTTTTTCTAATGTAAAAACATTTCCGTTAAAATCGTCTTCCAATCGTTCATACAATTGGTAAGTAGCTTTTACATCATCTAAAATATCAAAATAGGACTGTGCTCCTTTTTTGATTTGACCGTATAATTTTTTGTCCGTTGCTCCTCTGTCTTCAAGATATAACAGGAATAAAGAACGAAGTATAATTTTATGAATGAAATTAATTTCAAGCCCCTGCTGTTCGAGCTGATTAGCGGTATTTACTAAACTATCTACCAAATATTTATCAACTCTTTTTTGTAAATTGATTTTATCTCTGATAAATCGGGCTTCTTCCAAAGTCCAAATAATTCCAGAATCAACAGCAATTCTTGAAAACAGTTTGTTGAGTTCTTCAAACTGCTTTTTGTCTGAAAATTGATACGCTTTTATTTCAACGTTTTGAAGTTCTTTTTCGTAATCAAAATCCACTTTGGCTTTAATGAGTGGTTTTTCAGAACAGTTGTAAATACGAATTTCGGTTTCGGAATAAACATATAAGAACAATACTTTTTTATAATTCCATATTTTCCTGTGAGTATCGGCAATTACTTGCAACGTTTCTACATCAAAAACCTTTATTTTTTTCAAAAATATGGCAGGAAAACTATTGCCGTTTTCATCTGTATTGAAATAGATTGAATTAACTCCAAATTTACGAACTTGGTCAAACACAATAGCTTCACTTTCCAAGAGTTTTTCACCCTTAGAATTTCCAGATTTGGCCCTGTCTAAGCCAATTAAATTTATTAGTTCTTCCCCCGTCATTATTTTAATTATCTGTCACTATCAAATTCTTGCCTAAAATACAAATTCTAGTCTGCAAAGATATTTCTTTTGATAAATATATTATTTATAAAGTTAATCAAATTAAGAATAGGAAGATTTATGAAATTTTAATAATAAAAGATTGTTGAAAATTTGGTAACTTTTTGAAAGAGGTATGAAACTAAAACTTGGTTATTTAATCTTCAGTTTCTCGTAAGAATATATATCTTATTCTATCAGCATCGTTTTCAGGATCAATTCTAATAGATTCTACAATATATTTTCCTGACTTTAACTCACGTTTTTGAAAATCTTTTAGAGCTTCGCTATCTAATCTGTAATAGTAAAGCGAATAATCAAAGATATCATTTTCCGATACATTGATATCCTCATCAACGATTTGATAAAATCTAGATACTTCATCTCCAATCTTTGATAAATGTAAACAGGTTTTCATAATTATTTTTTTAAAAATTCTTTTAATTTTCCGTGTAGTTCTTCAAGTCTCGGTCGTAGAAAACTTTCATCGTCATTATAATAATCTTTAATTAAGTTTACTTTCGATAAATCATCGACTTCTTCTCGTAAATTACTATTTGGATAATCGGAAGTTATATCTTTCAAAAAACTTGCAACAAGCAAAATATTTAAATCTATACTTCTATGTAACGCAATTTCTTCACTCTGTCTGCTCCATTTTGTAGAAGTGTGTCTCCAAACTTTTAAAGAAATTTCATCAAAATCATATGGTGCAGTTCCAATTGAAAGTGCTTTTACATCTATATTATTTTTGTATTGAGCGTCAATTTTATCATAATCATTGACACTGATAATTGGTTTGTGACCTAAATATTTTGGTGAGTTCATCTAATAAATAGTTGATTATAAAATTTCTGTTAAATTTCAAATATACAAACTCTTACCGTTTACGATCCTCAAAAAACCCATAAAAGGGTCTTTTAACCCTTTGTAATCTTCCCAAAAACCTCTGTTTCTTTCACTTATACTTTATATTTGCAAAAACCAATCTCATGAAAACCCTAAAAATCTACAACATTATCGCAGTACTAATCATCATCTTGCTTTGCGCCTGGGTCGTACAACTTCAAAACGATATAAAAGAAACTGAAAAAGCCCTACAACAATGCTCAGATCGATATTATCAAGAAATTGCGAAGTAGAATTCCGGTACCCGGTATCAGAATTGAACTGGGACATCTTGTATAAAAACAAAAACCCCAACGCTCGTCAGGATTATACTTCAATTCTGTATTTCGTAATGTCAAATTCAAAATCAAATAATGCTCTCGGTTTTTTTAGTCGAGATAATACTTCATTCATTTCGGCTAATATTGTTCTTAACAATTTCTAGTAAATCCTTTCTTGCTGCCTGCAACTGTCTTTCAAACATTTCAATAGTTTCCTTTAAGGGGTTGTTTAAGGTCTCTACATTGGCTACAATGTTTGATGCAGTTACACCACAATTATCATAGAAATTATTGGTATTGTATAGTACTTTATCTTCTGTAAAATCGCGTAAACCTTCAAAAGTAACACCCAATGCAATTGCCACTTCATTTAATTTCTCGTCGCCAATATTTTCCGCTTGTTCAAGCTTGGAAATGGCTTGTTTGGAAACACCAAGTTTTTCTGCTAAGTCAGATTGCGTAAACCCTCTTAGTTTCCTAACGCGTTCAATTTTTCGTCCTCTTTTTAGGCTAGCTTTATTCGTGAAAATTTCAGTCATGTCGGAGTTGTTTAATTGTTATTTTTACTTTTAAGTATTTCTATCTTTTCTTTTTCACTTGCTAACAGCCGTTCATACAATTCTACAACTTTTTCAATCGGACTAAAGACTTGATGGATTCCATGTGCATGTTCAGTTATTGTAGTGTTATCCACTTTATTTTCAATGCTGTAAAATGCCTGACTCTCGTTGAATTCCTTTATCACTTCAGCTGTAACATTAAGTATTTTAGCAATCTGAAAAATAATTTCATCATCAATAAGATCAGAATTTTCTATTAACGAATATTCTGCCTGGCTTATTCCAAGCTCAATAGCTACCGCGTCTTGCTTAAGACCCTTTAGATTTCTGAGAAATTTAATATTAGGGCCAATTCTAACAGCTTTTTCCATAATTGATAATTTTTATTACAGCAAATATATTAATAAAAGTCAACCTAATACAAATAAAAGTCAACCTATTTTATTTTTTCGCACGAATATTAATTCATTTCTTTGTATTAGTACAAAATAATGCTTAGGATTCTGGGTCATAATGATCATTTCCAAGTACTAACGGTCTTTATTTCATTATTATTTTAAGTTTGACAGAACAATGAAAACTTTGTAAAAAAACAAGAATCTCCATATAAAAGATAAAATTTTTAGTATGGATATGCATGGTACAGTGGTGTGCAAAACCATTGCAGCTTACGAGCTTCGCGGGAAATCAGGTTAATACAATGACCTTTCTATAATTCTATCTTTTTCACATAACCAAACATGAACAGACTCCTCTTCCACTACAACGATAGTTTTTAGAAAAGAGAAACATTCTTATCAATTTTTTCAAAAGGATTTGTCTTTAGCGGGAAAGTGACCCCACTGTAAAAAGTGTTTCTACACGCTTTCCCCTAAGACGATCCGAGGTTTCATTCTTTTTTCCTTGATGAAAAAAGAACCAAAAAAATCAAGACTTGGATTTATTTACTAAAAAATTGAGATTTCTTCTAAGAAAATCCCCAAACTCGGGCGGAAAGTCTATGGGTTTTTGTGTACATCATTTTTTGCCGCCACTCAAACAGAGGGAATTTTTAGGCGGTAATAATTTAGAAGATTTGTTTCGGAAGAAATCTCAATTTTTCTTAACGCAAATAACTCCTAGGTCGAAGGTTTAAAATTTAAGGCAAGAGTTGAGAATTAAGAGAAAGAATAAAGAGAGAATGAATTAAAGCCTAATGTGCGGAACAATTCCCCATTTAGTCTATCATCTTTTTTCTTTTTTCTATCATCTAAAAAAAAAGCCCTTTCCCACCGTCGACAAACCACAGGAAAGAGCGGTAACAATTATCAGTACATAAATGAACTAAAAATCTAAAACAAAACTATGAAAAAAATCCTATCCAACATAGGAGTTGTTTCCTGTTGCCTGATATTTTCTGCGATTCATTCGCAGGCCAAGGCACAAACCCGTACTGTTACGGGAACAGTAAACGACAAAGAAAAACCCATCGGCGGAGTAATCGTCACGCAAGAAGGAACGAACCAAGTAACTACTACTTCCTCCTCGGGAACGTTCAACCTCCAAATTAGTGGCGAAAATCCCATACTCATTTTCCGACATCCGGAGTATGCAGAAAGAAAAATCACCACCAATGGGAAATCCACTTTTACGATTTCTCTTACAGAAAAAGTAAAGTCGATTGAAGAAGTGGTACTCAATGCGGGGTATTATAACGTCAAAGCCCGAGAAAGTACTGGCAGTATCGCAAGGGTTACAGCCAAAGATATTGAAAACCAACCAGTCACCAATGTACTCTCTGCGGTGCAGGGCAGAATGGCAGGCGTAAGCATCGTACAGAACACAGGTACTCCAGGAGGTGGGTACGATGTACAGATTAGAGGAAGGAATAGTCTGAGAAATATACTGAACAGCAGTACTAACGGCAATCAGCCAATGTATATTGTGGATGGAGTCCCGTGGATTGGGAAGTTGCCTTCTGCATATTCCATCGGAGTTCTTCCCACAAGCAATATCAACCCACTTAATGCCCTGAATCCTGATGATATCGAAAGTATTGCCGTGCTTAAGGATGCAGATGCTACCGCCATCTACGGAAGCCGTGGTGGTAACGGAGTCATCCTGATTACGACGAAAAGAGGCAAAGCAGGAGCTGTACGCGTGACTGCCAGTGCTGCGACCTCCTACAGTACAGTAGCTGGCAAACTTAAGATGATGGATACTCAGGAATATTTAAGCATGCGAAGGCAAGCATACGCCAATGTGGGAACCGTGAATTATCCTGCTAACGCGTATGACATCAACGGAACATGGGACCCTGACCGGCATACCGACTGGCAAAAAGAACTTATAGGAGGAACAGCAGAGAATTTTAGCGCACGCGTTGCAGTGTCTGGCGGATCAGAAAAGAACAGTTTCAGTATCAGTGCAGGACACAACGACCAAACTTCAGTTTTTCCAGGAGACCACCATTATAAGATAAATACATTTACCAGCAGTTATACCTATCGCTCTCAAGACGCACGCCTTGTCGCAGGTCTATCTAATTCATTTTCATTCACCGGCAATAACAGTTTAAATCAAGATATTACCGGCAGGGCAATTAGCCTATCACCGAATGCTCCGGCATTATATGACGCAGCGGGTAACCTCAATTGGCAAAACAACACTTTTAATAATCCACTGAGTCAGGTGAATGCAAGCTATTCTAACAAAACCCAGCTCATCAACCAAAACCTTAATCTTGTTTATCGCCCGGGGGGAGATTTTTCCATCAAACTCAATACAGGATTTACCCATCAAGAGCTGGAAGAATTTTCACTTTCGCCCAATACCATGTATATTCCGTCATCGGCTTCAAGTACCAGTCCTGCCTATTCCTCAGCAGCGCGCGCAACAGGCGCGGTGCTTTCTTACTTAGCGGAACCACAAGTGGACTGGAAGAAGAAGTTTGCATTACATGAATTGAATGTCCTAGCCGGAATTACTTATCAGCAAACCGAAACAAAGTCATCTGCGATGAGAGGAACCGGTTTTGCAAGCAATGCACTGCTCCAGAATATAGCAGCTGCAGCAACCGTGACGATCTCACCGTTTATCGACAACGAATACCGTTATGCTGCTTTTTTCGGCAGACTTAACTACCAGTTTGCCAACCGCTATATTGTAAACCTTACTGCCCGTAGAGACGGATCGAGCCGTTTCGGACCCAACAAAAAATTTGCAAACTTCGGCGCTGTCGGCGCTGCATGGATTATCTCTGAAGAACGTTTTATGAAAAACATACGCTGGCTGTCCTTGGCCAAGATAAGAGGAAGCTATGGACATACAGGAAGCGATGCTGTGGGTGACTACCAGTTTACGGATACTTTCACACTGTCCACGTCGGCTTATAACAATATTCCGGGCCTCTACCCTTCCCGTCTCTTCAATCCGGACTATTCGTGGGAACGTACGGACAAAATAGAATCAGCTGTAGAACTGTCCTTTCTGCGTGACCGCCTAACCCTTACTGCTGCATGGTACAGAAACAGATCCTCCAATCAGCTAATCGGCATCCCTCTTTCCACCGTTACGGGATTCAGTTCAATACTTGCAAATCTCGATGCGACAGTAGAAAACAGCGGTATCGAAGTTGATTTTGGAAGTACACCGGTCAATAATAGTAATTGGAAATGGACAGCGGGATTCAACATCAGTATCCCTAAAAATAAACTTCTGGCATTTCCCGATCTGGAAAATTCATCCTATGCGAACACGTATATAATTGGTGAATCAATTTATACGGTCAAGCTTTTTGACTATCTCGGAATCAACCGTAATACTGGCCAATATGAATTCAGGGATTTTAACGGTGACGGTAAAATTACCACCCCAGACGATGCCAAAGCAATAAGAACCCTTGGTCCGGAATATTTCGGCGGGCTTTACAGCACCCTCAAATATAGGAACATCGATATTTCTGTTCTGTTTCAGTTCACAAAACAACAAAACTGGAATTATTACAGAACAATGGCTGTTCCAGGTGGAATGCTAAATCAGCCTAATGAATTCCTGGATGTATGGTCAGCTGAAAATCAGGACGGTATTATTATGCCTTACACGCCGGGAAATCATGCTCTAACCAATACCCTCACGGGAAATCTGAGAAACAGTATTGCAGCAGTAGGAGACGCTTCTTTTATCCGTCTCAAAAACATACAGCTAAACTACCGATTACCCCTTCGAAACCCGCCTATACGCGAAGCGTCAGTATACCTGCAGGGACAGAACATCTGGACATGGACTAAATATTTCGGCCTAGATCCTGAGTTCATCACTTCGGGTTATCTACCTCCACTAAAGACCTTCTCTCTAGGATTTCTCATAACCTTATAAACATCTACTAATGAAAATAAAAAATATCACCTATATGGCAGGTATTTTTACAGCAGCCTTTACTTTGTCTGCATGTGAAGATGCCTTAGAAGTATCACCCCCTGTGAATCAAATCAGTTCTGCACAAGTATTTGAATCGGTCAGTACAGCTGATGCCGCCTTAAGTAACCTCTATGCAGAATTTCAGGCATATTCTCTGTTAAGCGGAGGTGCAGGCGGAGCCGGAGCATTGCTCGGCACCTACACGGATGAACTGTATTCTTATGGTATCAATACACAGAATGCAGAGTATGACCTTTATAACAATACGCAAATCGCAACCAATACAAGGATTAAATCAGTATGGACAAATGCGTACAAGGAGATTTATATGGCAAATGTTATTATAAACGGGGTTAAAGTTAGTGCAGGCATTACAGAAGACGACCAAAGAAGAATTCACGGGGAGGCGCTGTTTTTACGTTCACTTGTATATTACTACCTGACCAGCATATTCGGTGACATCCCCTATACCGTTTCCACAGACTATTCAGTGAATCAGAGTCTCGCGAAAACTGAAGAAGCGGAAGTCCTGATGAAAATCGAAAATGACCTGCAGCAGGCCGCCCTCATGCTGAATGATTCGTACAGAAATAACGAACGGATATATGCCAACCGGAAGACGGCAGAACTTATCCTGGCAACAGTAATGATGAAACGTTCAAAATGGCAGGAAGCAGAAGCCCTTTTGCGCGGCATCGTGCAAAACCCGGTTTACGTGTGGCAACCCGACTTGACGAAAACCTTTAAAACTACAGGAAAGCATATCCTGTGGCAGCTTAAACCGCTCAAAGCAAATGATGCCACTCCCGAAGCGCTGCTCTTTTATTTCATTACTGCAGTCCCTAATACCTATACACTTTCAGATAACTTATTCGCATCATTTACCTCTAATGATCTCCGGCGACAGGCTTGGATTAAACCGCTGCTGATTAACCAGAAAACGTACTATCGCGCCGACAAGTATCAAAAAACAGTAAATAATACTGATGAGTATTCCATTGTAGTTCGGCTGGAAGAAGCCTACCTCCTACTTGCGGAAAACTTGGCGCAACAAAACAAAATTTCTGAAGCACTACCTTTTCTCAACGCAGTGAAACAGAAGGCTGGACTAGCACCTTTACCGGATACTTTAACTAAACAAGAACTGGTGACGGAGATTATCGATGAAAGTTGCAAAGAGTTTTTCACCGAAAAAGGAATGAGATTTCTTACCCTGAAAAGAAACGGCAGACTCAACAGCCTGATCCCGTATAAAACCAACTGGCAGCCTTTTCACCAAAATTGGCCGCTGCCTGCATCAGAATTGCTTGTTAACCCCCGCTTAAAACCCCAAAACGATGGCTATTAAAATCTTATTTATCCTTATACTGACGACGACACTACTGTCCGCTCAATCCGGTGAAGATCGGAAGAGAGTTGGCTTTAAAGGTAAAACGTATGAGATGTCTTGGATTAAAAGTTCGCCGAATCAGAAATACATTTCCTTTCAGAAGACTTACGAATATTCAAGCGATACTCTTGTACTGCTTTCTGTTGATAAACCAAACCATATTGTTTACCAAACCGCAGGGGTATATCCCATCTCCATAAAATATTCGCCTAAAGGATATCTGTTTATGAGCGGAGTTGCAAATGCCCAATACCTTAAGTTGCCAGATCTGAAACCTACCCTATGGTCAGGCATTTCAAAGGCCATTTTCCTTGAATCGTATAACCGCATTGCGATACTTCAGAACGACATGTTGCAAATTTATAATGAGGAGGTAGAACTGCAGGAGGAAATCAGGGACGTTACTGCTGTAGAGTATAAGGAAGGCCGTCTGTTCTATACGAAGAAAAGGGGTTCCCGCTGGATACTCGCGGAGTGGTCTCCACAAGTCACAAAGAACCTATATACGGCTGAGACCTCAAAAATACGCGTTGGTTTTTGTGAGGGAGCTGAACTCATTATTTATGAAAACAATCCAGCGAGCGGAAACGCAGTTATCCACTACCTGACGACGGACGGAGAAAAAGAGGCAATCTGGCAGAACGAAGCGGGATATGCTATTAAAAGACCCGCGGTAGTCTCGAAAACCAGCCCGAATCACTTCTTTGTGAGCCTGGCAGTGGAGCAGACTAGAGAGCAGAAATCGTCCGTCGACATCTGGTACGGGAACGACAACAATCTGGGTAAAAAGTTTCAGAACAATGTGGTGTTAAAACATTTTATCTGGAATACCGCAGACAATTCCGTAAAGGAGCTGGACGCATCAGAATTCCCGAAACAGATGAACGTGGGAAATCCAAATTATCTGCTCGCTCTAGACCCTGCACTTCATCAGGATTATACGCATGAACGCATTAATTACGAAATTCACCGGTATGACATCGCCAACAACACCTATGATTTTCTGGGAAAGACTGGCATCTATAATTATTTAGACAGGGAGGGAAGGTTTCTTCTGTCATATGATAATAAAGATTGGGTTCTGTACCGTATCGATACTAAAGAAAAAACCGTTATCCCAGCCGCCGCCGGGTCTAAACCTTACTTTGCCCGAAACGGCTTGCAGATCCTTTTTACCGAACCCCACCTCGCTGTTTACGATATCAAGGAGAAAAAACTCCGCCCCACCACCCTGCGAGCGGGGTACGAAAGCACAGCGGTTAATATAAACAAGGCAACCATAGGAATTGAAAATATGTTTTACAAAAATACCTATGATGAGAAAGAACCACTGCTGATTAAAATTACCAATCCTGACACCGCAGAGCAGGGGATGGGTATTTACCATAAGGGTCGGTTCCGAGAACTCTACACTCCCTCTATTGATTTTGTGAATATGGCAACGCTGATGCCAGATCAAAAAAGTTGTATGTATTTAAAAAGCAATTACAACCGCCCTTTTGAACTGACACTGAATAAAGGCGGGCGGGAAAGCGTAATTTTTAACAGCAATCCGCAGGATAAAAAATCAAAGGAGATCAGACAGGAGACGATCAGTTTCACCAATTCTAAAGGAGTGCCGCTGAAAGGGATACTATTTTATCCAACAACTTACGATTCACATAAGAAATATCCGATGATTGTGGGTATTTATGAAATGCTAAGAAGCCAGGTCAACCGTTATTTGAGGGATGGATTTTCTGGTAGGATTGAAGGAATGAACATAAGACACTATTTGAACCGCGGTTATTTTGTATATCTACCGGATATTGTTTACGACAGCAGAGGACCAGGAAGATCTGCCTTGGATTGTGTTGAAAGTTCACTCGATGCTTTACAGACTCTTTCCTCCATCGATTTTCAAAAAGTAGGCCTCATGGGGCACTCGCACGGTGGCTACCAAACCAACTTTATTGCGACGCAAAGTACACGCTTTGCGGCCTACTTAAGCGGATCGGCCAACAGTGATTTGGTGCGTTCCTATCATTCTTTTAACTATAATTTTGTGAGTCCTTTTTTCTGGCAGTTTGAAGAGCAACAATACAGAATGTTTAAATCTTTTGCGGAGGATAAGCAGCTGTATATTGATAACAGCCCCATTTATCATGCAGAAAAAGTATCCGGTCCGATATTGTTGTGGGCGGGAACCAAAGATGAAAATATAGTGTGGGATCAGAGTATGGAATTTTATATGGGTTTGCGCCGCAATCATAAAAAAGTGACCGCTTTATTTTACAAAGGTCAGGGCCATGATTTTCAGGATAAGACCAACAGGGAGGATCTATATACAAGAATCTCTGAATGGTTTGATTTCCACTTGAAAAAAATCAACAGCGAATGGATTAGTATACTGTACCATTGAAAAAGGATGTCCTGATGGACATCCATTTTTGTTAATTATTTGACTAAAATTTCCCTGAGCACGCTTGGACAACTCGTACCGTTCAGGTCATAGAGCGGCTCCGGTCCCATACCCACATCCGCGGTACAGATAACCTCTCCTTCGGTATCGCAATCTTTCTGTGCATTAACACATTCAGGTTCAGCACCAGGATGAAAAGCGTAGCCTGGGCGAACTGCCTTGGCGGTGTCTTTTGCGGTATGTGTGGCATACGCGCTTCCTGCTCCTGCCAGCATAACAAATGCCGGTAAAAGGAACGTTTTTAAATTTTTCATAATATAAATATTAAAGTGATGATGCCTACTCTGAAAAAGGTTTTCGGCTTCCCCTTTTGATGAACTGCTCGGTCACCGTCTGCGCAAACCGGTACCGTACCATTTCATCACCCGACAGTACAAAAAAGTACGTGTCAGTCACTAACATTCGGGACAGTCTATGTTTACCGCGGTGCTGTACATACATGCTGCCCCAGTATCCTGCAGGTGATGTCTTGTAAATATCCACCACCGCATTTTTTTTCCACTGTGTTCTGGATTCGTGTCTTCCCATCAGACCAGACTCGTTGAATATCAAACCGCCATGTACCGTCATGTTCCTGTTGACAAGTAAGGGAGGCTCCGCCAGTTTCTTTCTGCCGGCCGGAAGTGTTAACACTTTTAAACGAGCTTCCGCCACAGTGTCAATCGTCTTCATCTGACCTTTTAACTGTCCATATTTGTTGAATTGCAGGATCTGATTCCGATAATAAAACAGATAGAACGGAATGCCTGTTTCTTTGTCATACACCAACTGTCCGTCGGCATCGAAACCTCCATCCGCTTTTGTGGTGAGCAATGTGCTGTGAACCCTTATAGCTGCCGGCTCCCCAACAGTTATACATCCTATCGATGTTCTTTCGCTTTCAGCATCTTTAACCCGCAGCAGAAATTGACTTGGAGACACAACTGCCATCTGATCAAAATAAATATCTTTACTGCTTATTTCCCGAAGCGGTTTCGCAAGCGAATCGACGGGAGATGAGTAAATCACAGGAACCGCCCCGTCATGTGCGTAGAGCATCCCGTTTTGTACGGTATAGATTAGGCTTCTAAACCGGTGATTTGTTGCAGGGACCAGATCGAGCGTATCGCTTTTCTGAAGGGAGTAATCCATTCTTATAATCCGGAAAGGGGTGCTGCTGTTACCCAGATAGATAGTATTTCCTGAAATGCCTGCAAAATAATAAGAATTTACTTTGAGGTCCAAAGATTTTTCTTCTATGATAGGATGATGAGGAAACCGCCTCGTAAAATTATTCTCCTTTTTCATGATATACTCAGAAGAAAGAAACAGGGCGACCATGCTGCCCGCTGAAAACACTGCGATGAGTGCCGCTGCAGCGATACGACTCCAGCCGTGCGCCCGTTCTTTCCCCATAAAAACACTTGTTGTTAATGCCAAAACAACGCACACTCCATTGAAAATCAAATGTTCCCTCCACCCCAATTTCTCCAGAATTCCTCCACAGGAACATGGTACGAAATCACTGTAGTTCAGAATCAAATAAATATAAACGGTAAAAGCGACCATCAAACCAAACGAAGCATACAACCCCACTCGTCTTACTTGGGGAAAAGCGAGTACGCCTGCAATCACCAATTCCAACGCAATAACCCCATAAGAAATAAATCCTGAATAGGCGCTCAACAAAGGCGACTGCGCCAACTGAACCTGAAAATTTTCAAAGTCCCGCATTTTACTCACTGCCGCATATACCAACAGCACCATAAAAAAATACGACACCACCGTCACTGCTACTTTACAAATTGCTCTCAAATTCATGACATTACGATTTTATTATTAAATAACCCCTTAATTACCAGCATTGTGAGGAGTTGAGAATACCACAAATAACCCCAATATCCATCAATCATACACCACCCTCTCACCCCCTCCGTGCCAGCATCCACACTACTTTCTTCCCATGATACCTCGGAACAATCTGATTCTTCGCAAACACAGCGCTCGTAGATACGGGCCCCACAATCTCCCACGCTCCGTTGCAAGGGCAAGGTTCTCCACTCACAGTGGTAACCGTGATCTCTTTAATCATTGCCCCCCGTACCCCTCCATTGTGACAAATCCTTTCGGGGTGGCTCTGGATCGCCACTACCATGAGAAGAATTTTCAGGTAAGGAATCCTGCGGCACCCCTTTTGCAGCAATCCCTTCTTCTGAAGTTCCTTGTGAAATGGGATTAAAACGTAGATCATCGCGACATGACACCGTAATGATTAATAAAAAAATGCTTAAAATTGCGATTGACTTTTTCATAATAATGATTTTTAAAAGTTAATCCAGCGCTGGTTTTTTTGTTATAGAATTCTACCCCAAAAGTAGCAGGAGAGGCGCTCCCAAAAAAGAGGTAGTGGCAATCAAAGATGTTGACCGACGTCTTAATACATCATGAATTCCCATCTTTTTACGTAAATATTCATGGTAATCAGTACTTTTTATGTAAATTCGACTACAATAACCGATTATGATGATGCAGCACGAAAATAAAGACTGCTTTGTGGTGTTAACTTTTTAAAAAGTGGGGGAAAATGTGTAGAAACATTCTACTTTTGGGCATAAGCATGCTTTGGAGCGCAGTCTGCACTGCGCAAAACCCTGTTGTGAAATACTACAAAATGCAGGAAGCATATAGTGATTTGGCAGAGAATGATATAACCGCCCTACCTTCAGTTTCGAAAAGCATCCAGTGGGCCAAGAAAAACCACAACGACAAACATTTATTGTATGCTTATCAAGATGCTGCCTTCTATTCTCCGACTCGGGAACAAAAACTGAAATTTATGGACAGCAGTGTTCACACTGCTCAGAAAACAAAAGACGCCTCATTAATAAGCAAGGCATTTCTAGACCGCGGGATTGTGTATTACTTTAATTATAGGCAATTCGATCAGGCACTTCAACAATATCTCCTTGCTGCAAAAAACGCCGAAGACACCAATGATGACTATTTGAAATTTAAAATAAAATACCAGATTGGGGTAGTCAAAAGTTATTTGGGTTATAATCAGGAAGCAATGCAGTATTTTCAGGAATGTCTACAATTTTTTGCCAAAAACCTCCAGTCTCACCTACATCCTACCGTCCAATTCAATAATACCCGGGGCTATCTCAACACTATTCATCAAATGATTATCTGTGCCCGTCACTTACAGCAATGGAAAAAAGTCGACCAGTTACTGCTTCTAACCTTCCCCTATCAAAGTGACCCAACATTTGAGCAGGAAAAAGCATACTTTTTAAAAGAACAGGGAATTGTCGACCATCAGCAGGGCAATTATGAAAAATCCATACAATTACTTTCTGCGGCAAAAGAAAAACTTTACAATCGAAAGGAAGAAAACCATTTGGCAGTAGTCTATTTTTACCTTGCGAATTCACATCTAAAGAGAAACAACATTCCACAGGCTTATATTGATCTTCAGAAGGTTGATTTGCTTTTTTCTCAAAATAAGACCATGATCCCCGAAGTCCGAAAATCCTACGAGTTGCTTTTAAAAAACAAACAATTCTCACTTTCTCCGAATGAACTTTCCCACTACACAGATCAATTGCTGAAAGCCGATAGTATTTTGCACACCGACCTCCCACACCTGTCTTCCACTATTTACCGAGAATATGATACAAAAAGTCTACTTGGCGAGAAAAAAAAGTTGACGCAGGAAAAACAAACAGCCCATGATTTTCTGACCATTCTTTATGGCGTCGTTGCCGCAGCAATCATTTTTCTTGTCCTAATGTGGTGGCGACAGAAAAAAATCACCGAAAGTTATAAAGCATTACAACGAAAACTAGAAATTAGTGACCATCAACCTCATACTAGTATTATAATAGAATCTGGTCGAAAAATGTCATATCCCGATAACGTGGTCTTGGATCTCCTGCAAAAACTGGATGAATTTGAAGATAAAAAATTGTTTACAGATATAAATCTCACTGCAGATAAAATGGCAAAACTTCTGAAAACCAACAAAAACCACCTTTCTTTCGTCCTCAACGAACATAAAAAAACAAACTTTCATAATTATCTTGGAGTCTTGCGCATTAATTACATCACCAACTTGATGAATACAGATCCTGCATATTTAAAATACAGTACCGTAGCTCTCGCTCAATTATGCGGGATGAAATCTCGGCAAAATTTCTCAAAACTTTTTTATGAAATAAACAAAATAAGACCTTCAGACTTTGTAGAAGAAAAGAGAAAAGAATTAAAAGCACCCTAAAGCCATTACCACTTCCCTTAAAAAAGCCTTTTATGCATTCCAGTCATTTGATTATTCAAACCAAAACCTTGTGGAAAACACTTCAAAAAACACTCCAGCAATTACAACTCGACAAAAACAATCCGCTGGAATACGCCCAATATGCCCTCATGGAAACCGATGAAGCCATCCGCACCATCAAATCATGGGTCATCACCCACGATTTCGACTGCTGGGAAAGCGAAATCACTTTCTTTAAGAACCTGAAACCGCTCTTCACTTCCAAGTTCATCTATTACTCAAAGGTGATTACCCTGCTGTCCTCAATGCCCCATTCGGGAACCAAAGTACAAAAAAGGCATCTGGAAAGCGAATTCGACTATTTGAATTATTTCTCATTGGAAAATAGAGACTTCATCAGTTATTACCGCCGCAAAGCCACCTACCTCGATCTTAAATATTTCATGCGTTTCAAATACGACCTCGACGTTAAGTTAGCCCCTGATTTTCACAACTACGACGAAAGATTCTCCACTTCCCATGACCATCTTATCGCCACCATTCTGGCGCATGACCAGTACGAACTCTTTCTGAAAAAGCAACTGCAGCAACTTAAAGAAACACCAACCCCAGAACCTTCTTCTTCGACCAGTGGTTTGCAGTGGACCGCCCCAAAAGTTGCCCTCACCGAACTGGTCTTTGCCCTGCATCACACCCACTGTTTCAACGGTGGCAACACTTCGCTCTCCGAAACCGTGAAATGGTTTGAAGAAGCACTCAGCGTAGATCTGGGAAATTACCACAACACCATAGCCGAAATCCGAAATAGAAAATCAAACCCCACGAAATTCTTAAAACAACTCAGCGACAACCTTACTGCCTATCTTGAGAAAGATGACGGGATTCCTTTGTGAGAAAATCATGCCGGTTGCGCCCGGTGAGACCACCCCGGCATTTCACCTGCGGTGAAGCGCCGCCACTCCAGCGGAGGGGAATGAGGGCGGGTTTCTTTGGTGGGAACGGTTGTGGGGAGTAGTTATGAAGAAAGTGGAAAAAACTCCCACTTTCTTTATTTAGTTCTCACCGGCTTGTGGGTGTGGAATGTGATGTCTGATTAGAGGCTTTCCTGTGCAGTTTGCTTTTCCGGTGATTCCTGAGCCTTTTCCAGGAAGATACCTTGCAGGGAGTCTTTACCGGCAATAAATATAAAATTGGTGTATCCTTTTTTTGCCCTGAACTTCTTTTTGATGACGACCTGTGTTTTTTGATCTGCGAGAGTCAGGGGGTAATCGTGGCGCCTAAAATCACCTGTCATTAGGTTTATCTGTAGTTCTATGAGTGAAATATCGGTACGGAAAGGATTTATTACTGCCTCCATTTGTGAGCCCCGAAGTGTTGCAGTCAACAGTTGAGGAAACTTTCTACAGTGATGGTGAAATGGGAACCTGTTAAAGAGTGTTTTTCCTTCCGCAGTCTCCAGACCACCTTGTGGAGTTCTGCTACCGAAAGGCGCCGCATCGCAGTTTTTGACCTGAATAATCAGTGCATTGATCCTTTGGTAAAGATACGGCTGTTCTAAAAGCCGGCATTCCTGTTCCAGTGCATTTCGCAGGTGTTTGGAGATCATTGCTGCGGTGCCGAATTCTGTGGCGTTCAGTGCGTTTTTTTTCATGCCTTCTGTTTTTGGTCCTTTGTGAGGAGTGGGGAGGCTGCGCCGCATCTGTTTGCCGTTTCGTACATAGTACACATAGTCTCCGAGTTTTCCGTGCAAGTTGCCGTTGATATCTACTTTTGCCATTTTTTTTGATTTTTAAGGGTTATTTTTTTTTGATTTTGATGCTTGTATTGTTATAAGATGATTTCTTTTACTTTTTGCTTGATCTTTTATGTTTTTTCAATGGAATCAGTGAACCATTTTTAATGGTTTGTCTTGAAACAAAAAGTAACAAAAAGTTCAGGACTGGATCTTTTTGCCTCACCGATTTCTATTGTTTTTTAATGGAATCGGCGAACCTTTTCGAGGTTTTTCTTAACATAAAAATCTCCTAAGTCGGGGGTTTTATAGTAGAAGGTTTTTCTAAAAGGAAAGATTTTATAAGTTGTGTGGATTTCATTTTTTTGTTTTTAAGAGTTAGACTGTTTGTTTTTTTGTGGGTATTTTAATAAAAGCCTCCCCGGAGGGAGGCTGGTTCCGTTTGGTTTTATTTGAATTTCTTTCTGAAACGGATCAGGAGAAATTTGACCGCAAGGGTGAAGAGGTAACTCGAGATTCCTCCGAGGCCTGCCAAAATGATGGTTTTGAGGACCTCCGCACTTTCAATCTGCAACAGTACAATGAGTGCCATGCCACTGAAGGCACTGATGCGCTGTGAACTGTCGAAGTACATCATGGCTGTGCTTCGTTGTTGACGGCCGTCTGGCTGATGGCACTGGCGAGGGCGCCTGCGAGGGCGAGATACCCTGCTGCTGTTATCAGTACTGCCGGCAGTGTGACCGGTGCCGTGAGGACCGCTCCACTTACTGCGGTGAGGAGGAGTCCGGCATTCCTGATTTTCCGGAAAAACCTGGGTGTTGGCTCCTGCACCCTCTGAATGATGTTTTTCATTTTTCAGCGTTTTTGATGGTTAGCGTGATTTTGTGTCCGTTATCCATGAGCGGATAAAGGAGTTCTTTCATTCTTTCCAAAGCAGCCCGTGACGAACTGCCTTTTCCTTCGCCGGTATGCCGGAGCACCGGTGCAATACATCCCCTGAGTTCTTTCGCGGCATCATTGGCCGCATGAAAAAGGATGTATTTCCTATCGGGAACCTCCATGACTTCAAAATGGGATTTGAATTTTGGGCTGCAGCGTTTGCGCAGTCTGTAAGTTCCGGGCGGAATGCATGAAATCCGTGGTTGGTTGTTCTTCCAGGGGAGTTCCACCGTTTTACAGAGTTCGGTCTCCTTGAAGAGGAGGATTCCGTTGGTTCCTTTCGGATGTGCTGTTCTGATCAACTGAAGTTCCATGGTTATGGGGTACCTGAGACGTTTACAATCTGGAGGGCATTATACACTCCGTTTTTCAGTTCGTAAAAAGTACCGTTGACTTCCTGATAGAAATTGATCCCGAATACCACAAAGAGGGGGTTGACCGAATTTGCGGGCAGGCTGTTGGTCAGCTGTACGGCTGTGGTCGGCAGGGTGTCGATGAGGAGCACCGCTGTGGCATTGTTTTCGGTAACAAATGTTCCGTTTTCGAAATTGATGTCCATGGCAGCGGCCACCAATTTGTAATGAGTGCTTCCAGCGGGTGCACCGAGGCTTTCGGTTGGAATGAACGGTTCTATTTCGACCGCTGTGCTGCCCGTCACGCGGTCTAAGGTAACCGTAAACGGAGCTGAGATGGAATGTTCCAGTTTGCCGTGGATATTGAACTCGAATCCCCGCAGCAGTTCCGCTTCACCATCGATGACATTCCGCAGACCGCGTGGGTTAATGGCGTCCAGTTGTATTACTTTGACCATCTCTCTGGTGAGTCTACTGACGATCCGGCGGTCTGCCGAAGTCCGGAGCAGGTTCTGAATAGAGGCTCGCAGGACTTTACCTGCCTTTCCCGCTCTGCCAAATTCTGCCATATTTTCCCGGGTTCTCTGAAATCTGGGATCATTGCGGAGGCGTTCTGCGGTGATTCCTCCTTTCTCACGGGCCATGTAGCCGTCTTTGGTACGGTAGAAGGTGATATCCCCCATGGTACCTTTCAATTTAATAAGACCTTTTTGTCTTGCCATTTTGTTTCGTTTTAAAAATTAAAGATTCAGCTGTTGAGGTACATCTGTTAAAACCTGGTGTGATCACGGGGCAAAATTTGGTATAAAATTCACATCAAACAAGTGTTCATGCCGTTTTCGGCTGTTTTTGCCGATAAAGGCATTTATTGCCGGATTGGGTCATTTCTGCTGTTTTTGCCTAAAACGGACGGATCTGCCGATCTGATTTTTAATGCTTTCTCATGCTTTATCGTGGGGGATTCCTAGGGGATGGGTGCGGGATGGGTGCGGCGGGTGGTGATTTGGTGATTTGATGATGTGATGATGGGTGCGGGATCTGGTGATGGATGCGGGGTGCGGGGTGTAAAGCTGCGACATCTGATTTTAAATCTGAGTGATTTGGTGATGCGGTGAGGGATGAGGGGTGCAATGCAAGGTGCAAGGTGCTGCTTGTAAATTCTTAGACATCGGATCTGCGAGATCGGATGCGAGGTGCGGGATGAGCAACAATAATAATCACGGATTGCAAATCCGCGACATCAGATGATTATAGGACTGGTATTTAGCTGATAATGAGTTCTCGTATGGATTCGTAGGGTATGCCCATATAGGTACAGAATTCCTGGACGGTGAGGAACTGGTGTTCGGGTTTGTTGAGTGCCAATTTGATTTTTAGGATCAGATCACGGCTGGAGCGTTCGCTCTTGCCCGTGATGAGCTGGACATCTTTGGGATAAATGCAGATTCTGGTGATACGTGATTTCATGGTTGGAGGTTTTGTTTGATTCACAAAGTTTATTAAAGAGAACGGTACCTGTTCCATAGAAATACGGTAGTATGGATTTTTAGTTATTAACATTCAGTGAATGTTAAAAGGGTAACTACCCCGTCAGTCGGGGGCCCGACTGCCACCCCTCCAGAGGAGGGGAATAAACCCGTCTTTTTTCAGGGTACTTGAATAAAATAGAGGTCGCATGGGTCTTTATGACACCCCTAAAAATCCTTTTTGAAACACACGCTCATTCCCCTCCCCTGGAGGGGCGGCGCTTCACCGCAGGTGAAATGCCGGGGTGATCTCTCCTCACAATCATCCGATTTCCGGCAACCGCTCCAAACGCCTATACTCCTCCAAAAGTGCTTCCCAGACCCTATCCTGCCTGTAGCGGCTTTCGACAAGGAATCTTGTGCGTTCCCGCATGGAACGATAAAGGTTACGGTCACCTGCCAGACGGTGCATGGCATTTTCAAGAGCAGCACTGTCTTTTACCGGAATAATCAGTCCGTTGGTGCCCTCCTCTATAATTTCGGTACTGCCGCTGATGTTGGTTACAATACTTGGCAACTCCATGGCTCCGGCCTGCAGCACCACATTGGGGAAACCTTCCCGATAACTTGGGAATACGAGCGCATTACTCAGCGCAAAATAAGTCCGGACATCCTGCTGAAACCCAACGTTGATGATGTTAGGGTTGGTATCAATTTCCGATAATACAGCAGACTTTAATGGATCAAGGTGCTGTTCCAAAGAGCCCACGAGAAGGAGTTTCACACCGCCGACACCTGTCGCAGCACGGTCGCTGAGAGGAGTAGAAGCGAGGTTTTTAAAAGCGGTAACCAGTTCATTAATTCCCTTGTCCCGAACCAAACGTCCGACGAAGACAAACACAAAATCATCATCTCTGATTCCAAGCTGATGGCGCAGGGTTTCAACGCTTTCCGCGGCTACAGCAGGCCGGCTGAAATATTCGGTATCCACTCCGTTGACATTTCCGTTTGCCAAAATTTTCAGGGGCTTTTTGGTAATGCGGTATCGTTCGAGATCTCCCTTTACCCCATTGCCTTCAGGATAAATATGGGTAGCATAATGGCATAAAACACGATCCATCCAAATAAGCAATGTCTGAAAATGGCCGGCTTTATGGGGAAAAATGAGTCCGGTAAAGGTATGCATTCTCACCGGCACCCCTGCCCATTTACCTGCAATCATGGACAGCAGCCCCGCTTTTGGGGTAATGGAATGAATGACATCTGGTTTTTCTCTCTTAAAAAAGCGGTATAACCGAATAAGCGACATCACATCTTTCAGCGGTGATATCTGCCGCTCCATAGCGATAGGATGCACTTTTACCCCTTCCCTTTCCTCCACCTCATCCAGTTCCGAACCCGCACCCGATATTGCGGTCACGTCATAAAACTGCCGCAGATAGCGCAGCTGCCCATTCAGCAGAATATTGAGGGACATGGAAACAGTGGAGATGCGGAAGAGTTTCAATAGTTTAGATTTAAGGTTTAATGAAAAAAAAAAAAAAATAGAATTATTTTTTTCTATTTTACATAATAATAGAGTAACATTGATGTAAGTCTAAATCCTAAAATAGCGTTGACTTTTCGAACCACTTTTACTTTTTTGTTCAAATCATATTTCAGAATGTTTCGTAAGTCATATGTTTCTTTGTAGATTTGACGATCTGCTCTTAATTTTTTGCTACAGACATTGTAAAGCAATGTTAAATATTGCACCGCAAAGTAACTCATATAAATCTTTCTTTTATCGGCTGATAAAATATGTGACAGAACCATCGCATTCTTAATCATGGTTATGATGTCTTGAACATGTGCTTTGTCAACAGTAGCTGTAATGGAATCAATTCTTTGTTGCCGATATATATATGCTTTACTATTATAACACGTCATGCGCGGCATGAGATAAAGGATATTGCCGCACCATTCCATATCTTCGCTTCGGATACCCTTCTTAAAAAACAATTGATTTTTCATAACAAATTCCTTGCGAATACATTTATTACATGCACTGGCAATAAAAAGATCATTCTCGATCATGCTTGGGATTATATCGCTTGGTTTCATTACAATTACCTGCAATATAGAATAATCCCTTGTATCTTCAACAAATTGCTGTTTAAACTGAAAATATTTAGTCCACCCAAAATTTATCACATCTGTTTCTGGATTTGAGCCGATGATTTTGGCAAGATTACCTAAAAAGGCATTATCATTCCAGTAATCATCACTATCTAGAAACAACAAAAACAAACCTTTTGCAACCAGGATTCCTGTGTTGCGGGCATCTGATAACCCTCTATTATTTTGTTGTATAACGTTTATTCTTGGATCAATTAGTTTATAGGTTTCGCAGATACTTGCGCTTTTATCGGTGGAGCCATCATTGACAAGTATTACTTCAAAATCATTAAATTTTTGATTAATTACGCTATCCAAACATTCTTTTATATATTTTTCAACATTGAATACCGGGATGATGATACTGAAGACTGGCTTTCCTTCCATTTTTTTGTTGTTTGTGAAATTTTAAGTAAAGTAGCGGCTAATAAAAATACTTGATTCAGAATTAGTAACTCTTAGATTTTAAAAACTTGCAGACCTTTTGATGTACTGGACATGAAAAAAGTTGATAATGTAAAAAGACTTACAAATACGTTCGTAGAGCATTCAAAAAAAATTCTGCATATGAGGTAAGTTACACAAAAAATATAAAGCCTTGTAGTTTAAAGTTTTCATATTGTTTTCTTTTTTCTAATATAAAAATACAATATAATACCCAGAGGAATTGACAGTATTGTTAATACTTTCCTTGGAGAAGTAGCTACAAAGTTCCATTTTTTTGCAATAATTGAATCAGCAACATAATGTATATTCTGCCTAAAGATATATTTCATTGGCACAAGCGGATGGGTCATAAACAGACGCCGCAATTCTGCAAAACTGTTAGGACTGTTCCAGTATTGGTTAAATATATTAGCTGTCATACCGTCAGCCTGATATTCAACAAAACAAAGATTTTCACGCAGTAAGAGCAAAGGATAGTTTTTATCAATTTTCATGAATAGGTAGATAGGATTGAAATTCTTTTCTCCTTTAAATGTAGGCATAGGAAATACTTTCTTCAGCAGATCTGTTCTATGGATCATTTTCACATCACCATAATGATTATACTTATTTTTTAAATCAACAATTCTCAACTCTTTTACATTCGGTAATTCTCCACCAAGTGGTAAATCTTTCCCAATTGGAAAATCATACCCTAAAATACCTGCATATTCATCAGAACCAAATTTCTTCCAGTGATCTATGATTACTTCTACGCCATTATCGGGCATAAAGTCATCAGAATCAATGCAAACAGCAAGTTCTGTATTAAGATATTCAATGGCTTTATTATAAGCTGTATGCAGACCACCATTTTCCTTGTAGAAATAACGAATAAAGATTTTCTCTTCATTTATCCATTTTTCCACCAACGTGTCAGTACCGTCCGTCGAACCATCATCAATAATAAGCCATTCAAAATTTGTAGATGTTTGTCTGCATAAAGCATCGTAGGCACGTTTTAGGAGGTGAGCCCTATTAAAAGTTGGAGTATAAACTGTTAGTATTTTCATTATCCTCGTAAAAACATAAAATAAGTAAATAAATAATAAAGAGTTATTACAACCCCAACTACCCGATACTGGTTGGGGAACATTTTATACCTCAAAAGAGGATAAGCAATTACAGGAGCCATCAGAAACCAGGAAAGATAGGCAAACCGGTTGGAAAAGTTGGCCCGGATCACCAGGATCCAAAAAGCATTTGCAATCATGTAAGTTCCCCAAAGATGAATATAAAACGTATCAGTGATCTTCCTCTTAAAGATAAAATACCACCCGCCAAAAACCGCAAAGGAGGAATAAAAAAGGAAATCCCACCGAAAACCTGTGTAAGCAAAAGCATCCTTATATTTATCAGACTGGGTAAGATAATCCTGTGGTCGGGCATCATCACCAAAACCCAAACCCAGGAAAAAACTTTCCCAGAAGCTGCCTCCTGCTAAAGACAGCGGGATAGCCGTAAGCCAGATATAGAGATACGCTTTCGGATTTTTGTAAGTCCCTGAAACCAAAAATGCTGCAATTGTAATGAGCAAGGAGTTATGAATACCGAAAGCCAGAAACATGCATAAATAGCTTATTACCTTACGCTCGTAAAAATAGAGGGCCAAAACAAAAACTGATGTCGCAAGACCATTACGTACGCCATTGGTACCGAAAGGCCAGAACATATAAGAACCAATAAAAATAAATAAGACGTAATACCAGTAAGACCCACAGTATTTCCTGGAAAACAGATAACAGGGCCAGGTATAAATAAAAGCACACAACAGGAACCAGGTCTTCACCCCCATGATTTTACTGCTGTAAATCATAAAGTAATTAAATAAAAAATCAGTTTTAATGGATATGGTCTGTCCGGCTTGCGCCATTTTGAAGATGGCAGCATAAGTACCCATATCTCCAAATATAAAATGGATCGGTCTTGTTCCGATATATAAAATAATGAACAACAGAAAAACATTACCGAAGACAACCGAAAACGTCTTGGTATGCGGATCAAACAGGTCATTCTGATAGGAATGAAAAAGCGTGATGAGCATAATGATCATCAGTATATTAAAATAAACAGCTGTATAACTGCTAATGGGAATCCAGTCGAACAAAGTTGGTCTTTAATTTATAATTTTCAAAAGCTTATTAGGTTTCTCAAAACCCTCCATTATAAAAACTGACAATTTTATAATGCTGTAAAAATATCTAATTTTATTAATATGTGCCTACTTTTAACGGCGTTCACACAATTCTGTTTATTATTTGTCCTTAATTTCAGTTAAAAATTTCATAAAATCCTTTTCCAAATCCTTTGATAATTTTAGCGCTCCAAACTGATTGAGATGAAGGCCGTCAAAATAAGCCACCGTATCATTGATGTAAGGAGCGTTATCAAAAATTTTACTTTTTGCTACGTCATAAACAAAAACATTCGGATATCTTTTTGCAACATCATGTAACAACATTCTGTTTTTTTCATTATTTGTTTTAATGAAATGGTAACTGTTAACTTTTTTGAAGCCATTGTTTAGTTTGATTGGATTTTTATCTACAATGGGAAAAGTAGAGATTAAAATTAACTTCTGATCCGCCTTTATTTGATCTGCCAGAGAATAAAGTGCTGAAGTAAGGGAAGGTAAGCGCTCAAAACCGATACTGTTTATAATAATGATTTTATTTTCTGCGATCAGCCTTTCAGTAGTAGCTGTTAAAATGTTTGTCTCTTCTATTTTGTCCTGTTTTTCGAGAGGAATATCACTTTTCTTTATTCCTTTTATCGCTGGGTATGTATTCCGCGTAAGCGTAAAAAAAGAGAAATGATTTTTTCGGCCTATCTCGTTGAAGAAAGGTTTTAGGGACAAAGCATGACTGTCTCCAATCAGAACAATGCTGTCATTTCGCGAAAGATCTCCTAACTTTTCGACGCTATTTTGATTATGCGATTTTAAACCGACAGCAGGCGAAGAAAATGAAGCCGGTATTTTATTTTGCTCTGAAATTTTAGGCATAAAACCGCAAAGCACCAGGAAAAGAAAAGACGAAGAAATTAAAGTTTTAAAAAACAGGGTGTCATTTTGTTTTCGAAATTTACTTTCAACAAAGCTGTAAGAAACCCAGGAAAGCACATAAGTCAGTACTGAAATAAAAAGAATCGTCTTAAGATCAAACAAATATTCGTCAAATCGGTATCGGATAACGGCCATTACCGGCCAGTGAAAAAGATAGAGCGAATAGGAAAGCTGACCAAAATGAACCAACCATTTGCTGCCAAGCAATTCACCCATCACATTATTTCTTACACTGAGCAGAACTGCTGCTGCTAAAGTGGGGATTAAAGCTAAAAAACCGGGAAAAGCTGAGTTTTCTGTAATAATAGCTGTACACGCTAAAAAAACGACACAGCATCCAACAGCTAAAATGTTATTTATTTGGCGGCTGAAATTTATCCCCTCTTTAAAAAGGACAGAAAACAGAGCTCCAACCAAAAACTCCGGTATTCTTGCCAACAATGAAAAATACATTTCGTTTTGATGATGATGTAGGATTTGAAACGTACTGTAAGCACTTAAGAGCAATATCATCCCTATTAATACAAGAAATAATTTTTTCCGGAAAAAATATAGAATTAATGGAAGAATAAGATAAAACTGCATCTCAATGGCTAAAGACCAAGTATGAAGCAAAGGGTTTTCACTCATGGACGCTCCAAAATAATTGGATCCTCCCGCAAAAACCTGATTAGATACGAATAAAAGACTGCGCAGTAAAGTACCCCTTATGGTACCCATATCGAGAAACAAATAAAAGTACAGGCTGGCAAAAGCCACTGCAAAAAGCATAAACAGGTATGCCGGTACAATGCGCTTGATCCTCTTGATAAAAAAATTGATGAAGTCAAATTTATGATGTTTAATTTCATGGAGGATAATGGAAGAAACCAAATACCCGGAAATAACAAAAAACAGGTCTACACCAAGAAATCCCCCAGGCAGCCATTCCTTGTTAAGATGAAAAACGAATACCAGAAAGAATGCAATGGCTCTTAGGCCCTGAATGTCATTCCTAAACTGCATTTTTGAAAACTTTATTTATAGTCATTGAATATTTTCTAATTTGTAAATTCATCACTTATAAATCAACCATATCCTTAATAATTGTCTTAACAGGCTTTCTCGTTACCGTAACATGCACATCCCCTTCCCCTGCAAAAAACAAAATTTCATCATCCACCCTTAGGACTGAAGATATATAGCGTACACCAGGGGTTCTCCCCCGCGCGCCCATTCCGGAAAAGACAGGCTTTGAAGACATTCGTTCCGGAATCACCGTCGCTTTGTTAATCAATACCACCCAGTGATAATAACATCTGCCCGAAATTTTATTAGCAATCTGATGAACGATCATCAGCCAATAGTTTTCATCAAAATCAACCGGATTGGCACTGAAAGAAACCATGGTTCCAAAACCGCCCGGATTAGTAATTTTACTGGATAAGGGTTGATTGATAATGCTTTTAAATTCCAGATTATTTTCATTTTCCAATCTTAAAACCCGGAAAGGACTGATGGAATAAAACAGTAACAGTTCATTTTCCGACTCTTTATACACCCAGTTTTTTTCAAAATTCTGAACAGGAAAATCGACCTGGGGAAAGCCGCAAAACCTGAAAGTCCTTGCTTCGTTTTCCAAAACAGAAAGGGCTGACTTCACCGCAACCTGATTGTCAACTCCATCCACCGGTCCGATCATCACCAGGCTGTGGTTGACCATTTTGCGGCCTTTCCACCAGAACATGCGGGTGTCTTCGATCGCCCACCGTTCCTCCTCAGGAAAATCCAGAATATCAGTGATGATATGCTTTTCCTGTATATCCGTTTTTTGGTCAAGGAGAAACACGGTGGGTTTTCCTTTTAAATAAAATTTGCGTTGGGTTCCTCCTGTTTTGAACCACGGCACCAGCTGTCCTTTCGCAACCATAATGATACGGCCGTTCTCCAGCAGTACGCCCGGATTAAAAACCGCACCGAAACCCAGCGTTCCAGGTTTTGCAATCACCTTTGAACGCATGACGTGAAGAATAAATGCCGGATTCCGCGTCAGATTTCCTGCCGCTACTTTTCGGAATTCGAATGAAAAATCAATCAGCTTCACCAAACGTCCTTTTAGGTTTGGGAATCTGTTGATCTGAAGAAGGAGATAATCGTTGATATCTTTAAGCATTTTTTCTGTATCGCTGCCTTTCTAAAGGGGAGCTAAAGTTTGATTTTAAAGTGCTGTACATTTTCAGCGCCCGCAAAAGCATGCCTTGTGCAAACGGCATGATGTCCATCCTTTGCGAAAAAACACCAACGTCTACGGTATCACCCTGACAGTAGTCCAGCGCACCGTCTCTGCGGGTATAGGCTTTCAGTTTCGTCAGGCATTTTTCCAGTGCTTCAGAATATTTCTGATCCTGCGTCATCTCAAAACACCTGCCGTAAAAGTAAGCAAAAACAGCGGTAGCTGAACTGTCGTAAGGTTCTCTGTTCTGAAGAAAAATACCGAAACCTCCGTCTTCACGCTGAAACTGAAGATAATAATCGGCAGCATTCAGAACATGCTGCTGAAGCTTTTCTTTTTCCGACCCCACATGGAGTTCCAGATAAGTATCCAGCAGACCCAAAATAAACCAGCCCGTTCCTCTTCCCCAGCCATACACGCCCACCGGTAAACGGCTTGCCAGTTCGTAAGAATGTACCGGCAGCAGGGTATCCTTAAACATTCCGTTTTCAATAAACTGCTCTAACTGCCTCACTGCAAGGGCCGAATACTTTTCAGTTCCGTATGTCCTGTCATAAAGCACAAGAAAAGGACACACCAGTCCCAGCGTATCAATATACCTGATATTCTTTCTCGATGAATAAGCAATGAGGCCGTCTTCACCGGTCTGCTTCTCAATCACCTGAATCACCTCGTCCATCGCCGGCTTTAGAAAATCTGCTTTGTCATTATATTTCAGCAGCCCAAAAGCTAAAATCGCAAAATCAACATTTTCAGGCTTGACTTTCCATTTCCCATTGTCATTAATGAAATGACTGATGGTTTTTTGTCTGGAGACTGCTGAATCCTTTAAGGAAAACTCCGAAACCCCGATCAGCAGTCCGCCTGTTTGCCAGGCCTGTACCCAGCTTCGGGTAAATTCCCCCTCCATCATATCCAAAAGCAACAGATGTCTGTTCTGGGTAACAGGTACCGCAGGAACTGTCGGAAGCCATGATGCGCCTTTATTGAACACCTTATCCATCCATTCCTCTTCCTTCTGCCATCTTCCGATTTTGTATCTCGGATAACGTTCCATCCACCAGTAATAGGCATCTACACTCAAAAAAATCAGTGCAATAAAAAAAAACAGAAGTAACAGATAAAAACTTATCTCCATCATATGATTTCCTTTAGAAATTCTGCAGCTTTCAGAGCATGTGCTTTATATTCCGGCATGGCCGTGCGGTAATGTTCTCTGATATTCATCTCATTTTCGGTCAGCCACTGAAAAGAACCAATAAGTTCGCGGTCAGTTTTAAAATCCTGAACCGGACACACGTAATGTTCATGGGTTCCGAAGAGGTCTTTCGCAATCCCTTTGGCTTTCATGGAATATCCAATAACAACAGTAGGTACTTCGGTAGAATATGCCGCAATAGTAGCATGCGTTCTTGCGCCCATAAAATAGCGGCATTCGGAAATAAACCCTTTCAGGTCCGAGCAGTTATAATCGTCCACCCAAACCATCCTCCCTGAATCTTTAAATTTTTCATAAAGCGGTTTCATCGCCTCGCGGTCATCATTTCCGGGTACCACAACATGAGGGATCAGGGCAATCTGCAGATCGGTTTCCGAAATAATATGCTGAACTAAATGTTCGAAATTTTTAAGGATGAGCGCGCTGTTGCCATATTTTAAAATCAGCGGACTCAGATTGATTCCTACCGTTTGGCCTTTGATAAAGTTTGGGGGAAGCTGAACTTCATTTTTGAGAAGCTGAAAAGCCGCATCAGGACACAGCCTGATTTCTGTGGTAATACCGTTCTTTTTAAGCGCATCAAAAGTCAGGGTTTCCCGGGCAATGATCATATTGTACCGGTTAAGATCCCCCGTAAGATCCGGGATCAGGTGATCATCAATGGAGCATCCCCAAAGGACCGTTTTCGCACCTTTCCCCTGCAGTATCTGATTATAATCCGCAAGTTCCCAGGTTCCTTCATAGGTATAATTGTCACCTCCAATCGAAAGGCAGACATCGCCCTTTTTAATTTTTGAAAAAAAGTTTCTTTTTCGGTATTGGGTAACCAAAGTGGTTTTATTAAAGATTTTTACCTGTAAAGCAGAAAACAAATAAGGAATACGGTATTTTTTGATCGTCACCGGTTGATCACTCTGCACCTCCACAATCTCATTAAGGCGGTACTTGATTTCATCTTCGGGAACAAAAGAAAACAGTCTTAATTTTTGCCGCAAAACTTCATTCGTCCCTCTCACAATGGCTTCACAGCCGTGGTTACGGCTGCCGGTATGAAAATATAAGTTGATTTTTTTCATTAATAATAATTCTTAAATGCCGATGTTAATTCCATTTCTAAATTTCGCAAATAAAACAGGTGCCATAAAAAAAAACTGATACCAGAACTGCTGCTTAAATGTCCACCCTTTGAATGCAGTCTTCGTATGATAAGTTTTCACTTTATTAAGGATATTTTTTCTGCTGATCATTCCAGGATCAATTTCGCTGTGTTTTGTAATTTTCTGATAATGCCACATCGAACCCTGTAGAAATGATTTTATAGCCAAATTTTCAAGTTGGGGAAAATGCTCTTTCATATAACAGATTCTTTCTTCAACAGCTGACAGTCCATCCAGTCTCGTCAAATTATAAGGCCTTCCCATATTGCTTTCCACATGGGTTCTGTAAAAATACAGCACTTCATCGCGTTGTACCATTCTTTTGGCATTGCCGATGATTTGGAAAGCCCAGAAATCATCTTCGTGTTTTTTTCCCGGCGGAAAAGTAATTCCTTTGTTCACTTCTGCCGTAAAAAGCTTATTACAGGGCATTTGTTTTATTTCCTCTTTGATAAGGAGCTCCAGTGCTTTTGCGGTGTCATATATTTTTTCTGCCGGTTCACCGGAATATGGGTGCTCTCCTATTTCATTGATGTTGGCGAATCGGATAAAATCACATTCCACAATATCTGCCTCATTGTCAATCAGACTCCTCAGCATCGTTTCATAGAAATGGGGTGCAATGACATCATCGGCATCAATGAAACTGATGAAATGACCGGTTACATTCTGCAGACCGGTGTTTCTCGCAACTGCAACACCAGCATTATCCTGATGGATGGCCTTGATTCTATTTTCTCTTAAAACATAGTCATCCATTATTTTACCGGATGCGTCGGTTGAGCCATCATTAACTAAAATAATCTCCAGATTTTTGTAAGTCTGGCCGATGATGCTTTCAATACAGGCTGATAAATATTTCTCAACATTATAAACAGGAACTATAATACTTATTTTATTCTTGATCACCTTAAATCAATATTTAATTTATTACATATTTTTAAGATAACTGCACTGGGGGTAACATGCTTAAGACAATAGTCTTTTGCTCCTTCTTCCAATTTTTTACGATAGTTTTCATCATGCAGTAATTTTTCCACCGCGACATCCATTTCATTCCTATCACTTACAAAATGAATATTTTTGCTATGTACCAAATCTTCCGGTAAAGCATTTTGAAAAGGGGTGGAAATAATAGCTTTACCCATCGCCAGAAATTGCCCTAATTTCCAGCCGTGACAGTTATGAACAGCGGGAGTATTGAACACAAAAAGTGATTTTTTAGTTTTCGCGATATAATCACTAAGCAAATATCTTTTACTGATTGTTAAATCTTTGAATTCGCTGAACTGAGGATGATTCCGGTCATTCACCCAAAAACCCCCTTCAAAATCAATCGCTTGTTTTCGGCAGCTTTCAATGTACATTTTGCGGTACCGGTTAGTACCCGTGATGCAGTTGGGGTGGGGCCACAGACTTGAAACAAAAAACACATAGTCCCTATTCGGCAGTTCTGCGGTCGTAGGTCTGGTGAAATCTTCAATTCTAAGCTGTTTGATCTGACTTAAATACGACCGGAAATAATTCTTTAAAGAAACCTGAGGTGAAAACCTCAACTTTAACAGATTAAAAAAGCTGTGGTATAATGCTTCAATAGAAGTCCACATTTTTATTCCGAAACCTGGTGAAATGGAAAGAATTTTTGTTTTAAACTGTTCAGGCAATTTTTCAGGATTGATATTCACTTTTGCATACAAATCGCACCAGCGGTATGCATTTTCCCTTATCGGGCTGTCGTCTCCAAAATCAATGATAATCTTACATAGCGTTTCCCTGTTTTTAATCACCAATGCCATATAAGAATCATAGGACCACGCTTCATTTTTTTTATCAAGTTCCTGAAAATAGTGGCTAGAAAATGTAACATTATTTTTTCCAAAAACTTCATATAATCCTTTTATATAATAAGAGGAGTATATAATATTACTTGAAGGATCCAGATATACTTGATACTGATCAGTCATAACTAAAACTTTTTAAATGAATTATTTCCATTTCTGGTTTTTGGAGTATACAAGATTATAAATAAACATAAATCCGTCATATAAAAGCGGATAGTCAAGCAGTAAACTTTTTAAGGTTCTGATCCTTAAACTCATTTTCGAGAAATCTATCATCCGGATTTCCCTGCGGAGCTCTCCAGCGAATTCGCTCTTAAAATAATTTTCTGATTTAAAGATTTTCAGTATATTTAGTATCTTTCCTGCATAAAAAAATTCTGTCGCATTCCTTATTTCGGGATCCGTCAACTCAGTTTTTATACGTTTGGCAACTATATATACATCGCATGCATGTTTTAGAACTTCCGAATTTCTGGACGCCGATCCCGAAACAAACCGATATCGATATTTTACAACATCTTCAAAGACACTTTTATTAGCCTTTTTAAAGGCTAAAATATTGAATAAAAGATCTTCATTCACTTTTACATCTGCTGGAAAAAAAACATTGGTCAATATCACCTTCCTGTATAATTTGTTCCATACTCCTGGTTCCACCTTTTTCCCCGTCAACAGCGCTTTCAATGCTTCCACTTTGTTATGAATCAGCAGATCACCAGAATCGTGAAATTTAACCGTTTCATGTGGCTTTACGAGTTCGAATCCACAGTGAGAAATGTCGGCATCATATTTTTTAATGTTTTTATAGAGCAACTCATAAAGATCTTCTGCCGCCTGGTCATCAGCATCGATAAAACCAATATAATCTCCTTTGGCTGCGATTAAACCATTGTTTCGAGCAGTAGAAACGCCCTGGTTTTCCTGATGGATGACCTTAATACGGGAATCTTTGGCTGCCAGTTCCTCTGACAGCTTGGCGGTACCGTCTGTCGACCCGTCATTAACGATAATGAGTTCAATATTGGGGTAGGTTTGTTTAAGGATACTCCCTACACTCTCCTCAATAAAACGCTCCGCATTATAAGCCGGAAGTATAACACTGATCAGTTCACTCATATTTCATCCAATAAATTTTCAACCGCTTTCACGGTATTCGCCGTCGAGAAAAAGCTACCTCTCAATTTTGCCTGGCTACGGTAATGATCCAGCAGTGTGCGATCAGATAGCATTTGTTTCATCCCTTGATATATTCCTTCTGTCGAGTTTTCGGTTACAATCCCATACTCATTATTTTCACCAAGCATTTCCAGGGCTCCGGAACAATTCGTACTTACTACTGGGATTCCTAAGATTAGGGCCTCGGAAACCGCCGTGCTAAATCCCTCAGTGTGTGATGAGCATACATATAAATCACATTTGCTTACATACTGATAAGGATTTTGGTGAAAACCCAAAAACCGGAAGCTTTCACTGACTCCTAACTCTTTGGCCTTTTTTTCGAGTTTTTCCTGCTCTGGGCCAATACCCAGGATATTAATGTGGTGGGGCAAGCCTTCATCCATAAGCTGCTTATGTGCAATAAGCAACCGGTCAAATCCTTTTGGTGCTGCAATTTTTGCCACTGAACAAACCTGAAGGATTTCTTTCTCAAACACATTCTCCACCGGTTCCAATCCCAACTTCCTGATCTGATCTGTTTCATTGGTATTATAAAGTACTTGTAAAGGAACTTTAGTAGTCATGTTTTTTTTAAAACATTCCCCAACTGTTTCAGAGACAGCCACAATCCTGTCAAATTTCTCGTAGGCCTTTCTGGCAGAATTTACTGAGATGAATCCGACACTGGCTTCCTTTTCATTATTAAGTTCTATATGTATCCACGCAATTTTCTGGATTTCAGGATTTTCACAACCTGAAATAATCCTTGCTGCAGGACCTTCCAGATAAGAGACCACTATATCGTAGTTTTCTTTTATGAAAAAGCGGTAAAGTACCTTGGGTGAAAACAATTTCATCAGCAGCGAATTGCCTCGAAAGACTTTATTAAATCGCGACCGGTATTTTACATGGGACTGAAGAAACTGCTTATTAATGCCCTCGTCAAAAATGGAATAAAGCGTCACATCGTACTTTGTTGGGTCCAGATTATTCGCCAGATTCACCAGCACCTTTTCAGCACCGCCGTGCATTAAAGTAGGGATGAGGAAGAGAATTTTGGTCATTATCAAATTATTATGGCAGTAATTTCGTGATTACTTATGAACAATCATTTTAGACTGTAAAAGTTTTTTATAAATATAAGTTTTAATTCTGTATTCAAAAACTTTTGGTGAATGATAAGCGAAAAATAAAAGCCAGTGAGCCTTAAAAAAAGGAAGGCTTTCCTCTAATTTGTCTGCAATATATTCGATGTTAAGTCTTTTCATTTCTCTTTTTAGCATTTTGAAACGTGAAAGTGAAATTGTTGGAATTACATTGACCTTCATCATCATTTCTATCGTCACATAAAATGGTCGATCATAATAAACGACTTGCTTTTCTGTAAAAATATCCTTATTGGCTTCAATTAGCCGTTTAATACACCATAATTGTTCTATCATTCCATCGAAAGCTTTTTCGCTTTGTGTCGTTTTGGAATTTGAAGTCGAAATAATTCCTTTCCTGTATTTGTAATATAGCGAGCGTAAATAGCCACATCTTTTTGCAATGGCATGTACTTCTATATTAAAAAGAGAATCTTCAGCGATGGATATTTTCAAGTTAAACCTTATGTCTTTAATCAATTCTCTCTTATAAAATGCAACAATGTATCCTCTCCTTTGATGTATAAAACCATCCAAAATTTCCCCCGTTTCAGAATTCATCTTAAATTCTCCTGTTACTTCACCGCGTGCATTGATATAAGTGATTTTTGGATACAAAAGATCTAAATTATTTTCTTTGATATAGGTGACCTGCTGTTGCAGTGAGTTTGCATAAATCTCATCATCTGAATCTACAAAAGTTACATATTCCCCCAGAGCCAGATCTAATCCCGTATTTCTTGCTGCAGAAACTCCCTTATTTTCCTGATCAATAAATATGATATTATTGTACCTTGCTTTAAAACTTAATATGATTTCTCGGGAACCGTCCTTTGAACCGTCATTGATCACAATGATTTCATAATCTGATTTAGGCAGATCCTGATCACATACACTTTGCAGGCACTGGCCAAGGTATTTTTCGGAATTGTAAACAGGGATAATGATGGATAGTTTCATTTTTGCGAATGATAAATTAAGAGTTTACTGATAGCTGAATAGGTACCCAGACATTTGCCCAATTTTAATAAATATCTTAATGATCTGTTGGGAGACATAGTTATCATGAGATCAAAATGTTTCTTAATAATTTCCCTAATTTCTCTTTCTTTTTCATTTTTATCAAAGTGTACTGCATCATAAAGTCCATCTAACATTCTTTTGAACACATATGTCATATTTTTAAGATAATACTTTGTGGGATAGTAATGCATTTCTTCCTCTAAATATTCGTATAAATACTTGGCAGAAAGGTAATCATTCTCTGTACTGCTTAAACCGCAATCTCTATGTCGATAATAATAACGGGGGTTAGCAGCCGTTACTATTTTTTGGGTGAATTTTAAGTAACAGATATTGAACAAAGCATCTTCACCAAAATGAATCTTATTATTAAATTGCACCTTATTGCCTTTGATTATTTCTGATCGATAAAACTTACCGCATGGACCGGGAAAATGGGGATATAATGTAAACTCATCTAAAAAGCTATTCTGAATATAAATGTTTTCTTCAAAATGAAGTCCTTTGTTAATTTTGTTTCTATTTACCCGATCTGTTGAAAGTATTATCCAATCCAGATCAGAAAATTTTGACAGAATATCAAAATAATTTTCACTAATCCAGTCATCACTGTCAACAAAAGTAATCCATTTACCTTTTGCATGTAATAACCCTACATTGCGTGCTGCGCTAACCCCTGCATTCACCTGATGAAATACAGTCACTCTATTATCTACTGTTGCATATTCATCACAAATTTCTGGACTTTTGTCACTGGAACCATCATTAATCAAGAGCAATTGAAAATCAGTAAACGTCTGCTCCAATATGGAATTTACACATTGATGTAAATATCGTTCTGCATTGTATACCGGAATAATAACTGTTACTGTAGGCATTATGAAAATTTAATTTGAATGTCTTCAAATTTTCTATTTAAAACGAACGGAAAAGCTTTTAATAAGGATATTTGTGTTAATGCCAACTGTTGTGTTTGGGGCAATCGCTGGCTGACAGGTACTGACTCAATAAGTTTCAAATTTTCAAGCAGGTCTGTCGAAATTAAGGAGGAAGGTATTGATTTATATTCTTCAAGTCCAACTGATGAAAAATAATCCCTAAATTTCACATCATCGCCATATAGTTTTTTGTCATGATCGGTACACCATATTGAAGGAATCCCGTAAGCATGTGATACAATTATTCCGTGGAGAGAAGTAGAAAGTGTATTCTCACACGAACAAATTTCATTAATGATTTTCTCAATAGGATCCAACAGATTTATGACCAACATATCTTCTCCCGAGATAGACCTCATTTTATTGTAATGTCTATGGTGCGGTATTACGCCCAATTTAAATTTTTTACTCCATTCAGGTTTATAAATTAGTGGCAGCAGAATAGCGGGGTCACCAACTACATCTGGTACTTTATGTCCCAGTTCTTTTAATCGAAGCTGAGTATATTTCCCACGAACAACTCTGAAATCAGCATTTTGGATTTTTGATTTCGTTTCAATGATTCCGGCTCCCCACACGATACATTTATTATAGGTAATATGTTCCAAGACACTTCCAATTGCCACTAACACTACTGGTCTCACAATGAAATAATAATATATATGCCTCACATAATTTGCAAAAGATATTTTTCTTTTTAGGTATCGATGCGTGAAAGTTTTAATGTAAGTAACAGAGTCTAGTTTAAAGTCATTAAAATCCAAATAATAAACTTTTTTTCCTGAAAGTCTCTCAATAATAAAAGGATTGAGTTCATCACCAAAATTACCATGACCTTCGTGGTGTCGATACCAGAACAAATTTATCTTTTCACTCATGTCTTGTATAAATAATCAATTGCTTTTCCAATGCCACCATTTCTTTATTATCAATTTTTATTTAGGACTATTTTTAAAAATTCAATAATTTTATCTTTAACTTTATCTCTTATTTTTTTCCTCTTAAGTCTCGAATTTTTTCGAATTTTCAACCCTTTTTTTAAAGCCAAATACTCTTTGTTGGAAATATAATTCTGCTTTAGCGCAAAATTCAAATCCCTTCTATATTGTGCAAAAATAGCATTAATACTCATCAATACAATATTTTCCGGTGAGCTGACATTATTACCATGAATTCTATACTTAACCATAATTTCATCCAAAAATGCCACTTTTTTATTTAAAAGGAAAGCGCGAAAAAGCAATGGGGTATCCTCAGTAGGACAGGAGGAATTCAATAGTGGAAAAGCATTGATAAGTTCTCTGGTAAACGTACGGGTGCAGCCATATAAATGCTGATAAGATGCTGATAAATAATACTCTAAACCGTAAATTGCCTGCTCTCCTATTTTGAAGTTTTGCGAATTATTGTTTACAGATAGATGATTGATTTCCTGCAAGTTAGACCCTGTCGCAACTACAGTAGGATTTTTTACATAAAAATTGACGGTATTTTCAACACGCAGTGGTAAAGAAATATCGTCACCCGCACCTAAGAAGATAAATTTTCCCTGACAGATTTCATATAAAATTTTATTAACATGACGAACCAGACCCAGATTTTTTTCATTAAAATTTACAATAATCTTATGAGGTCCTTTATAGTTTTTTGCTATTTCATTAATAATATCTTGTGTTCCATCTGTGGAAGCATCATCACTAATGATAATCTCTAAATTATTGTAGGTTTGCGACAATGCACCTTCAATAGCTTCTTCAATATAATTTTCTTGATTATAGGTAAACAAACAAAAGCTCGCTAAATCACTTTCTGTATTCATGATCGGGTCATCATTTAAATTTGCCGGTTAAACGTAATAGCATACATTTTATTATAATAATCTATTGTTACTAAAACAGATTACATATCGCAATTACTTTTTCTACTTCCTCATCCTCCATCACCGGACTCATCGGCAAACTTAAAACTTCTTCATGAATTTTTTCCGTAATTGGAAAAGAAAGATGGTTGTAATATTTGTAGGCTTTTTGTTTGTGTGGTGGAATCGGATAATGGATCAATGTCTGGATTCCATTTTCTAAAAGATATTTTTGCAACTGATCTCTTTTAGGAGTTCTGATCACAAAAAGATGCCAAACATGTTCATTGGAATTTTGTAGCAATTGTGGAAGCGTTATTTTCTGATTTGTAATTTCTGTACAATATCTTTCCGCTATTTTCCGACGTTTGTCATTATCACGATCAATGTATTTTAACTTGATCTCTAAAACACCTGCTTGAATTTCATCTAAACGACTGTTTAGTCCCTGATATTTATTGATATATTTTTCTTCAGATCCGTAATTGGCTAAAGTCCTGATCGTTTTTGCTAAGAGGGCATCTTTGCAGGTCACGGCACCCGCATCACCTAAAGCTCCTAAATTTTTACCAGGATAAAAGCTAAATCCAGCAGCATCACCGAGATTTCCAGTTTTAATTCCGTTCCATGCCGCACCAATTGCCTGGGCATTATCTTCAATAATTTTTAAATTGTATTTTTTTGCTAAAGTTTCCAACTCTTCAGACCAACAAACCTGACCGTATAAATGAACCACCATGATGGCTTTTGTTTTTGGCGTAATCAACGCTTCAATTTTCGCCAGGTTCAAATTGTAGTGATCGATGCATGGTTCTGCAAAAACGGGTTTCAATCGGTTATCTGTAATCGCGAGAATAGATGCAATGTAAGTATTTGCGGGAACAATAACTTCATCACTCACTTTCAATTGTCCCAGTTCTAAATAGGCTTTAAAAATAAGCCGCAAAGCATCTAAACCGTTGGCAACGCCAACCGCATTGGGAGAACCGATAAATTGAGCCAGATTCTGTTCAAAAGATTTTACCTGATCACCCAGCAGATACCAACCGTTGCGAAAGTTCTCTAAAAGTCTCGTTTCGATTTCTTCCTGATATTGAAGATTGATTTTTTGAAGGTCGAGGAATTTAATCATCATTTTTTCTTAAAAATTTCGCAGGATTTCCTATCCAAATTTCGTTTGCGGGAATATCTTTCGTTACAACGCTTCCCGCTCCAATTAGTGAGTTTTCACCAATAGTTATTCCTCCCAATATGGTAGCATTTGCACCAATTGACGCTCCTTTCCTTATCAAAGTTTTACGCAACTGAAAATCTGCATTTTTTGATTTGGGAAAATGATCATTGGTAAAAGTGACGTTGGGTCCAATAAAAACATGATCTTCTAATGTAATTCCGTCCCATATTTGAACACCTGGTTTTATAGTAACATTGTCACCTATTAAAACTTCATTTTCAATCAATACATGGCAATTAATATTGCAATTTTTTCCAATCTGGGCATTTTTTAAAATCACGCAAAACTGCCATACTGAAGTATTTTCACCGATTTTATCTGTTTGAACTTCTGACAGGGGATGTATTTTTATAGCCATTTTATAATTCAAAAAAAGTTTTATAATCACGGATATAATCTTCGGCGATATATTTTTCAGAAGCTATACAAAGTAATACAGCGCTATGCGAAAATTTAATATCCCGCCAAATTAATTTGGGAATATATAATCCTTTATCTGGACTGTCTAAAATAAACTCTTCTTTATTTCCTTTTAAATCTTCGGTCGTAAAAGTGATGGTGCCAGAAACCGCAACAATGACTTGCTCTAAATCATAATGCGCATGTCCACCTCTGGTAACGTCTTGAGGAGTATAATATGTCCAATACACTCTTTTAATTTCAAAAGGAATATTATCGGAATTTTCAGCCACCGAAATATAGCCTAAATTAGGACTACCGATTTTATTTAATTGTAGAAAATGTGGTTTTTGCTTCACTTTACTATGATATTATATAATTAAAGCTAGGCCTTACAACTCCTGGTTGAATACTTAGATTGTTACCAATTTTGATATTTTCCACTTCGAAACCTACAATTTCTTGAATTATCAATAATGGTATTTGTTGATTCTTTCCGAAAACTAATTTAAAATAATAATTACCTGCATTTAAAAAATTTCCTGGTATTAAAAACTCAACATGATATTCTTTAACCTTTGAATCGTAATTTTCTGAAATCAAAGCCCCAGTTTTGAAGACTGTCATTTCTTCGTAATTTTTCAGTTCAAAAGTAGCGTCTAAGTTTATATCTTCTGTAAAATTAAAAAACGTTAAACTCACCTTTATTCCAGAGGCGATATCAATAAATTTACCTTTGCCTGGTTCTACTATAAATTCAGTTAATCTTATTTTCTCATTTCCTAAAGCTTCTTCAATTTTTCCTTCATGTTTATAATGGGATCTTTTTTCAGAATCTTTCTGATACTCATAAATGGTATCGTGAACATTTCCTTTGTATAATATCTTTCCTTGATTTAATAAGATCCCATTTCCACATAATTCTTTCACTGCTGTCAAATTATGGCTCACAAACAAAACGGTCCTGCCTTCGCCCTTACTCACATCGCCCATTTTGCCCAAACATTTTTTCTGAAACTCAGCATCCCCTACCGCCAAAACCTCATCTACAATCAATATTTCAGATTCCAGATGCGCGGCAACAGCAAATGCCAAACGTACATACATGCCAGAGGAATAGCGTTTCACCGGGGTATCGATATAGCGTTCTACGCCGGCAAAGTCCACGATCTCATCAAACTTTCTTTTGATCTCTTGGCGGCGCATTCCTAAAATAGCACCATTCAGAAAGATGTTTTCACGGCCCGTCATTTCGGGATTAAAACCGGTTCCTACTTCGAGCAAAGAAGCAATCCTGCCCTGTACTTCAAAATGTCCGGTCGTGGGTTTGGTCACGCGGCTTAACAATTTCAAAAGCGTCGATTTTCCCGCCCCGTTTCTACCGATAATTCCGACCGCATCGCCTTTTTCAATTTCGAAATTAATATCTTTCAAAGACCAAACGTATTCGCTTTCGCCTTTCGCAGTACGGTCGTTGCTCTCCCCAATCTTCAAAAAAGGATCTTCTTTGCCCCGGAGTTTTGCCCAAAACCGATTGAGATCATGGGAGAGGGTGCCGGTGCCGACTTCGCCAAGACGGTATTGTTTGGAGATGTTGTGGGCGGTGATGGCGGTGTTGGGATTCAATTGATCGTAAGTTTTAGGTCAGTGAAATGATAGAGGATAGACGGATAGAGAATAGATAATAGATGGGTGGAGGTTGAGGCTTTTTTTATTTTAGATCATGGATTTGATTGTTTTATGAAATTATTTACAAATTAAGCATTAAGTTTTTAATTAAACAATGAAGTTCTTTAAGATTTCTGATGGAAATAGGAGTGATTGCTTTTTTTCTTACTTGTTTTTGAGTCGAATAACTTTCTTATGTTCTTTGGCCTTGAAATCGAAGATTCGACGTAGTCAAACAAAAGTAACCAAAAGTTCAAGACTGGATCTTTTTGCTTCACCGATTTCTATTGTTTTCAATGGAATCGGCGAACCTTTTCAAGGTTTTTCTTAACGCAAAAAGCTCCTAAGTCGATATGGGTAAATTTAATTAAGGCCTACTGGTGGCTGAGCCTGTCGAAGCCACGTGATTTGAAATAAGTTTTAATGTTAATTTCTTTTACTTTTTACTTCATACTTTTATGCTTTTTCAATGGAGTCGGCGAACCTTTTACAAGGGTGGGGCTTGAAACATAAAGTGATGGATCGAAAAAAATGGACTTCTTATAATGGTCTGAGCGGGCGTGGTAATGACATGAACACGGTGTTCCGTTATTTTTTTTATATTTGATGTTTTTAAAATAAAAAAACATGAAAACATTTTTACTAAGTTGTGGAATTTTATTCCTCAGTGCTACCGCTACGGCACAAATTCCAGGATGCCTGAGCGCACCAAATGGTCAGTATCCATCCGGAGTATTTACTCCTAACTGTACAGGCAATCCAGAACTGATCATTGATTATGCCTTCACTGGTGAATATTCCAAAGTGAAATTAAACGCTGATGTTGCTTATGAATTTTCCGCCGATCCAGTGGAAGGAACACCTGCTTACCTTACCATTGCTTCTGAAAACGGCAGCACGGTCCTGGCGGCAGGCAGCAGCAAAGTAAGTTTTACTCCAACTGAAAACACAGTAGTACGGTTCTACACCCATCTTTCAAACTCCTGTACCTCTAATGATTATGAATTTACCGCAAGACGCATCAAGTGTTCAGCGGTGCTGACTTCTTATTGTACACCCAGTCTGGACTGTACAGATGGGGCAGTAATCAAGCGTTTTAAATTTGCAGATTTAGAAAAATCATCAACCTGCAGTGAAAACGGCTATGCTGATTATTCCGCTTCTGTCGTTAATGTGAAGAGAGGGGAAAATTATCCAATGGAAGTAGAAATCGGCTTTGGCTGGTTCGAACAATCTGTTTCGGTATGGATTGATTATAATAACGACTTTTTATTCAGCAATGATGAATTCTTCTATATTGGGACGGTCGATCAGGGAGTTTTGACAAAAAACATCACAATACCCACGAACCTGCCAGATGGAGATTACCGGATGCGCGTGCGCTTAGCAACCGTGGGACAGGCAGGAGCAACCGCAGGAAAGGCTTGTAATGTAGCCGACACTTATGGCGAAACAGAGGATTACACCTTACGGGTAGCCGGACAATTGGGCGTGACGGAGGTGGCGAAAAACGGCGTACACGTATATCCAAACCCGGTACAGGATCATTTGAATATCGCCTCAGACAGAGAATTTAAAAAAGCAACAATCATCAGCCCTGCGGGATCACCCGTTAAAATAATGACGAAAACGGAAAAGATAGACCTGAAGGATTTAACTCCGGGGGTCTATTTGCTGCAGATCGAATTTGCTGATGGAACGGTGGTTTCTAAAAAAATAATCAAGGAATAGGGGTTTTAATCATTTAATTCCGCAGCCGTCTCGATACTGAGGCGGTTTTTTTTATTGCTTTTGAGGGTGAGGTTGGGCTTAAGGTTGAGGTTAAGGTTAAGGTTAAGGTTAAGGTTAAGGGTGAGGTTGAGGTTGAGGCTTTTTTTATTTTAGCTGATGGATTTGATTGTTTTATGAAATTATTTAAGCATTAAGTTTTTAATTAAGCAATGGAGTTGATGAAGATTTCTTACGGGAATAAGCGTTGATGTTCTTTGCAAATTGCCCATTCCCCTCCTCTGGAGGGGTGTCATTCCGCTTGCGGAAAGACGGGGGTGGTTTTGCTGCCGGAAAAATAAATTGGGATCTTGGATGCGGGGTGAGATTTTCGCTTCGGCTCCGCTCAGCGACCGGATTCACCATGACAATCCCTGAATAGTGTTGACCATTGACCATTGACCATATTACCACATCAGAGAATCACCACTTCATCGAATGCCATCACAATACCCAACCCATTCACAGCAATTGCAAAAAAAAGATGCGGCACCTCCGGCGCCGTACCATTATTTCTTACCTATCTTCTACCGAGATATCGTTCCTCCGGAACGAAAGCAATTCACCATTCACCAATTCAAAAATCACCCATCATCATCATCATCATCATCATCATCATCATCATCATCATCATCCATCATCCATCACCCATCACCCATCAGCAACTCGCACCCCTTAAACAGCAACTCGGACCGCGCTCCCACCTCGCACTCCTACACCGTATCCATAAAACTCTTCTCCACCTTGTTGAAAATCACCGTGCCGATGACCAAAATGAAGGTGATGAAAATGCTGCTCCAGAGGATGCTCATTAAATCAAAACTTCCGGATCCCAGAAAGGCATAGCGGAAACATTCAAAAATAGAAGATAACGGATTCATATAAACCAGAAATCTAAATTTCTCCGGCAATGCAGAAATAGGATACACCACGGGTGTGATGTACATAAACAATTGAATCCCGAAAGTTAATAGAAAAGTTAAATCTTTATACTTGGTGGTAAGTGAAGAAAAAATCATTCCCATTCCCAACGCAAACATCGCCATCAACAGTATTAAAACGGGCGTAAACAACATCCAGATATTGGGGTGTACCTCATCAGTAAAGATAACAAAGTACAGCAGCACCACCGCAAAGATGCCAAACTGTACCGCAAATTTCATGAGCGACGAAGCCACAATCGACAGCGGCATAATCAACCGGGGGAAATAGACTTTGCCAAACATTCCGGCATTCGCCGTAAAGACAGAAGAGGTCTTGGTTAAACTTTCGGAGAAGTAATTCCACACCGTAATTCCGGAAAGGTAAAAGAGCACCTGCGGTACGCCATCGGTCGATAATTTGGCGATATTTCCAAACAGGATCATGTAAATAACCGTTGTTAACAGAGGCTGTACAATAAACCAAAGTGGTCCTAAAACAGTCTGCTTATAAAATGTAATAAAGTCTTTCTTCACCAGCATTAACAGCAAATCCCGGTAATCCCAGACTTCTTTTAAGTTAAGAGAAAAAACAGACTGCTTAGAACTGATCAAATAAGTGGGTTGGTTTTCTTTTGACATTGAGGTTGAGGGTGAGGTTAAGGCTAAGGTTGAGGTTAAGGTTAAGGGTGAGGGTGAGGTTAAGGTTAAGGTTAAGGTTAAGGTTAAGAAAGATGCTTCGACAGGCTGGCTCAGCATCCCGTCCTGTCATCATTCATCATCCATCACCAAACATCCATCATCCATCATCCATCATCCATCACCAAACATCCATCATCTACCACCCATCAATCCTCAATCATCACCTCATTTCAAATTCTCCCAATACCAACCCACTGCTTCCTGCAGGCCTTTTTTAATATCGTGAGAAGGTTCGTAGCCCAAAAGCTTTTTTGCTTTATCGATAGACGCAAGTGAATGTGGGATGTCGCCGGCACGCAAATCACCGTGAATGATCGGAACATTTGCAATCGCAGGATCATAAACGGAAAGATATTCCTTAAGATATTCTACGAGTAAATTAAGGGTGGTACGGTCGCCTACTGCAGTATTGTAAACGGTATTTAAGGCTTCTTTGTTTTCAGCAGACATTGCCTTTTCATTCATCTGAATGACATTATCGATGTACGTGAAATCACGCGAATACTCCCCGGTTCCGTTAATGACCGGACTTTCATGATTCATCAGCTGAATTACAAATTTTGGAATTACCGCTGCATAGGCACCGTTGGGATGCTGTCTTCTGCCGAATACATTGAAGTATCGCAAACCGATGCATTCGATGCCATAGGTCTTGCTAAAAACATCAGCATAGAGTTCATTCACATATTTGGTAATGGCGTAAGGGGAAAGCGGTTTGCCGATCACCTCCTCTACTTTGGGTAATGTTTCTGAATCTCCATAGGTTGAGGAACTTGCCGCATAAATAAAACGTTTCACTCCGGAGTCTCTCGCTGCCACCAGCATATTTAAAAAACCTCCGACATTCACATCATTGCTCGTAATAGGGTCATTGATGGACCGCGGCACAGACCCTAAAGCCGCCTGATGCAGCACATAATCCTGATCCGCAGCCGCCTGCTGACAGGTGGCTAAATCCCGGATATCTCCTTCTATAAGTTTGAAATCCGGATGGGAAAGTAAATGTTCGATATTGTATCTGAAGCCTGTCGCAAAGTTATCGAGACAGGTTACCTGATTGCCTTTGGAGATAAAATAATCACAAAGGTTAGATCCAATGAAGCCGGCACCACCGGTAATTAAAATTCTTTTCATATTATTTTTATGCTTATTGCACCATCACTTTAATTGAATCATACATACAGTTGCAAAGGCTAACTGGATACAAAGCTAACGAACGCTGTTATGATAGGTTCTGCTTTAAATGAGTTTTGCCCTCGTGCAAAAATAGCAAATCAAGACTTGATCTTTTCACTAAAAAATAAAATTTCTTTTCAGCCCCCAAAAAAACCACCTTTCAACAACCCCAAAATCGGTGGCTGAGCCCGTCGAAGCCATATCATCTACAACCCGGCAGATGAGCCCCTCAAACCCAACCGGTGGCTGAGCCCGTCGAAGCCACATCATCTCAAACAAGGTGGCTGAGCCTGTCCGGTGGCTGAGCCTGTCGAAGCCACATCATCTAAAACCATCTCTCCCACCATTTTTTCTCCAGTTCATGGGTGTAAGAGTAATAGCCGTAGCCGTATTTCTTGCCATAGCGGGTGTTTTCGGGTTTTACACTGTTCAGCACGAAGGCCATATTGTCAATCTGATTTTCAATCTGGAAGCCGGCTGCAAAATCGATCATGCCTTTTTCGGTAAACTCAGACCGTACTACATAAAGCAGCACATCTGATTTTTCGACCAGTTGCAGCGTATCACTCACCAGCATAACGGGGGCAGAATCCAGCACAATATAATCATATTTCGTTTTCAGGTACGAAATCATTTCCGTGAACTTATCCATATCCAGAAGATCATTCGGGTTCGGTGCAATCTGACCACTGAAGAGGACATCTAAATTTTCATTCACTTTAGAAGGAACGATATACGAATCGGGTACGGTTTTATCAGACATCAGATAATCAGTCAAACCGATATTTTTACCCCGTACAAAACGGTGCAACTGCGGATTCCTGATATCGGCCCCAATGATGATGACTTTGTTTTTTCCGGCTAAAGTCAGGGCAGTATTAATGGAGACCGTTGTTTTACCTTCTCCTTTAATCGAAGAAGTGACGAGCACCACATCTCCACCTGTGGTTTTTTTTGCTTTCAACAGGTATTTGAGATTGGAACTCAAGATCCGAAACGATTCAGCAAAGGTGGAAAAATCGTTGGGATGCACGACTGCATTTTCTTCAGGGTTGAGCGGGATCTCTGCGAGTACAATGGCTGTTACCGGCATAAGGGCCATAATATGTTCCTTCGTATGTACTTTGGTATCCAAGGAATTCCAGACAATCAGGAAGATGAGCGGCAGTAAAAAACCAGCCGTCAAGGCGCCATTCATAATGCGTTTGGAGTTAGGCTGTACAATACCCGTTGTATAAGCGGGATTAATGATCTTGGCTTTGGGAGCCGTTACCGCTAAAGTAATGGCATTTTCTTCCCTTTTCTGTAAAAGGTAGAGATACAATTGTTCCTTCAACGTTTGCTGCCGATCGATGCTGCGGAATATTTTCTCCTGCGTGGGATATTTGGTGATATTCCCTTTCGCGAGGTTAAGTTGGGCATTGGCTTGTGCGATTTGAAGCTGCAGCGTTTCGCGCGACTCTACCAGGTTCTTGCGGATTAAATTCTTCAGGGCGGCAATCTGCTTGTTCATTTCAATGACCGCCGGGTTTTCTCCTGTCGCCTGTTTCAACACCCGGTTACGCGTTAATAACAAATTGTTATATTCCGCAATATTGCTTTCAGCCCCCGAGGGCAATCCCATACCGGAAGGCAATAACTGCTCGCTGGCACTGGCAGACAGAACAGAATTCACCAAATCCAGCTGCATGGATTGGGTTAAGATCACCTTCGTATTTTCATCGGCTTTACTGACCGCTAGACCTGCCTGGGTTTCCAGATTGGTGATCTGGTTGGTCTGTTTGAATTTTTCCTTTTGACCTTCAATGCCCGCTAAATCTTCCGTGATGACTTCTAAACGTTCATCGATGAAATCCTTGGTGTTTTTAGCTTCCTGGTTTTTATCATTCACCCCATCAATGATGTATTGGTTAGCGATTTCATTTAAAATATCTTCTGATTTCTTGGGTACCGGTCCGACCATCGAAACATCCATCAGCAATCCTTTGTTTTCTGGTAAACTCACAGAAAGCCGACCTTCTAAACCGGCTACGGTCGCTTTCAAACTCTGGAAAACTACTTTGATCTGATCCGTAAGTTGCACCCCTTGTTTGATATTCAGTTGAACGGTACCGAAAGGTAATTTCGCCGGGGTTCCGAAACGGTACTGGTTACTGGAGCCCGCCATTTTATACGAGTTTTTACCCACGGGTTCCAAGATATAAGAGGCACCCGAAAACTGATCGGGTTGATGGATGCTCACTATTTTTCCGGACACGGGGCTGTCTTTATAGAGTTCGACCTCCTTGATCTTACCGATACTAAAAAAAGTAACGCCCAGATTCAGGTTTTGTGCCACGGATTCTAAAATAGGTTTAGAGACAATAATGGTGGTTTCCCCCTGCAATTCATTATCGCCGCTTACCCCCATTCCGAGATTCTTCAAATCACTAAGGGCAGAACTGTTTCCTTTGGATTCACGAAGTTTAAGAGAAGTTTTGCTATTGTATTGTGCCTGGGTATATTTCAGATAGATTTTAGCACCACCATAAAATAACGCGAGACTGAGTAGAAACCAGGGCCATTTTTTTAAATACTTGCCGATTTCTTTTTTAATATTAACCGTCTTCGTCCGTTTTAACGGTTCGGAGTTTTCCAACAATTCCATTAATACTTATTTTCGGGTTAAAGTGAAGATTAAAGTGAGTAGACCTAATCCAACTCCACCATATTTAATCCAGTTATCTACATTGGAATTGGTATTGACCGATACCTGCTTATTGCGATCGGGTTCAACATAGAGAATATCATTTTGCTGAAGATAATAGTAAGGAGAATTCACAATGGATGCTTCCGAAAGATCCAGAGAAACCACCTTATCTTTGCCTTCTTCTTCAGAATAGCGGATTAATTTTACACTTGTTTTATTGCCATCATACTTAATGTCCCCTGAAAGTGCAATCGCCTGAAATAAGTTCAGTCGCTCGTTGGGACTTGTTTTCTGCCCTGGACTGCCCACCTCTCCCAATACAGAGAAATTAAAGTTAGACAAAGTCACCGTAACCATTGGATCGGTAAGATATCTTTTTAAACGGCTTTCTAAATCCTGTTTGAGTTGTTGCTTGGTCATGCCCTTGCAATAGATGCTTCCTAAGACTGGAAAAACGATAGTGCCATCGGTCGTCACAATATATTCTGTTGGGGAAGATGATGCACCGCCACTGCCTCCTGAAGCAGCACTTCCGGTTGCAGGCATGGTCGCCTGATTGAATGGGCGAACCGCAATCTCTTCGAAAGCGGAAACCAAGATCTGTAAACGGTCGCCTTCCTGAATATGAAGCCCTAAATATTGAGCTTGCGAAACTTCCTGTTCAAAGTTATTGTTAGACATGTAAACGATGTTCTTCTTCGGTTTACAGGCCTGAAAAGCAAAAAGCGTAATTATAATAAATACCGAAAAGTATTTCTTCATTTGTTATTTTTAAGACTATAAATGTAAAACTATTTTGAATAGGTTGAGTCTTACATCATATGCAGGACTTACCACCAGTTTTCTTTCCAATAATAGTTAAGACCCAAACCTAACATTCTGTTGTACGTATTTCTCGCATCATTATTGGGATAGACTTTGCTGAAGCCACGGTCGTAGCGTAGAAATGCTTCAAACTGCTGGGTCACTTTTAAGCCAATACCAAAAGAAATTCCATAGCCGAATTTCTTAATTTCATCATCTTTATTGTATTTGAAGTAGGCCAGATCATAGGCGGGATCTACCTTTCGTTCTTCTCTTACCAAATATTCAATGCGTGGACCAGCAAATAAAAACAGATCCCGTTTCATATTTCCCTGGTGAAAAAACCACTTCATATAGACCTGCATGGCGACATAGTCATGATGAAACTTCTGCACTCCAAAAACATTTTCTTCCGCCTTTGCGACTTCACCTCCCATATGGTATTCAATTTGCGGCGTAATATAAAGCCACGCTGAATCGAAAACATCATTTTCTACGAGCGACCACTGCGCAAAAGCCCCCAGAGTTCCACCATAGGCACCCTTAGAAACATCGTGTACACCCACGATTGATCCTTTATGAAAGTTCCCGGTCAATCCGTATTTGAAAGTCTGCCCGTTCACCATGATCAAAAGGAAAACTGCAATAAGGGTCTTAATTTTCTTCATATGATTGAAATCGATAGTGATGAATTGTTTATTTAATAATAATCATGCAAATTAATTAAAATTTATTTAATTATAAGACTTTTTTTCAAAGGATGATTTGATTTGATTTGAATTTGGAGGAAAGGGATGGTTTTTATGTTTTTTATTTGTTAAAAAATAATGAGATCATAAATCGTCTACAACCCAGCATCCCGCACCCACCACCTTCTCAAAACAATCACAAAAAAAAGATACGGCTCCTCCTGAGCCGCACCATTATTCTATATTTAATTCTCTAAGGAGATATCGCTCCTCCGGAGCACCCATTCACCCAAACACAGCACCCAGCATCCCGCACCCATCAATCCACACCTCATCACCTCCTACTCACTCTCTGCATCTTTTATCGCCTGCGTAATTTCCTCATATTCAAATCCTTTTGATAATAAATACTTAATTGTTTTTGAATTTTTCTGATACTGCTGTAAACCCTTTAATTTTGAATGATAGTTGTGGTACAATTTAGACAAGGTTTTGTGATAATCATCGTCTTCAATTTCATCAAAACAGTTGTTGATTAGCTTTTCCGGAACTCCTTTGAATTTTAAATGGTTCCGGATTTTATTTCGTCCCCACGATTTCATATAGAATTTTCCGCGGATGTAACTTCGGGTGAAGCGTTCTTCATTGAGGTAATTCTCCTTCATCAAGAAAAGCAGGATTTCATCTTTGGCTTCTGGTATCAATAGAAAATCCCGCATTTTCTGTTCTACTTCCTGATGACAGCGATCCTGGTAAACGCAATAGTTTACAAGTTTCTGTTTGATTTCGAGGAAGGTGTAGGATTTATGTTCCATATTGAGATGATGGGTGTGATGGATGATAGATGATAGACTGATAGATGATAGATAATAGACTGATAGATGATAGATGACAAATGACAAAATTAATACAATTTAGCCGAACGCGTCATCTGAAGGTGATGATCTATTACTATTCTTTTTTACCACAAAAGTTACTATTTCTATAATGCCAAATTTCCCTCGGTCTGGCTGCACAAATAATTAGCGTTTATTTCTTAGCCTTACTTTTTGCTGCCTATTTTATAATCTTTAATGGAATCAGCGAACCATTTTCAATGGTTTGTCTTGAAACAAAAAGTTAAATACTTAGATCATTTTCCGAAGTCAAATCTAATTTCGTTTTGCAATCGAAACTTTGTAAAAAATCAAATTCACTCCCTTTAGGGTCGGCGCAAATGAATTTGATTTTTGTTTTTATATTTAAATACGATCATCTATCAGTCTCAGGACTTACCTATCCAAACTAACTTCTAAGTCAATCATTGTGGAGCTAAGTCCTAAAAAACAAATTCACTGCCTTTAGCAAAGCAATGAATTTGAATCTCTGTTAATAATTAACCTCTATTATCTATCAGTCTATTATCTATCAGTCTATCATCTATTCGTCTTTTATCTCTTCGTCTCTTCATTAATAATTAAACAACGCCTTCCCTTCCATCATTTGGTTTACTTTTTTGCGAACCTCAGCGATTTTTTGGTCATCGTTGATGTTCATTACGACATCATTGATCAGGCCGGCAAGGACTTCCATGTCGGTTTCTTTTAAACCTCTGGTGGTGATGGCGGCTGTTCCTAAACGAATTCCGGAAGTGGTAAAGGCAGATTTATCATCAAAAGGAACCATGTTTTTATTACAGGTAATATCGGCTTTCACAAGTGCTTTCTCAGTTTCCTTACCGTTAACATTTTTATTTCGAAGATCAACCAACATCAAGTGATTATCGGTTCCACCACTTACGATATCGAATCCAAGAGTCATCAGTGCGTTGGCTAAAGCACGGGCATTGGCAACGACTTGTTTTGCATAGACTTCAAATTTTTGATCAATTGCTTCTGCAAAGGCAACCGCTTTTCCAGCAATGACGTGCTCTAATGGTCCACCCTGAATTCCTGGAAAAACAGAACCGCTCAAAACCTGACTCATCATTTTGATTTCGCCTTTTGGAGTTTTATGTCCATACGTATTTTCGAAATCTTTCCCCATCATAATCAGTCCACCTCTTGGGCCACGCAATGTTTTATGAGTGGTCGTGGTAACGACATGACAATGTTCGAATGGAGAACTCAATAATCCTTTGGCAATTAAACCTGCAGGGTGTGCAATATCTGCCCATAAGGTCGCGCCTACTTCATCTGCCACTTCGCGGAATTTTGCAAAATCGATATCTCTGGAATACGCAGAATAACCTGCGATCAACATTTTCGGTTTTACTTCTAAGGCTTTCTGGCGCATTGCATCATAATCGATTAAACCACTTTCACGTTCCACCCCATAGAAATTAGCATTGTATTGAATTCCGGAAAAGTTCACGAAAGACCCGTGGGTTAAATGGCCCCCCATTGATAAATCAAGACCTAATATTTTATCACCTGGTTTTAAAACTGAAAGATAGATGGCAGCATTGGCTTGTGACCCAGAATGCGGCTGCACGTTGGCATAATCTACACCGAACAATTCTTTGGCTCTGTCGATGGCTAATGTTTCAATCTCATCTACGACTTCGCAACCCCCATAATATCTTTTTCCGGGATAGCCTTCTGCATATTTATTGGTCAAAACACTTCCTACCGCTTTCATTACGTTTTCGGAAACAAAATTTTCCGAAGCAATCAATTCGATGCCGTGAGTTTGTCTTTGTCTTTCCTGTTCGATAAGGTCAAAAATTGGATCCATAGGGTATAATTGAGATTTTTTTAATTGTAATTAATAAGAATTCAAATTTATGGAAATTTTTGAGAACAAGTTTGGGTTGGGCGTGAAATGTTAGCGGAAGGGTCTGGGGTGTTTGTTGATGGGTGATGGATGTTGGGTGATGGATGTTGGTGATTGATATTGGCTGGAGGATCAGTAAGGAGCAATGGGCACTGGTTAATGAGCAATGGTGAACGGTCAATAGTTAATCCGATCATAAGTAATAAAACGCTGTGGAATCTGTGAGTTTTTTTTAAAGACTTGAAATTTTTAAACACTAATGGTATCACAAATAACACTATTAAAATGTGGGATGTTTGATGTGGGATGCTTGATGTTTGATGCTTGATGTTTGATGTTGGTTGTTGGTTGTTTAGTTCAATCTCATCTACAAAACAAAATGGCAGTGCTTAAAAAAAAACTATTATGTGAACTTAATAGACCCAAAAAGTTCCATCTCTAAAAATCTTTTGTGACTTCTGTGGTTTAAAATTATTTTTTTAAATATAAACAGCTCTTAACTTCTTGCACTTTTGCGGTTTTAAACTTCAATTTTATTAATTTCGCAAAATAAGAGAAAGAATGAAAACAGGCGATTCGGTTTCGGTGATAGATGATCATTTGAAAGGAACAGTGACCTCCATCAAAGGAAAGAAAGTGACCATCGAAGATGAGCACGGCTTTGAGTATGAATATGCGGAATCGGAGTTGGTTTTGCAACAAGCCGAGATTTATGAGAATATAAAGACCATTCGAAAAGAAGAAATTTTAAAACCCGTCTCGAAAAAACACGATAAAAAGCCTTTCATACTGGATCTGCATTTCGAAAAGCTGGTGAGAAACACGGGAGATTACGATTCTTTTGAACGCCTCTTCCTTCAAAAAGACAAACTTCTAAAAACGCTCGATTACTGCCGCAAAAACAATCTGAAAAAATTAGAAATCATCCACGGTATTGGCGACGGCGTTTTACAGCAAATGGTTCATGACGTTTTGGAAAGCCAGACCAATCTGGAGTTTCAGAACAAAGAAATACTGCACCATCAGTCGGGTACAGTATTGGTTTATTTTGGTTGATGGATGTTGGATGATGGATGATGGGTGATGGATGATGGGTGATGGATGATGGATGCAAAATTAGAAAATTCATATTTGACCTTTCACAATTACCAAACACCCAGCACCAAACATCAAACACCCAGCATCAAGCACCAAACATCAAACACCCAGCACCAAAACTAGTCTACATACTTAAAACTGGTCGCGTAGAATTTTCCTTTTTTGATTTCACCGCTTACCACTGCTTTTTTCATGATTTTGCAATAGCCATCGTCTGAATGCATTTCACCAAATGCTTTTTTGTCCATGCCTTCAACGAGGTACACTTTACCATCGATTTTCACTGCCATGGCGCAACCTTTGTCTGTTTTTACTTTGAACTGACACATTGCACAAGCCGCATCTACGGTTTGATTTTGGATTTTTTGGGCAAAAATACTTACCGAAAATAACAGCAAGATTACGAACATCAATCTTTTCATATGATTTCAACTTTAATGATTATTAAATAATGGCTTTTCTCTGTTAGGAGTTTAATTCTTGGATTTGCGTGTATTTATTTTTAACCGCAAAAGAGGCAAAAGTTTCATTGTATTAGAAGTTAATCAGTAGGGTGCAAAATAAGTGTCGGAAAACGATTTGCTTTTTTGTATTCTTTTAAATTACTTAATGTATATCCGTATTCAATAATAATGAAAATTTTAAACGCAAAGAGCGCAAAGTTTTATTAAAAAAAATGCTTTTTTTCGCACGTTTTTAAAGTTCGCAAAGGCGTTTCACTTAACAAAGTTCGCAACGAATTACAAATTATTATTATTTACGGACAATCAAAAATTACTTTCTTTTGCAATGATCTTTTGTTTTTTTTGCGAATAAAAAAATACTTTAACGCCTTGTAAAAATAGCAAATCTCTTTTGAATGCGTCCATGACTTTGCTCATAATCATTGAAAATAACAAAAATTTCAAAAGCCGATTAATTTTAATAAATTTGCGCTCGTAAAGCATGGAACAACTCAAATTACTTTTTACCAAAGACGGCGTACAATATCAGGTTTCCAGAAACAAAAATGTTTCTTTGGACAATGCCTTTTTTATGACCGAAGAATCACCAGAAAATGCATTGTCTGAAAAGATCGACACGCTTTTGGCCGATAAAAAATATAAAGAAATTACGGTTATTTCTGCCCTGAACCATTTTACGTTAATGCCAGAAGGCTTCAATAACCACGATTTGGGTTATGATCTGATTGCCTATAACGCGCCAGTAGATAAAGATGAGGAAGAATTAATGCTTTCGATTAACAAAAAATTTGGCGTTCAGTTTTATTACACTTTCCCAAAATCGACTCATCAGAAAATTAAAGACTTAGCGATTCCGACCAAATTCAATTTCTCGGGCGAACAGTTTTTGAATCAAATTACAGTAAAGAATCAGAAAGAAATTCATATCAATTTATACCATCATCAATGTGAGTTTTTCGCTTTTGAACATAAAAAAGTGATTCTTTATAATAATCTAGATGTGAATTCAGAAGTTGATTTCCTCTATTTCATCATGTTTACTTTAAGTAAAATAGGATTCGGCATCGCAGACACTCAGTTTTTCGTTTATGGTGAAACCACAGAAAATGAAACTTTTATTTCCGAATTAAAGAAGTTCGTTAAAACTCTAAAAATCGTTTTCGATAATATTCCCAACAAAAACTTTCTTTTAAACGCCAGATGATGGATGCTCGATGTTTGATGATAATAATAGCGATTAAATTTGATTGATTATCTTTAATTCAAATTTTAAAGATGAGTTTCAAGTTTGAAAAGTTAATTATTTGGCAAGATTCAATGAGTTTCGGCGAAAAGATTTATCATCGTTCTTCCCAATTTCCAAAAGATGAAGTTTTTAATCTTATTTCACAAATAAGAAGAGCTTCAGACTCTATTGCTCTTAATATTGCAGAGGGCAGTATTTTACAAAGTAATCCTGAATTTAGAAGGTTTTTAGGATATTCCATTCGTTCACTTGCAGAGGCAGTTACATGTCTATACAAGGCAAAATATAGAAATTATATTACAGAAGAAACATTCACAGCATTATATAACGAATCATACAAAATCATGAACCATATCATCGCATTTAGAAATAAATTGAATTAAATTTGCCTTCTCGTGCATCTAAAATCCAGCACCAAACACCCAGCATCCAGCATCTAACATCCAACAACAAAACCATGTACAGAATAATCAGTGGCCAATGGAAAGCCAAAAGAATTTCCGCTCCAAAAAGTTTCGACGTCAGACCAACCACCGATTTTGCCAAAGAAGCACTCTTCAGCATTATTGAAAACCGTTTCCGATTCGACTATGCCTCAATTTCTGTGCTCGATTTATTTGCCGGAATTGGATCCATCTCCCTGGAGTTTGCCTCCCGAGGTTGCAAAGATGTTACCTCAATTGAAATGAATGCCAGACATGCGGGATTCATTAATAATACTGCGACTGAACTCGAAATGAATACGCAGGTCAATGCAATTCGTGGCGATGTTTTTGAATATTTAAAAAAGAACAGAAACCGTAAAACCTACGAAATTGTTGTGGCTGATCCCCCTTTTGAAATGGATGTGCCGAAATATCAGGAATTGATTTCTTTGGTATTGAACAATAATTACCTGAAGGAAAATGGCGTCTTTATTTTGGAACATCAAAGTCGCACAAAATTGGAACACCCCAATATTATCGATACCAGAAAATATGGGAATGTAAGTTTTTCTTTCTTAAAACCAAATGAACCGGAAGTAGAAGAAACTGCGGAGACAGAAGAAGCAACTACCGAGTAATATTGACTAAGAGAGAATAGACGGAATTTATCTCAAAATTATATTGCCACGAATTCATGAATAAATGTTATCTACAACAGAAAAATTCGTGCATTCGTGGCATTTTTATAAAAAACACTCTCTTACAACACTTTCAATTCCAGATTGATCGTTTTGCCAAAGAATTTCTTAGAAATTTTCTCGAAGTTTTTGGTAATATCTGAAAGGTAAAATTGATAAGACGGCTTTGGGTTTTGCTCATTTAATAAATGGTGTTTTTCCAATACCATTTTCAACTGATTCGCCACAATACTCGGTGAATCAATTACTCTGACGCGGTTTCCGTAATATTGCTTGATCTCATTCAACAAAAGCGGATAATGTGTACAACCTAAAATTAGGGTTTCAATGTTTTTTAATTTACTGTTACTCAAATAATTGTAAATGATCGAATGGGTAATTGGATGGTTTCTAAAACCTTCCTCAATCGCCGGGACCAAAAGCGGAGTCGCCAATTCATCAACTTTAATGAACTTATTATGTTTGCGAATTGACTTTTTGTATAACCCAGAATTCACAGTGGCTTTGGTTGCAATCACACCCACATTATTGTGAATCTCGTACGCTACTTTTTCCGCTACTGGATTAATTACATCGATGACTGGAACTTGATTGTTGACCAATTCCAAGACTTCTTTTAAAGCATTTGCTGTGGCAGAATTACACGCAATAACAATCGCTTTGCAATTTTTCTCTAATAAAAACTCGGTGATTTTTATACAATAGCCAACAATCGCTTCCCGCGATTTTTCACCGTACGGAAGGTGTTTGGTGTCGCCGAAATAAATTAAATCTTCATTAGGCAATAATCTTTTAATTTCTTTGGCAACGGTTAATCCACCCACACCAGAATCGAAAATCCCGATAGGTTGGTTGGCTGAAAGATGACTGAAATCTTGTTTTTGAGTTTTCAAGGGGTTGAAATTTGTGCAAAAATACGGAATAAAGAGCCAAGTAAAAAGTAAAAAGAGCCAAGTAAAATGAGTGGTCAATAAAAGTGAATGACGAATTTTGAACCGTTTTTATTTAATGAAGAAAGTGAATATTGAACTTTAAACTATTGCTAAATAGCAACCTCGCAACTCGCAACTCATTAAACCACAAACAGATCCGACGCGATTCCATCTGCTAAAAACCAGTGTTTTTCAGGAATCGTTAAATGGTTATTTTCGACTTTTAATAAACCGTCTTCCAGTTTGGTTTTGATTTCTTTTTGAAAATACTCCAAAAGTTCCGTACTGAATTTCTCCTTTAATGATGATAAATCTACGCCCCAAATGGTTCGTAAACCAATCATGAGCATTTCATTAAATTGATCTTTCTCTGATAGAATTTCAGTTTCTTTTGGCAAGACATTTTTATTTAATGAATTGATGTACAATTGGTTATTAGCCATATTCCAACTTCTTTCATTTCTTCCGTTATAAGAATGTGCAGAGGGTCCAATGCCTAAATATTCTTGATATTTCCAGTAAGCCGAATTGTGTTTGGAATGAAAACCAGGTTTTCCAAAATTGGAAATTTCGTAATGATCAAAGCCATTCTCTTTCAAGAAATCACTCATGTAGAAAAACTCCTCATGCTGTTCTGCTTCTTTTGGTGCAGCGATTTTCCCTTGCGAAATCCAGGCGTTTAACATGGTTTTCGGTTCGATAGTCAATGCATAAGAAGAAACATGCGGAACTTGAAGTTCAATGGTTTTATCTAAATTCTGTTTCCAGATTTCAAAATTTGCACTGGGTGAACCGTAAATTAAATCGATGCTGATATTTTCAAAACCAAAATCTTGCGCCCGCTTAATCGAACTTTCTGCTTCACCCGAATTATGAGCGCGGTTCATTAATTTTAAATCTTCATCAAAAAAACTTTGGGTTCCGATTGACAAGCGGTTAAAAGGAGTTTTGGATAATTCCTTCAGAAAGTTTTTATCCAAATCATCTGGATTAGCTTCCAGCGTAATTTCGATATCCGGATCAAAGGAAAAATATTTTAAAACCTCATCAACAATAGATTTTAGTTCATCTACTTTAAGAATAGAAGGCGTTCCACCACCGAAATAAAGAGATTTTAAAGACTTCGTTTCCAGTTCGTCTTTTCGCAAACCAATTTCTTTTTTAAGGGCAGAAACCATCTCCTCTTTATAATTTAAAGAAGTAGAAAAATGGAAATTACAGTAACTGCATTTTTGTTTGCAGAAAGGGATGTGGAGGTAAATCATACAAGTTGCTAGATGATGGATGTTCGATGATGGATGATGAATATTAGTACCACAATCAAAATTTCCGATTTTATTAGTAACGGTATCCTCTTGTATTGATAAAGTTTTCTAATTTATAACCGATGCTCAACATAAAACTGTTTCCTGCGTATTGTTGAATATCTGAAAGTCCGAAATTATAAGTCGCTCCGAAAAAGAAATTATTAACCGAAGCTTTTACGACAGGGGAAATTCCTAAATTTTGATTTCCGAATTTATTGCTCGCAGTTCGTAAACTCGCGCCGGCAGAAAAAGAACTCTCGTCTCCAGTCACCGTTGCCATTAAATTAAAATCCATCATTTTGGATGAGTTGGTATTAAAATTTACAAGCACTGAAGGCGTTACATAAAACTCATCGGTAAGAAACCAGTTATAACCCGTGTTGAGAAGAAACTTAGTGGGCTCTGGCTCAATGCCATTTACAATAGGAATATCATTGGTTAAGGCAATATCATTCACAGAAACTCCAGCGAAAAAATCACGGTAGGTTACCGCCATTCCCAAATTTGCATAAACTAAAAACAGCGAATTGGAATTCAATACAGGATCGCCTGGATCTTGTGGATTAAGCATTCCCAAATCAATATTCATGTTATAGAAATTCACATTGGTTCCAAAAGAGAACTGGCTTTTTCTTTCACCATCATCATCAATCGGAATAAAATACGATGCACCTGCTGAAATTCCATTTGAAGAAATCGGTCCGTTTTGATCTCTAAAAAAAGACAATCCTGCTCCTACTCTATCGAAAACATTGGCATGCATACCAATGGACTGCACATTGGGTGACTGGTCGAAATTAGAAAATTGCTTTTGGTAGTTTAAATTCAACACAACATCATCGGTATTTCCGTAAAGTGCAGGGTTAAATAGGAAATCGCCATTGAGCAAATACTGTTGATAAAAAGGCAATGTTTCCTGGCTTTTATAACTTCCTAAAAAGACCACCACGAAAAATAACGTATATATTTTTCTCATAATAAGAATTGCGTGAATTTTGAACAAATATAAAAAGTTTTTATGGAACTAAGATTCTAAATATTTCCTCCATTTATTTAGAGCTTCTTCCATATCTTTTGGCATCGGACTTTCGAAATACATTTCCTGTTTTGTAGTCGGATGAATAAAACCTAAAGTGTGTGCATGAAGTGCGTGACGTGGCAAAACTTCAAAAACATTTTTGATAAACTGCTTGTATTTCGGCATATTTACTCCTTTTAAAATCTGATTTCCTTCGTAGCGTTCATCATTAAAAAGAGTATGTCCGATATGTTTGAAATGCGCACGGATTTGATGCGTTCTGCCGGTTTCTAATTTGCATTCGACCCAAGTGATGTAGCGGAATCTTTCGAGAACTTTATAATGCGTGACCGCATGTTTGCCCAAACTACCATCTTCGAAAACTGCCATCTGCATTCTGTTTTTCAAATGCCTGCCGATATTCCCGCGGATGGTTCCCTCATCCTCTTCTATATTTCCCCAAACGAAACCCCAGTATAATCTTTTGGTGGTGCGGTCAAAGAACTGCTTGGCTAAAAAACTTAAGGCATATTCGTTTTTGGCAATGACTAAAAGTCCAGAAGTATCTTTATCGATTCTATGAACCAAACCAACACGGTCTAAATCTGATTTAAGTCCATTTTTTTCGAAATGAAAAGCCAGCGCATTAATTAATGTTCCGCTATAATTCCCATGACCGGGATGTACGACCATTCCCGCTTCTTTATCCACAACGACCACATCGTCATCTTCATAAACGATGTTAATAGGAATATCTTGTGGAATGATGATATTTTCACGCGGCGGACTGGTAAGCAACACCGAGATTTCATCGCCTGGTTTTACGCGGTAATTTTGTTTTACCGGCGAACCGTTAACAATTACATTCCCTGCACGACAGGTTTGGGAGATTTTGTTCCGTGTAGAATTCTGGCGAAAATTAACCAGAAACTTATCAATTCGAAGTGGTTCTTGACCTCGATCTACTTTGATAGAGAAATGTTCAAAAAGTCCTTCTGATTCGTTTTCATTAGATTCCTGATTCAGTAATTCTTCGTCGTGGGAGAAATTTTCGTTGTCTTCTGTCATTTTATTTTTGAAAGATAAAGCTCCAACATTTCCGTTGAAGCTTTTTGGATGATCTTGACTAATCTTATTCAACAATTACCTTCTTCACTTTGGGTTTCTCTTCGGTTTTTGTTGGTGTGGTTTTCGCTGGAGTCGTCGGCTTTCCTTCAGCAGGTTTCGGTTTCTGCTCAGTTCCTTTTGAAGTTTCCACCTTTTTAACTTCCTGTTTCGGAGTTTCTGATTTTGGTACCGTTGATTTCGGCGCTTCTACCACTTCAGATTCAGAACCTCGAGGTACCGGTTCTCTGTAGACTGGCGTTTCATTGTCATAATTCTCCGGAACACTGTAATCCATTTTGATTCTATAAATAGAATTCAATTGTGAAATTTTTCCGCCCATTTCGGCCGGTGTTTTTTTACTTGCCCAAATATCAATCTGCATTCCCTGATCCCGAACATCAAATGCTGCCGGATCCTGATAATACACGATATCTGATTCATCTGCACCCCCATCCTCATGCTCTACCAAACCTATTTCAAATAGATTTTGTTTAATAACCGCTTTTGCCTCCTGAACCGTTAAACCTACAAGATTGGGGACAGAAATATTTCTTTTCGGGCCTGCGCCAATCACAATATCGATGGTTGAGAACCTTGGTAACAAAGCACCCGGCTTTAACGTTGCGCCATTATAAAGCAACCGGAGTACCGCATCACGCTGGATACTCGGTTCCAAAATAGTGTCCCCAATTTTTAATCCAACCTGTTCTAACTGTCTAAATGCTAAACCTTTGTACCGATCCAAAACATCAGGAACCGAAACGGGTGCGTAACTTCTTGGATTGACCTTTAAAATAATTGTTCGGCCATCTTTCACGCGGGATCCCGGTGAAGGATAAATTTGTAAAACCTGGAACGGTTTAAATTTTGGCTCGTATTTACCACTATCAACTTCATAATCCAGGCCAGTATCTTCTAATACTTTAATGGCTTCGTGCACCGATTTATTCATCACATTGGGTACTGCGATTTCTTTCCCGTGGTTCGTATGCAATTCCAGCCAACGAAAAGTCAACCAAACTGCACCTGCGAAAACAGCAGACGCTAAAAGTATATTTACCCAGACTTTCCAATGGAAGAGCGATTTAAGCATATTTCTAAATCTTTTATTAAATGCAAATATATAAAATAATCTTTTCTGTATTTGTCGAAAATTTTAAACAGTATTAAACTTCAAATAGTATCACCTTAGTGCATAAGTAATTGGTTAAAATGATCTTATTTTATTTTTTACTTTTGAACTTTTGCGTAAAAAAAAGATTCAGATGATTAATCAGTATTTTATAGTTTCTTTTTTAAGCCTGAAAGTTTTTAAATAATTATCTTTGTGAGATAAAGCAAATACATGATTTTATCCATGACCGGCTTCGGAAGAAGCGAAGGAGTTTTCGAAGGCAAAAAAATAACCCTCGATATTAAATCTCTCAACAGCAAATCATTTGATTTAAATATCAAAATTCCATTAAGATATAAAGAAAAAGAATTTGAAATTCGCAAACTATTGAACGACAGAGCACTACGTGGAAAAGTAGATTGCTACGTCAATATTGAATCCCTTAATAATATTAATGATGTTGCTATTAATCATGATTTGGTTCAGGCGTATATTACTGAATTAAAGAAGGTTGCTGCAGACGGTCCCGATTTCGAATATTTGAAAATGGCAATAAGAATGCCGGACGTCGTTTCGACAAAAAGTGAGGAACTCAGTGAAGACGAATGGATTTTCCTGATTGAATTGCTGGAAGAAACTCTAACAAAATTTGAAAATTTTCGGCGTACAGAAGGAGAAATTCTTCAACAGGAACTCAGTCGTAATATTAAAAAAATTGAATCTTATTTAAGTCAGGTCGAACCTTACGAACAAGTAAGAATGGATGCCGTGAAAGAACGTTACCGAAATTCTCTCAATGAATTTGACCAGATTGATGAAACGCGTTTCTATCAGGAAATGGCTTACTACACTGAGAAATTAGATATCGCCGAAGAAAAAGTTCGATTGACTCAACATTTAAAATATTATCTGGAAGTAATGATTGAAGAAAGTTTCAATGGTAAGAAACTCGGCTTCATTTCCCAGGAAATCGGTCGTGAAATCAATACTTTGGGTTCCAAAGCCAATCACGCAGAAATTCAAAAACTGGTCGTCATGATGAAAGATGATCTGGAGAAAATAAAAGAACAGACGGTAAACGTTTTGTAGATAAAAGACTTTGAGATAATAGACGGATAGATAATAGACATCAACATGTTAGTCTATTATCTATTAGTCTATTATCTATCCGTCTTAAAAACTTAAATCAATGAATAAAGTTATTATATTCTCAGCGCCGTCCGGAAGTGGAAAAACTACGCTCGTTAAGCATTGTTTGGAGCATTTTTCTGAACTGGAATTTTCGATTTCCTGTACGACCAGGAGTGCAAGAGGTGAAGAGAAAAACGGTATTGATTACCATTTTATTTCTCCTGAAGAGTTCAGAGAAAGAATTGCAGCAAAAGCATTCGTAGAGTTTGAAGAGGTTTATACTGACAAGTATTACGGAACTTTAAAATCGGAAGTCGAAAGAATCTGGGCCAGCGGAAAAGTCGTTATTTTTGATGTTGATGTTCAGGGTGGAATTGCTTTAAAAAAATATTTTGGCGACAAAGCCTTATCTATTTTCATCATGCCTCCATCAGTTGCTGCGTTGGAATTAAGATTAATCGCCAGAGGAACTGATGATTTAGAAACCATTCACACACGGGTTGCAAAAGCAACAGAAGAAATTTCCTATAAAAATGAGTTTGATGAAATCGTGGTGAATGATCAGTTGGAAGTTGCTAAAAAGGACATCGAAAATTTAATTACTCAATTTCTGAAATCATGAGAATTGCCATTATCGGTTGCGGTTGGGTTGGGGAACGATTAGCCAAATATTTGACTGGTAGAAATCACCATGTCATTGCCACTACCACTTCACCCGAAAAAACAATCAATTTGGAAAAAGTCGCAACAGAAGTTCAGTTACTTGACTTTAATTCTGTGACCCATTTTGAATTTTTAGATAATGTGGATGTTGCCATTTTCAGTATGCCGATTTCGAGAAATACCTGGCATCAAGGTTTTGAAAAATTCGACCAACAATTTCCAAAAACCATTCTTTTCAGTTCGACCGGAGTTTATCCGCAAGAAAATAAAATCTTTACAGAAAAAGACACCGATAATTTAAGAGCCGATATTCTCGCGTCAGAAAATTTAGTCAGACAAAAATATCCGCAAACCAATATTCTGCGCTTTGGTGGTTTAATGGGTGACGAACGTTCTTTGCAAAACATGTTCAGAAACAGACAGCCGGAAAATCCTGACAAGCCAACCAATTATATTCATTACGAAGATATTCTTCCGATTGTTGAATTGGTTCTTAATTCGGAAATACAATCTGAGACTTATAATATCGTCGCGCCGGAACATCCTTCCATAGCGGAAGTGCTGAATTTAGAAAGTCAAAAAAGCGACGACCCTAAAACCGAAACTAAACAAAGAATCATTTCTTCAGACCATTTGATTCAAGATTTTAATTATACATTTATACATCCCAATCCTAAATATTTTTAATCAATGAGCACAGAAAATTTAGATAAAGCAAAATCGAACCTTCCGGTTAGAGGTTTTTTAAAAATAGATGACCTCATCATTCCACAAGGTGAAGATTTGGTAAAGGCCATTTTGGATTTAAAGAAAGAAAAAAACGCCGTTATTTTGGCGCATTATTACCAACCGCCTGCGATTCAGGATATCGCGGATTACTTGGGAGATTCCTTGCAATTGGCAAGAGCGGCAAAAGATACCAATGCTGATATGATCGCTTTTTGTGGCGTTCATTTTATGGCTGAAGCAGCGAAGATTTTGAACCCAACGAAGAAAGTTGTTCTTCCCGATACCCAAGCCGGATGTTCATTGGCAGACGGTTGTAGTGGTGAAGGTTTGCGTGCAATGCGTGCAAAATATCCGAACGCATTAATTGCGACTTACATCAACTGTAACGCCGAAACAAAAGCCGAATCAGACATTATCGTAACGAGTTCGAATGCTGAAACCATCATTCGTTCTTTGCCGGAAGACCGACCAATTATTTTCGCACCGGATAAGAATTTAGGAAAATACCTAATGAAGAAAACCGGACGTGACATGATTCTCTGGGACGGAAGTTGCATCGTTCACGAAGCCTTTTCTATGGAAAGAATCGCCCAGCAAATGGCAGACAATCCTCACGCAAAATTGATCGCCCATCCTGAAAGTGAAACCCCAGTTTTGGACTTGGCTCATTTCGTTGGCTCCACTTCTGCACTTTTAAATTTTGTAGAAAAAGACGATGCTCAGGAATTCATCGTGGCAACCGAAGAAGGAATTCTACACGAAATGCAAAAACGTGCACCACATAAAAAACTAATGCCTGCCTTGGTTTTCGACGAATCCTGTAATTGCTCCGAATGCTTTTACATGAAAAGAAACACGCTGGAAAAACTCTATCTGTGCATGAAATACGAATTGCCGGAAATCACCATGGACGAAGAATTACGTTTAAAAGCCTTGAAACCGATTGAAGCAATGCTGGAATTATCGACAACGATTAAATAATTTGGCGACGTGATGATTTCCTGATCTATTATTTTGGGCAATCTTTTTTCGCCAACGCTAAACCCTTTCAGCCTTCTGAAGGCTGAAAGGGTTTTCCACCGGAAAAAAGCCAGGCTGTCCGTTGCAATTCCTCGCGCCAACGCTAATGCCAACGCTTGCTGTGGGATTTCCACTTCCATCCCTATTGCAGAAGACATTTTGATAATTGGTGATGTGTTAATTTGAAAATGAATTAAAATAATGACTTCAAAAATAATTATAGAAGACCTCAAAATTTACGCTCATCACGGTGCTCTTCCGGAAGAAACCCTTATCGGAACATACTATCTTTTGAACGTAGAAGTTCACGCTGATTTGTGGAAAGCAGTCGGGACTGATGATTTAAACGATACCATTAACTACGCAGAAATCAACGAAATCATTCATCATGAAATGAAAACTCCGTCGAAGTTGATGGAACACGTGGCTGGCAGAATTTTGAAAAATATCAAATTAAAATTCACACAAGTTTCCTTTATTAAAATTAGAATTACCAAAACCAGTCCACCAATGACCGGCGAAATGCACGGTGTAAGTGTGGAAATTGAAAATCAATTTTAATTTTTTGTCATTCTGAATGGAACAAAGCGCAGTGAAGAATCTCATTTTTTTAAACAAGCTTCTTCCTTCGTCAAAATTCGAAAATTGGTGAAGCCATCTATAAAAGCAAATAATAATTAGGCTGAAAGAAATTCGTGCATTCGTGGCAAAAACCTTTCGAGTCAATTATAGGATCAGAAAACCTTAACTTTGACAATTAAATACGTTTTAAACAAACTATGAAATATATTATTCTTTCCTTACTCTCAGCGGTATTGCTGAGTATCTCCTGGCCCACTTACGGAATTCCCTTTTTTATATTTTTCGCGCTCGTTCCTTTATTAATCATCGAACACGACATTTCTAAATTTTCAAAAATCAAAAGAAAAGGTTGGACGATTTTCGGCCTGACTTATCTCTGTTTTGTGATTTGGAATATCGTAACCACCGGCTGGTTATATGGAGCAAAAAACCCAGATGGAACGCACTCTCTGTTTGCCGTGGTTGTTCCGGTTTTATTTAATGCCTTTTTTTACTCCCTTATTTTTCAGTGTTACCATTGGTACAAAAATGCGCAGGGAACTTATTTTGGACTCGTTTTCTTTGTGGCCATTTGGATGGTTTGGGAAAAACTTCATTTGAGTTGGGAACTGACGTGGCCCTGGTTAAATCTAGGAAATGTATTCGCCGATTATCCGCAATTGATTCAGTGGTATGACACGTTCGGAGCGACTGGTGGAAGTTTCTGGATTCTCTTGGTGAATGTTTTTGCCTTCTACACTTTACGAATTTGGGAAGCGGGCAGAAAACAGAAGTCACTCATTATCAACTCTTCAATCCTTGTTGCGGGAATCGCTTTACCCCTATTAATCTCCGTGGCAAAATATAAAAACTTTGATTTAAAACCAATCGGATCGGTCAACGTTTTAATGCTCCAACCGGAATTGAATCCGTACACTGAAAAATATTCAAAAGACAGTTTAACGATTTTAAATGATTTATTGACTTTAGCTGAAGACCACTCCAAAGGTCAAATCGATTATTATATCGGTCCGGAAACTTCACTTCCCGGTTTTGGATCGATTTCGGAAACTGGATTTGAGGATAGTGAACTTTTAAATAAAACAAAAGCGTTTTTAACAAAACATCCGAAATCTGTTTTTACCACCGGAATTTCCTCCCACCGATTTTACCCCAATGAAAGTGAGAAATCCAAAACGGCTTATCAAACTTCCCAAGGGACGTACGTGGACAGTTATAATTCTGCGGTTCAAATTATTCCGAATCAAAAAGTAGAAGTCTACCACAAAGGTAAACTCGTTCCCGGCGTTGAAATTTTTCCTTACATCAATGTGCTGAAACCACTTTTGGGAGATGCAATGTTAAACCTAGGCGGCACCACTGCTTCCCTTGGAATTGATGAAGAAAGAAAAGTATTCAACAATCCTTTTAACAAAGGAAAAATGGCGCCGATTATTTGCTACGAAAGTATTTACGGCGAATTCGTGACGGACTATGTAAAAAAAGGCGCGAACTTTTTAGGAATTATGACAAACGACTCCTGGTGGGGCGTTACGCAAGGTCACAAACAACTTTTGGCTTATGCCAGAATGCGCGCCATCGAAACCCGTCGTGAAATTGCGAGATCAGCCAACAGCGGAATTTCTGCGCATATTGATGTGAAAGGTGACATTTCAGCAGACACCCTTTACGGCGATAAAACTGCTCTCTTCGCTAAAGTTGATTTGTATGATCATCAAACTTTTTACACCCGAACGGGTGATTTATTTTCAAGATTATGCATTTTCGTTTTGGGCTTCCTGGTCTTTTATACTTTAATTAAAAAGTATCAGAATAGAAAACCGCAAGAACCAATGAAGAAGATTGTGATTAAAAGATAAAGAAGCATATATTTTAATTAAATAGCAAATATACTTTGTAACTTTTGTGGTTTATTTTTTCCACATAAGTCACATTAGTTTTTAGTTCAGTGCCCAAATCACATTAGTTTTAGCACACTCCATTTTACTAAAAAAGTCTTAATGAACTTAACTTCTTAATTAAATCTTAATGGTGAAATTTAATTTTGCGAACTTTCAGCAGCATGATTTTCACTTTAATTGCAATTAAACTTTTGTGACTTTTGTGGTTTAATGTATTAAGAATTTACTTTCCTGTTTTGGAATTTTTATGAGTAAAGTGATTCAGCAACAAACGGATTTCATTGAATTCAAAATCGTTCGGTAGGGCTTTCTTCCAGTCATTTAAGGTTTCGTACGAATTTTTCTTAAATTCTTTTTCAAAGGTTTTTATTTTTTCTTTGTCAAAAATTCTGGTCAAATCCAATAATCCCTGTTCCGCGAATTTCGCTAAATGTCCAAAAATCGTTTCCGTTACCAAACCTCTTTCTTTGGCAATTTCAGGAATGGTTTTTCCATCTTCGAATAACTGAAAGGTTAAAATATGAGAAGGGATTTTGGCTACTTTCGTCGAAATCGTAATATTATTTTCCTGATTAAAAAGTGGTGCTTCCAACAGATGAACTTTCTTTAAATCATTCAGATAATCTTCTAAATCATCTAGAAAAACACGAAAATCTTCGTTGTATTCTTTCAGACCTTTTGTCCCTTTATTCTCAGAATAGAAATCGAGCAACGGCTGAAATATTTCTAAATTCACTTTGGTAAAAAAGAAATTTACCGCGCCTTTTGCTTTTGTTTCAATCTCCGGCCATTTTTCATCACCATTGATAAATTTATGGGTTTTCTGAACCATGATTCTCTCAAACTTTTGATAAACGTCGCCAAAATTTGAAATCTTCGGTTTAATGCTTTGGTATAAAAAGGTTGCTTTGCTTTTATCAAGTGCTTTGCTGGTTTTGGTGGATTGATACCACTTTTCCAGGGATTGTCTGAACCACATACAATCCAGACTGCTGATTACTTTTTTAATGCTGTAATCATATTTTTCAGCCTGTAGAATTTCCTCGACTTTTTCGTTGGCATTCGTTTCATCCTGAAATTTTGAAACTCTGCGGTCAGCAAAAATTACATTCGGTGTAATCTTAGATTTTAAAACAATTCCTTCTAAAGTTCGACAACGGGAAAGCGCTACATAAACCTGTCCGGAGGCAAATGATTTTCCAGCATCAATAATCAAACGGTCAAAAGTTAAACCTTGCGATTTATGAATCGTCACTGCCCAAGCCAGCCGAATCGGATATTGCTGAAAACTTCCCAAGACATCTTCGGTGATGTTTTTTTCAGCATCTAAGCCATATCTTTTCTGTTCCCAGGTTTCTTTTTTTATAGTGAAAACTTCATCGTCGCCATCGATGAGCACGGTAATTTCCTTATCGTTTAAACTCATCACTTCGGCCAACTTTCCATTGAAATACCTTTTGTCGGCACTGGCATCATTTCGAATAAACATTACTTGTGCTCCAACTTTCAACTGAAGTTCTTCTTCGTTGGGATATTGATTTTCGCTAAAGTTGCCAACGATATCTGCATTATAGGAATAAAGTTTTCCTTTTAATTCCTTCAATTTTTTCTGATTGATTTCGTCGGCCATTCTGTTGTGAGAAGTCAGATAAACATAAGGTTCATCGGTCGGTTCGAAATCGGGATTATACCTTTCGTTCAAGGTTTCGAAATCGATATCGCCTACTGCTCCATCTCGGATATCATTCAGAATCTCCAAAAACGTTTCATCAGTCTGACGATAAACAGTTGTTAATTCAATCGTAATTAAAGGCATTTCCTTTAAAGCATAACTCTCAAAGAAAAAAGGTGATTTATAATATTGTCCTAAGAAATGTTCATCTCTCACCACCGGCGGAAGTTGGTACAAATCTCCAATAAATAACATTTGAACACCACCGAATTTCTGCTGATTCCGACGAACAAAACGCAGCGAAAAATCCATCATATCCAAAACATCAGCACGCAACATGGAAACCTCATCGATGATAATGATTTCTATTTCGCGCAAAAGTTTGAGTTTGTCTTTTCGGTATTTAAAGTGCTGCATCAAATCAGCAATATTGTTTCCTAAATTACTGTCGATTCGATCGGTAGTCGGAATAAAAGTTCTCAAAGGAAGTCCGAACATGGAGTGAATCGTAACGCCACCAGCGTTGATTGCAGCAATTCCAGTGGGAGCCACCACGATATGTTTCTTCTTGGTTTTCTTTACAAATTCATTAAGAAAAGTCGTTTTTCCCGTTCCTGCTTTTCCCGTTAAAAAAATACTGCGGTTCGTATGTTCGGCTAAATTAAAGAGAGATTCGTCCATTGGTCAAATTTAAGAAATTGAATACAATTACCATAGCCGAAATTAGGACATGTGTATTAAAGTTTTTTTGCCACAAATGCACGAATTCTTTTTAATAGATTCTAAGTGAATTTTAATAATTTTAGATAAAACGGTGTGAACTTTCAATTAGAAGAATAAAAAAGAAACTTATGCGCTTCCTTCGTACAAAATACTCTTGAGTCAAAATTCCAAAAAAGACTGTATTTTTGTAAAGTAAAAGAAAAATAGAAAATGAAAAACTTATTGATTATTGCAATTTCAATTTTAACGCTGGCTTCGTGTTCCTCGAAAAAAGGAATGATAGAGGAAGAGACTTTACCGAAGGATATTGCGCTGAAACCAGAAAATGAGTTTTCGCAGGAAGAAGAGCAAGTTCAAATGAAAAACCTCATCAACAAAATTGATTCATTAATCAGCACTGAAACCTGCTCCGATGCAACAGACTGGAAATTTGCTGCAATCGGCTCAAAAGCATGTGGTGGACCAAGTTCTTATATTGCGTATCCTTTAAAATTAGAAGAAGAAATTTTACCAAAAATAACCCAGTTCACTTCGATGCAAAGTGCTTTTAACACGAAACATAAAATCATGTCAGATTGTGCGATGGTGATGCCTCCTGCCGAAATCAGATGCCAGGATGGAAAAGCGGTGTTAATTGGAGATCATTCAGATAAAAAGGAAGAAGGTGAATAAATCCAACTTCTTTCTCTATTTCGTATTATTTACAAACTCGTACTTTCTTTATACCAGCCGGAGTATTTCACATAATTATCAGCGATTCTGTTCACTTCGCCTTCTAATAATTCAGTAGACATATCTTTAATTTTTCTTGCTGGAGATCCAGCCCAAACTTCGCCTGATTTAATATGCGTTCCCTGAGTCACAACCGACCCAGCACCTACAATCGAGTTGCTTTCTACCAAACAGTCATCCATGACAATTGCGCCCATTCCAACTAAAACATTGTCATGAATGGTGCAACCATGAACGATTGCGTTGTGTCCAATGGAAACATTATTTCCGATTACGAGCGGGAATTTTTCGTACGTACAGTGCAACATCACATTATCCTGAACATTCACTTTATCGCCCATTTTTATATAATTCACATCACCACGGATGACGGCGTTATACCAAACACTGCATTCTTTGCCCATGTTAACATCACCGATAATGGTTGCTGTTTCTGCTAAAAAAGTATCGTTTCCCATTTGTGGGGTTTTTCCTAAAAGTTCTTTTATAAGTGCCATATTAAATTGATAATGTGTTAATTTAAAAATATGATAATTTATACCAATAAAATTAATACCATTTATTTTTAATAAACCTTATCTATGTTAACTGATATTACTCATTGACAGGGTCTAAAACATCAATAATGAAATCTAAATTGTTATCCGTATTTTTGTATCCAAATTTAGTGAAATAAAATGAGACCACTTATTATAGAGCCCACAGAAAACCCGAAAGTAATGAAGTTTGTAGTCGACTACAACTTAATTCCCGGTTCTCTGGAACTCGACAGAAATTCGGATATTAAAGAAATTCCTTTAGCCCAAGAACTTTTCAAATATCCTTTTGTAGAAAGAGTTTTTATTACGGCAAACTTTATCGCTGTAGCAAAACAGGATGGCATTGACTGGGAAAACCTTGTTGAACCGTTAAAAACCGTTATCGTAGATGAATTAGAAGCGAACCCAAGAATTTATCTTCAGAAGAAAAACGATGAATATCTAATTTATGCGGAGATGACTCCGAATCCAATGGTAATGAAATTCGTTTCTAATAAAGCCTTAATGGATGGTTTCATCGAAGTTAAATCTCGAGAAGAAGCAAGCGAAGTTCCTTTAGCCAAAGCCATTTTTGATGAATATGATTTTGCGAAAGAAGTTTTCATTTCAGATAATTTTGTAGCAATTACGAAAAACGTATCGGTTGAATGGCATGAAGTAATGGTTACGGTGCGAGCATTTGTATCTGATTATCTTCAAAACGGTGGTGCTATTTCTAATGTAACTCCACAAAAACATGAAAGTCCGGCAGCGGGAATCATGAACAGAGATTATACGGAAGACGAACAGAAAATTTCTGATATTTTAAACGAATATGTCGCTCCAGCAGTAGAAGGTGACGGTGGAAAAATTTCTTTGATGGAATACGATGCTGAAACAAAAACTGCAAAAATGTTAATGCAAGGTGCTTGTTCCGGTTGTCCAAGTTCTACAGCAACTTTAAAAGGTGGAATCGAAAATATTCTGAAACAGTTTTTACCTGAATTGGTAGAGAAAGTTGAAGCGGTAAACGGTTGATAGTTGATAGTTGATAGTTGATAGTTGATAGTTGATAGTTGAAGATGGAAAAAAATCTTTAATTGTTGCTGTCATTTTAAAAATATAACAGGGTTGCGCCCCGACTTGAACGGAGCTCTTTTTTATTGTTGTCTGAGCGGAGCCGAAGACAATAATAAAAAAAGCGGGAGTGGAAGGCGGAATTAGGCGCCCAAATAAAAAATACATGTCGAAAAAAGGAATTTTATTAGTTAATCTTGGGTCGCCACGATCGACAAAAGTTGAGGATGTCAGGGAGTATCTGGATGAGTTTTTAATGGATGAAAAGGTGATTGATTATCGCTGGTTTTTCCGAACATTGTTGGTGCGTGGGATTATTTTGAATACGCGACCGAAAAAATCTGCAGAAGCCTACAAAACGGTTTGGACTGATGAAGGTTCGCCGTTGATTTTCATCACCGAAAGGATTAAAAAGAAACTCGAAAAAATCGTAGATGTTCCCGTAGAAATCGGAATGCGTTACGCTGAACCGAGCATCGAAACTGGAATCCGAAAACTGACTGATCAAGGTGTTACGGAAATCGTTCTCTTCCCACTCTATCCGCAATACGCGATGAGCACGACGGAAACGGTGATTGACAAAGCCGAAGAGGTGCGCAAGAAACATTTCCCTGATATTAAAATTAATTACGTTCAGCCTTTTTATAACCGTGAAATTTATATCGACTGTTTGGCAGAAAGTATCCGCGAGAAATTGCCGGAAACATTTGATGCTTTACAATTCTCTTATCACGGTGTTCCGGAAAGACATATTTTCAAAACCGATCCTACCAAAACCTGTAATCTAAACGACTGTTGTTCCCGAGATAGTAATCCGAGTCATCAGTTTTGCTACAGACACCAGTGTTTTAAGGTGACGGAAGAGGTAATAAAGAAATTAAATTTACCGAAAGAAAAAGTAATGGTAACCTTCCAGTCCCGTTTGGGAAATGATAAATGGATGGAACCTTATACAGATGAAACTTTGGAAGGTTTGGGCAAAAAAGGAATTAAAAATCTGGCAATTGTTTGTCCGGCTTTTGTGTCTGACTGTTTGGAAACTTTGGAAGAAATTTCAGTTGAAGGTAAAGAACAGTTTATGCATGGTGGCGGGGAAACCTACAATTACATTCCATGTTTAAATGATGAAGACCGCTGGATTGAGGTAGTGAAAACTTTGTGCGAGGAAAAATTGCACGAGTTTTATTTGGTATAAAAACATATTGACCTTCAAGAAATCTTGAAGGTCTTTTTTTATGAATAGTTTTTCATAACTTTGATTCTATGAATGTTACTGTTGAACAACTTACCGAAAAACTGAAAACACTTCCTGAAAATTTCTTAGAAAGAGTTTGGGGTTATATCGATGGGTTATCAGAAGAAGAAATTGATCTAGAAATTCCCGAGTGGCAGAAAAATGAGGTAAGAGAAAGAATCGAAGAATACAAAAGAAATCCCGGCTCTCTTACAGATATGAATGATGTTTTTTCTGAAATCGACAGAGAATTAGATGAAAATTAAATTCTCCTTTGAAGCAAAGAAGAATTTATTAATTCTGCAAAATTCTACGAAGGTAGAGTTTTAAGTTTGGGCAAAAGATTTAAATCAGAAATCAACTAGATTTAATTCAAAAAAATCCAAAATCAGCAGAATTAAAATATAAAGATATCAGAGTTTTAGTAATTAAAACTTTCCATTTACCATTCATTACAAAATTGGAAAAGAATATATTGTTATTGTCGCAATATTTCATTCATCAAGAAACCATGAAAAACTGGGATAAGTCTAAAAATTTATCTCACCGGCGTTCTAAATTCCCCATAACCCAACAATCCATCGTAGTTTCTGCCAAAAGGCTGGTAATATAAAAATGCTTGATACAAGTTTTCGGTCTGCCAGAAATTACCGTTAATTTCACCAAGATTTAAACTTCCATCCGGATTTTTAGTAGCCAAAATATAATTGTAGAATCCCTGTTTCAAATAAATTTTGGCAATGTATTTTTTTAAAGTTTCATCGTAAGTCATTTGATTTTCTTTGCTTGCTTTAAAGTCATTGAAACCACCCACAACATAAATTTCTTTATTTGTTTTTTCTGAATCCAGCGCGAAATAAACCCACGAATAATCTGCTTCTCGTTCCGCATTTCTTTCAATTCCCAAATCATTTCTACGGAAATAATAAGCGCCATTCACATCCGGCTGATATTGATAATTCAGCGGAAAAGCCCAAACGGGATGAAGATAAGTATAGTTAACTCCGTCAACGGTTTCTGATTGAGCAACCATGTCAAATGGCTGATTCATATTCTTATTATCGAAATAATAGAACTCATTATTACCGGGGAAAACCAAATTCATTTGTTGAAAAAGTATTTTATTTCCTAAAGTTGAACTTGCTTTTTGATTATAAACACCCAGGTTCCAGTTGTTATTTTGGATGACATTCAAAGAAAGAGAATTGAGATTGGAATTCATGGCCGAACTATTTCCAACAGCCTGCACTTCTACCCTTTGGTTGATTTGGGGATTTCTCGCATCAGAAGTTCGGGTAATATTTAGAGCCAGATTCGCTCCGTCTTCTACGACACAAAATCTTTTGGTGAAAAGTGGTTTACTCGCTGAATCCTGATAAACTAACAATTCAAAATTCCCTGAAATTTTCGGTTGAATTTTATCATTCGGAAAAGTCAAAGTATAATTGGTATAAGCCTGTAAAGTATTGAAGGAATACTGAAACTGATCGATCATTCCATTTAAACTTCCATTTGCATATTCGGTATAAAACAAACCATCATCGTTCCAGTTACGGTCAAAATGTTTTAACGTATATCGATAAATATTACTGGAATTCGACAAATCATCGAAGCGCAAAATCAACTGTTCATTAAACCCGATAACCGGCGTTTCATCATTGGTTTGCGGATTAAACAATTGAACGCTGCGAATATCCTGTGCAAAGAAACAGGCACTGAATAAAATCAGGAAAGTTTGTAAATATTTCATTGAGACGAAGATAACAATTTTTGACGAGTTGATAATCTGTTGATGTGTTGACGTGGTGATTAAAAAGAAAACCCTTTCTGCCTTTAGAAGGCTGAAAGGGTTTAGGATTGGCAAAAAATTTGCCCAAAATATTTATTGCCTTACTTGACTCTTTTATCTTTTTACTTGGCTCTTGCTACAACTCAACCATCTCGGTTACTTCCACATCATAACCTCCTACCAAAGGTTTCTGCTGCGTATTTTGAGTAATAACCCGGAATTTATTAATTCCCAAATTCTTTAAAATCTGAGTCCCAATTCCGTAATCATGGAAGTTTGATGCTAAAGTTGGACGTTTTTCCTGACCATCCTGGAAGTCCAAAAACTGCTGCAATTTGCGCATTGTGTTTTCAGAATTCGAAACATTATTAATGAAAATAATCGCTCCTTTTCCTTCGTCATTGATCATTTTTGTCACCTTTTCAAGCAACGGTTTTTCTCCCGTCGTCAGTCTGCTCAAAACATCAAAATAAGAATTTGAGGCTTGTACTCTCACTAAAATCGGTTCGTTTTCTAACCAATGTCCTTTCGTTAAAGCAAAGTGAATTTGATCCGTACTCGTTTCTTTGAAAGCGTAAAAGTCGAATTCACCGTAATGGGTTTTCACTTTTCTTTCTTCCAAACGTTCGATCAAATCTCCTTTTCTTAATTGATATTGAATTAAATCTTCGATAGAAACCAATTTCAAATCGTGCTTTTTTGCCAGTTCATACAACTCCGGAAGTCTGGCCATAGAACCGTCATCATTCATAATTTCGCAAATTACGCCACCTTCCTGCAGGCCGGCTAATTTGGTTAAGTCAATCGCTGCTTCGGTATGTCCGGCTCTTTTCAAAACACCACCTTTTTTCGCTCTCAACGGAAAAATATGTCCCGGACGCATGAAATCAGTAGGTTTTGTATTTTTATCCATCAAGGCCAAAATCGTTTTACTTCTGTCGCTCGCCGAAATTCCTGTAGAAACTCCTTCGCCCAACAAATCCACAGAAACTGTAAAAGCCGTTTCTTTCGGATCGCTGCTGCGCGTCACCATAATATCGAGGCCGAGTTCGTCACAACGTTTTTCTGGTAGTGGCGTACAAATTAAACCACGCCCGTGGATGGTCATAAAATTAATAATCTCCGGCGTAGTTAATTCCGCTGCAGAAAGAAAATCTCCCTCATTTTCACGGTTTTCATCATCTACAACGATGATTATTTTTCCGTTTTTTAGATCCTCAATCGCTTCAGGAATTGTATTAAGTTTAATATCTGACATTTTACTTTTAGATTTTTGCAAAGATACTGAGTTTAAACGCAACCGACAATTCTAATTTAGATGTCTGTTTCCGTTTGAATTTATCCTGAAATTTTAGAAAGGTTGCCACTTTTTTGGTTTTCTGCCTTTGCTTTTTCTTTTTCTAAGAAACCTAAAAAAGATTTCGGTTCAAACTGGGACATGGGTTCATGTATTTTAAGAAAACTCAATAATATTAGTTTAAAGTATTCCTTAAACCAGGATTTATCAATTCTGATTCAAATCATCAACTGCATTTCGAATGATTTCATAAGATTTTAATCGCGCTTCATGTTCATAAATATGCGAAGTAATCATAAATTCATTAACTCTGAAACGTTTCTGAAACTGCTCCATTTCCTTTTTTATGGTTTCTTTGCCTCCAATAAAACTGTATTTCAACATATTTTGAACATGCATTTTTTCCATTGGATTCCAGATTTCATCCATATCATCAACTGGCGGAGCATACGGTTTTCTATCATTTCTAATAAGATTTACAAATGCTTGATATAATGTTGTTGAAAGTTTAGTTGCTTCTGTATCAGTTTCAGCCGCAATTCCATTAACACAAGCAATCGTATAAGGATCGGGAAATTCTTTACTCGGTCGATAATTCTGATGGTAAATCTCAAAAGAAGACTCCATCATTTGTGGAGCGAAATGTCCCGCGAAAGCATAAGGCAAACCTAACTCTGCCGCAAGCCAGGCACTGTCTGTACTTGATCCTAAAACATAAATTGGAACATCGCAACCTTCTCCTGGAATGGCTCTGACCAGACTTTGGGAATTTTCTACAGAAAAATACCGTTGCAATTCCTGGATTTGCTGGGGAAAATGCTGGTTGATATTATTTGGATTTCGGCCGAGCGCTTTTGCGGTCAGCCCGTCAGTTCCCGGTGCTCTTCCCACGCCTAAATCAATTCTGTGGGGAAATAAACTTTCTAAAGTTCCGAACTGTTCGGCAATAACCAGTGAACTGTGGTTTGGCAACATAATTCCGCCGGATCCAACTCTGATTTTTTGGGTTCCATTGGCGATATAGCCAATGAGTACTGAAGTTGCAGAACTTGCAATGCTTGCCATGTTATGATGTTCGGCAAGCCAAAATCTTTTGTAGCCTAATTTTTCAGCAAATCTTGCTAAATCTAAACTGTCGTTAAAGGTATCGTGAATGGTTTTATCTTTTTTTACTGGCGCTAAATCCAGTACCGAAATTTCAAAATTTTTCATTGCGAAAAGTTAAGGATTAGAATTAATTTTTTCATCATTAAAATATTTAAAGAACCAATTCCTGTTATAGAATTGGAAAATAAAATTTAAAATGATGATATATTTCCTCACCCTTATCCAAATTTTATGCAAATTTGCGTTAGATAGAAAATTTTAAAAATGCGAAACTTTCTCTTACTGCTGATTTTGCTTTTTGGTTCGAAATTATTTTCGCAGCAAAATACCGAGAACTCAGTAGTACCCTATTATAATTTCCCTAAAATAAAATCATCGATCACGATGCCGGTAAAAATTCCGTTATCTGAAATTGGGAATATTATTAATAATTCTGTGCCGACCTTAATTTTCGAAGACAATTCTTTTACCGACAATAATAACGACCAGTTCAAAGTGAAAGTCTGGAAGACTCGTCCAATTCGTTTGGTTGGTGGAACGAAGCAAAATCTTCTCATCGAAGTTCCTTTAAAAATATGGGCAGAAAAGGGAATTGGAACATTTGGTCTTTACAATTATCAGAACACCACATTTGAAACGGTGATGTATTTTAATATGCAACTCACCTTTAATAATAACTGGAAGATGGTCACTAAAACCTCACCAATGGGTTATAAATGGGTAAGTAAACCAGTTTTAGATTACGGTAAATTTAAGGTTCCTATTACTTCCCTTGTTGAATCCAGTTTAGTAAAACAGCAGGCAGATTTTTGCAAAACTATTGATGATATGATGTTGGAGCAACTGAACTTTCAGCAATATGCAATTATGGCCTGGAATCAATTTTCTGAGCCTTTCCAAGTTTCCGAAGAATACAATACCTGGTTGAAAATCACCCCAATCAGTGTAAATATTACTCCGCTCACTTTTTATGGAAATCGAATTGATGCGAATATCGGGATCGATACGTATTCTGAAACTTTTACAGGAAGAAAACCAGCATCTTCTCCTGTCATAAAAACCGTTGCTAATTTTAATTCGGTACAGCAACTTCCACAAAACTTTTTATTGCAAACTACTGTGAACATTCCATTCAGTGAGGCGACCGCCATTGCCGAAAAAATGTTTTTAGGAAAAGAGTTTGATTTTAGAGAAGGAAAATCGAAGGTTAAAATAAATTCAATTAAAGTTTTTGGAGAAGAGGACCGAATTATGATCGAAGCCCAAACTGAAGGCGCCATAGAAGGAACTTCTTACATCAGCGGAACTCCGGTTTACGACCCCTTAAAAAGAAAAATTGTTTTATCAGACACGAAATTCAAATTGAAAACGAAAAACATTTTATACAAAACGGTAACGCTTTTATTTCAAGGGAAAATCGTAAAAATGATTGAAGACGAATACGGAATTCCAACGGCGGAACTCGAAAATTCATCAAAGAAAAGCATCGAAGAAACCTTTAATAAAGAATATTACAAAGGTCTAAATATGAAAGGAAAAGTTTTTAAGTTGACGCCATCAAAAATCATTCTTACTCCATTTGGAATTACAGCAGTGATTGATACTCAGGCACAACTGGAATTATTCGTTAAGGGAATGTAATTCATTAAATAAATAAATAAATAAATAAATAAATATAAACTAAAACAAAATTATGGCAAGAGTTCTACAGGTTGTTGAAAGACATAAAGCAGATAAGGGATATCGCTTTCTAAATTACATCATTGATCTTGCTTTTGCAATGATCATTATTTGGACGCTGATGCTTGTATTTGTAATCGCAAAATATTTCATCACTGGCGCAGATATCGAAGAAACCATCGATCAAATTGCAGATATGAATCCGCTCATCGATCGTGTGGGAACTGTTTTGATGTGTTCGTTCATTCTATTTCTAGTTGAAAAATTTAGCAACGGCAGAAGTTTAGGTAAATTAATCACCGGAACCAAAGTCGTCAAAGCGGACGGGAGTGATTTAACAACGGACGATTTACTCAAAAGAAATTTCACGCGGGCGGTTCCATTTGACCAACTTTCTTTTTTAGTAAACATCGGGTGGCACGACAACTGGTCGAATACGCGGGTAGTGCGGATTAAAGATTATGACCGCGCCAGAAGCATGCAAAAATGACATCGAAAGTCTGGGTATAAAAGAAAATCTTTAAATTTATTTTTTCCAAAAAATAAAAAGTCCTATATTTGCAAACCCAAATGGTTCTTTGGCCGAGTGGTTAGGCAGTGGTCTGCAACACCATCTACAGCGGTTCGAATCCGCTAGGAACCTCTAAAACCCTATTAATCTGCTCGTAAGATTTCTAGGGTTTTTCTTTTTGGGGAAATAGTAAGGGAAATTATCAATTTAAAACACGAGGTTTTTAGGGAATCGCCTCAAATATTGGTTTAATTTTCTACATTTGTTTTAACTACTTATTTTAAATGATGAATAATTATTTTAATCTCCAAATTGGTGAAGAAGAAAAGGAAAAAGTCTTAGCAAATATCCACAGCAGTATTTCTTTTTCTGGCGCAAATGTTTGGATTTTGGCTTGTGCCATTATTATTGCTTCTGTGGGTTTAAATGTGAATTCTACCGCGGTGGTAATCGGTGCAATGTTGATTTCTCCACTTATGGCACCAATTGTTGGATCTGGATTTGCTTTGGCAATGTTTGATTTTGCACTTTTAAGAAAGTCACTTAAAAACCTTTTAATTTCCACTTTAATAGGATTACTCGTTTCCTTTTTATATTTCTTATTAACTCCTTTTAAAGAAGCACAATCTGAAATTCTGGCCAGAACTTCACCGAATATCTATGATGTACTTATTGCTTTTTCTGGTGGATTAGTGGGTGTGATTGCGGTAACCAGAGTAGAAAAAGGAAATCCAATTCCCGGTGTTGCAATTGCCACTGCTTTAATGCCACCACTTTGCACCGCAGGTTACGGATTAGCAACCGGAAATTTTTCTTTCTTTGGAGGCGCACTTTTTCTCTACGCAATCAATTGTGTTTTCATCTGCATCGCAACTTATTTTATTGTTAAACTATTGAAATATCCTTCAATCGGTTTTGTAGATGCGAAACGCGAAAAAAAAGTAAGAAACTGGATTACATTTATTACAGTATTAATGATTGTACCCAGTGTTTTCTTTGCCTACCAATTTATACAGCAACAGCGTTTTCAGGAAAAAGTAAAACTTTATGTACAGAAAGAATTTGAATCAAAAGGCAATACGATTGTTTATCAAAAAACCAACTACACATCTCCTGCCACACTACGAACCATAGAGTTAGCATTTTTAAATAAGAAATTCACTGCAAAGGAAATCGAAGAAGAGAATAAAAAATTAGAAGGTTTGGGTTTGCCAAACACCAAATTAATCATCAGACAAGACAGTGCTTTCCTGGCAGAGGCATCAACCAAGAAAATTGCCAACAATGAAGTTGATAATGCAAGAAGTGCTTTGATATCTGACCTTAACTCAAAAGTTGCACGCTACTCTTTCCAAACAGACAATCTTTATAAAGAAGCATCTTCCATCTTTCCAGAGTTGACTTCAATTTCAGTAGCAAAGCAAGAAATTTTTACGAAAACAGATTCTACGACAGTGATTCCTGTTGGTTTCTACCAAAGTGAAAAACCATTTACCAAAGAAAATGAAGAAACTTTAAGAAAATGGTTAGAAGCAAAATTAAAAGTAGACACCATTGAAATCTACCGCCGATAATTCAATGTATTTTAAAAAAAATAAAAGTAAACTACACTTTCATAATCAAGCGACTACCAATAATTTTAATAGTTTTTAAAACTTTTAACAATCCTTTAACAGTAGATTGGTTTCGTTTTTGGCTGTAGTAAGATTAGACTGATTATTTAATAATCTACTTTTCAAATCGTATTAAAATTTATCATTATGAAATCAACTAACGCAATAACGCAACCGAATAGAAAGAACTTTAGTTTAAAACTATTTTATTATCAGGAGCAGTAGCAGCAATGACCTTGACTGCTTGTAAAAAAGAAAATACCGTAGTTGAAAAATCATTAGACCAACAAAAAATAGAGTTCCAGCAAAGACAACTTGAAATTGAGCAACAAAAATTAGCCATTGAAAAAGAAAAAATGGCTTACGAAACTCAAAAGAAAATGGACAGTATTGCTGAGAGAAAACAAGCAATCGCGGCACAACCAAAACCGCAGGTTATTAGAGAGACTAAAACTGTTTATGTAAACAATACGCCTCGACAAAATTCTTCGTCTGGTTCAAATGCAGGAGTTTCTCAAGGAACTAATCAAGGAACGACACAAAAACAAGGAATGAGTAAAGCCGCAAAAGGAACCATAATTGGTACCGTTGGTGGTGCTGCAGCAGGTGCAATTATCAGCAAGAAAAACCGTGGTTTGGGTGCAGTAGTTGGTGGTGTTGTAGGTGGCGCAACTGGTTATACCATCGGTAGAGCCGGTGACAGAAAAGATGGTAGAGTGCAACCAAGAAATTAAAAAATCACTTCATATATTATAGAAAAGATTGCTTATTTTTAAGCAATCTTTTTTTATGCTGTATACTTTATTGATGCTTATTTTGCTACTTCCTACTTTAGCAGGTTTAGGAGCAATTTTCAAAAATATTTTCAGAAGTTTCCCTCGAGGAATTGCTTTGCAAATTATTGCAGGTATTTTCTTTACCACCATCACTTGGACGATCCTCGCTTTTTTTATTCCTCTCAATATCTACGTCGAAATAGGAACTTTAATTATTGGTATCACAGCCTTTTTTTATTTTAAAGTCTATCTCCAATTCTGGAATTTCATTTCAAAAAATTCTCTTTTATTTTTAAGTATTTCTTTGCTCATTATTTTCTTTGGATCCTACTACCCTTTTATTTTAGATCATTTCGGATATTATGTTCCGACCGTAAAATGGTTGTCAGAAGTTGGTCTGGTTCAAGGAATTTCAAATCTGGATTTACTACTGGGACAAAATTCTTTCTGGCATATTTTCCAGGCTGGCTTTTCAAATCTCTCTGATCCTTTTCTAAGAATAAATGTTCTGATGCTGATTATTTATTTAATCTATGTTTTAGAGAAAAAATCCTGGATCCATCTGGTTTTGTTCCCTTTACTCTTTCTCTTTTTACAATCTCCGTCCACAGATTTGCCTGCGATCGTGTTTTCTTTAATTATTTTAAATGAAGTTTTTCTAGAAAATAAAAATTCTGAATTTTTATTTGCACTTTCTGTTTTTGTTTTTGCCATAAAACCGACCATGATTTGGTTGCCCATCTTTATTTTCTTCTACAGTTTTTTAATTTTAAAAAGTAATTATAAAGTTCTCTTTGTTGGAACTGCAGTATTACTTCTTTTCATATTTAAAAACATCTGGACTTTCGGATTCCCCATATTTCCAGTTCAATTCGTCGATCTAGGATTATCCTGGAAACCTAATGCAGAATTATTACAAAACTCATCTGAAATGGCAATGATGAAAACCTTCGATATGCAATATTCCTTCGAAGAAATTCAGCAGTTTTCAAAATTTGATTATATCAAAAACTGGTTATTCATTAACGGAATCAAAAGTGTTATTCATCTTTTATTTGTTTTAAGTTTAATCGTATTTTTAGTTTTTGCCTTTATTAAAAAATCAAAATTAATTTGGATTCTTTTTATCTCCATTTTAATTAAAAGCATTGTTGTTCTTTTATTTTCAGCGCAATACCGTTTTTTCTTCGATGTGTTTTTTGTGGTCTTCTTTGTTCTTTTTTATCAAATTTTATCTAAAAAACTCGCGCTTCTAATTTTCTCATTATCATCAATTTTCATTGGTGCATTTCTATCATTTCCAAATCTGGTTACCACCTATTTACCCAGTTTCAAACTCGGAAATTTCATGACGGGTTTTACTAAAACTCAATTTGTCAAACCCGCTGCTTTTGCATTAAATAAATACAACACGCATCAAATCGGAAATCTAAAATTCAATGTCGTCGATGGTTATATTTTCAGTTTTGATACGACACTTCCGGCGATATCTCCGCAATTTATTCAAGAAGATTTAGATGCCGGAATTTTTCCACAACTCAAAGGTGAAACTTTAAAAGATGGATTTATCTGGAGAAAAATTACAGAGGAAGAAAAAATAAAAATTGAAGTAATCTTGGAACAGTATTCAAAAACGATTCCTGCAATAAATGATTCCAAATAATAAAATCAACTTCGAAGTTTATCGCTAAGAATTCTACTGTATTGAAACGCTAACGTAATTTCATTAAAATAAATTCGTGAATTCGTGGCAGAAAAACTCACAACTATTAAGTAACTTTGTAACATGTTCAATTTAGGCAATTTTCTCACGCTCTCTACCTTTGGCGAAAGTCATGGCACCGCGTACGGCGGAATCATCACTAATTTTCCCGCAGGTTTAAATATTAATTTAGAAGAAGTTCAACATCAACTTGACCGACGTAAACCTGGTCAAAGTTCCATCGTTACGCAACGAAAAGAAAGTGATACGGTAAAGTTTCTTTCCGGGATTTTTGATGGAAAAACAACTGGAACTCCGATCGGTTTTATGATTGAAAACGAAAATCAGAAATCGAAAGATTATGATCATATTTCAAAATCATACCGACCAAGTCACGCAGATTTTACCTACGACCAAAAATTCGGAATTCGTGATTATCGTGGCGGCGGAAAATCTTCTGCACGCGAAACGGTGAATTGGGTTGTTGCCGGAAGTATGGCAAAACAGATTTTACCCAAAAATGTAGAAATCAATGCTTACGTTTCTTCGGTTGGCGAAATTTTCTGCGAAAAACCCTATCAAGATTTAGACTTTTCTAAAACCGAATATAATGATGTTCGTTGTCCTGATGCGGAAACGGCTGAAAAAATGATTGCGAAAATCAAAGAAATTAAGAAAGAAGGAAATACCATCGGTGGAACAATTACGTGCGTCATCAAGAATTTACCTATCGGAATTGGCGAACCGGTTTTCGGAAAACTTCAGGCCGAATTGGCAAAAGCAATGTTGAACATTAACGCTTGTAAGGGCTTTGAATACGGAAGTGGATTTTGTGGCGCAAAGATGACCGGCAAAGATCACAACGATTTATTCAATGAAGATTTTTCTACAAAAACCAATCTTTCTGGCGGAATCCAAGGTGGGATTTCCAATGGAATGGATATTTATTTCCGTATTGCTTTCAAACCTGTAGCAACCATTATACGTCCACAAGATAGTTTTGACTCTGATGGAAAACCAATTATTGTTGAAGGAAAAGGCCGTCACGATCCTTGCGTTTTACCAAGAGCAGTTCCTATTGTTGAGAATTTAGCAGCCTTCGTTTTGGCAGATTTATTTTTGATCAATAAACTTCGAAAGTATTCCGAACCAATTTAAAACAGAAAAATCTTTTAACTGCAGATAGAACATATACTAAATCCATTAAAAAACAATAAATACTAAATCTATTTAAAGCACAGATCTCACAGATTTACACAGATTATCCGCAAAACCTACGAAATCGACCTAGAAATTATTTTAATATGCATTTTGCCGTATTTTGATTCCGCTTAATGGATAAAACTTTTGAAACTTTTGCGGTAAAAAAATTAAAAGAAACTCCCAATGTGATTTAGGTCACGTACTAATACAAGTATTATCCTGAAATTTGTATCAAATAAAAAAGAAATGAAATCAATGATTCAAGAAGCCCAAACAACAGATAAAAATCAAGAATTTAAAAATTACTGGCAAAACGCCATCACTTTTGATGAATATTTAAAAGTAGCAGAAGAGCGTTTTCACAACAATCCAGATAAAAATGATGAGCACCAGGAATATTACGAACTGGGTTTAACAAGAACCAACAGAACGGTAAAAACCTATAAAGTTGACGATGAACAACTTCAAAAATTAGAAGCCAAAAACTTTAATGGTAAAATTTTAATCATTTCAGAACCGTGGTGTGGTGATGCCAGTGCGACTGTTCCGGCAGTTTCTAAATTTTTCGAAGCAGCCGGCGTTGAAGTTAAAATTTTCTTGCGAGACAGCGATCTTTCGCTAATCGATCAATTTCAAACCAATGGAACGCAGTCGATTCCAAAAGTAATTATCGTGAATGATGATTTCTCTGTAAAAGCAGATTGGGGTCCGCGTCCACAATTCGGAAATGATCTTTTGAAAAAATTCAAAGAAAACCCAGACACGTACCCAAGAGAAGAATTCTACAATGATTTGCAGGTTTATTACGCCAAAAACCGTGGCAAAGATGCCATCGAAGAAATCATATCTTTACTGTAAATAATTTTTTAATTTTAACCGCAAAATTGGCAAAAGATAATTAAAAAAAGGATTTTCAAAAAGATGCAAAAAGTAAATTATGATTTTGCAAACTTTTGAATAAATTCTGTTTAAGAACCTTTTGTATCTTTTGCGGTTAAAAAATTAAACAAACTCTTAATCAAAACACGACAATGAAATTTCTGAAGAAGAACGCATTTTTCATTTTGGCTATGGCATTTTTAGCCGTGCTTTATCTTTTCCCATCGGTAAAATTGAAGTTGAAAGATCTTTTTTTTCCCGTCGCAGCCATCGAAAACGCCATCACTTTAAACGATGAAGATTACGATATCCAACTCAAAGGAATTAATGTTCCAGACACGAATCTTAAAGATTTAAAAGGCAATAAATTAATTCTGCTTAATTTCTGGGGGACGTGGTGTCCGCCGTGTCGCGAAGAATGGCCGACCATCGAGAAACTATATCAAGGCAGAAAAGACAAAATCGATTTCGTATTGATTGCCATGCAGGACAAAGAGGAAGATGTGATTGCATTCATGAAAAAAAACAATTATACCGCACCCGTATATATTGCTGAAAGTCCGATTACCAATCATGTTTTGCCAAAGGTTTTTCCCACCACTTTTCTATTAGATAAAAATGGCAGAATCCTTCTGAAAGAAGACGGTTCCAAAGATTGGAACTCCAAATCAACCAACGAATTCATCGATAATGTGACCAAGTAACTTTAACTAAATTTACGAAATAGTGGTATAGAATTTGCGAATTATATCACGTTTTAAAAATCACAATACACAAAATGAAAGTATCAAAAATTCAGTTGGCAAAAGAAGCATTCAAGCATAAAGGATTTGTCTCAAAAATTCCTGTAATCATCCGCATGATCAAATCTGCAACCAAAAAAGGTGGTTACAAACCACATTTAAAAGATGTAATAATCCCCGCTTTGGTCTTGGTTTATCTCATCTCTCCCATCGACCTCATCCCTGACTGGATACCGGGTATCGGCATTTTAGACGACTTGGCGTTACTCACCTTTGCGATTCCGTTATTGGTAAAAGAAGCCGAAAAATTTGTCGCTTGGGAAGTCTCTCAAAACATGCAGGACAATATCATTGATGAAGCCGAAGTAATTGGATAAAATCAGAAACTTATTACAAGCCGTTCTTTAAAAAGAGCGGTTTTTTTTAGGAGAAGCAACAAGATTTTCGCTTCTTCGAAAACCCGTCCCGCTTTCCGTTACAATTCTTCATTCGGCGCTCTCCGCCGCGGCAGATTACGTCTCATTCCGGGATTTCCACTGCAATCGGGGCTAGAATATCAGGTATTTTGTTATTTCATAAAAGAATCAATATTAAAAAAAAGAATAGATTCAATTTTCATTACGGAATATTAATCAGTGAAATCTGTGCGAGAAAAGAAGACTACTAAATTGACAATATATAATTTTAAACATTAAGGTGTTAAAATTCATTTCGGAAAAATTGTGTCGTTATTAGAAAAAACAAAAATCTTAATCTTCCTTAATCCTTAATGTTTCAATATTATTCAAAAAAAATCAGGAAATTTGCAGCGTGAAAAAACTCATCTCCATTATCGGAACAACAGGAATCGGCAAAACAAAACTCGCCATCGAAATTGCAAAACATTTCGAGACCGAAATTATTTCCTGTGATTCCCGACAGTTTTTCAAAGAAATGACTATCGGCACCGCAACGCCTTCTCCTGAAGAACTGGCCGAAGTTCCGCATCACTTTATTGGCAATCTTTCCGTTCAGGATTATTATTCCATCGGACAATATGAAAAAGAAGCCATTCAAAAAATCGAAGAATTATTTCAGAAACATGACGTTGTTGTTTTGGTTGGCGGAAGCATGATGTACGAAAAAGCCGTCATCGAAGGTCTTCACGATCTACCCGAAGCCAATGAAGAAAACCAACGTACACTGGAGCAGATTTCAGAAGAAGATGGAATTGAAAAACTTCAAAATATCTTACAGGAATTAGATCCGGAATATTTTAATAAAGTTGACAAAGACAATCCGAGAAGATTATTTCGAGCAATTGATATTATCTGGCAAACCGGTAAAACGTACACTGCAAATATTTCAGAACAAATGAACAAGCGGGATTTTAAAGTCATCAGAATCGGACTTCAAGCGCCACGGGAAATCATTTACGAAAGAATTAATCAACGTGTAGATTTGATGGTCGAAAACGGTTTACTGAAAGAGGTAGAATCATTAATTCCCTTTAAAAATAATCTGGCTTTACAAACCGTTGGCTATGCCGAACTCTTCAAATATTTCGACGGAACCTGGACTCTGGATTTTGCCGTGGAAGAAATCAAGAAAAACTCCCGACGGTTTGCAAAACGACAATTAACGTGGTACCGAAAAGAAGAAAACATCAAGTGGGTAAATTTTGAAAATTCGGTGCAAGAATCGTTATCCTATTTAAATTCGGTGATGTTATGATTCTTTAATATGCTGATTGTTGTTTTCTTTGCCATAGTTTATCATTATATTTGTATTATCAAATTAACACATTAACTCATCAACAAATCATTATGGCAAATACTCCTTCAAATATGCTCGCACTCGGAACCAAAGCACCTTTTTTTGAACTTCCGAATCCGTCTCAAAGCAATGAAATGCAATCCTTAGAAGATTTAAAAGGAGAAAAAGGAACATTGGTTTTCTTCATGTGTAATCATTGTCCGTTTGTACTTCATGTGATTGATAAATTGACTGAACTTTACGAAGATTATCAGGAACAGGGAATTGAGTTCATCGCGATTAATTCGAACGACGTAGAGAAATATCCGGCTGATTCTCCAGAGAAAATGGTTGAATTTCAGGTAGAAAGAAAATTTGATTTCCCTTATTTATATGACGAAAGCCAAGCGATTGCAAAAGCCTACGACGCTGCCTGCACGCCAGATTTTTTCTTTTTTGATGACAAATTAGATTTAATTTACCGCGGACAAATGGATGATTCCAGACCGGGAAACAACAAAGAAATTACAGGTGAAGATTTAATTATCGCCTTCGAAAACCTATTGGCAGAAGCGCCTCAGGAAGAAATCCAAAAACCAAGTATGGGTTGTAATATCAAGTGGAAGGCTTAAACAAGAGCCAAGTAAAAAGTAAAAAGAGCCAAGTATCATACAGATTACTTGGCTCTTTTTTATTTGCAACATTTTTCAACGATAAAATCTTTGAAAAACTTTTATCTGAAATAAGGACTGTAATTTTTCTCGAATCCAATTGTGGTTGGATTTCCGTGTCCGTTGTAAACTTTTGTTTCTTCATCAAGCACAAAAAGTTTTGTTTTGATATTGGTAATAAGTTGCTCGTGATCCCCTTTGTACAAATCGGTTCTACCAATACTTCCTTCAAATAAAACATCGCCCGAAATCATGAATTTCTGCGCTTCATTATAGAAAGCGATACTTCCTGGTGAATGGCCGGGAACGTGAATTATTTTAAATTCATCTTTTCCTAAAGTTGCCGTTTCACCTTCATTAATATAAGAGATCTTCCCTTCAAATGGTTTAAAGAAAAAGCCAAACCGATTTGCATCCATTGGATTTCTATCCAGTATTTCCTGCTCAAGCGGATGAACCAAAACAGGAACATTGTAGGCATCAAAGGTTTTTTGCAAACCTAAAACATGGTCGATATGTGCGTGAGTTAAAAGAATATTTTGCACTTTCAAATCATTGTCCGAAATGAATTTTTCTAAAGTCTCGGTTTCTTCGTCAGTGAAATTTCCCGGATCAATGACGAAAGCAACTTTATCTTCATTGAAAACGACATAAGTATTTTGTGAAAAAGGATTGAAAGCAAAAGATTTAATCTGCAACATTGATTTATTTTTTTTACAAATTTAAAACCTAATTTTTTATAAACCACAAAACCTTGATGCGAAATTATAAAATAGACTTTTTCTAAAATTAGTGACTTCAAGAAAATCTGCGTAATAAGCAAAATCTGCGAGAGAATGTTTAAAAATTATTCACCATTAAGATTGATGAAGGAATTAAGATTATTAAGATCCTCTTCGAAAATTGCATTGTGCTCTTAGAGAAATCAATCTCAATTTGAATTTATTGTTGAATAATTTATCTTCTAAAATCCCAAGGTGCGACGGGATTTTTGTCTGTCCAAAGTCCTACTCTATTTCTCTTAGCGAAATTTTCTAATTGAGCATACTCCTCATTTTTGGAATATTTTTTATAATGCCAGGCTAAACCAGATTTCAGCATTTCCTTGTTCACGTTCGTTTTTTCATTTACAAAAACCTCAGCGATCATTCGACCTCGGCCATCATAATTCCCTTTTTTACCAGTGCTGACAATGGTAACGTTTTTACCAAAACATAAGTCTGAGAGTTTTTGTTTTGAAACCGTCCCAAACGCTTGTTTCTTTTCTGGCGCATCAATATGTTCAAGCCGAATTACAATGGGAAGTTGATAGTATAGAACCTCAATGGTATCGCCGTCTTTTACCCCAATAACTTTCACTTTTAAAACAAGTTGATTGGTTTGTTTAGAAGTTTGCAAAGAAGCGGTTGTAAATTGATTTCCGAAAAAGAAAAGGAGAATAAAGATGATAAGTTTTCGCATGAAGGTATTGGAACTATTTTGTGTGCTGAAGATAGGTATTAAAATTTACCAAATGTTACTTCTTTACATTTAATTATTAAAGTGTGAATTACAGATATGTCGGTGTTTTTTTATTGTATGTAGGAATACTTTAACAGCAAGATCAAAATAATTCCCCTTATGGAATCGGCTTTTTAATGTTTTTTTATCTCCTAATTGATTGCTAATCTGATGGGTTAAATCACCCTATTTTAAACTACAAGCACTAAAATTCTTTTTTAATTGCAATCTCTTGTGTAGTTTTGTGAAAGAATTAATCTTTAAAAAGTTTAATTCTAAACACAAACACAATTTTGAAAAAAGATTTATTTTTGGTAAGAAATTTACCGAAAAGAAGGATGACTTCTATATCATCTTTATTTTCGGTGTTTTTTGTTTTATTATTTTCATCACTTTCCTTTGCAACTACTTTATCAAAGACAGATAGTGTCACAACAAAGCAAACTGCGGTAATTTACGTTTTAGGAAATACGATAATTAAAGGTGAAAGTAGTTTTTCTAACGCCAACATTATCACTGTAAAAATTGTAGAAAAGAAATCTTCTAATACAAAACAAAATACAGTAGAAAAAAAAGAAGATCAATCAATCTCTGCGCAAATCAGTAAAAAAGAAAAAGAAGAAAAAGAAAAAGAAAAATTAGCAAAAATTCAAAAGCAGGTTAAAGAAAAACCTACCACTTTTCTTTCACAAAATCAAACTTCTTCAGATTTCAATAATACTAATTTTCAAAATGGAAGTATTGCAGTTGCAAGCAACAATTCTTACTCTCCATTTAAATTCTTAAAAGTCTTTTTGCAAAAAAACAAAGCACCTGTTCTTTGCGAAGACAAGAAAAACAAACAAAAATTCTACACTACTCTTTCTTATTTACATTTCGGTAAATATAGAAGTTCTTCTTTGCGGGCACCGCCTGCATTCGTTTAAGATTTTATTTTGACTTTCAATATTTATTATTGAAATCATTCCTACATAATTTCTTTTTTTCTATAATCTCCATTTAAAATTTAATCAACGATTCTATTTTTTAAGACTAAACTCTGCATTTTTTCATTTTAAATGTCAATTGAGTTGTTATAATTAAAGATTGGAATTATCATTTTAATAAAAATCAAAAAAAATTACATAATAAAAAAAACACTAAGATGAAAAAATTAAAAGTACACCTGTTTTTTGGCCTTAGTCTTTTCTTTGGCGCATCATTGCATGCACAAAAGAAAATACAAGACCTTAATGCATTACTAGATCCGTCGGGGGGTAAAACAAACTTCTCTAAATCTGCTCTGAAAAACAACCCTGAACAATCTACCAACCCTGAACTACTCAAAGAAACCTTTTTTGATGCTCACGGTATGATTGCTGTTATGAATGGGAAAGACGCAGTAAAATGGGACAGAGTAGACAAACCCGTTCAAGATATGGATTTAAAATCTGTATCGGAAATACCAACGCTAAAAGCGGCCTATCCTGCTCAGATCTATTTGATTCGTACAATTAGAATTACTTATAGCAATAATATAGATCTTGTGGCAGAATTAGCCGCTGACATGCCCAATTTGCAAAATATACTGATAACTTCTTATAAAGAAATGCCTGAGGATATCGATGAAAACCTTGAAACTTTTCTTTCCAAATTGAAACAAAGCCAGATCAATCCGGTGAATGTATATTATTATCAAGAAGCTGAACCACAATAAAACTGAAATCATGAAAAAAAATAATCAATATTTTGTTAACATAACCGGTATTCTTGCAATGGCTTTATTGCTGTTAAGTGCCGGATGGTATAGCGTGTCTGCACAATCCGTCGTTCCATTTAATCCAAGAGCATCCACGCCTGCCAGCTCAACTGGAACATACAACATCAAAGGAGATTTCCAGATGCTTGGAAATTCTAATTTGGTTGCTGCTAATGACCTTACTGGAAGTAGTACTTCACAGTCCAATGCTACAAACATGGTATATGTTAATGTAGAACCAGCGACGGGGATCGTAAATTCTTCTTCGGCTACTTTACAATTTCCAAACATATCTGGGGTTGATCCCGCTTGTAGCGAGATTGTTTACGCCGGTTTATACTGGTCCGGAAGGGCAGATAATGGTGGAAATGCTTCCAATACTTTTTCAGTGACAAGCGGAGCAGCCGCCACTTACAATACCAATGTCACCACTGGAAATTCAAGCAATGGTTATAATTTAACGATTGCAACTGCTGATGACTCTAGCAATGGTGGGAATAATGGAACCTTGACTACTTACACTTTCACGCCACAAGCTAGTGGTGATGCCGTGGTATTTCGTTTTTATACTTGGCGTACTACTACTAATAATAATAGTTACACAAATAAAGTAACCGTTCAGGTTGGCACTGGTACTGTACAAACCTTATCTGGAACAGCATCAAATAATACTAATTATTCTGTAACGCTAAGCACACCTTACGCATTACCAATAGGGACTGGCTTAGTTACTGTCTTACAAAAAGTAAGAGGTAGTGGGCAAAGTGTGAGCAATAGTTTCTATGCTACCGTAAATACGCCTGCAGTTGCAGGTACAACTGCTAATTTGGATAAAGCAAAAGTTAAATTCAAATTTGCAGGCGATACCTACCAGGATATTCCAGCATTAGGTGGAACAGCGATTAATTATCCACCAACTAACTACGGTCAAATGTATGCGGGCTACGCGGATGTAACGGCTTATGTCAAAGCCCATGGGGCAGGAAACTATACCGTAGCCAATATCGCACTGAGAGAGGGAAACGGTGGAGACACCGGATACTATGGCAGTTGGGGGCTTGTTGTGGTCTATAAAAACCCTTTTATGGTAGATAAAAGTATCACCGTATTCGATGGCTATGGTTATATGGCGAGCGGTGGAGGTACACAAACTTTAAATGTAAGTGGTTTTTCAACTCCACCATCTGGCGCAGTTAATGCTACCATTGGTGTGATGGGTGGAGAAGGTGATCTTAGTATTGCAGGTGACCCGTTTTCTATTCAACAAAAAAACACAACAACCTATCGGTATTTAGATCATAACGGAAATAGTACCACGTCCACACCGACTGGGGCTTACAACAACTTTTTTGATTCCAGTATCACAATTGCAGGAAATCCACCAAGAAACCCTAATCATATGAATAACTATGGATCAGATATTCATATGTTAAATTTGGTTAATGCCAGTAACTCGATTATTGGCAACAGTCAGACTTCTACAAGTTTTCAATATGGTTCTTCTCAGGATACTTATATTATCTATAGCATTGCCTTTTCAGTAGACAACTACGTGCCGCAGCCAACGTCATCTATTTCGGCAAGTTCTATCGTAAATGGTAGTACTGTTAATGCGGGGGATAACTTTACTGTAGATTATGATATTACCAATCCTGGAAATGAGGCAGTGATCAACTCGAAACTTACAATTCCAATTCCTTTCAATCAAGAGTATGTTTCCAGTTCAGTAAATAGTTGGGATGTTTCATTACTTGGTCCACAAGTCAGCCCGGTATTTACACCAGCAGCACCGGGACAAGTAACGGGCGGAACGCTTACGTGGAATTTAGGAACCTTACCTTTAATGAGTGCTGCGGATAAAAACAGAGTAATGGCCAGCCTGCAAGCACAATTCCGGATCACAACCAATTGTTTATTGCTAACTGCGCCTACATGTAGTGGAGTTACGGAACAAAATGCATACATGACGGGAACAGGTCAAGTATCTGGTCAGACTGTACAGCTTCCTACAATTACTGGAAGCACTACTACCTCAGGCGGTTGTACCGTTCCTAGTACAAATCCTTTCAGTTTTGCTTTGAATATTGATTCTTCTACCCTAAATTGTCCGTCAAATATTATAACTGATCCTAATGATCCTACCCATAAGATCGTGACATATAACGCCGGAGCAAGTACAATACCACGTGCAACGGTAGCTAATGACTTTCCTGCTGGAACGATTTTCTACACAAAATCTCCATCTGACCCTACTTTTAATGCAATAACTGATGTGTTTACAGGAGATTTCAATGCGCCAGCAAATGGTTCGGATCCAGCTATTCGATACTATGCCGTGGCGCCAAATATGCCTGCTAACTGTTACTTCATTATCTCAATTTCTAGAGGATTATGTTACAATTTACCAGCTGGTGGAACTGGTACAGATACCAAGCATGGTATTACTTTGTTGCAAAGAGCCGGAGCCAGCCCAGCGTCGCTAGATAACTGGCCAATGGTGAGAAAATCTGCACACACTGTGTTAGAATCGAATACCAAAGGATTTGTAATTTCCAGAATGACAACAAACCAGATTAATCAAATAAAAACTGATAATCATGCAGTAGAAGGAATGATGGTTTATGATACAGACTTAAAATGTTTGAAATTATACGATGGTACAAATTGGTCTTGTTTCAACAAACCAGCATGTCCGTAAATTAATACAGTCCGAAAGTGATAAGTTGTCACTTTCGGGTTATTTAACTTTAATTAAATATAAAAGAAATGAAAAAAATATTTTCAATATTAACTTTATCAATTATCGTGGGTTTAAATGCCCAAGTAGTAATTGGCGGAGCAACTGGATCAGCAGGATCTAATACAACTTCTGTATTATTAGACTTTGTCACAGGACAAAACAAAGGAATCATCGTTCCTTATGTACGAGTAATGCCTGTAGCAGGAAATGCCCGCACAGAAGGAACCATCTTATTAGATGCAACTGATCCTACCAAAGCAAGAATGAAATTTTATAATGGCAACACTTTACCGTTAACCAATGGTTGGGTAGATTTAAGTGGCCAAGACGCCAATCTTACATTGCCTACAAATTACATGGCGTCGCAACCGACCATATTGCAAGCACCAGAATCCGCTACATCTAAAGCGATTATCGGCGCACAATCTAGTAGTGCAGATGGGGTTTTGGTTTTGGAATCTTCCAATAAAGCGATGGTATTACCTATCGTTGCAGATGTGCAAAATATCCTGAGTCCTTCGCCGGGAATGATGGTTTACGTTAATAAAACTGGCGCAAAAAGACTGGCCGTTTTCAATGGTAGTAAATGGTCTTTCTGGGCACCCTAAAATCAAACACTCAATAATTGAAGTCACTTCGAAAGGAGTGACTTTTTTATTTCATTGTGAATTAGGATAGTCGGCTTACAATTTCTCTGTTAAGTATTTCCAATATCTTTTTGGTAAAGACTGCACATGGAGTTTTAAGTTTTTACGTTCTGGAATATTGGTTTTAAAAAAATACCGCTGCCATAATTTTTGATACTGAATTTCTTCTTCATGAAGAATATTTTCAGTCCTTTTCAATTGCTGAGTATGCTCTAAGGCAGGTTCAAAAAATTGAACATTACTTAAATCGTAGAAAATTCCGTAATGCCTTTTTAAATCGTAAATCATCCATTTTTGATCTCGATACCTATTTTCAAAATGAGTGATAATTAAAGGCAACACATTAAAATCAGGTTCAATCTTAGAAAAATAAACCTCATCTTGCAGTTTTTCAAAACGAACAAATGCATGCATTCGGTGAACCTCCCGACTCATTGATTTGGTGATTTTCGCAATGTCCATCATATCAACATCTGCAAAATTATTTAACACGTTCTCTTTTGGATTTTTAATACAAGCAGAAACTGTAGAAAGAATGAGTCGTTCTAAATTTTCATTTTCAGAAAAATAAACGCTGAGTAATTGAGAGACGCCTTTTTTTCCTAAATTGGATTCTATTTTTTTTAAAACCCGATCCGCTTTTCCCTGATCTGTTATCACTTCATGGTGATCTGTAAAAATAGATTCGGTTTGATAGTTTTCAGCAGCGATTATTTTTACGGGTTCGAATCGACATTCGTACACCTCAAAAATCGCCGTCATTAAACCTTCAAAAGTTCCATCGTAAAGAAGAGTCGTCATTTAAAAAAGCGTCAACTGTTGGGAATGTGGATTTTGGAATTTTGATTTCATTCCTTGCAGAATTATTTTTCGAAAATTAAAATCATCAATATATTTGTTAAAAATATTTTGCGATTCGAACTCCAGGAAAAACTTTGCACGATTTGTAGCAACACCCATTTTTCTTAAATCCTCCAGATTTAATTTCTGAAAATTTCTTGCAGTCAAAATTTTAAACATAGATTTACGTCCGATTCCAGGAACGCGTAAAATCATTTCTTTGGACGCCGTATTGACGTTCACTGGAAATTGCTCACGATTACGCAGTGCCCAAGCCAATTTGGGGTCAACTTCTAAATCCAGGAAAGGATTGCTTTTTTCTAAAATCTCATCGGCTTTAAAACCATAAAACCGCATCAACCAATCGGCTTGATATAGTCGATTTTCCCGCAACATGGGAACTTGAGAATCAATCGAAGGCAATCTTTTATCTTCCAACATCGGCACATAACCGGAATAGTAGACTCTTTTCAAATTAAAATTTTGATAAAAATGATCTGCTACTTTTATGATTTTTAAATCCGTCTCATCCGTCGCTCCTACAATAATCTGGGTTGATTGTCCTGCAGTCGCAAATTTAGGAACATTTCTAAAAATCTTTTTTTCCTCTTTATATAAGGTGAGTTCATTTTTAATGAAACCCATCGGTTTTATCATCTGGTCATGAGATTTTTCGGGTGCCAAAAGTTTCAAACCTTTGGTAGTCGGAATTTCTAAATTAATGGAAAGACGATCTGCATACAGACCGGCTTCTTTCATCAATTCATCACTTGCGCCTGGAATTGATTTTAAATGAATGTAGCCATTGAATTTATGTTCGGTTCGAAGCTTCTTGGCAACTCTCACCAGTCGTTCCATAGTGGTATCAGCATCTTTAAAAATTCCGGAACTTAAAAAAAGACCTTCAATATAATTTCGACGGTAAAAGTTAATCGTTAAATCTACCACTTCTTCTACAGTGAATGCCGCTCTTTTTATGTCATTCGATTTTCGGGAAACACAGTATGCACAATCATAAATACAATGATTGGTTAATAGAATTTTTAGTAAAGAAACACATCGCCCATCTTCCGTATAGGAATGACAAATCCCTGAAGCGTGACTGTCGCCTAAGCCACCATTCTTATTCTTGCGATTTCCACCGCTAGAGGAACACGATACATCATATTTTGCTGCATCTGCCAGAATTTCGAGTTTTTCTTGAAGGCGGGGGAAATTCATCAATTGAAATATTTATGGAATCAAAATTACAACCTTTGAAGCGCGCGAACAAAGTTTTACAGAAGTTTAACACTTTGTGTAAATCATTATAAGTCAATACTTTTTAGATAAATTAAATAACAAAAATTCAGTTATATAAATGAAAAACACAAACAAATAAGTGATAATTTAAAATAAATTAATACATTTGAAATGAATTGATCATTTAATTTTTCTCCTTAGACCAATTTCAATTATTCTCTTCTATCTGAAAATAGGTTAGGGTTCAAAATCAGCGTGTTATTTGTGAAAACCAAATTTATTACGTATCTTTGCACTCAATTTTGGCGCATATAATTGTTTACTTGACTTTAAAATATTGATTATCAACTCTTTCATTTCTTGAAAGAGGATTTTCTGTTTTCATTATCAATCCAACAAAAATTACCGCCAGAATTACAGTGAAAATATTTTGCACTACGTCGTGAAAAGATATACCGATGTTGCAGTTAGAAAGACCCAAGAATAAAGAGCAGAGAGCCAAGACTTCTCCTGATTGCGCCAAAAATCAACCGTCTGAACTCAAATTCATAGTCTAGTTTCTTTCTGATATTTTATAAAACAAAATATTTTTTAACCCTCATTCTTTAATTTTTTTATGAGTAAATCTAAAGCAGTCGCTAAAACTCAGGCCAATGAAAGAATCAATTTCTCTGAAGCAAAAGGGAAAATTGTGACTCCTGACTTTTTGGACATTCAGATCCAATCTTTCAAAGAATTTTTCCAGTTGGATACCCTTCCGGAGCAGAGACTCAAAGAATCTTTGTACAAAACCTTTGAAGAGAATTTCCCAATTACCGATTCTAGAAACAATTTCGTTTTAGAATTTTTAGATTATTTGGTAGATTCACCACGATACTCGAGAGACGAGTGTGTAGAAAGAGGTTTAACCTATTCGGTTCCTTTAAAAGCACGTTTGAAATTGTATTGTACCGACCCGGAACATGAAGATTTTCAAACCGTTGTTCAAGACGTTTATTTAGGACCTGTTCCTTACATGACGCCGTCTGGATCATTTATTATTAATGGTGCTGAGCGTGTAATTGTAACTCAATTACACCGTTCGCCAGGGGTTTTCTTTGGCCAAACGTATCACGCCAACGGAACTAAATTGTACTATTCGAGAATTATTCCTTTTAAAGGATCTTGGATGGAATTTACAACCGACATTAACAATGTAATGTTTGCGTATATCGATCGTAAGAAAAAATTACCTTTAACAACTTTGTTAAGAGCAATTGGATACGAATCTGATAAAGACATTTTACAAATATTTGACCTTGCTGAAGAAATTAAAGTTTCTAAAGCCGCTTTGAAAAAAGTAGAAGGTAGAGTTCTTGCAGCGAGAGTTTTGAACACTTGGTTCGAAGATTTCGTTGATGAAGATACAGGTGAAGTAGTTTCTATCGAAAGAAATGAAATCATCTTGGATAGAGAAACAGTTCTTGAAAAAGAGCATGTTGAAATGATTATTGATTCAGGTGTGAAATCAATTTTGATTCACAAAGAAAATTCAAATGAATTCTCAATCATCCAGAATACTTTACAAAAAGATCCAACCAACTCTGAAAAAGAAGCGGTTGAATATATTTATCGTCAATTGCGTAACGCAGATCCGCCCGATGAAGAAACTGCACGTGGAATTATTGAAAAATTATTCTTCTCTGAGCAACGTTATTCATTAGGAGAAGTTGGTCGTTACCGATTGAACAAAAAATTAGGATTAAATATTCCTGAGAAAACTGAAGTTTTAACCAAAGATGATATCATCGCGATCGTAAGACATTTGATCCAGTTGGTAAACTCTAAGGCGGAGGTTGATGATATTGATCACTTATCAAACAGAAGGATTAAAACTGTTGGTGAACAATTATCAGGACAGTTCGGTGTAGGTCTTTCTAGAATTGCAAGAACAATTCGTGAGAGAATGAACGTTAGAGATAACGAAATCTTTACGCCGATTGACTTGGTTAACGCGAAAACTTTAACCTCAGTAATCAACTCGTTCTTCGGAACCAACCAGTTGTCTCAGTTCATGGACCAAACCAACCCACTATCAGAAATCACGCACAAGCGTAGACTTTCTGCCCTAGGACCTGGTGGTTTATCAAGAGAGAGAGCAGGTTTCGAGGTACGTGACGTTCACCATACGCACTACGGTAGAATCTGTCCGATTGAAACTCCAGAGGGACCAAACATTGGTTTGATTTCTTCTTTAGGAATTTATGCGAAAATCAATACTCTTGGCTTCATCGAAACTCCTTACAGAAAAGTAGAAAACGGTAAAGTTGACTTAAAAGGCACTCAGATTTATTTGAATGCTGAAGATGAGGAAGATAAAACAATTGCTCAGGCAAATATCGACATGAAAGATGATGGAACGATCCTTACAGACAGAGTTATTGCTCGTTTGGATGGTGACTATCCGGTAGTTGAGCCTAAACAAGTTGATTTAATTGATGTTGCACCAAACCAGATTTCTGGTATTTCTGCTTCATTAATTCCTTTCTTGGAGCATGATGATGCGAATAGAGCTTTGATGGGATCAAACATGATGCGTCAGGCAGTTCCATTATTGAAACCAGAAGCACCAATTGTAGGTACAGGTTTAGAAAAACAAGTTGCAACAGATTCAAGAGTTTTAATTAATGCTGAAGGAAATGGAGTTGTAGAATATGTTGATGCTGATAAAATCACCATCAAGTACGAAAGAACTGCAGATCAGGATTTAGTATCGTTTGATTCTGGAACCAAAACTTATAAATTAACCAAATTCCGTAAAACCAACCAGAGTACGACTATTACTTTGAGACCAAACGTAAGAGTTGGCGACAAAGTAGAAAAAGGTCAGGTTCTTTGTGATGGTTACGCAACAGAAAATGGTGAATTAGCAATCGGTAGAAACCTAACCGTAGCATTTATGCCATGGAAAGGGTACAACTTTGAGGATGCAATTGTAATTAATGAAAAAGTAGTTCGTGAGGACTGGTTTACTTCAATTCACGTTGATGAATATACATTGGAAGTTCGTGATACCAAATTAGGTATGGAAGAATTGACTGCAGATATTCCTAACGTTTCTGAAGAAGCGACCAAAGACTTAGACGAAAACGGTATGATTAGAATCGGTGCTGATGTGAAGCCTGGTGATATCATGATTGGGAAAATTACTCCAAAAGGAGAATCAGACCCAACGCCGGAAGAAAAATTATTGAGAGCAATCTTCGGTGACAAAGCTGGAGATGTAAAAGATGCTTCCTTGAAAGCAGATTCTTCATTAAGAGGAGTTGTAATCAACAAGAAGTTATTCTCAAGAAACATTAAAGACAAAAAGAAAAGATCCGAAGAGAAATTGAAACTTGAAGAAATCGAAAACACGTACAAAGCGAAATTCGATGAATTAAGAGCAACCCTTCTTGAAAAATTAGGAACTTTAGTTAACGGTAAAACTTCTCAGGGAGTTAATAACGATTTGGCTGAAGAGATTATCGGAAAAGGCGTGAAGTTTACAACCAAACTTCTTCAATCTGTTGAAGATTATGTAAACGTAAGCGGTGCTGATTGGACGGTTGATGCTGAACGTAATGAATTGGTTAAACAATTAATTCACAACTACAAAATCAAGTACAACGATCTTAATGGTGTTAAAAACCGTGAGAAATTTGCAATCTCTATTGGAGACGAACTTCCTGCAGGAATCATCAAATTGGCGAAAGTTTATGTTGCTAAAAAACGTAAACTAAACGTTGGTGATAAAATGGCGGGACGTCACGGTAACAAAGGTATTGTATCAAGAATCGTTCGTGAAGAAGACATGCCGTTCCTAGAAGACGGAACTCCGGTAGATATCGTATTGAATCCACTAGGTGTACCTTCTCGTATGAACATTGGTCAGATTTATGAAACCGTTCTTGGTTGGGCTGGACAAAAATTAGGGTTAAAATTTGCAACTCCAATTTTCGACGGAGCAAGTTTAGAGCAGATTACAGAATATACAGAGCAAGCAGGTTTACCAAAATATGGTAGCACTTATCTATATGACGGTGGAACAGGTGAAAGATTCGCACAGCCAGCAACGGTTGGAATCATTTACATGTTGAAACTTGGTCACATGGTAGATGACAAAATGCACGCACGTTCTATAGGACCTTATTCATTGATTACGCAACAGCCATTAGGAGGTAAAGCGCAGTTTGGTGGACAAAGATTCGGAGAGATGGAGGTTTGGGCATTGGAAGCATTTGGTGCTTCGAATATCCTTAGAGAAATCTTGACTGTAAAGTCTGATGACGTGATTGGTAGAGCAAAAACTTATGAAGCGATTGCCAAAGGAGAAGCAATGCCTGAACCAGGTATTCCAGAATCTTTCAACGTATTACTTCATGAGTTGAAAGGACTTGGTCTTGATGTAAGACTAGAAGAATAATTTTAAATTTTATTTATAATTTTTGAATAGAAATATTCAATGCTTAATCTAAAATCTGAAATCTAAAATTTAAAATCTAACAAATGTCAAACAAAAATAAAACAAGTAATTTTAGTAAAATTACAATTGGTCTTTCTTCTCCCGAATCTATTTTACAGGATTCAAGAGGTGAAGTTTTAAAGCCCGAAACAATAAACTACCGTACGCACAAGCCGGAAAGAGATGGTCTTTTCTGCGAAAAAATCTTCGGTCCTGTTAAGGATTACGAATGTGCTTGTGGGAAATACAAAAGAATCCGATATAAAGGAATCGTTTGTGACCGTTGTGGTGTTGAGGTTACCGAGAAAAAAGTACGTAGAGAAAGAATTGGCCATATTGGCTTAGTTGTTCCTGTTGCTCATATCTGGTATTTCCGTTCTTTACCAAATAAAATCGGATATCTTTTAGGATTGCCGTCTAAGAAATTAGACATGATCATTTATTATGAAAGATATGTTGTAATTCAGCAAGGTATCGCTAAAAGAGCAGATGGTGCTGACTTCGATGATAAAGAATTCTTAACTGAAGAAGAATATTTAGATGTTCTAGATACCCTTCCTGCAGATAATCAATATCTTGATGATTCTGATCCGAACAAATTCATCGCTAAGATGGGTGCTGAAGCGGTTGAGCAATTATTAAGCAGAATTGATTTAGATACTTTGTCATTCGATTTGCGTCACAAAGCGCATAACGAATCTTCAAAACAAAGAAGAACTGAAGCTTTAAAAAGACTGAACGTTGTAGAAGCGATTAGAGGAGCAAATACAAGAATGATCAACCGTCCAGAATGGATGATTATGAGAGTGCTTCCTGTAATTCCACCAGAATTGAGACCTTTGGTTCCATTGGATGGTGGTCGTTTTGCGACTTCAGATTTAAATGACCTTTACCGTAGAGTAATCATTAGAAATAATCGTTTGAAGAGACTTTTGGAAATTAAAGCTCCTGAAGTTATCCTTAGAAACGAGAAAAGAATGTTACAGGAATCTGTAGATTCATTATTCGATAACACCAGAAAATCTTCTGCTGTAAAATCGGAATCTAACAGACCATTGAAATCACTTTCTGATTCATTGAAAGGTAAACAAGGTCGTTTCCGTCAAAACTTATTGGGGAAACGTGTGGATTATTCTGCCCGTTCTGTAATCGTCGTAGGTCCAAACTTGAAATTGCACGAATGCGGTATTCCAAAAGATATGGCAGCGGAATTGTACAAACCGTTTATCATCAGAAAACTGATTGAAAGAGGAATTGTAAAAACTGTGAAATCGGCAAAAAGAATCATTGATAGAAAAGAGCCAGTTGTTTATGACATCTTGGAAGGAATCATCAAAGGTCACCCGGTTCTTTTGAACAGAGCGCCTACTCTTCACAGACTAGGTATTCAGGCATTCCAGCCGAAAATGATCGAAGGAAAAGCAATCCAACTTCACCCATTGTGTACAACTGCATTTAATGCGGATTTCGATGGTGACCAGATGGCGGTTCATTTACCTTTAGGGCCTGAGGCAATCTTAGAAGCACAACTTCTAATGTTAGGCTCTCAGAATATCTTGAACCCTGCAAATGGTTCACCGATTACGGTACCTTCTCAGGATATGGTTTTGGGTCTATATTATATGACCAAAGAATTATCATCAACTGATGATATGAAAGTTTTAGGTGAAGGTTTGGTTTTCTATTCTCCGGAAGAAGTAGAAATCGCTTATGCAGAAGGAAAAGTTTCCCTAAATGCAAAAGTGAAATGTAGAGTTCTTGTAAAAGAAAACGGAGAATTGGTAACTAAATTAGTAGACACAACTGCTGGTAGAGTATTATTTAACCAAATCGTTCCAGAAGGTGTAGGTTATGTTAACGAACTTTTAACCAAGAAATCATTGAGAAATGTAATTGGTAGAATTTTGGCTGACACCGATTTCCCAACAACTGTAGAATTCTTGGATGACATGAAAGACTTAGGTTATTCTCATGCATTCCGTGGAGGACTATCATTCAGTTTAGGTGATATCGTAATTCCTGCAGAAAAGAAAACCATGATTGCAACTGCTGTAGAAACAGTAGATGAAATTAAGGCAAACTATAACATGGGTCTTATCACCGATACAGAACGTTATAACCAGGTAATTGACGTTTGGACCAATACCAATGCAGGATTAACGGAGATGATTATGAGCAGAATGAAGACCGATCAAGGTGGATTCAACTCTGTTTATATGATGCTTGATTCTGGAGCAAGGGGTTCCAAAGAGCAGATCCGTCAGCTTTCAGGAATGAGAGGTTTGATGGCAAAACCGCAAAAAGCCGGTTCATCTGGTGCAGAGATTATCGAAAACCCGATTGTAGCGAACTTTAAAGAAGGTTTATCCATCTTAGAGTACTTTATCTCTACTCACGGTGCTCGTAAAGGTCTAGCGGATACCGCACTAAAAACTGCCGATGCTGGTTACTTGACCAGAAGATTGGTAGATGTTGCACAAGACGTTATCATTACTGAAAACGACTGTGGAACTTTAAGAGGAACAGAAATTACACCACTTAAGAAAAATGACGAAATCGTTGAACGTATTTCTGAAAGAGTATTAGGTAGAGTTTCTTTACATAACGTTTATGATCCAGAAACCGATGAAATCATCGTTGAAGCAGATCAGTTAATTAATGAGGCTTATGCTAAAGCAATTGAAGCAGCTGGAATTGATAGCGTAGAAGTTCGTTCTCCATTAACTTGTGAAGCGAAAAAAGGAATCTGTGCAGCGTGTTACGGTCGTAATTTAGCAACTGGTAAACCTATTCATATGGGTGAAGCAGTTGGCGTTATCGCAGCACAATCCATCGGTGAGCCAGGAACTCAGTTAACATTGAGAACCTTCCACCAAGGGGGAACTGCAGGGAATATTTCTGAGAATCCATCAATTGTTGCAAGACGTGATGGTATCGTAGAAATGGATGAGATTAGAACGGTAACTTCAGAAAACGAAGCTGGTAAAAAAGCCGAAATCGTGGTTTCCCGTTCAACGGAATTCCGTTTGGTAGCAGACAATGCTGCTAGAACACCGTTAATGGTTGCCAACATTCCTTATGGATCTGAATTGGCTGTTAAACCAGGTGATAAAGTAATGAAAGGAGATTTAATCTGTAAGTGGGATCCGTACAATGCGGTAATCATCGCGGAATCTGCAGGTAAGATTGAGTATGAAGATATTATCCAAGGGGTTTCATTCTCACTAGAGATTGATGAGCAGACTGGTTTCGAAGAGAAAGTAATTTCTGAATCTAGAAACAAGAAAGCAGTACCAACCTTGAAAGTTGTGGATTCTAAAGGAGTTGAGCAAAAAGCATACAACTTACCGGTAGGAGCACACATCATGGTAAACGATGGTGAGAAAATTAAAGCTGGTAAAGTAATGATCAAGATCCCAAGAAAATCTGCAAAATCTGGAGATATTACAGGGGGTCTACCGAGAGTTACCGAATTGTTCGAAGCGAGAAATCCTTCAAACCCAGCGGTAGTTACAGAAATCGACGGAGTGGTATCTTATGGTAAAATCAAAAGAGGTAACCGTGAGTTAATCGTAGAAGCAAAAACTGGAGAAATCACTAAGTATTTGGTGAAATTATCGAATCAGATTTTGGTTCAGGAAAATGACTTCGTAAGAGCTGGATCACCATTATCAAATGGATCTACTACACCAGATGACATCTTGAAAATTAAGGGACCAACTGCCGTACAGGAATATTTGGTAAATGAAATTCAGGAAGTATATCGACTACAAGGGGTGAAAATCGATGATAAACACTTCGAAATTATTGTTCGTCAAATGATGACCAAAGTGTCAATTGTAGATGGTGGAGATACTCAATTCTTAGAAGGTGCACTAGAACACAAAGGAGATTTCTTAGAAGAAAACAATAGAGTGTTCGGTCTAAAAGTAGTAACAGAAGCGGGCGATTCGAAAGAATTCAAACCTGGTCAAATGATTACCTCTAAAGATCTAAGAGACGAGAATTCTAAACTTAAACGTGAAGATCTGGCTTTAGTAGAAGTTCGTGAAGCACTTCCTGCAACTGCAACACCAGTATTGCAAGGGATTACCAGAGCGGCACTACAGACCAAATCATTCATGTCTGCAGCCTCTTTCCAGGAAACGACGAAAGTATTGAACGAAGCAGCAGTTTCAGGAAAAGTAGATTACTTAAGCGGACTGAAAGAGAACGTAATTGTAGGACACAGAATTCCTGCAGGTACAGGTCTTAAAGACTATCAAAACGTGATCGTGGGTTCTAAAAAAGAATTCGAAGATATCAACTAAATATTTTAATTACAGATTACGGATATAAGTTTTAAATAATTTATATTCGTAGTCTATAATTTTTAACTTAAAATATAAAATTTAAAATGGACAACAATCAGAATCAAAATCAAGATCCAAACAACATTAACATTAACTTAAACGAAATGGTTGCTCAAGGAGTTTACTGTAACCTTGCTTTAGTAAACCATTCCCCTTCAGAATTCGTTGTGGATTTCATCCAAATGATGCCAGGAGTTCAACAAGCGAACGTACGATCAAGAGTAATCTTGGCGCCACTACACGCAAAAAGAGTAATGGCTGCATTGCAACAAAACATCAATAACTACGAACAACAATTCGGAGAAATCAAAGAAGTTGAGCCTTTCGTATTAGGACAAAACAACGTACAAGCTTAATCAGCAAAACGTTTTTAAAATAGAAATCCCGATTCATTTATTTGAGTCGGGATTTTTTTGCTTTCAGTTTGTTTAATTTAAAGAAATACCACTCGTCCAAGGTAAGTACCATTAAGCACAAAAAAGCCATCTCGTATAAAACGAGACGGCTTAGTTATAAGGTTGAGGAAGAATTATTTCAATTCTACTTCAGCACCAGCTTCTTCTAATTGTTTTTTCAACGCTTCAGCTTCGTCTTTAGAGATTCCTTCTTTGATTGCAGTCGGAGCTCCGTCTACCATATCTTTCGCTTCTTTAAGACCTGCACCAGTTAAATCCTTAACTAATTTTACAACTGCTAATTTTGAAGCACCTGCTGCTTTCAAGATTACGTCGAATTCAGTTTTTTCTTCTACTGCTTCGCCAGCACCTGCAACAGCAGCTACAGCTACAGCAGCTGGTTCGATTCCGTACTCATCCTTAAGGATAGTAGCTAATTCATTTACGTCTTTAACGGTTAAGTTTACAAGCGTTTCCGCTAAGTTTTTTAAATCTGACATTTTAATAATGTTTTAATTGTTGAACGATTTATTTGATTTTTTTTTGAGTCTAATTACTCTGCACTAGGTGCATTGGTAGCGTCAGCACTTGCTTCTGGAGCAACTTCTGCTGCTGGGGTTTCTGCCTGAACTTCTTCCGCAACAGGAGCAGCCTCTTCAGCATCTCCGTTTGCTTCATCTTTGTTCTGTAATGCAGAAAGAACATTTCTAAGTGGAGATTGAAGTAATGTGATGATTTCACCAATCATTTCTTCTCTAGACTTGATGCTAACTAAAGTAGCTAAGTTTTCGTCGCCTACGTAGAAAGTTTCTTGTAAATAAGCAGATTTCAAAGCTGGAATTTCTGCTTTTTTTCTGAATCCTTGAATCAACTTTGCCGGAGCATTTGCTGTTTCAGAAATCATAATAGCAGAGTTACCTTTGAAAGTTGGGAACATTTCAGAGTAATCTACTCCTTCGATTTGTTCCAATGCTTTTTGTAGTAAAGTGTTTTTTACAACTTTTACAGTGATATTTTGTTTAAATGCTTGTCTTCTAAAATCTGAAGTCGCAGCAGCATTCATTCCTTCTAGACTTGCTACATAAACCACTTTCGCGTCTTGTAACACTTCTTTTAATTCTTGTATTACTAATACTTTATCTTCTTTTGTCATTGTCTTTCAGATTTTAGTTTACAGATTTAGTATCAATTGCAATACCTGGACTCATAGTAGAAGACAAATAAATGCTTCTTACATAAACACCTTTAGACGCTGTTGGTTTCAATTTGATTAATGTCTGAATTAATTCAGAAGCATTTTCTCTAATTTGAGCAGGGTCAAAAGACACTTTACCAATTCCAGCGTGGATGATTCCGTATTTATCAACTTTAAAATCAATTTTACCTGATTTTACTTCAGATACTGCTTTACCGATATCCATCGTTACAGTTCCTGATTTAGGATTTGGCATTAAACCTCTTGGACCTAAAATTCTACCCAATGGACCTAATTTACCCATAACAGCCGGCATGGTAACGATCACGTCAACATCAGTCCAACCATCTTTAATTTTCTGTAAATATTCATCAAGACCTACATAATCAGCACCAGCTTCTTTCGCTTCTGCTTCTTTATCTGGAGTTACCAAGGCCAATACTTTTACATCTTTACCAGTTCCGTGTGGAAGAGATACAACACCTCTTACCATTTGGTTCGCTTTTCTAGGATCAACTCCTAATCTAACTGCGATATCAACAGATGCATCAAATTTTGCAAAGTTTACTTCTTTTACCAAAGCCGAAGCTTCTTCAAGAGAATAAATTTTGTTTTTTTCTATTTTGCTTAAAGCTTCTTTTTGCTTTTTAGTTAATTTTGCCATATCTATAAGTTTTAAGCGTTAGTTGGTTTAGTTCCTGTTACTCTCAATCCCATAGATCTTGCAGTTCCGGCAACCATAGTAAGGGCACCATCCATCGTAAAACAATTAAGATCTACCATTTTATCCTCAGCAATTTTACTAACTTGAGCCCAAGATACAGCACCTACTTTCAGTCTGTTTGGCTCTCCTGAACCTTTTTTCTGCTTAGATGCTTCTAAAAGTTGGATTGCCACAGGTGGAGTTTTAATTACGAATTCAAATGATTTGTCTTCGTACACTGTAATTACTACAGGTAAAACTTGTCCTGGCTTGTCTTGAGTTCTTCCGTTAAATTGCTTACAAAACTCCATAATGTTCACCCCTGCAGAACCTAATGCAGGACCTACTGGTGGAGATGGGTTTGCTGCTCCTCCTTTTACTTGGAGCTTCACCATTTTAAAGACTTTTTTAGCCATTTTTATTTTTTATAAAAAATTAATAATTTATGAATGTGGAAGCATTTATAAATCTGTAACGAGGCGCGATAAAACACAACTTTACATTTCGGATTGCAAAATTAAGAATAAATTTTGATTACACAATAGATAAGGTATTGATTTTTAGAAAGAATTTTAAAAATTGTCGAATATTTATAACAATCACCTATTATCTCAAATGGCTTTATTGTATTTTTGTTAAATCATCAAATTTAATAAAACTTATTATCAAAAGAAAGATTGTTGAAACCGCCTTTCCATTATTTATTAATAATGAAAAAACCGCTATGAAAACGGTTTTGACAAATAATATTATTGTAAGTAATTATTTGATATATTTAAAATTAGGATGATTTGTTTGCGCAAGAGCAAAAGCATACATATCTGCATAATTTCGATACGTAACATTTTTATCTTGAGTAAAATGTCCGTTTTCATAATCTACATAAAACAGAACGGGTTTTCCAGATGTTGAACTGTTTTGCATTGTTGCAGCAAATTTAGCAGGCATCCAGGGAATAACTCTTGGATCATTAATCCCTGTTCTTACTAGTACAGCGGGATATTTTACATTTTCTTTAATTTTATGTTGTGCATCCATGGCAATTAAACCTTTCAATTCCTCAGGATTTCCCAGCGCTCCAAATTCGGGAATTTGATTGGGACCGTTTGGGGTAATCTCCATTCTTAACATATTGGTACAGCCTACTTCTGCAATGATTGCAGCAAATAAATCTGGACGTTCTGCCACCGCATTCCCAATAAGAATACCACCAGCACTCATTCCCGAACCAATTAATTTATCTTTGGAGGTGTACTTATTATTGACTAAATAATCAGCGCAGGCAATAAAATCTTTCCAGGTATTTTCTTTAGTGCCTTTAAATGCGGCTTTGTGCCACGCTTCTCCTTTTTCTCCACCACCTCTTACATGCGCCACTGCAACAATTACATTTTGTCTAAGAAGTGCATAATTTGCTTCAGAGAAGTACGGGAACATAGACACTCCGTATGATCCATAACCATCAAGATAAAGAGAATTACTTCCGTCTATTTTTATATTTTTTGGATAGATAATAGAAAGTGGAACCATCGTTCCATCGTAACTTTTAATTTCTATCTCCTTTACAACAAATTCTCCCTGATTTGGATAAACTGCTTTAGTATTAAATAGTTTACTCACCTCAACTTTATTATCTTTTAATTGTACGTTATAAAAAACATATGGATTTAACCACCCATAGTTAACCGCAACTGCTTCATCTCCTTCTCTACTATTTAAAGGCAGCATCGCATTACTTCCTTGTGGAAGCGGTATTTTGTTTAGGGCTAAACTATTTCCATCAATTTGGTATAAGTCGATATTCATTCCGTTAGCCACTCTATAGACCAAGTAATTTTTGGTTGCTGTAATTCGAGTAATTAAATTTTTTCCTTCTGGGACGACAATTTTAGCATTTTTAAAATCAGGTTTACTCATAGAAGTAACTCCAATCTTAAAATTAGGCGCATTTTTGTGAGTAAGAAAAAAAACTTTATCTCCGATAATACTAAAATCTGTGATCTCATCATCAAATCCTATGAAGGGCTTCCAATTGATGGATGATTTACCGAATTCTGAAGCAGGAGCATAATAAACTAACTGCTCCCTCTGCACCGACCCTATATCTAAAAACATATATCTGTAATCATCGGAAAAATAAGTGGACACCCAGTTTTCAGGTTTTATTGGAAGCGAAGGATTTTTTAACCGGGATGCGATTTCGATATCTTTAGAGGTTGCAGTTCCCAAAAAATGCTGCATCGCACGCATATCTCTAAGCATGTCATTGCTTGTATTATCTGCATTTTGAAGTTTTATATAAAGTACAGACTTTTGATCCGGCGTCCAAGAACTGATTCCACCCCAAACCGGAGTTAAAACATCGGGTAATAGTTTTTTTGTTTTTATGTCAATGAATCGGCTTTCACCTATTTCCGCACCGCTTTCTGCTAAACCCATCGCCAATATCGATCCATCTATATTGGTTGAAAAATCTTGAATCTCATAGGTTTTACCAGCAACATAATTTTCTGGATCGAATATAAGTATCTCATTCCCAGATCCGTCACGCATATACAATTTTGCAACTTTTTCGCCACGCAAAATTTTAGTGTAGAAATAATTGTTACCACTTTTTTTAACGTTATAATAATCGGCATCTTTCAATTCATCCAGATATTTCATGTCGTTAAATAATTGATCTCGTCCGGAAATTTTTTCAATATAATTCTTACTAAAGTCAGCCTGATTTTTAAACCAGTTTGTTACTTCAGGATTTTTCATGTCTTCTAACCACCTGTAATTATCGGTAATTTTCACTCCATTATAATTGTCAATGACTGCTTTTACAGGTGTTGCCGGATAATTGAATTGTGCATTCAAATAAACTGCGAAACAAAACAGCAGAAGAGTTACTACATTTGTTTTCATAGTTTCTAATTTTTATGATAACAAAGGTAAATTCACATAAATAAAACCATCAAGTTAAATCACCCTTTTAAAATTGATTTAACTTATAAAATACTGCTGTGTTATATATGCTATAAATAATAAAAGTGATCAATCTTTCGAACGGCCTCTTTACAATTGCAATTCAAGAAAGCAATTTGTATTTTTAATTCGTGAACATTAATTTTTTCATAATCTTCTCTTTTCCTGATGAAATTCCTAAAATATAAATCCCTTTCTTAGCAGAAACTGGGATTTCTAAATTGTCCAATTTTTTTTTAAAGTTTTTATTAAAACTCTTTACCAGGAATAAAGCAATCTCGACATCACGAAGGAAATTATTCGTTTTAATTTTCAAAGAAGTCAGCACCGCATTTTCAATCATCAATTACTGAAGAGAATTCTGCTGGGTGGTCAAAGTCACATCATCAACATAAATTTCATTTAAAGGAGAATATTTTTTCATAGCATTTGGATTTTTGCACAAAAAAAAAAAGACTATTCTTTCGAATAGTCTTTTAAATATTTTTAAAAAGCTGTTTATACTTTTTCTACTTGCATAAAACTTAGTTCCATTGGTGTTTTTCTTCCGAAAATCATTACAGATACTTCAATTTTCTTTTTATCTTCGTGTAGTTTTTCTACAGTACCGTTAAACCCATTGAAAGGACCATCGATTACCTTTACGTTTTCACCAACTACAAAAGGAATTGCTGTATCGATTGCGAACTCAGAAAGTTCATCCATTCTACCAAGCATTCTATTCACTTCTGATTTACGCATTGGTACAGGATCACCACCTTTGGTTGAACTCAAAAAAGAAATAACTCCTGGAATATTCTTAATGATGTGAGGAACCTCCCCTACTAGATTAGCTTCTACCATTAAGTATCCTGGGTAATAAGGTTTTTCTTTCGGTACCTTTTTACCATTTCTTATCTGGATTACTTTTTCCATAGGAATGACTACTTGAGTTACGAATTCCTCTAAGCCATAATGCTTCATTTCGCTCTCAATATAGGTTTTCACCTTATTTTCCTGTCCACTGATGGATTTCAGAACATACCACTTCAAGTCACTCATTTCGGAAAATAATTTTAATTGAACAGATTGATAAAGAGCGATATCATATTCGCAATAGATTTACTGAACAATGAATCAACGCCAAAAGTGAATAATGCAAGAAGCACCGTACCAATAGTTACTACTACTGTTGAAGATTGCAACTCTGGCCACTTTGGCCACTCTACTTTATCTTTGAATTCGATATAAGAACCTTTAATAAAATCTACTAAACTCATTATCATTAATTTGCACGGGCACAAGGACTCGAACCCTGATCAACGGTTTTGGAGACCGGTATCCTACCATTGGACGATGCCCGTAGATTAAAAAAGGTTCCGTAAGTTTCCCTACGGAACCTTTATTATATTTTAGAAATTAATCAGTGATTTCAGTTACCTGACCAGCACCAACTGTTCTACCTCCTTCTCTAATTGCAAATCTAAGACCTACGTTAAGAGCGATTGGTTGCAACAATTCTACAGTAATTGTTAAGTTATCACCTGGCATTACCATCTCTACACCTTCTGGTAAGAAGATTTCACCTGTAACGTCAGTTGTTCTTACGTAGAACTGTGGACGGTATTTGTTGTGGAATGGAGTGTGACGACCACCTTCTTCTTTAGAAAGGATATAAACCTCTGCTTTGAATTTTTTGTGTGGAGTTACAGAACCTGCTTTCGCGATTACCATACCTCTTTTGATGTCGGTTTTCTCAATACCTCTTAATAAGATACCTACGTTATCTCCTGCTTCACCTCTATCTAAGATTTTACGGAACATTTCTACTCCTGTTACAGTTGATGTTAATTTTTCATCACCCATACCTACGATATCTACTGGATCACCTGTATTAATAACACCTGCTTCAATTCTTCCTGTAGCAACTGTACCACGACCTGTAATAGAGAATACATCTTCGATTGGCATCAAGAAAGTTTTGTCAACATCTCTTGTTGGAAGTTGGATCCAAGAATCAACAGCATCCATTAATTCTTCGATTTTCGCTACCCATTTTGGATCTCCGTTAAGACCTCCTAGAGCAGAACCTTGGATAACTGGTGTATTGTCACCATCATAGTCATAAGAAGAAAGAAGCTCTCTTACTTCCATTTCTACTAATTCTAGTAATTCAGCATCGTCAACCATGTCAACTTTGTTCATGAATACAAGTACGTTAGGTACGTTTACCTGACGACAAAGCAGGATGTGCTCTCTAGTTTGAGGCATTGGTCCGTCTGTAGAAGCAACTACCAAGATAGCACCATCCATTTGAGCAGCACCAGTAACCATGTTCTTAACATAATCGGCGTGACCTGGACAGTCTACGTGAGCGTAGTGTCTGTTTGCAGTTTCATATTCAATGTGTGAAGTATTGATTGTAATACCTCTTTCTTTTTCTTCTGGTGCAGAATCGATAGAAGAGAAATCTCTTGCTGTTCCGTATCCTTTGTCAGATAACACCTTGCTAATTGCAGCAGTAAGTGTAGTTTTACCATGGTCTACGTGACCGATGGTACCAATGTTCAAGTGTGGTTTGTTACGATTAAACGTTTCCTTTGCCATGATATAAATTATTTATTAATTAATTATTCTTTTTTTCGGTGCGCAAATATAGTCATTTTTTGAATATTGAAAACCTTTTTTAGAAAAAAAAGTTGAATATTCAAAAATATTGGTTTACACCATTCTATATATAAACGAAATACCGGAGTGCAAATTTAGGTAAAAAAATTTATTTAAGAAAATGTATAAAATAATTTTATAAAAACATTTCCCTTTTTTAATGATTTATAATATTATTCCCAAATGCCTAAATATCCTTAAACCCTTTATATCCTATATTTTTTTTAGATTTCATATTTAAATGTTAATGAATTAAAGTTTTGTTAAAGTTTTATTTTCTCTAAAATAGATGCGAATTTTTGGGCTCACATTAAGAGATTCACAATATTCATTCTTTGAATCCATCCGATTGAGAAATGAAACTGGTTATGAATTAACCTTTTTACAAATCGATCTTTAAACTCTTCTCTTCTAAAAGAATTAAACGAGACATAAATGATCGTCATTACAATACCAAAAGGCAATGAAAACGCAACACTCAGATTCAAGGCAATCTTACACTTTAGAGACCACATCATATTGCTTTTAAGTAATAAACATAGCCAGAACGGGTATGAATGAGTGTAACTGCAAAAATTTCATCAATCTTCTTTCTTGAAAAATTAATATAAACTTCCTCCGTTTTGGTATTCGTGATTTGTTGTTTAGAAACCGTTCGACCTGAGGCTTCTGCCAGAAAAACCAATAATTGAAACTCTACGTCAATGCTATTTCCTGTCGGCCACGAAAAAATTCCTGATCGGTTTTGCTAATGTTCAAATCTTCTATTGAAAAAAAATCGTCGATGACTTTGTCCTGAGCATTATTTCTTCGAACGAGCAACTGAATTCTCATCAATAATTCTTCAAAGTGGAAAGACTTTATCAGCAAGTCGTTTGAAGACTTCATTCTTATCAGATAAATCACCGTACGCGGAAATCATGTTGATGAGAATGTTTTGATCCTCTTCCGGAAATTTTTTCGCAGACTTATAAGCCGTTTACTTTAGGAACATCAATGTCGAATAAATAAATATCGTAGGGATTCAAAAGTAGATCTAGGAAAATTTAGGCATAAAAAAATCTCTCTAAAAAAAGAGAGATTACACAGAGCCAACTATGAGATTTGAACTCACGACCTCTTCCTTACCAAGGAAGCACTCTACCCCTGAGCTAAGTCGGCGAAAAATTAAAAAAAAATCACAAGCCGCTGTATTGGTTGTGATTTTTTAGAGCGGAAGACGAGGGTCGAACTCGCGACATTCAGCTTGGAAGGCTGACGCTCTACCAACTGAGCTACTTCCGCATTTTTGTTTCCAAAAACTGTTGGTAAACGGTTTGCAAATTTACAATAAATTTACATATTCACAAAAACTTTTTAATAAAAAATGTGGGGAGGGTAGGATTCGAACCTACGAAGTCGTAAGACAGCAGAGTTACAGTCTGATCCATTTGGCCACTCTGGAACCTCCCCTATTTTTATTTTTTTCAATGAGCCTCCAGAGGGACTCGAACCCACGACCTGCTGATTACAAATCAGCTGCTCTAGCCAGCTGAGCTACGGAGGCAAAATTTTAAAGAACTTCTTATCTGTTTTTGCGAGTGCAAATATAGTGATTTATTTTACACCTACAATATTTTTTTAACTTTTTTCAAAAAAAATTTGTAGAAATAAAGAACTATTTATCTTTTTTTGCGAGTGCAAATATAACATAGTTAATTTTAAATCTACAAATTTTTTCAAGGCTTTTTTTTATTTTTTTTTACGCAAGTTCTTTCTTCTTGATTAACAGTTTTTTAGCAGCATCAGCACAAAGGTCAATACTCTCTTCAAATGAAGCAGAAGTCTTCTTTACCACGATATCATCTCCCGGAACCTCTAATTTAATCTCTGCTGTCTTATTTTCTTTACCTCCTCCATTTTCTACTTTCAAAAACACCTGGCAACCATGAATCTTATCATAAAAGGTTTCTAACTTATTAAGTTTCTTTTCTAAATACTCTTCAAGAGGTGCGTGTGGGGTTAAGCCAATTGACTGAACTTTAATTTTCATAATCTAGATTTTTTTTTGCTCTAGGATGAGCATTGTTAAACACTTTCTTTAATTGTTCGATATTCGCCGTAGTATAAACCTGAGTTGATGCTAATGACGAATGTCCCATTAATTTCTTCACTTTAGAAATTTCAGCCCCATTTTCTAAAACATGAGTTGCAAAACTGTGTCTTAAAATATGAGGGCTTCTTTTGGTCTTCGAAGTGACAAGACCAAGGTAAGAATTTACCGAAGAGTAGACAAATTTATCATTGAGTTTTTTCCCTTTTTCACTTAAGAAAAAATACATCTCATTCGATTCCAAGGGCTTTCTTTTACTTAAATAATATTTAAAACTTTCAAGGAGTTTCTCTGAAATAGGAATGATCCGGGATTTATTTCCTTTACCGATCACTTTAATCTCTTTTTTAGTAAAATCAACATCATTAAATAAAAGATTACACAATTCCGCTTTACGCATTCCAGTTTGATACAATGTTTCGATAATCAACTCTTTCAAAAAACTTCCACTATGAGGTCTCCCTTCCATCGATTGCAAGTCCGCCATTTCATCTTCAGAAAATGGAATTTGTTTTTCAGCGTAAAATTTTAAAGATTGAATATTTTCCAGAGGAGAAACTGTTACTTCACCAAGTTTTAATAAAAAGAGAAAGAAACTTCGCAAAGAGGAAATTTTTCGGTTGATGCTTCGTTTAGAAATTTTCAACGTACTTAATTCGGTCATAAAATTTCTAATAATTTTTTTATCAACTTTGGTAAAGTCCTGATGTGATTCTGTTTTCAAAAGAAACGCAGCAAAATCAGACAAATCCTTGTGATAACTTGTTACTGTATGTGGCGAATAGCGCCGTTCTACTTCAATATATTCTAAAAATCTTTCTATCATTATTAAAAACAAAAAATCACTTTTCAAATATAAGTATTTGAAAAGTGATTTAAGTATAATCTCAAAGAAAAGTTTTCTTTAAGCTTGTTCTTCGATGCTTAAGTTTCTTTGTTTGTAAGCGGCTTTGGTATTCGCTGCTCTCTTCACAACAGAAGGCTTATTGAATTGTTGACGACTTCTAAGAGCTCTGATAGTTCCTGTTTTGTCAAACTTTCTTTTGTATTTCTTTAATGCTCTGTCGATGGATTCACCATCTTTTACTGGGATTATTAACATAATTTACATCTCATTTTGGATTGCAAAAGTAAGATTTTTTTCTGAGTTGACAAATTTTTTTCTTACTTTTAAACTTAATAAAGTAAAATAATGCAACCTGACTATAAAGTAATCAACGCTTCTGCCGGCTCCGGAAAGACTTACGCTCTGGTTCAGAATCTGTTAGCAATTTGTTTAAAGTATCCTGCGCAGTCTGATAAAATTAGAAATATTCTCGCGCTGACTTTCACCAACAAAGCAGCCAATGAAATGAAACACCGAATCATCGATTGGTTAAAGAAATTTTCTTTGGAAACTTATGAAACTAATACTGATCTCATCAATATTCAAATAAAATTAGAAGAAGAAGAAGGTTTCAATATTTCCTTAAGAGAATTGCACGAACGTTCTAAACGAATGCTGGATTATGTTTTGCACCACTACTCTACTTTAAATATTGGTACGATTGATAAATTCAACTCTAAACTGGTGAGGAGTTTTGCACAGGAATTGGGTTTAGCGCAAAACTTTAATTTAGAAATTAATCCAGAACCTTTTCTGATTGAAGCCGTTGATAAAATGCTGGAAGATATTGGGGAAGAAAATAAAATCTCTGATGCCTTCATGGATTTTGTGAATTATACTTTGGATAATAATGACCGGATCGACCTCAATAAAACACTTTATAATTCAGCGAAAGAATATGTTCAGGACAAACATTACTTCCGGTTAAATGAAAACAAAGAGTTTGATTGGGAAGTTTACGAAAACACCAAAAAGAATCTTCGAACAAACATTAAAGAATTAAGAGAAGAAGCGGTTAAGATTGCCGAAGAAGTAATGACTTTACTTCAGGAAAAGAGTTTAGAAGTCGGCGATTTTGCCGATGGGAAAAATGGAATTGCTGGATTTTTTGAAAAGTTTTTAGATAAAAAAATTCCGCTTCTTTATGAAACAATTGATCAGGAAGAAGGCAGAGAAGAGAAAATCAGAAAAGGCGCATCTTCAAAATCTAAACATCGGGAAGATGAAATTTTCGAAATCCTGGAATTTCTTTTGGAGAGACGTAAAAAACTGATTCACAATCATGTAGAAGCACAGAAAAAAGAAAAAATTCTTCAGGCACTTTTACCTTTAAAAGTAAATAAAGATATTCAGGATAAACTGGCAGAAATCGAACAGGAAAATGATTTGGTTTTGCTGTCAAAATTCAACATTATGATTCATGAGAATCTGCGCGAAGAGCCAACTGCTTTCATTTATGAAAAAATAGGCACGAAATTCACGCACTATTTTTTCGATGAATTTCAGGATACTTCTTTGCTGCAATGGCAAAATTTTCTTCCGTTAAGAGATCATGCAGTTTCTCAGGAAAACATGAGTTTTACTTTGGTCGGTGATCCTAAACAAAGCATTTATCGTTTTCGTGGTGGAGATTCTCAGTTAATGCTGGATATCATTAATCACAATGAAATTACACCCGTTTTTGCGAAAGTAGAAAACTTAGAAAACAATTATCGGAGCGCGAAAAATATTGTTGATTTCAATAATCAGTTGTATCAATTCATGTCGCAGTTTACAGAAAATGAACATCAGAAAATTTTTGGCGATGGTTCTCATCAGGCTGCAAAATCAAAAAAGGAAGGTCGAGTGCGAATCAACCTCATCGAAAATTCGACCAGAAAATCGCTTTATTACGACAGTGTTTCTGAGAAAATGCGAGATGATATTGAAAGTTGTCTGGCGAATGGTTATCGGTTTTCAGACATTACGATTCTGTGCCGGGGAAATTTCGATATTTTTAATTTCTCTCAATTATTAGGAAACTTAAAAGTCAACTATAACGGCGAAGAAGTTTATATTAAAACCATTTCTGAATCAGGTTTAACTTTGAATCTATCATTAACTTTACTAGCATTAACGGAGTTTTTGAAGTGGGAAGAAAACCCTAAAAACTTTCAGTTTGTAGTCAAGATGCTTTATTATTTAAAGGTTTTAGGTCGAATTGAAATACAAGATTTCAGCAAAGAGATTCTTGGAATTTTGGCTTTGAAAAACAAATCCGAAATGGAAGTTTTAATTGAAGAAAAATATGGACTTCAACTGCAGTCAAAAGATTTATTGCAACTGAATCTTTATAACTTCATCGAACATTTTCTGCATGAATTTTCGGTAAAAGATAAGGAGACCGATTTCCTCTTTAATTATCTGGAAATGCTTTATGCGTATTCTCAAAATGCGAGTTCAACGCTAAAAGAATTTATTAAATATTGGGAGGAGGAAGCGAATAGTACAACGATTCAAGCCTCTGAAAATGTAGATGCCGTACAAATAATGACGATTCACAAATCAAAAGGTCTGGAATTTCCGGTTGTTCTTTTGCCGATGCAAAATAAGGGTTCTTCTAAAAAAGGCAGTTATTGGTTTGGAACGAGCGACGAGGAAAAACTGAATTCTGTGAACGTGAAATTCTTTGACAGTGAACTTCAGATTTATGATGATGAAATTGCGGATTTTAATAATGAACATTCCTACCAAGAAAAAATTGATAATTTCTGTATTCAATATGTGGCGACGACGCGTGCAGCAGAAGAACTTTTCTTCTATATTGAACAACCAAATAAATCGGCCAATCACTTAGAAATCTATGACTTTATAGCATCTAAAATCCCAAGAGATGAAGCAGGAGAAACCATTACATCATTTGATTTATATCAAGTTTCTGCAGAGAATTTAAAAAAGGAAAGCGAGGAAAAAAGCACAGCATTTACTTCGAAAGCAATCCATCTTCACACCGAAAAAGAAAAATACAAGGACGCGATTAAAATCGCAACACCGACTAAAAGTTATCAAAATAGGGTCGAAAAAGTACGAATAGGAATTTTCACGCACGAGATTTTAGCGCGAATTAACACCGCAAAAGATGTAGAAAAAGTGTTGGAAAGTTATCTTTTGGAAGGAACCATTACGGAAGAAGAAAAACTTGAAATCAGTGATCGGATTTTCAAGATCATTCATAATGAAAGTTATTCGAAGTATTTTAAAGAAAACCAAACCGTGATCAATGAAAAAGATATTATGATTTCGGAAAACGGAACCTCATCAATTTATCGTCCGGATCGTTTGATAGAAACTGAAAATGGAATTATCATTATTGATTTTAAAACAGGTGATGTACAGGAAAAACATCAATTGCAGTTAGATGAATACCAAACGGTTTTAGAAAAACTGGGCAAAAAAGTGATTGAGTCTCAAATTGTTTATGTCTAAAAAAAACCTGTCTCCAACGAGACAGGCTTTTTAATTTCAAAATATAAATTATATTATTTCTTCTTAACGGCGGTTACAACTTGTGCTTCCATTTTGGTAACATTATCGAAAATCTGCTTAAATGCAGGGAAATATTCTTTCGGGAAATTGGAGTCATCAATTGAAACAGTAGTTTCTACCGTTAATGCATTTCCATTTTGAGTGACGACATAAGTGTATGCAATTGAATTATCTTCGGTCCGGAATTTTTTAGATTTCGGCAAATTTTCAAACTGATAATTATCTGGAAGAGTAATGGTTACTTTCTTCACACGTTCATGAGGAGAGTAGAATTCAATCGGCGCTCTTCTTTCTTCTTTCTGATCGAAATTGTGATTTTTAGAATATAAAAACAGCAAAGGATTGAAAACTAATTTGTTCGCAATATTATCGACAAAAGTATCTGAAGTAAAGTCAAAACTCGTTTCAAAATCGTTATTTTCTTGCAAACCGTGTTTCATGTTCGAGTACGGAAATCTATACTCATCCTGATAACCTTTTGCAAATTTTTTCTCATCATCCGAATAACTTTCGTTGGCAGCCATTGCAAATAGTTTTGTATCCCGATCCGCAAAACGACCTTCAAAAGTTCCTTCGGGAGTTAGTTTTGCATCAATAGAAAGCATTACTTTACTCACCTCTGGAAAAACAACATTCAGTTGTTTTGCTTCATCTTTCGTCATCATAATTCCGTACTGATTCAAGGCTCGTGGAGAAATCATATTGATTTCGGTTAATTTTGAAGTTCCATCCAAAAGATAAAGTTTGTCATTATCTACAAAAGAGGCCAGTACAAAATTAAGTTGTGCAATGGAAGGATTATACGCGAGCAAAATACCCCTTTTCACTGTTGACAGAACAACTGGATCGGCATTTAAATCAGCGCTTCTTAAAAGCATGGTTAAGAGTAAATTAATTTCTGCTGTATTACCGATTTTGGTCGTCAACAGATTTTTGATTCCTTTGTCGGTAAATGCTTCGTCTTCTTTATTCCAAGTGTAATTTTTCTGAACGAATTTTAGAATCGCATTGGCTTTTTCCATTTTCGTTGGCAAATTGTAAATTTCTGCAGGAAGTAGGTTTTTAACCAAATGATCTTTTTTCAATTGTAGACCAAAATCATCATGGTCGTATAATCTTTTTCGAATATCGTTCCAGGAAAGGGTGTAAGATTTAAAAACATTATTGAACATTGTTGAATTCAATTCTGCTTTAATTCCTGTTTTATAATTGTTATTATTTAAAACATGTTTTTCATCTTTGAAGGCAGGAATGTTTTCATAACCAAATCGGTAAGTATTGTATTCGCCGCCGTATAATTGCTTTTCGCCAGTGTCACGACGAATGGGTGATAAACTTCCTTTGTAATTAATGGAATACCCAAGTGGCTTAGGAGCATCAAAAATATATTCTACATATTTTACAGGGATTTCTTCTTCAATCAAAATTCGTGGTGTAGAAGACAAAAACGGACTGAACAATTTATACGAATACTCTACCACAGAACCATCTTTCACATTCGCAAAAGCAAATTTATTAATGGTAAAGTTCGTATCTTCTTTTGATTTAAACTTTTCGTCTCCTTTAATTTTAGTCGCGACTTTTTTACCATCTTCCCAATTATAAGTGACGGCTTTCAGATTACTCAGTGTTTCACGATCGCCTTGATTGTTATCGTAAATAGAAATTTCGTGATCCAGATAATCTCCTGCATTATCTTTATTGTAAATCTTTACACGCTTGGTGATTTCCTGGGTTAGGTAACCGTTGTAATCAATCATAAAATGCACAGAACGGTATAAAACTTCTGCAGGTGCATCGGCTTCTATTTTTGATTGTGTACTTTTCAAATCCTCATCAGAAAGTTTTGGATCATTCAAGAACTTATGCTGGGAATAAAGGAAACTTACTAAAAAGCATCCGATAAAAAGAGTAAATTTTTTCATCATATTTTCGTGATTAATATTTTTGTGTTGTCTTTGGTTGCTGTTTTTTTTCTAAAATCCACATAATCCTTAAATTTCTCTTTCGGATAAAGGCCTTTTTTAATGGTTAAAACTCTATTGACTACTAATTTTTCACCTTTCATTTTATATAGAATAGAGTAAGACCCAAATTCTGTAGAGAATTCTGCAGCATCAGGCAAATCAGAAAATCGATATCCAATCGGTGCGTTGAATTCTATTTCATAATCATCCTGAAAAGGGAAAGCCGTTTCGAAAGGAAGTTTTCTTTCTGCATTTGAAGAAAAAGTAGTTGTCTGATAAAAAGGCATCACAGGGAAAAACAAATCGTTACCCAGTTTTTTAGAAAAATTTTTCACCTTTAAATTAAGATCATAACTAATTTTCACGTCATCTCGATTGTTCAAAAGATTATCAACGGTAATCTTATCGATTTGTAAATTATAATGTCTGTTTTTAAGTGCTTCTTGAATTTCATCATTTTTCAAAGTAAACAGACTAAGGTTCGTATCGTATTGTCCGCCTGTGAAAATAAAATTGGCGTTTGAAGTAATACCGCCATCTTCTTCCAGTTGAACTTTGGCAACCAATAATTCTTTGCTCTGCTCTGGTTTGTACGTTGGAGTGTCGATGATTTTAATTCCGTTTTCATTCACCGCTAAAACATTTCTGTTGTGCGAAGAATAAGAAAGATGATTAAAAGCGATTCGCTGGGAAGTGTTTTCTAACCAGATCGGATCTTTTTCTGTAGGAACCATTAAAATAGCATGATTCCCCGATAATTTAGGAAAATTCTTATCAAAAGTAATGACAGAATCATCACTATAAATTACTGCAAAATAAGACGGAATCCCTGCCGCTTGCAATAATGTCCGCATATAATTGGTGAGGGCTTTACAATCTCCGTATCCTTTTTTACTCACTTCAGAAGCTGGCATTGGTTGCCAACCGCCGATTCCCATTGCAATTAAAACATACCGCGTTTTATTCTGCATGTATTGGTAAAGCGTTTTTACTTTATCAGAAGTAGTTCCCGTTAAATTTAAAGCAGCAACTTCTGCGGAAATTTCTGGACTAATTTTCGAAACAGGATCAATGAGGTCATTATAATACCATTTCCCAAAACTATTCCAGTCGGTAAGATCGCCCTGTCTGCCAGCAAGCGTAAATTTCTCTGGAGAAAACTCTACATCTGGAATTAAATAATCTAAACTGGGCGATAAATCTTCATGGGTGATTGCAGGAATATTTTGATAAGAATATTTCCACACATTTCCATCTTTCGATTCCGAAACTTTAGCCAAAGGTTTATCATTGATTTTGGTTCGGATATTAATTCCGGAATTATTGGTTATTGTGAAATTACTTTTCTCTAATGCAATATTATACGCATTAAAAGGCGAAAACCGACTTAGATAAATGGTGTTCGATGTACTAGTTTCGTAGGACGTCTTCAGTGTAAAAGGATATTTTGTCGAAATCGTTCTTAGGACTAAAATCCGATCATCAACATATAAAGCCGCACTTGGTGTATTGGTATAATCCGAAAAATCTTTCTTTGCAAAGGTTTTAATTACTTTCCCCGCACCATCTAGCATTTCAACTTTAATGTTACTTACTTTGGTTGTAGGATTATAGGGAATCAACACGGTTGAGTACCGATCTCCCGCAGCACTCATAATCGTAACGACATGGGTTTCTTTCACCGTCATATCATTCACTGATTTCAAAATATAATCTTCAGAATGTTCTCTAATAATTGCATTCGCATTCAGAAGAAGGTTTTCTGGTATTGAGTCGACAGCATAATCCTGCGCAAAACTCCACAATGATAAAACGGTGAAACACAACTGGTAGATTTCCGTCATCCGTATATTTTTACAAAATGACTAATTCGCCGCTAGCGGAACTAAAACCCGCTGTGCCAATTCCTGATCAAAAAGATATAATGCAGAAGGATTTTCGCAAACCATTTTGATCTTGGTTACCAATTGAGAAGCGTTGGCTTCTTCTTCTACCTGTTCTGTTACAAACCACTGAAGGAAAGATACGGTAGCAAAATCACCTTCGTCATTTGCATTTTTTAAAATATTAAAAATACTTCGTGTCACTAATTTTTCGTGTGCTAAAGCTTTGACAAAAATATCGGTTGCGTTTTCAAATTCATGAGGTGGCTGCTCGATGGCGCCCATTCTGATTTCTGCACCAACATCGTTCATGTAATCAAACATCTTGTCGGCGTGCATTAATTCTTCTTTACTTTGAATGCGGAAATAATTAGCAATTCCGTCTAAATCTCTGGCAGAAAACCAGGCAGACATTGATAAATAATATTGAGCTGCGAATTGCTCGTTGGTAATTTGTTCATTAAGCAAATCTGCTATTTTTGTACTGATCATTTTTTATAACTATTTACACAAATATAGCTAAAAAGTAAGCATAAAAAAAAGCGGAACATTTGTTCCGCCTAACATTAAAAAAATAAAATTATGAACTGCTTATTTTGCATTTTGCATTCGGTCCATTTTTTTGCTTTTCATCATTTGTCCTCTTTTTTGCATTTTGCCTTTTTTTGAAGTTTCCCACTTCTGGTATTGTTCTGGAGTTAAGATTTGCTTCATTTCCGCATTGTTTTGATCACGTTTCGCTTTCATTTGCTCCATTTTGGCTTTTCTTTCTGCCTGCATTTGGGGTGCATTTTTCTTTCTTTCTGCCATTCTGCGATCTTGCAATGCTTTTATTTTTGTAACTTGAGCATCAGAAAGATTTAATTCTGCTTGCATCTGTTTCATATGATCTGCTCTTTTCTGCTCCATTTGTGCTGGATCCATTTTTTGCATTTTCTGATTTTGAGCCATTGCAAATGTTCCGACTGCTAGTAAAGCTACACTTAAAACTAATTTTCTCATTGTATAAATTTTTGTATTATTATTTATTTTATATTGGTTTGATACTTCTATTAACTAATAGTTAAACAGGATAATCATAAACATTTGTTAAAATAAAAACCTTAATAAATTCCCTGTATCAAATGTTTTCTGATGGTTTGATGTACAAAATCACATTTGGTTAAAACCCCAAAATATAAAGTTTTGTTAAAAGGAATTTTAATGTCAGAAAATAATTCAAAAACAAACTCCTTGTTGGGATAAAAAAAGAGCAGCCTTTAAAAAAGACTGCTCTCGCATTATTAACATTAAAATCTAAAACTATCGGGCGGTAAATCTTTGACCCGAATTTCTTGAACTAGAACTTGGCGTTCTGGACTCAGTTCCCTGTTTGCTGCGAGGAATAGAATTGCTTTCTACTTTTCTTGTTGGCGCAACATTACGAATACTTTCCTGTTTATTTCCAAATTCATTTCTGAATCCATTATTATTTTGAGTTTTTATTTGCGACTGGCTTCTCCCGCTATTATTTCTAGCATTTGAATTATCATTTCTAATCTCATTATTTCGTAAATCTTGATTTTCATTTCTAATGGAGTTGTCTCTAGTATTTGAGTTCGCAGTTACTCCATCATTTCTAAATCCATTATCTCTTGTCCCATTTGTACTGGCAGTTGTCCCGTTTCTTGTTGGCTGAAAACCAATATTCTGTCTTGGATTACTTTGATGATACTGAACTTTATTTACCCGATAAATATTGACATTGACATTTCGATATCTTGGCACTACATAAATATTTCTGGCATAATGTCTTCTGTTATAATTTTGATAATAGATTACAGGATTGTATCCGTTATAATAATTATTTTGGAAAACGATAAAAATGTTTGGACCTAAAATCCTTTGCATCGCATAAAATCTGTCGTAATACCATCGGTCAGGATTATATCTATAATAAGAATTAAAAGCTGAGTAAGATGGGAAACTATCATTCAAGATTATAATCTGTTGTACTTGCCATGGAGACAAACGGTGTGCAGCAAAGAAACGATTCCAATTTACATCATAAATACTTTTTCGGTAATCATTATAATAACTTTGGTACAAATCATTGCTATAATAATCAGAAGGATATTCGTAGTAGTAATCATCTGGGAAATAAAATTCATCATCAACATCTCCGTAATTGCCATTTCCATAATTGTTATTTGGATAATAATCTGGGTAATTCTGAGCGGAAACCAATGTCATTAAAAACACTGATAGACCAAGTAGTATTTTTTTCATTATCGTTATCTTTTATAAATTAATTCTTTAATCATTATCAAAATAGCGTGCCAAATATTTAACTAAATTTTTTATTTAGTGATAAAATATCATTATTTCAACTAAAGAACTATTCATTTGATTACAAAACGAAAAAGAAGTTAAAACCTAGACATTAACTTCTTATGTAAACTACTAACTATCAATGATTAAATTTTAATAATTGATAATCAAATAAACTACAAATAAATTTAGAAAATAGCCTACATTCTATTTGAATCCTTAATCCATTGTGCGATTTTCTGATTGAAATTCTCATGATTCAAAAGTTCCTCCACATTGATATGCATTCGGTATCTCCAATAATGAGGAAAAACTGCGGGATCATTAATTCTCTCTTCATCCATATTTGGATTGGTCAACTCTTTATCAGTCGCCAGAAACTCTTGGATGGGGAAAATCGCTAACATTGCTTCATTATAAAGATGCTGCTTGATAATCATTTCCGCCAATTGCGTTTCTAAATTCAACGGAGCCGTTCCAAACTGACCTAACTGTTCATGAAAGTACCGACAACTCAATTCCCGATCCTCGTGCCACCACTGACGAAGGGTAGAAGTATCATGTGAACTCGCGGTCACCACATTCATATAGCCCGCATTTTTTGGATTATACCACGCAATATTTTCTGAAGGCATTCTCTGAACTTTCAAAGCGGTAATTCCTAAACGATCCATTACTTGCGGAACAGATTCGGGAACCAAACCTAAATCTTCGCCACAAATCAACATATCGGTTGCATTCAAAATTACCGGAAGTTTTTCCATGGCTTTTTCATACCACAATCCATCTTGTCTTTTGAAGAAATAATCGACATATAAATCAGAGAGTTTTCTTTTTTGGTCTTCGGTTAAATATTTATACGAATCGGTTTTTTCAATATTGAATCTTGGGTGATAAACTGCTTCATCTTCACTAATCTCTTCTTTCAAAAAAAGCACATTTGCTGCCAAAGTTATTAACCGATCTTCAACCCAACCGAAAGAGTTCGTTTTAAAATAATCTGTCAATTTTCTTTGCGTATCAAACTCTTCTTTAAAAGTATAAGTTCCATCAAAATGATTATTCATAAAATGGTTATGAATACGTTCTCTTTCCTCACCGAAATAGTCCCAAAGAATCTGATCGTTGATAAATTGCTTGCAATATCGATCTTCATTAAAGTATATTCCTCTTGCTGAAAACTCTTCCAATCTTACTGGAACCGCCGGATAAAAATAACCCAAAATTCCTTGAGTTGCACTCATCGGCATTCTCCAAATTCTGAAGAAACCTAAAATATGATCAATCCGCATGGCATCAAAATACTGCTCCAATGCTTTGAAACGGTTTTTCCACCAGCGGTAACCATCTTCTTTCATCGCTTCCCAGTTATAGGTTGGGAATTCCCAGTTTTGTCCTAGATCGGTGAACTCATCTGGCGGTGCACCGGCCTGAAAATCCATTCCAAATAATTCTGGTTCTGTCCACGCCTCTACCGAATATCTATAAATTCCTATTGGCAAATCTCCTTTCACAGAAATCCCTAAATCGTGGGTGTAATCAACCGCATCTTTTAATTGTAAATGCAATTGATATTGAACCCAGGCATGAAGCATTGAAGTTTCATAATCCTTATTTTTCGTCGTAAAGAAAGGCGAAATTTTTCCGGCGATGTATTTCTTGTGCGTTTTCCAATTATTGAAGTTCGGCGTTTTGTACTTGTCTCTTAAAAGACAAAAAGCCGCATATGGAACCAACCAATTTTCATTTTCTTTAATGAACTTTTTAAAGTTTCTGTCTTTTAAAATTTGAACTTTATTGGTTTCGAAAATGGCTTTGATGTATTTCCATTTTGCAGCAATCATTTGTTCGTAATCGATTAAATTATTCAAAATCTCCTTTTCCTTTTTGAATTCTTTAACTAATTCCTTCGGCAAAGAATAATCCAGATTTTCTATTGATAAATACTGTGGATGAAGAGCATACACCGAAATCGCAGCATATGGATAAGAATCAGTCCATGTGTAATTTGCAGTTGTATCATTAATGGGTAAAATTTGCAAAACGGAAAGATTGGTTCTATGTGCCCAATCCGCTACCTTTTTAAGGTCAGGAAATTCACCTACCCCAAAACCGTTTTCCGTCCTTAAAGAAAAAACAGGAACCGCAACTCCTGCTGCGTGATACATTTGATATGACTTAAATCTGAAAAAATGGTCGGCTTTTATTTGAAGGATGTTTTTTTCTGCATTAGGTAAAGCCCAACGGTTATCGCCATATTCAATATCGAAAACCTCGTTAGAATCAGTATTCATCAATCCGTATTTGTATTGAATCAATTGATCGGTCGGAAGTTCTAATGCCGTTTCCCAGCTTCCAAAATCAGTTTGCGACATTGGAACCGTTTTTAAATATTGCCAGTTTCCAAGTGCTTCACAATTTCCAAGAATTACGACTTTCCAGTTCGGGTTATAAATTGGTGCTTCTAAACGGAAAAGATGCGAATGCTTTTTTAAGACTGAGACTTTTTCTGCTTTAAAGTGGCGGAGTTTATTTTTTAAAACTTTATTGTTAAGATAATTTTCCGGGAAATTTTTGGCGTTCCAGAAATCATAAATAATAAACTCATCGTAGTTATGCGGAAAATTTAAGTGGTGTAAAGAAAACTCTTCATCTAAAATTAATCCCTCTTCATTCACCAACTGATATTTATAAGAAATTGATTTCGAAAAATAATCTACTTCTGCAGACCAGTTTCCGTTATCGGTGTATTTTAAGGCGTGAACTTTTTCTTCTGCTCCTACTTCAAAGACGCAAACTTGCAGATTCTCACCGACTTTCGTCCTGAAATTGATATTAAGATATAGTTTCATTTGTTCCTATTTAATGTTTTTTAATAGTCATATGTTATCGCTAATCTTTACACAAGTTTATTTTGAAGAACTGTTAAAGGCGATTTCATAAAAAGTTTTCTCTATTCAATGCAATTTATGAAATTTTTGGTGAACTAATGAGTTCAAAGCGTTTCTTTACAATTCATTAAAAGCAGTTTATTTATTGAAAATCAAATGGTTATAACAACAATTTATAAACATATGATAAATCATTAAAAATGAAGAAAATGGAATTTTAGAAATAAAAAAACCTCCCGAAAATTCAGAAGGCTTAAAATATAAATATCGCTTTTAAAAAGTAAAACCTAAGAAATCGAATAACTTGTTCCATCTCTTCCATCTTTCAACTCAATCCCTTCAGCGAGTAAACGGTCGCGAATCTGATCAGAAAGGTCGAAGTTCTTGGATTTACGGGCTTGATTTCTTAAGTCTATTAAAACCTGTAAAGTCTGGTCTAATTTCTCATTATTGTTTTCTTCAATATTTTGTAAACCCAAAACGTCAAAAACGAAATCAGTCATCAGTGTTTTCAATTCCTGTAAATCATTTTCGCTGATGGTTTCTTTTCCGTCCTTTAATTTAAAGATGAAATTTACCGCTTCGAAAAGATGTGCAATCAGAATCGGTGAATTAAAATCATCGGTCAAAGCAGCATAGCATTTTTCTTTCCACGCTTTTACATCAAAACTAGAAACCTCCGCAATTGGGAAATTGTTATTTGAAAGTACTTTCATGGCTTCCATCAAACGCTGAAATCCTTTTTCACTGGCAACCATCGCTTCATTAGAAATATCTAAAACACTTCTGTAATGAGCCTGCATAAAATTAAAACGTACAATGGTCGGGTGAAATGGCTTTTCAAAAAAATCATTATTTCCAGATACGAGTTCCATCGGCAAAATATAATTTCCGGTGGATTTACTCATTCTTTGGCCGTTCATGGTTAACATGTTGGCGTGTATCCAGTAATTTACCGGAGAAACACCGTTGCATGCTTTTCCTTGGGCAACTTCACATTCGTGGTGTGGGAATTTCAAATCCATTCCACCGCCGTGAATATCAAATTTATCACCGAGATATTTCGTTGACATCGCGGTACATTCTAAATGCCATCCCGGAAAGCCTTCGCCCCAAGGAGAATTCCAACGCATAATATGAGCAGGAGAAGCGGCTTTCCAAAGAGCGAAATCCTGTGGATTTCTCTTTTCATTTTGACCATCTAAATCTCTAGTGTTGGCAAAAAGTTCTTCGATATTTCTGCGGGAAAGTTCACCATAATTTAAACCACGTTTGTTGTATTCTAAAACATCGAAATAAACAGAACCATTACTTTCGTAAGCAAATCCTTTATCGATTAGTTTTTGAGTTAATTCAATCTGTTCTAAAATATGTCCCGTTGCGGTTGGTTCAATCGTCGGTGGAAGTAAATTAAATACTTCTAAAACCTTATGAAAATCAACGGTATATTTTTGTACAATTTCCATTGGCTCCAGTTTTTCCAAACGGGATTGTTTTACGAAACGGTCATTATCAACATCGCCATCATCGGTTAAATGTCCGGCATCGGTAATATTTCTAACGTATCGAACTTTATATCCCAAATGAACCAAAGAGCGATAAATAAAATCGAAAGACATGAAGGTCCGCACATTCCCCAAATGGACATTGCTGTAAACCGTCGGCCCACAAACATACATCCCGACATTATTATCGTGAATTGGAGTAAAGGTTTCTTTTTCGCCCGAAAGGGAATTGTATATTTTTAAAGTCATTTTTCTTTAGTTGATGGTTGATGGTTGACCAGAAATGAATTCTGTTTTTTAGCACTTTATCATGATGCAAATTTTAGACACAATGATGCAAACAATACCTTTTCAATTTTAATACTGATCACTGTTTATTTCTCTATTAATCCAAATTTGAACGGCTTCCTACATAATGCAAGAACTCTTGTCGGGTAATTGAATTGGTTCTAAAAAGCCCACTGAGTTCAGCCGTAGTCGTGGAACTTGCGGTATCTTTTATTCCACGACAATTCACGCATAAATGTTTTGCTTCAATGATACAGGCAACATCATTCGTTCCGAGTGCTACTTTAAGCGCTTCTACAATTTGCATGGTTAATCTTTCCTGAACTTGCGGACGTTTGGCGTAATAATCTACGACTCTATTAATTTTAGAAAGTCCAATCACTTCACCATTTGAAATGTAAGCGACATGCGCTCTTCCAATAATTGGCAAAAAATGATGTTCGCAGAATGAATAAACGGTAATATCTTTTTCCACCAACATTTGGCGGTATTTGTATTTATTTGAAAAAGTAGAAATGCGCGGATTATTTTCTGGAAGAAGTCCACCGAAAATTTCATTCACATACATTTTAGCCACTCTTTTTGGCGAATCTTTCAGGGAATCGTCGGTCATATCCATTCCTAAAGTTTCCATGATTTCGTGGAAATGTTTCTGGATAATTTCAATTTTTTCTGCTGGAGATTTTTCAAAAGCGTCAGGTCGTAAAGGAGTATGTTCGCTTCCGGAGAATACATCGTCGTCGTTATCTAAATGATCATTCATAAGTTTGATAATATAAAAACAAAATTAAGGATTTAATTTTTGTTTTCGGGAGGTTGTGAAATCTTAATATGAGATATCCAAAAATTGTCTGTTTTTTCTAAAGTAAGACGCAAAGTAAACTCATATGAAGTTGCTGAAGAATTACGAACGCAAAGGCGTTTCGCTTAGCAAATTTTTTTTATCATGCACTGAACGACTTTAATTAAAAATAAAAAAACTCAGAATCGAAATCCTGAGTTTAAATTTGAGTTTAAAAGATCTTTAGAAACCTCCTGTTCCGCCGAAGGTAAATGTTGCGGTCAAACCTGCTCTAACGGTTGAAAGTGGGAATGCTGTAGAAATTTTATATTTCGTCATCAACTGATCGTAGAAGAATCGAACATTAAAGTTCTGAGACATATTGTAATCTGCAGAGAGTTTAAAACTCATCATTCTTTGTCCACCCGTTACTTGAGAATCGTCCTGTAAAATATTGGTGATTCTGGTTTGACTGTCTCTTAAGGAGAAATCTCCACGGATATTTAAATCACTTTTAATGGTTCTTTCTTTTCCTTTGAAATTCATTTTCATTTTCAAATCTTTCAGAATATAACCGAAACCTAAGATGTATTCTTTGCCCGAATCTTCTGTTAAAGTATGATTTACCAATCCAAGCATAAACAATCTATCGACATTATATTGAGCGCGGAACTGCATATTATTTCTCATGGTAACATCGGCACCAATAAGTGGTGAAAATGATTCTACATAACCAACCTGAGAATAAGTGTAAGGATTATAAATATCGCCAAAAGCGTCTCGGTCTGAAATCGCATTATTCTGAACATTATAATAATCAATACTCGACTGAATTCCAGATGCAGTATAGGTTGAAGTATAACCGTGAAGAACATCAAACTTAGAAAACTGACTGTTAATAAATGGAATGTTTTTCAATCCAGAATATGTTACTCTCCAGTTTGGAAGTGGGAAACCCGCTTTCTTTGGATCGTTCATCGCTCCATCTGGTGTTTTTCCTTCGACTGCTGCCTGGAAAGCCGGAACCAAAACGTAAGCGTTTGCTAAGGAATGTCCGTCTGTAAATCCGTTGGCATCAAGTGGTCCACCCATTCTTTGGGAGATTATTCTGGCATTAGAAATAATATTATCGTAAATCGTTTTGCCATCAACAAATGAAGTTCCGAAAGTCCACGCTGTTCTGGAATAAGTAATCATATCGGTTCCGAATGAAAACTGGAATCCATTTGACGGATCAGAATCTGCATCTACATTATAACCACCTTGGGTAAAGTTGCTTGTATAATTTTTCATGAAGTTCACATCAATTCTGAAATCATTCACCGGCATGATCTGAACATTGGCAAGGAAGTTTTGATTCTTCATCTGCATATACGGATCATTCATATAATTGGAGTTTGAAATCCAACCACTTTCAATTACCGTTCGTCGGATATCTGCCTGTGAACCTAATAGGAATCCATACGTTGGACCGCCTAAAGTTTGTCCGTAACCATACCAGTTTGGCGCAGAAAGTAAGCCCGGAAGAACCGTACCATTATTTTCGTTATAAGTCACATCCAATTGTTTAATTGAAGTTAATGCATAAGCAATACTTTGCATCGGATTCAATTTGTTTTTGAATTTATATGATTTAAATGTTTTCTTCTTATTCGTTTTTTGCCATGCTAAATTGTAAACATTATTCAGGGAATCGATTTCCTGTTTACGCTTTTGCATCTTCGTATTAATATTTTGGAAATACTTGAATTTGCCAAAGAATTTCGGCACATCAACCGTAGAAGTTGCTACGATATTATTGGTATTTTGACCAATACTTCCCAAACTTTCTGCAACTCTCGTTTCAGGATTAATGAAACTTGTTAACACGGTACTTCTCGCATTCCAGTTATAGGTTAAACCATAACCCAATTCAGCATTAATAAAGTCTAAATACGGTAAATACTCAAACGGGAATCTGTAATTTAACTGAACACGGTGATTGTATAAAACTGGTCGACCTGCGCGGAAAGGATCAGCGAAAATCGATTTATTGTTCATATCATAAACGCTCAGATTATCATTTAAAGTTCGCATGGCGGAGTTTATTTCTAACTTCAATGATTTGGTGAAGTTAAATCCTAAACCATATTGCCAACCGAAATAGAAGTTTCTGTTTCTGATCACATCAAAATCCTGACCTGTATTTCCACCCAGAATTGCATCGATATTTCTGAACTCTAATTCATTGTAATTTCTGTCGATTTCTGTTCTAAAGGACAATCGCGTAGGTACTGGATTAAAGTTTACTTCTTTCAACCATCTTAAATATTGATAAGATTTTGCCGTATCACTTACCATTTTATTAAATGGTCGGATGACATACGGTTTGAAAGAATAATTATAATCTACATATCCTTTCAGATATTGTCGGTAATCTTTTTTGGTATAAACATCGCGATAGTAATCATCATTATAAATCGCGGTTACGGAAAGATTTTCAACATCATAGAACCTGGCTTTTTTATTCGGGTTCATTCGGTCTTTACGCATATTCACTACGCCCAAACTTCTTTGTTGGGTATAGGTTCTCGCTACTTTTTTCAGTTCTTCGCGGTTTGGTGCTTCGGCAAATGTCACATCGTTATCTAAAGGATTGTACTTCGGATCTTCGATGGTTTGTGTGTAAGAATAATTTACAGGAATTTTTAAACCTACTTTTTCCGGTAAGAATTTATCAACATTTACCGTAGTATTTATACTATACGCAGAATGGTCAGCTTGTGATCTTTCTGAAGGTTTTTCAGCAATTCCTCCAAAACCAATGGTCGAGTAAGACGCGTTGGCATTCACCAAAGCAAAATCTCCAAGGTTAAAATTCACACTTGCGTTTCCGGCGTAACCTCCTTTATTTTCAATTTCAGAAAGTCGAATTTCATTCACCCATAAAACCACGTCTTTACTGATGAGGGAATTTTTATTTCGAACTCCCAACATAATCGTCGTTACATTCCCCAAAGACGGACGACCTTTAATATAGATTTTCTTGTGAACGTCCAAAGAACCATATTCCACATCTTCACGACGAACATCGATTGCACCTGGGAAATCTTGATCGCGTCGCATTTTCGCATCTACAAAATTCTGAATGGCCAGATTCACGGTATTTTCAGTCGGCCAGATTTCCAGTGGAGATCTTGCATTTTGAGGCGTATATTTTAAAGAAGCTTCGTATTCATAATAGTTATCAGTCGCATCACTCCCGAAACGAATAAAGAATTTTGCATCTTCATCGTAAATAGAAGAAGTAGCATCTTTCAAATCTTCAGCGTGAACAAAAAGTTCTAAGTTTTTGTAACGACGCATATCCAAAGCCACATTTTTGTAAACTCCACGAGAAGAATTTCTCTCCAACGGCGCGGCTTTCATATATAATGATGCTTCGTTTTGTCTTTGTGCTCCAGCATTTCCGCTAAGCACTTGTCTGTCGATTCCTGGAGGAAGAACGTAAGGTGGTTGGTTTAATCCATTCTCTTCTAAGTTCACACTTCCAACATCTAAATTCTGATCGGTCACGAAATCGATTCCTTCCGGATCAGTCGTATTGGTTGCAATATTTTTGGTGTATTTTCTCCAATCGCTTCTCACTAAATCTAAAGTTCCGAAACGGATTGTTGCCGCTTGGTCAAAACCTGTCAATAGCATTCTTGCATACCGAACATTATTTAAAATAGAGGCATTTGCTTCACCAACTCCGGCATCATATTGTGCAACAGGAACTCGGAAAAGGAACCATTTATTCGTGCTGGTTTGTCCGTTCTGGAATTTTGCTTCTACTTCTTTAACATCAACAATATTATTTTGTCCCAAGACCATTTTATTCTTATCAAGGTCAATGGTATATTGATTATAATCTTCATTTTGATCTAGGTTATAATCACGGTTAATATCTTCCGCATCAGGAGTTTGAGTGGCAACTTCCAAAGTGTTACTCTGTGAATTTCCTTCTGGACCACGGAAATATTTATAGCGTTCTGTTAAAGAAGACGCTTGATTTCCCTTGAATTTATCTGATAAATAAAAGACGAAATCATCTGATGCCGGATCCGAATTATTAGTCACCGGATTCACAAAACTGGTTCCGAATTTTTCTGCTTCCCCTTGAGCATCCAAACCGTCATATCCTAAATCTTGTGCTGCACGATCTTCATTTTCTGAAGAGAATGCATAAAGAACAGGGAATTGATTTGGCTGAACTCCCCAATTGGTATTTGTCGTATTTGCAGGAGTACTTGGTGTCGGCAATCCGTTTTCATACATCAATTTGCCATCTTTCAAAACATCTTCAGAAACGTTTCCTAAATGCAAAAGTAATTTCGGATTTGCTCCTAATGTATTTCCATCCGCATACGGATCCATCATCCAGAATTCTACATATTCTATATTAGAACTCACAAAGTTAGATACGGAAATCGGTCTCATTAAACCAGCCCATCTTTGCTGGGTTGTTTCTGGATTTGGATTTACGTTGTACGGTCCTCTTTCGTTCGGAAAATAAGTAATATCAAAAGTATTAGTATACAACTGCTCACCCGCTACGAAATCTCTACTGTTGTATAATTCCGAAGTTTGCACTCTTCTAGAAGCGTGGTTAGAAACCGCTGCAGCATTAATTCCGCTTGGCGCTTTGCCACCAATTCCGTAGAATCTTGGATCGATATTATACCAGGTTAATAAACCTCTTCCGTTTCCGTAAGCCAAATTATTATTAAGGTCTCCATTTAAGAAAAATGGTTCTGGATTTTTCTCTGGTTTCGAAGCCAAACTCCACATTGCAGGTTCTTTCAAAGAAATTTTAGAAGTACTTTGTTCGAAATCATCGATATAAGATTGATCGCCAATTCCTTTATTTTGACCTGGAATTAAATAAGCACCTTCTGCAAGGAAATTTAAATTCGATGGCGCTTCTGTATTGATAAACGGAATCTTATCTGTTAATCTGGTTAGGAAAGGCAATTCATTATTGTATAAAATGTTGAATCCCGCCATGGTATTATTCACGGCTTCCTGACCAAAGTTCACTTTCTGGGTTAATGGTGTTTCGGCATAATTAACTACGGTTGCACCAACTGTCAAATGTTCATTGAACTTTCTTTCTAAGTTTAAACCTAAAAATCTTTTTCTCTGCGTATTGAAAGTCAACTGATTTTCCAGGGAAATATTAATGGCTTGACCAGATTGTTTCACGGTTTCATTAATAATGTTCACCGTTCCCAACATATAATCTACGGTATAATCAATTCCCTCCTGAAGTTGAACTCCATTGGCTGAAACTTTTACCGAACCTTGCGGAACGTTGATAGCACCAAGAGAAATACCTGAGCCTTGCGTTCCTTTGAAACGTCCTTCCATGGTATAACGACGGGCTAAATTACTTTGGGTCGCAACCTCCTTTTGCTGATCGTACAAATCATTAAATACAAATTTCGGATCACTTGTTCCTAAAGCATTTTGTAGAAAAGCACCGAAAGGTTTTGCTTTGGTGAAAATTACCCTTCCATTTTCGGCATCAACGGTGATTCCTGGAACAAAGTCAAAAATTCCATCTCCGGTTTTTCCGCCGCCTTCCTGTAAATCGTTATTCATATTCAGTCGATCCCAATTGAATAATTTCAACAGATTTGGATTAACCTCAGAAACTGGATTATTAACAGTAGTTGGCAGGTAATTTACTTTACCACCACTTTGTGGATCAAGATAAAAAACGTTCAGTAAGAAACCATCAGGATTAATTTGATTGGTATTTAAAGAATAAATATTCTTCATCATCAAATCCCACATTGGGCTGGTGGTAATTGTTTTTGAATTCGATTTTAATAATTTGGTAATCAGAACTGGGCTTTCTTCAGAAAACTCCCCGACTTTATAAACCTTGTTGTCTCCATTCAAAGTAAAACTATAAGAAACCGCTAGTAATTGATCGTCTGTCAATTTTTGATTCAGAGAGACATAACCCAATTGTGGGTTGAAGGTGAATTCGTTTTGATTTAATTTTCGCGCTTTCTTGTTAAAAATGAACTGTTCCCCAAGAACATAATTTTCTGGAGAGCCATTTGCATTCGGGAATGATTGTCCTTTTAACGCATTGGCATAATCGCCACTTGCATCTCTGGGAGTTCCGATTGCGGTAGAAATACTTTGATAAAGTCCATTCTGCGAATTATCTGGATATCCAGAAATTCCTTCTCCCAAATCACGAATCCCCACAATCCCTTTTTGATCCTGAAGATTTCCCGAACCTTTATCTAAAACCCAAGCCTCAATTCTGGTAATACTAACTCTGGAATTAATCTGTGGATAATTTAAAAGTGCATCATCATATTTATTTAAAAAATAATGATCTAAGAAATAATGCTGATTATCTTCATAATCAACTGCATTAAATTTAAAGGTATTCATAACTCCACCGCCTTGCGCGATGATATTTCTGGCTTCACCCTGTTGTTGCGAAAACACCAAAGTTCCATAAGTTTTACCCAACTGAAACTCTGTCTTTAAACCAAAAAGAGATTCTGAACCTCGAATTAAATTGGTAGAAAGCGGCATGTTTACATTTCCGAATTCTACTCTTTTAATAATTTTATCTTCTCCACCAGTAGTTTTATCGGTTAACCCTTTGGACTGCAAATCTTTCCAGGTTCCTTTTGCCTGCCAAACAAGATTCATTCGGTTCTCAAAAGCAAAACCACTTTGAGTATCGTAATTGGCTTTTAGTTGAAGATTTTCACCCACTTTACCCAACAATCCCATTTGAATTCTCTGTTGAATATCAATGGCAAAATTGGTTCTGTTTTGTGGTAGAATTAAAGGATTATCGATTTTTTGGTACAATCCGCCAATATCGAAAGAGGCAAAACCTTGGGGAATAATTTCAATTTTATTACCACCAAAAATAGATTCGAATATTTTATTTTTAATATTTACGCTTGGGAGTAAACCTTTTTTAATAGCGTCGGTTTGATCTTTTCTATATCCTAGCGCATTGGTAGCAGATTTCTCCTTGTAATAGGTACTCAACTGATTGGTTAGCATATATTGATTGTATTCCGCCGAGGTCATCGATATTGGATTTCCAACTACCGTATTCCCTATTTTCGGATAAAGAACATACATTCCGCTCGACACATCGTAAAAAGCATCATAACGCATCGGGTTAGGCAAAGAGAAATCTTTCCGTACGGAGGAACTATCTGCTGGTTTTTCTTGCGCAAAACTCAGTGCGAACGAGAAACACGTTAGAATAAAAACTAAAAATCTATGCTGAAAAAAACTATTCTTCTCCAAATGTTAAATATTTTTTAAAATTTGCTTCACCAAATCTTCTACCGAAAGATCCGGATTCTGCTTTAGAATTCGGTCTGCAATCTTCTCACTCATCTTCTTGGAAATTCCTAAAACCTCTAATGCAGATAACGATTCTTCTTTCACTTTATTATTCACAAATATAGAAATATTTTCTTCAGAAACACTGAATCTTTGGACTTTATCCCTCAAATCAATAATGATTCTCTCTGCAGTTTTTGCCCCAATTCCCTTTACCTTTTGCAACATCGCGCTGTTATTAGAAAGAATTCCGGCAGCGATCTCATTTAGGGATAAAGAAGAAAGCATAATTATGGCAGAAACTGGCCCTACCCCATTAACACTTATTAACAGATTAAACATTTCTTTTTCTAAAATTGTGTTAAAGCCAAAAAGCAAGTTGGCATCTTCACGAAGAATTTGTTGAATGTTTAAAAAGGTTTCTTTTCCTAAACCCAATTTCTCAGATGTTTGTAAACTGACGCCTACAAAATAGCCAACTCCCTGCACATCAATAACGACAGAAGTTGGATTGAGTTGTTGTACAATTCCTTTTAAAGAATAAATCATTTTTGTGTTTTTATAAGTCGTTTGTAAATTTTAGTCCTAAATAAAATTTTCACCAAAATTATTTCCTCCAGCCATGGAGTTCCTAATCTTGGTGAAATTTGTAAAATAGATTATGCTTCCTCTCTTCGCTGTGCATCAAGCACCGCAATCGTTGCTAAGTTCACGATTTCATCAACACTTGCGCGCATTTGTAAAACGTGAACAGGTTTTTTCAAGCCCATTAAAATTGGACCTACAACCTGCGCCACTTTTAATCCACGGATAATTTTATAAGAAATATTTGCACTTTCAAGATTTGGGAAAACAAAAACATTTGCCGGCGTTGTTCCTAATTTCGAGAACGGATAATCTGAAAGATGATCACTATTCAAAGCGAAATCTGGCTGAATCTCCCCATCAACAATCATTTTCGGATATTTCTCATGAAGAATAGAAACTGCTTTTGCCACTTTTTTAGAAGTCTCGGAGATACCAGCAAAGTTCTCAAAAGACAACATTGCAATTCTCGGTTCGATTGCAAAAGTTTTTACAGTAATTTCAGCCATTCTTGCAATATTTACCAAATCTTCCGAAGTTGGATTTTGATTGATCGAAGTGTCTGTAAAGAAGATGGGTTTTTTCTCCGTCATAATCATCATCATAGATGAGATTTTATCTACTCCCTTTTCTTTTTCAATAACTTTTAAAATTGGTTTTAAAGTTGAAGAATAATTTTTAGAGAAACCGACGATTAGAGCATCAGTATCACCGTGATGCAACATCAGCGGGCCAAAGAAATCTCTTTGTCGAACATATCGCTTTGCTTTATATTCGTTCATTCCTTTTCTTTCACGCATTTTCCAAAGCGTCTCGCGATATTTAATTCTGTTCTCTTCCTGATCATCATCCATTGGATCTATGATTGGAACATTCAGTTCAATACCGAATTTCTTCATTTGCTCCAGGACAAATTTTTTCTCACCCATTAAAATTGGTTGTGCAATTCCTTCTTCATAAAGAATCTGTGCTGCTTTCAAAACATTATATTCCTCAGCATTACCCAACGTAACTCTTTTCGGATTTGAGCGAGCACGGTTTTGCATCATACGGATGAGTTTTTCATCGTGACCCATTCTGTCGAGCAGGGTATTTTCATATTCTTCAAAATCCTCAATCGGTTTACCCGCAATACCACTTTCCATAGCCGCTTTTGCAACAGCAACAGAAACTTTGGTCAGCAAACGGTTATCAAACGGTTTCGGAATAAAGTATTCCCGTCCGAAATTAAGACCTTTTAAGTTGTATGCTAAAATTACGGCTTCAGGAACTGGCTCCTTTGCCAAATTAGCAATTGCGTAAACTGCGGCCAATTTCATGGCTTCATTAATTCCAGTCGCCTGCACATCCAGCGCACCACGGAAAATGTAAGGAAATCCCAAAACATTATTCACCTGATTAGGATAATCACTTCTTCCGGTTGCCATTATGGTGTCTTTTCTGGTTTTCATCGCCAGTTCATATTCGATTTCCGGATCTGGATTAGCCAAACCAAAAACAACAGGATTATCTGCCATAGAGAGTAACATCTCTGGTGTCATTACATTTCCTTTAGATAGACCAACAAATACGTCAGCACCTTTTAAAGCATCTTCCAAAGTTTTCAGTTCTGTATTGACTACGAAATCTATTTTTTCTGGCGTCAGGTTTTCACGATGGTGACTGATGACTCCTTTGGAATCGCACATCAATACGTTTTCTCTTTTTAAACCTAACTGAAGATATAGGTTGGTACAAGCGATTGCCGCGGCTCCGGCTCCATTCACAACCATTTTCACCTCCTCAATTTTCTTACCTGCAATTTCTAAAGCATTAATCAATGCGGCTGCAGAAATAATTGCTGTTCCGTGTTGATCATCGTGCATTAAAGGAATATTGAGTTCTTCTTTTAATCGCTGTTCAATATAAAATGCTTCAGGGGCTTTGATGTCCTCCAGATTTATTCCACCAAAAGTTGGTGCAATACCTTTAACAATTTCTATAAATTTATCTGGATCTTTTTCATCAATTTCAATATCAAAAACATTGATGTCGGCAAAGATTTTGAATAACAATCCTTTTCCTTCCATCACTGGTTTTGAGGCAATTGCACCAATATCTCCCAAACCTAAAACTGCAGTTCCGTTTGAAATTACAGCAACTAAATTTCCTTTCGCTGTATATTCGTAGGCTAATTTTGGGTCTTTTTCAATCTCCAAACATGGGATCGCAACTCCGGGTGAATAGGCAAGTGACAAGTCTCTTTGCGAAGAGTGTGGTTTGGAAGGAATTACTTCAATTTTACCTTTAGGTTCTACACTATGATAATCAAGGGCTGCTTGGTTAAAGTTTTTTTCGTCTCTTTTATTTTTAATGGACATATTTTGAATAGTTTTAATGAACGTGTAAAGATACAAAACCTCTAACGTTGTATGCTGTGAATAGTTTTAATAAAATTAGAAGTTAATTGAAATTCAGGATATATTTCTTATGATAATCTACTAAACTTTCAATTGGTTTCTGCACTACTTTACCGATTTTTAAATTAAGATCAGCGGCGGCAGAGCGCAAAATATCTTCATAAATATAGGCGATATATCCGATGAAATTAATCTCTACTTCGCCCGCTTCTGGGTAAGGTAAAACTTGGTATTCGAGGAAATTTTTCATTTCGTCAAAAACCATATTCTGGAAATAGGAATGGCTTTTATGTTCTGCAATAAAATGATTAAATTCTCCCAAATATGCATTGGCTCTGGGATTATGATACATGTTTTTTATGGCATCTTCAATGGTTAAGTTGTATTTTTTAATGAAAGCCCGTTCTAAATCTGTAGGCAGTTTTTTCATGAAAAATCTTCGCAAAAGATGTTTACCCAAAGCACTTCCACTTCCTTCATCACCGATTAAAAAACCGAGTGAAGGTAAATCAAGTCTAATCTTTTCGCCATCGAAAAAACAAGAATTAGAACCTGTTCCCAAGATACAAACAATGCCTGGCTTCCCATTATAAGCGGCATACGCTGCGGCTGTCATATCTTCTTTTATTCTTACTTCTGCATGTGGGAAAGACTTTACAAATTCAGTCTCTACTTTTTTTGCATTAGATGCAGTACCGCAACCTGAACCATAAAAGAATAATTTCTCTATATGATTTTTCAAGAAAAACAACTCTTGATTTTTATCAATTTCCTGACCTATGAAATCAGGATTAATGATATTAGGATTAAATCCCAAGGTTGTGGTCTTCAAATGAGGGTTACCGGAATTATCGAGAATCACCCAGTCGCATTTGGTAGAACCGCCGTCTATTATGGCAATCATATAAAAATCGTTTAATCTGCTAAAATATTAATTTAATTTCAATCCTATTTAAATTTATAGAAATAAATAAAATTAGTTCCTATAATAGAACTTCAATAAAAAAAACGGACAAAAGGCCCGTTTCGATATTTCATTAAATCTCTAAAAATTCAAAACTAATCTACTGCTAAAACTTCCAGAATTTCTGGAGCAAATTGTTTCACAGTTGTCTCTACCCCAAGTTTCATGGTTGACAAACTCATCGGACAACCATTACAATTGCCATGAAGTTTCACCAATACGGTAGTCCCGCTTACATCGATGAGTTCGATATCGCCACCATCTTTGTTGAGAAACGGACGAATACTTTCGAGGGCATCCATCACCTTGGTTACGGTATCTTCGTGTTTTATTTCCTTGTTCATCGTTTTAAATTCATTCTTGTTAATATAAAAACCACCATCAATTCGCCGTGGTGAACTGACACCCATCCAAAAAAGGAGTATTCGGTAATTATTTTTTAGGAGAGCAACCCGCCATGGTTGTAATTTTTACCGCTTCAGTTGCTGGAAGATTTTTGTTTCTTTCCACCAAACTTTCAATCATATTCTGAGTTGTTGTGGTATAAATTTCGGCAATTTTAGAACCTTCCTGTAAAGCGGCTGGTCTCCCAACATCGCCCGATTCACGGATGCTTTGAATCAAAGGAATTTCTCCTAAAACTGGTATTCCTAAATCCTCTGCTAAAAATTGCGCACCTTGATTTCCAAAAATATAATATTTGTTATCTGGTAATTCTTCAGGAGTAAAGTACGACATATTTTCTATTAATCCTAACACAGGAATATTAATACTTTCCATTTGGAACATCGCGATTCCTTTTTTCACATCTGCAAGTGCAACATGTTGTGGGGTACTTACGATTACTGCGCCCGTTACCGGAACTTCCTGGATAATGGATAAATGAATATCTCCAGTTCCCGGAGGTAAATCGACTAAAAGAAAATCTAATTCTCCCCAAGCAGCATCACGAATCATTTGGTTTAATGCTTTTGAAGCCATTGGTCCACGCCAAACTACAGCTTGGTTGGCTCCAGAGAAATACCCGATCGATAACATTTTTACACCGTAATTCTCAATCGGCTTCATTAAACTTTTACCATCAACCTCTACGGTAATTGGCTTTGCTCCTTCGGTATCAAACATGGTTGGTACAGATGGTCCATAAATATCGGCATCTAAAATTCCAACTTTGAAACCCATTTTTGCTAAAGTTACTGCGATGTTTGCTGCAACCGTAGATTTACCAACACCTCCTTTACCAGAAGCGATAGCGATGATGTTTTGAATCCCTTTAATTTGTTTTCCTTTGATCTGACTTTGCTGAACTTCTGAAGGTTCTGGAGAAGCGATTTTCAATTTTAAAACAACATCTTCACCGAATTCCGAAGCGAATGCCTGTTTCATGGCAGCTTCTAATTTTTTCTTTTCGTGCATTGCTGGTGAATGCGCGGTCATATCGATATACACATCATTTCCCATTACCTGGAAATTGTGAACCAAATCATCTACTTCTATTTCTTTCAGAAAGGCCTGAACTTTATCTTTTGTCAACATAATTTTCTACTAAAAATTGAAGTACAAATTTAGGTAATTTTTTCTTATTTAGAATGAGTAAAATCTATGATAAATGTTTGATTAAAGAAAGTGTTCTTTAAAAATGAAAATCCAACTTTATTTGAAAAAGTTGGATTTATATTAAATATTTTAAATCGATTACAAATCTCCGCCGTGATTCTCCAATTGTCCTTCCCATTTAGAAACTGCAGAGGTTGCCAAGGCATTCCCCAAAACATTGGTCATACTTCTTCCCATATCGCAGAAATGGTCGATTGGTAAAATTAGAGCAATCCCTTCTGGCGGAATTCCGAACATGGTACAAGTTGCGACGATGATTACCAAACTTGCTCTGGGAACTCCAGCAATACCTTTTGATGTTAACATTAAGACCAAAAGCATAATCACTTGCTGGCCGAGCGTCATATCGATTCCGTAAATCTGAGCGATGAAAATTGCGGCGAAAGTCATGTACATCATACTTCCATCAAGGTTAAAGGAATAACCGAGCGGTAAAATAAAAGATACAATTCTATTGTTACAACCGAATCTTTCCAGTTCTTCAACCAGTTTCGGGAAAACCGCTTCTGAACTTGTGGTGGAAAACGCAATGAGTAAAGGCGCTTTAATTCTTCTTAACAATTCGAACAAACGATTTCCTAAAATCATATAGCCAACGATACAAAGCACAAACCATAATACTGCCAAGGCAAAGAAGAAATCTCGCAGATAAATCGCATAGACTTTAAAAATATCAAAACCGTTGGTTGCGACTACTGCTGCAATTGCACCTAATACTCCAAGTGGCGCAAACCACATAATATAACCAACCATTTTCAAAATAGCGTGTGCACAAATATCTAAAGCTCTAACAATTGGCTTGGTGTATTCTTCACCCATATTGGCTAAAGCGACCCCAAACATAATAGAGAATACTACGATTTGTAAAACCTCGTTGGTGGCAAATGCTTCGAATAAACTTTTGGGAATAATATGGGTTACAAATTGTTCTAAAGAAAGACCTTGACTGTGGCTCACCATATCTCCGGCTGCATCGGCTGCCGGTTTTGGAAGTTGCATTACGCGACCTGGCTCTAACCAATTCACAAAAACAAGTCCAATCATTAGCGATACTAAAGATGCGGTAATAAACCAAAGCATTGCTTTTGTTCCTACACGCCCGATCATTTTCATATCACTCATTTTGGCAATTCCCACGACCAAAGTCGTAAATACTAAAGGTGCAATAATCATCTGAACCAATCGGATGAAAATAGTTCCTAAGAGTTTAATGTTTTTTGAGAATCCTTCGGAACTTTCAGGATATTGAGTATGTACAACTCCACCCATTATTACCCCTACTACGAGAGCGATAATGATGAAGATGAATAGTTTGTTTTGACCTTTCATGAGATTTTTTTAATGTAAGATTACAAATATATGTTTTTTTGTGAAAAAGCCGTTAGATTTCTATTTCAGATAAGCGATTGGCTCATTCTTATTTTATATTTTGAACTGAATCTTGGATAGAATCCACAAAAAAACCTCCGATAAATCAGAGGTTTAAGATTTCGATCTAAAGAATATTAACTTTTCTTGCCGCCGAAACTGTTTAAATTCACCACCAATGAAAGCATGAAATATCTTTTCAGAATAAGTTCTTCGCGATCTTCTATATAATTATCTCCAATTGTTCTCGTTGCATTTTGTCTTTGGTTCAGTAAATCATTAACGCTTAATTTCAGCATCATCTGATTTTTGTAAAACTGATAATTCACACTTGAATTCCAGAAATAAGAATTTCGGTTAAAATCAGAACCGATATTGGTGTTTTTGGTCAAGTTGAAATCATTGCTGAAAAACAAAGTTTTATTGAAAAAATAATTGGTAAGTCGCAACGATAAATTCTGACGCGCCGTATTTGTTTTGTCGATTCTATAGTTGGTGTAATGGGATGACGAGTAATTAATTCCATAAGACGCACGTAAATTCATAACATCTTTCAGATTTAAATTGACGTTAAATCTTGGAGAAAGTGTAAAAATATTGTTGGTGAATTCTGTGGCATCGATGAACCCTTTTCTGAAACTGTAATTGGTCGAGAATGACGGACTCAGGTCTAATTTATTTCCATTCCACTTGTACGTTTTGGTTAAAGAGGTTGAGAAATTTGCTCTTTTATTTCCACTGATGTTTTCATAAGTGCTGAACTGTCTCCCAGAATCATCATAAAAAGAATAATTTACAATGTCGTTATCCGTATAATTAAAACCTAATCTGGCGTAAAAATTAATTCCTTTTGGAATATTCATCGTTGAAAAATTCAGGTTTGTCGTATTTTGCCACGTACTTTTTAAATCAGGATTTCCCTGAACGGTTAATAAAGGATCCGATGTATCGATATAAGGATTTAAATAAGTGACTTGTGGAATATTAAATTTAGCTGAATTAGTAATTCGTAAACTGGTAGTTTTATTGAATTTATAATTTAACATTAAATCATATTCCGGCAACATAAAGTTTTTTTGAAAATTGTAATCTTCTAAATTATAAATCGAATTGATATCTAATCGTGTTGTATTCAAATTAGTTCCGGCTCTAAAATTATATTTGCTTTTATTTAAATTATAGGAAATACCCGTATTTAATAAACTGTTATTTTGGTTCAAAGTATTTGACAATAATTCATTAAAATCTGAATAAGCACCTGTTCCCGAGTCAAAATCATTAACAACCAAATCTCGATCTAATTTTTGAAGATCATAATTCACTTCCACAGAAACCGTCGCAGAATCCGAAATAGGTTCGTAATATTTAAAGTTCGCACTGAATAAATTGGTTGAATTTTTATTTTTAGAAAGTTGATTCCGGTAATCATTCTGATCAGGAGATTGATAAAACAAAGTTTCCTGAAGGTTATAATTCGTGTTTTTATTTTCCGAAAAAGTATTACTAACTGAAGCAGATAAGGAACGGTTCGGTTTTTCGAATTTTCTAACAATACCAATCTTTGGTTTAAAAACGTTCGCAACGGTATTTCCGCTTGAGGAACTTTGGTTGCTATTCAAAAGAACATCATCTCGAAGCGTAGAAACAATGCTTTCACTAGTATTGTCGGTAGCGTTATTAGAAAAGTCGCTAGAAAAAATAATGTTTGTCAGTTTATTAATTTTGAGGGTAGCGTTGGTATTAAAATCAAATGTTTTTTTATCGCTGTTACCACTTCGTTCTGCATTATTATCCAGTTTATATTCAGGCAAATAGGTGGTCCTGGAGGTTTTCGAATACGTATCGAGATTGCTGTCTTTATATTCTAAACTAAATTTATCAAGGTCAAAATTATCACCAATTTTATCTGCGTAATTCACGCCAATCATCGAAGTTCGTAAAATCCCAGTACTTGCGGTTCGTCCATTGGCAGAATTATTCCTGTTATTCTTTTCGAAGAAACCATCTACTGAGAAATTAGAAACATTAATATTATTTATACCTCCAATCAAAGCAATATTTCTTTGTTGTTGGAATTTTGCAAATAATCCTTTTACATCATAGCGGTTATTGGTGCCGTAACCTAAATTGAAATTCTTAATATTTCCTTTATTATTTTTCTCATCAATGTTGAAGTTGATGGTTAGACTGTCGGAAATAGGAGTTCTACCCGTTAATTCTTCTTCTTTAGTTTTTGAGGTCGTGATCTGAATCTTTTTAATTAAATCAGCCGGAATCGTTTCCATCGCAATTTTTCCGTCTTTATTGAAAAGAGGTTTTCCATTAATTAAAATTTTATTAATCGGTTTTCCGTTGACGGTCATTTTTCCATCTTCATCAGTTTCTACGCCCGGAATTTGCTCCAGAAGTTTATCAATTTTGTCATTTGGATCAACCTTTAAATAAGAGGCATTATATTCAACCGTATCTTTTTTGATTTTAATGGGAGAAACTGTAATTTGTACTTCTTCGATATCGCTTACGAGATCTCGTTCTAATCTTACCATACCGAGTTCAATATTTTTATCGATGGTTTCATATTTCCTTGAAAACACCCGGGATTTATCGTTTGAAATCTGTAGAAAAGTCGGTTCATTTTGTTGTGGGACTTTAAAACTGAAACTTCCGGTCGTACTGGTTCCCGTAAAGTTGACCACCGAGGAATCTTTCTGTTTCAGTAAAGTAACGGTAGCATCTTCTATTGGATTATTTTCAGGATCCTGGACTTTACCGCTAATGGTGTACGTTTGAGCACCTAAGTTAATAGCGAGAAAAACTAATAAAAAATAGAACTTTTTCATAAACAATATTTAAAATAGATTTCAAAAAAAACAAAATAACTTGAAGACGTTTAACAAAAGATATTCCTAAGTGACATCTCTGAGAAAAGATTATTCTTTTTAATTTGATTTTAATTAAATAATCGAACGATGTGCAAGCGTTTGACCCACTCTTATTTTATATAATTAAATCTTGCGATCTCTGCACAAGTAATTGACTCACTCCATTTATATTTTTAATTGAATCGTGTAAACCCATTCCTCGTTTTGAATTGAAAATTCTTTTTTAGTAGGGAAAGCATGGGCAAAAAGAGTATAGAGCAATGCTCGATCCACCGCGGCATACAGCCCATAAAAAAACCTCTGAACAATCAGAGGTTTGGTATTTTAATAGCGTTAAAACTATGCTTCTAAATATCTTGCGTAAGCATAACCTTCAACACCGTCAGAATTTTTAACTTTCCACCACTCATCAGAACTTTGTTCAACCAAAGTTACCGATGCGCCTTTTGCTGCTTTACCAACAACAGCAGCTTCTGTAGAAGGTTCTTGTCTAAGGTTAAGGTTTGAAGATTCTGTAGCCACCTTTAGAGATGCTCCAGCAGCCAATCCTGCAACCTGAACATCTACATTAATATCAGAAGCCGAGTAGGTAGAATCGATTGCTCCAAGTGCATTCCAAACTGCATCTTTCGCTGCAGATGAAGTGGTACTTCCTGAAACATATAGAATTCCGTCTTGTTCTGAAACCTGAAGATTTGAAACTCCGGCAGACTGTGCTGCAGAAATTACGCTTGCGTACTTATCTTGTAATGTGCTCATTTTGATTATTTTACAGTATAATTATAATTAACTTTTCCTGCTTTTAAAGCATCTACAGACATTTTAATTTTTCTTGCTTGCTCAGGAGAAACGTTCCCGGTTAAAGTTAATTCACCGTTTACAACTTCGACTTTCACAGAAGGGAAATCTTTAACAGCATCTGCAACACTTTGCTGAACTGCAGGATCTACCGCTGAAACTGTTTCTACAACTGGCGCTTCAACAGTTGACATATCATGAACGTCTTTGATTCCTGGAATTGCTTTCAAAGAAGCGATCATTTGATCTTTGGAAGCTTGATCAGCGAATGTTCCGCTTAAATGAGCTTGACCGTCTTTTACTTCTACGGAAGCATTAGGATTAGAAGTTACTATTGTTGTAGCTTGTGTTTGCAAATCCGCATCGGAAACTTTCTTTTTACAAGAGATTGATCCGAAAGATACGGCAAGTGCTAATGCAGCCATTGCGATTGTTTTTTTCATAATTAAATTGGTTTATTGTTAAAAATTATTTCAAAAATAATAATAAAATGTTTGCCAAATTATTTAAAAATGATAAATTTTTCATAAAACTTTTGCAAATCATTGATAATAAAGTCGATAAATTCGATTTATTGCTAATTCAAATATAGTGATTTTTCAATAATCTTTAGGATACTTTTTTTACGATAGTCCTAAAAGTCAAATTAATTCTGGGCATAAGTATTTTCGTGGTAGGCGGTAAACGATGGAGCCAAAAAGACTGCGTTTGGTCTTTCATTACCAGTAAACTTCCGTTTTCTAAAAGGAGTTCTACTTTATCTTTGGTGGTTTTATGTTTAAAAGAAAATTTTCTTTCTGCACCGAAACTTAAAGATGCAATTGCTCCATTTTTCTTCAAATCCTTTTCTCCATCACTGTGATAAGCCATTCCTTCTGAACCGTTATGGTAAAGATTGAGCAGACAAGAATTAAATTTTTCTCCTGTTTTTTCTTCGACCTTTTTTTTCAATTCTAATAATTTGTTCGTCCACGGAAGGGCTTTTTTGGTCGTTTTGGAATAGGTGTACTCAAATTCTTCTTCCCCATACCATGCAACCTTTCTTTTGGTTAAAATCTTCTTGCCAAAAATGATGGCTTCATCATTTTTCCATTCAATAGTTTCTAAAAGTATTTTGTAAAAATGAGTCGCCTCTTCCAAACTGAAAATTTTACCATAGTAATTAACGGTTCCATCTTTTGGAAGCAAATTAAATTCTGGATCCGATAAGTTTTCAAATAATTCCATCGTTGGGTTTTTCTGTTTCAAATTTCTATAAATTATTTCATAAATTCGTTCAAAATAATTCTATGAAAAAATACTTTCACATTTTCTTTATGTTCTGCTTTATTTTTGGACTGGCGCAAAATAGACCAGACAATACTTTTGTTAAAGAACATTACACCAAAAAAGAAGTTTATATCCCCATGAGAGATGGAGTAAAATTATTCACTTCTATCTATACTCCGAAAGATATTTCCAAATCGAATAAATATCCATTTTTAATGCAAAGGACCTGTTATAGTGTGGCTCCTTATGGTGAAAATGAATATAAAGCATCTTTAGGTCCAAATCAGTATTTGATGAAAGACCAATATATCTTTGTTTATCAGGATGTTCGTGGCAGGTATATGAGCGAAGGAACCTTTACCAATATGACGCCGCAAGTTGCACATAAGACAAAAAAAGATGTTGATGAAAGTACAGATACTTACGACACTATTGACTGGCTATTGAAAAACACACCGAACAATAACGGGAAAGTTGGTCAGTACGGAACATCTTATCCTGGATTTTATACGGCTGCGGGAGCACTTTCAGAGCATCCTGCTTTGGTCGCATCGTCTCCACAAGCGCCGATTTCTGATTTTTGGAATGATGATTTTCTACATAATGGAAAATTCATGCTCGGTTATTTCCGCACCTTTCCTGTGTTTGGAATTCAGAAAACAAAGCCAGAAGATAAAGCGTGGTACATGGATACTTTTGTAAAACAAACCTCTGAAGATGGATTAAAGTTTTACAGAGACATGGGAACTTTGAAAGATGGTTACGACAAGTATTATAAAGATAATTTCTTTATGACTGAAATTATGAATCATCCAAACTATGATGAATATTGGCAAAAAAGAAGTTTGCTTCCTCATTTAAAAAACATTAACCATGCGGTAATGACCGTTGGTGGTTGGTTTGATGCTGAAGATTTATCAGGTCCATTAAATATTTATAAAACAATTGAGAAGACCAGTCCGAAAGCAAAGAATACGATTGTGATGGGACCATTTTCTCACGGTGCCTGGTCAAGAGAACCGGGAAAACAATTCCATAATGAAATCTATTTCGGAGATAGTATTTCAACCTACTACCAAACCAAACTAGAAACACCATTTTTCAAACATTATTTAAAAGGAAATTCTAAAGTTGATGCAGGTTTACCCGAAGCTACCATGTTTGACACCGGAAAAATGAAATGGAAAGAATTCACCACTTATCCCCCAAAGAACACTCAAAAAGTGAATTTCTATCTTGCTGATGGAACATTAAAAAACACGACTTCTTCAACTTTTTCGGAATATTATAGTGATCCAAACAATCCAGTTTTGAGTTCCGATAATTTAAAAGAGTTTAATGGTTTCACCCCTAGAAATTACATGAGTGAGGATCAAAGATTTGCTGAGGGAAGACCAGATGTACTAACTTTCACTACCGATATCTTAACGGAAGATCTTACTTTAACTGGGGAAATTTTAGCAAAATTAAAAGTGACTTCAACTTCAAATGATGCAGATTTTGCGGTAAAATTAATTGATGTCTATCCGCAAGATTTTGTTCCAAAAGAAAAAAAGGATGGTGTTGTTTATGGAAATTACCATCAAATGGTTCGAAGCGAAATTATGCCAGCAAGATTTAGAAACTCCCGAGAGAAAGGAGAAGCGCTGGTTCCTAATCAAAAGACTGGAGTAGAAGTGAAATTACAAGATGTACTCCACACATTCAAAAAAGGGCATAAAATTCAGATTCAGATTTCCAGTACTTGGTTTCCACTATTTGCTGTGAATCCACAGAAGTTCTTAGAAAATCCAAACTTTGCAACGAAAGAAGACTATACGAAAGCATTTATCAAAATATTTGGCGACAGCTTTTTGGAAGTGAATGTTCTAAAATAAAACTAAAAAGTTCAAAAATATAAAAAACCAAAACTACATTGATTAGTTTTGGTTTTTTTGTGAAATAAATTTTAGACTGAAATATTTTAGTTTTCAATAAAAATACCCAAAGCAATTCTTTGGGTAAACTTATTATAATGAGTTCATTAACTCATCTGTAATTTCCATATTGTGAAAGACATTTTGAACATCGTCATCATCTTCAAAACGTTCCAGCATTTTCATATTAATTTTAAAATGCTCTTCTGAAACCTCTTTGGTACTGTTTGGAATTCTCTGAATCTCCGCACTTTTGGGTTCTATTCCTAACTCTTCAAGTTTATGAGAAAATGCTCCAAAATCTTCAAATGCGGTGGTGATAAAAACTTCTTCATCATCGTGATCAATTTCTTCTGCACCTCCGTCTATCATTTCCATTTCGAAATCATCCCAATCCATATTAATTAAAGAACGATCCAATGAAAAAATTCCTTTTCTGTCAAAGATAAAAGCGAGTTCACCATTCTTTCCCAGATTGCCATCAAACTTATTAAAAATCGCACGAACGTTGGCTACAGTTCGGGTTGGATTATTTGTTGTACAATCAACGAAGAATGCTACTCCGCCTTGCCCGTAACCTTCATAGGTAATCTCTTCATAATGTTCCGCATCTGCACCACTTGCTTTCTTAATTGCACGTTCCACATTATCTTTAGGCATGTTGGCTCCTTTCGCATTTTGTATGCATCGTCTTAATGCTGGATTTGTATCGGGATCTGGTCCACCGGCTTTTACGGCGAGAGAAATATCCTTACCAATTTTAGAAAATGTTTTGGCCATCTTATCCCAACGAGCCATTTTAGAAGCTTTTCTATATTCGAATGCGCGTCCCATATTATTTCATTTTTAATGAGTACAAAAATACAAATTTGTTTACAAAAAAACACCCCCGAAATCGAGGGTGTTCTTATATTTAGAAAAATAATTAAATTATTTTTTCTTTTTAGCTGGAGCTTTTTTCTTAGCTGGAGCTTTTTTGGCAGGTACAACAACATCTGATTTGTTGTATTTGTTCCATTCAGAATCTTCGCCGATATATTTCACAACTACTTTTCTGTCTGCTTGTCTTTCAGCATCTGAAGCGTTTTCTGCAACTTTTGCATTTTGCTCACCAATACCGATTGATTTAAGCACCGTTGGATCTACACCTCTAGCATCTAAAGCATTAACTACAGCAGCAGCTCTCTTTTTAGATAACTCTAAGTTATAAGCGTCAGATCCTTTTTTGTCAGTTTCACCAACTAATAGGAATCTTCCTCCGTCATTTTTAATGATTGAAGCAGCAGTATCTAATGCTCCTGAAGATTTAGCATTGATTGTTGCTTTATTAAAGTCGAAATAAACAGCTTTAAGATTTTCTTCAACTTCAGCACCTGTTACTTCTTTTGGTTTAGGACAACCGTTGTATTCTTTAAGTCCGAAAACTGTAGGACAAGCGTCATCTTTATCTAAAATTCCGTCTCCGTCAGTATCTGGCCAAGGACAACCTTGGTTTTCAGCTGGACCTGCAACATCTGGACAGTTATCATCTTTATCAACTACACCGTCTCCGTCAGTATCTGGCCAAGGACAACCGTTGTTTTCAACTGGACCTGCAACATCTGGACATTGGTCATCGATATCAGGAATTCCGTCTCCATCAGTATCTGGACAACCTTGGAATTCTGCTAATCCTGGAGTATCAGGACATCTATCATCTTTATCTAAGATTCCGTCTTTATCTCTATCTGTGTTACCAAATCTAAATAAGATCGAAGCAGAAGCTTGGAAGAAGTTAGCAACATCTGATTTATCTGTAGGAGTAGAAACATAATCTCCTTGAACACCTAAACCGAAGTTTTTAGTGATCCAGAAATTTGAACCTAAACCAGTTGATACTGTGAAGTGATCTTTTCTTCTTTGAGTTGAAGCCATCCCATCAGAGAAACCAACATAAGTTTGTCCATTAACATCAGTTAAAGGGAAAGTTACGCCTGAGTAGTCATGTCTCAAATAGTTAGCACCTACTCTTACGAATGGATCGAACCAAGAATCTTCATTCCAAAGTCCGTTGAACTTAAATTGAAGACCTAAACCAGTCATTAGGAAAAACTCTTTCCCCATTCCGATTCTTTTGTTGTCAACATTCCCTACGGAAGTTTGCCAATCAAGAACCAAATACTTGCTTAAGTTTCTTGCAACTGTTAATTTTGATAATGGTGGAGTGATAGTAAAATTGTTCATATGATACAATTCTCCTCTATCACCACCGCCGAATGCCGTAGAGAACACGTCTCCAGCATTTCCTCCTGCTGCGACATGATTTACTCCGTGAGCACCAACTCCGATTAACCACGGATTACTGGTAGTCTGAGCGAAAGCAGTAGAGGCAAATGTAAGTGCCATTGCTGCAATTCCTAATTTTAGATTTTTCATAGAATTAAATGATTAAATAATTGATAATGCAAAATAAATATAAATTTTCCTTATAAACAAAGATTTTTAGTCTTTTTTTAACTTTTCTTTAATATTCTGTCGAGATTTCGTTTATTTTCTCTTTCTTTAATGCTTTCGCGTTTATCAAAGAGTTTTTTACCGCGACCGAGTGCAATAAGAATCTTGGCTTTTCCCTTATCATTTATATATAACTTTAAAGGAATTATCGTGTTACCAGCATCTTTTAGTTTCTTTTCAAACTTTTGCAATTCTCTTTTGTGCAGCAGCAACTTCCGTTCCCTTTTTGTTTTATGATTATAAAAAGTTCCTAATTTATACTCATCTATCATCATATTAATGATATACAATTCACCATCAATAAATTGGCAAAACGATTCGGTAATACTTGCTTTTGAAGAACGTAAAGATTTAATTTCAGTTCCTGTAAGTACCATTCCCGCCTCTGTTTCTTCAGAAAGTTCATATTCAAAGCGAGCTCTTTTATTGTAGATCGCAATTGATTTTTCAATCTTCATATTGATGATTTTTTTTTAATTTATTTAATGTGTTAAATATTATACAATTTTAACACAAGACTATAAAAATTTGGCATCCTAAAATAAATAACCAAATTAATTACCTTAAAACCTAGACTTTCAGAACTATGCCCGAAACCCGATTTCTTTTCGTAATTTTGCACCAAATTTACAAAACTATATGTTAACAGTATCTAATTTATCTTTACAATTCGGAAAAAGAGTACTTTTTGACGAGGTAAATATTATGTTTACGAAAGGGAATTGCTACGGAATTATCGGTGCCAATGGTGCTGGAAAATCTACTTTCCTAAAAATTCTAACCAAACAACAAGATCCCACCACAGGTTCTGTTTCTCTAGAGCCAGGCAAAAGAATGTCTGTATTAGAGCAAGATCACTTTGCGTACGATAATTTTACAGTGCTCGACACTGTTTTAAGAGGAAACAAAACATTGTTCAAAATCAAAGAAGAGATGGATGCGCTTTACGCAAAAGAAGATTTCTCTGATGCTGATGGTATTAAAGCCGGTGAACTTGGTGTTATTTATGATGAAATGGGAGGCTGGAATTCAGAATCTGATGCAATGACAATGCTTTCTAACGTTGGAATTAAGGACGAGATGCATTATCAAATGATGAGCGAGTTAGAAAACCAGAATAAAGTAAAAGTTCTTCTTGCACAAGCACTATTTGGAAATCCAGACGTTTTAATCCTCGATGAGCCTACCAATGATTTAGATATCGAAACCATTGCGTGGTTAGAAGATTTCTTATCAACTTATGAAAACACAGTAATTGTTGTTTCTCACGACCGTCACTTCTTAGACACCGTTTGTACGCACATTGGAGATTTAGATTATTCTAAACTTAATCTATATACCGGAAACTACTCTTTCTGGTATCAAGCATCCCAATTGGCTACAAGACAACGTCAACAGTCCAACAAAAAAGCAGAAGAAAAGAAAAAAGAATTACAAGACTTTATCGCTCGATTCTCTTCTAACGTAGCAAAAGCAAAACAAGCAACTGCACGTAAGAAAATGATCGACAAGTTAAACATTGAAGATATTAAACCTTCTTCAAGACGTTATCCTGCAATTATTTTTGATACCGAGCGTGAAGCTGGTGATCAAATTCTGGAAGTTAAAGGTTTAGAAAAAACCAAAGACGGTGAATTACTTTTCTCAAATATCGATTTGAATTTAAAGAAAGGTGATAAAGTAGCCGTAATTTCTAAAAACTCTTTAGCAATTACAGAATTCTTCCAGATTTTAAGTGGAAATACAGAAGCAGACAAAGGAACATTTAATTGGGGAATTACGACAAACCAATCTTACATGCCTTTAGATAATGCAAGTTTTTTTCAAGAAGACATCAACCTAGTTGATTGGTTAAGACAATTTACCAAGAACGACGAAGAACGTCACGAAGAATATATGCGAGGATTTTTAGGAAAAATGCTTTTCTCTGGAGATGAAGCTCTAAAATCCTGTACCGTACTTTCAGGAGGTGAAAAAATGCGTTGTATGTTTAGTAGAATGATGTTGCAACGTGCCAACATTCTTTTGATGGATGAACCAACCAATCACTTAGACTTAGAAAGCATTACCACTTTAAATAACTCGTTGGTGAGTTTCAAAGGAAATATCTTGCTATCTTCTCATGACCACGAAATGTTGCAAACAGTTTGTAACCGTATAATTGAATTAACTCCGAAAGGAATTATCGATAGGGAAATGACTTACGACGAGTACCTAGAAGACAAGAAAGTAAAGGAATTACAGCAGCAAATGTATTCTTAATGAATCCATATTTCTAAAGTAAAAAATAAAGAACCGTTCAAGCAATTGAGCGGTTTTTTTTAATCCAAAAAGACCTTGTTCAAACAAAGCCTTTTTTAACTAAAAAATAAAACGATAATGAGAAAATTAATTTCTTTGATTAAGCGATAAATAAACCTGCAATCATAGCAGCATCGTCGCCGGAAAGAATTTCATCAAAAGATGCCGAACCAGCCGCTGCCCCAAACAATGTTGAAGTATTGAACCCTGCCTGCGTCATATTTTCTTCGCCAGCATATACCGCATCAGTTACACTTGGCATATTTCCACCATCTTTTAATTCAATCCAACCTTTATTAGCTCGCATTCTTCTCACTTGCGAGGCATGTCTTGCTTCCACAGAATGAATTTGCAAAGCCGCTTGCAGAACCCCTTTATTTGAGGCCACATTTCCTGCCTGACCTTTATACGCTCTCACACCTGTATCTTCAAATGCTTGAGCAAGAATCATAAATTGTTGATAATCATTAAAAGGCTGAAAATTTCCACCTGCAGTAAAATCAAAGTTGGGCTTAGTTCCGGGTGTAGTTCCCAAAGAAGTTAAGGCCGCTTTTAAAAATACAACATGCGCTGTTTCATGTTTACTGATCTGTTGAAAAACAACTTTATCAGCAGCAGGAATTAAACCCGAAGCAGCCAAACCTGTTCTGTAATATTCATCTTCTAAATATTCTAAAGTTAATGCCAACTGCAATGCATCGGTTAACGCTGAAGCAGGTGCAAAACTTGCTTTCACACTTATATTTTCAGCCTTAGCCGAAGTAGCCATAAAAGATCCAAGTCCTAATGGAATACTTGCAAATGCTGCCTTTTTACCGAATTTTGCAAGGTTAGAAATACCTTCGGATCGGGATGTCATTTTACTAAAAAATTGATCATCTGCTAATCTGTCTAATATATTAAGTAAGTTCATAATGTATGTTTTAAAAAAATTAAAGAATTAAATTATTTAGCCGATTCCCTGTTCTTTCCAGGTAAATGGTGTTTTAATGAAGCCACCAGCAATCTGAATAATATCTTTAGGTTCTTTTGCTACATCCAATCCATTAGCATCAACAACATCATCGCCAGAAAATGCTCCAGATCCAGGGCTGATAATATTTCTAATAGCCGATGCATGTCTAGTTTCTACAGAAACAATTTTTCCGGCAATAACCAGATAATCTAAATTACTGATATACTTTCCCGCACCGTTATAAGCAGCAACACCCGTATCTTCTAGCGCTTTTGCAGTTGCTAAAATAGAATTCCGGTTATTAAAATCAATTCCATCATATTTAAACTCCAGTTTTGGTAAAACATTAGATGTTGCACCCCCTAGTGCTGCTTTGAAGAAATCACGGTGAATCACCTCATGATGATAAATATCGGTAAACACTTGTTTTTCTTCCATTGAAATACCACTATAGAAATTATTGACCACCTTGGTATAAAAATCTGCTTCTAACTGTTCTAATGCATAAGCATAATTAAGAATTCCCACGTCGCCCTTCCCCAAATCGAATATATTATCCTCCAGCGGGAATTGGTAGTCTTCTTCTCTACAGCCTGCAACGGTAAGTCCGGCAACCAGAAGTCCTACTCCACCCAATTTTAAGAAATTACGTCTGCTTGTATCCAAAGTTGCTCATTTGTTTGATACGTTAATTGTTTTTTCCATAATAAAAATTTTAAGAATTAATGCTTATACTTTACCTACGAATAATTTAAATTTACAGATTGTACAAAAGACAAAAAACATCAATCAAAAACATAAACGGCTGATTATCAATTGTAAAAATTTTACACATTAATAGTACTAATTGTTATCTTATTCCTTTTTAATAAAAAAAACACACTAAAACCATTTAATAAATAAGAAATTAGAAACACCATTACCTATTATTTGAATTTATAATATTGATAAACCAAACTGCTAATATTCCAAAAAAATACCTCACATATTTTTACTATTTTTGTAAGATTATGAGTCAAAAATGGATTTACAAACCCGAACCCGATGAAGATATTGTGGACGGAATCAGTTCGTCTCTTGGTTTTGGTACTTTTGAATCTAAAATTCTAGTTCTTCGTGGAATTGATGATTATCAAAAAGCACGAGAATTTTTCAAACCAAACCTCAACGATATTCACAATCCTTTTTTAATGAAGGATATGCAACTGGCGGTAGATCGCATTGCAACTGCCATTGAGAACGGAGAAAAAATTATGGTCTATGGCGATTATGATGTTGATGGAACTACTGCAGTCGCTTTAATGTATTTATATCTAAGTAAAATTGTCGAGAAAAAATACCTCGATTATTATATTCCCGATAGAAATATTGAAGGTTATGGTATATCTAAAACAGGAATTGATTTCGCCAAAGAAAACGGCTTCTCAGTAATTATCGCATTAGATTGTGGAATTAAAGCGCTGGATAAAATAGATTACGCCAAAGAATTGGGTGTTGATTTCATTATTTGTGATCACCATTTACCAGGCGAAGAAATTCCAGATGCGGTTGCAGTTTTGGATCCTAAAAGAAAAGACTGCCGATATCCTTTCAAAGAACTTTCAGGTTGTGGGGTGGGTTTTAAATTATGTCAAGGCTTAAATACTTTATATAAAATACCAGAAGCCGAACTTTTTGAATTAACAGATTTACTAGCAATCTCGATTGCTGCAGACATTGTTTCCATGTCAGGAGAAAATCGAGTTCTTGCAAAACAAGGATTAAAAGTTCTAAGAAAATCAAGGAATCTGGGATTGCGAATGTTAATTCCAGAAGATAAACTGGCAACTTTCGAAATCTCAAATATCGTTTTTGAAATCGCACCAAAAATTAATGCTGCTGGCAGAATTTCCCACGGAAAAGCAGCAGTTGAATTAATGGTTTCCGATAATTTGAAACATGCCACACAAATCGTAAACGACATCGTAAACCTAAACGATTCTCGCCGGGAAATGGACATGAGCAGTACCACGGAAGCACTAAAACAAGTTGAAACCACAGGACAACTTAAAAATTTCAGCACCGTAGTTTATGGTCCCGAATGGAACAAAGGCGTCATCGGTATTGTCGCCTCCCGTTTGACCGAAAGTTACTACAAACCCACCGTGGTATTTACCAATGGGAATGATGGCGAGCTGGTTGCTTCTGCTAGATCGGTTGCCGATTTTGATGTGCATCGTGCCTTGGAACTCTGTTCCGATTTATTCTTAAAATTTGGGGGACATCCCGCTGCGGCTGGTCTATCGATGGCGAAAGATAAATTTGAGCAGTTTCAGGAAAAATTTGAAAAAGTAGTTTCGGAACTTATTCAGGAACACCAAATCGAGCCGAGTATCACTATTGATTCAGATGTACATATTGATGATCTCGACAAAGATTTTTTTAATTTTCACCGAAAATTAGCCCCATTTGGTCCACACAATATGAAACCCGTTTTAGTGCTCAAAAATCAGAAAGTTTCTGGCTTTGTAAAAACGATGGGAAAAGAAAACAGTCATCTGAAATTTTATATCAAACAGGAATCTACCGGAAGAAATATCGAATGTATTGGCTTTAAATTAGGAAAATACGCAGATGATTTTAGAAAGAAAAATTTTGATATTGCCTTTACCGCAGAAGAAAATCATTGGAAAGGAAATGTAACTTATTTCTTAAATATTAGAGACGTTAAGTTTATTTAATTTTTAATTAAAGGATTTTATGCCTTTTAAACTCTTTTGTTTCATCAAAAAGATAACGATATGTCGCCAGTTTTCTGGTGACTTTTGTTTCTAAATTATCTGCAATTTTAATCATTTTGGGATTAAAATCTCCGATCCACTGCATTTCGTAATCTTCAAAATCGGTGGCTTTCCGAAAATGTCTGGTTCCTTCCCAAATCATAAAACCATCGATTCCTTTTCTTTGCCATTCTGGAATAATTCCAAAAACCAAACCAACCATTTTTTTATTCTTACTGAATTTTTTAATCAACAGAAAAAGAATTTTCTGTACAATTCCGAACTTGCCATTGAGGAATTTAATCCATTGATTTAAGTCTGGAATATTCATCCACATTGCAATCGGTTTTTCATTTTCGTAGACGAACCAAGAAATATGTTCATTGATAACAGGCTTTAGAGTATTGAACATTTTCATGGTCTGTGTTTCCGTCAATTGTTTTCCCTGACCATGACTTGCCCACGCTTGATTGTAAACTGCGGTAAAATCGCGGGCAAATTTTTCGAGTGATTTTAACTGAAGTGGTTGTGCTGTAATATTTTTATTTTGAGAAATTCGCTTATGCATTTCCAAAAAATTGTTTGCAACCGGATCATGAATCTTTCGGCCGAAACATAATTGATTAAAATAAATTTGAAAACCATAATTTTCGAACAAATTTTTATAATAAGGCGGATTATAATTCATAGCGTAAAGTGGTTCTGAAAAACCCTCAATCAAAAGTCCCCAAAATTTATCGCGTTCCCCAAAATTAATCGGACCGTCCATGGCTTCCATTCCTTTTGCCTGCAGCCAATCTTTTGCAAAATCGAAAATAAAATTCGCCGTTTGCTGATCATTGATACAGTCAAAAAAACCAATTCCTCCTGTCGGTTGATCCTGTTTGTATTTTCTATTGAAGAAAACCGCAATTTTCCCCACGGTTTCATTTTGCTCATTTTTAAAAAGGAAACGTTCACATTCCCCAGATTTATAAAATTTATTTTTTTTCGGGTCAAAGACGTTTTCGATATCTTGGTCAAGGGGACAAATATAATTGCTGTCTTTTGCAAAAAGAATTTTTGGAAAGTTCAGAAATTCTAAAATCGACGCTTTAGAAATCACAGTAATTATCTTCATTTTTCAAAAATAATAAAGTTTTTCTGCAATAAATAACGATTTTTTTGATTTTTTTACTAATTTTATAAAAATCCAAAATCTGTGAAAAAAACGCTTGCAATCTTTGCCCATCCTTATTTTGAATATTCTACAACCAACATCGAATTGATTAAAGCCTACGAAAGTTCAGAACAGTTGACTTTTAAAGACTTATACGAAGAGTATCCAGATTTTCATATTGCAACTTTTAAAGAAAGAAAAAGAATTAGAGAATATGAAAGGTTGGTTTTTCACTTTCCCCTGATTTGGTTTGGCTTGCCACCGCTTTTACGTCTGTGGATTGATGAAGTTTTTGACATGAGTTGGAAAGCAGAAGATGAAAACAGTCATCCTTTGATGAACAAAGATGCGGTGATTATTGTAACCATTGGGGCGGCGGAAGAAAATTATCAGAAAAACGGATTGTATAAAACCACCATTGAAGAACTGATGAGACCATTAACTTTATGCTTAGAAGTGACTGGAGTTCAGGTTAAAGAAATCATTGCAATCTATCATGCGGATGATTTAGAAGAAATTCCATTAAAAAAAATTACCCAGAAAATTATAAAAACTTTAGAAAATTAATGAACGAAACTTCAACAGCACAAACTGCCTTAATATTTTTAGGTGCCGCCATTATCATGGTTCCACTCGTCAGAAAACTGGGGTTAAGTTCTGTGATTGGATTTATTCTGGGCGGAATTATCATTGGTCCTTTTGGATTAAAATTGACCGGAAATGATACTCACGATATTATGCAGGCCACTGAGTTTGGCGTAATCATGTTGCTTTTCTTGGTTGGTTTAGAAATAGAACCACGCAAATTCTGGAAAATTCGAAAGAAAATAATCGGCATGGGTTTAGGACAAATGGCGATTACCGTTTCTCTATTATTTCTTATCTTTTATCTGGCAGATTGGCGAACGGATCAAGCGTTGGTTGCCGCTTTATGCTTCGGCTTATCATCTACGGCAATTGTTTTACAAACCTTAAAAGAAAAAAATATTTTTCGTACGGAGGTTGGTGAGGCATCATTTTCTATTCTGCTTTTTCAGGATATTGCAGTGATTCCTATTCTTGCACTTTTACCCATTATTGCGAAAAAATCAGATAAAGATGAAAATCAATTATTGCTGCAATACCTCCCAGATTGGTTGCAGCCATTTTCTATTATATTAGGTGTTCTTGCTTTGATTATTTTGGGACGTTACATTTTCGTTCCTTTTCTCCGTTACGTTTCTCGTTCTGGCATGAACGAATTACTCACCGCTTCTTCTTTATTTTTGGTAATCGGCGTTTCTGAATTGATGCATGCAGTTGGATTAAGCCCGGCATTGGGAGCATTTATCGCCGGAGTAATGTTAGCAACAAGTGAATTCCGACATGAATTAGAAAGTCAAATTGATCCCTTCAAAGGACTTCTCTTAGCGGTATTTTTTGTGAGCGTAGGTTCTACGATTAATTTCACGGTCATTATGGGTGACCCCATGTTTATTTTCACCACGACCGTTGTGGTTTTAATTGTCAAGTTTCTGGTATTGGTTGGAGTTCTGAAATTCTTTAAATTAAAATTATATCAGAATTTCCTCGTCGCATTTGGACTTTCACAAATTGGGGAATTTGCTTTTGTCTTGATTAACTATTCTACAAAACTCTATTTGTTTGATCCTAAACTCAATGCTCAACTCATGGCAATTACAGCGATAACCATGTGTGTTACGCCTATACTTTTATTGCTGAATGAAAAATTTATTGAACCCCGAATTCATAAAATTAAAAATGAAGAACCAGAACTAGAACTGGAAGGTAACATCAAACAGCAAAGAATTATTATTGTTGGTTTTGGACATTTCGGAAGTACCGTTGGAAGATTATTAAGAGTGAATGGAATTGGCGCCACTGTTCTAGACAACGATCCAGAGCGAATTAATTTACTTCGTTCCAAAGGATTCAAAGTATATTATGGAGATGCTTCTAAACCGGGAATCCTTCGTTCGGCGGGTGCAGAAAATGCAGACCTGCTGATTCTATGCTTAGACAGTCCAGAGAAAAATAAGTTTATTATGGAATATGCGCGGGAACATTTTCCACAATTAAAAATATTTGTACGAGCCAAAAACCGTCTTGATGCTTATGATTTCATTAACAATGGCGTCGAAAACATTTACCGCGAAACGTTGGGAACCGCAGTGAATATGGCCGTTGACATTTTACGAGCAACAGGAATGAGAGCGTACGCTGCAAGAAGATTAGGACAAAGATTTATGGTCATCGATAAAGCAATGACTCGAAAATTAGCAAAAGAGCAGTTAAATGACAAAGTAACTTTTACGATGACTCAATATCTGGATCGCGAGGCAGAACTTCTCGCAGAAGACAGCCACTCATTTGATGAATCGCAGTGGAATGAATATGAGGAATATCAGAATTAAACAGAATATTAATCTAAACTCAGAATTGCCAACCGGTAACCATTCATTCCGAAACCGCTTAAAATCCCATCGGCATTTGCAGCAGTAACGGATTTTTGACGAAACTCTTCTCTCTTGTAAATATTACTGATGTGAATTTCGATTTTCGGTTGAGAAATATTTTTCAGACAATCTGCAATCGCATAAGAATAATGGGTAAAAGCACCAGGATTAATGATCAATGATTCAAAATCATTTTCCTGTAAACGGTTGATAATCTCACCTTCTATATTTGACTGGAAATAAATAATTTCGTGTTGAGGGAATTCTTTTCTTAAGTCTTCGAGATATTGATCCATCGAAATGGTTCCGTAGATTTCGGGTTCTCGAGTTCCGAGTAAATTAAGGTTTGGACCGTTTAATATTAAAATTTTCATCTAGAAATTTTTACAAAGATATCGATTTAGTTAAAATAAAAATTTTTAGGCTTAAAAATTGTTAATGAACTTGTTGAAAAACGAAAATCTTGTTATTTCTTTGAAATTAGATTGTAAATGAACTAGATCTTTAAGAAAAATGTATTTTTGTGATAACCTCAATTTCTAATTTATCCCTGTGAATATTTATAAAAAGATTTTAAAATATACTGGAATCTTCATCGCATCATTATTGGTGCTGGTGATTGTTTTGGTTTTAAGTTTACAATTACCTTCCGTTCAAAATTTTGCCAAAGGAAAACTGGTGAATTATCTGGAGAAAAAAATCAAAACCAAAGTTAGTTTAGACCGCGTTTACATTGGTTTCCCAAACAGTTTGGTGATGGAGAATTTGTATTTGCAAGGTCAAAAAGTGGACACTCTTCTCTTCGCCAGAAAATTAGATGTCGGTTTAAATATTCCAAAACTTTTAAATAATACGGCTGATATTACTTCGATTGATTTAGAAGGCGTAAAAGCAAATGTGGTTCGCAACGAAAACGGCACTTTTAATTTCGATTATATCATCGATGCTTTTGCGACTAAAGATGAAGAAGAAACGCCTTCGAAACCTTTTATTATTTCTTTGGATAAAATTAAATTAAAAGATATTGGAATTTCATTCATCGATGATCAATCCCGAAATGACATTAATCTGTATTTTAAATCTTTTGATACCAGAGTAAAAACTTTTGATTTAGAAAAAAATAATTACGCGGTCAATGACATCAATATGGATGGACTTCGTTTAAAACTAAAACAGGATTTAGTAGAAGAAGTTGCGGGGAAAGTTGGAGAAAAAGTAGATTCTCTTCAAAAACAAAGTCCTTTAAAATTAGGTTTAAATAAAATTAATCTGACCAATTTCAATATTGATTACGGCAATGATAATACCAAGACTTTTGCGAAAGTTATTTTTAAAGAATTAAGCACCAAAATAAATCAACTCGATCTAGAAAACAGCAATTTCGGAATTGAAAACGTTTATTTAAAAGGCGCAGATATCAATGCAAAATTATTTCTGCCAACCCAAAATGCCAATCCAAAAAATGACGAAAACACTTCGACTTCAACTCCGGAAAAATCTTTAGCGCTCTTACTGAATAAATTAGTTTTAGATGAGGTAAAAGTGGTTTACGACAACACCGCAATTGCTCCGACCAGAAGCGGAATGGATTTCAATCATCTGAATTTTTCTAAAATGAATTTGGAACTTTCCGATTTCAAAATGAAAGACGGAACTTTTGCCGGAAATGTAAAATCAGCAGAAATCAAAGAAAGTCGTGGGTTGGATATTCAGAAATTCAAAACCGATTTCGTGTTTGAAGACAAACAAGCATATTTGAAAGATTTATATTTACAAACTTCAAAAACGATTTTGCGTGATGAAGTTGTTTTGAATTACAATTCGATCGAACAACTTTCAGCAAATCCTGGTGCGGTGAAAATTTCGGCTAATATTCAAAAATCTAAAGTTGGTTTTTCAGATATATTAATGCTCGTTCCAACTTTAAGAAACACAGTTCCATTTAATAAATATCCGAATGCAATCTTAAATGTTGACGCAAGAGTAAAAGGAACAGTCAACGATTTATTGATTCAAAACCTGCAACTTTCAGGAATTGATCAATTAAAAGTTCAGGCTTCAGGAACGATTAAAAATGCGATGGATCCTAATAATTTATATTATGATTTAAAAGTTGCTGAATTATCTTCTTCTGCAAAAACCATTTATAATTTAGTTCCAAAAAATACGATTCCCAACAACATTACACTTCCTTCTCATTTCAAAATTGCCGGAACAGCCAAAGGAACAACTCAGATTGTCAACACGAATTTGGTACTGACATCCACTTTAGGAAATGCCGGAATTCGAGCCTCGGTTGATATGAAACGCAAAGATCAGGAACGATATGATGTTCAGGCGAACTTGCAAAATCTACAAATCGGAAAGATTATTCAGAATAAAGATCTAGGTTCAATCACTGGACAGATTGCAGTGAAAGGACAGAGTTTCGATCCAAATAAAGCAAACGCTAACATTTCCGGAAACATCAAATCGGTCGCTTATAATGGTTACACTTACCAAAATATGGCGCTAACCGGAAAAGTAAATCATGGTGCTTACATGATGAATCTGGATTCGAAAGACCCCAATGCAAATCTGAAATTACTGGCTGCAGGAAACTTCACCGATAAAAATCCATCCATTAAAGTAAATGGAACTATTCGAAAATTAGATTTACACAAACTCGGTTTCTACGATGATCAAATGATTTTGGCCGGAGATTTAGATGGCGATTTCACGAGTTTAAATCGGGATGCTCCAAATGGTTATTTAACTTTAAAAAACTTTGCGATTTCTGATACGAAAGATATTTTCCCGTTACAGGAAGTGTTCTTAAATGCTGTTTCAACGGCGAATCAGAATCAAATTACGCTTCAATCCCAAATCGCAGATATCGATTTAACGGGGAAATATAAGTTGACTCAAATTTTAGGTTCGCTTCAAAATACGATTAATCAATATTATCAATTTCAAAAGCCGGGAACGAAAGTTGAAAAGATTGATCCAAATCAGTTTTTCACTATAAATGCTAAAATTAAAGATGATAATTTATTAAGGAAATTTGTTCCGGAATTAATAGAATTTGAACCGATTACTTTGGTTGGAAATTACGATGCCGATTCTAAAAAGTTAGAAGTGAACGGACAAATTCCGCAAGTAACTTATGGCGCGAATAAAATAAGCGGCGGCGTTTTAACAATCAACAATTCAAATGACGCTTTGGTTTACGATGTGAAACTGGCAGAATTTAAAAATGAAAGTATTGCTTTAATGAAAGTCAATTTGAATGGCGATATTAAAGATAACCTCATCACTTACAACGCTTCTACCAAAGACGAGAAAGATGTCACTAAATTTTTAGTTGCAGGAAATATTGAGAAGATGGGCGACCTCACGAAGATCAGTTTGAATCCTGATGGTTTAACTTTGAATTACGACAACTGGCAAGTTTCCTCTGATAACTTTATACAGTTAAGCAGCAAAGGAATCTTGGCCAACAATTTTGCGATTTCAAATAACGGCAGCGAAATAAGTGTTCAATCAGAAACCAATGTTCCGAATAGTCCTTTGAATATTGGCATTAAAAATTTCAAGATTGAAACCATTACCGAACTTATTAAAAAAGATTCGCTTTTGGCAAAAGGAAATATTAATGGAACGGCGCAACTTCGTGATTTGAAAAACAACATGACTTTCACATCGGATATTGATGTGACAGATTTGTATGTTTACGGAAGTCCTGCGGGGAATTTAGAAATCAAAGCAAACAATCAATCTGCGGATTTAATTCGTGCAGACATCGCTCTTTCTGGTTTTGATAATGACGTGAAATTAGCAGGAACTTTCAATACGAAATCCAGCGATTTGGATATGAACCTCAACATGAACCAACTTCAAATGAAAACGGTTCAGGGATTCTCGATGAACGCGATTGAAGATGCGGAAGGTTATCTTTCCGGGAATTTAAAAATTAGTGGAAAAACAGATGCGCCAAATATTCTGGGTGGAGTTAAATTTAATGAAGTTGGTTTAGGTCTAACCCAATTGGGAAGCCGTTTTAAAAATATTAATGATGAAATAAAATTCACCAATCGCGGAATTGATTTCGATAATTTTAAAATTAAAGATGAAACCGGAAATGCAATTACAGTTGACGGAGCAGTCTTGACCAAAAATTACAAAGATTTTGCCTTTAACCTTGATGTGAAGGGAAGAAACTTTAAAGTAGTCGATTCTGAAAAAGACAACGACAAAATAATGTACGGCGTTCTTGCAATCAATGCCGATTTAAAAATCCGCGGAGATCTCGATTTACCACAGGTTGACGGAAGTTTAAAAGTAACTGATAAAACAGATTTCACTTTCGTTTTACCGCAATCTTCGCCCTCTTTGCAGGATCGTGAAGGCATTGTAGAATTCATCGACCAAGATCAGATTGCTTTGCAGCAAACCATTAAAGCAGATTCCTTGACCAACCAAAGTAAAATTAAAGGAATGGATGTGAACGTGAATATTGAAGTGGTAAAAGACGCAAAAATTTCTTTAATTATTGATCAGGCAAATGGTGATTTTGTAAAACTTCAGGGAGAAGCACAATTGACGGGCGGAATTGACCCTTCCGGAAAAACGACGTTAGTTGGTGTTTATCAGGTGGAACAGGGAGCGTATGAAATGTCGGTGAGTTTACTGAAAAGAAAATTCGAGATCGAAAAAGGAAGTACAATAACCTGGACGGGCGAACCAACGACCGCGACTCTGGATATTACCGCAGTTTATAAAACCGATGCGGCGCCACTCGATTTATTGCAGCAACAATTGAATACGGCCTCAGCGAGCGAACTGAATCAGTACAAACAAAGAATTCCGTTCAACACTTTACTGATTATGAAAGGTGAATTGTTGAAACCGGTCATTACGTTCGACATTACTACTTCGAAAGAAAATAATTCGGTTTCCTCGGAAGTCATCGATAATACAACGGCAAAACTGGCAGAGTTGCGACGTGAGGAATCTGAAATGAATAAACAGGTTTTCGCTTTACTCCTTTTAAACAGATTCGTGGGTGAAAATCCTTTTCAAAGTGAAACCGGTTTATCGGCTTCAACTTTAGCGAAACAAAGTGTGAGTCGTATTTTATCAGATCAATTAAACAATCTGGCAGCAGATTTAATCGGCGGAGTTGACTTGAATTTCGATTTAGAATCTACAGAAGATTATTCCAGTGGAAATAAAAATGAAAGAACTGATTTGAACGTTGGCTTGACCAAAAGATTATTTGATGACCGCCTGAAAGTGACCGTTGGAAACAACTTCGCGCTGGAAGGTGACGCCCGACAAAATGAACAAATGACCAATATCGCCGGCGATATTACATTGGATTACAGTCTTTCTAAAAACGGAAGATATATGTTGCGTGCTTACCGTAAAAACGATTATCAGGTGGCGTTGCAAGGACAGATTATAGAAACCGGTCTTGGATTTATCATCACTTTGGATTATGATAAATTCCGGGAGATCTTTGAAAATTCTAAGAAAAACAGAGCATACAGAAAACAAAATACGTCTTCAAAATAATGATCAAATTGAAAACATCCTATTCTAAAATATTTGCAACATTATCTTTTGCATTCTTAATTTCGTCTTGTAGTAATACTAAATTTCTGCAGGAAGGCCAGATGTTATATACCGGCGCAAAAATTAACATTAAAAATGATACGCTTTCAAAAAAGGAAAAGTCTAATTTAAAAGAAGCGCTTCAAGATCAACTGCGTCCAAAACCGAATTCTTCTTTTTTAGGTTTAAGACCGAAACTGTATATTTATAACATTACAAAAGAACCAAAAAAGCAAAAAGGAATTGGATATTGGCTCAAATATAAAGTGGGTGAAAAACCGGTTTTGTTAGGAGATGTCGATCGGGAATTCAATAAAAAAATCATTGTTAATTATTCGGAGAACAAAGGTTTCTTTAATGCGAAGTCTTCTTCGGACACCATTTCTAAAAATAAAAAAGCCCAGGTTATTTATACTTTGAAACCTGGCGCGAGATATTTAATCAGTCAGGTTAATGTCCCGGAAGATTCTACGGTGATCAATAGAGAAATTCAAACCATCAAAGACAAGACTTTTTTGAAAGTTGGAAATCCGTTTGATTTAGATGTTATTAAAGCAGAACGCGAAAGAATCGATGAACATTTAAAAAACCGTGGTTTCTATTATTTCAGTCCTGATAATATAATAGTTCAGGCGGACAGTACTGTTACTAAAAAACCGGAAGTTGAACTTTTCGTGAAGTTGAAAAACAATACGCCGGCGATTTCAAAAGAGCCTTTTACGATTGATAAAACAATTGTGTTTGCTGATTACAACATCAGAGATTTGAAACTGGGGAAATACGGAATTCCTTACAATACAGATTCGGTAGAAATTTACAACAACATTCACATCATCGATCCTGAAAATAAGTTTAAACCGAAAATTTTCGATCGTACGCTTTACTTTGATAAAGGAGATTTATATAATCGAAAAGACCACAATCTTTCATTGAACCGATTAATCAGTTTAGGCGTTTTTAAATTTGTAAAAAATGAATTTATTATTTCAGATTCACTTAATCATAAATTTGATGCGTATTATCTTTTAACGCCGAGACCTTTTCAATCCTTGCGTTTAGAAACTTTAGGAAAAACCAATTCTGCGAATTATACTGGTGGAGAAGTTAACTTGAACTGGACTCACCGTAATTTCTTCCGTGGCGCAGAACAGTTAAAAGGCGCAATTTATGGTGCCGCAGATGTTCAGGTCGGTGGTCCAAAAGATGCGAATAATATCATCAGAGTCGGGGCAAATGCGCAACTTTCGATTCCAAGAATTGTGGCGCCCTTTAGATTTCATTCTTCAAGTGCGTATGTGCCGAGAACCAACATTAATCTCGGTTATGAGTATTTGAGCAGAACTCAATTGTACACACTTCATAATTTCAATACTTCTTTTGGATATGTCTGGAAAGAGAACGAAAGGAAAGAGCACGATTTAAAAGTAATTGAGGTCACTTTGGTTAAACCGAAAAATGTTACTGATAAATATTTAGAACAAATCAATGGACATTATGATCCTGATCCTGAGAAGAACATTAAGGCGAACCCATCTCTGCAGAGAGTTATTGATAAACAGTTAATTTTCGGTCCGACCTATAATTATACTTATACCAATACGATGCTTCCGAAAAAGAATACGTTCTATTATAAAGGAAGTTTAGATTTAGCAGGAACAATTACCGGTTTAGTAAGTGGCGCAGATGCAAAAGCAGGAAAACAAAAAGAATTATTCAATATTCCATTCAGTCAATACGCGAAGATGGAACATGATTTCCGCTACTACAGAAAAGTCAATGAGAAAAGCACCATCGCGACAAGATTCATTGCAGGAATTGGATATCCATATGGAAATTCAACGACGATGCCGTATGTGAAGCAATTCTTCGTCGGAGGAAGCAATAGTATCCGTGCTTTTCGGGCGAGAACTTTAGGACCGGGAAGTTATGATCCACGAACTGAGGAAGCCTCTTTCTTTTTTGATCAGTCGGGAGATATTAAATTAGAAATGAATGCCGAATACCGCGCGAATATTTATAAATTTTTAAATGTGGCCGTTTTTGCAGATGCAGGAAATGTGTGGCTCATTAATGAAGATGACAATAAACCAGGCGGAAAGTTTTCAAAAGACTTTGCAAAAGAAATCGCAGTGGGAGCCGGAGTTGGTCTAAGACTTGATTTTTCAATTCTGATTCTTCGTTTAGATCTAGCCATGCCGCTCAGAGTTCCTTACTACGAAGAAGGCAATCGCTGGACTTTTGATAAAATTGATTTCGGAAGTGGCGCGTGGAGAAAAGATAATTTGATTTTGAATATTGCGATTGGTTATCCTTTCTAATGATTTAAACTGAAAAATTTTGAACCAAAAAAGTCACAAAAGTTCGATTGTTACAAAGTTTAAAATCATATTTTATAAAGAAAAAAAACTTTATAGATCAGTACATTTTCAGTTTTATAAACTGCTATAATTAATTAAACTGATCTTTTGTGACTTTTGCTTCTGCTTTTTATTCCTTTTGAGGAATCAGCGAATCTTTGATTTGTGGTTAAAAGAATTAGTGTTTATTTAATTGATTTCTTAATATTTACGGAATGAAAAAATTATCTTTTTTTTGGAAAACTTTAAAGGAAACATTTACGGAATGGAATAATTCACCGGCAAGTAGAGATTCTGCGAGTCTGGCGTATTATGCTATTTTTTCAATTCCGGGCTTATTAATTATCATTATCTGGATCGCCGGAAATTTCTTCGGTGAAGAAGCCATTCGTGGTGAAATCACTAATCAAATCAATGGCATGATGGGTGAAGAAGCCGCCAAAAGCATTCAGGATATGATTGCAGGAGCATTGATTGACAAACAAAATATCTTCATGAAAACATTGGGAGTCGCTTCCCTGGTTTATGGTGGCACCACCGTTTTCTTTCAACTCCAGAAATCATTAAATAAACTATGGGATGTAGAAGCCGCACCTAAAAAAGCAATCGTAAAATTTCTACTCGACCGCGCCAATTCATTAGGAATGATCGTCGTGATTGGTTTTTTATTAATGATCACCATGGTTCTCTCTTCCGCAATTAGTTTACTAAATAACTTCATCATGTATCAACTAGGAGTGGAAACCTATGTTTTAATGGAAACGGTGAACTACCTATTTGGTTTTTTTTTGGTGGTATTGGTATTCGCTTTTATGTTTAAAGTTCTGCCGGATGCAGAAATTTCCTGGAAAGCAGTTTGGCCGGGCGCAGTTCTTACCGCGATTCTTTTTACGATTGGTAAGTTTCTGCTTAGTCTTTACTTTTCTGAACTGAAACCGACGTCAGCATTTGGTGCCGCGGGAACCATTGTTTTAATTATGATGTGGATCAATTACTCTTGCATGCTGATCTTTTTCGGTGCAGAATTTACCAAAGTGTACTCTCGGAACAAAGGATTTAAAATAACGCCGTCGAGACATGCGAAATGGAGTGCAGAGAAACTGTATCAGGATTCATTGGAAGAGAAGAATATAACGGTTGATGATATTAAATAGACTCTTAAAATAATCTTTCGTTCATCAAATAAACAAAACTTCTGCATTAGTGTAGAAGTTTTTTTGTCGAATGATTTAGAAGTAATTTCAGATTAAGGGAATATACTTTATCAACAATACCATTTAAATCTAAAATCTTTTCAACATTAAGATAATGATTTAGGAGTTAAGAAAATTAAGATTTACTTCGGAAATAATAACATCAAATTAGTTTGATAATCTCTTGTCTCTCATCTATCCGTCTATTCTCTATCCGTCTATAAACCCTCACAATAGGACATAAAAAAAACTTCCGAAAAATTAATTTCGGAAGTTTGGTAGCCCGTAGGGGACTAATTTTATAGAAATACTTAGAAAAGACTTGCACTGTAAAGACAGCGTTTATAGGTACTTAAAGTAAATTCTAATTTCTTATAATTTCAGTTTATTTAAAATATGTATTATTTAATACTATAATAATACAAATTATCATTATCTTTGTTTTGTAAAAAGATAGTATTATGGCAACAGTTAATTTCTTATTAAGATCCACAGTAAAGAAAAACGATCCGTTCACTGCTAGACTTCAATTCTCTAATCCTTCAAAAGTAACTGAAGGAAATAAATTTGGTCTTGACTTCGTAGAATATAAAACTAAAATATTTGTATTCGATCCTGAAGAGGTAAAGGATAAACCAATGGTTGATGGGAAATGGTATTGGCAGAATCATAAAAAACACAAGGGTAAAGATGAAAGGATTGATAAGGTTTATAAACTTCAAGAAGATATTAGAAATTTTATCCTAGAAAAATATGATCTTTCATTTCCTGAAGGAACAATATATTTTCCTACAAAAGAATGGTTACAAAAAACTATTGATGAGTATTACAATATTCAGAATAGAACTGAAGCAAGAAAAAAGCAACAAGACAAACCACAAGATTTAATATTCCACTTCAATAATTATATCAAGTTAAAAAGCCTAGAACTAAAACCTAGAACGATTCTAAAACTTGAAGATATTAAGAATATAATTCTAGCATTTGAAACCTTCCAATCTTCAATAAAAGGATATGATTATAAAGTATTGATTCCTGAAGTAGATGAAGAAATGAAATTTGATCTAGTTACCTATCTTCAGAATAATAAAAAGTACTCGCAGAATACTATTGCAAAAGTCATTAAAGTAATTAGAACGGTATGTAATCACTCTACTAGATACAAAATAGAGTTAAGTCCCACCTATGTAGATTTTAGAATGGCGTACGATGAGACAGATGTTGTTTATCTATCATTTAAGGAACTTCAAACCATTATCAATACTGAAGTACCAAAAGAACTAGAAGACGCTAAAACATGGCTCTATCTGTCTTCGTTCCTTGGGCAACGTGTATCCGATTTTATGAGATTTAATTCTAGTATGATTAGAAAAGATGGTAAAGATTATTTTATTGATTTTATTCAGGTTAAGACTGAAAAGAAAATGAGTTTATTATTACATCCTGAAGTTGTTAAGATCCTTCAAAATAATAATATGAATTTTCCTTCACCAATAAGCGAACAATTATATAATGATCAGATTAAAAAAGTTTGTGCAATTGCTGGTATAAATGAAATTATAGAAGGATCTATTTTAACTGAAGTATCTAAAGGAGTTTGGAGAAAAGTTTCAGGACATTATCCAAAATATAAATTAGTAGGAAGTCATATTGGGAGAAAAAACTACTGTACTAATTTCTACGGTAAAATTCCCACTAGTTTAATTCTTGAAGTTTCGGGCCATACAGAAGAGAGAACCCTCCTTAGTTACATAGGAAAAAAAGATGCTACCAACTCAAAAATGTTAGGTAATTTCTATGATAAAATTAATATAACTGAAGACTAAATACACCTTACTAGGGCGTATAATGCGTATAATGCGTATAATCGAGTATAAGTTGTTATAAATCAATACGTTACAAGAAAAAAATCAGGCGTATAATGGGTGTATAATGGGTGTATTTGGGCGTATTTAGAGTGAATAATGAGTGTAATTTAAAAAAAACGTGTAAAAAGATAGTGTTATGAACAACGAAAATGATAAGTATAAAGGAATCCGTCAACGCATGGATTTAAATAATTTTTTCACAGTCAAATATGAGAATAAAGTAGCTGGATATGGTTGGCGTGATGGTGAAGGAAATATAACGGATGATCCAAAGAAGGTTAAAACCAAAGTAGAAATATTTGTTGACTTTCCGATATTAGCGAAGGACGAAGATGATTTTGAAATATTGCTACAACGTGAAATCGATTTGAGAGGCATAGGAGAAGCGGAATGCAGATCAATTATAAAAGATGACCTTCAGGATTACTTTTCTGAAATTAAGCAATATTACAAAGGTGATCAACTAAGAACACCATCTGAAATTTCTGAACTTGAAATATTATTAAAATCATTTATTTCCTTCCTAGATCAAAGACCTAAAGAGAAAAAAGAGAAAAAAGAAGAGCAGATAAAATATAAAAACTTTGAAGATTATTTTACAACAAATATCAGAGATATTGATGGATTAAAAAAGATGATGCAGAAAGCAAAAGGAAAAGAACTATCTGCAATAATCACAATTCTAGAACCTCTACTTCCTGAAAATATGACTAAAAAGTATTTTTACAAATCATTCAATCCAAATCTAAATGAAAGCGGTGTTAATAAATACCTTGCAAAAAATGATGATGGACATCGTCTTATTGAAACTGATGACTATGCCCAGTACATTCAAACCATCCAAAATCAACTAAATGAGTTTCTTTAAAAGTATTCTAGTATTCCAAAATACTTGTTAAACTTCAAAATATTTTAAGTCTTTTTATATTTACAGAGTTCAAAGAGAGCGAAATAAAAAAACCGCCAACGAACGCTAGCGGAAAGAGTATCAAACTAAGATTAAAGTTGGGGAACTGCTAATCTTTTCCAAAGATACAAATTTCCAAAAGTTCCAAGGCGGTTGAATAACATTAAAAAATTTAACCAATGGAAAACCCATTTAGTGCCATGTATAATATGATGGCAAGTATCGATTCTAAACTAGATCAAATTCTAGGTGAAAATTCTCAAACTTCAGATAATTCTGAACTACTTACTAAAAAGGAATACTTAAAAATCCGTAAAATTTCCGATACTACACTTTGGAGGGAAGAGAAGCGTGGACAAATATCAGCGGTTGTTATTGGTAGCAAAAAATATTATAAACTACCAAAGTAATTAGAGGTTATGAGTGCGGTAAAAAGTTTAAAAGATTCCATTAAGGAGACTTTAAACGATAAAAAAAGCGATGTACCATTGCAGGTATTCCCTGAAGTAGTGCAAAATATGATTACTGAAAAAGCGACCAAACAAAGTATTCCAACTGAATTTCTTTTCGCTTCAGTGCTAGGTGTAATTTCAACATCAATAGGTAATACCTTCAAAGTTGAATTACTTTTTGATATGCCCACAAATGCAAGTCTATGGATAGCAGTAGTGGGAGAAAGCGGAGAAGGCAAAACAGAAGGTATAAATAGTTTTTACAAGCCATTATTAAAAGTAGAAGCCGAGAATTATAAGAAATACATAGAGGAAGTTGATGCTTATAAGTTAGCATTGAAAATATTTAAAAACCTTCCAAATTCCGAACGATCAGCAGAAGATGAACCGGAACCACCAATAAGAAAACAAAGAATCCTTCAGGATGTAACGGTAGAGGCGTATGCAGATAGAATGCAAAAAAACCCGAATGGTCTAGGTAGTATTAATGACGAATTAAAAGGATTTGTTGAAGGTGATGGACAGTATAAAGGCGGTAAAGGTAGCGATAGACAAACTAAACTAAGTATATGGAATGGTAAAACATCTATAAAAGATAGGGTGCAAGATTCTATATTTATTGAAGATGCCTTCCTTTCTGTTATTGGTGGTATTCAGATAGAAGAAGCTTCCGAAATGTTTGCGAAAATGGTATCTGATGGGTACGCACCTAGATTTTTAATGGTAGTTGCAGAAAATACACCACAAGGTAAATGGACACTTGAAAAAGTGGATAGGAGTATAGATGAAAAATGGGAGAAAATAATCCGTAGCATTTTAGAACTTGAAAACGCAAACTTTGAAAATAATCTAGTGACATTCAAAAGAGATGCTGGAGAGGTTTTAGTTAACTGGAGAAATTCCCAAGAAAAAGCAAGCAACTTTACAACACGTCTATTTGATGCCAAATTAAGAATATACGCCATAAGGTTATCTTTAATATTACACGTCTTAAAACGAGCCAATGAAGGGCAATTCTATGAAGGTGATCAGATTGATAAGGAAACCGCAGAAAACGCCCTTATTTTAGTTGATTACTTCCGTAACAATGCTTTAAAAATGATTACCAAAATGAAATTGGATGATCCTTTAGAAGTGTTGGATAAAAATAAACTGAAATTATACGATCTACTACCTGAAGAGTTCACCACTTCAGAAGGTGCGGAAATCGCTAAAACTAATGAATTACTAGGACATACCGCCTTCAGTACTTTCTTAAAAAATAAGAGACTATTTGCTAAGGTGACTAAAGGAGTTTATCAAAAATTGATCACCGATGACAACGATTAATTACAAATATAGTTTGGATAAATCTTCCAAGAAGTACCGATGCCAACAGTGCGGAAAAAAGAGTTTAGTACGTTATGTTGATGGTGATGGTAATTTGCAGAGTGAAGAGTACGGCCGTTGTGATCGTGAGGTAAATTGTGGGTATATTCTTTATCCTGAATCTGAAGGAGAGCAGAAACCATTTATACCAAAACCACCGAAACCACAAGTTTACTTTCCTGAAGATGTATTTATTAAAACTTTGCAGAATATAAACCAAAGTAACTTATATAAAAATCTAGTAGAATTAAAGATTCCTTCAGAAGATATTAATAAAACTCTTGAAGATTATAAAATTGGAGCCTTAACAAATGGCAAATATTCGGGAGCGGTTACATTTCCATTTATCGACCACCTTCAGAGAATTAATTCCGTTCAGGTGAAAATGTTTGATGAGAATAATAAGACCCAAGACCAAACATGGTTACACTCTATTCTCTACCATTATTATAAAAATAAAACTAAGATTCCTGAATGGATAACAAAGTATTATGATAATGAAAAGAAGACTAATTGCTTATTTGGCGAACATCTACTAGATAAGTATTCTACAAAGGATATTATCATTGCAGAAAGTCCAAAGAACACCATTCTAGGAACTTTCTTTATGCCCGAATATCTTTGGATGGCTTCAGGATCATTAAGGACATTATCGGTATCAAAACTGAAGAAATTAAGAGGGCGAAATATTCTATTGATTCCTGATACTTCGGTAGATAATGTTGCATTTGATGAGTGGAATATTATAAAAGAAAATGCAGTCGATGCCGGGCTAAACGTTAAGATGCTAACTTTTCTAGAAGACATTGCAACAATAGAGCAAAAAACCGCAGGATATGACATTGCAGATTATATTACTGAAGAATTGAAAAGAGAGCCTGAAACGCTTCCAATTGAGCCACCACCGCCACCGATTACGGCCCAAGTTTACACACAAGCCGAAAGGGTAAAGGTAGGACTTGAGTTCTCAACTGAAGGACTTGCAGAACTCGCAAAGAAAATCATTCCTGAAAATGATTCGGTAACCGCTAAGGAGTTAATCCAAAAACTCTATGATATTGAAGGATTAGATAAAAAAGACGCAACCGATTTGATGCTAGTAATGCGATTGAAGGAAATAATAGACAAGACCAATGATGGCAGATACTTCCTTTTTAACTCAACACCGTATTGATATGAGAAGTAATACACCAATATGCATTGTTTATAAGAGTGCTGGGAAGACAGTAAAAACGGAATATTATCTGAGAGGCAAAGAAGTCCCATTTCACAAATTCAAACAGAAAATAAAGCGAATGGATCCGCCACGAATCACTATTAAAAATATAGATGATGAATAATGAATCTAACAAATACAATATGAGCAGAGCAAAAATTTTAAAAGAAGTGATGCGACCCACGGAACAGTTTCCGGTTCATTTCACTCAGTACAGCACGGATGGACTTTTACTCAAAAATGAGTACAGATTGAAAGGGGAACAGGTAACACAGGAAGTGTATGAACAAGCCCAAAAATTAGCAGCAACTACATTTAATGAAAGTCGAATAACTATTGGAAGCAACCAGCCGAATAACAAACGGAAAAACAAACGGAAATCATGACAAATAGAAAAAAGCAAATAACAGAAGCAATGCAACCCGTAAAAATAAAAAAGGGATTCGGCTATTTTCTAAAACTAAGTGGCAATCCTAAGATGAAGGATGTAGCAGGAGAACTAACACAAGCATGGAGGAATTTTTTAATTAAAAACAGACAAAAATGAGAGACGAAAGCGGAAAATTCACCAAAGGAAATAATTTAGGTGGGCGCACCAAAGGAGCCAAAAATAAGGTTACACAAAATATTCGTGATACGTTCCTATACTTCATTAACGACAATCTGGAGACGTTACAATCTGACTTTGACCAATTAGATGCTGCTGCTAGATTTAAGATAATTTTCGACTTTGCAAAGTTTGTAATTCCCACAGTCAAAACGGTATCGTTTGGAGATGTACTGGAAGAGATGAGCGAGTCAGAATTCAACCGAGTAGTAGAACAAATTAGAGCCGAATACAGTAAAAACTAAGCCATGAAGAGCAGGAAACAAATTCTTAGCGAAGTAATGCACAGTAGTATTCCCAAGTTTAACATTTCATTGTTGACAGATGAGCAGTTAGACGATTTGGAAGCGATATTGAAGCGTAAAGGACTAAACTTCATTTCAATTGAGAAAGCCGAAAAACAAGGGTTTAAAATACCCAATGACCCAAACGAAATAATAGATAATCTAATTAAATTTTATAAAAAATGAGCGACAAATTAAAAGACAAAGAAGTGTCTCCTGACATGGTGGCCTATCTTAAAGCAAAAGGATTAAAGCCGAAAGAAGGCACAGAACAACCTAAACAACCAGAAAGCCAAATAACGGCAGAAGACATTAAACAATTTATAAACAATCAAAAAAAGTAAAAATGACAGCAACAGTAATTCAAAAAGACCAAGCGAAAATTGACAATCAAATTTCAGATTATTTAACCGCAATCGACAAAGTTAATACTTTACTAAAAGCGTTCACAGATGCAGGATACACGATTGAAGACAAACAGGCGAATCAATTTTGTCAGAGGAATTTCAATGATGATTCTTTGAGAGCATACGCCCTTACTATTTCGTCAACTACTTCACCAACGCAACAAGAAGCCGAAATAAGAGCGATTACAACCGATTTAAAGGGTATTATCGTAAAAGCTATTGCAGGTTGGAACCTTATATTCCATTCAATGGCAGATGTTCGAGTAAAGAATTTAAAGGCGGTGGAAGACCCTAAAGTTATCAAAGATATTGAAGAGCGTTACAGCGTGTATGCAGAAGGCGTTCAATTAGACGTTTTTAGCCAATTAGAGGCTATTGCGGAGCAAATCAATGTAGTCTTCCCACAATTGAAACAAAGTGTTTTTAATCGACGCTTAGACTTTAGGCATTTATTCAGAGAAGATGCAGAAGGTAAAGTAATTCCCAACTTAGATTTCATCGACTTCTCAGACCTTTAAGAGAGATTGGGTGTAAAGTAATTCACACCCTTCTTTTAATCAATAACAAATAATATTAAAATAATGAACAATAATAATGGAGCTTTATATTTTGGTGCGGCCATCGACATGACAGAGTGGAGAAAAAACCTCACGGAAATGCGTCGGGATATTTTAGGTCTTGGAAACCAAACACAGGCGCAAACCAGACAAATGGATTCTTCTTTTAAAAACCTTTCCACAGCCGTTGCTGGATATTTTTCGGCTTCGATGCTTAGCGGATTCATTCAGCAGGTAGTGAGTATTCGAGGTGAATTCCAAAAGACTGAGATCGCATTCAGCACAATGTTAAAAAGTCAATCGAAAGCAAAAGATTTAATGGCTCAAATGGTGGAATTAGCCGCCAAGACACCTTTCTCTTTGCAAGATGTTTCGACGGGTGCAAAACAATTATTAGCCTTTCAAGTTCCAGCTGAACAAGTTGTTGACACGCTTACCCGAATGGGAAATATTGCCGCTGGTCTTGGTGTTCCGCTTGGCAGAATCAACCTTGTGTACGGTCAGGTTATGGCTAAGGGAAAACTTGCAGGTGATGACCTTAGACAATTCACAGAAGCCGGTATTCCTATGCTTGCTGAACTCGCTAAAAAGTTTGGCACAAGTACAGCCGAAATCTCTAAAATGGTTACCGCTGGTAAAATCGGCTTTAAAGATGTTCAAGATGTTCTATTCTCAATGACAAACGAGGGTGGAATGTTCTTTAATTTAATGGAAAAGCAGTCCGCTTCATTGTCGGGTCAAGTTTCAAACCTTGGCGATTCATGGGATCAGATGTTAAATAAAATAGGTGAAGGAAATGAGGGGGTTTTATCGGACGGTATTTCCGCAATGAATTATTTAGTAGAGAATTACGAAGATGTGATTGAGGTTGTAGGCGTAATGATTGCTACTTATGGAGTTTATCGAGCGGCTTTAATTGCTACTGCAGCGTGGCAACAATTAAGCACTACGGCAACTTTACAACAGGCATTAGCACAAGGAACTTTAACCACCGCACAAGCATACGGAGCTGCTGCAACAACTATTCTACAAAGAGCGCAATTAAGATTGAATGCAGCAATGACAGCAAATCCAATAGGCGTTATTATTGGACTTTTAGCGGGTCTGTCCTACGTGATTTACAAGAATGTTTCCGCTACAGAAGCGTATGCAGATATTCAGGGAAAACTCTCAGAAAAAACCCGAAAACATTCTGAATCCTTAGAAGAGCAACGTTCTAAAATTGACAGCCTTTTAAAAGTTATAAAAGATAAAAATACGTCTGACGAGGTCGCAAAAAATGCTTTAAAACAAATCAATTCCATTACAGGCGAGCGTATTAAAGGACTGACAATTGAGGGAATTCGTATTGGTCAAAATACAGTTGCTATTGGTGGGTATCTCCAAATGCTAGAGAAAGAAGCGAGACTAAAGGCTTTAATCGAGCAGAAATTAGCTTTAGAAAAAAGCAATAAAGATATTGACAGGGATAATCCTAATAATTTAACGCCCGGTGAACGTATCGGGAATATTAAAGGTGTTGGTGATGTAGTTCGTGGATTGACCGCTCAAGAAAGAAAAGAGCGTGCAATGATTGAAAAGAGATTGGCTAATAATCGCGCACTTCGTGAAATCGATAAAGAAAGCACGAAATTATTACAGCAAGGAGTAAAACCACCCACTGATCCAATTGGTGAAGCGCTTAATATTTCAACAGAAGAAGTTAAAAAGAAAAAAGAAGCTCACAAACGAGAATTAGCGGAAATTTTCTCTAAAGGTTCCATTGCAGATTTAGAGCAGAGAATTTCTCTTTGGAATGAAGCCTTGCAAAAAGCATCGGGCGATACAGTAAATGAACTCACAAAAAATAAGTTTGGCGATACTGTTAAGACTGGTAAAACCGTAACGGTTGCTCAAGCAAAAGAAGAAGCAGCAAAGATTAGAAAAGCCATTGCCAAACGTGAAAAAGAAATTTCTATTCAAACATTTGATGAGCAAATTACAGAAGCGGAAAGACAGTGGAATAATTACTATAAACTTGCAGAATTCTACGGAAAGGAAATAGCAGATGCTCAGTACAAAGATTTAATCAATGGTTCTTCTAATTACTTAGGGTACTTGGAAAAGGAACAAGAAGCACTAAAAAGTAAACCAGGAATTCTAACCGATGAAGAGAAACAGTCTCTTGTATTTATTACGGAAAAAATCAATTCTTTATCCGGAGTAAAAACGCCTTTGCAAAATTGGGAAAATGATATAAGTGATGCGCTTCGTGGGGTTGTTTCTTTGTCTGAACAAATCGAAATTTTAGAGAATAAAGATGCTGAAATATTTCAATCAGAGGGAGGAAATACGGCTAATTATTTGGCATTCAAAAGGGAAAATGATGCACAAATTGAAGCGACAAAAAACCAAATCAAAGATAACTACAAGTCATTTTTAGCGGAACACCAAACCTTTGAGAAACAAAAGGCTGCTATCACCAAAAAGTACGATGATTTGAGAAAGCAGGCTAAAACACCAGAGGAAGGTGAAAAAATCAATGCAGCAGAAGCGACGGAACAATTGGATGCTTTCTTCAAACAAATGCAGGATAACCCCGAATACGCCAAAATGTTCACAGATATGAATTCTGTTGCAACAAAGGAACTTCAAAAATTTCGTGACATTCTCATTGAAAAATTGAAAGAAACCAAAGCCGAAGCCGATAAAATAAAGATTGGCGAATTCATTAAAAAAATTGATGATCTCATTACCAAAAGGAATCCCGGTGCAGTAATTAAACGAATGTTTGATGTTATCGGAAATAGCGCATCCACTACGGAACAAAAACTACAAGCCGTCCAAAAAGGACTAGAGGGATTTAATGAATATTTGAAAAGTGCAGGTGAAATAGCAAGCGGAGTTCAAGGTGTTTTCGTTTCCATGGGTGGAGATATGGATGGGGTTTTTGGTGATATCCTAAATTCTATTCAAAACACTATTCAAGGTTTAGAACAGTTTTCAGCAGGAGCGTCACAAGCGATTGAGGGATTTGCTAAGGGAAATATTTTACAAGGAGTTGCGGGTTCAATTAAAGCGATTGGTGGTCTTGTCAAATCCGTTGGAGCATGGATGAGCGGCGATAAGAAAAAAGAGCGTGAAATCCAAAGGCATGCTAAGGAAGTGGAAGCTTTAGAAAGAGCTTACAGCGATTTGGCCAGAGCCATTAACAGCGCATTAGGTGACAAGTTTTTTGATGCGTCCAGACAAGGAATAGAAAACCTTAGACAGCAAAAGAATGCTATTAATGAGATGATTAGGCAGGAACAAAGCAAGAAGAAAAAAAATAGAGATGATGATAAGATAGCGGAATGGAGACAAAAGCTAAATGAAATTGATAACTCTATTGCGGACATAGGCCAAAGTATGAGTGATAAAATTTTGAATGGATTAAATGCTAAAGGACTTGCAGATGAATTATCTACCGCTCTTGTTTCTGCTTTTAGAACTGGTGAGGATTCAGCCGAGGAAATGGGAAAAACTGTTGATAAAATTTTAGCAGACATGGTCAACAATGCATTACGAATGAAACTGCTTGAAGGTCCTATGAAGGATGTTGTTAACAAGATGCTTTCTAGTATGGGTTATGATTCAAACGGAAACGGAACTTTTGACGGATTGACAGATCAGGAGAGACAGGATATAAAAAATATGATCACCACCTCGTCTCAAAATTATGCGAGCGCTCTTCAAGAATATAAAGATTTGTTTGGTGCGGTTGGGACTGTTGGGACTGTAAATGAAGGGATGAAAGGCGATATTAAAGGTATTACTGAAAAGACTGCAGGAGCGTTGGAAGCGCAAATTAATACGATGCGAGTCTATCAAGCAGAATCATTGGCGATTCACAGAAATAATCAATTGACTTTTATCAATTCTCTTAATAATCTGATAGCAATTGAATTTAATACCCGACGGTTACACTCTATCGATGATGGGATCCAAACACTAATTTCTAAATCAAAAGGACTTGCAGGTATTTAATCAAAAAACAACAAAAATGAACTTAGGTAAAAAATTAGCAGTCGAAGCAATGAAATGCACGACAATTAAAATGTCTCCAGAATGTTATTCAGAGATAAAAAAATATTCATCATACGATCAAATGTGTTCTAAGTATTTTGCGGATGATAGTTGGGCAATGTCCAATGACTTTCCTAATATCAATCTCTTAAGACAACATTTCAAGGGGCACGCAGAAAACTATGGTTTTTTTGTAGATCATAAAGGTGACATTACAGCACGGAACCGCTTTGCGGTGTTTGGAAATTCTGATGTAGAAACCATATTTAAAGATTACTCTGTTTCAGTGCTTATTGTTAGGCATAATTCAAAAATGAAGATAAAGGCAGCAGATAACGCTTTTTTAATGGTTAACGTCTTAGATTCTGCTAGCGTTGAAATTGAAGCGGCAGACAGTTCCAAAGTGATTGTTTACCAATATGGAAGCGATTCTAAAGTGAAACAATCCGGGAATGTTGAAATTAAAAAACGGTAATTAGCAGAAAAAGTATTTTAAATGTGAGTTTAAATCACATTATCAATAATCTAACAAAAATAGCGGTGTAGAAAGCCTATGCCGCTTCATAAAAAAATAATAAATTTGAATATGGGAGATCTAGTAAAAAAGGAAACTATTGAAAGGATAGTAGACAGACGGATAGAAGGTTTTGATATGAGCCAAGAATCCAAAGAGAAAATCAGGAAGAAAATCAATACTGATGAACTTGTTGATTTTGCTAATAATGGAGTTAACTCGTCTGTAGTTCTAAATATGTCTAAAGAAAGTCAGTCATTTCAGGTATCTTCTTTTGAAGATATTATGAAGTATGTAGTTTCGATAGTCAAATGGGACATTGTAGAGGGAGTGGTCAAAGCTTTAAGCGAACTAAAAGATTTTAAAATACCACCAAATAAAGAGGAAACAATAAACATGCTTATTGACCTGAAAACCCTTGATGATCCGGGGAATTTTCAAAGAATATTGGCTGACATTTTCGAAAACGATTTGGCTGTATAACCTTAACTTCAAACCTTCCAGAGATGGGAGGTTTTTTTATCCTTCTTAATAGTCTAAATTATAAAATTAACATCGCCAAAAACGGTATTATAAAGGAATTATCCGCCAACCAGCGGAAAACTTTGTTCATTCATAAATACGGATATTCTCGCATTTATGGGAAACTTCTTATCGAGCGAAAGATGTAACTTATTGAATACCAGTCACCATAAATTCATGGAGTCTGATTATCAGGCGGTTAAGGTACAGCAACCCGATATGGGGAATCATATCTCTTGATTATCAAGTAATTAAGTAGGTTCATGGTGGTTTTTGCATTTTGGGCAATAACTCACTGAAGCTGGTAGGAACAATATTCACATCAGGTCGTTCGCACTCAGGGTGAGTGTATGATAAGAACAGTAATTCATGGATTCATGGAGCATACACCAATTTTGGGGTATGTAAAATGCACCAAATCTGTATATTTTGATTTTGCTGCTGATCAGTTTTCTTTAGGAAGTTTAATACCTCTTCTTTGATTCGATTTTAGAACAACCATTTGCAACTTCGAGACGGCTTCCCCTCCGTTTTCTCCTCGTGCGATTTCAATACTTAAATCTAATCTCTGTTGCAAATGGGTGATTTCTAATTGCTTCTTTTCGGCTTCTTTCAGGATCGTTTCAAACCTTTCATTTAATGGCTGTAAATCCTTTTTTAAGCGGTGTATTTTGCGTTCAATTGACTTTATTTCATCCATAAAGGCAAAGCTATAAAATAAGTTTCTACCCTTTCAAATTTAAGGAACCGATTTCAATAAAATCTCCATCACGTTTTAAATAGATGGGTTCCGTTGTTGCTTCCTTCGTCGGTTCAAATAAATCACGAATATCCACATCCAACACTTCAGCAATTTTCTGCAGTGTTTCAGCGGTGGGATTACCATTAATAATCTTATTGATTCCAACAGTAGTAATATCTAACATTTCAGCCAATTCAATTTGGCTTACTTTCTTTTTTTTTAAAACCTCTTTGATTCTTAACATAATAGTTTATTTAAAATTTAATATCATACCCCTTTGATTCATATACAATTCTCTCAATTTCTTTGTTTTCAACAGTAGTCTCTTCATCCTCACCTTCGATAGCAAATTGATACAACTCATCTTCATTATAATATTCAACTAATGAGACAGTAATACTAAATGCTGAATTTTCAGCAGCACGAAATTCACAAGGAGAAGCAAAAGGCAATACGTACGATGTATTTTCAATGCCTTTCAATCTTTCATTGTAATAATCTAATGCCTTAACTCTTGCTCGATACAAATCATTATCTCTAAATACCTCCACGTGTTCGAATGAATCTGTTTTGTTAGCGTCTTTTCCAAACGTAGTAACAAATTCATCTACTTGATAAAAATAGTTAGGTTCTGACTTCGATAAATTTTTGTTTCTAAATTCTACCATTGTTTTAATTTTCTACAAATATAACCTAAAAGTATAACACAACAAAAATAAATTATACAAAAAAGTTAATAAATATTTGCACAGTTAAATATTAATGTATAATTTTGTCCAAGAAAGTTAAACACAAAGGTATAATTTAATAAAAACTTCATGCAAACCATTACCAAGCAAAGAGCCGAAAAGATAGCGAGAAACATTAACGCTATGGACACCAATTACCAATATTGCGATAATTCAAGAGCATACCGATTTTGGTCGAATCTTGAAGATAAACTCAACAAGATTCTTGCAAGTTTATCGACTGATGAGAAAGTTATAATAAAAGCACTTTGTCACGAAGAAGAAGCCAAATATTTCAATTTAGTATAAATCAAAAAAATAAATATCATGAAAAATTTTAGATCACAAGCATTTTTAAGAGCGTACGAAATTATGAAAAGCACAGGTAAATGTTTTGCAGTGTCTTTATCAAAAGCATGGCAACTGTATCGTTTATCTCAAGAGATGAAAAACAAAGAAGAAGTTTGCTTCACCTATGAGAAGAAGGATGGAACGCTACGCAAAGCCTACGGCACTTTAAAGAACGTTGCACAGTTCGTAAAAGGCAATGGTATACATACGCCAAAAGTATTTAATTATTGGGACTTAGAAGCGGTGGCTTTCAGGTCTTTCAAAGTCGAAAATTTTATTTCAGTAATCAGATAATAATAATAACAATCAAAATATAATTAAAATGGAAAATTTAAAAGTTCAATGGGTGCTAAATTCAGAAGTTATGACAGTTGCACCTAATTATTCATTTCAAAAGGGCGACACATTAACTTGTGTAGATATTTGTCCTACGCAAATTCAGCATGGCAAATACTATAGATTACAAGTAGATGAACTTAAACTTGATATTTTAAGAAAAGTAGAAGTTAGGGGCGATGAAATTTATTTTTACGCACTTAATCCAGAGCATCAAAGCGAGAATTTCACAGTACATAAATCAGTAATTCGCGATGTCTTTAACCGAGTAATGCAGGTAGAGTCTGTAGGTAGATGGTTGTAAATTTGCAACTAACTCATTTTCAGATTTATAATTAGTCGATATTAATCAATAAGACCACTTGCAGTAATGTAGGTGGTTTTTTCATATAAGCGTAAATTTCCGTTTTTAACACTGGGAGCAGTTTTGTCCTTAGTAACTAATCTAAACACCCCATTATTGGCGTATTTGAAACTTACATCTTCGTGCCGAGACGGAGATTCAATATTGGCGACGACTTACATCTTGCCCCTGCACAATTTTCCGCAAGCCTAATGAATTTCATAGAGCAAAATAGTTTTTCACAATATCGCCTGATTATCAGGAGATTAAAGCATTTCTCAATTCGCTTCATCAAAAAGCGGAGCAAGTTGGGGAGATGTTAATAAAGTGGATTATTTTCTTTGCTTTCCCATTTGGGCAAGCAATAACAACGCTAAAAACGGTATTATAACCCCTGCACAATTTTGGGCAACCCCTACATGCACGGAATTCCGTGTATTTAAAATCCCCAGAATTATGGGTAATAGGAAAATCCCACCTTCCTATAAAATCAGAGTTAGCTAAAGGAAATATTCCCTTGAGTGAATACGGTTTCAAACCATATTATAGGTGAGCGGAAAACTTCGTTCAGTCATAAATACGGAATTTCCGAAGGTGATTTGAAATCACCTTTGAGCGCTTTTATGGGATTCCCCAAAGTTGGGGCGTCCTCCGTAACAGTCTGATTATCAGTGACCAATTTTGAACATAGCAACATACCGATTTGTTATGTCGCTTGATTATCAAATAGTTATGCAGGTTGAAATGGTTTCAAACCACTTTGGTCATATGATCCAAGTATACCTTACTTCATATTTTACTATAATTTAGATTTTAAATCATACTCTTTTTGAGCAACTTCAATCTCCAGCTCCTTAATCTTTGCATAATAATTACGGTCGGAAGTTATTTTTTTATTGAGTGTCCTTTTTTTAACTTCAAAGTCATCTTTTAAAAGATTATCAATTTTCATGAGCTCCGGTAGATTTCCACCTAATTTAATAAGGATGCTTTTTAAAAGTTTGTCAGTTTCATTATGAACATTTTGAGTTTCTTTTATAGCATTTTTAACAGCGGATTTAATAATAAAGTAAAAAATGACCAGAGAGACAAAAGATGCAATGACGTAAATAGGAAAAAAATCTTCCATAAATTTTAATTTTAATTATTCACTAAGATAACTTATTTTTTTAATAGTGACACAAGTGACGGAAGTGACGGTCTAAAAACAAGATTTATTTTTAATTAATACGCTAAATTGAAGTGTAATCAAGTCTAAATACGCCCAAATACACCCATTATACACCCATTATACGCCTAGATTTTTATTCATAACTTACTATTATTCAACATGTTACAAGCCTAAATACGCATTATACGCATTATACGCCCCCCTAGTGCGTATGTATAATAAAAAAACCACCTAGATAACTAAGTGGAATTTATGTAAAAAGATAGGTAAGTGAGTGCGGTTTACCTTCAGCAAATATAATGATAATTTATTGATAAGAATATTAAATAAACGTTTGTTTAACTTTTTACGATATTAAGGAAATAGTGAAAAAAGTGATTTTAATATTGAAGTAATACTAATATAATACAAACAGACACCTAACATAAATGCTAAGTGCCTGATTTAAAGACGTTTGATAATCTTTTTTGTAGCCCGTAGGGGAGTCGAACCCCTCTTACCAGGATGAAAACCTGAGGTCCTAACCGATAGACGAACGGGCCAGTGCGTCTTTGTTTTTTATATAATTACGCTAATTTATTAACGTGCTTAGTCAACTTGCTCTTAAGGTTTGCTGCCTTATTTTTGTGGATGATGTTTTTCTTCACCAACTTGTCTAACAAAGAGATTACTGATGGCAATTGTAATGTTGCTGCAGCTTTATCTTCTTCATTTCTTAATACTTTCAAAACTGTTCTAGCAGTCTTGTGGTAGTATCTGTTTCTTAATCTTTTCTTTTCGCTTTGTCTGATTCTTTTCAGAGCTGATTTATGATTTGCCATATCTTCTTAAAAACTTGGGTGCAAAGATAACAATCTTTTTTTTAATTACAAAATTTATTTTATAAAACTTTTCAAAATTTTCATTTTCTTAGTAGCCTATAGGGGAATCGAACCCCTGTTGCAAGACTGAAAATCTTGAGTCCTTACCACTAGACGAATAGGCCTTTGCTTTAAGGACTGCAAAAATAGAAATTTAGTTTTAATCCTGCAAGACCTTTTCGAATTTATCTTGAATTTTTTTGAATTACTGTATTCTTAATGCCCTTTTCATCTAAGTCTTTCTGTGTCTTAACAGCTTCTTCCAAACTGCTAAATTTACCATAGGTATAGTAGAACTTGCCTTTTTCTTTAGTTCTTATAACGTCTTTCAGGGTATTGAGCATATAAGAATTCGCACTTAATTTCTGATCGCTTACTGCAAGTTCTAAAGTATAATAACCTGTTCCTAATTTTTGATTTGGAATAAAGGAGATTGAAGTTGCATTTCTAAATCCGGCATCTTTCGCTGATTTCAAGTTATTATCTCTTACGGACGCCAAATTGGTTACGCTATAGTAATACTTGTACAAATCGTTCTCTTTGATTGTAAGAATGTAATTAAGGCCTTTCAATGCAGGATCACCACTGTTATATTTAATCGGTGCTGACATCAACAATATTCTGAAATCATTTTTCAATGCCTTTTCCTCAGGTTTCTCTATCTCCTTGGGTTGAACTGGAACACTGCCATTTCTTTCAATCGCTTTTTTATAACTAACGATTGCATCATAAATACTTTCTGCAACTTGATTCTGACCTTTATCCGAAGCCAAATAAGCCGCTTCGTCATAGTTGCTCACAAATCCAGTTTCAATTAAAACAGAAGGCATCGCATTTAATCTCAACACATGTAGATTTTGCTGTTTTACGCCTCGGGAAAACCGATTGTCTTTTTTCACAAAATTACCTTCAACATAACTACCAAATAACAAACTGGTTTCTAAATACTTGCTTTGCTGAATTTTTAAAGCAATTAAAGATTCTGGTGATTTAGGATCATAGGTCGCAAAAGTTTCACGGTCTTTTTCATCCAGAAAAATTACATCATTCTCTGCTTTGGCAACTTCAAGATTGGTTTTATTTTGATCTGGACCCTGTACAAAAGTTTCCGTTCCGTATGGGGCAGATTTAGTACTTGCATTAACGTGAATTGAAATAAACAAATCAGCTTTACTCCTATTTGCCAATGTTGTACGATCTGTTAATGAAGGGAACTCATCAATTTTTCTGGTGTAGATTACTTTATAATCTTTATTTTTTTCCAGCATTCTTCCTAATTTAAGGGTAATGGCTAGCGTAACATCTTTTTCTCTTACGGTTCCTAAATCACCATAAAAGCGGTTCGCACCATGATCACTCCCGCCATGACCCGCATCTAGAACGATGGTAAATTTTTTCTGGGCTCCACTAAACATGAATAAAAGGACAAATAAGAGGGAAAAATATCTTTTAATGGAAAAACTATCGGTAATCATCTGTAAATTTTAAAAATTATATTAATTTTGACGCCAATATATAATAGATAAAGCGCTTTGGTCAAAACTGGCTTCAAAAATATACTACAAATCTTAATTATCCTAATTTTTAACAATTTTTTAGCACATCTGCATGCTCAAAATTTGACTGAAAATAAGATAGTTAATCCTTCTGTTTCTAAATCCGACACCGTGGTTCTTAAGAAAGAACAACTGGAAGCGGTGGTGAAATTCAAAGCCGACCGAAATAGAAACGACATTCAAAAAAGAATGACTTACCTGAACAAAAATGCGCAGGTAAAATATCAGGACATGACCATCGATGCGGATTATATTTCAATTGATTGGGATAAGTCTTTGGTCTTTGCAAGAGGAGAACTCGATTCTTTGGGGAAAATAATTAAACCCGCAGTTGCCATTCAAGGTGGTAAAACTTATGAATATGATGAGTTCACCTACAACATCAAAACACGCCAAGCCATTGCTTTTAATGCAAGAACGGAAGAAAGCGAAGGGGTAATCGTGGCAGAAAAAACAAAGAAATATAATGATTCGGTTTTCTTTATGAAAAGAGGAAAATATACGACCGATGAATATTTCATTAAGAAAAAAGACACCATTGCAGATTATTACTTACTCGCACCAAATATTAAACTAATCAAAGGGAAAAATAAATCGCAGGTCATCACTGGTCCGATTCAAATGTATATTGAACAGGTTCCTACACCTTTGATTATGCCATTTGCAATCTTACCTTTTTCAGATAAAAGGAGTGCTGGGATTTTGATTCCGAGTTTTGGGGAAAGAGAAGATGTGGGTTTCTTTCTAAATGGATTGGGATATTACCAACCAATCGGCGACCATTTTGATTTAAAAATCCTAACCGACATCTATACCAAAGGAAGTTGGAATCTAAAACCAGAAGTCAATTACAAAAAGAACTATAAGTACACTGGAAATTTCTCCGCAGATATTGGAACAACCGTTCGGGGAATTAAAGGACTTGACGATTACTCAAAAACCGGAACTTACAGAATTGCCTGGAGACATCAACAGGATTCGAAAGCAGATCCCTTCCTTACTTTCGCAGCTTCGGTAGATGTGGTAAGTAATAAGTTCTATAACAATACTGTAAATAACAATTACGCTTTTAATCAAAACAACCTCAACGCACAACAGAATTCATCGGTGAGTATTGTTAAAAGATTTTTGACTTTACCAATTACCATTACTGGAACATCTTCTTATTCTCAGAATTTCTCGACGGGATTGGCAGATTTAAAACTTCCGATTATGAATGTCGCGATTAACCAGTTCTATTTATTCAAACCAAAAACGGGGATCAGACAAGGTTTATTAGAAAACATCACCATAAATACCGGATTGAATTTGAATAATTACGTTCAAACCAACGAAGGTGAACTGTTTACAAAAGCGATGTGGGACAAAATGCAAACCGGTGTTAAAAACAATATCGCTTTAGGAACGAATACAACGATTGCTCAATTTTTCACCTTCTCGATTTCTGCCAATGTTGATAATGCTATAACAACGAAAACATTAACCCGTAATTACAATCCAATTAGCAATAAAGTTGAAGATATTTTCAATAATAAAATAGCCGGATATTCTTCTTTCTCCGCCAGTACAAGTTTACAAACTGTTTTATACGGTCAGGTAAATTTCAAAAAAAATTCAACCATACAAGCGATTCGCCACATGATGACGCCCCAAATTGGTTTTAGTTATTCGCCAGATTTCTCTGCAGCCAGTTTCGGATATTATAAAAACTATTATAACGACCGTGGTGAAATGACCCCCTACTCTATTTTTGACCGCGGAATTATCGGTTCACCTAATTCAGGTTTGGTGCAGGCTTTAAGTTTTTCCATCAATAATAATTTAGAGATGAAGGTAAAATCTAAAAAAGATTCTACCGGAACTAAAAAATTGAAAATTTTTGAAAGTTTAAATTTCAACACCAATTATAATTTCGCTGCTCCAACTCATAAATGGTCGATGTTCACTTTCAGCGGACAAACTACTTTATTTGAAAAATTAAATTTGAATACGAACTTAACTTTAGAACCGTATCAAATTATTTTTGCGCCAGGAAGTGATATCGGAATCAGAACAGAAAACTTCGGACATTTCAGTGTTCAAGGTTTTAATGCACAACTTTCTTATCCTTTGAGTGAAGCCATATTTGGGGAAAAAGAAGAATTGGCCAAGAAATTTAAAACCAAAGGTGAAATACGAAATGAAGATTATTATTTTGATGAAGATAATTACGCGCGTTTCAAACAACCTTGGAGTTTAAATGTGAATGCACAATATGGCTACACCCGAAGTTTAACCAGATTCGGAAATAACGTTGCCTCTTTAGGCCTTGATGGAAGCATCAAACTAACTCCTTTTTGGAACATCACTGGGAATATGTATTATGATATTGTCACCAAAGAAATTGCGAGCACGCAGTTAGGATTTTCCCGAGACCAAAGAAGTTTCACTATAAACTTTAACTGGATCCCTTATGGACAGTACAAAGTTTATGATTTCTTTATCGGAATTAAAGCCAACATCTTGCGAGATGCTGTGAAATATAAGGACAGAAGTTTTACCCAACCAAATGCTCCGTTTTAAATTTTAAAGAATTAAACTTTAGTTTTATATTTGCCAAAAATCAATCCTAGGAAATTGCTATTTTCAAATACTGAAAATTGAAATAGATATTGGCGATTTACTAATACTTTAATAAATAATAATCAATATATGAAAAAGATCATCTCCACTTCAAAAGCGCCTTCTGCAATTGGACCTTATGCACAAGCTAATTTTGCAAATGGAATCCTTTATATCTCCGGGCAAATTCCATTTAATTCAGAAACTGGAAAATTAGAGGATGACTTTGAAAAAGCCACGCACCAGGTAATGAAAAATTTAGAAGCGATTCTTACAGAAGCAGGACTTACTTTCAGCAATGTAGTGAAAGCAACGATTTTCTTAAAAAACATGGATGATTTTGCAGTGATGAATGATATTTATGCGTCCTATTTTACCGAAGGAAGTTACCCAGCGAGAGAAACGGTGCAGGTATCTTGTTTACCGCGCAATGTTGACATCGAAATCTCTATGATCGCACATCAATTCTAATGAACTTTTTAAGAAATACATTTGCAGCTCTATTAGGCCTTACTGTTGCCGGACTCCTTATTTCATTGGGAGTACGGTTAAATTCGTCGTGGATCACCTATGATGGGTTCTCGGCCTTTCAAAAGTGGGAAACGGTATTGAAATCCGTAGAACACAAACCTTATTTCTTTGTAGCACTTTTAATTTCCTCGGGAATTGCAGCCACAGTGGGCGGTGTAGTTACAGCGATTATCGTAAAATATGCCAAAGTAGCCTATGCGATTTTAATCGGATTCATTCTGTTGTTTATTGCAATGCTCGACATTATTATTTTCCCGTATCATCCTACTTTTTATAAAATCTTAATCTTTCTGACTTTCTTTCCATTTGCCTGGATTGGCGGTAAGATTACCGAAATTATTTATGAGAGAAAAAAACGAAAGAATAGAAACTTACTCAATAAAGAAAAAAACGCAACCAATTAAGGTTGCGTTTTTCGTTTTTAATGAGGATGAGGATTAAGGCATTTTAAAACCTCTTGTGGTAATTCTACCATATTCATCAACATATTTTATTTGTACGTTTCCAGTATAAGACTGTAAGATTTTTTCTACATCTTTCTGAGAGTTTACTGGTTTCCCATTCACTTCAATTACAATGTAATTATCTACAACTCCGATTTTCGAAATCTCACTTCCTTCTTGTACATTTTTCGCAATCACACCACTGTTCAAACCGTAATCAGTTTTGAATTTATCGCTCAACGGCTCAAACTCTGATCCAATTTTTTCAGTTACCGTAAGATCTGCTTTACTTCTCAATGAAGTTCCACCTTTTTGATCTTTCAGCGTTACATTGATGGTGTTTGCTTTTCCGTTACGCAAATAGGTTACCGCTACTTTATCACCAGGTCTTTTACTACCAACTGCAAATGAAAGATCGTAATAACTGGAAACTACAGTGTTGTCAACTTTTGTAATAATATCTCCATTTCTTAAGCCAGCATCTTCTGCTCCACCTTTTTCTGCAACTTCAATTAAATAAACTCCATCACCAGATTTGATGTTGGTTTTTTTCTGTTGATTATAAGCAGCAACTTGTCTTTGATCAGATAAATCCAAAGGAACTACGCCCAAGAATCCTCGTTGAACCAAACCAAACTGCTTGATATCTTCAACCACTTTTCTAGCCAAGTTTGAAGGAACAGCAAAACCGTATCCTTCATAATATCCCGTTTTAGAAGAAATCGCAGAGTTAATTCCGATTAATTCACCGTTTGGATTAACCAATGCTCCACCAGAGTTTCCTGGATTAATCGCGGCATCAGTTTGAATAAAGCTTTCAATTGGCGTTCTTGACTGTTGACTTAGTAAATCAATGCTTCTTCCTTTAGCCGAAACAATACCTGCCGTTACGGTAGAATTTAAACCCATTGGATTTCCAACGGCTAAAACCCACTGACCAACTTCTACATTATCGGAGTTCGCAAAATTAAGATAAGGCAATCCTTTTTCTTCAATTTTCAAAAGCGCAATATCGGTGGTTGGATCAGTTCCAACTAAATTGGCAACGTAGGATTTTTTATTAGATAGAACGACTTCTAATTTAGTCGCTCCTGCGATTACGTGGTTATTAGAAATTATATATCCATCGGGAGAAATAATTACACCTGAACCCATTCCTGTCGGCATATCTTTAGGTGGCTGTTGTTGTTTCGGACTTCCACCAAAGGGATTTCCGAAGAACAGATCAAACATATCCTGATCACTACCTCTGGTTTTTCGGTCAGAAAAATTTTTGATACTCACTACAGCCGGAACTGTCATTTTGGCAGCCTTCACAAAGTCATCGCCTACTCCAGCCATATTGAATGAGGCATATTTTGCGTCATTATTCTTTGGCGCAAAATAAGAAAAATCTGAATTGTTGCTTTTTTCATTAAAGTAATTAATCGCGCCGAATGTGGTAGCACCAGACATTACTCCTACTATTGCAAATGGAATCAGTTTTTTTAAGGTATTTTTCATCTTCATAAATTATTTTAAACGTTAGTTTGGATTCTATTCTAAACAAATTTAGTGCTAAATAAGTATTCATTAAAAGGGCTTTGTTTCAACTTTAACTAAACATTAACAAGAATCGTGATATTTTAAACATTTTTTAATAATATTGAGTGTTGTACAGGATTTTTTAACATTTTCTTGGATGTTTCTGTAAAGGGTAAAATGTCACATAAATGATGATAGACAATAAAATCTTTATTATATTTGAAATCTGTTCGCTATTCCTAGCACATAAAGTAAAATTAATTACTTTCTTTTAAATTTGAAATAAGCATTATCATATGAAACTTAATATTAAAAATGAAACGGGCCGACTTAAATCTGTTGTTTTAGGGCAACCACAATCATTAGGTGCTGTTCCCACTTTAGAGGAAAGTTACGATGCTAAATCTTATGACACCATTCAAAAAGGGATTTATCCGACGGAAGAAAACGTGATCAATGAAATGATGGCCTTTGAACAAGTGTTACGCAAACACAATGTTCAGGTTTATCGCCCGGAGATTATTGAAGATTACAATCAGGTTTTTGCCCGAGATGTTGCGTTCGTTATTGAGGACAAAATGATTATTTCAAATGTTATTGCCGATCGTGCAGATGAACAGGAAGCGTATCGCAAAATCTTTGAAAAAGTGAAATGGCGGGATATTATTAATCTGCCGGATACCGCTCACATAGAAGGTGGTGATGTAATTGTTTGGGATGATTTCATTTTTATAGGAACCTGCTTTTCTGAAGATTACAGAAATTTTAAAACTGCCAGAACCAACGAATACGCCATTAACATTCTTAAAGAATATTTTCCTAAAAAGAGAATTCTGGATTTTGAATTAAAGAAAAACGACCGCGAACCCTATAAAGGAATTCTTCATTTAGACTGTACGTTCAATCCTGTCGGCACTGATAAATGTATTATTTATAAAGACGGATTTGTTGATGAAACTGATTACCGCTTAATCCTGGATATTTTCGGCGAAGAAAATTGTTTCCATGTAACACATGAAGAAATGTTTGAAATGTATCCGAATATTTTCTCCATCTCACCAGAGATAGTAGTTTCTGACAAAGCATTTACGAGAATGAATAATCACCTGAGAAACGAATGGGGAATGACGGTAGAAGAAATTCCGTACCGTGAGATTTCTAAAATGGGAGGTTTGTTGCGATGTTCTACAATGCCTTTGGTAAGAGAATAATTTTAAAATACAATTCTTTTTTACCGTAAAAAAGACAAAAGATTACTGTAAAAATAGATTACCCTAAAGATTGCAAAGGAGTTTGATCTATCAAAGAAAAATTTTCTCGTTTTGAATATGTAAACTTTGCGACTTTGTGGTTAAAGATTTTAAGAACTCAATTTCTTCAATTTTTTAATTTCGTCATCGGTTACAAAAGTGTCATATTTCAAGATCGCGGAAGAATGAAAACTCGTTCCTCCAGTGAACTTTTTCAGTTCTTCTATATTTTCAGAACGAACGCCACCGCCAATTAGAATTTCTATCTTATGAGCATATTTCTCAATGAGATTTTTCAGATTTTCTTTTCCTTCCATCGCAGATTTTTTTCCACCAGAAGTTAAAACGGTTTTGAAACCTAATTTAATTAAAGTCTGTATAGATTGATCCAAATCCGGAGTCCGATCAAAAGCACGATGAAAAGTACACGGAGTTTCTCCCGCAAGTTCAATGAGTTCACGATTTCTGGCTTCATCAATTTCATTGTTAGACGTTAGAATTCCAAATACAAAACCATCAGCGCCTCCTTCTTTAAAAGTAATAATGCTGTTTTTCATTTGCAGGAATTCCTCATCAGAATAAAAGAACGGACCACCTTTCGGCCGGATCATTACATAAACAGGCGTTTTATAATTTCTTTTCAGATGCAAAAATTCGTAAAAGTCCGGTGTTGTACCACCGAGTTCAAAATTATCACAGAATTCAATTCGGTCTGCCATCGATTGACAGGCAGTTTCTGCAGACGTAATTTCGAAACAAGCAATTTCTAACATGGTTTTTTTATTATCTATAAATTTAAGTATTTTTGTGAGATAAAGGATGACTCCTTATTAAAACTTAAAATTCATGCAAACAGCCAGTACCGTTCTTATGGTAGAACCGATCGCTTTCGGTTACAATTCTCAAACTGCCGAAAATAATTATTTTCAGGTGGAACAAAAAGAAGCCGATATTCAGGAAAAAGCGCTTCAGGAATTCAATAATTTTGTTGGAAAACTTCGCGATAAAGGGATTAAGGTGATCACTGTAAAAGACACTTTAGAACCACACTCGCCGGATTCTATTTTCCCAAATAACTGGGTGAGTTTTCACGAAGATGGAAGAGTTGCTTTGTATCCGATGTTTGCGCCGAACCGACGAGTTGAAAGACGTGCTGATATTTTAGATACCGTTCGTAATGAAAGTTTTAAAATTTCGGAAATCAACGATTTATCATCTCCTGAAAATGAAGATAAATTCCTGGAAGGAACCGGAAGTATGATTTTCGATCACGATCATAAAATTGCTTATGGTTCAGTTTCGCTCCGTTTAGATGAAGAACTGTTTCGTGATTTTTGCGATGAGTTTGGGTACACGCCGGTTGTTTTCCATTCATTTCAAAATGTCGGAAACCAAAGATTACCGATTTATCATACCAATGTAATGATGTGTGTTGCAGAGCAATTTGTGGTAATTTGTCTGGATTGTATCGATGATGAACTGGAAAGAGAAAAAGTTCAGGAAGTCATTAAATCAACTGAAAAAGAAGTGATTGAAATTTCTGAAGACCAAATGCATCAGTTTGCAGGAAATATGCTGCAAGTTCAAAATGAAGAAGGAACTCAGTTTTTGGTGATGAGTGAAACGGCTTATAAATCTTTGACTAAAGAACAGATTGAAAAAATAGAATCTTACTGCGAAATCATTTACGCCGATTTAAATACCATTGAAGTGAATGGTGGAGGAAGTGCAAGATGTATGTTGGCAGAAGTTTTCTTGCCGAAAAATTAATTTATAAATAAAAAGCCTGTCAAGGTTATATCAAAAATCCACAACATGATCGTTGTGGATTTTTTTTGAAAAAAATAAAATATAATTAACCTGTATGAATGCTATTTGGTTCGTGATTTAATCTCTTTATCGGCGCTGTCGATGGATCTCACTTTCTTTACTTTCTGATTTCCGAAGTTGTAAACAATGGTCAATTCGACGCCTCGGTTATATTGGTTTTGGTTTACGTAATTGTAATTTCCATTTTTCTGATAATCCTCAATAATGATTTTATTGGTATTTAAAATATCATCAAGTCCAAGGGAGAAAGTCCATTGATTCCAAAGTTTTTTAAGGTTAAAATCTAAACTCATCAAACTGTGAAGTTGTCCCAACTCAATTTGCTGTTTGTCAACGTAGAAATAATTCACGCCTAAAAACCACGTTTTATTTTTATCCAATTGAATATTATTATCGGTCTGAATTAATAAACTATTCGATTTGACATTATTTTGATACAAAGGGAAAATATCTCCAGTCAGCGGATCCTGGCTTAAACTTCCGTTGTTGATATTTCTTTGAACTCCAATATTAAAATTAGAAGATAAATAGCCTTTAAAGAAACTTTTTTGCATTCCAAGCATCGCACTCATTTCCTGATTGTCTCCGAAATTCGTCCTGATATATCTTAGTTGATTCTTGCCATCAATCACACCCTGCAAAGGAACTTGCGTGATTTCATCTTTCGTCAAGGTATGGCTTAGAATTAAAAAGTAAGAACTTTTGTACATGTAAGTCAATTCATGAGAATACACTGAAGAGGCTTTTACGAAAGGATTATTTTGGGTGTAATTAAACTCTGTCAAAACATTTCGCACTGGATTCAATTCCCAGAAACTTGGCCTTCTCATTCTGCTGGAAAACGCATAAGAAAGATTATTCTTGTCATTGATCGCATAATTCATACTCAAATAGGGCAGAAGTTCATCATAATCTCTTTTAATGTTTCGAAGGTTTTCATCTTGCGCGTTATCCGAATTTCCTTCACTTTGAGTCAATTCATAGCGCGCTCCAATTTTTCCGGAGAATTTTGGAGAAAATACTTTCTCTACGGTTACATAAGCACCAAAGATATTTTCGTCGTAGAGAAAATGATTAGGTTCGCTCGTTAAAGAGTCTGTTATAAAATAAAACCTATCGTATTTTGTGTCATTATCGGTTTTGGTTTTATTGAAATTTCCACCGACTGAAACGGTTAAATCTTTTTTAAACTTCTGAACATAATCAGCCGTTGCCGAAAAATTATTGATGCGTTGCGGTTGTTCCTGATAAATTTTGATCACGTTCCCATCATCGTTTCCATATTGGTCAGAGGCAATGGTGAAGTTATTGGCACTTTGCAACCTTTTATAGAATAAGCCGGCAACATTCAAATTCAGTTTACTTCCCAAAGAATCGGTTTTCAATTCATAATTTAAGTTCACAGAATTATTATATGAGCGCGCATCTTCTTTACTTTTTGTCCAGGTGTATTCCGTTTCCTGTTTAACTAAATCAGTAGTTGTATTAAAAAGATTGGCCGTAGAATTATAACTTCTGTTAGCCCGCGAATTATAAGTTAAAGCCAAACTGTTTTTATCATTCAACTGATAATCAATGTTTAGGTAACCTCCTAAATTTTTATTTGGATCTGTGATTCGTCCTTCTGAACGGTTCGTTGACTCGCTGTTTCCATTTTTTAAAATATAATACTGCTCCTCAATGTTTTCGCTGGTGTTGATGTTGGTGTTAATTCCCAATTTATCTTTTCGGTAATTTAAACTTAAACCGGCGCCGGAAGCATTATAATAATTTTGTTGATTATTCATTCTCATGCTTCCATTCAAACCATTGCTCGATTTCTTTTTAAGAACAATATTAATAATTCCGTCAGAAGATTCCACTTTATACTCACTTCCCGGCATGGTTATTACTTCGATTCTTTGAATATTTTCGGCGGGCGTATTTTTTAAAAACTGAACCAAAGATTCAGCATCCATTTGTGTTACCCGTCCGTCAATAAAAATGACCGCATTTGATTTTCCTGCAATTCTTAATGTTTTATCATCGGTTGAAGAAATCAAAGGTGTTTCTTTCAATAATCCAAAAGCGGTATTTCCTTTTGCAACAGGAGAAGCAGCAACATCATATATGAAACGGTCTGATTTTTTTTGAAAGACCTTTTTCGTCATTACGACTTCCTGAATATCTTTAACTTTCGTAGAATCAGTTTTGGTTCCTTTTTGTGCAAATGCAACAAATCCGATGAGTAGTGAAAGAGAAATAATTAGTTTTTTCATGGTTTGAAGTTTTTAAAAAAAAGAAGGAAGTTGGGTTATTAGTTTTTTGAATGGTTATTCGTTTTTGGTTACTCGTATTTACTTCCTTCTTTTAGTTTGGTTTTTAGTTTTGTAAGAATCTTACTATGCAAAGATATATAATCTTTTTAGTATTATGCAATACAAAGTACTGATATTAATTTTAAATAAAACTTAAATCACTGACTATCAAAGATAAAAATTTTAATAAAATATAGAAACTTACATAACACACAACTCAGGTTCTAGAAATATTACATACTAAACCAAAAAAAAGAGTAGAAAAATTCTACTCTTGATATATTATAAATTTAAAAATAACTATTCCTCCCGATCGAAGCGCGCTAACTTTTTGTCCACCCAAATCGTGGCAAACGGAAAAAATGCAGCCAGCAAGGCAAATACGGTATCTTCTTCATCCCACTTATAAATTTTTCTTGCATTGAATAGCAACAACAAATAAAGCGAGAAAAATAACCCGTGAATATTTCCGATGATGATAATATAGATCGTTGGCAAAAGTCCTTCCCTATCATAGCGAATCCAAACCATTGCACTGAAAAGAAACACCCAAGAAATCGCCTCGGCGATACAAATTTGTTTAAACCATTTGTCGATTTGCTCCTGGCTATATTTTGCGAAAAAATTCTCGATGAACTGCATAATAATTATTTGAAAAGACCTTATAAATAAAGTTGAGCGCAAATTTAAGGATTATAATATGGACACGAAGACAAAATATAAACATTGCTTTTGTGAACTTTCAAAAAGATCCCTTTACACTTTAGCAATATTAAAACTTTTATGACTTTTATGGTTAGTAATTAATTATTTATAAAAATTACTTCCATCCAAATACTCAAAAACTTCTGGTGGCAACATCGGTCTCACATTTTTTCCATCTTTAATCATATTACGAATTTCGGTGGCAGAAAGTTCGATAATCGGTGCTTTTATCAAAGATATATTTTCGTGTTGTAAGTATTCACTTTCTTTTTTAGACTCATCAGAAACTCTTGGATAAACAATAATGTGGTGATTTTTAATTAAAGTCTCTGCGTTCTTCCATTTGGAAAGTCCATTTAAATTATCTTCGCCCATAATTAAAGAGAACGAATATTCCGGATATTTCTCATGCAGATAAGTCAAAGTATCGATCGTATAACTTGGTATTGGCAAAGAGAACTCCACATTTGAAGCGCGCAATTTTGGGTAATTCTTCACCGCAAGTTGTACCATGTCTAAACGGTTATGATCTTTCAGTAAAGATTTTTTATCTTTAAACGGATTTTGTGGACTGACCACAAACCACAGTTCATCCATATCCGTATTTTCGATAATATAATTTGCCAAAATTAAATGACCAATGTGAATGGGATTAAAACTCCCGAAAAATAAACCAATTTTTTTCATAAATAAAAGCACTTAATGATGCAAAGTTAAGCGTCATTGTAATTAAAACCACAAAGAGTTTGTCAATTTTTTTTAACCGCAAAAGAGACAAAAGTTTTATTATGTTATTAGACCAACAAAAGTTTGCAAAAGGCGATTTAGCATTAAGACTTTATATTTTTGCATTCTTTTGAAAACTTTTTTAAGATTTGATTTTTGTCTCATTTGCTGTTTAAAGATTTGTATTTTTACGCAAATACTAATTTAATAAAGATAAAAAAATATTGCTGAACGTATAATAAACCTCGACAAATTGAGTTCAAACAGAGAAACAATTTCATTGAAAATCCTACTTTATATTTTACTGCTTTTCTCCTGTGTTTTTTTCAAAGCGCAAGTCAAAGAATATTGGCTGATCGATGTGCAGACTAATAAAAAAACACTGGCAAAAGATTCAACTTCTGCGGTGAAATTCCTGGATTCTTTAACTCAAAATTATTTTTATTTTACTGAAATTAAAAAGGTTGATAAAGAAGGTAATTCTACACAAATCTTTTTTGATAAAGGAAAAAATTACAATCAAGCGCAAGTTCAAGTTGATGATGATGATGATATCGTTCAAAACCTTAAATACAAACCAGAATTTTTTACCAAAAATTTAGATTCTTTAAAAAAGGAAATCAGCGAAAAATATCGAAATCAAGGTTTTGTTTTTAATCGGGTAAAATCTCAATTCAAAGGAATGAAATCCGATATTCCACAAGTTGAACTTTCGGTCATTAAAAGTGATCAAAGAAAAATAGACGGAATCGTTTTTAAAGGTTACGAGCAAGTTCCGAAACGTTTTGTGAAAAATTTAGAAAAGGAATATGTCGGAAAAAATTACCAGGAAAATACTTTAGCAAAGTTAAATCAGTCTTTGCAAAATCATCCTTTTCTACTCCTGGATAAACCACCGCAAACTTTATTTACCAAAGATTCTACGAACATTTATCTGTTTACCCAAAAGAAAAAATCAAATTCCTTTGATGGTGTAATTGGTTTTGGAAATGATAAAACCGAGAAGTTTACATTTAATGGAAGTCTCAATTTGAATTTTAGAAATATGTTTAATGGTTTCGAAACCGTGAATATTTTTTGGCAAAGAAACCCGGATAAAGGTCAGACTTTTGATTTGCAAACCGATATTCCGTATTTATTTAAATCGAATATTGGTGGAAATTTCAAAGTCAATATTTTCCGACAGGATTCTACTTATGCAAATGTAAAACTAACGCCAGCTTTTTATCTTCATTTAAGAAATAATCAGAAAATTGGTCTGCGTGGAACATTTGAAACTTCTACGGTTCTTGATTCTCTGTATGTTCAAGGAAGAGATTATGATAAAAAAGGAATCGGGCTTTGGTATGATTATTCCGAACCTTCTGAGGTTGAACTTTTTTTATACAAAACCCGAATCCGTGCGGAAGCAGATTATATTACGACGAATTATACCGCAGAAAATGTCGCTGCAAATCAAACCAACCTTTTCATTTCAGGTGAAAGAAACTTTCATATTAAGGGAAATAACTATTTAAATTTAAGAGGAGAAACTGCGCTTTTAAATTCTAAAAACAATTTTGCAGTTAATGAATTATTGCGTTTTGGCGGCTGGAATTCGTTTCGGGGTTTTAATGAAAATTCGCTTTACGCAGATCTCTATTATTTCGCGACTGCGGAGTATCGTTACTTAGTTGGCAATCAGGCATTCTTCGATATCTTCGGACAATACGGAGAATTGCACAATAAAAACTTGGCACTCAAACCGAAATTATACAGTTTCGGCTTAGGCTTTAATTTTATTCTACCCATTGGCTTGATGAGTTTTCAAATCTCAAATGGAAATGAATTTGGAAACCCGATTAAATTTGGAGATACGAAAATTCATTGGGGAATTTTGAGCAGGTTTTAATTTCGCTCATAAGAGTGTTTTTTTTTAAATCCTATTTATTTAAAAGAACGACTTTCCTCACTTCATATAAAAAGATCATTAAGTTTCTTTTCTTTAAATGAACATCAATTTTTAGCAAATCTCTCCTAGCCCTGATTGCAGCGGTTACCCCGGAACAAACGATGGGAAAGCGATGGCGTGAGGAGTATGAGCGGAAAGCAGGTTCCCGGCTCATAAAAAATATTAACACCACCTTTATTTGTCCCGTCTTGCAAAATCCATTAACTTTGCACAAACCTAATCTAATGAGTAAAAAGAACACGAAATACATCTTCGTAACCGGCGGTGTAACTTCTTCTTTAGGCAAAGGAATTGTCTCGGCGTCACTTGGCTTACTGCTAAAATCGAGAGGATTCAATGTCACAATCCAAAAACTTGACCCTTATATTAACATCGATCCAGGAACGCTGAATCCTTATGAGCACGGCGAATGCTATGTGACTGATGATGGCGCAGAAACCGATTTGGATTTGGGGCATTATGAAAGATTTCTGAATTCTAAAACTTCTCAAAACAATAATGTAACGACCGGTAAAATCTACCAAACCGTTATTGATAAAGAAAGAAAAGGTGATTTCCTGGGAAAAACCGTGCAGGTAATTCCGCATATCACCAATGAAATTAAGCGCCGTATAAAAATGCTGGCGAAACAGAATTACGATATCATCATCACCGAAATTGGTGGAACGGTGGGCGATATAGAATCGCTTCCTTATATAGAGAGTGTTCGCCAGTTGAAATGGGAACTGGGCGACAGCAACTCTATGGTGATTCACCTTACGTTGCTCCCTTACCTGGCTTCTAGCGGAGAATTAAAAACAAAACCTTCTCAACATTCTGTAAGACAGTTGATGGAATCTGGAATCCAAGCTGATGTTTTGGTTTGTAGAACAGAGCATACTATTCCGAAAGAACAACGTGCGAAATTGGCGCAGTTCTGTAATGTGGCTTTGGAAAACGTAATTGAATGTAAAGATTTGGAAACGATTTATGAGGTTCCACTTTACCTGCAAAAACAGGATTTCGATGATGTAGTTTTAAAGGAGTTGAATTTAAAATCTGACAAACAAGCTGATTTAAAAGACTGGAAAACTTTCCTTAAAAAATATAAGAATCCAAAAAAATCTGTTGAGATCGCTTTGGTGGGAAAATATGTTTCGCTACAAGATTCTTACAAATCAATTGCAGAATCATTTATTCACGCTGGTGCCGATTTAGAAACCGAAGTAAGAGTACGATGGGTTTACAGTGGTGACCTCACAGAAGACAATATCGCAGAAGCACTTCATGGAATCGACGGAATGCTGATTGCACCGGGATTTGGCGATCGTGGAATCGAAGGTAAAATTGAAGCTGCAAAATATGCACGTGAAAATAACATTCCTCTTTTGGGAATTTGTTTGGGAATGCAGATCATGACCATTGAATTTGCCAGAAATGTGCTTGGTTACAAAAAAGCCAACTCCATGGAATTCGACACCTCAACGCCAGAACCTGTTATTTCATTAATGGAAGATCAGAAGAATGTAGTTGAAAAAGGTGGAACAATGCGATTAGGTGCGTGGAAATGCACGTTGAAATCAGGATCAAAACTTCAGGAAATCTACGGTTCAAAAAACATTTCAGAAAGACACCGTCACCGGTATGAATTCAATTCGGATTATAAGGACGAGTTCGAGAAACATGGTCTGGTGCCAACTGGTTTTAATCCAGAAACTGATTTGGTAGAAACACTGGAGTTAAAAGACCATTCATTCTATATCGGTGTTCAATATCACCCAGAATATAAGAGCACAGTTGCCTCTCCACATCCTTTATTTAAAGCTTTGATTAAAGCAGCAACTAAGAAATAAAAAGTTAGAGATAAAAGACAAAATGTTTTTTATCTCTTTTCTTTTTAAATGACCATCTAAAAAATTCTTCATTGCCAAAAATTTCAGTATTTTTGTCACCCAAAATTAAATGGAAAAAATTAGGTGAATTTCGATTCATCAGTTTTAAATTTCAAATCAATTAAAATGCAGCAAAATAACGGTTTAGATAAAAATCAATTAATCATTTTCGCCCTCTTTTCGATGATTATTATGGGAGCCATGTTTTATTTTCAAAATAAACAGCAGACCGAACAGCAATTAAAAGAAGCAGAAAATAAAACTCAAGTAACGAAAGCAGTTCAAAATCCTGCTACAAAACCGGCAATTGCGACCAATCTAAACGACAGCGTAAAAGCAACCTCCATTCAGCAAGTTGAATTAAAGAACAAAGATCTGACTTTAGCGATCTCTACTTTGGGTGGTCAACTTTCTACTGTTGAATTAAACGCTTATAAAGCGTATAACAAAAAAACCGATGTTAACGATAAGAAGTTGCTTCTGTTTGATAAGAATAATTCATCTTACGGCTTTCAGTTTAAAGATAAATCGGGGAAAACATTCAACACGAAAGATTTAGTTTTCGCACCGACTCAAAACGGAAATTCCGTAACGATGCAAGCGAATGTAAATGGTGCGGTCATTCAATTCATTTATACGCTATTAGATAAATACACGGTTGACTTTGATGTAAAAACACAAGGTTTAGCACAATTGGTTTCTGATTCTAAAGCAGAATTTGTTTGGGATCTAAGCGCAAGACAAATGGAAAAAGGTCGTTCGCAAGAGCAGACTCATACCGAATTCAATTACACTTTTGATAATTATAAAAGTTTCGATTACGACGGTAGAACCACGATGGAAGAACCAAAAGAAACACTGAACTGGTTAGCAATTAAACAACAGTTTTTCTCCATGGTGATTGAGCCACAACACGGTTTCAAAAACTCCCACGGTTCTCAAGAAACAATCGAGGAAGGTGAATTTGTGAAAAAATTCAATTTCAATGGACAGGTTGATTTGGCCGCAGGCGAGTTGAATCAAAATTTCAAATGGTATTTCATGCCTTTGGATTTACCTTTGTTAAAATCTTACGATAAAAACTTCGATGAACTGCTTCCTTTGGGTTGGTCGTTTATTGGAACACTGAACAGATGGTTCTTTATCCCGATGTATAATCTGATCTCAAGTTGGGGTCTTGCAGCAGGATGGGTAATTTTCTTAATGACGATTATTGTAAAAATCATCTTATCTCCGGTAATGTTTAAACAACATAAACTGAGTGCGATGATGCGCGTAATTCGTCCGGAAATCGATGAAGTAAACGCCAAATACAAAAATGCTGACGCAATGAAAAAACAGCAAGAAACAATGGCTGTTTATCGGAAAGCTGGCGTCAACCAAATGGCGGGTTGTTTGCCGGGATTAATTCAGGTTCCCATTTTCTACGCCTTATTCCGCTTCTTCCCGAACATGATCGATTTACGAGGTAAGAGTTTTTGGTTTGCTAAAGATTTAACCGCGTATGATGATGTGATTAAATTGCCAATGCACATTCCACTATTAGGAGATCACTTAAGTATTTTCGCTTTGGCGTGTACGGTAGTAATTTTAATTTATACGGTAATGACCGCAGGAAATATTCAGCAACCAACGCAAGAAGGAATGCCGAATATGAAAGTGATCATGTACATCTTCCCGATTACATTCCTATTCTTCTTGAATACGTCTGCATCAGGTTTATCTTGGTATTACTTTGTATCGAATGCGATTAATATTTTAATTATTTTGGTCATCAAATACTGGATTTTAGATGAGAAAAAAATCCACGCTCAAATTCAGATGAATAAAACTAAAGGTCCAAAACCAGAAGGTAAATTCCAGAAAAGAATGCGTGAGATGATGGAAAAAGCACAGGAACAACAAAAAGCGCAACAACAGCAAGGCGGAAAGAAAAAATAAAAGTTTTACTGATAAATATTAAAAAAACGGAAGATTACCTCTTCCGTTTTTTTATTGCTCATTGCTCAGTGAACATTGCTCATCAGATATTACTCATAATTAAGTCGAAATGATTGCCGATGATGAATCGTTGGTCCATATTTATTTAATGCTTCACGATGTTGTTTTGTAGCATAACCCATATTTTTATTCCAGCCATATTCGGGAAATTCTTCATGCAATTCAATCATTAATTTGTCTCGATAATTCTTTGCCAAAATAGATGCGCACGCAATCGCAAGAAGTTTAGAATCCCCTTTAATAATACATTGATGTGGAATAAATTGGTAGGGATGGAACTTATTTCCATCGATCAGGAGAAGTTCTGGGCGAATTATAAGTTGATCCAAAGCTAAATGCATGGCATGAATGCTTGCATTTAAGATATTATGCTCATCAATAAAAGCAGGAGAAAGTTCCGCAATAGCAAATTCTTGGACATTATTTTTGATGTAATCATCTAAATAAGATCGTGTTTTAAATGTTAATTTTTTCGAGTCATTAACCAAATTTTGGTTAAAATTTTCGTCTAGAATTACGGCTGCTGCTACGACAGGTCCACTTAAGCACCCTCTGCCAACTTCGTCGCAACCTGCTTCTATATACTTACCTGAGAAAGATTTTTGTAGTTCCATTAACTTCATTGAAAAGTTAAATTTACGATATTATTAAGAATTATTTAACAAATTGTTTGGTAGTATTGCAAAAAGTTTGCATTTTTGTTGTAATGAAAAAATTTAATTTGATATGAAGAAACTAACAACAAGCGTTTTAGTAGTTGTTCTAACTTCGTCATTTGCTTTGGTAAATGCACAGAAGAAAGACACTGTAAAAACGCAAGATATCGAAGGAGTAGTAGTAACTGCTCTTGGTATCAAAAGAGAGAAAAAATCTTTGGGTTATGCAACTCAAAGTATCAAGTCGGATGATATTACAAAATCACCGTCTTCGAATTTCACAAGTAACCTTTCAGGTAAAGTTGCTGGACTTAACATTAAAAACAGTGGTAACATTGGAGGTTCAGTAGACGTGACCTTAAGAGGCTATCGCTCAATGTCTGGTAGCAACCAGGTTTTATTTGTTGTTGATGGAGCTCCGATGATGAACTCGGGGAACTCTATTACTTCATCTGGACTAAATGTGGATACAGGAAACTCTATCTCGGATATTAACCCAGAAGACATTGCAGAAGTCAATGTATTGAAAGGTGCGGCTGCGACTGCACTTTATGGCTCTAGAGCTGCGAATGGTGCGATTATTATCACCACCAAAAAAGGTCGATCTTCTAACAAATTAGATATCGATTTCTCTTCTTCAGTATCTGTATCGGCAATTAACAAAGAAACATTCCCTACTTACCAACAACAGTATGGACAAGGATACGGACCTATTTATGGACCAAACGAAGATTCTTTCTTTGAGGTTTATAATGGACAGCCGTTGGCTCCAATGTACGAAGATGCTTCTTATGGTGCTGCTTATGATCCTAACTTACTGGTTTGGCAATACACTTCATTTGTACCAGGTGCGAGTAGCTTTGGTAAAGCAAGCCCTTGGAAAGTAGCAGAAAATGACCCTTCTTACTTATTTGACAAAGCATTTAGTTACAATAATTCAATTTCCGTTGCGAAAGGGAATGATGTATCTTCTTTCCGTTTATCTTACCAGAATGTACAGGGTAATGACATTTTACCAAATACAAGGTTAGACAAGAATAGTTTTACAGGAAATGCATCCTATAAAATTACCGATAAATTGACTGCAAGTTTATATGGTACCTTTGTTACCCAAGAAACCCGAGGTAAAAACCCAACTGGTTACCACGGTATGATTGGTAATTTCCGTCAGTGGTGGGCAACCAACGTTGATATGAAAGAACAAAGAGATTTGTATTTCTTGAACGGTAAAAATAATTCTTGGAACATTATGTCTCCAGACAATACTGCTCCACTTTATTGGGATAACCCATATTTCCGTGCTTATGAAAACTACATTTCTGATTCTAGAGATCGATTTGCTGGTAATTTCAGTTTAAATTATGATGTTTCAAGCAAAATTAATTTAATGGGTAGAGTTGCTCATGATGGATTCAATTATACAATTGATGAAAAAAGAGCAGTTGGTTCATTACCTGATACTATGTCTCTAGGACCTGCAACCGGAAATCAACCATCTGGATACGCTGTTGTAAACCAAAGAAGAAACGAAGAAAACTACGACTTCATCGGAACCTACAAAGATAGTTTCAACGAGAACATTAACTTCTCTGCATTATTAGGAAGTAATATTAACATTCAAAGATTCTATTCTAATGCACAAGGAACGCAAGGAGGATTATATATCCCTGGTGTTTACGCAGTATCTAACAGTGCAGCAACTCCAAATGCTCCACTTATTACCGACACTGAAAAAAGAATCTTCGGTCTTTTCGGACAAGCTACTTTAGGTTTCTATGACACTTATTTCGTTGAAGGATCTATTAGAAGAGACGTATCAACGGCTTTACCATCAGATAACAATACTTACTGGTATCCATCTGTATCAATGAGTGCTGTAATTTCTAACTGGTCATTCTTACAAGATTCTATTTTGAATTTTGGTAAGATTAGAGCATCTTATGCAGTAGTTGGAAATGACACCGCACCAAACCAATTACAAAATACATACGGCGTAACTACCACTTTCGGTACACCAACTTATGTATATAATACTACGGCGAAAAACCCTAATTTAAAACCAGAGAAAACCAAATCTGTTGAAGCTGGTATTAACTTACAGTTCTTCAAAAACAGAGTTGGAATAGATTTCGGATGGTTTAAAAATGACACGTCTGACCAAATTCTTGCTTTACCTGTAACTTTAGCATCAGGAAACTCTGCTAAATTCCAGAACGTAGGAAATATGAGATCAGAAGGTTTAGAACTTGCTTTGAATTTAGTTCCAGTTAAAACATCTAATTTCACTTGGGGTCTTGATGTAAACTGGTCTAACCCTAAATCGAAAGTTACAGAACTAGCATCTGGTGTTGAAAACATTACTTTAGGCTCATTCCAAGGTGGTGTAACCATTAACGCTTCATTGAATGATTCTTATGGAACAATAAAAGGTTCAAATTTCGTATATGATGACAATGGAAACAAAGTCCTCTCTAACAGTGGAGCATCTAAAGGAAAATACCTGAGCACCAACACCAATTCAGTAATTGGAAACATGCAGGCAGATTGGTTTGGAAGTGTAACGAACAGAGTTTCCTACAAAGATCTAAGCTTATCGTTCCAAGTTGATGTAAGACAAGGAGGTGAATTATTCTCTCTTGACCAGTACTATGGACAATCGACAGGTTTATATCCTGAAACTGTATTTACTAATGATTTAGGAAATCCTGTAAGAAATTCACTTGCAAATGGAGGTGGTGTGATTCTACCTGGTGTTGTTAATACCGGAACAGATGCGAACCCAATTTACACAGCAAACACAACTAGAATTGATGCTGAAGGTCAAAATGCCTTTGGATATTCTGCATACCCTGCTGCGAACTTCATTTATGACGCATCTTATGTGAAATTAAGAGAGGTAGCATTAACTTACTCTTTACCAAAAAGATTCTTAGAATCAACTTTTGTACAAGGTGCTTCGTTTAGTGTAATAGGAAACAACCTTTGGATCATCAGTAAACATGTACCTTATGCAGATCCAGAATCTGGATTAAGTGCTGGGAACGTTCAAGGATACCAAACCAGTGTACTTCCTACCACCAGAACTGTTTCTTTAAACATAAGATTAAACTTTTAATAAAATAGAAATGAAAAAAATATTAGCATCAATCTTATTGGTCTCTTTGCTGCAATCTTGCGGCCGGGAATCAATGTCCGAACTCAATACAGATCCGAACAGTTACTATACAACAGTTCCTGCATCAGTATTGACATATGCACAAAAACAATTAGCAGATTATGTGAGTACCCCTAACGTAAACGTTAATAATTTAAGACTCACAACGCAATACTGGCAAGAAACTACTTACTTAGATGAAAGTAGATATGATTTCTCGACCAGAAATGTTTCAGATCAAACTTGGAATTACCTATATGTAAGAGTAATTAAAAATCTTGATCAAGCAAGAAAACTGGTATTGGCTTATACACCAACTGCCAATGAAGCAACTACATGGGAACAGACTAAGAAAAACCAATTGGCCATCATAGAGTTGCAACAAGTGTATGCATTCCAACTTCTTGTAGACCTTTACGGAGATATTCCTTATAGCCAAGCAAGTGACATCGATGCAAATCCCCTTCCGAAATATGATTCTGGAAAAGATATCTACGCGAGTTTAATTGCCAGAACAAAAGCAGCAGTTACATCTCTTGACCTGACTGGTAAAAGTTTCGCAACTGGAGACAAATACTATAATGGAAGCGTTGCAAAATGGGAGAAATTTGGTAATTCATTAATGTTAAAACTAGGGATTGCAATAGCTGATTCAGATCCTGCTTTAGCACAATCAACAGTACAGACTGCAATCACAAGAGGAGTATTTACTTCTAAAGCAGATGATTGCGTACTAGCTTACCTTGCATCTCCTAACTACAGCCAGTTATATGCAAACTTAGTTGCAAGTAACCGTAATGATTATGTTGCAGGTAAAACTTTAGTAGATTACATGAATGTTAATAATGATGTTCGTAGAGATGTTTATTTTCAAAAGAACGTACATTATTTAGCAGGTGCTGTCACAGCAGTGACTGGTAACACAGTTACTTATACTCCAGCAGATACTGCACCAGCGGCGGCTCCTCAAGTTGGAGATGAAGTTTTTGTAATGCCAAACACTAAAGTTGGAACCATTGCAAGTATTTCTGGAAACTCTTTCACTTTAAGTGGCTACAAAGCAGGCGACATTGTTCCAGAAAATGATTTAGGATTCAGTTTTTATTATAAAGGTGGTACTATTGGTTCAAGTTCTTCTTTCAATTCAAACAGCAGACCGGGTGCATTTGCGTACGCAACCACTACTCCGGGAATACTTTTGAATTATACTGAAGTTGCATTCTACCTAGCAGAAGCCTCTGCAAGATGGAATATCGGCGGTACTCCTGCAGCAAATTATGCAACTGCAATTACTGCTTCATTTTTACAATGGGGTAAGACAGCAGCAGAAGCAACTGCATACATCGCCGCTCATCCATATGATGCAACCAATTGGAAGAAATCAATTGGAGAGCAAGCTTGGGTTGCAATGTATGATCAATCGCCTACAAGTTTCAACTTCTACAGAAGATTGGATTACCCAGTATTGTTACCTGCAGCAAATGCTGTAGCAGGATCAAACAACAAGGTACCGGTAAGATTGCAATATCCAGTAAGTGAGCAAACTACCAATCCAACAAACTACGAAGCGGGTTCATCGGCAATTGGTGGAGATTTCCTTTACACTAAACTATTCTGGGATAAATTCTAATATTTATTTTAAAGAATTAATATAAGCCACTCTTCGGAGTGGTTTTTTTATTTCCGTATATTTGTCCTTCAAAATAAAACCATGAATATTAAAGATATCATCCAGAATAAACTCGCCGAAATTGTAAATACTGTTTTTCAAATCGATGATGTTAACCAAAGAAATAACCTGACCTTAGAGGTTCAGCAAAATAAATCTGAATTCGAAGGTGATTTTACCATCGTTACTTTTCCCCTTGTGAAAATTTTAAAGAAAAGTCCAGATGTAATTGCAGTGGAATTAGGCGACGCTTTCACAACTCAAGCTGATTTTGTCGAAAGTTATACGGTTGTAAAAGGTTTCCTTAATTTAAAAATTAAAAATAATTTCTTTTTAGATAATTTTAATTCGACGAAAGAAAACTTCGATAAAAAAGAAAATAAAAACAGAACGGTAATGGTGGAATATTCTTCGCCAAACACCAATAAACCATTGCATCTTGGCCATATCAGAAATAACCTTTTGGGATATTCTGTAGCCCAGATTCTAAAAGAAGACGGTTATAATGTGATCAAAACCCAAATCATCAATGATCGTGGGATTCATATCTGCAAATCAATGCTTGCTTGGGAAAAATATGGAAACAATGAAACTCCAGAATCCACAAATTTGAAAGGGGATAAACTCGTGGGGAATTATTATGTAGCCTTCGATAAAACCTATAAAAAAGAAATTGCCGATCTGGTAGAAAAAGGATATGATGAAGAAACTGCAAAAAAACAAGCACCCATTATTTTAGAAGCTCAAAAGATGCTCCTCGACTGGGAGAAAGGAGATGAAACGGTAAGAAATTTGTGGAGCGAAATGAATTCTTGGGTCTATGCCGGATTCGCTGAAACTTACAAAAGACTCGGTGTAGATTTCGATCAGGTTCAGTATGAAAGCAATACCTACCTTTTAGGAAAAGATTTAATTCAGGAAGGTTTGCAAAAAGGAGTTTTGTACCGAAAAGAAGATGGCTCCGTTTGGTGTGATCTTTCCGAAGAAGGTTTAGACCATAAATTACTATTGCGCGGCGACGGAACTTCAGTTTATATGACTCAGGATTTAGGAACAGCCGTTCAGCGTTTCAAAGAAAACTCTATTCAGAAATTAATTTATACTGTAGGAAATGAACAGGATTATCACTTTGATGTATTGTTCAAAATCCTTAAAAAAATAGGCTACGATTGGGCAGAAAACTTATTCCATCTTTCTTATGGAATGGTTGAACTGCCTGCTGGCAAAATGAAATCTCGTGAAGGAACCGTGGTAGATGCAGATGATCTAATGCAGGAAATGTACATCACCGCTAAAGAAAAAGCACAGGAATTAGGAAAATTAGAAAATTTATCTGCTGAAGAAAAAGAGAAATCTTACGAAACCGTTGGCTTAGGTGCATTGAAATACTTTATGCTAAAAGTCGATCCAAAGAAAAAAATGCTCTTTAATCCCGCAGAAAGTATCGATTTCGCTGGAAACACTGGACCTTTTATTCAATATACTTACGCACGGATTCAATCTTTGCTGGCGAAAGCAGAATACAAACAGACAACCGTTTCCGCTTATGAAATTAACGACTCTGAAAAGGAACTGGTTATGAATCTTTCCAATTTCAAAGAAGTTGTGTCAAGAGCCGCAGAAACGCTTTCTCCGGCTTTGGTTGCAAACTACATTTATGAAGTCGTAAAATCGTATAATTCTTTCTATCAAAATAACCCAATCCTTAATCAAGATGATGAAAATGCGAAAAACTTCCGTTTGGAATTGTCAGAATTAACAGGGAAAACAATAAAAAAAGGACTAGAATTATTGGGAATTGGCACGGTAAACCGTATGTAACATTTGGCTATCTTAAGTTTGCATCGAACTTCGGCACAAAATGAGGAACGGGTTTCAATGATTCAATTAAAATTAATAAATTGAATCTATCTTTTTTTCTACCCATTCCTCAAAACTGAATATGGTTTTCCGACTGCGATTTCATGCGGCAAATCCTTCTATTTAAAAACTTAAATTTCGAGATGAAAATTGATTTTACGAACCCAAAACTCCAAACTCCAAGTTCCGAATTTGAGAAGAAAGTTACTTCATTTATTCAGGAATGGTTTAATAAATCATCAACCGTAAAAGTTCAAACGTCGGGTTCTACCGGGAAACCAAAAGTTTTTGAAATTGAAAAAGAACGCATGCGTCATTCCGCAAATAAGACATGCGATATTTTAGGATTAGAAGAAGGTGACACTGCCCTACTCTGTCTTCCTGTTGATTATATATCTGGAAAAATGATGGTAGTAAGAGCAGTTGAAAGAAAGTTAAAATTACTGGTTAAGAAACCTTCAACAAGACCGATCGCAGATTTAACCGAAGAGATTACTTTCTGTGCAATGTCTCCACTTCAGGTTGAAAATTCATTGAACGACCTTCATTGGATTAAAAAATTGATAATCGGTGGCGCTGCAGTTTCAGAATCGTTAAAGACAAAAATCGCCGAAAAACTTAAAAAGTCAGGAACTCAGGCACAAATATTTGAGACTTTCGGAATGTCGGAAACGCTTTCTCATATAGCGTTAAAACAAATATATCCTGTCGCAGAAGAATATTTTAAAATATTAGATGAAGTTGAAATCTCCCTAGATGAAAGAGGATGTTTACAAATATTTGCTCCGAACCTGAATCCTGAACTTTTAATAACAAATGATTTAGCAGAGATTAAGAGCAGTAAAGAATTTAAATTTCTTGGTAGAATTGATAACGTCATTAATTCCGGAGGTTTAAAAATATATCCCGAACAATTAGAAAATCTGGCAAAAAAAGTAGTCCCAAATGAAGTTGCTTTCTTGGGAATTCCGGATGAAAAACTCGGTCAAAAATTAGTTTTAGTCATTGAAGGTGAAGTGGGTAAAAACATTCATCAAGAATTGTCTACCATTAGTTATCCTTCCAAAAATCATCAACCGAAAGAAATTATTTTTCTCGAAAATTTCCCACGGATTCCTAATGGCAAAGTGAATCGTAAAGAATTGCTAAATTTGCTTTAGACCATTTATTCCAAACATGAAAGATTTCTCCAAAGAATTAACCTACAAAACTTCTCGCAGCAGCGGTGCGGGAGGACAAAATGTAAATAAGGTTGAAACTTCGGTTACCGTAATGTGGAATGTAGCGGAAAGTGAATGTTTCTCCATCGAAGGAAAAGAAATGATTTTGGAAAAACTCAAAAACCGCATCAATGCTGAAGGCATTTTACAATTAACGGTTTCGGAAAGCCGAACCCAACTTCAAAATAAAAAAATTGCAACCGAGCGTATTTTAGAAATTGTAGAAAAATCTTTGTTCATTCCTAAAACCCGAAAAGCCACAAAACCCTCGAAATCAAAAATCGAAAAACGGAAAAAAGCCAATAAACATCTTTCCGAAAAAAAGGAAAATAGGAGGTTTAAAATTTGATACTTTTTTAATTACTCCTTTTTCTGATTGATATCTCATAGGGTTCCACTCTGCGGTTTTTATCTTCACTACTTCATTGTTTATTGGAAGTTCACCATTAATTCTCTTTTTAAACAAATCGCTCTTTCTCTTTAGCCCCGATGGAAGAGGAAATCCCGGAATGAGGTGCGAGCAAAACGAGTACCGAAATGAGGAATTGAAACGGACAGCGGGACGGGTTTTCTAAGAAGCGAAAATTTGGTTGCTCCTCATCAAATTCTTAAAATTCATTATCTTTGCTAAAATCAAAAAATTATGAGTAAACCGATTACGGAATTTATCGAAAAATATTATCTGCATTTTAATTCTGCAGCGTTAGTTGATGCTTCAAAAGGATATGTTGCGCATTTAAAAGATGGCGGAAAAATGATGATTACTTTGGCTGGAGCAATGTCCACTGCAGAAATCGGAAAAATTTTAGCCCAAATGATTCGTGAAGATAAAGTTCATATTATTTCTTGTACGGGTGCAAACTTAGAAGAAGATTTAATGAATTTAGTCGCTCATTCTCATTACAAAAGAGTTCCACATTACCGTGACTTAACTCCACAGGAAGAATGGGATTTGATGGAGAAAGGCTTGAATCGTGTTACTGATACATGTATTCCGGAAGAGGAAGCGTTCCGTAGATTGCAGGAACATATTGTGAAAATTTGGAAAGATGCTGAAGCAAAAGGCGAGCGATTTTTCCCTCACGAATATATGTACAAAATGATTTTGTCTGGAGTTTTGGAGCAGTATTATGAAATCCCGAGAGAGAATTCTTGGATGATCGCTGCTGCAGAGAAAAACTTACCTATTGTGGTTCCAGGTTGGGAAGATTCTACTATGGGAAATATCTTCTCAAGTTACTGTATCAAAGGTGAATTGAAACCTTCAACTGTAAAATCTGGTATTGAATATATGATGTATTTGGCAGATTGGTACCCGAAAAATTCAGGTGGAAAAGGCGTTGGTTTCTTCCAAGTTGGAGGTGGGATCGCAGGTGATTTCCCAATCTGTGTAGTTCCGATGTTGTACCAAGATATGGAAATGACAGACACGCCGTTCTGGTCTTATTTCTGTCAGATTTCTGATTCAACTACTTCTTACGGTTCTTATTCAGGAGCAGTTCCGAACGAAAAAATTACGTGGGGAAAACTGGACATCACTACACCGAAATTTATCGTTGAAAGTGACGCAACCATTTGTGCACCGCTAATGTTCTCTTATATCCTAGAGAATTCTTAAGAAATTAATTTCTTTGAATAATATAAAGTCGCTCCAAATCTGGAACGACTTTTTTTGAATTTATTCTCTCCCAGATTTTAGATTCGAAAATATTTCTAGAAAAAGTCTAACTTTAATCTATGAATGAACTATTCAAAAAACAGGTTTTTGAAATCATTATGATGATTCCGAGCGGTCGGGTGACAAGTTATGGTGCGATTGCAAAAGCAGTAGGTTATCCGAATCATGCAAGACATGTTGGGAATGCACTGCGAAACTATGATGAAGAATTTCCGGCACATCGGGTTTGTAATGGGTCTGGTAAAATTACGGCAAGTTGCGTTCGTGACTTCGTTGGGAAATTAAAGAAAGAAGGTGTAGAAGTTAGAGAGGGAAAAATTCAGGATTTTAAAAAAGTGTTTTGGAATCCTTTAGAAGAACTTTAAAAATTCGAAAACAAAAAAGCATTCAAAATAATTTGAATGCTTTTTTGTTTTTTATAGAAATCTAATTAAATTTCATCGTCAGATTCAATCGTAAACGATTTTGATTTAAAATCTTTGTCGTGCTTTTCAGAAATAACATCTTCTCCTTTTTGGCTAATGATGAAATCTGTAGATTCTTTAAACATCTCTTCGAAACTTTTAAAATCTTCTTTATATAAATAAATTTTATGTTTTTCAAAAGATGCTTCTCCATTTTCACCAAAATTCTTTTTACTTTCGGTAATTGTTAAATAATAATCTCCCGCTTTGGTTTCGCGCACATCAAAGAAATAAGTTCTTCTTCCTGCCTTCAACACCTTTGTAAAAATTTCGTTTTCGTGGCGTTCCTTGTAATCACTCATTGTTTGCTATTTTTCAAATCTTGTTAACAAATATAAAAGATTTCTTTTAACTGAGAAATTTATTTTAAAATATTTATACAAAAATATGATTTATTGGTAATGATTCCGACTATTAATTCAGATTATCATTTTCTATTGGCGTAAGATTCAATATTTTATCCGCACGTTTTGCACTACTTTCCCGATGTGTAATAATGATTGAGGTACAGTTCTGAATCTCATTCTCAATATTCTGAAGGATATTTTCTTCGGTTTCGGTATCTAAAGCCGATAACGAATCATCGAAAATTAAAATGGAAGGCTCTTTAATCAAAGCGCGTGCGATACAAATCCTTTGTTTTTGACCACCAGAAAGCATAACTCCACGTTCGCCAACTAGTGTTTTGTATTGGTTTTTGAACTCTACAATGTTTTTATGAACATCTGCTTTCTTCGCATATTCAACTACCAAATCATGTGATGGTTTATCAATCGCAAAACCAATATTATTTTCGATGGTATCTGAAAAAAGGAAACTTTCCTGTGGAATATATCCGATGAATTTTCGATAATTTTCTAGGTTATGGTCTTTTAGATTTTTTCCATCAATTAAAATTTCTCCTTCAGTTGGATCGATTAAACGGCAAAGTAAAAGGGCAATGGTAGATTTTCCACTTCCGGTTTTTCCCATAATTGCTAAGGATTTCCCAGCTTCAATTGTAAAACTTAAATTATTGAGTGCTTTAATTCCGGTGTTCGGATAAACATATGATACGTTTCTAAATTCGATATCTCCTTTAATGGGATAAATCTCATTTTTGGTATTAATGATATCGGTTTTCATATCCAGAAACTCATTAATTCTAGCCATTGATGCCTCTGCTCTTTGATTGACTGAAGTTACCCAACCCACCATTGAAAAAGGGAAAATCAAAATATTAATATATAAAAAGAAATCTGCAATCTTACCGACGGAGAGCTCGTTCGCCATATATTTTTGCCCGCCAATTAAGAGAATAACCACATTTAATAGACCAATAACAAATAGAATAATGGTAAAAAAATATGCCTCTGTTTTTGCAAGATCTAATGATTTATCCTGATAATCTTTTACTTTCGTTCCGTAACTTTTTTCGATGTAACTTTCTTTTGCAAAAAATTTAACCACCCGAATTCCAGAGAAACTGTCTTGTACAAAAGTAGAAATCGCAGACTGGCTTTTCTGCATTATTTTCGATTTCTTATTGATGATCGAACTTACTTTATAAATGAGGAAAGAAAGAATCGGCAACGGAAGCAGCGACCAAAGTGTCATCGCAACGTTGGTGTTGAGCATATAAATACTCGTAATGATGAGTAAGACCAACAAATTGGCAACATACATAACGCCAGGACCAAGATACATTCTAACCGCAACTACGTCTTCACTTAAACGATTCATCAAGTCACCGATGGTGGTTTTCTTAAAGTCCGTTAATGATAATTCCTGATAATGATTATAAATTTTATTTTTCAATTCGTACTCAATTCTTCGGGAAGAAACGATGATGGTTTGGCGCATCATAAAGGTAAAGAATCCTGTTAATAGCGAAGATCCAACAATAATCCCGACATAAATTAAAACCTGTTTATTGAAACCCAGATTAGTGGTTTTTGAGATTTCATCAATTGATTTACCAACGAATTGAACTTTGAAAATATTGAAAAAATTGCTGGCAACAATGAATAAAAACCCATAAAACAACAGGTTTCTATGTTTCCAGAAATAGGGATTAAGTGTTTTAAGTGCGTTCATAAATATCGATCGGTTTTCAACAGTTTGATTGCTTATAAACCGTTGCAAAAGTAAGAAATTGAAAATTGATTTTGTTTTTAATTTGCAATCATTGAGCATTCCAATAATTGATGTCGGCGAATACTTTAACATAAGTTATGCCTTTTAAGTTTCCACTTCAGACAAATTTATTATCTTTGCACGCATAAAAGCTCTTTGAAATGTTAGGAAGAAGACAAATCCGCGAAAAGGTAGTAGAATCGCTGTATTCATATTACCAAAACCCTATTAAATTCGATATACTAGAGAAGAATATGTTCTCAGAAATCGATAAAATCTATCATCTTTACATTTACCAACTTAATTTTTTGGTGGCTCTGAAAGATTTAGCAGAAAGACAAATCGAAATCGGTAAGAATAAATACATTCAAACTGATAAAGAAATCAATCCTAACCAAAAATTCATCAACAATCAAATATTAATCAAACTAGAAGAAAATGAGGAGCGCCTTTCATTTACTTCTAAAAATCAGGATTTAAAATGGGATTTGTATGATGACTTGTTAGTGAAAACGTTTCAGAGAATGTCGGCTGGTAAGAGATATCAAGATTTCATGAAAGAAGAAGGCCATTCCTTCGAAGCAGACCAAAAATTTATCGGTAAACTCTTTTTAAGATATATCGCTGAAAACGAAGATTTTCACGAACATCTGGAAGAAAAAGAATTGAGTTGGGCTGATGATTTTCATATCTCCAATTCGATGATTCAAAAGACCATCGGTTTCTTTAAAGAAAATCAACCGAGTCACACTTTAATTAAAATGATTAAAGATGAAGAAGACCGCGAATTTGCCCGTAAACTTTTAAAAGAATCCCTAAATCACTGGGATGAAAACGAGAAAAAACTGGAAGGCCGATTAGACAACTGGGATCTAGACCGTGTTGCTTTAATTGATAAAATCATTTTGATTGCCGCTATTTCAGAACTTGATTATTTCCCATTAACTCCTGCCCGAGTTATTATTAATGAATATATCGAGATCGCTAAAGTATTTTCTACGGATCGTTCCAACATCTTCATCAATGGGATTTTAGATAAATACACCAAAGATTTAAATAGAAGTTAATATGAAATCGCCTTTTACAAATTTGGAAACAAAACATCAATAAAGATTGGCGATACCATATGAACTTTAAAAAAATAAATATGTACCTATGAAAAATTTTATTAAAATAGCACCAATCGTAGTTGCTTTAACTTTAGTAAGTTGTAAAAAAGACCAGACTGCAGATCAACTTGTAACCGAGCAAGAAACTGCTCAACCTGCTCCTGAAGTACCAGTAGTTGAATCAAACGAGGATCTATTGAAAGAAGCGCAGTCGAAACCATTAACAACGATCGCTTTATCTGAAGCACAGTTTGATTTCGGTAAAATTAAAAAAGGGGATCACAAAGAACATACTTATGAAATTACCAATATGGGCAAAAATCCATTAATTATTTCTCAAGTAAAACCAGGTTGTGGCTGCACGGTTCCTGACTATACCAAAGAACCAATTCTTCCAGGAAAAAAAGGGAAAATTACTTTAAAATTTGATTCTTCAAGTTTTGATGGAATGGTATATAAACAAGCAGAAGTGTACGCAAATGTTGAGAAAGCACCAATTATGCTTACCTTCTCGGCAGATATTCAACCTTAATTAAATTAAACTTAAATAATGATATCAATATTTTTACAAGCACCAGCAGCGGAAGGCACAATGACTCCAACTTTGGTTATGATGGGCTTAATGTTCGTCGGATTTTATTTTCTGATGATTCGTCCACAAATGAAAAAATCAAAACAGGAAAAAAACTTTCAATCTGAATTGAAAGTAGGAAGCAGAGTGGTAACCACATCTGGATTGCACGGTAGAATTGCCCAAATACAAGAAGATGGTGTGGTAATCGAAACCCTTTCTGGGAAATTAAAATTTGAAAAAGCAGCGATTTCAAGAGAATTTACCCAACAGCGTTTTCCTAACAACTCAGACGAAACGAAATAATATTTTCGAAAGAACTATTTATAAAGCAATCTCAATGAGGTTGCTTTTTTGTTTGTACTCCTAAAAAAAGTTTACTGAAACGAGTTCAGTAAACTTTAATATAAATGTAAGGAATTAAAATAAAACCAATAATGCCTTCAATTTAGCTAAAGAATAAAATCAGTAAACTCGCAACAAAGATCCTGAATATCGTTACCAAAGGATAAACCTGTGCATAGGTTTGAATCGGAATATCAGAATCTAAATAGTTTGTACTAAACGAAAGTGCTGCCGGATCCGTATAACTTCCGCTCATAATTCCGACCAATTGCAGGTAATTAATTTTCATAATGAAGCGTCCAATAACAACCATTAAAATTAATGGTATAAATGTAATCGCACAGCCATATAATAACCAAAGCCATCCATTATATTGAATGAAATTATTGTAAAAGCCATCGCCTGCGTGAATCCCAACTGCGGCGAAGAACAGGCAAATCCCTAAATCTTTCATAAAATAGGTTGCGCCAGTATTAATATATGAATGGATAAACGCAATCCCACCATAGCGCGAAATTAATAATGCGACAATCAAAGGCCCAGCGGCAAATCCTAATTTAATTGGTACGGGTAAACTCGGAATGGCAATCGGGATTGATCCTAAAATTACACCCAATAATAATCCACCAAACAAAGAAAGGAAATCGGGTTCTAAAAGTTTCTTTTCGGAATTTCCAATAATTTCTCCTACTTCCTCAATGGCTTCTGCAGAACCGATGACCCGCAATTTATCTCCATAAAATAATTCCAGTGACGGTCTCGGTAAAATTTCTTTACCGGCGCGAAAAACTCTCGTTACCTTTAAATCAAACGTATTGTAAAGATCTAATTCTGAAAGTTTTTTATGAATAACATTTGCATTGGTCACAAAAATATTTTTCTTTAGAATTTGTTTATCGGATTCAATGAATAAATCAGAAGATGGTCGCCCTACCGTTGCAATGAAATCGTCTAAATCTTTCTCTAAACCTACTAACATCAAAACATCACGATCTCGCAATTCAGTATCCAACATTGGAGATTTTACCGCAACTGATCCACTATGTTTCAACCGTGAAACCACAACTTCTCTTCCGAAATCTGCGATGGTTTGTTTTAATGTTTTACCAAAATAGTCAGGATTTGTAATTCGAACTTTTTTATGAACCAAAGGAAGTTCGCGGTTAATTTTTGATTTCCGGAATTTCTTCATTTCTTCATCTGGATTGATTTTCAAAAGCAATTTCGAAATGATAATAGTTGCGATAATACCAAAAACTCCGAGTGGATAAGTTATGGCATAACCAATGGTGGGGTCATTAAATTTTTTATCAGGAAATGAATTGGTTATTTCTTCAATGGTGTTTTTAGCAGCTCCTAAACCCGGCGTATTGGTCACAGAACCACTCATGATTCCAACTAAATCTTCAATTTTGAGACCGGTGAAATAAAAAAGTCCGACCGTAATAACTCCGCCCAAAAGCACAGTGGAAACTGCCAGAATATTAAACTTTAAACCTTCATTCCGAAAGGAGGAAAAAAAGGATGGTCCAACTTGTAAACCGATCCCGTAAACGAAAAGTATTAAACCAAAATCACGAATAAAATCTAAAATACCAGGTTGAATTCTATAACCCAGATGCCCCAAAATTAAACCTGTAAACATGACAGCAGAAACACCAAAAGTAATTTTCCCCATCTTGAGTCTTCCAAAAAAAACACCCGTTCCAATAGCGAGCATTATGGCAACAATAGATTGCGTTACAGAAGGAACTTCGCCAGGTAATAAAAGTAATTTTAACCAATCAAACATCTTCTCTATTTTTTTATTTTCACGTAAAAATAAGATTAATAATCATCAATAGAGAATCGAACATAATGAAATGTATCACATTACATTACTTGACTTGTAAATTATTCATCAAACGAATTCCAATACTGCAGCGTAAACATTCTTTTTTCTGGCAGTAATTGCGATAGTGAAAAAGTAGTGATTGCGTTTCAAGCGCATTTTTGGGTTTCACCTGTAAAGATTTCCATTGATTGATAATCGTATTTTTCTCTGGCGAAATATGCTGGTATAAAGTCAGAATTTCATCGGGAATATTCTCGTCGGTATTTTTATGGTAAGTATATTTTAAAGGCAGAACAGCATTAATTAAAACCAACTCTATGAAATCTTTAGTTAAAGTTTTTTCGCCGTGAACGGATGATATTTTTCCAAAATTAAATCGATTATCCCAATATTCGCTGGCTTTTACCTTATTAAAAATGTCGTGAATTTGATCAATATTCTTTGCATTAATAAGTTTCGAAAATAGATTCTGGTTTTGATGATATAAAGATGCTAATTGGGAAAGCCGAATCGTTGGAAAGTTCGGCGGTCGCAGTTTTGAAAACTTGGGATGAATATAAAATTCTGGAAGAGCATATTTTATTTTTAAAAATTCAAATTCCCGCTTCCAGATTTTGGTTTGTTCATCAGTTAGATTTGCGAGCCAGCCACAGATTCCGAAAAACAGCGCTTCTAATTGTGTTTGGTTTTGACGAATTTTATTGAAAACGGAATAGTCAATACTTTCCGCCAACTGTTTGAAAATAAGCGCGTTTACTTTTAATCCGAATGCATAGGCGAGTTGCTGAAATAAAACTGCTTCGTAATTATTTTGATAAAGTTTAAGCGATTCTTCAATTTCGATTGATTTTTCATCTAACTTTTGCAGCAGATTTTCTTCATGAAAATTAACGGGGAGATCGTTAGGATTAAAAATTTTTTCGCAGGGAATAAATTGAGTTTCCTGAAGTAAAATTTCATATTTTGAAAGAATGTTTTCATCGATATAATCTTTCAGTTCTAAAGTTGGAATATTCTTGTATGTAAATTCTTCTATTTCAACATCATGAATGAAAACCACATGAGCAATAATGTTTTCAAACTCAGGATTCCCAGAATGTTTATGAAAAATCCAGTCAGATGATTTTACATGAAGTTCAATATTTCCAACCAAAGTCAAACCTTTGATTTTTATTTTGCCAAATAGGAAATCTGGTCCGGAGTCGAAATTCCATCTGCCGAAATCAAGAATCTCTAGGTCATTTCCATCCACATCTTTGAAATCAAAACTTTTAAAAATTTTGAAATTCCATAGATATTGAAGCAACTTTTCATTCACGGTCAGAACTCTTTGATTACAAAGTAACAAAGCAAATTCTGATTAGGAAAGAGTGAAAAGACTATTTTTGAAAATGGTGCAACGTTTCTGCATACATTTTTTCGTACAATGGAAGAATATTTTTTAGATCAAATCTTAAGGCTTGCTCCTTCGCATTCTTTTTCATTTGAGTCAATAAATTCTCATCGCTCAGAAGTTTAATGGTATAATTACTCATGGCTTCAACATTTCCGATTTCTGCCAGATAACCAGTTTCTCCCTGAATATTCACTTCCGGAATTCCACCAGCGTTGGAACTGATTACAGGGGTTTCTGCAGCCATCGCTTCAAGTGCTGCCAAACCAAAACTTTCCTGTTCAGATGGAAGCAAGAATACATCAGATAACTGTAAAATTCGATATAAATCATTCACTTTACCAAGAAGGCGAACTTTCCCAATTAGATCAGGATGTTCTTCTAAAAACTGATTGATAATTTCCATATCAGGACCTTCACCGATGATGATTAACATTGATTTTACGCGGGCATTTACATTCTTAAAAATCTGCAGAACATCTCCTACTCTTTTTACTGGACGAAGATTGGAAACGTGGATCAATATCTTTTCATCATCAGTCGCGAATTGTCGTCTTTGGCAATCCGTATTAAAGGTGAATTCACCATTATCAATGAAATTGGTAATGACCTGAATTTCTTTGGTGATTTTAAATAATTGCAAGGTGTCTTTTTTAAGACTTTCAGAAACAGAAGTGATGGTATCTGATTGATTGATAGAGAATTCAACGGCGTGTTTATAACTTGGATGTTGCCCAACCAAAGTAATATCCGTTCCGTGAAGGGTTGTTACTAAAGGAATATCTTTACCTTCTTCCTTCAACATTTGCTTTGCAGTAAACGCTGCATAAGCATATGGAATTGCATAATGAGCATGCAGTAAATCGAGTTTGTACAAATTCACAACGCGGTAAATCATCGACGAAAGCGCGATATCATAGGGTTGATATTGAAAAAGCGGATACGTTTGAACGTTCACCTTATGAAAAAATATATTAGGATTGGTAATGTCTAATCTCGCAGGTAAAGCCGAACTGATAAAGTGCACTTCATACCCTTTGTCAGCGAGTGCCATACCAAGTTCTGTAGCAACGATGCCACTTCCACCGTAAGTGGGATAACAGAGAATTCCGATTTTCATGTGTTTTATTTTTAAATTGAAATTACTCAATTACTGTTTTATTATTTTTTGAAGAAGGCAGATCAATTCTAGAAGAAGGATTAAGTTCTAATCCCATTCCGGCTTTTAAATCATCATTAACCAAAACCGGCAGTTTACCCCAGATTTTAGTTTGACCACAAAACGCTTTCGCAGTTGCAATCATCGAATCATCGTTATTTTCATAAGAAACCAAAACAGTAGAAGCTTTAGAAACATCAACATCTTTTAAAGCATAAGCCGAACCGAAAACATTTAAAATAACATTTTGATTCTTCGTTAAATCGGCCAAAATCTTTTTGCTTTCGTTTGATATTTTATAAGGTTTATACGCTGTAGAATTATCTTTGTGAAAACCAACGATTACTTTTGAATTCGCAGGAATTGTGGAAATTTCAGAAGGTTTTTTTAAGATAATAGTCGAGTTCAAATTTAATTGATCCAGAAAAGTTTGATAAGGCGCTTCTTCTAGCGGAACATAATAATAAGTTTCCTTGCAATTCAACGGAAGCATTTTTTTATCATCTTTAATTAAAGTCAATGCATTTGCGTACATTTTCTGAACAATCGCGGAGTGTGAAGCATTGTTCAAATCATAATTAATATTTTCTGGATTTCTCGGTTCGTATTGATTTAAACCAAGATAATATTTGGTGAGCAAAATTTTCTTTACGCTTTCCTCTACTCGATTTTGTGAGATTTCTCCTTTATCAATGGCTTGTTGAATTAGTTTTTTTCCAGTCGCAACGTCTTGCGAGAAGAGCATAATGTCATTTCCTGCTGCAAATGCCATGGCATCTAATTCGCCTGCTTTGAATTTGTTAGCGACCGCTCCCATATTAAGTGCATCTGTGATAATCAAACCTTTGTAACCCAATTGGTCTTTTAAAATTCCCGTAATGATATTTTTAGAAATCGACGCCGGAATTCCTTTCGTTTTTTCTAAAGAGGGAACGTAAAGATGCGCAACCATTACTCCACCAATTCCTTTATCCACTAAGGCTTTGAAAGGTGCTAGTTCTACTTCATTGAGTCTTTGCAAAGAATGTGAAATTAGAGGGAGATCCAGATGAGAATCCAGATCGGTATCGCCATGTCCCGGGAAATGTTTAATGGCTGCGAGAATATTGTTGTTTTGTAAACCATTCGAATAAGCCAAAGCAGAATTAATCACATTTTGAACTTCTGAGCCAAAACTACGGTTGCCGATAATCGGATTATTGGGATTGGTATTCACATCAACCACCGGAGCGAAATCCCAATTGATTCCCATTCTTTTGCAATCTTCAGCAATTTTCGCTGCCATTTCTGTGATCAATCTTTTATCCTGAATCGCGCCAAGAGTCATTGCCCAAGGGAATTTATGTGCTGCCGCAATCCTTTGATACAATCCCCATTCTGCATCCATGCCAATCATTAAAGGGATTTTCGATTTTTGCTGAAATTCATTTACCAGGTTTATTTCTCTCGCAGCATCATCCTGCATTAAGATTAAACCCCCAATTTTATCATTTAAAACAATATTCCTAACTGAATTAATGTGAGTTTCATCTTTATTGGTGTATAAAGCAACAATGAACAGTTGCCCTAACTTCTCATCTTGAGAAAGTGAATGGTAGGTTTTTTCTACCCATTGATTTCCTTTTTGAACGTCTGGTGAGGAAATATTCTTCGGCTGATATTGCGCATTTAACCTAGCGATATTAAAGCAAAAAAGAAAGATTAAAAAAAACGAAAATTTTATTTTGATGTTTTTCATTATTTATAGGGATAAAGGTGAACAAAAATACAATTTTTAATTTTTAAACAGATTGTGCTTGGCATACATATTGACCATGAAAAATAAATAAACCATAAAAAATTTAAAATGAAAAAATATTTTACAATAATGCTAATGGCAATATTTACCATTACAGCAGTAAGTTGCGATAACCGAAATGATGATGTGATCGTACAAGACAATGATACGTATTCTGTAGTATTGGATATTAACAATGTTAATTTCTCTTATAATGCAGAAGATGGTTACAACATCAGCAGATCATTTACAAAACCTTTGTTTAACTCAGATGTGGTGTTAATCTACAGAAAAGCAGATTCTACTACAGATGGTTCCCCAGTTTGGCAGTCAATCCCAAGAACACTTTACTTCGCAGATGGAAAAGAACTTGATTATGATTTCGATTTCAGCAAAAATGACATCATGATTTACGCGAATGGAAACTACGATATTTCTACAACGCCAACTTATTTAAATAATCAAACTTTCAGAGTTGTTCTAGTTCCGGCGTCACCGGGCGGAAAAAACGTTAGTGTAGATTATTCTGATTATGATAGCGTAATAAAATATTTTAAGATCGACGATTCTAAAATTAAGAATTTATAAATTATTATAATTTAAAACAAATAAAACCACTGCATTTGCAGTGGTTTTTGTGTTATATGTCAGGTTAAAAGGACCGCTTATAATTTTATAATCGTTGATAATTTAGTAACTTTATAAATTCAAAAATTAACTTAAACTTTTTAATAATGAGTGTTCATATTGCCGCTAAAAAAGGAGAAATTGCTAAAACCGTTTTACAACCTGGTGATCCTTTGAGAGCTAAATACATCGCTGACAATTTCTTAACAGATGTAAAATTAGTAAGTAAAACGAGAAATGTTTTTTATTTCACCGGTCTTTATAAAGGAAAAGAAGTATCTGTTGGCGCAAGTGGAATGGGAATCCCAAGTATCGGAATTTATTCTTACGAGTTATTTACAGAATTCGATGTAGATACGATTATCCGAATCGGAACTTGTGGAGCCTACTCTACTGACTTGAAGGTTTTTGATCTTTTAAATGTAGAACATGCAGCAAGCGAATCTACGTATGCTAAATATGCTTGGGAAATAGAAGAAGACCTTTTGTTGCACCAAGGAAATGCATTTGGATTAATCAATGAAACTTCAAAAGAATTAAACTTAAATACAAAGCCAACAAATATTCATACCAGCGATATTTTCTATAGAAAATCTCAACTACTTCCTGAAATTGTAACGAAATATAATTGTTCAGCTGTAGAGATGGAAGCGTTTGCTTTGTTTGCTAATGCACAGTATTTGGGTAAAAACGCAGCAACGATTCTTACTGTTTCAGATGTTATTCCTACGGGTGATGAAATTTCTGCTGATCAGCGAGAAACCGCATTAACGCCAATGATTGAATTAGCTTTAGAAACTGCTATCAAAATATAGAAATTAATAAACGATATTTTCATCATCAAGAAGATGACCGAAATAATCTTTTTTAGTTTTTAAATAAACTTCACTTTCCTTTGTAGAATCCATCTGCAAAGGAATTCTTTTATTGAGGTGAATATTACTTTCCACCACAAATTTGATTTTTTCAGGATTATTGGTGAGAAGATTTATTTCTTTAATGTTAAGAATAGTAAGGATTTCGATAGCGCTATCAAAACTTCTGTCATCTGCAGGAAGTCCTAATTTAAGATTTGCTTCTACGGTATCAAAACCTTGTTCTTGTAAAGCATATGCTTTTAATTTATTGATGATGCCAATGTTTCTTCCTTCCTGTCTCAGGTAAACAATGATTCCACCATTTTCATTGATGAATTTCATTGCTTCATCAAGTTGCTGGCCGCATTCACATTTTTTAGAATGAAAAACTTCTCCTGTAATACACTCGGAATGGAAACGTACATTGACAGGTTTTGTAAAATCAGTATTCTTAGCAATCACAGCGATATGCGGCATCCAGTCGTTTTCAGATTCGGAAAATGCAATCATACGAAATTCCCCATATTCGGTAGGAACGTTTGATTCAGCTTGAATTTTTAACATTGAGTTTGTTGCTATTTTATGGATGCTGGATCTTTAGAAATATTACTTTCGAGAAAAGTCATATTTGTTTTGATTCTCACCAAATACCTGTTAAGTACCTGATCGTCATCAGCATTCAAATATTTTCTAAGTTTCTGAAGTTTTTTATAAGATTTCTCGAAGTTTCTTTGTGCATTATTGAGTCCATTTATATTATAAGACTCAATTGCACCGATATAATCTTTAAGATGATATTTTAAATTTACAACTTCAAGGTTCACCGCATCATTTTTAAATTTAGGGAAAGAAGAAATTAAATTACTAATTTCTGAAGAATAAACGATGAGATTCTTTCTTTCACTATAAGAGTAAGATGAACTTTGCAAACTCATTCCACCAACTGGCGACAAATTTATCTTTTCCGCAGAACAAGATAGCGACAGAAGTAAAATTAGAATGTAACCAAAGTTAGATTTACGCATTTTTTACATTTTGATAAAGGATCGGATTAAGACTTTCATCATTGTACATTTTCATCTGTTTATACACTTTCATCTTAACATTACCGTTCTCTATATCAAAAAGCAATTGGTCAATTGCTTCAGAAAGATCTTTTTGTTGTTCTAGCAAAGTATTTAATTTAGCAGAACATTTTTTTCTGTGCTCATCACTTGCAGACTCTCGGTGAGCCTCCAGGTTCATATGATAAACTTTTAATGCTAAAATCGACAGCCGATCTACTGCCCAAGCAGGAGTTTCGGAGTTGATTTTAGCGTCGATTCTTGGAGTACTATCTTTATATTTCTGCAGGAACCAACTGTCGATAAACTCTACCAAATCAGTTCTTTGCTGATTTGAAGAGTCGATTCTTCTTTTAAGTTTTAAGGCTTCATTCGGGTCAATATTTTCATCACGAATAATATCTTCCAGGTGCCATTGAACGGTATCAATCCAGTTTTTAGCATACAAAAGTCGTTCCAAACTTTCAGCCGGATAAGGATTGTTTACAAGAGTATCCACATTATCTTCAACATGATATGCTGCAATGGATTCGTTAAAAACCTTCCAGGCAATTTCTGTAAATTTCATCAGAAAATATTTTTTAAAGGGTATCTGAACTAGAATTGCTTTTAGGCTCTTCTGGTTTTTTGTCTTCTTCTTTTACGGCATCTTTAAATTCTTTAATCCCAGAGCCTAAACCTCTCATCATTTCAGGAATTTTTTTACCGCCGAAAAACACCAAAATGATGATTCCAACGATTAATAAGTGTTGCCAAGAAAGTGCGAGTATTGTTAATGTATTCATCTTAAAAATTTTTACAAAGTTATAGTATTTTTTTAATTCACCCAACCTAATGGATCCACCGGATTACTACCATTCCAAATCTGGAAATCTAACGTATAACTGCCATCGAAATCTTCACCTACAACCCCAACAGATGTCCCCGCAGAAACCTGCTGATTTGCTGAAACCATGGTGCTTGAAAGGTTTGCATAAATGGTAAAATAATCACCATGCTTAACAATAACCGTTTTAGATCCATCTCCCGAAGCCATAACGCGAGATACCGTTCCTGGTGCAATACATTTCGCAACAGTTCCTTTAGTCACTGCAATTTTAACACCGTTATTTTCTTCAACAATATTTTTAAAGACTGGATGCGGCTGTCTGCCGAATCTGTGCGTGATAGTTCCATAAACTGGCATTCCCATTTTTCCGCGGTTGGCTGCAAAATTATTTCCTACGTTTGCAGAAACTCCATAGTTGGTCATGGCTTTTTTCTCAGCCGCCTTTTTCTCCTCGTCATTTTTCTTCACCATATTTGCTTCTGCCACCCTTACATCTGCGGCTTTATCTGCTGCGGCTTTTGCATTTGCTGCAGCTGCAGCTGCATCTTTTGCAGCGGCTAATCTGCGTGCTTCTGCTCTTTCAGCATCAGCAGCTTTTTTAGAATCTTCTGTTTTTTTAGCATCAGCAGCGGCGGCTAATTTTGCTTTCTCAGCCTCATCAGCAGCTTTCTTTTCAGAAATTTCTTTTAATCTTCTCGCCTCATCATCGGCTTTCTTTTTTTCTAAAGCCAAAGCCTCCATTCTTGCTTTATTTTCAGCATCGATTCTTGCTTTCTCCCTTTCTGCAGCAATTTTTGCGAGACGAATTTTTTCCGCTTCTATCTTTCTATTTTCCTCTTCTTTCGCTTTAGCGATTCTAATCTCTTCTGCAATAATAGATCGAATCTGACCTTCTAATTTTTTAGATTCGGCTTGTTTTTGTTTGAGTTCTGCAGTAAGTTGAGTTTCATTTTTCTTAAACTCTTCCAGTAATGCCTGTTTTGTTTTTTTCTCCGCTTCAATGGTGAGCAACTCTTTCTGCTGATTCGAAAGAATCATCTCCTTGTCCTTGACAGATTTCTGTTTTAAAGTAATATTTTGTTGAAGAACTTTTGCAGCATTAGAAATCTCTGCTGCTTTTTTATCTTGATAATCGGAATAATCTTTTAAGTACTGAATTCTTCGTAACGCTTCACCTAAATTTTTTGAAGATAAAATGAAGGTCACTTTATTTTGTGAACCTTTATTTTTATACGCTTTTACCAAAACTTCAGCATAGTTTTTTCTAAGTACGGCAAGTTCCCGATTTTGACGATTAATTTCTAACTGACGTAAATAGATTTCGTCTTCAACTAATTTTTTTTCTTTTTGAGTATTGGTATATACTTTTTCTCGAAGCCCAATTTTTTTCTCAACTTCATTCAGGTATGCTAAAGAAAGTTTTGACTGCTGTTGGGTTTTAGCCAAGTTTGAATTGATGGAGGAAATTTGTTTTTTTAGGTCCGCATTCTGCTTTTGAAGTTGCTCCTTCTTCTGCGCAGAAAAAAAGCCGAACAGAAAAATGCCTATTAAAAAGCTTAATCTTTTAATCATTTGATCTCAGTTTTCGTATAATTATTGGGGACGGAATAAGGTGCTTCCATTTTAGAAAAGTCAAATTTCGTATTTTCCAGTAAAATTTGGCTGTCTTTTGCTCCTTTTATTACTATTTTAACATTTTTGGGGAGTTTTACATTCTCAAAACTCTCCCAATTAGAATAAGATACTTCCAGATAATCTGGTTGATCTACTTTTTGTAAAGATACTTTGGTCAAATCAAACTGATCACTATATTCCAAAGATACGGCGTATTCAGCTATTTTCCCATCAGTTTTAAAACGGATATTGTTTGTTGATTTCAAAAGATATCCTTGTGCATTCTTGGTTAATTGATACTCATTTTCTTTCACTGGGATAAAAGTTTTTCCGAGCAATAAATCCTGAAAAGAATTATAATCAATAAAATTTACATTCAGCAAATTATTAAGATAGGTGAAATCTGATTCAATATAGGTTTTGTTCCATTTTTCATATCCTTTAATTCCTTCTGGTGTGGCGATTCCTCTTCCTACATTCAAGAAAATTGCAATCATATTGATCCAGACTTTTTTATCTTTTTCAATATAGATCGTGGCATCTAAAGGTGGAATAAATTTACCCGTTTCTGCTGTGATCCTAGAATTAATTTTCAATTGCTGAAAATCAGTCTTTTCATTAATTTTCTTAAAGAATCCGGCGCTTGAAGCCACTGGCGTGTTGGTACTGATTGGGTTTTCGACTCCTGTTTTTGTTTTACAAGAAACCATTAACATCATCAAACCCGTCGCAAGAATATATTTTTTCATTTAATTTTTGTTTAAACTTTCTCGGAAGTTTACAATATTAACGCCAAACCACACAAATTGTTTTGTGTGGTTTGCAACGCAATATTTCTATAACGATTTATCTGCTTTCATTTTTTGATAGAAAGTCTAAAACCGAATAATCTCCTAAAGAAATCTCTCTCGCTACTCCGAAATACTCAGCAGAATTTCCAATCATTGAGTTGCTTAAGTTTCCATGGTCAATGATGGTGTTTTCCTGGATCAATGAGTTGTCAATATTTGAATTAATGATTCTCGTATTATTGCCTATAGAAACTCTTGGTCCAATTTTAGAGTTTACAATCTCCACATTCTCACCGATAAAACACGGTGGAATTATCATACAGTTTTCAATTTTTGCAGAAGCTGGATGCTGAGACATCTCCTCTTTTTCATACTCCAACACTTTACCATTCGTTTCAACGGTTGCATTTTTATTTCCACAATCCATCCAGTCATCAACTTTACCCAGAGAGAATTTCGCGCCTTTCTGACGAAGATTCTCTAATGCTGTAGTTAACTGGAATTCACCACCTTGCTTAATATCATTATCCATGATATAATTGATTTCGCTCATCAATTTTTCTGCAGAACTGAAGTAGTAAATTCCAATAATTGCTAAATCAGAAACAAATGTTTTCGGTTTTTCTACAAAGTCGGTAATGAAACCATAATCATCTAATTTTACTACTCCAAAAGCAGATGGATCCTCAACTTTCTTCACCCAAATTACGCCATCTGAATTTTTATCTAAAACAAAATCCGCTTTAAATAATGTATCCGCAAATGCTACGACAACATCACCTTGCATAGACTGTTCCGCACATTTAATTGCATGAGCAGTTCCTAATGGTTCATCTTGCGTGTAAACAGTTCCTTTTGCTCCTAAACTTTCGGCAATTTGAATTAAAGACACTTCGACTTCGGCACCAAAATCACCGATAATAAATGCAATTTCATCAATCTTTTCCCCCGCAACTTTTGCAATATCTTCTACCAAACGTTGTACAATTGGTTTCCCTGCAATCGGGATCAAAGGTTTAGGAACTGTTAAAGTATGAGGTCTAAGTCTAGAACCACGACCTGCCATTGGCACAATTATTTTCATAGTTTATTTTTGTTTTACTCTTCGTTTATTTTGATTTTGATCAATTTAAAATAGGAGTTTTGTAATATATATATATATATATATATATTTATTAAGATTGGGTACTTCCAAATCCACCTGCACCGCGCTCAGTTTCGCTGATTTCAGAGACTTCTTCCCACTCTGCAGTTTTATATTTAGCAATCACCATTTGCGCAATTCGATCCCCATTATTAATGGTAAAATTCTCGGAAGCCAAATTTACTAAAATAACCCCAATTTCGCCACGGTAATCCGCATCGATTGTTCCTGGTGCATTTAATACCGTTATTCCATTTTTAATAGCTAATCCGCTTCTGGGTCTAATTTGCGCTTCTAATCCTTCTGGAAGTTCTAAAAACAATCCGGTTGGAATCAATTTTCTTTCCAGTGATTTTAAAGTTATGCTTTCATCGAGATTCGCATATAAGTCCATTCCCGCAGATTGTTGGGTCTGGTATTTCGGTAAAGGATGTTGTGATTTATTAATGATTTTTATTTTCATATTAAACTTTTCTGATTTTTCTTAAAGTATCTTTTTCTACGTAAATAACGATGGCTAAAAATAATAAAAAGAGAGCATTTCCAATGAGTAAATTTCCATCAAGCACATAATAAGAAACCACTGAAAATAAAATACTTAAACTCAAATACCCTATTAATTTCTTCATATTATACGGAACTGGATAAAAATATTGACCTAGGAAATATGACACCGTCATCATAGTGAAATAAGAGAAAAAAGTTGCCCAAGCCGATGCCCAAAAACCATATACTGGAATAAAATACACATTAATACCAATTGTAACTGCCGCCCCTAAAACAGAAAGGTACGCTCCAAATATCGTTTTATCTGAAAGTTTATACCACACCGACATATTGAGATAAATTCCCAAAAACACAGCTGCGATTAAAACAATCGGCACAATTGCAATTCCAACATTATAATCAGAATTTCTCAGATACAATGGCGCAATCCAATCCAAATTCACGCATAATGCTAAGAGGAAAATACAATTGACCAAGACAAACATATCCATCAATCTTGCATAAGAATGTCCTGAGTTTTCATTTTTAGCATGGGAGAAAAAGAAAGGTTCAATTCCCAAAAGATAAGCTTGTCTGAAAAGCGTAATAAAGGTTACAATTCTACAAACTGCACCGTAAATCGCCATTTGCTCAGTATTGGTTCCGTCTGGTAAAAGATATTTTAAAAACTGGCGATCCATTGTTTCATTCACTACACCTGCTAAACCCGCTACGGTAATTGGCCAGGAATACGCCATCATATTTTTCCAGAGTGACCAATCAAACGCTTTCAAACTCACGCTTTTTAATTCCTGAAAAAGGAGAATAAATGTCACTGCACTTGCAACCAAATTCGCTACGAAAACATATCCGATTCCAAAATCTGGATTATACTTAAAACCTAAGAAACCAGTATTCCCTAATTTCGGAAGAAGAACAATAAAAAATATAACCAGTAAGAAATTGACAATACCATTAATAATTTTAATAATTGCGAATTTTTTAGGCCTTCCTGTTTTTCGTAAAATTACAAAGGGCATCGTGCTTAAACCATCTAATCCCAGAACAGTAACAATTAAAATTAAGAGATTGACCTGATCTGGTGTTTTAAAAGCAATGGCTAAATCCGTTCGAAACAGATAAGAAAAAATAACAAAAATTAAAGAAGCAGTTACAACACTCAAGGTTGCGGTAGATATTAATTTCTTGGAATCTTCCACTTTTTCCGCAAACCTAAAAAAAGTAGTTTCCATACCGTGTGAGAGGAGAACGATGATTATTCCCGCCACAGAATAAAAATCAATAAACGGCGCTAAAGCCGAAGGACCAAATCTTTCTGTAACAAATGGCGCAATAATAAACGGAAAAAGCCGAATAATAACAGTGCTTAAACCATAGATTGCCGTTTGTCCCAATAATTTTTTATACAAAATTTCTGAATTTCTGCAAATATAATTAAAATAGCGATTCCATTTTAGAAGTCAATAAAGGAGAATCCTCAATATTCATTTTTTTAAACCAACCTTAAATTTTACATTTGTTGGACTAATAAATCTCTTAAAATTCGTCTAATTTCACCTTTAAGTCAAAATGAAAACACTCATCAAAAACGCTAAAATTGTTAATGAAAATCAGATTTCTGAAAGCGATATTCTTATTGAAAATGAACTTATTTCTAAAATAGAAAAGAACATTTCTGAAGAAAACATCGATCAAATCATTGAGGCTTCTGGGAAATATCTTTTACCTGGAATTATTGATGATCAAGTACATTTTCGCGAACCAGGCTTAACCTGGAAAGGAGATATTGAAAGTGAATCTAGAGCAGCAATTGCAGGCGGAATCACCAGTTTTATGGAACAGCCAAATACGGTTCCGAATGCAGTGACGCAAGAATTATTAGAAGAAAAATATAAAATTGCCGCCGAGAAATCATTTGCCAATTATTCATTTTTAATGGGTGGCACGAATGATAACTTAGAAGAAGTTTTAAAAACCAATCCACGAAATGTGGCGGGAATAAAATTATTTCTCGGTTCTTCAACTGGAAATATGTTGGTCGATAATCCAGAAACTTTAGAAAAGATTTTCAGCAGTACAAAAATGCTGATTGCCGTTCATTGCGAAGATGAAGCCACCATTAGAAAAAACACTGAGATTGCAAAACAAAAATATGGTGAAGACATTCCAGTTTCCCAACATCACTTGATTAGAAGCGAGGAAGCGTGTTTTATTTCTTCGAGTAAAGCGATTGAGTTGGCAAAAAAAACCGGAGCGAGATTGCATATATTTCATGTTTCCACGGCGAAAGAAACCGAACTTTTTAGAAGTGACATTCCATTAAAAGAAAAAAAAATCACGGCGGAGGTTTGCGTTCATCATCTTACTTTCACCAATGAAGATTACGAAACCAAAGGAAACTTCATCAAATGGAATCCTTCAGTTAAAACGCAGAAAGACAAGGACGGACTTTGGGCAGCGCTTTTGGATGATCGAATTGATGTAATTGCAACCGATCACGCTCCGCATACTCTAGAAGAGAAATCTCAGAAATACCTGCAAGCGCCGTCTGGTGGACCATTGGTTCAGCATGCTTTAAACATAATGCTGGAAAACTTTAAAAAGGGTAAAATTTCTTTAGAGAAAATCGTGGAGAAAATGTGCCATAATCCGGCCATTCTTTTTGAAATTGAAAAACGTGGTTTTATTAAAGAAGGATATAAAGCAGATTTAGTTCTGGTCGATTTAAATGATGGCTACACTGTTTCCAAAGAAAATATTTTATACAAATGTGGATGGAGTCCATTGGAAGGAACAGAATTTCATTCTAAAATCACGCATACTTTTGTCAATGGATTTTTAGTTTTTGAAAATGGAAAAATTTCAGAAGAAAAACATGGCGAAAGATTGCTGTTTGACAGGTAATTACAATTTATTTCAAAATAACATTAGCACATAACTGGAGTCAAAAAAATCACATCAATGAAGTCAAAAATTTCACAGATTATATTAATCATCGTTTTTGCAATTGACTTGTTTTTGATTTTCACTAATAAAATAGATTTGCGTTTTTTCACCAAACCGCTTTTGATTCCTATTTTGATTTTAATGTATTTCTCTAGAGTGAAATCAGAAAAAACTCAGTTGAATCTATTTTTTATTTCGGGATTAGTGCTCAGTTTTTTTGGAGATTTGTTTCTTCTTTTTAAATGGGGTTTTCTACCCGGATTAGGAAGTTTTTTAGTGGCTCATTTATTTTATATAATTTCGTTTAAGAAGAAATTGCAAAAACCAATATCTGAAATTTGGCCGATAATACTTAGTATCTATGCCTCAATCTTATTCGTTTTTCTTTTTCCTTATTTAAAAGAAATGAAAATTCCAGTAACTATTTATGCGATTGTAATTGCGACGATGATGTACAACGCAATTAAAACGCACAATAGAAATTTGATTATTGGGGCACTTCTATTTCTCATTTCAGATACGCTGCTTTCCATTAATCTTTTCTTGAAACCCTTGCTAATTCTCAATTTAATGGTGATGATTACTTACATTGCTGCGCAGTGGTTTTTGGTGAAAGGAATGATTTCAGATGAAAAGAATTAGGATTTTAAAATGATTTCCTTAAAAATCATTTTAACAATTTAACTGCTCCGACTTTAGCCATTTTTTATTTTAACTTTTATTTGGACGCCTGTTTCCGCCTTCCGTTCCCGCTTTTTTAATTGGTGACTTCGACAAGCTCAGCCACCAATTAAAAAGAGCTCCACTCAAGTCGGGGCGAAGTTTCTGGTATTTTAACACATTCGTTTTATACTAAAAACATGTGGTTATTCTATCGAGGAATATGAATTGTGATTTCAATTTGATATTCATAACATTTTATATAATTTCCTAAGACGAAAATTTAATCTTAAATTTAAATCAAAATTAAAAGTATGAATTTATATACACAGCCAATGCTCAAAGAAGATGCATTGAAAGATAAAGTAGCCGTTGTAACTGGCGGTGGAAGTGGACTCGGAAAAGCAATGACAAAATATTTCCTGCAGTTAGGAGCAAAAGTAGTCATCACTTCCCGAAATTTAGAAAAGTTACAAAACACTGCAAAAGAATTGGAAGAAGAAACGGGCGGAAAAGTTTTGTGCGTGCAGTGTGATGTAAGAAACTGGGAAGAAGTTGAAGCCATGAAAGATGCGGCTATAAAAGAATTCGGACAAATCGATATTCTTTTAAACAACGCTGCCGGAAACTTTATTGCACCAACCGAAAGATTAACTCATTCAGCCTTTGATTCTATTTTAGATATTGTTTTAAAAGGAACAAAAAACTGCACCCTTTCCATCGGAAAATACTGGATTGAAAATAAAATCCCTGGCACGGTTTTAAATATTGTCACCACTTACGCCTGGACAGGTTCTGCATACGTAGTTCCATCTGCCTGTGCGAAAGCCGGAGTTCTCGCGATGACCAGAAGTTTAGCCGTAGAATGGGCGAAATATGGAATCCGTTTTAATGCAATTGCGCCAGGACCGTTCCCTACCAAAGGTGCTTGGGAAAGATTATTACCAGGAGACTTGGCTGAGAAATTCGATATGCGTAAAAAAGTACCATTAAGAAGAGTTGGTGAACATCAAGAGTTAGCGAATTTGGCTGCTTATTTAGTATCCGATTATTCTGCTTATATGAATGGTGAAGTTGTAACCATCGATGGTGGCGAATGGCTGCAAGGTGCGGGAGAGTTTAATATGCTTGAAGAAATACCGCAGGAAATGTGGGATATGCTTGAAATGATGATTAAAGCGAAAAAATCCAATTAAGTTTAATTCAAAATATAAAAGCTCAATATGTAACAATATTGAGCTTTTTTTATACTTATATTAAAAATCTACCTCATGAATTTTAAATTTCTAAAGCCAATGGTCGCATTGGCAATTGCTTTTTCTGTAAATTTATTTGCTCAGAATGATGCACCAAAGTACAGTTATACCGACGCGTTTAAACCGTATTTCTATCTCAATAATGGAACAGAAACTCGTTCTGCAAGCGGACAACCCGGACACAACTATTGGCAGAACAGTGCTGATTACGTTTTAAATGCAACATTGAATGAAGCAAAAAATGAAATTTCAGGATCCGCGGAAATTATTTACACCAATAACAGTTTTGATGATTTAGGTTTTCTGTGGCTGCAATTGGATCAAAATTTATTCAAAAAAGATTCCCGCGGCAATGCCGTAGTTCCAATGTCTGGAAGTAGAAATGGAGCAAAAAGCCAAGAATTCGATGGTGGTTATACCATTAAATCAATAGAAATTCTTTCGGCTAATGGAAAAAACTTAAAGGTAAATCCAACCTACACGATTTCAGATACAAGAATGCAGATTGATCTTCCACAAGATTTGAAAGCGAAAGGTGGCGTTATAAAATTTGTAATTAATTATTCATTTGTTTCACCGAATTATGGTTCCGACAGAATGGGAGTAGAAGCCACGAAAAATGGTAAGATTTTCACCATTGCGCAATGGTTTCCAAGAATGTGTGTCTACGATGACATCATGGGTTGGAATACTTTACCTTATTTAGGCGCCGGTGAATTTTATCTGGAATATGGCGATATCACTGCAAACTTAACCGTCCCAAGCAATCATTATGTAGTTGCTTCCGGTGAATTATTAAATCCAAAAGAAGTTTACTCTAACGACCAAAACAAAAAATGGGATCAAGCGAGAAACAGTGACAAAACGGTAATTATTCGTTCTGCTGCAGAAGCAAACGCTACTGCAAAAACTTCTACATCAACTAAAACTTGGAAATATAAAATTGAAAACACACGGGACTTTGCGTGGGCTTCTTCGTCGTCCTTTATTCTCGATGCAGTTAAAATTAATTTACCAAGTGGAAAGAAATCTTTAGCAATTTCTGCTTATCCGGTAGAAAGTGATGGAAATGCAGCATGGGGAAGATCGACAGAATACACCAAAAGTTCTATTGAACATTACTCAAAAAGATGGTATGAATACACCTATCCAACCGCTGTAAACGTTGCAGGAAATGAAGGTGGCATGGAATATCCAGGGATTGTATTTTGTCACATGAATTCAAAGGGAGCAGATCTTTGGGGAGTAACCGATCATGAGTTTGGCCATAATTGGTTTCCGATGATTGTAGGCTCTAACGAAAGATTATATGCTTGGATGGATGAGGGATTAAATACATTCATCAATGGTATTTCTGAAAAGGACTTTAATAATGGAGAATATTATCAACCGAAAACACTTCAGCAAATGTCTTTCGGTTTTAATAATGATAATATGGAACCCGTCATGACAGCGCCAGATAATTTAAAGGAAAGAAATCTTGGGTTTTTAGGTTACTATAAACCAAGTGCGGGACTGCAAATGTTGCGTGAAAATATTTTGGGTGAAGAGCGTTTCGATAAAGCGCTTCGAGAATATATTAAGAGATGGGCTTTCAAACATCCTACTCCAGATGATTTTTTCAGAACCATGGAAAATGTTTCAGGAGAAGAACTGAACTGGTTTTGGAGAGGTTGGTTTTTAAATAAATGGAAAATCGACCAAGCCGTAAAAAGCGCAAAATACGTAAACGGTGATTTTACAAAAGGAGTAATTATTAAAATTGAAAACATCGGACAATTGCCAATGCCTGTAAACTTAGACATTAAATTTAAAGATGGAACGATTCAAAACATAAAATTACCAGTAGAAATTTGGAAAAGAAATACGGAATGGACTTTTGAAGTTCCAACCAAAAAAGAAATTTTGTCGGTCCAATTAGATCCAAAAGGAAGTTTGCCTGATGCGAATCCTGCAGACAACATCTTAAAAATGGAATCTGGAAATGCCGAAAAAATTATTTTAAGTAATTATACCGGTTCATTTACGAGTAAGCAAGTTCCCATAAAAATAGTTTTGAAAGAAGAAAATAATAAATTGGTAGCTCAAGTTGAAGGTCAACCTGCTTTTCCATTGGATTATGATGGATCAGATAAATTCAGTTTCACCATGGCGGGAATTGAATTAGAGTTCGCTAAAGACAAGAAAAGTTTCAAACTGAATCAAGCTGGTCAAAGTTTCACTTTCACAAAAGAATAAGAACATTAGAATTTTTAAATAATTAAAAGCCGTTTCACAAGTTATTTTGTGAAACGGCTTTTTTATTTAAGATGTTAAATGAAAGCATCATTTTCAACTTAGTTGCAACAAAAAACGCTCTGATTTCTCAGAGCGTTTAACCTTAATTTGTAGACCCACAGGGATTCGAACCCCAACTGACGGTACCAAAAACCGGAGTGCTACCGTTACACCATGGGTCTGTCATTATTTTGGTGGTGCAAATCTAGAAAATTATTTCTTATCAAACAATTATTTTTCAAAAAAAATTTAAAAAAGTAATAATTATAATTTCAATTGACTTTTATTCAAGTTTAAATTCCGTATTTTTGAAAAAATAATTTTACAAATGAGCAGCATCGAAGATAAGAAAAAAGCACTGGCTTTAGTGCTAGACAAATTAGATAAAACCTACGGTAAAGGAACGGTAATGACCTTGGGAGGCGCTTCTGTTGATGATACCATCGAAGTAATTCCGTCGGGATCATTAGGGATTGACATGGCTTTAGGTGTGGGCGGTTACCCAAGAGGAAGAGTTATTGAAATCTATGGTCCGGAATCTTCGGGGAAAACGACTTTAACTTTACACGCGATTGCAGAAGCACAAAAAGCCGGCGGAATTGCAGCGTTTATTGATGCTGAGCACGCATTCGACCGTTTCTATGCTTCCAAATTAGGAATTAATTTAGATGACCTGATTATTTCTCAGCCAGACAATGGTGAACAGGCATTAGAGATTGCGGATAATTTAATCCGTTCGGGCGCAGTTGACATTGTCGTTATTGACTCTGTTGCGGCTTTGACTCCAAAAGCGGAGATCGAAGGTGAAATGGGAGATTCTAAAATGGGACTTCATGCAAGATTAATGTCTCAGGCGTTGAGAAAATTAACAGGAACTATTTCTAAAACAAAATGTACCGTAATTTTCATCAACCAGTTGAGAGAGAAAATCGGTGTAATGTTTGGAAACCCTGAAACGACAACGGGTGGAAATGCTTTGAAGTTTTACGCTTCGGTAAGGATTGATATCAGAAAAGCGAGTGCGCCGATAAAAACAGGTGATGAAGCAGTAGGAAGTCGTGTGAAAGTGAAGATTGTGAAAAACAAAGTTGCACCTCCATTTAAAATGGCAGAATTTGACATCATGTACGGGGAAGGAATTTCTAAAACCGGAGAAATCTTAGATGCGGCTGTTGATATGGCAATCGTGAAGAAAAGCGGTTCTTGGTTCAGTTATGGAGATACCAAATTGGGACAAGGTCGTGATGCGGTTAGAGATATGTTGAAAGATAATCCTGAACTTGCTGAAGAACTGGAAGGTAAAATCAGAGAAGAGATTAAAAATAAAAAAGCATAGAATATCGAGTTGATATTTATACGGCTTTAAATTTAAAGACAGCGATTGCGCTGTCTTTTTTGTTTTAAAAATTGAATCGTCAAGAATCGAGCTGTTTTTTCGGAAATTAGTTTTAGTAATTGCGGCGGACTTTAAGACATAATTATATTCGCATTTTCACTCACATTAAAATTTCTTATATTTTTTGAAAACCGGTCTTCTTTACTGAAATCCTGCTTTGCAATAGGGATAGAAACGGAAACCCCGGAAAAGGCGTTGGGAATGCAATGGCTTGAGGAGTTGCAGTGGATAGCCCGACCCGAGCGGTGGGAAAATTGTAGAAAAAAAATTGTAAGCGGCTGCGAGGGAATTGCCCAAAAAAAATTGACAAAGTGTCACTTTCTTTAGAATGGTGTTTTATTTGAGAATTGAATTTCATAATTTAAAAATCAATTAACATGACAAAAGGAAATATTAATGTATCGGTGGAAAATATTTTTCCCTTAATTAAAAAGTTTCTCTACAGCGATCACGAAATATTTTTGCGTGAACTGATTTCTAATGCAACAGATGCTACGCTGAAATTAAAACATTTGACCAGCATTGGTGAAGCCAAAATAGATTATGGCAATCCGAAAATCGAAGTTATCATTGACAAAGAAGCAAAGACACTTCGAATCATTGACCAGGGAATTGGGATGACTGGGGAGGAAGTTGAAAAATACATCAATCAAGTTGCTTTTTCGGGAGCGGAAGAGTTTCTAGAAAAATATAAAGATTCAGCAAAAGATTCTGGGATCATCGGTCATTTCGGTCTTGGCTTTTATTCTGCCTTTATGGTGGCGGAAAAAGTTGAGATTCTTACGAAGTCCTACAAAGATGAACCAGCAGTTCGTTGGATTTGCGACGGTAGTCCGGAATATACTTTAGAAGAAACGACTGATAAAACAGACAGAGGATCAGAAATCATCCTTCATATTGCTGAAGATTCTACAGAGTTTTTGGAAGAATTCAGAATTCGTGAACTGTTATTAAAGTACAACAAATTCATGCCTGTTCCAATTAAATTTGGAACCAAAAAAGAAACGTTGCCTTTGCCAGAAGATGCTGCAGAAGATGCAAAAGCAGAAACTGTTGAAGTTGATAACATTATTAACAACCCTACTCCAGCCTGGACGAAAACTCCGAGTGAACTTTCTGAGGCTGATTATAAAGAATTCTATCATGAATTATATCCAATGCAGTTTGATGAGCCGTTATTTAATATTCACCTAAATGTAGATTATCCGTTTAATTTAACGGGGATTCTTTATTTCCCAAAATTGACCAACGGTCTAAATATTGAGAAAGATAAAATTCAATTATACCAAAACCAGGTTTATGTAACCGATGAGGTGAAAGGAATTGTTCCAGATTTCTTAATGTTATTGCGCGGTGTAATTGATTCGCCAGATATTCCGTTGAACGTTTCGCGTTCTTATCTTCAAGCAGATGGTGCGGTGAAGAAAATATCTTCGTACATCACTAAGAAAGTCGCTGATAAAATGGTTTCTTTATTTAATGAAAACCGTGAAGACTACGAGAAAAAATGGAATGACATCAAAATAGTGATCGAATACGGAATGATTTCTGAGGATAAGTTCTTTGATAAGTCTGATAAGTTTGCCTTATACCCAACAACCGACGGAACTTATTATTTATGGTCTGAATTAGAAGGAAAAGTAAAACCTCTTCAAACAGATAAAGACGGAAAATTCGTTGTCTTATACGCAACAAATGCAGATGAGCAACACAGTTACATTCAGGCAGCGAAAGACAAAGGCTATGAAGTTCTGCTTTTAGACTCACCAATTGTACCGCATTTAATTCAGAAATTAGAATCTACAAAAGAGAAAATTTCTTTCGCGAGAGTTGATGCAGATCATATCAATAACTTGATTAAAAAAGAAGATTCCGCAATTTTCAAACTGAATGAAACTGAAAAAGAATCTTTAAAGAAAAATATTGAAGAAGCCGTGAATGATACCAAGTTCACCGTTCAGGTTGAAGATTTAGAAAGTTCGGATGCACCCTTCATTATTACCCAGCCAGAATTTATGCGAAGAATGAAGGACATGCAGGCAACTGGTGGCGGCGGAATGTTTGGAATGAGTGGTTTCCCTGAAATGTACAATCTGGTAGTGAACTCCAATAGTGAACTGGCTGCTGAGATTTTAAAAAATGAAGATGTAGAAACCAAAAATTCCAAAATAAAATATGCGCTAGATTTAGCGAAACTTTCCCAAAATTTATTGAAAGGAAAAGATTTAACCGATTTTATTCAGAAAAGTTACCAGCAGTTGAGCAAGTAATTTACTTTTTCAACGTTTAAATCTTAGGCTAAGATTTACAGTTTATACAATTTCGGCGGAACCAAAGGTTCCGCCGAAATCATTTTAAAAAGAAAAAACGCACTGAAAATCAATGCGTTTTAACTGGGGTGAATGAGGGGTCTCGAACCCCCGACCTCCGGAACCACAATCCGGCGCTCTAACCAACTGAGCTACAATCACCATTTGAGGTTGCAAATATAAGATTTTTCGATATACTACAAAACTATTCCGTCGAAATTTTTAAATGCGAGCAACTTTTCACTCGTAAAACCTTCTGCAAAGTCAACTCCAGAGAGTCTACCCAAGTCTTGAGCGCGATAAGTAAGGCTTTCTAAAAAATCTTTTGATGAAATTGGAGTCATCGGTTCTTTCGAAGTAGGATCGTAAAACTGAGTTTTATAAGCAAGACACGCTTCTATTTTTTTAGACATGAAATCAGAAACATCAACAACGAAATGGGGCGTCACATTTTTCCACTGGATATAATTGAAAATCTGTTTTGGTCGCCAGGCTTTTTGATTTTCGTTATCTAAAGTAGTTTCTATTTTTACGAGTCCAGACAGGAAACAGGCATCAGAAATTAACTTCGATGCTTTTGCGTGATCGGGATGACGATCATCAATAGAATTCGCAAAAACAATTTCAGGTTGGTATTTCCGGATCACTCTTACAATCTGCATTTGGTATTCCTCGGAATTCTGAAGAAAACCATCTTTCATCTTAAGATTTACGCGATCAGAAAATCCCAGAATCTTGGAAGCATTTGCGGCTTCTTCGGCTCTGGTAAGATTAGTACCACGTGTTCCAAGTTCGCCTTGTGTTAAATCGACTACAGTGACTGTTTTACCTTCGGAAATCAGTTTTGCTAAAGTTCCGCCACAGCCCAACTCTACATCGTCAGGATGCGCGCCGATTGCTAAAATATCTACTTTCATTTCGGTAATATTAATTATTAAAATATTGATAAATGGTTGTTAGAAATTGTGCGTAAGATTGTTCCAACCTTATAATATCTCCAGATTTCAGATTAATTCCGGGACTTCCATTTTGATTTGAATTTACGGAAAGACCTGAAAGTTGAAAAAACTGAACAGGTTGATTTTCCTGCGCCGCAATTTTTATACTCGAACCTAATAACTTTCTGGTAGATACTGTATAAATTTCACCTGGAGCAAGTTTTAAAACAGAATAGGTTCTAGGCTCGAAAACCATTTTTTCATTGTTAATGGAAATCGTTTGTTTTTTATAAGGCGATGAAATAAAGTATACCGTATTTTCTTCTTTCGGGAAATCTGAAACCGGCACATAATACAAACTCAGTTTATAATGAATGGGATCGAATTTAGAAAAAGTTCCATCGACCTCTTCAAATGGTTGGTATGAAAAAGCGTTTGCACCAATTTCTTTTGCTTTTTTATAAATCATTCCAAATACTTCAGCATCATTATCTGAAAATCCCTGTACTTCAACTTCTCCCAAATATTCCGCTGCTGGTAAATCAGGATTAATTTTATACAACATTTTATCGCTGTTGGAAATGGATTTCACTACTTTATTCAACACGACATTTTGAGCAAAAAAGAAAGGTGAAAATACGATTAAATATAAAAAGAGAAATTTTTTCATTCGTGGGTTGTTGCTAAAATTTCGATACATTCTTCTAAAGCGTTTTCCCAATGGATTGGTTCCACACCATACACCTCTTCTATTTTATCTAAAGCCATGGTGCTGCGTTTCGGTCTTTTTGCAGGCGTAGGAAATTCTTCTGTTGTAATGGCTTTCAGTTTAATTTTAGAGTCGGAAAATTCTGCAATTTTCTTTGCAAAATCAAACCAGTTTGTTTCTGGATAATTAGAAAAATGAAAAACTCCAAAAACTTTCGGTTCCGAAGAAATAATCTTCATCACTGTAGTGGCTAAATCATTAGCATTTGTCGGTTGGCCAAACTGATCTGATACAATTCCCAATTCGTCTTTGATGGTGAAAAGATTCAGCATCGTTTTCACGAAATTTTTATTAAATTCCGAGTACAACCAAGAAGTTCGGATAACAATCGTTTTGGGATTGTGCTCGAGCGCAAGTTCTTCACCTTTCAGTTTAGAAGCACCGTAAACTCCCTGTGGATTGGTGAAATTATCTTCGGAATAGGAAATATTACTTTCACCATCAAAGACATAATCTGTGGAGATATGGATTAAAATCGTTTTTGACTTTCTGCAGGCTTCTGCTACATTTGCAACTCCACTGGCATTTACAGCAAATGCTTTTTCAATTTCGGTTTCTGCTAAATCTACCGCAGTATACGCTGCTGCATTGATGCAAAAATCGGGTTGATAATCCTCGAAAAAATTATCTACCGCATTACTATCTGTAATATCTAAATCTTCAGATCCTGCGAAATTAAATTCGAAATTATTACTAAAATCAGGTGCTATTTTTTTGAAACAGTTTCCCAGTTGTCCATTTCCTCCAATGACGAGAATTTTCTTCATGCTTCTTTTGTTTTTTTATTTTGTCTTCTGAAATGTACGACTCTGCTTTTAAAATCTTTTTCCTCTAAATTGACAAGAAATTTCTCAAATAACCTTTTGGTATCTTCAGGATGGGAATCGGAAGAACGCGTTTTCATATTGAAATAAATAACGGTCACCCACAAAACACAGTGAATGGTTTTACCGTCTTCACTTTTCATTAAAATCTCAACTTTAGAGATGCGGTCGCCTACTTCAATTGTTTTGCTGGAAATAACGACTCTGGCATTATAGCGAACTTCTTTTAGATAAGCAATTTCATTTTGAATGGTAATCCAGGTACATCCTGTTTTCCGGGTATATTCTTCGTAGGTAAAGCCATAGCCAGATTCTACATGGTCTTCTCGGGCATTGAGCATATACTCCAGGTATTTCACATTATTGAGGTGCCCGATAGGATCACAGTCGCTAAATCGAATTCTGGAGAGGCTTGAAATTTCTTTTTGCATGGTACAAAATTAAAAAAACCATCCCGGATAATCGGGATGGTTTAGGATAATAAAATAATCTATTAAAGTCCTAATTCTTTTTTCACTAATGGAGTCGCATCTGGACCACCTTTGTAGATTAATGCTTGTGCATCAATAATAAAGTCGTAACCGTTTGCTTTAGCAACTTTCTCTACTGCTTTGTTCAATTTTTCGATAATTGGTTTTACCGCTGTATCTCTTTTTTGAGCTAAGTCGTTTTGAGCAGTTGTTTGAATTTGTTGTAAATTCTGTTGTTTTTTCTGAAGGTCAGCTTCTTTAGCGGTTCTTTGCGCTTCAGTCATTTTAGGACCGTCTACTTGCTGATATTGTTGTACTTCTTTTTGAAAAGCTTCTGCTTGCTTACCTAATTCGTCACCTTTTGTTTTACTAAAAGCTTCTAATTCAGTAGTCATTTTTTTTGTTTCTGGCATTACAGATAATACTGCGTCATAATCCATCATTGCAAACTTCTGCGCTTGAGCAACTCCTGTGGCTGCAAACATCAAAACTGCTGCAAATAATACACTTAATTTTTTCATAATTGAGGTTAAATAAATTTATAGTTGGTTTTTGTTAATTACTTTATTTTTTCGGCATTCCCATCCGATCTCTGGCTCTTTTCTGACTTCAGAATTTTCATCTTTTCATTTCTCTCATCCATACTTCTGCCATTAGATTTTGTTGAGTTTTGACTATTTTCCGTCTTTATGGAAGGAGAATTTTTCAGCAACAAATCTAATACTTTATCTGTATAATCATATCTTTTATCAAGGAAAATTACACTAATGTTATTGCTTTTATCAAGAACTATGCCCAAGGTATTTTTCTCTGACACCGTCTTAATTGCGCCCCAGATTAAATCCTGGAAAGGTTTGGTCAAATTAGACCTTGCATTGTTGATTTCTCCCATTGAACCAAAACGATTATTGATCATTGCTTTAATTCTTTTGTCTAAATCGTCAACTTCCTTTTGGCGTTGTTTCAACTGATTACCTATTAATAAAACTTTTTCATTTTCAAGAGTGGTTCTTTTCTTTTCAAACTCTGACTGTAAAGTTTGAATTTCATTTTGCCAATTGGTAATTTGCTCATTCAATCGGGACTCTGCTTCCTTGTACTGAGGCAATCGTTCGAGTATATAATTGGTATCAACCACTCCTATTTTCTGTGCAGTTGCAGTTGTTGCAAAAGCAAGAAGGAATATGAATAATAATTGAAACTTTTTCATAGTTACTAATTTTATAGTGATTGATTCATCAGGAAGTGTGTTTTCCAACCTGCAGGTTCTGTACCCATTGTCGTTTTATCAAATCCATAAGCGAAATCAAATCCAATTAAACCGAATGCACCCATGTAAACTCTAATCCCAACACCGGCTGAACGCTTCAATTGGAATGGATTATACGTTCCGAATGAGTTATAAGCATTACCACCTTCCAAGAAAGTAAGTGCATAAATCTTCGCCGTTTGATTCATTGATACTGGATATCGTAATTCTAAGGCAAATCTGTTATAGATTGTAGCTCCACCGTAAGGCGTAACATCATCCAACATTCCTCCTGTAGAAGAAGCGTTTTCATATCCTCTAAGCGGAACTAATTCTCTACCATCATATCTTCCACCGAAAAGTCCGGTTCCACCTACATAGAATCTTTCAAATGGCGGCGCACCCAATTCTTTATTATAACCGTTCAAGAATCCCATTTCAGCGGTACTTCTTAAAACTACTTTTCCTACAACAGTATTGTAAATATCGGCTTTCATTTTCACTTTGTAAAATTCTAACCATTTGTACTTGTCAATTGCTGACATTGTAGAATAGTCTTTGTCACTAAAGAGTGAATATGGCGGCGTAAACTTAACAGAAGCTTCTATGTTAGAACCTTGAGTTGGGAAGATTGGATCTAAACCTGCAGAGTTTCTGCTTAAACCGATATTAAAACTAAAGTTTTTCGCAGATCCATTATATTCGGTTGTATTTCCAAACTGGAACGGATAGTTTTCAAAATCATAACTCTGGTACTGGATGCCAGTGTACAAAGAGAAATAATCATCAGGCCATCTTAAAAGTCTATTTAAACCAGCACTTGCTGAGAAAATATTTAATTTCTGTGTTGCTCCAAACTGATCAGTATATCTTACCAAAGACTGATTAACTCCTATAGAAAGTGCAGTTGGCTTGGTACCGAATAACCATGGCTCTGTAAATGAAATACCATAATTCTGGAAAAACTGACCTGCCTGAGCTTGAATCGATAATGTTTGTCCGTCTCCTTGGGGAACTGGCTTAAAGTCTTTGAACTTCAAGAAGTTTCTTAAAGAGAAGTTATTAAAAGTAAGTCCTAAAGTTCCAATAAATGAACCTCCACCGTAACCAGCTTGCAACTGTACTTGAGAAGAACCCTTCTCAACCAAAGTCCAGTGAACATCTACCGTATTATCTTGTGGATTAGGAACAATTTGTTGACCAACTTGCTGTGGGTCAAAAAACTGCATTCCCGCTAAATCAAAATAAGTTCTTTTAATATCACTTTTTGCAAATAAACTACCAGGCTTAGTTCTTAATGAACGAAGAATTACGTGGTCATGCGTGGTTGTGTTTCCACTCCAGGTAACGCGATTCCAGGTTGCTTTTTCTCCTTCATTAATTCTAATTTCTAAATTGATAGAATCACCAACTACTGATTTTTCAATCGGGGTAACATTAGAGAAAAGATATCCGCTATTCATATACATCGACTTGATGTCTGAATCATCTTCTTTACCACCATCTTCTCCAACTTTTTTGTTGAAACCTACCGCATCGTAAATATCTCCTGTTTTATAACCTAATACTTTTTGTAAATAATCAGTTGTAAATGCAGTATTTCCTAAGAAATTAACATCACCGATATAGTATTTTTTACCTTCTTTCAGTTTTACATTAATTTCATATTGATTCTTCGGATTTCTCCATACTGAATCAGAAACGATTTGCGCATCACGGAAACCTAAAGAACGATAATAGTTGATTAAGTTGTCTTTATCATCTTCATATTTTTCTTCTATGAATTTAGAAGGTTTTAAGATTCCTTTAATACTCAAACTTTTTTGTTTGGTCTCTTTAAATCCTTTCTTACGAAGTTTTTTATCGGAAATGTTTTCGTTTCCTTCAAATTCGATATGGCTAATTTTAATTTTTCTGCCTTTATCTACGGTGATGGTCCAGTCAACTAAATTAGGGTCACCCGCATTTACCTGATCTTGAATGGTCACTTTAGCATCCGCAAAACCTTTTTTTACATATTCTTTTGGAATATTGGTTTTAAGCGTTGAAATTAAATTCTGGGTAATTTTGGTTCCCGGCTTTAGATTATTATCTTTTGCTAACTTCTCGTTTTTGGATTTACCAATTCCTTTGCCTTTAAATTTAACTTCCCCTAATTCTTTTAAATCCTGGAGGTTAAAACGCAGAATAACCTGATCGCCTTCAATGCTTTCAATATAGACTTCAACCTCGGAAAAAGACTGTGTTTCCCACAATTTTTTAATCGCGTTGCTGATTTTTTGTCCTGGGATTTCTACGCTTTCGTTCTTATTAAGACCTGTAAATCTTAAAATTTGGGCAGCAGTATATTTTTTTACACCATCTACGACAATGTCTTTCAGGATATAAGTTCCGGCTTCATCTTGAGCTTGAACAGTTGTGCTTTCCTGGGTGTTTTGCGGCGGCGTAACCTGACCATAAAAATGGGCGGATGCCACAAACATAATGATGGGTAAGAATTTAAACTTCATTTTTTATCTTGCTAACTATTTCTTTTTATCTATAATTGTTCGTCAAGTTGTTCACTTGTTTTACCGAATCTTCTTTCTTTACACTGGTAATCATAAATGCATTTGAAGAAATCTTCTTTGCCGAAATCTGGCCAAAGAAGATCTAAAAACTGCAATTCTGCATAAGCAATTTGCCAAAGCAGAAAGTTACTGATTCTCACTTCGCCACTGGTTCTGATCAACAAATCGACTGGTGGGAAATCTTTGGTATATAAATGATTTTCAAAAACTTCTTCCGTAATGTCTTCTTCATTTAATTCCCCACTTTTTATTTTGGAACCTATTTGCTTTACTGCATTTAAAATTTCTTTTTGCGAGCCATAACTTAGCGCTAGAATAAGGTTTCCTCTCGTATTATTTTTGGTCATTTCTACCAACTGCATCAATTGCTCCTGCACTAATGGCGGTAATTTTTCAATATCACCAATAATGTGCATTCGTAATCCTTTGCTAAAAATATCTTCAGCTTCTAAAAGCAATGTTTCAGAAATCAAACCCATCAGCGTACTGACTTCATCATCTGGTCTCTTCCAATTTTCGGAAGAAAAGGTATAAAGGGTAAGGTAAGGAATGTTAATTTCATTACAGGCATTCACTGCATTTCGCACTGCCTGGATTGCATGTTTATGCCCAAAGGTTCTCTCCTTCCCGCGGGATTTCGCCCATCTCCCATTCCCATCCATAATGATGGCAACATGTTTTGGAAGATGTTCCAGATTTAGTTTTTCTTTTATCGACTGCATTTTAATCACAATAACATGGTGGTCTACCGAATGAATAACTCAATCCTATAGAAAAAGTGTTTACCCAATCTTTAGAGTTGATATTTCCTACTTGTCTATCTTCAAGAAGTTTTGCTACGTTAGCTTCTGCTACCGTTTTATAAGGATCTTCCTGCAAAATCGATTTGCTGGTGCTTCCTGCCGCCAAAATATCTTTATTATAAGTTACTTTCACGCTTTTATCATCAATCATACTGTAGTCGATAGAATCTGAAAACGTTGGTCTAAACATGAACTCGCCAAACAGCGACCAGTTATAATTAAATTTATATTTTAACCCAACTCCAAAAGGAATTGCCATGGTTAATTTCTTTCCCGATGTGTAAGTTGAATTGGTTTCAAAATCACTTGCATTGGTTGGCGTGATTGCATTTCCATTCGCATCTCTTCTAAAATCATTTTCAACAACAAGTTGTGGTGCACTTGCCAGCATTGCCCCTAAGCCCCCAAAAATATAAGGACTTAACATTCCTTTTTGCTCCTCGTTTACTGGAAAAAAATTGTATTCAAAAATCAAGTCTGCTTCTACGATTGAGTTGGTTCCCCACAATTTTCTATTTCTTCGGTACTGTTCTTTCGCCAAAGCATCAATAAACTGAATATGATTGTACGCTAAATTCAACCTTACCGTTTGATAAGGATTAAAATTCATTCGGTAAAGAATACTCCCGTAGAAAGGAACTCCGTAATCAGCAATATTACGTCTTACAGGTTTCTGAAAAATATAGTTTGTTCTTCCGATATCTCCAACCAAATTACTCATACCCAGTTGCACTCCTATTTCATGGCGCTGTCCCTTATAGGAAACCGAAATAAAAAACAATGCAATGAGTGAGTAGATAACTTTTTTCAGCATGAATGACTGTACATCAATTTTCATAAATAATTTTGCAAATATAAAACATTTTTAGCTTAAAGAAATTCTTAATTTTTTGTTAATTAACCTCAAAAAAGCATAATTTTTTGCTATCAAAACGTTGAATTCTTCTTTTTATGATTTTAGGAAAATAAGACCCTCAAAAAAAGAGGGTCTTATTTTTTAACTTTTTCCAAATATTTTTCTAATTTTATTTCTAATCTTAATTAAGGTTGGCTCCTGATAGTTGGCATCTTCCTCAAAGTAGCCATATCCGTAACCATACCCGTAACCGTAACCATACCCGTAACCGTGATCAGCCTGGAAATCATTATAGACCAATCCCAAATTTTTCACTTCGTGGTTATGGTATTTTTCGGTGATCATTTTCAGCATGTACTTCTCGGTATACTCATGCCTTACAACATAAATACTGGCGTCAGCATATTTCATTAATTCAAATGGATCTGCAACTAAACCTACGGGCGGCGAATCGATAATAATGAAATCATAGTAATTCTTTAATTCATTAATAAAATCAATGTTTCGCTGACTCATCAATAACTCAGATGGATTCGGTGGAATTGGACCTGAAGTCGCCACATCCAAATCTGGGATTGAAGTCTTATTGATAATTTGATCCATTTGGACTTCCCCTGTCAAATAGTTGGAGATTCCGTATTGATTATTAATTTTAAAATCACCAAAAATTTTCGGCTTTCTAAGATCCATTCCCAAAAGAATTGTTTTCTTTCCACTTAATCCCAAAACAGAGGCAATATTAATGGAGACATACGTTTTTCCTTCTCCACCAATTGACGAAGTTAGTAGAATCACTTTTGATTGATTGTCCTCTTTGTGCAAAAAGCGAAGGTTGGCTCTAATTCCCCTAAATGCTTCAGAAATTGAAGAACGAGGCTGCTCTAAAACAGTAAGGTTATTATCATGAGTGTTTTTCCCAATAACGCCTAAAAGCGGAATTTTGGTCGCTTGCAATAATTCTTTGATGTTTCTTATTCTGTTATCCAAAACTTGCCCGATAAGAATTAGAAACAGTGGCAAAAGCATTAATCCACCAATAATGGAATATTTTGTTTTGGCAATATTAGGCGCAATAGGTCCCTGTCCCAAATTCTTCGCTGGGTCAATTACATTGATATCAGATTTATTAGTGGCAACTCTAATTTGCGTTTCATTCTGTTTGGAAAGCAAAGTATTATAAGTTGCTTCAATCATATTGTAACCCCGCTCAGCATCAATATACTTGCGCTCCTTTTCTGGGTAAGAAACCAAATCAATATTGGCTCTGGCAATTTCGCTATCGATTTTATTAATTTCGTTAAGATAAGTACTGTAATAATTTTTAAGCGAACCATTGGAATTTGTTCTTGCTTCATTAATCAACCGATTAATCTCTCGCATCGGCTCTGAGTTCGGCGTGTAAATTAAGGCCGTTTCTCTACGCTTTGCATACAAGGCTTTGAGTTCAGAAACTGTTGCATTAAAAACCCCATCTTCAACTCCTGCGGCATTAGTGCTAATCATTTGATCTAAATTCTGAGAAGTTAAAGCATTTTTAATACTGTTTAAAGAATTGATTCGGGTAAGAAACTCTGCTTTTTTAGCATCAAGTTTTTTAATGTTTTCTAATGATTTTTCATCGCGGTCTTTAATGTTATATAAACCTTCGGAAACTTTCATATGATTCAAAATCGTCGCACTGGAATCTAATTTTTTTCGGATTTTAGTAAGGTTATCTAATAAATATTCCTCGGTGTTTTTATCGACTACATTTCGGTCAATCAATCTTTTTTTCTGAAGTTCATCCACCGAAGTATTAAGAAAATTAACGGTTCCATTTAGGTTGTAGCCTTTTTTTCCGATAATCATAATCGTGTTAATCTCTTTGTCAAAATCAACATTAATGGTGTTTACCAAATTATTGACGGTATTATTAACTGTAGAAAGAGTTACTACTAAATTTTCGAAAATAATTGGGCTCGGTTGTGGATTCGATACTAATCTGAATTTAAGATTTGGTGAAGTATACCATTGATTCAGAGCGATAATTTTATTTTCGGGTCTGCCATATTTGGGAATGGTTTTAAAACCCTCTTCTACATATGAATAAACCGATGTAGACTGACCTTCTTTAGGCAAGACAATTTCATAGCGGTTGCCACCTTTGGGAATAATGGTAATATCATAATCAACCTGTTGTGGATATGTTTTATCAATTTCGAAAAATACCGGCGAGTCATATTTATCCAGATAGGTTTGCTTAATCAATCCTTTGGTTGCATAATTGACGTACAAATCTAACTGCTTTACGAGATATTCGTTGTGCGAACGGGAAAGAAGCATCTTTTTAAGATAAACTCCATCCTGATTTCCAGTTTGACCCCAAATAAAATTAATGGACTGATTTGGTGTAAAGTAACTTGCGGTATTATTGGAAATACTTAAAGACAATGAGGAGGCATAAATCCTTTGTGCATAATATTTACTGTACACCCAGGAAATCCCGTACCCTAATAAGGCCATCATTACAAACCAATACCAGTTTTTTAAAACTTTTCTCAAGAAATGCTCAAAATCGAAAATTGCAAAAGATCCAATTTTATCCTGTGTCGCAGATGTATCTGTGTTTTCTTTTCCCGGAATCATCTTAGAGTTTTGTTAAAAGTAAGTAAATCGTCATAGCGGTTGTTACAAGAGTAACTCCAGTTGTTAAGGTCTGAATTGGGTCTTTTCCGAAACCATTTAGGTTTTTTGATCGGGTATTAAGAAAAATTTCATCACCATTCTGAACCCAATAATAAGGTGAATTCATGACATCTTCTCTTGTTAGATCTATTCTGGCTTTTTTTATTCCTTCTGGCAATTTTCTGTGAATCACAATATTGGTACGATCGATTGTACGGTTCAAACCTCCATTAATTGCTAAAGCTTCTGTAATTGTTAAGGTATTTTTATGGGCTTTTTTCTCACCGCTAATCTCTACCGTTTCTACATCTCCTAAAATATAATAGGTAATACCATCTGTATTAAGACGAACTTCAGATTTACCTTCCACAAAGTTCTGGTTTACTTTCTCTTGAATTTCTTTGGTCATGTCTTCAATGGTGCGTCCCTCAGCTTTAATATAACCGATTCCAAAAATATTCACATCGCCATTAGAATCAACCTTTAACCCATTGAAATAAATGGTGGTATTTCCGCCTTGGCTGCTACCCTGACCACCTTGATTAGAAAAAGTCACATTTCCACCTCCTTCTCCACCTCCAGTCGAAGCATTAAGAGATGAATAAAATTGCGCAGCGTCACCTTTGGGTGTTGTTACAACATTTAGGGTTAGAATATCATTTTTGGTAATGCGATAAATAGGAACATTGTAGGGAACCAAACCTTCTTCATTAATCACCAAACTTTCATTAGGTTGCATATACCGCACATCTTTAGTTGAAATGCACGAAAAAAGTAAAAAAGGCAGAAAAAGTAGTAAAGGTGTTTTAAGTATTTTCATCAGTTGTAATGTAGTTTTGCAAAAATAACAAATTATTAATAGGTTTTCTTTCTAGTTCGTAAAATAACGCGGGGAATATAAGCTCCTATGAATCCTAGTACTATGACGACGATGAGCAAATAATTCACATTGATATGTCTTAAATAATAGGCAACACCAACAACAAATAGATAATAAACCATTATATAAGCAGAGGATCTACGATGCGTTAAGCCCAATTCTAAAAGAGAATGATGGATATGGTTTTTATCAGCCTCGAATATAGAATGTCCCTTAATCAAACGAATAATGATCACATTTAGGGTGTCAACAATAGGAAGAATTAAAATAGCAACCGTTACAGCTGGTGCAGATTGAAGGAAATATCTGGGAACTTCCGGGAGTTTTTTATCGATGAATATATCGATAAAACAAATTGCAGTAAAAGCTAATAAAAAGCCCAGAATCATCGATCCAGTATCTCCCATGAATACTTTATTATTTCTATTGGGCGAAAGATTATAATATAAAAAACCAATAACCGACCCAATAATCACCGCGGACAAAACCACCAACGGATAATTAAATTCACCTAAGCGAAAATAACTAATACCGAACAAAGCACTGCAAACTACTGAATATCCGCCAGATAAACCATCAATACCGTCTATTAAATTAAAAGCATTAATTAAAAGAATGAAGGTTAGCATGCTGAAAATAACACTGAAGGTATAACTCAATTCATAGATTCCAAATACTCCGAAAAAACTTCTGATTCTAACATCAGAACCAAGCACCATCAATGCAGTCACGATTATTTGTGCCAACAGTTTTTTGTAGGCTCGCATGACTACAATATCATCCATCACACCGATGTACAATAGGATGACTAATGAAGCAAACAAAAATTTATAGAGGTCAAAAAGTTCAAAAGCGAAGATAGAAGCGCATACGGCTAAAGAATAAAAAATAGCGACACCTCCCAGGTTTGGTATTTTTCGCAGGTGAGAACTTCTAAGACCGGGCTCATCCATCAAGTTTTTTCTACGCGAAATCTTTACGATGGTTGGAATAGAAAAAAAAGTTAGCGCAAATGACGATACCATGCCCAAAAATAATTTTGCATAAAAAAGGGAAATTCCCAAGTTTTCTAATCCGTCTTTTACTATTTCATTCATCGTATTTACCAAAGTGCGTTAGTATAATTATCGCTTGAAAATCCTCCTCTGGCACCATTACCTTTACCAAAGTAAAAAAACATCGCCACAAAATAAGTCATAAATCCTAAATAAAGAATTTGTCTAGTTCTACCTCTTACGGCATAAACAATACTGGTCATACAGAACATGGTCACAAAAAACATATAGGCTCCGGGAAGCCGTACCGCAAAAATTTGATTGGATCTAAAGAAATAAAATAAAGCGAGCCCAAAAACCGCTAAATTTCTCATATATTCATACCACCAAACCCGATCGCATCCTTCTTTATCATACTTAATTAAAATACCAATAAAAAACAATTTAACAATATCATTAAGTCCTGTCTCTACTTCTGTTCCATAATACCGATCATCTAAATAACCCGTATAAGCACCCGAAAGATCGTCTGGTGCTATAGAACCGAACAATCCACCGCCTAGTCGATACAACTCTAAAGGAGAAGATAAAAGGGCAACCACCAAAACCCAAAATATTCTTTTCCTATTCATAGGAATTTTTACAATCCAATACGCCGGCAAAAACACGATTGATGTTTTATGAAATCCCAAAGCAATGTACATGCATAAGAGAAACATAAACAAATTACGGTCTTTGATGAATTTAAAAGAGGCCACACAAACTGCAATTCCTAATCCTTGCCGCATCTGTCCTGAATCTTCAAAAAACATAATAGGCATAAAATAAAACATCAAAGCTAAAGTTGGAAAGGCGACATTTTTATAAATCGCAGTAAACTTTAAACTCACTGCAATCAAAGCCATTATAAATGTTACAATGTAGAAAGGCAGTCCGAAATCGAATACCAATTTGTTGATCAAAACAAAGATCCACTCAATTTCTTCCGAACTGGAGCGAAAAAGCGCTTTGTCTAAAACATCACCATAAGTGGTGTAAATTGCAAAGCCAGAAAAAAGCATTTTGTAAACTGGATAATCTGCACCGGCATTAAGACGAAAACCCACAGCTGCAATTACTAAAACCCCAGCAATCCAAACAAAAATACTCTGCTTTTTCTCTAATCGAAAAATTTCCCAGTAACTCGCAAAGGCAAGAAAAAGGAAAATGATTATGAAAATAGGATGTAGAATTGGCATCAATAAATTTCTGTGTTTATATTAATTTTCTCGCAAATTGACCGAGTCCTGTAAAATAAAGGATGTAATAAATTTTTTTCTTTAGCGGTAAAGATAAGAGATAATTCTTTTCGTAGCGCTGATAGGTGAATATTTTTCGCTTAGAAATATGATGCTTTTTAATAAAGTTGTTTAACGCCTTATTCATTTCCCGATAAACATCATCTTCTTTTACAAAAGCCAAATACGCCAAGTAGGAATAAACACCTTCCAAAATATTGAAATTCTTTAGTTCTATCTTTTTATCTGAATACTGGGAGTTCTCAAAAGCAACAATCACATCTTCTACAGCCTTCAAAATATCGAGACCTTTTCTGGTATGTGTTTTTGTAATTGAATCGGATCGTTCTAAATATTGATAATGGTAATTTTGAGTTTGTGCAACCGTTTTACAATCCAATAATAATTGTGGAATCAACTGAATATCCTCAAAATGAACTCCTTTTTTAAATCTTCTATTTTTAAAAAGTTCGCTTTTAAAAATTTTATTACAGGCAAAATAAGAGAGATCAGAAAACACTGAAAAATTATTTTTTAAATCTATTTTCTCAGGCATATTCGGAATCTGAGTTAATTGCTGAGTAACATTCCTCTTTTCATCAACTTTCTGCAGATTGCAAATAACCATTTCTGCATCATACTTTTTTGCTAAAGAATACATTTCTTCAAACATGGTTTTTGATACCTCATCATCACTATCAACAAAACCAATAAATTCTCCGTTCGATTTATCTAAACCAAAATTTCGGGCGTCACTTAAACCTCCATTTTCTTTTAGGAATGCTTTAATTTTTAAAGGATATCGTTCTTGAAATTCATCAATGATCAATTGTGAATGATCTGGACTGCCATCATTAACAACCAAAATTTCAATTTCATCCAAAGTTTGATTCACCAAAGAATCTAAACATTTCCTAAGGTATTTCTCAACTTGATAAACGGGAACAATAATGGAAACTTTCGGCATGAGATTATGGTTTTTCAGTACGTTTTTTATAAAGAAAATAATCTTTACCAATTGGTCTTAACTGATAAATCCATTTTAAAACAAAAGGTGCATTGTCATGAATTTTTGCAATTGGATAAACTTTCACCAATTCATAATCGTGATCAAACTGCGCAATGCTTTCTGGCTTTATTTTATAAAAACTATCGTTATCTCCAGGTTTTTTAGCAATGGTTAAAATATAATCAGGATGAAATTTATTCACTGAATTAATCCACCAATAATCTTCATCATTCAGCATTTCATCATTGATTCGCGCATTCACCAAACCAACTTCATCGTAAGTATAAAGTTGGGTATAAAACGGAATAATTCCCGCCGGCTCCAACAAAATGGATTTTTCAATACCAACCTCATCTTTATTAATATCTGCAGCAATGGTCATTCTTTGCCGTTCTTCCATATAACCAATCGTGCAAGATTGGACCATTTGAAAAAAATATAGTCCGATAAATAAAATTGAAATCCCAACAAGAACACTTTTCCTTTTCCAGATATTAATATTCAAAAAATAATACAATATCACCGCAAAAAGAAAGACTCGTGGAAGCCAATAATACCAATCGAAATAGGCTTTTAGAAAGGAGAAAAGAGTAATTTTAGTAAGTGCAAAAACGAGAATTAAAACCAAAACAAGTTTTGAAGTTAAGGTTCCAACTTTATTATTTTTAATAATTTTAAAAATCGCATATCCCAAAAAGGTAAGAAATGCTACGAAAAGCAAAAACGTAAAGATTCCGTATTTCTTAATTAATCCACCATAATATGCCCATTGATAAAGCAAAAATTTAAGACTGTTATTCTGCATTAAATTTTTATAAGCAATCTTTTTCGCAGTAATAGTATGGTTTACGATTTCACCAAAATACAAATAATTAAATCCAACAACGGTTACAACGCCTATAATTCCGCCCAAAATATAAATGAAGTTGATTTTCCTTTTTAGATACAAATCCCCCAAAAAGAAAATCCCGAGAAAGATAACAGCGTCTAATCTCGTCCAAAGCAAAAGAATTGGAAAGAGGAAATACGCCCATTTTTTATTTTTAAAAAGTCCGAAATAAATTAATCCATTGTATAGGAAAAATAAAATCCCATATTCCATTCCTAGGAAAGAAGCAGTTAAAGCGGGCGGTGTAATATTGAGCAATAGAAAGAAAAAACCACGCTTCATTATTTCATTAGGGAAAAGGATTTTCGCCAACCACCAAGAACCGATTGCAAAAAGAATCCCGCTAAAAATAAGCACCGGATAAATAAATCCTTCGCCAAAAACCAATTGGAAAAACGCAGTAATAAGAACGTACAAATGTGTGGTAGAAGCAGAAATTCTTTCATCACCACTAAAACCGATTACGCCATATTTAACAAAATTTCGCGCAACCCGCCAAGTAATAAAAGAATCCTCCTGAATATTCTTCGTAAAAAACATAGGAATCTTCACGAAAACGGCAAGAAAAATGAGCAAGAAAGGAGTGTTAAAAATCTTTGACAGAGCGGTTTTCATCATTGTGTTTAAGCGTCAAAAATAAGAATTTTAATCTATCCACGAAACCGCATAAGAATCGGTTTAATTTCTCAGAAGACGAGGATTTATAATTCCTCTTTTTGCTGTTTCATAATCCGATAGCGAACACGGAATCAGTTTCTCTACTTTCTCTTCATCCCCAAAATACCAAAGATCACTGAAAGTCTCGCGCTGGAATGCATATTTCTCATCGTCAATCATTATCCAATAGGTTTCAAAAGATTTTTCAACAGGATGTGATTTCTGAATATTAATTCCTTCAATAAGGTGCCAAATCATTTGTGCTAAAAGTTGGTGATTTAAAAAATGTCGTGAATTGACGTTATAATTAAAAATTCCGACTGATTTCAATTTCTGACTCAGACCGATTTCTTTCATGTAAGCGCAGATTTCTCGTTTATTTAAACCATTCACTTGTGGATTAACCGAAAAGCCATCACCCATACTTTCTACAGCGTCACAATTTAAAGTCACCAAATCTGCCCGACGGAAAAACGGCTCGGTTTTTTCTGTGCTGTTCATTAATTCAGCCAAACGAACGACATCAAATTCTACTTCTTTCATTAATTTCACAGAATCCATTTCATTCAAATGTTTCTGATAACCGAGATGATGATAATTTTTTATGCTAAAGGTTTTTGAACTTAAAATTTTAGAAAGGAAATTTTTCTCTGTTAACTCCTCGCCATCATTTACCAATGAAATAAGGTTAGAAATCTGAGTATAGTTAATATTCTTTTGATGAAAATTTAACGCTGAAAAAAGCGAAAGCGCCAAATCATTGCTTCCGCCAATAACCACAGGAATCGCATTCTTATTATGACACATCGATAAAAATTCCTGCAAAACATAATGCGTATCCTGATGAGATTTACCGGAAATTAAATCTCCTAAATCACAAACTGGAATTTCGAAATCCAATTTCGACAATCGATAAAGTTCATTTCTTACTTTTCTGAAATCGAGAATTTCTGCGCTTCCATTTTCAATCCCACGATAATCAGAACAAAAAACCAATACGATTGAATTTTCCTTTATTTCATTAAAAATAGTATTTCCGAGTTGCCATTTTTCGGTTTCAATTGCTCTTGGTGGAATTAGAATATCTTCGAGGTTCATAATGAGGTTTATAGATTTTGAACAAAAATAACAAAAAAAGCACCACCAAACGGTGATGCTTTTACTTTAAAATGAAATAATAATTATTGCTTGATCATTTTTTTGGTAACAAAAGACTGATCGTTCATGATAATCTTAACGATATAAATTCCTTGTAGTAGATTTCCGGCATTTACCGTTCCATTTACCAGTTTTGTTTTCAATAATAACTTACCGCTTAAATCGTATAATTCTACAGATTCAACATCTTTACCCTTAATATTGAATTGGTCTTTGAACGGATTTGGATACACTTTTAATTGATTGTCAATTTGCTGCGCGACTACACTTTGTGGTTTATCTTCAACTACAATCGGCTGCTTATTTCCTTGAACTGGATTACCCAAAAGCCGCTTTTCATCTTTTGCACATCTAACGCTCATTCCTGCTTGCGGATAAACACCAGTACCAGTTTGCATCGTATTTCCCTGAAATTGTAGCGCCAAGGCAAATCCTGTATTATAGTCTGCTAGCGAGGCAGTCCAAACTCCAGTACGCGTCATCTGAATATTCCTTCCACCTAACTCACCTCGAATTCCATCTTTCGGAAAAGCACCAATATTATAGGTTGGGCTTGTAAATTTCCAGCCGTACTCTCCTTCAATCGTCCCACCATAGAATGTGTTTATGGCATGCCATTGATCCTGAATAACGCCCGGTTTTCCGTAAGCATCATTTTTATATCCATTGTACCACGGAGAATTTCCTTTGGATCCTGTATATAGATTAGTGAACGAAACATCTGGTACGCGCCATCCATCCGGACAAGGATCGAAAGGTGATTTTTCATCAGCATGCCCCCATCGGTTATCAGCCTCACCTCTTTCATCAGATACCCAATCGTTTACTTTTGAAAGATCATTTGCATAATGATTACCTCCATCATAAAGATTTCCTGTACTATTTTGATAAAGAAAACGCATTGGGTTATTGATAGAATAGATAATATTCTCGCGAATCTTTTTATTCTTGTTGGCACTTTTTGAACCATAGTTTTCATAAGAATCGGTATAATCTGTTCCGTATTCTTTTGCACTAATGGTAATGTTTTTAGGTCTTGGCGGTTTAACTGGTGAATTTTGTACTGGAACTCTACCACCACCACTCGTACTATGAATGAGTTGAGAATTTGCCGTCAAAAAGTTTGGTATCGGATCTTTTCTTCCCCATTGATAATGAAGGCCATTTGCTAAACCTGACTCCAACACACTACTTTCTGCACCTAGATTCCGGTCCATAAATTCTGTTTTAATCGCAGGTAATTTACTGTTAGTCGCATTTACAAAATTATAAGCAGTAGGAATTGGTGCTTCTGTAGTATAAGTAATTGAATTGGCTGTTGGATCATCTTCAGGCGCCCAAATATGCCAGCTCCAAAGGGCAGGTGCTCCAAGATCATCATTATGCAAAGAGATTACAGCATTCCCTTTTTCAGCAGGATTAATTTCTAGATCAATCAAAGAAAGCCTACGATCTTTACCCATGGGAATAACCTTCACCGCAGTAATTAGATTTGAATTGGTGGTCCATAAAACTTTGGCCATCAAATTATCCGAAGCGATTTCTTCCTGATTAGAAAGCAACTGACTATAAACAGCAAACGCTTTGTTAACAGGAATTTGCAAATGATTTTGATTGATTACTATATAAGAATTTGGATTATCTAAACCATCCTTGAATTTATCTCTATTGGTCTGATAATATTGCGTTGGAAAATTTCCAATTTTTGCCATATTCGGATCTCTCATGCATTTTACTGCATTCCCTGCTTTGGTAGGGTTGGTTTGATTAATGTAGATTGCATGAAGACCAACATTAGTATTCGTACGTAATGGATCAGAAATCATAGAAAATAATCTTGCACCATCATACGCAAAAGTTGAACTCCACAATCCACCATTTGCTCCATTATCCTGAAAAGTAACGCCTACCGGTGCAGTTGGTGCCGCTGAATTAGGATAATAAACATAACCCCCCGAAATTGGTAAAACTCCAATATTTCTGGATCCGCCCTGTGCATTTGTAAAATCCATTCCTAAACCAGGATAGACTTTAACACCATTAAGACTTGCATTTTGAGAATTAGGAAAAAGTTGTCTTAAATTTACATTGCTGTCATCATTTTGCCAATCCTTCTTTCCAAAAAAGGCTAAATTATTATTCTGTGTTTCTCTTCCATAATAAGATGGAACCCGCCAACCATTCGGGCAAGGATCCAATTCTGATTTTAATTCATAGGAACGGCTTTCATTTTTTAAAACCGTACTTGAACTGTTTGCATTACTATTTCCTCCTTTTGCATTGTCTGACCATAAATCCCAAGTCATATAATTTGGACTTGCTCCCGCAACTTTATATCTGCTACTAGAAAACCAGTTTCCAGTGTTGTCAGTATTAATAATATAGGTGATGGGGTTGTTCACTGAATATTGAATATTTTTTTCAATTTCATCAAAAGGTCTCACCTTAACAGGAATTGTATTTACGGGATCAATCTGTTTGTGCTTTAACACACCTACTTCACCAGAAATTTCATAGAAATAAGAATCTTTATAAACTAATGGAGGAAAAGGATCTTTTCTTCCCCATTCGTACATCAATCCACCGGATTTTTGCCATTGATTATCTAAGAAACTATTGGATGTTGCGCCTAGATTTCGATCCATATATTGAATGGTGATAGGATTCAAGTCCATATCGGCTTCAATACCGTAATTGTAGGTAACTCCATTCTCCGGATTATCGGTAACCCAAATATGCCAACTCCAATAAATGGTACCATTTACTTTAAAAGCAACAACTGCATTTCCTTTTCCAATTCCTTTATTAACCTCAACTTTAATTTTGGATTTTGAGGGATCAGTACCAGGTATAATTTCTACATGTTCAATGAGCCCCGGAACATCTTCCCAATAAATAGATGCACTTTGAGTACCAGCAGGAATAGGATTTGCGGAACCATTGGATTTTAAGTATTCATAACTCTCCCACATTTTGTAGGCTTTAGAAACCGGAATCTCTAAACCTCCATAATTGTTGGCTTGTGCTAGACCAATATCATAAATATAACTATTGGGTGCTTTGGCTTCATTCGGGACTTGCGAATAGCCGAATTGCGCGATAAAACAAAAAACTAACAGTTTACTCTTTCTCATTATTAAAAAAATTATACAAATTAATATTGCTATTTTTTTAACATCTTTTGTGTGTTGTTCGTTTTTCTTTCTTTTTGTGTGGTAACAAATATATAAATATAAACTACATATTATCAGAAACTTGCGAAAAAATTGACTGTTTAAACTACCTGATCTTTGTCATCATCACGTTAACATTACTTTAACATTTTGTAAATGAGATAAGTATATTTTTTAAACGACATCAATCTTTCATTACAAAACTTTTATAAAATTTATCTGTTTAATACAAAAGCACGGTAAATCACTAATCAACTGACATAAATAATCATAAAATTATAATTATAATACACTAAAAACGACACATAACCAACAAATAACTACAGAAAACACAAATCCCACTGACTCGTCAGTGGGATTTATAGAATATTGTAAAAGAATAACTATTTCTTTTTAGTTGCAACTTTTTTAACAGCCGTTTTTTTAGGAGCCGCTTTCTTGACTGGTGCTTTTTTAGCCTTTACCTTAAACGCGTTTTTATCTTGAGCGACAATCCATTTTTTAACTTCGTCTAATGAAACTGTTGCCAATTCTTCGACCGTATATTTCTCGTCGCTTTTCGTTTTTGGGATTTTAAAAATATTTTTTCCATGTTTTACGATTGGTCCCCATCTCGCGTTTTCAATGGAGATTTTTTCTTCTTCCCATTGTTGAATATATCGGTTGGCTTCTTTTTCTAACTTGGCTTCAATCAATTCATTAATGTCGTTTTGGGAAAGGTTTTCAAAATCATAACGCTTCGGAACGTTAATGAACAAAGATTGGTATTTAATAAACGGACCAAATCTCCCCGTTCCTTTTGTTACCGGTTCTCCTTTATAACTGGCAATCGGCGCATCAGCAATTTTCTTTTCTTTAATAATTTCCTCGGCTCTTTGTTGCGTAATAGAAAGCGGATCCTCCCCTCTTGGAATACTGATGAATGCTTCACCCCATTTCACATAAGGTCCAAATCTCCCAACACTAATGGTTACACTTCGACCTTCAAACTCATTTAAATCAAATGGGATTTTGAATAACTCCAGTGCTTCTTCTAAAGTGATTGTCGCGATATTCTGACTCGCCATTAAACTTGCGAACACCGGTTTTTCCTCATCATCCTGTTCACCAATCTGAACCATGGGTCCAAATCTGCCAATCCTGGTCAAAACATTTTTCCCGGTTTTCGGATCTACCCCTAAAATTCTTTCTCCATTTGCACGGTCTGCATTTTCTTCTACATCAGCAATTCTGGGATGGAAATCTTTATAGAATCCTTGTAAAACTTCTTTCCATTTTTCTTCTCCATTTGCAATGTGGTCAAAATCCTGCTCCACTTTTGCCGTAAATCCATAATCAAGAACCTCAGCAAAATTTTGCGTCAGGAACTCATTTACCACTTCGCCAATATCAGTCGGAACAAATTTATTTTTATCACCGCCAAACTTCTCGGTCACCACTTCCTTTTTAAGATCGGTTTTTCCTAAAGTCATCTTCATAATTTCTCGCTCCTGTGGTAGGATTTCTCGCTTGTCTACATACTCCCGATTCTGAATCGTCTGAATGGTCGGTGCGTAAGTTGAAGGTCTACCAATGCCGAGCTCTTCTAACTTCTTCACCAAACCTGCTTCGGTATATCTTGCAGAAGGACGTGTGAATTTTTCCGTCGCTTCTATTTTTTTATAATCTAACTCTTCTCCTATCGCAACTTTCGGCAACAACTTTTCGTTGTTTTCTTCATCGTCATCTTCTGCTTTTAGAATTCCGTACGCTTTTAGGAAACCATCGAAAACAATGACTTCGCCCTGTGCTTCAAAATGTTGTGGAAGTTGAGCATTACCGATTTCGATAACGGTTTTTTCGATTTTAGCATTCGCCATTTGGGAGGCCAAAGTTCTTTTATAAATTAACTGGTATAATTTATTTAATTGTGCATCACCGATACTTTTAACTGAAAAATCAGTCGGACGAATTGCTTCGTGAGCTTCTTGCGCAGAGGCTGATTTAGTCGTATAATTTCTTGGATTAGAATATTGTTCGCCGTATTCAGAAAGAATTTGCGCTTTTGCTCCGTTAATAGCTTCTTGCGAAAGGTTCACGGAATCGGTTCTCATATAAGTTATATATCCTTCTTCATATAAACGCTGCGCCACTCTCATAGTTGCAGTTACGCCGTAACCTAATCTATTACTCGCTTCCTGCTGCAAAGTTGAGGTGGTAAAAGGTGCTGAAGCGGTGCGGGTTCCCGGTTTTATTTCAACATTTAAAACTTTGAAATCGGTACTTTTACATTGATTTAAAAAGTCTTCGGCTTCTTTTTCCTGAACGAAATCCTTTTTAAGTTTTGCGGTAATTTCCTGTTTACTATCATTAAGAAAAACTCCTTCTAATTTGAAAGTCGATTTGGGTTTAAAACCTCTTATTTCTAATTCGCGTTCTACGACCAAACGAACTGCAACCGATTGTACTCGACCTGCTGAAAGTCCGGTTTTTACTTTTTTCCAAAGAACAGGTGACATTTCAAAACCAACAATTCTATCGAGAATTCTTCTGGCTTGCTGCGCATTTACCAGGTTTTGGTCAATAGTTCTTGGATTTTCAATCGCCTTAAGAATAGCATTTTTTGTAATTTCATGAAATACAATTCTTCTCGTATTTTCTTCTTTCAGTTTTAATTCTTGTGCCAAATGCCAGGCTATTGCTTCCCCTTCTCGGTCCTCATCCGAAGCCAACCAAACAATATCGGCTTTTTTCACCGCGGCTTTTAACTCCGCGACCAACTTCTTTTTATCAGCAGAAACTTCGTAATCTGGGGTGAAGGTTTCCAGGTCGATTCCCATTCCTTTTTTAGGTAAATCACGGATATGTCCGAAACTCGATTTCACCTCGAAATCTTTTCCCAAATATTTTTGAATCGTTTTTGCTTTTGCTGGTGATTCTACGATCACTAAATTTTTTGACATCCTCGGAATTTTGTGCAAAAGTAGAAGTTTTTTTTTAATACAAAGGTTTTATGACTTTTTTCAATAGTTTTAAATTAAAATATAAAAGAAACAAAACCCTTACATTTGCTGTGACAACAACTTACTTTTGAAAAAATTCATCCAAAATACCATTCAGAGTCAGAAAGTGTTCTACCGCTATTTTCGCAGAAAAGGTTTGAAGAGATTCTTTAAAGAAAATGTATTGGAAAGTGATGGCAACAATGAAACTAAAGCAAAATCAATCGCTTTGGGACTTTTTATTGGACTTTCTCCATTTTGGGGATTCCACTCTTTTTTAGCAATTACTTTATCGGTTTATTTTAAAATGAATAAACTGTTGACTTTCATGGCTTCACAAATCACTTTCCCTCCGTTAATTCCGCTGATTATATTTTTAGCGATGATGGTCGGTCAGCCGTTTGTGAGCAATACAACCAGTTTAGAAAATCAAAGTTTTGATTTTGAATTCATCAAAAATAATTTAACACAATATATTATAGGTAGTTTTATTTTAGCAACATGCTGTTCGATCGTTTTCGGATTCCTGTCTTATTTTATTCTTGAAAAGTTTCAACCTCAAAATAAAAAAATGAAGTAAATCTATTTAAAAATGATACTTTTAATAATTAGAAAAAATTAATAAAAGTTCTAACAATTAATTCCTCCAAAAAATGTTCGAAGCAATTAACAACATTATCGAGCGAGACAGTTACGGCAGCCTTCTCTATGCTGTTCTTGGCGGATTATTAATGTTATCGACTTACCACATGGTTTTGTTTTTTCAAAACCGTGACAAATCTTATTTACTCTATAGTTTCTACACTTTTTTTTCTTTCCTGGCTTATATTTCAGTTGCCGAAAGTGGTTTTCTACATGATCTTTCTAATTATCTTGGTTTTGATTTTCGGTCGAAGCAACTTTTCACCATCATTTTCAACAGTCTTTATTTTTTATTCTTCGCCCAGTTTCTGAAAGTGAAAAAGAAAAATAAAACCTGGCATAAAATAATAATTTACCCACCCTTTATTTTAATAATTATTGCAACTGTCACTTTTATTATCCTTAAAATTGGCATTACTGATTTTTATTTTGAAACCTTTAAAAAAACATTCCCTTATCTCATTACTGCTCACACAATAGTATCGTTTTACATCCTAACTAAAATTAAAAACAAACTTAAATATTACATTATTTTTGGTGGAATTATGTTATTCATCTGCTCCATTTTAGGAGAACATTCCATTCGCCAATTACCATTTTTAAATTTGACTAAAAAAATGGGGGACTTTATTTATTACCTCGGATTGCTGGTAGAAAATATTGCTTTTTCATTTGCATTAGGACGCCGGCAACGGAATAATTATCGCGAAAAAGTTGCGTATAATAGAAACCTCATTGCAGAAATGCAAAAAAATGTTGAATTAAAGGATAAAATAAATATTGAAAATCAAAGACGACTCGAGGTTGAAAATAGACAAATTAAATACTTACAGGAAATTTCTGATTTAAAACTTTCCATTCTACAAACGCAGATGAATCCTCATTTCATCTTCAATGCACTTAATTCCATTAAATATTATATTTTAGAACATGATACCGAAAATGCGGTAAACTACCTTACCAAATTTTCAAAAATCATTCGTACAATTTTAGTTTCTTCTACGGTGAAGGATTTTACCTTAGAACAAGAGTTACAAACAATTAAAGTGTACGTGGATATCGAAAACTTAAGGTTCAATAAAAAAATTGATTTCAACATAATCATCGATGAGCACCTTAATCCAGAAGATATTAAACTTCCGCCAATGGTTTTGCAACCGTTCATAGAAAATGCGATTTTGCACGGCGTTGCATTACTGGAAACTAAAAAAATCGATGTACATGTTTTATCTAAAAATGAACATATCGAAATACGAATTATAGATAATGGTATTGGCAGAAAAGAAGCGGCTAAAAATAAAATTCGTCATCAAAACTCAAGTAAATCTTTAGGAACAAAAATCGCAGATGGAATGCTGAAAAACTATTTCGGCTCTAAATATTACAAAATCGATTACCATGATTTGCACAAAGAGGATAAACCAACAGGAACCATGGTCGTTTTAGAGATTCCCGCTCAGTAATCTTTAGCAATTTCCCTATGGCATAATTCCCCAAAAATCATTATATTCGCAACCTTAATTAATTAGAATATTTCTTATTGAACTGTTTGAAAATGAAGAAGTTTACCGAATATAAAAATCTCGATTTAACAGCCGTTGCCGAGAACATTACCCAGTTTTGGGAAAAGAATCAGACTTTTAAAAAATCTGTTGATATACGCGAAGGTCAACCGGAATACGTTTTTTATGAAGGTCCGCCTTCTGCTAACGGAATGCCCGGAATTCACCACGTGATGGCGAGAGCGCTGAAAGATATTTTCTGTCGCTACCAAACCCAAAACGGGAAACAGGTTTTTCGTAAAGCCGGTTGGGATACGCATGGTTTGCCTATTGAATTAGGTGTAGAAAAAGAATTGGGAATTACCAAAGAAGATATTGGAAAGACGATTTCTGTAGAAGATTACAATCAAGCCTGTCGTAATGCAGTAATGCGCTACACCGATGTTTGGAATGATCTGACGGAAAAAATCGGATATTGGGTAGATTTAGAAGATCCGTATATTACTTACGAACCGAAATACATGGAAACCGTTTGGTGGCTTTTGAAGCAACTTTACGATAAAGATTTAATGTACAAAGGTTACACGATTCAACCGTATTCCCCGGCGGCAGGAACCGGTTTATCTTCTCATGAATTGAATCAGCCCGGAACTTATCGTGATGTTTCTGACACGACTGTGGTTGCGCAATTTAAATTGAAACGCGCCCCTGAAAACGCGAGCGAAACCTGGAAAAAATTTTCCGCTATTGCTTATCCAGAATCAAATATTGACCCTTCCGAAATCGCTGGAGCCTCTTGTGGTGGCGCATTGCATTGGGAAGAATTCGAGGCTGAGAAACCAAAAGCAAATGTGTATTTTCTTGCCTGGACGACCACTCCCTGGACTTTACCATCAAATACCGCGTTAGCAGTTGGACGTGATATTGAATATGTTTTGGTGAAAACCTTTAACCAATATACTTTTGAACCGATCCACATTATTTTAGCGAGTGTACTTGTACAGAAGAATTTCGGTAAAAAATATTTTGAAGGAACAGACGAAGATTTCAAAAACTACAGTTCAGAAAATAAAACAATTCCTTATCAAGTTTTAATGGAATTTACCGGTGATAAATTAGCCGGAACAGAATACGAACAGTTGATTCCATGGTTTTTACCTGCAGAAAATGCAGACAAAGCATTCCGCGTAATTATTGGAGATTTTGTCACTACAGAAGATGGAACAGGAATCGTACATATCGCCCCGACTTTTGGTGCAGACGATTCGCGAGTTGCGAAAGAAAATGATATTCCGCCAATGCTGATCAAAGATGAGAACGACAATCTTGTTCCTTTGGTTGACTTGCAAGGTCGTTTTCTAAAAGGTGGAAATACACCGGAATTATTTGCAGAGAAATTCATTAAAAACGAATATTACGATAACGGAACTGCACCTGAGAAATCTTGGGATGTAGAATTAGCAATTCTTTTAAAGACTGAAAACAAAGCCTTTAAAGTAGAGAAATACGTTCACAGTTATCCGCATTGCTGGAGAACTGACAAACCGGTTTTATATTATCCTCTCGATTCTTGGTTTGTTAAAATGACGGCGGTTAAAGACCGTTTGGTAGAATTAAATGAAACCATCAACTGGAAACCAAAATCAACCGGTGAAGGACGTTTTGCAAACTGGCTCGTTAATGTTAATGACTGGAATCTTTCCCGTTCAAGATATTGGGGAATTCCTTTGCCAATCTGGAGAACTGAAGATTTGAAAGAAGAAATCATCATCGGATCTGTAGAAGAATTAATGACTGAAATCCAAAAATCAATGGAGGCGGGATTCATGACCGAAAATCCTTTTGCGGCGTTCGAGGTTGGAAATATGTCGAAAGAAAACTATGCGAAGATTGATTTGCATAAAAATATTGTTGATAAAATCATCTTGGTTTCTGCTTCAGGAAAACCATTGAAACGCGAATCTGATTTGATCGATGTTTGGTTTGATTCAGGTTCAATGCCTTATGCGCAACTGCATTATCCTTTTGAAAACAAGGAAATGATTGATTCAAATAAAGCCTTCCCGGCAGATTTCATTGCTGAAGGAGTTGACCAAACGAGAGGATGGTTTTATACTTTACACGCCATTGCAACTTCAGTTTTCGATTCTGTGGCGTATAAAAATGTAATGTCGAATGGTTTAGTTTTAGACAAAAACGGACAGAAAATGTCGAAACGGTTAGGAAACGCCGTTGATCCATTTGCGACTTTAGAAAAATACGGTCCCGATGCAACGCGTTGGTATATGATTTCGAATGCGAATCCTTGGGAAAATTTAAAGTTCGATTTAGAAGGAATTGATGAAGTTCGCCGTAAATTCTTCGGAACGTTGTACAACACGTATTCATTCTTTGCTTTATATGCAAATGTTGACGGATTTACTTACGTCGAAAAAGACGTAGAAAACCGTCCGGAAATTGACCGTTGGATTTTATCAGAACTGAATTTATTGGTAAAAGACGTGACTTCTTTCTACGAAGATTACGAACCAACGAAAGTTGCCAGAGCCATTAATAATTTCGTTAATGACAACTTAAGCAACTGGTACGTAAGACTTTGCCGTAGAAGATTCTGGAAAGGAGATTATTCTGAAGACAAAATTTCTGCTTACCAAACTTTATATACTTGCTTAGAAACGGTAGCGAAAATTGCTGCTCCAGTTGCGCCGTTCTTTATGGATCAATTGTATCAGGATTTGAATAAAATTACCGGAAAAGATAGTGCAGAATCAGTTCACTTAAGTGATTTCCCGAAAGCTCAGGAAAGTTTGATCGATCAGGATTTGGTAGAGAAAACGCATTTGGCTCAGCAAATTACGTCGATGGTATTTTCATTAAGAAAGAAAGAAAACATAAAAGTAAGACAACCACTTCAGAAAGTGATGATCCCAGTTTTGGACAAGAAAACGGAAGCACAAATTTTAGCAGTTTCAGATTTGGTAAAACAGGAAGTAAACGTAAAAGAACTGCAACTCATTAATGCTGATGAAGCAGCGGATTTAATCATTAAACAGATTAAACCAAACTTTAAAACTTTGGGAGCGCGACTTGGAAAAGACATGAAAATGGTGGCTGGAGAAATTACAAACTTTACCGCTGACCAGATTTCAACTTTAGAAAAAGAAGGAAAAATGGAAATTGCAGGTTATGAAATCTCTTTAGATGATGTAGAAATTTTCACCAAAGATATCCCAGGTTGGACGGTTACCAGCGAAGGTAAATTAACGGTCGCTTTGGATTTAACACTTACTGAGGAATTAAAAGCAGAGGGAATTGCGCGAGAATTCATCAATAGAATTCAGAATTTAAGAAAAGAAAAAGATTTTAGTCTAACAGACAGAGTTACAATACGCTTGGAAGCTGGAAATCCTTTCGAAAAAGAAATTATCAACAATAATGCATATATTTCAGCAGAAGTATTGTCAGATAGAATAGAAATTGTAAATTCACTTTCAAATTTTAACGAAATTGAGATTGACGATATCAAATTTAATGTAGAAGTTCAAAAGAAATAATAATTTGATAGTGAATTGCGAAGAAGAAGAAAGCAGTTTTGTATCATTTAAAAAATAAAGACATGGGAGAAGATAGACAAAAGTACGGTGATGCCGACTTACAAGAATTTAAAGTAATTATTCAGGCAAAAATAGATAAAGCAGAGAAAGATTTAATGCTTATCAGAGAGAGTTTCATCAATGACCAAAATAATGGGACGGATGATACTTCGCCAACATTCAAAGCATTTGAAGAAGGTGCAGAAACCCTAAGCAAAGAGCAAAATGCGATTCTTGCCGGAAGACAAGAGAAGTTTGTACGTGATTTAAAAAATGCTTTGATCCGTATTGAAAACAAAACTTACGGAATTTGCAGAGTGACGGGAAAACTAATTCCGAAAGAAAGATTAATGGCTGTACCACACGCCACATTGAGTATCGAGGCTAAAAATATGCAGCGATAAATTCACCGTGTACCATGAATAATGTACAAAGTATCCTATATAATTTTATGTAGAATACTTTGTGCATTTATATTTTGAATTCATGAATACAATTCTAATCATCCTTGCAGTCGCAGTTGTTTTTATCTATTACTTTCGAAGAGACCTGAAGGAAAAATTTATTCCGAATAAGGAAAAATATTACACGATCGACGATCAATACAATTCTGAAAGAAAAGATCTTGAAAATGAAGTTGATGAAATCCTTAATAAAATGGGACAAAATGGATTGAAAGATCTTTCATCAGCAGAAAAAAAACGACTCGACGAACTTTCAAAAAAAATAAAATAAAAATGGAATCACTTATAGTTCACCCAAAAAATCAAATGGAACTCAATGCGCTTAAAAGCGTAATGAAAGATATGGGCATTCGGTATGAAAAATTTCACACCAGAAATCATAATACTGCGCCTAAATCTGAACCAAGAACTTCATCAAACAAAGCAGAAAAACCTGCGAGAACCTTTAAGGACAAACCCAAGAACGATTAGTAATGAAGAAAATAGCACTAATTACTTTCATCATTCTTTTGATCGATCAGGTATCTAAATTTTATATTAAAACTCATTTTAATTTGGGTGAAAGCGTTCCTGTTTTTCCTGGATTTAAATTGACTTTCGTTGAAAACCCGGGAATGGCTTACGGCTTTCACTTCGGTGGATTGATCGGGAAGTATTTTCTGGTAATCGTTCGCGTATTTTTAATTGGTGGAATGGTTTACTTGTTCAGCAAATGGTTGAAAGAAGGAGCCAGCAATTATTTATTGATTCCAATGTCGATGATTTTTGCGGGTGCAATTGGTAACTTAATCGATGGAATGTTTTACGGAATGCTTTTCGACAGCGGAACCGTTTACGACGAAAGTATTAGCAGATGGATTGAATACGGCGGCATTTCTAAAGTTGTTCCTTTTGGTGAAGGTTATTCTACATTTATGAAAGGCTGCGTAGTTGATATGCTTCATTTCCCGTTGGTAGATTGGAATGTTCCAGCTAATTTCCCTTTAATTGGCGGTAAACATATTGAATTCTTTAAATACATTTTTAATGTTGCTGATTCGGCAATTACTGTCGGGGCTGCATTGTTATTAATATTCAGAAAAAAAGCACTGCCAAATGGTTTAGATTTTTAATGATTAAAGAGCAATTTTAAAATTTATAAAAAATATTCGTTACTATTTCGTAACGAATATTTTTTTGTTCTGAAAGTTTACTGATTTTAAAATTAGCAATTTATCAAATCTAAAATCTAATACTTCATAAATTAAAGTTGATAAAACACTAATGTATGAAGCAAAAAATTAATCATAAAAAATATTTTTACTTTTAAAAAGAAGTACTTTTGTTGATGTGTAAACTGTTAAAAAATATCGCTTCTCCTATTTTCGAGGTTTATTTTTTTATAAGCACAAAATACGTCTGATTCTAAGCTGCGTGTTGCAAACAGTTTAGAAAAATTATACGAAAATCAGGGTGTTGCAGAAAAAAACGAAATGGTAGAAGAAAATTATAGAAAGACTTACGCAATCTAAAGCAGTTCTTTAAAGGTCAAACGACTTTAATTATTACAAAAGCCATCCAAAAAGTCCTTTTAAAAAAACAATAAAGGGCTTTTACAAATAGTATTGCAAAAGCCCTTTTATTGGTAGGAAATTTTTTAGTAGTCTCGAAATTAGGAGACTTTTAATTTAAATAAGTTATTCTTTAATAAATTTGATTGTTTCAGTTTTCCCAGCATTTTCAACTTTCAAGAGATAAGTACCTTTTGATAATCCTGAAAGATTTAATTGATTGTTTTTCACAATTTTAGAAGATAATATTCTTTGTCCTGCAACATTATAAACTTCCACATTCGTTATTTTGTCAGCATTAACAATTGTTACTTCATTTTTAACAGGATTTGGATAGATTGCAACTTTAGCCTTATTTTGAACTACGCCAGTAGCAAGATTACCAGGTAGTTTAATAACAAATCCACTAATACTATTATCACTTGCTCCTAAACCAACGATATATTTTCCGTCTGGAGAAATTCCCAATGGGAGAGCAAACGTAATTCCTAAATCATCATAACCTAAACTGGCAACGTATTCATTAAGATTTAGGGTACCTGTTTCTTTTGTCCATATAAAACCTTCTCCAGCAGTTGCTGGTGCTCCCCAAGGTCTAAAATAACCGATAACCGTTTTACCATCATCACTTACGTCACTTGCGCCACCAACATACATGGGATCTGGGTGTTTAATACTTGTATAACCATCTGTAACGTTCCAAACGAAAGCGCCTTCCTCTTCCTCTGAATTGCCAACAATGGTACTGCCATCTGGAGTCACCGCCTGACCCTCGCCAGTAAAACTATTATTATCTTTTTGTATAAAGTTTTGCACGTTGTTTTTCCAATAAACGGCAAATCGGTCTCCGTAATCATCATCTTGCCATCCTACGACTACGCTTCCATCAGCACTGATCGCATTTGCGCGGGAACTTGCGGTAGGCACGGTAGAACCCAGATCTACTAATCCTGTTGCCTGCGTCCATTTAATAGCATGAGCTTTCCACCCAGAAATGAAACCAAGACCTACAACAGCAGATTCGTCACTGGTCATTCCCCAAGCTGAAGTCCCATCTGTATCTTCACCGAGGAGGCCTAAATAAGACCATGTCCTGCTAGAAGTTTCATACCTCGACATTTCAGATTTTCCCGACTCGGGATTGATCATCGTTCCAGAAATATACTTTGCATCATTCGAAATACTGGTCGTTCCTGAAATTTGTTCTCCTCCTGAAATTTCGCCGATGGTCACTAATCCATCTCCTTCATTCCACATTACATGATACATGTTCATTACATTCCCTACTGCAACACCAGTATTGGAAACATCACTCATAGCAGCGAATTCTCCGGCGTTAAAAACCTGAGCATTGGCGATAGCTAAACTGCCCACTAAAAGAATGGTTGAGTAAATTTTTCTCATAATTAATTAATATTTTATTTTGTAATCCAAAAATAAATTAATCTATCCTGCACATTCTAACAAAGGGCTTGTGTATTTCCCGAAACCCCAAAAACAATAAAGGACAAAATACTCATTATCAATCTTTTGTAAAATAAAATAATCAAGAAAATCTAATGCCTAATATTTCAAATCCACACTAATTAAATCATACTATGACAAATACCACAGTGTTTCTAAATAAAAAATAACAGATATATAAGAAAATCACCGAATATCATTAAAAAAAATTATTTTTACTAAATGAAGTGGGAGCAATTATTTACAGCTGTTTTTTTGATCAGCATCGTTTTTATATCTGGTCAAAAGAAAAGTGATTTCGAAATAATGGTTGGGAAAAGTATTGAAAAACTTCATCAAGATCCTGACGCTGGGATTAAATCTTGCAAAAACATAAGCATTAAGGATGATCAATACTACGAAAAACTCATCATCAAAAGTATTCTGGCTGAAGCGTATTCTTTAAAAGGAAATTATGTTGAAGCAGTTAAAATTGCACTTGAAAACGTAAATACTCCTTACCACTTGCAAAAAAAAGATCAACTGCTTATTAATCTCGGTGTTATAAAATGTTTCCAGGACGTTGATTTAATTGAGCAGTCAGAAATTCTAGTTGCTCCTATCTTAAAAGACCTAAGGAAAATCAAAAAGAAAAAAAATTACCGGTCTGCTAAAGTTTACCAGTTGTATGCTTACAATCTATTTGCTCTTAAAAAAAATGACCAAGCCTTAGAAAACATTACACTCAGCAACAATCATATCAATTTAAATTCACCTGAAACCTATATTATTCTTTGCGAAAACAAACTTCTGGCGGGAAATATATACTTTCAAAATAATGATTATAAAACCGCTGAAAGATATTTCGAAGAAGTGTTGGCTATTCTAAAAGCACATCCCAACAACAATTATCTTTTATCGACCACTTATTTGAATCAATCGAATATTTTGTTTGCCAAAAAAGAATATGTTGCCGCAACTGAAATTCTAGAAAGAGCTTTAGAAAAAATTAAAACTGCAGATTTCTTAATCATCAAAAATGAAATTTATGCTGGACTAGCAAAAAATTATCTGCTCTTAAAACAAAACGATAGACACAAAGAATATCAAAAAAAACACGAAGATTCGCAAACGATAATCGATGAAAACAGAAATGAAGCCATCAGAAATATCATGAAATTAAGTCAAGGTTTCCAAACTCAGAATTACAATTCTTATATGGCTAAAAAGCAAAATGAGATTTATATTTCCCTTGGTATCGCATTACTATTTATTTCAACGGTTTTCTTTTTTAATTATCAAGAAAAACAAAAGAAAAAAACACTGGAGAAACAGGTTTTATTTTTTGAAAAACAAAAGACACTCTTTGCACGAAAAGAAAATACAATTGTTGAACCTGAAAAAATAAGTACCAAAAAAACCTTAATCATCCCGAAAGAAAAAGAAGACCATCTCCTGCAAAAACTTCATGATTTTGAAGAATCTAAACAATTTCTAGCCAAAAACATGTCTTTACCTCTTCTTGCTGCTCAACTTGAAACGAATACTAAATATCTTTCTGAAGTCATTAGAAAATTTAAAGAGAAAAATTTCACTACGTATATTAATGAACTAAAAATCAATCACATTGCTCACCTCATTTCTTCCGACCCTACTTTCCGGCAATATAAAATAAGTTATTTAGCAGAATTTACCGGCTTTACTTCTCACAGTACATTTACAGTAGTTTTCAAATCGGTAACCGGAATGTCTCCAAACGATTATATTCAACAAGTAAATAAAACACAAACAAGATGAGACTATTTTTCAATCTGTTCTACTGCTTTATATTTTGCTTGTCAATACCTGCATTTTCTCAAGTAAAAAATAATGATGCCGAAATAAAAAGAGCAAATGATATTCTGTATGAAAACCCAAATGACTCCATAAAAATCGCATTTTCACTTTTAAAAAATGAAAAAAATGCTGATGAAATCGCGCATCTTTATATGATGATTTCCACTGCTTATGTTGCAAAACGAGATATCGACAGCTCTCTGTATTTCATTATGAAGACGACAAATCTCATTAATTCTGATGCATTACTTTCCACAAAAATTCGAATTTTAAATTCTGTTGCGGTTCAATATCAACAGATGCAGCTTTACGATAAATCCTTAGAAACTTTAGATAAAGTAAAAGAATTATATGAGAAGTTACCTGCAGATGATAAAAACAGAGCGTACAATCGTGAGTTTAATAATATGATTAGAGGGATGATTTACAGAAGCCAATCGAATCCGGAAATGGCTTTAGAAAAATTTTCCCAAGCCGTTAATTATTTAAAAAAATTACCACAGACAAAAGGAAATTCCTCAAATATCAGCGTCATCTTATACAATATGGGTTATTGCTACATGGAATTAAACCAAAATTCTAAAGGCAGTTATTATTTTACAGAAGCAATAAAATATGGACAACTCGCAGACGCAAAAAGCATTGAAGCTTACGCTTTTAAAGGTCTTTCTGAGAATTTATATGTTAATCATGAATATACCAAATCTTTAGATTTATTGGATAAAGCAGATTATTTAGCAAAATCTATTGGCGATATCGTCCTCAGCGAAGGTATTTATAAACTAATGGCTAACAATTATTTGGCGATCAACAATTGGGAGAAATATCAATTTTACAGCGATAAAGTTTTAGAATTAAAACAAGAAAAACAAAAAAAAGATGAACAATCGCTCAATCGCTACATGAACATTCAAACCTCAGAAAATTTAGAAAAAACAAACAGTGCTCAAACAAAGTTTCAGATGTATCAAGTACTGATTCTCGGACTTTCTGCGCTTTCAATTTTATTTTTGGGGAGAAGTTTTCTTTCGCATAAAAAAAGAAATAAACTTTTAAAAAGCACGATCGAAAACCTCACTAATGCTGAGCAGTAAAATTAAAGAAACTTCTGACAGCAACGGATTGGTCATATTAGCATTGTTTTGTATTTTTGTTCCTAAATTACATCAAAACACATGTCGAGAATACTTACAGGAATACAAGCCACAGGAACGCCACATTTGGGAAATCTTTTAGGGGCGATTATTCCAGCCATCGAACTTTCTAAAAAACCTGAGAACGAATCTTTTTTGTTCATCGCCAATCTGCATTCTTTAACACAGATTAAAAACGCAGAAGAACTAAAACAAAATACTTACGAAATCGCAGCCGCCTGGCTTGCCTGTGGTTTAGACACGAACAAAACTTTTTTTTACAGACAAAGTGATATTGCAGAAACCTGTGAACTGACTTGGTATTTATCGTGTTTTTTTCCATATCAAAGATTAACGTTGGCGCATTCTTTTAAAGACAAAGCCGATCGTTTAGACGATGTTAATGCTGGTTTGTTTACTTATCCTGTTTTAATGGCTGCCGATATTTTACTTTATGATGCAGAAGTAGTTCCGGTCGGAAAAGACCAGTTACAACATTTAGAAATGGCCCGTGATATGGGCGCAAGATTTAACCATCAAATGGGAGAAGTTTTCGTTTTGCCACAAGCAGAATTACATGAAGACACCAAATATGTTCCCGGAACCGACGGACAAAAAATGTCGAAATCAAGAGGGAATATCATCAATATTTTCTTGCCTGAAAAAGAATTGAAAAAACAAGTTATGGGAATTGAAACCGATTCTAAATCCCTGGAAGAACCAAAAGATCCATCAACGGATAAAGTTTTTGCTTTGTACGAATTGATTGCAACAAAAGAACAAACTGAAACTTTAAGACAAAAATACGAAGCCGGAAATTTCGGTTATGGCCACGCCAAAACAGAATTGCTGAATTTGATTCTAACGCGATTTGCAAAGGAAAGAGAACTGTTCACTTACTACATGAACAACTTACCAGAACTGGAAGAAAAACTACAGAAAGGTGCGGCAAAAACCAGAGTCATCGCTTTGGAAACATTAGCCAGAGTTCGTAAAAGCGTTGGAGTATAATTTTTAAATCAAACTAAAAAACCTTTCCGATTTGGAAAGGTTTTTTGTTATAAGAGTTCTTTTAGTTCTGCAAGTTTCTTAATCACTTTTACTCCTTCTGCTTCGAATTTATCATCGAATACATCAAAATAAATGACCTGTAGGCCAAATGATTTTCCGCCTTCTACATCGGCAATCCAATCGTCGCCAATCATCATAGATTCTTCGGAAGAAGCATTCGCTTTTTTCAAAGCGTAGTCATAAATTTCTGGTTGTGGCTTTCTGATATTGATTTCATCGGCGCTGGTAATGGTTTGAAAGTAATTTTGAATTCCGGAAAGTTCGCATTTTTTATGCGTGACTTCTTTAAATCCATTCGAGAGAATATGCAAAGTATATCCTTTATCGTGCAGATATTCTAAGATTTCAAAGGCTCCATCAACCAAGTCATTATAATTAAGAATTTCATCTAAGAAATTATTTTCAAAAACCTGAGCCAATTCAAAATCATCAATTCCGAAAAAGAGAAAAGAGTCATAGAATCTGTGCTTACGCAGATATTCTTTATCGATTTCGCCATCTCGAATTTGTTCCCACAATCTTTCATTAATGGTAAAATATTCGCGATGGAAATCATCAAAATCTAAATTATATTTTTCGCGGACTTCTTGTCTTTTAAAAATTTCCTTTAAAGTTAAAAAGGCATTTCCGCGGTGATCCCAAAGGGTATTATCGAGGTCAAAAAAAATGTGCTGAATTTTCATACAGCACAAATTTAAGTAAATAAAGATTAGTTCTTCGAAACAATATGGATTTTTGAGTTCAATTTTAACACTTGAATGCTCTTTGAATAACTGAGCAGAAAATCGATGGTTTGTTTCTTTGGTGTCAATAGTCTTTCTTTTAAAGTGTCATTTTTTTTCATACGCGAAAAGATTTAACTTAAAACGAAAGATTCTTCAAATTATTATCTGGTTAAAATAATCTGATGTTCATCCATAATTTTTCTCAGGTTAATAAGCGCATACCGCACCCTGCCTAAGGTTGTATTGATACTGGAATCGGTTTGATCTGCAATTTCTTTAAAAGATAAGTTATCGAAAAAGCGAAGTTTTATCACTTCTTGTTGGTTTTCTGGCAAATAGTCGAGCATTCTCATCAAATCTTCCTGAATTTGTCTGCTGACCAATTGTTCTTCAATATTTTCTTCCTGACCAGATATCAAATCAAAAATGGAGAAATCCTCATTATCGTAGGAAGTTTCCGAAACTTTATTGTGTTTGGCTTTGAGTCGAAAATGATCAATAACCAAGTTGTGTGCAATTCTTTTTGCCCACAAAACAAATTTGCCTTCTTCTTTGTAGCGACCTTCTTTCAGGGTCACAATTATTTTCATGAAGGTATCCTGGAAAATATCATTTGCCAGAGTTTCATCCATCAATTTATAAAAAATAAAAGTGAAAATTTCTTTTTGATGCCTCTCTATAAGTACCGCGAGTGCCTTTTCATTACCATTTTTAAAACTGGTAATCAGCCAACTATCTGTATTCTTAACCATAACTCCATCTATATTTATTCAAGAATTTACGCCCCCATCACTTCGGGTTTGTAAAAATCAAATATTAAAAAACTGATAGAGTTGTATTCCTTAAAATTGGCTTTATTGTGAGTGGCTAAAATAGTAAAAAAGTTAATACCGTGTTAAAAAAATGCAAAATATTTAAAAACCCATCATTTTAACAGGTCATGAAGCAGTACCAAAGGCAAGTTTAATGTAAAATTAACATTGAGACCTTTTAATTCTTTACCGTTGATTCCGGCTTTATCAATGGAGAAGGCGTAACCTCCAGTTAGATCAAGCAGACCAAATAAGGTGACTCCTGCTTTGGGTGCAATATATTTTGTAGTTGCTTCTGCACCAGCTAAAAAATAAACAGAATGATACAAATCTACATTCCTTTCGAAGTTTAATAACAAATCTCCCTGGATCTTTGGCATTATTACAAATTTACCATCGTTTGCGCCCATAATTCCGGCGACACCCAATCGGTAAATTACATCATCATTTTCCAGGAAAAGCAATCTTCCACCCAATTCTGCGAAACTTTGATTCTGATAAACATATCCTACATGAACCATTTTATGAACAGCAAACTGCCCTTTCGAAAACCCGAAAAAGAGGACTAATAACAAAGCGGAGAAAATGAATTTTTTATTCATTACGGTGATTTTATATTGAGTATAAAGATAAAAAAACTGCTTTAACATTTCTGAAAAAGCAGTTCTTTTTATTTTTTAAAGATTAAATTCTTTCTTAATATCATCTACTTTATCAAGTTTTTCCCACGTGAAAAATTCTAAGTCTTTAACGGCAAAAAGTTCTCCATTGGCTCTCTTAAACGTTTTATCAGCGACATAGTGTTCTCTTCCCATGTGACCATAAGAAGCTGTTTCCTGATAAATTGGATTTCTCAATTTTAAGTTTTGTTCAATTGCGTAAGGTCTTAAATCAAAGATCGTTTTAATTCTTTCTGCAATCTCGCCATCGTGTAAACCTAATTTTGAAGTTCCATAAGTATTAATGTACAATCCACAAGGTTCTGCGACACCAATGGCGTAAGATACCTGAACTAAAACCTCCTCAGCAACTCCGGCTGCAACTAAGTTTTTTGCGATATGACGAACTGCATACGCAGCACTCCTATCGACTTTCGAAGGATCTTTGCCAGAGAATGCGCCACCACCATGACCACCTTTTCCACCATAAGTATCTACGATGATTTTTCTCCCAGTTAAACCTGTATCTCCGTGTGGACCACCGATTACAAATTTACCGGTTGGGTTAACATGGTATTTAATCTGATCATTAAAAAGATCTTGAATTTCTTTTTTCTGTTTTGCTTTAACTTTAGGGATAAGAATTTCAATCATATCCTTTCTAATTTTCGCCAGCATTGCTTCTTCACTTCCGAAATCATCATGCTGTGTAGAAACTACGATAGAGTCAATTCTCACTGGTTTGTGATCATCAGAATACTCAATTGTAACCTGAGATTTTGCATCAGGACGAAGATATTTAACCGCATCGCTTTCTCTTCTTAGCACCGCCAGTTCCTTAAGAATGGTATGTGCTAAATCCAGAGCCAAAGGCATATAGTTTTCGGTTTCGTTGGTTGCATAACCGAACATCATTCCCTGATCACCTGCACCTTGTTTATTTGCTTTCGTTTCAAAATCATCATCTTCATGCGCACGATCTACTCCTTGATTAATATCTGGAGACTGTTCGTGAATCGCAGAAATCACTCCGCAAGAATCACCCGCGAACATGTATTCTCCTTTGGTATAACCAATTTTATTAATTACTTTTCTGGCAATATCCTGTACATCTAGGTAAGCATTTGATTTTACTTCTCCCGCCAAAACAACCTGACCTGTGGTCACTAAAGTTTCACAAGCTACTTTTGAAGAAGGATCATTTGCAAGAAAGTTATCGATTAAGGCATCAGATATTTGATCAGCCACTTTATCTGGGTGCCCTTCGGATACCGACTCAGAGGTAAATAAATAAGACATATTTCTTTTGTTTTTTAATTAAAAAAGTAGAAGTAAAATAGGTGATTGCAAAAGAAACTAAAAGAGAAAATTCGGTTTTAGCATTTTTTAATGAGGTTGCAATCAGTACAAATTTTTCCTCCTGTAAATTATTGGTGCAAATTTAGACACTATTTATCAAAACGCAAAATTTATTTTGATGTTATAAATCACTGTGGCTTTACACTCACATATTCTTCTGGATTTTGATTAAAATTCAGTTTATCTTTTAAGGAGTCCGCAATAAATTTAATCAATTCATCTAAAATTTTCTGTTTGTAAGTTGGCTTGTAATAAATTACAGAAATCTCCCGATACGGGAATGGCATTCTGAATCTTTTTACTTTTTCTTTTTGCTGATCGGTCAATTGCTCAACAGCAAGTTCTGGCAGAATACTGATACCGCCCAATTTATCTACCAGTTGAACTAATGTACTGATGTTAGAAGCCACAAATTCCAGATTTTTCGGTTTTACTGTGTTTTCTTTCAGTTCACAAATATTCTCAAACTGGGTTCTCAAACAGTTGCCTTCTTCCAAAAGCCAAACTTTTTGCACATCAATGTCTTCCGGAACCACAAAACTGTCTTTTTTTCCTGTTTCATCTGCAGCGTACAGCATCAATTCTTCATTAAATAAAAAGTCGTGATAAAATTCATTTGCAGCTGTATAAGGTGTAGAAATAATTCCTGCATCAAGTTCACCGGTTTTCAGAGCCTTGATGATATTATCAGTCGTCATTTCTTTAACGTTAAGTTCAATCTTTGGATTGTTTTTCAGAAAATCAAAAATTTCTGTTGGCAAGATAAAGCCTGAAATGGTGGGAAGAATGCCTAAATTAAGTTTTCCAGCCAACACATTATTCAATAAATTTGCTTTGCTTTTCAACTCATTAATGGCGTCGATTACTCTTTTCGCTTCAACGATTATTTGCACTCCTACATCAGTCGTTCGAATGGGGTGAGTTGTACGGTCGAAAATCTTCACATCCATCTCATCCTCAAACTTTTGAATCATCGCACTCAATGTAGGTTGCGTTATGAAGCAGGCTTGAGCCGCATTGCCAAAGTGTTTATATTTATCTACCGCGATAAGATATTCTAATTGCTGAATGTTCATTTGGTTAATTTAGTCTAGGTCAAATATACTTACATTTTGCCGAATTGTAATTATTTTTAAATAAATTTGAGGTTTATTAAAATCACTGATATGAGCGACAACAAACTGACTAACTCCGCCGGAATCCCTTATTATAATCACGAGGATTCGCAAACTGCTGGACCAAGAGGACCCGTCTTATTACAGGACTTCGTCTTACAGGAAAATCTGGCTCATTTTGTACGTGAAAGAATTCCTGAAAGAGTGGTACATGCAAAGGGAACTGGCGCTTACGGAACATTTACCGTAACCCACGATATTTCAAAATATACCAAAGCCAAACTATTTTCAAACGTTGGAAATTCATGCAGAATATTTACAAGATTCTCCACAGTTGGTGGTGAAAAAGGAAGCGCCGATACCGAAAGAGATCCTCGCGGTTTTGCAGTGAAATTCTACACAGAAGAAGGAAACTGGGATTTGGTCGGAAATAACACCCCCGTCTTCTTTATTAAAGATGCTAAAAAATTTCCAGATTTTATTCATACTCAGAAACGTTTACCAAAGACTAATTTAAAAAGTGCTACGATGATGTGGGATTTTTGGAGTTTCAATCCTGAATCACTACACCAGGTTTTAATCTTAATGTCGGATCGCGGAACTCCTCATGGTTATCGTCATATGCACGGTTTTGGATCCCACACTTTTTCAATGATTAATGCGGCCAATGAAAGAGTTTGGGTTAAGTTTCATTTCAAAACAAAACAAGGAATTAAAAACTTCACCGATGAAGATGCCGTAAAAATGAAAGGAGAAAATCCTGATTTTGCGCAGGAAGATTTAGTCAAATCTATAGAAGCTGGTGACTTTCCAAAATGGACTCTTTATCTACAGGTAATGACTGAGGATCAAGCAAAAGAATTTCGCTGGAATCCTTTTGATGTTACTAAAGTTTGGTTTCACGACGAATTCCCATTAATAGAAGTTGGTGAGATGGAACTGAATGAAATCCCCGTTAATTATTTCGCTCATGTAGAACAAGCCACTTTTTCTCCGAGTAATTTAATTAATGGAATTAGTTTTTCACCTGATAAAATGTTACAAGGTCGACTTTTCTCCTATCCAGACGCTCACCGTTATCGTGTTGGGGCAAATGCTCATTTGTTAGAAGTTAACCGCTGTCCATTTATGGTTAACAATTATCAGAGAGATGGCGCAATGGCAGATTCAAGTCACTATAAAGATGCACCAAATTATTACCCAAATAGTTTTGATGAAATTAAACCGTCAACCGATTATAAGAATTTCGAAGAAGATTTAGATAGCACGCGAGTAGCTAATTTTAATCGCAACGAAAATGATGACGATCATTTCACACAGCCTGGATTACTTTATTCAAAGGCGATGAACGAATCAGACCGACAAAATTTAACATCCAACATTGTAACTTCGATGAAAGGCATTTCGGGCCCGAAAAGAGATGAAATCATCAACCGCCAATTGTGTCTCTTTTTCCGAGCCAACATTGATTTGGGAATGAAAATCGCCATGGGCTTACAAGTAAATATTGATGGAAATATGATGAATCATTCGAAATAATAAGGAATATTTCAACGTAATATTAAATAATTCAGAATACGCGGAAACACATCAATTCAACTAGAAAAAATTGATTAATTTGCACCTAATAAAACATTCAATCACAAATAAATATGTCTTACGAAAATATAGTTTTAGAAACAGATCAAAGAACGGCAATCATTACTATTAACCGTCCACAAAGTTTAAATGCACTCAACGCGAAAACAATTTCAGAATTAAGTCAGGTTTTAGACGAAGTTTCTGCTGATTCACAATACAGAGCAGTAATCATCACCGGTAACGGTGAAAAATCATTTGTTGCTGGCGCTGATATCAAAGAATTTTCAGACTTCGGAACAGCCGCTGCTGAAGATTTAGCCAGAAACGGACAGCATTTTCTTTTCAATAAAATTGAAAACCTCAACAAGCCAGTAATTGCCGCTGTAAATGGTTTTGCATTAGGTGGAGGTTTAGAATTAGCCATGGCTTGCCACATTCGATACGTTTCAGAAAATGCGAAATTAGGATTACCAGAAGTAACTTTGGGATTAATTCCAGGCTATGGAGGAACGCAACGTTTACCTAAATTAGTTGGAAAAGGTTTAGCGAACGAATTAATTTTTTCTGCCAAAATGATTCCTGCACAACGTGCGAAAGAAATTGGTTTGGTCAATGAAGTTTTTAGTTTAGAAGAACTTTTACCTAAAACCAAAGAATTAGCAAATATCATCGCTCAAAATTCTCCTATGGGAATTACCAAAGCGATTATTGCTGTAAACCTTTCCGATACTGACAAAGGATTTGAAACTGAAATAAAATCTTTCGGTGAACTATTTGAAATGGACGATAAAAAAGAAGGCGTCGCCGCTTTTTTAGAAAAAAGAAAACCTTCATTTTAAAGGGCAATTCACAAAATTTTAAAAAACTCAATTTTTGAAAGTAACCAAATTTGACATTGCTTATTTAAAAATGGCAAGTGTATGGGCTCAACTTTCTTACTGCAAAAGAAAGCAAGTAGGAGCGCTCATTGTAAAAGACCGTATGATTATTTCAGACGGTTATAATGGAACACCATCTGGTTTTGAAAACCGTTGCGAAGATGATGCAGGAAACACCCAATGGTATGTTCTGCATGCGGAAGCAAATGCGATATTAAAACTGGCCGGATCAACACAATCGGCTAAAGATGCTACGCTATATCTGACTTTATCACCCTGTAAAGAATGTAGTAAACTAATTTTGCAGGCAGGAATTAAAAAATTGGTCTACGTTGACCATTATAAAGATAATGATGGAATTGAATTTCTAAGAAATCACGGAATTGAAATTTTACATGTTCCGGATGATGACCTTTAATAAAAACACAAACATACACAATGATGACTTGGGATGAAAAAATTAAAGACTTTGAAACCTTTTTAAAATTTGAAAGAAATTTTTCTGAAAATACAGTCGACGCTTACTTACGAGATATAAAAAAACTAAAGGATTACGCAGAATTAAGCTTGGACAATACCGGTCCACTTGTGATCACTTATGAAAATATTCAAGAATATCTTTTTCAACTCTCTAAACAAAAATTTAGCGAAAGAACGCAGGCAAGATGGATTTCTTCCATTAAAGCTTTCTTTAAATATCTGGTAGAAGATGAAGTACGGGAAGATAATCCTGCTACCCTACTCGAAGGACCCAAACTTGGACTCTACCTTCCAGATACGCTTAGTTTTGAAGATGTGGAAAGAATTATTAATGCAATTAACATTAATACCGATTTAGGAAAAAGAAACCTTTGTATGATTGAGGTTCTCTACGGTTGTGGTTTGCGGGTTTCCGAATTGATTGATTTAAAAATCTCTAATATTAACTTTAAAGAATCTTATCTTAAAGTTGAAGGAAAGGGAGATAAATCGAGATTCGTTCCTTTAGCAAAGTTCACATCAAACCTCATCAAAGAATACATCCTTGAGGTGCGGTCGAAAGGCAAAATAAACAAAAAACATGAAGACATTGTTTTCCTGAACAGTCGGGGATCTTCGATGTCGAGAGTGATTGTCTTTATCATTATTAAAGAATTAACTGAAAAAGCAGGCATCAGCAAAAAGATTTCGCCGCACACTTTCCGACATTCTTTTGCGACTCACCTTTTACAAAATGGTGCCGATTTACGCTATATTCAGGAAATGTTGGGACACTCAAGTATTACGACCACTGAGATTTATACCCATTTAAAAAATGAAGAACTGCGCGATGTAATCCTTAATTATCATCCGAGAAATAAAGTAGAATGAACGATTTAAAATACTGTCCAACATGTGGAAACGCCTCATTAAATTGGGATGGAGAAAAAAGATGGAGTTGCTCTAATTGCGATTATGTACTTTTCCACAACGTTGCTGGAGCAGTTGCTGTCATCATTAAAAACGGTGATGAAATTCTTTTCACGCGACGGAATCAAGAACCAAAAAAAGGCAAACTCGATTTAGCCGGCGGATTTGTAGATCCGAAAGAATCCGCCGAAAACACCTGCGTTCGCGAATTGTTTGAAGAAATGAAAATCAAAGTTGATATTTCTCAATTAAAATATCTGGCGAGTTTACCAAATACGTATGAGTATAAAAACATTCTGTACAATACGATTGATCTTTTCTACGAATATGAAGTTTCAGAAAAACTAGAATTACACTTAGAACTGTCAGAAATTTCGGAAACGATTTGGATCAAAAAAAATGAAATCATTATAGAAGACATTGCCTTTGATTCTCAGAAAATATTTTTTAAAAATTATATCGACTCTTAATTAATCCATAGAATTATCATCGATGTCGCGATGTTTTTTTTAACGTAAATTTGCAGATCGTAAATTTCAATCATGCAGGAACAAATCGTTTTCGAAGACAACCATCTTTTAGTCATTAATAAAAAAGCCGGACAACTCGTTCAGGGTGATAAAACCGGCGATTTATCTTTGTTGGATTTACTTAAAGTTTTCATTAAAAAAAGAGATCAAAAACCTGGAAATGTATTCTTAGGTTTGGTTCACCGCATCGACCGACCAACTTCGGGCTTGGTCATTTATGCAAAAACGTCGAAAGCACTTTCGCGTTTAACGCAGATGGTTAAGAATCGGGAAATCAAAAAGACGTATTGGGCAGTTGTTCCGAAAGTTGAAATTCCGAAAAGTCAGCGATTGATTCATTATCTACAGAAAAACGAAAAAACCAATAAATCGACGGTTTTCCCGAAAGTCACTGAAGGTGCAAAAGAAGCAATTCTTCATTATGAAATCATCAAAACTTTAGATAATTTTCAGTTATTGGAAGTTGATTTAGAAACGGGTCGTCATCATCAAATCCGCGCTCAATTGTCGAAGATTGGTGTTCCCATTAAAGGAGATTTAAAATACGGTTCGCCACGTTCTAATCCAGATGGCGGAATTCATCTTCATGCAAGAAGGTTACAATTCATTCACCCCGTAACATTAGAAAAACTAACCATTACCGCACCAGTTCCTCAGAATGATTCGGTTTGGAAAGCGTGTGAAGATTAATAAACCTTACGGTTGAGTTGGCGGAACAACACCTCCATTTGTATCTGTCGGATTGGTTTGCTTTAAAATATTAGCATCTTCTTTTACCAGTTTATTCTTGGTCGGAATTTTATAATTCACCGAAAAACCAAAGTTTCTTGTATCCGTTTTATTATAAAGGAAAACGCTGCTTCCAGTCACCGGTTTAGAGTGAAGTTGGGTTACCTGCGTATTCAATAAATCATTCCCATAAACAGAAACTGTTAAGCGATCATTCATAAATTTCTTGGCAAAAGTCAGATCAAACCTTTCGTTAAAAGGCCGTTCAGATTCGAAGTAATAAAAGCCAGATCTCTTTGATAGTACATTATAATTCGCTGTTAATTTTATTTGCAACGGCAACATAATCTGCGCCATCAAGTTTAAAACAAACATTCCTTTCGGATCAATTTCCTTAATTTCGTGTTTCATATACCCAGCATAAACATAGAGAAAATTAATTTTATCCGGATTAAAATTCACCTTCATAATTTCACTTAAGGGCGTCGTAAAAATCATAAAGGGAATCGGCATTCCGATGTTGAAATTATGAATTCTCATGTTTGGAATATTCACCTGCTCATTTTTTATCACATCACCATCCCGAGAAAGTAATTGTGCAACTTGATTGTCGATTGAGGAAACATTATAACCGATAAAAGCATAATCAAAGGCCGAAAGTTTAATTTCAAAATTGTCAAAAATAGTCGGCTGTAAATATGGATTTCCGGTTATTGAAGAGTTCGGTCCTGTAAAAGTATTGTTATTTGGATTCAGCGCAGAAATACTTGGCAAGGTAATTTTCTTGTTATAATTCAAAGCCAAATAAACCTGATTCATCAAATTATACTGAATACTCGCATTGGGAAACAATTTGAATTTATTAAAAGAATTTAGTTCGCCTTCCTGCAACATTCCATTGACATCATTGAATCTTGTCTTGCCCGAAATATCATAATTCTCGGCTCTTGTTCCTAAAGTAAAATCAAACTTTTTCAGTTTTGCCTGAAATTCCAAATAAGTGGAAGCGGTATTTCTCTGATATTCAAGATTGATGATTCCTTTACTTTCTGTATCGAAAATCTGATTTTCGTATAAGCCACCGAAACTTACTTTTCCCTCATCTAAAATTTTCAAGGGCTGAGAGAAATCAACTTTAAAGTTAGAAACCTGCATCACAGAATTATTATCGAGCAACCTTCCATAACTTTGATTTCCAAAAGAAGTAGAATTATTGTAAATATTATCTTGATAAAAATCGTTATCTGAGCGCGTATATCCCGCCTGGAAATCTAACTTTTTATTCTTGTCATCAAATCTTTTTTGATAAGTAACCACTGCTTCCTGACGAAGAGAAGTTGTTTTTGCTGCATCGAGCGCATTAAAGTAATTCGTGTGCAAACTCGGCATTGTAAATGAACCATCGCTTAAAGTAACGTTATCATTATTGTTATTATAAACGTCGTAATTCAATAACAATTTATCATTACCCAAATCAAAAGTAACTCCAGCCTTTGCAAAAGTCCCACGAGCGATTCGATCGGTATTCGATAAAACCAGGTTATCCTGATTGCTGTTCATTTCACTTTCACGGTAACTTTGGCCTACTCTCAACTGCCAGCCGAAATATTTATTTCTGGCATTTAAACTCAAAGAATTATTAGTTCTACTGCGGAATTTATCTTCATTCGTAAAAGCATAATTCCCGGCATAAGTAGCTGTTAAATACTTGTTCGCATTTTTATTAGTGATGATATTCATAATTGCTCCACCAGAAGAGGCAGGAAATTCAGCGCCGGGTTGCGTAATCACTTCAATTCGTTCAATTGAATTTGCAGGCATTCCTTCCAGAAAAGAAGTCAAATCGTTACTGGAAATATTTAAAGGACGACCGTTCAAATAAACTGCAAGCATTTTTCCCTGATACATCATTCCGGCGATATCGGTAGCAACTAATCCCGGAAGTTTTTTAATTCCTTCCATCGCAGATCCCGTGTTTAGGCTTTCTTGCTCCGAAAAATCAAAGATTGTTCGATCGGCTTTTTGCTCAACTGCTTTTTTAGTTTTGGTGATAATTACACCTTCAATTTCTTTTTCTTTGGTTGGGGAATTTGGTTTTTCCTGTGAAAAATAAAGTTGAGAAAATATTAAGGCAATAAATGCAGAGGATAGTTTTTTGGTCATAAATTGATTTCTACTTAATAAGACAACGGAACTGAGAAAATGTTACAGAATTTACTCTTTGGATCAGACTTTATCCTATCTTTCGTTAAATGACGACTTCATAATTTAAACTTATTTCTCAATTTAATTCGCTCTATTCTTTTCATCAAAATCTATAGAACGGTTATTGTTTTTTACTTTCTGGTTTCCAAAATTATAGGTTGCACTAAATGTAAATTTTCTTGCATCCCAATAGTTATTGAAGGTCTGAATATTATCTGCAAAATAAACCGTTCCCTTATATCCGGATTGACGGAAAATATCATTTACAGAAAGATTTATTTGCAACGCTTTTTCAATTAAACTCACTTTTATTCCTGCACTGAAATTCGCGTTACTTTCTGAAAAACTATTGCCACTTTTCGATGGTAAATTTTGCCAATAATTCATTAGCAAAAAGAAAGTTTTCTGTTTATTCAATTGAAAAGTATTGTTGGTCGAATAATAAAAAGATTGCCCATTTTGTGGTAAAGCATCAAATTTTAAAATTTGCGAATCACTATAAGTCAAAGAAGTTGAAAGATTAGTTTCCCAAAATTTAAAAAACGTATTCGAATAATTAAGATTAAGACCAAATGTATTCTCATTAAAATAATTTTCATAGGTACTGATCATGTTAATTCCGTCCAGAAAACTGATTTGATCAAAATTATCGATGCTTCTTTGGTAATAAATATTTGCGGAAAATTTACTTTTAAAAATATAATTAAATTCAATATTATGATTAAAGGAAGGTTGTAAAATTGGATTTCCGGCAAAATAATTATATGGATTAGAATACCATCGAAATGGATTCAGCGCTCGGAAATAAGGCCGATTTATTCTCTTGGAATAGTTTAAACTGAATTGATTGTTTTCGTTTGCTTCGTACGAAATATAAGCAGTTGGAAATAATTGACCGTAATTATTTTCAGATTTCGATTGAGTCGTTTTCGAAAATCCATCTGTTTGGGTATACTCATATCGAAGTCCAAATTTAGCAGACCACTTCTCACCGAAATCTTTAATGGCACTTAAATAAGCAGCATAATTCTTTTCATCATATTGAAAAACATTGCTTCTTTCGGAATTCATTTCGTAATCATTATTAATAAAATTAAAATATTGAATGTCTGAACTATTAGAGAACTGGCTATACTTCAAACCTGTTTCTACTTTAATATTTTTAAAATTTAAAGAAAGATCACCTTGCCCAGAATAAATTTTATAATCTACGTACGATAAATTTCTTACTATTTGATTGGATTGATTCGCCAAATCTGTCGTTATAAAATTAACATTCGTTTCTGGTAAATTTCCATAGTAATTGGCTCCAAAACTTAATTTGTGTTCACCCAATTTTTGGTCATAAAACAAATTCAATAATTGTGAAGTTGCAGTTGAACGGTGTTTAGAATCAGTATTGGTATTCAATATATTTTGAGTTCCCGAGAAATATCGACTTTTTGAATCAATATCCATATTAGAATGATTTTTTGAAAGATCATAAATAAAACCGACAGTGGCCTTTTCAGAAAGCGAATAATCAAGATTTACATTCATTCCCAATCCATCATTCATATCGCGTCTTTCATCTCTGCCAAGATCAGAATTAACTCCGATGAAATTAAAATTTTCTATCGATTTTTTCTCATCATCATAACCACGAAACTTTACCGAAGTTTTTAGTTTTTCATTTTGATAATTTACACCGCCAGAACCTCCAAATCCATCATAAGTAGATTGTTTATAATAAGAATTTAAATAACCGTTCCAACCGAGGTTTTGGTTTTTCTTTAAAACAATATTAATAATTCCGCTATTTCCCTGCGCTTCATATTTCGCCGGTGGCGTGGTAATTACTTCAATTTTTGCAATATTCTCAGATCGTAAACTTTTGAGATAATTGATTAATTCTGCACCGGAAAGATTTAACATTCGATCATTAACCATAATTGAAACACCACTTTTTCCAACAATAGAAAGTAAACCTTTGTCTTCATCAATCTTCAATATTGGTGTATTTGCCAAAACCTCAACTCCAGAACTTCCTTCGGAAACCATCGCATTTTGAACATTATAAATAAACCGATCAACTTTTCTTTCGAAGATTTTTTTCTTTCCTTCGAGAACTACAGTTTCGATATTTTTAATCTTGATAGAATCTTCTACTTGTCCAAATAAGGAAATAGAAAATAGGGATGAAATTAGTAAAGTTGATTTGCTCATAATTGTATTGTTCTTATTTATAACACTTAATGAAGTGTTTCTGTTACATTGTATGACGCAAAACTATAAAAGTAGATGTAGAACTAAAACCGATTTTAGACAAAGCCATTTTCTTACCCGATTAAATAGTTTCATCGGAAAATATGGTATGTTCGTCGAAAATTAGGTTCACAGTTTTTATAAATCTCTATTTTTGTTGCATGAAAAACAAGGCTCTTCTTTATTTACATTTATTTTATTGGCTAATCAATATGATTGGAAGCGTCATAATTCCCTATTTCGTCTTCCATACAAAGTATCCTATTTTAAACATTACCTTCTTTATTACAAGTCTTGCTTGTTTCTATATTAATTATTTCTTCGTCGTATCAGCATTTTTCGACATCAATAAATTATATAAAACGATTGTGGGATTTTTCTTAAGTGTATTATTTTTTGTCATCATCCGATTTTGTATTGAAGAATGGTTTCTTCCCAACTATTGGGGTTTTAGAAATTATGCTGAAAAGACAAGTTTTGGCTTCTATTTTTTTGATAATATTTATTTCAGCAGCAACACCATATTTATCAGCACCGTTTTTTGGTTGTTTAAAAAATTCTCTGATTCTGAAAAAGAAAAAAGTCTTTTATTAAGTGAAAAGAAAAGCGCACAACTTCAAGCGTTAAAAACTCAAATTAATCCGCATTTCATTTTCAATTCTTTGAATAATATTTATTCATTGGTTTATCAAAAATCAGATAAAGCATTATCTGCACTTGAAGAATTAAGCCAATTATTGAGATACAGCACCAAAGATTTAGAAAAAGATTTTATCTCTTTAGATAAAGAAATTGAATATATTGACAGTCTGATTGCACTTGAAAAATTACGAATTAAAAATCCTGACCTTTTAATTGTAGAAAAAAACATCAATTATGCGGATCTTGATATTTCACCGATGTTATTAGTTCCTTTCGTAGAGAATGCTTTCAAACATGGAGATTTTGATGGAAACGGTTTTACTTTAAAAATAAATGATAACGATAAAACAGTGCATTTCCATCTTCATAATTTTAAAAATGAAAAAGTGAAAGATGCAGTTTCGGGAATTGGAATTGACAATGTTAAAAAACGTCTCGAAATTTTATATCCTCAAAAACATCAGTTAAATATTACCGAATCTCAAACAGAATTTACAGTAGATTTGAAAATCAATTTGCATTAAAATAAGAAAATCAACATGAAGAAAATAAAATGTATTATCGTTGATGATGAACCTTTGGCAGTTCAGTTGCTGGAAAATTATGTACAAAAAATTCCGTTTTTAGATTTGGTTTTCACGTCCAATAATCCAGTTACTGTTTTGGAATATATTCAAAATAATGAGGCTGATCTTATTTTCCTTGATATTCAAATGCCGCAATTATCGGGTATTAACTTTATGAAAATTGCAGGTGAACAATTGAAATATATTTTGACAACTGCATATTCGGAATATGCTTTAGAAGGTTATGAACACAATGTTATCGATTATCTTTTGAAACCAATATCTTTTGACCGTTTTAGCAAAAGCACTTTGAAAGCACAGGAACATTTTCAAATTAAAAATGCTGGCATTTCACATTTTTTCGTGAAATCTTCAGGTCAACAAAACCGAATTAATTTTGACGATATTTCTTTTATTGAAAGCATTAAAGATTACGTCAACATCAAAACAGAACATCAGGAACATATCGTTTTAGAAACTTTAAAATCCTTAGAAAATCAACTTCCCGATCATTTTTTGAGAGTTCATAAATCCTTTATTATCAATTTAAATAAAATTCAAACGATTGATGGAAAAAACATTCAATTGGTTTCTGAAAAAATAATCCCAATCGGCGAAACCTACAAATCTGATTTTCTTTTAAAAATAAAAAACCGCCCAATTTCTTGAGCGGTTTTTATTATAACTTTAAATACAATTATGCATTTCTTGCTGCTTCTGCGGCGATTAAGTTCAAAGCAGATCCTGCTTTATACCAATCGATTTGTTGAGCATTATAAGTGTGGTTTGTTACAACGATATCTTTAGTTCCATCAGCGTGTACCAGTTCTAAAGTCAATGGTTTCCCTGGAGCAAACTGATCTAAATCTAAGAAATTCACCGTATCATCTTCCTGGAATTTGTCGTAATCTGCTTTATCGGCAAACGTTAAACCAAGCATACCTTGTTTTTTCAAATTCGTTTCGTGGATACGGGCAAAAGATTTAACCAAGACTGCTTTTACACCAAGATGTCTTGGCTCCATAGCAGCGTGCTCTCTGGAAGAACCTTCACCATAGTTTTCGTCACCAACTACAATTGTTGGAACGCCAGCCGCTTTGTAGGCTCTTGCTACAGCAGGAACTTCACCGTATTCTCCTGTAAGAGTGTTTTTCACCGTGTTGGTTTCCATATTGTAAGCGTTGATAGCACCAATCAACATATTGTTAGAAATATTATCTAAATGTCCACGGTATTTTAACCACGGTCCAGCCATAGAAATATGGTCGGTTGTACATTTTCCAAAAGCTTTAATTAAAACTTTAGCACCAGTAATGTTTTGTCCATCCCAAGGTTGGAAAGGTGCCAATAACTGAAGTCTGTCAGAAGTTGGGCTAACCGCAATCTGAACAGTTGAACCATCTTCAGACGGTGCCTGATAACCATTGTCATCTACAGCAAAACCTCTTTCCGGAAGTTCGAATCCTTTTGGTTCGTCTAATTTAATTTGCTCTCCGGCTTCGTTGGTTAATGTATCTGTGATTGGATTAAAATCTAATCTTCCAGCAATTGCTACAGCAGCAACCATTTCTGGTGACGCTACGAAGGCATGCGTATTTGGATTTCCATCTGCTCTTTTCGCAAAGTTTCTGTTGAATGAATGGATGATTGAGTTCACTTCTCCTTTATCAGAACCTTCTCTATCCCACTGACCGATACAAGGTCCACAAGCATTGGTAAAGATTCTTGCGTTTTCGAATTTTCTAAATGAATCTAAGAAACCATCCCTCTCAGCCGTGAATTTCACCTGCTCAGAACCTGGGTTAATTCCTAAAATCGCTTTTGGTTTAACTCCTTTCGCGAAAGCATCTTCAACAATAGAAGCCGCTCTTGATAAATCTTCATAAGAAGAGTTGGTACAAGAACCGATTAATGCCCATTCTACTTCAATTGGCCATCCGTTTGCAACTGCTTTTTCATGGAATTCAGCAACAGGAGTTGCCAAGTCTGGTGTGAAAGGTCCGTTTAAGTGTGGAGTTAATTCATCTAAATTAATCTCAATAACCTGATCGAAATATAATTCCGCGTTTGCATACACTTCAGGATCACCAGTTAAGTGATCAGCGATTACATCAGCAGCATCTACTACATCCTGTCTTCCGGTTGCAGATAAATATCTTCTCATTGAATCATCATATCCGAACGTAGAAGTGGTTGCTCCAATTTCAGCACCCATGTTACAGATTGTACCTTTTCCGGTTGCAGAAAGTGAGTTTGCACCTTCACCAAAATATTCTACGATGCAACCAGTTCCTCCTTTTACAGTAAGAATCCCAGCAACTTTTAAAATAATATCTTTTGCAGAAGCCCATCCGCTTAATCTACCAGTTAACTTAATACCGATTAATTTTGGCATTTTAAGTTCCCAAGCCATTCCGGCCATTACGTCAACAGCATCTGCACCACCAACACCAATTGCAACCATTCCTAATCCACCTGCATTTACAGTGTGTGAGTCAGTTCCAATCATCATTCCACCTGGGAATGCATAGTTTTCTAAAACTACCTGGTGAATAATTCCAGCACCTGGTTTCCAAAAACCAATACCGTATTTATCACAAACAGAACTTAAGAAATTAAATACTTCTGAGTTTTTATTAATACCTTCCTGCAAATCTGAAGCAGCACCTACTCTTGCCTGGATCAGGTGATCGGCGTGTGCTGTAGAAGGAACAGCAACTTTTGCTTTTCCGGCTTGCATGAACTGCAATAATGCCATTTGTGCAGTTGCATCTTGCATTGCTACTCTGTCCGGAGCGAAATCTACATAAGAATTTCCTCTTTCATGAGCATGGGTAGCATTGCCTTCCCAAAGGTGAGAGTAAAGGATTTTTTCTGCAAGGGTAAGTGGTTTGCCCACGACTTTACGAGCCGCTTCGATCCTCTCCGGATACCTTGCATACACCTTCTTAATCATATCAATGTCAAAAGTCATATCTATAGGTTTTTTATTATTTTATTAGAAAGTCAAAAATACGATTTTTTTTAAGTTTAACTTGATTAATGTCATTTAGAATAAATATAAATATGATATTTTATTTCTATTTGCTTACTTTTAAAAATTAAAATTCATCGTCAAAAAAGAACGAAATTTATACCGTGGTAATTGTCTTAATAAATAATAGTGGTCAAAAAAAACATTCATTATAGCATCTATTTCAGTCTTCTCATTATGGTAGGATTGATTTATTATTTCTATCATCCTGCTCATTATCAAATCTTCCCAAAATGCATATTCAAAAGCATGACCGGATTAAATTGTCCAGGTTGTGGTGCACAAAGAGCCACTCACGAATTGCTACATCTTAATTTAAAAAGTGCTTTTGCTTACAATCCTTTGCTCGTCGTTTCTCTGCCGTATGCATTTAGTGGATTACTACTCTATCAAACCAAATTAAAAGATCATTTCCCAAAAACGAGACAGTTTTTATTTGGACAAAAAGCAATTTTTACTGTGTTATTTATTGTACTTCTTTTCTTTATTTTCCGGAATTTATAAATGATTATTTTTGCAGACTATTTATAAGATATGATGAAAAATATTCTGACTTTATTTTTATTAAGTTTCTCGATTGCTATTATTGCACAGAAAAAAACGATTAATAAAAAAGTTATCGTTAAAAAAAGTGTTGTAAAAAAAACAATTTCTCCTCTAATAAATTCAGATTTAATTAAAATTAATGACTCTATTCCGCCGCTTATTCCTTTCAGAAAAGAAGGTAAATACGGATTTAAAAATCAGAACGGAAAAATTATAATTCAACCCGTTTACAGTAATGTTGGTTTTTTCACAGAAGACTGCAACTTGCTGAATTCCCCCAATAGCCACATTCGAAAATTTGGCAAAAAAGATTATGCTTCCGTTCGTTTTAATGGCGAAGATTATCGAATTGATTTTAGTGGAAAACGCGTTTATCATTTTAAGAGTGAAGATATTGGAACTTGTCCTCCTCAATTTAAATCGCAATTATTTCATGCTTATATCATGAATGAAAAATATGGAATCATCGAGGATTCTAAATTTAAAGATGCCACCGATTACCGACAGTTTACCATTTATCCGCAGTTTGATTATCTATTTATTTTGGAAGGTGATGATTTAAAAAACCCAATGATCATCGCAGTAAAAAACGACAAATTCGGAATTATCGATGTAAATGGAAAAGTGATTATTCCTTTCGAATATGAAGATATCAAAAGAAATTTCAGTTGGAAACTGGGCCGTCTGTTCGAAGTAACCAACGATGGCGAAAACTACTTTTTTATTGACGCTGAAAACAAACCTTATTCATAAAATATTTTTGTAAGTTTGCACCCAGAAATTAAAGGGGTGCTGTAAAACGCTGAGATTATACCCAATGAACCTGGAACAGGTAATGCTGTTTAGGGACAATTCGACTTCATTTTAAATGATGCTCGAAACCGTATAACAATCGACCCCTTTTATTCAATTAATCTTAAAAATTAAAAGAATGAAAGGATTTATTTTTTTTGGACTTCTCGCAGGTCCATTCTACTTTGCACAAAACACCGTGCAAGATTCCATCAAAACCAAGGAAATTGAAAGCATCAATTTTCTGAAACGACTTCCGGTCACCAAAGAAATCATCAACGTTGAAAAAGATTTAGGTTCAAAAAATCTTGGTCAGGATTTGCCGATTTTATTAAAGAATCAGATGTCTGTAATTTCCACATCTGATGCCGGAAATGGCGTTGGTTATACCGGATTTAGAATTCGCGGTGTAGGCGGAACCGCAATTAATGTCATGTTGAACGGTGTTCCTTACAATGATTCTGAAAGTCAGGGAACTTTTTTCGTAAACGTCGGTGACTTGACCAGTTCCGCCTCGCAAATTGTAATTCAGCGTGGCGTGGGAACTTCTTCGAATGGTGTTTCTGCTTTTGGAGCCAGTGTTAACGTACTTACCAAAAGTCCCGAGGAAAAATTTTATGTTAAATCTGATGACTCCTACGGATCCTTTAGTACTTATAAATATTCGGCAGAAGTCGGAAGCGGAAAATTCTGGAAAGACCGACTTTCCGTAATGGGACGGTATACCACGATTCATTCTGATGGTTACATTGACCGCGCTTTTTCTGATTTAAATTCCTACAACTTCACCGCCCTTTTTGAGGAGAACAAAACCAAAATTCGTCTGATGGCTTTTGGTGGAAAGGAAAAAACCTATCAAGCCTGGAATGCCATTGACAAAAAAACTTGGGAAACTAATCCGAAGTTCAATAATTCCGGTGCAATCTACGATGCAAACTGGGAAAGCATTATTGGTTTTTATGATAACGAAACTGATAATTACAGGCAAAATCATTATCAACTACTGTGGGAACAAAACTTTAACGATCACTGGAACTTAGAAACTACTTTTCATTACACCAAAGGAAAAGGATATTATGAAAACTACAAGCAAGATGCAAAGTTTTCAAAATACAATTTGCCAGACTTAACCACTGATAATCAAACCATTAAAAGAACAGATTTCATTCGTAAAAAATGGCTCGATAATGATTTTTATGGTGGAGTTTCTACGCTTTACGGAAAGTTTGAAAATCTGGACTTGAACTTTGGACTCGTTGGAAATCAATATGAAGGGAAACATTACGGAAATGTTTCAGGAGTTTATTTTCCTGAAATTTTCGAGCATGAATATTATAGAAACAATGGAACAAAAACCGAATTCGCAGGTTTTGCAAAAGCAATTGTAAAATTAAATCAGTTTGAGTTTTATGGAGATTTGCAATTAAGAAACATAAATTACGGCACCCAAATTCTTCAGCAAGGCGATAATGAAGGCGTAGACTTAAATAAAAACTGGTTGTTCTTTAACCCAAAAGCAGGAATCAATTATAATATTAATGCGGGGAAATTATTTTTCTCTTATGCTCATGCGCACCGCGAACCAAATAGAGACGATCTCTTTGCAAATCCAGAAATCCAGCCAGAAAAACTTCACGATTTCGAAGCCGGGTTGGAAAAATCTTTTGGTGCAGTTTCTTTTACCACCAATTTATATTATATGAATTATGAAAATCAACTGGTGTTAAATGGTCAGATTAATGACATCGGAGAATTCATCCGTGTAAATTCAGGAAAGAGTTATCGTATGGGAATTGAAGTTGGTGCTTTGGCAAAACTTTCCAGCCAATGGAATGTTTCCGGAAACTTCACTTTAAGTAAAAATGAAAATAAAGATTTTATCAACGAAACCGAAACTGGTTTTGAAAGTTTAGGAAATACTCCGATTTCATTTTCACCCAATATTATGGGAAATGTTGTAATCAACTATTTGCCAACCTCTAATTTTAGTTTATCTATTCAAAATCAATATGTTGGAAGCCAATATCTAGACAACACCAATAGTGAAAATTTAAAACTCAATGATTATTTTTTAACCGACTTTAATGCAAAATACACTTTAAATTTAAAAATAACCGAAGTCGATTTAAAATTATTAGTTAACAATCTATTTAATAAGAAATATGTGAATAATGGTTTTGTTTATGATCAGAATCCTTTTTACTTTTCGCAAGCCGGAACGAACTTTATGTTTGGTATGAGTTTAAAATTTAAATAATCCCGAAAAAAAAAATAGGTCTTTGTAATAAACTGCTCCATTTCTAAAGATTTGGAGCAGTTTCTATTTTCATAAAAGAAAATCAGTGTAAAAACGCATGAAAGCAAAAGTGCAATTTCAAAAATAAATAAAGACCTGTATTCTAGAAAAGTCCACTTATTTTACTAGTTTTATTATTTTGATTACATCAGTCAAAAAACATAAATTTGCACCCATATGAATTTTTCTTTTTTACTTCTTGAATATCTTAAAAAACAAGCCAGCGTTTCACTGTCTGGTTTTGGAACATTTTATTTGCGCACCATCAACGCTGTGCTCGATCAGGAAGGTAAAAACATTTTGCCTCCAGGTGCAGAGGTTGCATTTAAAACAGAAAGTTCTGGGGAAGAAAATAAATTTGTTCAGTTTCTATCCCAGCAAAAAAACATTTCTTTAATCGAAGCAGAAATTGAAATTAAAAAGCAAATCAATTATTGGAATGCGACACTTTATAAAGAGAAAAAATTTTTAGTAGAACATTTGGGAACATTTTTTCTGGAAGACAACAAAATGGTTTTTGTCGGAAACAGAACCGAAAATTTGTCGCCTTCTTTTTATGGTTTAGAAGAAATTAATATTTCAGAAATAAAAAACAGTCCAAATCGAAAAAGCAATTCTTACCAAATGAGCAAGTCGTTTATCTGGATCGGTGCTTTACTCATCGGCGTTTTAGGACTTACTTATTTCGGTGTTACGCAACCAGAAATGATTTTTGGCAATAGATCTTTTAAAAAGGAAATACCAAAAAAAGAAATAATTCCTATTAAAAAAGACAGTATAAAAATAGATTCACTTGCCGCAGTTCAACTTAAGATTGATTCACTTAAAAATGATTCTTTGCAAAATGCGATTGCTCCAGTAAAAACTCCAGCAAATAAATGGAGTTCAAAAAATTATTCAAAATCTAAATGGAAAAAACCAAAAAAGCCTCAGAATCGCTAACCATAATGACCAATATCGTTTTACCGAATGAAACGAATTCTTTAAGAAATCTTTTCGGAGGCGAACTTTTAGCAAAGATGGATCGATGTGCTTCGATCTCGGCAGCAAGACATTGTGAAAGACGTGTAGTAACCGCTTCCGTAAATCACGTATCATTTGACCACCCCATTCCAGAAGGTGGAATTGTGGTTTTAGAATCTAAAGTTTCGCGTGCATTTTCAACTTCCATGGAAATTTATGTTGATGTTTGGTTAGATGATCCAATTAATCAAAAAAAGATTCATACCAATTCAGGAATTTACACTTTTGTCGCGGTTGATGAATTTAACCGACCCATTCCAATTCCACAAATGACTCCAGAAACCGACCAGGAAAAAGAAAGATTCGAAGCAGCCTTGCGTAGAAAAGAACTTTCCTTAATTCTTTCGGGTAGAATGAAAGCCACAGATTCTGTAGAATTAAAGAAACTTTTTGGTAGTTAAAAGTTAAATACTTTAATATAAATTGCCTTAGTATTTCAAAAAAATTAGAAATGAAAATTCTGCTGCTCGATAAAAACCATCCGTTAATTACAGGACAACTTTCTGCGAAAGGATTTTTGTTTGAAGAAGATTTCACCTCGTCTTATGAAGAGGTTTTGAAAAAAATCGCGAATTACGACGGAATTATTATTCGAAGTAGAATACCTCTTGATAAGAATTTCCTGGAACATGCCAAAAATTTAAAGTTCATTGCAAGAGTCGGTGCCGGCATGGAAAACATTGATGTCGATTTTGCAAAAAAATCTGGAATCGCACTGATTAGTTCACCCGAAGGTAATCGCGATGCAGTTGCAGAGCAGGTTTTAGGAATGCTTCTCATTTTAATGAACCGATTATTTATTTCTTCCCTAGAAGTAAAAAATGGAATTTGGAAAAGAGAAGAAAATCGAGGCGATGAATTGCTGGGCAAAACGGTCGGACTTATCGGTTACGGAAATATGGGTAAAGCGGTAGCAAAAAGATTTTCAGGATTTGGATGCAAAGTGATTTTCTATGATATTTTACCAAAAATTGGTGATGAATTTGCAACGCAAGTTTCATTGGAAACATTAAAAAAAGAAGCCGAAATTTTAAGTATTCACCTTCCGATTACGAAAGAAACTCATTATCTAATAGATGAGAAATTTATTTCGGAAATGGCGAAAGAATTTTATTTTGTGAATACCGCGCGAGGAAAAAATGTAAAAACGACAGATTTAGTATCAGCAATTAAATCAGGAAAAGTAAAAGGCGCCGCACTCGATGTTTTAGAATATGAAAAAGCGTCATTCGAAAATCTAGATGCTGTAAATGAAGATTTACAGTTTTTACTCCGTTCCGAAAAAGCAATTGTAACACCACATATTGCAGGTTGGACAATTCAAAGTAAAGAAAAATTAGCACAAGTTATCGTTGATAAAATTCTGGCTCAATTTTCTTAAACTTAACATTTCTTTATGACTTCGGTCTTATTCTTTTTGGTCAAAATCCCTTATATTGCGGTGCTTTAAGCCAAAAACTTTTTAATGAAATTTTCCAGATCCTTATTTTTCGTTGCCCTACTTTCATTTCTATTTTTTTCTTGTAAAAAAGAAAGTTCGGAAGAAGAAAACGCCAAAACCAGTTTACCAAATTTCGGAAATGTTAATCTCGATGAGATCTTCACGAAGAAAGATCGAAAATTAGAACACAAAGATTCCATTGTTTCAGTCCTTGATCGGTATTACAAAAATATTTGGGAAAAAGGTGATTTGTGGGGCGGATTCCTGGTTGCAAAAGGTGATGAAGTTCTATACGAAGGTTACCGCGGTTTTGCACAAGCCAATAAACAGGAACCTATTAATGATACTATAGCACTGCATGTTGCATCGGTTTCAAAAACACTGACCGCAATGGCAACACTGAAATTAGTGGAGGCAGGAAAAATTAAATTAGAGGATCCTTTGACTAAATATTTCCCAAAATTTCCTTATCCACAAGTGACCGTTTTCACGCTGTTAAGTCAAAGAAGTGGTTTGCCGAAATACGAACATTTTATTGAAAAAATTACGCCTGCACCGAAGGAACTTTCAAAGAAATACCTGACCAATCAAGATATTTTAAATTTACTGATTGAATATAAACCAGAACTCGCCCGCACGACTGATACAGGCTTCATGTATTGTAACACGAATTATGCGATGCTGGCTTTATTGATTGAGAAAGTAACTGAAAAGTCCTTTCCGGAAGCGATGAAGCAAATGGTTTTTCATCCATTAAAAATGAAACATTCTTTCATATTTGAAGAAAAAGATACTTTGACTGCTGCGAAATCTTTTTACCAAAAAGGACCTAGAGTTTATCCTTACGATCGACTTGATTTAATTTACGGTGATAAAAATGTGTATACCACACCACGGGATTTATTGAACTTTTCTAAAGCACTTTATTCTAAAGATTTTCTGCGGGCAGATTTAAAGGACAGGATCTTCGAACCTTACAGTAATGAAAAACCTGGTGTAAATAATTACGGTTTAGGTTTTCGTATGAAAATCTTTAATGATCATGAAAAACTCACTTACCATAATGGTTGGTGGCACGGAACGAACTCGGTATTTGCACATTTACAAAACTCCCAGGTAACAATCATCGCCATTGGAAACAAATATTCTAATCGCGTTTATTCCGCTTTGGCTTTATCGGGAATATTTGAAAACTTGCCTGTAGAAAAGGAAAAAATGCTAAAAATGCTAAATGAAACCGACACGCTGAAACAGAATCAGGGGAATGACAGTTACAGTGAATAAATTTCTTAATTTTGCACAAATCCTTTTCATGAAAAGATTCCTCTTTCTGGTTTTCATCAGTTTTTTAATGGCTTCTTGTGCTCGAGTTGGCTCGCCTGTTGGAGGTGCAAAAGATAGCATTCCCCCGCAAGTAATTGGAAGCAACATCGACAGTCCAAGAGTTAATGTGCCGCGTGACATCAGAGAACTCAGAATTGATTTTGATGAATATATTACACTTAAAGACATCAACAAACAGTTGATCATTTCTCCACCTTTAAAGAGAATCAGCAAGATTCTTCCTTCTGGAATGGGCAATAAATATCTTCTGATAAAATGGGCCGATACTTTAGAAGCGAATACTACCTATAATTTTAATTTCGGAAATGCCATTGTAGATAATAACGAAGGAAATGCTCTTGGTTATTATAATTTTGCTTTTTCTACGGGTCCAAAAATCGACAGTCTTTATATTAGTGGAGAATTAAAATCACTTTTTATTGATCAAAATAAGAAAGCCGATGAATCCAATATGGTGGTTGGATTATACCAGGAAAAAGACTCCATGGATTATCGCCAAAAACCTTATTACATTGCGAAAGCAGATCCAGACGGCTATTTTGAACTCAACTATTTAGCACCGGGAAATTATAGAGTTTTGGCTTTTGAAGACAGCAATGCAAATTCTGTGTATGATATTGGTAAAGAAAAAGTAGGTTTCCTTAAAGATAAAATCACTTTAGATAAAAGTATTTCGGGTTTAGATATTAATCTTTATCCATCAAAAAAAACATTGAAATATTTAGAAATGAAAGAAATACCAGGTGGGATTTTAATGACGTTTGAAGGAAATCCAACTGATGTAAAAGTAGTTTCGCTCAATGAAAAACTGAAAGATTATAAAGTAACACATTCGCCGAAATCAGATTCTGCTACGATATGGTTTAACGCACCCGCGCAAAATATCGGAATCACAAATAATGAAAATCTGAAATTCAGTTATGATAATGGTGTAAAAAAAGATAGTGTTTCACTTTTCTATCGCTATAATACAAAGAATGAGATGTCGATTTCCAATAACGGTGGAAATTCTTTAGCACCGAAACAGGATTTTGTGGTGACTTCTAATTATTTCGTTGATAAAATTCAGCCTGAAAAATGGACCTTGGTTTCCGACAGTATTAAACAGGATTTTACGGCAGAAATTTCTGAAAAGAATCCTTTTGAAATTCATATAAAATCCGATTTTAAAGAAGGAAAAAAATATTCGTTGACGATTCCAAAAGAAACCGTTTCTTCTTTTTTTGAAAAGAATAAAGTCTCAAAACGTTTTGATTTTGAAGCAGATAAAATAGAAAACTACGGCGAAATATTGGTGACTTTAGAAAATGCTCCGGAACAAAAATTCTGGATTCAAATGATTAATGAAAACGGGTCCGTTGCTTATTCAAAATATGGAAATGAAAAACAAATCAATTTCAAATCCATAAAACCAGGAAAATATGAACTTCGTATGTTGGTCGATGCTAATGAAAATGGAATCTGGGATTCGGCAGATTTTGCTGACCATACTTTCGCAGAACCAGTATATGTTTTAGACAAAAAAATAGAGGTAAGACCACTTTGGGAAATCCGTGAAACCTGGAGAATCCCCACAGAAATCCCCGAAAACACGGGAGATCTCAAAAAGAGTCCAACCGAAAAACCTATAATTATAGCCAATCCTAAATGAAAACTTTTTTAAATATTATTTATTGGTTTCTAATCGTAATCGCAGTGATACAGTTTTTCCCAATTGACAGAACCAATAAGCCAGTCGATTCTAAAGTTGATTTTGCTAAGGTTTATAGTACTCCGAAAAATGTAGAGCGACTTTTAAGAAACGCATGCTATGATTGTCATTCCAACGAAACGGTTTATCCGAAATATGCTTATGTCGCGCCGATATCCTGGTCCATTAAACATCACGTTAATAAAGGAAAAAAATACCTTAATCTTTCTGAATGGGGAACTTTTAACCGAGATCTAAAAAAGAACATGCTCGATATGACCGTAAATTCTTTGAAAATATATACGATGCCGATGCCAGGTTACGTGGCTCAACATCCGAATGCAAATCTTACCAAAGCTGAAAGAACATTGCTTATCAATTATTTTGAAAACATTGTAAAAACAGGGAATTACTAAATTCCTAAACTATCGAAAAAGGACTAATGCAATTGCGTTAGTCCTTTTATTTTATATTTAAATGAGATTAAATTACTGTGCTCTCGGCATTCTTGGTCTGCTGAAAATCGACATTAAAACTCCGGCAAAAAGACCAATCGTTTTCACTGCTGAGAATTGTGAATCAACTGGAATGAAAGCCCCAATTACACAAAGTGCTGCTGCCGCATACATTGGATAAAGGAAATTTTTATTGCTCAATGTTGGTGCCTGAACAAAGAAACTTGCACCGATTAAAATGTAAAATAATTTTTGATAAAGAAATTCATTAATTTCTGGAGAAAGGAGATTAAAAAATCCAATCAGGATGCAGACTAAAGCACCGATTGATAAAATTCCTTGAATAGTTGCTGTATTTGTTTTCATTAATAACTTTCGTTTTCATTAGGGAAATCCCCGGTTTTCACATCTTTTACAAAACTGGAAACTGCTCCAGTAATTTCGGTGTATAAATCTAAATATCTTCTTAAAAATTTCGGGGAGAAACCTTGGTTCATTCCAACCATATCGTGATAAACAAGAACTTGTCCGTCACAACCTGCGCCTGCTCCAATTCCGATTGTAGGAATAGAAATACTTTCTGAAACTCTTTTTGCAAGATCAGCTGGAATCTTTTCCAGAACCAAAGCAAAGCATCCTAATTCTTCGAGTAAATTAGCATCGCTCATTAATTTTTCCGCTTCCGAATCTTCTTTTGCTCGTACTTTATACGTTCCGAACTGGTAAATTGATTGGGGCGTTAAACCCAAATGTCCCATTACCGGAATTCCAGCATTGATGATTTTGGTAATTGACTTTTCTATTTCTTTTCCACCTTCAATTTTCACTGAATGTGCACCACCTTCTTTCATCATTCTTACTGCAGACTCCAAGGCTTTCTCAGAATTACTTTGATAAGAGCCAAAAGGCAAATCTGCAACAATTAGAGCGCGATCTACACCGCGGACCACGCATTGAGTATGATAAATCATTTGATCCAAAGTAATAGGTAGCGTAGTTTCATGTCCCGCCATAACGTTGGCAGCAGAATCTCCGATTAAGATTGCGTCAATTCCACCAGCATCCACCATTTTCGCAGTGGTGAAATCATATGCGGTTAGCATGGTGATTTTCTCTTTGTCGAATTTCATTTTTCGCAAAGTTTCGGTGGTAATTTTTTTTATTTCTGAATGTACAGACATAATAAAGTTTGGTGTTGGTTGTATAAGACCTTGGTATAGAAATAAATTCTACTGGATTACATGATCACGTGACCTAATCTGATTAATTTTTCGTGGTTCAGGATTTTAATGTTTCTCCCTTCTACTTCGATTAATTTGTCTTGTTTGAACTCTGAAATCAAACGAATCGCACTTTCAGTAGCCGTACCAATGATGTTGGCAATCTCTTCTCTTGTTAAAGAGATCTTGATAAATCCTTCAGGATCTGTTCCTAATTTCTGTTCCAATAATAGCAGGATTTCTGCCAATCTTTCCCGAACTGTTTTTTGTGCTAAAAATGTAACGGTGTTTGAAGATTCACCCAATTCAAAAGCGATTTTTTGTAACATCACAAATGAAAATTTTGGGGCTACTTCTAAAAGGTACAGGAATAAATCAGATGGTAAAAAAGTGGCTTCGACTTCGGTCATGGCTTCTGCTTTCGCTTGAAAGTCCTCACCACAAAGCAAAGAACGGTAACCAATTAAATCCCCTTCTTTAATAAAACGAAGAATTTGGTCTTTACCATAAACTCCTTGTTTGGATAATTTGGCGGTTCCTCTATTCAAAAAATAAACACCATTTGGTACTTCTCCATCTTCGAAAATAATTCCACCTTTATTAAATTTCAAAATTTGCTTGGCTGAAATATACTTTTCAAAATCTTCTTTAGACAGCATTTCTTCAAATGACGCATCATTAAATACTCTCTGTAAATTCTCCTCGATTAGGGTTTGTTTTTCTAACGACATAATTGCATGACATTTATCAGCAAAAATAGGACATTTAAAACCTTAAACAAATATATTTATCATAATTTTGCGAACTAAAGTTTATATAAATTGTCAGAAAACTGTTTTCACTGCGGCCAACCAATAGAAAAAGAGCGCATTAACTTCGATGAAAAATCATTTTGCTGTAACGGATGCAAATCTGTCTACGAAATTCTAAGCATGAATGATCTGGGGAATTTTTATGAAATGAATAAGAATTCTGGCATCAGACCGAATGATGATAATACGTCGCAATTTGATTATTTAGACACTCCTGAAGTCTTTACTAAAGTCACCGATTTTTCTGAAGGAAACACGACATTAGTTACTTTCAAAATTCCAGTGATTCACTGCTCATCTTGTATTTGGCTTTTAGAAAGTTTACAGACCCTTAATAAGAACATTAATTATTCTCAGGTCAACTTTACCAGAAAAAATGTTCAGATCTCCTTTAATCATCACGAATTAAAACTCAGCAAACTTGCCAAGTTCCTTACTAATTTAGGCTACAAACCTGTTGTTAATCTGGAAACTGCGGAAAAAAAAGAAGAGCGTTTCGATAAAACGTTAGTTGTAAAATTAGCGATTGCAGGATTTGCTTTTGGTAACGGAATGTTTTTGTCTTATCCAGAATATGCCGAACAGGTGATGGGTACAACAGATTATTGGATGGATACTTATAAAAACCTGTTCCGTTTTATGATGTTCCTTTTGGCAACTCCGGTTGTTTTTTATTCGGCTGCAGATTATTTTAAATCAGCGTGGTTCGGATTGAAAAACAAAATCGTGAACATTGATGTTCCTATTGTTCTGGGAATCATCATGCTTTATGGACGAAGTATTTACGAAGTTGCAACCGATTACGGACCTGGATATTTCGACACTTTATGTGGACTTTTATTCTTCATGTTGTTAGGGAAACTTTTTCAGAAAAGAACTTACAACGCCTTATCTTATGACAGAGATTATAAATCGTTCTACCCTATCGCAGTTACGAAAGTAGATTTCGAAGGGAAACAACAAAATATCTTATTAAATGAACTGAAAATCGGGGACCGAATTATGGTTCGTAATCAAGAGATTATTCCGGTGGATGTGATTTTAATTCAAGGCGAAGGAAATATAGATAATAGTTTTATTACAGGTGAAAGTGCTTCAATCCCCAAAAAACCGGGAGACAAAATCTTTGCAGGTGGAAAACAAGTTGGTTCTGTTTTAGAATTAGAAGTTATTAAAGACGTTAATCAAAGTTACTTAACCCAACTTTGGAACAAAGAGGCTTTTAAGAAATTCGAAACCGGATTGGATACGATGACCAATGATCTTAGTAAATATTTCACTTTTATCATTCTGGGAATCACCCTTATTGCCGGTATTTATTGGGGCCAGCATGATTTCGAAAAAATGTTCCAAGTCGTTGCTGCAATTTTAATTGTGGCTTGTCCGTGTGCTTTAGCGCTCTCAGCACCTTTTACTTTAGGACACATTATGCGGATTTTGGGAAGAAATAAATTCTATGTAAAAGATACTTTGACCATAGAAAAATTAGCAAAAATAGACACCCTCGTTTTTGATAAAACAGGTACTATTACTCATAATAAAAAGGCGAATATTATTTTTGAAGGAGAGGAGATTCCGGAATTTGATTTAAAAAACCTAAAGAGCTTATTAAAGAATTCGAACCATCCATTATCAAAAAGTTTATATCACTTCTTAGAAGTTGACGAAGAATATTTCCCAATCGAAGATTTTGCAGAAACTCCTGGAAAAGGATATGTAGGAAATGTAAGAGGAAAAACTTATAAAATTGGATCAGCGACTTTTATTGGTCAATTATCCAAAAATTTAGAAACTGCAGTTTATATTTCCAGAGATGGGCAGTTTTTGGGCAAGTATATTTTCACCAATGAGTATCGGGAAAATATGTCGGAAATGTTTGCTGATTTAAAAGAGTATCATCTTAATATTTTAAGTGGAGATAACTCGTCGGAAGAAGCCTCTTTAAAACAGTTGGTTCCCAATGTGGAGAAAATGAAATTTAATCAAAGTCCGGAAGACAAGTTAAATTTCATAAAAACACTGCAGGATGATGGTAAGAAAAAAGTAGCAATGCTTGGTGATGGATTGAATGATGCCGGCGCATTGAAACAAAGTAATGTGGGAATTGCGGTGGCTGATGATACGCACTCGTTTACTCCTTCTTCAGATGTGATTATGGCAGGCGACCGAATGAATGAGTTGAAGAAATATTTTGATCTATCAAAAGATGCGGTGAAAATCGTAAAATTCACTTTTGGGATCAGTTTATTTTATAATGTTATTGGACTTTCATTCGCAGTTACTGGTCATTTATCACCTTTGGTAGCGGCGATTTTAATGCCGATAAGTTCTATTAGTGTAGTGATTTTCACCTCACTTGCGACTTGGATTAGGTCGGCAAAATATTTTAAAATTAATCAACAGAAAAACTAAACTCACTTATTTAGAAATATTTTAAATTAACGATATTTAACATTAAATGATGAATATCATAATTTTTCAGTATTTTTGAAGCGGTTAAAAACTAAATTTGCACTCGCAATGGATATATTATATTTAATGATTATTTGCAGCGTTTCATTGGCTGTTATTTTCTTGATCATTTTTATAATAAGTGCAAGAAATGGCCAGTTTGAAGACGATGAATCCCCTGCAGTTCGTATATTATTGGATTCAGAAATTATAAAAGAAGATTCGGAAGTTTCTAAAGAAACAGAATCTGTAAAGAAATTAGATCAAAGAACAGAAGAAAAAAGTGATTAGTATATATGGAAACACAGAAGTTTAGTTATGACAATAACATTGTGCGAGCCTTCCTTTATGCAACAATAGTATTTGGTATTGTTGGATTTTTATTGGGACTTACCGCAGCCTTAATGTTATTCTATCCAGAACTTCCAGAATTTATTTTTGGAACTGACGATGCAACAATTAAAAGTTTGCAAAGTGGAAATCTACAAGGTCTCATCAATAGCCACGGTGCTCTTGGTTTTGGCCGTATCAGAATGCTGCATACCAGTGCGGTGATTTTTGCATTTGTTTGTAATGGTTTCTTTGCCGGAGCTTATTACTCATTGCAAAGACTACTTAAAACAAGAATGTATAGCGATACGCTTTCTTGGATTCACTTCTGGGGATGGCAATTCATGATTGTAGCGGTAGTTATTACTTTCTTAATGGGGATAAATACCTCAAAAGAATATGCAGAACACGAATGGCCAATTGATATCCTTATTACAGTTATCTGGGTTGTTTTCGGGATCAACATGTTCGCTACGATTATCAAAAGAAGAGTTCGTCACCTTTATGTTGCTATTTGGTTTTACCTAGGAACATGGGTTGCGATCGCAATGCTCCACATCTTCAACAACTTAGAAGTTCCTTTATCATTTACAGGATGGAAATCTTACTCTGCTTATGCGGGAGTTAAAGATGCCTTGGTACAATGGTGGTATGGTCATAATGCCGTAGCATTCGTATTAACAACACCTGTATTAGGATTAATGTATTACTTCTTGCCTAAAGCAGCAGACAGACCTATCTTCTCTTATAAACTTTCAATTATTCACTTCTGGTCATTGATCTTCGTTTATATCTGGGCAGGACCTCACCACTTGCAGTATACAGCAATACCGGGTTGGGCACAAGCGTTAGCAACAGGGTTTTCGATTATGTTGATCGCACCATCTTGGGGAGGAATGCTGAATGGTTTATTAACCCTTCGTGGAGCATGGGATAAAGTTAGGGAAAACCCGATTCTTAAATTCTTTGTTGTTGCAATTACCTGTTATGGGATGGCAACTTTTGAAGGTCCAATTTTAGCAACAAAAACTTTAAATAAAATTGGTCACTACACGGACTGGGTTATTGGTCACGTTCACATTGGTGCACTAGGATGGAATGGTTTCATGACTTTCGGAATGATCTATTATCTAATCCCAATTATGTGGAGAACGAAAATCTGGTCTGTAAAATTAGCAAACTGGCATTTCTGGCTGGGAACTTTAGGAATTATTTTTTATGCCGTTCCTTTGTACATCGCTGGATTTACCCAAGGTTTAATGTGGAAACAATTTAATCCAGACGGAACATTATTATACAAAAACTGGTTAGATACTGTAACGGCAATTATTCCTTATTACGAAATGAGATTCGTAGGTGGATTATTGTATATCGCCGGAGCAATCTTAATGTGTGTGAATGTTGTTGCAACAGTTAGAAGCGGATCATTCCAAAAGAATGTACCTGCAGAAGCACCTGCATTAGCGAAAATTTCAAAACAAAGAAAAGAAGGAGAAGGTCTTCACCTTTGGATCGAGCGTATGCCGACACTTCTTACCGTGTTATCATTTATCGCGGTAGCCATTGGAGGTTTTGTTGAAATTGTTCCTACTTTATTAATTAAAGAAAATGTACCAACTATTGCAGCGGTAAAACCTTACTCACCACTGGAATTGGAAGGTAGAGATTTATACATCAGAGAGGCTTGTAACTCTTGTCACACTCAAATGATCAGACCATTCCGTGATGAAGTTGTACGATTCAACGGTAAAAATGGGCAGTACTCAAAAGCAGGTGAGTTTATTTATGACAGACCTTTCCTTTGGGGATCAAAAAGAACCGGACCAGATTTGCATAGAGAAGGTGGTAAAAACCCAAGTTCTTGGCATTACAAACACATGTTGAACCCTAGAGTAACATCTGCTGGATCAATTATGCCACGTTACCCTTGGTTAATTGCAAGAGATTTAGACAGAAGTCAAATGGTTGCAAAAATAGAACTCATGAAAAATGTGTTTGATGTACCTTATACCAAAGCGCAGATTGATTCTGCAGATTCTTGGGCAGATAATCAAGCAAAAGCGATTGTAAAAGATATTTTTGCAGAAGCAGCTGATGTTAAACAAGCATATGCAGCAAAAAAAGAAGCAGATGGTGCTAACTTCGTTCCGCTTGAGAAAAAAGAGATTATCGCTTTGATTGCTTATTTGCAACGACTAGGAACCGATATCAAAACAACAGAAATTCAAACCGCGAGTACAAACTAAATTCATTTAAAAAGGAGCTAAAATGATACCTCAAAGCGTAAAAGACATCTTATCAAACGGCGAAAATGTTGGGTTCTACCAAACATTGTCCATGATATTATTTTTAATTTTCTTTTTAGGTATCATTTTTTATGTTTTTTCAAGACCGAAAAAACATTACGATAAAGAAGCTAATGCCCCTTTAGATGATGATATTGAAGATCAAGATCTTTAATCAAAAAATTAAACTATTATGAAACAAAGAAGCCCCGTATATGTAAGCATCGCTTCCATCCTTACGATTTTATTGGTTGTGTATTATATGTTTGTACAAGATGCAACATTCCTGTCTTCTCCATACTTTTGGGGAACAGTAGTGATCTCTGTAATTCTTGCCATGATTCATCATACAATTGGTGACTTGATTGAAAACGACCAATTTAAGAAGTTAACCGATGCAGAAAAAGCTGAGTATTTAGAAGCGAAGAAAGTTCCTTACTTCAAAGCCTTATACCAAAGTGCATTTAAAAAGCAAACTGCAACAGAAGAAAAAGACATTCTTATCGACCATGGTTTCGATGGAATTATGGAATTAGACAATCAATTACCAAAATGGTGGTTGGGTCTTTTCTGGTTCGGTGTTGCTTACTGTGCTGTTTATATGATTTCTTACTTTACTACAGATTTTGCACACCAATATGTAGAATATGACGCTGAGTATAAAGCACAGACTGCAAGTATCGCAGAATATGTTAAAAATACGCCAGCTCCAACTATTGATAATGCAGTTTATTCTCCAGATAATATTGCTGCTGGTGAAGAAGTATTTAAAACAAACTGTGTATCTTGTCACAATGCAGGAGGTGCAGGTGGAATTGGACCAAATTTAACCGATAACACTTGGATTAACCAACCAGAAAAAACATTATTCAAAAATGTATTCCACATGGTTGAAAACGGAAGTCCAAACAATCCTGCGATGCAAGCATTTGGTAAAAATGGTGTTTTAACTGGTTTCGACATTCAGAATGTTGCAGCTTATATTTATCACATCAACCAAGAGCAACCACCAATTACGGTTGCAGAAGGTGGAGCAGCTCCGCAAGGAACTCCAGCGAACTGGGAAAAATAAGAACTAAAAAAATTACTATGAAAACATAATTCGTTATCTTTAATCAATTAAAGGTAACGGATTATGTTTTTTTTAATTTAAATAAATGATGTCAGAAGATAACAATTTCAGAGGCGGACAAGGACAGGTAATTGAAGCAGAAACTTTTAGAGATTCTGTGGGAACCATGGAACAATCTGGTAAACGCAGGTGGGTGTTTCCTAAAAAACCTTCCGGAAAATACACCAATTACAGAACCCTAGTAAGTATTATCTTACTTGCTTTATTCTTTGCAATTCCATTTATTAAGATTAATGGAAACCCTTTTTTACTTATCAATATTCTTGACCGACAATTTTTTATTCTTGGTCAACCTTTCTTTCCACAAGATTTTTTCATTCTTGCTTTAGGTGCGATTACATCAATTGTGTTTATCATACTTTTTACCGTAGTTTTTGGTAGAATTTTTTGTGGATGGATTTGTCCACAAACAATTTTCCTCGAAATGATTTTCAGAAAAGTTGATTATCTGATTGAAGGAGACCGTAACAAACAAATGAAATTAGACCGACAAGAATGGAATGCAGAAAAAATCTGGAAGCGTTCACTAAAGTATTTTGTATTTCTTGTTATCTCATTAATCATCACTCACTGGATGTTTATGTACATCGTAGGATACAAGGAGGTGTTTAACATTATGCAACAAGGACCATTTGCAAACTTCTCAAATTTCATGGTCATGATTATTTTTACCGCTGCATTTTATTTTACATTTGCTTGGTTCAGAGAGCAGGTTTGTACTTTGGTTTGCCCTTATGGTAGATTGCAAGGTGTTTTAATCGATAAACAAACCATCAATGTTTATTATGATTTTAAAAGAGGAGAAAATCGTTCTAAATGGAGAAAAGGCGAAGATCGTACTGCAGAAGGTAAAGGCGATTGTATCGACTGTAACCAATGTGTAGTCGTTTGCCCAACCGGTATTGATATTAGAGATGGTCAGCAATTAGAATGCGTAAACTGTACGGCTTGTATTGATGCTTGTGATGAGGTCATGGTGAAAGTTGGACTTCCGAAAGGACTTATTCGATATGCGACTGAAGACGAAATAGAAAAAGAAATTCCTTTTAAATTTACCAACAGAATGAAGGCTTATTCTGCTGTTTTACTCTTAATGATAGGATTCTTAGGATTTTTATTAAGCAACCGAGGAGCCATGGAAGCAAAATTCATCAAACCTGCAGGTTCTACATTCTTTGTGAGAGACGGTAACATTACGAATATCTATAATTACACCTTCATCAATAAATCAACAAAAGATCAAGTTGTAACCATTAAAGTGATCGAGCCAGAGCATGGTAAAATAAGTTTAAGTGGTGATGAAAAGATCATTCTTAAAAAAGATCAGATTACAAAAGGAACTGTGAACATCAGTTTCCCAGAAAAAGAAATTAAACTATCAAAACAAAAAGTAGAAATTGGCGTTTATGATACAACAGGAAAATTACTAGACTCTTTCGATACGAGTTTCGAAGGACCATTTAAAATTCAATTTTAATTAAAGATATGTTCAAAAAATTTAGCTGGGCACACGGAGTTGCACTGGCATTAGGATTATTTATCGCGTTTATTTTGTTTATGGTTTTTGGATTTACCTACGGCCAACAAACATCTGAACTTGTGTCAAATGATTATTATGGTGACGAATTGGTTTATCAGGACGTTATAGATGCGAAGAGAAATGCAGAAAAACTGCCAGAGATCCCAACATACAAAGAACTTGCAGAAGGAATGAAAATTACTTTTCCTGCCGCAGTTACTCCCGAAGACAAACACGTAAAATTTGAACTTTTCCGCACAGATGATGCTAACCTTGATGTGAAAAAAGAAGTTGATTTAGATGCAGGAAATGAGATTCTTATCCCAAAACAAGTAATCTCTAAAGGTTCTTATACTTTAAAAATAAAATGGTCACACGCTAAAAAACCGTATCAAGTAGATTACGACGTGTTATGGAAATAGCCCTTATTATTTCTGCTCTAGGTCTAGGGTTTGCTTCTGGCTTTCACTGTATCGGAATGTGCGGGCCTATCGCTCTGTCGCTTGGATTAACAAAGAAACAAGCAACTAATTTCTACCTTCAAAATCTCACTTATCAGTTTGGTAGAATTGTAACCTACTCTATTTTAGGCGCAATTTTAGGAATCATCGGAAAAGGTTTTGAGATGGCCGGATTTCAACAGTATCTAACCATAGGCGTTGGAATTCTTTTAATTGTGATGGCAATATTTTCTTTTGGTGGAAAAGATTTTGCGTCGAAAATCCCTTTTCTAACTTCATCATTATTAAAGGTAAAATTAAACCTATCAAAACTTCTTCAAAAAGCCGATTACAGATCGCGTTTTGCCACAGGTTTATTGAATGGGCTTCTTCCTTGCGGTATGGTTTACATGGCTTTAACGGCAAGTTTAACTGCCGGAGGAATTTGGCAAAGTGCTCTGTTTATGAGCCTTTTCGGCTTGGGAACATTACCGTTTATGTTTGCTGTAGTACTTTTAGGAAATTTAATGACGACTGCCTTTAGAATTAAAATTTTAAAGTTCGTTCCTTTAATGATGATTGTATTGGGTGGACTATTTGTTCTTCGTGGCATGGAAGTCGGGATTCCTTACCTTTCTCCTAAAAAAGAAGCCATGAAAGTTATTCATAATGATTCGCCTGACCATTTAAAAGGGAATCACGAAAGTTGCCATTAGTCATCTATTTTTCAAATATTAAATAATTGCTTTGGTATTCAATTTGAATATCAAAGTTTTCTATTAATAAATTTTTAAAATGATTAAAAAAATTGGACTTTTGGTTTCTGGTATTGTAATCCTGGCTTTACAATCTTGCTCTGTAAATACTGAAACTACGTACTATAAAGATTCTGCATCCAGCATGGAATCTAACATTTTGATCGATAAAGGAATGCTATCCATGATGAATATGATGAATAATGGCAGCAGTAAATTACCTACAAAAGATCTTTCAAAATTGAGTACCGAGTGGAAAAGTTTATATGATATTCAAAAAGATGGATTAATCACCTTAAACAAGGATTCTACAAAAGTTCTTCATAAAATGTTTATGAAAGTAAACAAAGATAAAGGTGAAATCTATGGTCTTTCTCTAAAATACGATAAACTACTTCCCACCGAACTCTCTTCCCTTCTTTCTCAAAGTAAAGAACTCAGAAACATTCCTCTCCAAAATATAGGAAAATGGAATGGTAAAACTTTAACTATAGACACCGACAAATTTTCATCTGCGAGCTTCCTTTCTCAAATTGAAGATACCGCTGAAAAAAAGGATATTAAAAACCCAACCACAAAAAGTGATTCGCTCGAAGCATATGGAAAAAAAATGGCAGAGGGAATGCTCGGAATGATGAAAATGTTTCCGGTGAATTTTTCCAGTACCATTAAATTTCAAAAGCCGATAAAATCTATTGTTGGCAAACATGATTTCGTAAAACAAATCGACAAAAAAACGATTCAGATTAATTTAAGAAGTAATGATCTACTCGATGAGAAGAATACTTTAACGAATAAAGACAAACAAATAATCATCACCACAGAATAAAGTAAAACCACCGAAATATCGGTGGTTTTCTATATTATAAAGTATTTATACTTTTTAACTGATTAAATCAAATCTCGCATATTCTGCAACTTTAGCTGGAAGTTTAATTCCTTCTTCATTTTGATTATTCTCTAACAACGCTGCCATAATTCTTGGCAATGCCATCGCAGAACCATTTAAAGTATGAACCAACTGCGTTTTTCCGTCTCCTTTAAATCTGCATTTCAAACGATTCGCCTGGAAGGTTTCGAAATTTGAAACTGAAGAAACTTCTAACCACATTTCCTGAGCAGCACTCCACACTTCAAAATCATAAGTCATTGCTGCAGCAAAACCAGTGTCGCCACCACATAATCTCAAAATACGGAAAGGCAATTCTAAATCTTCCAAAATAGATTTCACGTGCTCCACCATTCCTTCTAACGCCGCATAAGAATTCTCTGGCTTTTCAATTCGCACAATCTCTACTTTCTCAAACTGATGCAGACGGTTTAGTCCTCTTACGTGAGCACCATAACTTCCCGCCTCTCTTCTGTAACATTGCGAGAAAGCCGTGTTTTTTACAGGCAAATCCTTTTCATCTAAAATAACATCTCTGTAGATATTCGTTACCGGAACTTCTGCCGTCGGAATAAGGTATAAATTATCTTCGTTGATGTAGTACATCTGACCTTCTTTATCGGGCAACTGACCTGTTCCATAACCAGACGCTTCATTCACTACATGTGGCGGATTCACTTCCATATAACCAGCCTCTACATTTTTATCTAAAAAATATTGAACCAAAGCACGTTGCAATCTTGCGCCTTTTCCTAAATAAACAGGAAAACCAGCACCGGCAATTTTTACGCCCAATTCAAAATCGATGATATTGTATTTTTTCGCCAATTCCCAATGTGGTATTGCGCCTTCTCCTAAACCTTTTACATCGTGCGATTGATAAATAATTTCATTATCATCTGCACCAACTCCCGCAACCACTTTTTCATATGGAATATTTGGAAGTAAATAAAGAATTTCCAGAAGCCTCGCTTCAGCTATTTTTAATTTTTGTTGAAGTTCCTGTGCGTTTTGTTTGAATTCAGCAGTTTTAGATTTTGCAGCTTCTGCTTCTTCTTTCTTGCCTTCTTTCATTAAAATACCGATTTTTTTGGAAATAGAATTCATTTCCGCCAGATTCTGATCGAGTTCGAACTGCAATTTTTTCCTTTCATCATCCACAGAAATCGCCTCATCAACTAATTCTGTCTGTTTGAAATTTCTTTTACCTAAACCTTCTAAAACGCGTTCTTTATTTTCGCGCAAAAACTGAACTTGTAACATATCTTATTTGATGTATATTTCGGTGAATTTCCACTTGATAGTAGAAGAGTGAAATGCAAATTTAGTGATTATTTCACGATTTTCACTGTATTGGGTTGATTGTCAACTTTCGTAAACTGAAGAACGCCATTATACCAGATTTTAGAAACCTGAAAAATATCCGGTGTTGATGAATATTGAATGGTCATCGTATCACTGGTGGTTTTACGCGTAGAATCGTTAATTTTCTTGGTGAGAAATAATGCGATTTTTGATTCATAAGTTTTTGAAGTGCCGGAAGAGTCCACGCCAATCCTTTTTGCACCTGCAAGATATTCGATATAACTAACGGTATCTGCATCTTTTTTAATTGAAAATGAAACTGGAGCAGTATCCGTTAAACCATAAACATCGTTCATAGACGAACTAATATACGATCCTGGAATTTTTGTATTCAGCATGTCTTGTCCCAAAGAATCAATATATAAATTAATGACCTGATCAATTTTCTGCACAGACTCCTCCTCGCCTCTGCAAGAGAGAAAAGCAAAAAACACAATCATGGTTATAAACAACAGATTTTTCATTGATGCAAAGATAAATTATTTTAAATCCTTCCAATAAAGATAAAATGAAAAGAGTAGAAAAAATCCACTAATCACCAAACTAGATGATAAACTAATCGCCATTCCTACCACCCCAAATTTCTTAACAAAGATGAATGCAAAAGACAATAACATGATCAAATTCAACAACGAAATAGCGGTATTCATTTTCATCATACCCACGGCAGAGAGCAAATTCCCGTACAGGTTTCGCAAAAGCATGTTGAAAGAAAATGTTGCTAAAAAAATCACGAAAATAAATTGATTATCATAATATTTTTCATCAAAAAACAAATTAAAAATTTCGCTTTTAAACAAATAGCCTAAAATGAAAATAAGAAGTGAAGTAGGAATGAAAATTTTATAATAGTTAAAAATATAATTTTTTAAAAACATCCTATTTTTGCTATTTTTTGCTAGAACGGTATAGTCACTTTGCATAAAAGTCGAAGCTAAAAAAGTAATATTAATAGGAATTAGAAGACCGACCTTATAATTTGCAACCGCCGTTTCATTCATTAAAAAACTTAGCATCAAAACATCTGCAGAGAAAAGCGCATCAGAAAGAAGCGCCGTTCCTGCTGCATGAAGTCCAAAACTCCAAATTTCCTTTTCTGTAAAATTAATCGAATCAATAATTGCTACGAAATGGTTTTTTTTATACCACAACAAACACAAAAAAGGAGTTGCAGCAATAGCTAAAAGATAACCAGTAAGACCAAAAAAATAAGAAAAAAGCAATAATAAAAGAACACCTCCAATGTTAACAAAATTGCTCACTCTCGCAAATGCTTTATTATTACCAAAAACCCTAAATTCTGCTTGAATATGATTTAGAAAATAGTATCCTATTAACCGAACAGTAAAAAGCACGAAAATAAAAAAAATATCCTGATACTTGTTGATGTAGAAAACACTGACCAAAAGGAAAATCAAACTGATTATCAGTTGATGCATAAATCCCTGTCTTAGCAGATATTTAGCTAGACTCTTTTTTTCGGTATCCTTGTGAACAATTGAACCATAGCGTAACAAAATTTGATTACTGCCGAAACCGTTAAAAGACATAAAAATAAAAAAAACCGATGCAACAATACTAATTGTTCCAAATTCACTTTCAGGTAAAATTTTTATAATTAAAAGTGATCCAAGAAAACCACATATCTTAGCAATAAGTAATGAAATAAAAACATGGTGTCCTTTATTCTTAAAAAAATCGCTCACAAAAACAAATAAACTCTTCACCTACTTTTATATAAATTACCTATGGTTTGATATCTCTATTTTATTAATATATATTTTGATAAAATAGATTTTGTGGTCGATCAAAAATTTGAAATTACAGAGTTTTTTAGGAAATCATCTTTTCCTTAAATAAAATCTGCCGATAAATTTTATCAAATTTTTGCGAAATTATGTTAGTAGAAAAATTCTCCTCTACAAATTCATGCAATTTCTCCGGCTCGTCAAAATGCACCTTATGTTCTAAAACATTTTTCATGGCTTCGTATAATTCCTCTTCAGAATTTGAAATGAGCAAGCCGTTTTTGTCATTGATAATTTCGGGAATACCACCAACTTTCGTAGCAATTGCCGGTGTTCCAGTAGAAAGTGATTCTAAAAGGACACAAGGAAAATTTTCATAATTACTGAACAAAATAAAACAATTACTGTCGCTCATTTTTTCTGCAACTTCATTTAAAGTCAGCATTGGAAAGGTTTTAATGAAATTTTCAGCCATATTACTCCTAATGAGTTCGTTCAATTTTTCCACATCACCGTCACCACCAATATGCAATTCGAAATTGTGAAACACAGCGCGCAACTTTAAGGCTGAAACAATAATCTTTTCTGGATTTTTAATTTGGATTAAATTAGAAATATGCAGAAACTTAAATGGTTTTCCAGAATTTAATTTCACTACAAACAAATTTGTATCTACTACATTTCCTACAACTTCAAATTTTGTTTTCCATCCTAATTCCTGTAAATCGTTTGAAAGATATTGGCTTACTGGCAAAACGAATTCAGCATTATTCGCAATGGTTTTTGCAACAAAAAGTTGAGATTTCGAAAGTTGATTTCGATTCATTTTCAGAAAACCAGACCAATGTTCAGTAATCACAAATGGTATTTTGAACTTCCTCTTCAGATAAACCGCAAACAGCATGTTGTTATGAAGAACGTTGGCATGCACCAAATCTGGTTTCTGTAAACGCAAAAAACCTTGCTGGTAGGCTTTCATTCGACGGATAAAATTCAGAACTGGATTTTTAGAATTTTTGTAATAAACAATTAATGTTTTGATTCCATTAATCACTTGATCATCGAAAAGATAAGTCAATTTTTGGGCTGAATCACCGATAACATGTAGAATTTCTACATCATGAAGGTGAGAAACCGATTCGGCATGTCGTTGTACAAAATTACCATTGGTCGGCTCTAGTTTGTTGGGAAACCAGGATGAAATAAAAAGAATTTTGTAGCGCATTGATCAACTTAATAAACAAAAATACGGTTTTAATTAAGAGCAACAAAAAACCCTTTAAGTATTATACTCAAAGGGTTTAGATATTTTAAAAAAATAAATTTAATCTACATAAATCCCAGCCCAACTTCTTCTTAAAGGCAAAAGGAAATCGCTTAGAAAAGCAACATAAGTATTTTTCGAAAAGTCATAAACTTCAATTTCTTTTGAGATTTCACCCGATTTTAAACCGCTTCTGAAATCCTGCAATTTCAAAGTTTTCACTTCGCCATTTTCTACGAAAGTCGCTTTCATTCGGTCAAATAAACCTAACTGAAACTCTGCTTCTATTTCTTTGATTACACCGCCTAAGGCATCGATTGAGCAACCAGATGCGGCTTCTACATCTTCATCAACACAAACGATGATGAATTGATTTTTTTCAATTTTAAATGAAGATGAAAGTGGTTTACCGTGCGCTGCCCAAGTTGCTAAAAAATCATATAATTTTTCAGTAATAACTTTGCTTTCTTTCGGCGTGAAAGTTCTTGAGGCTGGATAAATAATTACCCGATAATCATTAGTTTCAACTATTGTTGATTCTTCAATTTTCATTTTTCTGCTTCTTTGTTAATTCAAAAATTCCGTATACTATCATTAAAAGACTTGCTCCAGCGCTAAAAAAATTTATTTTAGAACGTTCAAAATCTGCTGACCAAAGGTTTAAAATTAATAAAAACAAACCTGCAATCATTAGAAAATAAGGCATCTTTTTATTCATTATAAATCGTCGGCTTCTGCTAAAAGTTCTGCGATATCTTTTACCGAAACTTCAGTATTATTGAAATATTTTACCCCATCGGTCATCATCGTATTACAGAATGGGCAACCAGTTGCGATAATATTTGGGCTTTCGCTTAATGCTTCTTCAGTTCTTTCAACGTTGATGTCTTTATTCCCTTTTTCCGGTTCTTTAAACATTTGTGCGCCACCGGCTCCACAGCATAATCCGTTGGATTTGCAACGTTTCATTTCGACCAATTCGGCATCTAACTTTTGCAGAAGTTGTCTTGGTGCTTCATATTCTCCGTTTCCTCTTCCTAAATAACATGGATCGTGGAAGATGATTTTCTTACCTTTAAAAGTTCCGCCTTCAATTTTCAGACGACCTTCTTCCATTAATTTTCTAAGGAATTGAGTATGGTGAAGAACTTCATAGTTCCCACCTAATCCCGGATATTCATTTTTAATAATGTTAAAACAATGCGGACAAGCGGTTACGATTTTCTTCACGCCATAACCATTCATGATTTCGATATTGGTATGCGCCATCATTTGGAAAATGAATTCGTTACCAGCACGCTTTGCAGGATCACCGTTGCAAGATTCTTCCTGACCAAGAACTGCAAATTCTACCCCAACATTATGCAAAATTTTACATAACGATTTGGTCACTTTTTTTGCACGATCATCAAAACTTCCCATACATCCTACGAAAAATAGAACCTCTGGCATTTTTCCTTCGGCAGCATATTCTGCCATTGTTTTTATAGTGAAATCCATGTTTTAATTTACCAATTTATCAATGGAACAATTTACCAATGATTATTATATTAATTTTCATTTGCCCAATTCAAGCGATCTGCTTGGTTATACTGCCAAGGCGCGGCATTATTTTCAATATTGGTCATCATCTGATTGAGTTCCTGTGGTGCAGCAGATTGCTCCATCACCAAAAATCTACGCATTTCTACAATAATAGAAAGCGGGTCAATCAAAATAGGGCATGCTTCTACACAAGCATTACAAGTGGTACAAGCCCAAAGTTCTTCTCTTTGAATATGATCGTCTAATAACTTTTTACCGTCATCTACGAATTTTCCATTTTTATTAATGTTCTTTCCTACTTCTTCAATTCGGTCACGGGTGTCCATCATGATTTTACGTGGAGACAATTTTTTACCGGTAATATTTGCAGGACAAACTGCGGTGCAACGACCACATTCTGTACATGAATAAGCATTGAGTAGTTGAACTTGCTTTAAATCAAAAATATCACTTGCTCCAAATTTTTCAGGAACTGCGTTCGGATCTGCGTCTGGCGCTGCTGCGTAAGGATCGGCATTTGGATCCATCATTAACTTAATTTCTGCAGTGACAGAATCTAAATTATTGAATTTCCCTTTCGGTTCTAAATTAGCAAACCACGTATTTGGGAAAGCCAAAATAATATGAAGATGTTTTGAATAATAAAGGTAATTCATGAAGAATAGAATCCCGATAAAGTGAAACCACCACGCTCCTCTTTCAGTATAAATTAAAGCCCCATCACCGAAGTTCTGAAATATTGGACCTAATAAATTGGACGAAATTGGGAAACTGCCATGAGCAGCCAGAACTTCTCTTTGCTGTAAAACCCAGTCTGAAGCATTCATGGTTAAGAAAGCAACCATTAAAGCAAACTCTATAATTAAAATCCAGTTCGCATCATGTTTCGGCCAACCAAAAAGTTCCTTCATGGTTAATCGTTTAACTCCGTAGAAATTTCTTCTGATAAAGAAAACGACAACGGCAATTACAACGAGTATGGCTAAAATTTCTAAAGTTGCAGTAAAAACTCCATATAAAGAATTCCCGAAAACGCTTGCTAAAAATCGGTGGGTTCCGAAGATTCCATCAACAATAATTTCGAGCAACTCGATATTGATAATAACAAATCCAACATATACAATCACATGGAAAAACCCAGCAATAGGTCGCTTTCCCATTTTACTTTGGCCAAGAGCGACTTTCGACATGGTTTCCCAGCGTTTTGCTTTTTGATCTGAGCGATTGCTTTCTTTACCAAGTTTTATGTTGCGGTGGATTTCCTTCAAACTTTTAAAAAAAAGCCCAAACCCTGCAACCAGGGCGATGAAGAAAATAATATTGTCAATATACTGCATATTGAATGGTTTTAGTCTTTGTTATTCTTTCCGAAAACTGAGAAATTCAGATATTTTTTCGGGTTTGCTTTTAAATCTTCTACCAACTTATTCATATTATCAGCAGTTTGATTTAGATTATTGTAAAGTTGCTCATCTTTTGCGAGTTTACCAAGACTTCCTTCGCCGTTTTGTATGCCAGAGATAATACCGTTCAATTTATCTGCAGTAAGACTTAACTTATCGATCGTATTATTTAACTTCTGAACATCAACTTCATCAGCAACACGGCCATATTTATCGATGGTCGATTTCGCACTTAAAGTGGCAAGATTGGCGTTATCTAAAACTTTCTGAACACGTGGGTCATTATTTGCCAAAAGCGCATTGGTTTGTCTTGAAGTCCCCTCGAATGATGCGACAGTTCTGTTTAAGTTACTCAACAAGGCACGAATTTCTGCACGGTTTTGATCGTCGAAAATTTTATTGGCATTATTAGTTAATGAGTCTACTCTTTTCAACACGGTCTGCAACTGATCTTTTACGGGACCAACTTGCGACGAAATATTATTCATCATCGAAAGTTGGAAACTACCAGACAAGGTATCTCCATCTTTCGCCATTGGATTTCCGTATTGCAAGTTCAATCGCATTTCTTTTCCCGACATTAATCCAGGTTCAAAAATCTCTAACGTAGATTTTTTCGAAAAAACAAAATTATCATCAATAATTACTTTTACAACAAAATGAATTTTGCCGTCTTTTTCGGTAATCGGAATAATTTTATCAACCTGCCCAACTTTCAATCCATTTATGGATACTGGATTAGATGCTGCTAAACCTTCAACATTATCAAACTTTGCGAAGAAAATATTATCAGTTGTGAAGAGACTTTTACCTTTCATAAACTGGAATAAAAATACAAATCCAATAATTGCTAAAAGTGCGATAAGTCCTGCTTTTATTTCTTTTGTGAATTTCACTTTTCTTTAAATTTTAGTTGACAAATATAATACATTTTAAATAAACTGGTTGCAAAAGCTAGTATCTTGAAAACAAAAAAGCGACTTTTAAAAGTCGCTTTAATCAATTATTTTAAATAAAATTACTGCTGTGAAACTCGATTATAGATTTCTATTCTGTAATCTTTTATCTTGGCATTGTCTTGTAAACTCTTCAACAATGACTGACCAAATTGTTGAGCATTTTGTCCTGCAATTGCTTCTGTCATTTGTTTAAGGTCACCTGGCTGTTTGTTGATTGTTTCAGATTTTTTCAAAACTACATAAACGCCAGTCATTCCTTCAACAGGATTAGACAATTTGTTTTTTGCCACACCAAATGCTGCTCCTGCAACTCTAGGTTCCATTGCTCCATTTACTTGTGGGCTCAATAAATTCACTTGTGCAGATTGTTTGGTAACTGCAAATTGTTTCGCAATTTGATCTAGACCAGTCGCTTTCGCTGCTGTAATTTTATCAACAATTTGCTTAGCCATTAATTTGTTTTTAACAATTGGCTCAATTTGACTTCTTACCGCTTCTGGATCTGCTAAACCAGCATCTTGAATGCCGTTAACATAGGCAATAATTCTATCACCAGTTCCATCTACAGTGAAAATATCTGTATCTCCTTTTTCTCTTTTCTTGTTGAAAGCCCAAGCGATTATTTCATCATCTTTATCAGTTCCTAAACCTGGAAGTTGACCTTGGAATCTTCCAACTTCTGTTGGATTAGAAAAATTATAGTTGCTTTTCTTGGCAAGATTAGCAAAATCATTAAAACTTTTCCCTTGAACTTGCTGAATAAACTTTGTCGCTTTTGTATAAACTTGGTTTTCTGTTTTATCTGAAGACTTAATGGTTTTCACCAAGTTGGCTACTTTATAAGTCATCGCTCCAGATTTTTTATCTTCAATGTTGATGATATGATATCCGTATTGAGTTTCAACCACGCCAGTTGCTCCTTTTCCGTTAGTTGCTAAGAATTTTAAATATTCAGGGACGAATGGTGTTGCAGGTGTTGTCCAACCTACACTTCCACCTTGTCCTGCTGAACCAGGATCAGATGAATATTTTAAAAACTCTGTAAACTTCGCTGGATCTGCTTTTACAGCAGCACCAATTGAATCTGCCAATTTCTTCGCTTGTTCTTTAGTTCTTGTCGCATCGCCGCCAGCTTCATTTCCTTTATAAGAAACCAAGATATGACGTGAAAGCGTAGAATCTGAGGCTTTCTTATCTATTAATTTAGAGGCTACATAAAAGTTTTGTTCTTTATAAGGTCCGAAAGTCTCACCGATATTAGCAGTAGCCACTTTATCTCTTATTGCCAACGGCAATTGATCTTTTGAAAAATAAGTCGGATTAAAAGGCAAATCAGAATTCAAGGCGATAAACATGGAATCGTTCTTGGTATTCTGGAAAGTTTCTTTTCCGGTTAGATCACTTCCTTCTGTAAATAATTTATTAATTTCTTTTTGTGTTGCCGCTTCATCTTCCGGGCTTGCTGCTGCAGGAAAATAAACAAGTCCCAAATTTCTGCTCGCATCTCTTTTGAACATTATTGGGTGCTTTTTAATATAATCAGACAAATCCTGAGTCGTTACTTTAACTGGATTTTTCTGAGCATATTCAGTATAGTCAATTTTCACAAAATCAATATTTGCAACTTGATCTCTTTGCTTCATGATTTCCTCTACTTCTTTTTTGCTTGCAGTAATTCCTGTAGAAACATTAGCAAAAAGTTGTCTTGCCATCATTCTGTACTCAATTGCTTTTCTCGTTTTCAACCAATTGTTATACATCTCCATGTTGGTTCCTTTCATTTGTTCCACTTGACCTTTAATCTCCTGAACTTTGAAATTACCTTTCTCGTCAAAATTTTCTTTATTTTGTGCAAACATAGGATCAAACTGCAATTGATTCCAGAACATATCTTCTGTTAAAGTCAGACCCATTTTTTCAAACTGTTGTTTGATGAGTTTAGACTGCACCATCATTTGCCACGCTTGCTCCTCCAAACCTTTGGTAGGTTGGCCTTGCTGTTGGGCTTGTTGCTGAAGCATGAAAAGTTGATCATCGAAATCCTCTTTAGAAATCTCCTCACCATTAACTTTACCGTAAACTCCTGGTTCTGCGCCGAATAGTTTCTCTAGACTATCTGGATTCACTACGAAGGCCAACATTGCTATTGCAATAATTCCCATCAAAAGCCACGGTCTGTTTCTTATTTGTCCTAAAATTGCCATCTTTTTTGTATAATTTTATCAGTTTGCGAAAATACACATTTTTAACAGATTAGAAAAAAATTTGTACACTTATTTAAAATCGCTTTTTTTATGGTGCCAATTTTGTCTAAATTTTTGCTTGGCACAGTGCTTGTGAATTTATACAAACATTCTTAACATCCGCACTTTTCAGGAGAATTGTACGGAATCACCTTTAATTATTTATAAAAAAATGACAATTTGTCATTACAACATACTATGACAGAATTTGAAAACATCAACTTTGATGAAATTTTAGACGACGGCTTCAGTATTTTATCTGAAGAAATTAATATTTCGGACATGATGGATGCCGATGAAAATAATGAGCAAACTATTTTCCCAATCTTGCCGGTTAGGAATATGGTCATGTTTCCCAAAGTTATTATCCCGATTACCGCGGGTAGAGAAATGTCGATTAAACTTTTAGAAGAGGCACAACGGAATAACGAATACATTGGAATTCTGGCCCAAAATAATTCCAGTATTGAAAACCCTACAACCGAGGATTTGTTTCAAGTTGGAACTTTGGCGAAAATCATTAAAATAATTAAACTTCCGGAAGGCAACATTACCGCTATTACCAGAGGTTTCCAAAGATTTAAAGTAAAACAGTTTACCAGTACAAAACCTTATTTCAAAGCAGAAGTTACTAAACTAAAAGACACTTCGACCAAGAAAAAAGAGGAGTATGAGGCATTGCTGGAAAATGTGAAAGCTTTGGCGCTGAAAATTATTGACATCGATCCGAATATTCCGAACGCTGCTACTTTTGCTGTTAAAAACATTTCTGACAATGAAGACTTGCTGAACTTTATCTGTTCTAATGGTAATTTTTCCCCGAACGAAAAGCAAAAATTGTTAGAAGAAAAAAGTTTAATGATTCGTGCCGAAAAATGTTATCTTTTAATGCATGATGAATATCGCAAATTAGAATTGCGAAGTCAGATTCACAATAAAACATCAAAAGATCTTGACAAACAGCAGAGAGAATATTTTCTGAATCAACAGATAAGAACCATTCAGGAAGAGTTGGGCGGCGGCCCCGAATCTGATGTTGAAGAGTTTTTGGAAAAAGTAAAAAAAATAAAGTGGAATGCTGAAGTTGAAGAGCATTTCAAAAAAGAAATTAACCGTCTTCAAAGACAAAACCCAAATTCCCCGGATTATAATGTTCAAAGAAACTATTTGGATTTCTTTACAGAATTACCTTGGGAGAAATATTCGAAAGATGTTTTCGATATCATCAAAGCCGAAAAAGTTTTGGATAAAGCGCATTACGGCTTAGAAGACATTAAGAAAAGAATCCTGGAACACATGGCGGTTCTGAAACTGAAGAACAATATGAAATCTCCGATTTTATGTTTAGTTGGTCCTCCGGGAGTTGGTAAAACATCATTGGGGAAATCGATTGCTGATTCCTTAGGCAGAAAATACATCCGCGTTTCATTAGGCGGACTTCATGATGAATCTGAAATCCGTGGTCACCGCAAAACTTATATCGGTGCGATGGCCGGACGAATTCTTCAGTCCATTAAAAAAGCAGGAACCAGCAATCCGGTTATTGTTTTAGATGAAATTGATAAAATCGGACAGGGAATTCATGGTGATCCAAGTTCTGCCCTATTAGAAGTTTTGGATCCTGAACAGAATAACTCTTTCTACGATAACTTTTTGGAGTTGGGTTACGATTTGTCGAAAGTCATGTTTATTGCAACAGCGAATTCACTTTCAACGGTTCAAAGACCACTATTGGATCGTATGGAAATCATCGAGATTGCGGGTTATACTTTAGAAGAAAAAGTAGAAATTGCAAAACGCCATCTTCTAAAAAAACAACAGGAAGAAAACGGTTTAGACTCCAAATCTTTTAAACTTGGAAATGCTGAATTGACGCATATTATCGATGCACACACTTCTGAAAGCGGCGTTCGTGGTTTAGAAAAACAAATCGCTTCCATTGCAAGATGGGTTGCTTTGCAAACCGCGATGGAAAAAGAATACGATCCAAAAATCACCATTGCAAAAGTGGATGAGATTTTAGGAGTTCCGCGTCCGAAAAGTTTGTCTGAAATCACAGGAGTTCCCGGTGTTGTAACCGGTTTAGCGTGGACTCAGGTTGGTGGTGATATTCTTTTTATCGAAAGTATTTTGAGTGAAGGTAAAGGAAACTTAACCATGACTGGAAACCTCGGAAATGTGATGAAAGAATCGGCTACGATTGCTCTAGAATACATTAAAGCCAAACATAAAGAATTGGGAATTCCGTCTGAAGATATTCAGAAAAATAATATTCACGTTCACGTTCCGGAAGGTGCAACACCGAAAGATGGCCCTTCTGCCGGAATCGCAATGTTGACGTCTATCGTGTCGAGTTTCAAAAACAAGAAGGTAAAATCTCATTTGGCAATGACGGGCGAAATTACTTTAAGAGGAAAAGTTCTTCCGGTAGGCGGGATCAAAGAAAAACTTCTCGCCGCCGCCAGAGCCGGAATTAAAGAAATCATTCTTTGTGAAGCCAACCGAAAAGATGTTGAGGAAATCAAAAAAGATTATCTTAAAAATTTAAAAATCAATTATGTACAGCGAATGAGCGAAGTGATTGATTTGGCAATCGAAAAATAATAAACTTAGAAACGCTTCAATTCATTTTGAAGCGTTTTTTTATTAAAAAAAGAAAAATTATCGTTATTTTGTGTCATGAAAGAAATTAAACTTCCATTTATTTTAAGACTTCCTTTGGTGCTCATCAGCATTTTGGCTTTGGGATATTTGGCGAAAATCGGCAAAGGTGTTTTGGCACCACTCTTTTTTTCGATTTTAATGGCGCTTTTATTTCTTCCCTTTGCTAATTTTTTAGAGAGAAAACTTCGGTTTGCTAGAACCATTTCTACCTTTTCATCTTTTTTAATTATGATGGTGGTTTTGTCTGGATTGGTTTATTTTTTCTCCACACAACTTAGTGATTTTGCAAATGACTTTCCTGTTTTAAAGGCCCAGGTTTCTAAATCATTTACCCAATTACAAATTTGGGTTTCTCAAAATTTCCATGTGAATTTTGATAAGCAGATGTCCTATATCAATCAGGCGTTAGAAAAACTACTGTCATCCACAGGGCTTATTTTAGGATTTACCGTTTCCATGTTTTCGTCAACAATGGCATTTTTCCTGTTCAGCGCTTTATTTTTTATTTTCATTTTAAACTACCGAAGAATTCTTTATCAATTTACTATTTCGATATTTCAGAACCAACATTTTGAAAAAGTAAATGAAGGAATTATGGAAATTCAAAAAATTATTAAAGAATATATTTCGGGATTATTCATTCAAATCATTATTGTTAGCATCTTTACCAGTGTTTTACTCTCCGTATTGGGCGTGAAATATGCAATTCTGTTAGGTGTTTTAACGGGATTACTTAATGTGATTCCTTATATCGGAATTATATTTTCGTGTTTAATTGCCTGCTTAATTTCTTTCGCCACTGGCGGACAACACACGCTTTTCGTTTTGATCGGATATCTCGTGACTCATGCAATCGACGGAAATATTACACTTCCTCTTGTCGTGGGATCTAAAGTGAAAATCAATGCGCTATTTACTTTCATTGGACTTTTGATTGGGGAAGAATTATGGGGAATTTCAGGTATGTTTTTAAGTATTCCTTTTTTAGCGATTTTAAAAATTATTTTTGAAAGAGTGGAAGGTTTACAACCTTGGGGAAAAGTTTTGGGCGAAGAAAGCAAACTTAATAAAACACGGCGAAAATATAAAATCACCAAGAAAATTACAATCGAAGAAAAAGAATAAATCAATTAGTTTTCTAATTATCAGTGATTTGTATTGCAAATTGATTTTACAAGAAGTATAAAATTCATTTACAAACTTTACAAAAAATTCAGACGGACATTTGATTTAATTAATCAATAAAAAAATCCGTTATGAAATCTCCAACATTTAACATCGTCATTGGTTCTTTACTTTTAGCAACGATTTTTTCTTGCAATAAGACAGAAACTTTTGGTGATTATGAAAAATCAAATGCCATCGACCAAACTACGACTTCAGAAATTTCCGACAGTATTTCCTCGGTCGCAACATTACAGGTTAAAGATAAGCAGTTCATCAAGTCCGGCGATATAAATATGGAAGTTAAAGATGTTTATGACGCCACTATTTCCATTGAAAAACATTTACAGGATTTAGGCGGTTTTGTGACTTCAAGCCGATTAAATTCTCAGATTGTTTCCGAAGACACCTTCAACACTTCTGATGAAAACGCAACACTGGTTCGAAAATTTCAAACCGAAAACAATATGGAAGTCCGCGTTCCCACGGAAAAGTTGGGAGCGTTCTTAACTTTCATTAATGATAAAAAACTATTTCTAAATTCCAGAAACATTACCGCTGAAGAGGTAACCGCCAATATAAAACTTGCTGAACTCGAAGCCAAAAGGAATGAGAAAACTGCAGGAAATATTTCTCAACTAAAAACCAATAAAGACAAGGTGAAAATGAATGACGAAAATAATTCTGAAGGGAATTACCAAAAAGTCGCCACCTTAGAAATGACGGATAATCTGAAATACAGTACGGTAGACATTTATTTAAAAGAACCCAAACTTCGCATCGCTGAAATCGCGGTTATAAATACCACAAACATTGATAATAAATACAAATTCAATTTTTTCTACGATATAAAAAACGCTTTTGTGGAAGGCTTTTATTTGATTCAGAAACTCGTAATTGCTATGGTCGTGATTTGGCCAATATTATTGATCGGCTCAATCGTACTTTATTTTTTCAGAAGAAGAAAAAGCATACTTAAATTGGAAAATCCAGATTCTAATTCCTAAAAAAACACCACTTTAAAATCAACCTCCGTAATTTTCTCGGAGGTTTTATTTTTCCGTAAATTTGCTGGGATTTTAAAACTTCTACTATCTAAATCTTTCATTTAAAAATTTTTAAAATGTTACCTAAAATAAATCCTACCCAAACCAACGCCTGGAAAAATCTACAAGAACAATTTGCTCAAAACGATTTTGAACTGCGCACTTTATTTCAATATAATCCAGAACGTTTCAATCAATTTTCAGTTAAAAGACAAGATTATCTTTTCGATTATTCTAAAAACTTAATCGATAAAAAGACTTTTGACCTTTTGCAAAATTTAGCCGAAGAATGCGATTTAAAATCTGCAATTAAAGCCATGTTTTCTGGAGAGAAAATTAATGAAACAGAAGGAAGAGCAGTTCTTCACACAGCGTTAAGAGATTTTTCAGACAAAGAAATTTTGGTCGATGGCGATAATATAAAACCGGGAATTAAAAGGGTTTTGAACCAGATGAAAACTTTTTCGGAAAAAATTATTTCCGGTGAACACAAAGGTTTTTCAGGAAAAGAAATTACCGATGTTGTCAATATCGGAATTGGCGGATCAGATTTAGGACCAGTAATGGTTTGTTCTGCTTTGAAACATTTTAAAACAAGACTGGATCTTCATTTCGTTTCTAATGTTGATGGAAATCACATCGCCGAAGTCACTAAAAACTTAAATCCAGAAACGACCCTTTTCATTATCGCTTCTAAAACATTTACGACTCAGGAAACAATGACCAACGCAGAATCTGCGAAAGATTGGTTTTTGAAAGCCGGAAAACAGGAAGATGTAGCCAAACATTTCGTGGCACTTTCTACGAATATTGAAGCGGTGAAAAAATTCGGAATTGCGGAAGAAAACATCTTCGAATTTTGGGATTGGGTTGGCGGAAGATATTCTCTTTGGAGCGCAATCGGTTTAAGCATCGTACTTTCCGTAGGTTATGAAAATTTTGAACAATTATTAAAAGGAGCGCACGAAACTGACGTTCATTTTCAAACGGCAGATTTTACAGAAAACGTTCCAGTGATCATGGCGCTTACGGGAATTTGGTACCGAAACTTTTTCGATGCTGGAACGTATGCAATTCTTCCTTACTCGCAATACCTAGATCGTTTTGCCGCTTATCTTCAACAGGGAGATATGGAAAGTAACGGAAAATGTGTGGATAGAAATGGTGAATTTGTAGAATATGAAACCGGACCAATTATTTGGGGAGAACCGGGAACGAACGGTCAACACGCTTTCTATCAGTTGATTCACCAGGGAACCGAATTAATTCCGGCAGATTTTATTGCTTATGCCAAATCCTGCAACGTGGTTTCTGATCATCAGGATAAACTGTTGGCGAACTTTTTTGCCCAAACAGAAGCATTGGCTTTTGGAAAAACCGAGGAAGAAGCAAGAGCAGAATTAGAGAAAACCGGACTTTCAGAAGAGGAAGTAAACCGATTGGTCAACTACAAAGTCTTCCACGGAAATACACCGACAAACTCCTTATTATTCAATGAATTAACTCCTTATTCATTAGGGCAACTAATCGCATTATACGAACATAAAATCTTTGTTCAGGGAATCATCTGGAATATTTTCAGTTTCGATCAGTTTGGCGTAGAGTTAGGAAAGGTTTTGGCAGGAAAAGTTTTAGCAGAATTAAAAAATTCAGAACCGGTAACCTCTCATGACTCTTCTACCAATGGATTGATCAATTATTATCAGGAGAAAAAGTAAATCTAAAATAAATCTAAAGTAAAAACGAAATGGCACAAATTCTCGATGGACTGAAAGTCTCCAAGGAAATTAAGGAAGAAATCCGCATTGACGTAGAAAAAATCGTTAGCAATCACAGACGTCCACCACATTTGGTAGCAATTCTGGTTGGAAAAAATGGTGCGAGCATGACCTATGTAAATAACAAAATCAAAGATTGCAAAGAAGTCGGTTTTAAATCTTCGCTGGTAGAATTTCCAAGTACGGTTTCTGAAGCAGAACTTTTGGAAAAAATTGATGAACTAAACAAGTCTAAAGATGTTGATGGATTCATCGTTCAGTTGCCTTTACCAAAACAAATTGATCAGGAGAAAATCATTATGGCGATTGATCCTAGAAAAGATGTCGATGGTTTCCACCCGGAAAATTTCGGGAAAATGGCTTTGGAAATGGATACCTTTTTACCGGCAACTCCATTTGGGATTTTGACTTTATTAGAAAGATATAAAATAGATACCAAAGGTAAACACTGCGTAGTAATAGGTAGAAGTAGAATTGTTGGAAAACCGATGAGTATTCTAATGGGAAGAAAAGATTTCCCGGGAAATTCAACCGTAACTTTAACACACTCTTACACTCCTCATATCGAAGAATTTACCAAAAAAGCAGACATTATTATTACTGCTTTAGGTGATCCTAATTTCTTAAAAGCAGATATGATTAAAGATGGTGCCATCATTATTGACGTGGGAATTACCCGGGTTGAAGATGAAACTCCAAAAGGGTACTCTCTGATCGGAGACGTAGATTTTGAAAGTTGCAAAGAAAAAGCGAGTTGGATCACGCCTGTTCCAGGTGGAGTCGGTCCTATGACGAGAGCCATGTTGATGAAAAACACTATTTTGGCTTATAAAACTTCAGTATATAATGATTAAAGAAGAAGAAAATATTTTATTAAAAGAAGGTAAAATGCTCCCAGTGATGGAGCATTTTTATACGATACAAGGTGAAGGCGCCCACACCGGAAAAGCCGCCTATTTCATCAGATTAGGAGGTTGCGATGTTGGCTGTCATTGGTGCGATGTAAAAGAAAGTTGGGATCCGAATTTACATCCTTTGATGAATACAGAAGAGATTGCAGAAACCGCCGCAAGTTTTTGTAAAACCATCGTTTTAACAGGTGGTGAACCTTTAATGTGGAATCTGGAAATCTTAACCAATAAGTTAAAAGAACTCGGCTGTGAGATTCATATTGAAACTTCCGGGGCGTATGAAATGTCGGGAACTTTGGACTGGATTACGCTTTCACCAAAGAAAACAGGTCTGCCAAAACCCGCAATTTATGCGAAAGCCAACGAGTTGAAAATGATTATTTTTAACAATAGTGATTTCAAATTTGCGGAAGAACAGGCAGCAAAAATTTCAGAAAACTGTAAACTTTATCTACAAAGTGAGTGGAGTAAAAGAGAAGAAATGTACCCGAAAATCACCGATTTTATTTTGGCTAATCCAAAGTGGCAAGCCTCGGTACAAACGCACAAGTATTTGAATATTCCATAAATTATATTAGATTTACTTCTAGTTAAAGTGCGGCATGCAAAGAATTCGATATTCTCGATATTTCAAAGTTTCTTTTATCGTCCTCGATGTCATTGTGATAGCGGCCGTATTTGTCTACTTTTTTCTTAGAAATAATGACATCTTCTTTGGGGAAGAATTATGGGAGCAGAACGTGCTATCAATTACTCTTTTAATATTTTACTGGATATTACTAAGTAGCAGAACAAAATTATATTCCATCGCCAGAAACATTACCTATACCATTTATTTGGAGCGATTGGTAACGCACATTTTCATCTTTATTTTCGGAGTAATTCTGTTAGCGAAAGTGAGCAATAATGAGTTTCTAAAGCAGGATCGCTTTTTAATTGCAGTCAGTTTATTTTTTCTGCTTTTCATTATTAAATCTACCCTATTTTTTGCTTTAAAGTATATCAGAACAAAAGGTCTCAACTACAGGAACATTATGTTTCTTTCAGATGATGCCTCTTCTCAAATATTAAAAAACATTTTAACAGAACGGAAAGATTATGGTTTTAAGATTAACGATTATCCTCCCGAAGACCGATTTAATTTCGACCGACTAGTAAAATTCTGGAAAGAACACGGCATTCACACCCTTTATCTTTCTACAGAATTTAGCCCTTATGAAAAAGAAGACGAAGCAGAAATTCACAGATTGGCAGAAGTGCACAAAGTTCGTATCTCATTGATTCCGAGCGTTATTAAAAATATTTTCTTTCAATATGACTTAGGATATATTGAGACGCAGCCTATATTGGTTCGTTCAAAATTCCCTTTAAATTACCTCACGAATATTGTCATAAAAAGAACTTTCGATATTTTATTTTCTGTCATTATACTCCTACTGATTTGTACATGGTTATTTCCGATTATTGCAATTTTAATTAAGTTGGACGGCAAGGGTCCTGTTTTCTTTTTACAAAAAAGATATGGTTATCACGACGAAGTTTTTAATTGTATAAAATTCAGAACCATGTGTGTTAATGGCCATTCAAGTTCCAAAACAACAGAAGAGAACGATAAACGGATCACCAAAATTGGGCGCTTTTTACGGAAAACAAGTTTAGATGAAATGCCACAATTCATCAATGTATTTAAAGGAGAAATGTCTGTTGTTGGACCTAGACCTCATATGCTTTTGGTTGATGATTTTTACAAATTAAAAATCGGCCGTTACTCCATCAGAAGTTTAGTAAAACCTGGTGTTACGGGCTTAGCACAGGTTAATGGTTTGCGTGGCGATGCTGGTGATATGCATATTGAAATGCAAAAAAGAATTCTTGCAGATGCGTTCTACGTAAAAAACTGGACTTTGAGTTTGGACCTGGTTATTATTCTGAAAACAGTCTTCTTAGTAATCGGCGGAGATAAGAATGCGAATTAAAAACTCCTTTAAAAAATAAAAAACACTAATTTTGCCCCATGTTAAAAAATCTGTTGAGCCAAGTTGGCGCATATTTCCTTCTCTTGTCAAAGACATTAAAGAAACCTCAAAAGACATCGATTTTCGGCAAATTATTCATGCGTGAAATCTACGATCTGGGCGTTAATTCTTTCGGATTAGTTCTTTTCACTTCTACATTTGTAGGTGCGGTTGTTGCCATTCAAATGTTTAATAATTTCAGTGCTTCCTCATTTCCTATACCAAACTCTTTTATTGGTTATGCCACAAAAGTTGTTTTGATTTTAGAATTTGCACCCACAATCATATCGGTGATTTTAGCTGGTAAAGTAGGTTCCTATATCGCATCAAGTATTGGAACAATGCGAGTTACGGAACAAATTGATGCATTAGATATTATGGGAGTTAACTCTCCAAACTTTCTTATTTTACCCAAAATTTTAGCCAGTATAATTTTCAACCCTTTACTCATTGCGATCAGTATTGTTTTTGGGATTTGGGGCGGATATCTTGCTGGAACCGCCACGGGAAACTGGAGCAAAGCAGATTACATTACTGGAATACAAATGTATATGCCACAGCATTTTATATGGTATGCTTTTTTTAAAACTGCAGTATTCGCTTTCTTAATTGCAACAATTCCCGCTTATTTTGGTTATAATGTTAAAGGTGGTTCGCTGGAGGTTGGTCGCGCAAGTACGCAAGCAGTAGTGTGGACCATTGTTGCCATTATTATCATGAACTTAATATTAACTCAAATGTTCCTTAGCTGATGATAGAAGTAAAAGATTTAAAGAAAAAATTTGATGAAGTCGAGGTTCTAAAAGGTATTTCAACCACCTTTGAAACTGGGAAAGTAAACCTCATCATCGGTCAAAGTGGTTCTGGAAAAACAGTATTTCTAAAAAGTTTACTCAATGTTTATCAGCCGACTTCAGGGGAAATTCTATTTGATAGTCGGGATATTAATAATATGTCTCGGGATGAAAAACAACAACTTCGGTCAGAAATCGGAACTGTATTTCAAGGCAGTGCACTTTTCGACTCGATGACTGTGGAAGAAAATATTACTTTCCCTCTGGACATGTTTACCAATCTTACTTTTAGGGAAAAGAAAAGACGTGTTTTCGATGTAATCGGACGCGTACATTTAGAAAAAGCGAACCGGAAATATCCTTCTGAAATTTCGGGTGGAATGCAAAAAAGGGTCGCCATTGCAAGAGCTATTGTGAACAATCCAAAATATCTGTTTTGTGATGAACCGAATTCAGGACTAGATCCTTACACCTCTAACATTATCGACGATTTACTTTTAGAAATCACCAAAGAATATAATACCACAACCATCATTAATTCACACGATATGAACTCGGTGATGACTATTGGAGAAAAGATCATTTATCTTCGACTTGGGATTAAGGAATGGGAAGGCAATAAAGACATTCTGATCAATGCAGGCAATAAAAACCTTATTGATTTCGTTTATTCATCAGAGTTGTTTAAGGAATTACGAGATTATTTCATGAAAACAAATAAAACGTCAATCGACAATATAATAACAAAACCTAATTCTAATGAATAAATTTTTTAGCATCGCTTTAATTGGTGCAAGTGTCCTAACTTCTGCACAGATTAAATTCGCAGCAAAAGCAAACTTACTTTTCCCTACAGATAAACCATCTTGGGAAAGTATTAAAGGATCAGCTGTAAAAGCATATAACGACTCTGGAAAAAACAGCGCAGGCTTCAACGTTGGTCTTTCTGCAAAAGTAAATTTACCAGCTTCACTATTTTTAATGCCGGAAATCTATTACACCACTTTCAAAACAGAATTTGATGTACCAGATCTAATTACTAATGAAACTGTTGCAACTGTTGAAGCTAAAAGTAATAGAATTGATGTACCGGCTCTCTTGGGATATAAATTATTAGGAGACAACCTGGGAGTATTTTTAGGACCTGTTGCTTCTTATAACCTTTCGACAGATAATCAGTATAAGGATTTTAAAGAAAATGCAACCAAGGACTTTACAATAGGTTATCAATTCGGTGCACAAGTTCAACTTCAAAAATTAATTGTAAATGCAAAATACGAAGGTGCGTTTACAAAAGATCAGAGAAATTTCATTAATAACAACACCAACGAAACAATCCGTTACGATAGCCGACCAAGTTTATTTATGGTGGGTTTGGGTTATGAATTCTAAAATCGAACTTTAACAAATAAAAAAATCCTCTGAATTAATAATTCGGAGGATTTTTATTTTCTTCTATCGTTGTATAAGAAGTAGTCTGTTGCCTTGCCAATTCAGCAGCTTGCTTTTCCAGATCTTCTTTTTCTTTTCGAAGTTGGATTAGTTCTTTCCTTTTTTGTTCTTGTTTCAGGGCTGTTCCTTTGCTGATGTATCCTACAATACTTCCGATTATTAAACCGATGCCAATTCCAGCAAGAATGCCCATTAAAATAATCGGTTCGAATAGTTTTACGAAAGAAAATTCAGGGAGCATATAGTAAAGCAAAAACGCTAGACCAAGAAGAAGAAATCCTATAAAGTGTAAATTTTTCATAATGTCTTATTAAAAAACCTTTCCAAATTTAAGAAATTTTCGGAAAGGTTTTATTATAAATAGTAAATAGTGTTAAATTTTGCCGCCTGCTGCTTTAAAATACTCTAATGCTTTTGGCATATGTTTTTCTAAATCCGCTCTTCTGGTATCAGGATTCGGGTGAGTAGAAAGAAACTCTGGAGGTCTGTTTCCTGTAGAGGCTGCTTCCATTCTTTGCCAGAATGGTTGTGCTTCTCTTGGATCATAACCTGCCATTGCCATTAAGTAAAGTCCCATTTCATCGGCTTCTAATTCTTGACTTCTTCCATATTTTAATAATGCGACCTGTGCTCCAATTGGATATGCTTGTTGAAAAATTGCCGCCAATTGACCATTAGAAATAGTGCTTCCTAAAATTGCTCCTCCATATTCTGCAATCATTCCTTGAGAGATTCTTTCATTACCATGTCCAGCAAGTGCGTGAGAAATCTCGTGACCTAATACTACTGCTAAACCAGTATCTGTCTTAGTAATAGGCAAAATCCCAGTGTAGACTGCTACTTTCCCACCTGGCATACACCAAGCATTTATTTGTTTATCATCTAATAAATTAAATTCCCATTGGTAATTCGCCAAATCTCCTTCTCTACCAATTCCTCGGTAATAATTATTGGCTGCATTCTTAATCCTTAAACCAACATTCTGAACGCTTTTTGCTTGGGTCGTTCCAGAAATAACTTTTGCCTGTGATAAGGCCTGCTTATATTGCTGAAGAGCCATCGCTGTAATCTCTTGATTATTGGCCAATTGTAAAGAAGAACGTCCTGTAATTGGATTGGTAGTACAAGCCACCATCATTACAGACATTACACTTATTCCTAATAATTTATTTATTTTTTTCATAGCAGTAAATTTTGATTTCTAGGGTCTACACAATTTTTATTCCAATTAAAAAAATCATGGCAATATTGCATATTTTTTTGCATCTTTATTAAAAAATTATAATGAAAAATTTAGTAAAAATACTTTTCCTAGCAGTTACTCTTCTAATTCCTTTTTCCTGCAGTACACAAAGTAATATTTCACCTGCAAATATTGCATCTTTATTAGAAAGCCAAGAATTTACCTTTATGGCAGAACATGCAAATCCGAATAATCTCGATGTTATCAATGTTATGAATTCACTTCCGGGTGGCAGTTCTTCCCGAATGATGGATTTGGATTACGGGTATTCGATCGAAATCCGAAAAGATAAACTGGAGGTGACTTTACCTTACTTTGGCAGAATGTACACTTCAAACATGGATCCCGACAAAAATTCTTACCGCTTCACTTCGAAAGATTTTACCATTAATAAAAAAGAAGGTAAAAAAGGAAGTTCAGTTTTCACCATCGTCACAAAAGATCAGCAAAACGTTATTACCATTAATATGGAAGTTTTTCAAAACGGTAAAGCCTATGTATGGATTGATTCCAATGACAGACAATCTATTTCTTATGATGGACATATCATGGCGAATACTGCTGTGAAAAAATAAGATTTTTTTATTTCAAATTAAAGGTGTAGTTTAGTTAAACGACATTATTAATAAAAAAGAACCACTTTATGAGAAATTTATCTTCAATAATCGTATATGTAGTATTGTTATCAATGACAATCTCCTGCAATGTTAAAAATAATGCAATTTCGAAAAAAGTGGTTTACCCATTACAAACAGAAAACTTTAGTTTTATTGCAACTGAGAGAGAACAAGATGGTTTCAATTACAACATAGAAGAAATAAAACAAAATGGAAACTCATGGAACAATCCTCCAAACTTTCGTGAACGCAAAGTCTTTGTTAGTCCTAAATCTGCACCCTTAGATTCTGGTTATAAGATTACTGTTACAACAGATGAGTTGATGGTAACTCTTCCTGCATTTTATGGCTTAAAAGACACAAAGACAAGTCCATCAGGAACGATTCAAGATATGACTTGGGATTACAGATTGATTCACTTTACTTCTTCTGATTTTACGGTGGATAAAACAATCAATAAAAAAGGCAACACTGCTTTAACAATCATTGCTAAAGACAGCAATAATCCGATAACAATTAAAATGGAAGTTTTCAAAGACGGTAAGACTAACGTTGTATTTGAACCTGGTGATCAAAAATCAACTTCGTATTTTGGTTATGTAAGGAACAAAAATGTAATTGCAAAAAAGTAATTTATTTTTTTAATAATTTCTCAACAAAAATTTTTGCTTCTGTACTTGGATTTGATTTCAGTTCAGAAGCATTTTTTTTATGCTCTTCGTAAAAGGTTTCGGTTGATTTATCAGATTTTGTTTTTTGCAAAATATATTCCTGAACCCAATAATCGAAGCGTTTCTCTGCTTGCATTCGGCGTTTTTTTTCAAAGGAATGATTGGTTATTTTCAAATCGATAAACTCTTCAATCTTTTCATAAACCTCTTCTAAACCTGTATTGTTCAAAGCAGAACCAAGCAGTACAGGAACTTTCCAGTTTTTTTCTTTTGATGGTAAAAAATGAAGTGCTCGCATTAATTCAACTTTCGTGTTTTTTGCTTTCAGGCGGTTTTCTTCTTCTACTTTATTAATGAAAATAAGATCTACCATTTCCATAATACCCCGTTTTATTCCCTGAAGTTCGTCGCCACCACCTATAACCTTTAAGAATAAAAAAACATCCGTAATATCGGAAACTAAAACTTCACTTTGACCAACACCCACGGTTTCTATTAAAATAAAATCATAACCTGCCGCTTCACAAATCAACATCGACTCAAATGTCGCATTAGCAATTCCACCCAGAAATCCAGAAGTCGGACTTGGACGGATAAAGGCGTTTTTCTCCTTCGACAATTCTTCCATTCTAGTTTTATCGCCTAGAATAGACCCTTTATTTAAAGAAGAACTGGGATCGATTGCTAAGACCGCAACTTTTTTCCCGTGCTGAATCGCCAACTTTCCGAAACTTTCGATGAAGGTTGATTTTCCTGCACCAGGAACTCCTGTAATTCCGACTCTGATTGACTTTCCCGTGAAGGGTAAGATTTCTTTTAAAAGTTCTTCGGCTTGTTTACGGTGTTCCACTTTTTTACTTTCCACCAACGTGATTGCTTTCCCGAGCAATCTTTTGTCGCCGGACTGTATCCCTTTTATCAGTTCTTGGTTAGAAGGAGTTTTCATTCATTCAAAAATACAATTCTTTTGTGAAATTAAGTAATCAACATTTCTGCAAAAATTTCTTTTGAATGATGATTATTTCAATTCAAATAAATCTAAAAAGAAAATTGCCTATTTTTGAATGAACAATAAAAAATAAAGTCATGAAATTAACACCATCAAAACCAAGTTATACTTTCTTAATCGCAGCATTTGGAGCAATCGGATTGATGTTTTCTTGCAGCCCAAAAACAGGAGTTGCAGGAACTAAAACAATTACCGCAGAATATCTTGCCCAAGGTAAAACCATTTTCTATAACTCTTGTGGGAAATGTCATGACTTGCCAAACCCTGCTGATCACAATGCACAAGATTGGGTAGGAATTATGAACTCAATGGCACCAAAAGCACATTTAAACGACGCTCAACATCAAATGGTTTATGACTATATCGTTTCTGTAAAATAAAAATTTCTGGAATGATAAAACCTGAAATATCCTGGAATGATTTCGAAAAAATTGATTTAAGAAGCGGAACAATTATTTCCGTTTCAGATTTTCCTAAGGCAAGAAATCCATCTTATCAGTTAGAAATCGATTTCGGTGATTTAGGAATTAAAAAATCTTCAGCACAGATTACCGAATTATACCAAAAAGAAGACCTCATCGGAAAACAAATCATCGCTATTGTTAATTTTCCAAAGAAACAAATTGCCAACTTCTTCAGCGAATGCTTGGTATTGGGAGTTATTGGCGAAAATAAGGACGTAACAATTCTTACCACAACATTTCCGGTAAAAAATGGATTAGCGATCGGATAACAAAACTTTCAATAAAAACTATAATTATGATTCAAAATATTCCTTTAGAAAAAGTATTATTTCTGGATATTGAGACCGTTCCACAATATGGCAACTGGGAAGATTTAGATGAAACCGGCCAATATCTTTGGGATAAAAAAACGAGATTTCAAAGAAAAGAAGAATTCACCGCAGAAGAATTTTACAACGAAAGAGGTGGAATTATGGCGGAATTTGGTAAGATCATTTGTATTTCAGTCGGGATATTAGAAAAAAATGGAAAGTTGATGATTAAAAGTTTCTACGGTGACGATGAAAAGAAGTTACTGGAAGAATTTGGAGAAATCTTCAACAGACCAAAACTTCGTGATGTTATTCTTTGCGCTCATAACGGGAAAGAGTTCGATTTTCCCTGGATTGCACGTCGGTTTTTGATTAATGGAATGCAACCTCCATTGCCATTTCAAATGTTCGGAAAGAAACCGTGGGAAATTCCACATTTAGACACCATGGAACTTTGGAAATTCGGGGATTATAAATCTTTTATCTCCTTAGAGTTACTGGCTCACCTCTTCGGAATCCCAACCCCTAAGGACGATATTGATGGGTCAATGGTAGCATCAATCTATTATATAGAGAAAGACTTATTTAGAATCGTTCAATATTGTGAAAAAGATGTCTTAACTTTGGCAAATGTTTTTCGGCGCATGCGTCAGGAAGATTTATTAGAAAAAAGCGAAAATTAACGTTCCCAAAGTAGATGAAATATACAGAAGACAAAATTGCCGAGATCGGCGAAAATATTATTACAGCCCTCAAAACCGTTTATGATCCAGAAATCCCGGTTGATATTTACGAATTAGGATTAATCTATGACGTACAAATTTCTGAAGAAGGAAAAGTGAAAGTGATCATGACTTTAACAACACCCAATTGTCCGGTTGCAGAAAGTTTACCCGCAGAAGTTCGGGAGCGAGTAAGCGAAGTTGAAGATGTGGTTGAAGTCGATTTGGAACTCACCTTTGAACCCTCTTGGAACAAAGACATGATGAGCGAAGAAGCCCGGTTTGAATTGGGAATGATATAAAAAAGAATGCTGGAAATTTCCAGCATTCTTTTTTTAATTTAGTTTTAGATTTATCCTTCAAACTCAAACATTACAGTTTTCTGTACGCTGGGATGTATCGATAAGGCAACAGGGCAACTTAGCGCAGTTTCTTCGATGAATTTCTTTTGTTCATCAGTAAATTTCCCAGGGATTCTTACAATACAGAAAATGGTCCCAATTCTTTTCGGTTCCGGATAGGTAGATTTTTTTAATTCACAGGTTGCTCCAGTAATAAAAATTCCTCTCGGTTCTCCTAAAACCGCTACAGCCATCAACATCGACTGGCCGTAAGAAATTCCAAATATATCAGAAGGCGAAAAAAATTCAGAAGTGCCACCTTCTCTTAATGGTGCACAGGTCGTAATTGTAGCACCGGATTTTTCGTGTTTCGAAATAATCTTGAAGTCGCCTAAATAAGTAATTGTTGCAGTCATAGTTTTGCGTTTATTTTACGATAAAGATAACGTATTCGTTTAACTTTTAACACAAAACATCTATCATACTTTAATCATTATTAAAAATGAAAAATATCTTTTGCTTTGTTATATGCACTTTCGAAATTGAGCAAATTTAAGGAATGTTCAATTTTTTCTACCGCCATAAAATTAATGACTTGTTCGGTCGGCATATTTCCCACCAAATCATCTTTCGCCATTGGACAACCACCAATTCCTTTAATTGCAGAATCAAATCTGCGACAACCATTATCGTACGCCGCTTTTAATTTTTTATAAGAATCTTCATAACGGTTATGAAAATGCGCTCCAAAATCAATTTCAGGGTATTTTGCAGGAATGGTTTTAAAGAGCAATTCAATTTGTTCTAATGTTCCTGTTCCGGTTGTATCTGAAAGTAAAATATTTTTAACACCAATATCATTAAATCTTTGCGCCCAATAATTTACGTCTTCTGCTTTCCAGATTTCACCATAAGGATTCCCGAAAGCCATTGAAAAATAAACGTTCAAAATCCGACCATCCGATTCTAAAATTTCGGTAATCTTTTTAATATCATTAAAGGCTTCTTCCTGATTTTTATTGGTGTTTCGGTGTTGAAAAGTTTCTGAAATAGAAAAAGGAAAACCTACAATATCAACCGCTTGATGATCCAATGCTTTTTCTGCACCACGGTAATTCCCAACAATTACTGAAAGCTTCGTATTTGATACGCCTTTATCAATTTCATCAATCACGGTTCCTGAATCTGCCATTTGAGGAATTGCTTTTGGAGATACAAAACTACCGCAATCGAGCACATCAAAACCTACTTCCATTAATGAATTAATGTAGTCTATTTTCTTTTGAGTCGGGATGAATTCACCCCAACCTTGCATTGCATCACGTGGACATTCGGTTAGAAACATTTTGATTTTTTGATTTTCTCAAATATACCAAAACTTTAAAAAACCTTTAAATAAATTTAAAATCATTTTAAACGACTGATTTACAATTATTTAAATAAAATCTGTTTATTAATTTGACTAAAATAATTTCGACCTATTTACCATATCATCAGTGTAAAATTTTAACTTTGTTAAAAATATGCAATTATGACGACCATAGATTTTAACCTCGATTGGAAACTGAAGTTACAGAACCGCTTCATTAATTATGTAAAAATATATTCTACCAGCGATCCCGAAAGTGAATCCACACCTTCTACTCCACAGCAATGGGATATTGCCAAATATATCTTCGAAGAATTAAAAACGCTTGGACTAAGTGATGTTTCTATGGATGAACACGGCTATATTTACGCTTATGTTCCTTCTAATTTAGAAAACGACAATGAACCTGTTGTTGGATTTATAGCGCATTATGACACCTCGCCAGACTTCAGTGGTGAAAATGTGAATCCACAAATTTGGGATGATTATGATGGCGGAGATTTAATTTTGAATAAAGAAACTGGATTTATTCTTTCACCTTCAAAATTTGAAACTTTAAAAGATTATGTTGGCAAAACTTTAATCACAACCGACGGAACCACCTTGCTCGGTGCTGATGATAAAGCAGGTGTTGCAGAAATCGTAACCGCAGCAGAATATCTTTTAGCACATCCGGAAATTAAACACGGAAGAATCGCAATTGGATTCACGCCTGACGAAGAAATCGGTCGCGGTGCCCATAAATTTGATGTGAAAAAATTCGGTGCAGAATGGGCTTACACCATGGACGGAAGTGAAGTGGGTGAATTGGAATATGAAAACTTCAATGCAGCCGGCGCAGTGGTGAGAATTCACGGCTTAAGTGTTCACCCAGGTTATGCGATTGGTAAAATGGTTAACGCTTCTTTACTTGCCGCAGAATTCATTAAAATGCTTCCAGAAAACGAAACACCTTCTACGACAAAAGGATTTGAAGGATTCTATCATTTAACTGATTTAAAATCTGAAGTTTCGGAAGCCAAAATTCAATACATCATTCGTGATCACCATAACGAGAAATTTGAGGCGAGAAAAAAATTCATGACTGATATTGTTTCAGAATTCAACAAAAAATTTGGTGCTGGAACTGCAGAAATTGAAATCAAAGACCAGTACCGCAATATGAAGCAGCAGTTTGAAGGCAAAATGCATATTGTAGATATTGCAGAACAGGCAATGAAAGACGCGAACATTCAACCCAAAATAAAAGCCATACGCGGCGGTACAGACGGCGCACAACTTTCTTACATGGGTTTACCTTGTCCGAACATTTTTGCGGGCGGAATTAACTTCCACGGACCTTACGAATATGTTTGCCTGGAATCAATGGAGAAAGCTGTAAAAGTAATAGTGAATATTGCGAAAGCCATGAAGAAGAAATAAAACTTGAATTCTGTTTTATTGAAACCATCATTTTAATTAATGGTGGTTTTTTTATTTAAGAAAGGATTAAAAAAATAGACTTTTAATCTTCAAAATTTAAATTTGTTGAAAAACTAAATTTATTCCGCAATTGAATAAGATTGCTGCTGTGCCTTTAAAAACATCTTTGTTCCAGACGTCTATAAAAATAATCTCGATCCTTTTTAGAATAGAATATGTCTTTTTAATTTGAAAATAGAACGTAAGAATACTTCAAACATCTTTTACTTAATTAAAAAAAATGTTCAAAGTATTGTTTATATGTAAGTTATAACTCTGCAACTTTAAATTCAAAACAAAAAAACCATCACATTTCTGTGATGGTTTTGCTCCTCTTCTTGGGCTCGAACCAAGGACCCTCTGATTAACAGTCAGATGCTCTAACCAACTGAGCTAAAGAGGAGTGTTGCTCTTTGCGCTAAGCGTTTGCAAATATAAAAACTTTTTTAGAATTGCCAAAATTATTTTCAAATATTTTTAAAATTTTCCTGTAATCCATTTTAAAATATCGTTTCCAAAGATCAAAACCATGAGTCCCATTAGAAAAACAACTCCAATAACCTGTGCATTTTCTAAAACTTTTTGCGGTACTGGTTTCCCAGTAATCATTTCCCAAAGCGTGAAAACCACGTGTCCACCATCTAATCCTGGAATTGGAATTAAATTAAGGAAAGCCAACCACACTGAAAACATCGCTGTAAAACTCCAGAAAAACTCCCAGTTGATCGTTTCTGGCATTTGCTTGATAATTCCTATTGGACCTGAAACTTTTTTATAACCTTGTGTTTTAGTATTGAAAACAATTTTAAATTGTTTGATTTGCATTGTCAAAACATCGATTGTTCTGGTTAGACCTCTTGGAATTGCTGCCAAAACAGAATATCGTTTGGTAACCTGTGTTTTTTCAAACTCTTTTTGCGGAAGTGAAGTATCATTTGAGAAACCAAGTTTTCCTTCATTACTTACTTTTACATTAACCTTTTCTACAGCAGCCGTGTTATCTCTTTGAATATCTAAAACAATGTCTTGATTTTTGAATTGAGCAAGTTGTGGTTGCAACTCATCAAAGAAACCAATTGCCTTGCCATTAATTCCTACGATTCTATCACCTTTTAACAAACCAGCTGCCTTTGCTCCACCTGCTGGGAAAAGACTGTCTATAACCACTGGATAACGAGGTCCGAAATATAACTTAGTTTCGTTTTCTGCCAAAACATCAGCTACACCATCCTCATTAATAGGAAAAGTAACTTCTTTACCATTTCTAAGAACCGTTACCTTATTAGCGAAAAGCATATTAATAGTAGAAGTCTCCATCCTTTCGGCTGGTTTTCCATCAATTTTCAGAATTTTATCACCACTTTTTAATCCCATTTTCTGTCCAGCAGGTGAAACTGAAATCCCGTTCTCGAATTTAGAAAGATCATGGAACGTTTCTCCTTTAAAATAACTTAACGAAGAATAGATGAACCAAGCCAAAAAGAAGTTAACAGTTACACCACCCATCATAATGATTAGACGTTGCCAGGCTGGTTTGCTACGAAACTCCCAAGGTTGCGCAGGCTGTTTTAACTGTTCGGTATCCATGCTTTCGTCTACCATTCCGGCAATTTTCACATAACCACCAAAAGGCAGCCAACCGATTCCGTACTCTGTACCACCAATTTTTGTTTTGAATAATGAAAACCATGGATCAAAAAAAAGATAGAATTTCTCTACTCGAGTCTTGAAAAGTTTAGCGGGAATAAAATGTCCTAATTCGTGAAGACCGACTAGAATTGAGATGCTCAATATAAATTGAAATAACTGTATTAACGTCATTGAATGTATTTAAATTATTTTAAAGATTTGCGAAGATACAAATTATCAAAAGTATGCCAAATAAAAAAGGCTCTCAAAATGAGAACCTTTTGTGTTATATGCCTGAATTTCTTACAAGTTGAAAGAAACACCAATTGCTCCATTATTTCCTGCTTCAAGGAAAATACCAACGTTATTGTTGAAGAAATATCTCACTCCCAAGTGTGCTCCGAAGTATGTTCCGCTTTTACCTAAAAGACCTAAATCTACACCTGGATAAATATCCCAGTTTGAAGGAAGTCCTAATGGCTCCTGTAAGTGAAAGTTTAATCTTCCAAATACTCCAAAGTCATCATCTTCATATTTATCATCACTATGGTCAAAAAAGAAATTCGCCCCAGCACCCACAGAGATTAATTTAGACAAACCATAATCGTAAGTCGCGGTAATTCCCGTTCCGTAACCCCAACCGTTTAATCCAACTTGGATTTTTTGGTCTCCTTTTCCTTGCCAAGCTTGAGCAAATGCCATTTGTCCTAAAAAGAACATTGCGCATACCAATAGTACCTTTTTCATAATGTTTAAATTTTTAATGTTATTTTCAATGATAAAGTTTAACATTCAAAGATTAGACCAATTTGTGATTTCTTTAACTTTTTTAAGATAAAATTTGTACATTTCAGTTTCTTTTACAAAATAACAATCATGAATAATTTAATAATTAGCGGTTTAAATTTAAATATCATCTGGAAAAATAAAACTGAAAATTTCAAACAAATCGAAAGTGCTTTCAAAGAAACATCAGCAGATGTAATTATGCTACCAGAAATGTTTTCTACTGGTTTCTATATGAAGCCTGAAGAAATTGCGGATCGAAATGAGGAAACTTTAGAGTGGATGAAAAAGTTTTCGAAAGAAAAGAATATTGCAGTTTGTGGAAGTGCCTCTATTTGTGAAGGAGGGAAGTTTTTGAACAGATTTTATTTTGTAGAACCTAGTGGAAACTATTCTTCTTACGATAAAAAGCATCTTTTTTCTTACTCTGGAGAAGATAAGAAATACAGCGCCGGAAATGAAAGAATAATTGTCAACTACAAAGGCTGGAGAATTTTGCTGCAGGTTTGTTACGATTTACGATTCGCTGTTTTTTCCAGAAACAATGGAGATTACGAGGGTATTTTATATGTTGCCAATTGGCCAAAAAGTAGAATTGATGCGTGGAAAACTTTGTTAAAAGCAAGAGCCATCGAAAATCAAGCGTACGTTTTTGGCTTGAACAGAATCGGTATTGATGGAAACAATTTAGAATATCCTGAAAGCTCTTATTGTTTTTCCGCTGATGGAACAGAAATTTCCACAACAAATAACAATATAGTTACAGCAAATTTAGACGCTGTAAAACTTAAGGAATTTAGAAATAATTTTCCTTTTCTGTCGGATCGTGATGAGTTTTTACTGCGATAAGATTAAGCAAATCTTTTTAAAAGATCAGTCAGTCGATTCACATCATGTACCCCGCTTTCTTTATAAAGCAATTCCCCTTTTTTGAAAACGGCTAAAGTTGGAACCCCACGAACTCCATATTCTGAAGCGATTGATGGAAATTGATCAATATCTATTTTTACAATTCTGGCCATTTCGCCAACATTCTCTTTTACGGTATTTAAAACTGAAGATTGTACTTTACATGGTCCACACCATGTTGCAAAAAAATCAATTAATACCGGACGTTCTGAATCGATAAGTTCTTTAAATTTTTGTGACATAACTTTAAATAAGATAATAAATATGACTATTAATTTCTTCAACTAAATATTTAGTTCAAATGCTTTTCTTCCTTTTTTAATGGAACCTGGCAAGAGCCACCAGTACAGCCAAACTTAAATATTGCCATCGCCATGAAATATAATCCAAACGGAATCATAAACCAAATGCGATCATTTGCTGCGATGAGTACAAAAAATATTCCAGCAGCCAAATAAAGGAATCTGCTTAAAGTCCAGTTTTGTAATAAACTTTTCATTTGTTCAATTTATTTTGAAGTGAACTCCAGCCGCCGCCGTTATAGACTTCGAAACCATTTTGCTGAAGAATCGATTTGGCCGAAGCACTTCTCATTCCGCTTGCACAACAAGTGATGATTGGTTTTTTCAAATCGAGTTTCTTCATTTCACTTTGCAGTTTTTGCAAAGGAATATTTGTCGATTGTTTGATATGACCGTTACTAAACTCAGCAGGAGTTCGCACATCAATAATTTGTGCACCAGCAATAAATAGTTCTTTATAATCTACTGAATTACCAGCAAATAGTTTTTTAATAAAATTAAGCATTCTTTTATTTTAGATTTTTGAAATACCGAAAACATTAAATAACCCATCACCATTCCATAAGCAGTTGAGTTAAATGGTTTGGAAGTAATGGCACAAGTTCCTGTATTACAGCCGATAAAATGATAGTAAGAATCCTAAAATTCCACCAACGATAATTCCGACTATTCCTAATTTATATTTTACTAAAAAATTCATCATTTTAATTTTACTTTTTTTTTGCAGGAATTAATTCCAAAGAAAGTATAAAGCGGGCAAAAACCAATAAAACTTGTTAGTACGAAAACCACAGCCAACACAACAAGTACAATTCCCAAAGTTCCTGAGATGATATGAGCGTAGTAAAGATAACCGATAATTGCAGCAATCGCGAATCGTAAAATCCGGTCAAACCCGCCCATGTTTGTTTTCATATTATTGCTTTTTAAGGTTAATAAAAATTTCACTTCCTTTTCTGGATCCGATACTGTTTTAACATTCTTTCATCTTTTGAATTTGAAAATATTTGCTAAAAACAGATTCATATTTCTGGAATACTTCCGCCAAACGGAGGTTCCGCTTTTTCGAAAGTTTTATTAAACATCACCCCGATTATTTTTCCATTCTCATCAAGCAACTCATGCATTTTCTCTGCATACTGCGTTCTTAAATTGGGATTTATTGCACAGAAAAAAGTTTGTTCAATTATGAGATCGTAATTTCCATGGTGTTTAAAGAAGTCTTCACAAATAACTGTAACACCTTCCCTATCTTTATATTTCTCTTTTAAAATCTCAACTGCTTTTGATGAAATATCTAAAACGGTTATGTTTTTGAACCCAAGATTCCAGAGAAATTCAACTTCATACGCATTTCCACAACCGGGAATTAAAATGCCTGCTTCTTTATTCTGATATTGCAAAACATATTCTTCAATCGCAGGTGAGGAATAACCGATATCCCAACCGGTTTGTCTGGTTTCCCACCTTTCGTCCCAATAGTTCTTACCGAGATTATTTTGATCTGAAGAATTTTCTTTCATTACAGTTCCTGTGCAACAGAGAAAATATTTTCCTCCTCAAGACCAACTACTTCGTGCTCCACATCTACGGGAATTTCATAAACATCAAATTGCTTTAGCTTGATTTCCTCATTCTGAATCAAGAAATTAATCTTCCCTTTTAAAACTACTAAGGTCGACGGAACTGGCGCTTTGTGTTTTTTCAACGTTGCACCTTTTCCCAACGCTACTGCGAAGTATTTAATTTCATCAGTTTTCTTTAATGGAAAAACATTTGCCTTATCATTACTAAAAGTAATATTGTCTAATATATTTTTCATTTCCTTTCGTTTTTTATTGCATCAATATTCTGAACGGTTTTCCCACTGTAAACGTTGGTAATTCCGTTCTTTTTTAAAATTTTAATGGCTTCTTCCGATTGTCTTCCTCTGTTGCAAAATAAAACCACTTGCTTTTGCTTTCGGAAGAAATCGAGATTATCTTCAATCTTTGCTAAAGGAATATTAACCGCTCCTTCGGCTGTTTTTTCTAAAAACTCTTCTGGAATCCGAACATCAACCAAAGTTGTTTCTGGACTCATTACCAATTCTTTAATCTCTGCGCGAGAGCCTTCTGCAACTGGACTTGCTGTTTTACAAGACCACAATCCTATTGAAATCGCACCTATAATAAAAAAAGTTTTTAATCTCATTAGTTTAACGTTTTACTTTGACAAACAAAATTACTTTTTGGAACGCTCGTTTGTTTAATCGCGTTAAAACCGCCTTCTATTTCAGAGAAGTTTCTAATTCCTCTTGAATTTAAGATACTTGCAGCAATCATACTTCTGTAACCACCCGCACAATGCAAGAAGAAGTGTTCATCATTATTTAATGTTGATGCCCATTCATTAATATCAACCAAAGGTCTGCTGTACGCTTCATTCACATGCTCTGCCGCATATTCAGTTTCATTTCTTACATCGATTACTTTCGAATCTTCTGTCAACTGATCTGCAAAAGTCTGAACAGAAATTCTATTAACATAATCAACTTCTTTTCCTGAATTTTTCCAAGATTCAAAACCACCCTCTAAATAACCAATCACGTTATCGAAACCGACTCGTGCCAAACGCGTGATTGCCTCCTCTTCAGCGCCTAAATCAGTTACCAATAAAATCGGTTGTTTCACATCATAAATCATGGCTCCAACCCAAGGTGCAAAATCTCCCTGCAAACCAATATTGATAGCATTGGGAACAAATCCTTTATGGAAATCTGCAGCATTTCGCGTATCTAAAATCAAAGCACCAGAATCTTCTGCAACTGCTTCAAAATCTTCCGCAGAAACAGGATGACTTCCTTTTTTAAGAACAACATCGAAATCTTCGTAACCTCCTTTATTTAAAGCCACGTTCATTCCGAAATATTTTGGCGGTGCAGATAAACCATCCAAAACTTCTCTTATGAAAGATTCTTTGTTGGGTTGGTTCAGTGCGTAATTGGTTTTCTTTTGGTTTCCTAAAGTATCAACGGTTTCCTTTTGCATATTTTTACCACAAGCAGAACCCGCACCGTGTGCTGGATAAACCGTGATATCATCTGCTAAAGGCATTATTTTATTTTGTAAACTGTCGTATAAAATTCCAGCCAGTTCTTCCTGAGTCATGCTTGCTGCTTTTTGAGCCAAATCTGGTCTTCCAACATCACCTAGGAACAAAGTATCTCCACTAAAAATTGCAGTTTCTTTTCCGTTTTCATCAATTAAAAGATAGGTTGAACTTTCCATGGTATGACCTGGAGTATGCAATACTTTAATCTTTATTTTTCCGATTTCAAAAATTTGTCCATCTTCTGCAATGATTGCATCAAAATCGGGATTTGCTGTCGGTCCGTAAACGATTGGCGCGCCCGTTTTTTTGGATAAGTCCACATGTCCGGAAACAAAATCTGCATGGAAATGCGTTTCAAAAATATATTTTAATTTGACGCCATCTTTTTCTAACCGATCGGTATAAGGTTTAGTTTCTCTTAATGGATCGATAATCGCTGCCTCATTTTCAGAAACGATATAATACGCTCCCTGAGCGAGACATCCTGTATAAATTTGTTCTACTGTCATCTATTTCAATTTTTTACACTTTAAAATTTATTTAAAAATTAAATGTATATCCGTATTCAATAATAATGAAAATTTTAAACGCAAAGACGCAAAGTTTTATTAAAAAAAATGCTTTTTTTCGCACGTTTTTAAAGTTCGCAAAGGCGTTTCACTTAACAAAGTTCGCAACGAATTACAAATTATTATTTACGGACAATCAAAAAAAATTAAGATTTTAAAGCAATTTCATCTTAGTTAAATTAAGAAATCCGTTTTTACTTACTTTCGTCGATTTCTCTGTATTGAGTTGCATTACCTTGACCATCAGTCAATTTTCCGCCTGCTCCAAGAGCGCCTTCCCACATCATTTTTTCATTAGCGAAAACGGGTTCACCTTTGCTATTGATTTTTTTAGCAATTAGAATTTCTTCTGGTTTACCTTCTTGCTCTAATTTCACGGCAATATTATCACCTTGCGCAAAATAAGTAACAGCCATCAATTCCCCTTTGTCATTTTTCAATTTGGTGGTTTCCTGAACTAAACTTACTGCGTTCGGATCTTTAGAAACTTCAGTAGAGTTGGTCGTGTTTTCTTGTTCTTTTTTACAGGCTGTTAATAAAAACAGTCCTAATGTAAAAATCAATAACTTCTTCATATTGCTAATTGTTGTTTAATAAATATTTCTTTAATAATGATAAATAATCCCATTAACAGGACGACCCAACCAAACGCGGGTTTTAATTTTCGACCATCTATGTTCTTTGCCAAGACTATTCCTATAAAAATTCCAATGACTGATAACGATGAAAAGATGATAAGAAAAGTCCAGTCGTGTGCAACCATTTTCATGGTGCTGAGGAAACCAAGAATCGAATTCATTGCAATGATAAATAATGATGTTGCGACTGCTTTTTTCATTGGTAATCCAATCAACATTACTAAAGCAGGTACGATTAAAAATCCACCGCCGGCTCCGATTAATCCTGTAATAATTCCAACTAAAAGTCCTTGAGATATTAAAATAGTGTAATTATTTCCGTTTTGTTTTCTTCCCGATGGGCTTTCGGTTTTTCTAATCATTTTTGCTGAGGCAATCAACATTAAAATAGAAAATAACAAAAGTAGAAACATGTCTTTCGTTAAAGTAATTCCCCAACGGTTAATGATGTATTCGGGTAAATAAGGCAAAACCAGTCTCCTTGAAAATAACACGCCCAAAACAGACGGAATACCAAAAATTAAAGCCGTTTGAAAATCAATCATTTTCTCTTTCACGAATCCTGCCGACCCAACTAAACTTGTAATACCTACCACAAAAAGCGAAAGTGTTGTCGCAGTTACTGGATCAAAACCGAAAATATAAACGAAAATAGGAACGCTTAAAATACTTCCGCCACCTCCTATCAAGCCCATAACGAGACCAATAACGATTGCCGAAAAATATCCTAATAACTCCATGTAATTAATTTTAGCAAAAATACTCTTTAATTTTTGCATAGACAGTGACCGAAGTTACAGAAGCGAATCCAGCATTTAACTGAAGGCAATAATTTGAAGTGATTTTGACCCAACCTCAACGGTATCGCCTTTACTTTTCCCTTTGATGTTTTGGAAAACCGGCGCATGGTCAGAAAAGGCAATGACCTCTTTATTTTCAAATTTGAAAGGAGGAACAGAAATGCCGACGAATAAAAAACTCTGATCGGTTTCTATAAGCGTTCCTTTTTCGATTTTATCATGTGACTGTTTAAGTTCACCCTCTAAAAAAGCGAGGTTTTGTTCTGCTTCTTTCAACATTTTCTCAAATCGAAGTTGCATATCTTTCGCTTGGGTCTGGTTCGAAAAATCTTCCGGGTCATGCGTACTTTCTTCATCCACATCTGACGCAATTTTATAATGTTCTACAGACTGCTTCAAACTTTCGATAACCACTTTTTGTTCTTCAATGATAATGGTGATGATATCTGCTCTTTTCATGATATTTCGATTTTGTTATCTAACAAATTTACAGAAAATTTCTGTGAAGATTTTTATACAGCAACCAACATTTAGCAGGTTTAAATCTTCTTTTGCTACCAACTAAAATTCAGATTAATAAAGAAATTACGTCCTGGTTGTGGGATTTTATTCCAGTCAGAATAAGTGGTAAAGTTTCGGTCTAAAATATTTTCTACGCCAATTTTTGTGTACAGTTTTGTTTGTCCAAGCGGAAGTAAATAACCAAAGTTCGCATTGATGATCGCATAAGCCGGAGTTTCAGATTCGCCATATTGCGGGGCGAAATCCTGATATTTCGTGTTTCCAAAAACGGCTGCTTCTGCAGAGAATTTATTCTTTTCGTACCGCAAAGATGTTTGATAACTGAACGGACTCATAAAAGGCAAATTCCCATTGTGATTATCTTTTCCGCGAGTGTAAACAAATTGTGTTGTCCATTTTAAAGGATCAGCAACTTTTACTTCTGTTGATAAACTAATATTAAATAAAGTTGCATAATCTAAAGCCGTGTAACCTTTAACACCATCAGCGCCAATTGTCATCGGAACAAGATGATCTAAGATTTTTCCGACGATATAATTCGAAATATGAAAATAAGAAGAGGAAACTTTAGCACTGTATTTTTCTTTTTTCACACCGACAAAAGCGTTTGCTTCTAATGAAGATTCATTTTTAAGATTTGGATTTCCTATATAATCGTATTTCTCGAAACTGTTAAATAAATAAAACCCGTACCCTTCCGAAACTGATGGCGCACGATCTCCGTATCCTAAACCGAAACCTGCCTGAAATCCATTTTTATCAAACTGATAATTGGCAGCGAAACTTTTTAGAACTCTGGTTTTCTCAGCATTCATTTCCGGGTAAAAAATCTGCAAACTGTTTAGACCAAATTCACTTTCCACCTTATTTTGATGCATGGTTACTGAAGCAGATAATTTCAAACTTGAATTTTGAGTCAAATTAATTTGATCTTCCAGATAAATTGCCTGAGAAAGCGTTCTGACATCCGGCCAAGTCAACATGAACATTAATTTTTCACTTTTATCAGCAGGATACATCGTCATTTCTGCACGGGATTTATTGTAAAATCCATTGATGTTCAATAATAAATTATGGTTATTGAAAACCGATTTTAAATGAGAATAATAACCATAGGTTTTACTCCAACCCGGCATATCCATGTGAATCGGCACGTTTGGTCTTTTGGTATCATCCATTCTGTGCATGATGGTGTTGAAATAAACTTTTGTTTCCCAACTTTTCAGAAAGTCACTTTCTGGCAACACTTGAAATTTCAAAGAAGTAATTAATGCTTCGGCAACCGAAACATCCATTGGTAAAGCAGGATAACCGACATCATTGGCTTTGTCATAAATAACTGAGGCTTCTAATAATTTGTTTTCACCCAACTTTACTCCGGAAATTCCGGAAACATTTATTTTTTGAAACTGGGAATACGGAACTTCGACATTACCGCCGGCTTTATAATTCTCAGCATCACGCGTCATAAAATTAACATCGGTGTAGAATTTCTCTGTTTTAAAGTTCGTTCCTGCACCGAAAATCTTTTGCTGATTGACCGATTCGTAACCGCTGTTGACATTAAAGTTACATTTCTTTTGACCAAACATCATTTTGTTTCTTTTCAAATCGATAGAACCGCCGATGGTATTTCCGTGGCAAGAACCTTCCTGACCTGAACTGATGCTGGCTTCCATTAAATTAGAAACTTCGATATAGGAAGTGATCGGATCCATTTTGTCAGTACACGCACCAAAAATTCGCATTCCGTCAATAGTGACTAAAGTTCGTTCGGTCGGCAAACCATTGATGAGCGGTTCCCAGGCATAAGCGCCCCGTTTCACCATATCCACTTTCGCAGATTTTTGTAGGTATTCATCAATTGAACCTAAGGGTTTGTTTTCTTTGCTGGAAATTTTAGTCGTTCCAATCACAATAACTTCCTGAATATGGTGTGACTTGGTGGAATCTGATGAATATTGTTGCGCAAAACTATTGGTAAATAGGAGAACGAAAATATTCACAAGTAGGATTCGTTTCATGATAAAGCGTTTGATTAATACGATGTCTTTAAACCTTTATACCAAAGATTTAGCATCTAAAAAATAGAGAAAATCAAGACTAACTACTATTATTTCAAATAATTAGTCCTGATGATTTTTTGTAATGAATAATTAGAAATCGAGTTCGAAAAAGATATTGCTCGCAGGATTGGAGTCTGTAACTTCTTGTCCAGCCAACACAGTTCCGTCTCCTTTTACCAATTGTAAATTGATTTTCCAGTAGCCCGTCATTGTTAATGAAAGTTTACCATTGTATAATTTACCAGCAGCAGTTTGAGTTGCGTGAACATTATTGGGTGAACTGTGATTTCCCATTCCCGGCATTCTTGGATCTACTTTTACGGTATAACCATCTACCACAGGGAAATTATTCATGTCCTGCATTTTCCAAACTCCTAAAGTCATATCATTTGTTGCAACTTTCGGAGATTTCGGGTCGATGTAAGCCATGACATATTTCACACCGTCGCTTCCCACAAATGAGTTCACTGTTTTTTTAGTTTCAACAGGAACATTAATTACAGTAGTTGCCGTGTAAGTAGTGGTACCAATTGTATAATCAATTTTCAGATCCCAATATTCAGTCGCATTCTCAGGCATTTGAAAAACGATATAACCTGAATATAAAGATCCGTCAGAAGTTACTTTTTGTACCGTTGAATTCGGACAAGAATGCATCATTGAAGTCATATGCATCATCGGTTTCCAGGTAATGGCTGCGTTTTTTTCGTACTGATTGGTCGATTTATTTTTAATACGAAGTTTGATATCGTTATACCCTAAAGTGGTTGCTCCGGATTTAGAATACAGTTCGATAACATGCGTATCGTTGGTGACTTCTTTAATTTTTAATAAGCCTTCGATTTCAGTATTAGGATTTACGGCAGCGATTGGATCATCATCAGACGTACGACAAGAGATTACAAGGAATGCCATTGCCAATAAGGCAAATATAGTTTTGAATGAAAATTTCATTTTTTTGAATTTAAGTGATAATTTGAGTGTAGATTTTTCCCTCTTAAAAGAGACGGTTAACCCACCTCATTTTCAATTGAAAAAGAAGAAGTAAATGGAATACATCAAATTATACTTGCGGCGGATGCGGTAGAATACTGAGCGAGATTTCTGGAATAAACAATTCTCTGTAACTAAAATCCGCAGATTCAGACTGAACGTAATTTGGTTTTTTAACAAAGTAATCAAGTGGCGCAGTCGGTAAAATATTAAACTCAAACGAGTATTTTACAAGATTAAAAGGATTCGTGCTTTTTTCACTTTCCTTTTGCATTTGACATTTACCGTGACAAGCCAGGCTCGGTTTATCTTTATTGATACAATGAATTTCGTAGAACTCCTGATTAATTTTATAATCAATCATAAACAGCGAATTCTGGAAACTTGCCCCAAAAATGATGACTGATAATATGATTGTAATTATGGATTTCATGACAGGTCAAAATTAAGACTTTTTTATCTTAATTGGAAATGATTTTCATCATCTAAATTAGGGAATATTTTATCCAACGTAATTTATAATCTTTATTATTTTTTATCTTTATCCTTTCAAACAAACATAAGATGGCAGATAAAGCAAAATTCATACAGGAACTTACGTCGAGATACACCCCAAAAGGCGAATTTATTACTTTAGGAAAAGGAATGCTCGATGGCGAAGTTGTAACCGAAGTTGATGTTAAAATTCCCTTGAAAACAATTAACCGTCACGGATTAATCGCCGGCGCAACCGGAACCGGGAAAACCAAAACAGTCCAGGTTTTTGCTGAGCAACTTTCCCACGCTGGAATTCCTTCGCTGGTTTTGGATATCAAAGGAGATTTTTCAGGAATCGCCGAACCGGGAACAGAAAACGCCATTATTTCTGAAAGGTATGCCAAGACAAAACTGCCTTATGAAGCGCAATCTTTTCCGGTAGAATTGATGTCGATTTCTGGGGAAAAAGGCGTAAAACTCCGTGCGACCGTTACAGAATTTGGACCTTTGCTTTTAAGTAAAATTTTAAATTTGAATGATACGCAAAGCAGCATCATGTCGATTGTTTTTAAATATTCGGATGATAAAGGTTTGCCTTTAATTGACCTCGATGATTTGAAAAAATTGCTGCAATATCTTACGGATAACGACCAGGGAAAAGCAGATTTAAAAGGCAATTATGGTTCTATCTCACCAGCGTCTTTGGGAGCGATTTTACGTTCAATAGTTGCTTTGGAGCAGCAAGGTGCAACCGAGTTTTTTGGCGAACCGAGTTTTGACGTTAATGATTTATTGCAGACCCGCGACGGAAAAGGAGTGGTAAATATTTTAAGAGTTCAAAATATCCAAAGCCAACCCCAACTTTTTTCCACTTTTATGCTGTCTCTTTTTGCGGAGATTTATATGATCTTCCCGGAAGAAGGCGATACGGGAAAACCTAAATTTGTCCTGTTTATCGATGAAGCGCATCTTATTTTTAATGAAGCGAGTAAAACTTTATTGGCACAAATTGAGACGATGGTAAAACTCATCCGTTCAAAAGGAGTGGGAATTTATTTTATCACCCAAATCCCGGGCGACGTTCCGGAAAATGTTTTGAGTCAACTGGGAATGAAAATCCAACATGCATTGCGTGGTTTTACAGCGAAAGACCGAAAAGAAATTTCGAAAGCGGTAGAAAATTATCCGATTACAGAATATTACGATTCCGCACAACTCATTCAAAATCTGGGGATTGGAGAAGCATTTATCACGGCTTTAGATGAAAAAGGAATTCCGACGCCTTTGGTTCATACTTTTTTAATTTCACCCGAAAGTAGAATGGATGTCTTGACGGATTCGGAAGTTGCTGCTTTAACGAGCCAATCTGCACTGGTGAAAAAACATGAGCAAACCGTAAATAAAGATTCCGCCTACGAAATGTTAACTACCAGAATGGAACAAGCGGTACAGGATGCTGCTCCAATGGTAAAGAAATCCGTCACAAAAGAGCAACCAAATGTTTTTCAGGAAGTGATTGGCAGCAGAGCCGGAAAAACTTTTATGAATACCTTTGCCCGGGAACTCGGTAAGTTTGCATTAGGAATGATCACAGGAAAAAGACGATAATTTAATCAGAAGAATTTGTATTCAGTAATTGATATAGAAAGTAACGGTGCACCTTATCGTAAAGAAAGCATCATCGAAATCGCCGTGTATAAATATGACGGGCACCGCATTGTAGACCAATTTATTTCTTTGGTCAATCCTGAAAGCGACATCACGCCATTTGTGCAAAAATTGACGAAAATATCGCCAAAAATGGTGAGAACTGCACCAAAATTTCATGAAATAGCCAAAAGAGTGGTTGAAATCACCGAAAACACAACTTTGGTTGGTCACAATATTGAATTTGATTACAGAATGCTTCGGCAGGAATTTAAACGTTTAGGTTATGACTTCAAAATCAATACAATAGACACCATTCCTTTAGCCAAAAAACTGATTCCAATGGCTGAAAGTTACAACCTTGGAAAATTGGTGAAATCCCTTGGTATTCCTTTGGTTGACCAACACCGCGCTTCCGGTGATGCGAAGGCAACTTTGGAACTGTTCAAATTATTAATGATTAAAGACAAGGATTCTGAAATCATTCAGCAACATCATGATGAGGTCAACGCGAAAACTTATCTGAATAAAATTCGGGATCTTACACAGGATTTACCCGCAGAAAAAGGCATTCTTTATTTTCAGGATAAAGATGGAAAAATCATTTTTTCCGATTTCGTTGATGATCTCAATAAGTTTTCTAAAAACATTTTTCACTCCAAATCCAAACGCTGGATTACCATTCAGGAAGAGGTTGAACAAATTCAATACGAATTAACCGGCAACGATATTCTGGCAAAATTGATGATGCGAACCAAAGGTTTGAAAAAATCTGAGTCATTGCCGTTTGGTCTTTACCATAAAAGTGAAAAATATTTCGTTGATAAAATCAATAATCAGAAATCAGAAAAACCTTTACTAAAATTCAAATCATTTACTCAAGGAATAAAAGCGGTAAGTTTCATCAATAAAAAGGGTGATTTACAAGATGTTAACAAACTTAAAGATCTGATTACCATTCATAAAAAAGATGAATTATGGCTGTCAACAGGAAGAGTTTTAGGTGAGAAATCTTTCTTACTATTTGAAAAAGGAAAATTAACCGCCTACGGATTTTACGAATTATATACCCAAATTGAATCTTTGAAAAAACTGTCGGCTATAAAAATTGATATTGATTTTCCGACTGCAGATTTAGAAAATGATTTAAAACTGGGACTTTTAAGAGGTGATTTTGAAATTGTTCCAACTCCTTTAAAATAAATAGTACAGAATTAAATTAAAAATTTTAATTTTGACAAAAATTTAGCAAAACAAAATAATGCACGCTCACACATCTATAAAAAAGGTTGCTTCAAAGGGGAAAAAGTTTTTCTCTAAAGCAAACTCCGTGGATTAAGGGCAGGTATTTTAATAATATTGTGAAGCAGGCTCTTTTGGGGTCTGCTTTTTTTAATTAAAAAAATAAAATAATATGACTGATAAAAATCTATTGAAAATTGCGGCAGAATTCGGCACGCCGACTTATGTTTACGATGCAGAAAGCATTAAAATTCATTATGAAAAACTTACGTCTTCTTTTCATAAAAGCACGCGGTTTTTTTATGCTGCAAAATCTTTAACCAATATTAATATTCTAAAATACATCAAAAATTTAGGCGCAGGTTTAGACTGTGTTTCTATTAATGAAGTGAAGTTGGGTTTGAAAGCGGGATTTACAAATGATAAAATCCTGTTCACACCAAACTGTGTTGATCTCTTAGAAATCGAAGAAGCAATGCAGTTAAAAGTTCATATCAACATTGATAATATTTCAATTCTGGAGCAGTTCGGAAATAAATATGGAAATACCTATCCGATCTTTGTGAGAATAAATCCACACATTTATGCGGGTGGAAATCACAAAATTTCTACCGGTCACATCGATTCTAAATTCGGGATTTCAATTCATCAACTTCGTCATATTACCAGAGTCATGAAATCGACGAACCTTCGAATAGAAGGCTTACACATGCATACCGGAAGTGAAATAAAAGATCCGGAAGTTTTCATTCAAGGTTTAGAAATCATGTTTGAAATGTCTGATCATTTCCCGGATTTAAAATACATCGATATGGGAAGTGGCTTCAAAGTTCCATACCAGGAAGGTGATATGGAAACTGATGTGAAAACTTTAGGTAAAAAAGTAGAAAAAGCGCTGACTGAATATCACCAGGAAACCGGCAGAAAATTCGAATTATGGTTTGAACCAGGTAAATATCTGGTAAGCGAAAGCGGACATTTTCTAGTAAAATCAAATGTCATCAAACAAACAACTGCAACCGTTTTTGTGGGAATTAATTCTGGTTTCAATCATTTAATTCGCCCGATGTTTTACGATTCTTATCACATTATCGAAAATTTATCTAATCCAAAAGGTGCCGAAAGAATTTACACTGTTGTCGGAAACATTTGTGAAACGGACACTTTTGCGTGGGACAGAAAGTTAAATGAAGTCCGTGAAAATGATATTTTGGTTTTCAGAAATGCCGGTGCATATGGTTTTGAAATGAGTTCTAACTTTAATTCCCGATTAAAACCTGCCGAAGTTTTGTTCTTAGATGGCAAAGCACATTTGATTAGAAGACGTGAGGAATTTGAAGATTTACTAAAAAATCAGATTGAAGTATTGTAAATGTCATGTTCTAAAACTTTTTTATCAAAGGGTTTTTCGTAAATTTACTTTTAAATTTAAAGGTTATGAAACGTCTATTTTTTCTGATGATTTTCGCATCTTTTATCTCTTATGCACAAGAAGTAGAAGATTTGCAGGAAGGTTATTTTTTCTCTGAAACAAGCAAAAATTTCTTCAGAGTTGATATTAAAAAACCTTACGATTACTACAAAGTAACGTCTTGTTCTGATGATTCACAATTTATAAGAGCCCAGTTCGAAGGCGGTGACGCCGCTTTTAATCGGGAATTATTCAGATATATTTCCGCATATGTAGACAAAGAGATTTATGTGGTTAACGGAACGTTCTACCTTCACATGGATATCGATAAAGATGGAAAAGTAACCGGTTTGGATGTCACACCAAAAGTTGAAAACAGTGATGGCTTTTTAAGAGATTTAAAGTTTGCTGTTAAAAAAATCAAGAAAAACTGGACGCCTTCAAAATGCGATAATGTTCCGGTAGATTCCAGAATTCGAATTAAATTGAATTTCGTGACCGAAAGTATTGATGTTTAAATAGAAACGTAATTATATTTTATAAAACTCTGTGAGTAATCGCAGAGTTTTTTTTATATTTAATGAAAATTATTAATGAAGCAGTTACTAATAATCATCTTTTCACTGGTCGGAATAGTTCTATATTCACAAGAAAAACCTGCAGATTCAAATCCAAAAGATTGGGATAAAGAGGCGTTTTACAAACCTGGAGAAAAAAAATTACAAAAAGATTTCGATCGGGCTTTGAGTTATTCAGTAGATCAAAATTATTCGATAAATGGCCCAATGACTTTTGCAATTTATATTAATGATACTGGTTTGGCAAAAATCGTTGATGTAAAACCTAAGGTAAAAAATCATCAATTATTACTAAATGATTTGAATTACGTTTTAAAGAAATCCCATAAAAATTGGGAACCTGCACAAAAAAACAACAAACCCATCAATTCAATTTTCTATTATAAAATCACTTTTAATACAGAAGTCTATGACCATGATTAATGTTCAAATTTCAAAATTATGAGAATATTTATTTTTCTATTTTTAATATTGGCTTCATTTTCAAATGCACAAATTCTCGAGCATTATCCCAAAAATCAGGTTCCGTACATCGGCGGCTACGAATCGTATTACAAAGATTTTCATGATATGATCATTGAAAAAGATTTAAAATCATGCGCTGATAAAAGTGAATTTTATCAACTTAACTTGCTCATCAATGCAGACCAATCCATAAGTTTTATTAAAGATCACAACGAGAAGAATATTGCTAAAAACAAATGTGCCTATGACCTGGCCCGAGAAGTTGCAAAATATCAAAACAACTGGAAAGCGGCTACTGTAGATGGAATTACAAAACCGGCAGTAGCAACTTTTTATATTTTCCCTGATGATTTATTTGAGCGCTATCACGATGGATATTTTCCTGCAATTACCTTCCCAGCGTACGGAAATTACGAAAACGGAGGGATTAAAGAATTTAAGAAAGGAATCATTAACAGAATCGACGTGAGAGGTTTCGACTGGAACGACCGATTCAATGTCATGGTAGAATTCATCATTAGCAAAGAAGCGAAAATCGAGAATATTGTGATGATCAAATCCTCCTCCAATATTGAATTTGATAAACGAATTACCAATGGAATTCTCAGCACAAAAAAGAAATGGAAACCTGCAACCGTCAACGGCAATCCAGTTGATTATAAATATCGGTTAACTTTGAATGCTGTTACTGATTATTAGTAATATTAAAAGGTATTTTCCATAAAAATAATTGAATATTTACTGTTGCACTTACCTTTTGTGAAAATTAACTAACTCTGCCATTCTGTCACAGAAATTTGTATCTTTGCATCCTCATTTTGAGTTTAAAATCTAAAATTCAAAATCTAAAATTTATCAAGGTGCAAGAAAAATATATAGACGAAACCAAACAAGGTGAAGCCTTTGCGATCGCAGAGAAACCGCAGAATTCTAAAAAACTATTTCTGGAAAGTTACGGCTGTCAGATGAATTTCTCTGATTCAGAAATCGTTGCTTCCATTCTGAATGAACAAGGTTATAACACGACTCTTCTTCCCGAAGAAGCCGATTTAATCTTATTAAATACGTGTTCAATCCGTGAAAAAGCCGAACAAACTGTTCGCATGCGACTTTCTCAATTCAAAAATCTGAAGAAAGAAAAACCTAACTTAACAGTTGGAGTTTTAGGATGCATGGCCGAACGGTTGAAAACCAAGTTTTTGGAAGAAGAACATTTAGTTGATTTGGTTGTTGGACCTGATGCTTACAGAGATTTACCCAATCTTTTAAAAGAAACTGAAGGCGGCCGGGATGCCATCAATGTTATTTTATCCAAAGAAGAAACCTACGCTGATATCAGTCCGGTTCGTTTAGGCGGAAACGGCGTTACGGCTTTCGTGACGATTACGCGTGGTTGCGATAATATGTGTACGTTCTGCGTTGTTCCGTTTACGCGTGGTCGGGAGCGCAGTCGCGATCCACATTCGATTATCGAAGAATGCAAACAGTTATGGAATAGCGGTTATAAGGAAGTTACCCTTCTCGGACAGAACGTAGATTCTTATCTGTGGTTCGGTGGTGGCGCCAAAAAAGACTTTAAAAAAGCCAGCGAAATTCAACAATTAACGGCGATTAATTTTGCACAGTTAATGGAAATGGTCGCGATCGCAGTGCCGAAAATGAGAATTCGATTCTCCACTTCTAATCCGCACGACATGAGTATTGATGTTTTCAAAGTCATGGCGAAATACGACAATATCTGTAAGTATGTTCACCTTCCCGTACAAAGTGGAAGCGACAGAATGTTGGAAAAAATGAACCGTCAGCATACCCGCGCGGAATATTTGGCTCTAATTAATAAAGCAAAAGAACTCATTCCCGACGTTTCATTTTCACAAGATATGATCATCGGATTCTGTGGCGAAACCGAAGAAGATCACCAATTAACTTTAAGCCTGATGCGCGAAGTAGAATACGATTACGGTTATATGTTCTCCTATTCCGAACGACCGGGAACTCCGGCAGAAAAGAAAATGGAAGACGATGTTCCGGCTGATGTTAAACAAAGAAGACTGGCAGAAGTCATCGCTTTACAAGGCGAACTTTCTAGAAAAAGAATGCAAGGCTACGTTGGCAGAAACCACGAAATTTTAATTGAAGGAACTTCCAGAAAAAATGAAAACCAATGGAAAGGACGTAATTCCCAAAATGCAGTTTGCGTTTTCGACAAATTAGAAGGTCAGAAATTAGGCGACATTGTCTCTGTTTTCGTTCATGGAAATACACAGGGAACGCTTTTGGGGAGAACGGTTTAACAGGTATTTGGGCAGACATTTCCGCCTTCCACTCCCGCTTTTTTAATTGGTGACTTCGACAAGCTCAGTCCCCAATTAAAAAGAGCTCTGTTCAAGTCGGGCTGCAATGATCGCATAAAACAAGAGTTGCTAAAAAATGAAAGATTTACAGAACACACTAATTATCAATAACATTTCCGAACTGTTGGAAAACGCGCGGAAGAAAATTGTTGTGGCTGTAAATCAAACCATCGTTCTCACTTATTTTAAAGAAGATTTTATAAAAATCTTAGAAAATAATTAAATAACACATTGTAATTTTTACACTGTATATTATTCAAAGAAAAAAAAATGACAGACTTACAATCCATAAAAACACGTTTCGGAATTATCGGAAATTATCCGGCCCTTAACCGTGCTTTGCAAAAAGCAATTCAGGTCGCGCCGACTGATATTTCTGTTTTGGTCATGGGAGAAAGCGGTGTAGGAAAAGAATTTATTCCTAAAATAATCCATGGCGAATCCAGAAGAAAGCATCAACCTTACATAGTAGTCAACTGTGGAGCAATACCTGAAGGAACAATTGATTCCGAATTATTTGGACATGAAAAAGGCGCGTTTACTGGAGCAACTTCAACCCGAAAAGGATATTTCGAAGTGGCAGATGGTGGAACTATTTTCCTGGATGAAGTTGGTGAATTACCGGTGCAAACGCAGGTTCGCTTACTTCGTGTTTTAGAAAGCGGAGAATTCATGAAAGTGGGCTCTTCTCAAGTTCAAAAAACCAATGTAAGAATTGTAGCGGCAACCAACGTTAACATGCTGAACGCTATTCATAACGGAAGATTCCGTGAAGATTTATATTACCGGTTAAATACGGTACAAATCGACATGCCGCCTTTACGCGAACGAAAAGGAGATGTTCATTTACTCTTCAGAAAATTCGCAATCGATTTCGCGGAAAAGTACCGAATGCCGGAATTGGTTTTAACTGATGATGCAATTAATTATTTGGAAAATTATGCATTCCCTGGAAACATTCGTCAGTTGAGAAACTTAGTCGAACAAATGACTGTTGTTGAGCAAGAAAGAACGGTGAATTCTGTGAAGTTAGCAGAATACATCCCAATGCAGACGCAACTTCCAGCGGTTATTCAGAAAGGAGGTGGTATTTCTTCGACTGATTTTAATTCGGAAAGAGAGATCATGTACAAGATCCTTTTTGACATGAGAAATGATCTTAACGATTTAAAATCCTTAACTTCGGAATTGATAAAAAATCGAGATAACAGTGATTTTAGCCATCATGAAAAAAATCTGATCAACCGCGTTTTCACGCCGGAAACTCAAACGCAGAATCCGAACTCAATGCTCTATTTTGAAAACCAAAATCAGTATCAAAGTCCAGTAATCTCTAAAGCAGATGAAGATTATGAAGATGTGGAAGATATTGAAATAGAAGAAACAAAAGAAGATTCTCTCTCCCTTCAAAACAACGAGAGAGAACTGATTGTCAAAGCGTTAGAGAAACACAAAGGCCGTAGAAACAAGGCCGCAGACGAATTGGGAATTTCTCAAAGAACCCTTTACAGAAAGATTAAACAATATAATTTAGAAGACTAATGAAGAAATTTCAGATTGCAGAAATAAAATTGCAGACTAAGAAAACTAACTTTCTTTTGCTCTTTTTCCTTGGTTCTTTTTCCCTGGTTCTTTTAACAAGTTGTTACAGTTTCACTGGATCGTCATTAAGTCCAGAAACAAAGACCATTGAAATTAGAGACTTCCCAAATAATGCGCCTTTAATGAATGCCAGTTTATCACAGGAATTTTCGACTGCAATACAAAATCGGTTTCTACAGCGAACGACTTTAAAGGGGACAAAAGATAAACCAGACATTCTCATTGAAGGAGAAATCACCGATTACTCTATCACACCGACAACCATTTCTAGTGCGGTAAATGCACCAGGTGGAAATATTCAGGCAGCTCAAAATAAACTGACCATCACGGTGAAAGTTCATTATGAAAATCGAGTTGCAGGTGAAGAAAACAAAAGTTTCGATCGTGTCTATTCTGATGAAGCGGTTTTCAGTAGTGATTTAGATATTAATACCATTGAATCCTCTCAAGTTAAAGTGGTGAACGACAGAATAATCAACAAAATTTTTAATGATATTGTAGCCAATTGGTAAGATGAACGGAAGAATTTTAGAATTAGCAAAAAACCCAGAATTATTTCAAATCAAAGATTTGGAATTATTGAGTGGTGAGATTAACAAACATCCTTATATTCAAAGTTTGCGAGCGTTACATCTTTTAGGAACACATCGTTTGCAACCAGAAAATTACGCCAATGAACTTTCTATTACCGCAGCCTATACGACCGATAAAAAAATACTTTATCAGTTGATTAATTCTAAGGAAGAAACAAAACAGGAGGTAAAAAGTTCGTTAAAAAAAATTGTTGAGGAACCAGTTGTTTCACAAGAATCCACTAATAATTTTACTAAAATTGAAGCAGCAGTAATTGATGCGCCAAAACCGGTTTTCGTAAATGGAGAATTAAACAGGATTTTATTTGAAGGCGAAGAAGATTTTCTGGATCAAGAATCCGAAACAATCGACATAGAATCTACAATCGAATCCGGACAAATTGTTACTCAGAAACCTGATTCAGTAATAGTTATTGAAAAATCACCTGAATTCACCGAAGCAAACGATGCTGAAAATTTCAGCACAGAAGAAATTGTGAAAGAGGAAAATATTTCTGAAGAAAAAGAATTAATAGAAAATCCTGCTGACCTTAGTTTTCACGAAACGGCAGATTTTTTACCTGAGGTTAAAGTTGAAACTACTTCTGAAAATATAGAATCGGAAAAAACTCCAAAATTCACTGAAAGTAATGATGCTGAAACCTTTAGCAAAGAAAAAATCGTGAATGAAGATTTTATTTCTCTGGAAAAACCTATTATTGAAGATGCAAGCGAGGTGAGTTTTCATGCGACAACTGATTTTTTACCCGAGGTTAAAATCGCTTCAAATCCAGAAAAAGCAGAAGTTCAGGAAATGCCAAAACCTGTTTTGAACAAACATGAAGAGGAAATGAAACGCCTTATTGCTGAAGTTGAGGCGAAAATAAAAGCAACCAAAAAACAAAAACCAACTTCCACAGAAAAAGAGGAAACTGCAAAGAGTGCTGAAGTTAATTTCTCTGAGACTCAAAGTTTTGAAATTTCAAAAATAAAAGAAGCTAAAACAGAAATAACTGAATTAGAAACGATTACTGAGAAAGAAAAAGTTATTATCGCTGAGAAGCCAGAAGATAAAGTGACAGAAATTAAGTTAGAACAAACAGAAATAAAAGCAGAGTCTATTCAAGAAACAAGGTCAGATTGGAAACCAATGTCGTTTTCTACAAATACTCCCGATGCTTTAATTGACAAAAAACAAGGAGTTCAAACGCAGAAAACCTCCATTAATAAAGAAAAAAAAGAAACAGTAAAAGAAGAAACTCCTGCAACAGAAAGACCAATTTTTAATGTTTCATTCTTTACACAAAAAGTATCTGCTTTAAATAAAGAAGAAGAAATTAAAGAAGCATCAGAAGACGAAAAAAACGCCGAAAAAATTGAAGAAAGCAACGTTCCGGACTTTATCAACACTTGGCAAAGTTGGTTAAAAATCGACCGAACTAAAGAAGAAACCAAAGAGAAAATCGAAATTTCGATTACGGAAATTAAAAACAAAGTCATTGAAAACTTTATTGAAAAAGAGCCGAGAATTTCGAAATTAAAAGAAGAATCAGATTTCGTAATCAAGGAAAGAAACGATGATATTTCGCATCTGATGACCGAGACTTTAGCCAACCTCTACATTGAACAGAAATTGTACGCCAAAGCAATTAAAGCCTTCGGAATACTTTCTGAAAAACATCCAGATAAAAAATCCTATTTTAATGATAAAATAAAGGAAGTCAAGGAATTACGCCAAAACAAATAAAGAGAAACCCACTAAAACAAGTGGGTTTTTTCTATTCTATATTTTTTCGATCTACCGCCTCAACATTGATTGTTTTAGAATTTCGGTCTGTATTAAAATTCCTAAATTTTCGCCAAAGTTTGCGGCCCAAAACCAATACGATTATAATTAATATAATTGTTGCAATAAAAGCGATAATTGGCGCTGCCATAGCTAAAATCGACATTACACCCGCTCCAGCCGTTTCCGTAGTTGCGACTACAGAATTCCCCAATCCTCCCGTCGTTGCCGTGGATGCAGCACGCGTTCCTGCAAACCCTGAACTGATTGCTGCAGCAGTTCCGCCACCCGCAATTAAAGCCAAAGCCCATTGTGGAAAAGTTCCCATATCTGCGAACTGACTTGCAAACATAACTGAGCCAGCAATCGTTGCCAAAGGAATCGACATCGTATCTAAAAGGTGATCTACAAAAGGGATATAATAGGCAAGAATTTCAACAATCGTAGCGATTCCAGTTGTAATTAAAACGGGTAAACCAGCAAGCCAGTGAAAGTTTTCGTTCATTGGAATCCAACCCATATAAGAAGCAAGACTCACGGCGAACATCGGTAGAAAAACACGAAATCCAGTTGCGGCGGCCAAACCAATTCCCATAAAAGCACTGAGAACGTAAGGTAAATATGGAATATTGTCAAGCATTTTCTGTACTGTTTTTAAAATTATATCTTTCCCAAATTTACAAAAACCGTGCTATGGTTCTAAATTTTATTTCACTGATTCACAAAGTTTTATAAAATTTTCTTCTACCACTTTAAAATGAGGAGGCATTTCTTTAGAAATCCAGAAAACCATTGATAAAGAATTTGCTCCAAACTTATCTACAAAAATCTCTTTGTTTAAACGGTAACATTCACGCAGCAATCGTTTGATTCTATTGCGATCGTGCGCTCTTTTAAAATGTTTTTTAGAAACTGAAACTCCCACTTTTTGCTTTTCATAAGAAAAATCTTCTTGTGGTTTTTTATCTAAATTTAAAGTGATGATTCGTAAATTATCGCAAGTTTTCCATTTGCCCTTTTCAAAAAGCAAACCGATTTCTTTTTTATGTTTCAATTTCTCCTCCTTTGGAAGTTTGAAATCACTCATCTTTTTTAATTAAATAATTAATGACTTCTGCCGCCGCATATAATCCAAAAATAGCAGGAATATAACTTATGGTTCCGTAAAAAGACCTTTTAAAATTACTTCCATCAGTCATTTTTAAACTTTCCTGATCCTGAATTTCAGTTGAAAAAACACATCGAACACCTTTGTCAATATTTTCTTTTTTTAACCGTTTTCGAACTTGTTTGGCAAGATGACAACTTTGGGTTTTATGGATATCGCGAACCAAAACTTTTGACGGATCCATTTTTCCACCTGCGCCCATGCAACTTACGATTTTCACTTTTCTTCTTCGGGCATTTAGAATTAAAGTAACCTTTGGCGAAACACTGTCGATACAATCCAAAACATAATCATACTGCTGATTATCAAAAATTGTTTCCATATCTTCTGGATTCAGAAACTGATTGAGTTGCGTCAGTTTTAAATCTGGATTAATATCTAAAAGCCGCTCACCAACGATTTCTACTTTTGGTTTTCCCAAGGTAGATTTTAAGGCTGGTAATTGCCGATTAATATTGGTAAGATCAACTGTATCACCATCAACAATTGTCATTTTTCCGACGCCGGCTCTGGCCAAAAATTCGACAGCAAATGAGCCGACACCGCCCAAACCAATTATCAGCAGGTTCGCTTTTTGCAGTTTTTCTAAACCGCTTTCTTTAATCAATAATTCTGTTCTTTCGAGCCAGTCTTTTTTCATTTTAAAGGAGAAATATTAAAAATTTGTAGATTTTCTTGGATTTGTTCCATAAGGTTTTCCACTTTCAAATTTTTCAAATCAGAAACTTTTTGATAGAGTAATTGAATATCAAAATCAGAATCATCAGTTTCCAGAAATAATTTATCGATTGGGAATTCTTTTACAAATTCCTGCAAATTTACATTTTGCAAAACAGATTTTCCGAAACTTAAATAAAAATCGTGTTTTTTTAATTCCTCTCCAATTGTTTTTCTTTTATTAAATCCATGCACAATCATAGGGACTTTTGCTTTTTTCCGAAAATGAATTAATTGAGGAAACCTTCTTACACAATGAATAATTAATGGTTTGTTTCGCTCATTTGCCAATTCAATTTGTCTTTCAAATAAATCTTCCTGAAGTTCATCTGCAATATTGATGAGTCCATCTAAACCACATTCACCTATTGCAATACAATTTTTGTGTTTCGTAATTTCATTTAACCAATTGAACTGTTGTTCAGTATAATGCATTGTTAAATTAGGATGGATTCCGGCAGAGAAATAAAGATTTGGTGGCGTTTCTTCGACACCCAAATTATAAATTCCTGTCGTTTTTTGAAAATGATGATGATGAAAATCAAAATAAGTCATCCTCAAAAATAACTAAAAACAGAGAAGCAGTGATTAAACATTTGTTTTAAATTGTGTTATATTTTATTTAACTTTACTAAAAACTAACACACACATGAAAAAAAAATTTACTGAAAAACAAATCCATATCTTAAATGTTGCAGAAAAACTCATTGCCAAAAAAGGCTTTGAGGGAACTTCGGTGCGAGATATTTCTACCAATGCCAACATTAATGTTGCCATGATTTCTTATTATTTCGGCTCGAAGGAAAAAATGATGTCTTACCTCTACCAATATCGCGTTCAAAAAACCAGAGAGAGTTTTGCAGAATTTGCAGAAGTCATCAGAGACGGAAAACCAGAAATGCAAATGAAGGAATTAATAAAATATGTGGTAAGTCAATTATTTAAATTCAATTATTTCCACGGTTTTGTAACGCAAGAACTTCGACATACAGAACATTTAAAAGAAGATTTACTGGAGTTTTACACCACATTTACTTCGAAGATAGATGACGTAATTAAAAAAGGAGTTGCGTCGGGAGTTTTCAGCAATGCTCCAAAACCAGAAGACATTTTAACTTTGATTGTGGGTTCTTCGTTATTCGTCATTCGAAATAAAAATTTCTACGAACTATATGTTGCTGGAAAAGAAGAAAACTATATAGAAGAATCTGAGAAAAAAGTTCTAGCCAACCTATTAGTAACTGTTTTTTCGCTTTTAGGGTATCAATCGCATTAAAATATTAGTTAAATTATCATAAAAAAAAATCTATTGACAAAAAAGTTATATTTTTGCACCCTAAACCGCAGAAATTAGAAATCAATTAGTTTCTGCAATAATTTATTTATGAAAAAGTATTTGATTATTACTCTCGCATTTTTTGCATTATCTGCCTGTAACAGACAACAGGATTTGGCCTTGAAAAGTGCAGACAAAGACTATATTTTAAAAGTAGCCAACGAAAAATTCGAAAAGAAAAAATGGAAAGATGCCTTGGCGTTATACGAAAGACTTTCGAACCTCGTTGCTGGTACAGATGACGCACCGAATGTAGTTTTCAATTCAGCCTACTCAAACTATTATGACAGAAATTACAAGTTGGCTGGACACCAGTTCAAGAATTTCTCGGTAACCTTCCCGCAAGATAAACGTGCAGAAGAAGCAGCATATATGTCGGCATTATGCTACTACGAAGGAAGTATGGATTATAACCTGGATCAAACGAGTACAGAGTTAGCCATTAATGAAATGCAGAATTTCCTTAATAACTATCCAGATTCTGAGCGGTCAAAAAACATCGATAAATTAATTGATGAATTAACCTATAAGTTAGAATTTAAAGCCTACGAAAACGCGAAGCAGTATTTCAAAATGGCTGAGTATAAAGCAGCAAGTACCGCATTTGAAAATGTATTAGATGATTTTCCAAGTACAAAATTGCGTTCTAAAATTTACGATTACATGCTAAAATCAAAATACGAATTAGCAGTAAACTCGGTTTATAGTTTAAAGAAAGACCGAATTGAAAGTGCTTTAGCCTTTACCAAACAAGTAGAAAGAGATGTTCCTGGAACCGATAATGCGCAATTGGCTATCGATCTTCGAACTAAATTATTGAAAGAAAAAGAAAACTTTGCTGAACTTGAGAAAAAAGTAGAAGCCAGAAATAAAGAACTTAAAGAAAAAATGCAGGATGCGGAAGCCAATATGAATTTGGAAAAAGACAAGCGTGAATCGGAAAAATTACAGAGAGACAGTGCTAATATGGCAACTCCTGCTCCGAACGCATCTTTCAAAATCAAAAAGTAATCCGTATATTTGCAAATTCCAATTATAACAACCAACTGAAAATGAGCGTAAAAGATTCTAAAGCCGAATTAAGTACAATAACTTACGATAGAGATAAAATCGAAGAGAACGTAGGTTCTATCTACGAAGCAATCGTGGTGATGGGTAAAAGAGCAGAGCAGATCAATGCAGAAATTCGCTCTGAACTTCACAATAAACTAGATGAATTTGCAGTGCATAATTCAACGCTAGAAGAAGTTTTTGAAAATAAAGAACAAATCGAGATTTCAAAACATTACGAAAAACTTCCAAAACCAACTTCGATTGCGATCCAAGAATGGTTAGACGGAGAAATCTACTACAGAAAAACTGAAGAAAGAAACTAATTATTTATTTCTTTAATTATTTTAAAAGTCACAGAACATCTTGTTTTTGTGACTTTTATATTTAATATCGTTTGTGTTATTAAAATATGTTTGCAAAAATTTAAGTAAATTCGTTCAACTTTAAAAATTCTAATTAATGAAACTTCAAGGTAAGAAAATCCTCATCTGTATTTCCGGTGGAATTGCCGCATACAAAATAAATTACCTCATCAGAGATTTCATAAAAAAAGGTGCGGAAGTTCAAGTTTTAATGACGCCTTCTGCCGAACAGTTTGTTTCAAAACTCACGCTTTCTACGCTTTCTAAAAATCCGGTTTACAGCGATTTTTATTCTGAAAATGGAACCTGGAATAATCATGTAAAACTGGCACTTTGGGCAGATGTTATTTTAATGGCTCCCTGCACTGCGAACACCTTATCGAAGATGGTTCACGGCATGTGTGACAACTTGGTTTTAGCAACTTATATGTCTGCGAAATGTCCCGTGTTTATTGCCCCAGCAATGGATTTAGATATGTATCAACATCCATCTACAAAACTAAATTTAGAATTGGCTGAAGATTTCGGGCATCATCTAATTCCGGCGGAAGATGGCGAATTAGCCAGCGGATTATCTGGCGTAGGAAGAATGGCAGAACCGGAAACCATTTCGCAAATCATTGAAGACTTCTTTAATTCCAATAGAAATTTAGAAGGAAAAACCGTTCTTATTACCGCTGGTCCAACTTATGAAGCAATAGATCCTGTTCGGTTTATTGGAAATCATTCTTCCGGGAAAATGGGATTTTCACTTGCAGAAGAAGCCGCCAATCGAGGTGCAAAAGTAATTATGATTTCAGGCCCAAGTTCTGAAAAAACCAATCATCAAAATATAGAAGTTCACCGCGTAACTTCGGCGAAGGAAATGTTTGCTAAAGTTTTTGAATATTACGAAAATGCAGATATTGCTATTGCAAGCGCTGCTGTGGCTGATTATGCTCCAAAAGAAATCGCCCAGGAAAAAATTAAAAAGAATGATGATTCTTTAACGATAGAATTGGTGAAAAATCCAGATATTCTAAAAACGATGGGTGAAAGAAAAACCAAACAATTCCTAGTAGGTTTTGCTCTGGAAACTCAAAATGAAGAAGAAAACGCGAAAGGAAAACTTCAGAAAAAAAATCTGGATATGATTGTTCTGAATTCTCTTCGGGATGAAGGTGCAGGTTTTAAAGGCACAACCAATAAAATTAAAATCCTCACCAAATCTACCATTACAGAATTCCCCTTAAAATCAAAAGAGCATGTAGCCAAAGATATTTTAAATTTCGTGGAAGATCAGATTTTGAAATAATATCCTTAAATTTCCGTTTTCAAACTTTAAATTAATAATGAAGAAACTTTTTACGATATTCATCCTTTTATTAACCTTCAACTTGAGTTTTTCTCAAGAACTCTTGGCAAATGTGCAAATCAACACGCAGCAATTAGCGGGGAGCAATGTGCAGGTTTATAAAACTTTAGAAAAAAACCTACGGGATTTCATCAACAATACAAGTTGGACCGGAAAAAAATTGCAGAACTTCGAAAAGATCAAATGCAATTTCGCCGTCATTATTAATGAAAAAGCAGGAAGCAATAATTACAAAGCGAGCATTGTAGTGCAGGCAGTTCGCCCGGTTTTTAACACGACTTATGAATCGCCGCTTTTGAACTTAAATGATACCAATTTCAGTTTTGATTATACTGAAAATGAAAACCTTGTTTTTAATGAAAGACAATTTTCAGGAAAAAACTTAATCGATGTGATCAGCTTTTATGTGTACACCATTCTAGGTTATGACGCCGACAGTTTTAAGGTGCGTGGCGGACAACCCTGGTTTGAAAAAGCACAGAAAATTTCTAATAATGCGCAGAATCAAAATTTCGCGGGCTGGTCTGTAATGGAAGGTACGCGGACAAGAGGTGCGCTGATTGACAACATGCTGAAACCTGAACAAAATACATTGCGAAACCTTTACTATACCTATCACCGCGCTGGTTTAGATAATCTTGGTAAACAGGATCAGACTTCAGGTAAAAAGATTATTGCAGATGCTTTGATGCAGTTAAAAGCGTATGAAAATAATTTCCAGATGAATTATCCTATTAACATTTTCATCGATACCAAAAAACAGGAAATCTTCGATATTTTTAATAATGGAAGTAATGCCAGTGTAAACATGGCTGATCTGAAATCCCTTTTCACCATTTTATCACCGAAAGATATCGACAGCAAATGGAACAAGTGGAAATAATTTCCGGTTTCATTTTCACGCTAATTAAAAAATAATTTTCAAGAGTTACATTGTTAAAATTCTGTTAACAGCGGTGTTTTAGCCGTTTTCGATTTACTTATCTATTTCATAATCTCTTTTAAAGTCTTAAATTTACAGCCCGAAGTTTGCTTTAAAACTTCGTAATTGATTTTTCAAATATGCTTTCACGAATATTCATTCAAAACTTCGCCCTCATAGATTCACTCGAAATTACTTTAAACAAAGGTTTACAGGTGATTACGGGAGAAACCGGTGCGGGAAAATCGATTATTCTGGGTGCCTTGCGTTTGATTTTAGGTGAAAGAGCAGACGTAAAATCAATTCAAAATTCCGAAACTAAAAGTATCGTTGAAGCAGAATTCGTTGTTAATGAAAATTTCAAAAGTTTCTTTGACGAAAATGATTTGGACTTTGAAATCAATACGGTTATCCGCAGAGAAATCTTACCAACCGGAAAATCACGGGCTTTTGTAAATGATGTTCCCGTTACTTTAGAAATATTAAAAAAACTTTCGGAAAAACTGATTGATATTCACTCACAATTTGAAACTTCAAATTTGTTTGATGAAGAATATCAGTTCCGGATGATTGACGGACTTTCGAAAAACAAGACCTTGATTGTCAATTATCAAGAAGATTTTTCAACTTATAAAAAGTTGGTCAAAGAACTTGAGAATTATAAAACGCAACTGTCTGAAGGCAACAAAGAAAGCGACTACAAAGTCTTTTTATTAGAAGAGTTGCAGGAAGTTAATCTGGATTTATTTGATTTAGAAGAAGCCCAGAATCAATTAAGCAAGCAGGAAAATGCGGAGACGATTATTGAAAATCTTTCCCTGATTTTTAATAAAATGGATGCGGAAGAAATCGGAGTTCTCGATTCTTTGTTGGATGCTAAAAATAAATTATCAAAAGTTGCGTCGTTATCTCATGAATATTCCAGACTAAATCAAAGACTGGAAGAGCAGTTTGTGGAGTTTAAAGATTTCCTTTTCGACCTTCAGAACGAAGCCGATAAAATGGAAACTAATCCGGAAGTACTTTCTGATCTGTCTTTGCAAGTAAATAAAATTAATTCTTTATTTCTTAAACATAAAGTAAATTCGGTTGAAGAACTAATTGAAATTCGGGATGAAATTCAGAATGAACAAACTGGTTTTGCAGAATTAGAATTTCTCATTGACCAAACGGAAAAGAAAATTGCAGTCGCTTCTGAACATTTAGAAAAGTCAGCAAATCAATTATCTGAAAATCGTCAGAAAGCAATTCCAAACTTCATTAAGAAAACCGAAAAATTACTGAATCAGTTAGGGTTAGAAAAAGCGAAGATTGAAGTTCAGTTAACAGATCTTCAACATTTTACTCCATTCGGAAAAGAAAATATTCAACTACTATTTCAGGCGAATTCCGGTTTTCCTTTGAAACCCATTCAAACTGCAATTTCTGGTGGTGAACGTTCACGCGTAATGCTTTCCATTAAAAAACTAATGGCGGAAAATGCAGAACTTCCAACATTAATTCTGGATGAAATCGATACTGGAGTTTCCGGAAAAGTTGCCGAGGAGATTGGAAATGTGATGAAAGAAATGTCGGAGAATATGCAGTTGATCGTCATCAGTCACCTTGCACAAGTCGCTGCTAAAGGAAATGATAATTATAAAGTTATCAAACGAGAAGTTTCAGGGAAAACACAATCCACGATTATTTCTTTGAACCAGGATGAAAAACTTCAGGAAATCGCCCAACTTCTTTCAGGTAGTAAAATTACCGAGGCAGCAATTTCGCAGGCGAAAGAGTTGATGAAGTAAAACCTTTTCGCAATGGATTTCCTCTACGCGGCTGTTTTACTTTTTTTTTGCTATCTATCTCTTTTTATTTTTAAGGATTAAAAGAAAGGAAATTAAAGAAATTTCAAAGTACAATGTTCCAAGTCCTGCTGACTTAGGTAAACTTTTTCAAATGTACTTAATCCTCACTATTCTTGTTGGTTTCATAATCTATTTTGTGTTTCGGTAAATAAGTTGTAACATTTTACATATTTTTAGACTTATCTTTAAAAGTAAGACGATGTACAGCAGACTCATTCAATTCGAATTCAAAAATTTTATACGGAATCCGCAATTCGGCGCCAACCTTGGAATGAAAATTCTGATGTTCTTCGGAATGGCGTATTTCAGTATTGCATTTGCCGCAATGCCTTTCCTGCTCTACTTTTTTGCTAAAGACAAATTACATACAGATCCCATTCTGCTTTTCAGTAAATATTTTATTTACTATTGGGCTTTCGATTTGCTGATTCTTTATTTTATGCAGCAAATGCCGACTCAGAATATCAAACCATTTCTGACTTTAGGAATTACGAAGAAAAAACTGGTCAATTATACCATATTGAAAATCCTTTTTAACTTCTTCAATTGGGGAAACTTGTTGTTCCTTCTACCCTTTGCCGGACTGCTTATTTTCGATGGTGGATATTCCATCATTCACGTACTGATGTTTACGATTGGGATTTTTGCCGTTTTCTATTTTAATAATTTTCTGAATATTTTATTGAATGGAAAAGATATCATCGTGATTTCAGTTTTTGGGTTAATGACCATTTTCGGAGGATTAGAATATTTTAAAATCATTGAACTTTCAAAATACTCACAGATTATTTTCTATAGTTTTTACGAATATATCGGCGCCTTTTTGATTCCGCTTATTCTGGCAATCGTCGTGGCTTATCTTGCTTACCAGGAAATTTATAAAAACTTCTATTTAGATAAAGGACTTGAATTAAAAGTTGCTGAAGGGAAAACTGAAAACATCGCATTTTTAAATAAATACGGTGTGATGGGAACTTTCATTAATAATGATATTCGTTTGTTGAAGAGAAGCAAAGCCGCAAAATCGGCTTTAACAATGAGCATTTTCTTTCTATTTTACGGTTTACTGACTTTCACAAAAGGATATGAAAATAGTTTTATGCAACTCTTCACGGGGATTTTTATAACGGGCGGATTTATGTTGATGTTCGGGCAAAGAGTTCCAAGTTGGGACAGTTCCTATTATCCGTTGATGATGACTTCCAATGTTCCGTATAAAGAATATTTGAAAGGAAAATGGTCTTTGATTGTGATCGGGATTTTTGTTTCGATTATTTTATCTTCCGCTTATGTTCTGGTGAGTTGGGAGTTTTATCTTACGGTTCTTGCGGCAGGTTTGTATAATTTGGGTGTCAATTCTTACATCACGCTTTTGGCCGGAGCATTTAATAAAAAACCAATCGATCTGAATTCGAAAAGCAAATCTTTCGGTGGCGGCGGAAATAATTTCAATATGAAAATAATGTTGTTGATGCTTCCTCAAATGATATTACCAATGGGCGTTTTTGCTGTTGCTAAATATTTCTTCGGGATTTATCCAGCGGTTGGGAGTTTAGCCATTTTGGGAATTATCGGTTTTTTGATTCGAGATAAAATCTTCGACATCATTGTTAAAGTCTATAAAACTCAAAAATATTCCACACTTGAATCCTTTAAAAAAGCCTGAGTAAAATATAAATCTACATTATTTAACCGCAAAAGAGACAAAAGAAAAATGATATAAAAAGACTTTCAAAAGAATGCAAAATGATAAAACTACTTTATATTGTTCTTTTGCAATCTTTTAATAGGCTTTCATTAAAATAAAACTTTTGCATCTTTTGCGGTTAAAAAAAAATTACTGTAATTAATTCCTACCACCTAAAACCCACCATCTAAAACCTAATCAAATGATTTCAATTCAAAATATATCTAAAGTTTACGGAACCAAAAAAGTTCTTCATATTGAAAACCTTGTCATTCCAAAAGGCGAAAGTTTCGGTTTGGTCGGAAATAACGGTGCCGGAAAAACCACGCTTTTCAGTCTTTTATTAGATTTGATAGAACCTACGACCGGCTTCATAGAAATCGATGGCAATAAAGTCAACGAAAATGAAAACTGGAAAAAGAAAGTTTCGGCTTTTATTGACGACACTTTTTTAATAGGATATTTGACACCGGAAGAATATTTCTATTTCCTGGGCGAACTTCGTGGACAAAATAAAGCCAACGTTGATGAGTTTTTAAAACAATTCGCAGATTTTTTCAATGGTGAAATTTTAAATGCTAAAAAATACGTTCGCGATTTATCAAAAGGAAATCAAAAGAAAGTCGGAATTGTCGGCGCTTTAATTGGAACTCCGGAAATTATTGTTTTAGATGAACCATTTGCCAACCTCGATCCTTCAACCCAAATTAAATTGAAGAAATTAATTAAAGACTGGACGAAAAATGAGCAAGTAACTTTTCTTATTTCGAGTCACGATTTGGCACATACGACCGAAGTCAGCAACAGAATCGTTTTGCTGGACAAAGGTGAAATGGTAAAAGATATTATTACTACACCAGAAACTTTACAGGAACTGGAAGATTTCTTCACCACTTCGGTTGAAGTTTCAATTTAAATTTTATTTTCATAATCCATTTTCAACAATAAGAAAATGGATTTTTTAATTCATTATCAAGCACTTACAGTTTTAATATTTAAAATATAGTATTGACTGTAACCTTTTTAAAATTTTGTTGTCTTTAAAGTAGAAATAGAATAAGTATGAAAATTTTGTTCAATAATAAAAAAGATGATTTGCTAAGTCGCCTGACAAAACAGGAACCGGCTGCGCAGAAAATATTCTATGAACAAAATGTAAAGCGATTCTTAAGTGTGAGCAAAAGTTATGTCAGCGATATTTACCAGGCTGAAGATTGTGTCATCAAAGCGTTTTGTAAGATTTTTAAAAGTATCGAAACTTTTCGCAGCGAAGGAAATCTTGAAGGTTGGGCCAGAAGAATCGTTGTGAACGAATGTCTGAATTTTATTAAAAGCCACAAAACGGTTTTTTATATTGATGATATTAATCCGGCTTTTTTAGAAGAATTTCATAACGAAATTACGGACTGTGATTTTAATGCGCAGGATCTTTTAGACCAACTTCCGGATGCTTACCGAATGGTTTTTAACCTTTATGTCATCGAAGGTTGCTCGCATCAAGAAATTTCGGAAACACTCGACATTTCTTTATCCGTTAGTAAAACACAACTGTTTCGGGCGAAAGAGAAATTAAGAAAAATCTATTTTCAGCAACAAAAAAAATTGAAAAATGAATACTCCGAAATATAATATTGAACAGGAAATTAAAAAACAAATCGACGGGCGGGAAATTACTCCGACCAGAGATTTGTGGGCTGAGATTGAAAGTCAAACTCCAACTCAGACTTCTTCAAAGTCAAAATTCAACTGGTTTTTAGTGGTGGCTTGTTTGGCTTTGCTTTTTAGTTTAGGAATTATTTTAATGAATAATAATGATGAAGTTCCTCAACAGCAAATTGCAGAAACGAAAGTTCAACCGGAAAGTTCTCAACCTGAAAAAAGTATTGAAAATGAAGCGACACCGCTTTTGGTTGAAAAAAACAAACCTACTTTAATAAAGAATAATTCAATTATTCCATCTCAAAAAGCAAAGATTTCTGATCCTGAAGTAGTTGTTGTAAAGAACGAAATTCCTTCAATCAAACCAAAGCAGATTATTCCTGAAATATCTCAAAATCAAATATCAACCAGTATTGCAACGATAGATTCCGCAAAAATTCCGGTCAAACGAAAAAGATTTGTTGATCCTTCCACTCTACTTTTTTCAGTCGAACATAAAGATGTCATTGAGAAAACGAAAGACGGAAGTAATGTTGCAACGATTGACCTCAACTCGAAATAATTCAATTTTAAACTTTTAAAAATTAATAATATGATCAAGAAAATTATCATGATGGGATTGGTATGTTTTTACGCCTCCTTCATTACTGCGCAAGTCACTATCAAGTTAAATATTCCTTCAAAACAGGATACCGACGTAAGCCCGATTGTAAAGGAAAAGGTAGAAGAATATGCAACAAAAATCAATAGCATTATTCAAGAGGAAAAGAAACTCATGGAGTTAGAACTTGAGTTTTTAGCCAAGGAAAATTTACCACAGGCTGAGTTTGATAAAAAGAAAGCAGAAATTGCAGATCGTTATTCCACAAAAATCGACGAACGAATTGAAGGTTTAGGTTTTGATTTCGATGAAGTGATTCAAAAACAAGTTCGCTATTCTCTGCTAAATTCTGACATTACTTCCGACGAAGAGTTAAGAGCAAAACTAACAAAGAAATTCCGTGCTGCCAGAAACCTCAGTCCTTACTTCTCTTATGGAATTATGACACTCACCAATAATCAACCTGATAATGAACTCGATAAAAACATCGCCTACAGCAACAATTTGGAAGTGGGTTTAAAACTGAATTATCAGTTTGACAGAACAAGTCCGTGGGGTTTAATTTCAGGTTTGGGATTATCGTGGAGAACAGTTCGCCTCGACAATAATAAATTTTTCTCTAAAGATACCAATGGAGTGGTTTCGGTCGCTGATTACGGTGGAAATGTTGATAAAAATAAAATGCGCACCGGTTATTTAATGGTTCCACTTGGTTTACAGTACAACTTTTCAAAACTGAAAAATGCTGGAATGGATATTCAATACAGACCGTACGGTTCAGGATTTAGAATTGCAGCAAATGCTTACGGAGGCGTGAAAATGTCGACCAACAACATCGTTCGTGGGGAGTTTGAGGATTTCCGTGACCGATCCAATTATCAGGTTAATCCTTTTGTTTACGGTGGCCAAGTTACTTTTTCTTACAACAGTCTGAGTTTGTTCGTAAAGAAAGATTTCAGTAATTATTTTAAAGGCAGTTATTTCCCAGATGATAAGGCTTTGGTTATTGGTTTGGCTTTGGGTCTATAAAATTTCATTCATATCAACAAAAAACTCTGGAAAAATTCTCCAGAGTTTTTACATTTAAAAGTCTATTATCTAAAAGTCTAGACTAAACCATATCTTCCGGCTTCACCCATTCATCAAACTGTTCCGCCGTTAGCAATCCTAAATTAATGGCTTCTTCTTTTAAAGTCGTTCCATTTTTATGTGCCGTTTTTGCGATTTTTGCAGCATTCTCATAACCGATGTGGGTATTCAAAGCCGTCACCAACATTAATGATTTTTCAACGAGTTCTTTAATTCTTGGTTCATTCGGTTCAATTCCAACCGCACAATGATCATTAAAAGAAATACAGGCGTCACCCAACAGTTGAGCCGATTGTAAAAAATTGTACGCCATCACCGGTTTGAAAACATTAAGTTCAAAATTCCCCTGCGTTCCGGCAAAAGAAATCGTAGTGTCATTTCCTAACACCTGTGCGCAAACCATAGTAATTGCTTCATTCTGAGTTGGGTTTACTTTCCCAGGCATAATCGAAGAACCCGGTTCATTTTCCGGAATATGAATTTCGCCAATTCCACTTCTCGGTCCGGAAGCAAGGAAACGAATATCCTGCGCAATTTTATATAAGGCAACGGCCAGTTGTTTCAAAGCGCCGTGAGTTTCCACGATTGCATCGTGTGCAGCCAATGCTTCAAATTTATTCGGCGCCGTCTCAAACGGAAGTCCTGTAAATTCTGAAATATATTTTGCCACCAATACATCATAGCCTTTTGGTGTATTCAAACCTGTTCCAACCGCAGTTCCACCTAAAGCGATTTCCTGTAAATGATCCAATGTATTACTGATTGCTTTCATGGCATAATCCAATTGCGCCACATAACCGGAGAATTCCTGACCTAAAGTTAAAGGCGTTGCATCCATCAAATGCGTTCGTCCGATTTTCACTACCGTTTTAAAACTTTCTGCTTTTTCGTGCAACGTATCGCGTAACTTTTCTACGGCCGGCAAAGTATGTTCAACCACTTTCTTATAGGCTGCAATATGCATTGCAGTTGGGAAAGTATCATTTGAACTTTGGGATTTATTGACATCATCGTTTGGATGAATTTCAGATTTCTCTCCTAAATTTCCGCCATTATTAACGTGTGCTTTATTTGAAATCACCTCGTTCATATTCATGTTCGATTGTGTCCCAGAACCTGTTTGCCAGATCACGAGCGGAAACTGGTCATTTAGTTTTCCATCTAAAATTTCATCGCAAACTTTCGCAATCATGTCTCTTTTCTCCGCGGAAAGAACTCCTAGTTCTGCATTGGTAAATGCTGCGGCTTTTTTTAAATAAGCAAATGCTTCTATGATTTCATGCGGCATCGATCCTTCCAGACCAATTTTAAAATTATTTCTTGAACGTTCGGTTTGTGCGCCCCACAACTTGTCTGCAGGAACCTGCACATCGCCCATGGTATCTTTTTCTATTCGGTAATTCATTGATTTAAATTTATGTTCTTAAAATTAAGGATTTTAAAAATGGTAAACAAAAAATTCTCATGATAAATATCCATTATTAATAGTGATAAGGTTAATGATTAAAGGTTTAAAATCCCTATTTTTATACTATAAATAAAAGTGATGTCAGAAAAGGCAAAAAGGTTAATGATGATTTATAGTCGTTTAAAGTCCAGTCCGGTAACAATTGAAATGTTATCCAGTTGGGCCAAGAAGAATGATCTCCAGATTTCCTCGCGTACCTTTTACAGAGATTTATATGATTTGGAAAACTCTGTTATTCCACCCAATGAAAAATTAGTTGTTGCAGTGGGGGAAAAAAACAGAAAAACCTGGAAGATTGAATACATTAACCAAGAAGAACCACTCAACGAATTTGATGTAAACTCGTTTATTCTTTTCCAACATTTTATTCCAAAATCGATCACTTATTCCAGAAAAGATTCTATTGAAAAAATGCGGCAAATCTTCTACCAGAAGTATAGCAAGAGCCAATTTGAACATTTTGTAAACGTTGCAAAATACCAGATAAAAGCAAGTCATTTTTATGAAACTACTGTTTTTACAGATTATCATAAAATATTAGATGATTGTATTTGGAGCATTCAGAATAAAAGAGAGTTGGAACTATTAAAGGTAAATTATGATTACACCTCTATTTCTTCTCATTTAACATTTCCGCAGAGTTTTCTACCTATTCAGATTCTTTATCATCGCGGCGTCATTCATGTTTCCGGCTTTCTAAAAGAAAACAACCAATTGTTAATATTAGGACTTGAACAGATTGAAAAATATAAACTGACCAACAATCTATTTGATAATAATGGTTTAGTAAACGATTTAGCAGCCCAAATTTCAAAACGATTTGGAATCTCTCAAAATATCAATGATAAAATTTATGATATTGAACTTGAATTCACGGAACGCACAGGAACATTTGTACACAAACAATTCTGGAACGAATCTCAAACATTTGAACAATTAGAAAACGGCAATTTCTTAATGAAACTAAATTGTGGAATTAATCGGGAACTTATTGGCTGGATTTTTCAGTGGATGTCTAATGTAAAAGTGATTAAACCAACCATTCTTCAAAATTTAGTGGTCGAAAAATACAGTGAAATACTTAAACTTTATCAAGAAGATACTTTACTTGTTTCTAACAATTCGTTTAGCCCGATGGAGGTGATTGACAAATAATGACAATGCAATAGACTAGATTTGCTTCAACACAAATGATGACGAAAAACAACAATCAAAAATTGTTTTTTTAAATTTCTTAAAAGTGAAGATTCCATCTTCACTTTTTTCATTCCCTAAATATTCCCATATTCTAACAGAAAAAATCTTAATTTTCCTTAGTTTTACGTTTTCAAAAATTTACTATTATTATGGAATTCCATTACCAAGAACCTTTTCCAATTCTGAAAGATGAAACTCAGTACAAGAAGTTTTCTTCTGAATATGTAAAAACAGAATTATTGGGGGACCGCGAAATTTTAACCATCGATCCAAGAGCTTTGGAACTGTTGGCAGAGAATGCTTTAGCCGATGTTTCATTTATGCTCAGATCTTCGCATTTAGCAAAACTTAGAAAAATTATCGACGATCCAGAAGCAACAGATAATGATCGCTTTGTCGCGTACAATCTTTTGCAAAATGCCGCTGTTGCCGTTGAAGGCGCACTTCCATCTTGTCAAGACACGGGAACTGCAATCTGCGTTGCCAAAAAAGGGGAAAACGTTTTCACCGGAGTTGAAGATGCTGCCTGGATTTCAAAAGGAATTTACAATACCTATCAGGAAAAAAACTTAAGATATTCTCAAATTGTTCCTTTAACCATGTTTGAAGAGAAGAATTCTGGGTCCAATCTTCCAGCTCAAATTGACATTTATGCTGAAACAGGAAACGAATATAAATTCTTATTTATTGCAAAAGGTGGAGGTTCTGCGAACAAAACTTTCCTTTATCAGAAAACGAAATCTTTTCTGAACGACAGTTCTTTAGAAGCGTTCGTGAAAGAAAGAATAATGGATTTGGGAACTGCGGCTTGCCCACCTTATCATTTAGCGATTGTGATTGGTGGAACTTCTGCTGAGGCCAATTTAGCCGCGGTAAAAAAAGCAAGTGCGGGTTATTACGACCATCTTCCAACAGAAGGAAACATGGGCGGCCAAGCATTCCGTGATTTGGAATGGGAGCAGAGAGTTCAGCACATTTGCCAGGAAAGTTCAATTGGTGCTCAGTTTGGTGGAAAATATTTAACGCATGATGTTCGCGTAATTAGACTTCCCCGTCATGCTGCATCTTGTCCAGTTGGAATGGGTGTTTCCTGTTCTGCAGATCGAAACATTAAAGGAAAAATCACCAAAGACGGAATCTTTTTAGAACAATTAGAAACCAATCCAAAACAGTTTTTGCCATTAACTCCGCCACATTTAGAAGAAGCCGTTTCTATTGACTTGAATCAGCCGATGTCGGAAATATTAACTGAACTTTCAAAACATCCAATTAAAACGCGTTTGAAATTGAATGGAACTTTAATCGTTGCCAGAGATATCGCTCACGCAAAAATCAAAGAACTTCTCGATAACGGACAACCGATGCCTGATTATTTCAAAAATCACCCGATCTATTACGCAGGTCCGGCAAAAACTCCAACTGGAATGGCTTCTGGAAGTTTTGGTCCAACCACGGCTGGAAGAATGGATGTTTATGTTGATGAATTCCAGTCTCACGGTGGAAGTATGATTATGTTGGCTAAAGGAAACCGCAGCAAAGAAGTGACAAACGCTTGTAAAAAATACGGCGGATTCTACCTTGGATCAATTGGTGGGCCAGCGGCTATTTTAGCAAAAGAAAATATTACTTCTGTAGAAGTTGTTGATTTCGAAGAACTTGGCATGGAAGCGGTACGTAAAATTGAGATTAAAGATTTCCCAGCATTTATCATCACTGATGATAAAGGAAATGATTTCTTTGAATCAATTGCCCATTAACTAAATTTATAATCAATTAAAATAATAAAAATCAGGTGTAAATTTTTTGTCCTCATCGAAATTTATCCTATTTTTGCCTAAAATCTATTACAATGGTATTCTTATCATCATTTTTTCCATTCTATCAGTTCCTTTGGACCGCTTATTTCGTATGCATGTTCCTAATAGGATTCTGGTGTATTTTCATGTTCTTCGGTTATGTTATTCCACTTTGGCTTACTGCTGGATTGGCTGAATATTTCGGAAAAACAAAACCCTTCGATCCAGAAGAAGTAAGAAGAAAAACAATGACCGAGCAAGAAGGCGTAGAACTTCTTTACAGCAACCCAAAAGGGCGTGGTCCATTTCTTCACACCGACGGTCATCACTAGTTGATGTCATTGCTTTCCCACATTAATTCCGGGAAAAGCAATCGCAAAGCAAAACCATATATAATAATCAGTTCCTAATTTTTTGGGAACTGATTTTTTATGCCTGAAAATCAAATATATTAAGATTTCTTTAAATAAAACTAAAGACGGAAGTCAATTCCGTCTTTAGTTTTATTATTTCGAGTTTTATTTAGAAATGATAACTCAAAGCCAAACCATTTCCAGCACTTTCTAATTTAAAGTAAGGTTGAAAAGAAATTGACTCGCCATTTTCTGTTTGAATAGCTTTATCAAAGTTTTTCTTCGCTCCCAAATAAAAAGGTATTGACGCTAACGCAATACCAGCACTCACTCCGAAAACCGTCCATCTCGCACTGTTGTCCGTTGTGGCCGTGGCAGAACCATATGGAGTGCTAACTTTTTGCTCTTTCGGCGTGCTGATGATGAGTCCTAAACTCAGACCCATACCAAAACCACCAATACTTGAAATAACATCACCTGCGGTTTTATTAGATCGTCCTTTTTTAAAATAGTCAGTTGCAACAGGATTGCTAAATACTTTGCTGTATTCAGAAATTTTATAAGACTGTCCGTCTTTCATTAATTTGGTACCAGACATTGAAACTTGTGAAAAGGCACTTTGAAAAGAAAGTGCCAGTCCCAAAAATAGAAATTTATTCATAGAATTTTTTTGCTAAAGTACTGTAATTATTAATCGTTATTGATGTTTTAAATTTTAATTAATTGCTTTTGATGAATTTTTTTATATCCTCATTTTCCCCATAGATAACCAGAATATCAGCACTTTCTAAAACAGTGTCAACGTTTACCACTCCCTGGATTTTATTGATCCGTTTCGTTTTCCCAAAGAGATTTTTATCTGCAATCTTCTTAATAATAGACACGCATACCAGATTATAATTATGTCTAAATTCAACCTCTTCTATGGTTTTTCCCACCAATTTATCTGGAATAGCAATTTCGACAATGCTGTAGTTGATACTGAGTTCAAAAGAATCGACCATCCCTTTTAATGATAATTTCTTTGCCCAGCGTTCTGCACTTTCATCTTCAGGGTGAATAATGGTTTCCACCTCCATTGCTTCTAAAATCGTTTCATGAATGGGTGTAATTGCCCGACTGATAATACGGTTTGGATGAAGTTTTTTTACCATCGCGGTCGCCATAATATTGGCGCCGGTATCTTCTCCGATGGCGATGATTACGATGTCGGTGTCTTTCCAGGGAAGTCCGCCCATTGTAAATTCATCAGTAGCATCAAGGCAGATTGCATGAGAGATTTTTTCTTTTACAGATTCAACTTTAGTCATACTGTTGTCTACACCGATAACTTCGTTGCCTAATTTGGTTAATTTTTCAGCAAGAGAAAGTCCAAAGTTTCCTAAACCGATGACGATATATTTCATGTTTTCTTATTTAATTAATTAAAATTTCCTCTTTTGGATATCGGTAATTGTAGTATTTCTCCCGCTTCATAATGGCGATTAATAAAGAGAACATACTTACTCTGCCGATAAACATCATCGCGATAATGATCACTTTTCCGGCAGATGACAAATTGGGAGTTGTATTAATACTTTGACCCACGGTTGAAAAGGCCGAAAACGCTTCAAAAGACAAAGTCAGCAAATCCTTATCAGGCTCTACAATAACAAGGAGAAAGATTCCCACGCCGATCACAAACAGAGATAATGCAATAATTGCAAACGCTCTTCTTACCGAATGTTCGCCAATTTCACGACGGTAAATTTCTGTTCTTTTTTTACCTTTTGTCAAGCTGATAATATTTAAAACGGCTATTGCAAAAGTACTGGTTTTAATACCACCTCCGGTTGATGCGGGTGAAGCACCGATCCACATTAAAAATATACAGATCATCAAAGTTGGTGCAGAAATTAAACTGACATCAATGGTGTTAAATCCTGCAGTTCTGTTGTTTGCAGAGATAAAAAATGCTTCGATCCAAGCACCAAAAGTAGAGTGACCTTTTAAGGCACCATCATACTCAAATAAATAAATCGACACCGTTCCGAATAAGAGGAGCAGGAAAGTAGTGGCCAAAATAATTCGGGAATTTAAATTGATCACCCACGGCGTATGGTGAAATTTTTCTTTACTCAAAAGAGAACGAATGATATTTTTAATCAGATGTTTTAAATAGGTGTAGACGTTGTAAACAATTGGAAACCCGAGTCCTCCGAAAACAAATAAGGAAGCAATCGTAAAATGTAAACCGTAATTAAATTGATAACGAGGCTCATATAAATTACCGCTCAGCGTAGAGAATCCGGCATTACAGAAAGCAGAGATAGCGTGAAATACAGAAAAGAAAATTCCTTTATTCACCGAACCATCCAATAAAGACAGATCCAAAGTGGAGTAAATGAAAACTGCGCCTAAACCTTCGATAAGAACGGTGATGACGATAATTCTTTTCAGGGTATTAAAAACCTCGCCCAATTTATCAGAACTCGTCATTTCACCGAGACTGATCTGGTTCTCATAAGAGGCGCCACCACGGAAAAAATAACTGAAATAACTTGCGAAAGTCATGATTCCCAAGCCACCAATTTGAATGAGAGAAATGATAATAATCTTCCCAAAAAGCGTAAAATCTTTTGCAGTATCCAAAACAATTAATCCCGTAACGCACACTGCACTGGTCGCTGTGAACAAAGCATCTAAAGGTTTAATTCCGTTAACGGTAGCGTGAGGCATCATGAGCAGTGCGGTCCCAAATAAAATAATGGCCAGAAAACTTAAGATGAAAAGTTGCGCAGGATTAATAAAAGTTCTCTTAAAATTAATATTCAAACTGGAGAAATCCCGAATGAAACAGAGGACAATCAAAACATACAACAGCCGAAGATTGAAGAACTGGAACGTCCGCGTGGGGAAAAAGTTGTATTCTAAACGGGCCAGATAATACACCACTATTAAAGACGTTACCAGAATTTCCAAAGGCCAGATCTTCTTGGTAGCAGGGCTTTTTTTGTAAATATTATAATACAGTATATTGAAAAGTGTCAGAATAAAACTGAAATCGTAGAAATAAATTATTTGACTGCGGAACAGAAACTCATCGAAGAAACCCGTCTCGACAATCATGATCAATACGGCTAAAAGACTTGTATAAAAAGAAATAAGGTTTAATTTTTTATTCCACATCGTTTAAAAGTAACAGCAAAACAGTTTTTAGATTTTTTAAGTACTACGAATGTAAATAAATTTCAAATAAAATAGATTAAAAACATTTTATTTGGGAGAAATCACAGAAAGATTTTCCGCACCGCTCCTATTTTGCTTATTTTTGCCTACAACCCCAATTCTTATGTACAAATCCATTATCCGCCCCATTCTTTTCAAATTTGATCCAGAAGAAGTTCATTATTTTACTTTTTCATTATTAAAGAATTTCCCATTTTTAGGAAAAATTTTTCTTCCAAAACCCATTGAAGATAAAAGGTTAGAAAGAGAAGTTTTTGGGTTGAAATTTAAAAACCCGATTGGTTTAGCCGCAGGTTTCGACAAGGATGCGAAAATGTTCAACGAACTTTCAGACTTAGGATTTGGTTTCGTAGAAATCGGAACATTAACTCCAAAAGCGCAAGACGGGAATCCTAAAAAAAGACTGTTTCGATTAAAAGAAGATTCTGCAATCATCAACCGAATGGGTTTTAACAACGGCGGAGTTGATGCTGCGGTTGAGCGTTTAAAGAAAAATAAAAATGTTTTGATCGGCGGAAATATCGGTAAAAATAAGATTACGCCGAATGAAGAAGCCGTCAACGATTATATCATCTGTTTTGAAAAATTGTTTAATCACGTTGATTATTTCGTGGTTAATGTAAGTTCACCGAATACGCCAAATCTGCGGGAACTTCAGGATAAAGAGCCTTTGACAAAACTGCTCGGAACTTTACAACAATTAAATTTAACAAAGAAAAAACCAAAACCAATTCTGCTGAAAATTGCACCGGACTTAACGAATACGCAACTTTTAGATATTATTGATATTGTTAAAGAAACCCAAATTGCTGGAGTTATTGCGACAAACACAACGCTATCCCGCGAAAACTTAACTTCCGAAAACAAAAAAGAAACGGGCGGCCTTTCCGGGAAACCATTAACAAAACGCTCGACCGAAGTCATCAGATTTTTATCCGAAAAAAGCGGAAAAGCCTTCCCAATTATTGGTGTTGGCGGAATTCACACGGCGGAAGATGCGTTGGAAAAATTAGAAGCAGGCGCAAGTTTGGTTCAACTTTATACTGGATTTATTTATGAAGGTCCGGAATTGATTGCGGAAATTAATAAGAAGATTTTAGTGGGTTTGTAGCAGGATTTTAAATAAAGAAATTACTGATCGTATATATTAGCAATCCAACTAATCCACCGACCAAAGTTCCGTTTACGCGAATAAACTGCAAATCTTTTCCGACTTCCAGTTCCAGTTTTGCGCTGAGTTCTTTTCCTTCCCAATTTCCAACGGTTGAACTAATTAATGCACCGAATTGATGCGTGTTTTTTAGAATGTATTTATAAGCAGTTGCACGAACCCATCCATCAATTTTATTTTGAAAAACCTCGTCGTTTTGTAGATTCTGAGAAAGTTCTGCGAGATTTTTTTTGATATAATTTTTCAAGGCCGAATTTTCTTCTTCCAATTCTTTGGATAAAGACTTTTTAATGGAATTCCAAATGTCGGTCGAATACTGTTGTATTTTTTCTTCTTTTAGAAAATCATTTTTAATGTTTCGGAATTCTTCAACCCATTTTTCTTCCGTTTTAATTTCAGTTGAAAAAGAATAGAGTTTCTGTGTAATTTCGTTTCTTAAGGAATGGTTTTCATCCAATTCAACTTCCTCAAAATATTTCGAAAGTCCGTTGGTAATTTTGTCGGCAATATTATTATCTACAAATTTTGGAATCAAAAAATAACTTTCACTTTTCACTCTTTCTTTCACCATTTCCTGGTTGTTCAAAACATATTCTTTAATCTGTTTCGAAAGATTCGTGATAAATCTTTGGTGGTCTTTTTTATCTAAAAAATATTCGAGTCCATTCCCGATGATTTCATTAATTTTTAAATCGTCAGACATTTCCTTCGCCTTTTTACCAATGAAAGTTACAACCGCAGTGTCATCTAATTTATTCAAAATATCCAGAATGATATTCGAAACCTCCTTCATCAAGTTTTCCTGGTTGCGTTCTTTGGAAAGCCACTCACCAACAAAATTTGAAATCTTTATTTTTTGAATATACGGACGAATATTTTGAGGAGAAAGGAAATTCTCAACCACGAAATTCCCCAGATTATCGCCAATTCTTTCCTTGCTGTTTTCAATTAAATTGGTGTGCGGAATTTTGATTCCTAAAGGATAATTAAAAAGGGCGGTAACTGCGAACCAATCAGCTAAAGCACCAACCATCGCCGCTTCAGAAAACGCACGGATATAACCAATCCAATGGGCGGGATTTTCTTTTTCTAAAATAGTCATTACCACAAAAACAACGGCCATCAAAACAAAAAGTCCTGTGGCAAACATTTTGTACTTCCTTAATTGTATCTTTTTTTCTGTATCGTTCATTATTTCAAATATACTAAATTTGATCCGCAAAACTTTAATCGATACGATTTCTAAAAATCAATTTTAAATTTATGAAAATCATCCTTTCAATATTATTTTGCGTTTCGTTGCAAATGTGTTCTCAAGTTAAACAACCCGAAAAATCTACCTCAATGGAAAATTCAACTACAAAAAACAATCCATACTATTCGCGAACAGACCGAACAAAACTGGATGTTCCCAATTCAGAATGGAAAAAAATCCTGGATCCCGATTTATATGCCGTCGCAAGAGAAGCCCATACAGAAAGGCCTGGAACCGGTAAATACAATGTCTATGATGAAAAAGGGGATTATTATTGCGCGGTCTGTGGCAATCATTTATTCCGGTCAGATGCTAAATTTGCGTCAACTTGTGGCTGGCCAAGTTTCTTCGAAGCAGACAAAGAAGGAACGGCTTATAAAAGAGATTCTACGTACGGAATGGAAAGAATTGAAGTTTTATGCAAAAGATGTGATTCGCATTTAGGACACGTTTTCAATGATGGACCGGCTCCGACCGGAACCCGCTACTGTATGAATTCTGTAAGTTTGGAATTCGTAGGAGACAGTGAAACTGCCACAAAATAGAAATAGCTTCTGTTAAAATAAAACCGCTCAAACATTAAATCATGTTAGAATATTTTTATACCTGTCCATATTGTTGGGAAGAAATCTCCGCGCTTTTGGATCCGTCGGTTCCAAACCAAACGTATATCGAAGATTGCGAGGTTTGCTGTAATCCGATAGAATTACATGTGACGTTTGAGTCTGAAGAATTAGTCGGTTTTGAGGCGGTGAGTATTGAGCAGTAAATCTTTAAAAAAACCAACAATTTTTAAAATTGGTTTAAAAAAAAAGAAATCTTAGAAAGCAAAAAACCTCGACGAAAGCCGAGGTTTTTTATGTTTAAAGTAAAAAGAAGTGTTTAGGCTTTTTCTAATTCCACTGTAAAATGTCGTAGAATTTCAGATTCCCAAACGATATTATATCCTTTTTGAATTTCATCTCTTCGGTCATATACGTTTTTAATGGCGACCGCAATATAATCCATATGATTGTTCGTGTACGTTCTGCGCGGAATTGCCAAACGAACCAGTTCCAATTTCGGATATCTGTTGATGCGCATTTCAGGATCGCGGTCTGCTAACAATGTTCCGATTTCAACAGTTCTGATGCCGGCTTCGATGTAGATCTCGTTTGCCAAAGTTTGTGCAGGATATTCTTCTCTTGGAATGTTTGGTAAAAACTTTAAAGAATCAATGAAAACTGCGTGACCACCAATTGGCTTCTGCACAGGAATTCCGAACTCAATTAATTTATTTCCCAGATATTCTACCTGTGAAATACGGCTTTGCAAATATTCAAATTCTGTGGCTTCATTCAAGCCAACCGCTAATGCCGCCATATCTCTACCGGCCATTCCGCCATAAGTGATGAATCCTTCAAAAATAATGGTGAAGTTAGAAGCCTTTTTAAAAATATCAGCGTCATTCAAAGCGATAAATCCGCCGATGTTAACGAGACCATCTTTTTTGGAACTCATGGTCATACCAACTCCGTAAGAAAATGCTTCTTTTGCAATTTCTTTAATGGTTCTGTTTTCCTGACCTTTCTCTCTCATTTTAATGAAATAGGCATTCTCCGCGAATCTGGCAGAATCAAAATAAATAGGAATTCCATATCGGTCCGAAAGTTCTTTCACCGCTTTCATATTTTCTAATGAAACAGGTTGTCCGCCAGAAGAATTACAAGTAATCGTAATTAAACAGAACGGAATTTTTTCTTTTGGATACTTTTTATAAACCTCTTCTAATTTTTCTAAATTGATGTTTCCTTTAAATGGATGAGGATCTTCAATATCAAAGGCTTCATCAATCGTACAATCTATTGCGTGGGCTTTTCTTATTTCGATATGCCCTTTTGTAGTGTCAAAATGTGTGTTTCCAGGAATGACATCACCATCTTTTACCAAAACGGAAAACAAAACATTTTCAGCGGCTCTTCCCTGGTGAGTCGGTAATAAGTATTTGTAACCTGTGATCTTTTGAACCGTTTCGTGTAATTTTTCGAAACTTTTAGAACCTGCGTAACTTTCGTCACCAGTCATCATCGCGCCCCATTGCTGGTCGCTCATCGCACCAGTTCCCGAATCGGTTAACAAGTCGATATAAACTTGAGATGACTTTAAATTAAACAAATTGTATTTTGAATTTTTGAGCCATTCTTCTCTTTCTTCTTTTGTGGATTGACGAATTTCTTCCACCATTTTAATTCTAAATGGTTCTGCGTATGGTAATTTCATATAAGGATGAGTGATAAATAATTGGTAATAAGTAAAAAAACTGTGAGCAATAAGTATAAAAATTACTTACTGCTCATTACTGATTACAAATCATTCCGGCGCTTTGAAAACATTGTCATCTGAATGAAATCCTGCAACACCTCCACTTACGGCAAACTTCATTGCCTGTGCGGCGGTAACATTTTCTAAAATGGTAATATTCGTTGCCAAAACAAAAACCACCCAACCCGAAACCGCATACGAATGTGGCAGATAAACCGAAACGTGTTCCGGAAAACCAACGGAGGAAAGGTCACTTTGGGTTAAAAATCCGATGCGCCAAATAGCGGGATTTTCTGTAGTTTTAATGAGAACCGGTTGGTTGAATTTCTTTTTGTCACCAACGAAAGAAGTCATTACATCTTTTAAAGAAGTGTAGATGAATTTAATTCCCGGCGTGTGTTCAAGTAGATAATCGAAACTGTCAACAACTACTCGACCAATAATAAATTTACTTCCTAAAAAACCAATTAACGTGGTGGAACCGATTACAATTAAAAACGTAATTCCCGGATAAAACTGTTCTGATAATGACGGAATAATATTATCGATACTTGAAACGATATACCAGATAATCCAGATCGTTAAAGCAAAAGGTCCGATAATGAGCAAGCCCTGGAAAAAAGATTTTGCCAGAATATTCAGTATTTGTTCAAATCGGGTTTTAGTCATTGTTTTAAAGTCGGAAATTTCCCATTTCAGTTTGGTAAAAATAGGAAAATTTCAGACTTAATTTAGAAAAATTTTATCCGTGGATGGTTTCTTTTTTTCCGTAGGATTTTATGATTTCTGCTTCATAATCCAGCCACTCTTCCCAGCGTGCATTCACTTTGTCTACATCTCCTAATTGTCTTGCAAACCCAATAAATGTCGTATAATGTCCGGCTTCGGAAATCATAAGGTCTTTATAAAAGGTTTTCAGTTCTTCATCTTTTATATTCTCCGTTAAAACTCTAAACCGTTCACAACTTCTGGCTTCAATCATTGCTGCAAAAAGCATTCTGTCAATAATATATTCCTTTCTCGTTCCCTGAACAATGAATTTGAACAACTGACCTACATAATCATCTTTTCGTTCCCGACCGAATTCGTACCCGCGTTTTTTTATGATTTCATGAACCATTTGAAAATGCTCTAATTCTTCTTGGGCGATTTTCAAAAGTTCGGTTACGATTTCAGGATATTCCGGGCACATGGTAATGATCGTAATTGCATTCGTAGTTGCTTTCTGCTCACACCAGGCATGATCGGTTAGAATTTCTTCTAAATTTCCTTCTGCAATATTTGCCCAGCGGGGATCGGTCAAAAGTCTTAATTTAAACATCGTCTTAATTTTGGCGTAAATTTAATGAAATAAAAAGCATCGGTTTATTGCTGAAGTATTTGTTAAAATCTCAATTAATTTGATTTGTGAATTAATTAAAGCCTTAGATATGGCATAAATGTTGAATAATCAATAAATAACATTAAAAAAATAAACTATTATGAACACTTTACCTTTAAAAAACGGACTGGAAAAATTTGGAATTTTTATGTTGACTTTTTTCTTCAGCACATGGGCCTTAGCACAAGAGGCAACAAAAACACCAGATTTAAATGTTGATGTTACAACAACAAAAACGACCACTACTGAACAATGGTTTACCAATCCACTTTATTGGGTAATTGGTGCATTATTCGTAATCATCCTTATTGCAATTATTGCAAGAGGGGGCGGCAAAAGAGATTAATTATCTTTTTTATAAATTTATTAACTGCTTCAGTTTATACTGAAGCAGTTTTTTTACGTAGAAACTCCAGGATTCTCCAACCAAAAGCATCGACTTTTTTCAAACCTTCGGCGATGGTCACTGCCAATAGAATATTAATAGCGAAAATCAATATCAGTAGAATTCCCCAGGGTAAAGAATCCTTTAACAGGACAACAATAAAATACACCAAAGAAGAACTCATTCCCTGTGCGAAATAATAGAAGATTGCATTCTTACCAATGTAGGTTATGAAATTGTTTTTGCTGATTTTCAAACGGTTGTACAGAACGAAAAGCGTTAACAATGAAAAACTCGACCAGAAGATGTACAGGAACTTCGGTGGGAATTTGGCTTTGTTCATTTTTAAAAACAATTCTTTTCCGAAATTCCAAAATAAGAAAACGAGAATTAAGAGTAGAATTCCATAAAGGAAAGGAATCCATTTTGTAGGGATTTTTTTACCTTTTAATTGATGGGCAATTAAAAAGATTCCTAAGTATAGAGCCACATAACCAACTTGTCCAGAAGGATAGTATTGGGGGAAAACATTAAATATAAAAGTTAACCCTAAACAAAGTGCGATAAACCAGTTGATGTGTTTTGGAAAGAATCTCAAAATTAAAACGCCAAAGACGGTTAATATAAAATAGACTTTCAAATACCAAAAACTTCCCATCACGACAGGGAAAGTATCCGCATTTGTGTATTGATGAAGATACCAGTTTCCAAGGTTTTGCAATTGAGGAACATCAGAAATATTTTGAGGAACATATTTAGAGCCGAAAGTGGAATAGAAATTTCTCATCCAATCGAGACCAAAAACATTTAAGCCAAAAACTTTAAATAAATAATCGAGGAAGAAAAGAAAGGTCACAAAAATCATAAAAGTAATCTGCAACTTGAGCAATCGATAAAGCGTCTTTTCTATATTCCCTCCAGAAGTCAAACCACTTAAAGCAAAAAACAAAGGAACATCTATTAATAAGGATAAAACCCGAAGTTCGGTTGGAACATAAAATTGCCCCGACCAAAAAACAGTGTGGATAAAGATAATAGCAAGCGTGGCAAAACCTTTTGCAAAGTCAATGTAGAGATCTCTTTTCATATTTTGTTTAAAAATCAAAAGTAATTAAAAATCACATGAGAAGATTAATTTCATTTGAAAAATAAATGGCAATTCTGCTTCATTAATGAAATACATAACTGCCTGGTTCAAAAGATTTTCAGATATTTAAAAATGTATTGTGGATAATTGAAAAATATTTATTACTTTTGCACCTCGAATTAACTAACAAAATTTATAAACAATGTTTGCAATTGTAGAAATAGCAGGGCTTCAATATAAAGTTGAGCAAGACCAAAAATTGTTTGTAAACCGTTTGAAAGGCGATATCGGAGGAAAAGTTTCTTTTGATAAAGTTCTTTTAACTGTAAACGGTTCTACAACAATCGGCGCCCCGGCTGTAAGCGGTATCACTGTTGATGCTGAAATCATCAATCACCTGAAAGCCGATAAAGTAATCATCTTCAAAAAGAAAAGAAGAAAAGGATACGAAAAGAAAAACGGTCACAGACAGTCTTTAACTCAAATTCAAATTACTGGAATCACTGGTTTCGATAGTAAGAAAGAAGAGAAAAAAGCAGCACCGAAAGCAAAGAAAGCAGCAGTAGTTGCGGAAGATGCTCCAGTTGCTAAAAAAACAACCAAAAAATCGGACAGCGAAACCGCTGAATAATTTTAACCAAAAAACCTTAAAATAAAATGGCACATAAGAAAGGAGTTGGTAGTTCCAAAAATGGTAGAGAATCGCATTCTAAGAGATTAGGTGTTAAGATTTTCGGAGGACAAGAGGCTATCGCCGGTAACATCATCGTGAGACAAAGAGGTACAACACATCACCCAGGTGAAAACGTAGGGATGGGTAAAGACCACACTTTGCACGCTTTGATCGATGGTAAAGTAGTTTTCAGAAAGAAACAAAACAACAGATCATTTGTATCTATTGAACCAAACGCATAATTCAAAAAGCGTTTTGATAAATATAAAACCCAATCGAAAGATTGGGTTTTTTTGTGGTCTGTTTTTAAAAATTAATTACGATACGGACTAAACTAAAAAAATCTAAATGCTTTTAAACAAATAGGCTTTTATGGAGTAATATTTTATTTCCTAAATTTCTTTAAATCAGAAACTGAATGGAAAAATGATTTATTTTAATTCCTTTCATTTTTATCTTTATTCAGGAAAGCGTCCCAACCTTGAGCATTCAACGGAATTAGTTCGCTACTTCCTCTTGCTACTAAATAATTTCCCTGATCCAAATCTACAGCGTGACCGATAATCGTGAAATCCGGGTGATTTTTAATTTTCTCAAAATCTGCAGGTGCGATGGTAAATAATAATTCATAATCCTCACCGCCACTTAAGGCACACATCACAGGATTTAAGTTCAATTCTTCGGCAGTAGAAATCGTTAAAGAATCCATCGGGATTTTTTCTTCGTAGATTCTGAAACCAACTTTACTTTGATCCGATAAATGCAAAGTCTCAGAAGACAAACCGTCAGAAACATCAATCATAGAAGTTGGGTGAATATCCAGTTCTTTCAAAATTTTCTTAATGTCTGTACGTGCTTCCGGCTTCAATTGTCTTTCAAGAATATAATCGTAACCTTCCATTTCGGGTTGCATATTCGGATTCGCTAAAAACACCGCATGTTCTCTTTCCAGAATTTGTAAACCCATGTAGGCACCACCTAAATCGCCTGTTACCACAAGTAAATCATGGGGCTTCGCACCATTTCTTTTTACTAAGTTTTCAGAATGCTCTAATCCGATTGCAGTAATTGTAATAACTAAACCAGAAGTAGAACTCGTGGTGTCTCCACCTACTAAATCGACTTTGTAATGTTTACAAGCCAAGGCAATTCCGGCATAAATTTCTTCCAGCGCTTCCACCGGAAAACGGCTGGAAATCGCGAGTGATACAAGAATCTGAGTTGGAACCGCGTTCATTGCAGCAACATCACTAAGGTTCGTCACTACCGCTTTATAACCCAAATGTCTTAAGGGAACATAACCTAGATTAAAGTGAACGCCTTCCGCCAGGACATCACTTGTAACCACGACTTTCTGACCTTCCGGATTAATTACCGCACAGTCATCACCGATAGAAACTTCCGTAGAAGGATTTACAAAACTAAAGTTTTCGGTAAGATGTTTAATCAAACCAAATTCACCATAAGTTGAAATGGGAGTTAACTCAGGATTTTTATCTTCTAACATATTTTTAATTTAAATTTTGGGAAATTACTCCGCAGTTTTTTCGTCTTTATCTTTTTTCCAGGTAAAGGTGCCTTTCTTGTGAAACGCTTCCACATTTTCAGGCTTAAAAGGCAAATCCTTCAGGTCTTGTCTGGTCAAAACTTTTACATTTTTACCTTTGAACTCATTCATCACTTCCAAAACATCATCAGGCGGTGTTGTTGATTTTCTTAACATAGTATCGATCCAAACTCCCGTTGCTTCGGCAGTTGCGCAATGTGTACCATCGGGCAAATAAAACTTATGAACGAATTGGTAAATACTCGCATCTTCCGACATTCCAGCAATTTCTAAGGAAACGAAAACCGTTTGATCCGCGTAAATTTCCTTAAAAAAAGAATACCGCTCATGTAAAATTACCGGTCCAATTCCCCAATAACTTAATTCTTTTAAACCCATTTTATGCGTGTTCATAAACGCCATTCTGGTTTGTGCGCAATACATCACGTAAGAAGAATTTGCCAAGTGTTTGTTGGCATCGATATCGCTCCAGCGAACCTCGAATTTATAATGATAATCAGACATTTTTAATATTTTTATTTGGACGCCTTATCCGCCTTCCACTCCCAATCTTTTTTACCCAGGCTATTGCCTGTGCAAAAAAAAGGATTTCCGTTCAAGTCGGGGCGCAGATTTCGCTTCGATTAAAGCATTATTTATAATTAACAAAAATAAGCATTAATGATGGTTTAGAAAAATAGTATTTTTGCAACTTATTATGGCAAAAAAGAAAATCATCATCATCGGTGGCGGCGCGGCAGGATTCTTCTGTGCTGCGAATCTCGACGAAACGAAGTTTGAAGTAATCATTCTGGAGCAAAATTCTGACGTCTTACAAAAAGTAAAAATTTCCGGTGGCGGCAGATGCAACGTTTCTCACGCCTGTTTTGATCCGAAAGAATTGGTGCAGTTTTACCCAAGAGGAAATAAAGAATTGTTAAGTGTCTTTCACAAATTTCAACCCGGCGACACCATGGAATGGTTTGAACAACGAGATGTTTCGTTGAAGATTGAAAACGATAACCGAATTTTTCCGGAAAGCAACTCTTCGCAGACGATCATTAACACATTAGAGGAAGAAGTCGTCAAAAAGAATTTTCAAACGCACACCAAATCTGTCGTTTTAGAAATTGCAGAAAAAGGAAATCAATATTTAATTACGACAAACACAATTACCTATTGGGCTGATTATATTGTCTATACAACTGGAAGTTCACCCAAGTCTTTGAAAATGATTCAAGGTCTCGGTCATAAAATTGTAGAACCCGTTCCTTCTCTTTTTACTTTTAATATTAAAAATGATACTTTAAAAGATTTAATGGGAACAAGTTTTCCTTATGCTGAAGTTTCAATCCCACAATTAAAAATGGATGAATCCGGACCGATGTTGATTACGCACTGGGGACTTTCCGGGCCTGCGATTTTAAAACTATCGGCATGGAAAGCACGTGAACTTGCAGAACTAAAATATCAGTTTGAAATCATCGTCAATTTTTTAGGAATCGACATAGAAACGGCTGAAGAAACTTTTAAAAACTTCCGACAGGATCATCCAAAGAAAACTATTGGCAGTTCAAAAATATTCGAAATCACGACGCGATTTTGGCACCGGATTCTTTGGCTGTCAAAAGTGGATTTAGATAAAAATATTTCTAATATTTCCGGACAGGAACTTCAGAAAATTCTGCAACATCTTTGCGAGAACAAAATGAAGGTCAATGGAAAATCAACCTACAAGGACGAATTTGTGACGGCCGGCGGAATAGATTTAAAAGAAATTGATTTTAAAACCATGAAATCAAAAATGCTTCCTCAATTTTATATTGCCGGAGAAGTTTTAAATATCGACGCAGTTACCGGTGGATTTAATTTCCAGGCATGCTGGAGTGAAGCCTGGTTAATTGCGCAGGATTTAAATTCGAGTCAATTTTAAATTCAGAGAAAATCAGTCCTGTAAACATTAATTTTATTAAATTTGGACAAATTAAAAAAAGAAATGAAAAATATATTTGCTTTCGTCTTATTCCTTTTGTTGTTGACCTCGTGTCAAACACGTGTGGTAAGTCTTCAGAAACCAATGCAAAATAATTCCCTCGAATTGTACCAAAAATACACCATTCAAACCAATGATGCGAAAGTCATCAAACTTGAAGTTTTAAAATTAGATGACGAAAATATCTACGGAAAACTAAAATCCGGGGAAGACGTCGTTATTAAGAAAAGCGACGTGCGGGAAGCGAAGAAATTAGATTTATTTTCTTCTGTAGTAGTCGGTCTGGCTGCAATTGCTGCTGTAATTTTTGTACCGATTTAAGTTGAAAACTTTTACATATAAATAAGCCATCTCGTTTTGAGATGGCTTATTTTTTTTGAATCATCATTAAAAAATAGTCTATTTCTTTTCTAAATTCTTTTGCATCCTTTCTACAAACTCATACGCAGCCGGACAAATCAAAGTATTTTTGATGGTCAAATTATTAATTTGATAGATTTTTTTTCGATCAGTATGTGGAAATTCCCGACAGGCTTTTGGCCGCACTTCGTAGATTGAGCAGGTATTATCATCATTTAAAAACCAACACGGAAGAGTTTGTAAAACAAGATCCTGATCTTCATCCGTCTGAAGGAATTTATCTTCGAAATCTGCAACTTTCATTTTGAGATGTTTGGCAATTCGCTCTACATCTTTTGATGTAAAAAGGGGGCCAGTTGTTTTGCAGCAGTTCGCACATTGCAGACAGTCGATTTTCTCAAAAACCTCATCGTGTGTTTCCTGCACGATATAATCAAGATTCTTGGGTGGTTTTTTCTTCAGGCCTTCCAGAAATTTTTTGTGTTCTTTCTGTTTTTGAAGGGCCTGAATTTTATAGAAATCTAAGTTCATAATTTGCTAAATGGAATAAGGAGTGTAAGAATCTATTAAATCCAGATTTAAAATTGTTTTTTTTTGACCTTTCGATGGTGCATACATCATGTTGAACTTTTGTGCAAAGATAATTTCTTTGTGATGAGATGAATAAGAAGTCCGCTGTACAACCGTATTCGAAAAAACTTCATCAAAGGCCCGAATGTGAGCAAAGATTTCTACATCCATTGTTTCAAAGTTTTCTTTCGTCAATTCAAAAAAGGGCGAACTTTCATCGATTTTATGAACCACGGTCCAGTTGAGAGAAAGCGTATTAATTTTGTTGATCTGCGTTCTTAATGTAAAGAACTTGCTTTTTAATTCGCCTTTCTCATCTGCATCTTCTATGGCACAAGTGAGGATTACCTGAGCATCTGTTAAAAGATTATTTTTAAAAGGTGCCATTCTAAACATCAAAGCAGAACTTCCTTCAAACGGAACAATCAAAGCGATTTTACTAAATTTCAAATAAGCGCGCGGGCGGGAAAATCTTCCGTAAAATAATCCTGTTGCAATGGCAAACCCCAATAATCCAAGAAACGCTTCGAAGGTTGCCAACATGCTGGCCAAAAAACCGACAGGTGCAATACGGCCATATCCTACAGTGGTAAATGTTTGGGAACTGAAAAAGAAAACATCGGTAAACTCATTGAAAGGCGTACTTTCATCGATGCCGGTAAGATGCTCAATCCCAATAGCATAATAAAGCAGGGCGAAAAAGATATTCGCAATTATATAACCCGTAATTAAAAGTAGAATAAACTTCCAGGAAGGTAAATCGAGCATGGTATGATACCAACTGTATTTTTGTAAAGGATTTGATAAACCGGCTCTTCTGACGTTTGGCGTTCCGTCTTTGTGTATGAATCTACCGCTGGCATTGGAACTGAAGCCAGTGTCATCGCGAGATTCTAAATGGGAAAGTCTACTTTTTAAAATTGCCATAGTGCAAAATTAGTTGAAAATGAGGAAACTGAAGTTTATTTTATGCGAAATCTGCGGCCGTGATAGAAGCGGTTACCCCACAGTGAACCGGCGAAACGAAGTGGAGCCGGTGAGAGAGGAGTAGGAGCGGATAGCACGAATTGTCCGCCCCAAAAAAAAACAATGATTGTAGTCATAAATCAAACCTGAAAATTTTGACTAATTTTGACCTATGAAAAATTTGGAAACGCGACAGGATATTGAGGATTTGGTGAATCGTTTTTATGACAAAGTTCAGAAGGATGAGACGATTGGATTCTTTTTTAATGACGTGGCAAAGGTAGATTGGTCGCACCACTTGCCGAAGATGTATTCTTTTTGGGAGACGCTTTTATTTGGACAGATTTCTTACAAAGGAAATCCCATGGCGATCCACTTCCCTATCAATGCGCAGGTTCCGATGGAGAAATCTCATTTTCAACATTGGGTGAAATTGTGGACTGCGACTGTGGAAGAAAACTTCACGGGTGAAATGGCTGATCTGGCAATTTACAAAGCCACGAATATTGCAAATTTAATGGGTCATAAAATGGAAGTTGCCAGAAAAACCCGTTAAATGATTTTCGGCGTGGATTTCCAAAGTCAGAAATTCTAAAAGAAAGATTCTATTTAATTCTTCCTTTTAAATAATCCTGACGAAGATTTTCATCTAATCTTTCGATGGCATACCGAAGAGAAGTACGTGGCATTATTTGATAATGAAGATTCAGAAAATCTAAAAGTTGCTGTTCATCTTTTTTACCCATTTCGCGCAAAAGCCAGCCATTTGCTTTATGCATTATGTCGTGTTCGTGATTTAAGTTTTTGATTGCCAGTTTTTTAAGCAAGTCAAATGAACCTTTTTTCACGTGAAACATTGTTGAAACTACGGCAATTCTTTTGCTCCAAAGATTTTCTTCGTCCGATAAGTTGATGAGAATTGAATCATCTTGATTTTCAAAACAATAGCGTCCTAAAATTTTATAACAGGAAGTATCGACCAAATCCCAATTGTTAATCTGTTTCTTATTTTCTAAATAAAACCCGACTATTTCTTTTTTCTCCTCGTGATTTGTCGATTTCTCAAATTTTGAAACTAAGATAAATAATGCGCAATGCCGGTGTTCGTGAATGGGTGAAGATAAAAGTTCTCCCAATTCAGTTAATGAAATTTTATTCCAATATTCTTTAGCAACCTTTCTTTGGTCGGGAACAGTAACGCCAATGAATTGATCACCTTCAGCATATTCGCCTTTCCCCGCTTTAAAAAATTTGGGCAGAAATTCTTTCTTTTTTATAATGGAAAGTTCTTGTAGCGCAGATTTTATTTCATCAATCATTTAGAAAATTGTTTCGCCTGTTAGCGTGGTGAATTTTTCCAGGAACTTCATGCCACGGTAGGAATTCCCTTTTGGATTAAGTTTCGGACTCCAAACCGCAATGCAATATTTCTGGGGTAAAATCGCAATAATTCCTCCTCCTACTCCACTTTTTCCGGGCAGACCAACAAGAAAAGAAAACTCGCCTGATTCATCATAGAAACCACAGGTCAGCAAAATCGCATTAATTCTTTTGGCTTTCAGGAAAGGTAAAACGTGGGTATTATCAGACGGTTTTCTACCGCCATTTGCAAGGTATAAAAAACTTTTACTCAACTGTTCGCAAGTCATTTCTATAGAACAAAGATGACAGTACAGATCAATAACCGCCGTAGGTCTGTTGTGAATATTGCCAAACGATTTCATAAAATTACACATAGCCGTATTTCTGAAACTGTTCTCTATTTCACTTTGAGCAACCTTTTCATTAATGAAAATCTGATCATCTTCCGCGAGATTGCGAATAAATTCGAGGAGTTTCTCTTTTGGGTTTTCGCAGATCTCCAATAAGATATCACAAATAACGAGCGCCCCAGCATTGATGAACGGGTTTCGTGGAATTCCGTGGTCAGCCTCTAGCTGAAGCAAAGAATTAAAGGGATTTCCCGAGGGTTCCACATCGACTCTTTTCCATAGTTTTTCACCCAATTCTTCATAAACAAATGACAGCGCAAAAACTTTAGAAATACTTTGAATGGAAAATTTCTCCCGGAAGTCGCCACATCCAAAACTATTCAGATTTAAATCGGTATAATTAACGCCAAATTTGCTTTCTTCAATGCAGGCAATTTCCGGAATGTAATCGGGAACCTTGCCTATATTGGGCTTTGCTAAGATCTCTTCGTAAACATTTGAAATAATTCTTTGATAATCAGGTTTCATAAAGTTTATAGAATTAGGGTTAAAAAAAATGCTTAAAATTAATCAAGCATTTTTTTAAAGTGCGCTATCGCCTTATATTTTAATCTTCGGATTTTTCTGATTCTGTTTCTTCCGCTTCCTCATCATGATACTCAAACAAGAAGTCATTGTACGGGAATCTGGCCGTATGAATTTTCAAAACCTCTTCGTAAATCATCTTCTTCATTTCCGGGAAATTCTCTTTGTTTAAAGCAGAAATAAATACCGTCGGATATTGGGATTTTGACATCCAGGTTTTCATCCATTCATCTAGAGAAATGTTTTTTCGGGTTTCCGGAGTTAAATCGTCTTCCTCTTTTTTCTCGTAAGCAAAGGCATCAATTTTATTAAAAACCATGATCATCGGTTTTTGATGCGCATTGATTTCCATTAAAGTTTGATTTACCGAATTGATGTGATCTTCGAAACTCTCATGCGAAATATCAACAACGTGAATCAATAAATCTGCTTCCCGAACTTCGTCCAAAGTTGATTTAAAACTCTCTACCAATTGAGTCGGAAGTTTTCTAATAAACCCAACCGTGTCTGTTAATAAGAAAGGTAAATTCCCAATAACCACTTTTCTTACCGTTGTGTCTAAAGTTGCAAATAATTTATCTTCAGCGAAAACATCAGATTTGGAAATGGCGTTCATCAAAGTAGATTTCCCCACATTGGTATAACCTACCAACGCAACACGAACCATTTTACCACGGTTCTGCCTTTGCGTCGCCATCTGTTTATCGATGGTTTTTAGTTTATCCTTTAATAACGTTATTCTGTCTCGAATAATCCTTCTGTCGGTTTCAATTTCTGTTTCTCCCGGACCACGCATTCCAATTCCCCCTTTTTGCTTATCAAGGTGAGTCCACATTTTGCTCAATCTTGGGAGTAAGTATTGATATTGAGCAAGTTCCACCTGAGTTCTTGCGTAAGACGTTTGGGCTCTTTGGGCAAAAATATCAAGAATCAAATTGGTTCTGTCGAGGATTTTAACGTCTTCCATTTCTTTTCCAAGATTCTTCAATTGAGAAGGCGAAAGTTCATCATCAAAAATTACGGTTCCTATTCCGTTTGATTTTACATATTCTTTTATTTCCTGTGCCTTTCCACTTCCAATAAAAGTTTTAGGATCCTGTTGCGTCAATTTCTGAATGAATCTTTTGTCGACTGAGGCCCCTGCAGTTAACGCCAGGAATTCTAATTCGTCAAGATATTCAAAGAGTTTTTCTTCACTTTGATTTTGAGTAACTAAGCCGACTAATACGGCTTTTTCGTATAAATGTTCTTTTTTGTCTAGCATAAATTTCCTTTCGGCATTTGTACAAAGATAATACTTTGATTTTACCATTAAAAAATCTCAGATAAAATAACCGGAGATTTTTATAAATATATTTTAATTTTTAATCCCAGTCAGCAGCCACGAACTTCATTTTATTTCCGCTTGCGTTGCTTAATGTTAAATAATGTCCTTCTATTTTATAATTGGTCATTGTTGGAAGTGCTTTCGCAAAGGCAGATTCTAAATCCATTGCTTTATCACAAAACATCATTGTACTTCCGATTTGTGAAAACTTCACCGTTCCATCTGCATTAAAATTTGCTGAACCAAACATATTGTTACAGCCCATATTTGCAGAAAATTTTCCGGGTTCGTTTTGATCAGTTAAATTAAGATTTGCCTTGTTGCTCATCATTAGTTCTTTACTAAAATCCTGAAATTCTACTAACATCCATTCGCGTTTTGTGTTTTCAGGTACTTTGGTTTGAGCCGTACAGTTCGACAATAACAAAAGTCCGAATACAGCAATAAAGCCTATCAATAATTTTTTCATTTTTAAAAATTTCCTTTTACATTACTATATCTGTGCCATCCATTTTTATATATTTGAATTTAATTTTATCATGACAAAAGATGTTATTTCGTTCAAAACAGTGATTTTGCAAAGTGGTGATATTAATGCTGCTTATATTGAATGTCCGTTCTCTACTGAAGAATACTTTGGTAAAAAAGGACTGGTGAAAATTAAAGCAATCTTTGATGGTGAAGTTGAGTACCGCGGAAGTTTAGTTAAAATGAAAAGTGATTATCATACTTTGGGTTTAACTCAGGAAATCCGGAACCAACTTGGTAAATCTTTTGGTGATAAAGTTTCTATAAAACTTTGGGAAGATAAAGAAGAAAGAACGGTAATTATTCCAGATGATGTTATACTTGTTTTTAATGAAAATTTAAAGGCAAAAGAATTATTTGATGCCATAAGTTATACGCATCGGAAAGAGTATATTCGCTGGATTGTAGAGGCGAAAAAACCAGAAACCCGAGAAAAAAGAAAAGTAAAAATGATTGAACTGATCTTAGCAAGAAAAAAAGGAATTTAATGAAAGAAACAAAAAGACTTGAAACAGAACGACTTATTCTAAACCTGGTAAAAACACAAGATGCTGCATTTATTCTGGAACTTTATACCTCACCGAACTTCATCAAATTTATTGGCGACCGGAATCTGCGCACTGTTGACAATGCCGAAAATTACATTAAAGAGAAATTTCTACCTCATGTAGAAAAACATGGATTTGGAAGTTTCGTAATTATACGGAAATCCGATAATAAAAAGATCGGTAATATTGGAATTTATGTGCGTGATGGTTTAAATGTTCCAGATATCGGCTTTTCTTTTCTACCTGAATTTGAAAGAAAAGGCTATGGTTATGAAGCATCAAAAAAATTAATGGAAGTTGCCTTTTCGGAATTTGGTTTAAAAAAGATTTCTGCAATTACCACCCAAGAAAATATCGCTTCCCAAAAACTCATCGAAAAACTTGGCCTGAAATACCATTCTACTGTTCACCTTCCTGATGATCCGGAAGATTTGTCGTATTATGAAACCGATCATATTGTTTAAAAATAAAGGACACCTCTTTTGAAGGTGTCCTTATTATATGTATAAAAACCTTTTAGTTCGGTTTCCAGTCCACTACCGCTCTAATAAATGCTTCTGCATTTTCTAACGGAATATTTGGTAAAATCCCGTGTCCAAGATTGGCGATGTAACGGTCTTTCCCGAAACGGTTGATCATTTCTGTTACCATTTTCGTGATGGTTTCTGGTGAAGAGTTTAATCGGTTAGGATCAAAATTCCCCTGTAAAGTCATCGTATGATTGGTTAGTGTTCTTGCTAATTCTGGAGTAATTGTCCAGTCAACACCCAAAGCAGAAACTTTAGATAAAGTCATTTCTTCCAAAGCGAACCAACATCCTTTACCAAAAACTACAACGTGAGTTAATGGACTTAGGGCTTCTACAATCTGGTTGATATAAGGCCAGGAGAAAATCTGGTAATCTTCCGGTGACAACGATCCGCCCCAAGAATCAAATACCTGAACAGCCGAAACACCTTTCTCTACTTTTCTTTTCAGATACGCGATCGTAGTATCGGTGATTTTCTTTAATAATAAATGGGCTGCTTCCGGATTTCTGAAACAGAAACTTTTAGCAACATCCCACGCTTTAGAACCTTTACCTTCGATGCAGTAGCAAAGGATTGTCCATGGTGAACCAGCAAAACCAATTAATGGAATATCATTGTCTAGTTTAATCAAAGTCAATTCGATAGCATCAAAAACGTATCCTAAGGTTTCATTAACATCAGGAACTTCGATATTTTGAACATCTTCTAAAGTACGGATTGGTTTTTCTAACCAAGGACCAACTCCTTCTCTCATCTCGAAATCCATTCCCATCGCTTGGGGAACAACTAAGATATCCGAGAACAAAATCGCGGCATCCAAAGGATATCTGCGAATCGGCATCATGGTAATTTCCGACGCTAATTCTGGCGTACGGCATCTGGTGAAGAAATCATATTCATCACGCATTGCACGGAATTCAGGCAAAAATCTTCCTGCCTGTCTCATCATCCAAACCGGCGGACGTTCTACTGTTTCGCCTCTTAATGCCTTTAAATATAAATCGTTTTTAATCATAATCTTTAAATAAAATCAGAAACCGAAGTTTCTTAATGGCAGTTTAGGGCTGCTCCTTCTTTTTTTATCAATTTAAGCAAAGCACTTAGATCATTGTCTTTGCCCGTAAATACTTGCTGGGTGGTATGTTTTTTAACTTCTGCTTCAGTCGTTTCGCCAATGGCGTAGATTTGCTGAAAATCTAATTTATTATTCTTAACGAAACTGCGAACGCCACTCGGGGAGAAAAACGCAATTGAGTCGTAATTCTTTTCCAGTTTAGGATACAACAATTCAGTTTCATAAACAACTACTTTCTTGTAAGCGATATTTTGCAACGGTAATTTTTCCTGAAGAATATCTAAAGCCAGATTTCCACAAAAGTGAAGAAACTTTTCTTTTCCACAATTGTCTACAATAAATTCTGAAAGTTCTTTTGCGTTTTTTTTGGTTTTAAAAACTCCAAAACCATATTTCCGCAAGTGTGCTTTGGTTTTCTTTCCGACACAATAAATTTTGTTAAAATTTTTGTCCGCAAAGTTTTCATGCGGTTTAAAACCATTTTTGAAAAATGACTCTACTCCATTTACACTGGTAAAAACCAAAGATTTATTTCCCAACGAGAATGGTGCAACGTCAAGAAGATTGATCTTGATAACCTCTAAGTAATCAGTTGAAAATTCCGCTCCAATAATTTTAGAAACTTCTTTTTCATCCAATTTTTTTGTAAACAGAATATTCATTAAAAATATTTATCAATAATTAAAATACTGTTGCGTATTTTATTGCAAATGCAATTTAATCTCGTGCATCAACTCTTTTCCACCGGCTTCTAAAATTATTTGAGCCATTTTCTGACCAAAATTTTCTACTTCATTCCAGGTAAAAACCTCATCGATTTCCAGGCAGTTTTTTCCATCTAGGGAACATAACCGTCCAATGAAGCGAACTTCACTTTTATCATTAATTTCTGCAAAAGCGCCAATTGGTGCAGTACAGCCGCCTTCAAGAGTTCTTAAGAAATTTCTTTCAATATCAATACAAATCTGAGTTTCGCGATGGTTTACGTCTTTGAAAAGTTCTTTAATTTCATGATCGTCACTTCTTCCACAAACTGCAACAACTCCTTGGGCCGGCGCCGAAATCATCATCGTAAGAAACTCATAATCAATAGGCAAGCCCATTCTTTCAATTGCTGCCAATGAAAATAAAGTCGCATCAAATTCCTGATCTTCTAATTTTTGAAGGCGTGTTTGCACATTTCCACGGATATCAAAAAATTCTGTTTCCGGATAATGTTTTGCCCAAAAAGCGCGACGTCTTAAACTGCTGGTCGCAATTTTCAGTTCGTGCAATTCTTTATCGTGGGAAGTAGATTTTCTTACCAACACATCTTGCGGATAATCACGTTTTAGAACAGCGATAATCTCTAGGTTTGCAGGCAATTGAGTTGGTATATCTTTTAAAGAATGAACAGCGATATCAACTTCTTTATTAAGTAAAGCGATATCTAAATCTTTGGTGAAAACTCCGGTAATACCCATGGCATAAAGAGGTTCCGTCAAATTTTTATCTCCTGTTGAAACAATTGGAGTAATATCGGTTTTGTAATTATTGTTTTGCAAATTACGGGCAACTTCCCTCGCTTGCCACAATGCCAGCGGAGAGTTTCGTGTACCAATTTTAATGCTTCTCATTGAACTCTTTATTTGGTTGTTCTACTAAAATCTCGTGCATTAATTTACTAATTTCTTCGGCTTTCCAAGGATTATCGATGATGTATTTTGCAAAACGGTTCGTGATCTTCTGAATCATTTTATCAGAAAGTTGCATATCATCTACCTCAATATATCGATGTTTTTTGTGAATTTTATGCATTTCATTTCGCTCCATATTCTTCAGCACTGCTTTGAAGTGATGAATATTTGGGGCGAGTTTTCTCTTCTTTTCCCATTCCAGAAAATCCTTGCTCATTTCTTTAATGATTTCCTCGGCCTTTGGAATTTCTTTTTGCCGCTGAGCCATGGTTTCGTTGATATGAAGAGACAACTGATCAACATCGACCAAACTTACATTTTCATTTTCCATTACATCTTTCGCCACATTATTTGGAATCGAGAGATCAATGACTAAAGTTTCTTTGCCATTAGGAAAATGCATTTTATTAATAATCGGATGCTGCGCTCCTGTTGCTACAATCAGAATATCTGTTTTCTCCAATTCTTCCTGAAAATTATCAAATTCAATATAAGGGATTTGATATTTTTCAGCAATTTTTTCGGCTTTATCAGCAGAACGGTTGGCGATTTTTACTTTTGGTTTATAAACATGTTTCACCAAATTCTCTACGGTATTTTGACCGATTTCCCCAACGCCAAGAAGCAAGATATTTTTATCCGAAATTTGGTTCTGATTTTTTAAGATATAATGAACTGCAGCATAAGAAACTGAGGCTGCTCCATTAGAAATACCCGTTTCATTTTTAATCCTTTTGGAAATCTGAATTGCAGAGTTAATGGCTCTTTCCAAAAAAGGGTTCGCGTTTTTCTTTTCTTTTCGAAATCTGTGATAGGCATTCTTAATCTGTCCAATGATTTCGAAGTCTCCAATTATTTGGCTTTCTAAACCTGCCGCTACACGAAAAAGATGATTGAGTGCTTCCTCATGTTTTAGAATTTGAACATATTGCATGAAATCGGTAATGCTGACTCCAACTATTTTGCAATATAATTCCGCAATCAAAAGATAGTTTTGAGTGGTCGTATAAATTTCAGTTCTATTGCAAGTGGAAACCACGAAAGCATCACCCAAATTCATGTCGTGAATTTCGGTAACAAAATATTTTACATTCTCATCAAAAAAAGCAAATTTACCCCGTATTTCGGCATCAGCTTTTTCAAAACTGACACTAAGAACGGCAAAATTAGCGGTTTTATGAATGTTATTTTCCTTAATCATGAGCAAACGCAAAATTAAGGTTTTAAATTGAATTGGTGAAGCATATTACATATGAAAATTATCAGTATAATCTATGAATTTTTCCCAATAAATCCTAAATTTTTATTAAAAGTGAAATATTTTGGTAATTAAAATGTTATGATAGAATATTCTTTAAATTTTAATAAAATTTTAACCAAAATTACTACCGATGTAATTTTTAGAACGGTTCTAAATTTATATCTTTGTACACTTTAAAAAATTAGCATAAAAATGGGGTTATTTGATATGTTCACGCAGGATATTGCGATTGACTTAGGAACAGCGAACACACTTATCATACACAATAATAAAATTGTAGTTGATCAACCCTCGATTGTAGCGATTGAGCGCTCAACGGGGAAACCAATTGCAGTTGGGGAGAAGGCAAAACACATGCAGGGGAAAACCCATGAAGACATCAAAACGATTAGACCTTTGAAAGATGGCGTAATTGCTGATTTTCATGCGTCTGAACATATGATAAAAGAGTTCATCAAACAAATTCCTGGCATCAAAGGGAAATTTTTTCAGCCGACTTTAAAAATTGTAATTTGTATTCCTTCAGGTATTACTGAAGTTGAAAAAAGAGCAGTAAGAGATTCTGCACAAAAAGTAAACGCGAAAGAAGTTCGTTTGATTTATGAACCAATGGCTGCAGCAATTGGAGTTGGAATCGATGTACAGAAACCAGAAGGAAACATGATCATCGACATAGGTGGTGGTACGACAGAAATTGCAGTTGTTGCTCTTGGAGGAATCGTTTGCGACAAATCTGTAAAAATTGCCGGCGATGTATTTACCAATGATATTGCATATTACCTAAGAACGCATCATAATTTATACATTGGCGAAAGAACTGCAGAGAGAGTAAAAATCGAAGTAGGTTCTGCCATCGAAGATTTAGATGTAGATATTGAGGATATTCCAGTTCAAGGTCGTGATTTAATTACAGGTAAACCAAAAGAAATTATGGTGAACTACAAAGAAATCGCACGTGCTTTGGATAAATCAATTGTAAGAATCGAAGATGCAGTTATGGAAACCCTTTCTTTGACTCCACCAGAATTGGCGGCTGATATCTACAAAACAGGAATTTATCTTGCCGGTGGTGGCGCACTATTAAGAGGACTTGCAGACAGGCTTCACAAAAAAACTGGTCTTCCGGTTTTTGTAGCTGAAGATCCATTAAGAGCGGTAGTTCGTGGAACAGGAATCGCTTTAAAGAACATGGATAAATTCAACTTCTTAATTAGATAATTAATAAACTTTTACGAAATTAACGGATGGGATTTTTGCTGAGATTACTTTCGAAGAACGGTTTATTCGTCTTCTTTATATTTCTGCAACTCATTGCTATTGTGTTGATTTTCAGCAGAAACTCAATGCAACAGTCGTGGATTGCTGGGCAATCTGCTGCGTTTAATTCTTGGGTTTCGGGGTATATCGATGAAGGTGCTTCTTACCTTAAACTGAAGCAAACCAATGAACAGTTAGTTGCTCAAAACAAAAGTTTAATGCAGGAACTTTACGGTAAAGATGCGGCAAATCATCCAGAATTTAGAAAAGTACATGACACCATCGGAGGCGGCCAAATTTATACTTTTGTTGATGGCGACATTGTTTTCAACAGCATTAACCGAAAAGATAATTATTTCACTATTAATCGCGGACTAAGAGATGGCGTTTTACCAAAAATGGGTGTAATGGCTCCAGGCGGAATTGCCGGAATCGTTATTAACAGTACCGACTCCTATTCTTTGGTACAATCGATTTTAAGTTTAAATAAAATTAAAATTAATGCTGCCCTTAAGAAATCTGGCTATTTCGGGACGCTAACCTGGCGCGGTGATGATTCTAGAATTATGCATTTATCAGATATCCCCAAATATGTTCCGCTTCAAGTAGGCGACACCATTGTAACCGATGGAAAGTCTGCTATTTTTCCACAAGGGATTATGGTCGGAAAAATTGCCGGGTATGAAGTTGACAGTAAAACTGGTTTCTGGGATATTTCTGTAGAGTTAAGTGAAAAAATGGGAAACCTCAGCAAAATATATGTGGTTAAAAATCTAAAAAAAGCAGAAGTTCGTAAAATTGAAGACACTTTGCAAGCGACCATAAAAAGAGAAAAATGATAAGTAGAACGCTCTTTACAGATATCTTCATTATTGTTTTGCTCCTGGCATTACAAATTTTTGTGTTGAACAGAATCACGCTTTTCGGGAAATATACTCCAGTTCTCTATCCGGTTTTCGTATTGTTTTATCCGTTCTTTAGAAATAAATATCAGTTTCTGGCTTTAAGTTTCATCTTAGGTTTAGGTGTGGACTGGCTACTGTATACTGGTGGAATTAATGCCTTTGCGACCGTTACTATCGCTTATTTCAGAACCGTAATTTTCAGAACTTCGACTGATACTTCGACTGATTTCTTCTCTTTCCAATCTTTACAATGGACGCAATTTTTACTCTTTATTTTTATGAGTATTTTCATCCATCAAGCACTGGTGCAATATCTGGAAATCTTTAAATTCAGTAGTTTCTTTGATATTTTACTGAATGTTTTGGCAACAAGTGCCATTTCATTTATATTTATCATCATTTACGCACTGGCATTTAAAATCAAACAAAAAGTTTGAAACCGAAAAAATAATTTATCAAAAAAATAATGCTTTCTTTGACATTGAGGTTACATATGTCCTCTAGAAAATAAAAAGCACATATGAAATCACAATTTTTAAAAATTACCGTTCTTCTCTCTGTTATTGCTATAATTTTTATAGCTCGGCTTGCATATTTACAATTGTTTACCGATCGTTATGCGTTGAATGCTGCAAATACCTCCATCAAAACGGAGTACATTATTCCGCAGCGTGGAGTAATTTTTGACCGAAATGGAAAAATCATGGTGGGCAATCAGCCATCTTACGAAATTTCTTTTACAGCGGCATTATTAAAACCTGACTTCGATACTTTGGATTTCTGTAATTTACTTAAAATAAGTAAAACCGATTTCATCAAAACAGTTAATTCCATTAAAAGCGAAAAATATTATTCGAAATTAACTCCAATGACTTTTATGAAAAATCTAAGTCGGGAGGATATTGCGAGAATTCAGGAAATCATTTTTAAATATCCAGCATTTAATATTGTATCCAGACCACAAAGACAATATGAAGTTTCTACATCGGGAAACCTTTTGGGTTATACGAATGAAGTTAATGAGCGAGAATTAAAGAAAGATTCCATCTACTATCTTCCAGGTGATTTCATTGGAAAAACAGGAATAGAAAAATCTTATGAAAAGGAACTTCGCGGTGAAAAAGGAGTTCGTTATGTTCAAAAAGATATTCGTTTAAGAAGCATTGGCTCCTATAAAAACGGAGCTTTGGACAAGGATGTGATTACCGGTAAAGATATTACCCTCACCATCGATTACGATTTACAAAGAATGGCGGAGGAAATGCTGGTGAACAAACAAGGTGCAATTGTCGCAATCGATCCTACGAATGGAGAAATTTTAGCATTGGCCACTGGTCCAGACATTGATCCCAACCTTTTTTCAGGTCCAGAAAAGACCAGAAATCTTTATCGCTTGCAAATGGACACTGTTTATAATAACCGTCCAACTTTCGACAGATCTCTGCAAGCGGCTTATCCGCCAGGTTCAACTTTTAAATTACTTACGGCAGCGGCGGCAATGCAAATGGGTGTGATGGATGAAAACACCGTTTTCCCTTGTGGTGGCGGATTTAACTATCGTGGTTTGAGAGTCAAAGGTCATGGCGGTGCAGACCCTTTGATTCCCGCAATTCAAGTTTCGAGTAACTGTTATTTTTCTTATGCATTTATTGCCATTATGAATAAATATCCGGGTGATCCAACCCGAGGTGTTAATGAGTGGAAGAAAATCATGAGCAGTTTCGGTGTCGGGGAATTTCTTAATAATGATTTAGCAGTTGGCTCCAAAGGTAGAATTCCAACTGGCGAATTTTATGAAAAAAGAAGTGGCGGTAAAAAAGACTGGACTTCTGCTTACACTATGAATGGTTCTATTTTTAATGGGATGGGACAAGGTGATGTATTATTAACTCCTCTGCAAATGGCAAATTCAATTGCGGCAATCGTGAACCGCGGCTGGTATTTTACTCCTCATATTGTAAAATCAATTGATGGGAAACCCAATCCAGACCCTCGATTTAAAGTAAAACACAAAACCTTAGTAGATCCTAAACACTTCGATCCAATTATTAAAGGGATGGAAGCAGTAGTTCTTCGCGGAACTGCAAGAAGTTTAAAATCTAATGACTTTACAATGTTAGCAAAAACAGGAACCGCTCAGGTTCCGCAAGGAAAAGATAACTCAATTTTCGTTTTAGCAGCACCTGCAGATAAACCGAAAATCGTAATTGCTGCGGTAATGGAACATGCGGGATTTGGAGCAACCTGGGCAGGACCTGCCGCAGCAGTAATTGCAGAAAAATATTTAACAGGTGACTTAAAACGTGAACATCTTTATAAAAAATTGGTCAACGCCAGTTTCATGCCTGAATATAAAAGACAATGGGACGCAGAACTCAAGAAGAAAGGTCTTTATAAAGAACCAAATAAAGATTCTGTTAATTTAAAAACTCTTGAAGATCAATTGCGCACCGTAAAAGATGCTGACAAAAAAAATAAACTTCTGTATAAAAGAGATTCTATTGTACAGAAATTAAAAAATACCGTAAAGAAATGAAGTGGGCACAAGGCATTGACAAATTAGGTCTCTCTCTCTATCTTTTACTCTGCATTTTCGCGGTAGCAAACATCTATAGTGTAGAACCTTCGAGCGGCACCAGACAAGCTGTTTGGTTAGGCGTTTCTATATTTGTCGGCATTATCATATTTTTTATGAGGGCCAAGTTTTTCGAAAATATGTCTGGCTTAATTTATATTGCGGGCGTACTTTTACTTGTCGGTTTATTTCCATTCGGGACCGAAATTCTGGGACAAAAAAACTGGTATAAATTCGGTGCTGTGAGTTTACAACCTGTAGAATTTGCTAAAATTGGAACAGCATTAATGCTTGCCAATTACGTTTCCGGACCCGATTTTAATCTGAAATATAAAAAATCAATATGGACTTCTTTAGGAATTATAGGGGTTCCAGCGATCGTTGTATTAATGATTCCAGATGTTGGTTCTCTGCTTGTATTTATTGCGTTTTTCATCGCACTTTTTCGGGAAGGAATGTCGGGTTGGGTATTCGGGGTAGGATTAATTTTCGCAAGTGTATTCTTGGTAGCACTCGCAATTGACGCTCTGTATGTAGTGATTGCGATTGTTTTAATAACTGCAGTAGCACTTTTCCTAAACTCCCATAAAATACACTGGAATGTTTTATCGGTAGCCGCAATTATTGGTGGCGTTGGAATCTTAAGCGGTTTAGCATTTGGAGCACCGACTATTTTAGAAAAACTACCTAAACACCAAAGAGAGCGAATTGAGGTTTTATATAAAGGAGAAAGGGCATTCCGAGATACTTCCGGTTACAACCTACTCTACTCTAAAACTGCAATTGGCTCGGGCGGATTTTTCGGTAAAGGTTATCGTGAAGGTTCAGTAACGCAAGGCAAATTCGTACCAGAACAAAGTACAGATTATATTTTCTGTACCGTTGGCGAAGAGTGGGGATTTTTTGGAAGCGCAATGCTTGTGATCCTGTACTCTGTTTTCATCGGTAGAATTTATTACCTCTCTGAAAAGCAAAAATCAGCGTTTAACCGCGTATTTGGATATAGTTTTGCTTCGATATTGTTGATGCACTTTTCGATTAATTTAGGAATGGTGATGGGTCTTTTCCCCACCGTAGGAATACCCCTTCCATTTTTCAGTTATGGTGGAAGTTCGCTTTTAGCATTTTCTATGATGACGTTTATCTTCTTTAAACTGAATTACACGGATCGAAATAGTTTGGTTTAAGATCTGAGTAATGAAAAAACAGGTAATCTAATTTTATTTTCTAATCAAATCAATTAGAAATTACTTCTAAATAAAAGAGCAGTTGGCTTTAATTCAAACTTGATATTGGTTTGGGTTAAAGCCAATGTTTTTTATTCAGTTAAATTTTTGAGAAAATCCGATTCAAATTAAAAACCTTTGATAAGTTTATTTACAGACTACTTTAAAAATAAAGTTAATGGAATGCTGTGCAAATAGACTACTCAGTAAGGAGTTTTTAAGTGAACTTTGTAATCCTTCTAAAGCAAAGTCCTTTTAAGATGGTAAACGCTTGTTATTTTAGTCCCGATTGCAGTGGAAATCCCAGAATGAGGTGCGAGCAAAGCGAGTGACCGAAATGAGGAATTGAAACGAAGAGCGGGGAGGGTTTTGTACGATAGCGAAAATCTTATTACTCATAAAAAAAACAGCGCTGAATTTTAAGCATAAAAAAGCCACCTTTAAAGAAGATGGCTTTTTTTTAAAAATATCAATTATCTATTTTTAATTATTTGCGAAGTTGTCATTATAAGAATCCTGGGATAAAACTCTTTTGGCAAATCTGAACTTTGGACCCCAATAAGAGTCGGTTAGTGAAGAAATCATCACTCCTTTTGAAGTGGCTGCATGAATAAATTTAACGCTCCCATCTTCGCTCACACTTTCTACAATTCCTACGTGAGAAATTCTACCTTTACCGTGTGAGAAGAAAACTAAGTCTCCTTTTTGAAGGTCGCTTTTATCTACTTTCTCTCCTTCTTGTGCTTGGGAAGCTGCTACTCTTGGCAAACTCATTCCGGCGCTTGCACCGAAAACTGATAATACGAATGCGGAACAGTCAATTCCCTTTCTGGTCATTCCACCATATCTATAAGGAGTTCCTAAGTAAGATTCTGCTTCGGTTAAAATATCATCTATTTTTTTTGCGAAACGAATTGTCTTTGAAATCTCTTCGTTTTTAGCTACCGCTTCTAAAGTTTTGGCAGTTGCCAATTGTTCATTTTTGAAGCTATTTAATAACTGGTCTTTTGCTAATGCAAGTTTCTTATTGTCGACTGATGCTAGTTTGGCATTTGATTTGTACTCATTAGCGTAGGTTGTTGGTGCTGAAACTACATAGTTGGTTACACAAGACTGTAAGGAAAATGTAGCAAAAACAGCGGCACAATAAAACAAAACTCTTTTCTTCATATATCTTTGATTACCTGTGTTAAACACAATATTTATTTGTAAAAAGCAATACAAAAGTAGGTATTCGAGTAAAAACGAGGGTGAAAACACCCAATCTGATTTACTAATTTAACACATTTTAACATTATTATATCTAATGTTAAAGAAGTATTCACCGCAATCCCTCTATTTCAGGGATTGCATTTTTATTTATATTAAGATTTATTAACATTTATGTTTTAAATCTATATCATATATCGAATTCCTCTATAAAGTGTAAGTTGAAAGAGTTTGTTAAAGGAAAAGCCCCAATAAATGGGGCTTTCAGTTTATATGACGGATATTTTATTTTGTAAACAGAAGTTCTCTGTACTTTGTTAACGGCCATAATTCATCGTCAACCATCATTTCTAACTCATCTGATGAATTCCTAATTTTTGCAAAGTAAGGAATAACTTCATCACAGAAAGAGTTCGCAATTTCACTTGAATCACCTTTAGATTTAGCATTTTCAATTGCGGTCAGAAGATTTTCTACCTCCACTTTAATCGTACCAACGTGACCGGAAATCGATCGGATCAAACTCATCTGTTCCTTTGCTAAGGATTGAAACTCATCGTCACCAAAAATTTCTTTTAATCCTTTCACATTTTCAATAAGACGATTTTGATATTTAAGCGCGCAAGGAATAATATGGTTTCTGGCGATATCTGCAATCACCCTTGCTTCAATAGCAATTACAGAGGAATATTTTTCTAACTTAATTTCATTTCTTGCTTCCATCTCACGATGGGTATAAATGCCGAGTTCTTCAAATAAAGCAACGAATTTAGGATCCAACTCTCTGCTCAAAGCTTGTGGAGTGGTTTTTAAGTTATTAAGTCCTCTTTTTGCGGCTTCGATTGCCCACTCTTCTGAGTAACCATCGCCTTCAAACATAATATTTTTAGAAACCTTGATGTATTCTCTCAATACATTGAAAATCGCTTCATCCTTTTTCAATCCACTTTCTACCAAAGCATCTACCTCTTTTTTGAAAGTTTTAAATTGTTTGGCAGCAATTGAATTCATTACCGTCATCACTTCTGCGCAATTTGCAGAAGATCCTACTGCTCGGATTTCAAATTTATTTCCGGTAAAGGCAAATGGTGAAGTTCTGTTTCTATCGGTATTATCTAATAAAATATTAGGGATTTTACCAACTACATTTAATTTAAGATCTGTTTTTTCTTCTGGGGAAAGTTTTCCATCGGTTACTTTTTCCAACTCCTCTAAAACACTGAATAACTGTGAACCGATAAAGGCAGAAATAATCGCTGGCGGCGCTTCATTGGCTCCCAATCGGTGATCGTTTCCAGCAGATGCAATACTTACTCTTAATAAATCTGCATAATCGTGAACGGCTTTCAAAGTATTGACAAAGAAGGTAAGGAACTGTAAATTCTTTTTAGGATTTTTTCCTGGACTCAAAAGGTTTTCGCCTGTATCTGTGGCCAAACTCCAGTTATTATGCTTTCCACTTCCGTTAACACCCGCGAAAGGTTTTTCGTGAAATAAAATATGGAAATGATGTTTGTGAGCAACTCTGGCCATTAAATCCATTAATAATGAATTGTGATCCACCGCAACATTCACTTCCTCAAACATAGGTGCTAATTCAAACTGGTTGGGTGCAACTTCATTATGACGGGTCGTTACGGGAATTCCCAGTTGTATTGCTTTAATTTCCAACTCTTTCATAAAGTTCATCACCCTAGTAGGAATAGAACCAAAATAGTGATCATCTAATTGCTGCCCTTTCGCCGGCGAATGTCCCAAAAGTGTTTTCCCCGTAATTACCAAATCTGGCCTGGACTGATATAAAGCAGAATCCACTAAGAAATATTCCTGCTCCCAACCTAAAGTCGGACTTACCTTGGTTACATTTTTATCAAAATAAGAACGGCAAATATCTGTTGCTGCTTCATCTACAGCATTTAATGCTCTAAGCAAAGGCGCTTTATAATCTAAAGTTTCACCCGTGTAAGAAATAAAAATTGAGGGAATACAAAGCGTTGTCCCCATAATAAAAGCCGGAGATGTAGGATCCCACGCAGTATAACCACGCGCTTCAAATGTATTTCTGATTCCTCCATTTGGGAAAGAAGAAGCATCGGGTTCCTGCTGAATAAGCATGCCACCAGAGAATCTGTCAATCGCACGATCACTTTCAAAAGGAGTAAAAAACGAATCATGCTTTTCCGCAGTAGATCCGGTTAAGGGCTGAAACCAATGGGTATAATGAGTAACTCCTCTACTTAATGACCAATCTTTCATGGCAACTGCAATCTGGTCGGCAACATCCCGCTGAATTTTCACGCCGCTTTTAATTGCGTTTTGAATGGAGGTGAATGCTTCTTTCGTCAAATACTCTCTCATCGTTTCTTCGGAAAAAACATTTTCACAAAATAACGATGATAATTTTGCCGGTACTTCCACGGCATTCTCTTTTCTAAAATCCTTTTGAGAAATTAACTCTAGTGCTTTAAATCTTAAACTTGACATTGTAGGGTGTTTTTTGTGGGGTAAAATTACAAAAAATATAAAAACAAAATACAAATTACTTATTTTTTATAGGGGTCATTTAAAAATATTATCATTTTATGTAAATCAATCATCTTTTATTATCATTAATAGAACCCATAATAAGTAACAAATCCTTAATTAAATTAACCTCATCAACAAATTATACCGCCAATCAACATTAACAAATCATTAAATACACACTCAATGCAATGAACAAAGTATAAATAAGAACAAATTCCTTATATTTGTGTGAAATTTTACAATATGGTAAATTCAAGAGCTAGAGAAACCACTGAAGCAATCGAAAGACTTTACGTTTCTATGCGTCACTTATTCTATCGCGGTTTTTTCAAACCAGCCGGAATCTCCGGAGAAAGTCTTCGGTCATTACTTACAACGATCAACCCGGAAATTTACGGAACAATGGGAGTTCCTAACAAAATAGAGTTAGATGGACTTCTTTATGTTTTAGACAGACTTCCAGAAGGAATTGAAGAATGTTCATTCATTCACCTTACTTCCGATGAAGGTTTCGACAAAGGAAGTTTCGAAGTTATTGTTCCGAAGAAAAGAAGAAGAAACTGTTATCGTATCGACGAACATCAAATGAATATCGAGGTTCTTTTGGGTCGTTCAGAGATTTATGACATTCTTACTCACCTTACTTTCCTTTATATTGAAGCAGATAAAATCCGCAAACTCGCATTTCTTTCTGAAAGAAACGATAAACCAAGCAGAGCCTGGAAAATTATCGAACAAGTTGCAATAGGAAATGAAAAACTAAGCAGAAAAGAAAAAGAAGTTGCCTTGATTCATCTTTCTTCTTTATTAGGAAGAACATTTGATGAAACTTTAAATGCCTATAATAATTTCGGTGACGATAAAAACCCAGACAGACTTTTCAAAATCGTTTATCATTTAGGAAATGAAAGCTTTAACGATTATAAACAAATCAGAGAAAGAGAAGTTCACTTCTCGGCAATTCTTCGTGAAAGAGTTGGACACCACTTCTTTGGAGAAAAGTGGGCGAATAAAGTAAAACAGGTTTTAGCAGAAAACAATTTGCAGATGAGACCTTTGCATATTATTTCAGCCAACATGCACTCTGTAAAAAACATGCTTTTTGCCAATGATTCTATCGGGAAAAAAGTGACGAAGAATGTAGATTACAAAATGTACGAAGAGATTTCGAACAAGAAATCATTACAGGAAAAAATTCTTGCCCATTCACAGGAAGCAGGTTTAATTTATATCGACGATCAAAGTGGAAGCAATATCGATGTTCAAATTATCGATCTTTCTAAAATTGATTTGAAAAATACGCCATTTGCAGATTTAAAATATTCTGGGGATGATGTTATTTTGGTTTTCGATTATGCTTTCGGAGAACAGGCATTTGAGGTAATGGACGAACTCTTACGTCCTTATGATTTCAACGGTGAAATCTATACAATGAAGGTGAAATCCATTTCAATTATGGGGAAAGCCGGAATTTTGCAAGGTGGAAAAGGAGATATTATGATTCCTACTTCTCATGTATTTGAAGGAACTGCGGATAATTATCCGTTTGAAAACACTTTGAAATTAGAAGATTTTGTAGATGATGAAATACAGGCATTCGAAGGTGGAATGGTTACCGTTTTGGGAACTTCACTACAGAACAAAGATATTCTAAGATACTTCATGGATACTTCATGGAAAGCGATCGGACTAGAAATGGAAGGCGCACATTATCAAAAAGCAATTCAGGTTGCCTCGAAAATTCGCCACCATATTTCAGAAGATCTTTTTGTAATGTATGCGTATTACGCTTCAGATAATCCTCTGGAAACAGGTTCTACCCTATCTTCGGGTGGTTTAGGTTTGACCGGAGTGAAGCCGACTTACTTGATCACATTAAGAATATTAGAGAAAATTTTGAAAAGTGGAATGACTTCTAAAAAATAATCTTTAATTAAAGAAATAAAGCAAACCCTTTTAGCAATTACTAATGCTGAAAGGGTTTTTTGTTGGTTTAAACCTTTCCATAAAATCTAAAATTCTTATCTTTCCGATTCTAAATTTTAAATACTATGAACAGAGGGTTTCTTATTATTCTTACCTTATTTTTCGGATTATTATCAGCGCAGAAAAATGCCTACTATCAGCAATACGCCAAATACAAAATGGATATTGATGTAGATGCGAAAAATTTCACTTACAACGGAAATCAAACTTTAACTTATACCAATAATTCCCCGGATGAACTTAATGTTGTTTATTTTCATCTTTACTGGAACGCTTTCAAACCTGGCTCTATGATGGATCAGCGAGTTGCAAGTCAAGGAAAGAACGGAGATTCCAGATTGCAGAATAATGGAATTTCTACTTTGGCCTCGATTCCGAAAGAGGAAGAAGGAGCACAAAATATTCATTGGATCAAACAAAACGGAAAAACTCTGAAATTCGAAATTCAGGAAACCGTAATGAAAGTGTATCTAGATTCATCCATTAAACCAAATTCCTCAACAACCTTCACCATGGAATGGGATGCGGTAATTCCGATGCAGATTCGCCGTGCCGGCAGAAATAACCGCGAAGGAATCGATATGACTGTTACACAATGGTATCCGAAGATTGCAGAATATGATTATGATGGCTGGGCAACTTTCGATTATATCGGCAGAGAATTTCATGCACCGTTTTCCGATTTTGAAGTCAACATTAAAATTGATAAAAATTATGTAATTGGAGCGGGCGGAACTTTAGAAAACCCTTTGGAAGTAAAAGGTTACGATTCAAAAGCAACCATTAAAGCAGATAAAAACAATAAAGCAACCTGGAAATGGACCGCGAAAAACATGCTCGATTTTGCCTGGGCTGCAGACCGCGATTACACTGTAGAATCTTTTGTGATTTTGGATGGACCAAAAGTAAATTTTGTGTATCAGAAATCGGAGAAAACTAAATATTGGGCAGAAGCGAAACCTTACGTAACCAAGTTTTTCCAAATAATGAACGCTACTTATGGTAGATATGTTTATCCATCGTACTCATTTATTCAAGGTGGTGACGGCGGAATGGAATACGGAATGTGCACTATGATGTTGGGTGAAGCAACAAGTTTGAATGGCTTGGTTGGCTTAATGGTTCACGAAGGTGGACATTCCTGGAATCAGCAAATGATGGCTTACAACGAAAGCGTTCGTCCGTGGATGGATGAAGGTTTCACAAGTTATTATGATGATTATATTATGTATCAACTGTTCCCGCCGAAGACGCCTCAAGCAAATCCTTTTACCACAAGCATCGACAGATATAGAAATTTTGTAAAAAGAGGAATCGAAGAACCTGCAGTTTGGTTAGGCGATCATCACGATAACGGAACCGCATATTCTTTTGCAACTTACTACAAAGGAGAATTATTTCTGGTACAATTAGGTTACATCATGGGTGAGCAAAATCTGGCTTTGGTAATGAAGGAATTTTATAATGAATGGCACCTGAAACATCCAACCGACAGAGATTTCATGCATATTGCACAGAAAGTTTCGGGCATGGATTTAAAATGGTTTCTTCACTATTGGATCAGTACAACAAAAACGATTGATTACGGAATTAAAGATGTAAAATACGATGAGTTTTCAACAACAATTACTTTAGAGAACAGAGGAACAGTTCCGATGCCAATTGACTTCTCAATTTTAACAACCGATAAAAAAGTCGTTAATTATCAGATTCCATTAAACATGACCCATACCTGGAAAACGAAAGATATTTATGGTGATTTCAAAACAATGCCTTATTGGGCATGGACTCAGAAAGAATACACTTTGACAATTCCTTATAACAAATCACAGATTTCTGCACTGGGAATTGATTTTTCTCAAAGATTAGCAGATGTTAATCCAGAAGATAACTTGGTAGAAGTAAAATAAAAAGGAGAAATTCTAAATAATAAGTACCATTAGTTCACCTAATGAAAAAATATAAAAGATGAAGTCCATCGTAATTAATATAGGAAATACCAATATCCGATTCGGTTTATTTGATGATGACAACTGCGACATTTCCTGGATTTTAAATACCAAACCGTACAGAACCAGCGACGAACTACAGATGCAGTTTATGATGATGTATCAAACGCATAAAATCGAAGCGGAGAATATCGAGAAAATAATCATCGGCTCTGTCGTACCACAATTGACGTACGATGTTACCCGAGCGATTCAGAAGATTCATAATAAAAAAACCATCATCGTTGATCGAACTACTCCATCTGGAGTTCAGCCCAAATCGAAACAAATGGGAACTGATATTTACGCAAACCTAGTTGCCGCACATCATCTTTATCCGGCGGATAAAAAGAAAGTTGTTTTTGATTTCGGGACCGCTTTAACTGCAAGTTGTATTGATGAAAGTGGCGAAACCATCGGAGTAATTATTGCGCCCGGAATTATTACCGCTTTGAATTCTTTAATTCACGACACCGCACAATTACCGGAAATCGAACTGGTAAAACCAAAATCAGTTTTGGGATTAGATACCGTTTCCTGTATGCAGAGCGGAATGGTTTACGGTTATTTAGGAATGGTTGAAGGTTTCGTAGACCGTATTAATGAAGAAGTTAAAGACGATTGTTTTGTAATTGCAACGGGCGGAGTTTCGCATGTTTATAAACCCTTAACGGATAAAATTCAAATTGCAGACCGGTTACATACTTTGAAAGGATTGTATTATTTAGGTAAAGATTTATAAATGTGAAAGGTCAATTGCGTTGCTTGTGAATGGTGAATTTTCAAATGTGAAAACACAGGGGAATTTAAAAAAAATTCACTTTAAGTAATTCACTTGAAAGAAATTCGTTTTGAAAAATTTATTATCTTTTATTTTTAAAAAACTCTTTTACAATCATAGAACATTCGTGTTCCAAAACTCCCAGAACAATTTCTGTTTTCGGATGCAACTTTAAATGCTTATTGATAAAACCTCTTTGTTCATCTCGTGCACCAATTACGACTTTTGAAATCTGAGACCAACTTAAGGCACCTGAACACATGACGCAAGGTTCCAGCGTAACATACATGGTGCAACTCTGCAGATACTTTCCACCCAAATAATTGGCAGCAGAAGTAATTGCCTGCATTTCTGCATGAGCAGTTACATCATTCAAGGTTTCTGTTAAATTATGAGATTTCGCCAGGATTCTGTCGTTTGAAACGATGATACAACCAATGGGAACTTCATCTTTTTCAAAAGCAATCTGGGCTTCTTGTAACGCCATTTTCATATAATATTCGTCGGTAAACATATTTAAACAGATTAGGTTTTAAAACTTGGTCATTAGATTTTAGACTTCTACAATTATAAACTTTAATGAAAAAAGGTTCAGCACAAAACTAAACCTTTTTCTAAATTATTTTAATGTTTAGAAACGATAACCGATTCCTAACATTCCTTTTCCTGTGATTGGAGTATCGTCATATTCGGAACTCATGCCAAATCTTCTAGCAATTCCCATGCTAGCTTCAAATATAATATTTCTCCTGGCAACCCATTTACCACCGAAACCAATACCTGCACCAATGGTCGTGTTTTTTTCATATTTATAAGTCGAAACAAAAGACCCACTACTGGTATAAGGAACATAAATCTCATCATTAGACATCGTAATTGGTATGAAACCTTCTACAAAAAACCCAGAGGCATATTTTTTACCAAAATACATGCGGTAATAAGGAGAGATTTGCGACTTTATTCCATCTCCATCTTCGCCTTTATCTAAAAGCATCATTACATTAATTCCAATTCCGGAATCTTTATTAAGTAATCTTTCATACGACACATTTAATGCTGGCCCAGCGATCAATTCAATTGGGCTGATCATCATGTCGTTTTGTCTCTCAGCCGAGTTTTCTTCCTGTGCATGAAGAGTCACTGCAAAAACCAGAGACGCAATAAGTAAAAGTTGTTTCATCTTTTTTTTTCTCAAATATAGATAAAAACCAAGTTTAAATCTAGGAATAATTAAATAGCTCTGTTTATTCAAAATTCATGGATAGGGGAAGCCGAAAACGATAGCGAATTGGCGTTCCATCTATGAAAGCGGGAGAGAATTTTTCTGGCAGAAGATAAAGTGCAATTTCGGCTTGTCGATTGAAGGCAAAATTATCTCCTTCTGCCTGTACCGAAGTGATAGAGCCATCTTTTTCAACAACGAAAAGTAATTCTGTTTTCATTATTTTCTTTTCACTTAAAATCGCATTGGTATAAAACAAATCCATAATTTGTTGCCGCATTAAATTAAATCCACCAGGATAATCGGCGTTTTTGCTTAAGTCTGACTTGTGTGGATTCACTCCTAAAATTGGCTGTTGGTTATTGATATTCAGTCGATTTAAATCTTCCCGAATTTTAACCCGTACCAAAGCGTTAACCAAAGCATTGTTCTGAATACTGTCGAGTTTTACCATAAACTCTTGAAAGTCATTTTGAACTGCAATTTTTTTAGCCGTATTTGCTTCTTTATCGAATCGTTTTTTGAATTCATTATTCAACATAAAACGCTGATAGTCATAATAATTTTTGACTACTTTAAATTCTTCATTTTGTTGAGCAAATGAAAAAAAACAAATGAATATAGCAAAAAGGGAGTAGAATTTCTTCAAAGGATTTAAATATTTAATAGGTAAAAATAATTAAAATAAATGAGAATTGTAAAATATTGATTTTTTGGAATGACTATAAGCATCTACACCAGCGATGATTGCAACCCGACCTGAACGGAGTTCTCTCCCGTATTTTGACTGGAGAAGCGGGAGTGGCGGACGGATTAGTTTGCCTCAAAAAATGAATTGTGTACTATAAAAAAGTCCCGCTCATTGCTGGGCGGGACTCTATATAATTTGGTGTAGATTTACTCTGCGCTTGTTGCTTCTGCTGCTGGAGTTTCTCCTTCTGCAGTTTCTTCTTCATCCTCATCATCAATAACCGCACCTCCTTTGGCTGCAGTTCTAGACATTTTAACAGCAACTACTACTGCATTGTCTGGATGCATAAATGTGAATCCTTCAGTTTTGATACCACCAACATAAAGTTTGCTACCAATCTTAAGTGGAGTAACATCTACCACGATTTCGTCTGGTAAATTTGCTGGGATTGCTTTTACTTTCAATTTTCTGAAAGACTGTCTCATTGCACCACCGGCAACTACCCCTTTTGAACGTCCTGTAATTCTTACTGGAACTTCCATCACAACTGGTTTATCATCTGCTAACTGATAGAAATCAGCGTGTAAGATTTTGTCAGTTAATGGGTGGAATTGGATGTCCTGAAGTACGGCAGGAATGGTTTTTCCGTCAACCTCAATAGATACCGTGTGTGCTTCAGGAGTATAAACCAAACCTTTGAAAGATTTTTCTTCAGCAGAAAAATTTAGGGTTTCGGCACCTCCGTAAACAACACAAGGAACTAATTCAGCATCACGTAAGGCTTTAGTAGACTTTTTGCCCACGCTTTCTCTTTTTGTACCTTGAATTGTAATTGATTTCATTATAATATATTAAATAATTTTAAGGGTGCAAAGATATAATTTTTATTTTAAATAATAAATTTATCGCTAATGGATTTGTGCTGGTGAACCATTTTCATAACATCTGCAAAAAGTTCTGCACAAGACAACACTTTTATTTTTGATGACAATTCTGTTTTAATAGGAATAGTATCGGTCACAATCACTTCGAGGAGTTTTGAATTTTCAATATTCTCATAAGCTTTTCCAGATAGAACACCGTGTGTTGCCATGGCGCGAACGCTTTTTGCTCCGTTAGCCATCAGGATGTCTGCAGCTTTGCAAAGTGTTCCTGCGGTATCAATCATATCATCAATGAGGATAACATTTCTGCCTTCTACATGCCCAATCAAAAACATCTCTTCGATTACGTTTGCTTTTTTTCTCTCTTTGTAAGCGATTACCACATCTGCACCAAGATGACTTGCATAGTTTTTAGCTCTTTTTGCTCCTCCCATATCTGGTGAAGCAATGGTAAGATCTTCTAAATTTAATTGCTTGATGTAGTCGATGAAAATTGTTGAAGCGTATAAATGATCTACTGGGATTTCAAAGAACCCCTGAATTTGATCTGCATGTAAATCCATGGTCATAACGCGGGTTGCTCCGGCTGCTGTTAGTAGATTTGCCACTAACTTCGCTCCGATTGGTGCTCTGGGTTGATCTTTTCGATCTTGTCTTGCTAAGCCATAATAAGGCAAAACTACCGTGACACTTTTCGCAGATGCTCTTTTAGCGGCATCAATCATGAGTAATAACTCAAGTAGATTGTCTGCTGGTGGAAAAGTGGAGCCAATCAAAAAAACCCGTCCACCACGAACAGATTCATCCAATACGGGCTCAAATTCCCCATCACTAAAATCTTGGAAATTAATTCTTCCCATTTCTTGCCCATAAAATTGAGCAATTTTTTCCGCCAAAACCTTACTTGTCCTGGTAGAGAATAAATAACTTGCCTGATCAGCCATTTTTACTTTTTTTTAGATGTGCAAATTTAAAAAAAATAAAACCACTTGAAGAATTCAAGTGGTTTTTTATATTTAATGATTTTCCATTTTAACTATGGGAAAGTTACACCTTGATAACTATTCACGTTTACCATTGGTAAAGTTGATTTATATTTAAGGTTAATCACTCTCATAAATTCGTTAGCGATTAAAGCATAACCTCTTCCTGTAAGGTGAACTCCATCTAGAGAGAATGTTCCTCCTGTAACGAAGGTTGCAGTGTATTTCACCCCATCGAACTGAATCCCTGACATGGATGAAAGTTCCGTCATCTTTTTATTAGCATCAACAAATGCTAAGCCTTTTGCATCAGCTAAAGATTGGATTGAAGCATTGTAAGCTGCAGTAGCTGTTAAAACTCTTGCAGTTTCTTTTTCTGTCAATACATATTTGTCTGCCAATGGAACTGAAGTTCCGCCACCTACTGCTGCAGTTAACTGACTTGAAGCGGTTAACAAAACTAAATCTTTAGAAGTAGTTTGTCTGTAAGAAGGAATACCTAATGCACTTAAGTCCGTAAGATCTTTATCTACAATTACAGCACCATTAGCTACCCCAACAGTAAACTTAATTAATCGTTGATTGTATTCTGCATCGGTTAAGTATCCTAATGTTTTCGCCTGACCTAAACCTGCGTTATAAGTTGCATATCCAGCATTTAATGCTGATACGGTTGCTGGATCACCAGGAATTGGTTTTGCAGGAACTCTTGTAAAATAAGGAATTGATGTTACATTAGGAATATTTGCAATAACTCCTTTTGCTCCTCCTGCTGTTAAAGCATTTACATAGTTATTAATTACGGTAGCAACTAAACCTGGATCAGAAATATCATTTGAACCATAAACCGCAGCGTTTGGATTACCAGTTCGGTCAACTCCCGCTCCACCACTTGTTGCATAAGAAAGAACATCGTTATTACCGATCCAAAGAGAGAAGAATGTAGGCTTTTGAGCAACTGCATCACCAATAACAGAAGCAGTTGGACTTGTAGCGAATCTCACAAAATAAGGATTTGCAGCACCTGTTGTTAAACCGTTAGCATTGCCATAACCAGCTACACCTAAATGGAAAGATTTCGCACCTGGAACCCCCATGTTATTAAACATTTTACCTGCACCACCGATCATATCTAGATTTGCGCCTGGAGCACTCGGTGTTGGAGACAATGCCCCATTAACAACTTTAAGAGTTAATTTTCCGTAGAAATCTGTACCTCCTGAAGCGGCAAATAAGTTCGTAAATCCACCAACATTATTGGGCATCATTGGTTGTGTAAATTCTCCACCACCGGCAAGCTTCATTTGCTTTGCCATCATTGCTGGATAAGATTCCATTTGCCCATCACTGTACAAGGCTCCATCTCTATAGCCAGATGTTAGCGAATTCCCAATAGATACAAATTTTGAAAAATTCGCGTCACCACTTGTCACTTGGATGCTACTTACATCAGTGTCAAAATCTGTTTTGCAACCTACTGTAGCTAATAAAGCTGAAACAGCAATTGTTGAAATTAATATTTTTTTCATAACTAAATTAAATCTTAAAATGCATTATATGACAGACCTAAACCGAAGTAATATGCTTTCGCTTTTGCTTGTCCGTAGAAGTTATTATAGGCGTTTGCAACCGCTCTGCTTTTTGGGAATGCAATTCCACCTGCGATATCTACTCCAAATCCTTTCATCAAATTAATTCCTAAACCTGCTGTAACAACATTAGAATCAAACGATGGAGTTTCTGCTTGGAAATCTTTATCAGCATATGGTGATTGATCATAATAATATCCAGCACGTGCTGCAAACATATCATTGATTTGGTACTGAGTTCCAACTCTCCAAGTCTGGGTACTTTTGAAATTTTTCGGACTAACCAAAACAGTTGGATCAGTCGGCTGATTACCAATCGGTGCATTTGCAAAATCTAGAGTAAGTTGGTTATATCTGTCCCAACCACTATAATTAAAGTCTCCAGAAATCAACCACTTTGGAGTAACTTTATAAGTCACACCAATGGTATACTCGTCTACTAAAGGTAAAGTTGCTTTGAAAGAATCCTTCCCAGAAGCATCAAGACCTAAACTAGGATATAATGCAGGAGAAATATCAAAACTAACTGTTCCGTCTTTTGCTTCCATATCAATAGGAGAACGGTAGGCAATACTTACATCCAACTTATCACTCGGCTGCAAATAGAATCCTATTCCAAAACCACTTCCAGTAGCTTTATCGTCCTTAAGATTAAGAGTTCCACCCAATTGAGTAACCGCTTTATCCCAATTTACAACTCCTTTTGCGTAAATATAACTACCACCGACAGAAGCCCAAGGTGCTAATTTAAAAGAGACCATTGGTTGGAAATAAAACGCTTTCAATTCCAGACGTTGAACGATTTCTCGACCTGACCAATCAGATGGCCACTCTATCGTACTTCCGAATGGAGTAGAAAAATTAAATCCGACAGAAACATTGTCTAAAACTTTATAAGCAATCGCCGCATAAAGTGGAGTTCCAAGTGGATTATTGGTATCAAAAGATTCAAGAGTAGATAAATTTTGGTACGTTACACTAGATTTTGCACCGAAACCACCAGCTGCAATACTTAATTTAGCGGGAATAAAAGACATTCCTGCAGGATTAAAGAAAGTTACACTCGCATCGTCTGCATGTGCACTAGTGTGAGCCATTGCCAATTGCTTTACACCTTGTAAAGAAACCCGAAAGCCCCCCGCATAAGCAAGAGTGCCGGCCAACAAAGCTGTTGTTAGAACTATTTTTTTCATAAAATCATTATTAATGTTCCAAATATAAAATTATTTTTTAAACAATTGTTAATTAATCTTAAAACTTTTTAAACAAATGCTATCTTATGCCTAATGTTTAATTTTTACATCTAGAAAAAACACCCGAAATATTAATGATAATAAGCATTTATGCCAAAATATCACTATAAAATTAGAAACCGTTTAATTTAAATGAAATCAATAAAATGAAAACGATATCTCAAATTTTAATTATATGATTTGCATAATATTTATATTATATTTGAATTATTCATAATACAATAGCCTTAAAACTTATAATTGAAAAATCATCATCGTAAAAAAGTAAGTCAATGAAATATACAAAAAAATTATACTAAATTTGCAACATATAACAAAAATATAAATATGAGTTGTGGATGTAAAACATCCGGCGATTCGTCCCATTCGTGCGGAACAAAATCCGCCAATGGCTGTGAAAGTGTAGATACTTGCGGAAATAGCTATAAATTAAGCGTTTTCGATTGGCTCTCGAATATTAATAACCCTTCTCAATCTCAAACCGATTTTGTAGAAGTAAGATTCAAGAACGATCGTAAATTTTTTTATAAAAACGTTAATAAATTACCGCTTCATATTGGAAGCGTCATCACAGTAGAATCTAGTCCGGGTCACGATATAGGAGTAGTTAGTCTCACGGGAGAGTTGGTTAAAATTCAGATGAAAAAGAAAAGAGTCTCTGAAGAAAACCCTTTAAAAATTTACCGATTAGCCAACCAAAAAGACATTGAAATCTGGCAAGATGCCAGAGGAAAAGAAGAAAGCGTAAAAATTCAAGCCAGAAAAATCGCCTATGCGTTGAATCTTGAAATGAAAATTACGGATGTTGAATATCAGGGCGATGGAACAAAAGTCACCTTCTTCTATACCGCAGAAACGCGTGTAGATTTCCGTCAGTTGATTAAAGAATTTGCTTCTTTATTCCGTGCTAAAATCGATATGAAACAAATTGGTTTTCGTCAGGAAGCAGCAAAAGTTGGTGGAATCGGATCGTGCGGTAGAGAATTATGCTGTTCAACTTGGTTGACCGATTTTCGGTCTGTAAACACCAACGCAGCGAGATATCAACAATTAAGCATCAATCCGCAGAAATTAGCGGGACAATGTGGAAAACTAAAATGTTGTCTTAACTACGAACTCGACAGTTATTTGGATGCATTAAGTGACTTTCCACCTTCTTCAACCACCATTGACACTGAGAAAGGAAAAGTTTTCTGTATTAAAATCGATGTATTCAAAAAGAGAATGTGGTTTGCTTATGCAGATCATTCTATGGCATGGTATGATTTAGATGTTCAGGATGTTAAAAAAATGATCGCCAAAAATAAAAAGGGCGAGAAAGCACCTGCTCTAGAAGACGTTAAGGTTAATGACGCTCCGTTGAAATCAGTTGATTTAATTCAGGAAAACAACATGGATCGCTTCGAAAGAAGAGGCAAAAATTCGGGTAAAAATCAGAACAGAAAAAAACCGAATAACGAACAAAAGCCAGAGAATAAAACTTCAGCAAAACAAGGCGATCGGAGAAAGAGAATTTCCGAGAAACCAACGGATAAGCCTCTTGATAAAACTGCACAGCAAAATCAGAAACCGCCTCAAAACAAACCGAAACCCTTTAAAAAGAAACTTCAGCCAAAACGCGATGACAATGCATAAGATATTTGGTCTTTTTTTCGTTTTGCTTTTTCTAACAAGTTGTAAAAATGATTCTGAACAAGTATTCATGAAGAACATCAATGGGAAATGGAACAAAAAATCAGAACAGAAATTTGACTTTAAGGTAAAGGATGCTCAAAATCCAAAAAATATTATATTTGTTGTAAGAAACAACAACGATTACCCTTATAGCAATATCAGATTAATTGTGAGTTTTTTGGATCAGAAAACAAAGAGTAAAAGCAGTGATACTTTAAATTACACATTAGCAAAACCCAATGGTGAATGGTTAGGAAAAGGATTTGGCGAAACCAAAGAAACCCTTTTTCAGTATAAATTAAATTATAAATTCCCAGCAAATGGTGATTATTCCATCGGAATTATCCAAGCGATGAGAAATGACAACTTAGTGGGAATAGAAGATATTGGCGTAAAAATAGAAACGGCAAAACCGTAAACTTATTTATGGAAAACACACAGAATAAAGGAAGCAAACCGCAACAAAAGTTTCCGCTTCCTCCAAAAAAAGTCAAAAGCACGGGCTGGAAAAAATGGGTGAAATTCATTTGGACTGCAGTAATTATCCTAGTTTTGGGAATCGCAGGTTTATTTTTCGCGGTGTCACAAGGTTTTCTGGGTGATATGCCCGATGTGAAAGAACTCGATAATCCAGATATCTTTGTTGCTTCTGAAATTTATTCATCGGATGGAAAAATGCTGGGTAAATTTGAAAAGGAAAAAACCCAACCAATTACCTACAAGGAATTACCTCCCTATTTAATCTATGCTTTGCAAGCAAAAGAAGATGAGCGGTTTAAAGAACATTCGGGAATCGATTTGCAATCAGTTGCCCGAGCCGTAGCCTTCGGAGGAAAAAGAGGTGGTGGCTCTACGATTACGCAGCAGTTGGCTAAACTTTTATTTACAGGAACTGCGTCGCAAAATAGTGTACAGCGTGTTTTCCAAAAGTTAAAAGAATGGGTCGTAGCCGTAAGTTTAGAAAAACGCTACACGAAGGAAGAGATTATCACCCTTTATTTCAACAAATTTGATTTTGTAAATAATGCCAATGGAATCGAAATGGCCTCGCGCATTTATTTTAATAAAAAAGCATCGCAACTGACTTTACCAGAAGCCGCAATGTTTGTAGCAATGCTTGAAGCTCCGGTAGCAAATAACCCAATGCGAAATCCAGAGAGAGCAAAACGAAGAAGAGACGTGGTGCTCGACCAAATGCTAAAAACAGGATATCTGGATCAGGCAACTTATGACAAGGCAGTCGCAGCACCCGTTGCTGTTGACTTTCATCCAATAAAATCAATTGATGACGGTTATTCTGCTTATTATAAATTCTATTTAAGAAAAGAGATTGACGGTTATGTGAAAGATTATGAAAAGAAAACCGGCAAAACTTTAAACCTATTTAAAGATGGTTTGAAAATCTATGTCACCCTAGACTCTAAGATGCAAACTTATGCGGAAGAAGCCATCAAAGAGCATTTAACAGATTTGCAGCAAAGATTTGATGCCGAACAAAGAGGTCGAAAGCAAAGACCTTTTTACTATATCAATGAAAAGCAGATTAACAGCATTATGTTAAGTGCAATGAAGCGCACGGGCCGATACAAGCAATTAAAAAACGCAGGTGTTCCGGAAGATTCAATCATGCTCGACTTTCAAAAACCAATTAAAACTTCCAGATTTACCTGGAAAGGGGAAGAGGAAGTAGAAATGTCACCATGGGACTCTATACGTTATCACAAACAAATTGCACAGGCTGGATTAATGTCTATGGTTCCGGGAACTGGTGAAATTAAAGCATGGGTGGGTGGAATTAACTGGCAGCATTTTCAGTATGACCACATTAAACAAGGGAAAAGACAGGTTGGATCAACTTTCAAACCTTTTGTATACGCTACTGCAATCATGAAACTAGGCATGACACCATGTTCAACTGTTTCTAACGCTACTTACACCAAAGGAAACTGGAAAGTTTCAGGAAGAGGAGGAATGCTAACCTTGCGAGATGCATTGGCACAATCTCAAAACCCTGTTGCAGCAAGACTCATCGAAATGACTGGTGTAGATGCTGTTATTCAAACCGCCAGAGATTTAGGCGTTACTGAAGAGATCGAAAGAAACAATACCATTGCGTTAGGTTCTGGCGATATTACGATCTACGAAATGTTAGGCGCTTACAGTACTTTTGCCAATTATGGTAATTACATTAAACCTGAAATGATTTGGAGGATTGAAGATGCAAACGGAAGAGTCATTAAAGAAGTTAAACCAGTGACGAAAGAAGTAATGAATGAACTGTATGCCTATACCATGATTGATTTAATGAAAGGAGTCGCAGAATTTGGGACCGCTTCTGGTGAACTTGGGCGTAGAGGCGTTGCCAAAGGAATTGAAATAGCAGGTAAAACAGGAACCACACAGAACAACTCCGATGGTTGGTTTATGGGTATTACCCCAAATTTGGCCACAGGAGTTTGGGTTGGCTGGGAAGACCGTGCCACGCACTTCTTTGGAACAGGTGAAGGACAGGGTGCGAAAATGGCCTTGCCGATTTGGGCGATTTTTATGAAAAAAGTATGGGCTGACAAAGAACTCGGGATTACGCCTGAAGACAAATTCGTAAAACCTTCCAACTGGACCGGAAACTGTAATGACTTACAAGGACTTGGTGGATATGGTGACGACGGTGGTTTACAAACTATTGATGAAATTAAAAATCCGAAAATTGCGGAACCAACCGGTCCGGTAAATAAACCGGCATCAAAAAAAGAAGAGAATGTAAACGAAAAAATCAATACGGGCGACGATATCGATTTTAACAAATAACAGTCATTTAACCTATAAATAGTAAACATCCTTTCAAATTTTTGGAAGGATGTTTTTTTTAACGAACTTTGAGTCATGAATTTAGATCAGATAAAACAACCATACTTAAAAATATTTCCCGGCGATTTTTCGGGAAACCCGCGACAAAGACAAACACCAAAAGTTCTTTTTTCAACAACAGAAATTGCTCAGTTTGAAAATCCGGAACTCATTACTTTTAATGAAAAACTATCGGAAGAAATTGGCATGGGCAAAATTGAAAATCAAGAAGATATCGATTTTTTAAACGCTTCAAAATTAAGTGATAATATTAAAACTTATGCAACCGCATATGCTGGACATCAGTTTGGGAATTGGGCTGGGCAACTGGGCGATGGACGAGCAATTTTTGCGGGCGAAATACAAAATGAGAACGGAAGAAAAACCGAAATTCAATGGAAAGGAGCGGGCGCAACTCCCTATTCACGCCATGCAGATGGGCGAGCGGTTCTTCGTTCTTCTGTTCGGGAATATTTGATGAGTGAAGCAATGTATCATTTGGGAATTCCTACAACCCGTGCGTTATCGCTTTCTTTCAGTGGCGAGCAAGTTGTTCGCGATATGCTTTACGATGGAAATGCAGCTTACGAAAAAGGTGCTGTAATAACCAGAACTTCTCCCAGTTTTCTTAGGTTCGGTCATTTTGAATTACTTTCTGCTCAAGGTGAAACTGCGACTTTACAACAACTTGCGGACTTTGCCATTGAAAATTATTTTCCTCAAATTGATCTTAGCCATTCAAATAAATATGCTGAATTCTTTAAAACAGTCGCAGAGAAAACTGCAGATATGATTGTGGAATGGTTTCGTGTAGGATTTGTTCACGGCGTAATGAATACCGATAATATGTCGATTTTGGGCTTAACGATTGATTACGGTCCATTTTCTTTTTTAGATGAATATGATTTGAATTTCACACCCAACACAACAGATTTACCTGGTAGAAGATATACCTTCGGAAATCAAGCGAAAATCGCACAGTGGAATCTTTGGCAATTGGCAAATGCTCTATTTCCTTTGATTAAAGACGAGTCTAAACTGGAAGATATCTTGAATGATTTCAATACCAATTTCTGGAAAAAACACGATGAAATGATGGCGAGAAAGTTTGGATTTAACTCTTTAAAAAAAGGTGATGATGATCTGTTTACCAAAGCGCAGCAACTGATGCAAGACTTAGAAATTGACTACACATTGTTTTTCAAACAGTTAGAAACCTATTCTGAAACCATCGATTTTAAAGTTCATTTTAAAGATGTTTTTTACTCAAAAATAACTGATGAGCAATTTGAAAAACTAAAAGAATTTCTTTCTCTTTATCAAAATCGATTAACGAAAAACACCATTTCAAGAGCAGATTCTTTAAATCTAATGAAAACGACCAATCCAAAATTCATTCTCAGAAATTATTTGCTTTTTGAATGTATCAATGAACTGAATGAAGGAAAGAAAGATTTACTGAACAAACTTTTAACCGCTTTAGAAAATCCTTACGAAGAGATTTACCCAGAATTCTCTATCAAAAGACCGAATGAATATGATGGTCAAACCGGTTGCTCTACCCTTTCCTGTAGTTCTTAAAATTCCTTACTTTTGCCCAAAATTATCACTTTGAATTTGAAACAAAAATTTACCGATTTTCTAAAAAGTGTTTTCCCTGCAACAAAATTCGAAATATTTTTATTTATCTTATTCCTAATTGCCTACGGTATTTTGGGAACTGTGATTGCATTGAACTATAGGATTGTTTTTGATGACCGAATTCCGTGGGATGCGTATTTTAGTTTTGATAATAGGGCGATTGTAATGACTGGTGGAGGATTTGAAAGACATCCTTTAGCGAATTATTATTTCGGTTGGATTCGTGAGTTCTCTTTTCTCTTTTCAAATGGCAAAAAAGATGAAGTGTTTCGGCTTGTCTTAGTTTGGTGCAGTAATGTAGCGGTGAGTTTGAGTTTAGTTCAGATTTATAAATATTTAAAAAACATCATCACTTTACCGAAAAAGATTTCGGTTTTAATTGTTTTCTTTTTCTCATTTTTCACGACGCCGATTTTACTTTCTTTCACACCAGAAACTTATACTTACACCTTGTTTTTCTTGGTCCTATTTAATTATTATGCAGCACTGAAGTTAAGAAAAGAAGAAAAGATGCCCGCAGTTGCAATGACTTTAGCCGCAGTTTCTATCGGAGGATTAACCATCACGAATATTGTTAAAGTTTATATTCCACTTCTTTTTGAAAAGAATGTTTTCCAAAACTGGCGAAAATTTGGAAACCTTTTTTTCCGCGTTTTGATTTCCGTTTCTGTTTTTGTTTTACTGTTTTTGTATCGCTTAGATTTTAAGTTTTTAAACTTTTTAAATAAATCAGGACAGCAGTATGAGAAATTCTCAACTCCAAAAGCCACTCCGCTTTGGGACATGATCGCCTCTTGGTTTTTTGGTGGGAATATGCTTTTCAGCAGTTTTGCTTTAAGAGATTATCACAGTTTAAAAGGCTTTCAGTTCAAAGCACTTTTCATGGACGTTTATTCCTCCGTGATTTCATATGTATTTGTAGGATTGATTTTAATCTTGATTTTATGGAGTTTTGCAAGGAACTTTAAAAATAAATTTGTACAAATTCTCATGATTTCATTTTTAGTAGATATTGTGATTCACTGTATTTTAAAATTCGGATTGCACACTTCTTACATTTACGGCGGCCACTTTATTTTTGTAGTTCCGTTGATGTTGGGCTGGCTGTTTTACGGTTACAAAGATTCGCCGAAAACAATTTCATTTCTGTATGTTACGGTTTCGATCTTATTCTTTTATTTAGCGATGAATAATATTTTCAGAATGGTTGAGTTTTTCGACTTCCTCGAAAAATATTACACATAAGAGTTATTCAATCCTTCAAGGTTATTAAGCCTTGATGGATTATTAGATTTTAAAAAATAAGCCGTCTCATAATTAATGAAACGGCTTTGTTATGATTTTTTAAAGTACTTCTTTATAAGCACGGTTTAGTATATCGAATTGGCAGAGTTTCAATTTAAGTATTGAGACCCTTACTTATATTTATTCAAAAAACTTACTTCTTTTTAGCTTTTACTTTATCCACTTCATCTTTTAGAAAAGGATATTTTTGTTGCATATCTTCCAACAATTGCGGATCAAGTTCTAAAGCGGTCGAAAGCGTGACTCTTCCTTTTTTCTGACTATTCAACTGGAAATAACAGTTGCTTAACTGATAAAACAATTCTGCTCTGTTATGCATTTTCGTGGCTTCTACCAAAACGTTAACTGCTTCTTCATATTCGCCAATTAACATCAGTACTTCCGAGTAGGCATACCAGTTGTAAAAACGGCTTGGTTCAAAATCCACCAACTTTTTCAAACATGACAAACTCTCTTCAAACTTTCCCCCTTCAATATATAAAAAAGCGAGTCTTTTCTGATAATCCAGATTCGATTCGTTCAGAGAAACTGCTTCTTTCGCAAAGTGCAAGGCTTCTTTCATTCCGCCCATTTCCTCGTAAATGTAGGATTGCTCCATCATCGAAAGGTAAAACTGGGGATCATCCCGCAACGATTTCTGAAACGAATTTAAGGCTAAAACCGGTTGCTTATTTTCTTTGTAACACAAACCAATTTTATAAAAAGTAAATGATTTCGTATATTCTAAAGCCAGCATTTCTTCATAGACCTCGACGGCTCTTAACCACTCACCCATCGCTTCATAACACGCCGCTTTATTGGCATAAACTCCGACAGATTGCGGATTAATCGCCAACAAATAATCAAAGCCTTTAATGGCTTCTTCGTAATTCTTTTTGTTAAAGAAGAACTGTCCATATTCGTACCAAGCCGTTTCTGAGAATGCAAACTTGTCCAAATAACCGTTCAAAAACTCGATGGCTTCATCGCTTCTCTTCAATTGGTTATAACAGAACATTACGTTTTCTAATGAATATTCATCTTGAGAATCAAAATTCAAAGCGAGTTTGTAATGCTTCAAAGCCTTGAATGGATCTTCTAAATTCACGTATTCATCAGCAATGAAGTTATGTAAAAAGTTTTCCTCTTCTTCTAATTCTAATGCTTTTTCGCAATACTCGATTGAACGTCTTGGGTTTCCAAGATTCGAATAATATTTTGCACAGCAAACAAGGAAATCGGTATGATCCATACAAGATTCCTTCAGTTCAGTCATCAGTTCTTTGGCTTCAGAATATTTTTCTAATTCCAAAAGAACTTCGAATTGCTTTATTTTTAAATCAAGGGAATTCGGGTGAATTTTCAACCCATATTTGGTTGCCATATCGGCAAAGGAAATATCCCCCATTTCGAGGTAATAAATAATGATTTCTTCATATTCTTCGGTTTCGAAGTAGAATTCATCATTATTCTCAACCATTGCTTCGAACTTTTCTACCAGTTCGTTTTCAAAAAATTCTTCCAATATATTGTTGTTTTTTTCTCTATCTAAATTCTAATTAGATATGAAAAAGTTTTTTAATTAATTTTTAAGTTACCTGGATCCAGTCTGTTATCAAAGAATGATAATACTTTAATTTCATCATTCATAGATCTATAGAAAAGAGAAAAGTTTTCTAAAATCAAAACTCTACTGATTCTTTTAATTTTACTTTCCTCACCAATGTAACTTTGTGATCTTACTAAATTGATCATTCTAAAAGTTTCATCAAGAATTTTTTCTGAGTAAATATTGGAATTATTGTTAAGAGTCCAATAATCATAAACTTCATTTAATTCTTTACTGGCTTTTATGGACCAACTTACTTTTTTCATCTTCCAAAAGATTTCATAACTTCTTCATGTGAAATTACTCTTCCTTCTTCGATGTCTTTCAAGCCCGTTTCGATGGATTTTTTTTCAGCATCTGAAAGTTCATTCCACCAATCCTTTTCTACATTGTCTTCAACAAAATCGACCTCAATTGCTTTGAGAATCGCTTTTATTTTTTCAGATTCTTTCTTGTTTTTGGGGTTTACTGTTATTGTCATGACTTAAATTTGAATTAAAGTTAGTCAATTTTGATTAAATCAAACTTCTTATTTTTTCAATCATTTGATCTCCCAAATTATCGGCTTCCTCCTGAGAAAATGCTTCGGTGTAAATTCTGATAATCGGTTCTGTATTTGATTTTCTCAAATGGACCCAATTGTTTTCAAAATCAATTTTCACACCATCAATTGTAGAAATATCTTCTGTTTGATATTCTTTTTCCATTTTAGTTAAAAGAGAATCAACATCGATATCCGGAGTTAATTCAATTTTCTTTTTACCCATGAAATAACTTGGATAACTTGCTCTCAATTCGGAAACAGTTTTATTTTCTTTGGCTAAATGAGTTAAAAACAATGCTACACCAACCAAAGAATCACGACCGTAATGAAGTTCAGGATAAATGATTCCACCGTTTCCTTCACCACCAATTACGGCATTTTTCTCTTTCATTAAAGTTACTACATTTACTTCACCAACAGCGCTGGAGAAATATTCAGAACCTAAATTTCTTGCAACATCTCTTAAAGCACGACTTGAGGAAAGGTTCGAAATCGCTGCTCCTTTTTTATGTTTCAAAAGATAATCTGCAACAGCAACCAAAGTATATTCTTCACCAAAAAGTTCTCCGTTTTCATCGACCAAAGCCAAACGGTCAACATCTGGATCAACTACGATTCCAACGTCTGCTTTCTCGGTTTTCATCAATTCGCAGATATCTCCTAAATGTTCCTTCAACGGTTCTGGATTGTGTGGAAAATGTCCGTTGGGTTCGCAATATAATTTCACGACTTCACAACCTAATTCTTCTAACAATTGTGGAATAGCAATTCCGCCTGTAGAATTTACGGCATCAACTACGACTTTAAATTCCTTTGCTTTAATGGCTTCTGCATCAACCATTGGTAAATCCAGAATCTTTTGAATATGAATATCGAAACCATCTTCTCTAGTTTCGTATTTTCCTAAATCATCAACTTCTGCATAATGAAAATCCTGACTTTCTGCTAAAGCCAAAACTTCAGTTCCATTTTCACCAGTAATGAATTGGCCTTTTTCATTTAATAATTTTAAAGCGTTCCATTGTTTTGGATTGTGAGAAGCGGTTAAGATAATCCCACCATCTGCGTTCAATTCGGGAACCATTACTTCTACGGTTGGCGTTGTAGAAAGTCCCAAATCAACAACGTTAATTCCGAGTCCTTGCAAAGTTGCAGTAACCAATGAATTTACCATTGAACCGGAAATACGTGCATCACGACCAACGACTAAGGTCAGATCTTTTTTATTTTTATTATTTTGAAGCCAGGTTCCAAAAGCGGAAGTAAATTTTACCACATCAAGTGGCGTTAGATTTTCATCAACTTTACCACCAATGGTTCCGCGGATTCCTGATATCGATTTTATTAAAGCCATAAACTGCAATTTTTTATATGATTTTCAAGAACAAATAAATTCTCGAAAAGTCTGGTTTTTCAATTTGCAAAAATACGAATAAAATAGGAGAAGAAATTATTAAACAAAAGTTAAATTAAAATCTCTTTTAAAAAAAGAACATTGATAATGAGTAATTTAACTAAATTAAATCATCCACAGCAATCAGAATCGCAACCTGGTTTTCCTTTGCCTTTAAATTTTTTAGAACTAAAATTTTTAGCAATGATTTTAAATAAAGAGTAACCGGCAATCAAGACGAATACCGCGATAATGACATATTGAAAAATAAGTGAATCATCCATTATTTTAATATTTGATAGACAATTAAAGAAGCAACATACGCTAAACCCGACATGCCGAAGAGTTGCGCCATTGTCCATTTCCAGGATTTGGTTTCTCTATATACAACGGCCAAAGTAGAAACACATTGCATGGCAAAAGCATAAAAGAATAAGATTGAAACTCCAGTTGCGAAACTATAAATTGGTTCACCATTTGGTTTTTTATCATTTCGCATTTTATCGATGATTTTTCCTTCTGGCGCTTCATCATCTAAACTATACAAAGTTGACATTGTTCCTACAAATACTTCTCTCGCTACAAAACTCGTTAAAATCCCAACGCCCATTTTCCAGTCGTAACCCAAGGGTGCAATTACTGGCTCAATGGATTTTCCCATTTTGGCGAGATACGAATGATCTAATTTAACATCGGTAGCCACGAATTCTTCCTTGTTTTGAGTTGGTCCGATATAACTGAAGAACCAAATCACGATACTGAAGAAGAAAATAATCTTCCCCGCACCTGTAACGAATTCCCAAACTTTACCGAGAACGACTTTAAAATCATAACCGAAAAGTGGCATTTTATAGGAAGGTAAATCCATTACCAAAAAGGATTTCGCGTTACTTTTAATAATTTTTTTAAGAATTAAAGAAGCCATTAATGAAGTGAAAAATCCTAGGAAATACATTGCCATTAAAGCGATTGCTTTATAACTGATTCCAATAAAATATTTGTCCGGAATAATTAAGCCAATGATAATACTGTAAACTGGAAGTCTCGCAGAACACGTCATAAAAGGCGTTACCAAAATAGTGATCAAACGCTCTTTAACATTCTCAATATTTCTGGTTGACATAATTGCCGGAATCGCACAAGCCGTTCCTGAAACCAATGGAACAATACTTTTCCCGTTCAAACCAAACGGACGAAGAAATCGGTCCATTAAAAATATAACTCTCGCCATATATCCTGAATCTTCGAGGAGATAAAGGAAATAAAGTAAAATACCAATTTGTGGCGCAAAAACCATAATTCCACCAACACCTGGAATAATTCCATTGGCGATCAGTGAATTAATCGGTCCTGCCGGAAGATATTCATTCGCATAAATAGATAACCAAAGGAAGAAATCTGAAATCCAGTTCATCGGATATTCTGCCAAAAAGAAAACACTTTGGAAAATGATTAATAAAATCAATCCAAAAATGACATATCCCCAGAATTTATGAACTAAAACTTTATCTAATTTTTCAGTAAGTAATTCTTTGAACTGCGGTTTTTTAGAAAGAACTTTGGAAATTATTTTGTCAATTTCCTGATATCTTCTAATCGTTTCTTGAGTCTGTAATCTTTTAGGAACCAAACATTTAACCTCATCATTATTCAACTGTTCTTTAACAGATTCCAGTTTTCCTAAATACGTATCTGAAGAAAGTAAAGTCCAGACTTTATATTGATTTTCTTCTTTTGTTTCGGCTAAAATTTTAAAAACCAAACCTTTATGTTCGGTTGGAATATCGAAAGAAACGGTTTCAGATTTGGTAAAATTTCCTTTATTAATCTCGGCACGCAATTCTTCAATTCCTTGATTTTCTTTGGCGTTTGCCTGTAAAACGGTAACGTTTAATTCTTTTGAAAGTTGGTCGATATCGATATTGATTCCGCGCCTTTCGGCTTGGTCAATTTGATTAACAACTAATAAAATAGGAATTCCTAAATCCTGAATTTGCTGGAAAAGAAGCAAACCTCTTTTGATGCTTAATGCTTCTAAAATATAGACAACACCCGAATAATGAGTTTGCTCTTCTACCAAAAACTTGGATAAAATCGCTTCATCTTCGGAACTCGGATAAATGCTATAAGAACCAGGTAAATCAATAACCTCTACGTTTTCGCCCTGATAATCGTAATCGCCGGAATGGCTTGCTACGGTAACTCCGGCGTAATTCCCGGTTTTTTGCTTTTTGTTACACAGTAAATTAAATACAGTAGATTTTCCCACATTGGGATTTCCTACCAAAAGGATTTGTTTCTTGTTTGAAGTGTTCATTCTTCGCTCGATCTAAGTTGAAATTTATCGTGATTGTTTAAGATAAACTTTCCACGATGATAAACTGCGCTTCTTCTTCTCTAAGGGCAATTCTGCTTTTTTCGTCACCAAATTCTATATACAATGGACCTTTGAAAGGTGCCTGGTACAGGATTTTGAAGACGGTTTCCGGGAGCAGACCCATTTCAATAATTTTATTGGGCATTCTGAGGTCGTCATTTTCATAACCCAAAATCTTCCCGGATTTATTTCTGGGAAAACAGCATAATTTATTTGATTTATCTCCTTTCAACACTAAAATTTTGAAGTGCAAATGTACGCTATTTAAATTTAATCTAAATAAGGAATGTCACTGAAATGATTTGAAACATAAAAAACCCCGAAACAAAATTTGTTCCGAGGCTCGAAAATATAACTTAATAGTAACGAATGTTATTTTTTGGATTTTTCAATTGAAATTTCAATCGGGTTATCGTTCGCATTAAAGAAATCATTCATCATTTTTTCCTGTTGCTTAACCATTTGACCAATCGTTAAATCACTACCTGGAATTTTTTGAGACATTACCTCAGCAGTTAAATAAGGCCTTGCTGTGGCCATCGGGTCTTTCTTAAATTCACCGAAGGTTTTTTCAAACTTATCACGAGAAACCTCAACAACTTTTCCGCCATCACCTCCCGGTTGAACTGATTCCAAGTAGGTTGCTTCTTTGAAGTTATCAACTTTTTTATTCCCTTTTAATTCCCAAGAATAATTATTTCCATCATCGGTAACCTTAACAATTAAACCTGGTAAACCATAGAATTTATACGGTCCGTCTTGCAATGGAATATCGGGGGTGAACCAAGCAGTCCATTTTCTACCTCCGTATTCTGTAGTTGCTTTTTGAGTATTATAAGCGCCTATTTTTTCTTTTCCACTCTGGATTTTCCAATCAAATTTTAGGTCTTCATTATAGCCGATATTCATAGGTGTAAATCCATTAGCAACGCGATCACCATATTGTATTTTCATGCCCGGATAAAACTTATAAATTTTCTCTGAAAACTTCGGCATCGTTACGCTCTTAGAAATATCTTTGAAAGTCCCTGCTTTTTGCATCGCTTCTACCTGAATTTTAAGAATCGAATCCTGCGCCAATAAAGTATAATCTCTATAAATTGACTTGTCTTTTACAACATCCAGAATGGTCATTACTTTATCTAATTTAGCAGAATCTTTCTTTGGTTTAAAAGTTAATTCATAAAAGAATCTGTTCGCCGTTTCCTGCGCATTAAGAGCAAAAAAAACGCTGACTGCAAAGAGGGTGAGTATCTTTTTCATGTTTTTTATTTTACTATTAGTTAACCAATTATAAAATTTGTTACAGTTTTTTATGAATATTTTATTATTAGTTTAAGATAAAAATGAACAGCAGCATACTACCTTTACTAAAACAAAATAATATGGAAAGTTTACCCAACCTCAGAACAGAATTTGGACAGGAATACGAAACCACCAAAAAATTCTTTGATGTTTATCCTGAAGACAAAAATGAATATCGACCACATGAGAAGAGCATGAAAATGATATTGCTTGCTACTCATATCGCAGAAATTTTCGGCTGGCCAGAAATAATTATGAAAACCGACAAACTTGATTTCGCTGCTGGTGATTACCAACCCACATTCCTAAACTCGAAAGCAGAATTACAGAAAAAACTTGATGATGATTATCAAAAAACCAAGCAAACACTCGACAATACAAGTGAGGAAGAGTTAAGCGGAAGATGGTCAATGAATATGGGAGAAAAAGTTCTTGCAGAATACACCAAATACAGCGCGATGCGACATGCGCTCAATCAAATCACCCATCACCGAGCCCAATTAGGAGTTTATTATCGGTTAAACGATATTCCGGTGTCAGGAAGTTACGGACCAAGTGCTGATGAAGAAAATTTCTAATCATCATCAAATAACAAAGAAAATCCCATCCTGTTTTTACAAGATGGGATTTTTCCAAAGAAATTTTAATATTACTTAAAATTAAATTTCACCGTAAACATTACTTGACTTGGTCTGATCTCAATACTATTTCTTGTGGTTGAAAAATATCGGGTATCATAACTGATGGTTTCGTACAATTTCTTGTTCGCAATATTCAACCATTTTACTTCAAAATCAATTTTTTTCTTTGCCCAAGTATATTGGTAAGAAAGATCGTAGAAAGAATTACGAAGATTAGTTGCTCCTTGCGAAGTTGTAACATCATCCCAAACAAAACCAATCGTGTGATTTTCTATGGGATAAAGGAACAGGTTCATATTGTGATTCCACCCAGAATTCTTATTGGAATTATTAAAATAATCATCACTGTTTTTATTCCAATTCATTGATATATTATAATCCACACTCATCCAAGAAAAATAAGTATTGTTGAATTTCAAGGCTAAATTTTGTCCATTGCTTTTACTTTCAATAAAATTATCTACATTATTTTTGTCCACCAAAACGCTAAAAGAATTAGAATCTCTATTGCTGAAATTTACCGATGCGTTGGTTTTAAATTTCGGGAAATACTTTCCGATTTCAATACTTTCTGTTTGAGAAAAAGAACTGTTATCTCTAAAATCTAAAGAGTTTACAGAAGATCCCGATAAAAACTGCTGCGTTTTTGTAATTAAATTTCTCTTGGTATCATTATAACCGTATCGAATATTAAAGAATAAGTTATTCAGCGGATTTCTATATTCTAATCGAGCAGACGTATTGATGTTTCTGTTTTCCGGTAAAAGGTTGCTGTCTCTAAAATTTAAAGATTTAGGACTGGTCAGAATTGTGCCGTCATACACCGAACCGAAGTTGCCGTAATCATAATTCAGGTTACCAAAAACAAAGGCTTTCCAGAACGACGCGAAAGTATAACTTCCCCAAACATTTGGTTCAAAAACGGTCTTGCTGATTTCCGAATCTTTGGATCTCAGTTGATCTTTGTAATCAATTCCATACATATTTACCGGCAAAGTAATGCTCACATTCAAGGCGCTGCCTTTATAGTTAAGTCCGACTTGAGTATAAGGATTGATTTCATTCCATTTCATACGGTTTTGGAAACGGCCATCTAATAAACTTCGGTCTCCATATAACTGAGAATTCATATCATTAAAGGATAATCTCAAACCAACTTCCGGCGTGATGGTCCATTTTTTATAAGAAAAACCAACTGATGCCGAATGATTTGCAGTCAATGTTTTTAAAGCAATACTTTGATCAAGTCTGCCATAATGAACCCTGGTAGAATCCCGACCAAACTGTTGGTCAAGATCAAAGAAATTCTCGTTGGTTGCCGATAAATCTTGTCGGTCAGTTTGATAAGCGATATAACTCATGAAATTTACCAGTTTTTCTTTCCACGGAATAATGGTACTTAGTGAGTTTTTGATGATTCCAGTAGGTGCGCTCATTGATTCATCAAGTGTAATATCTTTTAAAGAAGGATTAGGAACAACCATATTATATCTTGTGGCAGAATTTCCACGATCCTCATTCCAGAAACCATTCCAGGTTGTGGTGTTTTTAAAGAATCCTTTCTTGGCGTTTTTGGTAATAATAATTTCTCCTTTTGCAGCATTGCTATAAAGATTATTGGATTCTGTATTGGTGATTTTTCCAACATCAAAATATCCTTGTTCATAAACAATTTCCCGCTTAGAATCTCTACTTATGGCATTATTGGTATAACTCGTACTCGCTTTCAATTCCCATTCTTTACTCTTAAAAGGATTGGTTAAAACATTGGCCGAGAAGAAATGTACATTGTTCATTAAATATCTTTTTTCCGGAAGATTCGGCGTACTTGCTTTATCTACACCCACCCAATAATTCCCCGCAGATTGTCCTCTTTGACCTTCCCAGCGACTTCCGAAAGCGAGCATATTTCCTTCTCTTTCTACACTTTCACCATTATTATTGGTTTTATAATTTAAAACCCATTGGTTCTTCTGTCCGAAAAACATGGGTGTTAATTTCACATTCCACAACAGCGGATCCATGCCAATACCCACTTCTCCCCGACCGGTCATGGTCACCGCTTTTTTCAGAACTACATTAAGTGCCGCATTTTCAGAGGGAACTTTATCTTGAAGAATTTTCACGGGTTGGTGATTTTCCATCACTTCAATTTTTTGAACATCGCCAGTTGGCAAAGAGTTGTTGATGGTTCCGTAACCACCTTCCATTAAATCTTTTCCATTCACATAGAATTTATTAATCGGCTCGCCTTGATAAAGTACAGTTCCATCTTTATTGACATCAATTCCCGGGATTTTCTTTAAAACATCAGCAAGAGTTCGATCAGATTTACTCTCAAATGCTTTGATATCATAAGAAATCGTGTCGCCTCTTTTGGTGATCATTTTCGCCTTTAATTTGACCTCTTTAATTTCTGTAGCATCGGGCTGCAAAGTAAAATTCTGTGTTTGACTTTCATTCTTAAACGTTTTCTGCAAAGGTTTTTGGTTAAAGGCTTTTATTTTCACATCAACATTTTGCTCTGGAGTGGTAAAGGTGACCTTGTATTCCCCATTTGAATTGGTGATCGAAAAAGCGATAATCGCATCTTTACCCGGTTCTTCTACCGTAACACTGGCACTTGGAATCGGCTTTCCGTCTTCATCTAAAATTTTTCCACTGATGGAAGATTGTGCCCAAGAATAAATGGCAAGAAATAAAGCAAAAAGAGTTGATATTTTTCTCATGAAAAGATTTATTTATTAGTAACGTAAAGCAACTATTTGTTACAGATCTGTTTTGATTGCGAATATAAATCAAAGTTAAATTCAGAATCACTTAGGCACGATAATTAAAATGAATTTCGAAATCATTTTTTTACTAATTTTGTGCCCTAACATTTGCGCATTATGGGATTTCATTTACAGCCAATTGATATTGTAGAATCGATTACCAAAGAAGATTTTCGGAATAAATATTTGCTTCCAAGAAAGCCGGTGGTCATAAAAAACATGGCTAAAAACTGGCCTGCTTACGAAAAATGGACGATGGATTATATGAAAAAGGTAGTGGGCGATGTTGAAGTACCACTCTACGATTCATCAAAAGCGGATCCAGCTGCTCCCATTAATTCATCTGCAGCAAAAATGAAATTCACAGATTATATTGATTTAATTAAAGAAAAACCGACCGATTTACGGATTTTCCTTTTTGACCCTATAAAATTTGCACCGACTCTTTTAGAGGATTACATTTCCCCTAAAGATTTAATGGGTGGATTCCTGGACAAATATCCCAACATGTTTTTTGGTGGTCAAGGTTCTGAAACTTTCATGCATTTCGATATCGATATGCCCCATATTTTTCACACCCATTTCAATGGTAGAAAACACGTTTTACTGTTCGACTACAAATGGAAAGAGCGACTGTATAAAATGCCGTTTGCGACTTATTCACTGGAAGATTATGATATTGCGAATCCAGATTTCGAAAAATTTCCTGCTTTAAACGGCGTTGAAGGAATTGAATGTTTCTTGGAGCATGGCGACACTTTGTTTATGCCAACTGGTTGGTGGCATTACATGAAATATTTAGATGGCAGTTTTTCTATTTCCCAAAGAGCTTGGGACAAATCGTGGGCCGTAAAAGCGCACTCTCTTTGGAATCTTGTCGTTCAAAGAAATTTTGATAATTTCATGAAAAGAAAATACAAGAATAGATACATGGATTGGAAAGAGAAAAAAGCAATCGAAAGAGCCAATCGCGCTTTGAAAAAAGGATTGCCGAAATAAAATTTATTAATCTTTGAGAACCCTTTCAGCCTTTATACGACTGAAAGTGTTTTTTATTTCAGGATCTTTTAAATTTCTTTAAGGCATCAGTGGAATACAGCGCAAAGAAAATAAGAACAGGCTGAAAAAATAACCGAATCAATCTTTTGGAATCGGTATCTAAACCAAATCCGTCACGGTGTTCTATATATTGTGCGATGTTTCCGGGAAAAACCAAAACGAAAAATACAGCAAGGATTAAACCTACTGCTTTCTTTTTTTTCGTTAAAAATATCATGGCTAATCCCAATAAAATTTCTACAACTCCAGAAGCCAAAACGACAAAATCTTTTGAAAGCGGAATCCAATCTGGAACTTGTGCCTGAAAAGTTTCACGAGCATAAGTGAGATGCCCGATTCCTGCCAAAAGCATGAAGGCTCCCAAAACTATTCTTATTGTATTTTTTATCATTATACCTGTATTTATATTTAACTAAAAAACTATTTTAGAATTAAAATATTCTGTAAATCGGATATGTCCCAACACTTCCTTCGTAATAATCAGAATGCCTGTAAACCCATTCCAATTGACTATTCCCATCTTTTGCAAATTCTGGATTGGCGATTTTTTCAAATTCAAAAGCAGTTTTTAAAACCTGATTATTTTTTAATAATTCAGCCGCCGTATCTTCAAAAACATAATCAGAAAAATATTCTTTTTGACCCAGGATGCCATCAAAAAAATTCCAATTGAAAAAAGAATCTGTAGCTTCCGGTTCCAAGGTTTCTAGTAAATATTTTACACCGAGCTGTTTCGTTGAAACCAAATAATCTCCTTTTCTAAATTTAAAATTTTTAGTTTCCGATTTTACTTCGGTATCATAATGGAGATAATGTCCTTCGTAAGGATTTTTTACTGTTTTATAATCTGAAATTTTATACTGTTGCGCAAAAATGGTAGAATCCTGCTTAATTTCTTTGATGAAAATATTATTTCGTTTTAAATATTCCAAAACTTTTTGCTCAGATCTCGGAATTACATAATAAGACGGAATAGCGATTTCTTTCGTCGGAATATACTGATCGTAGAATTTTACTTTTCGCTTAAAAGGTTTTGTTCTGTCATAGAACAATCTGGGTTTTCCGGAAACCTCACTTGCTTTTTTCCCAGCTTCATATCCTTTAAAATCGATGAGTTTATATTTAGTGCTGTCTAATTTCCATTGAATCGGATACTTCATTTTAGGTTGATAATCCGCTAAACTTTCAGCCATTAATTTTTGAATTTCCTTCGCGTTTTTTGCGGTATAATTTATTGAACTCAACATGTTTTCGTACGTCGCCTGAACTCTATCTTTATACGGTTTCAACATATGCGTTTCTGCCACCGTTCCCAGCGTATTAAAAAGCGTAGTATAACCTGTTGCATATCGTGGAGAATCCATAAAAGCAGGAAAACCATCATTTGGTGAATCACCATGAATATTGACATAAGGCGTAGTGAGAATTCCTTTCTTTTCCAAAGTTTCTAGAATTGCAGGTTGCATTTTTCCATTAAAGTAAGGGCCGAGTTTTTTACCCAACCGTTCTCTATTGGTAGAAATGTAGGTAAACAAATATTGGTAATCCGCTCCATTACTAACATGATTATCAATGAAATAAATCGGTTTAAAATGCTGGAAAATCTTTTGAAATGCTTTCGCATTTTCGGTATCGTTTTTAATGAAATCACGGTTCAAATCATAGTTTCTTGAATTTCCACGAAAGCCATATTCTTCCGGACCGTTTTGGTTGGCTCGGCTGTGACTTCCTCTACGCAGCATTCCGGAAATATTGTATGCTTGAATCGCCACAATTTTCAGATTATTAACAGAAATTTTTCCTGTTGCAAAATCACGCATCATCATCATTGTGGCATCAATCCCATCTGGTTCGCCAGGATGAATTCCATTGTTAATAAGAATTGTAGGAACATTCTTATCTTTTGAATTATTAAAAATGACCACTTTTATAGGTTCACCATTATCATCAGTCCCAAAAGATTCTACAGTAATGGTTTTAAATTCCTTTGCCAAATCATCATAGAATTTTACCATCTCCGTATAAGTGGTTGTTTGATTTCCATTTCCTTTTTCAAAAGGAGTAAGAGGTTTTGTTTGAGAGAAAATTAAAGATGATCCTAAGAAAAAAAGAGTTATTAAAAATTTCATTTTTAAATTTTTTCGAAATTACAAAAACATTCTCGTAAAAAAAATCACCTTTCAATTCATATAATTGTGAAAAAAACATTTCAAAATAAATTATCAGCAACCTGAATTAATTCTGATTCGCTGCACGAAATCTTTGCACTTTTTTAGTGGTACTTTTTTTGTAACTCTAATTATCAAATACTACATTATGGCAAATCACAATTTAAAAACACTTTCCGAAGTTCTTAACACTTTAATTAAAAGAGGAATTACCAAGGAAATATGCATGAATGATCAGCATCAAATGGTTTTGGGTAAAGACGAAAAAATCTATCAACCCGAAGATTTATGTATTGTAAAATCGTACCGATTTGAAGGAGACAGCAATCCGGATGATAACGCGGTTCTTTACTTACTTCAAGATAAAGACGGAGAATTGGCAACCATCTTGGATTCATACGGTGCAGAAAGTAATTACAGCGGTAAAGAGTTCGACAATTTTTTACGTAAAGTTCCGGTACAGGAAAGTGATGAACATAACATCGACTAATATACAAACCGGCTCGTTTTAAACCGAGTCGGTTTTTTTCTTGAACAGGTTTCTAAAGATACCCTTCTCTTTCACCGCCTCTTTTTTCTCCTGTACTTTCTGTTTGGCGTTCTCTACTTTTTGCTTCACTTCTGCTTTGGTTTCCTTTAATTCAACTCTGTTTTGCTCTAAGGCAGATTTAGTATTTTCGACCGTGTTTTTAATCGATTGTTCTGTTTTCGGGGCGTTTTTCCCGATCAAAGTTTTCTTTAAACCTTGCTCAATTCCACGCCAGAAGAGATTAAAAAAGGATTTTGTTTTATCGCGCTCCACTTCCTCAACCTCCACAGATTCCGGATAATTACCCGAATCAGTTCGTACAAATATATTGGCAACGGCAGACAGGATCTTATCTTTCTCACCGGTTTGTTTCAGTATAGAGACTTTTAAATTCTGATGAACCATTTTCAAAGTTCCGCCGATTCCGCGCTGAGTTCCTTTAAAATTAAAAATCAAGTCAGAAATTAAACCCGTCGCCCGAACCTTCAAATAAGGTTCTATAAATGGATTAATCCTGGACGCCGGTAAATCTGCAATATTCCCTGAAATTGCAAAAGCATCATTCATATTCGCCGTATCAAAACTCCACTTCACATTCATTGGCGAAGCATTCATAAACTGACACTGAATGGTGATGGGAATTTGAGTTGGTCTGTTTTTCATCTTTCCCGAATTCACATTCTTCGCACTCAAATTCAAATTATTGAAGGTGAGTTTTCCGGGACCATCACTTTTTTTAGTGTCTTCTTCATAAACCAAAAGTGAATTTTTGATATCTAAATTCTGAACAAAAACCGGAAATTTAATTGAACGTAACAATTTAGAATACATCGGTTTTTCACTTAAATCATCTTTTGGGATTTTACTTCGGAAAACATTGGCATCCAGTTGATTTAATGTGATTTGATCAACATCTAAAAATTTACTTTCAGAAACGAGATCCCATTTTCCATTGGCCGTTATCTGATTAATTTTCAAATCATATAAATCTTTTTCTGTTGGAATCATTCGAATATATTGCGTTCTGGAAACCGTTGGCTTCATGGCAAAATTAGAAATCTGAACTGTGTTTTTATTCAACTTTAAAAGCGAGGCCGAGAGATTGTAAAATTTCGTTTTATAATTAAAGTTTCTGGTGGTCAAACTATAATTTCCTGTTTTAAAAGGAATTGCATCTTTAATTGTTTGGTCGTTCATTTCAATTTGCTGGATATTCGCATTCAAATCTTTGAAAACCAACGGCTGATTTTTACTATCAACCTCCAGATTAGAATTCTTCAATACTACATTTTTCACTGTTAAAGGAAACTGGATTCCATCAAAAGTTGGTTTCTTTTTCTGAGGATTACTGGCTGTTTTAACCGTTCCGTTCAGTTGATTTACCAAAACATTTTGAATATCTAACTTCAGTTTATTTTTAATGAATTCCCAGTTGTTTATTTTAAGTTGAAGATGTTGAGCAGTTAAATCCAAACTTGTTTTATCAGAATGAACCGAGGTTGGCTTCACTGAAATATTTTGTAAATCAGCAGATTTCGGCTGTATATTTAAACTGGCAACTTTTACATTTTCAGTAGCCGAAACATAATTGATATTCTCTCCTTTAATATCGAAATCATTATATTGAAAAGGAATATTTCCTTTCGCAGTTTCATCATTCATCACGAGTTGATTAATCTGCATTGTTAAATTTTCGGCTGCAAAAAATGGTGTTCCGGAAGGTTTTAGAATATTTATTTTCGCATTGCTCAGCAATACATTTTCCAGATTAACATCATAGGTGAAACTCTTTTTTTTCTCCTCAGATTTTACATTGGTAGTAAACATCGTCACTTGTGGACTTTCGAATTTCACGTTCGTAAGCGACAATTTATTATTTTTAATGATGATGTCTTTGAAACTCATCTCAGTCGCTTTAACATCAAAGAGATTTCTTTTTTTAGGATAATATCTAAGAAAATTTTGATAGGACAAAAGTGGAATCATCGCGAAATTCTTCACGTTCATTTGCCCATCTTCCGTTGAAATTGATTGCGCCGTAAAAGCATACACATTATCTGGCCGGAAAAAGAAGTTTTTCCCTTTAAGATGGTATTTTTCAAAAGCAATTGGCAATTGATTATCAACCGATTTTTCGGTCATCTCGAGATTTTCTACCGATAAATCCAATTCCTTCACCGACAGAAGTTTCTGTTTCGTAGGTCGAAAAACCTGAATATTACCCTCACTGATATTGATATTCTTAAATGTTGGCGTATTAGATTTTTTGCTCGTTTTTTCATCAATCGGTTTAGGCAAAACAATATTAAGGTTCGGTCCGTTAAGCGTTAAATCATCTGTTGAAATGCTTTTTGAAAAAATCAAATCATAAATCCCCAATCTGGAAATCGAGAGCGTATCAACCGTTCCCTGCAAACCTAATTTATCCGTACGATCCGGATTTTGATTATTAATGGTAATTCCGGTCGCATGTATATTTCCCGTTCCTGTATCGACATCCAGCGTTTTGTACGTAATAATATAGTCAGAATTTTTCTTGATGTAATTCGGTAAATTATATTTGAGCCAGAAATTCAGCCCAAAGTTTACGATGAGAAAAAGCAACAGCAGAATCCCAAAAATTATTGAAAATAAACGGATGTATTTTTTCTTCATAAACTTGAACAATCAATTTATGCACCATTGCGCTTAACTCCCATTATTCACTGAGGCTCAATCCTATTTCCATTTCAACCACATAACCTTCATGCCCTCTAACATTAATAAAATTCCCACCTTCGAACGAAAGATATTGGCCTTTGATTCCTTTTAAAACCCCTTCGAATTCCGGTTTTTTATCTAAAGTAAAAGATGTAATTTTTTCCGGTGCTTCATAAGGATAATCCAATCTAGTAATCTCTGCATCTCCCGAATAGAAATTTTTAAAATCATCTGGAAAGTAATTTTTAACTTTCTCCCTGAAATCGGCTAAATCCAAATCATCTTCGAAATCATCTTCCAGCATTTTGCGCCAGTTGGTTTTATCATTAAGATGTTCTTTCATGGCAACCTCGATCATTCCTGCTTCATAGCGGTTTTCGGTTTTAGCAATAGGAAGCGCGAAAGTTGCACCCTGATCAATCCATCTGGTTGGGATTTGAGATTCCCGTGTTACCCCAACCTTTACATCGCCAGTATAAGCAAGATAAACGATATGTGGTTTTAACTGAATCGATTCCTCTACGGCCAAATCCCGCTCGCCAATCCCCAAATGCGCAGTTGACAGTTCCGGACGAATAATGGATTCGCTCGCAAACGGACTTTCGAAAAAACATTTTTTACAGAAACCCATTCGGTAGATTTTCGCATCGCTGCTGCAATTCACACACTCGTAGCCGATATGTTTTAATTTAATAATCTTACCGATCAACTGATTCATATTAATTAAATCATTCGACAGGTTAAGAAAATATTGAATTGGCTGGCCATTTTGTGTTGCCATTTTGAGAATTTGTCCGGAGAATTTCATTTTTAAATATTTAGAGTCAAATATAAAAAAACATCCTTGATTAGGATGTTTTAAGTTTATAAAAGAAAAGTAATTACTTTTTCTCTTGTTCGTCTTTTTTCATTTTTTCGGCATCTTCCTTCTCATCTTTCATTGCATTTTGCTCTTCATCCTTAACACCGACGGCAGTTGTCACCGTAGCGGAGTCATAACTCAAATTGGTAGAATCACTTCTGGTTAACGAATCTGAAGTTGGTAAAGCAACTTCAGGATTTTCAATGTCTGTAGTTTCGGTTTCTTTTTTACTGCATGATGTTACCATAAAAAATGTAGCGGCAACCGCTAACGAAAACTTGATGATGTTGTGTTTCATAATTTTGGTTTTATCCTAACAAAGTTACAGAAAAAAACAAATAGAAATTTTTTTTAACTCCATTATAATGAGTGACTTAATTTAATTTTTTAATTATAATCAAAAGCAAAAAGGAATACCCTCTCAGAAGAGGTAGAAATTTTCATTTAATCCATATCTTAGCATTTTAAAATCACAAAATGAATTATCTTGTTACAGGCGGCTCCGGTTTTATTGGTTCTCATTTGGTCGAACACTTATTAAAAAATGGACATTCTGTCATTAACATTGACAACTTTGATGATTTTTACGATTATAAGATTAAAATCAAAAATACATTAGAGTCAGTCGGTAAAACATTGGAATTTTCTTTCCATGAAAAACAACTGGATATTCAAAAGTTAATTTTCGAAACCTCGATTAAAGATTATCAACTTTATTACCAAGACATTAGAAATAAAGAGGGTTTAGAAAAGATTTTTCAGAAACACAAAATCGACATGGTCATTCACCTCGCGGCTTTGGCAGGTGTTCGACCTTCTATTGAGAGTCCTTTGGAATATGCAGAAGTGAATATTAAAGGAACTATGAACCTTTGGGAATTGTGTAAAGATTTTCAAATTAAAAAATTCATTAATGCTTCAAGTTCCAGTGTTTATGGGAACAATGAAAAGACTCCTTTCTCCGAAGATGATTCAGTTGAACACCCAATCTCCCCTTATGCTGCGACGAAGAAATCTGGTGAAATTTTAGGACACGTCTATCATCATTTGTATGGAATAGATATGATTCACTTAAGGTTTTTTACGGTTTACGGACCGCGACAAAGACCTGATCTTGCGATTCATAAATTCACAAAATTAATTTCTGAAAACAAAGAGATTCCTTTCTATGGCAATGGTTCTACTGCAAGAGACTATACCTTTATCGATGATATTATTGAAGGGATTCATAAATCGATCACGCATATTGAAAGCCAGAATCAAGTTTATGAAATTATTAATTTAGGTGAAAGTCAAGTCATTAATTTAAATGAAATGGTGGAAACTATTGAAAATGAACTGGAGAAAAAATCAATTAAAAAAAATCTGCCACTACAACCAGGCGATGTTGAAAAAACGAATGCGAACATTCAAAAAGCCAAAACTTTAATCGGTTATCAGCCACGAACTCACTTCCAAAATGGCATAAAAAAGTTTGTGGAATGGTTTTTGAGAAATGGTTCTTGAAAAAAAATGAATATTAATCAAATAATGTTGAAAATCAGAGACAAAAAGATTTTTTATGTCGCTGATTTTTATATTTTTGCAAAAAATTATATTATATGTATTGGACATTAGAATTGGCTTCTTATTTAAGCGACGCTCCTTGGCCTATGACAAAGGCTGAACTTATTGATTATGCAATTAGAACAGGTGCACCAATGGAAGTGGTGGAGAATCTCCAAGCCATCGAAGATGAGGGAGAGATTTACGAGTCAATCGAAGAGGTATGGAGCGATTATCCAACCGATGATGATTTTCTCTGGAATGAAGATGAATATTAAAAAACACAGTCGATAGTCGTTTTCGACAATCGACTTTTATATTTTAGAAAAATTCTAAAAATTAAAATTTTTAAAATGGCTGCGTGCTCCCACGCATAAAGCCTAAAGCAAATACTATGGGATTTATAGATAATGTTCTTAAAGGTTTTCTTGGTGACAAAAACGTAACTGACCTCAAGGAAGTAAAAAAAGTTTTAAATAAAATAAAAGCAGTAGAACCAAAAATTGGGGAGTTAACCGATGACGGTCTGCGAGCCAAAACTGCTGAATTTAAAGAGAAATTAAAAACGGCCACTGCGGATTTTACGGCTCAGATAGAGGCAACCAAAGAACAGATAAAGAACTCTACGAATGTTGATGAGAAAGAATCGCTCTTTACGAAGATCGAAACTTTGAAAAAAGAATCTTATCAAGTTGAAGAAAAAGTTCTGAACGAAATTCTTCCCGAAGCATTCGCATTGATCAAAGAGACTGCTCGAAGATTAGCGCAAAACGGAGAGATTCGTGTTACAGCGACTGATTTAGATCGTGAATTTGCGGCAACTAAAGATTTTATAGAATTAGACGGCGACACCGCAGTCTGGAAAAATAAGTGGGACGCTGCTGGAACTCCGATTGTTTGGGATATGGTTCACTACGATGTACAGTTCATCGGTGGAGTTGTATTGCACAGCGGAAAAATTGCGGAGATGGCAACTGGTGAAGGTAAAACTTTAGTAGGAACCTTGCCAATTTACCTGAACGCACTACCAGGAAGAGGTGTTCACGTAGTAACCGTAAATGATTACCTGGCAAAACGTGACTCCCTTTGGATGGGACCGATTTATCAATTCCATGGGATGACCATTGATTGTATTGATAATCACCAACCAAACTCTGACGCGAGAAGAAAAGCATATCAATCAAGCATTACATACGGAACCAATAACGAATTTGGTTTTGACTATTTGAGAGATAACATGGTAACTTCACCTTCTGAATTAGTTCAGGGTGAATTAAACTTTGCCATTGTAGATGAAGTAGATTCAGTTTTAGTTGATGATGCTAGAACACCATTAATTATTTCTGGTCCAGTTCCACAAGGAGACAGACAGGAATATGACACTTTGAAACCATCAGTTGACCGAATTGTAGAGATTCAGAAAAAGACGGTAAGCGCAATTTTCCATGAAGCGAAAAAATTAATCGCCAGCGGAAACACGAAAGAAGGTGGATTTAAATTGCTTCAGGCATACAGAGGTTTACCAAAAAACCGTCAGTTGATTAAATTCCTTTCGGAAAGTGGTCATAAAGCACTTCTTCAAAAAGTAGAAGGGCAATATATGCAGGATAATAACAAAGATATGCCGATCGCTGATAAAGATTTGTACTTTGTTATTGACGAAAAAAACAATCAGATTGAATTGACCGACAAAGGAGTAGAATACATGTCTGCCGGAAATGAAGATAAAGATTTCTTCGTTTTAAATGATATCGGAACTGAAATCGCAGAAATTGAAAAACAGAACTTATCTAAAGAAGAAGAATTTGAACTGAAAGAGAAATTATTCAGTGATTTCGCAGTAAAATCAGAAAGAATTCATACGCTTAGCCAGTTATTAAAAGCATATACCTTATTTGAAAAAGATGACGAATATGTGGTAATCGACGGCGAGGTGAAAATCGTAGATGAGCAAACCGGTCGTATTATGGAAGGAAGACGTTATTCAGACGGACTTCACCAAGCGATTGAAGCGAAAGAAAATGTAAAAATTGAAGCCGCTACTCAAACCTTTGCGACCATTACTCTTCAGAATTATTTCAGAATGTACAACAAACTTGCGGGGATGACAGGTACAGCAGAAACTGAAGCGGGTGAATTATGGGAAATTTATAAATTGGATGTAGTCGTAATCCCGACCAACAGACCAATTCAAAGAGATGACAAACAAGATTTGGTTTATAAAACAAATCGTGAAAAATACAACGCGGTAATTGAAGAAGTTGAAAGATTAACTGCAGCAGGAAGACCAGTTTTGGTGGGTACAACTTCAGTTGAGATTTCTCAATTATTATCAAAAGCATTACAGTTGAGAAAAATTCAGCATAATGTTTTGAATGCGAAACTACACGCCAGAGAAGCAGAAATTGTAGCAATGGCTGGTGGACCAGGAGTGGTTACTATTGCAACCAACATGGCAGGTCGTGGTACGGATATTAAATTGCAAGGCGAAGTGAAGAAAAACGGAGGTTTGGCAATTATCGGTACTGAAAGACATGACTCCAGACGTGTTGATAGACAGTTAAGAGGTCGTGCCGGAAGACAGGGAGATCCAGGAAGTTCGCAGTTCTATGTTTCTCTTGAAGATAATTTAATGCGTCTTTTCGGTTCTGAAAGAATCGCGAAAATGATGGACAGAATGGGTCATAAAGAAGGAGAAGTAATTCAACACGGAATGATTTCTAAATCCATTGAAAGAGCGCAGAAAAAAGTTGAAGAGAATAACTTCGGAATTAGAAAAAAACTTTTGGAATATGACGATGTTATGAACAAACAACGTGATGTTATTTACAAAAGAAGAAAGAATGCATTATTCGGTGATCACTTGAAATACGATATTTCTAACATGATTTTTGATGTAGCGCAATCACTTGTTAGCAGAGGGAAATTAGAAGGAGATTACAAAGAATTCGAACACGAAATCATTAAGTATTTCACGATGGAAGCTCCGGTGACAGAAAGTGAATTCAAAACCAAACAAGCTCCAGAATTAACTGAGATTCTCTTCAAAGCAGCGAGTGAAGATTATAAAATGAAATTGAACTTACTGAAAGAAAAATCATTCCCAATTATCGAGAATGTCTTCCAAAATCAAGGGTCAATGTTCAAAATGATTCAAGTTCCTTTCACTGATGGTACTAAAACAATGACTATTGTTACTGATTTGAAAGAAGCTCATGATACGCAATGTGAGTCCTTAATCAATGATTTCGAGAAAAATATTTCACTTGCAATCATCGATGAAAACTGGAAATTGCACTTAAGAGAAATGGATGACCTAAGACGTTCTTCTCAAGGGGCGGTTTACGAACAAAAAGATCCATTGGTTATTTATAAACAAGAATCCTTTTACCTTTTCACAGAAATGGTAGAAAGAGTAAACAAAGAAATTGTATCATTCTTATTCAAAGGAGAAATCCCAGCGTAAATACATTATACCATTTAATAAAAAACCCAGCGCGAAAATTTCACGCTGGGTTTCTTTTTTAGAACGGGACAAAGTTTAAACCTTATTATCAAATTAGGTAACAGGCTTTAACTTTTCACCCATTCAAGAATATTTGGAAATATGATATTTGCTCTTTTCTTTTTACTGAAAAATCGCGGGATATGACCTGTATTTTTCATAAAGATTAATTGATGAGGAATTCCTTTTTCAGTCAATACTGAATCCAAAACCAAACCTTGTTTTTTATTGACTAAAATATCCCGGTCGCCCTGGAACATTAAGGTCGGTACATTAGAAACATTTGCGATTGGACTTGCCTTTTTAAATTCTACCGATAGATTTTTACGGTCAAACTTTTCTCCCACCACCTCCTGGATGGTTGGCGAAGAATATTTGGAATAAAATGAGCTCGTATAATTTTCAGTATAAAAATCAGTGGGACCACTCAAAGAGATAATTTTCTTGATGTGCTGAGGATTATTGTAGCCATAAAGCATCGAAATATGTCCACCAGAACTTTCACCCAAAATAATATAATTATCTTCCTTAAACCCCTCTTCTTTAGCCAGAGCATTAATTTTTTCAACAGCCAAACCGATATCCTCTAACTGTTGTCTGTAAGTTGATTTCTTATTAACGAGCCGATAATTAATATTGGCTGTGGGAATACTGTTTTTGTGCAAAAACTTCTGAATCATCTTCATGTGTTCTTTTCGTCCCATCTTCCAGGCGCCGCCATGTACAATGATAACTGTAGGAATTTCTTTATCAAATGATTCAGGAATAAAAACATCCATCGTCTGCTGACGGGCATCACCATATTTTAAATTATATATTTTCTTCTCATTCTGCCCTACTTTTACGCGGTATTTAGAACTACACGAAGTAAGGACAATACTGAATAGCCCTATAGTCCATAAATTATATTTAAGAATACTTTTTTTCATAACGCACTTATAGAAAAATTTGTACCAAAATAAAACTGTAAATTAACACGATCTAAATTTTAAATAAAATGCTGTTTTTCATTTGAATAAACCAAATTCATCACCAATCATCACTATAAAATAATTTAAAAGAATGTAGCAATAGAAACCTTTTTTTGGCAACAATTCTAATAATTTTTGTAATTTTAAGGATTAAATTTTTTCATTAATGGCATTACTAGACCTATCCAAACAAGTAGCACTCGGCATCGATATTGGGGGAACCAATACCAAATACGGACTCGTAAATCATAGAGGTGAAATTTTAGAAAAAGGAAGCCTCAAAACAGAAGACTATCCCACAGCAGAAGAATTCGCAGATGCTCTTTATGAAAAGGTCTCTCCATTAATTATGAAGCACTGTGGGCAAAGACATTTCGACGGAATCGGAGTCGGTGCACCCAATGCTAATTTCTACACCGGAACCATTGAGCAAGCACCAAACCTTCGCTGGAAAGGTGTAATTCCATTTGCGAAAATAATGACAGAAAAATTTGGAGTTCCTTGCAAAATGACGAATGATGCCAATGCTGCCGCACTCGGAGAAATGATGTTCGGTGCTGCTAGAGGAATGAAAGATTTCATCATGATGACTTTGGGAACAGGCGTTGGAAGCGGAATTGTGTCAAATGGTCGACTGATCTATGGTCACGATGGATTTGCTGGAGAACTCGGTCACACGATTGTAAAACCTGGCGGCAGAAAACACTGGAGCACAGGATCAGAAGGTTCTTTAGAAGCCTATGCCTCTGCAACCGGAATCACCATCACTGCAAAAAAAATGCGTGCAGAGTTTCCTACTTCTATGCTGAATGATTACCCAGAAGAAGAGATCAATTCTAAGGTAGTTTATGAATGTGCCACAAAAGGAGATCCTACTGCTATTGAAGTTTTCCGATATACGGGACAGAAGTTAGGAGAAGCTCTTGCAAATTTTGTCATGTTCTCTTCGCCAGAAGCAATTTTGCTTTTTGGTGGCGTGATCAAAGCGGGCGATTTTATATTGAAACCTACAAAACTTCATATGGAAAGAAATCTGTTGCCTATTTTTAGAAATAAAGTGAAACTGGTTTTCAGTGAACTTGATGAAGCCGATGCTGCAATTCTGGGAGCAAGCGCTTTGGTCTGGTAAAAGTGAATATAACCATTTTCGGCTAAAAAATTATTAATTCTTATTATCAGTACTTTTTTAAGTTCTTGTAACGGACAGGAAACTAAAACAAATAAAAACAAAATGGATAAACAAAATCTAGAATATATCACTTTTGGTGGTGGGTGTTTTTGGTGCGTTGACAGCGTGCTCGATTTATTAAAAGGTGTAGAATCTACGACGTCAGGTTATGCAGGTGGACATAAAGCAAACCCAACTTACGAAGAGGTTTGTACGGGAGAAACTGGACATGCAGAAGTAGTTCAAATGGCTTATGACCCTAAAATTATTACGTACGAACAATTGATGGATGCTTTCTTTTTCCTACACGATCCCACTCAATTAAACCGACAGGGAGCTGATATTGGAACACAATACCGCTCTGTAATTTTTTATAAAGATAATGCTGAGAAAGCAAAAGCAGAAGCGGCTATGAAACAATCTGAAGCCTCAGGAAAGTACAGCGGAAAGTATGTTACTGAAATTACAAAACTTGAAAAATTTTGGCCTGCCGAACAATATCATCAAGGATATTATGAGGCAAATCCTACCCAACCTTTTTGCAGCGCAGTCGTAGGACCTAAAGTTGCGAAATTTAAAAAACATTTTGGAGAACTGGGAATGTTAAGACCCGAAGTAAGTTAATATAAAAAGCGAAGATTAATTCTTCGCTTTATTTTTTTCTGAAAATATAATATCCCGCTTCTGAAGGATGATCCTGAACGTAATCTTCGGGATTTTCTTTTCTGATGAGGAAGTAAATCATAAGATCTCCTGCTGCTGCAGATGAGAAAAATATCCCGAAAATTAAGAGTAAACCATTTCCGATTGCTAAACCAATGATGGAGGGAATAATTCCTAAAATCAACAATGGAGCAAGTAACGCAATTATATACTGTTTAATTTTCAAAGGTTCTTTGCAGTGACAATATGGAGTTAACATCTTCCAGAGAATGCCGAACTTAATCGATTTGATGCCTTTGGAAGCATACAGAGCGAAGAATATTCCGTGGATCAATTCGTGTGCTACAATTCCAAGAAGAAGAATGATTAATGGACTAAGAGCCTTTAATATTAAATACTCTGAATTTAATTTAGGTAATGCGAAACCCCAGATAAAATAAAATGGCACCGAAAAAATAACCATAAAGAAAGCGAGATATTTTAATGCTTCTCCATTTGCTTTGTGTAAATCTATTATTTTTTTCTCTTTAACAAAATTATCAAATTCCATAGTTATACCTTAAAATTTTTTATTAAAAATAAGTCATTCTAAAAAGGATAAACTCCCATTAATAATGACAAAAAAAGACCGCTGAAAAGTCCAGCGGTCTTTAAAAATTCTAAATTGAATTATTTTACCAAAGTCATTTCACTGATTAGATGTCCTGCTTTTCCGTATTTTTCAATTGTCCAAAGAACCATTCTCACATCTACATTAATTGTTTTCTGCAATTTCGGATCGAAGATAATATCACCACTTAACGCTTCACTGTTTCCATCGAATGCTAAACCAAGAAGGTTTCCTTCGCCATCAAGTACAGGTGATCCAGAGTTTCCTCCAGTGATATCATTATCTGTTAAGAAGTTAACAGGCATAAACCCTTTTTTATCTTTATACTGACCGAAGTCTTTTTTCTTAACCAGATCTAAGAATCTTTGAGGTAATTCGAATTCCTCATCTCCTTTTTTATGCTTTGCAACCATACCGTTAATTTCGGTGTAGTAGTTGTTTTTTTGTTTGATCCCTGCATAATTTCTATCTGCTCTTTCTGGTAGAGTCGTAACTTTACCGGTAGTTAATCTCATGGTAGAGTTCGCATCTGGATAGAAAGCGGTTTCTGGCTGAGATTTTCTAAGACCATCTAAAAACAGTCTGCTGTTTTTTGTGAAAGCATCGTCAACTTTTGTAAATTTTTCTCCACTTAATTTCTGATCTTCTACGAAACCATTTGCCAATTTTAATAAAGGATCAGCATCGATTTTTAAACGGTCAGGATTATTTACAAAATCCATTGCAGATTCTTTTGTAGCAAAAATAGAAGCGAAAGCCATGGTAGAAAGATTTTTCGCATCTGCTGCGAACAAGGTTGGCGAACCAACTGATTTGTTAACTCTTTGCTGGTATAAACTCACCATAGAATTTAACATTTCACCTTCCAGGTTAATGTTCAGTTTGTTATAAAGTCTTTCAATTGCATCGATCACTTTGGTTTTCATTGCAACTTTTCCTGCCTCGTCCTGATCAGCGTAAGTTTTCAAAAGTGAACCTAACTGGTAAGAAATGGTGATATACTTTGCATTTCTTTGCAATTGAGAAGAATAATTTCTCTCTACATTACGGTCAGAAGTTTGAGCGTAATTTGATTGAATATCCTGTAAAATTCCCCCGTACATTTCTCTGTTTTCAGGCATTAAGGCCCAAGTCTGGAATTTTTCTTCCAAAGCTTGCTTTTCAGCAATCGTTCCGTTTTTATTAACCGCATCGATAGTTCCCTGTCTGTTTTTCCAGTAATTGGCTACTGAAGCATATTGAGAAGCATAATCAAGTTTTGTTGCCTGATCTTTATCCATGTACTTTTTCATTACATCCATTGCAACTTTAGAAGCTTCTACCCAAGCTGGATAATCTTTATTTACCATTTGGCTAATTCCGTAAGAAGTCAAATATCTGTTAGTTCTCCCTGGATATCCTAAAATCATTGCAAAATCTCCTGGCTTATATCCTTTTAAAGAAATAGGAAGCGCATGTTTAGGAGTCATTGGAACGTTGCTTGGCGAATATTCTGCCGGGTTACCATTAGTATCTGCATACACTCTAAATACAGAGAAATCTACAGTATGTCTTGGCCACTCCCAGTTATCGGTATCGCCACCGTATTTACCTAATGCATTTGGAGGAGTTCCTACCAAACGAACATCTTTAAAGTCTTGGTAGACGAAGTAATAGAATTCATTTCCGTTATAGAAATCTCTCACTACAACGGTATATTTCCCGTTTTCTGAATTTTCAGTTTGGATTAATTTATACTCTGCATCAATGATTGCTTTTCTTTCTTCCGCAGACATATTGTTATTAAGTTTGGCGTTGATTCTTTTTGAAACATCATCCATTCTTACCATAAATCTCACAGAAAGACCTTTTGAAGGAAGCTCCTCGCTTTTTTTCATTGCCCAGAAACCATTAGTAAGGTGATCTTTTTCTGGAGTAGAAAGTGCTGCAATATTTCCGTAACCGCAGTGGTGATTTGTAAATAGCAAACCTTCTTTTGAAACCATTTCAGCAGTACAACCGCCACCAAACTGCACGATCGCATCTTTAAGACTTGAGTTATTTATGGAATAAATTTCTTCCGGGGTTAATTTTAAACCTTCTTTTTTAAGGTCAACTCCATTTAGTCTTTTGACCATGCTCAAAAGCCACATTCCTTCATCTGCTTTCAGTTGCAGAAAACTCAACATAAATGTGAGCAACAATAATATTCTTTTCATTGATAAATTTTTTAATAGGGCTAAATTAAGAAAATCATTTAATATAGGGCATTATAACAAAAAAAAGGACGAGAAATCTCGCCCTTTATATTATAAATGTAATTTTCTTATTTTTTAACAAGTTTCGTAGCAGTAGATTTTCCATCTTCTGTAGTTACTTTCAACAAATAAACTCCAGATCCAACAGAAGAAATATTTAATTGTTTTGTACTTGAAAAGTTTTTAATCACTTTACCATTCATATCTAACAATTGAACATTTTTTACATTGCTTTTAGAAACAATATTTACCTCGCCATTTGTCGGGTTAGGGTAAACAGAAAGTTTTTTTGCTGATTGGTTAGCATCAACAGTCGCTAAAAGAGGACTTAATTTATAAGCTGAACCTGTTCCTCCCGCAGTACTAGAATACCCTGAAGCAATAATATGACTTGGGCTGAATGCTGCGATATCAAGTACTTGACCAGGCTCATCTAAATCTGTCCAATTAAGGCCTCCATCAGTACTTATAGAACTTCCCACTATTTCACCTGCCTCGTCTAATCCAGCGGAAATAAGAGTTTGCGTTGTTCCCGGAACATAAGCAAAACTGCTATAAACAGTTCCGTTGGGAGATAAAAAATCCCAAGTTTCACCCGCATCATCAGTAGCAAAAATAGCATTATCTTGATCCATTAACCATGCAGTATTGGCGTTTTTAATTGTTATTTCTCCATTTGCCGCTAGACTTCCAAAATCAAGAATTGGAGTTACAGCTACCGACCATGTTGCTCCTTTATCACTAGATTTGTAAACTCTACCTTCCGAGGTTCCAAACCAAATTGTACCGTCTTCTTTCGCAACTGCTTTTATCGTAGTATAGCCTCCTTCTCCAGGCTGGGGAGCAGGAATATTAGCACTTGGAACTCTTGTCCACAATGCTCCACCATTAGTTGTAGTATAAATTTCATAATAACCTCCAACAGGATCACCCATTGTCACACCATTGTTTTCATCCCAGAAATAAACAATATCAGGAAAAGAGGTTGCAGCATAAGCACTTTGCTTTGTCCAAGTTGAACCACCATCGGTAGTTTTCCAAACGCCGTTTGTTGCTGCACTGGAACCATTACCTGCCGCCCATGCAACATTTGCCGAAACAGCAGTGAAATCACTAAGTCCCGTTGTACTATTCCCGAAGTTGATTGTTCCGGAAGTCCAGCTTGTTCCACCGTTAATGGTTTTAGAAAATATTTTTAAGGACTGTCCATTAGTTCCATTCACGCCAGTTCCCCATGCAACATTTGCATCAACAATTTTAATGTTGTTTAGTCCTGTACTCGCTGCAGAAAAATTAGCAGGATATTCAGTCCACGTTTGTGCTTGAGTCGCCATTGCAACTAGCGCAAAACTCGTAAGTAAAAGTTTTTTCATAATATTTAAAGTTAAATGATTTTGGTAAAAATATAGATTTTGAATATAATAGCCAAATATTATGAGACTTTTTTAAAGATTTTTAATAAACAGTGAGAATATCGCATTTGTAGAAAATACTAATTTTGGTCTGAATACTGAAAACAACTGCGATAAAGGAAATAGAATACTATATTGAAATCAAGACCGCAGCATCTCTGAATGAGGAATACTATCTTCTAAATAACTTTTTCCAGTAGCAATAAAACCTAAATTGGTGTAAAATGGCAGAAGATAATCTTGCGCAGAGATTCGGATAGAACTTCCTGTGAATCTGGCATTAATAATATTGATGGCAAAATTCATTAAAGTTTTACCCAAATTCATCTTCCGATAGTTTTGATGGGTGAGAACTCTACCGATCGATGCTTCCGCATATTTAATTCCTGGCTCAAAAATTCTGCAGTAGGCTACAACCTCATCTCTGTGTTCAGCCCAGAGATGAATCGCCTGTGGATCATCCCCGTCAACTTCAGGGTATGGACAGTTTTGTTCTACGACAAAAACATCAATTCTTGCTTTTAAAATTTGATGCAACTCAAAGGCAGACAAGTCGTTGAAAGTCTTTATTTTCCAGGTGAGTTTTTTCATCTTTACTAAAGAATAAATTAATCCTTAGAACTTTACATGATTATGCATCAAAAATTCATTTGTTTTACTGATAAAATCTAGAATTTCATCACCACCCGTTTTTTTCTCGGCAGAAGTTACATAGATTTCAGGAAGATCTTCCCACGTCTTCAATAACTCTGATTTGTAATGTTCCACATTTTTGGTGATCACATTCGGCTTCAATTTATCGGCTTTTGTAAATACGATTGAAAAGGGTATGGAATTTTCCCCACACCATTCTATAAATTCAATATCGATGGCTTGCGGAGTGTGCCTTGAATCGATTAAAACAAAAAGATTAACCAAGTTTTTTCGGTTTAAAATATAATTGGTAATTAATTTTTCAAATTCTTTTCTCAAAGTTTTCGAAACTCTGGCATAACCGTAACCTGGTAAATCCGTAAGCGACCAACTACCATTAATAACGAAATTATTAATCAATTGAGTTTTTCCTGGAGTTCCAGAAGTTTTTGCTAAGTATTTATGATTCATCAGCGCATTGATCAAAGAGGATTTCCCAACGTTTGATCTTCCAATAAATGCATATTCCGGCATCGTTGGTTCGGGACAATCCTGCCATTTATCACTGCTTTTTACGAATTCTGCTGTTTTGATAACCATAATCAGTTTTTTTTTAATTTTAGTAAAAATAAAAAATGGAAGAATAAACTTCCATTAAAACTATTTTTTTATTTTTTGTAACCAGGAATATAATATTTCATTAAACTCATTTGGTTTTTCCATCATTGCTGCATGGCCGCAATGTTCGATCCAATATAAGTCTGAATTGGGCAAGAATTTATGCATATCAACTGCTACTTCTGGCGGAGTAACATTATCTTGTTTTCCCCAGATTAAACATACGGGAATGGTAATTTTTGGCAAGTCATTTAACATATTATGTTTAATAGCACTTCTAGCCAACATAACGGTTTTAATTCCTTTCATTCTGTCGTTCACCACCGAAAAAACTTCTTCAACCAATTCATGGGTCGCCACTTTTGGATCGTAAAACACTTCTTCGGTCTTCTTTCTTATATAATCCTTATCGCTTTTACGCGGGAAACTATCGCCAAAAGTTCTTTCATATAAACCCGAACTTCCCGTAAGAACTAAATTCTCTACCAAATCAGGTCTGGCCAAAGTAAGAATCAAACCTACGTGGCCTCCCATAGAATTACCTACTATGGTTGCAGGTTTCCCAACTTTTTCATCAATAAATTTGGCCACATATTTTGCAATTGTTGTTAGGTTTGTATTTAGAACTGGTAAATCATAAATAGGAAGAACAGGCACAAAAACCTTATACCCTCTCTCTGAAAAATATTCAACCGTATTGTCAAAATTACTTAAACCACCCATTAACCCATGTAATAAAATTACAGGGTCACCTTCTCCCGCTTCAATAAAAGCAAACTTCTTTTCTCTTTTTGTTTTAAATACCATAAATTCTCGCCCTAAGCGTTTGCAAAAATACAAATTAAACGCCAAATTAAATTTATTCAGCACTATTTATAAAATAAATTTAAGATTTTCTTACTGAATAACCAACTTATACCAGAGAAAATTCAAATCATTTTTTAACTTCTTTTTAATCAATACTTTAATCCACAAATCAAAACTTATTAACATTAAGTCAAAAAGTGGGAAAAAGTGGGAGCTTTTGGAAATTTTTATATAAATTTGTCCCAAATGAAGAATTTCATCGGAACATATGAATGCAGAATCGACGATAAAGGTCGGCTAAAACTCCCCTCATCTCTGGTAAAACAGATGGGAGACTTTGGCGATGAGTCCTTTGTTGTAAAACGCGCTGTATTTCAACCATGCCTAGAGGTTTATCCAATGCAGGCTTGGGAACAACTGATGACTAAACTCAATAAACTCAACCGATTCATCAAGAAAAATGCAGATTTTATAAGGATGTTTACGGCGGGTGTAAAAACCGTAGAACCCGATAATTCGGGAAGATTACAAATTTCGAAAGACCTTACGCTGTTTGCGAACCTTCGAAAAGAGATTGTAATTACGAGTGCTGGTGAACTTTTCGAAATCTGGGACAAAGAGGCCTACGAAAAGGTAATTGCAACTTCCGAAGAAGATTTTGCAAGATTGGCAGAAGACGTTATGGGTTCCATCTGTTTTGATGAAGAGGAACAATAGAAGATTCGAAGAAATTTTAAAATACAAATACTTAGTATAAAAATAATGTATCACAATCCTGTTTTACTGAAAAAAAGTGTCGATGATTTGATAACGAATCCAGACGGAATATACGTGGATTGCACTTTCGGCGGTGGCGGTCATTCGCGTGAAATACTGAGTAGACTTTCTGAGAAGGGGGAATTGTACGGTTTCGATCAGGATTTAGATGCTTTAAAAAACACAATCGACGATCCTAGATTTACACTGGTTAATCAAAATTTTCGGTTTTTAGAAAATGCCTTAATGATGTATGGCGTTTCTAAAATTGATGGTGTGTTAGCGGATTTCGGGGTTTCTTCTCATCAGTTTGATGAAGCGGAAAGAGGTTTTTCGACCCGAAGTAACGCTCCGCTCGATATGAGAATGAATGTAATGCAACTTTTGGATGCGAAAAAAGTGATTAATGAATATGAGGAAGAATATATCGCAGACATCTTGTATCAATACGGAGAAATTCGGGAATCAAGAAAGTTAGCAAGAGAAATTGTTAACCAAAGAAAATTGAAACCAATCGAAACGACGGAGGATTTAAAAAAACTCTTCAGTTATATTCCACAGTTTAAGCAAAATAAAGTTTACGCCCAGATTTTTCAAGCCATCAGAATAGAAGTTAATCAAGAGTTGGAAGTAATAAAAGAACTTTTGGTTCAGGCACACCGAATGTTAAAACCTGGCGGAAGATTAGTCGCAATTTCATACCATTCATTAGAAGATAGATTGGTAAAGAGATTTTTGAAAAATGGAATGTTCGAAGGTGAACCTGCAAGAGACATTTATGGAAATTTTTCTAAATCATTTGATCTTTTACAAACAAAAGCAGTAGTTCCCGATCAAGAAGAAATTAAAGAAAACTCGAGAGCAAGAAGTGCAAAATTAAGAACAGGAATAAAGATATAAGCAATTGATAATAAGGAATTAGCAATAATTACTTATTTATCATCATGAATATGGCAAAAAGACCAACAAATCGCCCACAAAAGAAATTAACTCTTATTGATATTTTAAAAGGTAATTTCTTGAACCGTGATGAAGTAAAAATTCATTATCGGTATTTTTTGTTGGTGTTCTTTTTATTAATGATTATGATTTACAGCAACCATTTGGTGAGCAAGAAAATCGAACATGTTAATATTTTAAAAGAGCAGACAGAAGAGTTTAAATCCAGAAATGCTTATGCACAAAGCCGGCTTATAAAAGTAAAATTAGAATCAGAATTAGGAAAAGAAATGGTGCAGGATTCCTTGCTATCATTAGAAAATCATCCACATAAGATATTGATAAAATTAGATAGTTTAGATGGCAGTACAAAATGAATTTGAAAAAAAACGCTCAAACACATTGAGATGGGGCTACCTTTTTACAGGGTTTGCCTTCATTTTGTTTGTGGTGTTTCTTGGTCGAATTCTGTTTTTACAAAACACCAACGTACAGGAAATAAAAGACGATTACATTAATAAAAATTACCGTGAAGCCACTTTAAAAGCAGCCCGCGGAAACCTCTACGCTTCAGATGGTTCTATCTTGGCAACTACTGTAATGCGCTACGATGTTTATCTCGATTTCAAAATTATTAAAGACACTGTTTACTCCAACAATATTGGTGCATTAACCGATTCATTATCAAAAATGTTCGGCAAACCTAGAAGTTATTTCAGAGACCGTTTTGATCAACAGAAAAAAGCCAAAAACCAATATTATTCTTTGGTTAAAGGACTGGATTTTGATGATTACGATCGTATCCGCAATTTCCCAATATTTAAAAAAGGGAAAAACAGAGGTGGATTTATCGTGGATAGAAATTACAAAAGAGAATTGGCAACCACGCAAATTGGAGCCGGAACCATCGGAATGGATAATGAGATGGGAAAATCTGGTTTAGAAGGTGCTTTCTCTAAATACCTTACAGGTACTGATGGAACGAGATTAGAACAAAGAGTAAACTCAAGCCAGTGGAAACCAATCGATTACTGGAAAGTAAACGAACCCATCGACGGACAGGATGTTTACACCACAATTGATATCCGAATTCAGGATATTGTTCATTCTGCTTTAGAAAAACAACTGATTAATTTCGAGGCAGATCACGGCTCTGTTGTGGTTATGGAAGTAGCGACTGGGAAAGTTAAAGCAATGGTCAACCTTAGAAGAACAGAACCGGGAATTTATGTTGACGCTTATAATTATGCGCTGAAAGATGCTACAGAACCAGGTTCTACTTTTAAAACGGTATCACTTTTGGCAGCAATGGATGATGGGTTTATTGATGAAAACACTACAGTTGATGTTGGAAATGGCGTCTGGACTTACGCAAAACAAAGAATTTCTGACGGTCACGGTGGTGGAGTTTATGAAATTTCAGATGTGCTTGCTAAATCGAGTAACGTAGGTTCAGCAAAGTTGATTACCAAGTTTTATGCAAAAAAACCACAAGTCTTTTTAGATCATTTACGCCGTTGGAAAATGTTCGATAAAATGGATATTGAATTACCCGGAATTACCAAACCATATGTTGTTACACCTGATGATAAAAGATGGAACGACGCGACTTTGGCTTCATTAGCTTATGGTTATTCATCGAGGTTTAACCTTTTGCAATTGACTACCTTTTATAACGGAATTGCGAATAATGGAGTAATGCTAAAACCACTTTTCATTGAAAAAATTCTAAAAGATGGCCGCACTCTTTACGAAGCAAAACCACAGGTTATGGTAAAGAAAATGGCATCGGAAAAAGCAATTACTTTAATGACATCGGCGCTTACAAAAGCAGTAGAGAAAGGAACAGCAAGAAGTATTTTCACCCCAAATCTTAAAATGGCCGGAAAAACCGGAACTGCAAGATTTGAATATTGGAAACCAGGACCAGCCAAATATCAAGCAAGTTTTGCAGGCTTTTATCCAGCAGACAATCCTAAATATACTTGTATCGTGATGATTAACCAACCAGATAATTCAAAAGGATTTTATGGTTCTACGGTTTCAGCACCTGTGTTTAAAGAAATTGCGGGAAAGACGTTTTTGAAAACTCCTCAAAATATTGAGAAAGAAATGTTAGTAGATAAAAAAGTGGATTTGAGCAAAATGATTAAACCGACTGTAAAAGTTGCAGTGAACAAAAATCAAATGCCAAATGTAACTGGTCTTATCGGCAAGAATATTATTCCACAACTAGAAAATCAAGGTTATCGAGTTGACTATAAAGGCGTAGGAAAAATTAAAGAACAGTTCCCTTTAGAAGGAACTATTATGAATAAAAACCAGAGAATTTACCTGCAATTGCAGAATTAAAATAAAAACAAAGTCCCAAGGACGATTAAACAAAGGATAGGAAAAATTGCTATCGCATTAAAAGATGAAATTAGAAGAAGTATTACATAGAATCCCCGTCCTAGAAATCATCGGAAATAAAGACCGAGAAATTTCAGAATTAATTTTCGACAGCCGAAAAGCAGTTGAAAACACATTGTATGTGGCGATCAAAGGAACGGTTTCTAATGGACACGATTTCATCAATTCCTCTATTGAAAAAGGAGCGACCATAATCGTTTGCGAGGATATCCCAAATGAAATTAACGATGAAATTACTTATGTTAAAGTAAAAGATGCTGCAAAAACTTTGGGTCATCTTGCTTCTAATTTTTATGGAAATCCTTCCACAAAATTAAACCTCATCGGAATTACCGGAACAAATGGTAAAACTTCTACCACTACTCTTCTATTTGACATTTTTAAAATTTTGGGTTTTAAATCTGCTTTAATTTCCACGGTAGAATATCGAATTGGTGAAGAGATTATTCCTTCAACACACACGACTCCAGACGTTATTCGTTTGAATCAAATTTTAGCAAAAGCCGTAGAACAAGGTTGTGAATATGCTTTCATGGAAGTTTCTTCTCACGGAATTCATCAGCACAGAATAGAAGGTTTGCAATTTAAAATCGCAGGCTTTACCAATATTACGCACGATCATTTAGATTATCATAAAACCTTTGAAGAATATCTTAAAACCAAAAAGAGATTTTTTGATGAATTAGATTCAGATGCAATTGCCATTACAAACGTTGATGACAAAAACGGAAACGTAATGTTGCAAAACACCAAAGCGAAAAAGAAAACCTACGCCTTGAAAACGATGGCAAATTTCCACGGTAAAATCACAGAAATTGATTTTAATGGAATGCTTCTCAACTTTAATGGTAAAGAATTCTGGACGACTTTGACTGGAAAATTCAACGCTTACAATTTGCTTCTTGCTTATGCAGTTGCCATAGAATGTGGTTTTCATGAAGATGATATTTTACCCGCAATTTCACAATTAAAAAGAGTGACAGGAAGATTTGAAACTTTAAAATCTGACGGCGGAATTTTCTTCATTGTTGACTATGCGCATACTCCAGATGCTTTAGAAAATGTATTGGACTCTATCAATGAAATCCGAACCAAAAATGAAAGATTAATTACCGTATTCGGTTGTGGAGGAGATCGAGATCACGCAAAACGTCCAGAAATGGGGAAAATTGCAACTCGTAAATCTACCTTAGCAATCATCACTTCTGATAATCCAAGAACAGAAAATCCGGGTGACATTATTAAAGAAATAGAAGCCGGTGTAGAACCGCAAAACTATAGCAAATACACTTCAATTCCTGACCGAAGAGAAGCGATTAAAATGGCAATTAAATTTGCAGAGCCGAAAGACATTATCGTAGTAGCCGGAAAAGGTCATGAAACCTATCAGGAAATAAATGGTATAAAAAACCATTTCGACGATAAAGAAACAATCATAGAACTGGCAAGACTGATGTCGAAATAAAAAGCAATAACCTTTAAACCAAAAAGAAAATGTTATACTACCTATTCGAATATTTAAACAACCACGGAATTCACATTCCGGGAATGGGTATGTTTAAATTCATCTCTTTTCGTGCAGGAATGGCTGTATTGCTTTCCCTTCTCATCGCTTTGGTTTTTGGTAAAAAAATCATCAACTATCTGCGAAATAAACAGATGGGCGAATTAGTGCGCGATCTAGGGTTAGAAGGCCAAAAACAAAAAGAAGGCACGCCTACAATGGGTGGTTTAATTATCATTTTGGCAACCCTAATTCCGGTTTTACTTTTCACCAGAATCATGAACGTATATATTGTTTTGCTCATCATCTCTGTAGTTTGGATGGGCGCAATCGGATTCATCGATGATTATTTAAAAAAGATTAAGAAAAATAAGGACGGTCTAAGCGGAAAATTCAAAGTAATCGGACAGGTTGGCTTGGGTTTAATCGTGGGAGTTACCATGTATTTTCATCCGGATATTACGGTGAAAAGAAAATATGCTGATGCCAAAGAAGTTAACCGAAATAATGTTGAAGCCAATTTTATGAAAACGGAGAAATCTACATTTTCCACCGTTCCATTTGTAAAAAACAACGAATTCGATTATAGCGGAATTTTATTTTGGATGACTCCCGAAAAAGCGCATGAATGGGCGTGGATCGTATTTATCCCGATCGTAATTTTCATCGTTACTGCAGTTTCCAACGGAGCCAATATTGCCGATGGGATTGATGGTCTCGCCGCCGGCACGAGTGTCGTTATTTTATTAACGTTATCACTTTTTGCCTACCTCTCCGGAAATATCATTTTTGCCGACTATCTCAATATAATGTTCCTGCCGAATATGGGAGAAACAACCATTTTCGCACTCGCTTTGGTTGGTGCGGTCATCGGGTTTTTCTGGTACAATACTTACCCGGCTCAAGTATTCATGGGTGATACCGGAAGTTTAATGTTAGGTGGAGTCATCGCAGTTTTAGCAATTATCCTTAGAAAAGAATTATTGATTCCTGTGCTTTGTGGAATTTTCTTAATTGAAAATCTCTCCGTTATGCTACAAGTTGGAGTCTTTAAATATAGAAAAAGAAAATATGGATTGGAGTACGCTCAGAACAACAGACTGTTCAAAATGTCTCCTCTTCATCATCATTACCAGAAAGAAGGATATCACGAAAGCAAAATCGTAAACCGTATGATTATCATCGGGGTAATGTTTGCCATTATTTGTTTAATTACTTTAAAAGTCAGATAAAAGAGAGTTCCCAAAGGAACGACCCAGTTTTACAATAGGATTTAGTTCTATTAAATTAAAAAACAGAATATGAAAATAGTTGTTTTAGGTGGCGGAGAAAGTGGCGTTGGCGCTGCATATTTGGCGAAGAAGAAAGGCTTGGATGTTTTTCTTTCGGATCGTGGGGTGATTAAAGATGACTATAAAAAACAGTTGACTGAAGCCGGAATTGAGTTTGAAGAAGGTCAACACGACGAAGAAAGAATCCTTAATGCAGACTGGATTATAAAATCTCCAGGCATTCCAAAGAAAGCAGATATTATTTTTAAAATCAGTCAGAAAGGAATTCGCCTTTCCTCTGAAATTGAATTTGCTGCAGAATTTACCCAAGCAAAAATTATCGCAATCACTGGAAGTAACGGCAAAACCACAACCACTTCGCTCATTTATCATATTTTAAAAAATGATCATCTAAACGTAGGTTTAGCCGGAAATATCGGTAAAAGTTTTGCCAAACAAGTAGCAGATGAAAATTTCGATTATTATGTTTTAGAAGTAAGTTCTTTTCAGTTAGATGATATTCAGAACTTCCGACCGTATATTTCTTTGTTGTTGAATTTAAGTCAGGATCACCTTGATCAATACAATTACAACTATGAAGATTATGCGATGGCAAAATTCAGAATTGCAGAAAATCAAGAGAATGATAATTTTTTCATCTATAATAAAGATGATGAAATGAGTATGAGTCTGCTAGAAAAAATTGCCATCAAAGCGAGAAAAATCCCATTCTCGACCAAAGAAAAATTAGCAGAAGGGGGGTTTATTAATAATGATAAGATAATCGTAAATGTTGATGATGAGTTTTCAATGAAAATTGCAGAACTCTCTTTAGTTGGGAATCATAATATCGCTAATAGTCTGGCCGCTTCAATTGCGAGTAAGATTTTAAATATCAGCAACGAAAGTATTCGTACTGCCTTGATGACTTTTCAGGCGGTGGAACATCGTTTAGAACAAGTTGCTCAGATTCATGGTGTCACTTACATCAATGACAGTAAAGCAACGAATGTGAATGCAACTTACTTCGCTTTGGAAAGCATGAGCCAACCAACCATTTGGATTGTTGGTGGTGTAGATAAAGGAAATGACTACGCCGAAATAGAAAATTTAGTAAAGAGAAAAGTAAAAGCAATTGTTTGTTTAGGACTTGATAACCAAAAAATCATCGACTTCTTCAAGGATAAAAAAGAATCAATTTACAGCACCTCAAGTATGGAAGAAGCCGTAAGAGTTTCGAAATCTTTATCTGATGACGGCGATACTGTTTTGCTCTCACCATGTTGCGCAAGTTTCGATTTGTTCGACAATTATGAAGACCGCGGAAATCAATTTAAGAACGAAGTATTAAAAAAAGCAATCGACTAATCATAGATTAAAATGCAGGAAAGAGATAACAAATTTGAATTGTTAAAAGGCGACAAAGTGCTGTGGAGCGTGATCTTATTGATTTCGTTCTTCTCGGTATTCCCTGTTTATTCTGCAAGTTCTAATTTAGAATATATCGTAAATAGCGGAACCACCACTTCCCACCTTATCAAGCACACTTTTTTCGTATTGCTCGGTTTGGCTTTTATGCGTGGTGTTGGTCTTTTTAAATATGAATACATCGGAAAACTGAGTAGTATTCTTTTAGGATTTACGGTAATCTTACTTGGATTAACAATGGTTACCGGACAAACAATTGATGGTGCATCAGCCTCACGATGGTTAAAAATTCCAGGAACACCAATTTCTTTCCAACCTTCTTCTTTTGCTTATTTAATGTTGATCATTTATCTCTGCCGATATTTAACAAAGACCATTAAACGAGAAAGGCTACCAATTGAAAACGTGTTTTACATCTTCGGTCCTGTTTTACTGGTGTTTGGTTTGGTTGCAAAAGACAATGGTTCAACGGCTTTAATGATATTAATGGTTTCATTAATTGTAATGTTAATCGGTCAATTAGATAAAAAATACATCTTTGGATTCGTAGGACTTTCATCGGTTTTAATTGGCGTTTTCATGTTTTTGGCTTTAAAAACAAACCTTATCGAAAACAACCGTGTTCACACCTGGATGAGCCGTGTTGAGACCTTTACCAAAAAAGAAAGTCAGATTGAAGATGAAGCCGATAAAGCAAAAAACTATCAGGTAATGCAAGCCAAAGCCGCAATTGTTCACGGTGGAATTACAGGAATGGGACCCGGTAAAAGTGCTTTAAAACAAATGCTACCCCAATCTGCCTCGGATTTTATTTTCGCCATTATTGTTGAAGAATACGGATTTATTGGCGCCACCGTTTTAATCGCGCTTTATTTAATAATGATTATACGGATCGTGATGATTGCCAGTAAGATGCCGGCCTTCTTTGGGAGTCTGCTCGTCTTAAGTCTCGGGACCATGATTTTTGTACAACTCGCCGTGAATATTGCAGTCGCCATTAATCTGATTCCAGTTACAGGACAACCATTGCCCTTAATAAGTTACGGAGGAACATCCATGTTGGTAACCTATATTCAACTGGGAATTATCTTAAATGTAAGTTCCAGAATTCAGGTTTATGATGAAGAAGGAATGGGCAAAAAACAGAGTATTGAAGAAATAAATGATATCGCATAAAGTCCCAAAGGGACGATTTAACAAAACATAGGGTTTCAACCCTATGATATAATATGAACAAAAAAATAAAAATTCTAATGAGCGGCGGCGGAACCGGAGGACATATCTTCCCGGCGATTGCGATTGCACAGGAAATCCAAAAAAGATTTCCTCAAGCAGAGTTTTTATTCATTGGTGCCAATGGAAAAATGGAAATGGAGAAAGTTCCACAATCCGGCTTCAAAATTATTGGTTTAAATATCGCTGGATTCGACAGAGGAAATCTTTTGAAAAATTTAAACCTGCCTTTTAAATTGCTTTCAAGTTTTACAAAAGCCAGAAAAGCAATTAAAGAATTTCAACCGGATTTCGCCATCGGAACCGGAGGATTTGCAAGTGGACCTGCACTTTATATGGCAGCGAATTTAGACGTTCCAATTTTTGTTCAGGAGCAAAATTCTTTGCCGGGGAAAACAAACACCTTCCTTTCCAGAAAAGCGAAAGCCGTTTTTACGGCTTACCCTGAAATGGATCATTTCTTTCCGAAAACGAAAACTTACTTTTTAGGAAATCCTGTTCGAAAAAATATCATTAATGATTTAATCGATAAGAATGACGCGAAAGAACAACTCGGTTTAAATAAAAATAAATTAACAATTCTTTCTGTCGGAGGTTCTTTAGGTTCTCGAACATTAAATAATGGCTGGAAAGATAATTTAGAAAAAGTAATAGAAAAGGATTTTCAGTTGATCTGGCAAACCGGAAAACTGGATTATAAAGAAATTTCAGAAAATCTGAAATCTGAAACCACAGACCAAATTCAGGTTAAAGAATTTATTGCTGATATGGCTTTGGCCTATTCTGCGGCAGATGTTATTGTTTCCCGCGCTGGAGCAATTGCAATTTCAGAACTGGCGATGGCTCAGAAACCAGTGCTTTTAGTTCCATTCCCCTTTGCAGCAGAAGATCATCAAACCAAAAACGCAATCACTTTGGTTGATAAGAATGCAGCCAGAATGGTAAAAGACACGGAGATGTCTGAGAAATTCTGGACAACCTTAATGGAAATCTGCGAAAGCGAGCAAGTACGAAATGAGATGAGTGAAAATTTAAAATTCTTCGCGAAACCATTAGCCACGGAGGAAATTGTAGATGAAATTTTAAAAATAGTCAAGATCAGTTTTTAATAAAAAGTAATCCAGCCACGAAGTGGCGAAATCAAAAAGCAAAGGGTGAAGCCCTTTGATAAAAGAAAATAATAAAAAGCCCTGAAAGGGCGCAATCAATAAAACGAAAATGAAACCTTTAACCACATATCAGAACTTCTATTTTGTAGGAATCGGCGGCATCGGAATGAGTGCTTTGGCGCGCTATTTCAACGCATCTGGAAACACCGTTTTGGGGTATGATAAAATGCACACCAAGTTGACAAAGGCTTTGGTTGAAGAAGGAATTGATATTCAGTTTGAAGATATCATTAATGATAAAATTAAAAATTTAACACCAGAAAACACTTTGGTGATCTATACGCCGGCGATTAAGAAATTAGATATTCTTAATTACTTTAATGATAATAAATTCGATGTTTTAAAAAGAGCAAAAGTTCTCGGTATGATTACCGAAAACACCGACTGTATCGCAATTGCCGGAACACATGGAAAAACGACCACCTCATCTTTAGTTGCTCATTTATGCGAAGAAGCCAATCTTCCTTTCTCTTGTTTTTTAGGTGGAATTGCAGAAAACTTTAAATCGAATTTTCATTTTAATGGAAGTGATGTTTCAGTTGTTGAGGCCGATGAATACGATAGAAGTTTCCTCACCCTTTCTCCGGATTGGGCGGTGATTACTTCAACCGATGCAGATCATCTAGATATTTATGGCGACAATGCCACCATTCAAAAAGGATTTCAGGATTTTGCGGACTTGGTTCCTGAAGGTCAGCAACTTTTTGTACGAAAAGGAATCCAGATCGGACGGGAAACGAAAACCTACGCCGTAAACGAAGAAGCCGATTATTACTCAGATAACATAAGAGAAATTGGTGATAAAATCTATTTCGATTTTCATTCTCCAACCACAGAAATTGACGATTTTGTTTGGGAAATCCCCGGAATTCACAATGTCGAAAATGCAACGGCAGCGATTGCCTTATTAAATAATTTCGGCGTTGATTTCGAAACTTTGAAAAAAGGAATTGCCGGTTTCAAAGGAATTAAAAGACGCTACACGAAACATAATTTCGACAGCGGAAAAATTTATATTGATGATTATGCGCATCATCCGACTGAGTTAAATGCGGTGATTGGTTCGATAAAAACTTTTTATCCTCACAAGAAATTGTTGGTCGTTTTTCAACCACACCTTTTCAGCAGAACAAAAGATTTTGTTGATGGATTCGCAGAAAGTTTAGATAAAGCAGATGAGTTAATCCTACTGGATATTTATCCGGCGAGAGAATTACAGGAAAATTTTGAAGGAATTACTTCAGACTGGTTATTAGAAAAAGTAAAATTAGAAAAAAAGGAAGTTTCCACTTTGGATGAAGCCTTTGATAAAATAAAAGAAAAGGACTTCGATGTACTGTTAACTGTTGGTGCAGGAAACATCGACACTTTATACGACGGAATTGTAGAATGGCTTTCAAATAAATAATGAAAAACAAATTTAGAATATTAAAAATTTTAAGTACAGTAATCATCTTTGGGTTTCTGCTGAGTTTTTCATTGAAAAGATTCAACAATAAGCCGATGGAAAAAGTCAGTGTAAAAATGACTCAGACTAAAAACCCGGTCTATTTCATCGACGAAAAAGATGTAAAGGAATTGGTGAAAAAATCGAATCCCACTAAAAGAATTGGAGATATTAACATTCCTGAATTAGAGAAAAAACTGAATCAACTCCCAGCCGTAGATAGTGCAAATGTGTATTTGAACCTGAATGGCAATTTGAATTTAGATATTAAGCAAAGAGTTCCGGCTTTCCGTTTGAATAAAGATGATCGCGATTTTTATGTGGATGAAAAAGGCGTAGAATTCCCGACTTCTAAAAACTATTCTTTCCCTTGTATGTTGGTCATGGGAAATGTAAAACAGTCAGAATATGTAAAGTTAGCAGAACTCATCTCAAAAATTGACCGTGACGAATTCAGCAAAAAATATTTCATCGGAATTTCTAAAAAGAAAGGCAATTATGAATTGCTCACCAGCGAAGGTTATTTCAAAGTTGAAATCGGGGACTTAGAAAATATAGATCTTAAGGTAAAAGGTTTTAAAGCCTTTGTAGAAAAGTATTTGATTCATCAGGATCCAGAAAAATACACCAAGGTTTCTGTAAAGTACGACAACCAAATTGTAACAACGCTGAATCCTCACTTTAAAGAAAACGACAGTATTATTTCAGTAGGTAAAAAAGAATTAGCAAAGTTGCCACTCATTAATAAGAAGAAGGAAGAAGCTGAGAAAAAACCTTTTATTAAATCAAAGGAAGAATCGAAGCAAGTGGTAAAAAAGGATTTACCGAAACCAAAAACCGTCGTTAACAAAACTGCTGTCACTCAGAAAAAGCCAGACAACAAACCGAAAGCGAAAGTTAAAATAGAATAAAGAAAAGGTTAAATCCTTCAAAAAATATAAATACAAAACATTGGACCAGAATCCTTTGAAAATGATAAAAAATCAAATCGACATATAATGGAAAATCACGAGTATTCAGTAGGCCTCGACATCGGTACCACAAAGATTGTGGCCATTGTTGGACGGCGAAACACCCACGGAAAAATTGAAGTTCTCGGCGTTGGAACCGCAAAAAGTTTAGGGGTTCACAAAGGTATTGTGAACAATATTTCCCAAACCATTCAGTCCATCAAAGCCGCCGTTGCTCAAGCACAATCAAGTTCTGGCGTTCCTATTCAAAAAGTTACGGTGGGAATCGCTGGCAAACATATTCGTTCGCTGCAACATTCAGATTATATTATGCGGGAAAATCCGGATCAATATATTACGGATGATGATATCGAAAAATTAAAAGATCAGGTAAAACAGTTGGTCATGTTGCCGGGTGAAGAAATTATTCATGTTCTTCCTCAAGAATACAAAGTGGATTCGCAAGGAGAAATTCAGGAACCTGTCGGTATGCATGGAACCCGTTTAGAAGCCAATTTTCATGTGGTAGTTGGTCAAATGGGCAGCATTAGAAATATTGCAAGATGTGTTCGTGAAGCCGGTTTAGAAATGGAAGCTTTAACGCTTGAACCATTAGCATCTTCTGAAGCAGTTTTAACTAAAGAAGAAAAAGAAGCTGGAGTTGCCATCGTAGATATCGGTGGTGGAACTACGGATATTGCAATTTTCAAAGACAATATTATTCGTCACACTTGCGTCATTCCTTATGGAGGTGGAATTATTACTGATGATATAAAAGAAGGTTGTTCTATCATTGAAAAACACGCAGAAAAACTGAAAGTGAATTTCGGTTCCGCTGTTCCAGAATTAGAAAAAGACACAACTTTCGTTACCATTCCAGGTTTGCACGGAAGACCAGATAAAGAAATTTCATTAAAAACATTAGCGCAGATCGTGAATGCGAGAGTGGAAGAAATTTTGGAAATGGTCAATACAGAGTTAAAAGCGTACGGCGCATTTGAACAAAAGAAAAAATTAATTGCCGGAATCGTTTTGACAGGTGGAGGTTCAAATCTTCGTCATCTACGTCAGTTGGCCAATTACACGACTGGTTTCGACAGCAGAATTGGTTTTGCTAATGAGTATGTGACCAATGATAAAAGCCAGCATTTAAAAGGCCCAGAATATGCGACTGCCATAGGTTTGTTAATGGAAAGTTTAAAAATCCGGGACAAGAAAAATGCTCCGGAAAAGGTAGAACTAAAAGCAGAGGATAAAAATCCACAAAAAACCGAAATTCCGACCGAGCAAAATGTATTGCAAGAAGTTGTCGACAAGGAGGAATTAGTTGCACAAGCAGTAGAAAAAAGACAACACAAACTGACTATCGGTCAGAAAATAATGGAAAGCGTAAAAAAATTCTTTGAAGAAGTTGAATAATTAAAACACCAAGACTATGGAAAATATAAACACCCCAGGATTTTCATTTGATTTGCCAAAAGGAAATTCATCAATAATTAAAGTAATCGGCGTAGGAGGCGGTGGAAACAATGCCCTGAAGCACATGTACGAAAGAGGAATTCATGGCGTTGATTTCGTCATTTGTAATACCGATTCGCAAACTTTAGATAACAATCCTGTTGCGAATAAAGTACAGTTAGGATTAAGCATCACCGAAGGTTTAGGCGCCGGAGCCGACCCAGAAGTTGGTGAAAAAGCAGCCATCGAAAGTATCGAAGATATCAAAGCAGCGATGGGACAAAATACCAAAATGGTTTTCATCACAGCCGGAATGGGCGGTGGGACTGGAACTGGTGCTGCTCCCGTAATTGCGAAAGTAGCGAAAGACATGGGAATTCTAACCATCGGAATCGTTACCGTACCTTTTAGTTTTGAAGGAAAAAGAAGACTGGAGCAAGCAGAATTAGGTTTAGATAAACTGAGAAATAATGTTGATTCACTGATTGTCATTAATAATGATAAATTACGTCAGCAGTTTGGTAACCTTGGTTTTAAATCAGGATTCTCAAAAGCGGATGAAGTATTAACTAACGCTGCAAAAGGAATGGCAGAAGTTATTACAGGATATTTCGATGTGAATATTGACTTCCGTGATGCGAAATCTGTTTTACAAAATTCTGGAACTGCATTGATGTCGAATGGAGTTGCTTCAGGTGAAAACAAAGCTGAAGAAGCAGTGAAAAAAGCATTGGATTCTCCATTATTAAATGACAACAAAATTACAGGTGCACAAAATGTACTGTTATTAATCAGAAGTGGTTCTGAAGAAGTAACCATGGACGAAATCGGGGTGATTATGGATCATATTCAGCAAGAAGCTGGAAATACTGCCGACATTATTTTCGGAGTTGGAACTGATGAAGAATTGGGCGACGCTGTAAGTGTATTAGTGATTGCGACTGGTTTTTCTAAAGATTATCAAAAAACATCTGGCGTAACTGAAAAGGTGAATTTCACTTTATCGGATTCAATAGAACCCACTAAGAAAAGAGAAGCGGTTTTCAAATCAAGCATAGAAAATCAGGACAGTCCAAAAGGTCATTCGCCTTCTAAAAATTTATTTGTCTTAGATGATGAAGATGATTTTCCAATCAATCAATTTCAGGTAAAAACGGTTGAGAAAAGAAGAGTTATTGAAAGAGAAACACCCACTGAAATAAATCATTATGGTGAAGAAAATCATTCAACAGAAAATTTCCATCAGGAAGAAGAAATTCCAGAATTTGATCTTTTCACGTATGATGACGACCTAAGCGATGAACCAATGGCACAATCATTTTCATTCGAAACTGAAGATAAAAAAATAGAAAAACCTGTAGAAAAAACACCCACTTTTACGGAAGAAAAACCGATGGAATTCAGTTTTTTCGTAAACGAACCGATTGATGAGCCTAGAGTTGAAACACCGCAACCTCAAGCAATCATCAAAGAAGAACCGGTTCAAAAATCCGAACCAAAGGTGGTAGAAAAAGCAGAAGAGAAAACAATATTTGATGTTGAAGATGATTTTACTTTCATCAATAAAACTCCGAATTCTGATAAAGTTTTAGAGAGAAGAAATAAATTGAAGCAATTTAATTCAAGATATCAAAACTTCGAACCCGAAAACGAGTTCGAAACGATTCCTGCTTTTAGAAGAAAGAATATTACCCTCGGACATGAAAATCCGTCAGAACAAAAAATCAGCAATTTCCTAACCGAAAGCGATGGAAAAATGCAGGTTCGTGAAAATCGTTTTTTGAATAAAGACGTAGATTAGTAACTTAATCACTATCAAAATTATGAGTTTAGAAAATATCATCAGCGACGCGATTAAAGACGCCATGCGAGCAAAAGATAAAGTTGCCTTAGACGCTTTGCGTGCAGTAAAATCTCAAATCCTATTGTTGAAAACTGAAGCAAAAGGAGCAGAAGTTTCCGCAGAACAAGAGATCGCAATTTTACAGAGAATGATCAAGCAGCGCAAAGATTCTTATGACCAGTTTACGGCCCAAAACAGAAGCGATTTAGCGGAAGTTGAAGAAGCACAAAGCAAAGTCATTGAGCAATTTCTACCGCAGCAAATGACCAGTGAAGAGTTAGAAGCAGCGATGAAAGAAATAATCGCCGAAACGGGCGCAACCAGCGCCAAAGATTTAGGAAAAGTAATGGGAATGGCAAGTAAATCACTAGCCGGAAAAAGCGACGGAAAAAGCATTTCCGAGATGGCGAAAAAATTACTTTCTTAAAGTTTTATTTAGGATATACAACCTTTGCATATCGATTTGATTGAAACCCGGAGCATTTTTGTTTCGGGTTTTTTGTGGACAAAAAGTCGTACTTTAAAAGATGGAATGGTTTTGATGAAAATAGTATGGAAGTAGTCTGATTAATAATACTTAAATTTGCAAATCAGAATCGTTCTAAATAAAAGTTCAATTTAAAAAACGTACAATATGTATCCAGATGATTTAGTAATGCCAATGAAGCATGAACTAACCGATAAAGGTTTTCAAGACTTAACCTCTGCTGAAGCAGTAAACCAAGCACTTAAAAAAGAAGGTACAACATTATTAATGATCAACTCAGTTTGTGGTTGTGCAGCAGGTGCAGCTAGACCAGGCGCTGTTTTCTCTTTAACAGGAGATAAAAAACCAGCGAATTTGGTAACTGTTTTTGCAGGTTACGATAAAGAAGCGGTTGACGAAGCACGTAAATTTTTGGCACCTTTCCCACCAAGTTCGCCATGTATCGCTCTTTTCAAAGACGGTGAACTGGTTCACATGTTAGAAAGACACCACATCGAAGGAAATCCTGCAGGCGCAATTGCTGCGAATTTGCAAGGTGCTTACGAAGAGTATTGCTAAAACTAAAATTTTAGTTTAAATTAAAATTCCGCTTTTTAGAAGGCGGAATTTTTTTGTAATACATAGCATAACACCTTTTGAAAGAAAAATATTATATTTGTCTCTATGGCAACAAAAGCACTTTTCAATACGGTGGTCAACTGGTTTATTAAACAAAGGATTGATCAAATTCAGAATTTTATGGACCACCCGATTGAAACCCAAAACGGAGTGCTCTTCTCCCAACTCTATTACGCAGAAAATACAGACTACGGCAAGATCCACGGTTTCAGTTCCATTTCGAGTTATGAAGATTTTACGAAGAATGTTCCCATCACTACTTACGAAGATTTTGAACCATATATAGAAAAAGCACGACAAGGTCAACGAGATGTTTTCTGGCCAGGATATGTGAAAAATTTTGCTAAATCTTCTGGAACAACTAATGCTAAAAGTAAATTTATTCCTATTACCGATGAAAGTTTAGAACTGTGCCATATGAAAGCGGGAAAAGATTTAGTATCAATTTATGCCAATAATCATCCTGATAATCAACTCTTCATCAATAAAAATCTACGTTTAGGCGGAAGTGCTGATTTCTATGAAAACTTTAATACGAAGTTTGGCGATCTTTCTGCCATCTTAATTGACAACCTTCCTTTTTGGGTTGAAATCACGACAACACCAAGCAAAAAAGTTTCGCTGATGTCGGAGTGGGAATCTAAATTAAATGCAATTATTTCTGAAGTAACCAATGAAGAAGTCGGCAGTTTAACCGGCGTACCAAGTTGGATGATGGTTTTGTTACAAAGGATTTTAAAAGAAAAAGGTCACGAAAGTATCTCAGAGTTGTGGCCGAATTTAGAAGTCTTTTTTCATGGTGGGATAAGTTTTAAACCTTACCGTGAACAGTTTAAAAAGATCATCGGAAAAGATATTAATTATTACGAAATTTATAACGCCTCTGAAGGTTTTTTTGGAATTCAGGACCAGCACGGAAGTGATGAGATGTTGCTCATGCTGGATTATGGAATTTTCTATGAATTTATTCCAATGGATAAATTTAATCCTGATAAGTTAGAGGCAATTCCATTAGAAGAAGTTGAGATCGGTAAAAATTATGCAATGGTCATTACCACAAACAGTGGACTTTGGCGCTATTTAATTGGGGATACTGTGCGCTTTACCTCTCTTCAACCTTTTAGAATTAAAGTCTCGGGGCGGACCAAACATTATATCAATGCATTTGGAGAAGAGCTGATGATTGATAATGTAGAAACCGCTTTGGCAAAAGCCTGTGAGGCAACTGAATCCTCCATTCTAGATTTTACTGGCGCGCCCGTTTTTATGCAACAAGGTGAAAGTGGCGCTCACGAATGGATTTTTGAATTTACTCACGAACCAGGCGATTTAGAAAGGTTTGCCGAAGTTTTCGACAATCATTTAAAATCAGTGAATAGCGATTATGAAGCAAAAAGGTATAATGACATCACTTTGAAAAAGCCGATCATTCACGTTGCAAAACCTCATCTTTTCTATAACTGGATGTCGGAACGAGGCAAACTCGGTGGTCAGAATAAAGTCCCAAGACTCAGCAATGACCGTGAATTTATCGAGCCATTATTAGAGATGAACCAATAAAAAATCTGCTGAATTACAGCAGATGGTTATCTATTTTTTCTCGAGATCTTCTTTTATTTTTTCGGCACCTTTTTCTACTTTTTCAGCACCTTTAGCGGCGGCGGCTTTTACGTCTTTGCCCGCTTTCTTAAACTGAGTTCGTCCATCGGTCGCGTACTGATCAAGCTTTTCTCCGGCATCATTCAGTTTTTGTTTTGCCTGATCAACGGTCTCATTAATTTGCACAGAATCCAAAGTGGTAGAATGTTCTTTTTCTATGGTGGTCGTGGTTACCGTTCCATCTGGATTTTCTACGGTTTCAATCTTGACTTCTGACTTTTTGCAACTCATTAACCCTAAGGAAATTGCGCTTGCTATTAAGAAATACTTTTTCATGTTATTAATGTTTAAATGAATTCAAATTTAAATAAAATTTACGGAGTAACCGTCGATTCAGGAATTGTTGCCTGTGATTTTTCTTTGGCTTTATTAATTTCTGCTTCCTTCTTCTTTTGGGATTCCGCTGTTTTTTTCTCTAACTCCAGTTTTTCGTCTGTGGCTTTTTTGAGCAATCTTTCTTCTTCATTCTTCAATTTTATTTGTCTTAAAGAATCCTGAAATTTACGAGAAGACATTTTAATTTTGGCAGCGATATCAACGCTTGTTGCACCTTGAGAAAAGGAGTCGATTGCAATGGTATCATACGGAGGAACAGAGGATTTTTCTTCAACAATAATCCGTTTTTTTGCGGATTCCTTTCCACAGGAAATAAGGAAAAAAAGAATTGAAATTGTAATTATATTTTTCATTTTTAATCAACTTTAAATTCAGCAATTACAGGAAAATGATCTGATAATTTCACCGACCGATCTACTCGATAACTGATGGGTTTTATCTCCTTCGATGTAAAGATATAATCAATTCTGATCGGAAATTTATAGTCATGAAAACTGGTAGCACTTCCGCGCCCAACTTCTACGAAAGCATCAGTTAAACCTTTACCCAGCTCATAATACTCGTAAGAATTAGGAACAGAATTAAAATCGCCTGCAAGAATAACCGGATATGGCGAATGATCGATTGCTTTTCGAATATCGACAATTTCTTTCTGATGGATTTTAAAAGTCGGTACTAACTTTTTTATAATATCTTTTACTTTGGTTTTATTTTCCTGCAAATCTTCAACCGGCTTTACCATTTGTTTATCGAAGGAAAATGGATTCAAATACACATTAACAATTCTAATTATTTTACCCTCAAATTTAATGTCGGCATAGAAAGCGTTTCCATTACTGAAGGTGGCTAATTTTTCTTGTTTAATGACTTCTGTCTTCGAATTGAGAGCGACTATTTGTAAATCACTAATTCTGTGCTTGTAGCCTGGAACTTCAAAACCTCTTCGAGCCTCTTGTGTCAAGATAATATCAGCATCAGTTTTTTTCAGGTAATCATCTATTTCATCCTTTCCGAAACTACAGAATTTCACATTCATCGTAACTACCTTCAGATTCGGTTTTTCAGAACTTTTGCTACTCCAGTTAACCCATCTTCGAATAGGCATCATCATCATTAATGTAACTGCGAGGAAAAATAATGCCCGCTTCTTCCACAGAATAATCCAGAAAAAGCAGAGCATAACATTTAAAACCATAAGCATCGGAAATGCCAAAGAAAGTAGATTTAAATACGGAAATACTGCGGGAGAAACGTAATCATTCAACACTGTTCCGCTGAGCAAAACAATGATGAAAAGATGAATAAGAATTAAACCAAACCTGAAAATTTTCACAATTCGAATTTTCTAATTGATTCTATATTGGTTCCTTTTCCAATATTTTGCTAAGCCGAAACCTACAACTGCACCACCCACGTGAGCAAGGTGAGCAATACCACCCACGTTTCCTGTAACTCCCAAAAATATAGAACCAATCACTATAACTGGTAAAACATATTTTACTTTTACAGGAATTGGAATAAACATAATTCCTATTTCAGCATTTGGATATAAGGTCGCAAACGCAGCAATTACGCCGAAGATTGCGCCTGATGCGCCAACCATAGGAACCAAAATAATCGATTTTAGATTTTCAACCAATTCTCGCTGGCTACTGATTGCCGCAGGACTTCCTGTAAAAGAAACATTCTCTCCAGCCAAATATCCATTTAAATTAAATCCGAAACTTTCTAAACTTGATTGTATCTGCTGAACCTCAATGAAATTCCATAAATTGAAAAGAAAAAAAGCCCCAAGTCCACTCACAAAATAAAGGATGATGTATTTTCTATCACCCAACGTTCTCTCTAATACAGGACCAAAACTATAGAGCGTAAACATATTAAATAGAATATGCATTAAACTACCATGCATAAACATGTGAGTAATGATTTGCCAAGATCTAAAAAAAGGAGAAAAAGGATAAAATGCTGAGAACTTCATGTACAACTCTTGGTTGTTGAGCAAATAGAAAAGTACAAAAACAACAACATTGATGATGATGATATTTCGGGTAATCGGTGTAATATTCTGAAACATATTCTTTAAAATTTATTTTTTAAGTCATCTAAAGGAATTTCGATAAAACATCTTTTCCCCGACGGTAAATATTCTGGAAAACCCAATAAAGTAAAATCCTTAATCACCTGCTCCGCCTCCATTTTATAGAGAAAATCAAAACGGGATTTGCTGTGGATCTTATTCCATTGGTTATTATAAAAATCAAGAAACTCTTCTTCAGTCCTGTATTCTAAAATCTCAAAAAGATTTTCCAGAAATTTCATGACTTGGGTTTCTTTTAAACCTTGCGGAACTGCATCAATTCTCAACACATTATCATTCGCGATAATCATTTCAAAACCAAGTTCGGGCAAGTATTTTTTAATAGAACGAAACTTATTTTTCTCTGTTTCATTCATGTGATATTCGAGCGAAAAAAGAAGCGTGTGTTTTTCATTGCTGCGTTTTTTCTTCGCGTTTCTTTCGCTTACAATTAGGCGCTGCATTCTGCCCAAATCCAGCATTAATGTTTTTCCGTTCTTGTTGAAAAGCCAATATCCATTTGGAAGACGCATTAAATCCTCATCAAAATCTTCATCTTCAAAAAGGTTTATTTTGGAAGGTTCAGCTTGAATATTTTGCTGATACATTTCGGTCATCGCCACCTTTTCTCCAGCCGAAACGGTTTCTTCTCGGAACGGATTATAATCGCGGTCTACTACAATCTCCGGTACTTTAAAACTGCCGCTGGTACTTTTCTGATTCAAAAAAGCGTCCATTCCAGAATCGCGGTCGAAATCTAAACTCGGAGAAACATTGTAAATTCCTAAAGACCTTTTAATCGTGGATCGAACCAATGCGAAAATTAAGTTTTCATCTTCGAATTTAACTTCGGTTTTTTGAGGGTGAATATTTACATCAATTTTTTCGGCATCTAATTCTAAAAACAGAAAGAAAGTCGGAATATATCCTGGTAAAAGCAATCCTTCAAAAGCTTCCTGCACCGCCTTATTGAAATAGGGACTTCTAAAGAATCTTCCGTTCACAAAGAAAAACTGTTCGCCTCTTGTTTTTTTCGCACCTTCTGGTTTGGCTACGAATCCATTGAGTTGAATCCAACCTAAATCCTCTTTAATTGGAATTAAAAGTGGTTGTAATTTTCTTCCAAAAATATCTACAATCCTTTGTAAGATACTGGCTTTTCGCAGTCTGAAAATAATATCATCATTGTGAAAAAGTTCGAACTCCACATTTTCATGCGCCAACGCAACTCGTTGAAATTCATCGATAATATGACGAAATTCTATGTTGTTATTTTTTAAAAATTTTCTTCTGGCCGGAACGTTATAGAATAAATTCTTTACCGAAAAGTTAGAACCTTCCGCCGTTTGAATTGGTTCCTGAAATTGAAATCCGCCACCTTCAATATAAATATTAGTGCCAATTTTCGCATCGTGCGTTTTGGTTTTCAATTCTACTTCTGCCACGGCTGCGATGGAAGCCAAAGCTTCACCACGAAATCCTTTGGTCGAAATTTTAAAAATATCTTCCGTTGTACTAATCTTTGACGTAGCGTGACGTTCGAAGGCGAATCTTGCGTCCGTTTCACTCATGCCGCTTCCGTTGTCAACCACCTGAATTAAGTTGCGTCCAGCATCCCGAATTATCAGCTCAATTTTCGTCGCACCAGCATCGATGGAATTTTCTACCAATTCTTTCACAATAGAGGCAGGGCGCTGCACCACTTCACCGGCGGCGATTTGGTTGGCAACATGATCTGGCAAAAGTTTTATAATGTCTGACATTTAAATAATATAGTCAAATAAAGGGTTTTAAAGCAATTATTGGTATTTAATTGCGTCGATTTTGGAAGTTACTTTTTTCAAGACTTTTTCACAAATATTTCGTTGATCAGCAAGATGATTGAGGCTAAATTCTCTCTTTTTACGTACGACCATAAAATGATAATCTTCTACTTCCCAAATACCATACTTTTCAAAAAACACTAATTCTAAATCATGTTTTTCAAAATGTTGCAACAGCGGAAATAAGTGAACTTCCTGATCGATGACCTGCAAACTTTCCGGATGGTTAATTCTCGCGTACCCAATGTATTGAGGGTTTGGGATATTAATAGCGATTACTGTTCTGTCTGAACAAATTTGCGCTAGATTTTCAAATAATGCATCGTGTTGATCTAACGGAATATGTTCAATAACATCCATTAAAGTAATAAAATCAAAATCTGAATTTTCAGGTTGGTATGATACGACGTCTGCAACTTCCAACTGAATATTCTCTTTCGATTTCAATTCATTTTGAGCAATTGCGACACTTTTTTCACTTAAATCTACGGCTTCAATTAAACCAGTAGAAATTTGTTTTGAGAGTAACTTTGTGAAAATGCCTACGCCACAACCTAATTCCAGAATTCTTGAATTTGATTTTAAGCCTAATTTAGTAAGTCTTTTATATAAAGAAATCAAACGTTCATTGGCGCCGGTCTTGACTTGTTTCGTCGAAAATTCATCGTAAAAATCAGCAATGTCGTCTTTTTTCATGCCGTAAAATTAGTGAAATTATTCTTTGCCTCAAATGAAAATAACCTCCAGAAATCCCGGAGGTTATTTTATAAAATTGGCGCGCTTAAGGTTTGTTCGTCAAAAAATAGTCGACTTCACCTTTCCCCCAATTAGGATGTAACGCTGTTTTCGGTTGGTATGCTGCAAACTGATCTTTTGCTTTTTGAAATAACTCCAATCCTTTAGCTTTGCTACCGCCATATTGCTCTGGAGTATAATAAACATCTTCGGCTTTGAGTAAAGTAATTCTCGGATTTTCGGGATCTAATTTTGCCGCTTTAGAAAGCGCGTCTGCACCCAACATTCCTTCGCTCATAAATCTGGCTTGTGGATCGACCATCATTTTTAAACCGTGAATCATTTTTTGCAGAATTAAAACTTCAGCGTTGTCTTTGCTTAATTCAGCGGCTTTATCCAAATAAGTTTGGGCTTCTGCAGCAATAGCATCCAAGTCAGAAACTTGTCCGGTTCGCATTAAACTTCTGCCTTTTTCAATGGAGGTATGTGCGGCGTAATAGTACGGAAGCCATTGTGTTTTTTCTTTATCACCGATTCTTATGAAATCATTTGACAGCGCCGTGAAATCTTCCTGAGTTTTTAACTGTTCCATTTTTGCGATTTTTTCTGTCATTACTTTTTCAAAAGTAGTTTGGGCGAAGATGCTCACTGTTGCTAATAAAAGCATTGTTAAAAATAATTTTTTCATGATATTAAATTTTTGAGTTGGTATTCTAATTTGATGATTCAAAGGTAATTCTGAATTAAACGGAATGAAATTTTTTCTTACTGAAAGGTTAATTCCATTTTCCGAACCGTATTAAAGGTTGTTATTAATTGCATCTTGAGTTCGATCAATACCGAAATTGATGAAAGCACCGATAAAAACAAACGTACTGGCTGAAGGTAAAATCGGTCTGCTTCTTAAACCATCATTCGAAAATTGGTAGCCGTAAATATTCTTTTGTCCTAAGATATTATTAACCGACAAAACGAGAATGGTAAATGCTTTTGAATCCTTCTTTCCAAGATTGGGCAAATAGTTTAAACTGAAATTAAGCGCATTATAATCTTTCAGTTTTCCTTGATTATTTAAATGATAGTCACCATTATTATCGGTTTGAAAATTATAAAAAGGTCTTCCGGAAGCATAAGTATAGGATAGGTTAAAACCAGTTTTCCAATCGGTTACGAATTTTTTGGCCACAACAGAAAGCGTATGTTTTGCCGCAAAATTGGGAAATAAACTTTGGTCGTAATTCTCGAAATTTCTTTTTGAATCTAAATAAGAATAGGAAACCCAGTAATCAATATCCTTGATCGATTTTTTGTCGCGCCAGAAAACTTCAAAACCCTTTGCAAAACCGTCTCCGTTATTATTAATGGCAGTTTGGCGAAAATCAACAACTTTGTTTTTAATTAAATCCGTATAGTTTTTGTAAAATGCTTCGAGTCTAAAACTTCTACCTTCCTCCGATTTTTGAACCTGGAAAATATAATGTTCGGCTTTTTGATAATTTAAAGGATCGCTGCCGAAATATTTTTGTTCTGGGTTTTGATAAAAAATTCCATACGCCAAAGAAGTCGTCCATTTTTTAGAAAGTCGATAAGCCATTGCCAATCTTGGAGCAAGATTCCAGTGATTAAGTTCTGAGGAATACTCAGATCTTAAACCCAATTTTGCGGATAGATTATTGCTAAACCCTAAATCAGTTTCGGCAAAAAGTGAAGTAATTTGATCATCTGACTGAAAAGGATTTGGCGATATAGCGACTTCTGTTTTTTCTTTGGACTGATTAAATTCGATTCCTGCTCTCACTGCTGAAATTTTGTTTATCTTTCTTTCTAACACTCCTTTAACATTGAAATAATTGCCTTTAATATTAATTGAATTTGAATTGATTTCATTATTTTGAAAAGTATTACTCAAATCAATATCGTTAGAATTAAAAGTATAAGAAGTTCCTACACTTAAAAGATATTGACCAAATTTTTGTTTGAAAGATAAATTATGAAAAGTGTTTTTTCCCTTTAATGAAGTATTGTCGAAATCGATATTGGGTTCTAAACTTTGTGATTGCAAGTCAATTTTATTGGTGTCGAAACTGCCATAATATTTTAAGATTCCGCCATTTTTATTTTTAATTCTGAAGTTAAAATTCGTACCGAAACTTTCTGGCGCTTTGGTAAAATCATTGTTGAATTTAATTAATTTCGTCATCAATTCTAAATTAGAATACGAACCAAAAATCCCAAATGATTTCGATTTTTCCTCATTTACATTTTGAAATCCTGCGGTTAGAAATAAAGGCGATATTCCCAAATCAATAGAATTTCTTTCCGGAAAATCAATACTTTCCAAAACCAAAACCGAAGATAACGCTTGTCCGTAAACGGCAGAATATCCGCCACTTGAAAAAATATTTCCTTTAAATAAAGAAGTATTTAATCGATCCATCGATTTTACTCCTGGAATAGAATTTCCGAAAAAATTGTTAACTAAATTTCCATCCATAAAAAATTTAGTTTCATTTCCAGTTCCGCCACGAACAAATAAACCTTCGGCCTCACCAATTTTCTGAACTCCGGGAAGGGTTTCTAAGGCAGAAGAAACTTGTCCGTTTGCGCCTGCAGTAGTATAAATATCAATTGGAGTCAAAAGCGTGGTCGCTCTTTTTTTATCACTTGCTTCAATGGAACCGGCAGAAATTACGACAGCATCGATTTCGGAAATCTGTTCTTTTAAATCGGAATTTATTGAGAGATCTTCATTTTCGATGACGATTGATTTTTCAACTTCTACAAATTTTGAATTTGAAAAGACCAAAGTCTTTTGTCCTTTTTCAGAAGTTTCAAAAGAATAGTTTCCATTAGCATCCGTAGTGGCACCGTCATAACTATCTTTTAAAGTGACTGAAATATCTTTTACTCCTTTACTTTTAAAATATACTTTTCCCGAAATTGAAATTTGTGCATTGGAAAAAATACCAATGATAAAAAACACAAGAAGGAGGACTTTAGAAATAATGAAAGTTTGCATGGCGTTAATTTTATACCACAAATGTATTACGGAATGAGATTTGCTGAAAAATTAATCTACCGAATGGTTAAATTTGTAAACTGAATGGGGTTTGAAAATTTTATTTATTTGTCAAAACCATCCTATCACCTTAATCTAAAACAATATTATTATGAAAATCGCTACCCTTTCGATGTTCGCATGCACTGCTCTTTTTGCGGTATCTTGCTCGACAACAAAGTCTTACGTTATTAATTCTAAAAGTGGCACCGATACCCAAGGAACCGCCCAGTTTACCCAAAAAGGAAAGAATGTATCTATGGATTTGAGTGTTTACAAATTAACGCCAGGAATCCACGCCGTTCATATTCATGAAAAAGGAGATTGCTCCGCAGCCGATGGAAGTTCTGCTGGTGGACACTGGAATCCGACAGCTGAAAAACACGGAAAATGGGAACATGGTGAATTCCACATGGGTGATATCGGAAATTTAGTTGCTGATAAAGATGGAACTGCAAGGTTGGTTTTTGAAACCGATAACTGGTGCATGGGTTGTAAAGATGAAACTAAAAACATCATCGGAAAATCGATTATTATTCATGCTGATGCAGATGACTTTCACACTCAACCAACTGGAAATGCTGGTGGTAGAGTTGGTTGCATAGAAATTAAGTAAGAGACAAAATTTTCTTTTCCTCAATCGTAAAGGATGGAAAATTTCTCTAAAATAAAAATCCGTTTCGTCAATGACGAAACGGATTTTTTAGGAGTAATACGAGAATTTATTTTACACTCGCTTTCTTTTTAACTGGATCTCCTTCTAATCCATCTTTGGCTTCGTTAACTTTCAAAACAACTGTTCCGCCTTCGGTCAATAATTTGTTCACTAACATTTCTGCCAATAAATCTTCAATATATTTCTGGATGGCACGTTTCAGAGGTCTTGCTCCAAAATCTTTGTCCCATCCTTTTTCAGCGATAAACTCTTTTGCCTCGTCGGTTAACTCCACTTTGTAGTTTAGTTTTTCCAGACGTTTATACAATTTGCCTAATTCTAAATCGATGATTTTCGAAATATCTTCTTTTTCTAAATTATTAAAGATCACGATGTCGTCAATTCTATTCAAGAACTCTGGAGCAAAAGCTTTCTTCAAAGCATTTTCTATTGTAGTTCTCGCTCTTGCGTCGGTATTTGATTTCTTCGCATTGGTTCCAAAACCAACACCATCTCCGAAATCTTTTAAATCCCTCGTTCCAATATTGGAAGTTAAAATAATGATGGTATTTCTAAAATCAATTTTACGACCTAAAGAATCGGTCACAAAACCTTCATCTAAAATTTGCAGTAAAATATTAAATACATCTGGATGCGCTTTTTCTATCTCATCTAAAAGCACTACAGCATAAGGTTTTCTACGAACGGCTTCGGTCAACTGACCACCTTCTTCATAACCAACATATCCTGGAGGCGCACCAACTAATCTGGAAACTGCAAATTTCTCCATGTACTCGCTCATGTCGATTCTGATCAATGCTTCATCAGAATCAAAAAGTTCACGGGCCATCACTTTCGCCAATTCCGTCTTACCAACACCTGTTGTTCCTAAGAAAATAAAGGTGCCGATCGGTCGGTTCGGATCTTTCAATCCTGCTCTGTTACGTTGAATGGCTTTCACCACTTTTTTAACGGCCTCTTTTTGTCCGATGACTTTGCCATTCAGCATTTCATTCATTAGCGCCAGTTTATCTAACTCATTTTTTCCAACTTTCGTTACTGGGATTCCGCTCATCATCGAAACTACTTCAGCAACGCTGTCTTCAGTCACGATTTCTTTTTTCTCTTTAACCTCTTTATCCCATTCGGTTTGCGCAACATTTAATTCCATTTGCAAACGCTCTTCTTCATCTTTTAATTTACGGGCTTCCAGATAATCTTGTTTTTTAACTGCGGCCTGTTTCAATTCCTTAATCTCTTCGATGCTTTTTTCATGCTCGATGATTTCGGTCGGAACTTTCATGTTTTTAATATACACTCTAGAACCCGCTTCGTCCATTGCATCAATCGCTTTATCTGGTAGAAAACGGTCTGTAATATATCTTGCAGTTAAATTGACACACGCCAAAATTGCTTCGTCGGTATAAATCACATTATGGTGATCTTCGTATTTGTCTTTAATTTGATTTAAAATCTGCACAGTTTCCTCAACGGTTGTTGGCTCTACCATTACCTTTTGGAAACGTCTTTCTAACGCTCCATCTTTCTCGATATACTGTCTGTATTCATCAAGAGTTGTAGCACCGATACATTGAATTTCACCTCTTGCCAAGGCTGGTTTAAACATATTTGAAGCATCCAAACTTCCGGTTGAACTTCCTGCGCCTACAATCGTATGTAATTCATCGATGAACAAAATGACATCTCTGTTTTTTTCCAGTTCAGTCATTATGGCTTTCATTCGCTCTTCAAATTGACCCCGGTATTTTGTCCCGGCAACCAAACTTGCAAGATCCAAAGTAATGACTCGTTTTCCGTAAAGAACACGCGATACTTTTTTCTGCTGAATTCTTAAAGCCAAACCTTCCGCAATCGCTGATTTACCAACACCTGGTTCACCGATTAGCAAAGGATTGTTCTTTTTCCTTCTTGACAAAATTTGAGAAACTCTTTCGATTTCTTTTTCACGACCGATCACTGGATCCAGTTTTCCTTCGCGGGCAAGTGTCGTAAGGTCACGTCCGAAATTATCCAAAGTCGGCGTTTTGCTTTTTCCAGTACCGATATTTCCGGTCGGTTTTCTCATTTGTCCGAATTCTTCACGCTCTTCATCGTCATCATAAGAACTCATTTTCGGATCTTGTCCAGAATTCTTAAGCATGGTTTGATATTCTTTAGTTACTCTTTCATAGTCGATATCATACGAACTAAGAATACTCGTCGTAGGATCTTCTGATTTATAAAGAATACCAAGCAGAAGATGTACGGTATTCACTTCTGAACTTTGATATTGTCTGCATTCTAATTCTGATCGCTTAATCGCTTGATCAGCCATTTTTGTAAAAGATATTTTTTCACTTTCTACAGAAAATGGATTTAGACTTGCAACGGACATTGTTTCGATTTTTCTTTTTATTTGGGTTAAATCGGCTCCCAAATTATGCATGATCTCCTTGGCAGAATTTTCTGTTTTAATCATTCCTAACAGGAAATGTTCTGTATTTAGAAACTCGCTGTGCAAGCGTCTTGCTTCGTTCTTACTGTGTTTGAAAACTTGATCCAAACCACTTGAAAATTGACTATCCATATTATTGTTTCTCGTCTGTTAATTAAAGATATATAAAAATCTTTGAAATCTTTATTAAAGTTACAAATACTTTACCAAATATAAATCAGGACTATATGGCAGTCAATAATTTCTTAATATCCCTAAAATTTACTACGTTTGTTTACCCTAAAAAGAATAACATGACTCCCGAAATTACCAATTATATCGGTTACGCAGCCTCTATCTTCGTGGTTATAAGTTTTGCTTTAAAAGACATAAAGAAAATTAGAATTCTCAACTTAATAGGTTGTGCTTTCTTTGTATTGTATGGAGTTTTCAATGGTTACCTTTGGCCAGTGATCATTCCTAATGGTATCCTGTGTTTTATTCAGGTCTATCATTTGATTAAAAAGACGTAATTTTCTGCAGTGAAAGTAATCGTAAGTGTTTTCAACAATTTATATACGGACCAACGCGTAGAAAAGGTCTGCAAATCTTTAGTTGAAGAGGGTTTTAAAATAGACCTTATAGGAAATAATTGGGGAGGCTTACCCGAAATGGAAAGAACTTATCCGTTTTCAAGAATTATTTTAAAGAAGAAAGTTCTGCGTTATGCCTATATCGAATTTCAGTGGAAACTGTATAAGGAACTTCTGAAAAAAGCCGATAAAAACTGTATTCTTCTCGCAAATGATTTAGATTCTATTTTACCAAATTATTTAATTTCAAAGAAATTAGGTATTCCCTTGGTTTTTGACAGCCACGAAATCTTCACCGAAATGCCTTCTCTTCAAGGAAGATTTACTCAAAAGATCTGGCGAAAACTGGAAAGAATTGTAATTCCGAAGATCAACTATATGCTTACGGCGAGTGAAAGTTACGCCGATTGGTTTGCAAAAACATATTCAATCGAAAGGCCTATTGTTGTTCAGAACTTTCCAGTTCATATCCAAAATCCACAAAGCTATTCCGAGAATAATTCTCCTAAAATTATTTTGTACCAAGGCGTAATTAATCCTTCGCGCGGAATAGATAAAATTATTTCTGCAATGAGTACAATTGAAAACGCAGAACTTTGGATCGCAGGTGATGGACCCAAAAAAGCAGAATATCTTACATTAACTAAATCTCTAGGCTTAGATTCTAAAGTGAAATTTCTCGGAAAACTTTTACCAAAAGATTTGTGTAAAATCACCAAGAAAGCAGATTTAGGATTAAGCATCGAAGAAAATAATGGACTCAGTTACTACTACTCTATGCCTAATAAAGTTTCTGATTATATTCAAGCAAGAATTCCAGTAATCGTTTCGGATTTCCCAGAAATGAGAAAGGTTATTGAGCAATTTCAAACTGGAGAAAAAATAAGTGATCATTCTCAGTTAGCCGAAAAAATAGAAATCGTCCTTAAAAATGGAAAACTTTTCTACAAAGATTCATTAAATAAAGCAGCCAGTGAACTTTGTTGGGAAAAAGAAGAACCAAAATTAATTCAATTGTTTAGAAAGGTTAAGACAGAAAATTTCTAAAACCGAATTTCTTATCTTTGCACAAATTGAATTGAGCAATGACCATCAAAGAAAAACAACAGGAAACCGTAGAAGCATTTGCATTTATGGAAGATTGGGAACAGAAATACGAATACATCATCGACCTTGGCAAAGAACTGAAAGGGATTTCTGAGGATAAAAAAACAGATGATAATTTAATTAAAGGTTGCCAATCGAAAGTGTGGATCGATGCAGAATTTAAAGATGGTAAACTATATTTCAATGCTGATTCAGACGGCATTTTACCCAAAGGAATCATCTCTCTTTTAGTCTCAATTTATAGTGGGCATACCACACAGGAAATTTTAGATTCCGACTTTAAATTTATTGAGGAAATAGGATTACAGGAATTCCTGTCACCTTCCCGCGCCAATGGATTAATGGCGATGACCAAACAGATTAAATTTTACGCCGTTGCTTTTCAATTAAAATCGTGACGAGAATTTTAGCATACCGTTTTTCAGCTTTTGGTGATGTTGCGATGACGGTGCCACTAATCACTGAATTTCTTCAACAAAATCCTGATGTGGAAGTGGTGATGGTTTCCCGAGCCAATTTCAAAGATTTATTTGAAGGAATTCCTAACCTCATTTTTAAAGGAATTGACCTTGATGACTACAAAGGATTTTGGGGGTTAAGAAAACTAGGGAGACTTTTATTAAAAGAATTTCGACCTGATTATATCGCGGATTTACATGATGTTATCCGCACAAAAACCCTGGATCTATTCTTTATTAAAAATGGTTTCAAAGTTTTTAAAATCAACAAAGGCAAAGAAGAAAAAGAACACCTAACTAATGTTTGGAATCTGGATAAGAAAAAACTGAAACCGACTTCGGAGCGGTATGCAGATGTATTTCGAGCCATGAATTTCAAACTTGAACTTTCCCACCAATATCCAAAAAACTCCTTATCCAAAAATGGAATCGGAATTGCACCTTTTGCCCAACACAAAGGAAAAATGCTTCCGCTTGAAAAAACTTTTGAAGTCGTAAAAATTTTAGCAAAAAAACATAAAATTTACTTTTTCGGTGGCGGGAAAAATGAAGTCGTCCTGCTTAATGAATGGAAAAAACAGATTCCCAATACTGAGAACTTAGCAGGAACATTAATTCTAAAAGAAGAATTACAGAAAATATCAGAACTTGAAGTCATGATTTCCATGGATTCTGCGAACATGCATTTGGCAAGTTTGGTCGGCACCCGATGTATTTCTGTTTGGGGTTCAACTCATCCTTATGCCGGCTTTTTGGGATATGGACAAAGTGAAAGTGACATCGTACAAGTAAAAGATTTAACCTGCAGACCATGTTCTGTTTTTGGAGATAAAAAATGTTATCGCGGAGATTGGGCGTGCCTGGAAGAAATTGATATTCAAAAGATAATCAACTTAATATAAAAAAATCCTTTCATCATTTGAAAGGATTTCTATTATATTAAATTCTGTTCTAGAGGTATTTTTCTCCTTTTCTTAAAGATTTTAAATCGGAAACATAATCTTTAATTAATTGGTCATTCGCTCTCGGACAAATCAAAAGCGCTTTGTCAGTATCTACAACGATATAATTTTTCAAACCATCAATTACAACGGCTTTGTTCTCATTTTTCAACTTAATCAAATTGCCGGTTGAATTATACGTGACCAAATGTTTAGTATTAACTGCATTTTCCTGTTTATCTTTATCGGCATTTTCATAAATCGAAGTCCAGGTTCCCAAATCGCTCCAACCCAAATCTGCAGGAATTACATAAACATTTTGTGCTTTTTCTAAAATCCCATTATCTATGGAAATTTTGCTTACTTTCGGATATATAAGATCTATGCAGCGCTCTTCTTCTTTTGAGTTGTATTCACAACTTTCAAAATTATGATACATTTCTGGCAAATAAGAATCAAATGCAGAAAGAATTGATTGTACGTTCCAGACAAATATTCCTGCATTCCATAAAAAATCTCCACTTTCTAAAAAAGTTTTGGCAATTTCTAAGTCTGGTTTTTCGGTAAAGGTTTTAACTTTAAAATATTCCGCTTTATTTTTTTCAACAAACTGAATGTAACCGTAACCTGTATCAGGACGTGTTGGTTTAATTCCTAGGGTGATCAGATAATCATTTTTTTCGGCTAAGTTAAAAGCAAGTTCTACTTTTTTGAGGAAGATATTTTCCTTTAAAATTAAATGATCAGCCGGCAGCACAATCACATTTGCAGCAGCATTTTTATGAGCAATTTTTTTTGCCATATAAATATTACACGCTGCGGTATTTTTCATCATGGGTTCGCCCACAATATTTTCCGGATTTAAATCTGGTAACTGCTCTTCTGTAAGGGTAATATATTCTTTGTTGGTGATTACATAAATATTTTCTACCGGAACAATTTGGCGTATTCTATCATATGTTTGCTGAATCATCGTTCTGCCGGTTCCTAAAATATCCTGAAATTGCTTCGGATGTTTTTGGGTGCTTAATGGCCAAAATCTACTTCCGACGCCTCCTGCCATTATAACGCAGTAATTATTTGATCTAGACATAGTTAACTAATTTTTTCTACTCGAGCTAAAGGTTTGAAAATATATTTTTTATCGGTATCGAGTTGCGTACAAAGATAGTTCTTTTTACGTTTTTCATCAATGATATAAGTTTGTTTTCGATAAATGAACCGATCATTAATTTCCAGATCTTCAATATAAGAACTTTCATCTTCATAATCCTCAATGTGGAAGTATCTTACCAATTCTGGACTCGACATGAAATTGGCTTTTGGAGATTTTAAAAATTTTAAAATAATGGGTTTTAAATCGTCATCATAAATTGAAATACTTTCCAGAAGCATTGTACTGAAAATATTTTTCCATTCTGAGCCATGAGCTGAAATTCGATGACCGAAGTTCTCAAACGCCAGCAAATGCGCTAATTCGTGCGTAAGCACAAAGAAAAAAAGTGGCGGCTGTAAAGTAGAGTTAATGGTAATCTGATGGGATTTATCAGGCATTTTCCTATAATCGCCGAGTTTAGAATTTCTTCCTCTTGTAATTTTAATGTGAATAGAATAATCGCTAAACCATTTCTTGAGATAAGGCAAACAGTTTTCAGGCAAATATTTTTCTAAAAGGGAAATTGACATGTTGCAAAAGTACCTTTAAAAAGACTAAAGAGAAAGTGGTATTCCCGCATAAAAGTTCAATAATTTCAAACTGAAAAGGTAATTATATTTCGCCTGAGCAACAGATCCTTGCGCATTAGCATAATTGTTTCTTGCAATATTCAGGTCGTAAATCGTAGTTTTCCCGGCATTATAACTTTTCTCGGCAAAATCCAATGCGAGTTTAGAACTTTTCTCGGCTTGTGAAGAAGCGATATAGATTTCATAATTGCTTTCTGCATCAAACTGAGCCTGCTGCACATTTTGTAAAACCTGCTGCTTTTGTTGAAGCAAAGTGTTTTTAGCAATATCTTCATTAATTTTCGATTGCTCAACATTGAGTTTGGTAATTCCTTTATTAAAAATAGGAATGTTTGCCGAAAGTCCAATTTGTTGTCCGAAATTATCTTTGTATTGTTTAAAAAATCCACTTTCTTTAATAGCATTTCCATTGATATCACGACCAGCATAATCAGTAACTAAAGAATTAAAATAGGATGATCCAATTCCGGCATTAGCAGTAACAGTTGGCCAAAACGCCGTTTCTGTTATTTTAGTTTGCGCTTCTGCGGCTTTAATTCTGCTTTCTGCTGATTTTATTTGTGGTTGATTTTCAAATGCTTTATCGATAATTTGATCAGCAGAAAATAAGGGAGCCTCAATTTCACTTTGAATATTGACATTTTGTATGTCAAACGTTTTATATTCAGGAAGTTGCAAAAGCATCGCCAGCGCAAATAAACTTCGTTCCGTATTAATTTGTGCCGTTTTTACATTTTGTTTCTCTCTGGATAAAGCGGCTTCGGCTTCGGCTAAAATTGTTTGCGGTGTTGTACCAACTTCAGTTGTAATCTTTGCTCTTTTGTAGAGTTTGTCGGCATTATCCAAAGCACTTTCAGAAATTTTTGTGATTTCTCGGTTCAATAAAACAGAAAGATATTGTTGTGCAATTTGAAGTGAAATATCATTTTTAATTTTTTCCACATCAAACTGACTGGCCTCAACATCAAACTCTGTTTTTCTAATGCTTTTTTCTAATCGCCCGTTATTATACAATAAAATATCAGCGCCAACACTTGATCTGTTGCTAAAGTTATCATTCCGATTGGTGTTTCCAAAAATATCAACGCCCTGTCCGAAACTCACATTATTATTAATCGTCCCGGAAACCGACGGCAGATATTGTCGTTTTGCAACTTGTAAAGAATTGTCCTGAAGTTTTTTATTGTAGGAATTTTGAATCACCTGCAGATTATTTTCTACAGCGTAATTCACACATTCTTCCAGCGTCCATACTTTCTGTGAAAACATAAAACCGGAAAGTAAACTCAGAAAAAAAACAGCAGATTTTTTCATTAATGATTTTAAAGAATAAGACGAACATTTTGATGATTTGTTACAATTACTGCGAAGAAATACTTCGGATTTACAAGATTCATTTGTAAAATAAATCACCAATTCGTTTAAGAGTAATTTTTTAGGATGATTTTTCTAAAACTTAAACTTAAATTGCTTAAAAACTTAATCAATTATTTTAAATTTCCGCATCAAATAAATCGCATTCATACTTTTTGTGACACCATTTTGAAGTTTATAATCCGTCTCAAGTTCGCCATCAATGTTTTGAAGTTCGAAGCAATAATTTTTAATTTTTAAAGGAAATTTTTCTTCAATCTTTGTTAAATCTAAATCGTGTGTTGCAATGAGACAAGAGAATAGTACGTTACTTTTCATTAATTTTTCCAGGAATAATTCCGAACCCGTGAGTTTATCCTGAGAATTAGTTCCCTTTAAAATCTCATCTAAAATAATAAATTGAGGTTCGCCATTTTCTAAATTTTCAACGAGTTTTCGAAGGCGAAGGATTTCAGCATTAAAATAAGAAGTTCCTTCGCTCAGAGAATCGCTTGTGCTCATGGAGGTAAAAAGTTTCATCGGAATAAAACTGAATTCTTTTGCCGCGACCGGACAGCCAGTCATTGCCAAAACCAAATTGATTCCTACTGTTCTCAGAAAGGTACTTTTACCTGTCATATTTGCACCGGTAATAATTGAAATTTCAGTACTTTGATTAATGGTGAAATTATTAGAAACCACATTCGTTTGAAACAATAAAGGATGAATAAGTTCTTCTGTTTTAAGTTTAACACCATCTTCATTGATTTTAGGCAAAATGAAATCTGGGTTTTTAAATTTAAAAATACCCAATGAAATAAATGCTTCAAATTCTGCGAAAGCCTCAAACCACTGCGGCAAATCCTCATCGATTGCGTTAAACTGCTTTTCGATTTTAATCGTGAAATTAAGATTCCATAAGAAAAAGTTATTAAGAATTACGCCAATATTACTTTGTCCGCTTTCATAATTCCGAAGCAAACGCGCCAACTTTTCTATTTCTTTTCTTGATGATTTGCTCTTTCCAGATCTGAGTTTATTTTGAAGAGACTGATTTATTTCTTCTTTAAAATTTTCTTTTTCAATATGAGAAAAGACATTCAAAAACTGTTCATATTGATTCGAATCAAAGGAAATCAATGCTCCTAATTTCTGCATTTCCCGTCGATAAACATACAAGACACTTCTGGAAATTATTAAAATCCCGGCGAATAGTAAGCCAATCAATGCTCCTGATATCGGTAATAATATGGCTAATAATAAAGTGGCTAAAGTCAGGACAGGAACCGCAATTGTGGCAATTTTTGCCAAAACAGCATTTTTAAAAACTGAATTTGATTTTGTTGGATGTGAAATTTTTCCTTTGATTTCCATCGACTTCGCCAAAGTCAGAAAATGAATATTCCACGCTGTCTTTTCAGACAATTCTGCAATCGATTTTTGACGCAAAATTATTTCCTCTTTTTCTACACTTAAATCTAAAAGGAAATCTCGGAGTTTGTTTTTACCTAAAGTTGACTCACCGTAATTAATGAAACTGAACAGCGAGTTTTTACCGAGAATATCCAGATCTTTTGCAAAAGAATGTTGATCAATATTTTCCTCAAAATCAAGACCCGTTTCGAATTCTGTTTTGTTGATGATTTCCTCACCGATATGAAGATAATTTTTATAAAACTGCAATTCCTGTTTTACATTTAAAAGGAAATATCCTAAAATAAAAAAGACAACAGTTGAACAAATCGCTAAATACAAGTGAATTTTCAAACCACTTTCAAAAATGAAATATTGTAATAAAAAGTAAGTAATAGCAAGGAATACAACAACTCGAAACCAACCTAAAATAATTAGTTTTTTTTGTAATCTTTGAAGAGTTTCCTTTTTTTCAGAGAGTAATAAATGTAATTCTTTCATTAAATTAAATCTTTCTTCAACTCGCCAATCCTGCTCACAATCGGCATTGAAAAAATTCCGCTTGTTTTTAAATAGTGTTCGTAAAAAACTTTGGCTTTTGCCGCAAAATTAGGATTTGGAGTTTCCTTATTTTTAAAATAAAACAAATTCCCCAACAATTCGAAATATGGTATGTGATGACCTTTTTCTTTCTCATTAATCAATTGAACAATTTCGTCCGTAGGCATTGCAGACAAGGCCTCAAAATTCATTTTGAAAGTATCGTTCATATTGGTATCGAAAACTCTTTGAAGTTCTATTTCGTCGCCACCGCTTTCTCCGCCTAAAATCATTTTAGAAAGAAATTCTGAAAATTGCTTTACTATTCTGATGATGTAATCTTTGTCGTGAATCATATTTATTTATTTTGGTGCAAGGTTCAAGTTGCAAGGTTCAAGGTTATGCGCGCCAATTATTTTTGACGTATTCTATATAATTATGGAGTTTCCCTCCTAAAAGTTTATATTTTTCAAGTATCTCATTAAATTCTGTAATATCAGGATATAAACGAGTAATCTTTAATATATGATTGGTGGTTTCATCACAACTGCTATGCGAAAATACAAGAAATCTAATGTAGTCGGCTTTATACATTCGTCTGCCATAACCTTCAACAATATTAGAATTAACAGAATCAGATGAACGTCTTAACTGACTTCCGAGTTCATATAATTCATATTTTGGCAGTCGAAAAGAGAGCCGATGCGTTTCGATAAACAACTCAAAAGAAAGGTTGTAAATGTCAAGTTTATTGTAACTCATATCTAAAATTTTAAATATATAAACTCGTTCCCTGTACCTGGCATCATTAATCTTGCACCTGTTTAAGCAAAGAAAATATACGCCAAAATTACCGACGTAATAATCCCAACCAAATCTGCCAAAAGCATCGCCGTCACCGTATATCTTGTGTTTTTAACTCCAACTGCTCCAAAGTAAATCGCAATCACGTAGAAAGTAGTATCAGAACTTCCCTGTAAAACCGCGGCTAATCTTCCCTGGAAACTGTCTGCACCAAAAGTCTGCATCGTGTCGACCATCATTCCTCTTGCACCAGAACCTGAAAGTGGTTTAATTAAAGCAGTTGGTAATCCATCGACAAATCTGGTGTCAAATCCAACAACTTGAGCCACCCATTTCATTCCATCAATTAAAACATCGAAAACTCCGGAAGTTCTTAACAGGGAAATTGCGATCAACATTCCGACTAAATAAGGAATAATTTTCACACAGGTCCAAAACCCTTCTTTTGCTCCATCGATAAAAGCATCGAACACATTAATCTTTTTATAAAGCGCTCCCAAAACGATGGCGAAGAAAATTAAAAGGATAATTCCGTTGCTCAATAACATGCTGAAATTATCCAAACCTTCTTTGCTTAAACTCACTAAGTAAACAACGAGCAAACCAATAATGGCAGAAATTCCACCAACATAAGCAATTACGATAGGTTGCAATAAATTGATTTTTTGATAAAGAGAAACCACGATCATCGCCGCCAAAGTTGCTGCGAAAGTCGCAATCATACACGGTAGAAAAATATCGGTCGGCGTATGAGAACCCATCGACGCACGAATCGCAATTATGGAAACCGGAATCAAAGTCAGTCCACCGGCATGCAAACACAGAAACATAATTTGCGAATTGCTCGCGTTGTCTTTATCTGGATTTAAAGTCTGCAAACTTTCCATCGCCTTTAGACCAAAAGGCGTTGCAGCATTATCCAGTCCTAAAAGATTGGCAGAAAAGTTCAATAACATATGTCCAAAAGACGGATGGTTTTTGGGGATTTCAGGAAATAATTTAGAAAAGAAAGGTTGAATCATTCGGGATAAAAGATTGATTCCGCCGGCTTTTTCTGCGATACTCATGAATCCCATGAAGAGCGTCATAATTCCAATTAAGCCTAAGCAAATTTTGACCGCAGTTTCAGAAGTCCCAATAACTCCGTCAGTTGCCTGAACTCTGTAAACCGCAACTTGCGATTTCGCAGCATCTGTTTTATAATGAATTCGATGTTGCTCAAAATCAGGTTTTAATAATAAGGCACTTTTAATCTCAGGATTTAACTGGTCGATATTTTGGGTCGCAATCTGAACGGTATCGCCACTTTTACCAACGACCATATCATTATAAATCGCTTTGTAAGAATCCGAAAAGATATATTTGATGCTTCCGACAATAATGGCGACAATAATAAAGGCGCTCCAAATCCTGCTTAAAACCATGAATTAAAAATTTGAGTAAAAGTAACTAAAATCTTTATTTTTAAAGGAATCAGGACCATAAATTATCCGATTGAACTCCCAATTCAGAATAAATGCCACGAATGCACTAATTTTTTTAATTTGATTAAAATAAAAAGGATTCACCTAAACTAAAAAATCTACAGATTTTTCATTCGCGATTTTTATAAATTTCATTCGTGCTTTAGTGGCAAAAAAAAGTTCTGCTTTCAGTGAAAACAGAACTTTTAACTCTTTAAATAATTTAACGGACGGCTAAAAACTCAACACCGTCATTGGCGTCGTCTTTGTGTTTCTTTTCAAAATGCCGATGAAAATCAGCATAATAATCATCATATTCTTTTCTCTTCTTTATTAAAAATTTTCGGACACCAAATAAAGTGAGGCCGATAATTACGCCTACACTTCCCGCTAATATAATTCCTGTTTCTTTTCTCATATCTTAAATTTGTAGTTCTAAAATTAAGCAAATTGCATTCCTTACAACCAATCAATTGTTTTAAAGTTTGTTAAAGTTGACCGTGAAAAGTTTAATATTTATTAACATTTGCAGCAAATTTTAAAAACACTCATCTTTAAAACGCGATTTAAAATTGAAAGGACTCCATTAAAAAAAACACTTCTAGCGTACACCTTTTACTTCCTTTTGATAAATTCCTGCATCAAGCCTTTGTCAATCTTTTGCGGTAAAGAAAAGAATCCATGTAATTCGAAGTCTTTGTGCATAGTTCTTTTTCCCTTCCACTAAAAAATCTTACTTTTGAGGGAAATCCTCAATTTATGAATGTTAAAACCTTTGCTCTTGGTGCAGCCGGATTAATGCTTGCATCTTGCGCTCCGCAAAAAATGACCAAAAATTTGAATTATCCCGAAACCAAAAAAGTGGAACATACCGACGAGTATTTTGGGACCAAAGTACAGGACCCTTATCGCTGGTTAGAAGATGACCGTGCTGAAGATACCAAAGATTGGGTTCAAAGAGAAGTCGCTTTTACCAATGATTATCTGTCAAAAATTCCTTTCCGTGAAGAAATTCGTGCGCAGTTAAAAGATATCTGGAACTATGAGAAAATCGGTGCACCATTTAAAGAAGGAGATTTTACTTATTTCTATAAAAATGATGGTCTTCAGGCGCAATCCGTTTTATACAGAACCGATAAAAATGGAAAGACCGAAGTTTTTCTTGACCCCAATAAATTCTCCGAAAAAGGAACCACTTCTTTAGCCGGAGTTTCATTTAATAAAAAAGGAAATTTAGTTGCCTACTCTATCTCCGAAGGTGGAAGTGACTGGAATAAAATAATCATTATCAATGCTTTAACTAAAGAAAAGATTGATGAAACAATTGTTGATGTTAAATTTTCCGGAGCATCTTGGTTAGGCGATGAAGGATTTTTCTATTCGAGTTATGACAAACCAAAAGGGAGCGAACTTTCGGCGAAAACAGATACGCACAAAGTCTATTTCCATAAATTAGGAACCAAGCAAAGTGCTGACAAACTCATTATCGGTGGCGATCAATTCAAAAGACGTTATATGAGCGTTGGCGTTTCTAATGATGAACGATTTGAAATTTTAAGTGCTTCTGAAGCAACCAACGGCAACGAACTTTATATCAAAGATTTAAAAAATAAAACTGACTTCATTCCGATTCAAAAAGGATATGATTTTAATACCAATATCATTGATTCTAAAGGAGATTGGATCTATGCTTTAACTGATAAAGACGCACCGAATATGCGTTTGGTAAAATTTAATATTAACCAGCCAGATGTTTGGACTGATGTTATTCCACAAACGGAAAATGTTTTAAGTGTTTCAACAGGCGGTGGATATCTATTCGCAAAATACATGAAAGATGCGGTAACTTCTGTACAACAACTTGATTATAATGGCAAATTAATCCGTACCATCGATTTACCGGGAATCGGTACTGCTGGAGGTTTTGGCGGAAAAGAAAAAGAGAAAGAATTGTATTTTTCTTTCACCAATTATATCACGCCTCCAACTATTTATAAATATAACGCAGATACAGGAAAATCTGAAGTTTATCAAAAGCCAAACGTAAAATTCAATCCTGCAGATTACGTTTCAGAACAGGTTTTCTATACTTCTAAAGACGGAACGAAAATCCCGATGATGATCAACTATAAAAAAGGATTAAAATTGGACGGAAAGAACCCAACGATTCTTTATTCTTACGGTGGATTCAACATCAGTTTGCAACCTGCTTTCTCAGTAGTCAATGCGATTTGGATGGAAAACGGTGGAATTTACGCCGTACCAAATATCCGTGGTGGTGGTGAATACGGAAAGAAATGGCACGATGCCGGAACCAAAATGCAGAAGAAAAATGTGTTTGAAGATTTCATCGAAGCAGGAGAATATTTACAGAAAAAAGGTTATACTTCCAAAGAATATATGGCACTTTCCGGTCGTTCAAATGGTGGACTTTTAGTGGGTGCAACCATGACGATGAGACCTGATTTGGCGAAAGTTGCTTTTCCGGGAGTTGGTGTTTTAGATATGTTGCGTTATAACAAATTCACTGCTGGAGCAGGTTGGAGTTACGATTACGGAACTGCTGAAGACAACAAAGAAATGTTCGATTATCTGAAATCTTATTCACCGGTACATAACGTGAAAAAAGGAGTTTGCTATCCGTCGACCATGATTATCACAAGTGATCACGACGACAGAGTTGTTCCGGCGCACTCTTTTAAATTCGGTGCAGAATTGCAGGAAAAGCAATCATGTGCAAATCCGGTTTTGGTGAGAATAGAAACCAATGCAGGACATGGCGCAGGTAGAAGCACAGAACAGGTGATTGGTGAAAACGCTGACATCTTAAGTTTTGGACTTTATGAAATGGGCATTAAAACTTTGAAGTAATAATTGAATAACGAAATATATTTTTATTTGGGCAACTTAATCCGTCCTCCACTCCCAATCTTTTTTGCCAACGCCAAAAGCCAACGCTAAAAAAAAGGATTTCCGTTCAGGCCGGGTTGCAGACCATAACTAGTTGAACTATTTCGTTTCAAATTTTAAGTATCAAAAAAATCCAGTGAATAATTTCACTGGATTTTTTCATTTTTATGTTTAGAGAGATATTCGCTAATTCAGAAATATCGGAGATCCAAAAAGTTTCTTTCAACATTAAGTTGATATGAAATGATTAAGAACATTAAGATCGTCTTCGGTAATTGCGCATTTTCTTCATGCTCTTTTATAAAGTCAGAAAAGCATCAAACTTTGTGACTTGTGGTTTAAAAAATTAAAGACCAAAAACAACGCCGATACTTGGCACAAATCCGCTCCCAAAAACCGATTCGCCTTCTTTGTACAAAACGTTATACATTCCACCGATTTGCATATAAGCGCGGTCGCCAATTCTTTGTAGATAACCACCACCAAAGTAAAGTGCGGCTTCATCACCTGAGTATTTTTCATTAGTGACCTTATTCTTTTGATTGAAAAAATATTCCTGGAACATTCCGCTTAGATAAAAGTTTCTGGCAATATAATAATTCATAAAAGGTCCGACTCCAATCGTATTGCTGGAAAAATATTTTGCGTTCGTCCAGGTTAGATCAGAAACGATTCCGGCTTCCAAACTTTCGGTCAGTTTGTAGCCTATTCGTGGCGAAACGTAAATCGACGTTCCGCCATTATTGCTGCCGAAACTTCCGCCTAATCCGGCAGAACCACCGAAAGTCCAGTTTGAATCAGCACTGCCTAAAGTTTTAGAAGTTCCGATTTGGGCGTTTCCCGAAAACCCGATAGAAATTATGGAAAGGAGAAGTAGTTTTTTCATCGCTGCTGCTTTTAAAGATTGAACTGTAAAATTAAGTCATTTTTTTAAATCCCAAATTTCGGCAACTAGGAGAGAATTTTTTTTACCGCAAAAGAATAAACAAAAGGTTGAGTTAGTAAGAATTCAAAAGGTTGCAAAATATTTCGCAAGGGATTGTTTCAACTTTTAGCGGTCTTTTGAAAAACTTCTTTTCAATATTCGATTTTGTGTCTTTTGCGGTTAAAACTAAAAATACTAAACACAAATGCCACAAATGATTTCACGAATTTCACAATTTAAGCGCGGTCTTTTTTTGAAATCGAAAATTTCTATGATTTAAAATCTGATATATTAGACGCCAAAAATAATTGAAAAGAAGAACTGAACTTTCTTCCAGCCCCGATCGCAACGGCATCCTTTATCTTTTCTTCGGAAAAGATAAAGATATAGTGGAGAGCGGGACGGGTCTTGAAACGAAAATCAATTTTTGTGCTCCTCACAAAATCATTAATTAAGTCGTAAATTTGTAGCCTCAATAAAGAGCATCCTTGAAATGCTTTATAAAATGAACATATGAAAATTGTAGTAGGACTTTCTGGAGGTGTAGATTCCAGTGTTGCAGCGTATTTGCTGCAAAAACAAGGTCATGAAGTGGTGGCGCTTTTTATGCGAAACTGGAATGACGCGTCGGTGACTTTGGAGGACGAATGTTCCTGGATCGAGGACAGTAATGATGCTTTGATGGTAGCACAAAAACTCGGAATCCCTTATCAGGTCATCGATATGAGTGAATTGTACAAGGAGAAAATCGTGGATTATATGTTCGAGGAATATCAAAAAGGTCGAACGCCAAATCCTGATGTTTTGTGTAACCGTGAAGTGAAGTTTGACGTGTTCATGAAAACAGCCTTATCGCTTGGTGCTGAGAAAGTTGCAACGGGACATTACGCACAGGTAAACTCTACTTTTGATGAAAATGGAAAAGAGATTTTTCACCTTTTGGCGGGAGCAGACAATAATAAAGACCAGTCGTATTTTTTGTGTCAGTTGAATCAGGATCAGTTGTCAAAATCGCTGTTCCCGATTGGGGAATTGACAAAACCTGAAGTTCGGGAAATTGCCCGGGAAATGGGTTTGGTGACGGCAGATAAAAAAGATTCGCAAGGTTTATGTTTCATCGGGAAAGTGAGTTTACCTACTTTTCTGCAACAACAACTGGAACCAAAAGAAGGTGAAATTGTAGAGATTTTTAAAGATTTCCCTGGTTTTCATCAAGAGATACCTGAGTTTTCTTCAAAATTGGAAGAATTGGAATTTCTGTGTCAGAAAATAAAATACGAAAAATCGGACGGAAAAGTAATTGGCAAACATCAGGGTGCGCATTATTTTACGGTTGGTCAAAGTAAAGGTTTGGGAATTGGCGGACATAAAGAATCCTGCTTTTTGATTTCCAGAGATATTGAAAAAAATATTGTTTTTGTGGGCGAAGGAAGAAATTTCCCGGGATTGTTCAAAAGCGCTTTAAAAATAGAAAATTCCGAAGTTCATTGGGTTCGCGAAGATCTGCGTTTGCAAAATGGCGAATCGATGAAAGTACAGGCCAGGATCCGGTACCGGCAGACTTTGGAAGAAGCGACGCTTTACCAGTTTGAGGAAGGATTATTTATCCAGTTTGTGAATCCACAATCTGCGATTGCAGAAGGGCAGTTTGCTGCTTGGTATGACGGCGAGGAATTGTTGGGAAGTGGGGTGATTGCGTAAAACATTCAAATTTCGAAAAACTTTTTTAGTTATTTCTTATTCTCTTATATTTACAGTGAAATATGAAATAATATGTATCAAGTTAAACCGGAAACAATCCTCACTTTTTTAAACGACCATACTATAAGATTCCCACGTTTTCAAAGAAAACAAACCTGGAAAGCAGAGCAAAATTTAAAACTTGCAATAAGTGTTTTTAAATCTTATCCAATTGGAGTCACAATTATTAATAAGCAGGCTTTTGGTAGTAAATCTACAAGGTGGCTATTAGATGGGAGACAAAGGAGAAATGCATTATTACTAATGCAACAAAATCCGGAAAACATTTATGAATGGTCAAAGAAATTTTTTGGACTAAAAAATACTGATCAACATCAAGATATAAAAGATAAGTTTTGGGACAAGATTGCTGATTATCTAAATGATTCTGATGAAGATGGATTCCAAGAAGCGAAATCGAAAGCGATTAGGGAGGGAAAAGATGAATTCTTTTTTGATGGTAAAACTTATGCTGTGAATTCAACGGAAGTAAATTCTAATGGAGAATATATTGGTGAGTTTTTTGAGGATGAATCTTTAGTAAAAGAGCCCGAAATGGAGTTAGAAAGTAATACAGATTACAATAGAAGTATTTGGGGAAATTTAGATGAACTTTTATTTATTATCCAAACAGTTCATAATTTAACAATAACAAAATCTGGCTTTACCAATCCTTTTGATTTCCGAAAACAAATTAATAATTTAACATATTCAACTGAAGGTAATAAAATATTATCGGGACAAAAATTAACAACTTTTATAGGTGAGTATTTAAAAAATAATTTTGATAACGGTACTCCTGATATCGATATCAAATCTTTCTATGATTATCTGATCAGTCGGTATCCGTTGGATGCACAAACGGCAAAAATTCTACATTCAAATATTCAAAAGAATTGGGAGCATATATCTAATTCAATTAAGGTTGTTGAAATTATAAAAAACCGACTTCAAGAGGCAATAATTGGAATTATTGAAACTCAAGATATTACTGCTACAGATTCGCAAATGATTTTCATGTTAATTAATAAAGAGGGTACAAAATTATCCGCAGTCGAAATTTTATCTGCAAAACCTGCATGGAATATTATAATTAAATCTCCTTCGAAAAATATAGAAGAGCACAGACGTTTATTATATAGCGCCATAAACACTCAAGTAGAAAATACAGTTAGATGGGATTATCCAGCTACTTTTTACGATCGAATTTCGGCCCTTGATTTCTTATTCCCTAAACTTAGTTATAATAAAAATAACGAATTAGAAAAAAAATTAACATTAGGATTTAAAATCCTAAGTGGTATTTATCAAAAAGGTATAAAAAAAGAAGATGTTGATAAGCTTGCGTTGAACAAAGATATTTCTTGGGAGTCGGACATTGATACAATAATTGATGAATTAAATATTATTGGAAAAGTTTTGGGTGATTCACCATATTTTAAATACTTAAAATCTTGGAATCAAAACTTTTTAGACATAACAAGTGATGCAATTGCTCTTAATTTCTTATTTACTGTATATCATGATTTCAAAAGGAAAGATATGCCAATAGGAAATTCTGATAAAGCAAAAATCTTTATAAATAATGCAATAATATTAGCTGATAAACTTGTATTTGAATACGTTACACTAAAATGGAGAGGTTCAAGTGATTCAAAAATTAGTCAGAATATAAAAAACTTCTCTTCTTTACCAGAAAAGTTTGATATGGTCAATGATCAGAATTGGTTATCTACTATCAAAGGAATTAATGATACTTTTAAGATTGATGAAAATGATATTTCTTTCGGTATTTCAAAAACATTAGTTTATCATATTTATTCTATTTATAGTCTAATGGGACCTCAAGACTCGTCAGTTGATATTGACCACATAATTCCTCAGTCACTTTTTAACAAGAGTAACATTATAGATGCGGAAATTATTAAAAATGCTCTTTTTAATCTTTGTCCGCTTCCTTCAAAAGAAAACTCCAGCAAAACAAATAAGTCATTAAAACACATTGACGATAAATGGTTAGTACAGCAAATTGAAAAGTTTTCCAATATTAAATATAATCAGTTTGAAAACTTTTCCCATGCTACAAAGTGGCAAGATTTAAGGGATCTAAGAAGATCTTTTTTTGAGGAGGATTTCTTATTTGAACGCATGCAGCTACTTAACTAGAAAGTGTAAATATAGATATACAATCTTTTTAATTAAACACGCTCTAAAAAAAATGATCAACAAAACAATATTCGTCGCCGGCGGGATCGGAAATCTTTGAAATGCAAATCCGCAATGAAAAAAGCAGTATTCAACTGGAGCGGAGGAAAAGATTCTGCTTTAGCACTTCAAAAAGTTTTGGAAGAAAATGAATTTGAAGTCATTGCATTATTGACCACGATGAACGAAGAAAGTCAAAAATCTTCAATGCATTCTATTCCTTTGGAAATATTGGAAAGACAGGCAGAAAGTATTGGCATTCCTTTGTACGCGGTCACCTCTTCTACAATGTTGAAAAATTACGAGGAGAAAATGAGTGAAGCCGTTAAGCATTTTAAAGAACAAGGCGTGAAGCATTTCTTTTTTGGCGATATCTTTTTATCAGACGTAAAGGCTTATCGGGAAAGCAAATTGAATCCTTTGGGAATTGAAGTTGTAGAACCGCTTTGGGAGAAAACATCACAAGAAGTTATCGATGATTTTTTACGATCCGGAATCAAATCCAAAATCATTGTTACTCAAGCCGATCTATTAGATGAAACTTATATTGGAAAAGATTTAGACCAAAATTTGATCAACTCATTTCCAGACAACATCGATGTTTGCGGAGAAAATGGGGAGTATCATACTCTATCCTACGCTGGAGGTTTGTTTAAAAAGGAAGTTGAGTTTTCAATTTCGGAAACCATTAAAACTTCATTTGATTTTACTTTAGATACAGGAGAGAAAAAGACTTTTGAATATTGGCAGGCAGAACTGGTGGTTTAAATCCTTTATTATCAAAAGATTTTAAGTTTCAGGAACTATTAAAGTGTTTGGAAAGTAGAAACTTTTCGTATTTTTATCCCGCCTCTAGAATACCCAGTCTTTAGAAATCAGTTCAAGACCAAAATAAAAAACCCAAATGAAGCAGAAAGAACCATCCGAAATGACCAACGAAGAATTGTCTTTAGAACTGCAAAAGATCAAATCCACAAACATCATTAATGCAGTGATCGTCGGAGTCATGATTGGCGTTGCAATCTACAGTACGGTGAAAAATGGTTTCGGAATTCTTACCTTTTTTCCGTTGTTCTTTATCCCAATGTTTAGTAAAAAATGGACTTTTAAAAAGGCGCTGGAAAACGAAATAAAAGAAAGGAACATCAACAGTAACTAATTATTTTGATACCATAAAAAAAGAGGAGTGATAAAAATATCGCTCCTCTTTTTTTATGATCATTATTCTTTTATGACGCTAAAAGAATGGTTTTTAACTGTTTTCTGCTAAATAATTGGCAAGAACTTTATCTACCAATTCCTCTTTGGTTAAATGATGAAAGATGGTTTTTACCTGCTGTCTTACTTCTTCTGGAACTTCACGATTTGGTTTTGTTTTGAAAACTTTTTTCGCCCAAACCAAAGTATTATTCCATTCGATCGCCTCGGCATCTGCTTTTTTAACTGGATGAAATTTAATTCCTAATTCCTGCTCAAAACCCGCAATTTCTTTTACTTCTTCTTGCTGAATAATCGTCATTGAAAGTCCTTTCGCTCCTGCTCTACCCGTTCTACCGCTACGGTGTACGTATGCTTCATGGGTGTCTGGCAAATGGTAATTCACTACGTAAGCCAATTCTTTTACATCAATTCCTCTCGCAACCAAATCAGTCGCAACCAGAATATCAATATAACCTTCACGGAACTGATCCATGATACGATCCCGAATTCCCTGCGTTAAACTTCCGTGTAAAGCACCTGAGGAGATTTTACGAATCGCCAGATTTTTCGCCAATTTGTTAACGGCTGCTTTCGTTTTACAGAAGATAATTCCTCGTCCGCCTTCCTGAGAATTTAAAAAGTGTAAAAGCACATCAAATTTCTCAATCGGGTCAACCACGATATATTGGTGATCAATACCTTCATGTCCGATAGTCGCCATGTCTGAACCGATAGAAACGGCATTCTTCGACATGTAATTATGAACGATATCTTTCAGTTCACCGGGCATGGTCGCACTGAATAAAAAGGTGCGTCGATTTTTAGGCATTGCTTTTAGAATCGGCATTAAATCGTCTTTTAATGCCTGGAGCATTTCATCGGCTTCATCTAAAACCAAGCGTTTTAAGGATCTAATATCTAAAGCCCCTTTTTCTAACAAATCTAAAAATCGTCCTGGAGTTGCCACTACCATTTGAGGAGTCGCTTTCAACTCTTCTACTTGAGATTTTACGGTATTTCCTCCCGTTAACAAAACGATAGAAACCTCTGGAAGGTATTTCGCAAATTCAGTTAGATTATTGTAAATCTGTTGGGCAAGTTCTCGCGTCGGCGCTAAAACCAAAGTTTGAATATTCTTATTTTCAACTTCTACCAATTGCAAAAGCGGCAAACCGAATGCTGCCGTTTTACCTGTTCCGGTTTTGGCAAGTGCCACGATATCTTCAGTTTCATTAATGATAATCGGCATTACCTGCTCCTGAATATCAGTCGCAACCGTAATTTCTAAATCTCTTAACGCATTTTGAAGTGGATGTATAATTCCTAAATCGGATATCAATGTGGACATGTTCTATTTTTTACAAAGATAACCACAGATTTCGTGAATCGGCTAAACTCCTTTAAATTTTATTTTTAGGCAAAAATGAAGGATTATTTCCACGCATTCCATAATTAGCACCTTTAAAAAACACCAAAAATTAGGAATTCCGCAAAAAATTCCTTATATTCCAATTCTTGCTTAAATTAAAAATTCCCCCGGAAATTAATAAATCAATTTTTTTGTCATTAATTTCTCTTTAGAGTATTGAACTCTACCCTCTGCTTTCTGCAGAAATTTTTACAAGCTATTATTAATGTAGAATGCTTTTTATAAAGTGTTTCAATTTAAAAAAAACAATATTATGAGTAATAAAAATATTTTAAAAAATAAACGTGTTGGTATTATCGGAGCCGGACCAAGTGGTCTTGCGCAAATTCGTGCTTTTGAAGCCCTAAAAAATCAAGGTTATGCGATGCCTGAAATCGTCTGTTTTGAAAAGCAGGATAACTGGGGCGGAATGTGGAATTATTCCTGGCGAACTGGTGTAGGAAAATATGGTGAACCATTGCACGGAAGTATGTATAAATACTTGTGGTCCAACGGTCCAAAAGAATGTTTAGAATTTGCTGACTATTCATTTGACGAACATTTTAAAAAGCCGATTTCTTCTTATCCGCCGCGTCCGGTTTTATTCGATTATATTCAGGGAAGGATTAAAAAAAGTAATGCCCGGGAATACATCCGTTTCAATACCACGGCTCGCTGGGTAAGTTTCGATGAGGAAACGAAAAAATTCACCGTCATTCTGGATGACTTAAAAATTGATAAAACGTATTCCGAAGAATTCGATTTCTTGGTGGTCGCGTCAGGACATTTCTCGACACCAAATATGCCTTACTTTAAAGGAATTGAAAATTTCCCGGGAACGGTAATGCACGCGCATGACTTCAGAGGAGCGGACCAATTTATCGACCGAAATGTTTTGCTCATCGGTAGCAGTTATTCCGCAGAAGATATTGGAGTTCAGTGTTATAAACATGGTGCAAAATCGGTGACCTTAAGTTACAGAAGCAATCCAATCGGGATTGAATGGCCGGAGGGAATGAAGGAAGTTCCTTTGGTGACGCGTTTTGAAGATGATACCGCTTTCTTTAAAGATGGAACAACCGAGAAGTTCGACGCCGTAATTATGTGTACCGGTTACCAACATAAATTCCCTTTCTTACCCGATGAAATGCGTTTGAAAACCAAAAATAATTTATATCCGGATCACCTTTACAAAGGAGTCTTCTTTAATGACTTGCCACAGTTAATTTATTTAGGAATGCAGGATCAGTATTATACCTTCAACATGTTTGATACGCAGGCTTGGGTTGCGAGAGATTATATGATGGGCAGATTAGAACTTCCAACTCAGGCCGAACGACGTCTTGATATCGATCAGTGGTTAGAGAAAAATGAGCAGGCAGAAACGGGTGAAGGACATGTTGATTTTCAAACGGCTTATATTAAAGATTTGCTTTCTCTTTCCGATTATCCGCATTTTAATGTAGATCAGGTAGCCGTGATGTTTAAAGAATGGCTAAAAGATAAAGAGGAGTGTATCCTGACTTATCGTGACAAAACGTACCAAAGTGTCGTTACCGGAACGAAGGCAGCCGTGCATCATACGGAATGGATGGATGAACTGAATGACACCAAGGAACGCTATCTTTATGAAGTGACCGACGAAGAAGAATTGGTTGCAGAACGAATTTAAAATATTATTCCCTATCAATTTAAAAATACCTTTCAGGAATCCTGAAAGGTATTTTTGTTTTAGATAGAATAAATTGCTACAACATCGGAGACATCAGTCGTGCTATTTTTTCGATGAGTTGTACATGTTTTGGACGATTGAGCCACGATTCCATATGAATTTGCTCAGAATCAAGAAGATCCTTTTCGAAATTATCTGTAAGTTCGCCCGCAAGTTCTTGATCATAAACAACGGCGTTCACTTCAAAATTTAAATCAAAACTCCGGTAATCTAAATTGGCGGTTCCAACCATGGCCAGACAGCGATCAGCAACCAAAGTTTTGGCGTGAACGAATCCTTTTCGGTACAGATATATTTGGACTCCCGCTCTTAAAAGTATCGTATAATAGGATTTTGCCGCGGCGTTAACCATGAACGAATCTGAAATTCCGGGAACTAAAAGTTTAACTTTCACACCCGAAAGTGACGCCATTTTCATCGCATCAATAATTGTTTCTCCCGGAATAAAATAAGGTGTCGTAAGAAAAATTTCTTTTTTTGCCGACTGGATCGCTTTTACGATCGCGTAATAAATCGAAGGTCGGTCAGAATCCGGCCCGCTGGAAATGATCTGAACATTTTTGGTATGCTCGAAATTCTGCTCAGGTCTCGGGAAATACAATTCGTTGATGGTTAGTTTTTCATCGGAACAATAATTCCAGTCGCCAATAAAAATATGCTGCAGAATTGCAGTTGCATCGCCTTCTAACTTTAAATGAGTGTCGCGCCAATATAATTTATTTCGTTTTGAAGCATTGCTGTATTTCTCGCTGATGTTGATTCCACCGATGAATGAAATGCGTCCGTCGATTACGATGATTTTTCGGTGATTTCTGTAATTAAGGGGGCTCGCCAACTTGATGAGTTTTATTTTGTAAAACGGAAACGCTTTCACGCCATTTTCCCGCAATCTTTTGGCCAATGTTTTCCGAATGGAAGCACTTCCGAAGTCATCATAAATAAAACGAACCTCCACTCCACTCCTGGCTTTTCCAATTAGAATCTGTTCAATCGCCCGGCCGATTTCATCATCTTCATAAATATAATATTCAATGTGAATATGATGTTTTGCATTTCGTAAAGCCTCCAAAACTGCGGGGAATTTTTCTTCTCCATTAATTAAGAGTTCTGCAGAATTATTCGTTGTTAAAGGACTTCGGTCTGTTTGATAAATCATCTTCATTAGTCCTGCAAAATGATCATCTTCCTTGACTCCTTCCAGATTTTTGAGATTATAGGATTCCAGTTTTGCCAGCACCTGATCCTCCTGTTGTTGATCTTGAACAATCTTTTTATTGTACAATTTGTTCTTCCGGTAATTGATGCCAAAAGAGAAATAAATAAAGATCCCAATCAATGGTACAAAAATGACCAAGAGCAAATAGGCAAGGGTTTTCGTGACTGTTTGGGTATCATAAATAATTCGAAGTAAAACCGCGATTATGATGATTACATAAACAATCTCAGCCAATAAAATCCAGTTCATAAAAATAGTTTAGTTAGACAACCAGTCTTTGAAATCTTTCACACGATCGCGACTCACCGTAATTTCTTCTTCCGGTTGAAACTCCATTTCGACTTTGTAATAAGGTGAAGTATGAATGTTTTTTATAAAATTAGAATTAATGATAAACTGCCGGTTCACACGGAAAAAATTTTTATCATCAAGAACTTCCTGCAGTTCATCTAAGGTAAAATCGGTGGGATAATTTCTCTCTTTTGTTTGAAGGTAAACGATTTTATTTTCGCTGTAAAAACACGAAACCTCATCGGTTTGAACAATCTTTAAATTGTAACCAATTTTAACTAAAATCCGAGATAGTTTTTGTTTCTCTTCTTTAATTAAAGATTTAATTTCCAATGTGTTATAAGATGATTCTGAAGGTAAGAAACTTTTAAATTTACTGATTGCTTTTTCCAGATCTTCTTCCATAATTGGTTTTAGAAGATAGTCGATAGAATTAAGTTTAAAAGCCTTCAAAGTATACTGATCAAAAGCCGTCGTATAAATCATAAAACTCTTCGTCGGCACTTTTTCAAAAATGTCAAAAGACAAGCCGTCGCCTAAGACGATATCGGAAAAAATTAAGTCTGGGTGCGGATTATTCTGAAACCAATCAATTCCTTCTTCTACGGAATTTATGACTGCAACTAATTCTAAATCAGCGAATAAACTCAATAATCGTTCGAGTTTACGCGCGGCAGGTTTTTCATCTTCAATGATGAGTGTTTTTATCATCTTCTAAAATTAATAAATAAATGGAATAAGTCTTTTGGTTTTGTTCCTATAATCAGAATAATCTTGTCCAAACTGTTCCGTTAAAACCTGCTCTTCAATTTTGATGCGGTACAGAAACATTAGAAATACAGGAACGAAAACAATAACAGCCGAAATGTAATTATTTAAAACAATCGCTAATCCTAGAAAGGTGAGCAACGAAAATGCATATGAAGGATGCCGCACATATTTGTAAAATCCGTCGGTTTTTAACTGATGATCTTTTTTAATGGTCACATCTACGGTGAAATATTTCCCCAGATTATTAATAACGATCAACCTCAAAATTACACCTAAGAACAGAAACAATAAACCGAGCAATTGTATTAACTGACTTTGGTAAAAAGGAAAGTAGGTGGATTTGGCAATAAAAATTCCGAAAAAAATACTGAAGCCGATAACCAGCCAAAGCCTGGAAAGCGACTTCTTATCTTTGCCTTTCGCATCAGCACTTCCGGATCTCATTTTTAAGAGAAGATAAATTTCTGAAAATCCCCAGAGAACCATGATTAAATTGGTGGCGGTATTCATGTTACTTATTTTTATTCATTAACTCCTGGATTTTTTCTTCTTCCCAGTTTTTTCCTAAAATCATATTAGGCAGGAAAACGCTCAATCCATGTCCGGCAAGACCGATTCCCCAGAAAATTGCGGTCCAGTAAGTATCGATTGAGTTAAATCCAGATCCGCCGACGGAAGTATTGGTGATGATTAATCCAATATTCACCAGAACGTAAATCAATGCGTGGATGTAAAATCCTTTGATTCTTTTTACCCGTTTTCTAGCCTCTAAATATTTGATGTCGCTGTCATTAAAATTTTCCATGATCTTATTTATTAAGTTCTTTATCCATCATTTTTCTTTCCCAACTGTGATGGAAGAAGAATATTTTGACTGCTCTAATCGCTAATATAAGTCCCCAGATCCAAAAAATTCCAGAGAAATTATTAAAACTAAAAAATGTAATTTCACCATTTAAATAATAATTTCTAAAACTATAGATAGCCAGCAAGACGGCGAAAATAGCCAGACTTACGTAGAACTTTCTCAATTGATTTACCCTTTCTTTTGCCATCGAATAATCGATTTCTTGCTTTGTTAAATTTTCCATTGTTTATTAGTTTTTATATTTATCTCTGTCTAAAATCTTCTGAATTTGTTTTTCTTCCCAGTTGTTGCTGATTCCAAAAACTTTGATTGCGGTTAAACTCAGGCCAAGTCCCCAACCGAACATCGGCCACCAAAACCAGTGGTATTCCGGTGCGGTTCGTAAGTTGATAAAAATCAAAAATGGAATGACCAGACAATACGAGATGAGACTGCTATAGAATCCTTTCAAATCTTTTACTCTTTTGGAGGCTCTTTCATAAGCCATGGATTCGCTGGAAGGTTGTGTATTCATTGCGGTAATTTTTTGAGTTAATATTGGAATTTTCACTTTGAAAAACGTTGCTGATTTCTCGATGAAAACATTTTGTTTTGTTAACAAAGAATAGCGCTGAACAATATTTGACAAGCCAATTCCGGCGCTTTCTTTTACCTGTTCTCTTTGCTGTAAATTATTCTCAATGAACAGGTTACCATTTTCAGAATAAATTTTAATATGCAATGGTTTAGAAGAGGTCGCAAAATTATGTTTGATGCAATTTTCTAAAAGCAGTTGCAAAGAAAGTGGCACTACATAGAATTTCAAATCTTTTTCATTCACATTGAAGTCGAAACTTACGCTGTCTTCAAAGCGGGTTTTTAGTAGATCGCAGTAGGTTTTCGCAAAGTTAAGTTCTTCTTCTACGGTCACTAATTCTTTATCTTTTTGCTCGAGAACATATCTGTAAATTTTTGACATTGAAGCCGTAAATCTTTGGGCCTGCGCGGGATTTTCATCAATTAAAGAACTCAACACATTTAAGGAATTGAACAGGAAATGTGGATCAAGTTGGTTCTTTAAACTTTCGAACTGAGCATTGGCTGATTTTGCGATTAACTTCTGCTGAACAACTTCTTGTTTGGTAGAACTTTTCCAGGCTTCTACAAAACCTTTTGCATGTAAAACAGCGGAAATAAATAAGGCTACATTAATCGTAAACCAATTGAAGAAACCCATATTTCCTGAAAAAAACTCAGAAACATTTCCTTTTTGAAATAAAATAAAGTTGATATAATTACAAATAAAGACCAATATTACATTGACAATAACGGTTGAAATCACGCCTAGAATTGTTCGCTTTTTAGTGTCTTCTACCCACGAGTATCTTTTGTTTAAATAATCATTAACCACTCCGTTTCCAATCGCGATGGTAAAACTGTACAAGGCGGAAATCAACATTGTCAACAGGTAGTTTTGAAAAGTTTTTACCGGCGTGAAAAACACAAAGATGACCGTTCCGATAAAAAACGTAATCCAGGATATGGTTATTAAACTTTTTCTGTTCATGATCTAATTATTGGTACAAATGTATACTTGATTAAAGGTAAATAAAATAAATTTCTACTGAACGGTAATTTTTAATCACTGAACTGCAAAAAAAACAACCACCGAATATCTCGATGGTTGCTTAAGTACTTATTTTAAAAGTTTACTTCATTTCTGAAATTACATTTATCGCTTCCTGAAGGTATAAATCCCGTTGAAGATTCTTGGTCCAGTTCTCGGTTTTCTTCGCAAATGCTTCATCTGTTTTCTCCCGAACCGCTTCGTCTGGATTCACAGTGAATTTCAAACCATTATTAAATTTGGTGAGTGATTTAAACTTCTTGATTTGTGATTTTCTCATTTGCATCACCTCATTAAACTTGGTTTGGTTTAAAGAAATCGTTTCCTCTTTATCTAAATTCTCTTTCCACTGAGCAGATTGCTGGATCAACTGATAGGTTTTGTTTTCTTTCAAACGTGCTTCAATTCCTTTCTGTAAAGCGGTTACAGAGAAGTAATTCAAAGGTTGATACTGTACTGCTGGAATTTTGTCCCAAGCCAAAGCATACTCATCAAATCGTTCCCCAATCTCGGCATAAGTAAAGAAGTCTTTCATTTGAATATCAGACTGAATTCCCTTTCTCTGCGTAGATTCACCTGATATTCTATAGAATTTTTGAATGGTTAATTTTATAGAACCAAAATCGTCACTGGTATTCAAATATCTGTTAAGATCAACAAAGGTTTGTACTGTTCCTTTTCCGAAAGATTGCGGCGAACCAATTACTACTCCTCGTCCGTAATCCTGAATGGCTCCTGCCAAAATCTCCGACGCTGAAGCCGAAAGTTCATTTTGCATAATTACCAAAGGGCCTGTCCAAAGTGGAGTATTTGATTTGTTTTTAAGCGTCTGGATCTTTCCGTCACCGTCTTTCACTTGAACATAAGCGCCTGCATTCATGAACAAGCCCATAATGTCGCCGACTTCCGTTAAACTTCCTCCTCCATTATTTCTAAGGTCAAGGACGATTCCCTCTACGTTTTGTGCTTTCAATTTTATCAGTTCATTCTTAATATCATCAGAAGCATTTCTTCCTTTCGGATCTTCGAAATCTGCATTGAAACTTGGCAAATTAATAAAGCCATATTTTTTACCATCTGAAGAGTTCACCACAATACTTCTTGCGAAAGTATCTTCAATAGCCACTTCTTCACGAGTCATGGTTACTTCTTGGATTGATTTATCTTTCTTCTCAACAGTTAAAACAACTTTGGTTCCTTCCTTACCACGAATTAATCGCACCGCTTCATCTACAAGCATTCCTACCACACTCACGGCATCCTGATCCGGACTCGATCTTACTTTCAAGATTTTATCACCCGATGTTAGTTGTTTAGATTTCCAGGCTGGAGCACCAATAGTCAATTCACCTAAATATAAATTCCCTTTTTTCTCCTGAATAACAGCACCAATTCCAATAATTTTCCCTTTGAATTGGGTATCGAAATCTTCTTTATTTTTCGGAGAATAATAGTTGGTATGAGGATCGAAAACTTCGGTATACGCATTCATATACACCGTGAACCAATCCATTTTATTTCTTTTCTTGAACCTTCTGAAAGTATCTGTTACCAAATCTTTCACTTCCTCTGTCGCTTTAATTCGCTTCGCTTCGGGAGTTAAAATTTCTAGTTTAATGGTATCTTTCAAATTAAATTTTTGAACAGAATCTTTTTTCTCTTTCTGCATTTCTTCCTTGGCAGTTAAAGATTCCATTTCCTGCAGAATATTGTATTTAATATACTTTTTCCATTCTGCAGCAAGTTCCGACTGATTGGCTGGATTGTTCTTTATCTTAGGCTCCAGAACAAGCGTTTCGTCTTCATCTAAATTAATAGGTTTGCTTAAAATATCCTGAGTGATTTTATCTATTTCATCAACTCTCTGATACAAACGATCGATAGTTAATTTATAGAATCTTAAATCTCCCTGATTCAGATAATCATCTAATTTAGTTTTATGCTGTGCAAATTCTGCCATATCGGATTGCAGAAAATACCTTTTAGAATTATCTACCATTTCAAAATAATGTTTATAAACATCTTGTGAATAAGCATCATTAATAGGTTTTGGTGAATAGTGCAAATAACTGATTGCGTTCTTCACGCTGATCATAATGGTCGACATTTTTTCGTCGTCATTTTTCGGTGTATTGAAACAAAACACCAAACTCGTAAGCGGAATGAACAGCAGTAATTTATTGAGTTTAAATTTTTTGAACATAGAGTTGTTAAATAATATATATAATTTGTTGAAGTTTATCCTTATTCGTTACAGGATTTTTTCAAAGTATCAAAATTAGTACCTTATTTAGAATAATATAAGAAATTTAGAAATTTTTATTGAATTTCGCGAAATTAATAGAAGAAGAAAAGAAAAGTATTTTAGAAATAATATTGGAATCCGAACTTAATTCCGAATTTTTTAGTCTCCGGATTTTCAAGATAATTTCCTCTCCAGTTGAAATCAACTCTTAAAATCCTCACGTTTCCGAAACCGATATTTTCAATTCCGAATCCATATTCATAATACGGTTTCTTTTCCGGAGCCGACAGGTTTTGATTCCCAACATTCATTAAAACAGAACGTTCCATCAAACTACCTAAGGCAGTTCTGTAAAAGGCTACTTCTCTTAATTTTAATTTTTTGACGAGTGGGATATAAGATAAAATTTTTCCGTTAAAATGATGTTCTGCCTGGAAGGTTACATATTGATCCGCCACAAATTCATAGTAATTCAACAAAGCAAAAGCATTGGGCATTAAATTATACGACTGATTTCCCGGAATAATATTTTGTAAAGCCAAAGGAAGTTTATTAAAGTTTTTTCCGGCTTCGACATTTAGAATCAGCCTTCCAAAACTCTTTAAAAGAATCGGCTGATAATAAAACAACTGAAGTTTACTGTAATTAAAATCCGAGCCGAAAACGCCCTCTAAACCCTGCGTATATTTCATCATAATCGTGGGCGCCAAAGTGCTGTGCTCATAACGGTCAACACCATATTGGGAAAATTTCGCGCCCGGTCTTGCGGTAACGCTAAGGACTAATTTGGAATCTACCAGTTCAGAATAGATTTGTCCATTTTTATAATAATCCAGGGAAAATTTTTCCGGATTAGCAGATTTTATGCTTTGATGAGTTGCATCTAAACGCACGGTAAAATTCTTAAAAGGATCAATCGCGGCAAACGTACTGGTTTGATTTACAGAACTTAAAAAGAAGTTATCTCCTGAATTCAAAACTCCCGAAGAAGCAAAAGACCGTGTCATAATTCCCTCATCAGTAGTCAACTGCGCTCCCAATTGCATCACATCTCTTCGAGTTCCAACACCGATTGTAAATCGATTATCACGATTAAACATATTCCTAAATTCGGCTCCATATTTCACTTGATGATCGCGGAAACCATAAGCAGTATAAAAGGCAGCGCGCCATAAATCATTGGGTGAAAAATAGGTTCTGGCTCCCAACCTCAAACGGAATCCTTCAACTTCATTATAACCCACAGTGGAATAAATATCTCCAAAATCGATGGCTTTAAAAGCATTGTAATAGCCTGATGAAATAACTTCATACGCTTTTACTACTTTCTTAAATTTCGGAACACTTTGTAATTCATCCATCATTTGATAGACATTTTCTTCCGTTTTAGAAAGTTGTTCTTTTCTATTTTCCAGCCAGTATTGATCGTCTTTTTCAAAATCTTTATCACTTAATGATGATATTTTATTGTCGAACACCTCATCATTTATATTTTGATTAAAAAGATAATCAGAGAAAACGGTCGTTTTTTTAGCAACAATACTTTTTGACTTTTCTTTCTTTCCAAAAATCGACAATTGAATTTCCTGATAATTTCTTTTAGGCAAAAAAATAGAATCGTTCGGATTATCATACTCTAATTCGTTATAGAAACTATTGACAAAATTCACGTTGATGTTTCGACTTGATTTAATGGTTGCGCTCACTACCGCATAAGTTTCTTTAGCAATATAAACCACGCCATAAATCGAGAGTATGTCTTTTCTTTTCGGTGCATATCTTATTCGATAAGCGTCTGTACCATTAATAAACTCTTCGCCCAAAAGTTGATAATCGTACACTGAAAAACCATCTCTCGCAATCGGGCTTGTAAAACCGATATTAAAGAAATTTAGCACGTTATCATAAATATTAATTTCTTTATAAAGGTTTTTTGCAGTATTTGCAACCATATCATTATCAGAAAACCCTGAAGATTTATTGGCTATAATCTGTCGCTTTTCCTTTTTATTTGGTGTGTTTCTGCCCAGCGTTTTATAAAGTGTTTCATTAAAAAAAATAGGCAAAGCCAGTTGATTGGCATTATCCAGAGTATCGGCATACTTAAAAACGAAGTCGAGTTGATTGAAAATTTTTCTTTGAGTAAAAGCAGAATCAATGTTGGCAAGGTCTACCTCTACTTTTTCATATTCTTCATATTGGTAATCTTGAAACTGAGAAAGTCCGTTGTTTTTCTTACGTTTCCAAACTTCTTGCATAATCTCAAAGGCCGGATTATCTTTCTTTTTTAATTTCTTAACCATCTTAATTTGCACTTCATCTATTGCGGTTTCTCGAACTTGAGAAAATGAAAAAACAGAAGCCAGGAGAAGGCAGAGAAGAAAAAACTTAAAATACTTCATAAATAATTGTAGCAAAAAAACGTGAAAATTTTACGTTTTAAACAACTTACAAAAGTAAGACAAAATTTTAGGTTCCAAAGTAACCGATAAGTCCTAATTAAGAAAAGTAGTATTCGATGCCTTATTTCTCTTTCAATATTAAAAATCATAATGTTTGAAAAGAATACTCGGAATGTCTTTTTAAAGAATTATTTTTGTGGTAAATCATTTTAAAATTCATGGAAAAACCCTTAATATTAGTCACGAACGACGACGGAATTACCGCTCCGGGAATTAGAAATCTTGTCAACTTTATGAATGAAATTGGCGAAGTAATCGTAGTTGCTCCCAATTCACCACAATCAGGAAAAGGTCATGCAATTACGATTGACTCTACTTTAACATTTGAAGAAATCAATTTAGAAGGTCCGCAAAAAGATTATTCATTAAGTGGAACTCCAGTTGATTGTGTAAAATTTGCTTTGGATAAAATCTTGACCAGAAGACCAGACATCGTAGTATCCGGAATTAATCACGGTGCAAATTCTTCCATTAATGTTATTTATTCAGGAACAATGAGTGCTGCTGTGGAAGCGGGAGTAGAAGGTTTACAAGCAATCGGATTCTCCTTACTGGACTTTTCCTGGGATGCCGATTTTTCTCAAGCCAAAGAACATATTCAGAATATTGTAAATAAAGTTTTAGAAAATCCTTTGCCTAAAGGAATTGTTCTGAATGTAAATATTCCGAAACTAAAGAAAGAGGAAATTAAAGGAATTAAAGTTTGCCGACAAGCCAACGCAAAATGGGAAGAAAACTTTGATGAACGAACCAATCCGCACGGCAAAAAATATTATTGGCTGACTGGTTATTTCAATAATATGGATGATGGTCATGATGCTGATGAAACAGCACTAGCAGATGGTTATATATCGATTGTTCCTGTAAAATTTGATCTAACTGCTCACGAACATTTGCAGACGCTTCGAAATATTTTGGAATAATAATTTAGTTTTTTTCAAGCCTTAACCTTTGTTTAACTTTTAAATATTCATAAAAATGCGCATAGAAACCGAACTTAAATTAGGATTTAAAGACGTCATGATCCGTCCGAAACGTTCTACGTTGAAATCCCGATCCCAGGTTAGTTTAGAAAGAAATTTCACTTTCAGAAATTCCCAGAAAAAATGGACTGGAGTTCCGATTATTGCGGCAAATATGGATACGGTGGGAACATTTGAAATGGCTGAAGGGCTTTCGAAAGAAAAGATTATCACCGCAATTCATAAACATTATACGGTTGAAGAATGGTCAAATTTTCTCACAAATCAACCAGATTCAATTTACGATTATATTGCTTTGAGCACCGGAATCGGAAAAGATGATGATGGAAAAATTCAGCAGATTATTGATCTCCATCCAAAAATTAATTTTCTGTGCATTGATGTTGCCAACGGATATTCTGAACATTTCGTCGCGTTTGTTAAAAGAATCCGCAAAACTTTTCCAGATAAAACAATTATCGCGGGAAATGTTGTTACAGGAGAAATGGTAGAAGAACTTATTTTATCTGGCGCTGATATTGTTAAAGTTGGGATTGGTCCTGGATCGGTTTGTACAACCAGAATAAAAACAGGTGTTGGTTATCCACAACTTTCGGCGATTATTGAATGTGCTGATGCGGCTCACGGACTTGGTGGACATATTATTTCTGATGGTGGTTGTAAAATGCCTGGCGATGTCGCAAAAGCATTTGGCGGCGGTGCCGATTTCGTGATGTTGGGTGGAATGTTCGCTGGACACGATGAAAGCGGCGGAGAAATCGTAGAAGAAAATGGTAAGAAATACCGACTTTTCTATGGAATGAGTTCTCAAACCGCTATGGATAAACATTCGGGTGGCGTTGCAGAATATCGTGCATCTGAAGGAAAAACGGTGAAAGTCGCATACAAAGGATCAGTTTCGGTAACGGTGAAAGATATTTTGGGCGGCGTTCGTTCGACGTGTACTTACGTTGGTGCTTCTACTTTGCGGGAACTTTCTAAGCGAACAACTTTTATCCGGGTTTTAGAACAGGAGAATCAGGTATTTGGAGATTAGCCCATCTTATTAACAACAAAAGTCACTCAAGTATTTTGACATGGAACTGATTGGGTTTATAAGTTCACATAACCTGTTGTTTGTTTTGTCTTTTCTGACAAGATTTTTTTACATTTTTACGGTTGAAAGATCATCCTTTAAACAAATCATTGTCCCAAGTAAAAATGCTCTGAAATTCAGAGCATTTTTATTTTTGAAAATTGAAATGGTTTTTCTTTTAGCCCCGATCGTAACGGCATCCTCGCCTCGGCGAGATAGAGTGGAGAGCGGGACGGGTTTTTCTAAATAGCAAAAATCTTAGTGCTTCTAAAAATATTAAGTGAGCATTCCACCATCTACGTTCAGAACCTGCCCTGTGATATAACCGGACATATCGCTCGCCAGGAAAACGCAGGCATTTGCAACGTCTTCTGGCTGACCACCGCGTTTCAAAGGAATTGATTCTCTCCAACCCTGTACTGTTTTCTCATCTAAAGCAGCCGTCATTTCAGTTTCGATAAATCCTGGAGCAATCGCATTGCAACGGATATTTCTGGAACCTAATTCAAGCGCAATCGATTTTGAGAAACCAATAACACCCGCTTTTGATGCAGCATAATTCGCTTGACCTGCATTTCCTTTCACCCCAACGACCGAAGTCATGTTAATGATAGAACCAGATCTGGCTTTCATCATCGGTTTAATTACTGCCTTGGTTAAGTTGAACACCGAATCTAAATTCACTTTAATAATCGTGTCCCAATCGTCTTTGGACATTCTGAGCATTAAGTTATCTCTGGTAATTCCGGCATTATTAATCAGAATATCGATTTTACCAAAGTCAGCGATGACATCTGCCGCTAATTGTTGTGCCGCATCATAATCAGACGCATCTGACTGGTAAGATTTTACTTTGGTAATCTTTCCTAATTCTTCTTCCAACGCTTTTGCTTTATCAACAGAACCGGCGTAAGTAAAGGCAACTTGTGCACCTTCTTTCGCAAAAACTTCTGCGATTCCTTTTCCAATCCCACGGGTTGCGCCAGTAATCAAGGCAACTTTTCCTTCTAATAATCCCATATGTATTTCGTTTATTTTTCTAAGTTTTTATATTTATTTTTTGACAAAGGTTTTTCTTCGTCCTCTTCTTTGCTCACCACATTATTGATGACCAATACAATTTCTCCTTTTAAAGTTTTGCTTTTAGAGAAGTCGATTAATTCATTGATTGTCCCGCGTTTAGTTTCCTCAAATTTTTTGGAAATTTCCCGACTTAAACTTACTTTAGTTTCTTCGCCAAAAAATTCTTTGATCTGTTCTAAAGTCGTATTAATCTTGTGTGGACTTTCGTAGAGAATAATGGTTTTTTTCTCTTCCGCCAATTGTTTTAGTTTGGTTTGTCTTCCTTTTTTCTGGGGTAAAAATCCTGCAAATAAAAATTCATTATTCGGCAATCCAGAAACTACCAATGCCGGAACAAAAGCTGTTGCGCCAGGTAAACACTGCATTTCTAATTGCTCATCTGAAACTGCTTTCGCCAAAAGATAGCCAGGATCTGAAATTCCAGGTGTTCCTGCATCGGTTATAATTGCGATGTTTTGACCATTTTTCAAATCATCAACCACTTTCTGAGTTGTTTGATGCTCGTTGTGTAAATGATAGGATTTCAGTGGTTTAGATATTTCATAGTGCTTCAAAAGAAAACCCGAGGTTCGGGTATCTTCACATAAAATATAATCGACTTCCTTCAGAATTTTTACTGCTCTGAAAGTCATGTCTTCTAGGTTACCAACGGGTGTTGGCACAAAATATAGGATTCCGCTCATTTTTTATAGAATCTCCCAAGGTTGTTATAAACTTGAAGGATTGATTTTAATTTTATAAGTTTTCATATAAGTTTTTACAAAACTCTTCCAAACTTGGATCTCTTGCACCCATTAAAAGTAAAACTGTTCCTTCTTTTAATTCAGGTTTTAAGGCTTCTAACAAATCGTTTCTGTCTTCCACGAAATGAGCCTTTTTTCCTTTGGCTGTAATTCCTTCAACCAAATCGTTGGCTGAAATATCTTTCACAGCTGTTCCTCCGGCATAGAAAATTTCGCTCATCCAGATTTCATCTTGCGGTCTTAATGAATCTGCAATTTCTTGAATGAAATCATCTTTCAAAAACCGAGTCGGTTTGTATCCATGCGGTTGAAACCAGGCGATTACTTTTTCTGCTAATGGTTGGCAAGCCTTAATGGAAGCAGCGCATTTTGCTGGATTGTGAGCATAATCATCAATTACCCAAACTCCATTTTTCTGTCCCAGAATTTGATGACGGCGGTAAATTCCTTCATATTTTGAAAGACTTTCAGCACAGGTTTTTAAACCAATTCCAATTTGATGGGCAACAGCAATTGCAGCAGTTGCATTTTCAACAGAATGTTGTCCCAAGGAATTCATTTGAAATTTTTGATTCTGAATTTCAAAGGTCAAAGACAAACCATCTTGTTTGAAATTTTCAGCAGAATATCCTGCCTCTTTATTTTCAAATCCAAAATCTATTTCGGGATTCGCAGACAATGATTTCGCTAATGTATTTGATTGATTAACAATGAATAAACTGTTTGTATTGCTTTTAAAAATAGTAAACAATTCGATCAATTCATCAATTTCCTGATGGTCTTTATCGATGTTTAAAAGCAATCCAATTTCTGGGTGATACTGAACAACGGAACCGTCGCTTTCATCGGCTTCTATGATGAGCCACTCTCCTTTTCCGACTGCAGCATTTCCTATTTTGCCTTGTTTGATAATGCTGGTTAAACCTGCGCCAGAAATGATGCTAGGTTCAAAATTAGCATCTAATAAAATCTGGAAAAGCATCGCTGATGTCGTGGATTTCCCCGAAGTTCCTGCGACTGCAATCGTCTTTTTACTTTTTGCGATGATCGATAATAATTCGCTTCTTTTAATAATTGGAATGCCAAGTTCTTTTGCTTTTTGAACTTCATAAACAGTATCTTCAATTGCAGTAGAGACTACTATTAGATCAGTCTTTTCTGTAATTCCGCTTCCATCTTGAAGAAAACATTTGATTCCTTCTGCTTCTAACTGTTCTTTGGTTTTATTATATTCACCTGGATGAAAATAGCGGTCGCTTCCGCTCACCTCTTTCCCAATACCTTTTAAGTACTGAGCAATTGCGCTCATTCCAACGCCTGCAACTCCTATGAAAAAGACATTTTGGAAATCTTTTATATTTTTTATCATCATCAATTCTTCAGTTCTTACATGAATTTATTTTCCACCAAATTCCACAATCGTTGTGCGTATTCGTCGACTTTTCCCCAATCTTTTCTGTAATAAACTTCACTGAGATATTGTTTCGCATCTTCTAAATTGCTGAAACTGTTTAATTTTTCAATGGTTTCCTTTAACTCTATTTCGTTACCCGCAAATAAACTTTTTGTGAAAGCTACTTTATCATTAAGATCCAGTTTAAATTCTGGTTTTCTTTTTTCGGCTTCCATAAAGTCTGTTTTCACATGGCTTTTCAACAAGCTTCCTTCATCAACTGGTGTTTCTATTTTTTCTGTTTCTTCATCCAAAGGATCGATATCAAACAATTGCTGAACAACTTTTATCCCTTTAATGCTGGCTAACTTAAATTTTTTCTCTGCGTGTTCTCTCTCAGAATTTTGTAGATTTCTTTCAATTTCAGTAGAATCATCAGGCTGAGTCTCGTGTCTACTAAACTCAACAATTCTCCGGCGGCGCTCTTCCATTTCCTCTAAGTCTTTTTCTTTTTGCGCTACTCTTTCCGCATAATCAAACTCTTCCTGTTCAATAATTAAATCCTGTTCTGGTTCAACTTGCTTCTCTTCTTCTAAAGATTCTGATTGAGTTGTGGTATGGATATTATCCTGCTCGGTTTGAATCTCTTCTTCAAAATCGTTCAGTTCATTGGTGAACATGACTTCTTCTTCAACAATATCATCAAAAGTAGTTTCATTAAATTCTACGTGCTCCGTGGCTTCATCTAAAATTTGGTTTTCATGGCTGACTTCTCCTGTAAGAATTCGCGAAAATTGATCTTCGTTCTTTTCTAAAATTCTTAGAAAAGCGATTCTATCTGTAACTTCTGTAAATAAATCCTGCTTTGCTAAAAGTTCATCTTTTGAATTAATTTTACAGAGGGTTTCGAGAATAGTTTTTGTTTCAAAAAAAATTTTATCGTGAATATCTTGGAGATTTTGCATATTAGAATCTTATTAAATTTCCGTAATTTTGGCTTTTTAAATCTTACGGCTAAATTAACAAATGTTTTTAGAAAATACAATAAATCACGCAAAACAAAGCGGCTGGATGGAAGTTATCTGCGGCTCGATGTTTTCGGGAAAAACTGAAGAGTTAATCCGCCGTTTACGCCGTGCAGAAATGGCTGGTCAAAACGTGGAAATCTTTAAACCAAAACTGGATACTCGGTATGCAGAAGAAGAAGTTGTTTCTCACAATCAAAATAAAATCCGAAGCACCCCTGTAGAAAGTCCAAGTGAAATTTTACTTCTGGGCTCCAACTGTCATGTAGTCGGAATTGATGAAGCGCAGTTTTTCGATGAAAGTATTGTTGAAGTTGCTAATAAACTGGCTAACAGCGGCATAAGAGTTGTCATTGCTGGTTTGGATATGGATTTTATGGGCAGACCTTTCGGACCCATTCCCAATTTAATGGCCACTGCGGAATATGTTACAAAAGTGCACGCTATTTGCAAAAGAACAGGAAATCTTGCGAATCATTCTATGAGAACTTCTGCCAATAAAGATTTAGTTCAATTGGGCGAAACAGATAGTTACGAAGCGGTGAGCAGAAAAGTTTTCAATGAAGAGTTTCTGAACAACGAAAATAAATGAATTATACCACCAAACAAATTGCAGAAATTACAGGATCCCAGTTCATTGGTGACGAAAATCTGCACATCAAAAATATAGCCTACGACAGTAGAACTCTATTTTCTGTAAACGACACTGCTTTTTTAGCTATTAATACTTCAAAAAATTCTGGCGAAAAATATATCGAATCTGCCATAGAGAAAGGAATTGATATCATTATTTCTGAACATCATTTTCCACAGTATGACAATATTACTTGGATCATTGTTGACAATTCTTTGAAATTTCTTCAAAAATTCGCAAAATATCATCTCCAGCAATTTTCATTAAAAACGATTGGAATTACGGGTAGTAATGGAAAAACAATTGTAAAGGAATGGCTCTATCAATCACTCTTTCATGATTATGCTACAGTGAAAAGTCCGAAAAGTTTTAACTCGCAATTAGGACTTCCGCTTTCTTTATTGGAAATTAATAAAAAACATCAATTAGGCATTTTTGAAGTTGGCATTTCAAAGCCTGAGGAAATGAAAATTCTCGAAGATATTTTCTCTCCTCAAATCGGAATTCTAACCCATATCGGTTCTGCGCATTCTTCCAATTTCGAATCTGTAGATGAATTGATAGACGAAAAATTAATCCTCTTTATAAATTCTAAAACGATTATTTTTAACGGCGATAATGAATTGGTTTATACCAAAATGAATCAATTCAATTCAAGTAAAAAATTAATATCATTTGGATTAAAAAATCATAATGATGTTTTTATTAAAAATAACTGGACCGATAAAACTCAAGGCCTCATTATTCAATATTTTGAGGAAGAGTTTTCTGTTCCAATTAACCAACGTGATGAAGCGACCATTAGCAATGCATTATGTGTGATTTCTACTTTGAAGGAATTTGGTTTTGAAAATTCAAAAATTATAGAGAAACTGAATGCGCTGAAATCAGTAGAAATGAGGTTGGAAAGCGTGAATGGTATTCGTAATAATCTGATTATCAATGATTCATTCAATTTAGATTTAGATTCTTTGAAAATTGCATTTCAGAATATTAAAGAATATAATAAACCCAATAAAACTTTAATCCTCACCGATTTTGTAGAAGGAAAAAACGCAGACCAACTTTATCAGGAAGTTTCCGCATTAACCAATGAGCAAAATTTCAAATCTGTCTTTTTAATTGGAGAAGAAATTACAAAATTTGAAAAACTTTTTCAGTCTACAACTTCCACTTTCAATAATACGACTGAACTCATTGAAAGCGCACATCTTAACCAAATAGAAGATCACTTGATTTTACTAAAAGGTGCCCGCAAATTTGAAATAGATAAGGTAAAATCTTACTTAGAACTTCAGAAACACGATACTGTTTTAGAAGTGAATTTGAATTCGATTTTACACAATATCAACGTTCACAAAGCACTTTTAAAACCAGAAACCAAAATGATGGCCATGGTAAAAGCCTATTCTTACGGTTTGGGTGGTTATGAAATAGCGGAATTTCTGCAACACCACCACATCGATTATTTAGGAGTTGCATATGCTGACGAAGGCGTTGATTTACGTAAAAACGGAATTACAACGCCAATTATGGTGATGAATCCGGAACAACACAGTTATAATATTATCATCGATTATAATTTGGAACCGGAAATATACAGTTTCCGTGTGCTTGAATTGTTCAATGAAAAGCTAGTTCAAAAAGGTATTCAACATCGATATCCAATTCATATTAAACTAGAAACAGGAATGCATCGTCTTGGTTTTAAGAAAGATGAACTGAGTGAACTCATTGAAAAGTTGAAGTTGATGAATGTGAAGTTAAAATCCATATTCAGCCATTTATCCTCTTCTGATGACGATGAGGAAAATGAATATACTTTAGAACAAATTCATATCTTTAATGAAAATTCACAGAAATTAATTAAAGGGATTAAAGAGCAACCAATACGGCATATTCTGAACACTTCAGGAATTGTAAACTTTACTGATTATCAGTTTGATATGGTTCGAATAGGGATTGGGATGGTCGGAATTTCTGCCAATGCTGAAATTAAAAAACAGTTAAAAAGCGCAGTTACTTTTAAAACGGTTATTTCGCAAATATCAGAAGTTAAAGCAGGCGAATCTGTTGGTTATAACCGAAGATTCAAAGCCATAAAAGATACCCGAATCGCAACAATACCAGTTGGTTATGCAGATGGAATTCCGAGATTAGTTGGCAATAATTCTGGTTTTGTAGGCATCAGAAAAGAACTTTTTCCTATCGTTGGCAATGTTTGCATGGATATGATGATGATCGATTTAGAGACTTCTTTAGTAAAAGAAGGTGAAGAAGTCATCATCTTTAATTCAAATCCTTCGCTAGAGGATTTTGCAGAATATTGTAAAACAATTTCTTACGAAGTTTTAACCTCAATTTCACGACGTGTAAAACGAATTTATATCAAAGATTAAATGAAAAACTATCTATCATTTTTATTTCTTTTGTTGCTGAGTTTTCAGGCGAAAAGTCAGGTTAAAGAAGGTTTCACTGTTCCATCTAATCCAAAAATAGGTTTATCACTTTCTGGCGGTGGCGCCAAAGGTTTCGCCCATATTGGAGTTTTAAAAGTTCTGGATTCTTTAGGAGTAAAAATTGATTATATCTCTGGAACAAGCATGGGATCTATTGTTGGTGGATTATATGCTTCGGGATATACGGGTAAAGAAATTGAAAAAATAGTCATGGATACGGATTTTTATTCGATTATTGCGAATGAAAAAAACCGACAGGAAACTTCTTTTTTCAATAAATCAGTTGATAAATACCTCTTGACTATTCCTGTTAAAAATGGTAAAATAAATGTGCTGCCTAAAGCAATTTCAACTGGTCAGAAAAATATTTATTTATTAAAAGAACTTTTTAAAAACGTTTCTACCATTTCTGATTTTTCTAAATTACCCATTCCTTTTATGTGTGTTGCCACAAATCTGGAGAGCGGCGAAATGCAGTTATTTGAAAGCGGGGATTTAGTGAGTTCGATCATGGCCAGTTCAGCCTTTCCTTCTTTAATGGATCCCGTAAAAATTGGAGATTCGCTTTATATTGATGGCGCAATGACGATTAATTATCCATCGAAACCATTAAAAGATAAAGGAATAGACATTGTAATTGGAGTAGATTTAAGCCAGGGATTAGCCAGCCGAAAAGATCTGCAATCTGCAATTTCAATCTTAAACCAGGTCATCGATTTCGGTATTCAGAAAGAAACAAAAAATCAGTATAAATACACGGATATCAATATTCATCCAAATCTGGAAGGGATGGGTGCTACCAGTTACGACATGAAACAAGCCATTTTGGACTCTGGTTATGTAGAAGCGCAAAAATATATAGAACCGCTTTCTTTACTCCCAAAAAAGGAAGATAAAAAACTTCGGGCACCTCTAAGTAATATTTACTCTAATGTCTATAAAATTGACAGTCTTATACTGGTAAACGACCATATTTTTAGAAAAAATTATGTGTTAGGGAAAATGAATTTGAAGGTTCCGTCACTTCAAACCTACGGCGGAATCAATAAAATGATTGATAAATTGTATGCGACCAATAATTACAGATTAATCAATTACGATATCATTCAACAAGATGATAAGAATTACTTACAATTGAACGTTACAGAAGATGATACTCGGTTTTTCCTAAAATTCGGATTGCATTATGATGAAATTTTTAAAACAGGCTTACTCTTAAATGCAACTGCCAAAAGACTTTTATTCCGAAACTCCACTGTTTCTTTAGATATTATTGTTGGAGATCAACCTCGTTATTATTTCAATTATTTTATTGATAATGGTTATATTCCTGGTTTAGGAGTTTACGCATCTGGAATGTCTTTAGATCTAAAGGATGATTCTGGGAATATTTATGAAAAATGGAATTGGTTCAGAAATGAAGTGTTTTTACAATCCATCTGGAGAGATAAATTTGCAATAGGTGCAGGTCTTAGTAATGATTATTTTGAAGCCAAGATTACAGGAGAAAATGGATATTCAAATCCGCAAAATTTCGTGAATGCCTATGCTTTTATTAAAAGCGATACCCGAGATGACCGTAGTTTCGCCACGAGAGGATTTTATTTAAATGTTGAAGGAAAAGTACTCGATATCTTAGATAAATTCGATGATGGTAAAATATTTCAACTGAAGGCAAACACGCAACTCAATTTTCCAGTAACAAATTGGCTCACCTATCGTCTTGGTTTATATGGCGGATTCACTATTGGTGATAACCTCAGTCCATATTATAATTACAGAATGGGTGGAATATTTGATCAAAATCTAGGTAATTTTGTTACATTTCAGGGTTATCAATTTGGGCAGTCTGTTGCACAAAACATATTAGTTTCATCCAGTACTGCACAGTTTAAATTAAATAAAAATTTCTTTGCAGATGCCAACTTCTCCTTCGCTAATCTTTTTAATGATTTAAATGTTGACGATATTTTACATGTTTCAGATTCTTCAGCAGGACTAACTGCTGGTTACAAATCACCGTTTGGTCAAATTAAAATTAATTACAGCCATTCATTAAAAGTAAAAAGAGGAATGTTCAGTGTAATTCTGGGACATTGGTTTTAAAAATATGATACAATTTTTCTTTGAAAATATCGCCCCAATAGAAATTGATTCTAGAACGACAGAGTGGTTAGGAGAACTTATCAATCAAGAAAGTAAAAAATTAGGTACGATCAATTACATTTTCTTATCAGATGAAGGTTTGCTAAAAGTAAATCAGGATTTTCTAAATCATGACTACTATACCGATGTGATCACGTTTGACTATGTAAAAGGCAAAACCATTTCCGCAGATATTTACGTATCTTTGCCCCGCATTTCCGAAAATGCAATGACGCTTTCCAAAGACTTTACTTCAGAATTAAACAGAGTTTTAGCCCACGGGATTCTTCATTTATGTGGTTACAAAGATAAAACCAATGAAGAACAGACGGAAATGCGCAACAAAGAAGATTTCTATCTCAATATTTTTTAGGAGCCTTTTCCCGCTGTCCGCTATATCTATTGTTTCGCTGCCGCTACACAATAGGATACCGCTTCCATCGGGGCTAAAGACCACGAAAATTAACCAAAAACTTAATAATGTTTCACGTGAAACATTTTAATAGATCAAAATGATAAACGAAATATACGACGTTATTGTAGTAGGTGCCGGACATGCTGGTTCAGAAGCAGCCGCTGCTGCTGCCAACTTAGGTTCTAAAACCCTACTCATTACAATGAATATGCAAACCATCGGGCAAATGTCTTGTAATCCTGCTATGGGCGGAATTGCAAAAGGGCAGATTGTTCGAGAAATCGATGCAATGGGAGGTTATTCTGGAATAATCGCAGACAAATCTGCTATTCAATTCAAAATGCTTAACCTGTCAAAAGGTCCTGCAATGTGGTCTCCAAGAACGCAAAACGACAGAATGCTCTTTGCAGAAGAATGGAGAATTGCATTAGAAAAAACTCCAAATCTGGACTTCTTCCAGGATATGGTGAAGAGTTTAATCATCGAAAATAATCGGGTTGCCGGAGTAATAACTTCTTTAGGACTTGAAATCAGAGGAAAATCAGTAGTACTAACCAATGGTACTTTTCTGAATGGATTAATACACGTAGGCGATAAACAACTTGGTGGCGGACGAATGGGCGAACCTCGCGCTTTCGGAATTACCGAACAATTAGTTTCACTTGGGTTCGAATCTGGACGAATGAAAACAGGAACTCCACCTCGTGTAGATGGACGATCACTTGATTACTCCAAAATGGAAGAACAAAAAGGGGATGAAAATCCTAAAAATTTCTCCTATTTAGACAATCCGAAATTAACCAAACAAATGAGTTGTCATATCGTTTATACCAACGAGACCGTTCATGAAATTTTACGCGAAGGTTTTGATAGAAGTCCCATGTTTAATGGAACTATTCAAAGTATTGGTCCAAGATACTGTCCAAGTATTGAAGATAAAATTAATCGATTTGCAGAGCGCGAACGTCATCAGTTATTTGTAGAACCGGAAGGTTGGCGAACTGTTGAAATCTATGTTAATGGATTCAGTTCTTCACTACCAGAAGATATTCAGTTAAAAGCAATGCGACATATCCCAGGATTTGCAAATGCAAAAGTATTCCGTCCAGGTTATGCTATAGAATATGACTACTTCCCTCCTACTCAATTGCACCATACTTTAGAAACTAAATTAATCGAAAACCTTTATTTTGCAGGTCAAATTAATGGAACAACGGGTTATGAAGAAGCAGGCGGACAAGGATTAATTGCCGGAATTAATGCGCACAATAAAGTCCACGATAAAGAGATATTTACATTAAACAGAGACGAAGCATACATTGGTGTTCTTATCGATGATTTAATTACGAAAGGTACTGATGAACCTTATCGTATGTTTACCTCCAGAGCAGAATATAGACTCTTATTAAGACAGGATAATGCAGATATTCGTTTGACAGAGAAGTCTTATAATTTAGGTTTAGCGAATGAAGAACGATTGATCAGAGTTCAGGAAAAAATTGATAAAAGCAATCAATTAGAAAGTTTCTTAAAAGACACTTCTCTAAAACCAGGAGTTATTAATCCAATTCTAGAAAGTATATCTTCTGCTCCTGTTGACCAGGCTTACCGTTCGGCTCAAATTTTAACCAGACCGAATATGACTTTGGAGAAATTAGAAGAAATCGATTTCATTAAAGAGGTTACGCATCAATACTCAACTGAAGTAAAAGAGCAGGCAGAGATTAATATCAAATACCGAGGGTACATTGAAAAAGAAAAAGATAATGTAGCAAAACTTACCCGTTTGGAAACCATTAAAATTGCCGACGATTTTGATTATGATAATCTTAAATCATTATCTGCAGAAGCCAAGCAGAAATTCAATAAAGTAAGACCAAAAACGATTGCACAAGCAGCAAGAATTAGTGGAGTCTCCCCTGCGGATATCAATATTTTATTAATCTATTTAAAATAATGTTTCACGTGAAACATTTACTAATTAAGTTTAAAATATTTTGTAGGTATTAAGAAATAATAATGAAAATAAAAGACCATTTTTTAACTCAGGAAGAATTCGAAATTAAAGAAACGGCAATTCCAGGAGTTTATAAAACCCAAAATATTCCGGCAAATATTTCTGCGTATTATGATAGCAAAGATTACATTTCTCATCATCAGGATTCTGGTTCTTTAAAAGTAAAACTTTATAAGTTTCTGCAGAATTTTAACCTGAAGTACAAAAAAAATATTTTATTTGATTTTGTAGGAAAAGATAAAACTGTTTTAGATTATGGATGTGGTGCGGGAGAATTTGTAAAATATATAGAAAATGATTTTGAAACTTTAGGTTTTGAACCAAGTGATTCGGCCAGACAGTATGCAACTCAAAAAGTAAAGAAAACTAAAATTATTAACAGTCTTGATTATATTCAAGATGAAACTTTGGATGCAATTACTTTATGGCATGTTTTCGAACACATCGAAAATCAGGACGAAATTTTAAAACAGTTTCACAATAAATTAAAAAAAAACGGAGTCTTAATTATCGCGGTTCCAAATCCAACTTCTTACGATGCTTTAAAATATAAACAATTTTGGGCGGCTTATGATGTCCCAAGACATATCTTTCATTTCTCAAAATCAGGAATGGAAAAATTAATGAACACCGATTCCTGGAAAATTAAAAAAGTAAAACCACTCCTACTCGATTCCTTTTATATTTCAATGTTAAGTGAAAAATATCAAAAATCATCACTTTCATGGTTAAAAGGTTTGATCTTCGGAGCCATTTCTAACGCTAAAGCATTAAAATCCGGCGAATTTTCCAGTTTGATATATATTATCGAAAAAAAATAGATAATTGATTTTTAATAGGTTTCTGAAGGTTAATTTTTAGTCTTTTTGACTAAAAATTAAGATTTCCTTACTTTTATAGAAATTTCAAAGTTTAAAAAAATAAAAAAAAAATAGAAAGCACAAATTTGAATTGATTTTTTTTAGAAATAAAAGTTTTATCAGTTGGAAATAAAAATCAAATTTTTAGAATTTTTAGAATCCTTGTAATTTTTAATAAACTCATATAAGAATTAATTTTCACTTTAAAATAAGTAGAAATTAAAAATATCTAATCTTCAGAATCAAAGCGAACTTTTTAAAAGTATTTATTCCTTCTTAAATTTTGTAGTTCAAATTATCTTTCACTCGATTTCAAAAGGATTCAAAAATTAAAAATAAAAAAGTTTCCTAGTACTAGGAAACTTTTTTCTATAATTAAACTAAAACTTTAGTTCAATATTAATTATTGATTGCTTTTACTCCAGGTAATTCCATTCCTTCTAAACTTTCGAGCATCGCTCCTCCTCCTGTTGAAACATAAGTTACTTTGTCATCATACCCGAACTGTTTCACAAATGCAACGCTGTCACCGCCTCCAACAAGGGAAAAAGCGCCTAACTTGGTTGCTTCGGCAATGCTGTCTCCCAATGTAACTGTTCCTGCTGCAAAATTAGACATTTCGAAAACTCCAATCGGGCCATTCCACAAAATAGTTCTCGAATTCATAATCACATCATGAAATATTTTCCTTGATCTCACACCTGCATCTAAGCCCATCCAACCATTTGGAATTTCATAAATGTCAACTTCTTTTTGTTCTGCATCGTTGTTGAAATCATTAGCAATAACAGAATCAACTGGTAAATAAACCGCTACATTCTGAGATTTGGCTTTCGCTAAAATTTCTAAAGCCAAAGTTTGCTTATCTACCTCTACCAAGGAGTTACCAATCTCGCCACCTAAGGCTCTAATAAACGTAAAAGCCATACCACCACCAATAATTAAATTATCAATCGCCGGTAACATATTTTCAATAATGGTAATTTTACTGGAAACTTTTGATCCACCTAAAATCGCGGTGATCGGTTTTTCACCACTTTTCAATACTTTATCAATCGCTTCTAATTCTTTCGCCATTAATAAACCGAAAAATTTAGTTGAAGGAAAATATTGTGCAATAACTGCCGTCGAAGCGTGTGCTCTGTGTGCAGTTCCGAAAGCATCATTCACATAAGCATCTCCTAGATCTGCTAACTGTTTTGCAAAATCTGCATCACCATTTTCTTCTTCATTATGAAAACGAACATTCTCTAATAAAAGAATTTCACCAGGCTGCAAATCAGCACTCATTCTCTTTGCTTCCTCACCAATACAGTCAGTGCAAAATTTAATTGATTTTCCTAAAACTTTTTCAATTTCACGAAGTATGTTTTTTAAAGAAAATTCTTCTGAAACTTTTCCTTTTGGACGACCTAAATGAGTCAATAAAATTACTGATCCACCGTCATTCAAAATCTTTTCGATCGTGGGTTTTACCGCTTGAATTCTTGTGTTATCAGTTACTTTAAAATCTGCGTCTTGCGGAACATTAAAATCCACTCTTACCAAAGCCTTTTTATCTTTGAAGTTAAAATCGTTAATTGTTTTCATAAAATTTTCTCCGTTTTTAAGTTTCACAAATTTACCATTTATTCCCTCGATTCAAAATTAAATTCGATTTAAAAATCCACAATCCACAAAACCTCATTTTATCTACATTACTTTCTTTTTATATAAATAAGAATATGAATGATGTTGTTGTAGTTCGGTAGTTTGGGGAGAAATAAATTTTAATTTTTCGTCCCATTTACTTCTGCCTTTAATCATACTTTATCCATATTTTAAATAGTTGATTATCATTTTAATATAGTGGTTGTTAACAAATGTTAATAACTCTGAATTAAAGTTAATATTTATAACCCAAATCTTAACAACTTTGGAATTGAACCCCAACAATTTTTTGAAAGAATATTCGGTCTTTTTGAAAACTAATGTCTATTATAAAATTTATTCAAATCTGAAAGACAATGTTCAATAAACTTATCAACATGAATTATGTACGTTGTCCCCAAGTTATTTATAAAGATGATAATGTTTATTGTACTGATCTATAATATATCGCATAACTCCACTTTAGATAGAATGATTACGAAGATTTAATCTGGAACAGAATATTTTTTATTTTATTAATGTTAAATTTGTCTGAATTGAATATTGAGTTTAAAGATCAATTATGAAAAAAATAGCAATTGCATGCGATCATGCCGGTTTCGAATACAAAGAAATCATTAAAAAACATTTGGAAGGTAAATTTGAAGTAGAAGATTTCGGCACTTTTTCCCCAGACTCTGTGGATTACCCCGATTTCGTACATCCAGCCGCAGAATCCATTGAGCAGGGAAGAAATGAATTTGGAATTCTTATTTGTGGAAGTGGTCAAGGCGTTGCGATTACAGCCAATAAGCATCAGAAAATACGGTGTGCCTTATGTTGGATGCCTGAACTTGCCAGTCTATCCCGTCAACATAACGACGCGAATATGATTGCACTTCCAGCGCGTTTTATCGCCAGCCAATTGGCTACAGATATTGTTGATACGTTCCTCAATACTCCTTTCGAAGGTGGAAGACATCAAAACAGAGTTGAAAAGATTTCGACTTGTTAAACCCTTCTTCTATATAAATACAATCCATAATAAATGGCAAAAGGAAAATACTTCTCAGATAAAAATAATCATAAACTACAGGAAATCGGGCGACTGATTCTTCGTTTTATGAATAATAATTCTTCGAAAATCTATAATTATAAGCAGATTTCAGACGGTATAGATTATAAAAATCCGAGACAGCGTGAACTGGTTATTCAGTCACTTCACAAACTACTTGCAGATCAAAGAATTAAAGAAGTTGACAAAGGAAAATATATCATTAATCTTAAGATTGAAGGAACTTTAACAGGTACTATCGATTTCAATCAGGCCGGAAATGCATATGTAAAAGTCGCTGGGTCCGATGAGGATATTTTCATTCATTCAAAAAATGTAAAAGACGCTCTACAAGGCGATACCGTACTAATTGTTACCTATAAATTTAAAGGTAAAAAAATGGAAGGTTCGGTATTGGAGGTCATGGAAAGAAAACGCGATCAGTTTGTGGGAACGTTTCAGTTCATTAAACATAAAGACTTTGGTTTTGTAGTCGGAGATAAAAAACACATTAATACTGATATTTTTGTTCCGCAAGGTAAAATTGGCGGAGCGCAGGATGGTGATAAAGTGGTCGTGAAAATGATCGACTGGAAAGCCGGAGATAAAAATCCTGAAGGTGAAATTATCAAAGTTTTAGGTGCTCCAGGCGAACACGAAACAGAGATTCATTCCATTTTAGCAGAATACGGATTGCCGTATGATTTCCCGGAAGAAGTAGAAAAAGAAGCCCAGGGAATCGACCGTAGAATTCATGATCATGAAGTTGCAAAACGCCGTGATATGCGTGGAGTCTGTACGTTTACGATTGATCCGAAAGATGCAAAAGATTTTGATGATGCTCTTTCTATTCAGAAATTAGACAACGGAAACTGGGAAATCGGAGTTCATATCGCCGATGTTTCTCATTATGTTACCCCGGGAACAATCATCGATACAGAAGCCTATAAACGTGCGACCTCGGTTTATCTGGTTGATCGCGTGGTTCCGATGTTGCCCGAAGTTTTAAGTAATGACGTTTGTTCACTTCGACCAAATGAAGAAAAATATACTTTTTCTGCCGTTTTCGAATTAAATGATAAAGCAGAAATTCAAAGTCAGTGGTTTGGTAGAACCATCATTTATTCTGACCGAAAATTCGCTTATGAAGAAGCACAGGAAAGAATCGAAACCCAGGAAGGTGATTTGGTTGAAGAAATTTTAACTTTAGATCGACTGGCAAAAATCATGAGAAAAGCCCGTATTGAAAACGGTGCGATTACTTTTGACAGAAGCGAAGTCCGCTTTAATTTAGATGAAAACAGTCAGCCAATTGGTGTTTATTTTAAAGTGAGTAAAGATTCTAATCATTTGATTGAAGAATTTATGTTGCTTGCCAACCGAAAAGTTTCTGAATTTATTTCCTTAAATAAGAAAGGCGCTCCGACGAATAATACTTTTATTTATAGAATTCACGATGATCCAGATCCGGCTAAATTAGAAGCATTACGTGATTTCGTAGGTACTTTTGGGTACACTATGGATTTAGCGAATACCAAAAAAGTAGCACAGTCAATTAACAAATTACTAAGTGATGTTAACGGAAAGCCGGAGGAAAATATGATTGAAACCTTGGCAATGCGTTCGATGAGTAAAGCGATTTACTCTACGGATCCGATTGGCCATTACGGTTTGGGGTTTGAGTACTATTCCCACTTCACCTCTCCTATCCGTCGTTATCCCGATTTAATTGCGCACCGTTTGTTGCAGCATTATTTAGATGGCGGTAAATCACCGCAAAAACAAGAGTTAGAAGATAAGTGTAAACATTGCAGTTCAATGGAAAAACTGGCTTCTGATGCTGAAAGAGATTCCATCAAATTCATGCAGGTTAAGTTTATGGAAAAACATTTGGGTGAAGATTTCACGGGTGTTATTTCTGGTGTTGCTGATTTTGGATTCTGGGTTCAGATTCCTGAAAACGGTGCAGAAGGTCTTATTAAATTAAGAGATTTAATGGATGATTCTTATTCTTACGATGCTAGAAGCCACGCGGTTTTTGGTAGTAGAACAGGAAATAAATACCAACTTGGCGACGAAGTTACGATTAGAGTAATGAAAGCCAATTTAATTCAAAAACAATTGGATTTCAAGATTGTTTAAATGACCGAGTATTATCGCAATTTTTAAAAGTATTCGGATTATTTCTGAATGCTTTTATTTTTTAGGAATGGTATGTAATATTTGGTCCGCTTTCCTCTATGTAACGTATTATTTTCCCGGAATATTTTTTAATTATGACACCATGAAAGACAGGAAAACAATCACCTATTAGTTAGAAGATGGTCTTTTTGGTTTTATGGTTATGAAAGATTACGTATTTTCGCAAAGCAATAATAACGAAATACTACGTAAGTAATTATGCTAGAACTTATACTTTCAGCCGTCGGATTAGGAATCATGTTGAGTATTGTTTTCATCGGGCCGATCTTTTTTCTGCTGATTGAAACAAGTTTCTCCCGCGGACCTAAACATGCATTTACCTTAGACTGTGGCGTCGTATTGGCTGATATTACCTGTATTGTGGCTGCCTATTTTGCCAGCGGCGACTTAGTAGAAATCATCGATAAACATCCGGGATTCTATCGGATTACGGCCTTTATAGTTTTCATTTATGCGCTTTATATGGTCGTTTCAAAAACGAAAATGCATTTGCCTGGTGAAGATAAATTAATCAATCAGAATTATTTTAAAACCTTTCTGAATGGTTATTTCTTTAATATTTTAAATATTGGCGTTGTACTTTTTTGGCTGGTAACGGTCATTTCAGTGCGGAATGCTTATCCTAAAACTGAAGATTTTCTTTTGTATATGGCACTTGTGGTCGGAACTTATCTGGTGATTGATTTCTTTAAAATTTATCTGGCTAAAATATTTCATGATAAACTGACTCAAAATGTGGCCAATCAAATTAGAAAAGGAGTTGGATATATTTTGGTGGCTTTCAGTATTTTTATATTCTTACAAAGTTTCAAAAAGTTCAACCAGTTCGATAAAAAATTAGAACAGGCAGAAAAGACCGAACAAAAACACATTCAATAATGAAAGAGATTATATTCCCAAAATCCTTGAAAAAAGGAGATCAGATTGCGGTAATTTCCCCAGCCGGATCGGTTGAAGAAAAGCAGTTGGAAAAGGGTTTAGAAATGATCCGTCAAAAAGGTTTTGAACCTGTTTCAGGCAAACATCTTTTCACGAAATTTTCTAACGGTTACAATTATGCAGGAACTGAAAAGGAGCGAATTTCTGATTTGAACTGGGCTTTTAACAATGGAAATATTTCTGCGATTTGGGCTTCAAGAGGCGGTTACGGTTGTCAACATTTATTAAGGCATCTGCAACTTTCAAAGTTTAAGGAAAATCCGAAATGGTATATTGGATATTCTGATAATACCGTGATTCAGAGTTTTTTACTAAAGAATAATTTCGCTTCCATCCACGGGCAGACCATTAAAACTTCAAGTTTCGGAGTGACCGATGAAAGTTACAATTTGATTTTTGATATTCTTAGTGGAGACAAACCAACTTACACTTTAGAGCATCATTCTTTAAATAAAAAAGGAACCGTTGAAGGTCAATTAATCGGTGGAAATTTAGCCTTGATTTATGCACTTTTAGGAACGCCCTATTCTTTCAGTTTTAAAGATAAAATCCTTTTTATAGAAGATATTGGTGAGAATTATTACGCCTTAGACCGAATGATGATGAGTTTGGAATTGGCCGGAGTTTTCAGAAAAATCAAAGGTTTAATTATTGGTGGAATGACCAATATGGGCGACGAAAAAGACAATAAAAACTACGAAGAAAGTTTCGATGATTTTGCTTACCAACTTATTTCTGACCGATTAAAAAAGTATGACTTCCCTACTCTTTTTGGTTTTCCGAATGGGCATATTTTAGATAACAGACCTTTAATTATCGGCGCAAATATCAACATGAAAATTGAGGATAAAATAATAGTTCAGTTTTAATTTAAAGGCAATAAAAATGGCAGAACACAATGATTTAGGAAATCTTGCAGAAGAACTTGCCGCCAATTTTTTAGAAGAAAAAGGTTATAAAATTCTGGTTAAAAATTTAAGATATCAGAAGGGAGAAATCGATATTATTGCCGAATTTAATAACCAAATAATCATTGTTGAAGTGAAAGCCAGAGGAAGCGATATTTTCATGGAGCCGCAGGAAGCCGTGACTAAAAAGAAAATAAAATCACTGGTCATGGTTGCCGACTTTTTTATGAAAGACAGGAATTTAAATAAGGAAGTTCGGTTTGATATCATCGCCGTTTTACCTGATGCAAAAGGAAGATTACAAATCACGCATCTCGAAGATGCTTTCCAAAGTTTCGACGCCAATTAACAGTAAATAAATTACTTAAAATGAAAACAGCACTCATCACCGGAGCCACCTCCGGAATCGGAAAAGCGACCGCAGAACTTTTGGCAAAACAAGGATTTAAATTGATTCTTTGTGGTCGGAGAACCGAAGTTTTAGATCAACTGAAAATGGAACTTTCGGAACATACCGAAATATTTAGTTTAAACTTTGATCAGCGGTATTTTAATGAAGTAGAAACTGCCTTTGAGTCCCTTCCTGTTGATTGGAAAAATATTGATATCCTCATTAATAATGCTGGGAATGCGCATGGTTTAGAATCTCTAATCGAAGGCAGCATCGAAGATTGGGATATGATGATTGATGGAAATGTGAAAGGATTATTATACGTTTCAAAAATGGTTATGCCCGGAATGAAATATAGAAATTCAGGACATATCGTTAATATTTCATCGGTAGCAGCCAGACAAACGTACGCAAATGGCGTTGTTTATTGCGCTTCAAAAAAAGCAGTCGATATTATTTCTGATGGAATGCGTTTGGAACTGACCGAATTCGGAATTAAAATCACCAATATTCAGCCCGGCGCTGTAGAAACTGATTTTTCTAAAGTCAGATTTAAAGGGGACGATGATCGTGCAAAAACCGTCTATCAAGGTTACGAGGCTTTGAAAGCAGAAGATATTGCCGACGCAATTTCGTACTGCATCAATGCGCCTAAACACGTTGCCATTTCAGATATGACGATTTATCCCAGTGCGCAAAGTGAACCGAGAACGATTCATAAAAAATAAGAATCTAAATTCAGATCTTGAATCCTGTTTATTATCTTTGCCACATGAAAATTCTCCACATCGAAACTTCCTCCAAAAACTGTTCTGTTGCTATTTCTGATGGCGAAGAATTACTTTGTTTATGCGAAGAAGTTTCTGAAAATTATAAACAATCTGAAAGTCTACATACTTATGTTGAGTGGGCTTTAGAAGGTGCAAAACTGACTTTAAAGGATATCGACGCCGTTTCATTGGGCAAAGGTCCAGGTTCCTACACGGGACTTCGAATTGGCGCTTCTTCTGCCAAAGGATTTTGTTATGGATTACAGATTCCATTAATCGCCATTAATTCTTTAGAAACGATGATAGAGCCGTTTTTAAACAAGGATTATGATTTCATCATTCCACTAATAGACGCGAGAAGAATGGAGGTTTATTCAGCCGTTTTTGAAGGAAATTCCGGACAGATGATTAGTGAAACCGAAGCCAAAATTTTGGATGAACAATCTTACCAGGAATATGTGGATAAAAAGATTCTTTTTGTGGGCGATGGTGCCAAAAAAGCAAAAGAACTTCTTCAACTTCCAAATGCGGAATTTAATGAAACCGTTTATCCATCGGCGAAGTACTTAGTTAAAAAAGCCGCTGAAAAATACAATAGAAAAGAGTTTGAAGATGTAGCGTATTTTGAACCCTTTTATCTGAAAGATTTTCAAGGAGTTAAAAAGACAAAAAGCGAAGAATAATCTTCGCTTTTTGTTTATTTCATCTTAATCTCTCTGAGATTGGCTTTAACTTGCTGCGGTTCAGTCGTATTGGGAGATCGTGGTTGAGGACTTTTGGTGTTCGCTCCTGGTGGAACTGGTGCCCCTGCACTTTCTGACTCTTCTATTTCCATTTCCTTCTGGTTACTTAGAGGAATTGGTGGAGCATTTAAATTTACTTTATTTCCTTCTGCATCTGAACTTTCAATTTCTAAATCACTTTTCAGATACTTCAGCATTTCCCGTGCTTTTTCACCTTCGGGAGTTTTAGCATAATTCAGTGCGATTTGTTCTAACTGTAAAATCATAATTTCTTTTCCAGCTGTTTTTCCAATATTGAAAGCATTTAGCAAAGAAAACTTAGGAACCAAAGCATCTTTCGGATATTTTTCCAAAGCACCATCGATTATGGTTTTACTTTCCTCAAACTTTTCTTTATCGTATAAATCAAATGCTTGAGCGTACAATTTCTCTACTTCTTCAGCTGATTGTGAGAATGAATTATTTTTAGGATTTCTTACAAATTCTGCATAAGAAGTATATGGAAATTCTGATAAAATCATCTCTTTCGCTCTTTCTGCTGCTGCAGGATTTTTCTCATAATTAAAGGCAAAAATCTGATACAATGCTTGCAATTTAATTTCTTCTTCCGGTGGAGTATCAACTAAATCATATAATGTTTTTGTCGCAAGTGGCGTGTCTGAAAAGAAGGTTTCATACATTCTACCAATACCTAAGGTGGCAGTATCCCGTGCTTTTTTCAAGGCTAAAATATCTTCTGTTTTAGTCGGAATTTTTTCAATATAGAATTCGGGTTCCAGTCTTCTAGGATCAGGTGCAGTTGCGATTCCCATGGCTTGATTTTTTAAATCTTCTATGGAACTGCTTCTTGCTGAAGTTCGCCAGTTATCATTTAAGGATCGGTTTCCCCAAAGTTGTTTAAAGGTAGATTCACCTTTTGCGACCGTTCCCAGATTGGCAAAATAAAACCCTCCTTTTCCACCACTGAATTCTTGAAATCCTCCCGTATTTCCAGCGAAAAGTGAATTGGCAGCATAATCTCCACTATCAAAACCTTTGCTTCTTTCTTCTTTTTTTCTTTCTAATTCTTCTCGAGCTTCTTTCGTTTTAATGGCCTCAATATGTTGATTAAAGTATGCGATTCTTTCGGCTTCAGGCATTTTAGTTAAAGCCAAAATACTGTCGTTTCTTTTAATTAAATAATAATTGGCAGATACTTTTTTGATGTTTGATGATTGTTCTTCCAATATAATTTTTGCAGGTTCATAAGTCATTACAGCCAATGAAGAATCATAAAAAGCACCTGCAGAAAGATAGTCGCTGTCTTCAAAATAAGCCTTTCCTATTTCGTAATACGTTAAACCCCGAACTTGCGGATCAGAAACTTTTTCCTTCAACGCTTTTGCAAAAAACTCTTTTGCTTCGTCTTTTTTTCCTGCTTTATTCGCCATTAAACCTAAAGCATAATAAAACTCATTTTTACGGGAACCATACGTTCCTTTTTTGCTGATTTTTTCCAGATAGTTTTTCGCTCTTTGGTAATCATCATCTTTACCATTAAATGTTTTCGCGATTTCTATTTGCGATTTCACTTCAAATTCAAAATCATTGGCATTTTTATAAGCAGTTGCAAAACTTTCTCTTGCTTCTTCATTTCTACCGAGATCTGTCAAAATCTGACCACGCAGAAATGCGATTCTACTTCTTAATTTTCTGTTTTTGTTAACGACATACGCATCATCAAGTTCGTTCACGGCATCTTGTTTTTTGCCGGAAGCGAGCAACATTTCAGAATAATAAATTTCTAAAAGTTTGCGGTATTCTTTTTTGATTTTGCTTTTTTTCAAATCAACGAAAACCTCTTCTGCGCGGTGATAATCTTCCATTTTAGAATACGCCTGTGCCTGATAAATACGAGCCAAAGGGATTCTTTTATCTTTCCGCATATTGGCAAAAACAAAGTTTAAGCCGTCTAATGCTTCTAAGGGTTTATTGCGGTATAATCTGGATTGTGCTAATAAAATATAAGCATCGAACATTTTTTTATTTTTCTCTTCACCCCCTTTCATCACTGAATATTTTGAGATGGCTTTCAATGCTTTTGCTTCGGAGATTTCTAAAATACTAGCACCTTTTTTGGTCGCAGGGTTTTGTCCAGGACTTCCCATAGAACTGTTGCCATTCATTGATCCCGAATTACCAAAAGATCCTGGAGGAGATGGTGGTCCAGAATTTCTACCTCTTCTTCCATTATCTGCTCTGGATTCCATGGGATCATTTCCAAACATACCTCCTGAACCTGACTGAAAATCAGTTCCCAGCGGTTGTTCATCGTAGGTCAGTAGTTGAATGTAAGGCGCGTAGAAATTGTCTTTATGGGCTTTATCTCTACTTTTTAATTCAGTTTCCAGAGCATCTTTACTGTTAAAGAGCGTATTGTAGTAAGAGAAAAATCCTTTCATAAAAGTAGAATCATTCGTCTTTTTTCGAGTAGAACACGAATTAAAAACAGTGATTGCTAAAAGGAAAAGTATCGTTTTTTTCATTATGAGGTAATAACTTTCAAATCAGTATTTTATTATTAAAAATACCAGTTAATTTTGGTAAAAATAATGATTTTTTGTTTTAAGAAGTAACTTGTTCGAAATCTTTTAGTAGGGAATATACCAAATGTGTTGGTAACCCCATAATCGTGTAAAAACTTCCTTGGATATTTTTGATTTTTGCCATTCCCAACCATTCTTGAATTCCATAACTGCCAGCTTTATCGAACGGTCTGTATTTTTGAATATAAAAATCTAATTCTTCATTATTAATGTCATCAAATTCTACATTAGCAACATCAGTTTTGGTAATGGTTTTTGTTAAAGTTTTCAACGTAATCCCAGTATAAACCTGATGCGTCTTTCCTGAAAGTTTTTGTAACATTTCTTTGGCGTGAACTTCATCATTTGGCTTTCCCAGAATCTCTTCGTTAAGCGCAACAATTGTATCTGCAGTGATTAATAATTCACCTTCATTTAAAAGACGAAAAGCATTTGATTTTAATTCCGATAGATAAGCCGCAATTTGATTGACTTCTAAATGGTCTGGATAAACTTCATCACAATCTACAGAAACGACTTCAAAATCAAAACCTAATTCATTTAATAATTCTTTTCTACGTGGTGAATTCGAGGCTAATAATATTCTCATATAATATTTGAAATCAATTAATTAAGTACTTTTTGTATCGTCGTCTAACCATTTTCCCTGAACTTTCATCACTTGTTCGATGACATCTCTTACTGCTCCTTTCCCACCCTGAATTGGTGAAATATAATCTGACATTAATTTTATTTCAGCAACCGAATTTTCTGGACAGGCAGAAATTCCAGAAATTTTCATCATTGGCATATCTGGTAAATCATCTCCCATGGTCAGAATTTCATCGTTTTGCAGATTGTATTTCTGTTTGAATTCTTCAAACTTTTCCAGTTTATTACCAATCTTGGCGTAATAATCAGTAATTCCTAAATAGTTGATTCTGTTTCTCACCATCGGATCATCACCGCCAGTAATTACACAAATAGGATAATTATACTTTCTGGCTTTTACCACGGCATAACCATCGAGTACATTCATGGTGCGACACATACTTCCATCGGGCATCAGATAAACACTTCCGTCTGTAAAAACGCCGTCTACATCAAATACAAAGGCTTTTATATTTTTTAAATTCGATTTATAACTCATACATTTTCTTTATCGATTCATTCATTATTTTATAAATTTTCAACTGCTCTTCATCATCAATTAATGCTTCGTGAAGTTTTAAAACTCTTTCGTCGTTTCGGATTGCAGGACCGGTTTGCGCTAATTTCGGTTCTAATATTTCAATTTTCTCCGTAGTTTCTTTAATTAAAGGTAAAAAATAGTCAAACGGAATTTCCTGTGAATCTGAAATTTCCTTGGCTCTAGCAAAAAGATGGTTCACAAAATTACAGGCAAAAACTGCGGTCAGATGGATATATTTTCTTTTCTCATAAGTTGAAACCATCACTTTTTCTGAAACTTCTAAAGCAAGATTCTTTAGCAATTCTACATCTTGTTCATCATCTGATTCTACGAAAAATGGTATTTCAGCGTAGTTGATTTCTTTTGATTTAGAGAAAGTTTGCAACGGATAAAAACTGGCTTTCCGGTAATTTCCTTCTAAAATTTCTTTTGGTAAAGATCCTGAAGTATGTGCCACCAAACAGTTTTCTTTAGTAATCATTTTTGAAACTTTACCTATAGAACTGTCGCTTACACAAATCAGATACAAATCGGCATCTTCTAAATGATTGGTGGAAAAAGGAATTTGTAATTGGTTGGAAATAAATTTTAAATCGTTTTCGTTTCGTCCAAAAATTTGGGAAACCGGGATTTTATTTTGTTGAAATGCCTTGGCTAAATGGTAGGCAACATTTCCCGAACCGATGATGACAATCTTCATAAAAAGGAATATGAACAAAGATACTTATTTTGGTTTGGACTAAAAATTGAAGTGTTATTTAACTTTTAAATATATTTACCATCCAAACAACGAAAGCATCTCAATGAAGATTCAGGAAGCCGAAATTATCGAGTTGATGTCAAGCGACAAATCCCGTGAAAAAGGAGTTCGCCTGATGATGGATGCTTATCAGAGCAGGTTATATTGGCATATACGGCGTTTTGTTGTTGATCACGATTTAGCACAGGATATTTTACAGGACACTTTTATCAAAGCTTATCAAAATTTTCTTCAGTTCAAACGAGAAAGTCAGTTATATACTTGGCTGTATCGAATTGCAACGAATGAATCTTTGCAGCAATTGAATAAGTTGAAGAAAATGCAGAAATCCGATGAGGGTTCTACCAATCATCTTCAGAATTTAGTGGCAGATAATGTGCAAGCAGATGCCGATGAAATTCAGATTTTATTGCAAAAGGCGATTAATACTTTGCCAGAGAAACAGAAATTGGTTTTCAATATGAGGTATTATGAAGATTTGCCTTATGAAGATATTTCGCAGATTTTAGAAATGTCGGTAGGAACTTGTAAAACCAATTACCACTACGCCAAACAAAAAGTAGAGGATTTTATTAAACAGAATTATACAGAATAAGACTTTAGAAATGAAAGATTTTGATATTGAAAAATTAAAACGAGAAAATGTTTTCACACAGCCAAACGGCTTTTATGAAGACATGCAAAGCAACGTGTTGCAAAAAGTTAAACCTGTATCACGTGGAAAAATCATCAATTTAAACTGGGCATATGGCGCAGCGGCTGCTGTAGCACTTTTAGTGGGAGTTAGTGTTGTGATGAATCAAGATCCTATTGTGGAAACACAATCAATTACAAAAGTTGTTCCTACAACGAACTCATTGCCAAATGATAAGATTCAAAAAGAAGAAGTCGTAGCATTGCAAACTTTAGAAAAAGATTTAACTTCTATAGAGCAGACTCATCCAAAGGAAAGTACAAAATCTGATATGATTTCAAAAAAAGGAAATGTAAGTTTTGCTGATCAAAAGAATCAAAAAACAACACAAAATCCTGAAGTTCAGGTCGATCAAATATTGGCAAGTTTTACTTCTGCAGAATTAGCAGATGTGGGAAGAAATACAGAACAGGACATTTATTTGGATTTGTATAATTAAGAAAAAAATGATGAAAAAGATATTAGCAGCAATAGGCTTTATATTAGCAGTCCAGTTTAGTTTCGCACAACAACTGACTTATGACTGGAAAAGCATGAAGCCAGAGCAAAGAAAAGAAGTGATTCAGAAAATGAATCCAAATGAACGAAAGGCGCTTTTGAAAGAGTTTCGGGAGAAAATGATTGTCTCTGAATTAGGAGTTTCCCAAAATAGTCAACCGGAGTTTCTAAACCTTTACACTGAGTATCAGAATAAACAAAACGAGATTAAATCTAAGTTTAGCCTTAATGAAAACTATGATACTATGAGTGATGAGGAAGCAACAAAGCAACTAAATCAAAGTTTCGAAGTTGGTCAACAACTGCTGGATAACAGAAAAAACTACGCACAAAAATTCATAAAAGTGATCTCTCCGCAACAAGTGTTAAAAATGTATCAAACGGAAGGTCGAATGCGAAACAAAATTTTAGATAAAAAAGAAGACGGATCCAGAAATTCTGGTACGCAGCGTAGACGCTAATAATAGTTTATTTTTTTAATGTGTGAGCGACCTCTATGATTTTTTTATAGAGGTCGTTCTTTTTCAGGCAGGATATAAAATAAATATTACTCTTGCTCTCTTTTGATTTTTAAAACGAAGTAAAAATTTCGTCAAAAGTAAATTTTGAGTTTGAAGAAAAAATGATTATTTTCTATTCACTTTCATTACCTTTGCAGATTACGATAATTATAGATGAAAAACATACGGAATTTTTGCATTATTGCGCATATTGACCACGGTAAATCTACTTTGGCAGACCGACTTTTGGAATATACCAATACGGTAACTTCTAGAGAACTCCAGTCTCAAACGCTGGATGATATGGACATTGAAAAAGAGCGTGGAATTACTATTAAATCACACGCCATTCAAATGGATTATGAATTAAATGGGGAAAAGTATGTGCTCAACCTGATTGATACTCCAGGACACGTAGATTTTTCTTACGAAGTTTCCCGTTCAATTGCTGCTTGTGAAGGTGCCCTTCTGATTGTTGATGCGGCACAAAGTATTCAGGCACAAACGATAAGCAATTTATATTTGGCTCTGGAAAATGATTTAACCATTATTCCCATTTTAAATAAAATCGATTTACCTTCTGCAAATCCGGAAGAAGTAACCGATGAAATCATGGGTTTAATTGGATGTGAATATGAGGATGTTTTACGCGTTTCTGGGAAAACGGGCGAAGGGGTTCACGAATTATTGGAACATATCGTAAATAGAATTCCAGCACCAGTTGGAAATGAAGATGGACCATTGCAGGCACTGATTTTTGATTCGGTATATAATCCTTTCCGTGGAATTGAAGCCTATTTCAAAGTCGTTAACGGAAGCATTAAAAAAGGACAGCGAATTAAATTCATGGCGACCAACAAAATGTATGAAGCTGATGAAGTTGGAACTTTAAAATTAAAACAAACGCCTAAAGCCGAAATTAAAACCGGTGATGTTGGGTATATTATTTCTGGGATTAAAGATGCTCGTGAAGTAAAAGTAGGAGATACGATTACTACTTTTGAAAAAGGAGCGACAGAACCAATCGACGGTTTTGAAGAAGTGAAACCAATGGTTTTCGCCGGGATTTACCCAATCGAATCGGAGGATTTTGAAGAACTGCGTTTCTCTTTAGAAAAACTTCGTTTGAATGATGCGTCTTTGGTTTTCGAACCAGAAAGTTCTGCAGCACTTGGTTTCGGTTTCCGTTGTGGATTCCTCGGAATGCTTCACATGGAAATTGTACAGGAAAGACTGGATCGTGAATTCAATATGGATGTTATTACGACTGTTCCTAACGTTTCTTACCACGGTTACACCAAACGTGATCCAGATACCATGATCTTGATCAACAACCCTTCAGAAATGACGGATCCTATGTTAATGGATCGTGTTGAGGAGCCGTTTATTAAAGCGTCCATCATTACCAAATCAGATTATGTAGGCGCTGTGATGACCTTATGTATCGAAAAAAGAGGGGAGATTGTAAACCAAAGTTATCTGACTTCCGATAGAGTAGAGTTGGTTTTCAATATGCCTTTGGCAGAAGTTGTTTTCGATTTTTACGACCGTTTAAAATCGGTTTCCAAAGGTTATGCGTCTTTCGATTATCATCCTATTGGCTTCCGTGCTTCCAAGTTAGTGAAGATGGATATTCTAATCAATGGAGATATGGTTGATGCACTTTCATCTTTAATTCACGACAGCAACGCTTATTATATCGGTAAAAGGATGTGTGAGAAATTACGCGAATTAATTCCTAGACAACAGTTTGACATAGCAATTCAGGCTGCTTTGGGAGCCAAAGTTATTGCGAGAGAAACTATTAAAGCCTTAAGAAAAGATGTTACTGCAAAATGTTATGGTGGAGATATTTCGCGTAAGAGAAAACTTCTTGAGAAACAGAAAGAAGGTAAGAAGAAAATGAAACAAATCGGTAGAGTAGAGGTGCCACAATCTGCATTTATGGCGGTGTTGAAACTGAACGATTAACATTTTCTAAGAAATAAAATAAAAAGGAGTAAATTAATTTTTACCCCTTTTTTTACATTAATTTTTAACAGCAGATCCTTCAAATTGCATTGTCAGCGGTAATTTATAAACAGTTTTTACAGGATTGCTATCTTCTGTAGCCGGTTTCCAAACTTTATCAGCATTCGCAACTTTTAAAGCTCGTACTGCTTCTTCATTAAATTGTTGATTTTCACCTTCAGCAAAAATATTAAAAATTTTTCCCAATTCATCAATGCTCAGAAAGACGGTTGTTTTCAGCAATCCTTCGTCTCCTTTAAAAATTGAAGTATCGAAAGCATTAGCCACTGACTGTCGTAAAGTGTTAACTCCTCCTGGAAATTCTGCCGGAATCTGTGCAAATTCACTTGGCATAGGTGGTGGCGGTGGAGTTGCAACATTTTGTTTTTTCTTGATGGTATCTACCTTCAATTCAGAAACTTCTATTCTATTCTTTGAAAATGAAATGATGGTATTCGTCAATTTTGTACTGCTCTTGTTCTTAAATGATATGGCGTTTTGTGTCTCATTTTGTGATTTTTTTTCTGAGATCACCGATTTTTCATTTTGGGCATTAACTTTTTCTGTAAAGAGTATAAATAAGATAGCGAGTATTGGAAGAAGAGCAAGTTTTTTTACTGTGCTAAACCTGGATTTTTTAGTGGTCATCATAATAAATCTTTTTTTGGTGTTATTAAAATTAAATTGGTGGGTGAGTTTGTAATTTTGTGAAGTCCTAATTTCATTTAAAATTAAATGTTGGTAGTTTTTAATTTCAAAGTCATTTTGAATTACATAATCATCTGCCAGAAATTCGTGGTTGGTAATCATTGCTTTTTTGTAGAGAAATAAGGCGGGATTAAACCAGGAAAATATTTTTAAGATCTCTAAGAACAAAATATCGAAACTGTGTTTTTGGTCAATATGACATTTTTCGTGTAAGAGAATGCGCTCCTCAATTTCATTGTTAATTAAATGATTTCTACTTAAAAAAATGGTATTTATAAAACTAAAAGGCACTACAACACGATCCAGAATCAACACTTTATGATTTTTGCAAATCCTCGTTTCTCCTTTTAAAAATTTAATTTTTGCAAATGAATAAATGAATTTTATCAAAAGAAACATAGAAACGATTGCGTAAATCATTAATATAATCTGTTCATTATTAAATAATTGTGTTGTGGTGTGATTAACTGTTTGAAATTCCTGTACAGATTCTCCGAAAATTAATTGGACTGTTGATTTCTGTTCAAATGGAATTTTAAATTTCACAAAAGGAATCGTGTAAGAAAATACCAAAGCAATCAGCAAGAAGATTCGGTTAAATTTAAAAGTTCGTTCTTTCTCTAAAAAAAGATAATAAAACCCAATCAAGAAAGAGGAACAAAGAATGATTTTTAAAAGGATTGCAATCATGATTTATTCTTTTATTTGGCTATCAATCATCTCACGAAGTTCTTTCAATTCCTGCTGACTCATTTTAGAATTTGCCGTGAAAAAAGACGCAAATTGAGAAACAGAACTGTTGAAAAATCGATCAATCATCGAATTCATTTCGTGGTTGAAATAGGTTTCCTTTTCCACTTTCGGAAAGTATTCTCTGGAGTTGCCAAAAGTTTTATAACCCACCAAATTTTTATTCTGCATTCTTTTAAGAAGGGTTGCAACCGTTGTTGAGGCTGGTTTTGGCTCTGGGAATACTTCTAAAATATCTTTCATGAAAGCAGTTTTTTGCTCCCACAAAATTTCCATTATTTCCTTTTCAGATTCTGTTAGTTTGGTTTTCATTTCTACAAGATTAAAGTTTGCTCTACAAATGTAGAACTATTTTTTAATTGTGCAACATATTTTTTAAATAATTTAATAATATCTTTATAGAAATGTTAATTACTGATGATAATATTCAATTAAACCATTAAGTCTATGAAAACCTCAATCGTAAATACTTCTGTCCTTTTAACTTTTCTGTTCTTAGTATCTTGTACTGGAAATTCGAAAACAACTTCCATTAAGAATACTACAGAAACTCAAAATGGAAGACTGCCAAACCCTGAAACTTTAAATAAAAACTCACCGAACTTTGAACCTGCTTTTGAAGGACAAACCAGAGTTGAAGGGGTAAAAACAAAAATGGCTTACAATGTTGAAGTCATTAATTCTGATTTAGGAAAACCGTGGGGAATTGTCAATTTACCGGATGGGAGATTTTTGATTACAGAGAAATCTGGATTTATGAGTATTGTTTCCGCGGATGGAAAAACAATTTCTAAAGTCGAAGGTTTCCCAACAGTTGATTCAAAAGCGCAAGGTGGATTATTAGATGTCGCTCTTGACCCCGATTTTAAAAATAACAGAATGATTTACTGGACTTTTTCTGAACCTGTTTCTGGCGGGAATCACACGGCTGTGGGAAAAGGAAAACTTTCTTCTGATGAAAGAACAATTGAAAATCCACAAGTTATATTCCGAGCAACGCCAACTTATGATGGAAAATTACATTACGGAAGCCGACTGGTGTTTGATAAAGATGGAAATTTATTTGTCAGTGCAGGCGAACGTTCCGATATAGAAACCAGACCATTAGCGCAAAATACAATGGCTTATTTGGGGAAAGTTTTAAAAATTACGAAAGAAGGAAAACCTGCTCCAGGAAATCCCTTCATCGGAAACTCAAAATATAAACCTGAAATTTATTCTTACGGTCATCGAAATCCACAAGGTTTAGCACTCGATGAAACTGGCCAGCTTTGGGAAGCCGAAATGGGTCCAAAAGGTGGTGATGAAGTCAACCTCATTAAACCTGGAAAAAATTATGGTTGGGGCGATGTAACTTACGGAATCGAATACAGCGGTAAAGAAATTAATGCCGGAACGACTCAAAAAGCAGGAACCGAACAACCCGTCTATTATTGGGATCCTTCCATTTCTATGAGCGGAATTACTTTTTATACCGGAAATATGGAGGAATGGAAAAACAATTTGATGCTCGGCTGTTTGAGTGGTGAGAAAATTATTCGGCTGGTCATTAAAAATAATAAAGTCGTTGGTGAAGAATGGCTATTGGAAGATAAAAAAGAGCGGTTCCGTGATGTGCTAAACGGACAAGATGGAAACCTGTACGCTATTACTGACAGCGGAAAGTTGTACAAAATTTCAAAGGAATAAAGTTGAATTTCAAAATTTATATCTTTGCACCCGTTTAATTTAACATAGAAAATTATGAAAAAAATATTTTTACCTGCAATGATTGCAGTTTTCGGGATTGCAAATGCTCAATCCGACGCTTTCAAAGGAGCAGGTGACACCCGTTTTCAAATCGGTGCAAACATTCAAGATGGTGGAACAGGAATTATGACTTCGGCAGATTTCGGTTTAGGAGAAAGTTTCTCGATTGGTGCGCAGGCGGGATATTTACTTGGTGCTAAAGAAATCGAAGGTTTCGACAAACCTTCTTTTGGTAATCGTTTTGACATTAAAGCAAGATTCAATGCAAACCTGGGAAGTGTTCTAGGATTACCACAAAACATCGATGTTTATCCAGGTCTTAATTTAGGTCTTAAAAACTTTGGTGGTCATTTGGGCGCGAGAGTTTTCTTTGATAAAGGTTTTGGTCTTTTCGCAGAAGCACAGGTTCCTTTTGCTAAATACAATGACAACGATAAAGTTTACAAAAACCTGAACAATCAGTTTCAAATGAATGTTGGAGTTTCTTTTGATCTTTCAAAATAAGAAATTTAACAATTGACACAGCAAAAAACCTCGGCTTTCGTCGAGGTTTTTCTTTGGTTTTTTTCAAGAGCCGTTTTGATTCTTTTTCCTTGACTCTTATTGATTTACGCTTCTTCTAATTGAGAATGTTTTTTGATTAAATCCTGTTGAACATTCGAAGGAACCAGTTGGTACTCTGCAAACTTCATGGTGAATTTTGCCCGGCCACCAGTGATGGAACGCAAAGTAGAACCGTAATCGTGAAGTTCTGCCAATGGAACATCTGCTAATATTTTTTGATAATGACCTTCAGAATCCATTCCTGAAATAATGGCGCGACGGGTTTGTAAATCTCCCATTACATCGCCAGTATCTTCATCTGGACAAAGAATTTCTACAGAATACATTGGCTCCAAAAGTTGAGGTTTCGCTTGGTGAAAGGCTTGTTTAAATGCTCCAGCCGCCGCGAGTTGGAAAGAAATATCATTGGAATCTACACTGTGCATTTTTCCATCATAGATCGTAACGCGGATATTCTGACAACGGGAACCTGTTAAAGGACCTTCGCTCATCTGTTGCATAATTCCTTTTTTGATAGCACCGATATATCGGTTGTCTATAGCACCACCAACGATGCACCAGTAGAACGCCAGTTTTCCGCCCCAAGGTAATTCTTCAATTTCTTTTTGTCGGATGTTAAAGCCACTTGGCTCGTCCATTCCGTCATAGAAATTTTCAACGCGCATATGGATTTCACCAAACTGTCCATTTCCGCCAGATTGTTTTTTGTGGCGATAATCAGCATCGGCAGTTCCTGTGATGGTTTCCCGGTAAGAAATTCTCGGTTCTTCAAAATTCATTTTTACGCCAAAATCATCTGCCAGTCTTTCTTTTACTAAATCTAAATGCAATTGACCTTGCCCATGCAAAATTGTTTGTTTTAATTCTGCAGACTGTTCCAGTTTTAATGTTGGATCTTCTTCCTGAATTTTATGTAATGCTGTTACCAGTTTTTCCATATCTGCTGCAGCATCGGTATATATTGCTTTTCTAATACGGCTTTCCGGGAATTCCATCGGACGAACTTTTCGGTCTAAACCTTTTGTATTTAAAGTGTGGTTCGAGCGGGCAAATTTTAATTTTACGGTAACGCCTAAATCTCCGGCAACCAATTCATTCACTGGAATTCTATCTTTTCCGACCGCAACAAATAATTGAGAAATCCGTTCGGTTTCGCCATTTTCAGCATTCACCAATTCATCGCCTGGTTTTAGAGTTCCACTTAAAACTTTGAAATAAGAGATCATTCCAACTTGTGGTTCGGAGATCGTTTTATAAATAAAAATGGTTGTTTTATCATCGGAGTTGTAAGAAACTTCGTCGCCATTTTCTAATTTTCTGGCAGGTCTTTCTGCGGGTGAAGGTGCGATGTCGTCCAGGAATCCCATCAATCGGCCACTTCCCATATCTTTTAAACCACTGGTTACAAATACCGGGAAGAATTGTTGTTTGGCTAAAGCGATCGTAATTCCTTTCGCCAGTTCTTCTTCAGAAAGATAACCTTCTTCAAAATATTTTTCCATTAAACCTTCTTCATTCTCTGCAGCGATTTCTACTAAAGCATTATGCATTTCGTTGACTCTGTCGATTTCACTATCCGGAATTTGTTTTTTCTCAGGTTTCCCACCGTCTTCCGGAAATACATACATCACCATTCTTAAAGCATCAATAATAGAATTAAAATTGTTGCCTGAATTATAAGGATATTGGATGGGAAGAAGTTTTGGTCCAAACCGTTCTTTTGCCTGTTCCAAAGTTCTGTCAAAATCGGCTTTCGGATGATCCATTTGATTGATCACGAAAATCGCAGGAGTCTGATATTTCTCCACATATTCCCAAACGAGTTCGGTTCCTACTTCAACACCATTTGCTGCATTGAGAACAATAATCGCGGTGTCTGCCACTTTTAAAGAAGATACTACTTCGCCAATAAAATCATCAAATCCCGGCGTATCAATCATGTTGATTTTATTATTTCGCCAGTTGACGAACATTTGGTGGGAAAAAATTGTTTTCCCTTTTTCATGTTCTAAATCAGTATTGTCGCTCACCGTGTTTTGACCTTCTACACTACCACGGCGCTTAATCGCTCCGCCTTCGTACAACATGGTTTCAATCAATGTAGTTTTACCACTGTCGGAATGTCCGAGCAAAACCACATTTCGTAAATTTTTGGTATTAGCACTCATAATATTTGATTTTAATAATTTAATGATCATGCTAAAAAGGAAATGACCAGCACTTAATTTTTAGGAATCTAAAGTTACAAAAGATTTAAATTGATTGCGCCGAAATTACCGACTTAAAGAGATGATAAATAACATAATAGAAATTTTCGGAATTATATAAACAAAAAAGAACGGACAATTTGCCCGTTCTTAAAATTATCAAAAGATTAATTTATTTTTTGATCAAACCAAGTTCAACCAACCTTTCATGAAGATATTCTCCCGCTGTAGTGTCTTCGTACAATTTCGGATGATTTTCATCAACACAGTTTTCTAAAGCATTCAATGGCATTTCGCTCACCGGATGCATGAAAAATGGAATCGAATATCTCGAAGTTCTCCACAATTCTCTTGGCGGATTTACCACTTGGTGAATCGTAGATTTCAGTTTGTTATTGGTATGTCTGGACAACATATCGCCAACGTTAATCATTAATTCATCTGGTTGCGCAATGGCGTCAATCCATTCGCCGTCATGATTCATTACCTGAAGACCTTTTCCTTGTGCGCCCATCAATAACGTAATCAAATTGATATCGCCATGAGCCGCAGCACGAACGGCGTTGTCAGGTTCCTGAGTAATTGGCGGATAGTGAATTGGTCTCAAAATAGAGTTTCCTTCAGCGACGTATTTGTCGAAATAGAACTCATCTAAACCAAGGTACAGCGCCAATGCTCTCAAAACATAAATACCAGTTTTTTCCAACATTTGGAAGGCTTCTTTACCAACAACATTGAATTTAGGATTTTCTGTAACTTCTACATTATCCGGGTATTCAGCCGCGTATTTTGAGCCGTCTTCCAGATACTGTCCGAAATGCCAAAACTCTTTTAGATCTCCTTTTTTAGAACCTTTTGCAGTTTCTTTTCCGAAACCTACATAACCACGCTGTCCACCGATTCCGGGGATTTCGTATTTCTGTTTTGTTTCTACTGGAAGATCAAAGAATTGTTTTACTTCGCCATAAAGTTCATCAACCAATTGGTCATTCAAGAAGTGACCTTTTAGTGCTACGAAGCCAATTTCTTCGTATGCTTTTCCGATTTCATTTACAAATTTTTGTTTGCGTTCCGGTTCACCCGAAAGGAAATCACGCAAATCCACACTTGGGATCTGTTTCATATTGTTTGATTAAGAATTCGGGTGCAAAATTAAGTTTTTTTAGATTAAAATTTTAATTATCAGTAAATTTGCCGCAATCCATTTAGATTATGAAACAATTCTCTTCCAAACGAAGCATTCAGATATTAGCCCATTTATTAAAAGATTACGGAATTTTCGATATCGTTATTTCTCCCGGATCCCGAAATGCGCCCTTGGCGATTCACTTTTCAGAAACCGACGACTTTAACTGTTACAGTATTGTTGATGAAAGAAGTGCGGCTTTTGTAGGAATGGGAATGGCGAAAAGCATTAAAAAACCAGTGGCTTTAACTTGCACAAGTGGCTCTGCGGCTACAAATTATTACCCTGCAATTACCGAAGCGTTTTATCAAAATACGCCATTGTTGATTTTAACAGCGGATCGCCCGATTGATTTTGTTGATATTTTTGATGGTCAAACGATTCGGCAGAAAGATCTTTATCAACAACATTCTTACGGAGATTTTCAGTTGCTGGAAGATGCTATGGAAAACGCCGATGATGAGAATTTTTCTATTATTAAAAAAGCCATCGAGGTTTGTTTTGAAAAGCAAGGCCCGGTTCATATCAATATTCCGTTGGAAGAACCGCTTTATAATATGGTTTCAGAACTTCCGAATTTTCTACCGGTAGAAAAAACAATTCGGGAAAATGTTTATGAATTGCCTCCGAATTTAGTTGCAGAATGGAATACTTCGAAAAGAATTATGATTCTTGTCGGAACAAGAGATTATAGTGAAGAACTGGAAATGCAGTTAACGCAGTTGGTTAAAAATCATAGTGTTGTTGTTTTAAAAGAAGCGAATTCTAATTTAAAACACGATAAGTTTTTTGCCCATATCGATCGATATATTTTCAATTTTAATGAGGCTGATTTTAAAACTTACGCACCAGATTTATTAATTACCGTTGGTCAAAATGTAGTTTCCAAAAAAGTAAAACAGTTTTTACGAAAAGCGAATCCGAAATGTCACTGGCATATTGATGAGGTTTGGCATCCTGATACGTTCTTTGCTTTGACGGAAAAAATAAAAGCAACGCCAGAAAAATTCTTTTCTAAATTGTTGAAATTCATTTTATTGGAGCCAAGTCCTTATTTTAATCTGTGGGATGTATTGCGTGATAAAAGAGATTTGAAACACGATGAATATTGCGTAGGAACACCGTTTTCTGATTTTAAATTATTTGAAATGCTTTCAAACCAATTGCCGGAAAATATTAATTTACATATCAGTAATTCTTCGGCGATTCGGTATGCACAACTGTTTGATTTTGATAAAAATAGAATTTACTGCAACCGTGGAACAAGCGGAATCGATGGTTCGACTTCAACAGCAATGGGTTTTGCAATAAAATCTCAAAAGCAAACCGTTTTGGTAACAGGAGATATGAGTTTCTTCTATGATATCAATGGGTTATGGAATAATTATATTCCGCCATATACCAGAGTAATCGTTTTTAATAATGGAGGAGGAGATATCTTTAAAATTATTCCGGGACCCAGTTCTACCAATGCTTTAGATGAATTTATCCTGACGAAACATCATAAAAATGCAGAAAATTTAGCGAAACATTTTGGATTTGCTTATACCAAAGTTGATGATGAAATCACGCTTTGCCGCATTTTAGATAATTTCTTTAAACATGACGAAAAAGCAAAAATCTTAGAAGTTGATACTTCTGCCATCGAAAATGCTGAGGTTTTAAAAGGGTATTTCGAATTTTTAAAGTCCTAATTTATATTTCGGTTTGTTCCGAATTCTTTGGCAGATTTTTAATCCTGTCGATCGGATAACTGTACGCATCGTCCAACTCATTCATTGCGTTAATCAATTGAAAATGAGAATATTCGCGCAAATTTTGCAAAGTGATTTCAGCCTCTTTGATCTTCTTAGTTTTCAATAAATGTTGTCGCTGAACTCCATTTAATAAAAAGGTTTTCGGCGTGAACCAATCTTTTCCTTTTTTAAAGATAAGATTAGAATAGGAAGAGTCGGTAATATGATTATTTTTTACAATAATAATTTCTGCGGCCTTTGATAGAGTCTTCATTTTTTCGAGTTCTTTTCGGTCTTCGAATTTGAAAGAATAATCGTAAGAATTATTTTCCACCAACTGGAAATTTGCGATTTCAGACATCGCATACGGAATCATTTGTGTTCTGTATTTTCCCGTTAAATCGTACGAAATTCTGAATTTGTACAGACCATCTTCATCGTGTTCTAAACTAGTAAAAATCTCCGCTAAGTTGATTGGTTTCTCTTTCCCAAAATTAGAAAACGTCTCATTGATACGTTTCTGATGTTGGTCTAAAAGAAATATTTCCTGGTCTTCAACCTTAATGCTTTCAAAGAACTGGGACATAAATTTTATTTTTCATTTCTTGATATTCGTCGGCAAAATTACTCAAATGAGTGATTCCGCCACCACTTTTGAAATAAAGTTTTCCACTTTCTTTTTCGATGAATCGAATCATCACACAGGAGTCGAGATTCTTTCCATCAAACCAACCGCAAACACCAGTATAGAAACCGCGGTCGTGATTTTCTGCTTCCAGAATTATTTCCAGAGTTTTCGCTTTTGGCGCTCCCAGAATAGAACCTGCCGGAAGTAAATTTTTCATAATACTTCCTATTTTATTTTGAAATTCAGGTTTCAGTTTTCCCGAAATTTCTGAACTCATCGCGTAGAGATTTTTCCTGTTTGTTTTCAGAAAATCGATCCGCTGAAATTCATTTACTTTTACTTCATCAGCAACCATGCTCAAATCATTTCGAAGTAAATCTACGACGGTGTAATGTTCTGCTTTTTCTTTAACATCGTTTTTTAAGACTTCGACCGCATTTTCCTTTGCCGCGTCAATTGTGCCTTTCATCGGATGTGTAAAGATTTCATTATTAACAATTTCCACAAAAGTTTCCGGCGAGAAAAATACAAATTCATCTTTATAAAGCACTTTATATTTTGCTTTTGATAAATAGAAAATTTCTTCTAAACTGAGATTAATTTCGATTTCGGTTTTGCAAGTATAATTGGTAAGATAAGAATTTCCCAGTTTCAGATTTTGCTGAACTTTATCAAATCCTTTTCTGTAATCTTCTTTACTTTGCGGAAATGATTTTAAAAGAATCTCTTTTTTTTCGTCGTGGTATATATTTGTGTTTTTAAAGTTTTGAAAATCAACTAATAATCCGTTTTCTTTTAGGTTGTTTTCAGTGTAAACCAAAACGTTTTCAACTAAAAAATCAACCATAAAAAAGAAGGGAACTTTCTGTTGGGAAAGTTCATCCATTTTATCAAATTTTGGATGTTGTGTTTTTAGCATGGGGCAAAAATACTCTTTTTAGGAATTAATCTTTAGGTTTTCCCTATTTTTGCACCATGGAAAAAAATTACCCTCAAAAGGTCGGCATACAACAGGTATTAAAAACAGCATTCACTTATTGGAACAGGACTTTGTTCTATCAATTATCATTTAGTTTACTGTATTTTTCTTTATTCTTTTTAGCCTACGGTTATCTTTTTCAATATTTTGGATTATGGCAAGAGATGAGCCAGTACAGTGAATTAATTCAAACAGATTTTCCTGCATTCAATAAGAAAGCAGAAGAGGTGATGAAATTGCCGCAAGCTCAAAATTTCTTTTTGGCGATTTTCTTTTTATTGGCTTTTCTAAATCCTTTAAATGTCGGGTTTTATAAAATTTACAGGAAGATAGACCTGAACGAGAAAGTTGAATTAAATGATTTATTTGCAGGTTATATTGGTTTATCTTTCTTCAAGTTTTTTAGTTTTTATCTTTTCTGGATGATCATCTTTTCCTATGCTAATTCTCTTTTTCTTTTGGGTGTAGTTTGGTTTTTTATTACCTTATTCTCTGTGCCCTTGATGTTTTTTATGAATGTCAATACGATTGAAGGAATTAAATTAACTTTTAAAGGATTGAAAACAAACTTCTCGACGATTTTTATTTCAATGGTTGTAGCATTTCTTTTTAGTTTATCAGGATTGATACTTTTCGGTTTTGGTTTTCTCTTAACGTTCCCTTTCTGGCATGCAATGATCTATACTTTATATCAACAATATTTCAAAGAAAATGGCTAAAAAGATATCCCTAATTTTTGACTGTCTTAAATTTAAATGATAAATTTGAGAACATTAAAAATTAAACTATGGATACATTTCAGGAATTTGATCAACCATCGGGGCCGGAAAAATCGGCTAGCGCAATTATCGCTCATGCATTTGATATTTATAAAGGAGTTTTTCTCTATGCGATTGTTGCATTATTAATTTCGTATGCTGTCTCACTTGTAGTACAGCCGGTTTCGGGTTTTAATCAAGCAGATTTTATGGAAGAAGTAAAGTCATCCCGAGGCGGTTTTCCAAATTTTTGGGCGATTCCTGGATTTATGCTTTATTCGGGACTTTCGGGTTTAGTAAGTTTGGTTCTAACACCTTTATATGTCGGACTTATTTATATTGCTAACAAGTATAATCTGCAAGAGAAGATCAGTTTCTCTGATTTATTTATTGGCTTCAAGCAAAACTTTTTAAATATTGTCTTATATTCATTGGTATCAAATATTTTGATTGGTGTTTCAGCAATGCTGTGTTTCTTGCCTGTATTTTTTGTTTTTCCTTTCTTTTTGTTAGGCTATCCAATTTTATTATTTGAAAATGCGACATTCTCCCAAGCATTAAGCAAATCATTTTCTATCGCAAAAGACAATTATGGGACTTTTTTAGGTGCGAGTATTTTGGCATTCTTAATTAGTATTACAGGTGTATTTTTATGTGGAATCGGAATAATTTTCACCTTGTTATTCTACCTCGTGGTGATGTATTCTGCATATTGCGCATATTGTGGCAGACCAAGACCGATCATCATTAAAAATTAATTTAAACATTCTTATATTTTAAAGAATATCTGTACATTTGAAAGCAATGGTTTTTACCGTTGCTTTTTTAATATTTAGTTATGCCAAACAAAAAACACCAAATTAATGAAGAGAAAATCAAGCAAGTATTTTTGTTGCTTGTCATTATTATTCTTGCGGGTTTAATATGTTTTCACCTGTCCTTATTTGTCCCGTCGCTTTTAGGTGCAATTACGCTGTACGTTATTACCAGAAAATACAATCTTTATTTGCAGGAAGAACGGAAATGGAAACCTTGGATCGCATCGATGGTGATCATACTGGGAACTTTGGTGGTATTGATTTTACCGATTTATTTTATTGCGGATTTATTGATTGCGAAACTGGGAAATGCTTCTGCCTACATGCAAAAATTTAATATTTTTATTGATAAAATACACGATTTCGTTTTTTCCAAAACGAATATAGATCTATTGAGCAAGGATAATCTAACCAAATTAAAAGAAGGCGTTGCTAAATTTTCTACTTCCGCATTGAGTGGAACATTTAACACTTTAACAGTAGTGGCTTCCATGTATTTTATCTTGTATTTCATGTTGGAAAAGCCACTTCTTTTTGAACGATTATTGAAAAGTTCAGCACCTTTAAAAAGAGCCAACGTTAATTTACTGGGAGAAAAAATCCGTAAAATGGTGATGGCAAATGCAATCGGAATTCCAGTCGTGGCAATTGGTCAGGGTTTAATCGCTCTAATCGGTTATTTAATTTTTGGTGCACCAAGTGCGATATTATTATTTGCTTTAACCTGTGTCGGATCAATGCTTCCAATTGTTGGAGCCGCGATTGTATATATACCGGTTTGTATTTTTATGATTGCAGAAGGGAATGTTGGACCAGGTTTAGGACTGGCTGCTTATTGTTTAATCGTAGTGGGATTAACCGATAATTTATTAAGATTTACCTTGTTAAAGAAACTGGAAAACATACATCCGCTCAATACTGTTTTTGGAATTATAATGGGGATTAATCTTTTTGGCTTTATGGGTTTAATTTTTGGACCAATCCTTATATCAATTACCATTTTATTAATTCAGGTTTACCGCGATGAATTTTCAGATGATAATCCTGAACTGATTATGTCTGAACCAAAAGAAATCGAAGAAAAGATAGACCTAAGTATTTAAAAAATTCTATTTAAAGATAAACCAATATGATTCCTGAACTTCGCCCTGAAATACTGCAAGAAATCTGTAAAACCGAAATGCCTTTTGGTAAATACAAAGGAACTCTTTTGGTCGATTTACCGATTAATTATCTGGAATGGTTTCATCGGCAGGGCATGCCGCCTGGAAAATTAGGAATGCAACTTTCTACCATTTTCGAAATAAAAATGAATGGGTTAATGGATTTATTAACTCCATTACGAGGTAAAATTCCGCAAGCGCCTACCAAAAAGAAGGTTTATAAGTTTTAATATTCAACCGAATCATTAAAATTATTTTGCAATTTGAAAACTATTTCTATTTAAATAATTTCCCCACAATTTTTCCGATTTCCACAAAATCGCTGGCGTTACCTATGTCACGTGTATCTTTTCTATATTCTACTTCATTTTGATAGGCAGGAAATATCAGTAAGAAATTTCTTTCACGGAAATGCTCGTTGAGATAATCCGGAACGTGCTGCATTTGTGGTAAATAGGAAGCCATTGAACGGTGCGCCATAAATAAAATCAGGGCGTCGTTTTCCTTCATTTTAGCAAACACTTTGGTGATTTCACTCCAGTTATTAAAAATAATAAAACTAGCATCGATATTTGCTTTCTTTCTAATTTTCTCAATCATTGCAATCGTGAGGTCCGTTCCGTAAAATTCGATCTTAGATCCCGAATTTCTGGCAATATTCCAAACCTTTAATAATGAATGGAAAAAACGCGATTCTTTTTCTGCATTTTCGGGTAAAATAACAACATATTTCTGAACTGTTGCGACGGGCTGTACCGCATGATAAACTAAAATATTAGCCGAACTATTGGTCAGATATCCACTGTATAAATTATAGACAAAACTTGGCGTGAATCCTTTCACTCCATCGATTCCGATCATTAAATCGGTGATACCATATTCTTTAATAACATTGCTGACTCCATAAATAACATCTTTATCATAGCGGGTAATCGGAGTAATTTTAACATCTGCAGAAGCGCCAATATTAACGATTTGGTTTAGTAAGTTTTCTGCATTTTTTTTAGAGGAATCATTTTTCTCTTCATTAATGATATTTACCGCAAAGAGATTTTCAGACGTGTTTTTTGATTTAATCAACAACGCAAGACTCGTCATTGGATCAATCGTACTGAGGTGGTTTACAGCCAATAAAATATTTTCTGTTTCTGGATTATTTTCTGAAATAGTGTTTTCATTATCGGCCTTAAGTAATTTTTCGGCATTTTTTTGAGTAACAAAAGAAGAGATGGTACAGGAAATAAGAATCAGCAGAATACTTCCATTAAGAACGCTTTCGTCCAGCAATCTGATTGGTTCGCCTAAATCTGTTTCACCGATGATAATATTATATCCCACCGTAACTGTTGCTAAAGTTGCCGCCGCAGATGCTGAACTTAAACCGAAAATAATTCCACCTTCCGGCTTCGTGTATTTGAAAGTTTTCTGTGTTGCTACCGAAGCTAGATATTTTCCGCCAATAGAAATTGTAATCATTAACGCTGCAACCTTAATGGTTTCCAAATCTTTGAAGAAGACCGTAACATCAATTAACATTCCTACGCTGATCAGGAAGAAGGGGATAAAAATCGCGTTTCCCACAAATTCTACCCGATTCATTAATGATGAAGTTCGCGGAATTAATTTATTTAAAGCCAGTCCAGCCAGAAACGCCCCAATAATCGCTTCAATGCCCGCAAGCTCTGCCAGAAGTGCAGCAAGGTAAATCATGACCAAAACGAAGATGTATTGTGATATTTTATCACTTACCTTTTTAAAAAACCATCTGCCTAAAATTGGAAATCCGATTAAAACGATTGCAGCAAAAAGAACAATACCTACCGATAATTTAGTCCAGAAAGCAGCGTTTACTTCTCCTGCGGTCATTCCGACCACTATTGCTAAAACTAATAACGCCAAAATATCGGTAATTACCGTTCCACCAACCGTAATATTTACCGCACGGTTTTTTACCACGCCTAATTTACTCACCAACGGGTAAGAAATAAGCGTGTGCGAAGAAAAGATACTTGCAAACAGGAAAGACGTTAGCCAATTGTATTCAAGAATAAAATGTGCCGCCGCAATCCCGAATACAAAGGGAATGATGAAAGTGTAGGCGCCGAAGCCCATACTTTTGTATTTGTTTTTCTTAAACTCTGCCAAATCGATTTCGAGGCCAGCGAGAAACATAATGTAAAGTAATCCTGTGGTTCCTGTAACTACAATACTGCTGTCTCTGGTCAGAATATTCAAGCCATTCGGGCCAACAACTGCTCCGGCGATAATTAAGCCGAGAAGATGCGGAACTTTGATTTTGTTGAGTAGTAAAGGTGCAGAGAGAATGATAATTAAAACTACCAAAAACTTAAGAACCGGATCTTCCAAAGGAAGATCGAATTGTGACACTTTTAAGAGTGTGATCATAATTTAGTTTTTGATTTTTTCTAAGTCTATTGAAAATTTCGAAAGACAATTATTGCCGCTTAATTCCCGGATTCCTTTCATTCTCCCTATTCGATCGTCTGAAACTTGCAAGGTGATTGCAGAAATATTGTTATCTGAACTTAGTTTGATTTCAGAACCGTTGTATTTCGCAGTATAAATTCTTTCACCGCCGCTTTTATTTGTGATTTTCACGCCGTCTTCAGAAAACTCCCAGATATCGTTTCGCTGGTCACCAATTACATTTTCGGAACAATTTGAATCGGTACAAATCATTTTCCCATTCCATTTACCTAGGATGTTTGCCGGAATTTTTAGGGCAATTGCAGTATCGCTAATTTGTTCCAGACTATCACGCATCGCTTTTAATAATTCATAATCCTGTTTCTTTGCAGCAAATTCTTGTTCTTTGATTTGCAGACTTTTTTCTCTCTCTTTCAATTGATTGTCTTTTTTGGGATCATCGCAGGAAGTGAGTATTAAGGAGAAACTGAATAAGAATATTAAAAGGAATTTCATTTAGAATAAGTTTGTGATTGACTTTAAAATTATAAAAAAAATCCCGGATTAGAAAATCTCGGGATTATAATGATATAATTTCTGTAGCAACTATTCTTTCATTTTCGCAATAACATTAATTCCTCCTTTTGTTTTGTCACCGATTTTACAAGTGATTTCGGTGTCAAGAGGTAAGAAGATATCCATTCGGGAACCGAATTTAATGAACCCGAATTCGTGACCTGCTTTTGCGTCATCACCTTCATTACTGTAGAATACAATTCGTCTAGCAACATAACCTGCAATCTGACGAAATACTACTTTATGGTTCGTTAAACTTTCAATAGCAAGGGTTGTTCTTTCGTTTTCTGTAGAAGACTTTTCATGCCATGCTACCAAATATTTCCCCGGATGGTATTTTTTATAAATAACTTTTCCAGAAACCGGGTAACGGCAAATATGAACATTTAAAGGCGACATAAAGATCGAAATCTGAATTGCTTTTCCTTTAATAAATTCATCTTCATCAACTTCTTTGATCATCACGACCTTACCATCTACTGGGGCGATTACGTTTTCTTTGTGGTCTAAAATGTCCCGATGAGGTACTCGGAAAAACCAAAACACCAATCCGAAAATGATTAATAATGGAATGATGATTAGTAATCCCCACATGTGCAGGAAATGAATGGAAAGAAAACTGATTACTGCAAATAAGATACTTGCAACAATGATGGTTCCTTTTGACTCTTTATGAAGTTTCATGTTTATATTAATTTTTCTAAAATAAAGTACAAATATACAACAGGCACACAGATAATAAAACTATCTAAACGATCCAGAATTCCGCCATGTCCTGGAATTACATTTCCGGAATCTTTAACCCCGAAATTTCTTTTTAACTGGCTTTCGACTAAATCACCTAACGGCCCGAATATGGAAACCAAAAGTCCAACGATGATGTAGTTTCCTCTTAAGTCTGGGTAATATTGCTCAATGAAATAACCAAGAATTATGGTGAAGAAAACTCCGCCTGCAAATCCTTCCCAGGTTTTTTTAGGAGAAATCTTTGGAGCCATTTTGTGTTTGCCTAAAAATTTACCAGTAAAGTAAGCAAAGGAATCGCTGCTCCATATTAAAACGAACAGGAAGAAAACTTCTAAAGTAAAGGTGTTTCCTATAGTTGAAAATTTGGGTAATCCCAAAGAGAATCCAAATGGTAATGCTGTATAGATAACGGTGAAGATAAGTTTTCCACTATCGTAATAAAGTTCTTTGGGGAAACGAAATAAAGTGACTACTGCAATAGCGATAAGTGAAATCCCTAATATTTCTGATAAATTAAAATCGAAATCAAAGCCGTGATTGAAATATCTTTTGGAAAATAGTTGATAGAAAACAAAAAGAATTAAGGGGAAGACCACCCATTTTTCCCAACTTTTTGGGTCGAACTTCATCATCTTTACACATTCCCACGCTCCCATGAAAAGGAAAAACGTCATTAAACCATAAAAAAGATTCTGCTGTTGTACAAGTCCTGGTGAAAGACCATTGATGAATTCTGCGCCCAGTGGAGTGGTGCAAAGAACGACAACTAAACCGTATAAAAGACCACCGAAAAGTCGTAGAACTAAATTTTTATCCAAAGTTGTATGATTAAATATTAGAGAAGATATTTTCTTTTAGATTACTTGATCCGAGGATTTTAATCTTCGAGCAAAAGTAAGAAAAGTTTTGTGTTATCTTTATTTGGAGTATCTAATTTAGAATTGCTTCCACTAATTGAAGTTAGGTTTCTAATATTTCCGTTGCGTTTGATTTTGCTCATGGCATCATTCAAATTGGTCACAATCTGGGAAACATTAGCCATAATGATAATTTTTTCTGGTAAACGGGAAGAATGGTAGTGTAAAATGTTATTATGAGAAAGCATGATTCTGCCATCATAAGCGATTAAGTACTCGCAGGTAATAAATGCACAATCATTAAAAAGTTCAAGTTCTGCAGTGTAAGGAACATTAACCACATTAAGGAAATTTTTTAAATCATGATCCCAACAGAAGACCGATTTAACTTCTTCAATTTTTAGGATATGGTTTAAAGTCTGAAGGGCTTCTGCTTCATCAGCGCAGTAATTAAAAAAACCGCCGGAATGCGTAAACAGTTGCGCAAACTTATAATCAAGGTCAGCATTTTTCAACTGATCCCCAAGTTTTACCAAATCCTGCTCATCATTCTCTTCAGGTTGATTTAGTATTTTTCCTACGAATTTCTTAAATAGACTCAATTCCTACTGTTTATGCGATTGTAATACAAAAATAGAAAATATTTGTTTATTCAATCAATTAAATACAAAAATCCTGATTATTTACAGTAATATAAATAATCAGGAATGAATTTTTTACAGTTGCGTATTAGATTCAGGTGCAATAATCTCTGCTTCTTCAGCAGGAGTTTGTACTTTTTGGCTATTGGAAACGGGATGTTCTGTTAATTCTGGATCCCAAGCTCTACTGCCAAATACTTCTTCTAAATCTTCTCGGAAGATGACTTCTTTTTCTAGAAGTTTCGCAGCAAGTGCATCTAATTTATCTTTATTATCTGATAATATTTGTAATGCTCTTTGATACTGTGTTTCAATGATTTTCGAAATCTCTTCATCAATCATTTTCGCAGTTTGTTCAGAGTATGGTTTTCCGAAACTGTATTCAGATTGTCCGGTACTGTCGTAATAAGAGATGTTACCCACTTTATCATTAAGTCCATAAATGGTTACCATTGCTTGGGCTTGTTTGGTTACTCTTTCTAAATCAGAAAGTGCTCCCGTAGAAATATTTCCGAAGATGGTTTGCTCAGCAGCTCTACCACCTAAAGTTGCACACAACTCATCATTCATCTGTTCAGTCGTAGTCAGTTGTCTTTCATCTGGTAAGTACCATGCTGCTCCTAAAGAGCGTCCTCTTGGTACGATGGTCACTTTCAGCAATGGTGCTGCGTGTTCTACCAACCAAGAAATCGTTGCGTGACCAGCTTCATGATAAGCTACTCTTCTTTTTTCTGATGGCTTAATGGCTTTGTTTTTCTTTTCAAGACCACCGATAATTCTATCAACAGCATCTAAGAAATCTTGTGTAGTAACCGATTCATGTGAGTTTCTCGCTGCAATTAAAGCGGCTTCATTACAAAGGTTTGCGATATCTGCACCACTAAATCCAGGAGTTTGCTTTGCTAAAAACTCTCGGTCAATATTCGGTTCTAATTTAATTTTTGCCAAATGCACATCGAAGATTTCTCTTCTTTCGTGCAATTCTGGTAAGTCTACATAAATTGAACGGTCAAAACGACCAGCTCTCATTAAAGCTTTGTCTAGAATATCGGCTCTGTTGGTTGCCGCCATTATAATCACATTGGTGTCGGTTCCAAATCCGTCCATTTCTGTTAATAACTGGTTCAGCGTATTTTCTCTTTCATCGTTACCACCAGTCATGTTTCCTTTTCCTCTGGCTCTACCAATCGCATCAATTTCATCAATGAAAATAATCGCGGGTGATTTTGCTTTTGCCTGAGCAAATAGATCTCTAACACGAGATGCTCCAACTCCAACAAACATTTCTACAAAGTCAGAACCAGACAGGGAGAAGAAAGGAACCTTCGCTTCACCTGCAACGGCTTTTGCTAAAAGGGTTTTACCTGTTCCCGGAGGACCAACTAACAATACTCCTTTTGGGATTTTACCTCCCAATTTGGTGTATTTTTCAGAATTCTTTAAAAAGTCCACGACTTCCTGAACTTCTTCTTTTGCACCTTCTAATCCTGCAACATCCTTAAATGAAACTTGAATTTTATCTTTCTCATCAAAGAGTTTTGCTTTTGATTTACCGATGGAGAAGATTTGGCCACCGCCGCCACCGCCACCGCCGCCCATCATTTTGCGGAAAATCACAAAATAGAAAAGTGCCATAATTGCAATCCAGAATACTGCGGTAAATAATAATTCCATCATCGGATTCTTACCTTGTCCGTAATCTTTTTTTGTGGTGATTGCTGGGTTGTCTTGTTTAATTTTATCAAACTTTTCCAAGAAAAGTTGTAGGTCGCCATACGCTAATGTGTAATCAGGCTTTTCTGATAAATCAAAAACAGCAAATGGACTTCTTTCGTTCGTTTTTTGTTTCGTCGCTAATTCTGTTTTTGCTGCTTGGTTCAAAAAAACATCTGCTTTCTCAGTATCTTTGTATACGAGGACGTTCTCCACTTTCCCTTGCTCCATTAATTTATAGAACGCTTCTTCATCTATTTGATTAGAGGTTGAATCGCTATTCATATTAGAAAAGAAAAAGAGCAAAATGGCTCCAATTGCTATTGGAAAGAACCAGTTAAATCCTTTATTATTGTTCATATCTTTTTTATAAAAATTTTGACGAAAAATGGTGCCCGTCAAGTTTCAGTAATTAATTTTCGATTTTGGTAATCTGTGCATCACCCCAAAGTTCTTCTATGTCGTAGTACTCACGAGTTTCCCTTTGGAAAACATGCACTACTACCGATACATAATCAAGTAGAATCCACAGAGAATTTTCTTCACCTTCTACATGCCAAGGTCGGTCTTGAAGTTCGTTACGAACCTTCTTTTGAATATTACCTGAGATTGCAGAGACTTGCGTGTTGGAGTTTCCTGTACAAATTATAAAAGTTTGGGCAGCCGAATTTTCTATTTTAGATAAATCGAAAATCATGATGTCTTCTCCGTTGGTATCTTGTATTGCTTCTACTACTTTGTCGATTAGTAGTTGCTTTTCTGTAATTTTGTTCATTAAAAATTTTGTATAATCTGCAAATTTATTGTTTTTTTATTTAATTAGTCTCAAATTTACCATTTCTAACTCTTAAAGTTTTCATAAATGATGCGCTTGTGCTATCTTAGAGAATGTTCCTCAACCCACGATGAAATAGAGAAATTTATTTCTGCTGATACTCTTGATATCCAAGCCGTTTTCACCTTTAATCAAACCAAAGGAAAGGGTCAGTATGGAAATACCTGGGAGTCTAGCGAAAGATTAAGTTTGGCTTATTCAGTCGCAGTTCCCGAGGAACTCATTAAATTACCTAATCACATCTTCAATTTTCATACCGCTGAAGTCTTGGCTGATTTTCTTGCCAATCTGACAAATCATGTTCCTGAAATCAAGTGGCCAAACGATATCATTATTAATAAAAAAAAGATCTCCGGAATTTTAATTGAAAAGAGAATAATTAAATCAAGATCATATTTTCTGATTGGAATTGGTTTAAATGTTTTGGAAGAAAATTTCAGTCACCTACCAAAAGCAGGTTCTTTGCTCACCCAAACTGGACTTCGGTTTGACCTGGAAAGTCTAACCCATTCTCTACACGACTATTTAGTGGAGAATTTAATAAAACCAGTTTCTGAAAAATGGGTAATGCAAAATCTAAATCGAAGGTTATTCCGAAAGAATTTAATTTCAGTTTTTGAAATCGGTCAATCAAGACAAAATGGCATCATTAAAAAAGTTGATGAAGACGGATTTCTTTGGGTAGAACTAGAAAAAGATGGTTTGCAGAAATTCTTTCATAAAGAAATCACGCTTCTTTATTGATTGGCTCTTTTGAAATAAAGATATAAGGCAATTGGTCCAAATATAAAATTAGGCAACCACATGGCAACAAGTGGCGATAGCGTTTTATTAGCAGAAACAACCTTTAGAACTTCAAAAGAAAATACAAATACAAAAGCCAATGAAATCCCGATGGCAAGGTTCATTCCCAATCCACCACGTTTTTTCTGCGATGCAAGTGCTAAGCCCAAAACGGTTAGTATAATCACTGAAAACGGCATCGAGGTTCGCTGATGCAGTTCATTTAAATAATTATTGAGGTTGGCGTTTCCTTTTTCTTTCTCACGATTAATAAATTTAATAAGTTCTGGCGTTGTTTTATTTTGACCCAATAAAACATCTGGGAATAATTCTTCTGGCAATTGTCCGAAACTTTTGTTCATAGAACTCCCTTGCGCTAATTTTTCGGTGTCATTTTTTAGAATGGTTTTTTCTAAATAATTGGTCATTATGAAATACTTTTTATCTGCTTGCCAATAAAAATCGGCAGCATTTAATTGATAAATAAGTTTTCTGTCTTTATCGAATTTTTGATAGAAAAAACCCGAACCACGTTTTTCTTTTTTATTATAACTTTTAATGAAAATATATTCCGTCTTAGAAAGTTGAGTTGCCACTTCAGTATTACCGGTGAATTCCTCACGGTTTTTTGCACTATAAGTGTAAGGTTCTAACTCATTCTTTTTAATGTTTGCCAGCGGTAAAATAAAGTGATTGATTAATAAAGCCGCAATTGCAATGAATCCCGAAGTCATTAAATAAGGTCTTGCAAATCGATGAAAACTAGCGCCGGAACTGATGATTGCAACAATTTCTGTATTGTTCGCAATTTTTGAAGTAAAGAAAATAACCGAAATAAAAACCAAAATCGACATGAAGGTAATCACCAGATTCACAACCCAATATGGATAAAAATCGATTAAAAATTCGGTTACGGTAAAACCATTCGATTCAATTCTGGGTGCTTTTGCCTGTACATCGATGACCAAAATAATAATCGTTAATAATCCCAACATGAACCCAAAAGTCCCGAGGTATTTTTTGATGATATAGAGGTCAATTATTTTCATAAATCCTTATGGCGTTTTTTTTTTAAAGTCTTTGTCTAAGTATGGGATCGATCGATTGTTTCCATTCATAAAAATCACCTGCGATAATATGTTGTCGCGCAACCCGAACCAAATCTAGATAGAAAGCAAGATTATGAATCGATGCAATTTGTTTTCCTAAATATTCTTTCGCCACAAATAAATGGCGGACATAGGCTTTGGAATAATGCGAATCTACATAACTTGTTCCGAATTCATCTAAAGGCGAGAAATCACTTTCCCACTTTTTATTTTTCATATTCATAACGCCTTGCCAGGTAAACAACATTGCATTTCTGGCATTTCTGGTTGGCATTACACAATCCATCATATCGATTCCCAGACCAATTGATTCTAAAATATTCCACGGAGTTCCAACTCCCATTAAATATCTAGGTTTTTCTACTGGTAAGATATCAGTTACAATATCTGTAATTCTGTACATTTCTTCCTCCGGTTCCCCTACAGAAAGTCCACCAATTGCATTTCCTACTGCATTTTGATCCGAAATAAATTCAGCAGATCTTTTTCTTAAATCCGCATAAGTTGAACCTTGTACGATTGGAAATAGGTGTTGTTTGTGTTCGTAAATTTCTGGATTTTCTTCCGTCCATTTAATGCATCTTTTTAACCAACGATGCGTCATTTCCATTGATTTTTTCGCTAAATTATATTCGCAAGGATAAGGCGTACATTCATCAAAAGCCATAAAAATATCTGCTCCAATTTGTCGCTGGATTTCCATTGAAATTTCTGGGGAAATAAAATGGGCACTGCCGTCGATATGAGATTTAAATTTTACGCCTTTCTCATTTAGTTTTCTTGATTTTGATAAAGAGAAAACCTGGTAACCGCCAGAATCCGTTAAGATCGGTAAATCCCAGTTCATGAATTTGTGCAAACCGCCTGCTTGCTGCATAATATCCATTTTCGGACGAAGATTTAAATGATAGGTATTCCCTAAAATAATCTGCGCTTTGATGTCATCTTTTAATTCTCTCTGATGAACCGTTTTTACGGAGGCTACTGTTCCCACCGGCATGAAAATCGGTGTTTGAATCGTTCCGTGATCGGTCGTAATTGTTCCAGCTCTTGCTTTGCCAGTTGTGGTATTGTTGATTTCGAAAAATTGGGACTTCATATTATTTTGCAAATGCAGGTACTTTTTTATTTTCTTTTAATTTTTTCTCGATATAGATTTTTGCTTTAGGATCTTTGTTTAAAATAATATCTTGTGCCTTATCTATAATTTGTTCTATTTCGCCAGTGGCTGTGTAGTATTTGTAATTTTCAACAAAATCATTTCCTTTAATTTTTTTTTGTTGAAGAATATATCTGGTGTCATTATCTAAATTGTTGTTTTCAACAACTGCGCTGAGTTGTTCAGTGAGGGCAAAATCTGCGAGCACTTCTGACATGGTATCTTTACCAATAAGGTTTTTAGGCTTGTCGATGAGTTCTGAACAAGCTATCATTAAAAATGAAAAAAGAACGAATGCTGTTTTTCTCATAATTTTCCGATAATGGATTTCCACTTTAAATTCAAAACACCGAAAACGGCTTCATGAATAATTCCACCGTTCATTTTACTTTCACCTAATTCTCGATTGGTGAAGATTATGGGAACTTCTACAACTTTAAATCCTTTTTTAATTGCACGGAATTTCATTTCAATCTGAAAGCCATATCCTTTTAATTTAATTTGATCTAAGCCGATTTCTTCCAAAACTTTTCGGGAAAAACAAACGAATCCAGCAGTCGTATCTCGAATCGGAATCCTCAAAATCGTACGAACATATCCGGAAGCGAAATAAGAAAGTAAAACTCTTCCCATAGGCCAGTTAACTACATTTACTCCTTTGGAATATCTGGAGCCAATGCTCATGTCGGCTTTTAAACAAGCCTCATATAATTTATTAAGATCAACTGGATTGTGCGAGAAATCGGCATCCATCTCGAAAATATAGTCGTAAGTATTTTCCAACGCCCATTTGAATCCGTGGATGTATGCTTTTCCTAAACCATCTTTCACTTTTCTAATAATTAAATGAAGCCAATCAGGATAAATCCCTTGGAGTTTTTTTACAATTTCGGCTGTTCCATCGGGTGACGAATCATCGACAATCAAAACATGAAAATCCTCTTTCAACGCAAAAACCGCTGAGATAATATTTTCGATATTTTCCTTTTCATTATAAGTCGGAATGATGACGAGTTTTTTCATCGTAGAAATTAAGGTGCAAAGATAAACTATTCCGTTGTTATTTTTACAGAACGATTTTGAGCAGCAAGATTAGTTCCAAATAAATTTGGGTTAATACACCCAAATTTATTCCTTTTATATTCTTATTTTTGCAAAAAATTACTTTTGGTTAGAATAGTGCAACAAAACGATTGGGTGGTATTTATCATCATCGGTTGTGTATTGCTTTATATTTTCATGCTTTTATATCTCCATCGTGATTCTTCGGTGAAGGTTTTTTTGATGCAGAAATTTGCGGACTCTTCTAATAATTTTTTAAGTTGGTTAATTGTAAGCAGTGTTTTTACTGTCTTGCTGGCTACTTTTATTTCTCAGTCCATTCCAATTGTTCCAAAAAAAATTACAGATATTCATCTCTTTGGATATGAATTAAATAAGTTTGGATTTGCCTTTTTGTCTCTGATTCTTTTTTATGGATTGAAGTGCATTTTGTCCTACTTATTTTACGCAGGTACTGGCAGTAATAAAAGGTGGAAACTTTTTCAGTTCGATGCCTCTAAATTTTATTTTGTTTTTTCTCTATTATTAATGGTTTTGTGTGTCTATCAATTTTATTTTGATTTTAATCGATTAAAACTATTTGATTATTATTTTATTGGATTTGTGGCTGTTTTTTTATTCAAAATCTTCTTCTATATCCTTTCACCAAACCAGATACTGCCAGAAAAGTGGTATTATAAATTTTTGTATCTTTGCACCCTCCAATTTACACCTGTTTTAGTGCTATGGAGTGTATTATATTTTTAAGAATAATTGATGATGAAAATTAAATCGATATTAGTTTCCCAGCCTGCTCCAAACGAGTCTTCTCCTTACCTGGAAATTGCCAGAAAGGAAAAAATACGAATAGATTTCAAACCTTTTATTCATGTTGAAGGTGTTGATGCTAAAGAACTTAGGGCACAGAAAATAGATTTATCGCACTTTACCGGTATTATTTTTACAAGTAAAAATGCGATTGACCATTATTTCCGTTTGGCAGAAGAAATGCGTTTCACAGTGCCAGATTCTATGCGATATATTTGCCAATCTGAAGCGATTGCAAATTATTTGCAGAAACATATAGTCTATAGAAAGAGAAAGATTGCTTTCGGTGAAAGAACTTTTGCTGATTTGCTGCCGCTTTTCAAAAAATTTCCAGCAGAAAAATATATTTTACCTGCATCGGATGTTTTAAGTTCTGATATTCAGTCTGTTCTGGATGCTTCTGGAATTGATTGGACGAAAGCGACCATGTATAAAACGGTAAGCAGCGATTTAAGTGAAATTAACATTACCGATTACGACATGTTGGTTTTCTTTACAAGACAGGGAATTAAATCACTGCATGAAAACTTTGAAAACTTTGAACAGGGAGATGTGAAAGTTGCAGTTTTCGGTTCAACAACCGAACAGGCCGCAAAAGATGCCGGCTTGAGAGTTGATGTAATGGCACCAAGCAAAGAATCTCCATCAATGACGATGGCAATTGAAAAATACATAAGAAGTCTGGAGAAATAATTTCTTCAGAAAAACATAATCCTAAAACCGCCTTATTCTAAGATTAAGTCGGTTTTTATATTTTAATACTTACTCTTAATGAGCCATAAAAATAACATTCCACCAAAAGCAAAAAAAATAGAAAAGGTTCTGGAAATCCACGGTGATAAAAGAAATGATCCTTATTTCTGGTTGAATGAAAGAGAGAATCCCGAAGTTATTCAATATTTAGAAGAAGAAAACGCTTACGCTGAAGCGGTGATGAAAGATACCGAAGATTTTCAGCAACTTCTTTTTGATGAAATGAAAGCCCGATATAAAAAAGATGATGAGTCACTTCCTTATTTTTTTAATGAATATTGGTATATCGTTCGGTTCGTAGACGGAAAAGAGCATCCTTTGTTTACACGGAAATTTCAGACTTTAGAAAATGAAGAAGAACTTTTATTAGATGTTAATGTTTTAGCAGAAGGTCAAAAATTCTTCGAAGTAGGAAGTGTTGCTGTTTCTCCGAATAATAAATTAATGAGTTATTCGTCCGATAATATGGGGCGAAGAATTTATAATATTAATTTTCAGAATTTAGAAACGGGCGAAATTCTTCAGGATCAAATTCCGAATACGACTGGAAAAGCAGTTTGGGCAAATGATAATGAACATATTTTCTACATTAGAAAAGATGACAGTTTACGAGCATTTCAGGTTTTTCTTCATCAACTAGGAACGGATTCTTCACAAGATGTTTTGATTTTTCATGAAGAAGATGAAACTTTTGATGTGAATGTTTTTAAAACGAAATCTTTAGAATATATTTTTATTTCAAGTTCGAGTACGATTTCTGATGAACAAAGATTTATTCCTGCAGATGATGTGATGGCAGAATGGAAAATAATTCAGCCAAGAATTGATGATTTAGAATATTCGGTTGAGCATTTTGAAGATGAATTTTATATCATTTCAAATGCTGATGATGCTACCAACTTTAAAATTTCGAAAACTAAAGTTGCCCATCCAGGAATAGAAAATTGGATTGAAGTAATTCCCCATCGTGAAGAAGTTTTGTTGGAAGGTTTCGAAATTTTTAAAAACTATCTGGTTCTTGAAGAAAGAACGGAAGGCCTTTTACAAATCAAAATTATTGATACTAAAAATAACGAGTTCCATTATTTACCTTTTTCAGATCCAACTTACACGGCTTATATTGGGTTGAATTTAGAATTCGATACTGAAAAATTGCGTTTTGGTTATACTTCTTTAACGCAGCCAAGTTCAACTTTCGAATATGATATGAAAGAAAGAACGACCAAATTGTTGAAACAACAGGAAGTTTTGGGTGGAGATTTTTTACCGGAAAATTATATTTCAGAAAGAATTTGGGCAACTGCCAGAGACGGGAAAAAGGTTCCGATCTCTTTAGTTTATCATAAAGATACCAAGAAATCTGCGCAAACTCCATTATTGATTTATGGCTACGGAAGTTACGGACATACGATTGATGCGAGTTTTTCTAATGTTCGACTTTCCCTTTTGAACCGTGGTTTTATCTATGCGATTGCACACGTTCGAGGTGGAGAATATATGGGAAGAGAATGGTATGAAGATGGAAAAATGCTCTCCAAGAAAAACACGTTCTTTGATTTCATCGATGCTGCTAAGTATTTAGTGAAAGAAAATTATACGTCTGAAAAACATCTTTATGCGATGGGCGGAAGTGCTGGTGGGCTTTTGATGGGAGCGATCATTAATTATGAACCGGAATTATTCAATGCAATTGTGGCGCAAGTTCCTTTTGTTGATGTAGTTACAACGATGTTAGATGAAACAATTCCTTTAACAACGGGTGAATTTGATGAATGGGGAAATCCGAAAGACAAAGACTATTACGATTATATAAAATCATATTCTCCGTACGATAATATAGAAGCGAAAAATTACCCGCATATTTTAATTACAACAGGTTTGCACGATTCTCAAGTTCAATATTGGGAACCGGCAAAATGGACGGCAAAACTTCGGGAATTAAAAACGGATACCAATATTTTGATTTTCAAAACCGATATGAGTTCCGGTCACGGTGGTGCCAGCGGAAGATTTGAATCTTTAAAAGAAGATTCTTTGGAATATGCATTTTTAATGAAATTAGAAAATAAGATAGATGGAAAATAAATCAGAAAGCCAACTTTGGGAAGAAGTTGAAGCGTTTTTTGTAAAGACGTTTGATACCGAAAAACATCCGCAGATTGACACGATTTTATTTTTAATCGGTGTTCAGGAATTAGGTAGCGGACAACAAAAATATACGAAAGATGACAAGTTGAATATTCTGCATATTGCCGTTTGTCGTTTGTTAGAACCCTTTGGTTATTATAAATTCAGGGATTATGACGATGATGGATATCCTCATTTCGATGAAGTTGCGCCACTTCCGGAATTGAAACCGAATGAGCAACAGATTCTAATGAAGAAAGCGATCATTCAGTATTTTATTGATGAAGAACTTTTTTAAATAAATAAAAGACTGATTTTTGAAATCAGTCTTTTTTGTTTAATAATTCTTCGAGTTGATTTAATCCCACTTTAAAACCTCCTTCAAAACCCATGTCTAAAAGAGTTTTCATATCTTCAATTGTTTTAAAATGGATATTTACTGTAAGTTTTGTTCCTTCTTCAACTCCAGTAAAACCAAGTAGCCAATTGCTCGTCGGAAATTCATAATTCATAGTACCGTTTTCATCGGTGAAAAAGGCAGAATAGTCAAAACTTCGATGGAAATTAATTTCATGAAATCGAACTCCGCTGAAACTTTTTTCGTTTTCCGGACTGACCATTGCGTAATTCCAAACTCCTTCTGGCGCAAAATCCATTTTTAAAGTCTGGCATTTCCAAGGTTTCGGAGCCCACCATTGATCGAGTAAATCTGCTTTTGTAAAGTGGTTCCAAACTTCATCAACAGTAGTATGGAAAATCTTCATGATATAAAGAGAGGCCGAATTGTCATCTTTATTAAAAATTATTTCAGTTTTCATTCTCTGATTTTTATCAAATATATTATATTTAAATCTAAAACTAAAACCCTTTAAATCGATTGAAAAACAAATTAATTCATAATAATTTGTTAAATAATCTCGTTTTATGAAATTTTATATAATAATTTGGCATTTATTTTGTTGTTAAAGTCTTAAAATGATTAATTTTAACAATTCATTTTTAATTTTAACTAATGAACAACAGGTTTATTCCGTTTATCTCTGTTCTGATGACAATCTCCATGATTGTTTTCGTAACACTGCAACTTTACTGGATCAAAGAATTGTACAGTGCGCTGAATCAGGATTTTTCCAATAAAGTATATTCTTCATTGGAATCTTCTGCTTTAAAAGTTTCTCAACTAGAAGTTGATAAATACTTGAATCAGGATTTTAAAAACTTTGGTAAAAATGTAGTAGACAGTAGCAATTTGCCAACACAAACGTATATTCAACAAAATTCTGATTCGGCAAATACGTCAACACTTACCTTTCAGAAAAGTATCATAGAAAATCAAAACTTTCCCATATCACAAAAAGGAGATAGTTTGAAACTAACCAAACTTTACACTGATGAAGGGATTCTGAAAATTAAAAAAGCACCCAACTCTTCCGAACCACTTACTGCACAAATGAGTAAGGATATTGGAAATAACACCTATGCATTGCGGGAATTTGCAAAACTCAGTGCAACCAATTTACCGATTGAAAAAAGAGTGGATGTAAAAACCTTGGATTCTGTTTTGTCTAAAGAGTTGAAATTGAGTGGATTAGATGCGAAATTTGGTTTCGCGGTAATGGATAAAAAGAATGACATTACGAAGATTGCTAATACCATTTATGCAGATCAAAAAGATAAAACGAATTACACTTATCCACTATTTACAGACAGTAAAGATCAGACTTTATATACGTTGGCTGTTGTTTTTCCTAGTAAAGAATACTCTTTAGCAAAGAATAATGCACCGATGTTGTTGGGAACGATTATGTCTTTGCTGACGATTTTGGGGATTTATATTATCTCTATTAATTATATGATGAGGCAGAAAAAAATAGCAGATGTAAAAACGGACTTCATTAATAATATGTCGCATGAGTTTAAAACTCCATTGGCAACGATATCTGTAGCGACTGACTCTTTGGCAAATGATAAAATTGCGACCAACCCAGAAAAGGTAAAATATTATTCCGGTTTAATTAAACAGGAAAATCTGCGCATGAAGAAGCAGGTGGAAAATGTTTTAAATATGTCGAAACTGGAAAGAAATGAAGTTAAATTATTTTTGAAAGAAACCGATGTTCGTGCTTTAATAAAAAGAACCACCGAATCTTTTGGGCTCATTGTAGCACAACGACACGGAACATTGACTCAAGAGTTTAATACCGAGAAATACCAGTTTAAAATTGATGAATTTCATATTGCAAATGCTTTAGTGAATTTATTAGATAATGCCAATAAATACTCACCAGAAGCACCGGAAATTAAAGTAACTACCAGAAATGAAGGCAATTGGTATGTCGTAGAAATCTCTGATAAAGGAATGGGAATGGAAACCGATAATAAAACTCGGATTTTTGAAAAGTTCTTCCGGGAGGAAACGGGAAATATTCACAATGTGAAAGGGCAGGGACTTGGATTGTCTTATGTAAAAAAGATAGTAGAATTGCATAAAGGTTTAATTATCGTGGACTCTCAAAAAGACAAGGGAAGCACGTTTACGATAAAGTTACCCATGAATGCTTAAGAAATAAATATCGTGATTGAATCACTTAAAAATTGAAAATAAGGTAAAAACCTAATAACTTTAATAAACAAATTATGAGCAACAGAATCTTATTAGTAGAAGACGACCAAAGTTTTGGTGCGGTTTTGAAAGATTATTTATCGATAAATAATTTTGAAGTGACCTTGGCTGTAGATGGTGAACAAGGTTTGAAAGAATTCACAGAAAACGAATTTGATATTTGTATTTTTGATGTGATGATGCCGAAAAAGGACGGCTTTAGTTTGGCAGAAGACGTAAAAAGAATTGATAAAAATATTCCTATTATTTTTCTTACTGCCAGAAATATGCGCGAAGATATCTTGAAAGGATATCAGTTGGGTGCAGATGATTATATTACTAAGCCCTTTGATACAGAACTTTTGTTATATAAAATAAAAGCAATACTTCAAAGAAGTTCCACTGCAGAAAACGATGAGCAGGAACAATTCAAGATCAGTAATATTTTCTTTGACTCAATGTTGCGTCAATTGCGGGTTAATGATAATGAATATAAACTTTCACCGAAAGAAAACGAATTGCTGAAATTGCTTTGTCAACATAGAAATGATTTTATGCCCAGAGATTTGGCATTAAGAAAAATTTGGAAAAAAGAGAATTATTTCACCGCTAGAAGTATGGATGTTTACATTGCAAAATTGAGAAAACTCTTGAGAGAAGATGATGGTTTAGAAATTATCAATGTCCACGGTGAAGGTTTCCGCTTGTTGGTAAAGAACTAAATCTGGATAGGAAAATTGAAATGATGAAATACTCATAATATTTATTGAAGAAGCCGCTTTCGAATTCGAAAGCGGCTTCTTTATAATTTGTATGCAAGTTAATTTATTTAGCCTCTACACAGAATACTCTATATTGAACTAAAATTGCATCTTTAAAGTATTGTTTGACTTTTGCCAGATCTGCGGCTCCACTTTGTTTAGAGAGATAACTACCTGCCATCACTTTATAGTTGGGTCTTAAAGAAACATCTTTCTCTACTTTTATATAGGGAAATCTTCTTCGAAAGTATAATCCAACTTCATCCGCTTCTTTATTGCTTTTAACGACTGCGAGTTGAATTTTGTATCCCATGATTCTTGGGTTTTTTCGGCAGATTTCTGCAGTGGTCATTCCTTTTTCGGGTACAGAAATTCTTGGAGCAGTTGTTTTAGGGTTATAATCAGGATCGGAATTTGTTGTGTTTCCAGAATTATTCGCAATTGATGTTGTGCATTTATCTTCAATATTGCTTAATAAGTCGCTTACTTTCTGATCCATCATGATAGAAAGGGGTGTTCCAGAAATAGTGTCTTTCTTTACAACCTGTTGTGCATCAAAGATATTTGTGGAAAACAAAGAGATTGCGATGATTATTTTAAAAAGGTTTTTCATTAAATAATATTTTTACAAATTTAAAACAAATAAAAATTATACCAACATTTGTTATTTAGAAACATTACAAATTAAGGAAAATAACACAATGGCAATTGTAACGGCTGTTAAATTTATCTTAAAAACCTTATTTTTGCCAAGTTGAAAGTAAACTCAATATAATTTACTAACCCAAGATTTTATAAATGATTAGTTGGAGAAAGCATTACAAAAGAGGTCTCATCGCAATAGGTCTATTGCTGTCGACCAGTGCTTCTATTTACGCTCAAGGAGATGCCAAGAACGGTGAGAAGCTTTTTAAGGCCAATTGTACCGCCTGTCACGCGTTGGACAAACAGCTTGTTGGTCCTGCTTTGGGCGGTGTAGTAGACTTAATTAAAAAGGAGCAAAATTTAGATAAAGATTGGCTTCATAAGTGGATTAGAGACAATAAAGCTCTAAGAGCCTCTGGCGATAAGTACGCGAACGAAATTTTTGAAAAATTCAATAAAACTGAAATGACTGCATTTCCTAATCTTACAGATCAGGAAATTGATGACATTTTGGAGTATACCACAAATCCGCCGGCACCAGAACCTGTAGCAGATGCTGCTGGAGCAGGAACTGCAGATAATAATTCGATGGCTGCTTTAGAGGCCGAGAGAAAACAATCAATGAATTCAAAAGTGATTTTGCTTTCATTGTTGTCAATTGGAGGTCTTTTGATTTGGTTGCTGTTGAAATTGCAGCAATTGGTGAAATTGCAGCAAGCAGAAGAGTTAACAGGACTTAATGCTACCAGAGCAACTTCATTTGCAGACGTATATAGAAAATACAGTTATGTCGGAAAAGGGATATTGGTTGTTTTAGGGATTTTTGCAGCCTATGGATTATGGAACTGGTTAATGTGGATTGGGGTTTATAAAGGATATAAGCCAGAACAGCCAATTTATTTCTCGCACAAAATTCACGCTGGAGAAAATAAAATCGACTGTCAACTTTGTCACTCGTCAGCGAAATATGGTAAAGTTTCAGAAATTCCTTCGATGAATGTTTGTATGAACTGTCACCGAAATATTTCCGAATACAACGGGAAATATATGGAGCCAGGAAAAGATAAAGCATTCTATGATGGAGAGATTCAGAAAATATATGCTGCAACTGGCTGGGATCCTGCCTCACAACAATATACAGGCAAGACACAACCTGTGGAGTGGACGAGGATTCACAATATGCCAGACTTTGTTTACTTTAACCACGCGCAACACGTTGTTGCTGGGGAGCAAGCAATTCTTAATTCTTACAATCAGAAAAACCCGAATGCTAAAATAGATATCGTTTGTAAAGCTTGTCACGGACAGGTTGATACCATGAATGTGGTGCAAATGGCAAATGATTTTACCATGGGATGGTGTATAGAATGTCACAGAACTACAGAAGTAGATATGAACAATGGTTATAATAAAGAGTACTTCAAAAATCTACATGACAAACTGAAAAAACAGTATGGGTCAGGTGCGAAAATTACCGTAGATGCAATTGGAGGTCTTGAGTGTGGTAAATGTCATTATTAATAACAAAAATTAGAAGTATCAATGGCTTCAAATAAAATACAATTCAGAAGTATACAGGAACTGAAAGATCCGAGTCTAAATGCTAGGTTGGCTCAAAAAGAATTTCAGACCGAAATCCCTGTGGAAGGTATATCGAGCGCAGAAAAGTCAACTGAGTCAGGCACATCTAGAAGGGATTTCTTAAAACTTTTAGGTTTCTCTACTGCAGCAGTTACTTTGGCAGCTTGTGAGGCACCGGTAATTAAAACGATTCCGTATGTGGTTAAACCGCACGAAATTATTCCGGGTGTTCCCAATTATTACGCTTCTACTTTTTTTGATGGGTTCGATTTCGCAAGTGTTTTAGTTAAAACTAGAGAAGGAAGACCAATTAAAATTGAATCAAACCCACTTGCAAAAGATTTGGGTAAAACAAGTGCAAGAACGCAAGCTTCGGTTCTTTCATTATATGATAACGATAAAATAAAACAACCAAAATTAGACGGAAAAGATGAAACTTTTGATAAAGTTGATAGTTTCGTTTTGAGAGGTTTAGCTGAAGCGCAAGCGGGAGGAAAAAGAATTGTTGTTTTATCGCATTCATTCCCTTCACCAACTTTCAAAAAATTATTTGGTGATTTCAAAGCAAAATATCCGACAGCAGAATTAGTAACTTATGATGCACTTCCTCATAGTGCAGCTTTAGATGCGGCTCAGGAAGTATTCGGACAAAGAGCGTTACCAGTTTATGATTTATCTAAAACACAGTTGGTTGTTTCTTTTCAGGCAGATTTCTTGGGTGAGTTTAATGGAGGTTCATTAGAAACTTCATACGCTATAGCAAGAAAGCCAGGTCCAGATATGATGAGACATATCCAATTAGAGTCTAATATGACTTTAACCGGTGCAAATGCTGATACAAGAATTAGATTAAAGCCAAGTGCTGTAAATAAAGTTTTAGTTGAAGTTTATAATGGTCTTAATGGTGGAAGCGTAAGCAAAGAAGCCGGAGAAATCGTAAAAGAATTACAGGCAAAAGGAAGCAACGCTGTTGTTTTTGCTGATGGTTCTAAAGCGGCTCACGTTCTAGCCAATTTAATCAACCAAAAATTAGGATCAAATGCTTTCACTGGGAAAGCAAACTTCTTAAAGGAATTTGATGCAGTTAGCTATCAAGAATTCTTAGCATGGATGAATGCGGGACAAGTTGGGGTTTTGATCGCCAATAATGTTAACCCTATTTATTCTAATAACAAAGGAGAAGACTTTAGAAAATCTCTAGAAAAAGTTCCTTATGTTGTTGCGGTTACCGATAAGAAAAATGAAATGTACAAAGCAGCGAAAGCTGTTATTCCTGTAGCGAACTGGTTAGAAAGCTGGGGAGATATGGCGCCGCAAACAGGAGTTTATACCTTAATGCAGCCAACCATTCAAAAAATATTTAAGTCAAGACAGATTGAAGAATCTCTTTTGGTTTGGATGAATGGTAAAGACAGTCCAGATAATAATTACTACGATTATTTGAAAGCCAATGCATCTACTTTAATTGGTGGTACAACTTTCAATAAAGCGCTTTATAATGGAGTTGTTGATGGTGGTAATACTGCAACACTTTCTTACACAGGAGGTGATTCAGCAAAAGCAATCGCTGATTTATCAGGTTTCAAATCATCTGATTTAGAATTGGTTTTATATACCAAAACTGCAATAGGAGATGGAACGCAAGCAAACAATCCTTGGTTGCAAGAACTTCCAGATCCAATTACCCGAATGACTTGGGATAATTACTTAACCATGTCTCCAAAAGATGCTAAAAGATTAGGAATCGAAAACGATCTTAATGGAAGAATGCAACTAGATGGTTCAGTGGTAAACGTTACCGTAAATGGTGTAACCGTTAAAGATGTTCCTGTATACATTCAACCTGGTCAGGCTGATGGAGCAGTAGGACTGGCTTTGGGTTATGGTAAAAAGAATTCTGGAAAAGTTGCTGAAACCGGTGTTAACGCTTATCCTTTATTTGATGGTTCTAACTTGGTTGTTTCAGATGTGAAAATAGAAAAAACTAATGGTGAGCACGAATTTGCAGGAATGCAACTTCAGAATACCTTAATGGGTCGTTACGAAATCGCAAGAGAAGTTCCATTGGATACATTCTTAAATGTGAAATTTGATGATGAGAAATTAGGTTGGAACAAACCATTGGAATATCATACTTTAAATGGTGCTTTACCTGCAGGTAAAATTGACCTTTGGGACGCCTTTGATGATACTGATGGACCACACTTTAATTTATCAGTTGACTTAAACTCTTGTACAGGATGTGGCGCTTGTGTTATTGCTTGTCAAGCAGAAAACAACGTACCAGTTGTTGGGAAAGCTGAAGTAAGAATGTCTAGAGATATGTTCTGGTTGAGAATTGACCGTTACTATACGACAGACATCCCTGCTGATATCGATTTGAATAAAGACGGTATGCTTTCGCAAGAGGAAGCTGTAACTGCTGATCTTAACGTTCCTGGAATGTATGGTCATTTCTTGGATAAAGAAAGTGGTATTTTAAATCACCCTGCGACTAACCCAGATGTGATTTTCCAACCGGTAATGTGTCAGCACTGTAATCATGCCCCATGTGAAACGGTATGTCCTGTGGCTGCAACTTCCCACGGTAAGCAAGGTCAAAACCAAATGGCTTATAACAGATGTATCGGTACAAGATATTGTGCGAACAACTGTCCTTATAAAGTTCGTCGTTTCAACTGGTTTACTTACAACCTTAATGATAAATTCGACTTTAATCAAAATAATGATTTAGGAAGAATGGTATTAAACCCAGATGTTGTAGTAAGAACAAGAGGGGTTATGGAAAAATGTTCAATGTGTATTCAACAGACACAGAACGTTATTCTGGAAGCCAAAAAAGAAGGAAGAACCGTAAAAGACGGTGAATTCTCTACCGCTTGTGTGGATGCTTGTGCAACAGGAGCGATGAAGTTTGGTGATATGAATGATAAGAGTTCTGAAGTTAGAGCACTTTTCAGCACCAACAGAAGATATACTTTGCTTGAAGAAATTGGTACTAAACCAAACGTATTCTATCATACCAAAGTGAGAAATAGAAAAAATAATGTTTAAATAATAAATAGGTAAAAAATGTCAGGACACTACGAAGCTCCGATAAGGGAACCTTTAATTATTGGTCACAAGACTTATCACGATATCTCAAACGATATCGCAAGACCTATCGAGGAACGTGCAGGAAAACTGTGGTGGGTTTCTTTCTGGGTTGCGTTAGCTCTATTCATTTATGGATTTGGCTGTATTGCATACACCATCGGTACCGGTATCGGTGCATGGGGACTTAACAGAACTAATAACTGGGGTTGGGATATTACCAATTTCGTTTGGTGGGTAGGTATCGGTCATGCCGGTACGCTTATTTCTGCGGTTCTATTATTATTTAGACAAAGATGGAGAATGTCTGTTAACCGTTCTGCTGAGGCGATGACCATCTTCGCGGTAGTTCAGGCGGCTATTTTCCCTGTAATTCACATGGGTAGAGTTTGGGTAGGATATTGGGTATTCCCTTTACCAAACCAGTTTGGTTCACTTTGGACCAACTTTAACTCGCCATTACTTTGGGATGTATTTGCAATTTCTACTTATTTCTCTGTATCCAGTGTATTCTGGTTTATGGGATTAATTCCAGATTTTGCGATGATCAGAGACCGTGCAAAAACTCCGTGGACGAAAAGAATATACACCTTCCTATCATTTGGTTGGGGTGGAAAAGCAAAACACTGGCAACGATTCGAAGAACTATCTTTGGTATTAGCAGGTTTAGCAACACCACTTGTATTCTCTGTTCACACCACGGTATCTTTTGACTTTGCTACGTCGGTAATTAAAGGATGGCACTCAACAATCTATCCACCTTACTTCGTTGCGGGAGCAATTTTCTCAGGATTTGCAATGGTACAAACACTATTGTTAGTCGCAAGAAAAGTAGCACACTTAGAAGATTACATTACCATGTATCATATCGAAATTATGAACATTGTAATTATTGTAACTGGTGGTATGGTAACTGTTGCTTATGCAACTGAATATTTCATCGCTTGGTACTCTGGTTCAAGATATGAAGACTTTACCTATCTTTCTCCAGGAGCAGCAACTGGTCCTTATTGGTGGGCGTTCTGGGCCTTGATTATTTGTAACTTAGTGATTCCAGCATTATTCTGGTTCAAAAAAGTGAGAACAAATATTATGGCAACATTCATTATCGCATTGGTAATTAATATTGGAATGTGGTTTGAAAGATTTGATATTATCGTAATTAATATTGCGAGAGATTACTTGCCAAGTGGCTGGACAATGTTTAAACCAAGTATTATTGATGTTGGAGTGTTCCTTGGAACAATTGGTTTCTTTGGAGTATTATTCTTATTGTATGCAAGAACTTTCCCTGTAATTGCACAAGCAGAATTGAAGACTATTTTGAAAATATCAGGTGAAACTTATAAAGCAAAAGAAGAAGAAGATGAGCACCACTAAAATAATATACGGTATTTATGCCGATGACGATGATTTGTTAGATGGCGTAAAAGCTTTCAATGATAAAGGAATTGCCATAAACGAAGTTTATACCCCTTTTCCTGTTCATGGTCTTGATACCGCTTTAGGTTTAAGAAAAACAAGAATTTCTGATGCTGCTTTTATTTATGCAGTGTACGGATTGACGATTGGGATGTTGGTGACTTGGTATACAATGAACCACGACTGGCCAATGAATATTGGTGGTAAACCCGCTTTTAAATGGGGAACCAACATGCCAGCTTTTGTAGTTCCGATGTTTGAGTTAATGGTATTTTGTGCAGCACACATGATGTCGCTTACTTTCTTGGTAAGAAATAAAATGTATCCTGGTTGTCCTCCTCAAAATCCTGATCCTAGAACAACCGACGATAAATTTATGATGGAATTTGTTACAGATAATGTAGATGCAGTGAAACAAATTCTGATTGATACAGGAGTTGAAGAAATAACTGTAAAAGATGCTTAAAATGACAAAGAATATATTTAAAATTACAGCGATTTTAGGTTGCGCCGCGATTACTTTAAGTTCTTGCAGTAAAGAAAATCCACCTTTGGTCTATTTTCCAGATATGTATTTTCCAGTAGCATATGATCCTTTGATGAAAGCACAAGACGCTTATTCAAAGCATGAAAATGAAATTCCTGCGTTTGTAAAACAGAATGGTGCAACTGGTTTAGGTCCAGTTGACGGAACAGTTTCACAAAATCCAGAAGGAATCGCAGATCCTGCAGCAAATAAAGCAATGGTTCCTTTAGAATATAATGAAGGTTATGATGCATCAAAGTTAATAACTGCTTCTCCTTTAAATCCGGCAGACCAAGCGAAAGATCTTGCTAGAGGTAAACTTTTATATGGTCAAACTTGTGCCGCGTGCCATGGTGCTGCGGGTGATGGGCAAGGTTCAATCGTAGAAAGTGGTGCGTACTCGGGAGTTCCTAAATACGCAGATAGAGAAATTACTATCGGTTCGGTTCATTATGTATTGACTCATGGTAGAAACTCAATGGGTTCATATGCTGGCCAATTAAAACCAGGCGATCGATGGAGAGTTGCTTTGTATATTATGAACGAATTCAAAGGAGGCTTAACTGCTCCAGCAGTAGTTGCTGCAAATGCAACACCTGCTTTGAGTGCAGCAACTCCAGCAGAATCTAGTACGAGTCCTAAAAAATAAAAAAGAGTAAAAAAAATGTATAGTTTTTCACCTAAATTAAGATTATATTCAATCGTATTTGTCGTTCTAGGACTAGTTCTTTTCGGAGCTGGTTACTTTATGAATCATGGAGTAGACGATACCCAGATTGGACATATGATGGAACAAGTGCATGCTGGCGGAAATCATGCTCCTTCTAATTCTGCCGAAATGGTGGGACCTCAAGATGAAGCTGCCCATTTAGAACATGCAAAAATGCAGTTCAAAAACCAACCTTTAGCAGCCATTCATACCGTTGCGGTATTTTTGTTTGCATTAAGTTGTTGTGCAATGTTTTTCTATGCTATTCAAAATGCATCGCACGCCGGTTGGTCAATTATAATTTTAAGAGTGATGGAAGCAGTTTTCTCTGTTGTTCCTTATGCTGGTGCAATCATCATCGTAATTATGGTGTTGAACGTTTCCCATATGGGACATCTTTTCCACTGGATGGATGGAGATTTAACTGATCCGAAAAGTCCACACTTTGATCCTATCCTATTCGAAAAGAAAACATTCTTGAATATTCCTTTCTATGTAGTTAGAACCCTAATTTACGTTATTGGTGCATCTTTCTTTGCCTGGAAATTGAAATCACTTTCTAAAGAAATTGATGCAACTAAAAGCCGAGCAACTTACGCTAAATATTACAGTTGGAATGTTGGTTATATCGCTTTCTTCGGGTTTGCTTCTGCAGCTTGGGCTTGGGATTGGTTGATGTCTATTGATCCACACTGGTATTCTACTATGTATATATGGTATGCAATGGTGAGTGCTTTGGCAACATCGATTGCAGTAATTATGATCATCAGTGTTTATCTTAAGAAAAAAGGATTTTTACCTCATTTTAATGATAACCATTTACATGATCTAGGGGTATTCTTATTTGCTTCAACAATGTTATGGACGTACACTTGGTTTGCACAGTTCATGTTGTATTGGTATGCAAACATTCCGGAAGAAGTAAATTATTTCTATGGAAGATTTGAATATTATGGATGGGCATTTTGGTCAATTTTGTTATTCAACTTTGCAATTCCATTATCGGTGATGGTAAGTTCAAGTATTAAGAGAAACTATACCGTAATGACTACTATGGCAGTAATCGTAATCTGTGGACATTGGTTGGTATATTACAATATGGTAATGCCTGGAACCGTTGGTCCGTACTGGCAAAACATCACTGGATTACTTACAAATCTTGGTGCAGTAATGTTCGGTTTAGGTTTGTTTGTATTTGTAGTATTTACAACTTTATCTAAATTGAAACTTATTCCAGAAGGTAATCCTTACCTACACGAATCAAAAATATATGAATATCCTTTCTAAATTTTAGAATTTATTCAAAAACATAATCCCGGCGTTTGTCGGGATTTTTTTATAAATTTGTTAGAAACCAAAATAAAAGATGATTCAAAATACTAAAACGTCTGTTACACCTATAACTGCCCTTTTAAAGAAGGGTAGATTTATGTTTTTCGCATTATTAATGTTTTTGATAAGTTGTAAAAAAGATGCAGTTGATGCTACTACAACCAAGACTTTGCAGTCAAGCATCAATGATATGGCTTCGAGTTTAAATACATTGCAGCAAGTGAAATTTAATGAAGCGCTATATATTTTGAAAACGTTCGGTGTAGATGCCGAAGGGGAAACCAATGAGTTGAAAGCGCTGGGTGTTTTAATTAATGGGAAAAAAGTACCGGAAATATTTTCTTTAGCCGATCAGGTTGCGCAAAAAAACGGAATTGAATGGTCAAGTGCCGGTCCACCTTCTTTAGGTGAAATGAATATCTTTGGAAACGATCAGGCAAAGGTATTCGATCCGAATGATATTCAGGCAACTTCTTTAAATGTCAATATAACGAATGTAGGTAACAATGAAGTTTTAGGTCCACAATCACTTCAAATTGTTCCGAGATTAGTTGATGCAAAAGGAAATGTTGCTGACTTCTCGGGTGGAGGATTAGAAACCGTCCTCGAAGTGTACAGTGGTGGTAATAGAATATATACTGCCAGAAATTTAATGCAGGACAATAATTTTAAAGGGTTCAATTTAAAATTTGCTTCACTTCCTTCTCAAAAGATGATAGATCAAAAGATCGATGTTACGGTCTCTGTTAAAACCACCAAGAAGATCTTTAAGATGTCTAAAATCGGCGTGTTAGTAAATCCAAAGGCACTGCTTATGCCAGTGGCAGATCCTGCCGAGAATCCTGCAAATACCGATGAGGATGTTATTGCAATCTCGCCAGATGCTACAAGTGGAACTCCAGATGTTAAAGTTGCGCCTACCGCAGATCCAAAAACACTTGTATCTAAGTTTTTAAATAATCTTTCTGCCCAAAATCTTCGTGGAGCTTATGATGTAGCCGATAATCCAAATTGGGGATCTTTTGAAACCTTTTCTAATCCAACTTCAGGGTTTGGTGGAGTCAAAAATATTAGTGTAAAAAATATGACGACCAACAGCACTTCTGCAAATTCTGCGAGCGTAAATGCAACCTATGATATTACTGATAAGGAAGGAAGAACAACCGCGGTGCAAGTAACTTTTGGTTTAAAGAATGTTAATGGTGACTGGAAAATTTCAAGTTATAAAATCAATTAAAAATGAATCAGCAACTTATTCAAGATTTAGAAAATACAATACAAAATATCCCAGATTTTCCAAAACCTGGAATTCAGTTTAAAGATATTACGCCGATTTTTCTCAATCCTAAACTTTACGAACAAGTGATTGCAGATTTAGCGAATTTCAGCCGCGGAAAGATTGATGCGGTTTGCGGAATAGAAAGTCGCGGTTACCTTTTTGGGATTGCAATTGCAGTCGCCTTAGATGTGCCTTTTATTCTTATTCGTAAAAAAGGAAAACTGCCACCTCCTTTTGTAGCACAAAAATATGATTTAGAATATGGTTCTGCAGAAATAGAAATGCGAACTGGACAAATTCAAGCTGGACAAAGAATCCTCATCCACGACGATTTACTGGCAACTGGCGGAACAACCGAAGCCGCTGCACATCTGGTTCAAAAGCAAGGCGCAATCGTTTCTCAGTTTAGTTTTCTGATTGGACTAAAGGACTTGCAGGGCGAAGATCGACTCAAGAAATTTAATGCAGAAGTTCATCAGATCTTACAATATTAGATTAATCCAACTAAAGATGTCAATAAAAAAACGGGCTTTTTAGCCCGTTTTTTATGATTTATTTTTATTATTCCTAAAATATATCTTCAAACTCCATATCTACTTCTAATTTTTCTGCCAGAAGTTTGGAGATTTTAACTCTAAGTGGTTCGATATCGATGTTTTCCATCGCGTCGTTTGCGAAGGCGAACAATAACATTGCCTGCGCTTCTTTCTTGGAAATTCCACGGGCACGAAGGTAAAACAAAGCGTCTTCGTTCAACTGACCAACCGTACAACCGTGTGAACATTTCACGTCATCTGCGAAAATCTCCAATTGTGGCTTGCTGTCAATCGATGCGCCTTCGTCGAGCAAAATATTGTTGTTTTGTTGATAAGCATTGGTTTTCTGAGCGATTTTATCTACATAAACTTTACCGTTGAAAACCCCGTGAGATTTGCCTTTGTAAATTCCTTTGTAGTTTTGGTAACTCTCGCAATTTGGCGTTTTATGGTGAACTGCGGTATGATGATCGACCAACTGTTCGTCATCAATAATTGTGATTCCATTCATGAACGAGTTAATATTCTCGCCGTTATGAATAAAATCTAAGTTATTACGGACTAATTTTCCACCGAACGAAAACGTGTTAACGGTCGTTAAACTGTCATGCTCCTGTTTTGCAAAAGTGTGATCCATCATGTAAGACGTGTTGCTGTCATTTTGTACTTTATGCCAATCTGCTTTTGCATTTTGGTAAGTGAAAATTTCAGTAACAGAATTGGTGAACACGTAAGTTTCATCGAAGTTATGGTGACTTTCAATCACTTCAATTTTAGCACCTTCTTCTGCAATCAGTAGATTACGGGTATTATAGAATGTGTTTTCGTCTTGATTTTGAGAGATGTAGAAAACGTGAATTGGTTTTTCAATCACGACATTTTTTGGAACTTTCAAGAAAAAGCCCATCTTGCAATAAGCCGTATTCAAATTGGTGAATGCTAAATTTTGGTCAGCAAGGGTATTGAAATAATGTTCGAAAACATCTTTATGTTTCGGATCATTCAAAGCGTAATTGAAAGAAAGTAATTCTACATTTTCAATTGAAATTTTTGATAACTCTTTGTGTAACTGTCCATTAATAAAGACAATCCAGTCAAAATTTTCTTCGCCCAAATGCAGTTCTGCAATCTGTTCTTTAGAAATCGTATGCGCTTCTTTCGGGAAGAAATTGTAATTCTTCTCGGTGATTTCTCTTAAGTTCGTGTATTTATATTCCTCGTCTTTTTTAGTTGGAAAGCCAAAATGAAAAAACTTTTTCAAGGCGGCATTTCGAGTCTCATCCAGAAAACGGTGTTGAAGCGTGTCTAAAAAAGCAGCGTGGTTGTTTTGTATATTTTCTAATAGAGCCATTGTATTGATTTGAAATTCGACATTTTAAAAGGAAATTTGTGGTTTACAAATTCCAAATTAATTCAAAAGCCAATCGTATCCTTTGTCTTCTAATTCTAAAGCAAGTGATTTATCACCGGTTTTGATGATTTTCCCATCGGCTAAAACATGAACAAAATCTGGCTCGATATAATCTAAAAGTCTTTGGTAGTGCGTAATTAACAAAACAGCGTTTCCTTCTTTTCTAAAAGAATTCACTCCGTCTGCAACAATTCTCAAAGCGTCAATATCTAATCCTGAATCGGTTTCATCCAGAATTGCCAACTTCGGATTTAACATCATCATCTGGAAGATTTCATTTCTTTTTTTCTCGCCTCCCGAAAATCCTTCGTTTAATGAACGGTTTAGAAACTCTCTTTTAATGTTCAATTTTTGCGAGTTTTCTTTTACCAAAGCCAACATTTCTTTTGCTGACATATTTTCTAAACCTTTTGCTTTTCGGTTTTCGTTAATGGCCGCTTTGATAAAGTTCGTTACGGTAACTCCGGGAATTTCTACCGGATACTGGAATGAAAGGAAAATTCCTTCATGTGCTCTTTCTTCCGGAGCATCTTCAACGATGTCTTTTCCTTCGAAAAGGATTTCTCCGTCAGTTACTTCGTATTCTTCTTTTCCTGCGATAACAGAAGCAAGGGTTGATTTCCCGGCTCCGTTTGGTCCCATGATGGCGTGAACTTCACCTGGATTTATTTGTAGGTTGATCCCTTTTAAGATCTCTGCTCCGTCTTGGATTCTAGCGTGTAAGTTGTTAATTTTTAACATAATATGAAATGAGGTAATTAGATAATTTAAAAGTTAATTACTTCCTGTTTTTTTACTGTTGTGATATATAAATTCTTTAAAAAAAGTTTTGAAATGATTGTTCAAATTGAACAATTAATTTTTATCCAACACTTCCTTCTAAAGATATTTCTAATAATTTCTGTGCTTCGATGGCAAATTCCATTGGTAATTTATTCAATACTTCTTTTCCGAAACCGTTGACGATCAAAGCAATTGCTTTTTCTGTACTGATTCCTCTTTGGTTGCAATAGAAAATTTGATCTTCACCAATTTTTGAAGTAGTTGCTTCGTGCTCTAATTGTGCCGTCGGATTTTTAACTTCGATATATGGGAAAGTATGTGCGCCACATTCATTACCCATTAATAAAGAATCACATTGTGAAAAGTTACGTGCTCCTTTTGCAGAAGGCATCATTTTCACTAATCCTCTATAGGAGTTGTTTGATTTTCCAGCGGAGATTCCTTTAGAAATAATCGTTGATTTTGTATTTTTCCCGATGTGAATCATCTTGGTTCCTGTATCAGCATATTGATGATGATTGGTTACTGCGATTGAATAAAATTCTCCAATAGAGTTATCACCTTTCAAAATACAACTTGGATATTTCCAGGTTACGGCAGAACCGGTTTCAACTTGTGTCCAGGAGATTTTTGCGTTTTTCTCACAAATTCCTCTTTTTGTTACGAAATTGAAAACTCCACCTTTACCTTCTGAATCTCCAGGATACCAGTTTTGTACAGTTGAGTATTTTATTTCAGCGTCATCCATTGCAATTAACTCAACAACCGCTGCGTGCAGTTGATTTTCATCTCTTGCAGGTGCAGTACAACCTTCTAAGTAAGATACATAACTTCCTTCATCAGCAATGAGCAAAGTTCTTTCAAACTGCCCACTTCCTGATTTGTTTATTCTAAAGTATGTTGAAAGTTCCATCGGACATTTAACGCCTTTTGGAATATAGCAGAAACTTCCGTCTGAAAATACGGCAGAGTTTAGTGCTGCGTAAAAGTTATCTCCTCTTGGAACAACTTTTCCGATATATTTACGAACCAATTCCGGATAATCACGAATTGCTTCTGAGATTGCACAGAAAATAATTCCTTTCTCTTTTAGTGTTTTTTGAAACGTAGTTTTTACAGAAACGGAATCAATTACAATATCCATTGCAACACCTGAAAGTCTTTTCTGTTCCTCAATATTGATGCCCAATTTTTCAAAGGTTTTCAATAATTCCGGATCAACTTCATCTAAACTTGCTAATTCCGGTTTTACGGTTGGTGCAGAATAATATCGAATTGATTGAAAATCAGGTTTTTCGTAAGTCACATTAGCCCAATCAGGCTCTTCCATTTTCAACCACATTCTATAGGATTCCAATCGCCATTCCGTCATCCATTCCGGTTCTTCTTTTTTAGCAGAAATCATCCGCACGATATCTTCAGATAAACCTGTCGGAAAATCGTCATATTCAATATCCGTGGTAAAACCGTATTCGTATTTTTGATTTTCAAGATCAACCCTAAGGTCGTCTTCAGTATATTTTGTAGCCATTTTAAAAAATTAAAAATTTTATAGCGAGAAACTCTCACCACAACCGCAAGTTCTGTTTGCATTCGGATTATTGAACACAAAACCCTTCCCATTCAATCCTGCTGAGAATTCAAGTATTGTTCCTGCTAAATAAAGGACTGATTTTTTATCGATAATAATCTTGATGCCGTTATCTTCAAAAACCTGATCTGAATCAGTTTTTACATTATCAAATTTCAGAACATATTCTAAACCGGAACAACCGCCGCTTTTTACACCGACTCTTATATAATCTTCCAAAGGATTGAAACCGTCTTCAGTCATTAACTGAATGGCCTTTTCTTTTGCCAGATCGCTTACTTTAATCATTGTTTTTATTTAGACTTATTTTAGATTGCAAAATTACTAATAATATAATGAAATTCAAATTTGCTTCGGTATATTTGTCTATCGATGATATAGACACCTTTATTTAACTTTTAGGAATAATTATTATCAAAAAACAAATTATTAAAAATGAAAAAAATAACTCTTCTAATGTTGGGGATTTGCTCCCAAATAATTTTTGCTCAAGCGAATCGTTTTGTCTATCAGGTAACCATGAAACCAGACTCCACAGATCGCGCTACCACTAAAACAGAAACTGCAAATCTTGATGTTTCGGCAAATGGTTCTATTTTTTATGCTGAAAATCGAATGAAGAGAGACTCCATCATGGGCAGAATGAGACAGACAGGAAGTTTTAATTTCGATCGAAGTCAAATGCAAGGCTTAAGAACGAATCTTGATTTCCTTATTGAAAAAGATTATAAAACAGGAAAGAAATTATATAAAGCAAGAATTCTACGGGATCAATATGCTTACGAAGAAGACCGACCAATGGACTGGAAAATTCTACCAGAGACGGCCAAAATTGGGGAGTACAAAACTCAAAAAGCAGAAACTCAGTTTGCAGGAAGAACTTGGTACGCTTGGTTTACGACCGAAATACCTTTTCAGGATGGGCCGTATAAGTTCTCTGGCTTACCAGGTTTAATTGTTAAAGTTGAAGATTCTAAAGGCGATTACAGTTTCGATTTAAAAGAAGCCAAAAAAATTAATGAAATCGCCAGTTTTGATCAGAGAGGAAATACGATTGCTGTTAAAAGAGCTGCTTTTGAAAAACAACAGGAGCAGTTTAGAAAAGATCCAATGGCTGCAATGGCTACAATGGGAAATCAAATGAGAATTACGATGGATCCTAATCAGCGCAAGCAAATGGAAGATCGACAAAAAGAGGAAACTAAGAAAAATAACAATCCGATTGAATTAAAATAAAGCATAAAAAATCCCGGTTAGCAATTGTTAACCGGGATTTTTGTTTTAAACGTGTTATATGTTTTCTTCTGTCTTCAGCCATTTTGAACTCGATAAATAATGTTCATCTGGATAGTAAATAAAAAGACAATTCTTTCCTTTAATGGTATTAATAATCGGTTCAGCCAACGCTCTCGGAACAGCAGGACAACCCCAACTTCTACCCAAACGTTTCTGACTTTTTATAAAACCTTCGCTTACATAATCGGCTCCGTGCATTACAATTGCTCGTTTAAAAGCAGCGTCATTATAACCAGAATCCATTCCCAATAATTTCAACGAATAACCATTAGAACCATTGTAAGTGGTTTCGGTGATAAAAAATCCAAGACTGCTTTGCAAAGAACTTTCGGTATTTGAGAATTTCTGAGCGAACTCTTCACCCGTGTTTTTTCCGTGTGCGACGAGAGAATTATAGAGTACTTTCTTTTCATTCAAATCAATGACCCAAAGTCGCTTCTCCTTTGAAGACAAGGAAAAATCGCAAATGGTCAGGAGATGAGAATCTTCATCTAATTTTCCTTCTTTTTTAAGATTCGTAAATCCTATAAATGCTTTTGAAAAAACGTCGGATTGGAGTTGATTGATATTTTCGAAACCGATGGAGGAATAAATTTCTTCCGCGTAGGCTGCGGTGGTTTTCGGTTCGGATTCTACGACTAAATTTTGTTCTTGTGTTTTTGTGCTGGTTTCTATTGGTTCTCTCTTTGAATCTTCTACTTTTAAGAAAGAAGTAGCGAAAAATAAAACAGGAACCAATATTAAAAGGACTTTATTCATTCAATATTATGTTAAGTGATTTTCAGTTGGCAAAATTACAATTAATTAGTTATCAAGCAATTGGAAGGTGGTTTTTTAACTTTATTTAAGAAGATTTAACGATAATCAGGTTAGTTCGATTATATTTATTAATTTTGCAAAAGCATGTCAAGAACTTTGAAAATATTTTTTATCGTTTTGGGATTAGGAATTTTCATCCTTCCCAAGCAGATGATTTATGCTCAAACGACTTTGGAATGTTGCGATCAGAAATCGACAAAGGAAGATTGTTGCAAAACAGAAAAAACCAAATCTTGTCATTCTGATCTTTCAAAAAACAAATCTGAGAAAGATAATTGTGGTGATGATTGTACCAATTGTCATTCTTGCACGGTTAATTTCGTGATGAATTATCTTACGCCAGAATTTAATTCAAATTTAAAAAGAAATTTCTTTATTCAAGATCTTAATTTTGAGTACGGAAATTCTTATTTCTCTTCTAATATTCAAAACATTTGGCAACCGCCTAAAATAGGTTAACACATTCGATTACAGCCAAAAGAATGTTCTTTTGGCAACCTTATTATGTTAATTAACTTATTTTAAAAATGAAAACTTTGTTAAAAAGTCTTTGCTTATTTTCCCTATTATTTACTTCTTTCTTATTTGCTCAAACCATTACTAAATCAACGTTCTTGGTTAAAGGTGATTGTGCAATGTGCAAAGACAGAATCGAAAGCACCGCTAAAAAGACAGGTGCAAAAACCGCTAACTGGAACGCTGATTCCCAAAAACTTGAAATTGAATTCGACTCAACCAAAACTTCTGCTGATAATATTCTAAAGAAAATTGCAGAAGTTGGCCATGACAATGAAAATTACACAGCATCAAATGAAGTGTATGAAGAACTTCCTTCATGCTGTCATTATGAAAGAGAGCCTTCTTTTCTGAAAAAAGAAATTTCTGTAACAACTGCAAAACAAGACAATCAATTTTATGTTCGTGGAAATTGTGGTTCCTGTAAAGCAAGAATCGAGAAAGCCGCAACAAGTGCTGGTGCAGATTCAGCAGCGTGGGATGCAGACACACAAATCGTTACCTTAAACTTTGATCCTGCGAAAACTTCTGCAGATTTAATTTTGCAAAAGATTGCAGAAGTCGGTCACGATAACGAAAAGTACACCGCAAAAGATGGTGTTTACGCAAAACTTCCCGATTGTTGTTTGTATGACCGTGCGTTACCACTGGGCGTAAAAAGCGATTTGGTTCACCATGACGAAGCGCCTGCTCCAGCACCAGCTACGAATAAAGATTTTTCTCAAAATGCGGATCATTTTGATAAATCCATTGAAGAGATTCGCTTAATCAAATTAGCCGAGGCAACGGCTTTAAGTAAGAAAGAAACCGGATTAACTTTTAATATCGGTACCAAAGAATTATTGAAAGCCGCATGTTGTAATTTATCTGAAAGTTTTGAAACCAACGCAACAGTTGATGTTTCATTTACCAACGCCGTTACTGGAACGAAACAATTGAAGATGCTGGGTTTGGATCAGAAATATACCGCTTTAACTAAAGAACTTTTGCCCTCAATTCGTGGATTGGCTGCACCTTATGGGTTGAATTTAATTCCTGGAAGATGGATCGGCGGAATCCAGTTAACAAAAGGTGGAAGCACTGTAGTTAATGGTTATGAAAGTATTACGGGACAAATTAACACCGAACTTTTAAAAACCCAAGAACAACCGGAAACCGCTGTCAATTTTTTTGCAGATGCGCACGGAAGAGTTGAAACCAATATTACATCTACTTCTCAACTTAATGAACATTGGAATCAATCGGTTTTGCTTCATGGGAACGCAACTTTAGGGAAAACCGATTCTAATGATGATGGTTTTTTGGATCAACCCACTGGAAATCAGATCAATGCTACATATCTTTTAAATTATAATGACTTAGAGCATTCAGGTTTAGGAACTCATTTCGGAATTAGTTTTGTGAAAGATCAGCGATTCGGAGGGCAAACTGCTTTTGATAAAAAGATCGACCGTTCCCAACAAAGTGCTTACGGAGTTGGAATCGACCTTTCGCGTTTTGAAATCTGGAATAAAACTGGATATATGTTTAAGGATAAACCCTATCAAAGTATCGGTTGGATGAATCAGTTTACGACGCATCAACAAGACAGTTTCTTCGGACAGAGAAACTATTGGGGAAATCAAAACACGTTTTATTCCAATTTGGTTTTTGAAAGTATTATTGGAAACACGAACAATAAATTCAAAACCGGAGCAAGTTTTTTATACGATCAATATGATGAAGATTACTTGACTGAAAATTATAAAAGAACAGAAACCGTTCCCGGCGTATTTTTCGAATATACTTTAACAGGTTTGAAGTATACTTTGGTTGCAGGTGCCAGAACAGATTTCCATAATTTGGCAGGAACTCAGTTTACACCAAGAGTCAACTTTAAATATGATGTTTTTGATAAAACAATTCTTCGACTGTCTGCGGGACGAGGTTTTAGAACAGCAAATGTTTTTGCGGAAAGCCAGCAATATTTCGGCTCAAACAGACAAATTGAAATTTTAGGAAACGGTGGAAAAATCTATGATTTGAAACCTGAAATCGCTTGGAATTACGGAGCAAGTATTCAACAGGAATTTAAATTATTCAACAGGAAAGCGAGTTTAGTTGCCGATTTTTTTAGAACAGATTTTCAAGATCAGGTGTTGGCCGATTTAGATGTTTCGCCACAGAAAATAGTTTTCTATAATCTGGATGGAAAATCTATTGCCAACAGTTTTCAAACGCAACTGGATATTACACCAGCGAAAAACTTGGAAGTAAGAATGGCCTATAAATATTACGATGTGCAGGCAGATTTCATTGATGGGAAAAGACAAATCCCTTTTATGGCAAAAAACAGAGGGTTCTTTAATGCTTCTTATTCTACCGATAAAAACGATAAAGGTGGTTTCTGGAATATGGATGCAACACTCCAATTAATTGGAAAACAGAAACTACCAAATTTGAATGCTAATCCGTTGGAATACAGATTGCCGGAATTTTCAAAAAGTTATTCAACGCTTAATGCACAGATTTCAAGAAACTTCAATAATAGTATTCGCGCTTATGTTGGTGGAGAAAACCTGTTAGGTTATACTCAGAGTAACCCAATTATAGACGCTCAGAATCCCTTCGGCAATTACTTTGATGCGGGAATGGTCTATGCGCCGATTATGGGAGCGAATGTATATTTCGGTCTGGACTTTAAATTCTAATTAAATTACCTATTTTTGAAAAAAAAGAAAACATGAGAATATTACCATTAATAATAGCCAGCGCTGCAATTCTTTATTCCTGCGATAAAAAAGAAGAAATTTTAACAGAAGGTTCTGAACTTACAGCAAAGGCAAACGATTCGATGACTGTTGCTAATGATGATTCTACGCTAAAAATAGCGGAAAATGTAGAATTGCCTTCAGAGGTTTCGCCTGCTGAAATTACGGCTGCAACCGCTGGTGTAAATAATTCAAGTTCAAGTGCAAGACCTGCTTTGAATCCCGAGCATGGCCAACCTTATCACCGTTGCGAAATTCCAGTGGGAGCGCCGATAGACAGTGCACCACAGCAAAACGCAGCACCACAGGTAATGCCACAGCAGAATACTGCAGTCAATAATTTTAATACCAATCCGATTTCGCCATCAATGTCTCCATCTGCTCCTGCACCAGTGCAGGCAACGGGTCCGAAGCCGGCTCTAAATCCAGCGCACGGAGAACCTCACCACCGGTGTGATATCGAAGTTGGTGCACCATTAATTTAATAGAGTTAGAAGCGAAAAAAAAATTACGTAACTTTTAATAGAATAAAACCTCGACCTGGTCGGGGTTTTTTAGTCTAAATAAACCAATTCCCCAGCGAATTCGTCATCAAGATTTTTCAGAACTTTTGCAGTTTTTGTTTTTTCAATTAATCCTTTAACAAAGAAACTCGTTTCAAAAAACTGTCTGTGAACACCTGGAAGAAGCTCCATAAAATAATCTAAACCGACTTGGTTATTGTGCAAATCCATTTTTGTTTCTAAAGGTTTATTTGGAAAAAGTTCTTCGTGTAAATCAGTCATTTTCTTGCAATAATCCTGGGCTTTTTGGGGCGAAGAAATTTTGCAGCAGTACATCATAATCAAGCACGTCCAAAGAGAGTGGCGAAAAGCGTTTCCGACCCCGTTGTTGGAATGTGATTTGGGAAAATGTTTTTGTGCTAAGGAGAAACTTTTTAAGGTTGCATAAAACCCAAGAATTGAAAATAGTGGATGCGGAAGTGTTAATCGCAAAAGTTTCATGATCTTGTCGAAACTTAAGGATTTTAAAGCATTGAATATTATGGTGATGTTCCTCATAAAAAGAAATCCCACCTCAATTGAGGTGAGATTTTATGAATTAGTTCAACTTTGTTAAGAGTGACTTAAAAGGTTTACTGTTTTAGCAACTTTCTCTTTGATTTCAGTTCTTTTAACAATGAAATCTACGAAACCTTTTTGCTGTAAAAATTCCGAAGTTTGGAATCCTTCCGGTAAATCTTTACCAATGGTTTCACGAATTACACGTGGTCCGGCGAAACCGATTAAAGCTCCTGGTTCTGCCATGATAATATCTGCGGTCATTGCAAATGAAGCGGTAATCCCACCAAATGTTGGATCACATAAATAAGCGATGTATAATAAACCGGCTTCTGAAAGTTGTGCTAACTTTGCTTGAACCTTTGCTAACTGCATCAATGAATAGGTTGCTTCCTGCATTCTGGCTCCACCAGACTGACAGATAATCATGTAAGGAAGCCTGTTTTCAATACAGTAATCCACTGCTCTGCGGATTTTTTCGCCCATCACAGATCCTAAAGATCCACCGATAAAACTAAAGTCCATACAAGAAATCACCATCTTTTCTCCATTTACAGTTCCAACTGCATTTCGGATCGAGTCTGTGAGTTTCGTTTTGGCTTTTACTTCTTTCAAACGATCTTTATACGCTTTGGTATCTTTGAAATTCAACATGTCTACACTCTCCACATTAGCGTCGAGTTCCGTGAAATTGTTATCATCAAAAAGAATCGAAAAGAATTCTTTACTTCCAATTCTTACATGGAAACCATCTTCTGGTGACACATAATTGTTGGCTTTAAGCTCTTCGTGTTCGATAATTTTCCCAGTCGGTGATTGATGCCAAAGTCCTTTGGGTACATCTTTCTTATCTTCCGTAGAAGTGGTGATATTTTGAGTTTTCCTTTTAAACCAGTCGAATGCCATTGAGTTTAATTTTAGATTATAAATTTCAGATTGCAAATAAAAACAAAAAGCCTTTAAAAACAATATCTAAAATAATTTAATTACAAAGTATTAATATTGTTCAGGTCTTCAAAAGCCCGAACCAATCTTGCGCTGAAGGTTTCTTCTCCTTTTCTAACCCATCCTCTTGGGTCATAGTATTTTTTGTTCGGTAAATCAGCACCATCTGGATTACCAACTTGAGTTCTTAGATATTCCACTTTTTCTACCATGAAATCTCTAATTCCTTCAGTATATGCGAATTGTAAATCAGTATCGATATTCATTTTGATAACCCCATAATCGATTGCTTCTCTAATTTCTTCTAATGAAGAACCTGATCCACCATGGAAAACGAAGTTAATTGGTTCTGCTCCAAGACCGAATTTCTCTGAAACATATTTTTGAGAATTGTCAAGAATTTTCGGAGTTAATTTTACGTTACCTGGTTTGTAAACACCGTGAACATTACCAAAAGCAGCAGCAATTGTGAAGTTCGGGGAAATTGCATTTAGTCTTTCGTAAGCATAAGCAACTTCATCTGGCTGAGTATATAGTTTTGAAGAATCTACTCCAGAATTATCAACACCATCTTCTTCACCACCTGTGATTCCAAGTTCGATTTCTAAAGTCATTCCCATTTTCGCCATTCTTTCGAAATATTTACAAGAAATATCAAGGTTTTCTTCGATTGACTCTTCAGATAAATCCAGCATGTGAGATGAATAAAGAGATTTTCCTGTTTGTGCAAAAAACTCTTCGTTCGCATCCATCAAACCATCAATCCAAGGCAATAATTTTTTAGCACAGTGATCGGTATGTAAAATTACCGTAGCTCCATATGCTTCTGCTAAAGTATGAATGTGTTTTGCGCCAGCGATTCCTCCTAAAATAGCGGCTTTTTGCCCGTCATTGCTTAATCCTTTTCCTGCGTTAAAAGCAGCACCACCATTAGAGAACTGAATAATCACTGGTGAATTAAGTTTTGCAGCAGTTTCGAGGGTCGCATTTACGTTGCTTGATCCAATCACATTTACTGCGGGAAGTGCAAATTTATTTTCCTTTGCATATTGGAAAATGTCTGTAACCATTTGCCCGGTGGCAACTCCTGCTGGAAATTTCTTGCTCATAATTGATATTTTTATAGATTTATTTTTTGCTGTTTTTTGGAACAGTAAAGTTAAGGATTTAAAGTCAAATGTTTAATTTCTCTTATCATTTCCCCAAAGCAGTTTCTGACGGATTGTTTCATAGAAACTTAAATTGGTTGGATGAATCAACAGTATTTTGAAATGCGCTTTTCGCAAGATGATTTCTACATCGGTTTCCATATGAAATAATCGAGAATCAAGTGAGAGCGAATATTGTGGAACGCGGCTTTTTACCTTTAAATGAATTTCTACATTATCATTAACAATCAATGGGCGAACATTTAAATTATGAGGTGCAATTGGTGTTATAACAAAAGTATCATTGTTTGGCGTAATAATCGGTCCACCGCAACTTAGGGAGTACGCAGTTGATCCAGTGGGTGTAGAAATGATAATTCCATCGCCCCAGAATGTATTAAGAAATTCACCGTTAATATAAGATTCTACTGTAATCATGGCGGTCGTTTCTTTACGTGAAATCGTTAAATCATTTAATGCAAAGGGGAAAAACATAGAGTTATTTGGCGACACAATTTCAATAACGGAACGTTCACTGATTTTCATGTCTCCTTTAATAATTCCATCGAGTTCTAGAAAAACTTCTTCTTTAGTGAAGCTTGCTAAGAAACCCAGTCTTCCAGTATTTACCCCAACAACAGGAATTAGTAAATCCTGCACAAAAAGTAGGGAATTAACAATGGTGCCATCGCCACCGAAAGTAAAGAATAAATCTACTTTCATTTCTCGTAAATCTTCTTTACCAGCAAAGGTTTCAAAGATTTTGGAGAATTGCATTGCATTGGCCATTTCCTCGTAAAGCACTGCTTGAACTCCTCTTTTTTCAAGTTCGGAAACAAATTTACTCAGATACAAAAAGGTATCTAAATCATTTTTTTGAGAATAAATGGCTGCTTTCATCTGTTTTAAAATTCCATGTATTTTTGAAAAAATCCGAAACGGTCTTTCAATAATTCTTCTTTCTCATCATCGTAATATTTCAGAACCACGTTATAGCCGTATCTTTCAAATGTTTCATCTATTGAACTGAGGTTTTCGCTGCTTATTTTCAAAGTGATTTGCACATCATCTTCTACAAAAGCACTGATATAGCAGCCGTAAATTTTACCGTTATTGGATTCGACAATCTTGCAGACATCGGTCATAGAATAACTTCTTTTATTGATTTGAACCACTAACAATGCTCCGTTTTCTGAGAATAAGGGATATTTTGCGAATTCACTGAAAACATCGTCACAAGAAAGATATCCCTGATATTTTTCCAGTTTATTAATAATCGGAACAACGTTGCTGTTGAACGTATGAAAAAGTTTAATTGAATCTAAAATATTTCCATCATCAAGCAAAGCGAATTTTTCATAGTGATGCTCAAGTGTTCCTAATGTTCCTTCCGGACTTTCTTCTAAAAACTGCTGACTCAGCGCTCCTTGAAAAAAACCTTTTTTCTTAATAAAAACATGGGAATAGCCAAATTCCTTGGCTACTTCATTTGCCTCTTCTATGGAATCACTGGTATTGAACGCAGGATAATCTTTAGAAATGTAATCTTTGATAAACATTAGCCAAATTTAGGAAAATATTAAAAGAGAAAGGGCTTTTTTAAGATAATTTAAAAATTGCAAAAAAAGATTTGGATGATATCATATTAAAAATATATCTTTGTCGCCTTTCATTTTTACTTTTTATTAGATTTATTTAAAACCGCAGCACTTTCGAGTCTTGCGGTTTTTCTTTTTTAGGGGTTTTTGCTCTTAGGAAAATCAATCCGGCAAGAATGATAAAAGCACCTACAAATTGCATGGTTGTTAATTTTTCGCCATCCAATATTCCCCAAATTACCGCAACGACCGGCATTAATAATGTTACTGTTGAAGCAAATAAAGGCGTGGAGATATTGAGCAAGCGATAATTCAGCATCATTGCCAAACCCGTCCCGAAGATCGAAAGCAAACTCACAAAGCCTAATCCAATGAACAAATCTTTGTTGGGATGAAAATCATTAAAAAATCCAGCAAATACCAAAGCAATAAGCGATGGAACAATTAGGACGAAAGAGAATACAAACCCCGAAAGGATTTTGGCTGGAATATCGGAGAGTTTAGATTTCACAGTGGTCATGGAAATTGCGTAACCTAAAGTTGCAATCAAGAGTAAAACAATTGGTATTAATTTTAATTCTCCGCCTTCACCACCTGAAAATGCCAAAATACAAGCACCTACAAAACTAATCCCAACTCCGATCAATTGTCTTTTTGTGGTTGAAAACTTCCAAAACAGAAAACCGACAATAATTACAAAAATCGGCATCATCGAATTGACAATCCCTGCAATGCTACTGCTAACCGATGTTTCTGCAATTGGAAAAAGAAACATTGGGATAAAATTCCCAGTCAATGCAGCAAGAATTAACCACTTTAAATGTTTTCTGGGAAATTTCCTAATATTACTAATTGCCATTGGAAGCAAAAGAATCCCTGCAATTAAAACTCGCAAAGCACCTACTTCATAAGGGTTGAAATGTTCTAGCGATTTTTTAATAAGTATAAATGAAGAACCCCAAATAATGGAGAGCGTTATCAGCAAAACCCATTTTTCTTTTTCAGGATTCATCGTTATTATTTTTTAGAATTTTTAAATAGTCCTTTTTTGAAATCATGGTTGCTCCTAAACTTTCCAGATGCTCGGAATGAATTTGACAATCGATTAATTCAAGATTTTTTTTTTGACTTTGGATAAAATGAATAAATCCAGCTTTTGAAGCGTTGCTCACTTTTGCAAACATGCTTTCACCACAGAATACTTTCCCAATTTGAATGCCATAGAAACCGCCTACTAATTCATCATTTTGCCAAACTTCAATACTTTTGGCAATTCCGTTTTTCTGAAGGATGACAAAGGAATTAATGAGTTCTTCTGAAATCCAGGTTCCAACCTGATCTTTTCTAAAGGTGTTTTTACATTCTTCCATGACTTTGCGAAAACATTTATTTTCGGTAAAGGTAAAAGTCTCATCACGTAAAATCTTTCTCATCGATTTAGAAACTTTCAGATCTTTCGGGAAAAGCACAAATCTTGGATCTGGACACCACCATAGAATTTCTTCGCCAGGATTATACCATGGAAACAATCCTAGTTGATAAGCGAAATACAATCTTTCAGCAGACAAATCTCCACCTATTGCCATGATTCCAGATTCTGACTCCAACAGAGCGGGATCAGGAAAGGAGATTTCATTTGGATTTAGGAGAATCATGTTAAAATTAAATCCCGCCGTAAAAGCAGGATTTATATTTATTAAATTTCAATATTAGAAAGGTAAATCGTCTTCGTCTTCTTCAAAAACGCCTTTTCCTTCTGCCGGTTTCGTTGCAGATGGAGTTGCTTGAGTTGGTTCAAAACCGCCAGCAGATTCTACATTTTCAACTTTCCAACCAGTGATTGAGTTGAAATATTTTACCTCTCCTTGTGGTGAAGTCCATTCTCTACCTCTAATATTGATGGAAACTTTCACTTTATCACCTTCTTTTAGTTGATTAAGCAAATCTCCTTTTTCTTGTAGAAATTCGATATTAATAGGTTGCGGATACTGTTCTTCGGTTGTTAAAACCATTTCTCTTTTTTGAAATCCGCTCGCAAACGTCTGAACTTCAGTTATTTTCTTTACTGTTCCTTGTAATTCCATGATATAAATTCGTTAAAGGTGTAAAAGTAATAAAAAGGAATCTAAAAAGAAAGTTCTGCGGTTATTTTCGAAAAAATAAAAAAATAAAAAAAATAGTTTGGATTAGTTAGAAAAAATCTTTTATATTTGCACTCACAAAAAAAGAGAAAGAGTTCATTTAGCGGATGTGATGTAATTGGTAGCCATGCCAGACTTAGGATCTGGTGCTGTGAGGCGTGGGGGTTCGAGTCCCTTCATCCGCACGAAAATTTCTGAGGATTTTTTCAAGAAATTGCGAAAATAGCTCAGCTGGTAGAGCACGACCTTGCCAAGGTCGGGGTCGCGGGTTCGAATCCCGTTTTTCGCTCCACTTTTTGCCTTGGTGGTGGAATTGGTAGACACGCAGGACTTAAAATCCTGTGTCCGTAAGGATGTACGGGTTCAAGTCCCGTCCGAGGTACTTTAAACGCTGTTAATCATAGATTAGCAGCGTTTTTTTTTATTTAAAGTTGAGTCATCTTTTTATATTCTCAATTCCCGATTCCATAAAATTTAAACATCACTTCTTTTCTTTTCCGTATTTTTGCACCATGCAATTTGAATTACAATCAGAATATAAACCCACAGGTGATCAGCCAACTGCTATAAAAAAACTGACCGAAGGAGTAGAAATAGGGGAGAAATACCAAACCCTTCTCGGAGTTACAGGTTCGGGAAAAACATTTACAGTAGCGAATGTGGTCAATAATACCCAGAAACCAACTTTGGTTTTAGCACACAATAAAACTTTGGCGGCGCAATTGTTTATGGAATTTAAAGAGTTTTTTCCTAATAATGCCGTTGAATATTTCGTTTCTTATTACGATTATTACCAGCCAGAAGCATTTATTGCTTCAACCAATACCTATATTGAAAAAGATTTATCTATTAATGAGGAAGTAGAAAAACTGCGACTTTCTGCTACGGCGAGTTTGCTTTCGGGCAGAAGAGATGTTTTAATTGTCGCTTCCGTTTCCTGTATTTATGGTGTGGGAAATCCAAAAGAATTTGAAAAGTCACTTATTTCCATTGAGAAAAATCAAAAAATAACGAGAACCAATTTACTTCATTCCTTAGTTAATGCTTTGTATGCAAGAACTTTAAATGAATTTACACGTGGAACATTTAGAGTGAAAGGTGATGTGGTGGATGTTTTTCCAGCTTATGCTGATAATGCAATTCGATTTCAGTTTTTTGGAGATGAAATCGAAACGATTCAAAGTTTTGATCCGCTTTCCGGAAATGTGATGGATCATTTTGATGAGATTAAAATTTATCCCGCAAACCTTTTTGTTACTTCCAAAGAAACGCAGGTAAGTGCTATTAAGGAAATTCAGGATGATATGGTTAAACAGGTCGATTTCTTTAATGAAATTGAAAAACCTTACGAAGCAAAACGTTTACAGGAAAGGACCGAACTGGATTTAGAAATGATGAAAGAACTCGGTTATTGTAGTGGAATAGAAAACTATTCCCGCTATTTTGACGGCAGATTACCTGGTTCCCGTCCTTTCTGTTTACTGGATTATTTCCCTAAAGATTATTTAATGGTGGTTGATGAAAGCCACGTAACTATTCCACAAGTTCATGCGATGTATGGTGGCGACCGAAGCAGGAAAGAAGTTTTGGTAGAACATGGATTCCGACTTCCAGCAGCCATGGATAATCGTCCTTTAAAGTTTGAAGAGTTTGAAGCTATTCAAAATCAGGTTATTTATGTTTCTGCAACTCCCGCAGATTATGAACTCGAAAAAAGTGGGGGAGAATATGTGGAACAAATTATTCGACCGACCGGATTGCTGGATCCTGTGATTGAAATTCGTCCCTCTTTAAATCAAATTGATGATTTAATGGAAGAAATTCAAAAACGGGCAGAAGTTGATGAGCGTACACTGGTTACTACTTTAACAAAAAAAATGGCGGAAGAATTGACGAAATACTTTACCAAGTTCGGCATTAGAACAAGATATATTCACTCTGATGTAGAAACCTTGGATCGTATTCAAATTATGCAGGATTTACGTGTTGGTTTATTTGATGTTCTGGTGGGAGTTAACTTATTAAGAGAAGGTCTGGATCTACCAGAAGTTTCCTTAGTTGCCATTTTAGATGCCGATAAAGAAGGGATGCTCAGGTCAAGAAGATCCATGACGCAAACGGTGGGTAGAGCCGCTAGAAACCTTAATGGGAAAGCCATCATGTACGCCGATAAGATCACTAAATCGATGCAGGCAACTATTGATGAAACGATTTATAGAAGACAGAAACAAATCGAGTATAATGAAAAACATGGTCAAGTGCCGACTGCTTTAAATAAAAAAATATCTGAGGTGTTGGTGGGAAGAAGCAAAGATTTCCCGGATGAAAAATACACTCAAAAAGAAATTTTGAAACAGGTTGCGGAGCAGAAAGCAAAATATGGTGGTGAAGGTTTGGAGCAGTTGCTTGCGGAAAAACAAAAAGCCATGGAAACTGCTGCAAAAAATCTGGATTTCATTAAAGCAGCAAAACTGAGAGATGAAATCAATGCATTGAAAGAATAGTTGTGTAAATAATCCTTTCCCATAAATAATAAAAAGCATTGAATTTTCAATGCTTTTTATCCTTTCACTTTACTTTTTTCCCATATTCCCGGGACAGGATTTTATGAAATAAGCAAGAGTGAACTCTGGCTTCTATTTTTACACGACTCCTTGTGCCAACATTGCCTCGGCAACCTTCACGAACCCAGCGATGTTTGCGCCTTTTACGTAATTTACGTAGCTATCTTGTTCTTTACCATAGTCTCGACATGCTTTGTGGATTCCGATCATAATTTCTTTTAATCTTGCATCAACTTCTTCAGAAGACCAGTTCAAACGAATTGAATTTTGAGTCATTTCTAAACCAGATGTTGCTACACCACCCGCATTCGACGCTTTTCCTGGTGAGAATAAAACTTTGCTGTCTAAGAAATAATTAATTGCATCAAGAGTTGAAGGCATATTTGCTGCTTCAGTGATACATACTACTCCATTAGCCACAAGTGTTTGAGCATCTTCTAAGAATAATTCGTTTTGTGTTGCTGCAGGAATTGCAACGTCACATTTAACACTCCACGGGCGTTTGCCTGCAAAAAACTGAGCAGTCGGGAATTTTTTAACGAAATCTTCCGCTCTGTTATTTCCAGAGGCACGAAGTTGTAATAAGTAATCCACTTTTTCTCCGGAGATTCCGTCTTCGTCATATACGTAGCCATCAGGACCGGAAATGGTTAAAACTTTTCCTCCTAATTCATTTACTTTTTTAACAACACCCCAAGCAACATTTCCAAAACCAGAAACTGCAAAAGTTTTACCTTTAACTTCTTGTCCGATGGTTTTCAGCATTTGCTCGCAGAAATAAACAACTCCATATCCTGTCGCTTCCGGACGGATTAATGACCCACCATAAGCCAGTCCTTTTCCAGTTAGCACACCGGTAAACTCATTTCTGATTTTTTTATACTGACCAAATAAATAGCCAATTTCTCTTGCACCAACACCAATATCTCCCGCAGGAACATCAGTTTCAGGACCGATATATTTACACATTTCTGTCATAAATGCCTGACAAAAACGCATAACTTCCATATCTGATTTTCCTTGTGGATCAAAATCGGAACCTCCTTTTCCACCTCCCATTGGAAGAGTTGTTAAAGAGTTTTTAAAGGTTTGTTCAAATGCTAAAAATTTAAGGACAGATAAATTTACGGTTGGGTGAAAACGAATTCCTCCTTTGTAAGGTCCAATTGCAGAATTCATCTGAATCCTAAATCCTCTATTTACTTGGATTTCACCAGCATCATCAACCCAAGGAACTCGGAAAATGATAGTCCTTTCTGGCTCTGCCATTCTCTCTAGAAGTTTCATTCCATTGTATTCTTTACGAGTGGCAATGAAAGGAATTACTGTAGTAGCAACTTCTTTTACGGCTTGTAAGAACTCTGGCTCATTTGGGTTTTTCGCTTCAATATTTGCGATAAATTCCTGAATTTTTTGCTCTACGTTATAATGTTCCATAAGAATTGAGAATTATTACTAACAAATTTAATCTTTTTTCAGCACGTACAAGAAAAATTTTAAATATTATTGAATTATTAACAATAATACGGTTTATTTTTATTAAATTCACAAAACAAACATTAAAAATATCAAAATAACAACATTGTTGGATTATTTCTAAATTTTCAAAAATTGAAAAGTGTTAAATGGAAAGGTATTGTCTGCCAGAAAGCGCTTTAATATATCCGAGAATTTCTAATTGTAACAAATCTGGTAAAATTTTATAAGTTGGTGTTTCCAGTTTTTGGGAAATCTCATCTAAGGATAATGGAATCTTTTTATCTAGAATATTAAAAATAGTTTGTTGGTGTTCTGGCAACAGAACTTTTATTTCAGAATCAGGGAAAAGATCACCTGTTTTTTCTACATCATCCCGAAATCCAAGTTGATCAATCAGTGACGAAATGGTGGAGATGATTGCTGCTTTATTTTGATAAATTAGTTGATTGCATCCTTGGCTGTATTTCTCATCAATCCTGCCTGGAAGCGCATAAACTTCTCTGTTGTAATTATTGGCAAAAGTTGCGGTACTGATGGAGCCACCTCCAAAAGCACTTTCCACAACAATAGTTGCAGGTGCTAAACCCGCAATAACTCGGTTCCGCTGTATAAAATTCTCCCGATCTGGCTTTTGAGAAGAATTGAACTCGGTAAATAAAACACCATTGTTCTCTAAAATTTTTTGGGAAAGTTTTCTGTTTTTTGAAGGGTAAAGCGTGTGAAATCCATGGGCTAAAACAGCGATAGTTGTAATGTTGTTTTGAATAGAAATATCGTGAACCTCTGCATCGGCGCCTAGGGCTAATCCACTCACGGTCATGATTTTTTCTTTTTTTACATCATTCAAAAAATCGCGGATAAAATGTTTTCCGTAAGTCGAGAGGTTTCTTGTTCCAACAATACTCACTGCTTTTTTTGAAGAGTTAAATTCTCCTTTTTGATACAAAATAGCGGGGGCATCTTCACATTCATTTAACAGTGTTGGTAAATCTCCAAGATGGCGAAGGTTGATTTTGATATCGTTTTTCTCACAAAATGAAATCTCCTTTTCGGCGAATTTTAAGTGTTCAGAATTTCCTATTTCGACTGCTATTTTTTTACCAATACCGAATATGTTTTGTAAACCTGATTTCGAAAGATCCCAAACTTCTTTTGCTGAGCCCACTTCGCCCACCAATTTTCGAAAAACTAAATCTCCGATTAAGGGGCAGTGCCGCAGTGCAATAGCGTAAAGGTTTTCTTCGGAACGCATAAAGAAGTTTTATCAAAAGTATCAAAAATTATTCATTTTTACGAAGTTCATCTAAGCGTTCCCACACATTTTCTTTCTTTTTATAAGGAAGTTCCAGAAAATCTTCAGGATGGTTTTCTTTGTATTCTTGCCATAGTTTGTCATCTTTTTCGCTGTAATAGTTCGGAAATTCCCAAATGTATTTTATTTTTTTTTCTCCTGATTTTCGAAAAAGAAAGGCCATTAAAATCCCAATAATTGCGCCTGATAAATGGGATTGCCAAGATATTCTGCTAGGTTCTGCGAGATTTGAAAATAATTCTTCGGGTAGAACTCCCCAGATTAAACTTCCGTAATAGAGTGCGACAACCAATGAAACGGTTAAGAATTTCATGTTCCACCGAAATACTCCACTGAAAAAAAGAAAAAATGCAAGTACATAGACGATTCCACTTGCACCGATAATACAAACTTGACTATACTCTCCAGTGAAAATATCGATTGGGGGTAAAAGCCAAACCAAAAAACCAGTAAGAATCCAGCCAAGAAGAAAAACTGTTTTGGCGATAAAAGGATAAAATTGAAAAAGCAGGAACATTAAAACAAAAATCGGAACTGAATTGCCAAAAATATGTTCTAAACTCCCGTGTAGAAAAGGAGAAAGAAAAATTCCTTTTAAACCATAAGGACTCAGTGGAATAATTGCGCCTGAGCAACCGCTAAACCAACCTATGTGTTGTAATAAAAAACCCAGCCACATCATTGCAACCATTATGGCTGCGTATTTTACTGCATCGAGGTTTAAGTGTTTTCTGAACATGGTTGTTTTTTAAACAAAAGAGCATCCAAAATAAATAATGAGTAATTATGGCTAAATCTTTATATAAAAGTAATTAAAATCAGACAAAAAGTGCGAAAACAAAACAAAACAAGTTTTATACATTATTTGTTTGTCTTAAATTTGCACTCTATGAGAAATTTGAGTGTTTTTATTGCTGCGTTTATTTCAATTGGTGTTTTTGCTCAAAAAGACAAGAATGTTTTGTCACAAATCGATTCCATATCTCAATCGAGGTGGAATAGTAATGTGCTGGATTTAGATAGTTTGGCCAATCCAAAGTTTGAGAAATTCGAAGTTCGTTTTAAAGATATCATCATTGTTCCAGAGGAGGTTAGCGTGGTAAAATCAGAGGAGGAAATTCCGGTAACTCCTTATAATTTAGTTCGATTAAAGGGTCCGATGAGATGGTTTTATTATGGTCAGAATAATTTGGTTTTTAATCAATCTTCTTTCTCAAACTGGAATTCTGGAGGGAATAACAACATTGGTGTGATCGGGAAAGTTAATTATAATATTAGTTATAAAAACAGGCGACATTTTTTAGATAATAATATTCAGTTGGGTTATGGCTTTGTTTCTTCTCAAGGAGAGTCCTCCCGTAAAACCGAAGATTACATCAATATCATGACCAATTACGGATATGATATTGGGCGAAACTTCTTTTTATCAACAGGATTTCAATTTCTATCCCAATTTTCTGCAGGATATAATTATACTGAAACGCCAAGTCCTTCCTTTGACGATCGAATTTCAAGATTTATGTCGCCGGGTTATGTTTACGCTGGGGTTGGTATTTTGTACAATCCAAGCGAGAATTTTCAGGTTATTTTTAGACCAGTCAATGGGAAATTTACTTTTGTAACAGATCCTTATTTACAAAAGGCGGGTAGGTATGGGTTAGAAAAAGATGGTCAGTCAGTACGTGCAGAACTCGGTGCTTTGGTTAATATTCTTTATCGAATCAATCTTTATAAAGATATTAATTTGGTAAACCAGGTAAATTTTTTCAGCAATTACATTAATCATATTGAAAGAGTTGATATTGCGTACAACGGAACGCTTAACATTAAATTCAATAAATTTATTACCACCGTTATTAGTTTAGATTTGCTTTACGATCATGATCAAATGCAGAAATTACAACTTAAACAGACATTAGGAGTTGGCTTCTCTTATAATCTTGGATTTGAATTTAAAGAAAAGAATAAAAAAATGATTAAACCGTTTGTAGCTAGTTAAATTCGTAGCAAATGATTTTCATTAAAGATTAGAAAATACCGTTTCTTTTGGAGCGGTATTTTCTTTAAATGCTTCTTGTATTAGTTAATGTATCATAGCGGTTTCTTAAACATTCCAAAACTCCCGGTCTAAACTCCGGTATTGGATTGCTTCTGAAATATGTGCAGAATTTAGCGCTTCTGTTTCTTCTAAATCGGCGATGGTACGGGAAACTTTTAATATTCTATCGTATGCTCTTGCAGAAAGATTCAGTTTTTCCATGGCGGTTTTAATGAGTGTTTGTGAATCCTGGTCTAATTCGCAGAATTTTTCAATTTCACGTGGACCCATTTGTGCGTTGTAATGAATCTCTGAATCCTTGAATCGAGTGCTCTGAATTTCCCGTGCGATTAAAACCCGACGCCTGATGTCGTCGCTTTTTTCGCCTTTCCTTTTGTCCGCAAGTTGTTCAAATTCTACTTTTTGTACCTCGATGTGAATATCGATACGGTCGAGTAGTGGCCCCGAAAGTTTATTCATATACCGTTGCATTTCAAACTGAGACGAAGTGTTATTGGGGTCATCGGGGAAAAAACCGCTTGGACTGGGATTCATACTTGCTACCAACATAAAACTCGCTGGATAATTCACCGTAAATTTCGCTCGGGAAATCGTGACTTCCCGATCTTCTAAAGGTTGGCGCATTACTTCAAGAACCGTTCTTTTAAACTCGGGCATTTCGTCCAGAAATAAAACACCATTATGTGCTAGCGAAATTTCACCTGGTTGAGGGTAGCTCCCGCCGCCGACGAGTGCGACATCCGAAATAGTGTGGTGCGGGCTGCGAAAGGGGCGAACCGTCATTAAAGAAGTTTCAGTTCCAATCTTTCCTGCGACAGAATGTATTTTTGTTGTTTCTAAGGCTTCTTTCAACGTTAATGGCGGCAAGATGGTCGGAACCCTTTTTGCAAGCATCGTTTTTCCGCTTCCTGGCGGGCCAATGAGAATAATATTGTGTCCGCCTGCTGCAGCAACTTCCATCGCACGTTTAGCAGTTTCCTGACCTTTCACTTCGGAAAAATCATTTGGGAAATGATGAATTTTTTCCTGAAATTCTTTGCGGATATCAATCGTAGTTCGCTCCAGTGGAATACCTTCATTAAAAAAATCCACGACTTCTTTAATATTATCAACGCCGTAAACTTCTAATTCGCTCACGATTGCGGCTTCTCGAATATTTAATTTTGGTAAGATGATTCCCTTAAATCCTTCTTCTTTTGCTTTAATGGCGATTGGCAAAACTCCTTTAATAGGCAATAATCCGCCATCCAAAGACAATTCACCCATAATAATGTATTTGCTGATATCCTCGGCGTTAATCTGCTCGGAAGCCGCCAAGATTCCCAAAGCGATGCTTAAGTCATAAGCAGAACCTTCTTTTCGCAAATCTGCCGGAGCCATGTTAATTGTGATTTTCTTGCCCGGAATTTTAAAACCGATGTTTTTTAAGGCTGCTGATATTCGGTAACTGCTTTCTTTAATCGCATTATCTGGAAGGCCGACTAAGTGATATCCCACGCCGCCCGTATCTACATTAACTTCTATGGTGATGGTTTGCGCAGAAACTCCGAAGATGGCGCTGCCGTAAATTTTTATTAACATGGTTTGTGTTTTGAGATTAAAATTAGCAAATTAATCTCAATCTTCTGAAAAATAATTAGTTCGGGTTTTTGAATGGGAAAAAAGAAGAAGGTTTATAACCAAAAAACTCCTCAATTTCTTGAGGAGTTCGTGGGCGGTACTGGGTTCGAACCAGCGACCTCTGCGATGTCAACGCAACACTCTGAACCAACTGAGCTAACCGCCCTAAATTAAGAAAAACCTCAGCATAAACTGAGGTTTCTTGGGTGGGCCCTGAGGGATTCGAACCCCCGACCCTCTCGGTGTAAACGAGATGCTCTGAACCAACTGAGCTAAGAGCCCGATACCATTTTTGATGTTTCAAATTTTGGTTTTGCAAATATACAATTTTTTTTTAATTACACTAATTTTTTTAAATTTTGTGCACGGTCTTATACAACTGTCTTAAAAATAAAAAAAACCTCAGAATAAACTGAGGTTTCTTGGGTGGGCCCTGAGGGATTCGAACCCCCGACCCTCTCGGTGTAAACGAGATGCTCTGAACCAACTGAGCTAAGAGCCCGATACCATTTTTGATGTTTCAAATTTTGGTTCGGCAAATGTACAGAAAATTTCTAATGTCGCAAATTTTTTTCTAAAAATTCTCCGACTACAAAGTTGCTTCCGCCAATAAAAATCATTTCTTCTTTTTTAAGTTGTTGTTTTGCAAAAAGATAGGCTTCTTGTATCGTATCAAAAATTTTATAATTTATTTTCGATTTTTTTAATAATTCTTCATAATCCTTTGGTTGTCGGCCTCGATTGTTGGATGGTTTTGCAAAATAAAAGGTTGAATTGGTTGGAAGAATCTGTAAAACTTCATCAATGTTCTTCTCTGCTACGAATCCTAAAACAATATGTTTGACTCTTTTAATGGAGTTGAGCTGTGCAAATACCAATTCTAACCCTGCTTGATTATGTGCGGTATCGCAAATAATTAGTGGATCTTGCGAAAACTCGAACCAGCGACCGATGAAATTGGTACTTTTATGAACCTGTAAAAGTCCTGCTTCAATATCTCTTTCTGAAATTTCAATTCCTAAGTTTTGTAGTTCTTTAATGATCGCCAAAACAACTTTAATATTCTTTTGCTGATAATTTCCTTTTAGATCAGATTTTATATTTGTCTCAATTAATGTAGCATCAATAAATTCTGAATTTTGTTCGGTTGCTTTTTCTTTAATGATCTTCAAAACAAGGGCATCTTCAGTTCCCGAAATAATGGGAATACTAGGTTTGATAATTCCGGCTTTTTCGCGGGTAATTTCTTCAATCGTGTTTCCTAAAAGATCCTGGTGATCCAAAGCGACATTAGTAATCGCTGAAATAAGCGGAGTGATGATATTAGTGGAATCTAATCTGCCCCCCAAACCAACTTCGATAATGGCATAATCTACTTTCTTTTGGAAGAAATATTCAAAAGCCATAATAGTGGTAAATTCGAAAAAAGAAGGCGTTATTTCTTTGGGTAAATTTCTTAGTTTTTGAATGAAATGATAAACGAATTCTTTGTCACAATTCTCTCCATTGATTTTTATTCTTTCTGTAAAATCGATGAGGTGTGGGGAATTGTAGAGTCCAGTCTTGTAACCGGCTTCTTGTAAAACAGAAGAGAGCATATTACTGGTAGAACCCTTTCCGTTGGTTCCGCCAATGTGAATTATTTTAAGTTTCTCTTGAGGATTACCAAAGAGTTTGCAGAGTTTTATAATGTTTTCCAAACCAGGTTTGTAAGCCTTTTTTCCATCGGTTTGGTAACTTGGTATTTGTACGAAAAGCCAGTCTATCGCTTCTTGGTATTGCTGATTTGTCATGGTGCAAAAGTCCTGAAAGTTTTTAATATCTAAATAAAATTCTTATCGTAAAGTCGAAAAGATTTTATCTGCAAATGTACCTTTTTGGTCTTTGCTAGATTAGAAAATAAAGTTCAAATAAATAGAATGAACTCCTCTTTTGCAGATTCGCAAATTATTTTTGCTTTGCAGATGGTTTTGATTTGCCGGTACTGCGACCAACCTGAGGATGTTATTTTTGCTTTCTTTATTTGAATCATCGAACCATTCGATAGGTTAATGTCAAACTCTTTTTACAAAATAAATGATAGTTGAAATGTTGCTCTTAATTTTAAATAAATCGAGAAAGATAGGCGGATAAATCGTTCCAAAAATTTTAAAAAGTAATACTGTAAGTTCCTGTAGAGGAGGTGTTCGCTTTTTCTGCTTTCACGTATTTTTTTACCCAACTCAAAGAAGTCGAGACCATACATGGATCGGAATTACCGCCTGAACGCCTTGCGGAAATTACATTACCGGCTTTATCTACCGTATAAGCGATATTAATGGTGCCACTCGCCGAACAATTATGCGCCGGTTGCGCGCCGCCACGTCCCATGGTTCCGGGGATAAAGCCAACTAATTTTCTGTCGATGCCAACTTTGCTGTCGCCATTTCCATCCCCACCTAAAGGATCACCGGCATTGCCAGTTGTTCCAGTAGTTCCCTGAGTTCCGGTTTTGGTACCACGACCTTTCAAAAGATTCCCAACTGCTGCAGTTCCTTTGCCATCGCCAGTTCCAGTGTTGGAGTTAGGAGTGGTCGCTTTGGCAGGGCTTGCCTTGGCTGGAGTTGTTTTCGGAGTTGCAGATTTGGTCGGCGTTTTAGGTGCTGTCTTTTCTAATTTTTCTGCTTTCGGTGCAGTTATTTTTGGATTATTCCCAGTGATGATTTTTTCTTTCACCACAGGCTTTACTATTTCTTTTACGGGTTCAGGCTTTGCTTCGGGAACGGTCTCCTGAACAGGTTCTGTAACTTCTGAATTAGCGGCTAAACTTCCGTCTTGATTAGCGGGTTCTTCAATTTCTGCACCGTCTCTGTTGTCACCAAAATTAACAAGCATGGTTGTAACTTGCTCTGGTTTTTCGGTGATTTTGGTAAACTTATAAAAGAATATGCCCAAGAATAACAATAGCGAAATAAGGAACGTAATAATTACGCTTCTTCTTCGGTCTTTCTCTTCGTTCTTTTTATGTTGAATGGTATAATGCATTTTTACGGAATTCTTTATAAAGAATTAATCGTTCTATTTTTCTTGAGTGGTTGCAATTGCTAAATTATAATGATGATTTTCTGCAATTCCCATCACGAAAACAACATCTTTATGTTTGGTGTTTTCATCGGCTCTGATGGTGAATGAAGGTTTTTCTTCATCTTTCAAGGTCGAAACCAAATACTCTTCTAATTGTTCTTTCGGGATTTCCTTATCGTTTACAAAATACTTGCCGTCTTCTTTAATCGTTACCACCGATGGATCCTGAACGCTTGGGTTCTTGGTATCTGCTGTTGGTAATTTTACTTCAATTGAACTTTGGCTTATAGCAGAACTGGTAATCATAAAGAAAATCAACAACAGGAAAATAATATCTGTCATCGACGCCATGCTGAACTCGGCGTTGACTCTGTTTTTTCTTTTCAATTCCATATTATAGTGGGGTATTTAAGGTATCCAAAAAGTCATTGACATGGGTTTGAATTTTTAAAACCAAACGGTCTACATTGGTTACCAAAATATTATAGAAAAAATAAGCGGGGATTCCGATAAACAAACCGACCGCAGTTGTTGCCATCGCGGTATAAATTCCAGATGCTAACAATTTTGGACTTACCGCACCGGTTACATTTGAGATTTCGAAAAACGCCATAATCATTCCGACAACCGTTCCTAAGAATCCTAACATTGGTGCTGCTCCTGAAGCAGATGCTAATATGTTTAAATTTTTCTCCAGTTTGGAAACTTCTAACTGACCTTGATTTTGCATTGCATTTGAAATGTCAGAAATCGGTCTGCCGATTCGGGCTAAACCTTTTTCAATCATTCTTGCTTCTGGCGAATCAATGGTTTTGCAATAGTCAATCGCTGTGGTGATTTTACCTTCCTGAACGAAATCTTTAATGTTTTCTAAAAAATTAGGAGTTTGTTTTGAAGCCCTTTTGATGAAAAAATATCTTTCTAAAAAGATGTAAAGTGCCAAAATTCCTAAAAGAAAAATAGCAATCATAATTATGTTTCCGACGAGTCCGCCGCCAAAAAGGATTTCCCAAAGTGAAAAAACGTGCGTTTCTGTAGTGGTATTGATGATTTGCGTTGGAGTTTGTAAAAACATATTTTTGTTTTGATTTTTAGATTGAACGTCAAAAATACCTTAATATTACAGATTTTAAGGTAATTATTTAAATTTTGCAATAAATAAATAGAATTAGTCTTCGTCTACGATAATTTCGTCTTGCTTAAAATTACATTTTAACTTAAACGGAATTGGCTCTTCAGAACCCGTGTAGAAATCAGTGATATTCCCTTCCCAGAACAGTTCTAATTCACCAGAAGCATCATTTTTGAAAACGAGTTTGCTGTCTGTAAGAAAAACATCTTCATCGTCAAAGAGATCTACGCCAGTGAAATTGTCTGCGTCTTCACCATTAATTTCGAAAGTTTTGCCTACCAATTCAGCATCCTCAATCGGCATATCGAAAACATTTATCGAAATCTGAGGGAAATGATATTGCAAAGAATCATCATCTACATGATCCAAGGAATCATCGGTGATGATTTCTACTTCTAAAAAATGTTGAGTATTGCTGTAAACAGCTTTGCAATAAGTATTCTGGATGTGGTATTTTAGGGTTTCATCCGGATGATAGATTTTTAAAATCCCTTTCATTTCTATTAGGAAAAATTGTGTTATGTATTCAGCGAAACTGATAGAACAAAGATAAAAAATAGATTGATTGCGCAAAATTATTTATCACTAATTTAAATCCTGTATAAATAGTGATCGAACTTTAATTCTTAATCGTTATACTTTAAACAAAAAAAATTAATTTAGCATCTTTAAAATTATAATAATGAAAAACTTACTATACGCTTCTATCCTCGGATTTGGAATTGCTGCTGGTTTTACGAGTTGTAAAAAATCGGACTCTCCATTAACCAAAGTTACACCGATTGAAGTTGATTCTATTGCGGCTGATTACTACGAGAACTATTTGAAACTTTATCCTTTGGAAGCTACTTCCCAAGGAGATTTGCGTTATAATGATCAGTTGCCGATAAATATTGATAAAGATTTTATTTCGGGCGAAATCTCATTTTATAATTCGGTTCAAAATCAATTAAAGAAACTGGATTATAAATCCTTGAACGATGATGATAAAACGGTATATGATGTTTTAGATTATACTTTGAAAGATAAAATTGAGCGATATGCGTATCACCCGGAATATATTCCTTTTACTCAGTTTGGTGGTTTGCCCCTTGATTTTCCATTGTTGGGAAGCGGGGAGGGAAGTCAACCTTTTAAAACAGAAAAAGATTATGAAGATTGGTTGAAGAGAATGGAGAAGTTTCCAGAATGGATGGATACTGCAGAAGGAAATTTCCGGGAAGGAATAAAGAACAGTTTTGTCTTGCCGAAGAAATTGGTAGCGAAAATGATTCCTCAAATGAAGGCAGAAGAATTAACAAGTTCTGATTTCGATACCAATATTTTTTATGGTCCGGTTAAAAATTTTCCTAAAAGTTTTAGCAATGCACAAAAACAAAAACTGACCGCTGCTTACAAAGAGGTTGTTTCTAAAAAAATTGTTCCGGCTTATACCAAAATGGGAACTTTTCTGGAAAATGAATATTTACCGAAAGCAAGAAATAGCGATGGAATTAATGCGTTACCAAAAGGAAATGAGATTTATGCTTACTACGCAAAAAGTTGGACAACAACGACTAAAACTCCGGAGGAGATTAATAAAATCGGTTTAGAACAGGTTGCAATGCTTCGGGCAGAAATGGAGAAAGTAAAACAGCAACTTGGTTTTACCGGAACGCTAGAAGAGTTTATTACTCACGTACAGTCTGATCCCAAAGCGATGCCTTATAAAACGGAGAAGGAAGTGATTGCTGGATTTAATGGGATTTTGAACAAAATAAAACCAAAATTAAGTTCCATGTTTGGGGTAACTCCGATCACTCCTTTTGAAATTCGGCAAACCGAAAAATTTAGGGAAGCAACCGCAAGTGCCGAATACATTCAGGGAACTCCGGACGGAAAACGACCGGGAATTTTCTACATTCCAATTCCCGATCCTGCGAAATTTAATGTGACTTCTGGCATGGAATCGCTATTTCTGCATGAGGCAATTCCGGGACATCATTACCAGGTTTCGTTGCAGCAGGAAAACACCAAACTTCCTAAATTTATGCGCTTTGGCTGGTTCGGAGCTTATGGCGAAGGTTGGGCGCATTATTGTGAAACTCTAGGTCCAGAGTTTGGTTTGTACACGGATCCTTATCAGCAAATGGGTTATTTGAGCGATCAAATGCTGCGAGCTGTTCGACTAGTTATTGATACAGGTTTGCATACCGGGACTATGAATCGCGAAGAAGCCATTAAATATTTCTTAAGCAATATTTCCTACGATGAAGCAAGTGCAACTGCCGAAATAGAGCGATATATGGCAATGCCTGGACAAGCGCTCGGTTATAAAATCGGATCTTTGAAAATCCGTGAACTGCGCGATAGATATACGAAAGAATTAGGCAGCAAATTTAGTTTGGCGAAATTTCACGATGAGGTTTTAAATCAGGGTTGTTTGCCATTAGATGTTCTCGACCGTAAAATGGAAAACTGGGCAAAAAAGCAGTAAAAATTTTAGTGATAACAATGAATAATCCGTTGAACTATTTAACGGATTTGTTATTTTCTGTAATATTAATTAGTAATGATTATCTTTTAAATAGAATGTCATAATAAAGGAGATTCTTTTAAATGGTTATTCGCGATATTTAAAATATTAAAAAAGAACTATTAAAAAAGTATTTTTACAAGTCAGATTTTGATCATTTATGGATGCCAACTTTGATAACATTTGCTTGCACCTTTAAAGTATTTTGCTTACACATGGTTATAATGTTGAAACCATTGGGAATCGTTCCGATTATCAGCAGAAACTGCAAAACATGAAACCTATCTTAATCATTACCGATATGTTGAGGTCTGGCTTTGATGGTCGAACTTTAACAAAAGACCTAAAAGTAATCCTGAAACGGCCAATATAAAAGTAATGCTAATGTCTGCCCATCCTGATGCTGCGGAGATTTGCAGAGAAATTGGTGCCGATGATTTTCTCGCTAAACCTTTTGAGATCAATGAATTGGTCAATAAAGTTGAAACTCTTCTACAATAAATACAAAATGAGGAAATTTATTCAAACAACATTTTTGTGATAAAATCATTCTCTTTATTTCCTCTTGCAGGCGAATATTCTCTGCCGTAGAAAATAATCTGAAGATGCAATTTGTTCCATGTTTCTTTAGGGAACAGTTTCTTGGCGTCTTTTTCAGTTTCAACTACATTTTTTCCAGAGGTTAATTTCCACTGCGTCATCAATCGATGAATATGCGTATCTACAGGAAAAGCAGGAAACCCGAAACCTTGACTCATCACCACAGAAGCCGTTTTGTGACCAACTCCCGGAAGCGCTTCCAGTTCTTCAAAAGTTTGGGGAACAATGCCGTTATGTCTTTCTACAAGGAGTTCTGACATTCTTTTAAGGTTTTTCGCTTTCGTATTTGCTAAGCCGATTTCTTTAATTAAATATTTAATTTCGTCAACTTCCAGTTCTTTCATTTTAAAAGGAGTGCCAGCAACTTCGAAAAGTTTAGGCGTGATCTGATTCACTTTTTTATCCGTAGTTTGCGCGGAAAGTGCAACGGCAACCAGTAAAGTAAACGGATCTTTATGGTCGAGCGGAATCGGGACTGCAGGATATAATTTTTCGAGTTCTGTCATTACGATTTCTGCTCTTTGCTTTTTAGTCATTTTAATTCTAAATTTGAACAAAAATAAACAATATGTTGAACGTAGGCGATCAATTACCAGAATTTGAAAGTGTAAATCAAGATGGTGAAACGGTAAAGTCATCTGATTTTTCCGGAAAGAAACTCGTAGTTTTCTTTTATCCAAAAGCAAATACTCCAGGCTGTACTGCAGAAGCGTGTGACCTGAATGATAATATTTCACTTCTAAAAAATGAAGGTTATCAACTATTAGGAATTTCTGCTGACTCCGTTTCTGCCCAAAAGAAATTCCATGAAAAGTTCGGATTTCAATATCCATTAATCGCTGATGAATCCAAAGAAATATTAGAAAAATTCGGCGTTTGGCAATTGAAAAAATTTATGGGAAAAGAATACATGGGAATCGTTCGTACGACTTTTATCTTTGATGAAAACGGAGTTTGTACTCGTGTAATCGATAAGGTGAAAACCAAAGAGGCTGCGAAACAAATTCTGAAAGGCTCGTAAAAGACAAAAATATATTGCCACGAATTCACGAATAATTTCATTCGTGCATTCGTGGCAATTTTTATAAAAATCTTTTCGTCTTTGAGTGAAAAAAAATTCGCCTTTGCGTGAAACCAAAACCTAACCCAGCATTCGTTGGGCTTTTTTCACCCCTTCCGCCAAAACATCTATTTCTTCAAAAGTATTATAAACCGCAAAACTCGCACGAACTGTTCCGGCGATATTAAAGAAATTCATAATCGGTTGCGTACAGTGATGGCCGGTTCTCACAGCGATTCCGAGTTTATCGAGAATCATCCCGACATCAGAAGCAATCCCGATTCCTTCGAGGTTGAAAGAAACAACGCCCGTTCTATTTGCTTTTTCGCCGTAAATTCTTAAACCTTCAATTTCTAATAATTTTTTCTGAGCATAATCCAGCAAAGCATTTTCGTGAGACTGAATGTTTTCCTGACCAATTTTTTCCATGAAATCAATGGCGACACCCAAAGCGATATTTCCACCAACATTCGGCGTTCCGGCTTCGAATTTAAATGGCAAATCTGCGTAAGTTGTTTCTTCAAAAGAACAGGTCGCAATCATTTCGCCGCCACCATGAAAAGGCTGAAGTTTTCTAAGGATTTCTTCTTTGCCATAAAGAATTCCCGTTCCCATTGGAGCGTACATTTTATGTCCGGAGAACACAAAGAAATCACAGTCCATTTTCTGAACATCAATTTTGAAATGCGGAACCGATTGAGCGCCATCAATCACAATCATTGCGTTTGAATTTGCTCTGGTTTTTGCAATAATTTCTTCTACAGGATTGATCACTCCCAAAGCATTTGAAACCTGATTAAGAGAAACAATCTTCGTTCTTTCACTTAAATTTTGATCTAAAAAATCGAGTTGAAGAATTCCGTTTTCGTCCATCGGAATTACTTTCAATTTTGCGCCGGTTCTTTCACACAACATTTGCCACGGAACGATATTCGAATGATGTTCGAGATAAGAAATAATAATCTCGTCATCTTTTTTAATCAAATTCGTTACTGCATAGGCGATGAGGTTGATTCCTTCCGTCGTTCCTTTGGTAAAAATAACTTCAAAATCATTTTTAGCATTAAGAAATTTCTGGATTTTTCTCCGCGAAACTTCCATTTCTTCAGTCGCTAATTGACTCAAAGTGTGGATTCCACGATGAACATTAGCATTAATGGTAGAGTAGTATTTTTCCCAACTTTCAATAACTGAAATTGGTTTCTGAGAAGTAGCGCCGTTATCGAGATAAACCAAAGGTTTACCATTAACGGTTTGCGTAAGAATAGGAAACTGACTGCGAATATTTTGGATGTCGAACATGTTGCTTATTTAGAATGCTTCAAATTTACGGAATTTTAAATTGAATATTCTTTATTAGATTTGAGATTTAAAGACCAGAGATTAGAGACAAAAATATTTGAAATATATTTTGCCGCATTTTTTATTTAACCACAAAAGACACAAAAGAATGATGGTGTGAAAGTTATTCAAAAGATCAAAAAAGAGGATTCTGAAATCCCTCTTTTCTCATCGTAGCGCCATTGCGACCGGAATTATTTATCGCATAAATCAGGATAAAAATCTTTGCGCCATTGCGTTAAAATATTTCAATCTTTAATCAAAATTTTTCACCACTTCATTCACGTACATCGCAACTTGTACAGGTCTTCCTTTCTCATCGAAAGTTTCCCTTTTATCCATTCCTGTACGAACAATAACCATTTGTTTTTCTGGAATTACGATTATCAACTGACCATATAATCCGCGGAAATAATAATGTTTTATCGCTGCATCCTCATTAATCCAAAGTCCCTGTCCATAAGCGCCTTGCGATAATTTTGTCGGCGTTCTCATTTCATTAATAAATTGCGGGTTAAGGATTTGTTGTCCATTAAATTCACCATCATTTAAAAACAACTGACCGAATTTCGCAAAATCCCTTGCGGTAGAATTGATGCAGCAAAAAGTTTTTTCCATGCCGAAATCGTCGGTGTTCCATTCTGCGTTTTGCTCCATTCCGAGCGGTTGCCAAAATGTTTCTGAACAATATTGTGCAATTGTTTTATTGAGTGACTTTCTCAAGGCGAAACCTAAAAGTTGTGTTGAGCCAGACTGATACTCGAATTTTGTTCCGGGTTTTTCTTTAAAGCCACGCAGGAAAACTGCTTCTTCCAAAGACTTTCCGTAATAGGCTTTTGCGTTGGGGAGAAAAGGATTATTGTAATCTTCGTTCCAGTTTAAACCGGCTTCCATTTCCGCTAAATTTGCCAGAGTTAGATATTTTCCGAATTCTACATTATTGTAATTCTGAAAGAAATCGGCGAATTTTTCATCGATGCTTTTGATCTTTTTCTCTTCAATGGCTTTACCTACAAGCATTACAGTAATTGCCTTTGCCATCGAAAAAGAATTGGTTTTGGATTCTTGATTATAAGCATCCCAATATTGTTCATGGACTAATTTGCCATTTTTAATAATGAGAAAAGAAGCCGTTTTTGATTGCTTTAAATCTTCGACTAGAGTTTTAGTTAATTGCTTTTTATTGTACAATGAATCTTTCACCCACGGAATTGTTTTTCCTTTTGCAATCGTATGAGACTTGAAATAAGTTCCATCATCGATGCTGGAGCCAGTTTCTCCCCTCAGATAAGTTTCACGAATTCCTTTGAATAAATAATCATATCCGAAAGTGTAAGCCAATGCGATTAATGCTGCGATCGCAACTAATATTCCTTTCAATGTTTTTTCTAGCATGCAAAAAATGTTTAAGACAAATTTAGGATTATAAATGGAAATGTGTTAAAATAAAAAAAGTTCCAAATTTCTCCGGAACTTTTCAGTAATAATATTTTTTCGCAACCTTAAATTTTAGAAAGTAGATTTCTGAAATTCGTTTTCTCAGCAATAATTCTTCTTAAATCCGCAACAGCAACTCTTTCCTGTTTCATCGTATCTCTATCTCTTAAAGTCACGGTGTTATCGGTTAAAGATTCGTGGTCAATCGTAATACAGAAAGGGGTTCCAATCGCATCCTGTCGTCTGTAACGTTTTCCGATGCTGTCTTTATCTTCATAAATCATGTTGAAATCATATTTCAAATCATTGAAGATTTTCTCCCCGTATTCGCCTAAACCATCTTTTTTCATCAATGGTAAAATCGCTGCTTTTACTGGCGCCAAAGCAGGTGGAAGAGAAAGAACTGTTCTTTCTGAACCGTCTTCTAAAACTTCATCTTTCAAACAGTTAGAGAAAATTGCCAAAAACAAACGGTCTAAACCAACCGAAGTTTCTACGACATAAGGAACATAATTTTCATTTCTTTCAGAATCAAAATATTGCAATTTACGTCCTGAATGTTTTTCGTGTGCACTTAAATCGAAATCAGTTCTGGAGTGAATTCCTTCCAGTTCTTTAAATCCGAATGGGAATTTAAATTCAATATCAGCCGCAGCATTTGCGTAATGTGCTAATTTTTCGTGATCGTGGAATTTATAATTTTCAGCACCTAAACCTAAAGCCAAATGCCAGTTTAAACGTTTCTCTTTCCAAGTTTCATAAAAACCTAATTCAGTTCCCGGAGGTACAAAATATTGCATTTCCATTTGTTCAAATTCACGCATTCTGAAAATAAACTGTCTTGCAACAATCTCATTTCTAAAGGCTTTCCCAATTTGAGCAATTCCAAAAGGTAATTTATGACGGGATGTTTTCTGAACATTTAAAAAGTTCACAAAAATACCCTGCGCCGTTTCCGGTCTCAAATATAAATCGGTTGCAGTGTCCGCAGACGCACCTAATTTCGTTCCGAACATTAAGTTGAATTGTCGAACATCTGTCCAGTTTTTAGAACCGGTATCAGGATCCGCAATTTCCAACTCTTCAATCAGCGACTTCATATCGGCAAGATCTTCTTTTTCAAGAGATTGCGCCATTCTCGAAAGAATCGTTTTCTGTTTTTCTCTATATTCTAAAACACGTGGATTTGTGTTTTCAAATTCGTTTTTATCGAAAGCCTCACCAAATCTTTTGGCGGCTTTATCAATTTCTTTTTGTGCTTTATCTTCTAATTTCGCACAATAATCTTCTAATAAAACATCGGCTCTGAAACGTTTCTTCGAATCTTTATTATCAATCAACGGATCATTAAAAGCATCAACGTGACCAGACGCTTTCCAAATAGTGGGATGCATAAAAATCGCGGTATCAATTCCCACAATATTGTCATTCATCTGCACCATTGCTTTCCACCAATACTGCTTGATATTATTTTTCAGTTCTACACCATTTTGTCCATAATCGTAAATCGCCGAAAGACCGTCATAAATTTCACTTGAAGGAAAAATAAAACCATATTCTTTCGCATGCGAAATCAATTTTTTGAAAACATCTTCTTGTTTAGCCATCGTTTTAGAATTTATGCAAAAATAGGGAATTTTATTCAAATTTTTAGGAGCCGGGAACCTGCTTGGAGTTAGCCTGAACTTGTTGAAGGGCTGTATCTTTTACTATGCTGCGCAAAACAATATCGCTGCAATCAGGGTTATTGATGATTTGGATTTTTAAAGAAGATCGTTAACAATAAATTGAATGTATGTTTTTATTTAAAGACTTTGTCTAACTCTTTCGCTCCTAGAAATTGAACGTGAAGATTTTTCTTTATCTTTGCAAACTACAAAATTTCAGAAATGTCAAAGTCCCTTATCCCGAAACTCGAAGCCATTAAACAGCGCTACAACGAAGTTGCAGACCTTATTATACAGCCAGATATTATTTCTGACCAAAAAAAATATTCTACTTTAAATAAGGAATACAGTGACTTGGGGAAAATTGTTGCGGTTTTTGATAAATACAAACAAGCTTTGACCACCATTGAAGAATCCGACGAAATTATCGCAGACGGTTCTGACAAAGAGTTTGTAGAAATGGCAAAAGCCGAAAAAAATGAAGCTTTGGGTAAACTCCCAGGACTGGAAGAGGAATTAAAAGTGCTTCTTATTCCAAAAGATCCTGCCGATGATAAAAACGTAATTGTCGAATTAAGAGCAGGAACTGGTGGTGATGAAGCAGCAATTTTTGTTGAAGATGTCTACAGGGCTTACGCAATGTATTTCAAATCAAAAGGTTGGAAACACGAAATAACCGATTTCAGCGAAGCTTCAAAGGGATATAAGGAGTTGATTTTGAGAGTGGAAGGGAGTGATGGTATTTATGGAATCATGAAGTTCGAATCTGGAGTGCATCGTGTTCAAAGGGTTCCTGAAACAGAATCTCAAGGCAGAGTTCATACCTCAGCAATTACAGTTGCCGTTTTGCCCGAAGCGGAAGAAGTGGATTTTGAATTAAATCCAGCCGACATTGAAATGCAAACTTCAAGATCTGGAGGTGCGGGTGGACAAAACGTAAATAAAGTAGAAACGAAAGTACAGTTAACTCATAAACCTTCCGGAATGGTGGTTGTTTGTCAGCAAGCGCGGTCGCAGTTGGCTAACCGAGAATTAGCGATGGAAATGCTTCGTACCAAATTATACGATATCGAATTGCAAAAAGCAGTTGGCGATGTCGCAGCCCAAAGAAAATCAATGGTTTCAACAGGAGACCGTTCAGCAAAAATTAAAACATATAACTATTCACAAGGAAGAGTTACCGATCACAGAATCAACAAATCAATGTACAACCTTGATGCGTACATGAATGGCGATTTGCAGGAGATGATTGATGCCGTAATTATGGCGGAGAATGCGGAGAAAATGAAAGGGGAAGAAGATAATTATTAAACTAATCCTTAAGGGATTTAAAATTAGCGCTGGTTTCAATACTATAAAAACACTTTCAGATTTTTCTGAAAGTGTTTTGTTTTTTGAGTCAAAATTATTTTGAAAGATGAACCACTATTTTTGTTGAAATTAAGCAATTCTTTTTTTACGATGACAACTCCCGAAAGTTTATTATTTCTGAAGATTATTTTTCCTCTTTAAAAATTTCCTATAAAAACCGTAACTTTACTTCCTCTAAAGTCTAGAATAATGCGTCAAAAAATACAGAACCAAAATCCAAACTTTTCCTTAAAGTCTGAAGCAATACTTCCCTACTTTTTCGAAAAAGATGGTTTGGAAATGAAATCCTCCTACACCGAAAAGGATTCAAAAATACTTACAGAAAAACAATATTCTGCCGGAGTTGCGCCTTATTTGCGGGGACCATATTCTACAATGTATGTTCAAAAACCCTGGACAATCCGACAATACGCAGGATTTTCTACAGCGGAAGAATCCAATGCGTTTTATAGAAGGAACTTAGCAGCCGGACAAAAAGGTTTATCCGTTGCGTTTGATTTGGCAACCCACCGTGGCTACGATTCAGATCATCCTCGCGTTGAAGGGGATGTTGGAAAAGCGGGAGTGGCTATCGATTCTGTGGAAGACATGAAAATTTTATTCAATGAAATCCCTTTGGATGATATCTCTGTTTCAATGACGATGAATGGTGCTGTTTTACCAGTTTTGGCTTTTTATATTGTGGCTGCAGAGGAGCAAGGTGTTTCTCAAGAAAAACTTTCCGGGACGATTCAGAATGATATTTTAAAGGAGTTCATGGTGAGAAATACTTACATTTATCCGCCAAGCCCTTCCATGAAAATAATTGCAGATATTTTTGAATATACGTCTAAAAATATTCCGAAGTTTAACTCGATTTCAATTTCAGGTTATCATATGCAGGAAGCCGGCGCAACACCGGTTTTAGAAATGGCTTATACTTTGGCAGACGGTTTAGAATACGTAAGAACTGGAATAAAAGCTGGAATGAAAATCGATGATTTTGCACCGCGTCTCTCGTTTTTCTGGGCGATTGGAATGAACCATTTTATGGAAATTGCAAAAATGCGCGCAGCACGATATATTTGGGCAAATCTTTTGACACCATTTAATCCGCAAAATCCAAAATCGTTAGCCTTAAGAACGCATTCTCAAACTTCAGGTTGGAGTTTAACGGAGCAGGAACCTTTTAATAATGTTACAAGAACTGCGATAGAAGCGTTATCTTCTGCTTTGGGTGGAACACAATCTTTACATACTAATGCTTTGGATGAAGCGATTGCTTTACCAACCGACTATTCTGCGAAAATTGCCAGAAATACCCAGATTATTTTACAGCAGGAAAGCGGAATTTGCGATGTTGTAGATCCAATGGGCGGAAGTCATTTGGTAGAAAGTCTGACTCAGCAGATGATTGATGAAGCCATGAAGTTCATTGATGAAGTTGAATTGGAAGGTGGAATGACCAAAGCAATCGAAGCCGGAATTCCGAAAATGAGAATCGAAGAAGCTGCGGCAAAAAAACAGGCAAAAATTGACAGTGGCGAAGAATTCATCATCGGTGTTAATTCTTTTAAATCGACTCAAAAACAAATGGAATTGGATATTTTAGATATCGATAATTCTGAAGTTCGCAGAAAACAAATTGAAAGATTACATCAAATAAAAAGAGATCGAAATCCTGAAGCAGTCGTGGAAATTTTAAATAAATTAAAAGAGGCTGCAAAAACCGATCAAGGAAATCTTTTGGAAATTTGCATCGAAGCCGCTCGAAGAAGAGTAACTCTAGGAGAAATGAGTGATGCGATGGAAGAAAGTTTCGGACGGTACAAAGCCAATATCAGAACCATACAAGGAGTTTACGCCATGAATGCGAGCAAAAATGAATATTTCCCGAAAGCACTTGCCTTAACCGAAAAGTTTGAAGAAGAGGAAGGAAGAAGACCCAGAATCATGGTGGTAAAAATGGGACAAGATGGTCACGATCGTGGTGCTAAAGTAGTCGCAACCGCTTTTGCCGATATGGGTTTTGATGTTGACGTCGCTCCATTATTTCAAACTCCGAAAGAAGTGGCGAAACAGGCCGTAGAAAATGATATTCATATTTTGGGTGTTTCTTCTTTAGCAGCCGGACATAAATTTCTCGTTCCGCAAGTCGTGGCAGAACTCAAAAAACTCGGTGCAGATGATATTACAATTGTGGTTGGTGGTGTAATTCCGAAACAGGATTATGAATTCCTTTATGAAAATGGAGCAGATTATATTTTTGGACCTGGAACAAATTTACCTAAATCTGCATGTGAGATTTTAGAAGGATTTCTTGGGTAATTCTCTTTTAATAAAAATGTGATAAAAAATCTAATTCTTTTATTTTTAATAGTTCTACTTTTTTCCTGTAAAAAGGAAGATGAGAATCTAGATTTAAAATATGAAGTTTTAAATCAAATCATCTCTGAAGATATTTTAGAAAATAAAGCGTCAGGATACACTGAAAAATATTTGTATAAAATTTCAGAGCCAATCGATCTAAAGTTTAGAGAAAAATTATCGGAAAAAGAGAACGAAATAATAGAACTGCCCCCACCACGTTCACATGGAATTATTTACTTACCTGAAAACGGCACTTTTACAAAAGATGACTTGGCCTATATCAAAATTCAATTAAATACAAATTCTAATTTTGCTTTTAAGCCTACTAAAATTATCTCCAAAGTTGAATTCATTGATACAGAAAAGTTTAAGAAATTTCAGAAGTCGCAAGAAAACTATGTGTCTGCAAGAGACTATTGGGGAAAATTCAGAGCAGAATTTGGCGATAAATGTTTAAGGAATTATTCAATTCCTTATTTTAATAAAGAGAAGAACATTTGCATTGTGATTAATTCTATTTCTTGCGGACCACTTTGGGGCGGAGGTGAAACTTCGGTCTATAAGAAGACAAATGGGAAATGGAAAGTTATTCAAACACTAGATCACTGGGTGAGTTAAAGAGAATTAATTAAACTTTCAATTTCAATTTTTTGGTCTAGATATTTGTTTTGTAATTCTGAATTCTCGCCCATTCTCTTATAATATTCCAAAGCTTTTTCGCCGAAGAATTTTTTATGAAAATCAGAAACATCGGGAACGAGCGGGAATTCTTTATGAAAAAGCATTTCATAATATGCCTGAAATTCTCTTTCGTTTTTATCTTCTACCAAAGTTTCTGGCGCTTTCTGTCGAACGTGCAACATTTCATGAGCGACCATGTTTGTGACTAAATTCAGATCAAAATCAAAAAGATCTCTGGGAATCATAACCATCTGTTTTTCGCCGAGAGCACCTTCTGTGGTGAGCAACATTTTGTTTGGTTCTAATTCTGGACGAAAACCGAATCCTGCAAGGTTTTCATTTTCCAGTCCAAAAGTATTGATGAGGAAATGTGCTGCATCCGAAAGTTGATCGTTTTTTTTATAGGCATTGAGATGGTCTTTAATATGTTCTAAATTCATATTGTAAAGCTAGTTGATATTATTATTTATTTAAAAGAGAATCGAATAATATTCTTTAATCCATTTGTTTTAAGCGAAATAGCATTTAGCCTGTAGTCTACTTCGAAATAAATATTTAATAATTATTGGGTAAATCTTATTAAAATAGATGCTTCCTCAAGAACTGACAGCAGCAAGAAATTTACCAAAAATGTTTTTTTAAGCATAATTTTGTATATCACTTAAAAACAGTTAAATTTGCACTTCAATTTTTATCAAAATTATGGCAAAATTCAAATCTCGCACCAGCAAAAAAGAAATGGAAGGTAAGGAAACTGTAGAAGTTTTCCGTGACCTAGACAAAGGTGCACTTGATACTGAAAGATTTCTAGAGAAGCATGCTAAAACATTAATCACCATTTTTGGTGCATTATTGGTGGCTGTACTAGGATATTTCGCTTATCAACAGTTTTATGAAGCACCAAGAAACGAAGAGGCAACTTTAAGTTATCTTGCTGCGCAGAAAAATATGGCTGAGGGGAAAGAGGATTTAGCCTTAGGTGGAAAAAGCGCTGCCAACCCAGGATATTTAGGTACTTACAACGAATACTCTGGTACTAAAGTAGGGAAATTATCTTCTTACAATGCGGGATTAATTAAATTTAAAGCTGGAAAATACCAAGAAGCGTACGATCTTATCGATAATTTTTCTTCTGATAACAAAGTTTTAATGGCTCTGAAATATGGTGCTATGGCAGACTGTCAGTTAAATCTTAACAAAAATGATGATGCATTATCTCTTTTAAATAAAGCGATTTCTGCTTCTGATGATCCGTATACTACTTATTATTTTACAAGAAAAGCAGGAATTGTTGCATTGGCTTTGAAGAAAAATGCTGACGCAAAAAAATATTTCTCTACGATTGAAGAAAAATATGAAGATTACGATAACGGAATGTCTGATTCGTATATTGAAATGGTAAAATATTACTAATTAAAATTAAACATAATGGCAACTGTAAATCTTTCTGATTATCAACCATTACAAATAAACGATGCCGGTTCTTTTAGAATTGGCATCGTTGTTTCAGAATGGAATGATTTTGTAACCTATAACCTTCGTGATGGCGCTCTGGAAGTGCTTAAGAAAGAAGGCGTAAAAGAAGAGAATATTAAAATCTTCAAAGTTCCGGGCGCTTTTGAATTAAATTTCGCCACCATGCAACTTTGCAAAACAGAATACTTTGATGCAGTGATTGCAATCGGTTGCGTCATCCGTGGCGAAACTGCGCATTTTGATTATGTGTGTTCTGCAGTATCACAAGGAATTAAGGATTGTAATATTCTGACCAATGTTCCCGCAATTTTCTGTCTGTTGACCGATGATACCAAAGAACAATCCATTGCCAGAAGTGGTGGAGCACTAGGAAACAAAGGGGTAGAAGCTGGAGTTACGGCTTTGCATATGATTGATTTTAAAAGAAATTTGTGATTTTTTTCGTCTAATTATTTTCATTAAAAACTGGCTCTAAAAATCAAAAATACCATAAGATTATGTTCGCATCGAAACTAAAACCGTATTTATATTTGGGTCTTTTTTATGGCCTGGTTTCCCTTATTGTAAGAATCATCTTTATCTTTCACCCAATCACAACAGTGAGTTTTGGTTTTTTTGAAAGTTTAAAAATTCTCTTTATTGGAAGTTTGACGGATGTGTTTGTCTTCATTTTAGCCAGCAGTATATTTGCTCTTTATTCGTTATTTCTTTCGGATTCAAAATATAAAAAACCATACGGATATATTATTTTCGGGCTGTTTGTTTTAGCATTTTTATATACTGCGTTTGTTCCTGGAAATATTTTCAAACAATATGGTGGCTCATTCCCAGAAATAGCAATGGCCTTTATTGGCTTGAAAACTTTACTGTTTGGGTTAATGCTTTTCCTTCCAACTCAAAGAATTAAGATTCGAAATATTCTTTATTTCATCGTACTGTTTTTATACGTGATGTTGATTATTTTCAATGGAGTCAGCGAATACTTCTTCTGGAATGAATTTGGAGTTCGCTACAATTTCATTGCGGTTGATTATTTAATTTATACCAATGAAGTCATTGGAAACATTATGGAAAGTTATCCTGTTGTTCCTTTGTTCGCTGCGATTTTCTCTCTTACTCTAATTGTTACATGGTTCATTTATAAGAAAACAAAAGACGAATTATTAACGCTACCGACTTTTATTCAAAAAATCGTTTTATTAGTTTCTTTCGTTGTTTTATGTGGAATCAGTTTATTCATCATTCCTAAATTAGGGAAGGTAAAAACTGATAATACTTTCGCGCAGGAAATTCAGGCTAATAGTTTTCCTAAATTTTATAACGCATTTACTCAAAAAGAATTGGATTTCTTTCAGTTCTACCCAACCATTAATCAACAAGTTGCGGAAAGTGATTTTTTAAAACCGTTTGATCCTCCAACTTTCGTTAGAAACATTAATCCTGAAAATCCAGAAGTTCGTAAAAATGTAGTTTTAATTTCAATCGAAAGTTTATCTGCAGAATTTATGGAACATTATGGAAATGATCAAAAGATAATGCCGTTCTTAGATAGTTTGGCAGATAAATCATTGATGTTTACCAATCTTTATGCAACTGGAAATAGAACAGTTCGTGGTTTAGAGGCACTTACATTATGCATTCCACCAACCGCCGGAGAAAGTGTTGTTAAAAGGGAGAACAATAAAAATAAGTTCAGTACCGGAAGTGTTTTCCAATCGAAAGGTTATGATGTGAAATTCCTCTATGGAGGTTACAGTTATTTCGATAATATGGAAGATTTCTATAAGGGAAATGGCTATGAAATCGTAGACAGAAATAACTTTAAACCTGAAGAAATTACCTTTGCGAATATTTGGGGTGTATCAGATGAAGATATGGCCAAGAAAGCCATTGAAGTAATGAATAAGGAAGCCAAAGCGGGAAAAACATTCTTCCATCATTGGATGACTGTTTCTAATCACCGGCCTTTTACCTATCCTGACGGGAGAATTAATATTCTCGGAACTGCGAAATCTCGTGACGGTGGCGTAAAATATACTGATTACTCCATTCGTAAGTTTTTTGAAATGGCGAAAAAACAACCTTGGTACAAAAACACGGTTTTTGTTATTGTTGCAGATCATTGCGCCTCCAGCGCTGGTAAAACAGAACTTCCGATGGACAAATACCGAATTCCAGGGATGATTTTTTCCGAAGGTTTTATAGAGCCTCAAAAATTTACGCAAACCATGTCTCAAATTGATGTAATGCCTACATTATTTGGTTTGCTCAATTTTAAATACCAATCGAAGTTTTTAGGTCAAGATGTTTTCACACAAAACTTTGAGCCCAAGGCTTATATCGCCACCTATCAAGATTTAGGTTTAATAAAAGATAATTATTTAACTATTATTTCTCCAACTAAAAAGGTAAAACAGTATTCTTTAAGTTTACAGCCATCGAAAAATCCAGAAGATTTCAAAATCTTTTATGATGAAACTCCAGTCAAAAATTTACAGCAAACTTTAGTTGATGACTGTATCGCTGTTTACCAAAGTGTTTCATTTTGGTTGAAAGAAAACAAACTCAATAAATAATTTTTTTTGTAATTTTATCAAAAGATTAAAATATGAAATGGACAAACGATAGAAGCGGTAATGTTGATGACAGACGTGGATCTGGAGGTGGTGGCGGAATGCTTGTCGGCGGCGGTTTGGGAACATTAATTATTGCAGCAATTATATTTTTCCTTGGAGGCGATCCTTCAGCGATATTGTCTTCTGGAATGGGTAATGCTGGTCCACAAACAGAGCAACGTGATTTGAATGCAAATGAACTTAAAGTTCGTGATTTTGTGAAAATGATTACCGCTGAAAATGAAAAAACCTGGACCAACATATTTGCTGAAAACGGAATGAAATACCGCCCTGCGAAAGTAGTAATGTTTGAATCAGTTACCCAATCAGGTTGTGGAACTGCAGAAGCGGCAATGGGACCTTTTTATTGTCCGGCTGATGAAACAGTTTATATGGACATGAGTTTTTTCAAAGAATTGGAACAGCGCTTTGGTGCAAAAGTAACAGAGTTTTCTATTGCTTACGTTATGGCTCACGAAATGGGACATCACGTTCAAACACTTTTAGGAACAACACAGAAAGTGGATCAGTTAAGAAGAAGTGGTAAGTATTCTGAAGCAGAAATGAATCGTGTTTCTGTTGCCACAGAATTGCAAGCCGATTTTTATGCGGGACTTTGGGCAAGGCAAACAGATAACCGAGAGAATATTTTAGAACCAGGCGACATTGAGTCTGCGATTTCTGCAGCAGAAGCCGTTGGTGATGATAATATTCAGAAACGTTCCCAAGGTTACGTAAATCAGGAAGGTTTTACGCACGGAAGTTCTGCGCAGCGAAAAGAGTGGTTTATGAAAGGATATAACACTGGAGATATTCGTCAAGGTGATACTTTTGATGCACTTTTAAAATAAATTTAATGCCTTTTTCTCAAGGATATTTAAAAAAAATATAAATCACTATTGTTTCCGGATTTATACATGAAAAAAGCCGCTGTGTAAAATACACTGCGGCTTCTCTTAAATATATATGAATGTTTTGAATATGAATTCTTAATTCTAATTCTGATTTACAGAATCTTCAACAGAAGTTTTGGCTTGATTTACTTTGTCTTGAACTTGTGACGATAGATCACCTGCTTTAGATTTCAAGTCATTTCCCCATTTATTGAAATTTTCCTTTGCATTGTTTACGGTGTCTTTTACCGCTTGTTTTTCTTCATCAGTAGAATTTTTATATTTCCACCATGCTAATGCTCCAAGTCCTAATAGTGCTAGAAGTCCGTTTTTTTTAGTGCCCATAATATTATGTTTTTATTTTTAATGAAAAATTAATTTGATGTTTTCTATTATGTAAATTCTATGCCAAAGAAATTGTATAAACATTAAAGTTTTGTTAAAGTAAAAAATCTATTACAAAAGAAAATCCGCCTCGAAAATAATTACGAGGCGGATTAATTTATTCTTTAATACTAAAGATATTCACTTTTTAACCTAAATAAGGATATTTGTAATCTTTTGGAGAAACGAAAGTTTCTTTTATACTTCTTACAGAAACCCATCTCAATAAGTTCATTTTAGAACCTGCTTTATCATTCGTTCCTGAGGCTCTTGCACCACCAAATGGCTGCTGTCCTACAACTGCTCCAGTTGGTTTGTCGTTGATATAGAAGTTACCTGCAGCATTTTCTAATGCTTTGTACGCTTCATCAATTGCATAGCGATCCTGAGAGAAGATTGCTCCTGTTAATGAATAAGGCGAAGTTTCATCGACCAATTTCAAAGTTTCTTTCCAGTCTTTATCTTCGTAAACATATACCGAAAGAATTGGTCCGAAAATTTCCTCACAAACCGACTCATATCTTGGGTTGCTTGCTTCAATAACGGTTGGCTCTACAAACCATCCTTTTGAGTCATCACATTTTCCACCGATAATTACTTTTGCATCACTTGATTTCTCAGCGCGCTCGATATAACCTTTACATTTTTCGAAAGAATTTTTATCAATTACTGCATTTACGAAATTAGAAGGATCTTCCGGACTTCCCATTTTAATGGTTTTCATCTGAGATTCCATTACTGCTTTCACATCGTTCCAAAGAGATTTAGGAACATATGCTCTTGAAGCAGCGGAACATTTCTGACCTTGATATTCAAATGCACCGCGAACCATTGCAGTTGCCACAGCATCTACGTTTGCCGAAGGATGCACCATGATGAAATCTTTTCCACCGGTTTCACCTACAATTCTTGGGTAAGTTTTGTATTTATGAATGTTGTCGCCCATCATTTTCCACATGTTTTGGAAAACGGTTGTAGAACCTGTAAAGTGAAGTCCGGCAAAATCTGGATGCGTAAACACTTTTTCTGCAGTTTCTTTTCCATCAGTATAGATCATATTGATCACTCCATCAGGTAAACCTGCTTCAATAAGAATATCCATGATCACTTTTGCAGAATAAACTTGCTTGTCAGATGGTTTCCAAACAACTACATTTCCCATCATTGCCATACAGGTTGGCAAGTTTCCGGAAATTGCAGTAAAGTTAAATGGAGTCACCGCAAAACAGAAACCTTCCAATGGACGGTATTCTGATCTGTTCCAAACTCCACTATCAGAAACCGGTTGCTCGCTGTACATTTCCGTCATGAATTCTACGTTGAAACGCAAGAAATCGATGAATTCGCAAGCAGCATCGATTTCTGCCTGATGAACGTTTTTACTTTGCGCAATCATTGTTGCAGCATTCAAACGGTCTCTGTAAGGTCCAGCAATTAAATCAGCCGCTTTCAGGAAAATCGCTGCACGATGTTCCCATCCTAAATTATTCCATTTTTCTCTGGCTGCTAAAGCGGAATTAATAGCCTCGTCAACGTGGCTCATATCTCCTTTATAATAGAAACCTAAATTATGTTGGTGATCTTGTGGTGAATTAATCGTCACCTTATTCTCTGTTTTAACTTCTTTACCGTTGATGACCATTGGGATTTCAACTTTCTCTTTCCACATTTTTTTGTAGGTAGAAATCAAAGATTTAACCTCTTCAGAACCGGGTTCGTAACTTCTTACCGGCTCATTTATTGCGAAAGGAACCTGTGAAATTGCTTTTGACATATTTTTAATTTTTATTGATTTTATTAGATTCGTACAAAGTTAAGTGAATTACATTAATGTTCCAAAAAAGGAAATAATGAACTTATTTCTTAACCAAAATTTTCTCACAAACCATCTTGCTTAAAGTGGTTCTAATCCCGTCATCTTTTAGGATTGTCATCGACTGATCGTAATTCTCAATCTCTAAAATTTCTAATTTCGTTCCCAGTTCTAATTCTTTGCTGTTAAGGTAAGTCAGGAAATCGTCATCAGAAACCGTAACTGCACTGAAAATAATTTGATCACCAATTTTACAATTGCTTAATTTCTGTAAATCCAAAGCGATGATGTTTCCTTCTTTGTCAGGAATAGGTTCGCCGTGAGGATCAAATTTTGGATATTGCAGAATTTCGTCCATCTTGTCAAAGAATAATTCTGAATGTACGTGTTCTAACTGCTCAGCAATCTCATGTACATTTTCCCAGCCGATATTCATTTTCTCGACCAAAAACATTTCTGTGAGTCGATGTTTTCTTACAATTAATGCCGCTTGTTTTTTACCTTCTTCGGTAATTTTTAAGGGTTTATAGGTTTCATAGAGGACCCAGTTTTTGAGCGCGAATTTCTTCATCATATTATTAACGCTCGGCATCTTTACATTTAGAAACTTGCTTAACTCGTTTACAGTGACAGTGTTATAATCGTTTCTTAGATGAAAAATGGCTTTCAGGTAATTCTCTTCAGTAAGTGAAATCATAAAGTTAGATTCTAATATTTACAAATCTAACAAAATAAAAGCGCGTAAAAAATTTACGCGCCTACATTTAAATAAAAATACATGAAGAAAATTTACATCAGTTTTAAAATTTAATGAAATTATTGTTCAACTTTAAAATAATGATGTTAAAAAGGTTATTAGTTTTTCATTTGGTTATTTTGATAGAACAAAGGTGTATCAAAAATTAATTAATTCATAGGTATTTTCACCCAAATTGTATGGTTTAATTCACCCTTTTTTCTAAATTTAAACTATGAAATATTCCTTTAAAAATGATTATGCCGAAGGTGCTCATCCGCGAATTCTGGAAGCATTAATTCAATCAAACTTGATTCAGCAAAACGGTTACGGACTCGATGAGTATTCGCTAAACGCAGAAAATATCATTCGACAAAAAATAAATAATCCGAAATCTAAAGTTCATTTTGTTTCGGGTGGAACACAAGCAAACCTTATTGTAATCTCGGCATTTTTACGTCCACATGAAAGTGTTGTAGCGGCAGCGACAGGTCATATTTTCACCAACGAAAGTGGTGCGATTGAAGCGACCGGTCATAAAGTACACGGAATTGAAACTTCTGAGGGGAAAATTTATCCTGATGATATTCAAAAAATCATTGATGTTCATCAAAATAAACCACATCAGGTAAAGCAGAAATTGGTTTATATTTCAAATTCTACCGAGGTAGGTACCATTTATTCTAAAAAGGAATTGATTGATTTATACCAGTTCTGTCAAGAAAGAAATCTTTATTTATTTGTGGATGGAGCAAGGTTGGGACATGCTTTAACCGCTGAGAATAATGATCTTACTTTAGAAGACTTCGGGAAATACACGGATGCTTTCTATTTGGGCGGAACAAAAAATGGTGCTTTAATTGGTGAAGCGATCATCATTAATAATGAAAGTTTGCAGGAAGAATTTGGTTTTCATTTAAAACAAAAAGGTGCCATGCTCGCCAAAGGTCGTTTGCTTGGAATTCAGTTTCAGGAATTGTTAAAGGATGATTTGTATTTTGATCTGGCAAAACAGGCAAATCAGCAAGCGATGAAAATTAAAGATGCTTTTACCCAAGTTGGATGTAAATTTCTTTCCGAAACATTTACCAATCAAATCTTTCCAATATTAACGGATAGTCAAATTGAACAACTTTCTATTAACTTTGATTTTTATGTTTGGAAAAAACTTGACAACGAAAAATCAGCCATTCGTTTGATTACTTCCTGGGCGACAACTAATGAGATTATAGAAAAATTCACCACCGAAATAAAAAATTTAAAATGAAAAAATCAGTCTTCTTTTTGAGCGTATTACTCTCCGTCGCTATCAATGCGCAGAAACAGGAAAAGGATCCTGAGATTTCAGAGTATGTAAAACTAGTGAGCAAAGATTCATTAAAAGCGAACATCGAAAAGTTTGTGAGTTTTGGAACGCGCCACACGATGAGTTCTACTACAGATCAGGAGAAAGGAATCGGTGCCGCCAGAAGTTGGGTTTTATCAAAGTTCAGAAATTATTCGAAAAATTCTGGTGGAAGAATGGAATTTTACCTCCAAAATGAGGATCTGCAACCCGATGGAAAACGAATCAATAAAGTTACCAATCTTGGAAATGCGATTGCGTTGTTAAAGGGAACTGATCCCTCAGATAAAAGAATTGTAATTATTTCTGGGCACCTCGACTCCAGAGTTTCAGAGGTGATGAATTCGACCGATTATGCTCCAGGCGCTAACGATGACGGAAGTGGTGTTGCAGCAGTTATCGAATCTGCCAGAGTTTTAAGCAAATCAAAATTCCCGATGAGCATTCTTTTTGTTGCGGTCAGTGGCGAAGAGCAAGGACTTTTAGGAGCGAAAATGTTAGCCGATAAAGCAAAGAAAGAAAACTGGGAAATTGAAGCAGTCTTGAATAATGATATGATTGGCAACAACAGTTTTGATGCTCCCAAAAATGATGGAGTTCCCAAATTAAGAGTTTTCAGTGAAGGTCTATCTGCTTTTGAAACTGAAAAATCAGCCGCTAAGATTCGCAATTTCGGTTTAGAAAATGATGGAAATGCCCGTCAATTGGCGAGATATGTAAAAGAAATAGGAGAGAAGTATGTGAAAAATATTGACATTAAACTAATTTATAGAAATGATCGTTTTTTGCGGGGCGGTGATCACACTCCTTTTGTGAATCATGGGTTCACTGCAGTTCGTTTAACTGATTATTATGAAAATTATGACCATCAACACCAAGATATTCGAACAGAGAATAATAAAAAATATGGTGATTTAATCGAGTTCATGGATTTTGATTATCTAAAAACCAATACGGCTGTAAATGTTGCAGTCTTGGCGAACTTAGCCAAATCAACTCCGCAACCTTTAAATGTTTTAATGGATGTAAAAGAACTTTCCAATTCTACAAAACTGAGTTGGGAAAAACCAAACTCTGGAAAAGTAAAAGGCTATCAAGTTTTGATTCGTGAAACCAGCAGTCCTGTTTGGACAGAGAGAATATTTACAACCGAAGCATCGATAACCATTCCTCTATCCAAAGATAATTATCTGTTTGCCGTTGAAAGTATATCAACTTCCGGCAACCAAAGTTTACCGGTTATTCCCAAAGTATCAAGATAAAAAAAGCCCTTCTCATTAAATTAATGAGAAGGGCTTTCTATTTCAACTAAAAATTTAGTTATTCTAAATCTTCAAATTTATCTACAATTTTTTGGGAAACTCCAGTTTTACTGAAACCTCCATCGTGGAAAAGATTTTGCATCGTTACTTTTCTTGTTAAGTCCGAGAAAAGACTCACGCAATAGTTCGCACAATCCAAAGCATCAGCATTTCCAAGCGGAGACATATTATCTGCAAAGTTGAAGAAACCACTAATTCCTTTCACACCAGCACCTGCTTTAGTCATTACCGGAGATTGAGAAATCGTATTTACACGAACTTTTCGGTCGCCCCAATAATATCCGAAGCTTCTTGCGATGCTTTCTAGGTATGATTTGTTGTCTGCCATATCACCATAATTTGGGAATACTCGTTGTGCAGCAATATAAGTTAAGGCCAAAATTGAGCCCCATTCGTTCATAATATCTCTGTCCCAAGCGGCTTTCATCACTTTGTGGAAAGAAACAGAAGAAACATCCCAACCTTTTTCTAAGAAATCGTAATTAAGATCAGTGTAGGATTTACCTTTTCTAATGTTTACCGACATTCCGATTGAATGAAGGATAAAATCAATCTTGCCAAATTTTTCTTCAGCATGAGCAAAAAGTTTGTCCAAATCTTCAACAGAAGTTGCGTCTGCAGCAATAACATCTGAGCCGGTTTTTTTGGCCAGTTCATCTATTTCTCCCATTCTCATTGCGATTGGCGCATTTGAAAGAATGAATTCTGCACCTTCTTCATGGCATCTTTCTGCAACTTTCCACGCGATCGACTGATCGTTTAAGGCACCGAAAATAATTCCTTTCTTTCCTTTTAGTAATCCGTATGACATAATCTTAATTTTAGACAAATTTAAAAAATTTTATTGTTTAATGCATAAAAAAAGAACCGTATTAAATACGGTTCCCTCTATGATATTACAGCAAAATTAGTTGGTTGCTTTTTTTACTGCTGCTTCGGCATCAACCGCCGCATCTTTGGTTTTCTCCCAAGCATCAGATACTGCATCTTTGGTGCTTTCCCAAGCATCAGAAACATTTTCCTTTGCTCTGTCCATCCAGCCTTCATGAGTTGGCTCTGTGTTTTTTTCTTTTTGTTCGCGGATGTATTCTTTTGCTCTTTCAGCGTAATCGTTTACATGCCACTTTGCTTTATCTACTGCGTTTTCTGCTTTGTTATAATCTTGTCTGTCCATAATAAAAATGTTTAATGTTAATATTTAATGATTGAAAAAAAATAATTTGATACTATGAAGTTTGCAAGTTCTATTCCTAAAAATCATAATGCTATGTTAAACATTTTATAAACTTATCATAAACGGTATAATTAATGTTTAGCAGATTTAATTTGTAATCACATAGTTTTCTATTTTTGTCATTAAATAATACGAATGGAATTAGTTCGCTGCGGCTGGTGTGAGAAAGATGATCTCTATAGAAAATACCATGATGAAGAATGGGGGAAACCTGTTTACGATGATGAAACTATTTTTGAATTTTTGGTTTTAGAAAGTTTTCAGGCTGGACTTTCCTGGTATACGATTCTAAAGAAAAGAGAAAATTTTGCAGAAGCATTTGATGACTTTGATTATAAAAAAATTGCCAACTATTCCGAGGGAAAAGTAGAAGAGTTAAGGAATAATGCTGGGATTATAAGAAATAGATTAAAGATTTTGGCAACTGTAAATAACGCTCAAAAATTTTTAGAAATCCAAAAAGAATTCGGGAGTTTTTCAGAATACATTTGGAATTTCGTTGATGGAAAACCAATTGTAAATCATCCGAAAACATTAATTGAAATTCCTGCTACTACAGAAATTTCGGATTCGTTATCTAAAGATTTAAAGAAAAGAGGATTTAAATTTCTCGGGTCAACCGTTGTTTATGCGCACATGCAAGCAACGGGAATGGTCAATGACCATTTGGTTGATTGTCATTGCAAAAATGACATGCTGTACATCTGAAATATTTGGTTCAAGATTTATGAGTTATACCGATCGCTCAAAACCCTTTGAGAATATTGTTTACCAATAACTTTTTCATCCACCATTTTTATGACGTAAAGAAGAAATGACGAGGTTTGCTTAATGTCAATTGGAACTTTATGCAGAGAATGACTGTATAAACTGATTTTTCCAGTTAAAAGTAAATTTGCGTAAAACTCATTAATATTTTTAAAATCACATAATGACAGGATTTGAAATTCAACATTGAAAATTCTTTGATCAAAACATTTAATCTTTAAATAATTACTTTTTCCGATGTAATTCCACGGACCAAAAAAACTGTTCGGACCAGGATATCTGCTTTGACTTTTATAGTGATTCGTATAAAGTTCCATATTTTGGATTTCATCATAATGAATATTCTCTAACTTAATTTCAACTAAATCTTCATCAAAAATTAAATCTCCTACTATATCTGCATTTAACGTCTCATAACTTAACGTAGAATAAATAATTAGTGACAATATTCCAAAAGATAAAAATCCCAGAATCAAACTTAAATACTCATTTGTACCAATTTTAAGGATTAAAAAAACTAGGATAAAAAAAGATAGTGCAGCCCATTGAGCATTGGTAATTCTACCTATGAAATTTTTTCTCTGTTCAACTATTTTGAATTTCATCATAAAAAAATGCCGAAGCAATAACTTCGGCATAAATATAAAATTATTTTTTATTTAATAATCCGATCCAAAACCCACTCGATCATATTTCTTTCAGAAGCAGCATGATCCGCAGAAAACTCGCCTCTTCTTCTGTTGGCAATTACAGAGTTTACGGTAATTGCTTTATGTCCTAACAATTTTGAAAGTCCATAAATCGCCGAAGTTTCCATCTCGAAATTCGTTACGCCTAATTCATTTAAGGTTTCCAAAAATTGATCATCAATCGCTTTCAAACGAAGTTGTCTTCCTTGCGGCGCATAGAAACCTGGGAAGGTTGCCGTGTTTCCATGGTATTTTGCATCCTTATAATATTCGCCCATTTCTTTTGACCAATCAGAAAAATACAACATCGGTTTAATTTTCTCATACGGGAATTTCGCCATGAAGTTTCTGGAGAATTCATTTTCAAACGCGTAGTCCTGGTAAAAATGTAAAAGGCCATCAAGCCCAACCACATTTTCAGTCACCAGCATATTGTCGACTTCAATTTCAGGATTCACACTTCCACAAGTTCCCATTCTAAATAATTCCAAAACCGTATGATCGGTTTTGAATTCTTTATTTTTCAAATCGATATTCACCAAAGCATCCAACTCGTTCATCACGATATCGATGTTTTCGGTTCCAATTCCGGTCGACATTACCGTGATTCTTTCGCCGCGCAAAGTTCCGGTGTGCGTATAAAATTCTCTTTTATTTTTCTTGATTTCAATTTTATCGAAATATTTAGAAACCTTTGGAACACGGTCAGGATCACCAACCAACATGATTTTCCCAGCAATATCTTCTGGCAATAAGTTCAAGTGATACACACTTCCATCGTCATTAAGCACCAATTCTGATGCTGCTAATTTATTAAGCATATTATATTTTTTTATTTTATATTTTTTTATGGCAGACATTTCCGCCTTCCACTCCCAATCTTTTTTGCCTACGCATTTGCCTATGCAAAAAAAAGGATTTCCGTTCAAGTCGGGCTGCAGATTCGTTACTAAAATCTTACGCAGTTATTAATTACTTATTAAGGATTACTCAATAATTATAGTTTACCCGCCAACTCTCTTCGTCTTATAACCCATGTCTTTCAAAATCACCATAATCTTATCCCGGTTATCTCCCTGAATAATAATGATTCCGTCTTTTTCCGAGCCGCCAATTCCCAAAGTCGTTTTAATTTTCTTGGAAATCTTTTTCAGTTCTTCATCGCTTCCTTCGAAACCTTCAACAAGAGTTACCGGTTTTCCGTGCCTGCCTTTTTTTTCAAATTTACAGACAAGTGGTTCTTTCTGCACGAATTTTTCCACCGGCATTTCAAAATCCTGCTCTTCATGATCAGGGAATATATTTTTGAGTTGATCTCTTAAATCCATCTACCAAAATTAATGAAATTTAATTGTAATTCAATGAGTGCTGCTATTTTTCGTTGTAAAATCATTTTTCATTATTCTCATTTTTGGTAAATAATGTTAGGGAAATCATAAAAAAGTCTTAAAATTTAAGATTGGTTCGTTTAGTTCAGAACCAAATTGTAATTTTGCGCGTTAATTCGTAAATATAATAATGAAAATTGATAAAGAAATTTTTCGCGACATGGTAAAGTTTTATGGAGATGTTCTGCATTTACCACCACTTGCTGCGAAAATATACTCCTACCTAATTTTCGATTTCGACAGAAATGGAGTTTCATTTGATGAGGTTGTTGAAATTTTTTCTGCAAGTAAAAGTGCAGTTTCTTCAAATCTCAACTTACTTTTAAACCTAAACATCATCACCGATTTCAATAAGATTGATGAAAGAAAAAGGTTTTTTGTGATGAATGAAAAGTATATGAAAATTCGTTTCGAGGAAATTATTGAAAAAATGGAGTCCGAATTATCCATTTTAAATAAACTGAAAGACTTTCGAAATACAATCGATGAAGAGGCATTGCGAAAATTTACTGTTTACGCTGATCTCTTCGAAAAAAACATTTCAAATATAAAAGAAACTATTGATCAACTTTAAACAAATAATTTAAACTTCATTTAAAGTCAATTTAATGAAGAACATTTATAAAATAAAATTCATGAAAAATAAAATTATCCTGCTATCCTTTTCTGCCTTGTCGGTTTTATCCTGCAAAAAAGGAGATCAAAGACCACCACAAGGTCCCAAAGTCGTGTCAACCGTTGCTGTTGAGAATCGAAATATAATTGGTTATTCTACATTTCCGGCCAGTATCGAAGGCCGTGTAAATAATGATGTTCGTGCAAAAATGCAGGGCTACATCACTCAAGTTCTGGTAGACGAAGGTCAATATGTTACGAAAGGTCAGCCCCTTTTCCGTTTAGAAACTAATTCACTAAGTCAGTCCGCGAATGCTGCAAAAGCAGGAGTGGGCGCGGCGCAATCCAGCGTTTCTGCTGCTGATGCCAACGTAAAAGCAGCACAGTCTGCAGTTAGTGCAGCGCAGGTAGAGGTGAATAAACTGAAACCTTTGGTAGAAAAAAACATTATAAGTAGTGTTCAACTGCAGACTGCTCAGGCGAATCTTGCCCGGGCGCAGGCGCAAGTTGCACAAGCGGTTGCCGCGAAACAACAGGCTTCCGCTGGTGTTGCTCAGGCCCGGGCGAATTACCAGGGTGCTCAGGCAAACGTGGATTACTCTGTTATCCGTGCGCCTATTTCCGGAGTGATTGGAAAAATTAATTTCCGAAACGGAAGTTTGGTTGGACCTGGCGACCCAATGCCGATTTCTACGGTTTCAGATACCAGCGAATTATATGCTTATTTTTCAATGAACGAAAAAGAATATCTTGATTTTCTGAAAAATTCTGTCGGAGCAACTGTTCCGGAGAAAATAAAAAACATGCCTGCCATCGAACTTTTATTGGCGAACGGCGATGTATATGAAGAGAAAGGCTACGTAAAAGCAGTGACCGGACAAATTGATGCAAACACCGGAAGTATTCAGTTCCGCGTTTCGTTCCCGAATCCGAAAAAATTGCTGAGCAACGGAAATAGTGGAACAGTAAGAATTCCTATCACTTATGATAATGCTTTGGTAATTCCGGAAAGTGCTACAATTGAGCAGCAAGGTTTGGTTTACGTTTATAAAGTAAAACAGGATACGGCGAAAAGTGCTGTGATTAAAGTAACTGATCGTGTAAACAATATGGTCATTATTAAAGAAGGAGCAGAAAAAGGAGATATAGTTGTAGCCGAAGGGGTAGGAACTTTAAAATCCGGAACTCCTGTAAAACCGGAACCGAAGAAATTTGATGATCTTATTAATGCTATAAAACCGATTTTCTAAAAAGATGATTAAAAAATTTATAAACAGACCGGTTTTATCTACGGTAATTTCCATCATGATTGTGATTTTGGGAATTCTGGGATTAATTTCTTTGCCGGTCACACAGTATCCAGATATTGCGCCGCCAACGGTGCGTATCTCCGCAAACTATACCGGTGCCAACGCGCAAACGGTAATGAACAGTGTAGTTATTCCAATCGAAGAACAGGTGAATGGAGTTGAAGGTATGGATTATATTTCTTCTTCTGCCGGAAACAATGGTTCTGCTTCGATTCAGATTTTCTTTAAACAGGGAATCGATCCGGATATCGCAGCGGTAAACGTTCAGAATCAGGTTCAGCGTGCAATTCCACTTCTGCCTTCAGAGGTTACAAGATCCGGGGTGCAGGTGAGCAAGCAGCAAACGAGTGCTTTGATGTTCTTGAGTTTTTACACCTCGAATCCTAAACTGGATGAGGTTTGGTTGCAGAATTACCTAAACATTAATGTTATTCCTGAATTAAAAAGGGTAAATGGTGTTGGTGATGCTCAGGTTTTTGGTGGGAAAAATTATTCCATGAGAGTTTGGTTGGATCCTGCAAAAATGGCTGCCTACGGTTTAGAACCTGCCGAAGTTTCTGCCGCGATTAATGATCAGTCAAGAGAAGCCGCCGCCGGAGCCTTAGGTGAAAATAGTGGAGGATCTTTTCAGTATATCATTACCTACAAAGGAAAATATAATGAAGTTGATGAATTTGAAAACATTATTCTTCGCGCTTTAGGAAATGGGGAATACCTTCGTTTAAAAGATGTTGCAGAAATTAAACTGGATTCTCAGTCTTATGCCGGAATTGGTGAAAGTAATGGAAACCGTTCCATCTCCATGGGAATTTTCCAGACGCCGGGATCTAACGCACAGGATATTATTAACAATATTAAAACCTTGTTAGCGGAAACCCAAAAAACTTTACCGGAAGGAATTGGCTATAATATTAACTTTGATACAAATGAGTTCTTAGATGCCTCCATTCACAAAGTAGTTACTACTTTATTGGAAGCATTCGTTTTGGTATTCTTAGTGGTATTCTTATTCCTTCAGGATTTTAGATCAACTTTAATTCCAGCGATTGCTGTGCCGGTTTCGATTATCGGAACGTTCTTTTTCTTGAATATGTTTGGCTATTCGATTAACTTATTGACGCTTTTTGCTTTGGTGCTCGCCATTGGAATTGTGGTCGATGATGCGATTGTTGTGGTCGAAGCCGTTCACGCAAAAATGGAAGGCGGCATCTCCGATGCAAAAAAAGCAACCATCGAAGCGATGGACGAAATTACAGGTGCAATTATCTCAATTACCTTAGTAATGGCGGCCGTGTTTATTCCGGTAACCTTCTTAACAGGACCAACTGGAGTTTTCTACCAGCAGTTCGGGATTACCTTAATTATTGCGATTTTAATTTCTGCGGTGAATGCCTTGACTTTAAGTCCGGTGCTTTGTGCAATGTTTTTGAAACCACCTGCACATCATACGAAGGAATACGCAAGCATGAATTTTATGCAGAAGTTCTTCTCTAAATTCAATGCTGGATTTAATGCGGGAACCAAAAGATATGGACAGTCATTTAATTTTATTTTAAGAAATAAATGGGTGAGTTTGCTGGTGATTTTTGCAGCAGGAGCAGTTACTTTCTGGTGGGCAAGTTCTACCATGCCAACAGGATTTATTCCGAAAGAAGACCGTGGGATTTTATTTACAGACGTACAACTTCCACCGGGAGCCTCGCTGGAAAGAACCTATAATGTTTTATCAGATCTTCAGAAAGAAGCCCGTAAACTTCCGGGAGTTCAGAACGTAACCTTTACTGCGAGTCGTGGGTTTATGTCAGGATCTGGGTCCAATGTTGGTCAGGCTTTTATTAAATTAAAACCCTTTGATGAACGTGGAAAAGCAGGCGGACAAAGTATCGATGAGATTACCGGGCGTTTATTTGGAATGACCAGCAAATATCCCGACGCAAAAATTATTTTCTTCTCCCCGCCAAGTGTTCCTGGATTTGGAACGAGTGATGGATTTTCAACGGTGTTACTTGATAAATCTGGTGGCGACATTAATGAATTAAGCAAGGTCACTCAAAGTTTTGTGGGTGCATTAATGCAAAGACCGGAAATTCAGTTTGCTTCCACATCCTTTAATACCAACTATCCACAGTATGAAATGGTGGTTAATGTACCTCGTGCAAAAGAAAGTGGTGTTACATTGAACAGTATTTTGAGTACGATGCAAGGATATATCGGAGGAATTTATTCTTCAGATTTTACCAAATATGGAAAACAATTTAGAGTAATGATTCAAGCATTACCGGATGATCGGAAATCGCCGGAAAATTTGAATTCTATTTTCGTGAAAACTGCTTCTGGCGCTATGGCTCCAATTTCACAGTTTGTTACGTTGGAAAAAAGTTTTGGTCCACAATCATTGGAGCGTTATAACTTATTTACCTCTGTAGCGATCAATGGTTCCAGTAATCCTGGTTTTTCTACCGGTGATGCAATTAAAGCCGTTCAGGAAGTTGCCGCAGAAAACTTGCCTGCCAACTACGACGTAGAATTTACGGGGTTAACGAAAGAAGAAATGAAAGCTGGTTCTCAAACTTACGTTGTGTTTTTATTGAGTTTCCTTTTCGTCTACTTTATTTTGGCTGCTCAGTATGAAAGTTATTTATTACCATTCTCCGTAATTCTTTCTCTTCCTTTAGGAGTAATCGGAGCCTTTTTCGGTCAAAGAATTTTTGGCTTGGAGAACAATATTTATTTCCAGATTGCCATTATCATGTTGATTGGATTACTCGCCAAGAATGCGATTTTGATTGTGGAGTTTGCCGTTCAGCGGCGTCATCATGGCGAATCAATTGCAATGTCGGCGATTAATGCTGCTAAAGCCAGGTTACGTCCGATTTTGATGACTTCATTTGCGTTTATCTTCGGTATGGTTCCTTTGGTGTTTGCGAGTGGGATTGGATCTGTAGGTAACCGTTCGATTGCGACAGGTGCTGCAACAGGATTATTAATTGGGACTTTCTTCGGATTGGTTGCGATTCCTGTATTGTATGTAATCTTCCAATATCTGCAGGAAAAAGTGGTGCCTTTAAAAGAAAAAGATATTAATCTATCCGAATAATTGAAAGTCAAAAACTTTTATGAAAATTAATAAAATGAATAAATATTTCAATATAAAAATACTTTCAGTTTTGATCTCAGCGTTCGTTCTGACCTCATGTATGACGCGCGAAAAATATGAAAGACCGAAAGAAGCCATTAATGAAAATCTTTTCCGCACCGACTTGTTGCCGAAAGATTCCATGAGTATGGCAACCGTTTCGTGGAGAGAAATTTTTACCGATCCGGTTTTGCAAAAGCATATCGCGAAAGCCTTAGAAAATAACTTAGACGTAAGAGTTGCGTTGCAAAACATTTCTGCCGCAGATTCTTATTTAAAACAAAGCAAAGCAGCCTATTTACCGACTCTTTCTGCAGGTCCGAATTATACCTTTCAAACCCAGTCTTTGAATACCCAATCGGGGCAATTGATTGGGGAAAGAAAATACGGAAATCAATTCGATGTTTCTGCAAATGTTGGATGGGAAGTTGATATTTGGGGGAAAATGAAAGCCCAGGAAAAGGCAGAACTAGCCAATTATTTAGGAACTGTTGCAGCACACCAAGCGGTGAAAAGCGATTTAGTTGCCGCCGTTGCGTCAACTTATTATCAGTTGCTGACTTTTGATGATCAAAAAAGAATCATCAATGAAACCATTAATTTAAGAAATAAAAATCTTGAGACTACGAAAGCCTTGAAAGATGCTGGAACGGTAACTGAAGTTGCAGTTCAGCAAAGTCAGGCTCTGGTTTTTAATGCCGAATCAATGTTGATAAATATTGATGTTCAGATTGCTTTACTCGAAAATACATTGAGTGTTTTGATGGGCGAACCTGCTCATTCTATAGAAAGAACTACTATTGCTGCTCAGAAAATGCCCGTGAGTTTGGCCTTAGGTTATCCTGCAAATTTGTTGGAAAACCGTCCAGATGTGAAAGCGGCAGAATATAATTTGATGAGTGCTTTTGAATTAACGAATGCTGCAAAAGCGCAGTTTTATCCAAGTTTAAGACTGACTGGAAGTACTGGAATCGTCTCTAAAGATTTAGATCAGTTATTCAGTGCGAGTTCACTTTTTGCTAATGTTGTTGCAGGTTTAGCCCAACCGATTTTAAATAAAAGACAGATCAAAACGCAATATGAAGTGAGTTTAGCCCAGAAAGAAATCGCCTATTTAAACTTTAAAAAGAAAGTTCTTACCGCTGGACGAGAAGTTTCTGATGCCTTGAAGATTTATCAGTCGCAGGATGGTTTCATTAACTTGAAAAAGAAAGAAATGGAGGCCTATAAAAACTCTGTTCAATATTCCCAGGAATTGGTGAATTACGGAATGGCAAACTATCTGGAAGTCATCAACGCAAGTGTGAATCAACTGAATGCAGAACTAAATATTTCAACGGCGGAATATTCTAAGTTAGATGCAGGAATTGAATTGTACCGCGCTCTTGGTGGTGGTTGGAGATAATGTTTCAGATTAAAGAGGAATCGAAATTTTCAAATGAGTTTGTATTTTATTGCAGTTGTTCCACATAAGGAACTTCGTCAGAAAGCCAGAGTTTTCAGTAAAGATTTTGCTGAGCGGTTTAATTCTATAAAATCATTTGAAAATTTCCCTCATATCACTTTGATCAAACCTTTTCATTTCGATGAAAATCAGGAAGAAATATTGATGGGAAATTTTTCTGAAATGAATTTGAAGTCTAGTCCTTTTGAGGTGATTTTGAAAAACTTTGGATGTTTTCCAAATAAAGACAAACCAGTTATTTTTATAAAACCCGAAAGTTCAACCGAATTTCAACTCTTATACGATGAGGTTCAACCGATGATGAAGTTTCATTCTTATGCGAAAATTCATCCTCATCTTACGGTTGCATACAAAGATTTAAGTCCTGAAAATTTTCAGAAAGCCTGGCGAGAATACCAAAAAAAAACTTTCGAAGATTCTTTTTTAGTAGACAAAGTCTGTCTCTTCAAACATGAAAATAAAAAGTGGAATCTTCTTAAAATCAAATATTTGAATTGATTATTTATTTGCCACGAATGCACGATTTTTTTTTAATTAAAATTCATTCGTGCATTCGTAGCAATTTTTTATTTTAAATTTTTAAAGAATTCCCACATCACAATTCCACCACAAACAGACACATTCAACGAATGTTTCGTCCCCAACTGCGGAATTTCCAGGAAAGTATCATAATACGAAAGTGCTTCGTCGCTCAATCCATCCACTTCATTTCCTAAAACCAAAGCATATTTTTCGTCTTTATTAATGGGATAGTCTGTGATAACTTCTGAACTCGTCGTTTGTTCAATTCCTATGATTTTAAAGTTTTCCTTTTTTAAATTTTGAAGCGCCTCCGCAATGTCTTTTTCATAAACCCAATCTACGCTTTCTGTCGCGCCCAAAGCGGCTTTGTGAATTTCACGATGTGGTGGTTGAGGTGTAATTCCACACAGGACTACTTTCTCAATTAAGAAAGCATCCGCAGTTCTGAAAATCGCACCCACATTGTGCATGCTTCGAACATTATCTAAAACCACAACAAGCGGTGTTTTTGTAGTCTCTTTAAAGGTTTCGATATCTATTCTTCCTAATTCTTCGAGTTTCAGTTTCTTTGTGGATGACATTTTCGTATTTTTGGCAAAATTAAGGTTTTTCAATCTTAATGTTTTAAGTTAATTAATTTTTAAACTCAAGTCCGTGGCAAAAGAAAAGAAAGAAACTCCTTTAATGACGCAGTACAATACCATCAAGGCGAAATATCCTGATGCGCTTTTGCTGTTTCGAGTCGGAGATTTCTACGAAACTTTCGGAACGGACGCAATTCGAACTTCGCAGATTTTAGGAATCGTTTTAACTAAAAGAGCCAACGGTGAAGGTCATATTGAACTCGCTGGTTTTCCGCATCATTCTGTGGATTCTTATTTACCGAAACTCGTGAGAGCCGGACTTCGTGTTGCGATTTGTGATCAACTTGAAGATCCGAAAGGGGTTAAAGGAATTGTAAAACGTGGCGTGACCGAATTGGTAACTCCCGGCGTAACTTTCAATGAACAGGTTTTAACTTCGAAGAAAAATAACTTTTTACTTTCTGTTCATAAAGTAAAAGAGAAATACGGATTGGCTTTGGTTGATGTTTCGACCGGAGAATTCTTAACTTCAGAAGGAAATTTAGAGCAGTTGCTTCACATCGTTGGAACTTTTGATCCGAGTGAAATTATTTATCAGCGAACTACAGAACTTCCTGCACAATTGAAAAACCGCAATTCTTTTAAATTAGAAGATTGGGCTTTTCAATACAATTATGCCTACGAAAAACTAACCAATCATTTCAAAACCAATTCATTAAAAGGTTTTGGTATTGAAGAGTTAAAATTAGGAATTGTCGCAGCCGGAGCAATTTTCGCTTATTTGGTGGAAGATACGCATCACGCACTTTTACAGCATATTACCAAAATAAAACTGATTCCAAAAGATGATTATCTCATGATGGATCATTTTACGTTGCGGAATTTAGAAATCGTTTATTCAAGCAGTCAACAGGGAAAATCTTTGCTCGATATTATTGACAAAACTTCGACTCCGATGGGTGGAAGGTTGTTGCGGAGAAGATTGATTTTGCCTTTAAAATCGGTCAACGAAATAAACAGAAGATTAGATTTAATCGAGTTTTTTAATAAAGAAGAAAATCTGAAATACGAGATTTTACAATTATTAAAATCGATTTCTGATTTAGATCGTTTGATGGGAAAATTGGCTTCCGAAAAAATCTCACCTAAAGAACTCGGTTATCTTCGTCAGAGTTTAGTTAATATTCGAACTATTAAAGAATTACTTCATCTACACGATGAGGTTTTGACTTGGTTATCGCCTTTAATTAATTTGGATGAACTTATTCAATATTTAATTAATTATTTAAATGATGAACTTCCGGTAAATATTTCAAAAGGAAATGTAATTAAAACCGGTATTTCAGAAGAACTCGATCATTTGCGTGGTCTTCAAAGCAAAGGAAAAGACTTTCTGGATGAAATGTGTGACCGTGAAGTGAAACGCACCGGAATCACCAGTTTAAAAATTAACTTTAATAATGTTTTCGGGTATTTTATTGAAGTTCGTAATTCTCATAAAGATAAAGTTCCCGAAGATTGGATTCGCAAGCAAACCTTGGTGAATGCTGAAAGATACATCACAGAAGAATTGAAAGAATACGAAGAACAAATTCTAGGCGCGGAAGAAAAGATTTCAAAAATCGAACATCTTCTTTACCGACAAGTTTGTGAAAATGTGATGATTTACATCGATCAAATTCAGGAGAATTCCAGAATTATTGCGGAACTCGATTGTGGAGTTGGATTATCTGAACTTGCCGTTTCTGAATCTTATACGAAACCGGTTTTGAATGACGGTTTTGAAATTGATCTGAAAGAAGCGCGTCATCCAATTATTGAAAACGCTTTGCCTTTGGGTGAAAAATATATTCCGAATGATTTGTTTTTGGCCAAAGATTCCCAACAGATTATTATGGTTACCGGTCCGAATATGGCGGGTAAATCGGCGATTTTAAGACAAACTGCAATCATTTGTTTAATGGCACAAATCGGAAGTTTCGTTCCGGCAAAACATGCAGAAATCGGAGTTTTAGATAAAATATTTACGAGAGTTGGAGCGACCGATAATATTTCTTCTGGTGAATCAACGTTCATGGTAGAAATGAATGAAGCCGCAAATATCTTGAATAATATTTCTGAAAGAAGTTTAATCCTTTTAGACGAAATCGGACGAGGAACTTCAACCTATGACGGTGTTTCCATTGCTTGGGCAATTGCGGAATATCTGCATCAACATCCTACGCAACCGAAAACTTTATTTGCCACGCATTATCACGAACTCAATGAAATGACGGTGAATTTTGAAAGAATTAAAAATTTCCACGTTTCCATTCAGGAACATAAAGGAAGTATCATCTTTCTGCGGAAATTATTGTCTGGCGGAAGTGAACACAGTTTTGGAATTCACGTTGCGAAGTTGGCGGGAATGCCTGCAAAAGTAGTGAACCGTGCGAATGAAGTTTTGAAAACTTTAGAAAAAAGCCGTTCACATAGCGGTTCTAAAGATTCTGCTAAAGCAATTACAGATGAGAATATGCAACTTTCTTTCTTTCAGTTGGATGATCCGGTTTTAGAAAATATTCGTGAAGAATTAACCAAAATAGATATCAATACTTTGACGCCGATTGAAGCATTGATGAAGTTGAATTCGATTAAGAAAATGATCGGGCGATAGTTGTATAATATTGATTAAAGAATGAGGAGAATTAGGATTTTCTGCTCAAATCAAAATACATCCCTGAATACAAAAAGACAAAATCCCGAAATTTCGGGATTTTGTCTTTTGTAAAGTTTGAAAAAGATATTGAATATAATTATTTACCCAAAATTCTGTAAATCAACAAGTTTTCTGTAGATCCCGTTTTTCTCATACAAATCCTGATGAGTTCCCTGTTCTACAATAATTCCACGTTCCATAACCACAATCCAATCTGCTTTTTGAATGGTTGAAAGTCGGTGCGCAATAACCAGTGAAGTTCTGTTTTCCATCATTCTTTCTAAAGCATCCTGAACGAATCTTTCACTTTCTGTATCGAGAGCGGAAGTTGCTTCATCCAGAATCATAATCGGTGGATTTTTTAGAACGGCTCTCGCAATTGAAACTCTTTGTTTTTGTCCACCGGAAAGTTTGTTACCGTCGTCACCGATGTTGGTGTAATACTTTTCTGGAAGATGGTCGATGAATTCGTGAGCATTTGCAATTTTTGCTGCTGCGATTACTTCTTCTTCTGTTGCATCGGGTTTCCCCATCAAAATATTATTGAAAACAGAATCATTAAATAAAACCGATTCCTGGGTAACCATTCCTAAAAGATGTCTGTAATCGGGTACTTTTAGGTTTTTAACATTTTCCCCATCAACTAAAATTTCTCCTTCAGAAACGTCATAAAATCTGGCCAATAAATTTGCGATTGTTGTTTTCCCAGAGCCGGATTGACCAACCAAAGCGATGGTTTTTCCTTTTGGAATGGTGAGGTTAAAATTCTTTAAAATCACATTATCCATATCGTAGAAAAAGCCAATATTTTTAAATTCGATTTGATTTTTTAATGTTGAAATAGGAATTGGATTTTCTATTTCATCAACTTTTAAATCGTAATCTAATACTTCCGAAACACGGTCTAAACTCGCCATTCCCCCTTGGATATTGGAAATAGCACTTGACAATTTTTTTGCTGGATCCAAGATTTGAAAAAACATTCCGATAAATACCAGGAAAGTTTCGGGTTCCATTGTTTGCTCGGTTAGAATCTGAACACCAGCAAACCAGGTGATAATTAAAATCGTAACCGATCCTAAAAACTCACTCATAGGTGAAGCCATTTCCCGACGGCGACTCATTCCTATGGCGTATTTTTGCCAGTTATCAGTCGTTGTATTAAATCTATTTTTCAGGATTTTATCGGCATTAAAAATCTTAATAACTTTAGATGATTTTAAAGTCTCATCAACCAAAGAAAACAGGTTGCCTAATTCTTCCTGTGCTGCAGTCGCTTGTCTTTTTAAACTTTTTCCTACCCAGGAAATTAACCAACCCATAACAGGAAATACGAGTAAAGAGAATAAAGTCAGTTGTGGTGAAAGAATAAATAAAGTAATCAGGGAAGTAATAATCATGAAAGGCGAGTTGATCACATCGACCAAACTGCCCATGATTCCACCTTCTACACCACCAATATCATTCGAAATCCGTGACATCATATCTCCTTTTCTTTTCTCGGTGAAGAAGGAAACGGGTAACTTTAAAAATTTATCATACATCGCAGTTCGTAAATCTTTGGTGATTCCAACGCGATAATTGACTAAAAGATAGGCGCCTAAATAACGAAATGCATTTCGCAATAAAAATGCTGCAGCGGTTATTCCACAAAGTAGTGCGAGAACTTGCACTGCGCCGTGCTGATCGATTTTCAGTTGAATTGAATAATACGCCCAATCCTTTGCATAACCGAAAAAATCTACAATTCTACCCGAGTAAACCGGAACTTTTGAGGTGTCAACCTTTTCAACCGTTCCAAACATTAACCCCAAGATTGGAAGCATGGTTGCGACCGAAAAAATGTTGAGAAGGGAGTACATAATATTGCAGAACATACTTGCGAAAAGATATTTCTGGTGTGGTTTTGCGAAGAAAAGGATTCTTTGGAAAGGTTTCATTCAAGGAATTTAATCCGCAAAAATAAGCATTTTCTATTGGATTATTTTTAAATATATAGGCGAGTTATTTTGAGACAAAAAAAACAGTCCCAAACTGGGACTGTTTCACTCAAAAAAAATCGTTGTACGTTTATCGAAGACGGTCTACAGATTTTACGAGCCTTTCGTCTTTCCTTATATATACATTGGCAATGAGCAAACATATAATTGATAATAAAGGAAAAACTGGCTCAATACCCTTCTCAGGAAAATCTATTCCTCCGGATAAAGTGAGTAACCAATACGCCAATAAACCGAGCAACAAAGCGTTTATAATCATGCTGATGTTATTCAGCTGGATCTGTCTTTTTCGGTCTTTATAACTTAAGATGCTTATGAATCCAAATAATACGAGGATTACACAAGAGACAGATATAAAAGGAACTGGGCCAAAAAGGGAAAAGTCTTGCCCAGTAATGAACAAAAACACGGCGCCTAAAATCGCCAAAAACATCCATACGGTCTGTATTCTCTGCAACATATAATTCGATTCTGCCTACAAAAATAACAATAATTTTTTGCATAATTAAAAAATAAACGTAGATTTGCATTACAAACGACCTAAATAAGAAAAGTCACCTGACTTAACTCTCACACTCACAATTACTTATAATTTACTTTTTGCGTAACATTTATGTTCAACATTGAAACATTAAGGTCAAAATCCGAATCAGATTTGACTAAAATCACAAACGATCTGGGCGTTAAAACGGCTAAAAACAGCAACGATAATGATAAGATTTTTGCTATTTTGGATTTTCAAGCATCCAATACGAAAGTAGTAAAAGATTATTATAACGCGACAGAAACGCCTATGAATAAAGACGAACCCAAAAGTCCGGCACCTAAAAAACCAGCGGTAAAAAAACCAACTCCAAAGAAAAAAGTAGAAAAACCGGTAGAGGATTCTGCTGAAACTCCAAAAGAGGCTCCGGAAACAGTTGCGAAAGTCACTTCTGAGGAAACAAAGGAAGTTCCTGCTAATGTTGAAATGGAAAAACCTGCTGAAAGTTCAGGCTCTGAACAACCTAAAGTAGTTACTCAAAATCAACAAAAGAAAAAAAGACAACGTGTTGCTCCGCCAAAAACGGAAACTGAAAACAAAGAAAAAGAAGTTGTCACGGAGACTGAGGTTCAATCAGAAACCAAACCAGAACAACCAAAAAATCAAAATTCTAATCCGAATCAATCAGGAAACGGAAACGGAAATCCCAATCAGAGTGTGAATCCAAGCCAAAGCGGTAATCAAAACAAACAGCCGCAACACCAACACAAGAATCAAAATCAAAATAAAAACCCGAATCAAAATAAAAATCAACAAAGCGGTGAGCCTCAGGATGAGCCGGCGAAAAAAGAATTTAATTTTGATGGATTGGTAACAATCGAAGGTGTTTTGGAAATTCTTCCAGATAATTATGGTTTCTTGCGTTCTTCAGATTTCTCTTATATTTCTTCTCCCGACGATGTTTATGTATCGACGAACCAGATTAGAAATTATGCTTTGAAAACCGGTGATACGGTTAGAGGAATTGTAAGATTACCAAAAGAAGGTGAAAAATATTTTTCTTTATTAAAGCCGACAGAAGTTAACGGAAGAGATCTTGAGTTTATTAAAGACAGAGTTGCTTTTGAATTTTTAACGCCACTTTTCCCGGAAGAGAAATTTAATTTAACAGGTAAAAATGCAACACCTTCTACCAGAATTGTAGATTTATTTACACCGATTGGAAAAGGCCAGCGTGCAATGATTGTTGCACAGCCAAAAACGGGTAAAACCATGTTGTTGAAGGAGATTGCAAATTCAATTTCTGCTAATCATCCGGAAGCATATATGATGATCTTACTCATCGACGAAAGACCGGAAGAGGTAACTGATATGGAGAGAAGCGTGAATGCTGAAGTGATTGCTTCTACCTTTGATGAGCCAGCAGACAAACACGTAAAAGTGGCGAATCTGGTTTTGTCGAAAGCGCAAAGAATGGTAGAGTGTGGACATGATGTAGTGATTTTATTAGATTCAATTACGCGTTTGGCAAGGGCTTATAATACCGTAACTCCAGCTTCTGGTAAGATTTTATCGGGTGGTGTTGATGCGAATGCATTACATAAACCGAAAAGATTCTTCGGTGCGGCCAGAAATATTGAAGGTGGTGGTTCTTTAACCATTATAGCAACAGCCTTGATTGATACTGGTTCTAAAATGGATGAAGTGATTTTCGAAGAGTTCAAAGGAACTGGAAATATGGAACTTCAACTCGATAGAAAAATTGCCAATAAAAGAATCTATCCTGCAATCGATCTTACTTCATCGAGTACAAGAAGAGACGACTTGCTTTTGGAAGATACGGTTCAGCAAAGAATGTGGATTTTACGAAAATATTTGGCAGACATGAATCCTGTTGAAGCAATGGAATTTGTAAACAGAAGCATTAAAAACACTTTGAATAATGAAGAGTTTTTGATGTCGATGAATAAGTAAAATAATTTAGTTTTCTTTTAAAAGGGAATTATAATTCAATACTAAAACCGCTTTTTGAGGCGGTTTTTTTTGTTTTCATCAATGTTAAAGATTTATTAAAGTAATCTGAGTTTTTTGGAATTGGTCTAATTAATGATTAAATTTGACTATTAACATTTAATCAAAAAAATTATGTCATTTGAATTACCAAAATTAGGATATGCGTACGACGCACTAGAGCCAACAATTGATGCAAGAACTATGGAAATTCACCATACAAAACATCACCAAGCATATATCGATAACTTAAATAAAGCAATTGCAGGAACTGAATTGGAAGGTAAAACTATTGAAGAAATCTGCACAACCGGAACTGATAAAGCTGCGGTTAGAAATAATGGTGGTGGACATTTTAACCATTCATTGTTCTGGGAAATTATGACTCCTGGTGGGAGCAAAGAACCAGTAGGAAACGTAAAAGCAGCCATTGATGCTTATGGTGGTTTTGAAAAATTTAAAACTGATTTCGCAGAAGCAGCAAAAACCAGATTTGGTTCAGGTTGGGCTTGGTTATGTAAAAAAGCAGATGGTTCTGTTGCGGTTTGCTCCAGTCCAAATCAAGATAATCCATTAATGCCAGTTGCAGACTGCCAGGGAACACCAGTTTTAGGACTTGATGTTTGGGAACATGCTTATTACTTGCATTATCAAAACAGAAGACCAGATTACGTATCGGCATTCTTCGATGTGGTAAACTGGGATAAAGTAGAAGAAAAATTCAATAAATAAATTTAATTAACTCCATAAAAAAGTTCAGAATTTTCTGAACTTTTTTGTTTTTTGTATGTTTTATATTTGGTAGAAATATCTTCTATTTTGTATAAAATTGTCTCTTTCTGGAATTTTATTAAAATTAATCAACTGCACTTAATCCATTTAATTTCAAACCATATTTCCATTTTACAAAAGCGAACACTTGATAGAGTTTATACTCATATTTAAGTCCATAGTCAATGCTTGGATCATAGTCGATAGAGGATTCAATGATGTTTTTGTAGCGACCGGAAACATAATAAGAATTCCATTCACTAACCAGTATTTGGTTTCTGCTTTTCAGCGTGCTTTCTGTGTACATGCTGATTGGTCTGGCAATGGCATTCAGGAAATAGGAAAACTGACCATCCAAAACTTCTAAATCATATTCGCCATCATCATTTTTTTGTGCCTGGATGGTGTGGGTTTCTTTATCTTGTTTTGCTGCAGTATTCTGAGTAGCACAACCTATGGTTATTACCATCAAACTTAAAAGAAAAATTATTTTATTCACTGTAATGTTTTTATAAGGTCATCAAATTTACAGCCAAAAAAACCGTTTCGAAAAACGGTTTAATTTATTGTTGTTATTGGGCCTCACGCTGTACCACTACAAAGGCAGGGAAATGGTCACTGTAGCCCCCTGTAAAAGTGTCGCCACTCCAAGAGCGTAATGGGTAATTTTTCCATGGACCTTCTCTTGTAATAAGATAAGGTGGAGCAAAAACTTCTGTTTTATATACAGAGTATTCCTTTCCTACGGAATCAGAAATCAAATTACCTGAAACAATGATTTGGTCAAAAAGGTTCGGTGCATCTTGATAAGCCAAAGAAGCTACTCCTTTTTTAAACAAAGGATACATTAAGTTAAGGTAAGGTTTTTCGGGACTAAGTTCTTTCGGACTTCCCACTGCTTGTAAAATGTTTTTCAGACTGGTGTTTACGGGATCATCATTAAAGTCTCCCATTGCGAATAATTTCGTTGATGGGTCTTTTAGTCTCACACTGTCCATTTGTTGTTTTAAAACTTTGGCTGCTGCATTTCTTCTTGGTAAAGAACGTGCTTCACCGCCGCTTCTTGCTGGCCAGTGATTCATAAAGATGGCAACTTTTTCGTTATCTAAAAATCCAGTTGCTACAACAATGTCACGCGTATAGGCTCTTTTTCCATTATCATCATAAATTTTTATTTCTTTCTTTAAGGAATTGCTCGGCGTAAATCTTCTTTTTTGGTAGATGATTGCAACGTCAATTCCACGAGCATCATAAGAATTGTAGTGGATGATACCATAATCGTATTTCGCAAGAAGTGGATGTTTGATCAAGTCTTCAATAACCTGTCTGTTTTCTACTTCGATTAATCCTACGATTACTGGAGCAGTTTTGGTGTATTGAGCACCCATTTCAGAAATTACCTTTGCTTGATTGGCAATTTTGATGTTGTAATTTTTGGTATTCCAGTTTTTAGCACTATTGTAAGTAAAGTCATCCGCAAGGGTTTGTTTACGAACTACTTTTTTTCCTTTTAATAGTTCATCTCTCCATTCACCACGATAATCTTCGGTAATTTCAAGATATTTAAGGGAATCTAAAGGCACACTTCTGTGGAATGCGGGATTGCTTACATCTTTTGTTCCATCAATATAGTCAGCAGATGCAATGGTGTCCCAAAGATTTTCAACATTCATAAATCCAATGGTCGCCACTTTTCTTAGTTGACCTTTCTGTTGACCAAATATAAAACAGAACGCGATTAAGAATACAAAACTTACAATTTTTTTCATTATAATTTATAATTATATTTATAACGCAAAGTTAGCAATAATATATTTTCGGCAACGCTAAATTTCATATTCTGCTAATAAATATCATGTATTGAGTCGAAAATATGTTAAATAAATCTTAAGTAATATAATTATGCTTAAATTTGCCCTTATTAATTGAATGAATTGATTTTTAATTCATAAAGCGAAAAATAAATTATCAACATGATTAAAAAATTATCTTTAATCTCTTTATTCACCTTGCTTCCGGCATCGTTTTACTTTGCACAAACTACGGTTTATGCTTATTTGAAAGATGCAGACGGTAAAGTAGTTGAAAATGCAGAGATTGATTTAAAGGGATCTGGTAATGATGTAAAAGCCGACAAAATTGGATATTTTCAGTTTGTCGATCTGAAAACAGGACATTATCAAATTGTCATTACAAAACCGAATTTCGAAACCAAAGTGATGGAATTTGATGTTAATGACGAAAAGAAAAAAGACTTGGGTGTTATTACGCTCTATTCTAGTTTAACTGGAGCAGATCAAGGTCTTGCCATTATTGAAAGTAATGGAGATGAAGAAAACAGCAGTCAAGGTACAACCATTGGTCTATTGCAATCTTCACAAGATGTTTTCAGTAGAATTGCAGCTTATGATTTAGGGGCCTATTGGTTCCGACCAAGAGGTATTGACGGTAGATCCGGGGAAACCATTATGAATGGGGTTTCTATGGTGAAATCTGATAACGGAAATGTAGACTTTGGAAACTGGGGAGGTTTGAATGAAATCACCAGATACCCAGAGACTTCAGCTAACCATGCTCCTTCGGAGTACTCATTTGGTGGTGCGAGTTCTGTTATTTATAAAAACACCAATGCAAGTGAATATAGAAAGGGTTTCCAGGCAACCTATTCATTAACCAACAGAAATTACAGAAACAGAGCATCGCTTCGTTACAGTTCAGGAATGAGCAGAAGTGGTTGGGCGTTTACTGCAATGGCTGCAAGAAGATGGGCACAGGAAGGAATCCAGGAAGGAACGTTCTATGATGCTTGGGGTGGTTATTTAGGAATCGAGAAGAAATTGAGTGATTCCCATACCCTTACTTTTAATGCATTTGCTGCACCTTACACTAGATCTACGGCGAGCCCAAGCACGCAAGAGGTTTATGATTACAGAGGCGTACATTACAACTCATACTGGGGTTGGCAAGATGGTAAAAAAAGAAGCGAAAGAGTAAAATCTGGTTTCCAACCAATTTTCCAAATGCAGGATTTCTGGAAAATCAATAATAAATCAAGTCTTCGTACCGCAATTTCTTACCAGTTCGGTAAAGATAAAGGAGCGAGATTAGATTGGCAAAACGTACAAAATCCATCACCAACTTACTACAGATACTTACCAAGTTATTACGATTCTTTAGATCCGAATGCTTCGGTGGCGGTTATTGAAGGTGGTGTTCCAACCACAGCTCAACAAGCTTATCAAGACGCTTTAGCAGGATGGCAAAATGGAGACCCAGCGTACACTCAATTAAACTGGGAAGGATTGTACAGAAGAAATATGGCACAACCAGCTGGAGAATATTATGGTTCTACAGGGAAGCGTGCTTTATATTTTCAGGTTGCTGATGTAAGTGATGATAAAATCTTTAATGCAGGAACGCATTATGTTTATGACTTTAGTCCTACTTCTAAATTCTTATTAAATGTATCTTACGAAAACTATAAATCAGATTTATACCGAGAAGTAAAAGATCTTTTAGGTGCTGATTTTGCTTTGAACAGAGATCCATTTGCTGCTACCAATCAACCAGGTAAAAGCGGACTTTATAACGACGGGGAAACCGACGTTGCAAAAAGAGTAGGAGATAAAATTAATTACGATTACAGTTTTGGCAGACAAGAAGTTAAAGTAAATCCAGGTTTGAAATTCCAAGCAGGTCAATTTGACGTATTTGTTTCTGGTTTAGCAGGATATTCAACTTCATTTAGAGAAGGACATTACAATCATTATTTGTACAAAGATTCTTACGGAAAGAGTGCAGATTATAATTTCTGGAACTTCGGTTTGAAAGGACAGGTGATTTATAAATTGAACGGTAGAAACTTCTTGGTTTATAACGGAGCTTACTTTAATCAAGCGCCATTCTTAGAAGATTTATTTATTAATCCAAGAGTAAATTCATCTACTGCACCAAATGCGGAGAGTACAATCATTAATGCAAACGATTTAAGTTATGTGATTAATAGTCCATTCTTTAAAATGAGATTAACTGGTTATTTGGTTGAAACTCAAAATGACACCAATGTTCAGAGATTCTTTGCAGATGGTATTCAATTAGAATCAGCAGGACAAGACGGAACGGTTGCGAATGTACAAAGTGCTTTTGTTACTCAGATTATGTCGAATCTTGAGAAAAGAAATATGGGTGGTGAATTAGGTGTTGATGTTAAAATCTTACCAACTTTATCAGTTCAAGGTTTAGCAAGTTACGGTCAGTTTACGTATAGAAATGACCCGAATGTTTATTTTGCTTCTGATGCAGCTGGAACTTTTGAAAATGGAAAGTCTTACCAAGATTTAGGGAAAGCATATTTGAAAGGTGCAAAACAAGGAGGAACCCCACAACAAGGTTATTCAATAGGTTTCAGATATAACTCTACGAAATACTGGTGGTTTGGTGCAAACTGGAATTATTTAGATGATAACTACCTGGATCCATCTCCATTATTAAGAACAGAAAGATTTGTACAGAATCCAGTAACAGGAACTCCGTACGCAGGTCTTGATGAAAATGAATTAAGAAGAGTATTACAGCCAAAACAACTTCCATCGGCTTCATTCCTGAATGCTAACGTAGGTAAGTCTTGGAGACTGGGAGCTTATTATGTATTGCTTACTGCATCTGTAAATAATATTTTAGATAATACCAAATATATTACCGGTGGTTTTGAGCAAACAAGAAGAGTAACATTCCCAGGATATGTTGAAGAAAATGCAAGAGAATTCCCATTATTCGGTCCAAAATATTGGTACACCCAAGGAAGATCTTATTTCGTAAACCTTCAAGTTAGATTTTAATTAGTAATCAGAATTTTAAAAAACAATAAAATGAATTTCAAACAATATTTTAAAACCGCTTTTGTAGTTGCTGTTTCAGCGCTTGCAGTAAGCTCTTGTGTAAATAAGGATGATTGGGATACGCCACCAATTAATTGTAATAATAAGTTTGATGCTGCAACCATTTCTATGGCTGATTTTAAAGCACAAGCTCCGGCAACTGGATATCTTCTAATCACTACTGATCAAATTTTTGACGGTTATATCGTTTCATCTGATGAAAACGGTAACTTCTACAAAACGATCTCTTTTCAGGATAAACCAGAAAATCCAACTGCTGGTTTGCAAATGGAAGTTGACAGAGCGAGTAACTATGCAGATTTCCCAGTAGGAACTCATGTTAGAATTAATGCTAAAGGTTTAAGATTAGGTTTAGATCGTGGTTCCGTGAAAATTGGTTCTGTAGATCCTACTTTTGCAATCGGTAGAATCCCGGGCGTATTATTTAGTAAATATATCTCTGCAGTTTGCAACGGTAATACAATGGATGTCGTAACCATTAAACCAACTGAATTGCCAAGTTTAGCGGCTGCAATGCAAGACAAATATATCAATACTTTGGTGAGTGTTCCTAATGTACAGTTCAATATCTCTGAACTTTATCCGGTAAACAAACAATACATCAACTATACAGCTGGTGCAGGTGTAGATACTGATCGTAAAATTGAAGATGCAGTAGGAGGTTCAACCGTTCTTAGAAGTTCTGGTTTTGCATCTTATGGTGCAACTCTTTTACCAAAAGGAAGTGGTACTTTAACTTTCGTAGTGAGCAAGTATAACGCAGGTTACCAAATGTTAATCAGAAGTTTAAACGATGTGAAAATTCCACCAACAGGAACAAGATTCGACCCAACTCCACCAAAAGGAGGTACAGCGATTACCTACCCTACTACATTGAATGAAACATTCGAAGGATTTACTGGCGCTTTATTAGATACTTTCGCACCGTATATCAATGATCCTGTATTAGGAAACAGATATTGGCAGATGAAAAACTTCAGCAGCAACAATTATATTGAACTTAGTGCAAATGCAGGTTCAGGACCATACGAAACATTCTTCATCGTTCCGGTTAACTTTACAGCAGGTAAAAAATTATCTTTCAATGTGAATGTTGGTTTCTATACTGGTGACGCTTTAAAAGTTTATACGTCTACTAATTATATTCCAAAAGGAGATGCAACTGCTGCAACATTAACAGATATTACCTCAAGTTTTACCATTCCTAAAACACCAACAAGTGGTTACGGAGTTTTCGTACCAGCAGGTACTTATACATTCCCATCGACTTTAACAGGAAATGGTTATATCATGTTCAAATATGTTGGCGCAACTGGAGGAGTTACTACAACCATCCAGTTAGATAACATCAAAGTAGATTAAGAATTAGTTTTCTTATCATTTATACCAATCCGTCTCTGCAAAGAGGCGGATTTTTTATTGTTACCAAAGATTACCAGAGTTTTCACTCCATTTTCTTTCATTCTTAATGGAGATTTGCACTAAAATTTAATTCTAAATTTAAATAAGACAAATTAGTCCTATTTGGAAATATTTTATATCTTTGTCTTATCAAAATCAAAAAGGATGTTATCAAAAACCTGTGAATATGCATTAAGGGCGATGATTTATATCGCGCAGCAGTCTCGCGACGGAAGTATGATTAACATTAAAGAGATTGCAGCAAAAATAAACTCACCAGAACTTTTCATCGCAAAAATCCTGCAGGGTTTAAGCCGGCAAGGATTTCTACAATCTTCCAAAGGAAGATACGGCGGTTTCTATATTTCCGATGATGAAGCAAAATATTCTCTTGCAGATATCATTACGGCAATCGATGGTGATAAAATGTTTGCAGGTTGCGGACTCGGCTTAGCATTCTGTTCAGAAACGAATCCTTGCCCTATTCACAATACATACAAAGAAGCGAGAGACCAATTGTATGAGATTTATGGCAAAACAACTTTAAGCCAGTTTAGAACGGAAAATTCCCTCGAAAAATTACAATTGAGAAGAGAGTAATTCTCTTTAATAAAAATCACCAATATATTTTTAACAAAAAAACTTATAAAAAATGGCTACAATAGAAACTCTGGATGTGACCAAATTAGAACCTCGCATGAAACATCCAACTATTTTTAAATATTTTGATGCTTTGCAACCCGGCGAAGAATTCGTGATTGAAAATGACCACGATCCAAAACCATTGTATTATGAATTGATCGGCGAACGTGGAAATATTTTCACTTGGGAATATTTAGAGAAAGGTCCGGAATGGTTCATCGTAAGAATTTGCAAAAATCCTTTAAAAGCGCAAAAAGAAGTAGAAAGATTAAACGTAACTGCCATTGAACCAAAGTTTAAACACCCAACTATTTTTCAATATTTCGATGCTTTGAAAGCAGGCGAAAGTTTCATTATCGAAAATGATCACGATCCAAAACCGCTTTATTATGAATTGCTTGCCGAGCGTGGCGATATTTTCACTTGGGAATATTTGCTTAAAGGTCCAGAATTATATGAAGTTCAGATCGCTAAGAATGCAGTGAGTGAAACCTCAGGAACCATTTCTGAAAAAGACATTCAAAAAGCCGAAATGCTAAAAGCCAAAGGGGTACAATTTGCTTGTAGCACCGAGAAATATAATTTAGCAGACGATCCAAATGCGGGTAAAGTAGTAAAAGCGCCCGTTTATGATTATGACAAATGGGACCTCGATTTCCTCATTGATTATATTGTAAATACGCATCACCGGTATATTAAAGATAATGCGGAAAACCTAAATGATTTGGCGATAAAAGTGGCCGAACATCACGGTGATGGACATCAGGAATTAAACCGACTTTCAACTTTAATGTATCACTTTTTACAGGATTTAATTGATAATACCGTAAGAGAAGAAGAGGTCTTATTCCCAGTGATTAAACAAATTGTGGCGAAAAAAAGAGATGCGGAAACCGAAATCACCTACAAAGTCGGCTCGCTTCAAGATCCAATAAATGTCCTTAGAAAAGACCATGAAATCGCAATTGCAGATTTATCTTTCTTCCGAACATTGACCAATGATTATACGCTTCCGGCTGATGCTTGCAGTTCTTACCAATATCTTTTCCAAAAAATAAAAGAATTTGAGGCTGATTTGCAAACACACATTCATTTGGAAAATAATTTCCTTTTTCCGAAAGCAATTCTTTTAGATGCAGAACTTGCGAAAGCAAACTAATTTGAAGTTTCCTGCTGGTTATTATTAAAAACTGGCAGGAACTCAATTTTCTATTAACAGTTATTTTAAAAGAGATGGAAAAAAAGCCTATTAAAAGAAACGAAAACCTCATACCGATTTCCCGCGAACACCATGCGACACTGTTGTTTTGCTGGAAAATAAAACAAGGTATTGCGAAGGAAGTTGAACCGCAAAGAATTACCAAATATATCAACTGGTTTTGGAAAACTCATCTGGAACAGCATTTTCAGACAGAAGAAAAATTACTTTTTTTCGATCATGAAGATGAAAAAGTGAAAAAAGGTTTAGAGGAACATCAGCAGATTCTTTCCAGAATTAATGAAATCAATCTTCGCTCAGAGGAAAAAAGTTATGATTTATTCGCTCAACTTTCAGATTTAATAAAAGACCACACCAGATATGAAGAACGAGAATTATTTCCGTGGTTGGAAAAAAAGTTCTCTGAAAATAAATTAGGAGAAATCGGAAACATCCTTCATCATGAAGAACATACTGCAGCAGAAGATTACTCAGATGAATTCTGGGTCACCCCAAAATAACAACTATGGAAAATATTACGGCTAAAACGAAAATTTCTGAATTGATAAAAGCCAATTCGAAAAGTGTAGATGCGATTGCTTCTTTGGCAAAACCTTTGGAGAAATTAAAAAATCCAATTCTTAGAAAAATCATGGCCTCCCGAGTTACGATTGGTGAAGCCGCGAAAATGGGCGGTACAACTGTTGAAGAGTTCAAAAGAGTTCTTTTACCGCTAGGTTTTACTTTTGAACAAGAAGTTTTCACGAAAGAAGAAACCACTTCAGAAACGAAACCCACGTGGTTGCAACAGGCAAATAAAGACGATATTGACTTTTATGATGTTCGACCAATTATCGATAATGGCGCAGATCCTTTGAAAGAAATTCTGGGACGTTTCAAAACAACTGAACCGGGTAAAATTCTTTGTATCATTAATAATTTTGTACCGACGCCTTTAATTCATCTTTTAAAACAGGAAAAAGCAGAAGCCACTTTCGTTGAAACCATTAATGATAAAGAATTCAATACTTATTTTTTGAAAAAAGAAAAAGAAACTTCTCATTCTTCAGAAACTGCTGAAGAAAAATTACAGATGAATGATGAAGAAAGTTTTGCCGAAATTTGTCGTCAATTCACCAAAGAACAAACCAAAGAAATCGATGTCCGAGAACTCGAAATGCCTGGCCCGATGGAATTGATTCTTTCTGAATTACAAGAACTCCCAGAAGGAAATGCCTTGTACATTGATCATAAAAGAGTTCCTGTTTATTTACTGGAAGAACTTGCGGATAAAAACTACCAAGTTCACATCAATAATAGAGAAGAAGGGAATGTGAAAATGTTGATTTTCAAAAAATAGATGGCACAAATTAATATCGGAAAAGCCCCGGGAAATAGCGCTGTCCTTCCGTTTTACGCAACGGGAGCGGTTATGTTTTTTGTTCTCTGTGTGTTGATGTTTTTCAGCCCAGAATCATTTACGCGTCATTATTTCACGCCGCATTTATTGACGATTGTTCATGTTGCTGCTTTAGGTTGGGGAACCATGATTATTTTCGGAGCGGCTCATCAGTTGCTGCCTGTGATTTGCGAACAGGATTTATACAGCGAAAAAATGGCGGCTTTTGTTTGGTATACTTTGACTTTGGGAATGATTTTACTCACTACCAATTTCTGGAATTTATCCGTTGGTTGGGTGATGATTGCCGGCGGTTCATTAATTGTGATTTCAGCGGTGCTTTATTTATTTAATGTTTTGAAAACGAGTAGGATATGTAAAAAATATTCTATTCAAAAACTCTTTCTGATAAGTTCTGCCACTTGGCTTTTGTTTACGGTAATTGTTGGTTTGCTGCTGGCGATTAATTTAAAATTTCCTTTTTTTAAACTAAGTCATTTGGAAATATTAAAACTTCATTCTCATGCTGGATTTGCCGGTTGGTTTCTGCAATTAATTACTGGAGTTAGTTCCAAGTTAGTTCCTATGTTTTTGTTGGGTAAATCAAGTAAAGACTATTTGTTGAAATGGGCGTTTATTTTTCAAAATTTAGGATTAATTCTTTTCCTTGCAGATGGTTATTTTGTCGGAGTAAGTCCTAGAATTTTAATATACGCAGCGATTGTTTTAATCGGAGTTATTTTTTGGTTACTGTATTTATATGATAACTTCAAAAACCGTTTAAGAAAAAGAGTAGAGTTGTTGATGAAACACGCGTTTCTTTCATTTTTAGCGTTGGTGCTTTCAATCTTACTTTTACCGGCCGTTTATTTTTCAAGTGGTTATCGCTGGACCATGCTTTACGGAACGCTTTTATTCATGGGTTGGATTACGAGTATAATTTTAGGAAAAACCTTTAAAACACTTCCTTTCATCGTTTGGAATGATCATTATAAAAACCTTTCCGGAAAAGTAAAAGTGCCACTTCCAAAAGATTTGTACAGCGAGAAACTCACCATTTGGCAATTCAGGATTTTCATTGCTGCCTTTCTGGTATTTGCTTTGGGAATTATTCTACAACAGGTAATCATCATCCGAATTGGTGCCGTTTTATGGGTTGCTGTTGCTACTTTATATAATATTAATGTCTTTAAATTATTGTTACACAAAAGAAATAACAAATCATGATACTCGATTCTACCGATAAAAATTACGATAAAATAAGCCGTGCAGAAATGGCGCTTTGTGAAGTTATAGATCCTGAATTAATGGTCAATATTGTCGACCTAGGTTTGGTGTATGATGTTGAAATAATAAATGATACCATCATTAAAGTTACCATGACTTTAACCACACCACATTGTCCAATGGGAGAGGCCATTCAAACCGGAGTTAAGAATGTTTTAGAAAAAGAACTTCCAGATCATGAAGTGGAAATCAATCTCGTCTTCGAACCTGCCTGGAATTACGATATGGTTTCCTCCGAAGGAATGCAGCAGCTGAATAATAGATAATTCTTAGTTTTTTATAATTGTTAAAGAAATGCATTGAGCATTTCAAATAAAAATCCGTCTCAAGTTCGTTGAAACGGATTTTGTTTTTATTTGAAGTTTCTTAAAAACTAACTTCATTCACTTCTTTTCCTCTTTGAAAATTCATGGTTTTCTGATTGCCTTTGTAAGCAATATTCACCAGATTAAACTGTTTTGGAAATACACTTAACAGAATCGTGTTTTTAATTCTGATGGTATTAATTTCGTTTATTCCATTAGACTCGAAATAAACCCAAACTGATTCGCCATTGACTTGACTTCCAGTAAAGGTTAGATTTTTTGCGGTTCCGTTAACATACAAATCAAAATTATTATTCACGTATTTTTTAACTTCTGCTTCAAATCCTGCGGTATTAGGGTTTATTTTAATAGCATCTGAAATATGGGAAGTATTTAATTTTGTAGTAAACTTTAATGTTTTACTTGCTTCCAAATAATCAACCTTCGTCATGGAGGAGTAGAAGTCTGCAACTGCAAAACTCATCGTGAGCATCAGTGCAAAGATCCCAGTAATATATAAATATTTTTTCATTTTGATTGATTTGTATATGAATAATCTCAAATATAGTGCCAACTAGAAGTTTACGTTGACCTGATATTTATCGTAAAACGCCTTTATATGGGCAACTGCGTCCTCTGCCGTATCTACAACTCGATACAAGCTGAGGTCCGCTTCAGAAATCATTCCGCTTGCTAATAAAGTGTTTTTAAACCAGTCTAGTAAACCCGACCAAAATTTAGAACCGACCAAAACAATTGGGAATCTTCCTATTTTATTGGTTTGAATTAAAGTAATTGCTTCCATTAATTCATCCAGAGTACCGAAACCACCTGGCATCACGATAAATCCTTGAGAATATTTTACAAAGATTACTTTTCGAATGAAAAAATAATCGAAATCAATGCTCAGACCTTTATCGATATATGGATTAAAATGTTGTTCAAAAGGAAGATCAATATTAAGGCCTATAGATTTTCCGCCGCCTCTTCGCGCACCTTTATTTCCCGCTTCCATGATCCCTGGACCACCGCCAGTAATCACTCCGAAACCGATTTCTGTAATTTTTTCTGCAATATCTACGGCGATTTCGTAGCAAGGATCAGTAGTTTTCATTCGGGCTGAACCAAAGATCGAAACGCAAGGTCCAATTTTCGCCATTCTCTCGTAACCATCTACAAATTCTGCCATGATTTTAAAAACCATCCAACTGTCTTTGGTTATGGTTTCATCCCAGGTTTTTTCTTTAAATGAATTTTGTACTTTTTGATCTATTTCAAAAGGATCATTATTCTCTATTTTCATTGTTCCTTTTCCTCTATTTATTTTGCTCATTTTTTATTTAAATATTTTCTCTGCTTCCAAGATTGATTCTGGTCTACCAACATCAATGATGGTCGCCGAATGTTCGTAACCGTGAATACTTTCGTTCGTCATCAAATCCAGATACTCTTCCATGATGGAAAACTTACCGGTTCTTTTTATTTTGTTAAAAATTTCGGGATTTACACAATGAATTCCACTAAAAGCCAGGGGTTTGAAACCTTTGTTAAATTCTGCAAGCCGTTGTTCACCAGATTCTACATTCAACCAACCTTTCAAAATCATTTCCGGATTGAAGAGTAATTTTCTGGAACTCTTTCTGTCAGAGACCGCTAAAGTAGCAAAATCTTTTTTTTCCTGATGATATTCTACGAAAAAGTTTAAATCTAAGTCGGTTAAAATATCGGCATTCATGATTAAAAAATCTTCTCCGTGATCCAAAAATTTTCGAGCAAAAACCAGTCCACCACCCGTTTCAAGCAATTCATCCTTCTCGTCTGAAAGTTCAATATTTGAATTAAAGTTATTGTTCTTTTTTAGGAATTCTGAAATCTGTTCACCGAAATGATAAATATTAATTACAAAATCATTGATCCCAAAGCCTTGCAAATATTTGATATTTCGCTCCAACAAAGGAACGCCATTAACCAATGCCATTGCTTTTGGATGGTGATCTGTAAAGGGTTTCAGTCGGGTTCCTTTTCCTGCAGCAAAGATAAGTGCTTTCATAATTTATAAGTGATAGTTGATGAGTGATAATTGATGGGAACATAATCAATCAATAATCACTCATCAATCATTAGTTTAGTTGAGGTTGTTCGTCGTGATTGAGTGTAACGGTTGTTTGCGGATATTTCTCCCGAATAAATTCAGCTGTTTTTTCTGCGGCATAAACCGAACGGTGTTGTCCGCCAGTACATCCAAAATTAATTTGAAGATGGTCGAAATCTCGGGCGATATAATTATCAATATTAATGGAAACGATATTTTTAACCAAATCTAAAAAGTTGGGCATTTCGGTCTTTGTTTCTAAATAGTCCTGAACGCCGATATCGCAACCTGTTTGAACTTTGTATTCCTCGACTCTTCCAGGATTTAGAATTCCTCTGCAATCAAAGGCAAAGCCGCCACCATTTCCGGAATTATCTTTTGGTATTCCTCCTTTTTTATAGGAAAAACTGTGTATTTCTATTGTTAAACTCATTGTATTATTTATTAGTAAACCATTAAGACAGAATCTTACTGGTTAAAGATGATGTTTTTAATTTTATCTTCCACGCTTTTTGATTTTAATTCAGAAATCAAATTTTTCAATGCTGGATATTCATTCATTTCTTCCCATGATGTTGAAAATTGATACAGGTTTTCAATTCCTTGATCAATACTTGAAATAAAATGCTGCTTTCTTTGGATGAGTCCACGGAAGCCATACGCTCCCAGGACTTGCAAGAACCTAATCAACTGAATTGGTTTTACCGAGTTTCTTAGTTGAAGTTGTTTCTCTGCACCCCAAAAAGAAAAATAATAGTTCAGCATTTTATTTTTAAAATCTGCTGGGAAATTGGCTTTTGCCTGAAAAAGAAAAGAAATGACATCGTAAATGAGCGGACCTTTCATGGCCGACTGGTAATCGATAAAGAAGACTTCGTCGTCGTCATTCACCATAATATTCCTTGCCTGAAAATCGCGCATCATAATTCCTTTCGGTTCCAATTGCTCTATTTTTGAAACTATTTTTTTAAATTCCATTAACAGAGAAGATTTGTGATAAGGGATTTCTAGAACGTCTGCGATGAAACTTTTAAAATAAAATAAATCGCTGGTAATGGGTAATTCATCATATTTTGCATATTCAAAAGTTTGTGAATAATCGATTTGATCTTCCGTTTTAATTTGAACTTCTGCGAGTTGCTGCAATGTTTTTTTTACCAAAGTTTTTACTCTTTCAGTCAAACCTTCTTTCTCAATTACTTCCGATAAAGTTTGATCACCAAGAAATTCCTGAATGTATAATTTCCGGTCATCAGAGATTTTTAAAACCTTTGGTGCGTTCACCTTTAAATCAGAAAACAGATTGGAGAAATAATAAAAACTTTCGTTTTCGGGAATATTTTCATTGTAGGTAATGATATAGTTTTTGCCAGAACTTTTGCCTACATAATTAATTCTTGCAGAGCCACTTTGTGCTAAAGTAAAAAAATCTTGAGCGGCTTCATGGGTATAATTTTCGAAAAAATATTTTGCGTTTTGGTCAGTCATACTTTTACAAAGATAGGGAAAAACGTATTTTGTAAAAGAGTATATTTGCAGGTATGTTTAATGATTTCAAGCCAGTTCTAAAAGTGCTCCTTCGTTTCATCATTTTATATGTGGTGTTGGTTTTGGGCTATCAGTTTTATTTGAATGGATATAAAAATGCCGGGCTGGATCCTTTTTCCAGTTGGGCGATGCGACAAGTAGATTTTGTACAAAATCTGATCGGTTATCCGTCTCAAATGGTAGAGGGAAAACCAGAAGATGAAACTACCTGGTTTTTTGTCAGCGGAAAATACGTTTCCCGTATGGTAGAAGGTTGTAACGCAATTTCGGTCATGATTTTATTTTTGGCCTTTATCTTTGCCTTTTATGAAAGTTTTAAAACTTTTGTTTTTGCTGCAGTTGGTTTAGTAGTTCTGCATATTATGAATGTTTTGCGGATTGTGGGTTTGAACGTTCTTCTTGTTGAACATCCACAGTATTCTAAAATTGGACATGATTATTTATTCCCGGCAATCATCTACGGAACTGTCGTTATTCTCTGGTTAATTTGGATTAAGTTTTACGCTTTAAAAAACGTTGAAGATGAAAATTCTTAAATGGCTTTTAGTAGCAGTTGCTATTTTTGGATTGATATCTGTGAGAATGGTTGAAAGCAATCTTTTTTATGATCCTTTTCAAGATTATTTTCATTTGGCTAATAAGCATGCGTCTTTTCCGGCTTTCAATTGGCTTCCTTTAATCCTGAATTATCTTTTCCGATTTGGGTTGAATTTAATTTTATCAGCCGCTGTGGTTTATTTAATTTTTAAAAATAAGCAGTGGACTTTGCAGGCAATTTTTTTAATGCTTATTGTCTTTGTAATTACTTTTCCTATCTACCTATATTGTATTCATACCAAATTTGAAGTTGGCTATCTTTTCTCTTTCTATATGAGAAGGTTTGTCATTCAACCGTTGATTTTACTCTTGATAATTCCTTTGTTTTATTACAGAAAAATGCTTTTGGATAATAAAAAACCCTTTCAATCTTAGAAGACTGAAAAGGTTGTGTTTTTTTCTTCAAATCAATTGTTTTTCAAAGAGTGTTTCGGAACCTGCGCGATTGTCTTTTCGTTCCATTCTATTTTTTTAACGAATGTTTTTTGTCTTGCTGGGCATTCGCTCAACTCACAAATTTCGCAGGAAAAAGATTTACAATCATCCAGGTGAAAGTTAAACTCAATTGTTCGGTTGGTATTTTCGCCAATAAGTTTGTATAAATCTTCCATTTCATTGTGGGCTTTCCGTAGTTCATAATACCAGGGCAAAGTGAAATGCGCATCGATATGAAGTCCGCTTCCGTGTTGCTGAATCCGCATATTGTGAATGTCAACCCACTGTGGCTTTCTATTTTCGTTGAGGAATTTTGATAAACTTTGAAGCATTCCTAAATCTGCTTCATCCATAATTCCCGATAATGACTTCCGAATGATTTTATATCCCACAAACATAATGTAACCCCCAAAGAGTAGGGCAACTAGTGCATCAATCCAGTACAATTTTGTGTAATAGACCAAGACCAAACTTACGACAACGCCAATGGTTGTAAAAGTGTCGCTTTGTAAATGTTTGCCAGAACTTTGTAAAACCAACGAATTTTCTTTGATTCCTTTTTTATAGGAAATATGTCCCATTAAATAATTAATGACCGCTGTTGCAGCAATGATCCAAATTCCCCAGTCTAATTGCTTAGGAACGTTTCCGTGTAAAAGTGAATCGATTGATTGAACGATGATAATAACACCAGCGAAAATAATTAGTGCACCTTCAATACCAGAAGTTATAAATTCTACTTTCCCGTGACCGTAAGGATGTTCCACATCTTTTGGTTTTGCGGCGAGGTAAAGTGAAAACAGTCCCATAAATGCCGCAATAATGTTCACGATGCTTTCCATAGCATCAGAAAAAACCGCATCGGAATTGGTTAAATGCCAGGCCAATAATTTCCCTAGGAAAAGTAGAATGCCCACGATGGCAACATTTCGCTGGAAAGTAAAATTGGTTTTGGTATTATTTTTAATTTCTGACATTTGAGTTTTATTAGACTTATAGAGAATGTTTGATTCATCTAATCCATAAAAAATGCCCACCTAATGTGAGCATTTAATTTAGACTAATTTGTTTTGGTAGAGATATTCTGCGATCTGTACCGCATTTGTGGCTGCGCCTTTTCTCAGGTTATCTGCTACAATCCAGAGGTTTAGTGTTTTAGGTTGAGAAATATCTCTTCTGATTCTTCCCACAAATACCTCGTCTTTTCCTTCGGAATATAAAGGCATCGGATAAATGTTGTTCTTTACATCATCTAAAACAATGACTCCTGGAGTTTCTGCAAGAAGATTTTTCACTTCATCCAGATCGAAGTCTTTTTCAAATTCGATGTTTACACTTTCAGAATGTCCACCTTGAACAGGCACACGAACTGCAGTTGCCGTAATATTAAAAGTATCATCGCCCATGATTTTCTTGGGTTCTGTCATCAACTTAATTTCTTCCTTAGTGTAATCATCTTCAGCGAAAACATCACATTGTGGCAATGCATTTTTAAAGATTTCATACGGATAAACTTTAGCAACATCTTTATTGCCTACAACCTCTGCATTTAACTGATCTACTGCGCTTTTACCTGTTCCTGTTACCGATTGATAGGTTGAAACGATAACCCTTTTAACATCATATTTTTGATTTAAAGGATGTAAAACCATTACCAATTGAATCGTAGAACAGTTTGGGTTTGCAATGATTTTATCTTCTTTGGTTAAGACATTCGCGTTGATTTCCGGAACGACTAATTTCTTATCAGCGACCATTCTCCACGCAGAAGAGTTGTCGATTACTGTTGTTCCGACTGCGGCAAATTTCGGAGCAAATTCTAAAGAGGTTGTTCCGCCTGCAGAGAACATAACGATTTCGGGCTTTCGGTCTATAGCATCTTGCATCGAAACGATTTCGAATTCTTCTCCTTTGAAGATGATTTTTTTACCGATTGATTTTTCGGAGGCGACAGGAATTAATTCGGTTATCGGAAAATTTCTTTCTTCCAGAACCTTTAACATAATTTGACCCACCATTCCGGTAGCACCTACTACTGCTATTTTCATTGAGAATATTGTTTTTTTTAAGTTATTTATGCAAACATTGAAGGGAAAACTCTGACCCATGGGAAAGCATAAGCGAAAAGTGCCATAGCGATTAGTCCCATAATTACAATTTTCATTGCAAGAGTTTCGTTGGTTTTCATGTATTTATTAATGATGGTCATTAAAACAACACCAATCAACATTGACACTGGATGTTCTACATAAGAAAATCTCGCTGCAGCGTTGCTCATTAATGTTCCTGTTTCCAAAGCTCCTTTCAGACCTGGAGAAAACACCAACATGAAAATCCCTACGATCAACTGAATATGAAATAGAATCATGGTAAATAAAGTCGATTTCCGCAATAATTTGGAAATTTTACCAGAGTAGCCAAACATGGTAGCCAATAATGCAACGATGAAAATAATGCCCGCAAGCAAAATCAAATAAGCAAAACCTTTGTGTGCTTCGGTGATAATTTTAAATGTATCCATAGTATTTTTTTGTTAAGGGCAAAGATAAAAAAAATACCGGTGATTCGTGTATAGTCCGTGAATTGTTAAAGTTCAGTTTAAAGCCAATAAAGAAGCCTTACAAAATTAATTGTAAGGCTTCTTTTTATATCACATTGAAAGTGTTAGAATGAATATTTAAATCCAAGCATTGCACTCCAAGTAGTAAATCTTGAACTTGCTGGTCTGTATGGTGATTTAACTAAATCAGCTCCATCACGTAGCATTGTAAAAGTTGGGTCAGGAGATAGATTCCCTGATCTTCCTAATACTGCTGCTCCATAAGAACTTACCGTATTGTCCTGAATTCCCCATTCTGAATTAAGTAGGTTACCAAAGTTTAAGATATCTAAAGTAATTGCAACTTTGTCTCCTTTTTGAACCATATCAGTAAAGATATTCTGAGCAATTCTTACATCAACACGGTTTAACCATGGTAACAAGAATTCGTTACGTGGAAGAATTTGACCTCTGTATTTTTCTAAACCATTATCAGCGATGAACTGGTTGAAAGCAGCATCTTGTTGTCCTGCAGTAAACAAAGTAGTTGTACCACTTTTAATATCAGCAAACTTAGTTACTTCTCCAACATTAGGGATGTACATTAAGTCATTCGCGATACCATCACCATTCACATCATTAGAGTAGTAGTAAGAGAATCTTCCTTGGTTTGCACCTGAATAGTAAACTCCAATTGTCGTATTCTTGATGTTATAACTAATATTTGCAACAATTCTGTGTGGAACTGAGAAGTTTGAAATACTCAAATCTTGTTGATTTGGTGAATCAACTGTTGGTGATGCTTGCCATGCTGAACTTGCACTTGATCCTGCGTTTGCAGAGATTTCTTTTGCTTCAGAGAAGGTGTAGAATACAGACCCAGAAAGTCCTTTCCATGTTCTCATATTTGCCCCAAACGTTGCAGAGAAAGCAGTTCCTTTAGTATCAGAGTTCGTTAAAACTACCGCGCTGTTTGCTCCAATTGCAGTGTTGTATTGGTATGATGCAGCATTCGGGTAATAAGCACGATCTTGACGAGTCATTCTCGCTGTAGATTCTTTTCTGTTTGCTCCATATTGGAATACAGAATTTACGTCTTTAGTATAGAGAATGTCTGTTGTTAATGTGAATACAGAGTTTGGAATTTTGTAGTCAGCACCGAAACTTGATCTCCATACTGATGGCATTTTGAAATCTCTATCAACTAAAGCGAATGATGCTGGTGCACCTGCTTTTGGATTGTTGATGAACACACTTCCTGCACCTGCTGGTGGGTTATTTACATAGTAATAAATGTCTTGTGGCTGGAATCTTACGTTTCCGATCCATCCTGCAACTTCAGCATAAGAACCTGGCTCTACAGTGTTTTGTAAAACTCCCGCATTGGTTGGCATATTTGTTAACCATACGAAAGGAACACGACCTGTAAAGATTCCTGTGCCTCCACGTAAAGTTAAACTTCTGTCTCCCATTACGTCATAGTTAAATCCTAAACGTGGAGAAAGAGAAACTTTAGATTTTGGCCATTCACCTGAAGCATAGTTTCTTGGGTTTCCGTTTTTGTCTAATAAATCTAAAGCATCAATTGAAGGATTTGCTGTAAGATCATTTAAATAATTAGGAAGTTCTGCTCTTAAACCTATTGTAACGTTGAATTTGTCATTTAATGTAATTCTGTCCTGTAAATAAGCAGATGCTAAACCGAAGTTAACTCTAGAGTAAGTATCTTGATTAGCATATGGATAAGTTAAACCAAACATAATTGGTGCAACCTCTGCGGATGTTCCTGTTTTCAAGAAATCTTCTACTGAAGCATAACGGTAATAACCTGTTCCCATTCTGGTATAAGAGTTACCAAATTTTTGAACTTCGTATGCGATACCTGCAGTGAAGTTATTTTTTCCTGTGGTATAGGTTAAGTTATTGGTAAATGAGAAGTTATCATTCACAACATCATTCAGGTAAGAGAATAATTCTGTACCGAAACTGATGTAGTTTCCACCAGTTGGCGAACCATCCCAGATATCAACAAATGGGAAAAGAGATTCTGACGGTGATGTTCTTTTGTCTTGAATTTTCGAGTAGGTAAATAATAATTTATTTGAAAGACTCGAGTTGAAGGTTGAATTTAATTCAGCTGTAACAGAACTTACCGTGTTTTCAAATCCGTAATTACCACTTTCAAAAGTCATTGCTTTATCACTCACCCGACTCCAAGAAGATCTTGGTGCTGGACCTGAAGAAGCATTTGCAAGTTGCTGTGATGTTCCTTTCAACATATTATAACGAACCGCAAACTTGTGTTTATCGCTGATGTTCCAGTCTAAACGAGCTAGGAATTTGTCACCTTGTTGTTCTGCTTCATTAGCATAACCTTGGTAACGTCCTGGATTATAACCCCATCTGTTGATCAAGTGATTTTGAACAGCGATTAGGTCAGATTCTTTAACTCTTGAGATGTTATTTGCAGGATCTGAAATTCCGTTTTGTGAAGCTTTCCAAAGATTCGCGCCAGAAGCATTTGCTCCAGTAGCAGTTTCTCTTTCACCACTAACAAAGAAGAATAATTTATTTTGAATAATTGGTCCACCTACAGTAAGACCATTGGTCATTTTAGCACCAGACACTTTTTGAATGTCTTCACCATTTATTTTCCAACCGTTCAATTCTTTACCATTATAATAACCGTATAATGAACCATGGAATTTATTAGTACCTGATTTGGTAATCGCATTAATACCAGCACCTGTAAAACCAGACTGTGTAACATCAAAAGGGGCAATGTTTACAGAGATTTCCTGAATTGCATCTAAAGAAATTGGCTGCGAGTTACCCCCTGGAAGTGGGCTGTTGCTTAAACCAAAACCGTTATTGAAATTCGCTCCATCAATCTGAAGGTTGTTATAACGAGCATCACGACCAGCAAATGAATTACCGTTTGCTTGTGGAGTTAATCTCGTAAAATCTGTAATACTTCTAGAAGATTGCGGAAGTTCCTGAATTAGTTTTTGACCAACGTTTGTTGCAGCTCCCGTTTTGTTAGCGTTTCTGCTTACTCCGGTAACTATTACCTCAGCAATATTTGCTGTTTTCTCACCGAATACTGGATTCAGCGCAAAGGGTTGACCAAGTTCCAAGTACACATCGTCGTATATCATTGGTTGTTCAGTACCATAGGTAACCTCTACTTTGTAAGGTCCACCAACACGCATGTTGGATAAGTTAAAAACTCCTGCAGAATTTGCAGTTGCCGAATAAACCGTTCCTGATGGCATGTGCGTTGCCTTAATGGTTGCGCCGGTGCTTTTTTTACCGTCCATGGTTGTTACAACACCCGACATGTTACTGGTAGTAACCTGTGCGTGTACGTTACCATAACCTGCAAATGCAATAGCAGCAACGAGGACAGTCTTCTTTAGTGGATTAAAATTCATATCAGTTAATTTTAGTTTACTTTTTACAGTAAGTTTGATGCAAAAATATTATATTTAAACGGTACTTTCGTTAACAAATTGTTAAATTTTAAAGTTTTGTTAATTTTTAGGCTATTTATCTGTAAGTCAATCTTTTAAAATTGTTATTTATTGCCTATTATCTCAATTGGTGTTGTCTATTTGTACTAAAGTGGCTTTTTTAATTACAATTTCAATAAATTATTTTACCGCTTTTAAGCTCAAATCAATGTTCTCTGCTGAATGCGTAAGTGCACCTGCAGAAATATAATTTACACCCGTTTTCGCAATCTCTTTTAGTTGGTCTCTTGTAATACCACCAGATGCTTCGGTTTCGCATTTATTGCCAATTATTTTTACGGCTTCGGTCATCATTGCCACATCCATATTGTCTAGCATGATTCTGTCTGCTCCTGCTTTCAAAGCTTCTTTTACTTCGTCCAGATTTCTGGTTTCAACTTCTATTTTTAAAGGTTTCTTGATTTTTTCAGTATAAGTTTTAGCCATTTTTACAGCGTTGGTAATGCTTCCATTGTAATCAATGTGGTTATCTTTTAGCATAATCATATCATACAAACCATATCTGTGATTGGTTCCACCACCAATGGCAACCGCCCATTTCTCACACAATCTGAAATTGGGAGTTGTTTTTCTCGTATCCAAAAGTTTTGCTTTTGTTCCTAATAACCGAGAATCCCAATCGTGAGTTAAGGTTGCGATCCCACTCATTCTTTGCATGCAGTTCAACACAAATCGTTCTGTAGAAAGAATCGATCGTGCACTTCCGGTTACGTAAAAAGCGATGTCTCCAACTTTTGCCGAGTCACCATCTTTAAGTAAACGTTCTACTTTTAAGTTTTTATCAAATTGTTTAAAGATCATTTCAGCCAGTTCAACGCCGGCCAAAATACAATTTTGCTTCACCAAAAGTTTTGCTTTTTGTTCTAAATTTTTAGGAATAGTAGCCAAGGTAGAATGGTCACCATCTTGAATATCTTCTTCTAAGGCGTTTTTAATAAAAGTTTTCAAAGCGTCTTTCGTGACGTATATTGGTTTTTTCATTTATTTATATTTAAAGGAATCTTTATTTCTAATTTGATAAAAGTTTAAATTTAATCAAATATTTTTAGCCACAGGTTTATCATTCCGCGACCACTCGCTCCAGGAACCCACATAAAGATTCGGAATTTCAAATCCTGCATAATCCATTGCTAATAAAGTGTGGCAAGCCGTAACTCCAGATCCACAATGAACTGCTACTTTATGAGAAGAATGATTTTTTAAAACTTCGCTATATTTTTCATGAAGGACTTCAGGACTTTTAAAAGTTCCGTCTTCGTTCAGGTTTTCTTTAAAAGGAATATTAATGGCACCCGGAATATGTCCGGCTATTTCATCAATTGGTTCGGTTTTTCCGTCGTATCGGTCTTTTTCACGAACATCAATAACAACGTAGTCAGGATTTTCAGAATATTGCGTAATAAAGTCGATGTCAACTTTTGGAAGTTTCCATTCTTTTAAAGAAAGTTTATCAATGGATTTTGGCTCCACGATTTTTGAGTTTACATCTAGTCCTTTTTCTTTTGCCTTTTGAATACCTCCATTCAAAACCTGTACTTTTTCGATTCCTGCCGCTCTTAACATCCACCAAAATCTTGCTCCCGCAATTGAAGCATTTTTATCATCATAAACAATGACATGGGAATTTTGGTTAATGCCTAAACGGTGTAAAACCTCCTCAAATTTCTCCAAACTTGGCAAAGGATGTCTTCCGCCATTTTTTGCATCTTTCGGAATTTGGGCTAAATCATTATTTACGTCCACGTATAAAGCACCGTCAATATGTTCTTCCAGATATTTCTCATAAGCAGAACCGCCACTTCCGGCGTCAACAATTACGAGATTTTCTCTGTTTAAAACTGCTAACTCTTCCGCGTTGATGATTGGGGGTATTTTCATTTTACTAGATCTTTATTATAAAAGGCACCTTTGTTTTCGGTCATCATCAAAGAATGTTTGATAATGAGATAGGAAATATTGGTTAAATTTCTCAGTTCAGAAAGTTGGGGAGACATGATCGAATAGTTGTACAATTCATTCACAGCATCGAAAATCTCGTGTTGTTTTTTCTTCGCTAATGCCAGTCGATCATTTGTTCTAACGATGCTCACCAAGTCGCTCATCATTTCCTGTAACTGTCTTCGGAGATAAGAAACCATGACCATTTCATCCATCATTTTCATTCCTTCTTCATTCCATTCCGGGACTGCTTTTAAATCATCAAAATTAAAATCATTGATTTCTAAAAGTTCCACCGTTTTCAAAGCAGCATTATGCCCAAAAACCAACCCTTCCAATAAAGAGTTTGAGGCCAGTCGATTGGCGCCATGCAGTCCGGAGTTCGTACATTCTCCCACGGCGAATAAATTTTTGATGGAACTTTGTCCGTCCATATCAACATCGATTCCGCCCATTAAATAATGGCAAGCCGGAACAACAGGAATTAGTTGGGTAAAAGGATCAATCCCTTCATCCATGCATTTTTGGTAAATATTCGGAAAATGTTCAATAAATTTTTCCTGATCCATTTCCCTGCAATCGAGACCAACATAATCATCACCGGAGATTTTCAATTCATTGTCAATGGCTCTTGCCACAATGTCACGGGACGCTAATTCTTCACGCTCGTCATATTTTTGCATGAATTTCTTTCCGTCTTTGGTTCTGAGTTTTGCACCGTCACCACGAACTGCTTCTGAAATTAAAAATAACATTCCATCTCGCTTCGAAAATAATGCAGTTGGATGAAACTGGTAATACTGCATATTCGAAATTTTCCCACGTGCTCTGTGTACGAAAGCAATTCCGTCTCCAGTTGCAATGATCGGATTGGTGGTGTTTTTATAAACGTGACCGGCTCCACCTGTCGCAACCAAAGTTATTTTCGCGGTAATTTTTTTGATTTTTTTATTCTTTTCATCCAAAATATATGCACCGTAACAATCGATTTTTTCAAGGTCAAAAACTTTTCCTGGAACATGATGTTGCGTAATCAAATCGATAACATAATGATGTGCCATGATTTCTATATTCGGTGACCTATTCACTGTTGCCAATAAAGCGCGTTCGATTTCGGCACCCGTAATATCTTTGTGATGAACGATTCGGTTTTCAGTATGGCCGCCTTCTCTTCCGAGCATAAGATGGCCGTCTTTTTTATCAAATTGAGTTCCCCAATCCACCAATTCCCGGAATCGGTCTGGACCTTCTTCAATCACCATTCTCACGACTTCCAGATTGTTTTCACCGTCGCCAGCTCTCATGGTATCGTCGATATGTTTCTGAAAATTATCTTTGTCAAAATCTGTAACCACAGCCAGTCCGCCTTGAGCGTATTTGGTATTGCTTTCATCTTCATCTGCTTTGGTGACGATGATAATTTTGGCTTCGGGCATTCTTTCCGAAATTTTGATCGCATAAGAAAGTCCGGAGATTCCTGATCCGATGACGAGTACGTCTGCTTTTATCATTGAGTTATTTCAAGAGTTAAGTTCAAACTTTAATTAAATAAATTTAAACAGTTTATCATTCGGTTTTCTCACTTTTTTTAATTTCTGAAACGCATCTTCTTCAGAGCGGTAACCAAGGGCTAAAGTCACTGCAACTCTTTCTTTTTCTGAATCCAGTCCCAGAATTTCGTCAATTGTTTTTTGCTTAAATCCTTCCATGGGACAAGTATCAACATTTTCTAAAGCCGCGGCGAACATCAGGTTTCCCAAAACAATATAACTTTGTTTATCAGCCCAAATCATTACTTCTTCTGAATTTAAATGCTGAATATGTTTGTTAATGCTTTCTTTAAAAGGATTTAAACTTTCCAAAGGAACTTCTCTCGTTTCGGAAATATGACTAAAGTAATTACTAATGTATTCACTTCCAATACTGTTTTTCGAAACAATAACGATTAAGTGCGAACACGTCGAAATTTGGGATGGATTGTAAAATGCCGGAATTAATTTTTCCTTCATTTCCGAATTTTGTATAATGATGATTCGATAAGGTTGCAATCCCAAGGAACTTGCGGAAAGTCTCGCTGCTTCAAGAATATTATGAAGCGCTTCCGTGGAAACATTTTTTTCAGGATCAAATTTCTTAACCGAATATCTTTTGTTCAGTGCCTCGAGGTAATTCATCTAACAAAGATAAATAAATGACTTGAAGTTTGGAAGATGAATTTCTTCGACTGAATTTCTAAAGGTGAATTTTCTTTGAGTGAATAAGTGAATGGTGGATTTATATAAATCAATTTTAAAAATTGACTATTCACAGCAACGCAAATTGACCATTCGCTGCGAGGCAAATTTATACGAAGCAAATTGACCATCAAAAAAGTCCGCCGTTCTGCTGTTTTTCGAAAAACTCGTCGATAAGAAGAGGTTCTGTTTGTGCTGCTTTTACAGCAAGTTGATCACAGATTTCATTTTCCAGATGTCCGGCGTGACCTTTTACCCAATGAAAAGTAGTTTTGTGCGCTTTAATTAAAGGAACCATCCTCTTCCACAAATCAGGATTTTTTACATTTTTAAAACCTTTTTTAATCCAGCCATAAATCCATTTCTGATTGATGGCATCGGAAACATATTTACTGTCGGTGAAAATGTGAATATCGTTTTCGGTAGATTTCAGTTTTTCTAAAGCCGTTATTACCGCCAATAATTCCATGCGGTTATTGGTTGTGAGGCGAAAACCTTGAGAATATCTTTTTTCGTAATTCTTTTCCGGGACTTTCATTACGATTCCGTAACCGCCTTTTCCGGGATTGCCACTACAGGCACCGTCGGTATAAATTTCTATTCTAAGACTCATTCCTAAAATTGAAAATCATCATCGTCATCTAAATCGTTCATCGAAGAACCGGAAAGGTTTTGATTGCTTGGCAAATCAAAAGCAGCACCTGGATCGATGGTCGTTTTGATTTTTTCAAAACCGCCGGGAGTATCTGGTTGACCGAAATTAGAAGATTGATAACCATATCCGCCGCCGCCACCGAATAAATCGAGGTCGGCAAATTTTGCAATATTTTTATAGAAGGACATTCTTACGTCTGCAGTAGCACCGTTACGGTGTTTTGCAATAATTAATTCTGCCTGATTTTCGGTTGATGATTCACCGCCGTCTTCATCATTGTCCCAGGTTGTAATTTTATAATACTCTGGTCGGAAAATGAAGGAAACAATATCGGCATCCTGCTCAATCGCTCCGGATTCCCGAAGGTCAGAAAGCATTGGTCTTTTTCCTGGTCTGGTTTCCACACTTCTGGAAAGTTGAGAAAGTGCTATAACAGGAACGTTCAGTTCTTTTGCAATCGCTTTTAGAGAACGGGAAATCATTGCGATTTCCTGCTCACGGTTTCCTGCGCCACCTTTTCCGGAATTCGCTGTCATCAATTGAAGATAATCCACCATGATGATTTTTACTCCATGTTGCATTACCAGTCTTCGGCATTTTGCACGGAAGTCAAATACAGAAAGGGACGGAGTTTCATCAATATATAAGGGAGCGTTTTCTAAAGCAGATACGTTTGAGAATAAGCGTTGCCATTCTTCATCAGACATTTGACCTTTACGTAATTTCTCAGAAGAGATCCCAGTTTCAGATGCGATCATTCTGGTGATTAACTGCACCGAAGCCATCTCCAGAGAGAATAAAGCCATTGGAATATTATGTTCTACGGCAATATTTCTCGCCATAGAAAGTAAGAACGCAGTTTTACCCATCGCCGGACGTGCTGCAATAATAATTAAATCTGAATTTTGCCAGCCTCCAGTTTCTTTGTCAATATCTTTAAATCCGGAGGGAATACCGGAAATTCCTTCTTTGTCTTTTAAGGCTTTAATGGTTTCAATAGCTTGAGTAACCAAAGTATTTGCAGTGTCGAAACCTTTTTTAATGGTTCCGTTGGTGATTTCGAAAAAAGACTGTTCGGCCTTATCCAGCAGTTCGAAAACGTCGGTAGATTCTTTGTAAGAACTGTCGATTACGTTTGCGGAAACATTAATTAAACTTCTTAAAATAAATTTCTCTAAAATTACCCGAACGTGATATTCAATATGTGCACTGGAAGAAACACCCATTGTTAAATCGATGATATAATGATCACCGCCTGCAAGTGCTAATTTATCGGTTTTCTTTAATTCCTGAATGACGGTCATTAAATCCACCGGATGATTGCCCTCGAACAATTTTACAATTGCACGGAAAATTTCCTGATGTCTGGGATCGTAAAAAACGTCGGCGGTTAATAAATCGATGGAATAATCCAAACCTTTTTTATCAATTAAAAAAGTTCCTATAACAAGTTTCTCGAATTCTATTGCGTTTGGGGGCATTTTGCCATCGGAAATAGAAAGTTCCTTAGCGAAATTACCATGAATTAATGAAGATAATGTTTCCTTTTGTGCCATAGTGCAAAGATAAATTTAATAAAATTTAATAAAGGATATTGTTAGAAAAGAAATGCAAACTATTTAAGTTGCTGGTGGTTAGTAGTTTATGATAGTGTGTTATCAACAATTCATCATTTTTGTTTGAATAAGTAATCTAACTTTAATAATGCCTTGTATTTTTTGTTTTGGATAGTATATTTTATCTAAATAGGGATAAATATATAAAAATTTTAATTATTTCATTAAATTTATTTTTACCTTTAACAAAACTTTTAAAATATGAAAAAACTATTTATTTTTTTCTTGCTGCTCACATTATCAAGCATTAAACTTCATGCTCAAACTCCATACGTTGGAGAAATTAGAATGTTTGCGGGTAATTTTGCGCCAGCTGGTTGGGCTTTTTGCGACGGTTCTTTGTTGAGCATTGCTGAATATGAAACTCTTTTTACCATTATTGGAACTACTTATGGTGGAGACGGTCAACAGACTTTCGCTGTTCCTGATTTACGTGGACGTATGCCGCTTGGTCAGGGTTCCAATTCTGTTGTTGGACAAGTTTCTGGTAGTGAAAATGTAATTTTAACACAGAGTCAAATACCTAATCATAACCATAGTGTAAATGCTGTAAAAGCAACGGGTACTCAAAATTCCCCTACAGGAAATCTCCCAGCAGATACAAAACTATGGGATAAAGGGTATTCCGATTCAGCCACTTCTAATACTTCCATGAGCGGTACTATGATTCGTACTACTGGTCAAAGCCAGCCAGTAGATCTTTTGAAACCTTATCTTACAGTAAACTTTATTATTTCACTTTACGGTATTTATCCTTCTCAAAATTAAAATTACCTATTTAAAATTATTCCTATGAAAAAATATATTTCAATTCTCATATTAATCTTATGTTCAAATTTCAAATTATATTCACAAGAACAATACTTGGGAGAAATTCGAATGTTTGCGGGTAATTTCCCTCCAAAAGGCTGGGCACTCTGTAATGGTCAAATCTTACCAATTAATCAAAACCAAGCATTGTTTTCTTTGTTAGGAACTACTTACGGCGGAAATGGGCAATCTAATTTTGCTTTGCCGGACTTTAGGGGAAAAGTGCCTGTTCATTTTGGGCAAGGTCCTGGTTTAAGTGATTATTCATTAGGACAAACGGGAGGATCTGAAACCGCAACGATTTCGATCTCCCAAATGCCTACTCACAGTCATCAAGTGACTGCAGTGACTGTAGAAGGAAATCAAAATTCACCAGCCGGAAATTTACCAGCAAATACAAAAAACTTAGATAAAGAATACTCAACATCCGCAGCGGATACTACAATGAATGCTGCAATGATAGGTTATACTGGTGGTGGGCAAGCGTTTTCGATTAAAGCGCCTACTAATACTGTAACTTTTATTATCGCAATATCGGGAATTTATCCTCCGCGGAATTAATTGTTGGAAAAAAAGTAACCATTAAATTTTAAAACATGAAAAAATATATTTTATTATTAATATTTATCTTATCTGTGAATTTCAAATTGTATTCACAGGATCAATTTGTAGGAGAAATTCGAATGTTTGCAGGTAATTTTGCACCAGAAGGATGGGCACTATGCAATGGTCAAGTATTGCCAATAGCTCAAAACACGGCATTGTTTTCTTTGCTCGGAACAATGTATGGTGGAAATGGAATGACCAATTTCGCTTTACCAGATTTGAGGGGAAGAACACCTGTTTCTTTTGGAACGGGTTCAGGATTAACAAATAAAACTATTGGAGAGAATGGAGGCTCTGAAATAATTAATTTAACAGTAGATCAACTGCCAACTCATACTCATGGGGTAAGGGCTGTTACTTCTAATGCAAACCAAAGTTCGCCAACAGGAAATTTTCCTGCAACTACAAAACTTTTGGATAAGGAATATTCGGACAGCGTACCAAATACAACTTATAACTACACCATGTTGAATTCAACTGGAGGAAACCAGCCAATTAATAATTTGCAACCCTATGTAACGGTGAATTTCATTATTGCTTTACAGGGAATTTTTCCACCACGTCAATAAAAAAACAATTATTATGAAAAAAATACTATTTTTTATACTCTTCTCAACTTTTGCACAAAGCCAAACAATTACATTTCAGGGATGTGTCCCTTTGTTTGATGCGCAAGACTTTATATTTAATAAAACAGAAACTGATGTTACTGGTAGAGGCATTTATATCACAACACCAGTTGATGGGCAAGCGTGCAGTGGTCTTGGTTCTTGTGAATTTAAATTACTATGGAACGATTCCGCAAGTAGATGGGAGTTTTTAGCCGATGAAGGTGAGGGGACTTTTACTGCGCCTTATGTTATGTTTTATAATGAAACAGCAACAATTCAAAAACCGCCAAGTTTAAAGGTAGGAACTTGGGTTGAAAACATAGCGGTAACCAACTCAATTTGTGGCGGAAATTTGTCCAGTACTAATGCAACATTGGTTGGAGACTTACAAGATACCGTCCTAAATACTGTTGATTTTACAAAATCAGAAATGATGATTTTCCCAAATCCTGTTGAAAACTTTTTAAATATAAAAGGAGATTTTGTGATCAAATCACTCGAGGTTTTTTCTTCATCAGGTGATTTGGTTAGAAGTTTTACAGGGAACTTAAATAAAATTAATCTTTCTAACCTTAATGCAGGAGTTTATGTCCTGAAAATTAATACTCTTAACGAAACAAAATCTGTGAAATTTATTAAGAAATAATCAGGTTTTAAATTTAAATAATAACTCACAGTTTAAAAGGCTGTGAGTTTTTTTTATTTAAAATTTGGAATAAAAACGTCTGTGGTGCTTTTTAGCCCGGATCGTAATGGAAATCCTTTTTTTTACCTTGCACAAAGGTGAAAAAAGATTGCAATGAAGAGCCGGACTGGTTTGGTAAAAAGCGATACCTTTAATGCTCCTAAAAAATTAATAGTTCATTTTGCGAAGTTTCGGAACGGTGGTGCCAACTAAAAGCGCAATTAAAACCGTCATGGTTCCGCCAAAAACTACAGAGCGAACCACGCCCAGAAGTTTTGCTGCAACACCACTTTCGAACTGTCCCATTTCATTGCTCGACATAATGAAGATTGAATTCACGCTTAAAACGCGGCCACGAATATGATCGGGTGTTTTTAACTGAACAATTGTTCCACGGATGACCACGGAAATTCCGTCCAGCATTCCACTTGCAACCAGTAAGAAAAATGAAAGCCAATAGAGTTGCGATAAGCCGAAACCGATAATGCATAGTCCGAAACCTGCGACGGCAACCAGTAGAATTTTCCCCTGATTTTTCTTTAAAGGGACAAAGGCCAGAAACATGATAATGCACATAGAACCAATATCTGAGGCTGCATTGAGTAAACCAAAACCTTCAGAGCCGACCTTTAAAATGTCTGTGGCGAAAACAGGAATCATTGCAATGGCGCCACCAAAAAGTACGGCGAACATATCCAGAAAAAGAGCGCCCAAAATTTCTTTGGTTTTATAAATATAGGCCAGTCCTTCGCGCATACTTTTCATTACGCCCATTGTTCGGTCGCTGTTTTCTGAAGGATGTTTGTTGAGAGCCCAGAAAAAAAGCGAAGAGGAAATCATTAAGCCCACAATAACGAGAATGGTTCCGGAAATATCAATCCAGTGAATTAAGAATCCGCCCAAGGCGTGACCAGAAACCGAGGCGGTAAGAAATGTTGCCTGGTTCAATGTAATCGCGTTAGGAAGTGTCTCTCTCGATACGATTTTGGGAATCATTGATGGTATAATCGGCCCTATAAATGCGCGGCAAAATCCTGTAAAAAAGATGACGCCATAAATATAATAGGAAATTTGAAGGTTGCTGAAGTGTAAAAGTTGGTGTCCGAAAAATGCCGGAATTGCAAGCAAAGCAATAAGTGCAACATACGCATAATTACAAATAAGTAAGAGTCGTTTCTTCTCGGAATTATCGATAACGTGACCTGCATAAAGTGCCGTTGAAACTGCTGGAATTACTTCTGCTAAACCAATTAAACCAATGGCGAAAGGGTCTTTAGTTAATTGATAAACCCACCAACCCAGTAAGGTTGCCAGCATTCTGAAAGATAAAATCAGAAAAAAACGACCTGTCATGAGGTTTCGGAATTCGGGGATTTTAAGAGTTTGAAGGGGTTGCAGAGAAATCATTTTGCAAAAGTAAATTTTAGATTTGAAAAACACTTCAAAATCAGCAGATGGATTTAATTATTTTTGCCCTGAGTGCATGAATTGGCTTTGTGATGTTTTTCTCTTTCAGTGAGTTTGCTAGTTTCAGATGGGAATTCTTTTTGTTTTTTATTCGTGCATTCGTGGCTTTTTATCTCATCATTAATTTTAATTAAAAAAATTATCTTTGAAAAATGAATTGGATTTTACTAATTATCGGTGGCTTATTTGAAACCGGATTTGCCACTTGTCTCGGAAAAGCGCAGGAAAGCACAGGAAAGGAAAGTTATTTCTGGTGGGTGGGTTTTGTGATTTCACTTTTCTTGAGTATGTTTTTATTGTACAAAGCAATTTCTGTGGGAGCAAGTCCGATTCCAATCGGAACGGCTTATGCGGTCTGGACAGGAATTGGCGCAGTAGGTGCGGTTTTTATGGGGATCTTTATTTTTAATGAGCCTGCTACTTTTTGGCGGATGTTTTTTGTTTTTACTTTAATCGCTTCTGTGATTGGGTTGAAGGTAGTTTCAAATTAAAAATTACTTCTTCAAATTTTCTAAGAAATCACCAATTTTTCTATCGTTTGCCAAACGTGGAATTTTATTTTGTCCACCTAATTTTCCTTCAGATTTGGCATAATCCTGAAATGCATTTTTCTTTAAATGGGTTATAAGTAAAGGCTGCAAGATATTTCCAGAAACTAAATCATTGTAATAGGTATTTCTTTTCCGCATTTCATCATCCAGATTTTTTCTAAAGTTTTCCAGATCTTCAGGTTCTTTTTCAAACTCGATAAACCATTCATGATAAGGCAATCCTTCTGCTGGATTAACTTGTGGTGCCAAATGAAACTCCGTGATTTGTGCCGGAAATTTTTCGACTGTTGCTTTTAAGGCTTCTTCAACTTCAAAGGCAATCACGTGTTCACCAAACGCAGAGGTGAAATGTTTGGTTCTTCCAGATACCAAAATTCGATAAGGATCTTTAGAAATAAACCGTACAACATCGCCGATGGAATAAGCCCAAAGTCCAGAATTGGTCGTTAAAATTAAAGCGTAATCTTTATGAAGTTCTACATCTTTTAAAGTCAATCTTTTCGCTTCAGGTTTTCCATATTCTTCAAGTGGAATAAATTCATAGAAAATTCCGTGATTGGTCAAAAGTAATAATCCTTCTTTTTCAAAATTATCTTGAAAGGCAAAAAAACCTTCACTCGCCGGAAAGGTCTGCAAAGTGTCAACGGGTTTTCCCAGAAGTTCATTCATCTTTTCGCGGTAAGGTTCGTAATTAACGCCGCCCGTAATGATGAGTTGAAGATTAGGAAAAAGTTCCGTTATTTTTTTACCGTTTCGTTCAATAAGTTTTTCAAAATACATAATCAACCAAGGTGGAATTCCCGAAATCAAAGTCATGTTTTCTTTTTCGGTTTCCTTTACAATGGCGCCAACTTTCGTTTCCCAATCTTCGATGAGGTTGGTTTCTAAACTCGGCAAACGGTTTTTCTGTAAGTAAGATGGAATGTGATGCGCCACAATTCCCGAAAGTCTTCCGGTTTTTATACCGTTGATCTCATCTAATTCCGGACTTCCCTGTAAGAAGATCATTTTGCCATTTACAAAATCAGCATTGTTTTTTTGAGCGATATAATGAAAGATCGCACTTTGCGCGGCAGCGATTTGGTAAGGCATTCCTTCTTTTGAAATTGGGATGTATTTTGAGCCGGAAGTCGTACCAGAAGTTTTGGCAAAATATTCCGGAGTATCCGTCCAGAGAATTTGTCTTTGACCTTTTTTTACTTTTTCAATATAAGGTTTCAAATCTTCGTAATCTGCAACTGGAACTTGCGCCTGGAAGTCTTGAATACTCTTTATATTTTCGAATTGATGGGTTCGCCCAAATAAAGTTTTTTCGGCAGTTTGCACCAGAGAAATTAAAAGGTTTTCCTGATCTTTTACGGCATTTTGTTTAAAAGACTGGGTTTCTTTAACATGTTTTTTTGCCCAGATTAAAGCGATGTTTTTCTTAATGAAATTGATCATAAGGCAAATTTAAAGCATTTTCATCAATCCTATTTCAGAATTACTTTAAAAGTTATACCGATAACCTACATTTAAACTTAAGAAAGTAGAGCGGTTATAAAATTTTTGGACTGCAGGATTTTCATTATAAATATTATTAAAATAAAAATTAACTTTCCCTGCAATAAATACCTGTTGATAACCCTCGCGGTCTAATGTATATAAGGCTTTTCCACCAAGGTTAAAACCGGTGGCGTTGTCTTTTATTTTTTGACTTTTTGCATCGACTAATAAGTTCGTTTGCCGATAAAAACTAAAACCTGCCATTTCCTCTACAGAGAAATCTTCGGATATCATTTCGCGATGCGTCAGATAAACATCGATGTTGGTAATGGTTGGTGAGCCGATATTTCCGTAGCGGTTCTGTTCGCCGTATTTTACATTAGAAAAGAGAACGTTATAATCTAAACCAACTCCGAAATTGATTGGTGTCATTAAGTTTCCGCCGAATCCGAATCCGTAGAAAGGCATGAGTAATTTCGCTAAATGGTTATTACCAATAGGTTTCATCGCAATCATTTTCACCTCAATATTGGAAACAACATCGAGTCCGTTTTTCTTTTTCTGACCGAAAAATAAAATTGGAAATACTAAAAACAGTAGAAGTTTAATTCTCATTATTCCAGGATTATTTCGTTAAAAGTAATATAACTTGTTCCTGTCGGAATCATAATTTCTAAAGCATCTGTCGAAAGTTTACAACCCGATTTCGAAGCGGTAAACGACTTTACTTTTTTATTTAAAACCAAAGAAAATGAGTCGGAAAGTAAGGGTCCGGATAATATGAATGTTCCTGAGCCGGTTGGAATTGCTTCGGCAATGTTTTTACCGTCGCTTTTCAGGAAAACTGTAATCTCATTATAATCCAGTTGGTTTCCGGTAATCTTTCCTTCCACGTAAGCGCGGGAATTATCGCGGTTTTCAGAATTACAACCCACAAAAACGCTGAGTAAAAATAGAGTTATAACTGTAAAAAAAAGTCTCATAATTTTTTCTTAAAGATATAAAATAGCCTCGAAATAACTTCCGAGGCAGATCAGATTAAAATCTGTTTTATTTTGTTTTATATCTCTTATCCGGTGTTCCGTCTTTTTTCAAATGTTGGTTTGCTTTATATCTTTTGTCCGGTGTTCCGTCTTTTTTCATTTTCACTGCCGAATTTGTTGCGACGGGTTTTGCTGCCATTGCCGGCTTTGCAACTTCTGCTTTTTTTGCAGTTTCCATTTTAGTTGCTTTTACAGGAGTCATTTTTGCAGTTTCTTTTGGCGCTACCTGTTGTGCACTTGCAAGTCCGAGTCCTAAAATCACGGATAATGCTGATAATAATTTTTTCATTTTTTTTAATATTTACGTTTCTGTTGTGTTTTAGATGAATAAAAATAAACAAATTATGTGCTTAAATATTCTTGACCATTAACTTTAACCAAATTTTAACGTACACTTTTATTATTTGATTTTTAATTTTAATAAAAGATATTTATACGAATCAAAATCAGAATTATTCAATAAAAAACTGCTTCACCGAAATGAAACAGTTTGTGTATTTAAAAGTGATGAAAATTATCTTTTTCCGTTTGCAGTCCATGTTTTACCATCAGCGATGTAAAGGATTTTTAAATCATTGTTATCAATTCTAATGTATGAAGTAGCAGTTCCGCCAACCATCACTAAAACGTTATCTCCTTCTTTTTTAAACTCAACACCATTCAAATCAGGAATTCCATCAGAAAAACGGAAATTGTATTTCGTCCCACTGGCAATTTTAGTTACGAATACGCTACCATCATCTTTTGATATGGTGGAGGATCCATCGTTGTAAGAAATCGCACCTTTGTAAGTGCCAGCGAAAAAATCGTTATCTACCGGATCGTCATCACTTCTGCAAGAGGTAAACGTAAATAGAGAGATTGCAAGGACAAATAATCCAAGAAATTTTAAGGCTTGCTGGATTGTACTTTTTCTGTTTTCTAATTTAGTCTGTCTCATAATTTTTTATTTTTAATATTAATTTCTACATTTTTCAAACTTTGTGCCGTCCGCTTTTTAGCGCCTAGACTTTAGCAAAATTTAATAGTATTTAATAAAAATTACCATTTTATTGAAACTTTAAACATCCTCGAATTGAATTTATACCGATAAAAAATAATCCCTAAATTTGCACCTTCAAACGATTTCGGATTAGTCCCGAAATCGCTTTTGCCGTTTCAGACTTTTCATTTTTAAAGACGATTTGAGCCGTCATCATATTATATGCAGTTAAAAAACATCACCGAAACATTTCTACCTCAACTTCTACATTTAGGATTTGGAAAGGAATTGTTTACGCAACTCGATCATAACAAACACCTTGCTGTAAAGTCTTTTGCAGGTTCTTCTCCTACAGTTTTTGCCGCAGAATTGTTTTTGATTAAAAAGAAATCGCTTCTGTTTTTAACCGATGATAAAGAGGACGCTTTATATATTACGTCGGAATTAGAGGATTTATTGGGCAAGGAAAATGTGCTTTATTTTCCGCCAACACATTTGGAGCCTTATCAAATTGAGAAAACGCAGAATGCCAATTTGGTTTTAAGAACTGAAGTTTTAAATAGAATTCATAACGATAAAAAACCTCGAGTCATGATTGCGCCTTTTGCCTCTTTGGCGGAAAGGGTGATGAAGAAAGATGATTTCAAAGCAATTTCTCACACGATTAAAACAGGCGATCAACTGGATTTTAATTTTACCGAAGAATTGGTTCATCAGTTTAATTTTAACCATACCGATTTTGTGTCTGAACCAGGCGAGTTTTCAGTGAGAGGTGGAATTGTAGATGTTTTCTCCTACTCTAATGAAGAGCCTTATCGAATTACTTTTTTCGGAAATGAAGTCGAAAGCATCAAGACTTTTGATATTGAAACTCAACTTTCAAAAGAGAAGATTAAAGAATTTCAGTTGGTTTCTAATATGAATTTTTCTGCTCAGGGAACCAAAGTTTCTTTATTTGATTTAGCACCGAAAGATTTAGTTGTAATTACTAAAAACGCTTTTGTAGGTTTTAATTTTATTAAAAACTTTTACGAGAAAGCACAAACGAAGTTCGAAACTTTAGGTACAGAAATCAGGCATTTGAAACCGGAAGATTTATTTGTTTCAGAGGAAGATTTCATCACAGACATCAATAAATTTGAGTGGATCGATTTTACTTTACAAGAAGTAAAAGGAAGCGACGCCGAAATTATTCAATTGAATCAAACGCCACAGCCGAGTTTTCATAAAAAGTTTGAACTCCTGTTAGAAGATTTAGAGGAAAAACAAAATGATGGTTTCCAAACCTGGATTTCTTTCTCTACCGAGAAGCAGAAAGAGCGTTTAGAATCGATTTTTGAAGATTTGATTTCGCAACAAACTTCTTTATCTTCTTCAGAGGATGAGACCGACGCAAAAAATCTTTCGGAGAAGCAATCAAAATTCTTGTTTAAATCCTTTAAATCGGAGCTTCACGAAGGTTTTGTAGATTTAGATTATAAAATTTCGGTTTACACCGATCACCAGATTTTTGACCGTTACCAAAGATTTAAAGCCAAAAACTCTTTTGCCAAATCAGAACAGATTACACTGAAAGATTTAATGCAGATGAAAGTCGGCGATTATATTACACACATCGACCATGGAATTGGAAAATTTATGGGTTTGGTAAAAGTAAACAATAATGGAAAAGTTCAGGAATGTTTTAAACTAACTTATAAAAATGGGGATTTGCTGTATGTAAGTATTCATTCCTTAAATAAAATTTCAAAATATAACGGTCCAGACGGTCGTGAAATTGTTTTATCGAAACTCGGTTCTCCTGCCTGGAAAGCTTTAAAACAGAAAACAAAAGCCAAAGTAAAACAAATCGCTTTTGACTTGATTCGTTTATATGCACAGCGAAAAACTGCGAAAGGATTTGCCTTCACACCCGATTCTTATTTACAAAATGAACTGGAAGCCAGTTTTATTTATGAAGATACGCCCGATCAGGAAAAAGCGACGGTTGATGTAAAAACAGATATGGAAAACGATACCGTAATGGATCGTTTGATTTGTGGTGATGTAGGTTTCGGAAAAACGGAGATTGCAATTAGAGCTGCATTTAAAGCCGCAACCGATGGAAAACAAGTTGCAATTTTAGTTCCGACTACGATTTTGGCATTTCAACATTATCGAAGTTTTACAGAACGACTGAAAGATTTTCCGGTGACGATTTCTTATATGAACCGTTTCCGATCGGCAAAACAAAAAGCAGAAACTTTAGAAGGATTGAAATCCGGTAAAATTGATATTGTTATTGGAACGCATCAATTGGTGGGAAGTTCGGTGAAATTTAAAGATCTCGGACTTTTAATTATTGATGAAGAACATAAGTTTGGAGTTTCAGTTAAGGACAAATTGAAAACCATTAAAAGTAATGTTGATACTTTAACCTTAACTGCGACACCGATTCCGAGAACTTTGCAATTTTCATTAATGGCGGCGAGGGATTTATCAGTCATCAAAACTCCACCACCAAACCGTCAACCTGTGGAAACGCAGATTGTTGGTTGGGATGAGGAGATGATTCGGGATGCGATTTCGTATGAACTTCAAAGAGATGGACAGGTTTATTTCATTAATAATAGAATTGAAAATTTAAAAGATATCGCGGGTTTAATTCAACGATTAGTTCCTGATGCTAAAGTAATTACAGGACACGGGCAGATGGACGGAAAGCAACTTGAACGAAATGTTCTTGATTTTATGGAAGGCAAATATGATGTGTTGGTTTCTACTACGATTATTGAAAGTGGAGTTGATGTTCCGAATGCGAATACGATTTTCATCAATGATGCTCAACGTTTTGGAATGGCAGATGTTCACCAGATGCGTGGTCGTGTCGGACGAAGTAATAGGAAAGCATTTTGTTATTTGATCACGCCACCATTTGATATGGTAACGAATGATGCCAGAAAAAGATTGGAAGCGATTGAACAGTTTTCTGATTTGGGAAGTGGGTTTCAGATTGCGATGAAGGATTTAGAAATTCGTGGTGCCGGAGATTTATTGGGTGGTGAACAAAGTGGTTTCATCAATGAAATGGGTTTTGATACCTACCAAAAAATCATGCAGGAAGCACTTGAGGAACTTCAGAATGATGAGGAATTCGAAGATTTATTTGATAATGAAGAAGACCGTAAAAAACTCTTTAAGTCAACCAAAGAAGTGAATATCGATACCGATTTAGAATTGATGTTGCCGGATTCCTATGTTCAAAGTATTGAAGAGCGATTGTCACTGTATCAAAAACTAGCAGAGATTGAAAACAAAGAAGATCTGCATAAATTAGAACTGGAACTTATTGACCGTTTCGGTGCATTGCCATCAGAAGCGATCAATCTTTTAAAATCTGTCGAATTAAAATGGATTGCCGCTGATATTGGTTTTGATAAAATCGTAGTGAAGAACGGAACTTTCCTCGGTTATTTCCCGCCAAATCCTCAGGATAAATTCTATCAAAGTGAAAAATTCAGGAATATCATTTCTTACTTATCGAAAAATCCGAAAGAAGCGACTTTGAAAGAGAAAACCAGTAAAGAGGGAAATCAACTGATGATGCGCAAAGAAAATGTGCAGAATGTAGATGAGGTGAATTCAGTTTTGGAAAGGATTTTAGGAGCGTAATTCAGTAAAAATAATTTCTAAAAAAAGAGTACTTTTGCTCAAATGTTTTTAAATAATGAAAAAAATTATAGGTTTTCTAAGTTTTGTTTTCAGTTTGGTGATTCTGTTCTCTTGCGAACCGGGACGTGATGAAAATGGCGATTTGCTTTTTGGAGTGAATAATCCAAATCAAAATGGTGGAGGTGGAACAACTGGTGTCGTAAAGCAGTTGAAATCGGTAACCTCAAAAGATGATAGCGGTGAAATCGTGACTTTTAATTATACTTATGGGCTGGGGAAATTGATCAAGGTGCAAACAAGTGATAACTCTATTTCTTACAGTTTGTCCTATGACAACAACAATATCAATAAAATAGAAATCTTACAGAATGACGGCTCTATAATAACCACGACTAATTTTACAATTACCTATAATAATGGACGATTTGTTGAAGCGCGAGGAGTGGGTAAAGAAGACACCGGAAACTCTTTTAAAAATACCATAACTGCGAGTTATACCAATAATAAAATATCGAAAATTTTATCTAAAATGGTAGGGGTGGATAGTGTAGATCCAACTGTTACTTACGATATGTTTTCTTTACAAAGCGATATCACTTATACATCAAATAACATTTCCACTTGGAAATTTTCTACTATATTTCCTGCAACGCCACCAGTTACGATTCCCCCGATTGTCATTACAAGTAACCTTAGCGACTACGACACTAAAGTAAACCCTTTTAATACTTTGCCTGAAACTTACAATATAATAAGTTCACTTTACGGATTTGAAAGTTCTGCGGTGACAGGTTTTTCTGCGAACAACTATAGAAAAATTACGGTTGATGGCCAATCGGCGACCTATGTTTATACTTATGATAACGATGGTTATCCAACAAAAGCAGTTGCTGATCATAATTTAGGAACGTTAACATTTCAATATCAATAAGATTTTAAAATGAAATACCTTATCGTAGGTCTCGGCAATAAAGGGGAAGAATATACAGAAACCCGGCATAATGTTGGGTTTAAAGTTGCAGAGAAAATTGCCGAAACTATTGAAGCACCTTTTAAATCCTCCAACTTTGGTTTGATGGCAGAAGGGAAATACAAAGGCAGAAAAGTCTTTATTCTAAAACCTGATACGTACATGAATTTGTCTGGAAATGCCGTGAAATTTTGGGTACAGAAAGAAAATATTCCTTTAGAGAATTTAATGATCGTAACTGATGATTTGTCTTTGCCTTTCGGAACATTAAGAATGAAAATGAAAGGTTCTGATGCAGGGCACAACGGATTGAAAAGTATTCAGGAACAACTTCAAACTCAGAATTATCCGCGTTTAAGATTTGGGATTTCTGCTGAGTTTTCCGAAGGAAAGCAAGTTGATTATGTTCTCGGAAAATGGGAAGGGGAAGAAAAAGAAAAACTTCCCGAACGAATCGAGAAGTCTGCTAAAGCCTGTTTGTCTTTTGTATTTGCCGGAATCCAGAATGCAATGACCTCTTTTAATGGTAAATAGGTTTTTTTCTTTATTCTAAATTTACTGCATATTTTTGTTTTTCTGTTTGCTCATTACCCAATTTGAGTTGGTTAAGTTGTAAATTTTTTGAATGTCTTTCAGTATATTTTCAAAGTCGATTTCTAGGTCGATAATTTTTCCTGTTTTCATATCGAAAACCCAACCATGCACAATCGGATATTCATCAACCAAATATTCTTCCTGCACACAAGCCATTTTAATAACGTTGATGCACTGTTCCTGAACATTCAGTTCTACCAATCGGTCGTAGCGTTTTTGCTCGTCGGCAATCGCATCTAATTCTGACTGATGCAAACGGTAAACGTCACGAATCGTTCTCAACCACGGATTCAAAAGACCTAAATCTTCCGGCGTCATTGCGGCTTTAATTCCACCACAACCATAATGTCCGCAAACGATAATATGTTTTACCTGAAGATGTTCCACAGCATACTGAATTACGGCAGTTGCGCTCATATCCAAAGTATTTACCACATTGGCGATATTTCGATGAACAAAGAGTTCTCCTGGTTTCATGCCCATCATTTCTTCTGCAGAAACTCGACTGTCGGAGCAACCGATGTACAGAAAATCTGGAGTTTGGGTAAGTGATAAATTTTTAAAAAACTCTGGATTTTCCGCAACTTGCGATTCTACCCATTTTCTATTATTTTCAAAAATAGCGTCGTAGGATTTTTTCATATAAACATGGAATTTGGTAACTATTGAAGTTCAATTAATGCTAATTAATGAACAGTGAAATTTTCGATACACAAAAATATGTTTTTTGTACTAAATGTAAGCGACTTCAGAGAAAGATTGATATTTTTGTACGTAAATACATTTGAATGAAAACGATTGTCCAAAAACTGTTGCCCACACTTACCGAAGAAAATTATGCTGATGAATTTCGGAATTTAAATATCGACAGTATTGATTTGGTTTCCTTGCGCGTGGAGGTTGAAAATAGATTGGGCAAAATGATTCCTAATAAAGAATGGCTTGCGTTCAGTAATCTTCAAGATATTTTAAATTACAGTGATGGAGAAGGATTTACAACTGCGAAAACCTCGGTTAGAACAAGTACAGAACCCATCAATGTAAAACATAATTTTATCAATATGCCGCAATTGTGTTTGGAGGGACTTTCGGAAAACTGGCTATTTAAAGAAGCGGGAAGTTTACATTGGGATTTACTTTGCGAAGGTTTAGGAACTTCTTCTTCTGAATTAAAAGATGATGTAGGCAACCGACTTTACGCCACATTTGTAAGAATTAGAATTGACGGAAATGGAAATCTAAGCGATTTTAAAGAAAATAATCCTTTCGAATTTAAAGCCGAACTTTCCCGTTTTGGAATGGGAATGTTTTTTAGCGACACTAATTTTCAGTCCGTCGATAACAATATCAAAATCGATATGATGACCAGTTTTTCGGTCCGGAAATCTACTGGCGATAATAAAAGTTTAGCGAAAAGTCAACCAACAATAGAGGATTGTGAAATCAAACAACATTCACAATTTCCTGTTTTTGGGAATGAGTATCGGTTGATCAAAAAGAATGAATTAAAAACTTTTTTCTACAAAGATTATATTTTCCATGTCTCTGACGAGCAATTATATACGTTTGAATATTCCTTAAATCCGTATTATGATTTGAATGGCGTTGGGCTTTTGTATTTCGCGTCTTATCCAATTATTAATGATTTCTGTGAATTGCAATTCTTTAATTCCCAGGAACAGTTGAAGTGGGAAGAAAATTATTTCACGCTATTTCGAGACGTGATGTATTATGCAAACTGTGATTCCCGCGACAAAATAATTTATGTTTTGAATTCCGTAGAAAACTTATCAGAAAACAGAGTGAAATTATGCAGCACGCTCATCCGAAAATCAGATGGAATGATGATGGCCAGAATCTTTACGATCAAACAGAGAAGAACTTTTTAAACTTTATTGTTAATGTAACCCTCAGTAGCATTATGAATATTAAAAATTCTGCAAGGATTTCCAATGACCAAAGAATTGTCGGGAACATCTTCTGCCAGATAAACATTTGGCGCAATCAGTACATTATTTCCGATGGTAATTCCGCCAACAATTACAGCATTTGGTCCGATCCAGACTTCATCACCAATAACGGGAGTTCCAATATATTTGCCACGATTGGCTTGGGCGATACTTACGCCTTGAGCAATATTGCAGTTTTTACCGATAATTACTTTTGGATTAATGGCAAGCAAACCCCAATGTCCGAGATATAATCCTTCACCAATCTGGGTTTCGGGATAGATTTGAAAACCATATTTAATTTGATAATGCCGCAAAATCAAACGCCAGAATTTTCCTAACATCGTATTTTTCGGATGTTTTTGAGTCGTTCTAAAAAGATAAATAAAATGCAAATTCGGATTGAAACATTTTTTAAATATTTCAAACTTTGAAAGCATCACGCCACTTTCGCGGTAAAAATCTTTTTGAATAATAGAGTTTTCAGACATAGAGGCAAAGATAAATGATTTATAATTCGTCTAAAATTTTAATGATTGAATTTACTGAATTTTCCAGATTAAAAGGCATTTCGTAATCTTTTAAATGTTCTTCGTATTGCTGAAAACGATCAGGGTTTTTAAGTGCTTTTTTCATTCCTTCATAAATTCCGTCTTCAGAATTTTCTACGATTAATCCGAGTTTTCCATCTGCTAACATTTCCCGAACACCCGAAACATCGGTTGCAATAATTTTCTTTTTCAACGTAATTGCTTCAAATAAAACGGTCGGAAAACCTTCATATCTGGAACTTAAAATATAAATATCTGCATTTTTAATAAAGGGATAAGGATTATCGGTGAATCCAAAAAGCGTCGATGTTTCAGAAACGCCTAAATCTTTTTGTAATTTTTTAATGTTTTCAAAATCATAGCCATCACCGAGAATTTGGATTCTGTGTTTGAAACCTTCCTCAAAAAGTCGTTTGTGAACTCGCAATAATCGATCGAATCCTTTCTGGGGAAAAACCGTTCCAACAGAAACGAAAGTTGGTTGCGGGTTTTGAGTTTCGGGTTTCGAGGTTTGATTTTCGAGTTCCGACTTTTTCAAAATTTCTTCCGTGTCCAAAGGATTATAAATTCGAACAATCTTATTTTTCTCCTTTTCAGTTCTCGCTAAAATTTCAAAATCCTGCTGAATTTTTTCTGAAATCACCATGATTTTATCAAAGCCAAAAAACTTGCGGATTTCATCATCAGTGTAATGATATAGTTCTGTTTTCTTTAAATCATTATGAATCCAAATCAATTTTTTAGATGATTTTAAAGGGGAATTTAATATTTCGTCGCGAAAACCGTGAATCGCCGCAAATTCGATATCGTACTTTTTACCCTTTAAAATAAATTGATAAAGAAGAGAAGGAAACATCTTTAACATCTTCTGATAAATCACGCGAAAGGCTTTTACAGGAATATCTTGCAAACGATTGGTCGTAATCATTTCCCCTTTATTCAAATACAAAACGTTGATCCAATTCGGAACTTCCGGTAAATATTTCCCTGAATATAAATTCAATAAAAGATCGATTTCACATTTGTCTTCCGGTAAGTTTTTCAAAAAAGTCACCAAAACTTTTTCTGCACCGCCATGGCGCAAAGAACCGATTCTGATGAGGATTTTCTTTTTCAAAGGATTGTGTTTCTACAAAGATAATAAAGCGGGTCAGTTAAGAAAAGTAATCCGTATATTTAATTTTAAAATTATATAAAATGGAAAAACGTATTGAAAATATTACCAAAATGGAAAATATTCTGAACCGCACCGACGACCTGATTTCAGAAATGGAAAAATTACTCGAAAAGTGGGAGCAGAATCAACAAGATTTTAACGAATTGATGAATTATTATAACAGTGAAGAAAGGGGAGAAGACCTGGAAGACGACCGGTTGAAAATTATTCCGCAAGATCTACCACGTGGTGTTTTAAGTGAGGATGCCGTTTTCGACACTTATGGGAATAGAAAAGATCTTTTAATAAAAATGATCAAATTGGGTGTCGCAGGTGTGGAATAATCTTTTAAGAATTTATCGGCCTTATTTTCATATTCTTTTTTAGCAAATTACTTTACAGGTTTGTAAATATGAGGAAGATTTTCTTTAATATAATCATCTAAGTTATTTCGAACCTTTTCTAATTCACGAGGATATACTACGTTGTTGGCCAGTAATTTATCTCCGTATTCTTCAATCGTACAGATGAATTTTGCAGGAACTCCAGCATAAACAGACCCTTTTCTGGTTGAGGTTGTCAAAATAGATCCTGCGCCCAAAATGCAATTGTCCTGCATTTCAACGCCGGGCATTATAATGGTATCGGCTCCAATGAGACATTGTTTCCCGATTTTTATACGACCGAAAGTTCTGACATCTTTATATTTCTCCAGAAAGTGCAGGGCGTTTTGTCCGCCATCATGATTTACAAACCGCACGTTATTTGAAAAGGTAGTTTCGTCTCCAATTTCAATTAAAAACGGTTCTGTCCCAAATTGTGGAACTTCTACAAAGCGAACATTTTTCCCTACTTTCAAACCTTTAGCCAGACAAATTTGAAGATAAATGTGCTGTATAAAACGTTCGTAAGTAGTGTGTAATTTTAAAATAATTCGGTATAAATAAATCATGCGTTACCTTTGTATAAATTTAAAATAATTTCTTCAATAGCAGAAAATATTTTTTGATTATCAAAATCGTCTTCTATAGTTTTCAAATTATCCTTTAACTCTGAAATCAATTTTTCATTGGTGATGAACGCCCTCATTGCATTGTAAATTTCTTCGGTTGTATAATCAATTAGATAGCCTGTTTTTCCGTCTTTAATCATCATTTCTACATCACCAACTTTGGTTGCAATGATTGGTTTTTGTAGAATTAATGCTTCTGCAATGACCAATGGCCAGGCTTCGGATTCAGACGGCATGATGAAAAAATCAGCATTTTTAATATAAGGATATGGATTCATTTTGTTGCCAATAAATTGATGCGTTTTATCAACGCCCAGTTTTTTCTGTTGACCCAAAAGATTTGTTAATTCTTCACCATCGCCAATGATAACAACGGAATGTTCAAAACCTTCTTTCAATAGTTGTGCGTGAGCGTCCATCAACTTATGATATCCTTTTCTGGTATGCAATCTACCTACAGAAACAAAGACGGGAGATTGAGGTAAATCAGTTATTTTTTCTTCGGCTTTCTTTTTGATTTCCTCAATCGGAATGGCATTAATAATCACACTTTCTTTTGGATACTGAAGATTTGGATACACTTGATGCAGCAAGTTCTGAATTTTTTCTGAACAATAAATCATGTAATCAAATTGCGGAAAATGCTTTAAGATTGCCGGTACTAAAGGTTGCAATTTCGGAACATTAATTTCAGAATGAAACCAACCGATTTTTTTTGATTTTTTATTGGAAGAATTTAAAACCGACTCGAAATCGTTATAAGTCATCGCGATTTCGATGTCGTATTCTTCTTTTAAGTACTCATTGTCAATGATTTTCGGATTCTTTCTGAATTTTTCCAGTTTATTTTTTCTTTTTAAAAGTTGAAATTTTTGAAGCAAAATATTTTTAGAAAAATCTTCTTTACCATCCGTCAAATATACTTTTCTAACATGTGCCGGAAATTCATTTCTCAATTCTCCCTGATTCAAATTTAAAAGAATGGTCATTTCAAATTTATTCTGATCCATGTTATTGAGAAGACTTAACATCACTTTTTCTACGCCGCCCATTTCCATGGAACGGTGGCGAAATAAGATTTTTATTTTTTTAGGAGAAGCAGTCATTCTAAAATAGGGATTGAAATAGAATTTTCAACTTCTTTTTAATTCGATAAGGAATAGAATTTTGATACTGTAATAAATCGAAAATTTCGTTTGAAGAAGTATATTCAGTCGGGATTTTTTTTCCATTAATTGTTTTGAGTTTTCTTCTTTGCATGGCATCCCAAATTACTTTTGCCCAATATTCGTAAGACTCTTTTTTATGGTCGTTTTGCGAAATTCCACCACTGTGAGTTCGGTATAAATAATTGGTTTCATTAATGAAAACCACTTTCCCTTTCTCGTATAATTTTAAATATAAATCCTGATCTTCGGAAATTTTTAATTCCGTGTTCATCTTTTCTGTGGTGAGATAAACCTCTTTTTTAAAGCAGACGAAATGCGCAATTTGTACAGGAATGTTAAAGAAATAGGGATCGTTATTTTGAACTTGTTGAGCAGATTTAAAAGCAGAAATCGGTTTTAAATTTTCATCACAAGAGATAAAACGCGAGTAAGTAAGAACTGCTTTTTTATCGTTTTGAAAAGCAGCAATGCTTTTTTCAATTGCAGTAGGTAAAATCGTGTCGTCAGGATCTACATAACCCACAATATCGCCTGTCGCCAATTCAATGAGTTTGCTTTTGGTGAATCCAACACCTTTGTTTTTAGCGTTTTCATAATATTTAAAACGAATATCTCCTTCAATTATTTGCTTTACTAAATTCTTTTCTACTTCCTCAGAAGCATCATCTAAAATAATTGCTTCCCAATTTTTATAGGTTTGTTCCAATAAAGATTGGTAACATTCCTTAAAATATTTCGCATTATTGTAATGTGCAATGAGAACAGAAAACTTCATCTTAATTTGTTTTGATGTCCAAATTCTGGTGATTGATTACAGTTGAATTTGCGGGAATATTCTTGTAGATTACGCAGCCCGCACCAATGATAACATTATCACCAATAGTTACTCTTTTTAATACAACAACATTACTGCCGCGAGCCAACAGTTTTTACCGACTTTTAAACCACGGGATTTGCAGATTTCGATATAGGCTTTATCGCGCAGTTCCGTAAAAATCCTATGGATTTTCAAAATGATCCTGTAGAGTAAATTCATCTGTTGGTTTTGCTGTCATAGCAAATATACTTTGTTTTTTTGTACAAATGTAATTTTAAAATTAGAAGTTTTTATTTTTTGGAAGCGTCAGACACTAACTAAAATAGTTTCGTGGTTTATTGGATTTAAAATAATTTAGATGCATTTTTACAGAACTCAAAAATTAATTGACCTTCCAACACGTTAGTTATTGATAATGAGTGTTTAACTTTAATAAAAAATCATCCGTAACTCTTCATAAATGGTGAAAAAAATAATTCTTAACGCCGACGATCTTGGTTTTTCTCTTGGGGTGAATGAAGCGATTTTAAATGCAAATAGAGACGGATATTTAAGTCATGCAAGTCTAATGGCAAACACTAAGTATTTTGACCACGCAATTTCCGAGGTTATTCCAAATTGTCCAAGTTTAAAAGTTGGTGTTCATGTAAATCTCACCTGCGCTTCTCCGCTTTTTTCTCAAAATTTATTGTCAATCAAAGGTGAACTTAAAAATACGTTTATCACCTTACTGTTTAGAAGAAAAACTAAAAAAGTTTTACAACATTTGGAACAAGAAATTGAACTTCAGATTTTAAAAATTAAGAATGCGGGTATAAATATTTCTCATATAGATGGTCATGAGCATGTACATATTATTCCATCCATCAATAAAATTGTACGGAAATTAGCGAATAAGCATAATATTCTGCGGGTGCGTGAAATTAATGAGAACATCTTTGAAAGTTATCAATTCAATGGCCGAACAGCCTCTTTCGCCAATGTTATTAAATTATTCTTGCTGAAATTTCTTTCTTTATTTAATGAAAATTCCAGGGAAATAGGATTTTATTCCATGTTAAATACGTGTGAAATTAATTCTACAAATTTATTTGCTTTTTTGCAGAAGAGTAAGAATTATAGTGTTGTAGAGGTGATGGTTCATCCTGGAATCTTAAGCATTGATTCAGCGGAATATTTTGAAAGTTTAAATGAACGGTTCGCAACATTTTTAAAAGATGGACATCGAAAATCTGAATATGGCCTGTGCTTTGATAAGAGATTTGAAAACTTTAAAAATTGTGATTTGATATAATTTTGTGGTATATAGTAAAACACAGTGCAACTAATTTAAAAACCACTACTTTATCTGTGTACGCACTATCAGGAAAAACACAAATTATATCGTTTTTGTTAAAATAAGAATTATTTCTTCAATCTCATTGAATATTTTTTGATTGTCAAATTCATTTTCGATTTCTCTGAGGTTTTCTTTTAAATCAGAAATTAAAGATTTATTAATCAGAAACTCTTTCATTGCATCATATATTTCTTGTGTTTTATAACCGATGAGGTAGCCGGTTTTTTTATGTTTAATCATTAATCCAACATCTCCAACTTCAGTGGCAATAATCGGTTTTTGTAAAATAAGGGCTTCCGCGATAACTAAAGGCCAAGCTTCCGATTCAGAAGGCATAATGAAAAAATCTGCGTTTTTAATGTAGGCATAAGGATTCATTTTGTTCCCAGCTAAAATAAATGTTTGTTCAATGCACAATTTTTTTTGTTGTGCTAAAAGATTCGGAAGTTCTTCTCCATCCCCAATAATCATTACAGAATGTTCAAAACCGTCCTTTAAAAGTTGAGCATGAACTTCCATCAATTTGTGATAGCCTTTTCGGGTATGTAATCTTCCAACGGAAACAAAAACAGGGCTTTTTGGCAAATCAGTTATTTTTTCTGCAGCTTTCTTTTTAATTTCCTGAAGTGGAATGGCGTTGATAATTACGCTTTCTTTTGGGTAATTAAGATTCGGATAATCGTTGTGCATCATTTCCTTAATTTTCTCTGAACAATAAACCATATGGTCAAACTGTGGGAAATGCTCTAAAATCTTTGGTACCAAAACCTGCAATTTCGGATGATTAATTTCGGAATGAAACCAACCTATTTTTTTTGAATATTTATTACTGGAATTTAAAATAGGTTCAAAATCATTGTAAGTCATTCCGATTTCAATATCATAAGAATTTTTCAGATAATTGCTATCGATGAGTTTTGGATTTCTTCTCAATTTTTCCAGTTTTATTCTTCTTAATAGAAGTTGAAATTTTTGGATAAATTTATTTTTAGAAAAGCTTTCTTTTCCTTTTGCTAAAAAAACTTTCCTTACATGAGAAGGAATTTCATTTTTCAATTCTCCCTGATCAATACTTAAAAGCACAGTTATTTCAAATAAATCACGATTAAGATTGTTCAGTAAACTGAGCAGTACTTTTTCTACGCCGCCCATTTCCATAGAGCGGTGGCGGAAGAGTATTTTTATTTTTTTAGTTGACATCGTTTATGTTTGGTTTCTAAAATTGTGCTCGATTTTTATTTATAAAGAATTTTCGTAAAGTAGGGGAGCATTGATTTTGGAATTTTTAAATACCAATTATATATTTGGAATTTTTTTTCATTAGGAAAATTTGCGTTGGTTTTGGTTAAGATACTTTTTAAATCAGTATGATTCTGGTATTTTAATGCCGTTTTTGCAGCAAATAAGAGGTCGGAAACAGTATTGTTGTAATTGGGTTTTAGTATATTTAAATAATTTTCAGGATCAAAATTTTCATAAGAATCTTCTCCTTTTTCTTTCTGTTCTATGAAAAAAGACCGCGCTTTTTCAACAAATAACCATCGGATCATTTTGCTGTCTTTTCTCGATATTGAATCTTCTAAAATCCTGTATTTTAAAAGAGGTTCTTGAATGTTTGCAAATTTATAACCTTCTATCATCAATCTGAAATAGAGGTCATAATCTTCACAATAGAGCATTTTCTCGCGATAAGATATTTTTTTATTATTTCGAAATAAAATTACAGGGTGGTACATCGAAATATTTTTGAACATATTCTTTTGAATGTCTTCATCGGTATGGTATGCAGGTAATAGATTGGTGTTTAATCCATCTTGATCAATTAGTTGGAGATCACTTCCAACCATGAAAATGTTTTCACTTTTTTGAAGAAAGTCCACTTGCTTTTCGAATCGGTTCAAATCAGAGATGTCATCGGCATCCATGCGAGCGATAAATTGGCCTTTTGCTGCATTTAAACCCAGGTTAAGATTTTCTATAAATCCTTTAGGGCCTTTGTTCTCTTTTTTTGTAATGAGTACAATTCGTGAATCTTGAGTTCTATATTTTTCTATAATTTCTAAAGTGCGATCTGTTGAAGCGTCTTCTATGATGATGAATTCAAAGTCTTTAAAGGTTTGATTTAAAATAGAATCCATCGCTTCATGAAGATATTTCTCTCCATTGTAGACGGACATTATAACAGATAATATGGGGGAATTATTCATCATAGAAAATTACAATTGTTTTATCTGAAGTTCCTGTTTCAATGTCACTAAACTATTATCAGGGACGTCTTTATAAACTAAAACGCCCGTTCCAATAATACAATTATCACCAATGGTTACCCCTTTTAAAATAGTAACATTTGCTCCAGTCCAAACATTATTGCCAATCTTTATTTTACCGATATTGAAATCTGTTTTTGAAACTGAAAATGGATTTGTGGTGTATTGATGATTATGATCAAATAATTTCATTCCTTCTCCTAAAATACAATTTTCTCCAATTTCTATTTCACCCAAACACGAAATTGTAGCTCTGGTAATATAAGTTTCTTTACCGATTTTTAAACGAGCATTTTTTTTAACGGTGATAAAATTATTGCTATTTAAAGTTACGTTTTCAGCGATTTCGAAAATAGCTTCTGGAGATATATCTAAAACATTGTCCCCGCCTAATTTAAAAGAATCGTGAATCTTACTTTTAGTATTTCTGAAGAATAATTTCCTTTGAGTATGCACAAGTAAATGTTTTAATGCGTAATGGTATTTTACCGCTATTCTTGAAAGAAGATCAATCATTTGTGTTTCGCTTTTTCTAATGAACCAAAGGTAATAATTTAAATATTATTAGGTATTTTTGGGGAAAATAAATCCATGCAGCCTTTAGTTACTATTTCGATTCCGCTCTACAAATGTGAAGATTTTCTTAATGCGTGTTTAGAATCTGTAAGAGCACAAACTTATTCCAATATCGAAGTAACATTAATCAATGATCAAACGCCGGATAATAGTGTTGAGATTGCCGAGAACTTCATCAAAAATAATGATCTGAAAAACTGGAAAATTTATCATTTAGAAAAAAATTCCGGTTTATCGGTGGTTCGAAATAAAGGGATTGATACCGCAGAGGGAAAGTATCTTTTTTTTCTGGATAGTGATGACACGATTACACCCGATTGTATTTCGAGCTTAGTTGAGATTGCTGAAAAAACAGGTGCGGAAATGACGATTTCTCAACTGGAATGTGAGCAATTGGAAACTGGCGAAAAATCCATTTGTATTAAAATTCAGTCCGAAAAGGAAGTTATTACAGGAAAAGATGAAATATTGAAAGATTTTGCGAATGGAGACTTAGTGACGTATGCGGTAAACAAATTGTTTTTAGTTGATTTTATTCGAATTAACAAGATTTATTTTATACCCGGTTTATTTGCGCAAGATGAATTATGGACTTTTCATTTGATTTTGAAGTTAAATAAAATCGCTATCCATAAAGGCATTACTTACACCTATTTTCTACATCAAAAATCAGTAATTCATAATCGGGATAAAAGACATTTTGATAACTGGGGTACGATCGTTAGCCATTTTGATGCTGCTTTGAAATCTGAAAATCAGGAAGAAACCAGCGCTTTGATCCGAACGCATATGATCAATTACAAAACCATGACCTTGATTATGAACTGGAAAGCAAAGAAAAAAGAATCGGAGTGGATTTATAGTTTTAATCTTTACAAGAAATATCCTAATTTAAGATTTCGAGATTATTTCAGATCAAATTATAGTTTCGAAACAAAGAAAAAAGCACTGAAACTTGAACTTCCGACTTCTATCGCAATCCGACTTTTTAAATATATGTATTACCGGTAATTACTTTTTAATTTTATAAAATTGACGGAGTAAAGAAAAATTAGAAAGTAGAATTTGATTGTAAACTTTTGCAAAACCTCTGTAGGTTTCTAAGACTGTTTTTTTATCTAAACCGTGGTAAGCGCTTTTTAGTCTATTGTTATAAAATTCATTTTGCTCCGCTGAAAGTATTGGTTTAAAATAGTGATGGACTTTGACAGCATCAATAAAGTTTTTATAAGCAACGCTTTCAAAAATCGCTTTCCTACTTTCATATAAGTGGAGTTTTTTGGCAAAATCTCTCATGTAGAGATCTGTGGCTACGATGTCTATTTTTTTTAAGTTAAAAGATTTCGCAGAAGAGTTTAGAAAAATATAATGCGTGTAAATTCCGTTGCAAGTTCCTATTTTGTGAGCATATTGCAAAAGTTGCCGTTCTACAATTTCGTCTGCATTTAGCAGTCGCTCTGTAAATCGAAACGAAACTTTCTTAAAGAGGTCTTTGCGGTAAAAACCACGAAAATGAATATCATATCGGCCAATTGTTTTTTGAAGTGCGTCAGAACCTGTAATCCAGTGAGATCTATATTCGTCGATATTTTCTAATAGTTCATCCAAAGCGTAAATGTTTTTTATTTTACCATCGCTGAATATTGTTTTCACAATCAATCCAACCATATCCAATTCTGGATTTTTTGTAAATTCCTGAACCGCTTTTTCTACTGCGTCGGAAGAAATAGAATCGTCATGATCAAAAAGCATTATATATTCGCCGGTTGCAGCATCTTGTCCTGCAGCTTTTGCATATTGTGCCGTTCCCTCATTTTTTTTATTAATAATCTGAATTCGGTCGTCTTTTTTCTGATAGGCTAAAAGTTGATTGAGCGTATCATCTTTAGAACCATCATTTACACAGATGAATTCAATGTTTTTATAAGATTGATTGAGAAGGGAATCCATCGCTTTACGGACAAAATCGCCCAGAGAAACTGAATTGTAAAAGGTGGTGATAATTGTTACGGTTGGGTTGGTGTGGTTTTGCATCATTATAAAAATAGAAAGGATTAGTGCTCAAGTTTTTTTAAGACGTTTCTGATTTTTCCAATATTCTTTTCGTTACTCATCATATCCAAATAATCCTTTTTTATTCTTTTCGAAAAGCCTTCCAAAATATCACGATTGTCGTGAAGAAAAATAATTGCATTCGCCATCTCGTCGATATCTCGATTGATGAAAAGCCCATTAACTCCGTCTTGAATAACCATCGATGGCAATCCTATAAAAGTAGATACCGATGGGATATCAGAAAGACTCGCTTCACAAAACATCGTAGGAGCTCCATCACCACTTGATGCAATTACGGCAAGATCTACATCATTGTAAAATTCGATCATTTCTTCGTAGGATGCATTGAAGGAGGTTTTTAACCGAATTTTTCTGCCGGTTTCGAGAACTTTTTGTACTGCTGGTTCAATAACTTCAAAAAAACCTTTTACCTCCCGATGTGGATTTCCTGTCCAGCCTAAAGTAAACATCTCACTTTTAAGTTTTGTTCTTCCAAAAAATTCTTCTTTATAAATTCCAAGTGCAAATTCAATGTTTTCCGTATAATCCTTGTAGGCATTAATGAGATTATTATTAGCAAGTAAAAGAAAATCATAATGTTTTAAATATTTCTCAAAAAACGCTGCTCGCGAAAGAGAATTAACATCGGTTTTGGTTTTGATGTCGTATTCCGGGCCAAGATGGGGAAAACAGTCATTAAAAATACCGACCAAGTTTCTGCGACCTTTAAATGGGATTTCGGAGCTGTACTGAAAAAAATAAGCCATCGAAATGAGGTAATCAAATTTTAGAATTTCAACTTGTTTTGATTCATCATTAAAAGGGGTTACAAAAGCTTTAGTGAATTTTGGGAAAGAATAGTTTCCAGAGGAATGAATGAACTGAACTTTCTTATTCTGCTTAAAAAATAATTGATAAAAAGTGAATCGAATTTGTGAAATAGCATTTAATACAAAAATGTTGAGCCAACTCATTTTCTGGAGTTCTTTTATCCGATAAACTTCATTGCAAACATAATAACAATCGTACTCATCTGATAACTTCAATGACCATGATTTGACCATGAAATAGAATGCCCAATCTTTAAAATCAACCTCAAACAGTATTTTTTTCTTCATTAATGCAAATTATCTGGGAAGTTACAATTTTTAGAGATAATGGTGTTTTAAAGAGCTTAATTATAATGGGTCATGAAATTTTTATGTATTTTTAGGCATAATTTTAAAATAAAGATGCTGTTTACGGTTTTTACTCCCACTTATAATCGAAGTCATTTACTTACTCGCCTTTTTCAAAGTTTATGCAGCCAAACTGTTCGTAATTTTGAGTGGCTAATTATTGATGATGGTTCAACGGATGATACCAAAGAGTTAGTTTCTCATTTTATTGACAGAACTGATTTCCCTATTCGATATATTAAACAGAAAAATCAAGGAAAGCATATTGCCATTAATACTGCAGTAAATAACGCGCTGGGAAAATGGTATCTGCCTGTGGACAGCGATGACTTTCTCCGAAAAGATTGTTTGGAAGTTTGCCAAGAATTAACTCTGGAAACAGATAATAAAGAATTTGGGGGCTTTGCTTTTATTCATGCGCCTGAAGAAATGAGTCATACAAGCAGGAGCAGTGAAATTAAGAAATGGACCGAATACAATAGTTATCAATGGGGTTTTGCCGGCGAAATGATTTATGTTTTTAAAATGCAGGTGATTCGAAAATTTCCTTTTCCTATTTTTGAAAAGGAAAAATTCTGCCAGGAGAGCGTCCAGCTTATTCCCATTATTAAAAATTATAAGATTCTTTTCACCGATCATATTTTAGCTTTTGGCGAATACCTGGAAGATGGTTTGAGTCAGAATTTATATCAGCGATTGCTCGATAATCCGAAATATGCGATGCTTTCTTTTAAAACGAAACTTCTGGTTGCAAAATCTAAAGAAGAGAAAGAAACGCTTACCAAAAACTATTGGGATATTGCTTTAAAAACTAATCAGCCGAAAATCACGGTTTTTTTTAACTTTCCGCTTTTATTGAATTTATTTTATTTTAAATATCGAATTCTACAAAAACTTAAAGTTTAGTTTTTAAGAGGTTAGTAATAACTTTTTGTATTTCTTCACCCCAAAAATCCCAATTCAACTCTTCTTCATATTTTTTTCTGGCATTCAAAGAAAGCTTTTTTATTTGATTCGGATTGCGGAGCAGGACTTCTATTTTATCAGCATATTGCTCTGCATTTGCATCTAAAGGTAAAAGGAAACCTGTTTTCTCAGATTCTACTATGGCTTCAACCCCACCAGTATTGGTAGAAATCACGGGTAATCCGTAACTCGCAGCTTCACAAAAAGAAATCGGAGTGCAATCCGCTCGTGTTGGCATAAACATAAAATGAGAGTGCTGTAAAAAATCAAAAATCTGTTGCGCTTCTGCAGGATTGTTTTTATTTAAAAAAGGAATTACATTCATTTCATCCGCAGCTGTAACAGGTGGAATACATCCCACGACTTGAAGTTTTACAGGATAATTTCTTTCGCGTAAAATCTTGATAGTGTCCAAGGCGATTTGTCCTCCCTTTCGTTCCCATTCCACTCCTAGAAAGAGAAATGTAATTTCGCTACTATAATCTTTTTCTACGATTTCTTCTGGCGCAATAGAATTTGATCCAAATTTAATGACTTTTACTTTTTCCTTTGGGGTTTTATAAAAATCGATGGCATGCTTCGCTGCCCAATTAGAGGAGAAAACTAGTGCGTCAGATTTTTGAAGCGCTAGTCTTTCAATGAATATCGTGGTTTTTTTTGAAAGCCATCCAAATCCACTCATTCCGTCATAATAATTTAAGAGCTGACGAAAGGTGGCATCATTGAGATAAAGAATAGGTTTGTTTGTTTTTAAAAAAGCAATATCTGTAATCGTTGTTGGCGCAAAAATAACATCTGCATCGGAAGATTTTAGATTTCTTTGAAGTTTTCGGGAAGCTGAAAAAGCTTTTGCTAAAAAATGATTTGGGTTGAATCCTCGGTTAAATATTTTTCTGTGAAGATTTTCAATGGTTAAAAAAAAGCGGGATTCTAAATTGGTGAATCTGTTTACAGGAATCCACTCCACCTCAAAACCTTGTGCCAAAAAAGCTTGGAACATCTTAAAAATAGTTCCCGACCAAATTTTCTTATCGGTTGGTGGGCCACTACAAAGAAATGCGATTTTAGTTTTTTTTGTCATTTTTAGCGCAATAGAAAATAGGTAAGTTATTTTTTCATCCAGGAATAAATGAAGATCCGGTTTCGCAGCAGCCAAGGTAGAAATTTTAAAGCAGCAAAAAACCTGTTTCCTTTCATTAAAATATTAAAATTAATTTTGGAACGGGAGAAAATCAGCCAGTTGGATAGTTTTTTAATTTCTCCGCCGTAGTATTTGCCGATAGTTTCATCCAGTTTATTATGTTGTAAGTCACGTTTGAAATTGATCTTGCCGGCAGAAAGTCCCGCTTGATGTCTTCTGTACGCTGACATTTTCTTTGGGATGCCATGAAGTTTTCCTAAGGTCGAAGCGGCTAAAAACAAAACAGTGTCGAAGTATTGTAAATCAGGTTCATGTAAAGTAGCTTTTTTGGCTTCAGATTTTAAAACTTCTGCACGCATCATCACTGTTGCCGTATGTACGATCCAGTGTTTATAGATTTCTACCGCTGAATATTCGCGGTCTTCAACTTTCGAAAATAAGGTTTCATTAATTTTTACATCATCAGAAATATTAACTGCAGTATGAAAACATAGACTGTAATCTGGATTATTTATTAAGAAATCAATTTGTGTTTGCAGTTTATTGGGATCTGTCCAGTAATCATCGCCTTCACAGAATGCCACAAAAGATCCGGTTACCATTTTTAAGGCAGAATAGAAATTGGGAGTTGCTCCAATGTTTTTGGGCTGTCTCACATATTTCACTTCAAAATTAGAAGGTGTATTTTGAATGATATTTTTTATAACTGAATCTGTTTGGTCTTGCGAATGGTCATCACAAATAATAAGTTCCACATCAGCATCTACGACTTGCGAAAAAACACCTTCCAGATTTTGGGAGATGAATTTTTCATGGTTATAAGTAAGGATGATGATTGAGATTTTAGTCATGAATTAATAAGGTGTTTAAAAATTCCTATTTTCTTTTTTTTCGTAGCCTGCGAAAGATTTCCCCTCCTTGTCTAAGGCCCAAGAGGCTGATTTGTTGACCGTTGCAAAATAGAATTTATTTTCTTCCGATAAATGTTCTGTGTTAAGATACCATCCTCCGTGTGTTGCGCTGTAATCACCGGCTATGCGAAGTCCTTTTAAAAAATCGATGTTGGTAAATTGCAGTCCGTACTGTGGTTTATAAAGCGCAAAAGTAGTATCGATTGTGGTAAGGTATCCGTTTGGTTCAACTTGATTTTGCCAAAATAGTTTTTCCCAAGTCAGCACTTTTTCTTTTAGTTTGAAATGGTCGGGAATATTATCAATTCGCAACGCAAAACCTATTTTGGTGACTTTAGAAAAATATTGATCTAATTTTTTCATCATTTCATCAGCAAAATTATCTGGGAGATTATTATTGGGAACGATATCAGAATCGGTAAGGAAATAATAACCTTTGCCATATTTTTCTAATAAATGCGGTACTTTAAATAAAACCTGATGGCCATAATTTTGAACCAAATATTCAATTTTTATTTTATCTTCGATTTTTTTATAATAATCTAAAAGTGGAGGATAGGTAGATTTGTTATCCAGAATAATGATGTTCTCAAATTTTCTTTCGATTAAAAAATTGATGAGCTGTTCCAGATAAAAAAGTTGGTTAAAGTTAATAATGAGAACGGGAATAGACTTTATGTTTTCTCTTTGTGAGATGATTAAAGAATCGTTTTGAAGGAGTTTGTTATATTGCTTTTTTGCTTTAATGTTTTCATAATGCGCCTCTAATTTCCACCAAATTTTTTTGAGAGATTTTATAAAATTGATATAGTTTCTTTGAAAAGGGTAAGTCATTTTATTAATGAAAAAAGTTTTGCAGGATTAGAATTATTTTATTCTTGCGTTTTTATTTAAGAGATATTTTTGATAAGGAATTTTAAGGATTGTATACCAATGTTTCGTTTTGAGGTAAATTCGTGAAAAATTTAATTTGGTGGGATATTTATTTTTCCATGTTAGATAAAGGTAATCGTCAAATTCCTTAATAAGTTCTTCTTTTTTTAGTAAATAGGAATACTTGTTTAAAATAATTTCTAGATATTCGTGTTTTGCCTTTTTCTTTTCTGCGTCATTATTGGTTAATGAAGAGATGTTAAGTGAAGACATCCGTACATAAACCTTTGCTTCGTTTATAAAGATAATTCCTTTGCCTTCGCTAAATTCAAGGACGGCCAAATCATCAGAATACCAAGCAAGCGGAAAAGGTTTAAATTTATATTTGTGATACGTTTTTGTTCTGAAAATATGTTCGGACAAGCTGCTTCTGTGTTTCTCTAAATATTTACTTCGCCAGATTAATTTCGAGGAAGATATTTTTGCATAATTTGTGAATTCATTTGTCGTTTCGCTAGTCTCATTAATGAAGCACTGGCTGATTTTTATAACATTGGAGTGATGTGAATCTGCTAAATGAAGGTTTTTGTAAAATTCCTCTACAAAATTATTAGAAATTAAATCATCGTCTCCTAATATTTGAAACCAATCTTCCGTTATATTTTCTAAAATTCTTTCCCACTGCAAAGCGAGGTTTTTACCGCCTAAATTTTCTTTATAATCAAAATAATGATAGTCTCCTTCTTTGAAATATTTTTCAATAAGTGGTAAGGGATCATCAGGACTTGCGTCATTGCCGATATATAAAGTGAAATTTCTGTTGGTTTGAGTTACAACAGATTTTAAGGTTTCTTCAAAAAAATCTATTTTGTAGAAAGGAATTATGATGGCAAAATCACTCATGGAAATATTCGATATCTAAGTGCAACTAATCTCTTAAGTAGAGGATATCTTTGTTTTAGATGATTTTTTATATTTTTGGAACCAATGTAGAATAATAAATCGTTGTGAAGAATTTTTGAAATAAATTGTTCTTCATTTAAATTATTTAAATAATTTTGATTGGAAGTTTGTTCTGAATGATACCGGAACTTAACTATTTTTTCTGGAATAATGCCAATGTCGTATTTAGCCAAAACCCTCAACCAATAAACATAATCTAAAGCTTGTTTTAAATTCGAATCAAAACGTCCTACTTTTTTAAAAACATTTTTTGTAAATAAACTTACACAAGGCTCCCCAACAATATTATTAACTAAATATCTGTCATAATTTAAGTTTTTCAAATTCTTTTTTGAAAATATATAAAACTCATCGGTAGGAATTCCTGCTGGTTTCTGTAAATCATTAAAGTCATTAAACCAAGAGCCTTCTGTAACCAATTGCGATTCTGCATTAATAATGTTTCTTTTGCTTACTACAGCCTGCAAATTATACTGTGCTAAATATTGCATCATCACTTCTACACAATTTTTTTCTAAAATATCATCTTGAAATAAAAACTTAATGTAATCACCGTTAGATTTTTCAATTGTATTGTTCCAATTTTCTCCAATACCAGATTGCGTGTGGGAATGTATGAAAACCGGAAAATCTACTTCAGATTTAAATTGTTCGCAGATTTCTAATGTTTTATCTTTAGATTGGTTATCAGAAACAATGACTTCAATATTTTTGTAAGTCTGTGCTTTTACAGAATCTAAGGCTTCCTGCAAATATTTTTCGCCGTTGTAAGTTGGAATGCAGATAGAGACTAGTTTTTCCATAAATTTTCAATTATGTTTTATACTAGGAATATAAATTATTCTAGTAAAAACTTAGACTAATAAATTTTCCGATAGCAAAATATATTTAACTGTTGATTAAAGTTTGATGGTGTTTCATTGCAAAACGGAAATTTCAGTGTATTTCCTGCTACTCTTATATAATATTCAAACCCTTGTTTTTTTAAAAGAGTTAATATCTCGCCTAGATTTTGTGGCTCATTTAATAATCCGTGATATTCTAAAAAGAGATTTTTAACGTTCCCCAAATGATTGGCGATGTCAAATATGACCGTGTTTTCAGCCCCTTCGATGTCTATTTTAAGAAAGTCGACTGGTTCTAGCAGATATTTTTTTAAATTGATTGCCTGCACTTTTATAACATTGTTTTTTTTGCCAAAATCAACCACTGAAGATCCTGCTAAAGCACCTTCTGAAAAGAAAGAAAGTTCGGTGTCATCTATCCAAACCGCCTCTTTTTTTATGGTGATATCATTAAATGTATTGCGGGTGAATATGTTTTCTTTTAAAATATTGAAAATTTTTTCGTCAGGTTCAAATGCTAATATTTTTGATTTTGGGAAAAGTTTTTTAAAGTACATTATGCTCAATCCAATATTTGCTCCGCAGTCTATAATATAAGGATTGTCAATGTCGGATTTAAATCTGTAGACTTCTTCTTCAAACAATTCATCCACGGAATGAATAAATGAGGAGCCGTGAGAAAAACGGAAAGGCTTTCCAAAGAAATTTACTTCTCCGTCTGTAAAATCGGGATAGTGCAATGCTCGTTCTTTATCAGCTGGTGACAGACCTGTTTTGGGGTTTTGTAGAAACTGAACATTTTCTTTATACCGCTCTTGCTTATAAAGTTGGTGTAATTTTTTTAATTTATTAATCATTTTTCATTCCATTTATATCGTCCGAAAACAGAGCCATAATCATATTCACCATGTTTTGAAAGGTAGGAGGCGGAATCAGTTACTATAAATTTACATACATCTTCCGCTACATCAAGCTGAGCAACTTTTGGTTGATTAATGAAAGCGTGTATGGAATATTTTCCTCTCACCAGAGATCGAGGATCTATTGTTAGAGTCATCAAGTCATTGACAGATTGCCGCTCACAGGAGAAAACTCTTCTTTTTCTGGAATCCAGTATGGTGACGAAAAAACTACAGTTCGGCGGAGTTTCATTCATGCAGATGTTAAATTTAAAATTGATAGGTTCGTCATAGGAATATTCCTTTGAAACTGTACCATCGTTTTTTACAACCTCAATTTGTTTGATAAACATTTTTTTTCCTGAAGTATCTTTATTGTTAAAATAAATAACTTCATCGTTATCAGCATTAAGATAAGTGGAAACAGTTTCTCTAATTTTACCTGTATATTCTACAAGACCTTGATGAAGAAGAATTCCGGTATTGCAAAGTTGTGACACCGCATTAAGGTCATGACTCACAAACAAAACCGTCCTTCCTTCTCCCTTACTCACGTCGCCCATTTTTCCCAAACATTTTTTCTGAAACTCAGCATCTCCAACGGCAAGAACTTCATCAACAATCAGAATTTCAGATTCCAAATGTGCGGCAACAGCAAATGCTAAACGAACATACATTCCGGAAGAGTATCTTTTTACCGGCGTATCAATATACCTTTCGACGCCGGAGAAGTCAACAATTTCATCAAATTTGCAGTTGATTTCTTTTCGGGTCATTCCGAGAATAGCTCCGTTTAAGTAGATGTTTTCTCGACCGGTCATTTCGGGGTGGAAACCAGTGCCTACTTCTAATAAGGAAGCAATTCGGCCATTGGTGTAAATTTTTCCGGTGGTTGGTTTGGTAACTTTGCTCAGTAACTTTAACAATGTTGATTTACCAGCGCCATTTCTACCAATGATTCCCACGGCATCGCCCTGCTCAATTTCAAAATTAATATCGCGCAAGGACCAAACATATTCACTTTCGCCTTTTGAGGCGCGATCATTGGCTTCTCCGATTTTTAAATAAGGATCTTCTTTCCCCCGGACTTGATGCCAGAAGCGATTCAGATCATGCGAAAGTGTACCTGTCCCAACTTGTCCGAGTCGGTATTGTTTTGATATATTTTCTGCCTTTAATGCAAGCATTTTCTTTTATTTAATATTTTTTTCTTCTGTGTTTTTGAACGGTCATACTCATTACCCATTGCTCATAATTTAAACCGTATCCATAAAACTTTTCTCGACCTTGTTAAAGGTTACCGTTCCTATAATTAAAAGCGCAATAATAATCCCGGTACTGATGAGCAGCATTTCTACGGTAAATTCTCCCTGACCCATCCAGCCATATTTAAAACATTCGAAAATTCCGGTAAGTGGATTATAATAAGCCAGTTTTTTCCATACTCCAGTGATGGACGAAACCGGGTAGATTACTGGTGTCGCATACATCATTAAACTCACGCCGAAAGTTAGAAGCATTTGCAAATCACGGTATTTAGTCGTTAATGCTGAGAAAATCATCCCAACTCCTAAAGCAAAAATAGCCATTAATACAATTAAAAAAGGGGTAGCCAAAATCCAGATGTTGGGTTGAATTTGACCTTTTGAAAAGTAAAAAATCCAGACTGCGAAGAACAGCATAAACTGAACGCCAAATTTCATGAGGTTCGAAATAACAATTGTTATTGGCATGACCAACCGAGGAAAATAAACTTTACCGAAAATAGAGGCGTTGGCTGTAAATATATTAGATGTTCCTGTTAAGCAAGAGGAGAAGTAGTTCCAAAGCGTTATTCCTGCAAGATAAAATAAAACCTGTGGAATTCCATCTGTAGATAATTTTGCAATGTTTCCGAATACAAATACAAAAACAATGGTGGTGAAAATAGGATTGATGAAGAACCAAAGTGGACCTAAAATAGTTTGCTTAAAACCAGAAACAAAATCCCGTTTTACAAACATATAAACCAAATCCTTGTAGCGCCAGACTTCTTTTAATTTAAGATCAAAAAGAGAGTGTTTAGACTCGATGGTTTCTGTCCATTGTTGTTGAGGTTCGCTCATTTGTGTGAATAAATTTATGTAAAATTAAGTTAAATTAATCAATTCTTAAAAATTCCGTTTTGCTCAATAAAAGTGAAGTCAGCAAGAGCGGAATATACAAACGGATTTCATATAAAATCCCCGTGTAAATACATAAGAATAGATAAGGAAGTGATAGCACATGGAATAACAGAATGTGATTAAGTGTTTTTTTATCTTTTGCCAACATCAACGTAAAACTAAAGAATATCAACCAAAATAAAAGTCCTAAAAGATTTTTCGGTTGGGTAAAGTTTTGTAATAATAAGTTGCCGTCATTTGTCGTGAAGTTTTCGCTTATTAATCTAAGCCCTAAATAGACTACTAAGAAAGATAATCCCAAAACAACAATTGGCATTATCGTTTCCTTTTTTAATCCAAATTTTGAATATAATAAAGTTGCAGCCAGTGAAAGTGATAAGGCTGAAGATTCTCTATTAAAGGTAGAAATAATGATAATTGTGTTTAAAAGAACGAGTATTAAAATTGATTGTTTTTCTAAATATTGAAGAAGAAAATAGAAAAATACCAATATGAAAAAATAACTCGAAACATCATATGGAACAATTACAAATGTTGATAACGCAATGCAAAATAAAGAGATGGCAACGATTAATAATTTTTCTGAATTGGTCGCAATAAAGTTTTTTGAGTCTGTAATTAAAACTAGCATTATTGACGAGAGAACCATGAAGAAAGTATTTAAAATATAAAACGATAAATACATCTGGGGTTCTGAATCGGGATTGATAAATTTTAATTTGAAAACCTGATAATCAATATTTAAAAATGATAAAAAATCATAGACCCAAACGAAAAAGTAACTGCTTAAAATTCGATATTGGTAAATTCCAGAATAAAACTGCTCCTGGAAATTCTCGTAATTAATAATGGTAGAAGAGTAAATATTAGCAAACCCGAAATACACAAAGCTATTGACTGTAAATGCCAATAGTATTGCGAAAATTATTTTTGAAAGTAGATTTAATTTCAAATTGGGCGGTTTACATAATGTTTCTAAATAATTAGTTTAAAGTTTTTCTACCAATCGATTTGTAGAAAAAACCTTTGTCTTCAACTTGTTCAAGGGCAAACATATTTCTGCCGTCGAAGATGGCTTTGTTTTTCATTTTCTGCGCCATCAATTCAAAATTAGGATTTTTAAATTCACTCCATTCGGTGGCGATTAGCAAACAGTCTGCGTCTTCTAAAGTAGAGTACATATCTTTTGCATAGGAAATTTGATCTCCTAAAATCTGTCTTACATTTTCTTCTGCGATGGTATCGAATGCCGTAATTTTTGCTCCTTTTTCTAAAAGGATTTTGATATTATCTAAAGAGGATGCTTCTCTAACATCATCAGTATTTGCTTTAAAGGCCAAGCCCCAAATTGCAATTTTTCTATCTTTTAAATCTCCTTTAAAATATTTTTCAATTTCAGAAATGAGAATGATTTTTTGAGTTTGGTTCACTTCTTCGGTGGCTTCTAAAATCTGGAAATTAAATCCTTCCTGCTTGCCGGATCTGATTAAAGCTTTCACATCTTTAGGGAAACAACTTCCGCCATAACCGATTCCTGGGAATAGAAAACGATGTCCAATTCTATCGTCACTTCCCATTCCTAAACGAACTTTATCTACATCTGCACCTACTTTTTCGCAATAGTTTGCGATTTCATTCATAAAGGTAATCTTTACGGCAAGAAAAGAATTGGCTGCATATTTTGTTAATTCTGAAGATTTCTCATCCATAAAAATAATAGGAATTCCAGTATTGGTAAATGGCTGATAAATTTGCGCCATTATTTCTTTGGCTTTCTCAGATTCACTTCCCACAATCACTCGCGCTGGGTTCATAGAATCTTCAACTGCGAAACCTTCCCGTAAAAATTCGGGATTAGAAACTACATCGAAAGGAATTTTTGTTTTTGCCCCAATGGTTTCGCGAACTTTATCAGCGGTGCCAACCGGAACAGTTGATTTATTAACAATAACTTTGTATTCGGTAATCATTTCGCCAATTTGATTGGCAACGGAGAGAACGTAAGACAAGTCGGCAGAACCATCTTCACCTGGCGGCGTAGGCAAAGCGAGATAAATAACTTCGCTTTTTTCAAGTGCTTCTTTAATATCAGTGGTGAAAAATAATCGGTGTGCCTGAATATTTCGGAGAAACATTTCTTCGAGACCTGGCTCATAAATAGGAACAACTCCCTCTTTCATGCGTTCTACTTTTTTGGCATCAATATCAACACAATAAACCGTGTTGCCTAACTCTGCTAAAGTAGTACCGGTTACCAAACCAACATAGCCTGTTCCAACGATTGTAATATTCACAATTTGAGTTTTTAAATTTGGGCAAATATAAGAATTTATCGATTGCGCACTGTTTATTGCTCCTTCAATAAAATGCAATTATTTTGTCAATTTATTAAAAATGTGTATATTTGCATCGGATTTACGGAAATAATAATGAAAAGGCCTTCGGAAGAATGCCTTTTTTCGTAAGAGTATTTTAGAAATTATGGAAATTAGAGCGCAGGTAGAACAACTATTAAACGATTTTTTAGCGGAAAGAGAAGATCTTTTTTTGATTGATATTAAATTTTCTGCATCTGATCATATAAGAGTAATTCTTGATGGTGATAATGGAGTTACGCTTCAAGATTGTTTAGATGCGAGTCGTGCGATCGAGTTTAATATGGATCGTGACGAACACGATTTCTCTATGGAAGTAATGAGTGCTGGTTTAAGCGAGCCACTTAATACGCCAAGACAATACCGTAAGAATATTGGCAGATCTCTGGAGTTGGTTATGAATGACTCTTCAGAAATTGAAGGAGAATTGGTAAAAGTAGAAGATGATAAAATTACTTTAATACTAAAATACCGGAAACCAAAGGAAATAGGAAAAGGAAAAGTAGATGTAGTTGAAGAGCGAGACATCCCTTATTCCGACATAAAAAAAGCACTCGTTGCAATAAAGTTCTAAAAACAAAAGAGTGATAATTAAATAATTAGGCACTCTTTTATGATAAAATGAATTAAATTTAAGGCGTAAAAAACTTTATATTTCAAACCTAAAACAAAACATATATAAATGGACGGTTTAGCATTGATTGAAGCATTTGGCGATTTCAAAGAAGATAAAAACATCAGCAAGATTGACCTGATGGCGATTATCGAAGACTCATTGAAAACTTTACTAAGAAAAAGATTTGATTCTGATGATCATTTTGACGTCATTGTAAATCCTGATAAAGGAGATTTTCAGATTTTTTTGAATAAGGAAATTGTTGAAGACGATATGTCTGAAGATGATGATTTGGAAATTGAAATTTCGGAAGCAAAAAAAATAGATCCCACTTTTGAAATTGGTGATGATTTTTCTGTGGAAATTCCGATTGAAGAATTAGGAAGAAGAAGTATCTTAACGCTGAAACAAATTTTAGCAACCAAACTTCAGGAACATAATAATGCGGTTCTATACGATCAGTTTAGAGATAAAATTGGTGAAATCGTTCTAGGTGAAGTTCACCATATTCGTCACAAACACGTAATTCTGTTAGATGATGAAGATAATGAATTCATCTTGCCAAAAGAAAATCAAATCCCTTCTGATTTCTTCAAGAAAGGAGAAAATATTCGTACGATTGTAGAAAGTGTTGATTTTAAAGGAGCAAAACCCCAAATCATCGTTTCCAGAACGGCGCCGAAGTTTTTGGAAAAATTACTGGAGTTAGAAATTCCTGAAATTCAGGATGGAACGATTATTTTGAAAAAAGTAGTTCGTATTCCAGGTGAAAAAGCAAAAATCGCTGTTGATGCTTATGACGACAGAATTGATCCGGTTGGAGCGTGTGTTGGAGTAAAAGGTTCTAGAATCCACGGCGTGGTGAGAGAATTGAAAAACGAAAATATCGATGTGATTCAATGGTCGAATAATCCAGAGATTTTAGTAAAAAGAGCTTTGGGAAATATTACCATTAATAAAATTGAAATCAACCCAGAAACCAACTATGCTTTGGTTTATACGCCGGTTGAAGAGATTTCTAGAGTGATTGGTAAACAAGGTCAGAATATCCGATTAGCATCATGGTTAACTGGTTATGATATTGATGTTTACAGAGAAGCAAATGAAGATGATGATGTTGAATTAAGAGAATTCGCTGGAAGTGAAGAAGGCGATATCGAACAATGGATCATCGACGAGTTCAGAAAAGTGGGATTAAACACAGCGAAGAGTGTATTGGATAAAGAAACAGATGCGCTCGTTGGATTAACCGACTTAGAAGAAGAAACGATTCAGGAGGTAAAACGGATCCTGAAGGAAGAGTTAGAGGACTAAAAAACTCTAAATAATGTATCTAAAGTTAAAATAGGTTAACTTTGCCAAAAATTAAAATAAAAGTATAAAGTATACATGCCAAAAATTAGATTAAATAAAGCGGTTAAGGAATTTAATATTTCGATGACACGGCTCGTAGAATTTCTACATGCCAAAGGAATCGAAGTGGAAAGTAACCCGAACGCTCAATTGGAAGAATCGGCATATTCTGCATTAGAAGCTGAGTTCCGCAAAGACGGGGAACAAAGAAAGGCTTCTCATGAGGTGGTGATTGCTAAAGTTCCGGAAGAAAAACTGGAAATCGAGCCTTCTAAACCTGAGGTGATAAGAGCCAAGGCAAGTCCGCAACCTGAAACTAGAATTTTAGGTAAAATAGATTTAAATCCGAAAAAACCTGAAGCGAAAGTGGAGCAACCTGCCCCACCTGCTGAAGAAGTTAAACCTAAAGTTATCGAAGCGGTAGCACCTGAAAAGCAGGAATTTAAGGTTTTGGATAAAATCGATCTATCGAAAATTGAAGGCAATAAGCCTAGATCTGCCAAAAAAGATCAACCTAAAAAAGCAGAGACTTCTGTAGAAAAAGCACCTGCTGAAAAAGCAGTCGTGGAAAAAGCACCTGTAGAAAAAATACAGGAAACTCCAGTTGCACCTGCTCCGGTAGAAACTCCTGCGCCAGTCGCAGAAGCGCCGAAAGAAGAAGTTGCAGCGCCAGAGTCAGATAAAATAGAAACGGTATATAAAAAATTAGAAGGAGTAAAGATTCTGAAACAAACCGTTGATTTATCTCAATTTAATAAACCTAAGCCTTCTGCAAATTCAGCAGCGGCTAAGAAAAAAAGAAAACGTATTGAGAAGCCAAATCCTTCGGGAGGCGCAACTCAACAAGGTGCTCAAGGTAATCGCCCTCCTGGGCAAGGTCAAGGCAATCGTCCGCCTGGTCAAGGTGGCAACCGTCCTCCTGGTCAAGGTGGTGGTGGAAACCGACCTGGTGGTGGTTATCAAGGTGGTGGTAACAGAGGTCCTGCAAGAAGAGGTCCTGTCATGCCAGTTGAATTGACTGACGAGCAAGTTAAAAATCAAATTAAGGAAACTTTAGAAAAACTGACCAGTAAGGCAGGGAAAAATAAAGGAGCCAAATATAGAAAAGAGAAAAGAGTTTACAGAAGAGAACAAGACGAGCGTCAAGATGAAATCGACGCTGCGGACAGAACTCTTAAAATAACTGAGTTTATTACAGTAGGCGAACTAGCATCATTAATGAATGTAAGTCCAACCGAAGTAATTTCTGCTTGTTTCTCTCTAGGAGTTATGGTAACCATGAATCAGCGTTTAGAAGCAGATACTTTATTGCTTGTTGCTGATGAATTCGGTTATACTATTGAATTCTCTGATGCTGATGTAGAAGAATCTGCATTAGAAGAAGATACCGATACTGCTGAAGATTTAGTATCCAGAGCGCCAATTGTTACCGTAATGGGACACGTGGATCATGGTAAAACATCATTGCTGGATTATGTTAGAAAAACAAATGTAATCGCTGGTGAATCTGGTGGAATTACACAGCATATTGGTGCCTATAACGTGAAATTGGAAAACGGTCAGAGAATTACATTCTTAGATACGCCAGGTCACGAGGCATTTACTGCGATGAGAGCCAGAGGGGCGCAAATTACCGATATAGCAATTATCGTAATCGCTGCTGATGATGATGTGATGCCACAAACCAAAGAAGCAATTTCTCACGCACAAGCTGCGGGAGTTCCAATGATTATTGCGATCAATAAAGTAGATAAACCAAACTCTAACCCAGACAATATTCGGCAACAACTTTCTGCAATGAATGTGTTGGTAGAAGAATGGGGTGGTAATGTACAGTCGCAAGAAGTATCTGCTAAGTTTGGTAATAATATGGATGCGCTACTTGAAAAGGTTTTACTACAAGCTGAATTATTAGAATTGAAAGCTAATCCTAATAAGAGTGCAAGTGGAGTGGTAATCGAAGCCTCTTTAGATAAAGGTAGAGGTTATATCTCAACCATTCTTGTACAGGCAGGAACCCTTAAAGTTGGAGATTATATTCTAGCTGGAAAGAACCATGGTAAAGTAAAAGCATTGCTTGATGAAAGAGGGAAACCACTAGAAGAAGCAGGACCATCAATGCCAGTAACTGTACTGGGATTAGATGGCGCACCAACTGCCGGAGATCGATTCAGAGTATTTAAAGACGAAAGAGAAGCGAAAACAATTGCAACCAAAAGAGAGCAGTTACAACGTGAACAATCCGTTAGAACTAAGAAACACGTAACGCTAGATGAATTAGGAAGGCGTATTGCTTTAGGAGACTTTAAAGAATTAAATATTATCCTTAAGGGAGATGTGGATGGTTCTGTTGAAGCACTCTCTGATCAACTTCAAAGTTTATCTACCGAAGAAATCAGCGTGAAGATTATTTACCAAGGTGTTGGTCAGATAACTGAATCAGACGTATTATTAGCAGCAGCATCAGATGCGATTATGATTGGATTCAACGTGAGAGCAGGTGTTAATGCGAAAGAATTAGCTGATAAAGAAGAAATCGAAATCAGAACTTACTCAATTATCTATAAAGCGATTGATGAGGTTAAAGAAGCGATGGAAGGAATGCTTTCACCAGAAATTAAAGAACAGGTAATCGGTAACGTAGAAATCCGTGAAGTGTTCAAAATTTCGAAAGTAGGATCAATTGCAGGATGTATGGTTCTTACCGGAAAAGTAACAAGAAACTCAAAAATCAGATTGTTGCGTGATGGTATTGTGAAGTTTGATGGAGAACTGGAAAGTTTGAAACGTTTCAAAGACGATGCAAAAGAAGTTACCAAAGGGTATGAATGTGGACTGAATATCAAAGGATATAATGATATTGAAGTTGGAGACATCTTAGAAGTCTACGAAGAGATTTCGGTGAAGAAAAAGTTGAAATAATTTTTTCAGTATAATTTAAAACCTGCTATTTATAGCAGGTTTTTTTTTTGATTACTAATATATAATCATTCTAAATAATTTTTTTAATTAAAGATTATATAAAATAAATATGTTGTTAATTTTGATAAAAAATGTTTCTAAATATTTTAGCTAAATTTTATGTTAAATGTTTTTTTTTAGGTGCTGTTTTGTAGGTAAAAAAATAGGTTATTTAATGATGTATAGTCAACATCCTGTAACTCTTGGTAAACTCGTGCAGTTCCTAAAATTGCTGATGTAAAATTTAATATTAAATTTTCTAAAACTTCTGTAATAACGCACGTAATTGATTCAATATGAAATTTTACTGAATTGAACGTGCCTTCAATCTGGAAAAAAGTCTTAACATTTCTCAGAAGTTCTTTTCAGCAGATTGTAAGGGAGTGATATGTAAAGGATTGATTTTATTGCGTTTGGCTTTTAAGAAAGTGCAGAAATATGCTTAATCGAAGCATCAGTTTCGGCAAAAGACAATAGAAATGCAGAATCTAAGAGACTTTTCGATCATTTGGAGAAGGCTTGAAGTCCATCTTATTTAGGGGTATGCACTTCAGTTTAATGATTTCATCTGAGTTTTTTACAAGTAGAACATTAGAACTTTAAGGAGAAGGGTTTATATATCTTAGACTTGAAGGCACTTAATTTTCTCCAAAAGTAAATATTTGAATCAGTTTTATTTAAGGTAACGATTAAAGATATACATGATTAATCCAACCCGAATGATTTTAACGGTATAATTTGAATAGTATTTTTTTTAGAAAAATAATATTTTTTCTCTTTATTCCATAATAATTAGTTAAAGTTTTAAGATTATTCCAAAAATATTCTTTTATATATATATTAGGATTCTAATCGTTTTTTATTCAATAAGGTGTAGAAAATATTTTATTTTGTTTGCTATATGATTTAAATCGCTTCATTTTATAAATATATATGAGTAATGCATAATTTTGCTAAATGTCTTTTTGCTGAAATTAAAAATTTTAAATTTGGTTATATTAATTTTAATTAACATATTTGCATCTTAAATATTAAAAAAGTGTTAATATGAATGTTAAATTAAGAGTTTTGACTGCGGGTGTTCTGTTTTTTACAGGCCAAGCGGTAATGGCGCAAAAAGATACGCTAAAAACACAAAATATTGATGAGGTAGTACTTGTTGGTTATGGTGTGCAAAAAAAGACAGATGTTACAGGTGCAATTGCAACGGTGAAAAGTAGCGTTTTGCAAGAGCAACCAGTTTCTTCTGTGGAACTAGCTTTACAAGGTAAGGCTTCGGGTGTTCAGGTAGCAAGTACCGGAGGTAGATCTGGTAACAGTACAAAAATTAGTATTAGAGGAAATGGATCATTAAGTGCTTCCAACAGTCCTTTATATATTATTGATGGAGTTCCTCAGGAAAGTTTGGGTAATTTATCTTCAGAAGATATTGTAAGCATGCAAATTTTGAAAGATGCTGCTTCCAGTGCAATTTATGGATCACGTGCTTCTAACGGAGTTGTTCTTGTAGAGACTAAATCTGGTAAATACAATAGCAAGCCCACTGTAACTTTCAACAGTTCTTATGGTATTCAGGAAATTATTAAAAGACCTGACTTATTAAATGGTGACCAGTACAAACAGGTACATGATGCTGCAAGGCAGAACTACATGAATGATATCGCAAAAGGTGTACTTACTGCTCCTGCTGCGGGAACTCCTGGAGATCAAGCGATCAAAAATCCTATGGTTGGTAACGGAATAAATACCAACTGGATGGATTACGTTCTTAGAACTGGAGCGGTTACAAATAACCAAATCGGTTTTACAGCTGGTAATGAAAATTCTAAAGTTTATTTATCACTTGCACATGTTACGCAGGAAGGTATCATCAACAAAGATGAATTTCAAGTATCAAGAGTGAGGTTGAATATAGAACAAAAAATGTCTGATAAATTTAAAATCGGCATCAATTCTTACTATTCTCAGTCTAACTCCGTTCCTATTGCAGATGATAATAATACTTACCAACCTTACAGCAACGCAATAAAAGCGGCTCCTAATAAGGTAGCTTACGCTGCAGACGGTTCCGTAAACAGAGCGATGAGCAGTAATAATCCTTTACACTCATTTGAAAGAGAGGAAACGGATAAGTGGCAAAGAATTGGTGCAAACTTTTTTGCAATTTATAACCCCATTAAGGACATTACACTAAAGACCTCTATCAGTGGAAATTTAGGGTTGAATAGATTTAACCAATTTGATGCACCGAATACAAGAAGAGGAGAACTTAATGGTAAGCCTTATGGCTATGGTTATTATTCTACTAAAAATAATAGAGATTATTTAATTGAAAACACAGCAACATATGATAAAAAATTTGCTGATGGAAAATTAAGTGTTAATATTATTGCAGGACAATCATTTCAGAACTGGCAATACGAAGATTCATTTGTAAAAGGAGAAAATTTCCCGTCAAATGATTTGAAGTGGTTAGTATCTGCGGCTACAATTAATGATGGTAGATCTTACATGAACGAAATGTCATTGGCGTCGTTCTTCGGTAGAGCGCAATTCAGTTGGGATAACAAATATAACTTAATGTTATCTACAAGATATGACGGTTCTTCGAAATTTACCGAAGATAACAGATGGGGGAATTTCCCTGCTGCTTCAATCGGCTGGACTGCGTCGAACGAATCATTCTTCAATGTACCTGTGATTAACGAACTTAAGTTTAGAGCATCTTATGGATTTACGGGTAACCAAACTGGTATTCCTTTCTCTGCAGGGTTGAACTTAATTAGCGCAGGCCAAAACCATAACCAAAATCCAGGTTTAGCGGTTACTGATCTTTTTGATCCTACAAGAAAATGGGAAAAAGGAGAATCTATGGATGTTGGAATGGATTTATCAATGTTTAACAAAAGAGTTAATTTAACAGTTGACCTTTATGATAAAACAACGAATGATTTATTATATAGACTTCCTGTAAATCAAGAAACAGGTTTCCTTAATATGTTGACCAACATTGGTTCAATTAACAATAAAGGAATTGAGGTATCATTAGATACCAAAATTATCAAAAGCGATAAACTTAACTGGGATTTCGGAGCTAACTTTTCATATAATAAAAATGTTGTAGAAACAATTGGAACTAAAACAGGACAATTTACCACTGGGTTCGCTTCAATTGTTAAGGAAGGCGAATCTTTAGGCTCATTCTATCTTATTGAAGCATTAGGAGTTGCAAAAGAGCGATATGAATACAAAGATAAAAACGGTAAAGTAACGAAAGTTGTACAAGCTGGTGATATGATCTATAATGACATCAATGGTGATGGTAAGATCGATAGCAATGACAAAAAAGTTTTCGGAGGTGGGATTGCACCAATGTATGGTGGTCTTAGCACAAGAATTTCTTACGGTATGGTAGATTTGTCTGCTAACGCACAATATTCTATCGGTAAAAAGATCTATGCAATGTATAAAGAAAAGCAAGTAGGAGGTGCTGCTATTGGTGCTCCGTCCTTTTCAGAAAATATGATTGGAGAGCAAATGAATTATTGGACACCAGATAACATGAATACCAATGTGCCAAGACCTCATCATGCAAGTGCAATTTCTGCTTGGAATAACGAAAGATCATCAAGATTTTTAGAAGACGCAGATTATTTGAGAATTACTGATATTACCCTGGGAGTAAACTTTTCTAAAGAACAATTAGGTTTTATTAAGTCAATGAGAGTGTATGCACAAGTTAGAAATCCATTTACTTTTACAAAATACTCGGGAGTTGACCCAGAAACGTATTATGTAGATCAAACTATAAATCCTAACCAATCAACTGCAGATACCACTAAGATTTCATCTGGAGTAGATTCTAACGGTATTCCAAATGTGAAGGTGTACAGTTTAGGAATGAATATTAACTTCTAATTAAAATAAAATGAAAAAAATTAGTATATTATTGCTTGCAATAGGTTTATTTACTACCTCTTGCAACAGAGCATTAGATGCGGAGTCGGTAGCGTCTTTGGACGCTAATACGACACTTTCAACAAGTGATGTAGATAAGTTGTTGACAGGTGCCTATAACAAAGTTATGAAGCCAAGTAACTACCCTTATTTTAATATTATGGCTTCTGAAGTAATGGGTGATAACTATAAACCTGTAAAATTTCAGTTTGTTCAGCTTCAGTATTTATCTGAGCACGTAGTTCCACCCGGAGACATCTTATTATCTTATTATTATAAAGATTTCTATACTGCTATTGCAAGAGCCAATACCATCATCAAAGTACCATCTGCCTCTGCATCCCAAATTGGGAAGGCGAAGTTTGTAAGAGCTCTTACTTATCTTAGGCTTTATGATTTGTACGAAGGAGTACCATTAGTAGATGAAAAAACGGTACCAGGTCCTATTGCTGCAAATACCGGCGCGCAAGTTCTTGATTTCATCATCGCTGATTTAAAAGCTGCGAAAATGAGTATCGAGCCTTTCGCTACCGCAAATGCTAATGTAGTACAGTTAACTCCAACAAAAGAAGCCGCACAAGCTCTTTTGGCCAGAGTTTTAAGAATGAAAGGAGATATCGCTGGAGCAGGTGCCGAAGCTGAAGAACTAATCAAAGGTGGGAAATTTAAAATTGCTGCCAATCCAAAAGCTAATTCTTCAGAAGTTATTTTGAAATTTGCTGGTAATAAAGCTGAAGAAAACGGAAGTTGGGGCTGGATTATGAGTTATGATGCAAAAACATGGAACTGTTTTGCTGCAGCTGATAGTTTGTTAGCATTATTAACACCAACTGACACTAGAAACGTTTTGTTTGATATTGCAGAAGCTCCAACAACAGGTGGTTTTGTGTTTTCTAATAAATACAGTCCTAATGATGATTCCGATTTATTGATCTCTAGAATTCCTGAAATGTATTTAATTTCTGCAGAAGCAGGAAATACAGGGAGATTAGCAGAATTGCAAAGTTTCCGTAAATCTAGCTTGTCTTTAGACGATGAAAGAAGACTTGAGTTGTCTTTCGAATGGGTAAGATGGTCAGATTTAAAACTTAAAGGAGAAAAGTATAAATTGCCTTTCCCACAAGGAGCAGTTGACGCTAATGATCTTTTGCACAACTAAAATATAATTGACTTCACCGTCGGTTATGAATATTAATCAGAATAGAATTTTTTCTATTCTGATTTTTTTTTGAAATTAAATAGATAAATAAAGCCAAGTTATAATCTTGTCCCAAAAACCGGCGCATTTAAAATTTAGTTTTTAACTGTGGGAAGAATATGAAAAACAGTAAATTTTCGGAAGATTTCATTATCAGAATTGTATATAAATATAACCTGGCAAAGATGGTGATTACGATTTGCCCGAATCACGAAATAAGTCAGCCCACTTTTACAATAGGAAGAGTAATAGATCTACAGTATCTTTTGAAAATGAGGGAGTTGCAGAAGCAACTTTCACAATGTAAAAATTGTAGGCGCGCAAACTTTGTAAATCATAAGGTGATTAAAACTTCAGATGGTAGATTCGCGCAGAGTGGCTTCTGCTTGCAGACTCCAACGAATCCTGGGTTTTGGATGATGCAAAATGACAGAAGTGTGCAAACTTGGCTTCATTCAGCGTTGGAAACCTACCTCAAACTTTTTGATTAACAGGTTTACCAGGATATTTATGACAGAATTCTTTAGGTTTTTTCCTTTTTAAAAACATCAAAAAAATACAAAACATAATAGTGTTTTTACAAAATGAGTGGAAGATTACAATACTCTACAATCCCCTCAATATTTAAAATGAATATATAAAGTTATCACCATTCTTGGGTTTGGTGTGTTCTTAAAAAGTCTTAAATTGCCATTTTTAGAAAAATTTGATGTTTTTGTAGCAATTTCGATAAGGAATGAAAATATTCATTGTCAATTTTGAAATAAAATTTGCATTTGTTAAAAAATATTAACATATTTGCCTCATTAAAATATTAAAGTGTGTTAATATGAATGTAAAATTACGAGTGTTAACTGTTGGTGTGCTGTTCTTCGCTGGACATACGCTAATGGCTCAAAAAGCAAAAAAAGATACTACTACTAAAGTAAAGGAAATTGAAGAGGTAGTTCTTGTTGGAGGTGTAAAGTTGGACCCAGCGCAAAAAGTAGGTTCCTACAGCGTGGTTGGGAAAACCAATTTTGAATCAACTCCTTTCTCTACAGTCGATGAAGTACTGAATGGTAGAGTTGCAGGACTTAACTTCTCCTCAGCGAGTGGTGATCCAGGATCTTCTAATATGGTCATTGTAAGAGGGGTGAGTTCTCTAATCGGAACACCAAACCCGCTTTATGTTATTGATGGTATTGTGATTGGTAAAGGTGCAGATAATGCGCAAATGATGGAGTCGTGGAATCCATTAGCGGTAATCGATCCCAACTCTATTGAATCAGTAACCGTCTTAAAAGATGCATCGTCAACTGCATTATACGGTTCCAGAGGTGCAAACGGTGTAATCCTCGTTAAAACAAAAAAGGGAAAGTTTAATCAAAAGACAAGATTTGAATTCTCTACGGAAACTGGAGTTCAAGGGCGGGCCTATGACAAACTCGAACTGATGAATGGTGACGAGTACATCAAATATGGTGGAATCTTGATGTGGAATAGCCAAAATGAATTGGGGAAAACTTTTAACGGTTTAGCAGATGCTACCCAATATTATTTAAACACCTATATTCCGGATAATGAGAGTATTAAATATACCCGTCAATATACCGACTGGACTAAAGTTGTTAACAGATCTTCATCAATAGTGAATACGTATAACTTCGGAACCTCTGGAGGCGGTGAAAATACTTCCTATAGAATTGGTGGCTCGTATTACCAAAATGAACCTTTGGTTAAATCTTCAAAATTTGACCGATTAAGTGTAAATGCTGCGGTAGATCACAAAGCGTCTGACAAATTGAAGTTTGGTTTAAATTCCAACTTCTCGAATGTTAAGAGAAATACCTATATGGGTGGTAGAGCTTCTGCAAACCCCGTTACCAATTCTATTATGCTGTCGCCATTGCGTTCTGTGTATAATCCCGATGGAACCTTCAATCAGGAGGGGTGGGGTGAAAATTCTGATATGACGACAGGATTTAACCCTGCTTCTATCTTGGCAAATGCCAACCAGACTTCTACCATTAATACATTTTTAGCGTCAGTTAATATGGATTATGAGTTCATGAAAAATGTAACCTTCAGTTCATTATTTGGTACCCAATACCAAACGATGAGAGAGTTGCAAGCCATTGGTAAAGGACACCCAATCTATACCGACCAACTTGAAGCAGATGATTATGGAATGCTACAAGACGCAAGAACCAATCTTTGGGACTGGAACTGGTCGAATAGTGTTGCTTATAGAAATGTATTTGCAGACAGACATAATGTAGAAATTCTTGGAGGTATGGAATATCAAAACCATAAATATAATAATCTTACGAACTATTCCTATTATATGACTGATATCAGACCTTATTTCCAGTTTGCGAAAGAAGGAACGATTCTTAGTTATGGCGATGATTTTGTGTGGACACAAATTGGTTATTTCGGAAGATTAAATTATACCCTTGATAATAAATATACCCTTTCCGGACAACTTAGAAGAGATGGTAACTCAACTTTAGGTACAGAAAAATTCGGTAATTTCTGGTCCGTTGGTGGATCTTGGAATATTAAGAATGAAACTTTTGCTCCAAGTTTATTCTCCACCCTACTTTTAAGATCCAGTTATGGGATCTTAGGAAACATTCCTTATGCAGATCAGTGGGGTTTACAATATAATGCTTATGCATTAGTAGGTTATAACGCCAATACTGGTGGTTGGGGAGGAAATGGTGGTTATGGTGGCATTACCAATCCAGGGAATCCAGCATTAACTTGGGAAGAAGCGAAACATTTAGACATCGGTGCAGACATTGGCTTTTTTAATGATCGCCTGAAATTTACAACCGCATATTACCATAAAATTACGGATAAAGCAATTGATGAAAGCTTCCCTGCTGTAGAATCTGGCGGACCGAAATCTTTTTATGACAATATTGGTACCATTGATAATAAAGGTTTTGAGTTAACCATTGATGCGACACCCATCCAAACTGATAACTTCAGATGGACCGTAAATGCAAATGGAGCATACTCTAAAACGATACTTACGAAGTACAACCTGGATTTGAAAACCTTTGGTGAAGATACCGATGATGAAAATAATGCATTTGCAGCCTTAGCACCAGGTCATATTTTTGGAGAATATTATGCTGTGTTATGGGCAGGAATCGCACAGGCAGATGATGCTACAAAAGGGATCAAAGCGGGAGACGCATTGTTCTATACCAATGGCGATAAAACAGATGTTACGAATAAAAGAGAGGACGCAAGCCCAGCATGGATGGGGAAAAGTGCGTTCCCTGTTTATAACGTAGGGATTACCAATGAATTTAAATACAAAAACTTGTCGTTGAGCTTTATGCTTTCAGGGCAGTTTGATTTCTATGTTCAAAATGGAGTTCACTCTTATACTATACACGATGGAGCGTTCCCAGGACGTAATCAAATTAATGACGCATTGTATGACAGTTGGACGGATGCACCAGGAGCAGAAAATTTTGGGGCCTCAAATCCAAAAGCAATTATTGGGAATCCAAGTACTTCTAGATTAGAATCTTCCAGATTTATCAATAAAGGAGATCATATCCGTTTGAAAGAAATGAGAATAGCTTATTCATTCGGTAACGCATTCAAAGAAACTACAGGTCTAAATAACTTAACCATCTATTTAAGAGGAACTAACCTTTTAACTTATGTATTTGACAAAGATTTAGACTATGATCCAGAATCCAATTCTAACGCTTGGTCTTGGTTAGGAAAAGGGAGATATTGGTATGCTTCTCCGGTGTTGAAAACAATGTCTATGGGTGTTCAAATTGGTTTTTAATTGATAAAAAAAATAAAATGAAAAAATATTTTATATTAATATCGTCTTTATTGGTTCTGGCAAGTAGCAATTCTTGCAGTGAGAGAGAATTAGATTTGTATCCACCAAGTCAAGATGATATCCAGGAAATAAATACAGAAGATAAACTTCAAAAATTTCTAAACGCAGGGTATCTTACTATGGGTTCAGTGCGTGGCTTGGGGACAGATGCCATGGCATTAGCCGATGTCTTATCAGATAATGTTTATGTAACAAGTGCAAAAGCGTATGTTTTAACTTCGAACATGAATTACAATGCGCTCAATAATAATACGGGTGGGGTTTATGGTACGATGTACGATGCAATTATGAATTGCAATATGGTGATTAATAATAAGCAGGTAGCAGATAATGCGAATGTATCCCGTATGAAAGGAGAAGCTAAAATTTTAAGAGCTTTTGCCTATTTTACTTTAGTTAATTATTTTTCACCTGCACCAACTTCTGGGATTAATCAGGAATACGGAGTTCCTTTGGTCTTATCAGATTATGACGCTTCTATTCAACCCGCAAGAGCAACTGTTACCGAAGTTTTCACTCAGATAATTAAAGACTTAAACGAAGGTTTACAAAATGCTGATGCTGCACCTTCAAGTAAAGTTTTAATGAGCAAGACTGCCGCAAAATTATTGCTCTCAAGAGTTTATCTTACAAGAAGAGCGCCTGGTGATGCACAGTTGGCATTACAGTATGCTTCTGACATTGTGAATAATCCTACAGATAAATTTGCGCCAATTGCAATGTCAAAATATGCGGACTATTTCGCAGGAACCCCAGAAATTAATTCTGAAAATCAACCGGAAACTATTTGGGAACTCGATTTAAATTCAAGTTCAAATCTTGTTACTGAAATTGGAGCTAACTTAGCTTTACCCACACTTTATAACAGAGTAAGTGGAGATCGACGTGCACTTTTGTTTACGAAAAATTTCTTCGACAGTTTCCCACATACCGATTTACCAACTTTACCAAATGGAACGCCACAAAGTTTGTCTCCAGATGTTAGAAGAGGAAATACCAAAACTACAGTAACCTCGGCTACAACTCTGCCAGGAGTTCCTACCGCTGTTCTACCGGCAGGTTTAATGTCTACATTAACACTACCTGCAACAGATAATCCTGCAGGAGCGTGGACTAATAAATATCCGAGATTGACCAGTGATGGAAACTTCGTAAGAAACATTAAGATTCTAAGATTTGCAGAAGCACAATTGAACAGAATTGAAGCATTATTCCTTGTAGGACAAACCGCTACAGCTCTTGCCGAACTTAATGCCTTTGCCTTATCTAGAGGAGGTTCAACTTATACGGGGACCAATTTGTTAAATGATATTCTTACCGAAAGAGCGAAAGAGTTCTACGGTGAAGGTCAACGGTTTTTTGATATTAAACGTAATAATTTACCACTTATTAAGAACTCTAATTGCGTAATGAACTGTAATGTTCCAGCAAACGATAAATTGTTTGTAATGCCAATTAGCCAAAGTGCTTTAAATTACAATGTGAACTTAAAACAATACCCAGGGTATAACTAAAATTTCTTTAGGTAATAATCAAAGGGCTGTAATCATCAAAATTACAGCCCTTTTTTATTTCATCATATTTCTTACATTTGTACACCAAACAAATAGAATGAGATTCATCCTTTTCTGCATATTTCTTTTCAGTTATAACCTTAATGCACAGATTGTCAACAAAACTGACTCTAACCGTGTAAAACCAGGGGATACTTTAGTGATTGATTCCGGTTTCAAAGATTCCCTGAAAGTTTTTAAACCAACCATTTACGATTATACCTACAGAACCCAGTTTTCTGAAAAGAAAATCTTTGATACCGCATTTACACACGATAAAACTTTTATATTTTCTCAATATAATAACCGTGATAATTTTGGGAAAATTCAATTTGCCAATGTAGGTTCGGGATTTAATCCCTTGGTTTTTGAAGTGGATACCGAACAAAATTTATCTCTGCTTCCAACCAATAAATCTTATTTTATTAGAGGAATTAAGGATGTTAAATATTACGATGTGAAAACTCCAACAACGGCTTTCATCTATCATAATTCAGCGCGAAATGGAGCCGTTTTGCAATCGACTTATACCCAAAATATTGGTAAAGAATTCAACATCGCAGTAGAATATACCGGCCTTCGTTCCCAAGGTCATTATCTCAATTCTTTGGCATCAAATAATGAAGTGCTTTTTTCTGGCCATTATCTTTCTAAAAGCGGTAAATATGAAGTCTTTGCGCATTTTCTTCATGATAATGTCAACAATCAGGAAAACGGTGGCATCGCCGATGTTAATTTATTTCTGAATGGAAATTCTGACTTTAACAATCGGGAAAATTTGCTCGTTAATTTAAATAATTCTAATTCTCAGTTCTCCTACAGACGGTATTATTTCTCTCAGGAATTTAAACCGTTCGCCTCTGAAAAATTTCCTTTTAAAATTCGACACACAATTTTCCATCAGGGAAATAAATATTTTTATAATCAGTCTTCCGCCGAACAATACTATTTTAAGGATCCTTTAGAATTGTATGACTATCCAGAATCTTCAAAAAAATATTCTAAGAATTTAAGCAATACCGTAAGTATTCTTTTTGATAAAGAAAATTTCAAATTAGATGCGGGAGTTCGCCATCAATTAATCAAGTTAGGAGTTGGGACACCTTTTCCAACTGCTTTAAATTTCCCCCAAGAACTTTCTGAAAACAGAATTGGTGCGGTCGGAAATCTGCTGGTTAAACTTTGGGATAAAGTAGAATTAAATTCTAACTTAGAATTCTCCAGCGGAAAAGAATTCGGCAGTTTTGTCCGTTCTCAAAACTTAGTGCGATTCGAACCGATTAAGGATTATTTTGTGAATGGAAAAGTGAATTTCCAGTCGGCTTCACCGAGTTTTAATTTACTGATTAATCCTTCCATTTATAAAGACTTTAATTATTACTTCGCAGATGCTAAAAACCAAACTATTACAGAAATTGGCGGAGACGTTAATTTAAAATGGTTTAAAAGTAGTGTATTTGCAAATTATTTCAGAATAGATAATTACACTTATTTGGATTCTAAAGCACTTCCACAACAGAGTTCTTCTTCGGTGAATATTTCACAGATCGGTGGCGAAGCAACGTTCTCTTATGGTAAATTTCATCTTAATCCAAAAGTGCTTTTCCAATCTGCCATCGGAAACAAAGATCTTCTGCCAATGCCTAATTTTGTGGGAAGAGCCAATCTTTTTTATCAAACAAAAGCCTTTAAAAACGCAGCCGAAATTCAAACCGGAATTAAAGTGTATTACTTTTCAAAGTTTGCCTCCCGTGAATTCTTCCCAGTGTTAAACGAATTTATTTTACCAAATGAAAATTCATACTCAATCGGCGGACAACCAATCGCTGATGTTTATTTTAATTTGAAAGTGAAAAGAATGTTTTTCTTCATCGAAGCACAACATTTAAACACGACCTTTATGAAGAATAAATCCTTTACTGCACCATATTATCCGCTGTATGATTTTCGTTTGAACTTAGGAATTGTTTGGTATCTTTTTAGTTAAACAAGTTTCGAATGTGAATTAAAAATCAATCACAATCAATTCTTTTTTTTGACCTTTGCGAAGTGAAACGCCTTTGCGCCCTAAAAAGCACTATAAAAATCAGATTATTTTGAAAAAACTAACCAATATCCCTTTTTTAGAAATTGAAAGCATTCCTTTGCTCATCAAAGATTTTCTGACTCAAAAAATTCCGGGTTTCGAATCCCAGTTTTTTAACTTAGAAAATATTGAAAAGCAGTTTCTGCAAAAAGAAAAATCTTTTTCTTCCGAGAAAAGAAAAGTGCTTTGTGAAGTTTTGCAAAATCAATATTCAGATTTCCCGCAATCCGAAAAGCAGCAATTTAATCTTAAAAATTTAGAATTAGAAAACACTTTCACCGTAACGACTGGACATCAGTTAAACCTTTTTACCGGACCTGTTTTCTTTATTTATAAAATTTTACAGACCATTAAATTGGCTGAGTTTTTAAATCAAAAATTTCCAACTAAGAATTTTGTTCCTTTATTTTGGTTGGCTTCTGAAGATCATGATTTTGAAGAGATCAATCATTTCAAAACCGAAAATCATTACTACGAAACCAAAGCAAAATATGGTGGCGCAGTAGGAAGAATAAAAATGGAAGATGATTTTTTCATTTCTCAGTTTGAAGAAGAATTTAAAGATTCTGTTTTCGGAACTGAATTGATCTTATTATTAAAGCGCGCGTACAAAAAAGGAAATACGCTTTCCCAAGCAACCCGAATAATCGTTCATGAACTTTTTTCTGATTACGGATTAATCGTTATCGATGGTGATGAAGCGAAATTGAAAACGGAAATGAAAACGGTATTCAAAGATGAATTACTGAATCAAAATTTATTTGAAACAACTAAAGAAACCGTTGATTTCTTAACTGAGAAATACGGAAAAGTTCAGGTGAATCCACGAGAGATTAATTTATTTTACCTTTCAGAAACGCGAGATCGAATTGCCTTTGAAGATAATAAATTCGTTATCGTTGATACAGAGAAATCTTTTAGCGAAGAAGAAATTTTAGCCGAATTAGAAAATCATCCCGAAAGATTTAGTCCGAATGCTTTAATGCGTCCAGTTTATCAGGAAACGATTTTACCCAATATCACTTATATCGGCGGAAATGCCGAAATCATGTATTGGCTTGAACTCAAGAATTATTTTGAAAAACTCGATCTTCCTTTACCGATTTTGATTCCAAGAAATTCGATGTTGATGATTTCTGAAAAAACGGTTTCTAAAACGAAGAATTTAGGTTTAGAAATTAATGACTTTTTCAAAAACTTCGCCGTTGTTACGAATGATATTTTACTGGAAAATAATGAAATCCTGCCTTTGTTAAATCAACAGGAAACTCAATTAAAAGAGCAATTCAACCATTTAAAAACAAAAGCAGAATTAACGGAGAAAACCTTTGGTAATTTAGTAAAAGGAGAACAAACCCGACAGTTGAAATCCTTCGACCGAATGAAAAAAAGATTGCTTCGTGCCGAGAAAATAAAGCAGAGTGAAAAACTGGAACGTTTAGAAAATTTATTTCAAAAGATTCATCCCGGAAATACCTGGCAGGAAAGAAATTACAACTTCTCTGTATTTTACGCAGACCTCGGCCAAGAGTGGCTTCATAGTTGTTACCAAGACTTAGAAGTTGAAAATTCCGAATTAATAATTTTTACTATTTAATTTTAAAGCAGTATTTTTGTAAATATTTATCTTAAAGATGATCAAAAAGTTTCTTATCACAGCTGGTCTAACAGCAATTGCAGGTTTATCTGCCCAAAAAACCCATACGGTGGAAAAGGGCGATAACCCGTATAATATCGCAAAAAGATACGGCATGACCGTTGATGATTTGGTGAAATTAAATCCAAATTCAAAAGACGGAAAAGTAACGATCGGCGAGGTTTTATTGATTAATAAAACGGGCAATAATTCTGCTGCTACTCCAGTGAAAACTGAAGCAAAATCTACTGCATCTACGAGTAAATTAGGCAAGATTATTCTAAAACCTAAACAAACAATTTATGGTATCACCAAGCAATATCAAATTTCTGAGACCGACCTTCGCAAGTTGAATCCAGATTTGGATTCTCATATGAAGATTGGTGACGAAGTGACTTTGCCTTTAACTAATATTCAGAAATTTGGTGATGCTCAGCAGGAAGTTGTTGCGACAACCGAAACAGCAAAACCTGTCCCCCAACCAGAACCAATCAAGGCTGTAGAAACAGTTGCAGTAGACGAAAATTCTTATACGGTACAGCCAAAGGATAATTACTTTAAACTTTCCCGTAAATTTAACCTGAATCAAAAAGAATTGTTTGCACTCAATCCAGGTTTAGAAGCAAAAGGTTTGCAAGCAGGTGATGTTATTGTAGTTAAAGGAACTACGCAACAAGTTCAATCTGAGTCCAAAGCAACTGCGGTTTCGCAAAATACAATTCCATCAACTTATTCTACCACGTCGGTTTCAGATGATTACGTAACTTATACTGTGCAAGATGGTGATACGGTTTTCGGACTGTTGAATAAATTTGGAATTACTTTAGACGACTTACTTTCATTAAATCCCAACTTATCTCAAGGTTTAAAATCAGGAATGGTTTTAAAAATTAAAAAATTGGATTCTGCTTATGTGAAAAAATCGGGTGACGCATTAAACGTAGTTTTAATGTTGCCTTTTGGTTTTGACAGTGGTGATTCTAAATACAGAAGTTTATCTCTCGATTTCCTTTCTGGCGCAAAACTGGCAATTGAGAGAAATACAAAACAAGGTCAAAAACTTGATATCAAAGTAATCGATGCTGGAAACGAAAAAAGTTTTAAAAATTCTCTAACTCAAATCAATCAAGATAATACTGACTTGATTATTGGACCCTTTTTTAAAACCAGTGTTCTAGAAGTTTTAAATTATGTGAAAAACAGCAAAATCCCTGTAGTTGCGCCTTTTGCTAATTCAGAAGATTTGCTGGCTTACCAGAATTTAATCATTATCGAAACCAATGATTATATTTATGCCGATCGAATTGTAAAAGAAGTGAAAGATGTTTTTTCTGATCAGAAAATTTATGTTGTTTCTGATGCAGACGAATCTATGGCAAAATATTTAGAATCCAATTTGAAAAAAGCCCTGAAAAATCCAAATGTTATTTTGGTGAAATCAGCGTCTGATATTCAACCCGATCAAAACATGATGACGGGCAATCCGGCACCTGTTATTGCAATTCTTGCAAATAACAGCGATGAGGCTGGAGATGCATTTGCCAATAGAATGATTGCGCTTTCTAAGAATGTTGCTGGCGTAAAATCTTTTAGTTTGTACTATTCTCCGATTTTTGAAAAGAAACAGGATGAATTAAGTCAAAGCAATTTGGTGTATTTAATGGATCGAAAAATCGATACAGAAGGTACATTTGAAAAAGAAATATTGGCAGATTACAAAAAGAAATATTGTAAAGCACCTTCAAAATATGCCGTCATCGGTTTCGATGTAGTTAACGATATGTTGAGCCGTGAGAATAAAAAAGGAGAGATCTTTAAACAAATGAATAAGGTGCAAACGCAGTTGGCTACTAAATTTGAATTTGAAAAAACAAAAACTGGAGCATACGTCAACAAAGGTTACCGCGTAGTTCGTTTAATTCCAAACTAATAAAAACACATCAATTTTAAATGTGATTTTTTAATTTATCGTAAATAATTATATGAAAGCACTTGTATTTCCTGGGCAAGGTTCACAATATGTCGGGATGGGAAAAGAATTATACGAATCCCGAAAAGACGTCAAAGATTTGATGGATTCTGCTAATAAGATTTTAGGCTTCGATATTTTGTCGGTCATGTTTACAGGCACCGATGAAGACTTGAAAAAAACCGAAGTTACGCAACCAGCTATATTTATTTATTCTGTTGCAGCCCTTAAAACAGCATTGAATGGAGTTGCGCCTCAAATGGTTGCCGGGCATTCTTTAGGAGAGTTTTCTGCTTTGGTTGCTAATGGCGTATTAAGTTTTGAAGACGGCTTAAAGTTGGTTTCTACGCGGGCAAAAGCAATGCAGGATGCATGTAACGCGAACCCAAGTTCAATGGCAGCAATTCTCGGTTTAGCCGATGAGGTAGTAGAAAGAATTTGTGAAGAAACTCCTGGCATCGTGGTTCCTGCAAATTACAACTGTCCTGGACAATTGGTGATTTCTGGTGAAACTGCAGCGGTAGAATTGGCTTGTTTAAATATGAAAAAAGCGGGTGCGAAACGTGCTTTAATGCTTCCTGTAAATGGAGCTTTTCATTCTCCATTGATGATGCCAGCACAAGAGAAATTAGCAGCGGCTATTAACAATACCAAGTTTTATAAACCGACAATGCCAGTTTATCAGAATATCACAACCACTGCGGTTACTGATCCTGAAGAAATTAAACTCAATCTGATTGCACAATTAACTGGACCGGTAAAATGGACGCAAACTATCCAGAATATGATTCTAAAAGGGGCAACTTCTTTTGTAGAAGTGGGGCCAGGAAAAACTTTGCAAGGATTGATCAAAAAAATTAATAATACGGTAGGTGTTTCGTCTGCCCTTTAAAAAATAGCGAGTATGATTTTTTCCCCTGGAAAATTATTGCTCACCTCGGAATATGTCGTCCTGGATGGCGCTTTGGCTCTTGCCGTACCTACAAAATGGGGGCAAGAGTTTTTTGTTGATGAAACTCCAGACGGCAAATCTTTGGTTAACTGGACTGCGCTTCATCAGGGCAAACCTTGGTTAAATGCAAGCATCGATTATAAAAACGGGAACGTTTTAACGACCAATATCCCAGATTCTGCTGAGTTTATATTAAAGGTTTTGATGAAAGTAAAAGAACTTTCGAGCATTCGGTTGAAAGATGATTCTTCTTATTCTATCATCACTAATTTACAGTTTCCGGCGAATTTTGGCTTAGGAAGCAGTTCTACTTTAATGAATAATCTGGCGCAATGGTCGCAGATTGATGCCTTTGAACTCAATGAAACCTGTTTGGGTGGAAGTGGTTATGATGTCGCGGTGGCTCAGCAAAAGTCAGCAATTCTTTATGCAAATCGACCAGAAAGATTGATTCAGAAAATAGACTTTAATCCTGATTTTAAAAAGGAGTTCATTTTCATTCATCTTAATCAAAAACAAAATAGTCGGGAAGGGATTAGTCTCTATCGGTCTAAAGAAAAATCGCCGGAATTAATCGAAGAGTTTTCACAACTGACACAACATGTTTTGGAAGCAGGGACTTTAGAAGAATTTTCTGATTTAATGATTCTTCACGAAAAAAAATTAAGTTGTTTTCTAGGAATTAAACCGATTAAAGAAAAATATTTCGAAAACTGCCCGAGTTTTGTTAAAAGTCTCGGCGCTTGGGGTGGTGATTTTGTAATGAGTTCTAGATTTTATGGTTTTGAGGACTATTTTCAGGGACTTGGTTTTCCGACTGTTTTCTCCTATGAAGATTTAATTTGCTGAAAATCAGTTTTTTAATGGATTTTTAAAATCTTGCAGATTCTGATGAATATCACTATTTTTAAATCTTCTTGAATACAATTAATCAGTAAATTTGTTTTTTAATAAAAAATCAGAAATAAAAAGACGTTATGAAGAACATTAAAATCATTCAGCAACTACATAATCTGGGCATCACTGGGTATGAAGAAGTATCTTATAATCCAACCTACGAGGAATTGTTTGTTGCGGAAATGTCTAGCAAAAATACAGGTTTCGAAAAAGGAGCAGTAACTGTTTCTGGCGCTGTAGCTGTAAAAACTGGTGAATTTACAGGTCGTTCTCCGAAAGACCGTTTCATTGTAAAAGATGATGTGACCAAAGATACTATTCACTGGGATGGTAAAGTAAATTTACCAACTACACCTGAGGTTTTTGAAAGTTGTAAGCAGTTGGTTTTAAAACAATTATCTTCTTCAAAAAAAATATATGTGGTTGACGCTTTTTGCGGTACCAATCCTGATACAAGACTTAAAGTTCGTTTCATTATGGAGGTTGCTTGGCAAGCGCATTTTGTTACGAATATGTTTATCCGTCCTTCTAATTTTGAATTAGAAAGTTTTGGGGAGCCCGATTTCATCGTAATGAATGGTTCTAAAACTACCAATCAAAACTGGAAAGAGCAAGGATTAAACTCCGAAAATTTCGTGATGTTTAATTTAACTCAGAAAATGCAGATTATTGGTGGAACTTGGTATGGTGGCGAAATGAAGAAAGGAATGTTCGCAATGATGAACTATTACCTTCCATTAAAAGGGATGGCTTCAATGCACTGTTCAGCTAACGTAGGTGAAGATGGAGATGTTGCATTATTCTTCGGTCTTTCAGGAACTGGTAAAACTACGCTTTCTGCAGATCCAAAAAGATACTTAATTGGTGATGATGAGCACGGTTGGGATAATAACGGAGTTTTCAATTTTGAAGGTGGTTGTTATGCTAAAGTTATTGACCTTTCAGAAGAAAAGGAACCAGATATTTTCAAAGCAATCAGAAGAGATTCTTTATTAGAAAATGTGGTGGTAAACGAATACGGTGAAGCAGATTATACCAATAATTCAATTACAGAAAACACTAGAGTTTCTTATCCAATTTATCATATCAGTAAAATTGTATTGCCATCTAAAGCAGGACATGCTAAAAAGATTGTTTATTTATCGGCAGATGCTTTTGGAGTATTGCCCCCAGTTTCTATTCTTAATGAAGATCAGGCACAATACCATTTCCTTTGCGGTTATACCTCAAAATTAGCCGGAACTGAAAGAGGAATTACGGAGCCAGAACCATCTTTCTCTCCAGCATTCGGTGAAGCATTTTTAACTTTGCACCCAACGATGTATTCTAAAACCTTAATCGGAAAAATGCAAGAGCACGGCGCAAAAGCTTATTTGGTAAACACCGGTTGGAACGGAACAGGAAAAAGAATTTCTTTGAAAGATACGCGTGCAATCATCGATGCAATTATTGATGGTTCTATTGACAAAGCAGAGAAAACAACAATTCCTGTTATGAACTTAGAGATTCCTACTGCATTACCAAATGTTTCAGAAGGAATCCTAGATCCTAGATCAACTTATGCAAGTGCTTCTGAATGGGAAGTTAAAGCAAGAGATTTAGCAGCGCGTTACATCAAAAACTTCGAACAGTATTGCGATAACGACGAAGCTAAAAGATTAGTTGCTGCGGGACCACAATTGTAAGAATTGTAGTTTTTAAATATAGATTCCCTCAGTTTTTGCTGAGGGAATTTTTTTTTATTTTTTCAATTAAGAATTGAAATTAGATATGTTAATACAAAGGAGTTCGACAGCATTTATTAACTCCTTGATTATAAGTTTAATTCTGTTTTAAAATTTACGAATGTTCGTTATGTTTCAGATAATATTAAATATGAGAGAACTGACATGTATATATAGGAATTGTGATTTTTAAATTTGTTCCCAATGTGTTCCCAGACGCTTTCTTTTCCAATTAATATAGGTTGAGATTTCACCTTATTTTTTTTCTGATTTTAATTTGCTTAAGAGTTTTTGTATTCCATTTTCCATTGCTTAATTAATTGCTCATCATCTTACAGAGGTGCACTCATCATTTTGTAAGGCAAATAATTACACAACAAATCCTCCAACCATTCATCGAATTCTTCTTTCGATGGGTTTGGATTAGTCGTATAGAATGATTTTTCGTAATTCCAGAAAAATGCTCCACTTCATGATAGGGTTGGAGGATGTTGTGTTTCTCCTTTGTAGTATTTGCTGAAATATTTTTTGTTCCCATCCTTGAAATATTTTTAAATGATTCAAATTTATTTTAAAAAAGAACGACTTTCTGCTGAAAAAACAAAAAAAGGCACTTAATTAAAAGTGCCTAATTTCATGCTTCGTGGAGTTGGAGGGATTCGAACCCTCGTCCAAACAAGCAATACATAAGATTTCTACATGCTTATTCTGCGATTAATTTTCGACTATAAACAGAGCACAGACACCCAATTTACAACTTAACTTCTTTGGTTTTCGATCCCGAACCGAAGTCTTTCGGGACTTATTTCTGCATTGCTATGCCTCAGAATCAAACGCCGCAGAACGGAGCATTTGCGAGACATCTTGCCTCCTTACTATCTTCGGGAGAACGCTTGAATCCTACTTTATTCAGATTAAGCTGCAAGAGCGAACTCTTGGTTGCCAGTTAAAAGTTTGCAGCAAGGGATTAAAGAGATCGCGCTACGGTTCTCTGCATGCTTACTTACCCATCGATCTTGCTGTCGAAACCAGTCAACCCCAATGTTTTTGTAAGACTGCAAAGATAAGCAAAAATAGTGCTATAATTAAAATCATTTTCTAATTCTATACTCAACCTGGTCAATGTTTCTACTCGCGCCTTTCGCAAAGTGAAACGTTTTTACATCCGTAATTTTAGCATCGAACCTCTTATGAATATTTGTGTCTTTGCGATTAAAAAACAGCATAGTCAATATTATTAGGTAGAAATTTTAACAAAAAACAAATCTCGATTTTCTAAAAAAATCATAAAACCCGTTAAAGCAGGTTAAAGTTCCTCTTCCTAAAAATCTAAAACACCAAAGCGGTTAAATATCGAATTATATTTACTGAAATAACCTGAATGAAAACAAAACTATTATTTGCCCTTTTTCTTTTTTCAGTTTCATTTCTGTTTTCACAGAAAAAATACATTATCGGGAATGTGAAAAACGAAGTTCAGAACAATATTTCTCAAACTTATATTTATAATTCTCGTACTGAAGAAATTGTAATAACCGATACTTCAGGAGACTTTATTATTTCTGCGATCCCATCAGATGAACTGCGTATTGTAAAAACGGGTTTCGAAAGGTTGACCTTAAAAATCAAAGAGGAAAATTTCACCCAACCCTTAAATCTAATTCTTAGTAAATTACCTTTCGAAATAGAAGAAATAACCATCGCTTTTAATCCAACCGGAGATTTAAAAAAAGACCTTGACTATTTCAAAACCTCAGAGAGGAAGCTGAAACTAAATAACGAAATGAGCCAATATATGCGTGGCCCTTTAAATGAAGTGATTCCTCAAAATACAATTCCGTCGATGTTTGCACAGAGAAAACCAGGAGACGGACAAATCTCTCTTCTGAGTGTTGGTAGTGGTGGAAATGGCGGAGTTTTAGGATTTCTGGCGGGCGCAATTGCTGGTAAGAAGAATAATCCTACGCCTCTAAATTATGCTGAGGTCGAAGATTTTTATCGTCGTGTAAAAGACGTCATAGATCTCGATTATTTCAAAAATTATGGTTTGTCAGAATATGATTTTGATATTTTTCTGGCGTATGTCGATCAGGTAAATTCACTTTCAAAGAAGTATCATAAAAACTTTAATAGAGCAGTCATTGAATCTGAACTCAAAATTGCTTTGGTTGATTATCTTAAAACTCACAAAGTCGGCTCTTAATGGTTCGAATACTTTTATTACTCGTCCTCTCTTTTTATACCTCGTTATTTTCTCAGAAAGTTTCTGGAACAGTAACCGATGAAGATCAAAATCCAATTCCTGCAGTTTTGGTTTTTAATATGAAAACCGAAGAAAAATCCTACACGAACCTCAATGGGGAATTTTCTATTGATGCAAATGCAAAAGATGAATTGCGTTTCGTCCGCCAAGGTTTTGAAAGAAGTTCTAAATTGTTGACTTCCCAAGAAGTTTATACTCCTTTTTCAATCACTATTTTTCGCACTGTCCAAGAAATTGAAGAAGTAAAAGTCCCTGCCGTTCGATTAACTGGCGACTTAAATAAAGATTCCAGAAATTTAGCAAAGTTCGATAAGGTAGCAAATCTTCAAAGAGAGGTTGGTGTTCCGGAACCACCAGAAAAGCCAAGAGAAACGCCATCTGATTTTAAAAATGATGTTTTGGTAGCATTGTTAGGTTTAAGTCTTAAACCTCAAGCCATTTATAATTTAATCAGTGGTGATGCAAGAAGAAAGAAAGCGCAATATCGCTATGATGATCTTCAAGATAATATCCTTTGGATAAAAGGTAAAGTTGGTGAAGAGTATTTTATTAAAATGGAAATTCCTAAAGAGAAAATTTCTGAATTTCTCCAGTTTTCACTGGGAATAAAACCCGAGATTAATAAATATATTAAAAGTCAAAATCGCTCGAAAGTACTTTTTATTTTAGAAGATACGCTTCCGGAATATCTCAATCGTTAAAATAGTTCTACAGTTTCTAAATCTGTATCTGTTTTTGATTGTTTTGAGATCCTTTTTTCAAGCATTTTACTTTGATCTCTTTTGTGGTTCAAGAAAATAATTTATTACTATCTTTAATCCTGATAAATAATTTAGCCTAAAACAAATAAAAAATACAAACAAATGAACAAAAATATAATCGCTATCGCCATTGCTTCCGCCGGTTTTATTATTGGACTTGCCTTTTTAGGAAGCGCCATTAAAAATAGAAATAAATCCGAAAATACAATTTCAGTGACTGGTTTGGGATCTAATAAATTTACCTCAGATTTAATTGCCTGGAGTGGAAATTTCTCGCGGAATAGTTTTGAACTTAAAACTGCGTATGACGAATTGGCGAACGATAAAAAAGTAATTGAGAATTATTTAGTTTCAAAAGGAATTCCGAAAGATCAAATGGTTTTTTCGGCCGTAGATATTCAGAAACAATTCAATTACGGAACCGATGAGAACGGACGAAGCACTCAGACTTTTGCTGGTTATCAACTTTCTCAAACGGTTTCTATCGACAGCAAAGAGGTCGCAAAAGTTGAAAATCTTTCCCGAAATATTACAGAAATTATTAATCTCGGAATTGAATTTACCTCTTCACCACCAAATTATTTCTACACCAAACTCGCCGACGTGAAACATCAAATGATTGCTGATGCAACAAAAGATGCCAAACAACGCGCTGAGAAAATCGCTGAAAATGCGGGTGCGAAACTCGGCAACTTAAAAAAAGCAACCATGGGAGTTACTCAAATTACCGCTCCCAATTCTACGGAAGAATATTCCTACGGCGGAACGTTTAATACTTCTTCCAAAGACAAAGAAGCGAGTATTACGATTAAGTTGGAGTATGAGGTGAATTAAAAAGTTACTTCCTTAAATCTCCATCGAAGTTTTTAAAATTGATAAACTTTAGAGTGTAATTCCATCTCAATCTCTTTCACATCATCAACCGCAAAATTGCTGAGAATAAATAAATTCATCGAACTTTTCCCGGGACCATAACTTGGTTGAATATAATCTTCGGAAATAATCGAGAAGCCATTTCTTAAATAGAAATTAATTCTTCGTTCTGCCATTTCATCTAAATGACTCGGTTCGGATTCTAAAACGAGGTTTCCAAATTTGTCTTTTACTTCTGCTAAAATCTTTGAACCTAATTTTAAGTTCCGAAATTCTTCAAAAACTTCAAAATGTTCCAGATAATAACAGTGTTTTAATTTCCAAAGAATGACGTAGCCAACGTGGGTTTCATCATTTTTCACAGCGAAAATAAAACTGTCAGGATTTTCGAGTAAGGCTAAAAATTGAACTTCATCGCGTCGTTCATCTTCCGGAAAGGTTGTTTCGTAAGCAGCATAAATTCTGGAAAGTTTTTTGCGCGTTTGTAATTCTTCAAACCAAATCATAGTAATTCTTTATATTTTTTAATCCAATCGTAATGGAGGAATGCTGATATATTGTGAAACAATTTGCCGATTAAACGGGGGAGATTACATCATCAATATTATAAGTCAAAAACGCTGGGTCGTCTCGTGATAAACATGTCTTTAATCCACAGCGTAAAAGCCAATCCTAAATAAATAAGAAAGAAAACCCCCGCCGTCGCAAAAGTAGAGTAAATGAAAAACACCCGCAGTTTAGAAACCGGAATACCCAATTTGGCACCCATTCTTGTGAGCACTCCAAACCATTGTTTTTCCATTTTATGTCTTAGGTTATCCAGCATTTCTAGAACGTTTATTATAAATTCAAAGGTACGAAACTTCCTTTTAAAAAATGCAAGTTGATTATTTATAAGTGAACCATTGCATTCGTAGTTGACTTTCAGGATTTATTTTACGGAATAATTTTGGCTTTTAATAATAGATTAAAAACCTGGCTGAAAACTTTCACAAAATAAAACATATTTAAAATGAAAAAATTACTTGCAATCCTTCCATTATTATTAATGTCTTGCACCCAAAAAGAAGTGGTATCCGAAAATACATTAAAGAATGATTCAGCCATTGTTTCAGATGGAACCGTTATTAATAAAATAGACTCTGCTGCGAACGGAAATGTTTCAATTGATGAAGACAACGCGTTAAAAAAATCTTTTAAAAAAGACAGAGTTGTAGAAGCAAACAGTATCATTGAAACAATTGATTCGGACATGATTCCCATCACAATAGCTGATGAATTTACCAACTCCGACCAGCAAATGGTTGTAAAAATTAAAAACTTTAATAGAAATAACATCGTCGGAAAAATCACTTCAGAAAATCCGAAAATGAATATCCGTTTCAATCAAATTAAATTGGCGAACGGTGATTACGACGGACCTTTCGGACGAGATATCAAGTACGATATTAATCAAAACGGCGAAATATGGCTCCTCATCGGTAAAAGCAATATGGCTTCGAGTGACGTAATAGGAAAATTTACTGTAACCTTAGAATAACAGTAAGATCATTTTTAAGAAAATATTTTCTATTTGAAAAAAGTTAGGATGAGGTAAAAAAACAATTGGTACAATTTCTGAATAGAAACAATTAATATAAATTACTATTATTATGAAAAATATGTTTTTATCCGCAATCGTTGCTACGGCGACTCTTGCAAGTTGTTCCACGGTTTCTTCGATTTTACAAAATACTTTTCCTTATAACGCTACGGTTTTGGTAACTTCAGGGTCGCCTGCGAATACCATTTTATCCAATGTTTCTGCCGCTCAAAGTATTAATCAACTCACAGGTTCTGGGGCAAATGTTAAAGATATTCGCGTTTCAAATGCCACGATTTCTGTGAATTCAAATACCAGTGTTGGACTTTTCAAATCAGTAAAAGTCTATCTTTCGAATAACGGCAGCAATGAAGTTTTGGTCGCTTCCAGAGAAGATATTCCAGACAATGTTGGGAATTCACTCGCTTTAGATATCAACTCCAACCAGGTTTTAGACAAGATGATGAAAGCGGGTAGCGTACAGCAAAGATTGGTTTACTTGCTGAAACAATCTCCAACTTCCGATATATCTGTGAAAACTTCAATCGGATTTAGCAGCCTTCCAATTACGAATTAATTTATTTTTTTAGAAGCAACAAAATTTTCGCTTCTTAGCAATTTCAGTCCGGCTGTCCGTTGCAATCTTTTTTAACTCGTTTTACAACGAGCCAAAAAAAGGATTTCCACTTCCATCCGGGCTAGAATAACATTCATATATACTTTTGAAAATAACCAGCATTTATTGTTGGTTATTTTTTTTGAACACAGATTTCCACGGATTTTTTCACAGAACATTAAGAAAGCATTCATCTGTGCAAATCTGTGCAATCCGTGCGCATAATATTTATGATTTCCCACCGCAACCCGATCTCAAAATTCTTCGCTAAATTTGTACTTAGAAATTTCTACTCATGAATGTATTCGACCTTATTATCAATGACAAAGAAGTAGTTTCTTTAGAAGATGTTTTTCTGAATAAATACAATCTCCAAAATATTCAGCAACTCATCAAAGAATACAGATATGTTGAAGAATTAACTAAATACGGGTTGCCAGTCAATAATAAAATTCTCTTGCAGGGAAATTCCGGTTGCGGAAAAACGACGACTGCGAAAGCGATCGCAAATGCACTTGGGAAACCTATTTTAATTCTAAACTTAAGCAATATCGTTTGTTCCAGAATTGGTGAAACTTCCCAAAACATTAAACAAGTTTTCGATAAAGCAGCCCGTGAAAAAGCCGTTCTTTTCCTCGATGAATTCGACCAGATCGGAAAAGAAAGAGGAAGTGATGACAAAGATGTTGGCGAAATGCGAAGATTGGTCAACACGATTATTCAACTCATCGATTATTATCCTGCAAACGCTTTACTGATCGCAGCAACCAATCATGCAGAAATTATCGACCTTGCTTTATTGCGGCGTTTTCAATTGCGCATCAATTTCGAAATGCCCAATGCAGAAGTTTTAGATACTTATTACGATAAAATTTTAAAACCATTTCCGACAGATATGCAGAATTTCGAACGAAATTATAACATCTCTTTTGCCGAAGCCAAAGATTATGCATTTACCAAAATCAAATCTGCACTCATCGGGAAATTAGAACGAGAAGAGAAAAATCTCAAATCAAGTTAGAAAAAATTCAATCATGAGATTTACCAGAGGTTTATTTCATGTAACGCTATAATAAAATCTTTCTAACCTTAATGGTTTAATAAAAAAATAACCGACAATCACTGCCGGTTATTTTTTTATCAAAATTCAAAAGTCTATAATCTTTTTTCTATTATCTATTAGTCTGAAATTTATTTTCCTTTCTTGAAAAACGCAATTCCACAATCCAAGAACGCTTTGAAATCCTCTTTCGGCATATAACCGGAAACGGGAGTATTAATTACTTTTCCATCTGGGGAAATCAAAACATAATGCGGTTGCGAATTATTATTAAAGTTAATTTGTTGGAATAAACTCCATTTGTCACCAATCGTTTTAATTTTTTTCTTCTGGCCGTTCCCCATATCAATGGAGGTTTGCTCGTTTTCAGGCAACGCTTCTTTGTCATCAACATATAAAGACACAAGAATAACTTCGTTCTGAAGCGTTGGCAAAATATCGGGTTCGCTCCAAACGAATTCTTCCATTTTACGACAGTTTTCACAACCGTAACCGGTGAAGTCAACCAATATTGGTTTGTTTTCTTTCTTCGCAATTTCAAGTGCTTTGAAATAATCATGTTCGGGATGCATTCCAAGAATTCCATCACCTTCTTTATGCAAATAGCTCACATTAATCGGAGGAAGAATTCCACTCAAATGTTGAAGTCTCGGTCTTTCTGCTGGGAATAAACCTTGAATTAAATAAATTACAAAACCAATTCCTAAAACACCAATAATTTTTCTGGTTATTGAAATTTTAGCATTCTTATCATCGTGTGGAAATCTGATTTTTCCGAATAAATAAAGGACTAATCCAATAGAAATAAGAATCCAGATTACAATAAATAATTCTCTTTTTAGGAAGAATGTTTTTGAAACTAAATCTGCTTTTGATAAGAATTTTAAAGCCAAACCTAATTCAACAAATCCTAAGACCACTTTCACGGTATTCATCCAACCACCTGATTTTGGTAGACTTTGCAATGCTTGAGGAAAAAAAGCCAGTAATCCGAAAACGATTGCCCAAGAGAATCCAAATCCAGCCAAAGCATAAGTCAATAACATTGGAACGTTTGAAGAACCTGTAACTGCACTTCCTAATAAACTTCCCAGGATTGGTCCGGTACAGGAGAATGAAACAATGACCAATGTTAAAGCCATAAAGAAAATTCCGATAATTCCACCGGCATCTTCTGCTTTTGAAGATTTGTTGGCGATTGAACTCGGCAAAGTAATATCGTAGTATCCGAAGAAACTTCCAGCGAAAAATATAAAAATGATAAAGAACGTAACATTCAACCAAACTGATGTTGAAATTTGATTGAAAATGTTTCCTGCAATTCCATCAATAATATGAAAAGGAACACTTAGTAATACGAAGATGAGTAAAATAAAGAAGCCATAAATAAAAGCGTCTCTTTTTCCTTTTGCTTTGTCTTTTGCTCCTTTGGTAAAAAAGGAAACCGTTAACGGAATCATCGGGAAAACGCATGGCGTGAGCAAAGCGATTAAGCCACCGAAAAATCCTAGTAATAAATACGTCCAGAAATTTTCGTTATTGCTTTGTTTTGCAATACCGCAATCGGTTTGTGGATTTTCAAAATCGATGCTCGCTACTTTCAAACCGTCTTGTGTTGCAATTGGAGCAACAGTCGTAGTTTCTTCAGTTGGAGGAGTTGCGACGCTATCTGGTTTTGTGCCTGTAACTGTTTCGGCAATCAGTTCTTCAGAAGACGTTGGAGCATCTGCCGCAACTGCAGTTGGCGTCACTTTTTGTTCAAATTCTAAAGTATTTGGCGCCAAGCAAACTCGGTCATCACAAGTTTGATATGTGATTTCTGCAGTTACATTTGCTGGTTTTGCGTTATTTTTAAGTTTAAATTTTTGTTTAAATAAAACGGAATTGGAATAATAAACAATCTGTGCACCGAAGGCTTCTGAAAACTCGTCATGTTTTTTACCAACTTCCTGTACTTTACCAATGAGGGTGATTCCATCTTTTGAGGATAGTTTCATTTCAGTCGGGATTCCTGAATCTTGTGGTAAGTCTTGGGAATAAATGTGCCAGTTTTTATCGATTGTTGCGGTTAAAACTGCTTCGTATTCGTTGTTTGCTAACGAGTTAATTTGATATTTGAATTTTACAGGATCTTTGATTTGTGCGGTAACTCCTTGAAAAAGGAAAAGAACAATGAGGATCAACCAATTTTTAAATTTCATGTTATATTTACTTTTTTGCGAACCATTAACCTTAGTGAACGCTATAATTTTACTTTTATGATTTTTGAACTTTCTGTCGATGCAGCAAATCTTCGGTCTTGGCGAAATGAAATAATACCTAAAACTTTATCGCTTTCATCGCACAAAAGCCAGATTTTTTGCTGGGCTAAAATAGGTATTTTTTCATCCTTAAAAAATTTTGAGATTTTCTTTTTGCCTATCATTCCGATTGGATGAAATATATCACCCGTTTTTTTACGCCTTAATTTTAAAGGGAATTGAATTTTGTCACCATCAATTTTCCAATTGGTTTTTCCTAATTCTTTGATTTCATGATGAATATCTTCCGGAATGATTATCTGATTATCTGAATTCAATTCCAAAATAATTTCATCTTCGTTTTCCTTTACTAGTGTATCTACGATTTTTTTAACAATAAAGATTTCCCGATCGATGGTTAATTGAAATTCAGTAGAAATAAATTTCTTTCCGGTTTTGGCTTTTCTGATTTTTGCGATTTCTTCGACTTCATTAAAACCATATTTTCTCAAGATTTCAAATTGAATAAAATCACTTTGATCTAAAAAAAGTTCTTTGTTAATGCTTAAATAATCTTCTTTATTAATGATAATTTCTTTTTCAATTTCCGAAATCTTCTCCTCAACAAAACTTTTAGTTTGATTCAGGTATAAAATACTTTTGCTAAAGTTCTTCAGAAAATTCTCATTGATGTTCAATAATTTAGGCGCGATTTCATTTCGAATCTTATTCCTTAAATAATCATTTTTTTGATTGGATACATCTTCCCGAAATTTGATCTTATTTTTTTTGGCATAATCATAAATTTCTTCTTTAGAAAAACCAAGAAGTGGACGGAGAATTTTATTTTCATGCGCTGGAATACCACTCAAACCTTTAATTCCAGCAGCTTTAGAAAGATTGATGATAAAGGTTTCAAGTTGATCATTTAAATGATGTGCGGTAACAAGGAAATCTAAATTTTGCTCCTGCTGAACTTTCCGAAAGAATTGATATCGAACATATCTCGCCCATTCTTGAATCGAGTTTTTCGGTTTTTTATCTTTTTCGGAAATTTGGTAAAGATGAAAAGGAATTTGGTTTTGTCTGCAAAAACCTTCAACTAATTTTTGGTCTTCATCGGAATCTTCTCCTCGAAGTTTATAGTTGATGTGGGCAACTTCAAAGTTTAAATTAGCACCTTTAAATAAATTCATTAGTACCATAGAATCTACACCACCACTTACGGCAAGTAGAAATTTGGAGTTCTTGTAATCCACCTGAATTTCATGAAGAGATTGCTGAAAATCGTTTGTGTTAACCAATTTTTAAGGATTTTTTAAGGAATATTTAGCAAAGATAATTCTTCTAATCAAATTGTATTTGCTATTTTTGGGATACTAAATAAAAAAAATATGAATATCGGAAAAATTGGAGCCGTTTTAGGAATGGCAGCGCTGATGACTTCTTGTGTGAGTCAGAAAAAATTTGACGCTATAAAACTTAATTACGACCAATGTATCACCAATGTTGGAGAGAGACAACGTGAAATTCAGGATTTGAAAGGTATTAATTCTGGATTGGCAAGTGAAAATGCTTTGTTGAAAGGTCAGAATGATGCGTTAAAATCTTCACTTGATGCTTGTTTATCAAATACAGGAAAGGGTTCAGCCAACATCGACAAATTAATTGGAGAGATTAATTCTTCAAACAAATACATCAAACAGTTAATTTCTACCAATTCTAAAAACGACAGTTTGAACCTGGCTTTATCTAATAAACTAAAACGTTCGTTGGATAATATCGCTGACAGCGATGTTCAGGTGAAAGTGTTGAAAGGTGTAGTTATGATTTCTTTGTCTGATAATATGTTGTACAAAACTGGAGATTATAACATTTTACCTGCTGCTCAAGATGTGCTAGGAAAAGTAGCGAAAGTAATTAATGATTACGATACTTATTCTGTATTGATCGAAGGTAATACTGATAATGTTCCGTTGAATTCTGCCAATTTACCAAAAGACAACTGGGATTTATCTGCCTTGAGAGCCACTTCAATGGCGAAAGTTCTTCAAACAAAATTCGGTGTAAATCCGGCGAGAATTACAGCGGGTGGACGAAGCGAATACAATCCGAAAACGACCAACGCGTCAGTTTCAGGAAGAGCGGAAAACAGAAGAACAGAAATCATCATCATGCCTAAGTTAGATGAGTTTATGAAATTAATGGATATTGCTCCAGTGAAAAACTAAGCAATTATTTCAACGAAATACAATTAAACCTTGTCAGGAATTAAAGCCTCGACAAGGTTTTTTGTTTTAAATGCTTAAATTTGTTTTAAATTAATAATCCATGAGTTTTTTTGAAGAACAATGTCCTGAAATGGATCGCTATTTAGAAAATCATGCTTTGGCAGAACCTGATATTTTGAAAAGACTGCGAAAGGAAACTTTTCAGAAAACCACTCAGCCGCACATGATTTCTGGTTATCTGCAAGGAAGACTTTTGGCTATTTTATCGAAGATAATTCACCCGAAAAACATTCTGGAGATTGGGACTTTTACTGGTTATGCAACTTTGTGTTTAGCAGAAGGACTGTCAAAAGACGGAAAAATAACCACATTAGATATCAATGAAGAATTGGCTTATTTACCGAAAAAGTATTTTCTGGAAAGTGAATATTCTGGGCAGATTGATTTTCAGTTAAAAGATGCAAAAGCGTTTTTAAAAGAAACTGATGAGGTTTTCGATTTTGTGTTCATCGATGCGGACAAAGAAAATTATGTAGAATATTTTAATTTAATAAAACCAAGAATCAAAAGTGGAGCAGTTGTGCTTTTTGATAATGTGTTGTGGTACGGAAAAGTTTTAGAAGAAAATCCGAAACAAAAATCCACCCAAATCATCAAAGAACTCAACGCCATGATTGCAAAAGATGAAGATTTCGAAAATGTTATTTTACCTTTGCGCGACGGACTTCATTTAAGCAGAAAAAAATAAACTTTAGGAATAACGATGAACAAAGGAATTTGTACGGTTTCGGTGGCTGCAATTCGCGCAGAAGAATCTCATCAGTCAGAAATGACTTCGCAACTTCTTTATGGAGAAACCGTTGATATTCTTGAAAGCAAAGGGAAGTTCATCAAAGTCAAAATGGATTTTGATGGTTATGAAGGCTGGATTGACGCCAAACAGATTTCTGAAATTTCTGAAGAATATTTCCTTGAAAGAAAAACTGAATTGGTATTGAATCCCATTCAAATGTATAACACATCACAAGGGCCAATCTTATTATCGATAGGAAGTGAAGTGAATTCGGAAAAAACAGAACCTTCATTTTTACACGTCGAAACAGTATCAGAAACTGCAAAACAATTTCTAAATGTTCCGTATCTCTGGAGCGGCAGAAGTTTCTTCGGAATAGATTGCAGCGGATTCGTACAGTTGATTTATAAAGTTCACGGAATCTCTTTACCAAGAGAAGCCCAGCAACAATCCGAAATAGGAGAAGTTCTAAGTTTTGTAGAAGAAAGTAAACCTGGTGATTTGGCCTTTTTTGAAAATGAAGAAGGAAAGATTACACACGTTGGAATGATGCTGAATGATTATCAAATAATCCACGCTTCTGGAAAAGTGAGAATCGACTCTTTAGATTCCACCGGAATTTTTAATAAGGAACTTAATAAACACACTCATAGACTGCGATTTTTGCGCAGTGTTTTTTAAAAAAAATATAATGCCTAATTTAGAGCTTACTGTTTATTTAAAATCATCATGAAAAAATTACCCTTTTACCTGAAGATTGTTTCATTTGTTCTTTTGATATTTATCTGGGATTATATTTTTATGAATTATCGGGATTTGCCACTTTCGGTTCCGATTCACTTCGACTGGGACGGGAAACCAAATTTTTACGTGCCCAGAATTATGATCTGGTTTTTAGCCGGATTTGCAACGTTTATTTACCTGCTTATTTTTTATCTCATCAAGAATATTAATTCTCCAATGTTAAAAATGCCTCAGAATATAAAAGAGGCCACCATGAAAGCAGAGAGAATCGTGAGCGTTTTTCATTTGATCATTATGTTGATATTAACCGTAATTACTTATGAAAGTATTGCCGTTGCATTAGAAAAAAATGATGTGGTAAGTCCGGTAACCAATTACTTAATCGTCGTCCTTTTTTTAGTAATCATCGTAATGATGGTTTATTCTTATTTTATTTCTAAAAGACCGATTTCTCAAAACCCTCTTAATTAATGTTTCTATACAACCTTTTTATCCGCTTGCTGATTTCAGGAATGAAAGTAGGCGCCATCTTTAATTATAAATTAAAGAAAGGTTTGGCCGGAAGAAGACAAAGTTGCGATTTGGTAAAAGCAAAATTCACGAAAGACGATAAAATAATTTGGATGCATGCTGCAAGTTTGGGAGAATATGAACAGGGGCTTCCTGTCTTAGAGAAACTCAGGGATCAATATCCAACTCATAAAATTCTAATTACTTTTTTTTCACCCTCAGGTTACGATAATGTCATTAAAAAAAATACGATTGCAGACGTCGTTTGTTATCTTCCTTTTGATACTGAAAAGTGGGTTAAAGAGTTTATATCAAATTTTAAAACAGATATTTTCTTCACCGTAAAATACGATTACTGGTATCATCTTTTAGAAGAACTGAAAAACCAAGGCGCAAAAATTTATGTAGTTTCTGCCTTATTTTATGAAACTCAAGTCTTCTTTAAAGCCTACGGAGGTTGGTTTGTAAAGCAACTGAAAAAAAATGTGGATTTCTTTTTTCATCAGACTCAACATTCTACTGCGTTGGCAAAAGGAATTGGTTTGAAAAACTCCATGACTGCAGGAGATACGCGCTACGACAGAGTTCGTAAACTTCGAAAGAGAGATAATTCGGTCAATTTTATTGATGAATTTAAAATGGATCACAAAACAATTATTTTTGGAAGTTCCTGGGAAGCAGAAGAACGTTTGGCAGAAATGATCGCCGCAAAAAATAAAGACGTAAAAATCATTATCGCTCCACACGACTTAAAAAGAGTTCCCTATTTAAAAACTATTTTTCCCACAGCAATTCTCTATTCGCAGATTACAGATAAGGCTTCTTTGCGCTATTTAAATGTGAAAATCTTAATTGTGGATTGTATTGGTTTGCTTTCTAAATTATATTCTTACGGAGACTTAGCCGTTGTTGGTGGCGGTTTTCACTCGAAAGGTTTGCATAATATTCTGGAAGCAGCAACATTTGGAATCCCTGTTTTCTTCGGAAATCAATATACCCAAAACCCAGAAGCCGATGCGCTTATTGCCAAAAATGGAGGGAAATCTTTTGAAGACGAATTTTTTGCTGCACCTTATCTTTTAGCATTGTTAAGAGACGATGCTTCTTTGGAAAAGATGGGGAATAATGCGAGAAATTTTATTGAGGAACAGCCGGTTGCTTCTGAAATTATCGTAGCACAAATTGTTAAAAAGCATCAAGTTTAAAATACAATTGCAAAGACGGAATTAAAGTTCACTTATATCTACTTTTAAAATAAATTATCAGTCTTGAGTTTTTGGAATTTCTAAATCACTAGTTTTTAAAAAGTTAGCATTAATTTCTTTACCTTTGTTAGCACAGTTCAATTTAGAAGATCCTTCCGAATAAGAACTTCAAACACCATTTTTACTTTTCCTAAGGTAGAATTAGTATTCATTTTCGACAAACAATAAAGTTATGAATGCACAAAGTCAATACTCAGATTTGGAGTTGATTCAAAAGATTCTGAACAAAGAGACCGCTTTTTTTGAATTAATCATCCGCCGAAATAATCCTTTTCTTTATCGAATTGGGATGATGTATCACTTTAGTCATGAAGATACGCAAGACCTTATGCAGGATTCGTACATTCAGGCTTACACTCATTTATCCCAGTTTGAAAACAGGTCTTCTCTAAAAACCTGGCTTTCCAAGATTATGGTGAATCACTGTTATAAAAAAAACCAGAAATGGTCATCGAAAAACCTGGAATCTCTTGAGAATAATGCCGAGGTTTATAATCGGTATGATGGTGCAGAAACATCAAAAAAAGTAATGAATGCTGAATTAAATTCTGTGCTGGAAAAAGCCTTGCTCCATATTCCGGAAGATTACAGAACTGTATTTACCTTGCGGGAAATTAATGGATTAAACGTTTTTGAAACTGCCGAAATTCTAGACATTAGCGAGAATAATGTGAAAGTCCGTCTGAACAGAGCGAAGAATTTCTTAAGAACAGAAATCGAAAAAGTGTACAATAGAGAAGAGGTTTTTGAATTCAATTTAATCTACTGCGATGCAATGGTTAATCTAGTGATGAAGGAAATTCACTAGAATATTTATCTTAATAATCCTTCTGCTTTTATTCCTTTTAAAATTAAATCAATATCATCGGGAATATTTTCTGGATCAATCCAACTCATGAATAATCCGTTATGAAGCGTTAATTCCTCCAAACTTTTATTTTTTACAATTTGTTGATGAACTGCTTCAAAACTTTCTCTTAAATCTAAATAATAATCAGGATCTAGTTTTTTAGTTAAAACTAAAGACCGGAAGATTTTATTTAAAAGATAGATATACAATTTGTAATAATCGCTAGTCTTTGGCAAGTTTTCTAATGTTTCACTCACCAATAGCATTGTTAATGAAACTTCGCCGAATTTATCAGTTGTAATTTTTACGTGTTCTGTTATTTTCGCACTGATTCTTCGAATACTTGGTAAGAAATATTTTGTTCGTCCGAATTTTTTTGCGGCAATTGAAACTTCTTCTTTAACCAAAGTCTCCATTTGATTTCTTTTGTCGTCCGCGGTTTCCGGATCGATGAGTTCGAAATATAGTCGATGTGAAAGAATTCGGTCTTTTTTTAGCAAACGGATAATTAGTTTGTCTTTTTCTGCCGAAGTGAAATTGGAAATCGCTTCCTTAAATTCCTTTGAATATTCCATTAATTAAATATTTTTGAATATTTCATAAATCCATTCAAAGCCCAATTCGCGGTGTAATACCAAGATTTCAAAGTAGAAAAATTCATGTGATCTTTATATACCAAATACTGGTCTTTCATAATGTTGGTCTTTTTTCGGGAAATACTGCTTTCGTGCATTCTGTATTTCGCCATGGTTTTCGCAAGTGGTTTTCCGACGGGAATTTTCTTTAATAAATTCAGCCACATTACATGATCTTCACGCTTGCTTCCCGCTGGGAAAAATTCTTTGCCAACTCTTTCAGAATCATACATAGAACTTAATAATGATAAACGGCACGTTTTCAGCAAGTTTTCAAAGGTTACTTCTTTGTCTGCCTGAAAATCTGAAATCGTAGGATTTAGGTTTTCATCACATCTTGCGTAATTAGAATAGGCGAGTTCGGCTTTTTCTCTTTTCATAAATGAAACCATTTCCTCTAAAAAATTCGGTTCCCAATAATCATCTGCATCTAAAAAAGTGATGAATTTTCCCTTGGCTTTTTCTAGTGATAAATTTCGAGCGTGTCCCGCGCCACCATTTTTTTCTGCGATGGTGAGTATAATTCGGGGATCGTTAATGTTCTTAATAATTTCTACAGAATCGTCCGACGAGCAATCATCAGTAATCAGCCATTGCCAATCTGTAAATTTCTGATTTAAAACGGATTGAATAGTCTTCTCCAAAAACTTCGAGGAATTATAGCAAGGCGTGATAATCGAAACTTCGGACATTGTGTTTTTAATCTTTAATATTACAAATTTACGATAAATTGTTTCATTCAAAAATTCATTTCAAAACCTTAAATTTGTGCATTATTAACGATGTCAAAGTTTAAAATCTTTGATAAAGTTTTTGAATTAAAAATAAAATTTCAAATTAATGTTTTACGACCATCAATCCATCGACAAAAAGTGGCAGAAATTCTGGGAAGAAAATCAAACCTACAAAACTGATAATGCAACCGATAAACCAAAATTTTATGTTTTGGATATGTTTCCTTATCCTTCCGGAGCGGGTTTACACGTTGGTCATCCACTCGGTTATATCGCTTCAGATATTTATGCGAGATATAAAAGACATCAGGGATTTAACGTTTTGCACCCGATCGGTTACGATTCATTCGGACTTCCAGCGGAACAGTATGCGATTCAAACAGGTCAGCATCCTGCCGTAACAACGGAAGAAAACATTACACGTTACGAGCAGCAGATGCGTAAAATCGGTTTTTCATTTGACTGGAGTAGGGAAGTGAGAACTTCAGATGCTTCTTATTATAAATGGACGCAATGGATTTTTATTCAACTTTTTGATTCGTGGTATAATAAAGCGACTGATAAAGCGGAAGATATTAAAGAATTGATTCGTCATTTCGAAAATCACGGAACAAAAAACTTATCGGCTGTTCAAAATGATGAGTTAGATTTTACTGCAGAGGAATGGAAAAATGCTTCTGAGTTAGATCAACAGGATATTCTGTTAAACTACCGTTTAGCATATCGTGCAGAAACAACTGTAAACTGGTGTCCGGGTTTAGGAACTGTTTTGGCGAATGATGAAGTAAAAGATGGTAAGTCTGAACGAGGCGGTTATCCGGTTTTCCAAAAGAAAATGATGCAGTGGAGCATGAGAATCACAGCATATTCTGAAAGATTTTTGCAAGGTTTAAATAACTTGGATTGGCCTCAACCTTTGAAAGATGCCCAGGAATACTGGATTGGAAAATCTCAGGGAGCGCTCATAACTTTTGATGTTGAAGATTCTGAAGAGAAGATTTCCGTTTTCACTACGCGTCCTGATACTATTTTTGGTGCGACCTTTATGGTTTTGGCGCCGGAGAATCCTTTGGTAAAAAGTTTAACGATAGAAGGTCAAAAAGAAGAAATAGAAAACTACATCGAGCAAACCTCTAAGAAAACGGAAAGGGATCGTATGTCTGACGTAAAAAATGTCAGTGGTGCGTTTACTGGATCTTATGCATTGAATCCATTTACGGAAGAAGAAATGCCGATTTATATTTCGGATTATGTGTTGATGGGTTACGGAACAGGCGCTGTAATGGCCGTTCCTGCGCATGATGAACGTGATCACCGTTTTGCGAAGAAATTCGATTTGAAAATTGTAAACGTTATTGAAAACGATAACGATATTCAGGAAGAGTCATTTGATTCTAAAGATTCGGTGTGTGTAAATTCAGAATTTTTAAATGGTTTAAAATATGACGACGCTAAATCATTAATTATCTCTGAAATAGAAAAGAAAAATATAGGTCACGGAACCACGAATTACAGACAGCGGGATGCGATTTTCTCCCGTCAAAGATATTGGGGCGAACCTGTTCCTGTATATTATAAAGAGGGAATGCCTTACACTTTACCAATTTCTGCTTTGCCTTTGGAATTACCGGAAGTTGAAAAATATCTTCCAACTGAAGATGGCGATCCTCCTTTAGGAAATGCTAAAACGTTCGCTTGGGATGAAGCAAATCAGAAAATTGTTTCTACTGATTTAATTAATAATGAAACAGTATTTCCCTTAGAATTATCAACCATGCCAGGTTGGGCCGGAAGTTCATGGTATTTTTTAAGATATATGGATCCGAATAATGATGAGGTTTTTACTGATAAAAATATTTCCGATTATTGGGGGCAAGTTGACTTATATATTGGTGGAAGCGAACACGCGACCGGACATTTATTGTATTCCCGTTTCTGGAATATGTTTATGAAAGACCGTGGTTATATTAATCATGAAGAACCGTTTAAAAAACTCATTAATCAGGGAATGATTTTGGGGATGAGCGCGTATGTTTTGAGAATTGACGGAACAAATCAATATGTTTCCAAAGGTTTGGCTAAAGATCATCAAGTTCAAAAAATCCACGTTGATGTTTCTTTATTAAAAGGAGGAACCGATGAACTCGACACAGATAAATTTAAAAACTGGCGTTCAGAATATGCTGAGGTTGAATTTATTTTGGAAGACGGAAAATATATTTGCGAACGCGAAGTTGAAAAAATGTCCAAGTCAAAATACAATGTGGTTAATCCGGATGATATTTGCGACGAGTTCGGCGCCGACTGTTTGCGTTTATATGAAATGTTCCTGGGACCATTAGAGCAATCAAAACCTTGGAATACTCAAGGTTTAAGTGGAGTTTATGGTTTCTTGAAAAAGTTCTATAACCTTTATTTTAATGGAGATGATTTTGAAGTTTCTGAGGAAGAGCCAACCAAGCAGGAATATAAAATTCTACATACTTTAATCAAAAAAGTGGTGTTTGATATTGATAATTTCTCTTTTAATACGTCGGTTTCCCAGTTTATGATTGCAGTAAATGAGTTGCAAAAACTGAAGACTAATAAGAGAGAAATCTTAGAACCATTAGCAATTATTGTTTCACCTTACGCACCTCATATTGCCGAAGAATTATGGGATCTGCTTGGTCATGCTGATTCGATCGAATTTGCACCTTTCCCAGTATTTGAAGAAAAACATTTGGTAGAAGATGAAATTGAATATCCAGTAAGTTTTAATGGTAAGATGAGGTTTAAATTAAGTTTGCCGGCAAGTCTATCCGCTCCGGAAATTCAAGATATTATTTTGGCTGATGAACGGACAAAGGAACAATTACAAGGAAATAATCCCAAAAAAGTGATTATAGTACCTAAAAAAATAATTAATATTGTTCTCTGAAAATAAATGGTAAAAATAATTTTTATAGTGCAATCATAAAAAATAGGAGGTAATTTTTGTGATTTTTGAAAGGTATTTTTGAAATTGAAAATAATAATCATTTTTTAATACAATTATTATTAATAATTCAATGTTAATGTCTCTTAAGATTGCTTAAAATTGAATCTAATGGCTTGTAAGGACTTGCATTATTAAATATTTTAACTTTATTTTACAAATCGAAAATTTAAAATAACAATTATAATTTAGTTTAGTATGGAAATGAATGTTTCAAACAACGAGGAGCAAGTAGTTGCTAAAAAATTAGGAGGTTTAAACCCTGCCTTAATACTGCCTATTCTTATTGCAATAGGGTATTTAATTTATTATTTTGTTTTGGGAAGTCCAGGTAACTTCAAACCAGATCCAAGACTAACAGGTGCTTCGGTTGCATTTTCTGATGTAGATATTAAGGAGATTTCTCCTGAAGGATTTATGGGAATTATCTACATGGGTGGACCAATTGTTCCAATTCTTATTTCTTTTATGATTATCGTAATCGTTTTCTCAATCGAGCGTGCTTTAGTTCTTAAGAAAGCTGCAGGTGCGGGTAACGTAGATAATTTCGTTTTATCGGTAAGAAGATTGTTAACTCAAAACAAAGTTGATGAAGCTTTAGAAGAGTGTGACAGACAGCAAGGTTCTGTAGGTAATGTTGTAAAAGAGGGATTAACCACTTACAAAGCATTATCTCATGACACTACTATGAATAAAGAACAAAAAATGGTTGCGTTGAACAAATCAATTGAAGAAGCAACAACTCTTGAAATGCCAATGTTAGAGAAGAACATGATGATTCTTTCTACCTTAGGTACTGTAGCTACATTGGTTGCACTACTAGGAACGGTAATTGGGATGATTAAAGCTTTCCACGCATTAGGTTCAGGAGGTGGTACTCCAGATTCTGCTGCATTGTCAATTGGTATTTCTGAAGCATTGATCAACACAGCTTTAGGTATTGGTACTTCTGCAGTTGCAATTATTTTCTACAACTATTTTACTTCTAAAATTGACGGATTAACGTTCAAAATTGACGAAATCGCAATGTCAATCCAACAGTCTTTCGCAGAATTCCACTAAGAATTTTCGACCGATTGGAGATTCAAATTATATTGGAATCTCAAAAAGCAGAAGTTTAATAAAAAATAATTTACAATGGCGAGAGTCAAACCAAAAAGACATAATATAAGGGTAGATATGACGGCGATGACCGATGTATCATTTCTACTCCTTACGTTCTTTATCCTCACGGCTCAGTTTGCAAAACCTGATATCGAGACGATAACCACGCCATCTTCTATATCTGAAAAGCTTCTTCCAGACGGTAGTCTTATGACCATCTTGACTACAACAGACGGAAGATTCTATTTTACACCAGTTGAAAACGGTACCGAGCGCATAGCGCTATTGGATAAAATGGGAGAGAAGTATGGTATGAAATTTACTGATAAAGAAAAAGTTGCTTTTTCTAATGTTCAGTCAATTGGAGTTCCGATGAATCAATTAAAAGGATTCTTGGACCTCTCTGATGAAGACCGCAAAGCCTTTAAAAGCAAAACGGGAATCCCTATGGATAGTACAAATAAACAATTAACTGATTGGGTACAACAAAGTTTGGCCGTAAATCCTGATTACAAATTAGCAATCAAAGGAGATGTACAAACGAAATACCCTAAAGTAAAAGCTTTATTTGAAGGATTAAGAGATATTGATTTCTTGAAGTTCTGGTTAATAACAAGTCAAGAAACGGCACAATAATATAAGAAATGGCAGAAGTACAAGTAAAAGACAGCAGCGGGAAAGGCGGAAAGGTTAGATCTAAAAAGTCGGTACCTCACGTAGATCTTACCCCAATGGTGGATTTGGCGTTCCTTTTGATTACTTTCTTTATGTTAGTGACAACGTTCAATAAACCAAATGTTATGGATTTAGGTCTTCCGGCAAAACCGAAAAAAGACCAAAAGCAACCAGATACTGAAATTGATTTAACAAACTCTATTTCATTAATTATTGGGAAAGACAATAGAATTTTCTATCACCAGTTAGCTCCTAGCGAATTAACGCCAGCGACACTTCAGGAAACTACTTTCGATAGAGATGGGATTACAAAAGTAATCGAGCAAGCAAAAGCCAGAGCAAAAGATCAAAGTAAATTTACAGTGATCATTAAGCCGACTGACGACGCAGTATATAAAAATTTCGTAGATATTCTAGATGAAATGGCGATTACCAAAAATGAGATATACGGTATTACCGATATCAAAAAGGCGGAACAAGCTGTTTATGATCAAAAAGTAGGTGTGGCGCCACAAACTCCGCAACCTACCAACTAGAATAATACTTTTAATATTTAAAAGAAAGAATAATGGCAGATGAAAACACTTACAATAGTAGTCCAGGTTTGGATGAGATTGTATTTGAAAATAGAAATAAAGCGTACGGTGCCTATGATCTAAGAACGAGTTATAGATCAATGCTAACCAAAGCGTTCATCCTTGGAACAGTTTTATTCTGTGTTGCCGCAATCACCCCATTTGTGATAATGAAAATTAAGCAAATGCAGGCGAAAGAGACAACGGAAGTAAATGCTAATTTAATTGACATTCTTCCAGAGCAGGAGCAGATTATCGAGCAACCAAAAGATGAACCACCTCCACCACCGCCGCCACCAAAAGAAGAACCCAAACAAGAGGTTATTCAGAATGTAGTGCCGGAACCGGTAAAGGCTCCGAAAGTAGAAACTCCACCACCGCCAATAACAAAGCAGTTGGAAACTACAACAGGGTTAGCAAATCAAGAAGGAGTAAAAACTCCATCTTATACACCACCGCCGCCACCTCCATCAACAGGAACAAAGGTGCAAACGGTAGAAGTTAAACCACAAGTTTCAGAAACTCAGGTTTATACAGAAGTAGAGCAGTTAGCAGAATTCCCAGGAGGAATTAATGCATTTAGAAGTAAAGTTTCTAACAGTTTCGATACTTCGGTAATGGAAGGCGATGAAGGTAAAGTACAAACTACAATTACTTTCGTTGTTGAGCGTGATGGCTCGATTACAGATGTTAAAGCAGATGGCCCTAACAAAGGATTTAATGCCGAAGCAGTAAGAACTATTAAGTCTGTTAAAAACAAATGGACTCCTGCTAAAATTAATGGTCAAGCGGTAAGATACCGTTACAGATTACCACTAACAATGCAGTTTGAATAATTAAATCAATAGAAAAGAGAAGTGAAAGCTTCTCTTTTTTATTTTTTTTGTAGTTTTGTGGAATATGATATTTAATTGGCTTTCCGTAGTTGCCGGATTATTCTATGTAGTATTAGGAATCGTGGTAATTATCTATAAATTTTTCGTCATCTATTTAGAACCTAATGTTGCCTACTCTTTAGGAGGATTGTTGGTGACCTATGGTATTTTTAGAATGGTGCGAGCAATATATAAAATCAAAGAACAGAGAGATGAAGAATAGTGTATTACTAATGATATTCTTTTTCACTCTCTCAATTTCGTGTAAAAAGAAACCGACCAAACTGATCGATAGTCCTCAACAAGGAGAGATTACCATGGAAGTTGACGAATCTTTTGCAAGTGTTTCCGAAGCGCTCACCGATCGGTATATGGCGCTTTATCCCAAAACTAAAATTAATTTAAAAATTAAGAAAGAGGATTTTGCTTTCTTAGACTTGCTGGAAGGAAAAGTTCGAGTAATCGTAATGTCAAGAGAATTAAACGAAAGCGAGAAGAAAGCATATAAAAAGGAAACGACTTTAGATTGGTTACCCGCTAAATTTGCTGGAGATGCAGTAGTGTTTATCGTTCCGAAAAACTCTCCTAAAGAAACCATCACCATTGATGAAATTAGAAATGAGTTGAATAATGACAAAAAAAATATTATTTTTGATGGCACCAATTCAAGTAACCTTAATTTCGTAGCCCAAAAATTGAATACGAAGCCAGATCAATTGAGATTTTCAATAATAAATGGGAATAAAAACTTAATTGAACAGTTGAATGCTTTTCCCGATAAAATTGGAGTTATTAGTTTAAATACGATTAGTAGACCCTATGATCCAGAATCTGAAAATTTGAAAAATTCAGTTAAGATTTTAAAAGTTGTTGAAGGCAATAAGGCTTATGAACCGCGTGTAGAAAATTTAGCGAATATGTCTTACCCTTTTACACGGGTCCTATATTTCCTCACCAATGAAAAGTATTTTGGTTTAGGAAACGGTTTTATTAGATTTTCTTGCACACAAATCGGTCAGATTGTGGTTTCAAAAGAAGGGTTACAGCCTTACCACATATTCAAAAGAGAAGTACAAATGCGATAAATTTTTACGAAAAATTGCACTCTTTAGAATCTGAATTAGTTTTGGTATAAAAATTGGGACTAAGAAGATTGATAGTTATTATAAAAAATTAAACAAATTAAAATGAAAGATAGAATGAATTTAACGAAGAAGATTGCCTTCGGTGTTGCAGTAGGATTCTTGTCAAATTTTGCGTTTGGGCAAACTTTGCAGGAAGGTATAAACAGTGCTGATAGTCATAAATATGCTCAGGCCAGACAAGTCTTTACTGATATGGTTGCAAAATCAGCCACATCGGACAATTATTTTTATTTAGGAGAATCGTATCTAACCCAATTCGAGCCTAATTTTGAAAAAGCAACAGAAAACTTTAACAAAGGTTTGGAAATAGATAAAAAAAGCAATCTTAATAAAATAGGATTAGCATCTGTTAAATTAGGCAAAGGAAACAAATCAGCAGTTCAAGAAATTCAGAATATTGTTAAGGACTCTAAAGAAAAAGATGCAGAGGTTTTATATAGAGCAGCAGAAGCACTAACACTATTTGGTGGTGCAGCAAATGCTGATTTGGCAATCGACTACTTGAATAAAGCAGTTGAAAGATCAGCGAAAAATGGAACACCTGCTCATTATTATTATACTTTGGGAGATGCTTATCGTTTAAAATTAACGAATAGTCCACAAGTTGCCGGTTCTGCTATGACTGCTTATGAGAAAGCATTACCAAGTGCTAGAAATAAAGCATCTGTGTTCACGAGAATTGGAACCCTTTGGATGCAAGCTCAACAGTGGAAGTCTGCAAAAGAAAATATCGATAAAGCAATTGCTGCAGATCCGACATATGCTCCAGCATACAAAGCAAAAGCAGGGTATGATATTAGATATCAGCAAAACGCTTTGGCAACTCAAGATTTAATTAATTATGCAAAATATGCAGATGAAGATCCAGATACACAGTTAGAGATTTCTAAACTCTTCTTTACCAATGAAGATTATGAAAACTCAAAATTATATCTAGATAAGGTTTTCGATAAAGTAGAAGATCCCATCAAATTTAAATTAAGAGCATATTTGCTTTATGCTGAAGGTGATTACCAAAGTGCAAAGACCAGTATGGATTCGTTCTTAGCAAAAGCTGAGAAATCAAGAGTACAGCCAGGTGATCAAGGATTACAGGGGCTTATTGCAGCGGGATTAGCACAGAAAGAAACCGATGAAGTAAAGAAAGCGGCGCTTAATACAGAAGCACAGCAGAAAATTGCCGTTGCAAAAGCAGCAAAAGACGAAACCATGAAGTGGGACGAAGAGTTAGTGAAAATCAAAGGTGGTGGTGGAATTAACCAAGCAAGTGTAGATGCAGGTGCAACAAGTCCAGCGATTGAAGCCCTAAAAGTACAGGTTGCGAAAAATCCACAGGATACAGATGCTTTGTTTAAATTAGCAAATGCATACCAAGAAGTTAAAAACTGGAATGGAGCAATTCATTCTTGGCAAAAAATGAGTGGATTACTTCCAGACTGGGCGCCCGCTTATTATAGTCAAGGTTATGCACAGCAGCAAGCAGGAAATAAGGAGTTGGCTAAGATTGCCTACGAAAAATATATTGCTACTGTAAAACCTGAAGAGGTAGAAAGCAGTAAAGAGATTTTATCTTATGCCTATTTTGCGGTTGCATATTTAGATAAGGACACCAATCCAACAAAAGCCAAAGATTACGTTAGCAAATCCGTTCAGTTAAATCCTGCCTATCAAGATGCAGTGAATCTGAATAAGGAGTTAAATAAATAATTTTTATTTATAATAAGGGGTCCCATTCGAAAGAGTGGGATTTTTTTTTTTGGGCGGCGCGCTCTCCTTTATTACAAACTGTCTGCTTAATTTCCCCACCACGGGTCCGGCTCTCC
>NZ_JAQYUS010000002.1 GCF_030686865.1 Kaistella sp. SH40-3
AGTATTTCTACAAGCGGGTATGAAGTTTTCATCGAAGATTTTCGCGATTAATTCAATTTTTAGCAAGTAGAAAGATTTCGTATTTTTATCCCGCCTGCAGAAATACCCAACCGTTATCTGTAATCCACAAAAATGAGATATAAAATAAAATATATCAAATGTTTCTAAAAAAGATATTGCTTTTAAGTTTTTTTCTATTTCTTTTAAGTTGTAATAAAAATGACGAATTAAAAGAAATAATAAGTATTAATAGCCATAACGATACATCACATAAATTGACTAAAGAAAAGTCTGTGATTTATTTTAGAAGTTATTCTTTTACTGAAGAAGACACTGTTGATACTTTGAGAATTACTTTGAATCATGAAGATTGGCAGACAATTAATAATTCTTATTTCAAAAATGGAATCAATGATTTTAAGAATAATGAAAAATATATCGGAACAATTACAAATTCGATTGATTTTCCTGAAAAATATATATTGAAAACAAATTCAAAAGTTTTAAACATAACTTATAATTATTTTTTTAATGATGAAAGCACTAAAATTAATAAGGTGGAAACTGAAAAATTTGTAAAATTTTTGAGAACGTGTGATTCTTTAATTGTAATGAAAAAAATAAAAGTTGAGGAAACAAAGGACTCCAGATAACATGTGCAATCCCCCTACCATGAAAAACAGTTGAGTTTTCGTGCTAACGAAGAAAATAATCCCACCCAAAAGCAATTTTTTTTACCTTTATACTGCTCCTTGTAAAGACCGGTTTAAACAATGGTGTCTCAGAACCCCTGTGCAATCAAGGTAAGGTTGTGTAAAAGCCTTTGGTAGTAATATCTTTGGCGGTGTTAGAGTTAAATGGTGAGTCTTGCTACGGCAGACATCCCGATCAGAATAATTCCAAATCTCAAAGACACAATCCCTGGAGTTTTCATTGTTTAACTTTTAAAAATTTGTATCATGGAAAAAAATCAAATTTCATTAGAAGTAGTTCATCCAAATGCAGCTGGAATTGATATTGGAAGCAGAAGTCACTGGGTGGCGGTAGGTCAGAATGCCGAAGATGTAAAAGAATTTGGAGTGTACAGTCAAGATCAGTTCGAGATGTGTGACTGGCTTCGTAAAAAAGGAGTTTGCTCCATTGCGATGGAAAGTACGGGAACTTATTGGCAAAACTTATTTTCCACCCTTGTGGGACAAGGTTTTGAGGTCATACTGGTGAATGGCAGACAGACCAAAAACATCAAAGGCAAAAAAACCGATATCAAGGACTGCCAATGGATACAGAAGTTGCATTCCCTTGGTTTGCTTTCTGCCAGTTTTCTACCAGACTCTGATACCGATACGCTACGCACTTATTCACGACACAGACAAAACCTGCTCAACCAAAATGCCTCCTGTATTAAGAGAATGCAAAAATACCTGCGGTTGATGAATATGCGTTTGGAAGTCGTAGTCCGAGATATTGTCGGTCTTACTGGCTCCTCTATTATTGAAGCTTTTTTAAACGGAGAGCACCAAGGTGAAAATCTCGCCAAATTGCGTCATTACAACTGCCGCAAATCTGAAGAAGAGATTGCTAAAGCCTTACAGTTTAATGGTCGAAAAGATTATCTTTTCGCTTTACAACAGGAATGGAATTTACAACAACAAATTGAGGATACGGATGTTCAAATTGATCAATTATTGAAAGAATTAATTGATAATGACCATCATAAAAAACAACACTTCATTGAAAAAAAAAGCACAAACGAAAAAATAAAAATGGTTTAGCACAAACAGATATGAATCTTCTCTCTTATCAATATTTTGAGGGGATTGATTTAATGGCAGTTGAAGGAACTAATGAAGGCTTAATTATGGCCATCATGAGTGAAATTGGTTTGGAAGGAGTCCGAAAGTTTCCGACAGCCAAGCAATTTACCGCATAGCTCAGGTTGGCTCCCAACAACAAAATAAGCGGTGGAAAGGTCTTGTCTCATCACATTCCAAAAGGCAGTTCAAGACTAAAAATTGCTTTTCGAAACACGGCCAATGCAATAGGGAATCTGAAAGAAGGCTGGCTGGTTGACTTCTTCAAGAGGATCAATTATAAAAAAGGACGAGCCACTGCTGTAACTGCCTTGGCCAGAAAACTGGCGGTCATTATTTGGAATATGCTGGTAAAAGGTCAGAATTACAATCCACCCACTCAATACCTTTTCCTTGACGAAAAAAGAAAGATGGGAATGGTAAAGAGGATTCAAAAACAAATTACTAAATTTGGTTTGACTAATGAAGATCTAAGTTTTATAACCAACTGATTTTCAATAAATAAAATTAACATTAGTCAGAATCTTAAAACAAACCATTGCTAAAAGAAAATTAAAGAAATGCTATCGACAATTATTCTCACCATTCTGCTTTTCTTACTTCCAATCATTTTCGTTGTAATATCGGAAAGAGTTTTAAGGAGTTTTAATCTAAAGGATATTGTAAAAACTCTAAATAAATCCTTTCTTGTTCAAGTTAGTCTGTGTTTACTTTTATTTCTAATTGTTTGGTCGCTTAATCTAAAATATTCAAGTCAAGATTCTAATATTCTTGAAAACACTCTTATTGAAACTTTATATAATTTTTCTGTAATAGGAATTTTCTATTATTTACCACCATTAATGATTCTTAACTTGATTACTAAATCGTGGGAAAAACAGCAGGATAAATTTGAATTAATTGAAAAAAACAAACAAAAAGACTGCAGGTAATAAGGGTAACCATTGACAAGCAAGTTAAGAGAGATTGGTTTTTTGGTGATAAATTCCAAGTACTTCTTGAAATTATAAGGGAGAACCGCCATCAAAATGTTATTGATGTTTTTTAATTAAACATCTAGCAAGTATTAAATTTTGTACTTTTATCGACCAATAGAAATGGCATACAGTTAAAGTTTCAAAACACAATATTTTAATAAAAAAATAGAAAACATCTTTCACAACACTTAATGAACTACATTCAATCTATTTTGCGAAGTTTAGGACAGGTCATGTTCCAAAACAATAGTTATTCAGGTCTTTTATTTTTAATTGGGATCTTTTACAATTCCGCAATTTTAGGTGCAGCAGCAGTTTTAGGAACCATAATTAGTATAGGTACTGCTCAGATTTTTAAATATTCAACTGAGGATATTCAAAATGGACTTTATGGGTTAAATGGTGCACTAACCGGAATTGCGATGTGGTATTTTTTTGGTTTTACCACGACAACGTTCTTTGCTTTAATCATTGGTTCCGCATTGACAACTCCTCTCTATTATTATTTAAAAAAAATAATTCCCCCTTTCACCGCTCCGTTTATTATCATCAGCTGGATCGCAATGTACCTGCTGTTGCTCATTCTTAAAGTTCCATTTCTATCTTCCACTACTCCGCCTGAACAAACTTTTAATTTCCTGTTTGTTTCAGCAAAAAGTTTTGGACAAGTAATGTTTCAGGATAATACCATAACTGGTTTGCTTTTTCTTCTTGCAATTTTAGTAAACTCTAAACGTTCGGCTGTTTATGGGCTTTATGCAGCGATTTTAGGTTCTCTATTTGGATTAATTCTTAAAGAACCTTTTTCTGTTATTAATGCTGGACTTATGGGATATAATGCGATCCTTTGTGCGATTGCATTAGCGGACGAAAAACGAAACTCCTTTTTTTGGATTTCAATCGCCACCATGATCTCTGTAATTTTAAATGTAGGATTTTCAAAATTGGGCATTATTGCCCTTACTGCTCCATTTGTTCTAAGCACCTGGATAATTTTAAAACTAAAACTTCACAAAAGACAGCCAGCAACATCTTATTCCTAAACATAGAATTGCATTACTGGAAATAGCGGTTTTAAGGAATGTAAATTTTTTGTACTAAAAGTAACATTCTGAATCCTTCTGTAATCTTACAAAAAATCACCTTTAATAAGTTATTTTCTTGCGAGATAGAAAAAGAAGTTCTATTTTTGCACCTCGAAATAATTAACAATTTTAATTAACATTATGAACAATTACGAAACTGTTTTCATTTTAACTCCCGTTCTATCTGACGCACAGGTGGAGGAAGCAGTAAAAAAATTCGAAGACTTATTGACTTCAAACAATTGCGAAATCGTTGCCAAAGAAAACTGGGGACTAAAAAAATTGGCGTATCCAATTCAATTAAAAAAGAATGGATTCTACACTTTGATCGAATTCAAAGGTGAAGGAACTGTAGTAGCAGATTTAGAACTTGCTTACAAGCGTGACGAGAGAGTGATCCGTTACCTTACTACAAAACTTGACAAACATGCGATCGAGTATGCAGTAACAAGAAGAACGAAAGTGAAAACTGCGAAAGTTTAATTTTAACCCTCAAAACAAAGAAAGACATGGCAATAGATGATATGGCTAAACAAGCCTCAGCAGGTGGTGAATCAGAAGTGAGATTCTTAACTCCACTAGACATTAACACAAAATCTGATAAAAAATACTGTAGATTCAAAAAATTCGGAATCAAGCATGTTGATTATAAAGATGCAAACTTCCTTCTTCAGTTCGTAAACGAACAAGGTAAAATTTTACCAAGAAGATACACAGGAACTTCTTTGAAATACCAAAGAAAAGTATCTGCAGCGATTAAAAGAGCGAGACACTTGGCAATGATGCCTTATGTTGCGGATCTTTTGAAATAAGACCAAAAAGATAAAAGAATAAAAAAGGAAACTTAATCAGATTAAGTTTCTTTTTTAAAACTTTTGTTGCTGATTTATAAAATTAATTCTAACGATTTTTAAAGAAAAAGAATAATACTCTTTTCTTCTAAAACAAAAACGGACAACAACAATGGACATTATCCTAAAAAAAGACGTAGAAAACTTAGGTTTAGAGTTTGATACAGTAAGTGTAAAACCAGGTTATGCAAGAAACTTCTTGTTACCACAAGGGTTAGCACTTTTAGCTACACCAAAAAACAAAGCAGATCTAGCAGCAACTCTTGAAGCTAGAAAAGACGTAGAAGCTAAATTAGTAGCGGCTGCAAATGCAATTGTTGAACAATTGAAAAAAACCAATATCACTATTGCAACTAAAGTTGGATCAGGTGACAAATTATTTGGATCAATCAACAACGCAAACCTTTCTGAAGAATTATCTAAAGTAGGGGTACAAGTTGATAAAAAATACATCAAAATCCCTGGGAACAATATTAAGAGAACTGGTAAATTCAGTGCTATAATTAGACTTCACAGAGAGGTAGAATACAACTACGAATTCGAAGTTGTTTCTGATGCGCCACCAGTGGTAGAAGCACCTAAACCAGTTGCTAAACCAAAAGCAGTTGAACCTACAGAAGAAACTCCAGCTGAAGAAGCATAAGAGTTTTTCTAAATATTTAAATCCGTTATCTTTTTGATAGCGGATTTTTTTTGTTTTATAGAGAGATAGGATGTGGGGATTAGGTTGTAGGTTTTAGTTGATGGTATTAGGCGGATAGTAATGGAAGATAGTCAATAGGCAATAGTCAATAGTCAATAGTCAATTTAGAAAAGAACGTGGAAAATAATTGTTTTGCCTAACCTTGTCAAGGTTTTAAACCTTGACAAGGTTCATACTGCTGTCACCAAAACAAACAGAGGAAGCAACTAACTTTACGTTAATCTTTTATTTAATGTAATTGTTTCTATTAAAATTCTTGTTCCTTTAATGTGAGATACATTTGTCATTAATATTTAGAATCCAAGTAACGAACTGAAAATTAAAATCCTTGTTCTTTTCAACCGCAAACTGAAGATGCACTGATTTCATCAAAGAAGATTAAATAAAAGAAGTAAATGACACAAAAGACAAATAAAACAAAAAGATATTCAAAACGGTAGAAGTATTATTTCATCATGCTTTTACAAACTTTTGATTTGCTTATTTTAAGTAAAACTTTTGCCTCTTTTGCGGTTTAAAGACCGTTACTTATTGTAATCTTTTTAAGATAGAAGCACAAAAAAACTTCAGGAATAATCCTGAAGTTTTGGTTTTATAAAAATGGAATGTCCTTATTAATTTTAATATTTTCCTGCTGGAGTTTTTACATTTCCTAAAATATCTGGGAAGTAATAATCGGCAAGATGTTCGAACTCATCGCCACGCATAAACATACTCGCATCAACCTCTTCGTATTTTGTTCTACCTGCGGCTCCAATTAACTCGTTACAGGTACGCAATGTGTTTTTGTGGAAGTGGTATACACGCTCGCTCTTATCGGTAACATCTAAACCTTTGATCAACATTTTATCCTGAGTGGCTACTCCGGTCGGACAAGTATTAGAATTACATCTAAGTGCCTGAATACAACCTAAGGCAAACATAAATCCACGTGCGTTGTTACACATATCTGCGCCCATTGCAATCGCTCTCAAGATATCGAGAGAAGTCAATACTTTACCACTTGCAATTACTTTCAATTTATCTCTAACATTAAAGTTGCTTAGGGTTCTATTAACAAACATTAATGCAGGTTCTAAAGGCATTCCTACTCCATCTGAAAATTCTGGTGGTGCGGCTCCTGTTCCTCCTTCTGCTCCATCTACGGTAATAAAATCCGGATAGATTTTCAACACATTCATCTGTGCACAAATATCTTCGAATTCTTTGGTATCACCGATACACAATTTAAATCCAACTGGTTTTCCATCAGAAAGTTCTCTTAATTGCTGAACGAATTTCAACAACCCCGCGGCATCAGAAAAGGCTGAATGTGAGGGCGGAGAAATAATAGTCATTCCTGGTTGTACGTGGCGAATTGCGGCAATTTCCGGCGTATTTTTAGAACCTGGTAAAACACCACCATGTCCTGGTTTTGCTCCCTGAGAGATTTTAATTTCAATCATTTTCACGGCCGGAAGGGAAACATTTTTCTTGAAAATTTCTGGCGAGAAACGACCATGGTCATCTCTACAACCGAAATATCCGGTACCGATTTGCCAGCAAAGGTCACCTCCTTCTAAGTGATAAGGTGAAATCCCACCTTCCCCAGTGTTATGAAAAAAGCCTCCTTTTTTTGCACCACGGTTCAAAGCCATTTGAGCGCGGTCACTTAATGATCCGAAACTCATCGCCGAGATATTAAAAAGAGAAGCACTATACTTTTGCGTACACTGATCACCACCTACCAAAACTCTTGGCAATTCTTCACCCGGAGATTTTGCATAGATGGAATGTTTTATTCCTTCATATTTTCTATTATTAATTTCGAGTTGTGTTCCGAAAGGTACAGTGTCACTAATATTTTTTGCTCTTCTGTAAGCAGCAGAACGTTCATTTCGCGGAAAAGGTTTACCATCAGTTTCTCTTTCGATGAAATATTGCTGCATCTCTGGCGAAATCTCTTCAAAAAAATATCTAAAATAACCCAGCACCGGAAAGTTACGAAGAATGGCATGCTTCGTCTGAAAACTGTTATAAAGTCCCAGTAAATAAATACAAGTAAGTAGAATCGGAATCCAATAATGGGTCTTGATTAATATCGAAATTGCCCATGTAACCACCAAAAGTACGATTCCCCACCTGATGAATTTTTCTCTCATTATAAATCTTTTATTATTTGCCCAAAAATAATAATAATAAGTGGACAAAAAAAACCGCTTTCATTAATTTTGAAAACGGTTTGATAGGTAATTTCTATTTTACTTCCACCAAGTAATTTTTGTGGTCTTTACTTGCTCAGAATCAGTACCGATCATGATATTAAAGTCGCCAGACTCCCAGTCATATTTCAGTGCATTATTATAAAATTTAAGGTCTTCTGGAGAGATGTTAAAGGTGACTTTTTTGGATTCCCCTTTCTTTAAAAACACTTTTTGAAAGCCCTTTAATTCTTTTACTGGTCTGGTAATACTTCCCACAATATCCCTAATGTACAACTGCACCACTTCTGCTCCGTCATAATTCCCAGTATTGGTAAGTGTAACTGATGCCTGAATGGTTTGATTGCCTTTCGGATTAAGATTAGAAACAGTAATATCTGAATAATTAAACTGCGTATAACTTAAACCGAAACCAAATGGATAAAGCGGTGTGTTGCATTCATCCATAAAATTAGAACGGAATCGGTGATATTCACATTTATCGGTTTCTTCCTGACTCAAAGGTCTACCGGTATTTTTGTGATTATAATAAAGTGGAACCTGTCCTAAACTTCTTGGGAAAGTCATTGTTAATTTACCCGACGGATTTACTTTTCCGAAAAGCACATCTGTAATTGCATTTCCTGCTTCTGTTCCTGGAAACCACACATTTAAAATAGCGTCTGGCATATCTTTAATGTTAGTTAAAGCCAAAGGTCTTCCGGTGAAAAGTACCATTGCAATTGGTTTACCGGTTTTCTTTAATTCTATTAATAAATCAACCTGAGACTGTGGAATATCAATGTTTGCTCTGGAAGAAGATTCGCCGCTCATCTCGGCAGATTCTCCGATGGCCAGAATAATAACATCTGACTGATTCGCAATTGAAACTGCTTCTTTAAGCAACTCCTCTTTGGAACGCGAATCGCGGTCTGTTAACTTTCCGTGTGCAGCGTAGATGTTTTCTAACTTTTCACTGTAGTCAATGTTTGCTCCCTTTGCAGAAAGGAATTTCACTTGCTTTCCTAGATTATCCTGTAGTCCTTTCATCAAAGAAACGGAGTTGGCATGTTTAGCACCTACACTCCAGGTTCCAGCCATATTCAATGCGTTATTAACCAATGGTCCAATTACAGCCACAGTTCCTGATTTTTTTAATGGTAAAACCTGATTCTCATTTTTCATCAAAACCATCGATTGTGCAGCAGTGTTACGGGCAATATTTCTATTTTCCATACTGTACACTTCTTTGGCTGCTAATTTAGCGTCACCATATCGGTAAGGATTTTCAAATAATCCTAAATCATATTTTGCTTCTAAAATCCTTCTGGCAGCCATATCGATTGAGGCTTGAGTTACTTTTCCTTCTGCTAATGATTTTTTTAATGTTTTCAAAAAACCTTCGCCCACCATATCCATATCGATTCCGGCGTTGAGTGCCATTGCAGAAGCTTGTTGTAAATCACCCACTCCATGATCGGTCATTTCATTAATACCGGTATAATCGGTTACAATAAACCCATCAAATCCCCACATTTTTCTTAAGACATCAGTCTGAAGCCATTTATTTCCTGTTGCCGGGATGCCGTCAACTTCATTAAAAGAGGCCATAACTGTTCCTACTCCAGCATCTACTGCTGCTTTATAGGGCGGGAAATATTCATTAAACATTCTGAGGTGACTCATATCAACCGTGTTATAATCCCGACCTGCTTCTCCTGCGCCATATAATGCAAAATGTTTAACACATGCCAAAATAGTGTTGCTCAAAGAAAGATCTTTTCCCTGGTAACCATACACCATTGCTTTTGCAATTTCACTTCCTAAATATGGATCTTCACCAGAACCTTCAGAAACCCTGCCCCATCTTGGTTCACGGGAAATGTCAGTCATTGGAGAGAACGTCCAGGAAATCCCGTCAGAGGTTGCTTCTTTGGCGGCAACTCTGGCCGAATGCTGGATTAAATCCATATCCCAAGAAGAAGATAATCCTAAGGGAATTGGGAAATTAGTTTCATAACCGTGAATAACATCCATTCCAAAAATGAGAGGAATTTTTAAACGGCTTTTTTCAACTGCGATTTTTTGTACGGCTCTAATTTTATCGGCGCCTTTAATATTGAAAAGTCCACCGACCAAACCTTCTTCTATTTTTTTTCCAATGTCAGAATTTTGGGCTTGCCCTGTGGTGAAGTCACCTGCACTTGGCAAATTGAGTTGTCCGATTTTTTCGTCGAGGGTCATCTTTGCTAAAAGCGCATCAACGAAAACTTTTTTCTTGGCTTTATATTGCGCAGTTTGGTAAGACTGCACTGGCTTAGAGACCATTTCCTGTGCCTGAGTCAAAGGCGTGAATGCCAATGCTGCAGCGATTAAAACTAATTTTTTCATTTTAATTTCTTTTTATTTCTTTACTATATTTTTCTTTTGAGTGAGCATCCACTCATATAATTTCGGATTAGAATAGGTAGAATCCCAGGAGTTGTGATTATCATCTGGGAAAATGGTGAGTTCTACATTTTTATTCACTTTTTTAATTTCCTGATAAATTTCGATGGAATTCATCGGCGAAACAATATCATCATTTCCACCGTGATAAATCTTCATTGGCAAATCCTTGTATTGGGAAACTCTTACTTTCATCAATCGGTCAATAGGAGCGCAAACTGGAACAACTGCTGAAAAAAGCTCAGGGTGTTCCATGGCTAATTTTAATGTTCCCCAACCACCCATGGATAAACCGGTGAGCATAATTCGGGAATCATCAATTTGATATTTTTCCTGGATTTCTTTAATTAAATAATAAACCGCCTCAGTATCCCACCACACCTCTTTCGGACATTGCGGTGCTAAAATAGCGACGGGTTCAGGAAATAAATTCTTGTAGGTAAAAGGACTATGTGCTTTTACCAATTCCAAATCATTTCCTCTTTCACCAGAGCCATGGAGGAAAACCATCAACGGAACTTTTCCTTTCGCATTTTCTGGATAGTCTAAAATATAAGAAATCCTCTGCTCTTTTTTGACTTCCTTCTTCAGTTCGGCTTTAATTTCCTGTGCATTTCCCATCAATGAAAATAGAGGAATTGCCAGTAACAGATATTTGAATTTCATGTGTATTTCATTTATTTTAAACTCTATTTAGAAAGTTTAAGTTAGTGCTTACTAATTTACAGAAACGTAATATTAAGCATTTTTTTTATTGTCTCAAAATTGGAAAATAGAATTTTATAAAGAATGCTTGCTCGATTTAAAATCAAGTTTCTTTAAACCCGCTTTAATTTCGGGGGCATTCATAAATAGATTCCAAATGAGTCCTGTTCTGTAATTTTCGATCATGGGCGAAATAGTTCCCTGATCAATTGCCAAATACCGAGGCGTAAACCAGTTATCGTAATTTATAGAAGTTGCATCATAAGGACCCGCAGAACCAATGAATTCTGGTTTTTCATTATACAAAAACCTCAAAAAATCCATGGATTCTTTCGGAGTATAAGGAAAACTACTCAACGCCGCAGTTGGAGTAATAACGCCATGATCATTCTTCGGATTATGCGCGGTATATCCTACCGAACCATCTTGGTTTCTGGTATAACCTGCAGAAAGTCCCCAATAATTAGGGCCGTATCCTTTCCAATGCTTAGGATTTTCTACACAATATTCATAATCGATCAGCACATGATTTCTATTCAAATCAAAATAATTTTTAATATATCGGTCAGACAATCCTGTTGGATCTAAACCGAGATAAGAATACTGCGCCCAGAAAAGTGGTCCACCATATTCTTCGGCACCATTATGTTTCACGTAAAGTGGCAAGTTGTATTTTGTATTGGTTGTTAGGTATTCTCCATTTCGCGTAAAACCATTGTAGTAGGTTTCCGCATCGATGGAATGCGTTGGGGAAGATGCTGCTAAAATATAAGTGATTAAAGTTTCATCATATCCTTTCAAAGGGAAGTTCATATCCCAACCATACGTTGGCGACCAATGCCAATAGAGCACTTTTTCACCACCCTTGGTGTACCAATTCCACTCGACTCCTCTCCAGAGGTCATCCATTTTTTGGGCGAGGATTTTTTCTTCTTGATTTCCATTTTTAAAGTATTCCCGCACCGAAATAATTCCCTGCACTAAAAAAGCAGTTTCAACTAAATCTCCCCCATTGTCTTTTTTACCAAAAGGAACCGTTTTGCCTGTTTCACCATTGATCCAATGCGACCACGCACCATGATGACGATCGGATTTCGCCAGAAAATCTGCCATTGTGGTTAGTCTTTTCACTGCTTCTTTCCGTGGAATAAACTTTCTTTCGACACCAACCAGAATGGTCATCATCCCAAATCCTGACCCTCCGGTGGTAATTACATTTTTATCATTTTGCGGATAAATTCCGTCCTCGTGGTAACGTTCTCTGCCTAACATAGAATTCGGTTCAGCATAATCCCAAAAATACTTTAAGGCATCTTTTTGAACTCGATTCATTAAAACCTCATCTGCATTACTAATCAAATGACTGTCATTTGATTTACGAACGGTCTGTGTAGTTTCACACGACATTAAAAACATTACAGCAACTCCGGCAAGGAGCATCACTTTCTTCATATCTATTTTTTAATTTTTAAAACCCATGTTGGGTTGAATGAAATCCTAATTTAATTAAACCTTGCTTAATATCTGGAGCATTCATAAATAAATTCCAGAGAAAAGCAGATTTGTTATTTTCAATCATAGGAGAAATTGTTCCCTGATCAATTGCTAAATATCTTGGGGTAACCCAATTATAATGTACTGAATACGCATCATAAGGTCCTGCTATGCCAATATATTTTGAATAATTTTCGTTGTATAAAAACCTTAAATAATTCATGCTTTCTGTTGGGACGTAGCCAATGCTCGATATCGCAGCAGTTGGAGAAATAACGCCTAAATCATTATTGGGTTGATGCGCAGAGTACCCTGTAGAACCATCTGCATTTCGGCTATAACTAGCGGTTAACCCCCAGTTTTTGGCACTGTAGCCATTCCAACCTTTTGGATTTTCGATGGAATATTGGTTCATAATTTTAGCATGATTCTTCGTAGCATCACCATAATTCACATATTCATCTGTAAGTCCACGCGGATCTAAACCGAGGAAAGAATAGTGTGAAAAGAACATTGGACCTACCGTTCCGTTGGCACCATTGTGATTGACGATTAAAGGAATCCCATATTGTGATCCAGAAGTTTTAATGCTTCCGTTTCTCGCCCAGCCTTGTTGGTAAACAGATTTATCAATCGAATAATTGGGAGATGCTGCTGCCAAAATATAAGTCATGATGGTTTCATCATAACCCTGAATTTTAAGATTCATTTGAAAATCATAATTTGGCGACCAATGCCAATACAAAACGTTTTGACCTTGGGTGTACCAATTCCATTCTACACCTTTCCAAAGAGCGTCTGCTTTTTGGGACAGTGCTAATTCTTCTGCTACTGTAGAAGTTTTAAAGTATTCTCGTACACAAATTAAACCTTCAACAAGAAATGCTGTTTCTACTAAATCTCCTCCATTATCCATTGTTCCGAAAGGAATCACTTTTCCATTATTCCCATTAATCCAATGAGACCAAGCGCCATGAAATCGATCGGCATTTTGTAAGAAATTAAGAGAAGTTGTTAATCTGGAGACGGCTTCTGCGCGAGGAATATATCCATTTTTAATGGCTACCAGAAGCGTCATTAAACCAAAACCAGATCCGCCCGTTGTAACGGTTGCGGCATCGGTTCCGGGATTGTCGGTATGGTACCGTTCTCTGGCTAACTTTGAATTGACCTCAGCGTAATCCCAGAAATATTTAGTGACTTCCTTTTGAGTCATTTCTATAATTTGGGGATCGGTGTAAACCGTTGTGACTGGCGGTTCAGTAGTGCCGCCGCCAATAGGAGTTCCCCCACTTTTAGGTGGTGAATCGCGCGAACATGCAACAATTAAAAATGAACCTGCGAGTAAATGGATTATTTTTTTCATTTGATTCTATATGAAAAGAGCCACCTTTCGATGGCTCTATTATGAGATTATCTATTGTCTTTTTCCAGTTTGTATAATGCAGAAACATCTGCACTTTTCAATGGAACGTTGTAGATTCTAAATTCATCTAACATTCCAGTAAAACTGGTCGCCCAATCTTGAGGTGAACCATTGTTCAGTGGCGGATTAGTATCAAACTGATGTGTTCCAATGACCACTTTGCCATTCGTCCCCATCATTTGAATTGCACCGTATCCAGAAGCACCGTTTGGATTATCGATTCCACCTGGGTCGTTAGCAAACCAAGGTGCAGAACCTGTGAGTCCTTCTGCTGGAGCATAAGCGTAACCAGTAAGATTAGCCGCCGGTTCACCATTCAGGTAAGCACTTACTTTACTAACCGTTGGATCGTAAGCAATGGTTACATAAATCCATTTATTTTTGCTGCCATCGATATTCATCATTACACTTTGGCCACCCCAAGCGACACCAGGTCTGCCGTTCTCTACTGAAAGTTTTAAACGGATTCGATCGGGATTTGCGTTGTCGGGATTCTCAATAAATAAATTAATACCTCCCCAAAACTCTGTTGGTCTTACGATTGAGAAAATTCCCTGAGCACCTTTTCCCTGACCTGGAGTTGCAGGATCTACCGTGTTCGCACTTTTCATCCAGAAGGAAAAAGTAAAGGCGCTTAGACCTGTAATTGCTGAAGAAACATCTGCAACTGCATATCTTTTCTGAGAATCGGAACCGTTGTAAGCATTTCCTTTTGCACCAACGCCAAATTGAACATTAGTTCCGACAGCATTGGTCATATTGGTACGGCTGTCGTTTAGATTATTTTCAAAACTAAGTTTGGTTACGAGATTTGCAGCAGCAATATCATCTGAATTTTCATAGCCACCAATTGGTGCATAAGGCACTGGCAGATTATCCCGATCGATACTGTCTTCACAACTCTGCGCAAGAGTACCCATTAATAATGCTACCCCTATATATTTTATTAAAGTTCTATTTTTCATATTGACTATTTTTTTTGAAAATTAATAGTTAGGATTTTGTGCAGATAAACCTTTGGCTTCTGAAATAAAACTACTTGGCAAAGGAAAGACTTCATGTTTCCCTACAATAAAGGTTTTTCCGTCTGCTGCCATGGCTGCTTGTGCCTGACCTGTTCTTACCAAATCAAACCAGCGATCATGTTCTAAAGCTAATTCTAATCTTCTTTCTTTCCAAATTGCAGTTCTCACATCAACTTGCGAAACTGCTGTTGTATTGGCTAATCCTGCTCTATTTCTAACTTGATTTAAGAAAGGAATTGCTGCAGCAGTTTGACCTAATTCATTCAGTGCTTCTGCTTTCATTAATAAAACTTCAGCATATCTTAAATATCTGATATTGGCATCTGAATAATCGTCACCAGAATAATTAGAAGAATATACTTTATAATTATAGAAAGGATTTTCTACTGTTGCAGGAACTACTCTACCATCATATAACGTGGAGTTTCTAAAAATAATTGTTGCATCTCTTCTTTCGGTATCCCCTTCAGCATTAAATGCATCAACTAAATTCTGAGACGGAGTTGCAAAACCCCAGCCCCAACCACCGGCGCCACGAGCACCTTGGGTTTGAGAATATTGTTGAATACCTGGCTGACCAGGACCACCTTTTCCTTGGATTTCAAAAATAGATTCTTGATTGTTTTCGCCGGAAACTTTGTAAATATCTGCGAAGTTAGGAGTTAATGAATACCCTGTAACTAAATTACAATTGTCAACCACTTTTTGCCAATTCTTTTGGTAAAGATTTACTTTCGCCAAAAGTGCATAAGCAGCACCTTTTGAAGCACGACCTTTGTTTGCAGCAGAATACGAATTTTTATCTGGCAAAGCAGCAATGGCATCATTCAAATCATTCATAATAAAGTTATAAACTTCATCTTTAGATTTTCTGGTCAACAACATTGTTCGGTCTGCTTCATTTCCCGCGGTTGGTACATGATCTACAATTGGAACCCCACCGAAAGATCTCACTAAAGTAAAATAGGAAAATGCACGCAGAAATTTCGCTTCACCAGCCAATCTGTTTTTAAGATCCGAATTAGCGTTGGTAAGCAAAGGTAAATAAGACAAGGCCTGATTAGATCGGTTGATCGCCTGATAATGACCTTGCCAAACATCTTGAAAAGAGCCAGCAGTTGCAGTAAAGTTGAGTGCATCTAATAAATCTTTGTCACCTCCGGTATCACCAGGTGAGGACCCTTTATCTGCTTCATCTGAAGCGATGGTTGTGACCCCAATCCAGGAAAATGAACTGATATTCCAATCTAAATATTTGGCATAAATCGCAGAAACAAAACTTTCGGCACCGGCATCGTTATTTAGCAAAGAAAGATCGTCGGTTGAAATTGCTTCTGTAGGTTTTACATCTAAAAAATCATTACGGCAACTCTGAGTAGAGAGGGAGAACAAAAGTAATGATGATATTATTATTATTTTCTTATTCATTTTTTTAAATTTTAAAATTTCAAGTTTAATCCTAATACAAAAGATCTTAAAGTTGGATAAGCATCTAACTCAATACCTGTTAAACCATAAGGATCACCGTTTCCATTGAGTTCAGGAGAAAATCCACTAAACTTTTGTGTAATAAATGGATTAACTGCGCTTACATAAATTCTTAAAGAAGATAAATAATCAACTGGTTTAAGTAAGGTATACCCCAATGCAATATTATTAATTCTAAAGAAATCACCTGATTCTAAATAATAGTTAGAAGCAATTGGCACTGCATTGAAAGGTGCAGGATTCGCAGAACCAGTATTGGTGCTGCTGTAGAAATCGGTTGCTAAACTGTATTCAACGTTTTCCCCAGAGAAACGCTGTGCTTTTTTACCATTATACACTTTTGATCCAAATGTTCCGTAGCCATTTAAAGATAAATCAATATGTTTATATTTTAGACCTACATTAACCCCATACGTAGAAGTTGGCATATAAGAACCAAAAAACTTACGATCATTTAAATCATCAGCACCCATTTTTCCATTTCCATTGGTATCTACGTAAGTGAATTTTCCGTTAGCATCAATCCCACTTACTTCCCATAACCAAAAACTACCTAATGGTTGACCAACTGCGATATCATTAAGCAACTTGGTATACTGACCATTTCCTAAACCGCCTCCTCTAATAGGACTCACATTTTCATCTGACAGTTTGTTTAAGTTGTTTTTGTTGTGTGAATAGTTTCCACTTAGGTTATAACTCCAGTCTTCATTGATTTTATCATCCCAACTAAGCATTACTTCGAAACCTTTGTTTGTTACTTCTCCTAAATGTGCGAACCCATTTTGTGAAATTCCAGAAGTTGAAACTGGAACCATTGCTAAAATAATGTTCTTGGTAACTCTGTTATATAAATCTACAGAACCTTTTAGTCTTCTATTTGCCATTTCGAAATCTAGACCCGCACTTGATTCTTCCGTGATTTCCCAAGAAAGATTAGGGTCATAAATTTTATCTAAAGTTGTTCCGTTAGAAATTGCATTCCCACCGAAAGCATAATTATAACGATCTCCGCTTGCAAATGGTAAATAATTGGTTGGGATATTCTGATTTCCTAATTTACCCCATCCACCTCTTAATTTTAATAGGTTCAAAAAAGAAACATCTTTCAGGAAGGATTCTTCTGAAACAACCCAGCCTGCACCGAATGCAGGGAAAGTTCCCCATTTTTGACCATCTGCAAACTGTGACGAACCATCTCTTCTAATCGTTGCAGTCAATAAATATCTGTTCATTAATTTATACTGTGCTCTGGCAAAATATGAATTAGTCGTATTTTTATTACCATTAACACTGTTTAAAGAGATCAGTTGATCCAAATAATTGGTTCCTGCTAAATCCCAGTAATTGCTGTTAAGAACCATATTTTTCCGCTTCATCGTTAATGAGTTTTCCCCATCTCTAACTGCTGCTTCTGTTCCTATTGTGGCTTCAACATCATGAACTCCGAATTTCTTTGCGTAGGTTAAATAATTAGTTAAACTCCAGTTAAAGTAATCGGTTTTCGTATTCGATAAAGTATTCACATTATCCGTTGGTTTGTAATTCGCTGCTATTCTGGTAGGATCAGCTGCTAACCAAATACTCAACAAATCTGCATAGTTGTAACTTTTAAAATTATAGTATTCTCCCGAGAATTGAGAAGTAAACTTAAGATTCTTCATTAAATTAAGATCTAATTTTAAACCTCCCTGCAATTGCATTGATTTCTGTTTTTCATTAAAGAAATTGAGTTGTGCAACAGGGTTTCCTACGTTGTTAAAGGAAGATCCAGTTGGCGATGCAAAACCATTTGCACCAACATACGAAACTCCGTATTGCCCGCTAGGAAAATAAACCGGTACAATTGGTGACTGTTTGTAAGCCGCAGTAAATGCACTTAGCGGTTTTGGAGAAACATTGGTAAAAGCAACTGATAAGGTTTGGGTCAATACAATTCCTTTGGTTACTTTAAATTCATTGTTCGTTCTAACCGTGCTTCTGTTATAATCTGAACCGTTCAGAATTGACTTTTCATCATAATTTCCTAAACTCAAGAAATACTTTGCGTTTTCAGATGATCCTGATAAAGATAAGTTATGTTGATTATAGGTTCCAGTTCTTGTTATCTCTTCAAACCAATCGGTATTAATGGGTTGATCCTGAGAAAATTTCGTAGTGCCTAAAGCAGTATTGGTATAATAGGAAAATAGATTACTTCCCGCCATTTTCACTTTTTTCAATGGCATTCTTACTCCTGTCAAACCATCATATTCTACGGATATGCCTTTACCTTTTCCAGATTTTGTAGTAATAATGATTACTCCATTTGCCGCTCTGTTACCGTAAATTGCCAATGCAGATGCATCTTTCAAAACATCATACGTTAAAATATCATTGGAGTTGATATTATTAATATTGTCGGCAAAAAGACCATCGACTACATATAATGGATTTCTACCACTCAGCGCAGTACCCAATCCTCTAATAATAACAGATGGGGTTGAACCAGGTAAATCAGATGCAATTACAGTAACCCCGGCGGCTTTACCTTGGATTGCCTGCGTTGCGTTTAAAACTTTGGTTTTGGTTAATTCCTCTGCGTTGATGGAACTTATCGCAGTCGTATTATCGACTTTTTTTCTGGTTCCATAACCGATCATCACCACCTCCTCAATTTGTTGTTCTTTGATTGCGGTGTCCTTTCGGGCTTCCTGTCCGCTTACATTAATACCAAAGTATAGTGCAGCGATTAAGCAAGGAAACTTTAGATTACTGTTTTTCATATATAAAGTTTTATCTATTATTTATTTGAAACTACTTATTGTTCATCGTCGTTTTTGTAGTGTACCAAAGTTAAAAATAAATTTTCACAATGTTAAGAATAATACAATTATTTTAATTTCTGTTAAAATATCATGTATTGATCATATCTGATTTGGCTTATTATTTGAGAGCATTTAAATAAATTAACTTCATTCATAATATCATCATGAGAAAAAATACAATTTTAGTAGCAACCATGGCTATTGCAACCCTGGCAACTACTACACAATCTTGTGTTGCATTGGCAACATCTAGTGTAGGCTTAACAATTCTAAAACAAATTCTACTAGGAGGAATAACCAAAGGCCTTAACATTTTTAGCAATCAAGACAGCTTCCTTGCTAATCAACTAATAGATGCTGCTTTACCTCAGCAATTAAGAGACATCAATAATACTTTGCAGAAAATAGGGTTGAGTAATTTGGTTCAAAAAGAAAAAGAATATATCGCAAAAGCAGCAGCATTTACGGTCGATACTTCTAGACCAATTTTAACAAATGCAGTAAACTCATTAACTGCTGAAGACGCGGCCAGAATTGTACAGGGCGGAAGCGGTGCTGCAACACAAATCTTAAAAGAAAGAACATCTGCTCAACTAATGGCAGCCATTGCTCCAAAAGTTGATGCTAAACTTAATGAGTTTGGATTGGTACAATCTTTAAATTCTGCTTTATCAGGAACGAGTATCTTAGGAAATATTTTAGGAAATCAAAACACTACTAATTTAGCAACAAGCAGCATCAGTAATTTTGCGGCTCAACAAATGGTTAATGGGCTTTTTAATATCATTGAAAATCACGAGCAACAAAATGCAAACACTATTCTTAATTCCTTAAACGAAGCCAAATAAAAAAAATATAATTACCTACCTTTGAATTCCGGTTTATGCCGGATTTATTTTTAACTAAAAAAATGTAAAATGGCTAATTTTATTGAAAACGAAGATCATAAAAGTCCTGAAGATTTCTATGTTTCATTAAAAGAGAAACTAGAAGTAAATCATAATTTCCCCGAAGATTATCCTTTTAAATTCATTATCATTAATGAAGAGAAAAAAATCACTGAAATTTATCGGGTTTTTGACGATATGAAATTTACACTGACAACACGAGATAGTAAAAATGCAAAATACACTTCGCTTAGCATCACGGCTTTTGTGCTCGATGCCGAACATGTAATTGAAATCTATAAGAAAGTGGGCGAAATAGAAGGTGTAATGTCTCTTTAATTCAGGAAATGAATATATTAATCACGGGCGGAACTGGATTGGTCGGGCGATCTTTAGTCAAAAAATTAACTCAGAATCACCATACAGTAAGAGTTTTAACCCGCTCCAAAAGCGAGAACGAAAACGAATTTTACTGGAATGTTGCCGACAAAGAAATCGATGAAAAAGCGTTTGAAAACTTAGACTGCATCATTCATTTAGCAGGTGCAAATATTAGTGAAAGATGGACTGAGGATTATAAGAAAGAATTGTATTCCAGCCGAATCGATTCTGCAAACTTATTGCGGAAATACTGTATAAATAAAGGGATTCATTTGAAATCTTTTATATCTTCATCTGGGATTAATTATTATGGAACTTTCACATCTGACCAAATTTTAACGGAAAAGTCAGGAATTATTCATCATGATTTCCTGTCAAAACTTTCTGATGAATGGGAAAAAGCTGCATCTCAATTTTCTGAAATTGCAGAACGTGTTGTGTGTTTAAGAACTGCCATGGTTTTGGCAAAATCAGGCGGAGCATTTCCCCTCTTGAAAAAAACAGTGGATTTGAACATTGGTTCAGCAGTTGGATCTGGAAAACAATGGATGAATTGGATTCATATTGATGACTTAGTCAACATGTACGTGGAAGCAGTTGAAAATTCATCAATGAATGGAAAATACAATGCAGTTGCAGATGAAATTCCAACAAATAAGGAGTTTATGAAAAAACTGGCGAAATCATCCAATAATTTTTTTCTTCCCTTTAATGTGCCTTCATTTATAATGAAATCTATTTTCGGCGAAATGAGTTCTATTATTCTGGAAGGAACCCGCGCTGATAACAAAAAAATCAAATCGGTAGGATTTGATTTTAAATATACCAACCTCGATGAGGTGTTTGATGTTTTAGTTAAAAAGAGATAAGTAATTAAACAAAATAGTCGAATTTCAAAAATTCACTCTTCAAATATATATATATAATATTATTTTTCAATAAAAAATTTCACATTTTCAATTGGTCTTCCAATCATTGCAACAGAACCTTTAATAATAATTGGTCTTTGAATAAGTGATGGATTCTGCAATAGCATTTGAATTAAATCATCATCATTCAAATTTTTATCACGAAACTTTTCCTGGTAAAGTTTTTCATTTGTTCGTACAATATCTTTCACGGGACAACTCAATTTCTTAAGGACTGTGCGCAGTTCCATTTCACTTAAAGGCTCGTTGATGATATCAATAATTTCAAAAGCCACTCCGTTTTCATCTAGAAACTCCAAGATTCCGCGACTTTTTGAACAGGAATTATTGTGAAGAATTTTAATCATTTTTTTAGATTTAAAAATTGAACCGTAAAATTTAGGAATGATAAAAAATCAGATTATTTATTCCTCGTTTATCAAATAAACTTTAAAATAATCCGTGCAATTCGGTTTCAATTCTTTCCAGAATAATCCCGAAATCCTCTGGTCTTTCTACGAAATCTAAATCATCAACTTCTATGATTAACAATTTCCCTTCTTGGTACTCAGAAATCCATTTTTCATACTTCTGATTCAGTTTAGAAAGATATTCGATCGATATTGAGGCTTCATAATCACGTCCTCTTTTGTAAATTTTCTTTACCAAATTTGGAACATCTGACTTTAAGTAAATAAGCAAATCAGGTGCCGAAACAAAACTTTTCATCAAGTTAAAAACAGAGGAATAATTAGCAAAATCACGATCTGTCAATAAGGACATATCATTTAAATTTTCTGCAAAAATATGGGCATCTTCATAAATCGTACGATCCTGAATAATGTTTTTCCCACTTTCCCTTATTTCTTTAACCTGCCTAAATCTACTGCCTAAAAAATAAATTTGCAAAGCAAAACTCCATTGACTCATATCAGCATAAAAATCCTCCAAATAAGGATTATGGTCTACATCTTCAAATTGCGCTTCCCAACCATAATGTTTTGATAACATAGTGGTTAAGGTTGTTTTACCCGCTCCGATATTTCCTGTAACAGCAATGTGCATTTCGTAATTTTATTTAATGAATCAGTAATTTATTAATCAGAAAGTGAGTGATTTTAAATAAGAATAAACTTTAATACTAGAAAATTCTTATTTGATTTCGACCTCTTTTTTGATGGGGTAAAGATAAAGGTTGTTCTCTTTGATAACAAAATAAGAAGCAGAGTTTTTATCCACAATTTGGGAATTCTCTGTCGCAAAAATAGTTTTTAGAGCAGACTTTTCAATCTTCTGAATGTCATTTTTAGAAACAACGAAAATCTGTTCATTTTCCCGCCTGAGTTTTCTTCCGTTGAACAAATTAAATTCCGCAATTTTTTCTGATTTAAAATTATAAATGACTACCCGATTATCATACAGAAAATACGCCTGCTTTTCAAAAACTAAAAGATCCATTATTCCTTCAAAATTAATATCAAACGAAACCGAATTGATAACTCTTTGATCTCGATAATTATACTGGATCAAGCGTTTCGTACTTTCATCTAACAACCAAGTTTGCTGTAAATCCTCAACATAAGCGATTTTTACAAAGCCAAATTTCTGACGAAAATTAATGGTTTGAATTTCACTTAAATTTTGATCAAAGAATTTGAGTTCCTGTGCATTTTCAGAAAATGAAGCTATGGTTAAAGGATTCTGCACCGACTGAATACGAAATGGTAAAGTCAGCATCAATTTGGCTTTCTGATTTCCCAGAGAATCATACTTTGTAAAACTGAAATTATCGTTTTTGTAGAGATAAACATTGCCGTAATCGTCGGCGAAAAAATCATTTACATCTGCTAATTTTAAATGTTCAAACGGAAGTTTGTTTTGCGCAGAAAGTGTGCAAAATAAAAGTAAGGTCAATATTTTACAAACTTTCAACATTTAATTACTTAATCGAAACTTCATAAATTTTCGACCACAATTTCCCTGTAATCAACATATTATCTCCTTTAAATGCAATCCCATTTAAGACATCGTTGGTTTCATCTTTGGTGTTAATTTTTGCAAGATCGGTGAAATCAAATTTGCCAACTACTTCTCCATTTGCTGGATTAATTTTAAGGATAATCGGTTTCTGCCAAACATTTGCATAGATGAATCCTTTGTGATATTCCAGTTCGTTAAGTTGATCATACGCTTCTGTATTTCCCGCTACAGAAATATAGCGAACCATTTTCGATGGATCAGAAGCGTTGAGGAAATAAATATTTTTTGTTCCATCAGAAGCAATCAGGTTTTTGCCGTCATAAGTTAAACCCCAACCTTCTCCCATAACATTTGGATAAGGAAATTCGCTTAATAATTTCAAAGAATTTTTGTCATATAGAAATCCTTTTTTATTTCTCCACGTCAACTGGTAAATTTTATCACCTACAATCGCACAACCTTCAGAGAAAACATCATCCGCCTGAGTTGTTTGTGCAATCGGAGTCGTTGTTCCAAGGGTATATTTCCAAATTCTGGATTCTCCTAATTGTCCATCAGATTCATAAATAGTGTTTCCTTCGATTTGAAAACCTTGGGTAAAACTGTTTGGATTGTGTGGATATTCCTTTACGATTTCATAAGTCAATTTTGCTTCAGGATTTTTCGCAAACACATTAATGGTTGCATCTTGATTAAGGATTTCGCCTCCTTTTTTCTTAATATTAAAAGTAACAGGATTATCACCTAAAGTAAAAAATGCGGGATCAACTACCAACTTTGATGTTTCCTTATCGCCAAAACTAATTGAGATACTTTCAGCATTATCGGTTACTTCTTTCGGAAGTTCCAAAGCGTCACCAAAATGATAACCTTTGCTTTCCATAGACAGGTTATAGTCATTTAAAGTATTAAGAATTTCATTGTCTTTATTACAAGACATTAAAAAAACAAGTGCAAAAACGGTGGAAATAATTCTAAATTTCATTAAATAAATTTTTTCAAAAATACTGAATTTTACTTACACATAACGAGCCATAAATTTAAAGACAAAATTCCTCAAGCAAAATAATAATTATATTTGCTACAATTATTTATTCGAAATGAAAAAAACGCTTGCTCTTTTTGTATTGATCTCTGGAATTTTATCTGCTCAGCAATTTACAAAACAAGATACTCTGAAAGGTTCTAATACGGAATTCCGGAATTTTTGGGATGTTAAAAAATATGAAATTTCAGTGGAACCAAAATTTGAAAATCAATCGATTTCTGGAACCAATAAAATTACTTTTGAAATAACGAAAGATGTTAGCAATCCTCTATTTCAAATCGATTTACAACAACCGATGAATTATAAAATCATTGATTCCGACGAAAAATTATGTTCCTCGAAAAGAGACGGTGATTTTATTTTCATTCAAACTAAAAAAGAGTACAAAAAAGGAGAAACACATTCATTCACCATTCAGTTTTTTGGAAATCCGATTATTGCAAAAAATGCACCTTGGGATGGCGGCTGGGTTTTCAAAAAAGATAATCAGGGAAACCCCTGGATGTCCGTAGCACAAGAAGGAATTGGCGCTTCGGTTTGGTTACCATCAAAAGATATTTGGAGCGACGAACCTGATGATGGTATGATTATGAAAATCACTACCCCTAAAGATTTGGTCGGCGTTGCAAATGGAAGATTAATTGCTACGAAAGCAGATAAAGATAAAATCGTTTATACCTGGGAAGTTAAAAACCCGATCAACCTATACTCCATCGTTCCTAATGTTGGGAAATATGTAAATTTTAAAGAAAGTTATGCAGGAGAAAAAGGAAAACTCGATCTCGATTATTGGGTTTTGAATTATAATTTAGCAAAAGCAAAAAAACAATTTCAGCAAGTTAAACCAATGATGAAAGCGTTTGAATATTGGTTTGGACCCTATCCTTTCTATGAAGATTCTTTTAAATTAATAGAAACGCCTTACCTCGGCATGGAACATCAAAGTGGTGTGGGTTATGGAAACAACTATGAAAACGGATATTTAGGTCGGGATTTATCTGGAAGTGGCGTTGGTTTAAACTGGGATTTCATCATCATTCATGAAAGTGGTCACGAATGGTTCGCTAATAATATAACAGCAAAAGATAAAGCAGATATGTGGATTCACGAAAGTTTCACTAACTATTCTGAAACACTATTTGTAGAGAATTATATGGATAAAGCGTCGGCTGAAAAATATGTGTTTGGAATTCGAAAAAACATCAGAAACGATGAACCGATTATTGCGCCTTACGGCGTGGCGAAATCTGGAAGTGGCGATATGTATTACAAAGGTTCGAACATGATTCATACCATTCGCCAGGTTATCAATAACAATGAAAAATTCAGAGAAATATTAAGAGGTTTAAATAAAGATTTCTACCACCAAACAGTGACTACGAAACAAGTTGAAGATTACATTTCCGCAAAATCAGGAATTGATTTCTCTACCGTTTTTGATCAATATTTAAGAACGACTCAAATCCCAACATTGCAATATTCACAAACTGGAAATACGTTGAAGTTTAGATATGATGCGGCTGTAAAAAACTTAAAACTACCCATTAGAATTAATGGAACTCAAGAAATAAATCCAACCGATCAGTGGCAAACAGTGAAATTAAAATCTGCAAATCCTGTTCATTTTGATCAAAATTATTACATCTATTATTCTCCTCAAGATTAAAAGCAAAATCAATATTCTTTTAAAAAGAAAAATGCCGCTCCTTTATGAAGCGGCATTTTAATTTATATCCAACTAAATTTATTGTGGATTACAATTCAAAACATCTGAAACCATCAATCGCTGGCTCCCTGTGTTTGCAGGCACTGCTACATCATCAGAAGGAATATAATTAACAGAAGTTAGGGTGTTTGGTACAAAAATCCTCACGGTCATTTGTCGGTAACCATGTGGCTGGTAAGAAGTCCAATATCCATTTGGATGAAGTCCCCAGGTTCCGTAAGAAATTTCCGACGTTACAGGATTTACGCCTGTAAGCAAAGCAAGTTTTTCTAATTCTGAATAATTTGAGGAAGAAGAACTGAAAAAACTTCTAATTTGATTTTCAGCTTCTAAAACCATTTGAACTGATTTTGGCAAATTACCTTTCGCTTTAGACATCACACTTGCGGGCACAAAATCTAAACCCATTTTAGATAAACTTAGCAATTCATTTTTGCTTAATAGCCTTGTTGCAACTAACTGCAAATCTGGACTCATGTTTTTAAAACTTGATTTGGCAATAACGCCCCAAACCAGCGATTGTACTTTTTGTTGTGGAATATCTTGATTGTTATACCAATTTTTAATAAGCGAATTAACCAGGTCTTTTTTCTGCCCTTTTAGTGGACCGTACAAATAACCATCGCCTTTGCTCGGCGCGTAAGTTCCGGCATGCAGACAAAAACTTTTGAGTTCGATTGTATAAAATCCGGGTTTTAGAAGATAACCTTCAGAAGGTGAGAAAGGAATATTACAGAGATTAGTATATTTTTCATTTTTTCCAAAGTCTGCATTTTTAACATCTATTTTATTACAGTCTTTAAAATTAGTCGTGATGGTTTCGGTTGTGATCGCACCAATTACTTTGTCGCCAACAATGTTTGTCGCTTTGTCTTTTACTGTATTTTTTAATAGATCAAAAATTTGCGCGTTCGCTAAAACAGATCCTGCGAGAAAGCAGGACAGAATTAATTTTTTCATTTTCAATAGGTTTTTAGTTTGTTTTATACGAATTTATACAAATTAATTCATATTACTTACGAATAACAAACCGTATTTTCACCTATAATGACGAAAATTATTTAATGGGTTTTTAAAAACTAAGAATTTCTCATGGTAATTCTAAAAGTAGTTCCAACTCCTATTTCAGTTACTGCGATTTTAATATCACCGCGATGGTATTCTTTAACAACTCTTTTTGCTAAAGACAAACCTAATCCCCACCCTCTCTTTTTAGTAGAATAGCCTGCTTTAAAAGCATTTCTTGCCTGAGTTCTTGTCATACCAGAACCGGAATCTTTAATATCGATGACCGTATTTTTATTTTTTTCGTACAATTCAATTTCCAAGCGCCCTTCACCTTTCATGGCATCTACGGCATTCTTCACAATATTTTCAATAACCCAACTCAATAGAATTCGGTTGTGTGGAATCAGAACTTGCTCTTTTGGAAGAATCAACATGAAAATTACTTTTTTTGAAATTCTCGATTTTAAATAATCATAATTCTGTTTTACCGTTTCATTAATATTCAAATCATTCAATTCTGGAACGGAACCTATTTTTGAAAATCTTTCAGAAATCGTTTTCAGTCGATTAATGTCATTTTCGATTTCTTTAACACCCACACTGTTTTCATTTTCCATACGAAGAATCTCGATCCAACCGATCATGGATGATAAAGGAGTTCCGATTTGATGCGCGGTTTCTTTAGCCAAACCAGCCCACACATAACCTTCATCAGTTTTTTTAATCGTTCGCAAAAACCAAAAAGAAAAGAAAATATAAGCCAAAATCAAAGAGCCTAAAATATAAGGCGAATACCGCAAATTGTTCAGTAAATCGGAGTTGGTATAATAAACATACTGATTATTTTCATCGGGCATTTGCAGTTCAATCGGTTTATAAGAATTCGCCATCTTATTCACCAAAGCCTGCATTTTTTTTGGATTATTCAGGATTTTCTCCGGAATATTTCTTTGAAAATCTACACCTAATGGTTTCTTATATTTATCAGTAATAATGATTGGTATTGTACTGTTTGATTCATTAATTTGTAGAATTAAATCTAAAATCATGGGATCCTGAGCGCCTTCTTCTTGCAGATATTTCATGGCCGTTGCGAAAAGTTCGATTCTTTTAATCTCTTCCTTTCTCAGATAATCAATAAGAATTACGGAGGCAACAACCACTGCGGCAACAGCAGCAGTAAGCAAAATATAAATAATCCAGTTATTGAGCTTGGAAAAAACTCCTCTTTTCTTCATTAAAACATTCCTATTTCAAAACATTAAGAACCTGATAAAGCGCATCGCTAATATTACCGCCTGCATAATTATTAATAATGACCGCAAAAACATATTTTTTACCGCCTTTGGAGGTATGATAGCCTGCAAATGATTTGGTATCTTTCATGGTTCCACTTTTCATTTTCATACCGTTTGCTTGCGTGGGAAATCCATCATAAAACTCATTAAACCAAACTTGTTTTCTGCTGTAAAGTAAAGACTGTACTTCTGCTCTTGCTGAAACATAATTTTGCGGTGAAAGTCCGCTCCCATCGGCAAAGTTAATCATAACAGGGTTAATTCCTTTCGCTTTCCAAAAATCTTTTAAATAAGAAATTCCTGCCTCGAAACTCCCTTCATTTTTCTTTTCTTTTCCTAAAGTTTTAATTAAAGTTTCACCGTAAAAATTCACACTTTTGCGCATAAACCAAAAAATAATTTTATCTAAAGTCGGCGACTTATATTCCAGCAAAAGATTATTCTTGAGTATTACAGTTTTTTTCTCTCCCGCAATTCTTTGTTGTGACCTCGAGGTGATTTTTCCATTGAATTCAATTCCAGATTCAGCAAACCAATTTTTGATTTCCTGTCCTAAAGTTAAGGGCGGATTTGGAGTTGCTCCAGAAACCGTAACTCCTTTGGCAGGTAACTTTCCATTGATATAAGCGACCTCAGAATGTGGTGCAGTATAGATGAAACTTTGATCAGAATTGCCACCTGTTTTTATATCGTTCACCCAGGAAACATTGGGTAAATCAACATTGATATTTTTAATTTCGCCGCCATTCATTTGGATATCGAACTGATTTTCTCGCCAATTAACTCCCCAAACTCCCGTGCCATAATAACTCCCCAAATCATTCCAAGGCCAGCCACCCGGTATGGTTTGGAAATCAAAATAGGAATCATCAATAATGAGATCTCCAGCAATTTTAGAGATGCCTTTATCCTTTAAAGATTGTATTAATTTTTGTTTAAAGTTTTCGGGCTTATAACCGTCATATCGCCAACTCCCAAGCGTGGGATCGCCAGTAGAAGTGATCAAAAGATTACCCTCTAATTTTCCATTTGAAAGTTTACCTGAATAGTTAACTGTTGTTAAGAATTGAAAATCCTTTCCTAAAGTTTCCAATGCAGCAGCAGCCGTAAATATTTTTTGGGTTGATGCTGTTGAAAGTCCTTTATTTCCATTGTTTTCGTAGATGAAATTCCCATTTTCATCAGCAACATAAATTGATAAATTCGCAGAATATGCAGGCGCAGAAGACAGCAGTTTTTTGGTTGCTAAATCTAAACTTTGGGAAATATTTTGCGTGAAATAAAACTGGCAAACTAACAGAACAAAAGGAACCAACTTGTTCATAATCACTTTTTATTTTCAAATATAAAGAAATATTTTTTTTGCACTGTTAAAGACTTTAACAAATAATCATTATAGCAGTAAAGGATATATAATAACTATCGAATTTAGTTGCATTTTTCACATTAAATTACTAAACTTTGCATAGTAAAACAAAAATTTAGAAAATGGCAACAATCATCACGGGCTTATTTAAAAGCCAAAGCGAGTCTCACGCAATTGCCAAAGACTTAGAAAATGCAGGTTTCAGTAATTCTGAATATATTACCTACGTGCATGATAGGCATATTCCTAAAGAAGTAAAAACGTCGATATGGCAATATTTTTTTAAGGATAAAACAACGTTAGAAGATGATAGTTTAGTAGTTAGTGTAAAAATTAAAACTCCAGAACAGATGGAAATAGTTAAAAAGGTTTTTTCTAATAATGAATGTATTCATGAAAACTATTTCCAAAACATCAAATTCCGAGAAGCCAGATCTCTAGAATACCTAAAAAAAATTGTTTCCCTGCGTGCAAAAGCAGAAATTTACAAACCGTTAGACAATAATTATCGCGGTCAATCTGAAGGGATAAATGCAGAAGTAGTTTTCGGTAAAAAAGAATAAAAAAAATAATTCCGTTTCAGAGATAATGAAACGGAATTATTATTTACAATTTTAACTCAATATTTGCTCATTTTTTCTTAATTTCGTGTCTTAATTGGCTTTCACAAATGGTTTACGATTTAGAACAGGAAAATAAAGAAATACTCGCGAGGTACAAAGATTTGATTACGAATACCTATCGTAATTTGGATGAGGAAAAGAATAAACTCATTCGAAAAGCCTTTGATATTGCCTTAGATGCGCATAAAGATCAGCGGAGAAAAACCGGTGAGCCGTATATCTATCATCCGATTGAGGTTGCCAAAATTGTAGCGAACGAAATTGGATTGGGTGCAACATCAATTGCGTGCGCTTTGCTTCACGACGTTATTGAAGATTCTGATTACACTTACGAGGATCTTAATAAAATATTCGGAAAAAAAATAGCCGATATTGTAAATGGCTTGACCAAAATCTCGGTCATGAATCACCAGAATATCTCGATTCAATCTGAAAATTACCGTAAACTTTTATTGACACTTTCCGAAGATTTCCGCGTGATTTTAATTAAAATTGCGGACCGGCTTCACAACATGCGAACGCTGGACAGTATGACACCGGAAAAGCAGAAAAAAATCGCTTCGGAAACTGTTTATATTTACGCTCCACTCGCCCACCGTCTCGGTTTATACAATATCAAATCTGAGTTAGAAGATCTTTCGTTAAAGTTTAATAATCCTGAAGTTTATTTTGATATTTCTGAGAAATTAGAACTTGCCAAGGAAAGTAGAGAAAAATATATTGAAGAATTTAAGAAAGAAGTTTTCGAACAGTTAGAAGATGAAAATCTAAATGTTTCGATTAAAGGTCGGGCAAAAGCAATTTCTTCTATTTACCGGAAAATGCTGAAACAAGGCGTTTCTTTTGATGAAGTTTTCGATAATTACGCCATCAGAATTATTTATAAATCCGATGCGAAGAACGAGAAATTTCTCGCCTGGAAAATATATTCGATCGTTACAGACCTTTATCACAGCAATCCACAGAGAATGCGCGACTGGATTTCGCAGCCGCGTTCCACAGGTTACGAAAGTTTGCACCTTACGATTTTAGGTCCAGACAAAAAATGGATCGAAGTTCAGATTCGTTCCGAAAGAATGGACGATATCGCAGAAAAAGGAGTTGCGGCACATTATAAATACAAAGAAGGATTTCGACAAACTTCTGATGAAAAAAACTTCGAACGTTGGGTCAGAGAAATCCGTGAAGTTTTAGAAAATCAGGAATCACTTTCTACGACGGAACTTTTAGATGACATTAAACTCAATTTATATTCAAAAGAAGTTTTTGTTTTTACACCAAGAGGTGAAATAAAAATTCTGCCAATCGGTTCTACCGCTTTGGATTTTGCTTTTTCAGTTCACTCCGATTTAGGAACGAAATGTCTGGGCGCAAAAGTGAATGGTAAATTAGTACCGATTTCTTATGTTCTGTTGAACGGTGACCAAGTCGATATTCTTTCCTCACAAAACCAAAAACCGAAAGTTGACTGGCTGGATTTTGTGGTGACTTCAAAAGCAAAATCGAAAATTAAAGCAATTCTTAATTCAGAAAAAAACACCTTAGTTGAGGAAGGAAAGGAAATTTTGCAGCGAAAAATGCGCCATGCAAAACTGAATTTCAATGATGAGGAACTGAATAAGATGCAGAAATTCTTCGACTTAAAAAGTTCCCAGGAATTATTTCTGAAATTTCAAAACGGTGATTTAGACATTGGCGACATTAAAAAATATACGGAAGGCAAAGGAATCTTCAGTAATATCATGCAGCGTTTCCGTAAGTCGCCGGCCAAAAATGAAGTCTATTCTGAAACGCCGGAAACCAATCTCGATATGATTGTTTTCGGTAAAGATGAACAGAAAATGAATTACTCATATGCAAAATGTTGCAGTGTAATTCCGGGCGATAAAATTTTTGGATTCATCACTATTTCCGAAGGAATTAAAGTTCATAATGACAATTGTCCGAACGCCATCAACCTTCGTGCTCAGTACGATTACCGAGTTTTACCCGCAAAATGGGTGAACGAAGAAAGTTTCAAAAACAGAATCAAAATTGAAATTGAAGGTCTCGACCGAATGGGAATGATCAACGACATCACAGCTGTTATCAGTAATAATATGAATATGGACATGAAAAGCATGTCGATTGAATCGAATAACGGTGTCTTCTTGGGCAGCATTAATCTAGAAGTAAGAAACCGCAGCCAATTAGACGAAACCTTCAAACAACTTAAAAACATTAACGGTGTTTCTCGTGTAAAACGAATGTAAAAACACCTTCTAAAAAACATCTATGCTCATTACCGACTATTTTAAAAAATTTCTTCACAGTTCACAATCCTCGGGAATCATCTTAATTCTTTGTGTGCTGGTATCGCTTCTGATCGCGAATTCCTCAATGGGAGTTTCCTTTCAAAATTTATTGGATACCCAAATTGGAACTGATTTATTTCACCTCAATTATCCTTTGAGTATTTGGATTAATGACGGTTTGATGGCAATTTTCTTTTTACTCGTAGGTTTAGAGATTAAAAGAGAAATCGTAGAAGGTGAACTTTCAACGTTTAAATCAGCGTCGCTTCCCATTATTGCTGCGGTTGGCGGAATGGTTGTTCCTGGACTGATTTACTATTTTTTCAACCACGGAACAGAGTACGGAAAAGGTTGGGCAATCCCGATGGCAACAGATATTGCTTTCTCTTTAGCCATCATTTCGATGCTGGGAAAACGCGCACCATTGTCTTTGAAAATATTTCTAGCAGCCTTGGCAATCGTGGATGATTTAGGAGCAATTATGGTAATTGCGATCTTCTACACCGACCAACTTCACTGGGATTATTTAGGATTAAGCGCCTTGATGGTTGTAATCTTAATATTGCTGAATTTATTTAAATTTAAGAAGCATATTTTCTATCTTATTCCCGGTTTATTTTTGTGGTACTTCATGCATCATTCGGGAATTCACGCAACGATTGCGGGCGTTTTATTGGCGTTTACAATCCCAACAAATACTTCTGAAACTGAAATATCACCTTTAGAAAAACTGGAGCAGAAATTACATTTACCTGTTAACTTCCTCATCATGCCGATTTTTGCTTTGGCAAATACCAATATCACCTTTAAAGATGGAATGGTTGATGGACTGTTCAGCAACTTTGGTTACGGAATTATCTTAGGACTCGTATTTGGTAAAATCATTGGAATCAACTTATTTTCCTGGATTTTCATTAAACTAAAAATAAGCAGTTTGCCCGATAAAAGTTCCTGGTCTCAAATGTTGGGTGCCGGACTTCTGGCTGGAATTGGTTTTACCATGTCGATTTTCATTGCCTTACTTTCCTTTAAAGGACACGCAGAAATTCAGGATGAAGCGAAATTTGCCGTTCTGGTTGCGTCCATAATTTCAGGGTTCGCAGGTTATTCTTTGTTAAGGTATATTGGAAAGAAAAGAGAGAATTTGGAAGAAGCAGAAAATTAATAAATTTCCTTTTTGTTAATGGAAATTATCATCACATGTTCTTTTTATAGTTACATTTTAATGTGATGACGATCCTCGATTTCATCGGCTTCTGAATCCATATCTGAAGTGAACTGCAAATTACTGGACGTCATTTCCTCCGCAATCATTTTTTCGACCCGAACTCTCTTGATGGCAATGTTCAGTTCATTTCCTAAAAGAATGAGGATGATATTGATATTTACCCAAACCATAACCAAAATAATCGTTCCAATCGAACCATACAAAACGTTGTAACGCGCGAAATTCCTTACATAAATTGCAAAAAAATACGTTAGTAAAACAAATAAAATCGTGGTTAAAATCGCACCCGGAATCGCCTGTTTAAAAGTGGTAATCTTTAAGCAACCTACCCAATAAAATAAAGCCAGCAATATAAAGTAGAAAATCGGGAACGAAATAAACCCAATAATTTTCGACATATTATCGACCAACCAGGAAATATTAATTTCAGGAGTGAATAATTTTAGTACGACTTCACTGTAATAAACACCCAATAGAGAAGCGATAATCAGCACAATAAACGCAATGGTGATGACGAATGCAACAAGATATTCTTTTACGGCTCCTCTTTGCAAATTGGTATTGATATTAAAACCATTAATCAAAGAATGCGTTCCATTAACAGCGAAAACCATGGCAAAGACAATGGTCAGATTACTGATGTTTTTAATATTTGGAATAATAAAATTTTGAATATAACCGGTAACATCACTTTGCATATTCGCAGGTAATATATTGTGCATCAGCACTTCAAAAATGTAAAACTGTAGTTTATCGTAATGCGGAAGGTACGGCAACAACGAAAGAAGGAATAAAATAAAGGGAAATAAACTCAAAAAGAAACTCCAGGAAATACTGGCAGCGCTTCGGCCAATCTGCATTTTGAAAACACCTTGTCCATAAATTTCAAACATTTTCCAAAGAGAAATCCCTAAAAAGGGAATGTGAATCTCATCCAGAAAATCTCTTATTTTAATGATGAATTGCGGAGTTTTAATGCCCATTAATTTATATTTGCAAAACAAAGATAAGAAATGCGAATTAATTTAGTCTGCATGGGCAAAACCGATGATAAAGAAATTACCAATCTGGTAAAATATTATCAAAACCGTTTACCAAAATATTGGAATTTTGAGATCATCGAAATTCCTGATGTAAAAAACGCCAAAAACGTAAGTCCTGATTTACTCAAAAAGGAAGAGGGAAAATTATTCCTCAATCTTATTGAAAATTCTGACACGGTTGTTCTGCTCGACGAAAAAGGAAAACAGTTTACCAGTCGTGAATTTGCGGCTAAAATCGACAGTTGGATGAGTTCCTCGGTAAAGAAAGTTTCAATCATCATCGGCGGTGCTTATGGTTTTTCAGATGAAATGTACGAGCGAGCCAATGAAAAAATGTCGCTTTCTAAAATGACTTTTACGCATCAAATGATTCGTCTTTTTTTCGTAGAACAAATTTATCGCGCTGACCAGATTCTTCAGGGAAAACCCTATCACAATGATTAATTAGATTTATTCTAAAATTTAATTATTTACGGCTTTTACTTCTCACTTTTAATTTTATTTATTTATAAAGTTTTTAATGTTTATTTTTGTGACCTATGGAAGATTTGTCCTTACGAACCGTTACGGTAATGCGCTATATTCTGCCTTTGCGAGAAGGCGGCTCTTTGCCCGCTCTGGCAGAAGCCGATGATGATTTTAAATATGTTTTAAAGTTTCGAGGCGCAGGTCACGGCGTGAAGATGTTGATCTCTGAATTACTGGGCGGAAAAATTGCGCAGGTGTTAGGTTTACCGATTCCCGAATTGGTTTTCGCCAACCTCGATGTGGATTTTGGACGGGCAGAAGCAGACGAAGAAATTCAGGATTTACTGAAATTTTCGGAAGGTTTAAATTTAGGACTCCACTTTTTATCCGGTGCGATTGCATACGACCCTTCGGTTAAGATTGACCCACTTCTGGCTTCAAAAATTGTTTGGTTGGATGGCTACATTACAAATATCGACCGTACTTTCAAGAACACCAATCTTTTGATGTGGCACAAAGAATTATGGGTGATTGATAATGGCGCATCTTTATATTTTCATCATTCCTGGATGAATTTTGAGAAACATGCTTTAAGTCCATTTGCTTATATAAAAGATCACGTACTCCTTTCCCAAGCCACCATGTTGGACGAAGCAGATCAGTTTGCGAAATCCGTTTTAACCGATGAAATTTTACACGCCATTGTAGAACTAATTCCACTGGATTGGCTGGACTGGAAGGACACCGACGATTCGCCGGAACAAATAAAAGAAGTGTATTTCAAGTTTTTGAAAACACGCCGCGATCATTCTGTAAACTTTATAAACGAAGCGAAAAATGCAAGAAAATAAAATTTACGAATACGCCGTCATTCGCCTCGTTCCGAAAGTTGAAAGAGAAGAATTTTTCAATATCGGATTAATCATGTTTTCGAAGAGGGAAAAATACATTCGTTTTGAATTCCATCTTTGTAACGAGAAATTTAAATCGATGAATCCCGAACTCGATTACCAGGATGTTTTTCAAAATTTAGAAAATTTCAAACACGTTGTGAAAGGCGAAAAAGAAGGCGGACCAATCGCTCTGCTCGATATTCCCGAACGATTCCGATGGTTGACGGCGGTTAGAAGTTCCGTGATTCAGACTTCCCGTCCGCACCCAGGGAAAACTGTGGATTTAGATGAAACATTTGAAAGGTTGTTTTTGGAATTGGTGAAATAACTTCATTAAAACTGATTACTTAATTTGACTAATTCCAATTTTTATAATCTTAAAGTTATCACTAAAAAAACGCCATGAAACTTCAAAGATTCATCTTACTCCTCCTGCTTTCTACTTTTTTTGCCTGCAGTTCTGACGAATATTCTTTACCACCAGAAAACCCTCAATCGGAAGCCATGTATTTTCCACCAATTTCGGGAAATGATTGGCAAACAAAATCCGTTGCAAGTTTAGGATGGAACAATTCGAAAGTTCAAGATTTACTGGATTATCTGGAATTGAAACATTCTAAAAGTTTTATGATTCTGCAAAACGGCAAGATTGTGATGGAAAATTATTTCGATGGACATCTTTCTACTTCGCCTTGGTATTGGGCAAGCGCAGGCAAAACACTTACCTCGGCTGTGACAGGAATTGCAGCGCAGGAAGGATACATTAATGTTAATAATAAAGTTTCAACTTATATCGGAACTGGGTGGACAAGCGAACCTTTAGCAAAAGAAAATCTGATTACCTGCAAAAATCTTTTAACAATGACCTCTGGATTAGATGATTAGCAGCGTCGGTTAGCAGATGGTAATTTCCTTCTTCGCTTATGGCTTTGCAGTAATTCTCCCAGGCTTTGAGTTTATCGTAACTGGATTTATACTTTTTTAAATTAGGTTTTTGCTGTGCATTTAAAAACACGCAGGCCATTAAATTTAAAAAAAGTAAAAACCATTTCATACCAGTAGATTCACATTTTCTTTAAAACTACGTCCGATTGGGATTACCATTTCATTGCTCAAAATAATCTCGGTGGTACTTATTTTATGAACAAATTGTTTTTGAACAGCAAAACTCCTGTGAACTCTTATAAATGACTGAAAATGAAATTCTCTCAAGAGATTGCCAATACTCGATAAGACGCAATGTCGTTTCTGGGTCGTAATGATGAGGGAATAATCTTTCAATGCTTCGATATAAAGAATGTCGTGGAGTTTTACTTTCGTCTGATCATGGCCTTCTTTAATATAAATATTATCGCCACCAATACTCGATTCAAACAAATCAGCCTTTTGTCTTATTTCCATAAATTCTTCAACGCGTTTAATCGCATTTTCGAAACGGTCTAATTTAATGGGTTTTACAATAAAATCTAAAGTATCAAGTTCATAACTTTCAACAGCAAATTCCGGATACGAGGTGATAAAAATACATGCAGGAATGTCTTTGGCGCTTTTTCGCAATTCAACGCCTGATTTACCTGGAAGATCAATATCTAAAAACAATATATCTATACTATTATTAGCAATTGCTTCCAATGCATCTTCTGCACAAGCGTATGCTCCAATGATATTTAAAATAGGAAATCTTTTGGCAAACGATAAAACCGTCAATCGGTCAATCTCGTCATCATCGACAATAACAGCATTGATTTTCATTACATTAGGTTATAGTTTACTTCAAATTTAATGAAAAAGGTTGAAACTTCACCGCTCATCTATTTAAAATGTCGTTCGTCGATTTGGTATTGTTTACTTTCTAAAAAAGGTAAAACTTTACATCACCAAAATACTAATTAACCTAACTTTAAAAACGATGAAAAACTACTATTTATCTTCAATCCTAATGGTGCTGTTCATAAGTATCTCTGGAATTTGTGAAGCACAGCAGTCCATTTTAGCAGCGGGGAACAATGCCCAGTCTGCTGCTGGATCAGTCGCCTATTCAGTAGGGCAAATATTTTACGAGACCCAGGAATCTGCAACGGGAAAAGTAAATGCGGGAGTTCAACAACCTTATGAAATTTTCCCGCTCGCAACCAATGAAAATTCTTTACAGAACAAAATCACCGTTTATCCTAATCCTGTAAAAGATTTTCTAATTGTTGATTTTAATTCTGAAAAATTAGAAAAATCCTCTTATCAATTATTTGATGGAACTGGCAGAATTATCAATAAAGGAGAACTGAAAAACCTGAAAACAGAAATTAACACTTCCACTCTTTCCTCCGGGTTGTATATGCTCTCTATTTCGCGTGAGGGAAAAATGGTAAAAACCTTTAAAATAATTAAAAACAAATAGTCATGAAAAAATCACTACAAATCTTCGCATTGCTTTTCTGCATTATCATTAGTGCACAGGCACCGGAAAAACTTTCTTACCAAGCTGTTATTAGAAATGCTTCTGGTACTTTAATTACAAACGCTACAGTTGGAGTAAAAATCAGCGTCTTGAAAACGTCTGCTGCTGGAACAGTAGTTTATTCAGAATCTCAAACTCCCACCACGAATGCTAATGGATTAATATCAATTCAAATTGGCTCTGGAACCGTAATCACTGGAACTATTTCTGGAATTGACTGGTCTTCAGATTCTTATTTCATTAAAACAGAAACCGATCCTGCAGGTGGAACAAGTTATTCCATAGCTGGAACAACACAACTCTTAAGCGTTCCTTACGCTCTTTATGCGAAAAAATCTGGAAGTGATTCGGGTTTTACTTTGCCTTATGCGGGAACATCGTCTGCAGATGCAATACCCTTTAAAATATCAAATACAGGTGCTTCCATAAATCAAGCTGGATATTTTGAAAATACCTCTTTAACAAATACTGCTGCTGCAATTAGTGGCAAAAATAATTCTACTGGTGGTAGTGGTATTGGAGTACTAGGTTCGGCAAATTCTAACCCAGATGGAATTTTTTCTGCTGGAGTAAATGGTTACGTAATAGGTGCAGGAAATGGAGGTGCTGGAGTTTATGGTTTCGCACTGAACGCTTATGGAGTTTATGGTTCCACCGATACTGGTACATCCGTTCGTGGATCTTCTTACGGTACTGGTACAGCTGGTTCTTTTGAGTCAAATAATACCGGGACCGCTTTATTTACTTACGGACCTTTAAAATTATACAATATTGGAGAAGGTGATGGTAAAGTCTTAGCAAGTGATGCTTTGGGAAATGCAACCTGGCAAGATCTTGTTACTCCGTTTGTACATTTTAGCAGTCTTGACGGAAGTAATCAAGTAATACCGCTTGGAATTACATCAACAATCAATTCTTGGACAGGTATTGAAGAAACGGGCGGTGCTAATTACAATACCACAACGGGAGAATACACAATTCCCATTACAGGTTATTACTCTATCATGGCACAAATAGGTTATTTAGAAAAAAACACAGTAAATGGAGATCAAACGGCTCTTGTTATTTTAATAGATGAGTTATCAAGAAAAAACGCATATGGTAATAGTGCAGTTATTGGACAATATTACAGTGATCTTTCTGTAAAATTAGAAAAGAAATTGCTTAAAGGACAAAAGGTGAAAATCCAATGTTTACAATTTGGCAAGCCATCGAATAGTTTATTTTCTCGTGGTTCTACCTTTTCGCTATCAACTTACTTCACAAATAAAAAAATAAAATATCATGAAAAAAGTAATCATCACCTCAGCATTCATAATAGGAACAACAATTATTTACGCTCAAAAAACAGATGCGGATAAAATCAGCAAAGTGCAAACCATAAGTAAAGAAGATCCGCATAATCCCTTGGTAAACGGTATTCCATACAATCAATACAAAGTTCAAGTTCAAGCAGCAGATAAACAGCGTGCAGCGCAAGAAACACAAGCAAAAAAAGAGAATGAAGCGTATAAAAAACAAAATACCGATATAAAATTACCACCCAAGCCAACAATGGTGGATTAACAAAAAAGTTAAATCTTTTAAAACCAATAAACAGAAGAGCTTTCAAATTGAAAGCTCTTTTTTTATTATAGTCCGAGAAAATTACTAATTAAATCTTCGTCAGTTTCGCAAATTTCAGAATCAAGTTCTTTTCGCCTTCATGCTGAAATTTCACTTTTGCTTTTATATTTTGCGCATCCGTTCCATCCAGGAAAATAACTTCTCCTACACCAAAACGATCGTGCCGAACGCGGTCTCCAACTTCGATATCTTGCGAAGAGTTTCCGCTTGGATTAATGATTCTCGCCGTGGCCACCGGTTTTAAATTTTGTGGAATCGGAGTAGGCTCATTTTTTTCAATGGTTTTCTTCGGTTCTTTCTTTTTAAAGAATCTCGGTTCTGCAGGTTCATCATCGAAAATATTCGATTTTAAACCAGAATTATTCATGAAACGACTTTCAGTTGCTGGATTAATAAATTCCAGATATTGTTCATCAACTTCACTTAAAAAACGGGAAGGTTCCGCACTCGTTATTTTCCCCCACTGAAAACGGGAAACTGCATACGTAAAAAACACTTGCTTTTCTGCTCTAGTTAAGGCTACATAAAACAATCTTCGTTCTTCTTCTAATTCCTCACGCGTGGAAGAACTCATAAAACTTGGAAATAGATTTTCCTCTAAACCAACCACGTGAACAACTGGAAACTCTAAACCTTTTGAAAGGTGAATCGTCATTAATGAAACTTGGTCACCATCTTCATTTTTATCGGTTTGCGTATCTGCAGACAATGCAATGTTTTCTAAAAAACTAGAAAGTGAGGCGTCACCGTCCTCTAACTGCTGCTGTTCTTCAATAAAACCTTGCATAGAGTTCATTAACTCCTGAATGTTTTCTACTCTCGAAATTCCTTCGGGTGTTTGATCGTCTTTTAAAAATTTAATAATTCCACTTCTCTTGGCAACTTCCATCGCCACATTGTACGCATTTTCAGTTTTTAACATGACCTGAAATGCTTTAATCATGGACCAGAAATCTGCAAGTTTGGTTAAGATGCCATTATTTAAACCTAAGTTTGGGGCATAAAAACCAAGATTATCTAATACCTGAGAAACCGACACATTTTGAGAATCTGCAAAGACAATCAATTTATTTTGAGTCGTTTCCCCGATTCCACGTGCCGGATAATTGATAATCCGAGTCAACGCTTCAGAATCATTTTCATTGACTAAAATCCGAAGATAGCCGATGAGATCTTTTACTTCTTTTCTTTGGTAAAAAGACAATCCACCATAAACTTTATACGGAATATTCTTCCTTCTCAAAGCATCTTCAAAAGCCCGGGTTTGAGAATTTGTTCTATATAAAATAGCAAAATCTGTAAATCTTTTCTGATCAGAATTGTGTTGTTCCCAAATATTAGAAGCTACGAAATTGGCCTCATCAGCATCTGAAAGGGAACGATAAATTTTAATTTTCTCACCCTCTTCATTATCGCTGAAAACATTTTTCTTGAACTGCTGTAAGTTTTTCGAAATTACCACATTTGCAGCATTAACGATGTTTTGAGTGGAGCGGTAATTTTGTTCCAATGAAACGGTCACCGCATCGGGATAATCTTTTTTAAAGTTTAAAATATTATAAATATTTGCACCACGGAAAGAGTAAATCGATTGTGCATCGTCTCCTACCACACAGATATTTTCAAATTTCGACGCCAAAGCTTTCACAATTAAATATTGCGAATGGTTCGTATCCTGGTACTCATCAACTAAAATATAACGGAACCGATCTTGGTATTTCGCTAGAACTTCCGGAAACCTGGTCAACAATTCATTGGTTCTTAAAAGTAAATCATCGAAATCCATGGCTCCATTTCGGAAACAGACCTCTACATATTTTTGATAAATCGCCCCTATATTTTTCATGTTGGCGCGTTCATCGGCCTCCATAAGTTCGGGATTATTGAAATAGGCTTTTACCGTTACGAGGTTATTTTTATAAGAAGAAATTCTTGCCTGAACTTTCTTTGGCTTGTATAAATCAGAATCAATTTTGAGTTCTTTTAAAACTTTTCGAATCACATTTAAAGAATCCTGAGAATCGTAAATTGTAAAGTTAGAAGGGAAACCAATATAATGTGCTTCCGATCGTAAGATTCTGGCAAAAACAGAGTGAAAAGTTCCCATCCAAAGTGATCTTGCTTCGCTTTGTCCAACCACTTTCGCAATCCTTTCTTTCATCTCTTTTGCGGCCTTATTGGTAAAAGTTAAAGACAGAATATTAAAAGGATCCACCAAGTTGGTAATCAAATGAGCGATACGCATAGTGAGAACTCGGGTTTTTCCGGAACCAGCGCCAGCAAGCACCATCAAAGGTCCTTCAAGTGTTGTTACGGCTTCATACTGCGCTTCATTTAATCCTTTTAAGTACTCCATTTATGTAAAAATTTGACTGACAAAGGTACATATTTTATAGCCTTTTTAAAAATCACTATTTTAAATTTAAATATAGAAAAATTCACTATTAGTTGTAGTCTTCATTGTAACCAGAAGTTCACAAAACATAAAACCTCAAACTTATGACTTAGATATTTACTTAGGAAAAGACGGTTAATTTTAATTAATGTTTTAACAATTCATTAGAATTTATATATTTCTATAAAAACGCAACAATTCTTCATTAAAGTAAAGATTTAACAAAAATAATCTTATATTTGCACACTAAAATTCAGAACAAAAAATGGGCACTATATTTACATTATTCATGGTTCTTATCATGATTGCGAGTATCTTACTAATCATTATGGTAATGGCACAAAACCCAAAAGGTGGCGGTCTTTCAGGAACTTTCGGTGGAACTTCTTCTGCCCAATTCGGAGTTCAGCGAACCAATGACTTTATGGAAAAGGCTACTTGGACTTTAGGAATTATTATCGTTGTATTGATTTTGTTAAGCGTTATTTTGACTGCAAAACCAAGTCAAGCGTTTCAGAAAGCGGCTCCTGCAAAAACAGAAGCACCAGCACCTCAAACTGCGCCTGGAACTAACAATGCCGTAACAATGCCGATTCCTGCTCCAGCAGATAAATAAGAGAAGTATTTTTACTAAATATAAAAGAGATATTCAATTGAATATCTCTTTTTTTGGCTTAATAATTATTTTAATTAATTGGAGGTCTGAAAAGTGGAATGATATTTTTTCCAATACTCATCTTGGTCTTCTAGAAATAAGCATTTGATCCAGGAATCCAAGGTCATCATTTCTAAAATTTCGGGATTTATTTTCTTAAAATCTGACTTAAAAAAGCCTGCATCAACGTCTAATTGTTGACGATCCAAGACAAAGATATTATCTTCATTAAAGAAACTATAATTCTTAATATCTGTATTGGTAGTCAAAAGTTTTTTACCAGAGGCTAAAGTCTCAAAAGTTCTCATGGTTAAACCATCTTGAAAGGGTTTATTAATATCTAAAACAGAACGCGATTGTGCATAAATTTCAGCAATATCGGAATGTTTTAGTTTTTTGAAACTCAATTTATTGATGTCAAATTCCTTTAAATTTTGATCAAAAATTTTCTTTAATAAAAATGCAATTTTTCCTGGTGCGTAATAATAAAAATAGGTTTTAAGATTTTTTTTATTACACGAATCAGTAACTTTTTCACCGATTAAATAACGGTCTGTATGCGCACTACCGATAAATACGAGATCAAATTTGAGCGGAACATTCTCAATTAAATTAGCATAATCATTAATAAAAAACAAAGGCCTGAAATGCAGATTATATCGGTGCGCGTCTTTTGGTTCGAAGGTGAAACTTTTGTCGAAATAAGAATAGAGTTTTAATGATTTTGGGTATTCTTCTACTGCATCGTAGGAATAATAAATCATTTTTGCAGAAGCATGGTATTTTTTAAATTTTTCCAGGAAAAAATATGGAATCGTTTCTCCTTTGATCAAAAGAAAAAAATCATAATTCCGAGTTTTGGTCTCCTTTCTAATTTTTTGATAGTAAGAATTAATTCTCCTGAAATAAAAATTCTTGTTGACCCGAATAATCCCTTTGGACAAAACGGAATCTGAAGGTCTTTCATTAAAAAAATCTACCTCTGCTCCCAACTCCCTAAGTCGTTTTGCTATTGCCTGTTCATAACCGAAAAAGTTAGCAGACAAAAACAGTATTTTTTTACGTTGCAAAATCATGATTTCAAAAATCCTTTATCTTTTATTTCTTGTAAAGATTGATTGAAATGACTATCAATACGTGGTTGCTGTAAAACCCAATTTGTAAAATCCCGAATTCCTTTTTCAAAACTCACTTTTGGCTGAAAATCTAAAAGGCGCTTTGCTTGATCTAAATCTGCAAAATTATGCCGGATATCGCCTATTCTAAAATCGCCACTAACTTCTACTGGAACATTCTTTTCATAAGCATTTGCCAAAACATTTGCGACCTTTAACACATTGGTCGCAATACCAGTTCCGATATTAATCGTCTCGTTATTAGCAATTGCTAATTCTAAACTTCTGATAGTTAACTCAACAGTATCTTCGATGTTAATGAAATCTCGAGTCATTAAACCATCTTCGAAAATATTGAGCGCTTTTCCGTTTAAAATCAGGTTAGAAAAAATAGATAAAATTCCAGTATACGGATTGACCAATGATTGTCCCACGCCGAAAACGTTTTGGTAGCGCAGAATTACGAAATTAATCCCAATGGATTCACAAACCATTTTAACCATTTGTTCCTGCTGAAGTTTGGTTAATCCGTAAAAAGAAGTTGGATGTAATTTTGAATTTTCGTCAGTTGCGCATGGTTTTAGGATTTCACCACTTATATTAATCATTTCAAAGTTTCCAGTTTGCATTAATTCCACAGATCTGCTCTTTGGATAAAAAGATTTCGATTGAGAATTAACATACTTTCCTTCACCGTAAACCGCTCTGGAAGAAGCCAAAACAACTTTCTTAACCGAGTTCTTTTGATTGACCAAAATATCCAGAAGCAAAGCTGTTCCGGAAACATTAACATGATTATACTTTTCAATCGAATACATGGACTGACCTGTACCCGTTTCTGCTGCTAAATGTATAATTGCATCTTGACCTTCAATTGCTTGTTCTACGTCTTTTCTTTGTGTAATATCCCCTTTAATGAAAATTACCTTTCCTAAAATACTTTGATATAATGAAGATTTTTCTGGATTTGCACCATGAATCTGTTCCGATAAATTATCTAAAACGGTAACACTATAACCACGACTTACTAATTTCAGGGCTAAATTACTACCGATAAATCCGGCTCCTCCGGTGATTAATATATTTTTCAAACTCATGCTTTTGTTACTTCCCAAAGTTCGGGTTTTATATTTTAACTTATTCAAAAAAACAAAGATATTTTCTTTATAAATGAACCATCTTAAAACTGTTACGTGCTTCAAAAGTAGTTACTTTCCCTGTAATTTCAAAAATTGATTCCGACTGATTCTTACTAAATATTTCAATTTATAAAAAAGATAATATCCTACGTACTCTATAAAATTAATTCTTTTTGCGCTTAAAACTTCTTTCAGATTTTTCTGAAAACCTTTTTCCATTTCTTCTAAATTTGCGGAAAGACCTGAAACTCCAAACGTTCTTTTTCCGGCACCAGCCAAAACCAATTCTTCATTCAAAATCGACATTTGGTTATGCTCAGAAACTTTCAGCCAATAATTTAAATCTTCGGCATATCGCTGATTATCATCAAAATACCCACTATTATCTAAAACCTTTCGTTTAAAAATAACGGTTGAAGGTTGGGTTTCATTTCTAAACATTAAGTTACCGAAAGAAATGTTCGCCAGATTATTTTCACCGACTTTATAGGGATAAAGGATATCGTGGTTTTTCCGTCGACAGCTCAGAAAATCAATTTCAAATTTTTTACTTTCTAAGAAACTCATTTGCCTTTCTATTTTCGTAGGATACCATTCGTCATCAGCATCTAACAAAGCGATATAATGACCTTTCGCTAATTTTAATCCTGCATTTCTGGCTTTTGAAACGCCACCATTTTCTTGATTAATCAAGCTAATATTAAGAATTGAATTTTCCTGAATATAATTTTCAACCACTTCCCTACTTTTATCGGTAGAACCATCATTCACAATAATAATCTCAAATCTTTCCGTTGGAAAAGTTTGTTTTTTTACAGACTCTAAAGCGTTAAGAATAACGAGTTCTGCATTATACATGGGAATAACTACGGAAATCATTTCAGGTTGATATTAAAATTTCTTTTTAAAATGAAAATCAAACTTATAATTATCAAAAACTTTAAAAATCAAATAAGAGAACAGGAGAAAACTAAACGATTGCAAGAAACCAACACTTCCGAACAGGAAATAAAACGGCATTCCTAGGATCATTAAAAAGGGTAAGTTGGAGGATTCTCTGCCTAAGAAATCTTTAATATTATAAGGATATTCATTATTGAAAATGGCTTTAATCCCAACTTCCATCGCGTCCCAACGGTCGACATTTAATGAATTTCCGTCAACATAATAATTGAGTCCAATACTAAAAAGGAAAAAGACCGCCACTAAAATCCAGTATAAATATTTATAAATAATCTCTTTCAGATCACTTTTAATGTAAAGTACACTAATGGAGAAAATAGCGATAATATAAATAGGTAATAAATACAAGGAAAACTGGCCACCATATTTTATTACAAACAACCCATTAACAAAGAGATACATAAAAAAAACACCCCATTTTTGAAGGATATTTTTAATAGAAACTGGAATAGTATTGAGTAGTTGCATTGGTAATTTTCGTAAATATTAAGAACTGCTTTCACTATAAGGCAAACGGTTCTGAATCGATCTTCCCAATGAAATCTCATCCGCATATTCTAACTCATCGCCTACTGAAATCCCACGAGCTATGGTAGAAAAACGAACGGATGAATTTTTGAATCTTTTATAAATATAATAAGCTGTAGTATCGCCTTCCATGGTGGCACTTAAAGCGAAAATAAGTTCTTTCACGATGCCGCTTTCTAACTTTTTTTCGATGGATGAAATATTCAACTTATTCGGTCCAATTCCTTCCATGGGAGAAATTTTACCACCCAATACTAAATATTTTCCCCGGAATTTTCCTGTATTTTCAATAGCCATAACATCGCGAACATCTTCTACTAAGCAAAGTAACTCTTCAGTTCTTTTAGGATTTGAACAAATTTCGCAAATTTCGGAATCTGAAAAATTATGACAATCTCTGCAATATTTAATTTCGGTGACTAACTTTTTTAAAGAATCACCCAAACTAATCGCCTGACTCTGGGGTTGCTTGAGCAGATGCAAAGCCAAACGTAACGCTGACTTCTTGCCAATTCCAGGTAAACCAGAAATTTCATCTACGGCTTTTGCTAATACTTTGCTCGGATAATCCATTTCACAAAAATATAGTTTAAATAAAGATTTTGCAAGTTTAGTTGTACAAGATTGGTGGGAAATTAGGGCTTTTTAAAAATGAAAAAAGACCAATAAATCGATATTGTTACCGTTCTAGTTCACTCTTTCTCTTTTCAATTTCTTTAACAAAATCATCAGGATTTTCAGGGCTGATGATATATACTTTTCCGGACTTTAAAATCATCTTTACTTTCTTATGTCTGTTGGTCACATACCAAACATCTTTACCATTAAAATAGCCGAAATAACCGAACAGTCCGCCAACTCCAAAAGTTCTCAAATTCAAGCCTAATTTTTCAATCTTAGCAATCGTTTCGATGTTATCAATGTTGATTAAAACTGGACCAAATAAATTTTTAATTAAAATTTGATCATCAGAAACTGCGATTCTTTTAGGTATAAATCCGTATGAAATAAAAATAGCGCCATACATCAAAACAAAACTCGTTACTAAAAAGACAGGTTGTGGCTGATCAGATAAGAAGGTTGAAAATGGCAACAGAAGTAGAAAAAACAAAACAATTACTGTTATGATCTTTGTTGTGTTATCCATTTTCGCAGTGCTGAATTCTTTCACATTCATCATTTTTAAAAAGTATATACATTATCATTCGGCGTATAATCCATGAAAATTCCGCCATCGACTTTTACGGATTTTACGTTCTGATTTACTTCAATCGCCGTTTGATACAATTTATTGTTTTTCCAGATTTCAGGCGTGATATGTTTTTTAGAAATTTTTCCGTCTTGATACGTAATTTCTACTTCGAATGGAATGGCAAATCCACCAACATTTTCAATCGCTAAATTCAAATTTTTACCAGAAACTTCCGCCAAATTAATTTTTAAATCGATGTAATTATTACTGAAAAACCAGTTGTTCCAAAACCAATTTAGATTCTGTCCACTTCCAGTATTAAAACTGTAGAAGAAATCCCACGGCGTCGGATGTTTTCCTTTCCAGGTATTCATATAATAATGAAGCGTTTCTTTAAACAACTTTTCTCCAAGCAGATCTTTCAAAGATAAATACGCGAAAGCCGGTTTTATATACGCATTGCTTCCGTAACCAATTCCCGTCAGTTGGCTGCTCATCGAGATAATCGGTTGATCCTGTTCTGTTGACGGATCATTGATATATTTTTTAACGCGAAAATCAGTAAACATTTTATCATTAAAGGCTTTTCCGTTTTCGGCTTCACCAATTAAATATTCGAAAGCCGTCACCCAACCTTCATCCATAAAGGCATAACGCGCTTCATTGGTTCCCATCATAAACGGAAAATAAGTATGTGCAATTTCGTGATCTACGGTTTGACGAGAATCGGCAAAATCATCAGGAATCGCAGTATCATTAACCATCATCGGATATTCCATATCGGCAAATCCCTGGAAACCGGTCATGGTTGGAAAAGGATATTCAATTCCCGGCCAGTTTTCAGAAAACCATTTGATGCTGTATCGTTCCCATTCTACATATTTTTCAAAATCTTTTGTTCCTGCATTATAAGTGGCTTGCGTGCTAACTCTTTTTGATTTCAATTTCACACTTGAAGCATCCCAAACATAAGTTGAACTCAATCCAAAAGTAAAGTCCGTGATATTTTCAGCCTTAAATTTCCAAGTATTAAAATCGTTTTGCTTGGTTACTTTTTGTTTTTCAATATCGTCTTTTGTAGCAACGTGAATCACCTGATTAGAGATTAATGAATATTTAAATTTCTTTAAAACTCCGGGTTGTAAAACTTCTTCAGGATTCTGTAAAACTCCCGTGGCATAAACAACGTAGTTTTTGGGAACGGTAACAGAAATATTATAATTGCTGAAATCATTGTAAAATTCAGCGCGACCATTGTGTGGAAGTTTATCCCAGCCATTATAATCATCATAGACCGAAATTCTTGGGTAAGCATACGCACAGAAAAATGTGGTTTCATCAATTTGACCTTCCCTTCCATTTTGCTTTGACAAAGGAAATTCCCATTCTATTTTAATGGTGTTTTTGGAGTTCGGAAGAAGTGCTTTGTTCAATTTTAAATCATAGAACGTTTCCCAATCTTCAGAATTAACCGTGTAGTTTTCTCCATTAATGGAAAGCGATTTTATTTTCAAACCTTCGCTTAAAAAATCAGGTGAGGCTTTTGCTGCTCTGGGAGAAGTTGGTTTGTGAACATTATTTACAAATCGAATGACGGCTGATTTTAAAGTATCTGGAGAATTGTTACTATAAATAATGGTTTCATTTCCTGAAACAACTTTGGTCGTTGGGTTTACATTGAAATCGATGGTGTAATCTCCTGAATTCTGCCAATAATTCGAACCCGGTTTTCCGTCAAGTGAACGGGTTTTCTGTTCATAGGCTTTGGCGATATTTCTGGGAGTATATAAATCCTGAGAAAAGGTTTGAATGGAACAAAATACAAATAGTATCGAAGTTACGATGGTACGCATTAATTTTATTTAAATATTATTAATTAAAAAACGGTTCAAAAAAATCGAACCGTTTATAAATTTACTGTTTTATTGGTTACTCGCTCGGAGCAATAATTCCGTTAACCAATGAGGTGATTAGTGATAAAGCAATACTGAAAATAAATGCCCACCAAAATCCATCAATTGCCATTCCTTCTACAAATTTTGCAGCCAATAAAATCACCAACGCATTAATTACTAAAGAGAAAAATCCTAAAGTAAGAATGGTTAATGGCAAGCCCAAAATCTTTAAAATCGGAGTAACTATTAGGTTTAAAACTCCTAAAACCAAAGCGAAAATTACGGCAGAACCGAAGGAGTCAATATGAACTCCACTCAGGATTTTTGTGAGGACAAAAGCAACGATTGCCGTTACTAATAATCGGATAATTAAATTCATAATCTATTTTTTTATAAAATTAAAAAATTAAAGTGACTAAGCAAGAACTTCAATGATAATTTCTTTTCTCTGATGAATAGACAGTTCTTTAGAATAAATTTTATTATCTTCATCGCAAAAATTATATTCAATGAAGAACTATGCAAAATTATTGATGGTTTCTACGGTTTTCGCGGTGGGCTTAAATGCTCAAACGAAAGACCAAATGGTACAATCAATTATGGACGAAACTTACAAAAACTCACAACTCGAAACACTTGCGTACGAATTGATGGACGACATCGGGCCACGATTGGTCGGAAGTCCAAAAATGCAACAAGCACATGACTGGGCGGTAAAACGTTTTCAGAACTGGGGAATCGATGCTAAGAACGAAAAATGGGGCGAATGGAAATCTTGGGAAAGAGGACCTTCAACCATCGAAATGGTTTCTCCTTATGCAAAATCAATCGAAGGAATGCAGTTGGCTTGGAGTCCGGCAACTTCTGCAAAAGGTTTAACAGCCGATGTAGTGATGCTGCCAATGTTTAAAAACAAAGAAGAATTTACCGCTTGGCTTCCTAAAGTAAAAGGAAAATTGGTCATGGTTTCTCAATACCAACCAACCGGAAGACCTGAATACAACTGGAAAGAATTTGCAACGCCGGAATCATTTGAAAAAATGAAAAAAGAATCTACAGAGGCTTCTGAAGAATGGAGAAAATCAATTGCTGCAACTGGAGAAACTTCTAAATCTTTAAATGAAAAATTAGAAAAAGCCGGTGCTGCCGGAATCGTTTCTTCTTATTGGTCAAGAGGATTTGGGGTAAATAAAATTTTTGCTGCCGGAACAAAAACGATTCCTGTTGTAGATATTTCCTTAGAAGATTACGGACAATTATACCGAATGATTCAGCACGGAAAAACTCCGAAATTAAAAATTAATGCACAATCAAAAGATAAAGGAATTGCTCCAACTTTCAACACGGTTGCAGTCATTAAAGGATCTGAAAAACCTGAAGAATATGTTATTCTTTCTGCGCATTTCGATTCTTGGGATGGCGGAACTGGCGCTACCGATAACGGCACCGGAACCATTACCATGATGGAAGTGGCAAGAATTCTTAAAAAATATTACCCTAATCCAAAGAGAACAATTATTGTCGGACTTTGGGGAAGCGAAGAGCAAGGTTTGAACGGTTCACGTGGTTACGTTTGGGATCACAAAGATGAAATGCCAAATGTTCAGGCCGTTTTCAACCAGGATAACGGAACTGGAAGAATCGCAAATATTAGCGGACAAGGTTTCTTGAATTCTTATGATTACATGGGAAGATGGTTAAGCGCTGTTCCAAAAGAATTAACCAAAGGAATCGAAACTTCATACCCAGGATTTCCTGGCGGTGGCGGATCTGATCACGCTTCATTTATTGCTGCGGGAGTTCCTGCTTTTATGTTGAGTTCATTAAGTTGGAGTTACGGCTCTTACACGTGGCATACCAACAGAGACACGTACGACAAAATCGTTTTTGATGATTTAAAAAGTAACGTTGCAACAATCGCAATCTTAACGTACATGGCAAGTGAAGATCCTGAAAAAGCATCTGCAGAAAGAATTAAAATGCCAATTAATCCAAGAACTGGAGAACCAGCGAAATGGCCAGAAATGAAAGAACCAACCAGAAAAGGTGGTTTAGACTAAGGTCTTCTTGATTGATTTTAAAAAGCAATCTCAAATAAAAAGTCGGTAATTTCTAAAACGTATAGCGTTGAGGATTTTACCGGCTTTTTCTTTTTATTTAAAATATCTTAATCTGTCAAAAAGTTGCGATTTTCAATAGCGATTATTTAGAATGGTTGAGTTTTTGATTGCAAATATTCATGAAGAATCAAAACTATAACAATTACATTAAATTTTATCCGCCCCATCATTTTATTTATCTACCCTTACTTGGGTTCCTACAAATACTGGGGATCTGGAAGATTTTCAATGATGAACCCAAACAATTAATCTGGATATTATTTTCGGTCGTAATTTTCCTCTTCATTTATTTGGCTTTAATGGTAAGACAACATTACGCTTTAGGAAACCAAGATCGAATTGTGAGATTAGAATTCAGATTAAGATATTTTGAACTATTTGGTAAAAGTTCGGACGAAGTAGAATCTCAACTTTCGTTTGGTCAAATTGCAGCGCTTCGTTTTGCTTATGATGATGAATTCAGAATCTTAGTAGAAAAAGCGCTTCAACAAAATATTTCAGCAGACGAAATTAAAAAGTCAATTACCAATTGGAAAGCCGATAACAGTAGAGTTTAATTTAAAAATTATATACATTAACATTAAAAAATAAAATTATGAAAAAGTTTACATTTCTTACATTAGCCGTATTTGCATTAATGTCTCTGACAAGTTGTGAAGCAATTGGAACCATTTTTAAAGCCGGAATGTGGTGGGCATTTTTCTTGGTAGGAGCGGTAATTGCGCTAATTATATTTTTATTCACGAGAGGTAAAAAATAATTTAATGCAATGAAAACGGCAACTCCTTCACTCGAACTTATCAAGAAAATAAGTCCTTCGAAAATGGTGAAAATCATGAAGGATCCGGAAAAATCTGCGAAGGCCGTAAATTTAGTTTACACCAGCGACCGTGAAAATCCAGGAATCGCACGCAGGAAAAGAGGCAAAAAATTCGCTTACTTTACCCGCGATCAGAAGATTAAAGACGAAGAAGAAATTCAACGTATTAAGCAACTGGCGATTCCTCCCGCTTGGGAAAATGTCTGGATCTGTGCTTTGCAAAACGGTCATTTACAGGCAACTGGTTTGGACGTTAAACAACGAAAACAATACCGCTACCATCCAATTTGGAACGCCCTTCGAAAAAGGACAAAATTTTACAGAATGCTGCAGTTTGGTGAGGCTTTACCTAAGATTCGTTTAGCCTTAGAAAAAGATCTGGCGCGTAGAAAATTAGACAAACGAAAAGTTTTAGCGTTGGTCGTAAGTCTGATGGAAAGAACCAACATCCGAATTGGAAATAACATTTATGAAAAATTATACGGATCATTTGGGTTAACAACTTTAAAAGATCGACATGTTACAATAGGAACTAAAAAAATTCAATTTTCATTTAAAGGGAAAAAAGGAATTCACCATAAAATTGATTTGAATAATGCCAAACTCGCGAGAGCAATCAAAAAGTGCAAAGAAATCCCCGGCAAAGAACTATTTCAGTATTACGATGAAGATGGGAACGCACACGCTATAGAAAGCGGAATGGTGAATGAATACATTAAGGAAATTAGTGGTGAAGATTTTACGGCGAAAGATTTTAGAACCTGGTCTGGAACGGTGAATGCGCTGATTGCTTTTAAAGCAATTGAAGCGGAGGAAATTGAAGAAAAGAAAAAATCTAAGATAAAACGCGCGATTGATTTGGTCGCGTGCGAATTAGGAAATACGAGTACTGTTTGTCGAAAATACTATATACATCCGCTCATTATCAATATGTTTGAAAACGATTCTATTAAAAAATATTTAAGAGAATTAGATGAAATAGAAGTTGATGATGGTAAAAGTGGATTGGCTAAAGAAGAACAAATGGTGATGAAGATCCTACAAAACGAAAAACTTTAATTATGCCGGAAGGACCAACCATTGTTGTTTTTAAAAAGAGACTCGAAAAATTTGAAGGTAAAAAAGTCACCGAAAGTGATGGTTACAATAATCCTTTCGCAGAAGAAATTTCGGGAAAGAAATTGGTTTCGATTGAAACGTATGGAAAACTCCTTCTACTCGATTTTAAAGAATTTTTGATTACTGTGCACTTCGGGTTATTTGGTAGTTTTCTGATTAATGAAACCAAGAAAGTTAATGCCAGTTTTCCACTGTTCTTCGGCGATGAATTTATTAATTTCTATGTCGTTAAAATTAAGAAGTTAGAGAAAGATCACGATTTTGATCAGGAACTCAATGTGTTTTCGAAAAAATACAAATCAGATAAAACACAAAGGCTTCTACTGGAAAAGTATGGCGATAAGAAAATTGGTGACGTGCTTTTGAATCAAGACGTTTTTCCTGGTTTGGGAAATATCATTCGAAATGAAGTTTTATTCTTAAGTAAAATTCATCCTGAAAGTATGGTTGATAAAATTCCAGCAAAAAAAATTAAAGAATTACTTCAGATTATTAAAGAATTCTCAACAGCATCTGTAGAATTAATCGAACAGAAAATCTGGAAATCTTCCAGTTCCGTTTACAAGAAAAAGGAATGGGAAGGCAAGGATGTTTTAGAATATGTCGCTCCAAAAATCAAACGTAAAACATACGTTGTAGAAAAAGTTCAGAAATTGTACTAATCTTCAATTATAAAAATTTAAAATCTCTTTATGTAAAGAGATTTTTTTGATTTTAAGAGAGAGATGAATTAAATATTCTCCAACTCAATCCAGGTCGGAACATGATTACTCGATTTTTCCCAACCACGTACTTCTTTATCAACTCCACCCTTTTTTAAATTTGGGACAAGTTCGGGAGAAAGCAAAAAATGGTCAATCCGCATTCCTGCATTCCTTTCATAGGCTTTTCTGAAATAATCGTAAAAAGTATAAATGGTTTCTGTGGGATAAAGATGTCGCAAACCATCGGTCCAACCTTGCGAAATTAAATTCTGAAAAGCAGTTCGAACTTCAGGTAAAAAAAGAGCATCTTTTTTATATTTCTCCGGTTTGTAAACATCGCTTTCGGTTGGAATAATATTAAAATCTCCGGTGATAATGACCGGTTTTCCAGAACTGATTAAAAGTTCGGCTTGAGCATCGAGTCTTTCCAACCATCTCAATTTATAATCATATTTCTCACCGGGAGTTGGATTTCCATTAGGCACATAAACACAAACTATTGTTAAATCATTCACCTTCACTTCTAAGTATCGGCTTTGTTCATCACTTTCGTCACCTGGCAAGGCAGTTCTAATAACAGTTGCTTTTTGAGTTTTAGTTAAGATTGCTACTCCATTCCAACTTTTTTGTCCGACCCAAACGGCGTGATAACCTGCTTCTAAAATTTCTGCTTCAGGGAATTTTTCTTGTGGCGCTTTTAATTCCTGCAAACAAACGACATCAGGCTTTTCTTCGCTGAGCCATTTTAAAAGAACCGGCAATCTGCCGTTTACTCCATTTACATTGTAGGTTGCAATTTTCATAATCAATACTTTATATAAAATTATTAAAAATATTTTGATTCAATATAAATTAATGAAAGAGGAAGAAGATATAATTAATGCGAATTTTTATCTCTATTAAGAATGAAAGTCCTCTTTATCAATTTATAAATTTCAAACCACATGACTGAAATAATTGCTGCCGAACCCGCCGTTAAGAGTTGGTTTACACTCAAAGAAGTTAATTTAAAGAATTGAGTGACCGGTTCAAAATAAAGCATCATCATTAACACCAACAAAGTAGCAAAAGTGATATAGATTAATAGATTATTCTTATTTCTAAAACTTTCAAACATCGTATAATAGAACGATCGGTTCGCAAAACTCAGTAAGATATTCGCAAAAATTAAAGTGGTGAAAACCATCGATCTCGTCAGATCTTCGTCACCTCCATTTCTGTAGGTTAATTGATAAATGAAAAGAACGCCTGCAGTAATCATTAATCCCTGAATAATACTAATCACCAGTTCACGCATCGTCAGGAACGTTTCCGAAATTGGACGTGGTTTTTGAGTCATCGTATTTTTTTCCATCGGTTCATTTTCATACACGATTGAACAGGTTGGACCCATTACCAATTCTAAAAATATAACGTGAACCGGCGTAAGGATTTGCGGAAATGCCCAACCTAAAAACAGCGGTAAAGAAACCGTTAAAATAATCGGAATATGAATCGAAATAATATACTGAACTGCTTTTTTAATATTGGTATAAATCCTACGTCCGGCGGCAATCGCAGTTACCAGTTTTCCCAAATCATCATTCGTTAAAATAACTGCAGCAGCTGCTTTTGCGATTTCAGTTCCTTTCTCGCCCATCGCCACTCCAATGTGTGCGGCTTTTAAGGCTGGTCCATCATTCACGCCATCGCCAAGCATTACGACTACTCCATTATTCTTTTTTAAAGCATTTATAACTCTTAATTTCGCTTCCGGAAACATTCGGGTAAATAATACTTTTTGCTCAACGACTTTCATTAATTCTTCTTCGCTCAGATGACTAATTACATCGCCACTAACTGGATCTGAAATCCCTGTAATGCCCGCTTGTAAAGCAATGCTTTTTGTGGTTTGAGCATTATCACCGGTAATCACTTTTATTTTAATTCCGGCTTCTTTAAATTTTCTAAAAACTTCGTCGATTCCTTTTTTTGGCGGATCGTAGAAAACAACCATTCCGAGAAATTCAAATTGGATATCCTGCTGTTTTTTTGGAAAATCATCTCCTTGAAAGTTCGATTTTGCAACACCGAGAATGCGATAACCTTGCTTTCCAAAATCATCAATTTTCTTTCTTATTTTACTTTGATCTTCTTCAGAAAGTTGACAAACATTAATGATGGCTTCAGGAGCCCCTTTCGCCGAAATGATTCGTTCGCCTTTTTTATTATTAAAAAGATGTGTCATCATCGGCGGTTTTCCGTCCAGTGGATATTCATGAAACATCTCGAATTCCGGACGACGATCTACTTTTTGAGTTTCACCATAAACCTGATGAAGCGATTTTTCCATCGGATCAAAAGGAACTGGTTCACTACTCCACATCGCATATTGAATGAGTTCTGAAACTGATTCTTCATTAAATTGATTATCATTAAAAACTTTGTCGCTTTTAAAATCATAAACTGCTTTCAAATGCATTGAATTCTCCGTTATCGTTCCCGTTTTATCAGTGCAGATAACGGTGGCACTTCCTAAGGTTTCAACGATATTACTTTTCTTAATGATGATACCATCCCGCATTAATTTCCAGGCGCCGAGTGCCATAAAAGTTGTAAAAGCCACTGGTATTTCTTCAGGTAAAATCGACATTGCCAAAGTCAATCCATTTAATAAGGAATCAACAATATTTCGAGTATGGTAATAATTAACGGCACAAACCAAAAGGAAAACGATAATTCCGATAATCGCCATGTATTTTAGAAACTGTTCAATCTGCTTTTGCAGCGGAGATCTCTCATCTTTTATGGCGGAAATAGATTCACCAATTTTACCGAGTTTCGTTTCTTTACCAATATGTTCCACTTCAAAAACAGCCAAACCAGAAACGGTGGAAGTTCCATTATAAACCTGTCGGTCTTCCGAAGTATTATCTTTAAAAACAGAAAAACTTTCACCCGTAAGCGAGGATTCATTCACGGAGAAATCATTGCTGTGAACAATTTTACCATCGGCGTTTATCATTTTTCCTTCTTCCGTAATGCATAAATCTCCAACTGCAATTTCATACGTAGGAATTTCTACAATCTTAGAGTTTCGAATAACGCGGCTTAAAGGTTCATTGAGTTTTTCTAATTCTTCCAGCGCTTTCTGACTTCGGTTATCTTGGTAAAAAGATATGCCGGAAACCAAAATAATCGCTGCCAACATAAACAAGGCTTCGCCATAATTTCCAACAGCCAGATAAATAATTGCAATGATGATTAACAAAATCAACATCGGTTCACGTAGGATGTCGAAAAGCAATTTCAGCCAACTGCTTTTCTCAATTTGCTTCGTTTGATTAAAACCAAATTTCTGATGAGAACGTTGAACTTCTTCGTCGTTTAAACCTTTTAAATGTTCGGGAATATGAAAAGACATCTATTGAATATTGGTCTACTAAAGGTAAGAAAAGTATCGAGTAATTTTCAGTCATACCTTGAAAATAAAAAAGGAAAGAAAAACTAAATTTTCTTCCCTTTAAACTTTTATAAAGAACGATTTCTGTTATGGATACGGCGCGATTGCAACTTCTAAACCGTCGACTTCTGGAGTGATATGAATTTGGCACCCCAAACGGCTGTTGTCCTGAACATGGAATGCTTCACTTAACATCGCATCTTCCTCAGCACCCATTTCGGTTAATTTATCAGAACCTTCCACTACGTAAACCTGACACGAAGCGCACATCGCCATACCGCCGCAAACTCCGATGGTTCCTTCTTCTGCCAATTCATAAGACCGAATCACTTCCATCAAATTCATCGACATATCAGTGGGCGCAACCACTTCGTGAATATCGCCGTTTCTATCGGTAATTTTAAGATTAATATCTTGCATCTCTTGTTTGTATCTTATCTTATCAATAGGATTTTATCCTATTCTTTGTTAAAGCGCCACTTCGTGGCTTGTTTAATTTTTTAGTTCGCTCTTTTTGAAACTAGTCGATTTTCATTACGACTGCTTTCTCTGCTTCTTTACGACTTCCGTCGAAACCGTCAATTCCACTTACCGTTGTATATTTCAAAACGAATTTTTTACCTGGATTCAGCATATTGTAAACACTTTGACACATCAAAGTTGCTTCATGGAAACCGCATAAAATCAATTTCAATTTTCCGGGATACGTATTGATATCACCAATCGCATAAACTCCCGGAATATTGGTCTGGTAATCCAAAGCATTATTTACTTTGATTGCATTTTTCTCAATTTCCAGTCCCCAGTTTGCTAAATCTCCTAATTTAGGTGTTAGACCAAAAAGAGGAATAAAGTAATCCGTTGCAATATCGAAAGTTTCCCCTTCTTTTTCTACGGTAATTGCGGTTAATTTCCCGTCTCCTTTTAAACCCACTACTTCTGCCGGAGTCATCATGTGAATTTTCCCCTGATCTTTTAAAGCCTGAACTTTTTCGACAGAATCCAGCGCTCCACGGAATTCATTTCTACGGTGAATTAAAGTCACTTCACTTGCAATATCTGCCAGGAAAATACTCCAGTCTAAAGCAGAATCACCACCGCCGGCGATGACCACTTTTTTATTTCTGAAATGCTCAGGTTCTTTGATGAAATATTCCACGCCTTTTTCTTCGTAATCTGCCAAATTTTCCAGAGCGGGTTTTCTCGGTTCAAAAGTTCCCAAACCACCGGCAATCGCAACCGCTTTAGCACGGTGAACAGTACCTTTATTGGTAATCACTTCAAAAGTGCCGTCTTCTAATTTGGTTAAAGTTTGAGCCGTTTCTCCCAAGGTAAATCCGGGCTGAAACTGTTTGGTTTGCTCCATCAAATTATCTACTAAATCCCCAGCGTTAATGGACGGAAATCCCGGAATATCGAAAATAGGTTTTTTAGGATACAACTCGGTTAACTGACCGCCTGGCTGCGGAAGCGCATCGATAAGATGGCATTTTAACTTAAGTAAACCTGCTTCAAAAACAGTAAAAAGTCCGGTTGGGCCGGCTCCTATAATCAATATATCAGTAGTAATCATCAATCTAAATTTTGGAAATAATCCCACAAATTTACAAAAATTAAAAGTACTATGCGGAGCCTCTTTATGATTTTTGTCATAATGAAACCGAATAAAAGCATTGTTTTATCTTTGTGGCAAATTATTTGCAAAAGCAAAGGCATGAAAAAGATTCTATCATTATTTATACTCTTAACAATCACTTTTGGGAACGCTCAAAAACTTCAAAATATTCAATCTGGAGAGGTTTTGCGCTACCGAATTCACTATGGACTTCTGAACGCGGGAACAGCAAATTTAACGACTTTAAAAACGACATACAAAGGTCAACCTCATTATTATGTGAAAGGTACAGGTAAGACAACAGGAGCAGTTCGGGCGTTTTTTAAAGTAGAAGATAAGTACGAAAGTTTCATCAATTACAATACGGGTTTACCAAGTTTTTATGTCAGAGATGTAAAAGAAGGGAATTATACACAGCATTATGAAACGGTTTTTAACCATAGTAATCAAACTTTACTTTTAACGGATAAAGAAAAAAACATTACGAAATCGTTAAATTCGGTCACCGGAATTCAAGATATGTTGTCTGCTTTTTATTATTTAAGAAGTTTGGATGAAAGTGAATTAAAAGTCGGGACTGTGAAAAAACTCAATATATGGATTGATGATGAAATGTTTCCTTTTCAGGTAAAAGTTGTAGGAATTGAAAGAATAAAAACTAAATTCGGATATATCAGCAGTTTAAAAATTGTTCCGCAAGTAATGAGTGGTCGCGTATTTAAAGATAAAGAAGGCGTAACACTTTGGGTGAGCAACGACAAAAATCACGTGCCACTTGCAATCAAAGCAGAATTAGTCGTCGGTTCTTTGAAAGCAGATATTGATTCCTATTCGAATGTAAAATATCCTCTCAATTTCACAAAATAAAATATTAGGTAAATCATTAAGAATTAAATAAACGAATCTAGGTTCGTTTATTTTTTTTGTTTTTTTTTAAAAGAGATGTAACACTATTTAAGTTTTCGTTGTCTTATTTCTAAACTATTGAATGAAACTCCTTTTCACTACACTCCTACTTTCCCTCTTTTTTATAAAGGCAAATTCGCAAACTGTTGCAAAAGACAGTATTTCCAGAAAGAGGATTAATATTATTAAAATAAACAATGCTCCAAAAATCGATGGAATCCTGGATGAAGAAGTCTGGAAAAATGCTGCGATAGCAGAACATTTCATTGAGAGAAATCCAACTAACGGAAAACCGGAACCTCAGGATTTTAAAACTACCGTAAAAGTGCTTTATGATGACACGGGAATTTATTTCGGTGCAACGATGTATGATCCCAATCCAGAAAATATTCAAAAACAATTGGCAGAACGAGATAATATCGGAAATGATGATGTTTTCGGAATTACCATTAATGGTTATGATGACCATCAGCAAGCGGTTTTATTCTTCGTACAGGCTTCCGGCGTGCAGGCAGATGCAAAAATTATGTCAACTGCAAATGATGATTTTTCCTGGAATGCCGTTTGGTTTTCAGCCGTTAAGATTAATGAAAACGGTTGGACTGTTGAAATGAAAATCCCTTATTCAGAACTGCGTTTCCCAAAGAAAGATATTCAGAAATGGGGAATTAATTTCGTCAGACTGATTCAGAAAACCAATCAGAATTTAACTTGGAATTTCGTTGATAATAAAAAAGCAACTTATTTAATGTACGACGGAATTTTAGATGGAATAGAAAATATTCAACCTCCTTTACGATTATCGTTAACGCCTTATTTCTCTACTTATTTAAATAATTTTGATGGCAAAACAACTACCAATTTTAATGGAGGAATGGATATCAAATACGGAATTAATGATGCCTTTACTTTTGACATGACTTTGATTCCAGATTTTGGACAAACCAATTTCGATAATTCTATTTTAAATTTAGGTCCTTTCGAACAACAGTTTGACGAACAACGCTCATTTTTCACTGAAGGAATCGAACTTTTTAATAAAGGAAATCTTTTTTATTCGAGAAGAATTGGTGGAAATCCATCGAAATATCCAGAGACTTCAGTTGATGAAAAAGTAACCGAATATCCTGCTAAAGTAAAATTATTCAATGCTTTTAAAATTTCCGGAAGAACCAATAAAGGTTTAGGAATCGGATTTTTTAATGGAATTACCGAAAAAATGGAAGCCCAAATTCAAAATGAAAAAACCGGTGAAACCAGAAAAGAAGTTGTAGAACCTTGGACGAATTATAATGTATTGGTTTTGGATCAAAGGTTTCATGAGAATTCTTCGGTAACATTAGTCAACACGAATGTTGTTCGAGACGGTAATTTTCGGGATGCAAATTCTACGGCTTTTTTGTGGAATATTAATGATAAAAAGAATATCTACAATTATTATGGCGCTATCAAAGGAAGTTGGGTGATGGACGATGGAACAAAATTCGGTTCTCGAGGACAAGTTGGTTTCGCAAAAAATTCCGGTAAAAATCAATTTAATTTTGATGGAAATTTCGTGACAAAAAACTGGGATATTAATGATCTAGGATTTTCTACGTCAACTAATTTCGCAAATTACAATGCTTATTATGGCTATCGAATTTTGGAACCGACGAAAAAATTTAATAATATTTATCTGAATTTTAACGTCAATTATTATCATCGATTACAACCCTATTTATTTACAAATCTGGTGATTAATCATAATAATCAGTTTATAACAAAAAATTTCAGAAGTTATGGTGGCGGTTTTGAATTTACGCCTTTTGGTGAAAATGACATCTATGAACCTCGAACAGAAGGAAGATTTTTAAAAACACCTTCTTATTTAAATACCTGGATTTGGACTGAAAGTGACAATAGAAAAAAGTTTCAGTATAATTTGAATTTTGATTATTACGCTTATAATGAAAAAGGGAGAAATCTTGTAAGTCCTTCAATGTATTTAAGATATCGTTTCTCCGACAAATTCAATACTGTTTGGCGATTTAATCCTTCTTTCAGCAATAATGAAACTGGTTTTGCAGGAAAAGAAGACAATGAAATTTACATGGGAAAACGCCAGCGAAACACGTATGAAAACAGTTTGACTTCACAATATACTTTTAATGATAAAATGTCGCTTTCATTGGCTTTTCGTCATTATTATTCAGATGTAACTTATAAAAGTTTCTATACTTTATATCAAGATGGAACTTTAACTTCTACGAATCAATTCAATGAAAATTTAAATGGAACGTATAATTCCTGGAATGTAGATTTACGCTATTCATGGTGGTTTGCGCCGGGAAGTCAATTGACTTTAATGTACAGAAATGCGGTGGAAGATTATTTGGGACTTTCGAGAATGAAGTTTAAAGATAACTTCAACACTTTATTTAATGAACCGATGGTTAATAATATCTCGTTGAAATTAACTTATTATCTGAATTATAATCAGGCGAAAAATTGGTTTAAAAAGAAAGACCAATTTTAAACTTCCACCTTTATAACGAAAAAACTTCCAGATTATTCCGGAAGTTTTTCTATTTTATTTAAAGCCAATTCAGAACGAATAAACTTGAATTTTTCTTTAATTAAAGAGTCTTGAATTGGTCCAACATTCTTTTATCATTTTCAAAGAACATTCTAATATCGCTCATTTGATACATCAACATTGCGATTCTTTCGATTCCCATTCCAAAAGCGTAACCGGAATATTTATCAGCATCAATATTCACGTTTGCTAAAACGGCAGGATCTACCATTCCACAACCCATAATTTCTAACCAACCTGTTCCTTTGGTAATTCTGTAATCGGTTTCAGAATTCAAACCCCAATAAACATCTACTTCTGCACTTGGTTCGGTAAATGGAAAATAAGAAGGTCTTAATCTGATTTTTGATTTCCCGAAAAGTTCTGTTGTGAAAAACTGAATGGTTTGTTTTAAATCTGCAAAACTTACATTTTGGTCAATATATAAACCTTCGATTTGGTGGAAAATACAATGCGAACGGGAAGAAATCGCTTCATTTCTGAAAACTCTACCTGGAGATAAAATTCTCATCGGCGGTTCATTTTCTTCCATGTAACGGATTTGAACCGAAGAAGTATGCGTTCTCAATAATAAATCCGGATTGGTTTCGATGAAAAAAGTATCCTGCATATCTCTCGCCGGATGGTATTCCGGAAGATTTAAGGCAGTGAAATTATGCCAGTCATCTTCAATTTCCGGTCCGTCTGCAACAGCAAAACCGATTGATCTGAAGATTTCGATAATTCTGTTTTTCACCAAATTGATTGGATGACGCGTTCCTAACTCTGAAGGGAAACCTGGTTTGGATAAATCATCTTTTTCAAAAAGAATGCTGGAAGTTGTTGCGCTCTTTAAACCTTCCAACTTTGCTTCTACTGCTTGTTTTAAGGTATTGATTTTTTGTCCGAATTCTTTTTTCTGTTCGTTGGGAACATCTTTGAATTTCGAAAAAATATCATTTAAAATTCCTTTCTTTCCGCTGTATTGAATACGGAATTGTTCAATTTCATCTTTATTCGTTGAACTGAAATTCGCTACTTCAACCAATAAGTCCTCAATCTTTTCTAACATTTCATTTTAATATAAGTGAGTGCAAAAATACGGTTTTTCGTTTAAAAGGCCTTAGCGGATTTTAAGTAAAGTTTAATTAAATGTTTTTTGAATAAAAATCTTCACCATTATTAGACTAGAATCACTTTTTATTTGAAGCTGAAAATCTTATCTTTGCACAAACAAAAGTAATATGAAATTTTTTATCGACACTGCGAATCTTGAGCAAATTAAAGAAGCACAGGATTTAGGTATTTTAGATGGCGTTACAACCAATCCATCGCTAATGGCTAAAGAAGGAATTAGCGGAAAAGAAGCAATTTTAAACCATTACAAAACTATTTGCGAAATTGCAGATGGCGATATTTCCGCGGAAGTGCTTAGCACAACTTATGAAGAAATGATTAAAGAAGGGGAAGAATTGGCCGCAATTCACCCGAACATCGTGGTGAAAATCCCGATGATTAAAGATGGAATTAAAGCATTAAAATATTTCTCAAACAAAGGAATCAAAACCAACTGTACTTTGATTTTCTCTGCTGGACAAGCACTTTTGGCCGCAAAAGCAGGAGCAAATTATGTTTCACCATTCTTAGGAAGATTAGATGATATTTCGGTAGATGGAATGAATTTGATCGAAGAAATCAGAATTATTTTTGATAACTATATGTTCGATACCGAAATCTTAGCAGCCTCAATTCGTTCGCCAATGCATATTATCAACTGTGCAAAAATCGGTGCTGATGTGATTACTTCACCCTTAGATTCAATTCTTAATTTATTGAATCATCCATTGACTGATAAAGGTTTAGCGCAGTTTGTTGCTGATGCTAAAAAATTAGGTTAAGAAGAGTTTTTCTTTTTTAAATATAGAAACCGTCTGAATCTTCAGACGGTTTTTTTGATATATAAAAATGATTTTTGCTAATTCTTAATTAATTTCTGGGAAAAATTTTCTCCATTTTTAAAGTTAATTTTTAGAATATAATTTCCTCTTGGAAGATTTGAAGTTTTGATATTTTCTAAACTTTTAGAAAAAAGGACTTTTCTTCCTGTCATATCATAGAGATCAAAACTTTCAGCACTTTCTGCATTTTTAATATTTAAAAAATCTCTAACTGGATTTTCTACAGTGATTTTCTTCTTTAGAATATTTGTTGTCGCAAGTAAATCATTCGTAATTAAAAATTTTTCAATTTTAAGTTTGGTTAAATTTTGATTAGCATCAGCAACAATAGAATTTACGATAATATAGTTGCTTTTCATCTCAATTTCATGTCCTGAAGAAAGAGCGAAATCTCTGCTATTGTTAATTTTTAAAGAAACCCCTGTTTCAGAATAAGCGTTTAAAGATCTCTGATTTGCTTTTTGGTTTAAAACAAAAAAGACTTTATTTCTAAAACCAACATCTAAAAACTGCTCATTATCTTCGGAAGTTATAAAACCTTCACCATTAAAATTCAAATCTAAACTTTCAGATTTCATCACAACCAATCTGCTAAAATCTGGCAGTGGATAATTCTGATATTCAAACACAGAATAAACCATTCCCTCCTTCGTAGTTCTAGTAGACATATTATTTTTGTTCTGAATAAGAAAACCATTGTTGTGATGGCAGGATTGCTGATTTAAATCCAATACCGTATTTGTTGCCAAGGAATTGATATCAAAAAAGGAAAACACGGATGATGAAAGGGAACTCACATGACAAGTCGTAATTTTTCCGTTTGAAAACTGCCCGATTGGGTAATGATAATTGTAATTAATAACTCCATTCGCACCAAAAGAACTATCTAACTGACCATCTTTTGTATATTTTTTCGGGTAAGTTTCTGGCGAATTCGTTATCATTAAACTTAAGTCTGCAAGAACCAAAACACTTAATGATTGAGGATTTATACTTTCTGTGACTTCATTCAATACTCCGTTATTCCCAAAGGTGGTGTCTATTGCTCCATTGCTGTGATATCTCACAATTTTTGAATCTACATAACTATTGTTATAAGAGGCAGATTTCGGACCCAAATAGACAATGATTTTATCGCCTTGCAAAACGATGTTCAAAAAATTATTCGTACCGAGTTCTAGTTTTCCATTATTGGCAAAACTTGAATCTAAAGTTCCATCTGGCTTGAGTTTAAAAACATAACTGTTATCAACAACACTTACGATCTGCAAAATAGAATCATCCTGCAAAACCACGGTATTGCTATGGGTGATCGTTTGATCTGAGTTAAACGTTGTCGTAAAAGTTCCGCTGTTTCCGAAGGAGGAATCTTTCGATAAATTGAGTTGCGCGAATACTTGAATACCGCAGAGGGTAATCAATAAAAAAGAGAGTTTTTTCATTTCATTTGTGTGTACCGCAAATTTAGATATTAAAATACTTTTAATTGGGGGTGAAATAACCTTATTTAAGATATAAAGGAGAATTAATTAAAAAAAAAAACGCTCAATTAAATTGCGCGCAATATAATTGTTCACTATATTTGCAATTCAAAATAGGATAAAATTTAAAAATATGTCATTATTAGAAAATTTAAAATGGAGACATGCAGTAAAAGCATATGATTCATCAAAAAAAGTATCACAAGAAGATCTTAATAAAATATTAGAAGCGGCCCGACTGGCTCCAACTTCTTCTGGCTTACAACCTTTCCGTGTGATTGTGGTGGAAAATCAGGAAGTAAAAGAACAGATGGTTCAGGGTGCTTTGAATCCGGAAGTAATGAAAGACTGTTCACACGTTTTGGTTTTTGCGGCTTGGGATCGTTATTCGGATGAAAAAATTGATAAAGTTTATGATTATCACACCGATGTAAGAGAATTACCAAGAGGCAGATTCGGGAGTTATACCGATAAGTTGAAAGAGATTTATAACGCTCAAACTGCTGAAGAGAATTTTGCTCACACGGCTCGGCAGACCTATATCGCTTTAGGCTTAGCAATGGCTCAAGCAGCAGAATTAAAAATTGATAGTACGCCAGCAGAAGGTTTCAGCAATGAACTAGTTGACGAAATATTGCGTTTGAAAGATTTAGGTTTAAAAAGTGTGAGTCTACTCTACCTTGGTTACCGAGATATTGAAAAAGATTATCTTTCTCATATGAAGAAAGTGAGAATTCCGATGGAGGAATTTATCATTTCAAAATAAAATCCTTTATTAAATCACCAATCCGATGGAAAATCAAGAAACCCCAAAATTAGAAAACCAGATTTGTTTTCCACTTTATGTTATCTCGAAAGAGATTACAGCGATGTATCGTCCTTTTTTAGAGAAACTCGACATTACTTATTCTCAATATTTGGTGATGATGGTTTTGTGGGAAAATGACGGACTTACGGTTAATCAAATTGGTGAAAAACTTTTTTTAGATAGTGGAACTTTGACGCCTTTATTGAAAAGGTTAGAAGTAAAATCCTATTTACAAAGAAAAAGAAAAAAGGAAGATGAACGAGTTGTAGAAGTATTCTTAACCGAAACAGGAAGAGTTTTACAGAAAATGGCTTGCTCAATTCCGGGTAAAATGGCGGAAAAACTCAATCTATCTGAAGATGACCTCTTAGGCCTTAAAGAAACAGTCGACAAAATTTTAAATATCGTAGAAAATAAAAAATGAAAACATTATATACAACAAGCGTAACTGCAACAGGCGGACGCGACGGGCACATTAAAAGTGAAAATGGAATTCTGGAACTTGATGTTCGAACTCCAAAATCGTTAGGCGGTAAAAGTGATGATTTTACCAATCCAGAAATGCTATTTGCAGCAGGTTATTCAGCATGTTTCGACAGCGCTTTAAACCTAATGATTAAGAAATCAAAAATTGAAACAGGAGAAACTACTGTTAAGGCAAAAGTGAGCATTGGCCAAATTGAAAACGGAGGTTTTGGCTTGGCTGTTGAATTAGACGTAAATGTTCCAGGCGTTACTTTAGAAGAAGCGCAGTCGCTGACAGAGCAAGCACATCAAGTATGTCCGTACTCAAACGCAACAAGAAACAATATTGAGGTTAAACTTTCGGTGACCAATAATTAATTTCTGTTCTAGTAATTTTTTTTAGAAACACATCAATTATATAGAAAATTGAATCTGTTTTGAGATTCAATTATTAAAGACGGCAAAACTCATTAAAGTTTTGCCGTTTCTTTTTGAAATAATCTACAGAGAATATTAAACAGATTTGCTCAAGTTAAATTGAGTAAATCTAAAAAAACAAAAAAGGATAAAAAATTAATTTTATCCTTTTTTTGTGACCGCGAAGGGATTCGAACCCCCAACCCTCAGAGCCGAAATCTGATATTCTATCCAGTTGAACTACGCAGCCATTTTTAATGGTCAATTGCTTTGCTGTGAATGGTCAATAGTTAATTTTTTAAATTGACTTTAGAAATCACCATTCACTCGAAGAAATTCACCCTAAAAACTAATCTTCACACCGCCCAAAATCTGTGCTCCCAAAACTTTGTAACCTTTGTAAGTTTGATACTGGGTGTTTAGTAGATTATTTCCGAGTGCAAAAATACTGAAATTTTTGTGAACTTTGTACTCTGCAGACAAATTTAAATCTGCAAATCCACCAACTTTGTCATTTGTATTTTCTGTGGAGATATAATTATTGGGATTAATTCCATCATTATTCACTTCAAATGAATTCGTTGTCATATCTGAGCCAAAAATTGCTTTCGCACCTAAAGTCAGTTTTTTATCTAACATTGAATATTTACCACCTAAACTCGCTTTGATCAAAGGTTTGTAGTAAATATTTTTATTATTATCTAAATTATATTTAGCAAAATTTAATTCACCATCTAAAGCCAAATTCGCCAACGGGAAAAATTGAACACTCCCTTTTACCTCACTCACCTTTCCATTGTCATAAACCGAAGAGAAGGTATTTGCAAAATCATAAGCCGGACGCTTATCATTTACATCATCATTAAATAATTCGTTGGCTCTGAAAAATAAAATATCATTCATCTTCCCAAAACCTGCACTGAAATCATATTTAATTTGCTGATCGATATCGCCACGCAAACCAAAGTAGAATTTATACTTGGTTTCTGTCGCACGCAATTCCTGGTCAGAAATTAAGTAAGGATTCTGCTCCAATAAATCAGCGTAGGTATTGAGGTGCAAACCTCCAGTAATCCCACCATAGAATTTGAATTCATCAGCGGCAGCAAACTGTAATTCCGCTTTCGGGAACCAATAGGTTTTAGAATTTTTCATCTGTTCTGCCAAAATCAGATTGGAGTTTTTAGCATTTAAAAATGAAAAATCAGAACCAATCATTAAATAAGAATTCCCTTTGAAGAAAGTCATTTTCGGTGCTAAAATCGCATTCAGAAATTGAGAAGAATTTTTATCGATGATATCAAAATCCGTTTTTACGGTTTCTAAATTTAAACCCAAATCAGCATTAAATCGAACATCATCAAAAGCGGGAAGATCCACGCCGTGTTTTGAAAGATTCACTAAAACTTCAGCCTGATTTTCCTTTGAACCAAAATGATCACTCAAGAAAGATGACTTCAGTCGAACATCATTCAGAATTTCATTGGAATAAAAATCATAATAACCATTCACTTTAAAACGGTTGGTTTTCTGTTTCAAATCGATATTAGAAGATCCTGGATCGATTGCGTAAATTCCGTAATAATTATAATCATTTAAACCATAATCAGCATTGATACTGAACTTTCCTAACTCTCCGTAAGAATTTAAAAAGGCACCAATATTTGCAGAACTTTGTTTAGAATCCCAATTATAAACGTTCTTTAAACCATTGGTAGAAAGAAAATGCACATCTCCACCAACTTCCCTATCGTTTTCCAGTTTGGTAGAAATTAAACCGTCGGCTAAAATCTTTCCATAATTCCCCATTCCTAACTGGAAATAATTATTCTGATTTTCTGCCTCGAATTTTGGCGAAATATCTTCACCTTGAATCAACGACGTTTTAAAATCAGATGACGCCGGAACATTTGTAATATTGTAAGTCGGCGGATTTGCAGATTTTTCTTCGGGTGGATAATTTTTTTCTGCTTCGATGGAAGTTTTCTTCTTCTCGATTTTCTTCACTTCTGGTTCGCGCTTTCTGTTTAGAAACAATTTCTCATCTTGAATTTGAGAAAATGCAACTTGCGAAAATCCTAAAAATAACAGGGATAATATTTGAATTCGTTTGTTCATTGATTTAATTTCTTTTTCAATTTCCATAGGGTTTTACCCTATGCTATTTTATTGCGCCACTTCGTGGCTTTCGGATTTACTTTTTAATTTGCTTTTTTAAATCCTTTGCTTCGGTTACGATTTCTGGAAAATCTCCGTAATTAGCGATAATTTGATCCGCGGTGTAACTCGCCTGGTAATTATCTTTTAAGCCAATATAATTTTTAACCATTAATACCAAAGATTTTGCACCCCAAAACTCTTCTGACGCATAATTATTTGCCAGTTTGAAGATTGTTTCGTTGGAGGATTTAAATGCTTTCCCTTTGTTTTGATAAAAGGCTTTGGCGTATAAAGCTTCGGCAGCAACTTCTGTATTCGACGATTTTTCTAAAGCCGTGTAAGCAATTTTTGCCTCGTTATCTTTTCCGTTGTTCATCAAACTTCTGGCTTTAATCACTTTTGCCAGTTCATTGATTGAAGCCGAATTTTTTTGATTTTGCAAAACCAAATCTGCCAGCATTTCTGCTTTTTTGAAATCTTTTTCGTCGGCGTAAATTTTCATTAATTCAACATTGACAAAGTTTTTCACATTTACATTGGTCGAATTAGAAAGCGTTACCAAATATTTCTTAGCCTCATTCGTATTGTTCTGCGCTAAATAAATCTGCGTAATTCTGGTTTGCGCATCTTCCTGATAATCGTTTTGAACCTGAGCAACTTCCTGTAGAACCAATAATGCTTTCGTTAAGTTCTGAGTCTGGAAGTAACTTTCGCCCAATTCATATTGTGCTTGGTACAATCCGTCACCAGTAGGATTTTGCGTTAAATATTTTTCATAGAGCGGAATTGCATTCTTGTAATCTTTACTCGCGTAAAAGGTTTTTGCACGATTCATGTTGATTTCATCAATCTCTGTAGCATCGATTCTTACGCCTAAACTTTGGGCGAAATTCTCATATCCGGAAACATCTCCTTTTTTAATGAAAATAGGTTTTGCAGCCAAAACAATTCTACTTGCAAATGCCGTGTTTTTATATTGATTTCCGAGTGATTTTAATTCCGTTAATGCTTTTGTATCTTCGTTTTGATCTATGTAATTTTGAGCGCGGTAAATCTGAGCGTTGGCTACCAAATCCTTATCGGTACTGGTTTTAATGACTTGGCTGAAATAATCGTTCGAGTTTTTATAATCGTCATTTGCCGCATATGCCGTTCCGATTTCATATTGTGCATCGTCGAAATATTCTGAGTTTTTATACTGATTCAGCAACTTCTTCAATTCATTAATTTTCGCCTCGGTATCGCCTTTAAATCCTAGAGCCATCGCTTTTTGGAATAAAGTATAATCGTCTGCATTTTCGGTTTTATCGTAAATAGCAATTGCTTCATTCAACTCATTATTTGCATAATAAGTATCTGCTAAGCGAAGTTCAGCGTCACTTTTAAATTCGGGTTTCGGATCTTTTAAATAAGCCGTAAAATATTCTTTTGCTTTGTCGAATTTCTTTGATTTAAAGTAAGCATATCCCAAATCATAATTTAACTGCTGTTTTTCGGGGAAATTTTCTTTTTGAAGCTTCTCAAAACGGACAATTGCAGAGGAATAATTTGCTTTCTGATAATACGTTTGAGCCAACCAATACAAAGCTCTCGAGTTGAATTCTTTGTTAATATTAAACTCTAAACTTCGTAGAAAATATTTTTCAGCAGCATCTAAATTTCCTTTATTAAACTCTTCAGTTCCGATTAAATAAGAAACTTCCTGATCTACTTTATCGGTTTCTGGTGTAGAATTCGGCATTTTATCAATGGCTGCCAAAGTCCCTTTATAATCACCTGAGTACAAATAAGATTTCACCAAAAGTGATTTCATTTCAGCAGTGTCAGCACTTTTCGGATATTTCGTAATGTAACTTTGAATCACGTTTGAGGCCGATTCAAATGGATTTCCGATTTCATAACTCAACTTTGCATATTGTAAATGAGCGAGTTGCTGAACTTTTGCATCGTAAGTCATTTGATATGCAGAACGAAACGCAGAAAGCGCTTCCTGTTTTTTACCAACTTCTAAATAGGCATTTCCTAACTGGTAATACGCATTTTGTGAAGTCGCCGAATTGCTATTCAACAACTGGTTATAATAAGAAACCGCTTCATCATATTTTTTTAAATGGGCGGAAACAAATCCCATTTCGTACAAGTCGCTTTCTGATGGATTCGTTTTGCTGTCTAAATAAATTTTCAAGTGCGGATAAGCAGAACTGTAATCCCCTTTCATGAAATAACTTTCGCCAATCATCTTGTGAACTTCTGTTTTGTAATCAGCCGAAATGTTTTCATTAAGCAACGCATTGCCTTCTACAATTGCTTTATCATAATCCTTATCATTAAAATACAATTGTACATAATACGGTTTTACAACCCGAGCATATTTTTCATTATCCTTGATCTCATCAAAATAATTAAAGGCTTTATCGTTTTGTCCATCGGCATAATACAAATGTCCCAACATATAACCAATATCATTTTTATCAGAACCTTCTGCAGATTTATAGGCTTCATCTAATGCTTCAATCGCGCCATTAGAGTCGCCAGTCATGAATTTGGCATAACCAAGTTTCATAATATACTGCGTGTTTTCTTCCTTTGAAAGTTGGTATTGATTTACATTTTGTAAAGTTTCTAAAGCTTTATCAAAATCTTTTTGAGCCAAATAGAAATCGGCCAACGGTAAATTCGCCTGTGCAAAATACGCTGAGTTCGGATATTCTTTGATGAATGCATCTAAACCTTGCTCTGCATGATTCTTGCGCAAAATTACGCCGATCACATTATCGAAAAACTGTGCGGCTTCTTTTTTAGAATTCGACATCGACTGATTATAAAAATACTGTCGGGCATATTCGAATTGAGAAGCGTTGTAAATTTTATTTTGGTAAAGGTTTTCTGCGAGGTTGAAACGGTAGTTTTCGCGGTCGCTGAAATATTGAGATTGTTGTGCCTCGCATAATCCGAAATAGAGAAATGCCGTGGCAATTAAGATTTTTTTTGAATTCATTTAATCCTGATTTTCGGAAAGTTTTAGAATTAATAAAGAGGAAAATCAAAGACTTAAGCGTCTAGAATGATTTCCACATTTAATCAACGAAAATAACGAAAAGTTATTGTTTGTACAAGTTTATTTGTTGCTTGTGGAAATGTGGATAACTTTGAAATAATTAGATTTTTTGATCATAAAGTCAAAATTTCCAAACGGTTACATTTAGAAAAATGACCATAAAAAAAACAATGAATTTGTGTTCATCTCATCTTTTGACTTTATGATTTTAGTTTTTACAATAAAAGATTTCGTTTCTTAATTTCTGTTTTTCAATAAAATCCAGCCTTGTCTTTGTTCCGTTTTTTGCGTCACTCCATCAAACCAAGAAATAACGTACCAATATGATGATGTTGGTAATTCTCTGCCATTTTGTTTACCATCCCATTCACTTTTGCTTGGGTTATTGGATTCAAAAACTGTGGTCCCATTTCGATTCACAATCACGATGGAAACCTGTTGCATTTTATCTAAATTTTCAATGCACCAAACATCATTAATCCCATCCTCATTTGGACTAAAGGCATTATTAATTTTAATGAAATACACCATTTTTGGCGGACCTAAACAACCGGTATTTGATTTTACCTGAATCTCGTAAGAACTTTGGGTCGGATTTAATAATATATTTGAAGATTGCGGAACCCCATTAAAATAATACGTATAAGGCTTTGAACCACCTTCAGCAATAACTTCTATGGAATTATTAGTCTGGTTGATGACTTGAATTTTCGGCTGATTGATATCTGAAATCGTAAAATTATGGGTGTACGGGCAACCATTAATTCCCTTTTGTAAAACGACGGAGTAATTACCAGGTTTTGTAAAAGAAGCAGTTTGACCAGTTCCTTTGCCATCGCTCCAGGTAAAAATCGTGTTTTCAGTTCCTGCATCAATGACTAAAGTTTCACCGGAACAAATAAAATATTCTGGTTGAAGCGTTGTTGACTTGTTCGGAATATTAACTTTCAAATTAATTTTCGCTGTTGATGGACAAAAATTCGGAAGCGTAATGCGAACAAAAATTGTTTGAGCGAAAGCAGTTTCATTGGTGTAATTTGAACTGATGGATTGCGTAAGATTTAAATCTTTAAAATACTCAAAATTCGCAGAAGCATCAGTCGTAAAAATCGATTTTTTCGAATCTAAATTAAAAGGAGTTATACCATCAAAATCAGTATCACAAAGAGTGTAATCGGTTTCTGTAGCACTTAATGCAGAACTCCCACCTTGTGTAAAAGTTAAAGTTTGCGGATCAGAAATACAACCCGTCGTATTATCTTTCATTAAATAATTTACGGTTAACGGCAAAGAAGATAAACTAAAACTAGCCGGCAGCGGATTGTTCGAAAGATCCGTAAACGTATAATTAGCGGGATTTGCAATAACTTCATTTTTAAAGTTTTGCAGAGAATAATTTACTTCTGCACAAATTAAAATCTGGGATTTGATTGAAACAGGTTTTGGATTGTAGGTTAAATTAAAAGTGACTGTTCCGTTACAAGTCGGATTATAATTGACTTTTATATATGGATTTTGTCCAAAAACACTAGCATCGTAATTAGCAATTTGACTAGGAGTTAGTAAAGTTCCATTAGAGGAATAATATTCTAATGCAACGGTAACGGGTAACTGAGCATCCGTTAATACATTGGGATTTTGAGTTAAACTAAAAATGGTATCACCTGTACAATTGGCTTTAGAAATAGAAGTCAACAATAAGTTTGGTCTTGGGTAAACCAATACGGTAAAATCTGGATGATCTGGAGAGACACAACCCGTTACATTATCTACAACCCTAATGTACAAAGTAGTATAACCCATTCCACTTCTAAAATTATAAGTTACTGCTCCACCTCCATCGATTGCGTTTTGCAAATTGGTATGAAAAGTAATGGTAACATTCGGATCTGGATTAATCTCGGGAATTAAAGAAGCAAGATCAAATGTCTGAGTGGAACTTGCGCATTGCGATGGCAATTGAGTGACCGGCGTATTAGCAATAACTTTTGTATTAAAATTAAATTTCAATTTCACCACCGTTTCACAAGTAGAATTGGGGTGTTTTATTTTCACCAATACCGGATTATTAACTTGCGGATTTACAGAAGTCAAAGTCTGATAAGAAGTTCCACCATTAACAGAATAGGTGAACTGATAATTTTTGCCAGCAAAATATTGATTTTCAAAAGCGAGAAGATTGTAAGTATTACTTCCGAAGCAAAGATTGGTCGGTGAATATTCTGTATTCGTAACTGGCAATGAAATAAAGGTAAGATCAAAAGTAGCAGTAAAACTACAAGATGCGGTTGTATTCAAACTTTCCGCATCAATTTTAATGGTTCTGGTTTGATCTGCATTCAGCGTAAGTACATTATTTGGGCTTGGTAAATCGACTCCATTTTCCTGAAATCTCAAAGTATATTGAGTTGGATCTGCCGGATAGTAATCATATAAATTCACGGTTGCTTGCGTACTTCCATCGGTTTTACAAATGATTTTCGGACTGTTATTAAAAGGAGGAAAAGTACTGTTCAACACCAATGAAATCGGCGCAGAATCTAAACTGCATAAACCTGCCGAACCATTTCGTATTATTTTTACAATATAGTCTCCAGTTGATGTTACCGATAATTTATTGGTTGTGGACAAAACTGTTGCATTGCCAACCTTTCGCCATTCATAAGTGACATCAGGAATGAAAGGGGTTTCTAAATCAATCTGCGCACATGTTGAAGTAATAATGTTGATTTGTGGAGTTTTTAAACTTTTAAATTGAACCTCATCTGAAACCACTGCACCTATTTGCGCACCCGTATCGGGATTTATATAAGAAACCTCTACTTTTAAAACGTCGTTATCATTAGGAGTAAAATTATTTAATGCAGCTGAAGTTTCTCCTGTAATCAGGCTGCCATTTCTAAACCATTTAAAAACTGGGGTTAGATTTTGATTCGGTGTAAAAAGCCAGGCTTTCCCTTCACTTTTCCACGGTCCGTTATTATAATCATAAGCAGTATTACTATGCTTTGGAACTTTCTCTTTCGTGCCGTCATCATTCTGCATTCCTAAAATTGCATTATAATTAATTTCACTTTTATTATTCACATAAATGATTACCCTGCCATCTTCTAAAAGCAATACATAACTCAAATAAGGCACTGTTGAAATTCCACCAGTTCCATTGGTTCTAATTTGATTTTGAAAAGAAACCATCAAACCATTAACGCCACTTATCACAACACTTTTGTACAGATAGGTCACTGAACCATTTACCGAACGGGGAACCAAATCGGTATAACCAAAAAATATTTGTGCTAAATTTAATTCCTGTGCAGGATTGGCTTTGTACACCTTATTGTAATCCGCAGAAGGCAATTTGCTGTAAGTATTATAAGCTGGAACTCCGCTGAAAGTACGATCGGTATAAACCGTATTATTTTTAAGGTTTTCTAATTCCGGATCATTCGTAAAAACCAAACGCCCATTGCTTCCGAGAACAACTTTAGAATAAGTCTTTCCGTAAAAACTAAAATTAAAACCTATGGGAAATGCCTCGCTAAATTTATCAGCACCCGCAGCCGGAAAAACAATTGGAGTTGATCCTGCAGAAAGCCCGAAATCAGTTGGAAAAACACTAGTCATTGCATAATCTCCTGTTGAACTGGAAACTGCATCTACTTGTAAATTAAATTTTTCACCCACGCAAAAATACTGATCCGCCAGATAATCTACCTTATCAGCAGGATTGTACAACTGCACAGACTGCCCAAAACCCAGCGTGAATAAACAAAAAAATAGTAAAAAATAAAACTTCTTCATCAAATGATTTTTTTTCAAAAATACGTTATTTATTAAAACATATTTTTCTTCTATTTTAGTATATAAATTTTAAAAAAATATTTTTTTTAAAATTTTCTGTTACATTTGTGTAAATTAAAGATAGAAGATGAATCAATTATTCAGAAGAAAACAATATTCAGAAAGCAGTCAACCCTCTGGATTACTGCGAGTTTTAGGAGTTTGGGATATTGTATTTTTCGGCATTGCTGCCATTATTGGTGCTGGAAGTTTCAGTTCTTTGGGTGAAGCCGTATTTCGTGGGGGTCCCGGAGTCATCGTTTTATATATTATTTGTGGTTTTGCCTGTGGTTTTACCGCGTTGTGTTACGCAGAATTTGCGAGTAGAATTCCCACGGCGGGTTCCGCATATACTTATGCTTACGCAAGTTTCGGCGAACTGATTGCGTGGATTATCGGCTGGGCTTTGATCATGGAATACTCTTTTGGAAATATCTACGTTGCCTTTTCCTGGTCTGATTATTTCACCAGTTTTATGAGCAGAATCGGAATTTTTATTCCTGAATATTTATCTACCAGTTATCCCGAAGCAAAAAAAGCATTTGAAGCAGGTTCTGGAAATTTAGGACTAGTTAATGCTTGGAAAAACGCACCGGTCATAGGAAATCTAAAAATCATTTTAGACATTCCAGCATTAATTATTAATGGATTAATTACTTGGTTAGTTTATCGCGGTGTTCGTGAAAGTAAAAATTTCAATAACGTTTTAGTTTTAATGAAATTGGCGGTTATCGTTTTGATTATTTTAGTTGGAATCGCTTATGTCAATGTAGATAATTGGATGCCCACCAATCCAACAACACAAGTCGCTTCTTTTATGCCAAACGGTTTTGCGGGAGTAATGAGCGCGGTTTCAGGAGTTTTCTTTGCCTATATTGGTTTTGATGCCTTAAGTGTCTTATCCGAGGAAACCAAAGATCCACAAAAAAACTTACCAAGAGGAATGATCATTTCGCTGGTTTTGTGTACGGTGATTTATATTGTCTTAACGCTTGTTCTTACTGGAATGGTCGATTATAAAAAATTTGAAGGCGTAGGTGATCCCTTGGCATTTATTTTCGAAAAAACAAATGCAAACCTCGCCTGGATGGAACTAACGGTTTCTTTTGTCGCGATTATTGCAATTACGACCGTCTTATTAGTTTTCCAAATGGGACAACCAAGAATTTGGTATGCAATGAGTCGTGATGGTTTGATGCCGAAAAAATTCATGACCATTCACCCAAAATACAACACTCCGTCTTACGCAACGATTGTGACTGGGATTGTAGTTGGAGTTCCGATTTTATTCACAGATAAGTCATTCATTTTAGATTTCACAAGTATCGGAACCATTTTCGCATTTGTATTGGTTTGCGGTGGAGTTTTATTACTTCCTGCGAAGAAAAAATTACCCGGAAGATTTCACATGCCTTATATTAATTCCAAAATAATATTTCCAGTTTTATTCCTGGGTGGATTAACATTTTTCTATTTTTGGCAACCTGCTTTTTTCAATAATTTAATGGATTGGAAAGATCCCACAGAAAGTGAATTCAGAATATCAATGTTCTTTTTCCTCCTTATTAATATCGGACTTTGCATTTTAGCATTCGTAAAAAACCTGTCCTTAATTCCACTCATGGGTTTAAGTTCATGTCTCTATCTTTTAACTGGAATGACGCACAACAACTGGTTTTGGTTTTCAGTTTGGTTCGCAATCGGCTTGGTGATTTATTTCTCCTATGGTTATAAAAACAGCAAACTGAATAAAGAATTGAATGGCGATTTAGATTAATAAAGATGAATAATAAAATTAAAACATTTAAAGAATTTTATCAATTGTATCTTGCTGAACATTCTAAATTAGGAACACGCATCTTTCATTTTTTAGGAATTTTAATTATTCTTTTGGTGCTATTTTATGTCCTTAAATCGGGTAAAGAAAGGTTCCTATGGTACATTCCGATTGTTGGATATGGACTTGCCTGGTTGAGTCATTTAATCTTTGAAATGAACAAGCCTACCAGTTTTAAATATCCACTATGGAATTTCCTTGCCGACTTTAAATTGTTCTTTGAATTGTTGACAGGAAAACAAAAATTCAAAATCTAGCAAGACTTATATTCTTCAACATAAAAAAAGCCAACTCCTAAAAGTTGGCTTTACTATTTCAAATCTTTGATTTCAAATTTATTGTTTAATATGCTCCATTTGCTGAGTTGCAGCCATTGAAACCATTAAATCATTTAACAAAGTGCTCGCTGAATTAGGCGAATTCGGTAGTAAAACCAAACTGCTCTTATTCGTAGAACCAATTGCTTGTAGCGTATCATAATGCTGCGTTACCACAATTAAAGCAGAGGCTTCCTGCGCATTGATATTTGCTTCGTTTAACATTTTCACAGATTCTACCAAACCGGCAGCGATTTCTCTACGCTGATCGGCAATACCCTGACCCTGTAATTTTTTAGATTCTGCTTCTGCTTTTGCAACAGCAACAATTCTAATTTTTTGGGCTTCAGATTCGTATTCTGCGGCAGTTTTTTCACGCTCTGCAGCATTAATCCTGTTCATCGCGTGTTTTACTTGTTCGTCTGGATCAATATCCGTTACCAAGGCTTTGATGATATCGTAGCCATAACTTTGCATCGCTTCCTGAAGTTCTCCTTTTACAGCAATTGCAACGTCATCTTTTCTTACGAAAACGTCATCCAGTTTCAACTTTGGAACTTCTGCTCTCACCACATCAAAAACGTAAGAAGTAATTTGGTTTTCCGGATTTTCTAATCGGTAAAATGAATCTGCAACTTGAGACGCAATAACCTGATACTGAACAGAAACTTTCATTCTGATAAACACGTTATCCAAAGTTTTGGTATCGATAATTACATCTAACTGCTGAATTCGCAAGTTCATTCTTTTTGCAACCTGGTCGATGAATGGAATTTTTAAATGCAAACCCGATTGGCGCACCGTGTGAAATTTACCTAAACGCTCTACAATTGCTGCTGTTGCCTGCTTCACTGTAAAGAATGAGGCAAATAAAACAACCAGCCCGAAAAAGATAATAAATCCTAAATAAGTCATTGGAATTTTTTTAATGGTTTTTATTAAATCATTTTGATTTCCGATAAAGATAATTAAAATTTGGCGAATTTACATCGTCATTCCAATATCAATCCCTTTGATTTTTCGGTAAAGGTCAGTGGCAAAATTATCAGTCATCCCCGAAACAAAATCGATGACTCCCAGAACCTTTTGATAATCACTTCCCTCTTCATAAATAAACTGTTTTGGTAAAAGTTTCAGGGCCATTTTATCATAAGATTTCCGTTCATCTTTCGGTGTTAAAATCGATGGAATAAAATGATCGAGTAATTCATACATTACATTATAGCCGGCGTTTTCTATTTCGATGACATTTTTGTGATTGTAAATTTTATCGATGGAAAAGTTTTCAATTTCCTGCAAAGAGGGATTATCCATTTTATAAATATCGAGCAAGGCTTTATCTAAAGTTCCATGCATAATATCCATAAAACGTTCCTGATAAATCTGAATGGATTTGTTAATTAAAGCATTGATGACTTTCGCCCGCAAATAAGAAATCCGTTCGTTGGCATTGGTCAAAATTGCCAACTTATCTTCTACCCTTTTCGTGTTTTGGTTTTCTGATTTAATGAGTTCAAAAAACAGATTTTCACAATCGCTGGTTGAAACAATTCCCAGTCGGTGCGCATCTTCCATATCGATGATATTATAGCAAATATCGTCTGCGGCTTCGACCAGCCACACAAAAGGATGACGTTTGAAAATCGTAGGCTCATCACTTTCCTGATGTAAATGCACCGATTTTGCAATATTCAGAAAAGTTTCTTTTTCATTTTGAAAAAACCCAAATTTCTTACGGTGAATAATTCCCTTTTTCTTCGCGATCGCTTCACAAGGATATTTTGCAATACTCGCCAAAGTGGTGTAAGTTAACTGAGTTCCACCTTCATCTTTTCCGATTTGTTGGTGCGTTAAAACCCGTATTGCATTTGCATTTCCTTCAAAATTCACCAGATCTGCCCATTCCTTTTCATTGAATTTTCCTTTTAAATCTTTTTCATTTTTCTCAAAATAACTGGCAATGGCATCTTCACCCGAATGTCCGAAAGCAGGATTTCCTACATCGTGACATAAACAGGCCGCGGCGATGACATTATGCAAGTTATGCTGATAGAAATTCTGGGCGTTTTCATCTAAATCTTCTTTAAAATTATTAAAGATAAAATCTCCCATAGCAGAACCCAAACTTCTGCCGACAGAAGAAACCTCTAAAGAGTGCGTGAGGCGGTTATGCACAAAAACACTTCCAGGCAAAGGAAAAACCTGAGTTTTATTCTGTAATCTCCGAAAAGAAGCAGAAAAAATAATACGGTCAAAATCTCTTTGAAAATCAGTACGCGAAGCCGAAGTTGCCGGATGATTTCCGGTTCGCTGATGGGTAAATAGGCTGTTTAATATCATAATATTAACCCAAAAATAAGTCTTAAATTTAACTAATAAAAGTTTTTAATATGAAAGTTTATATTTTGCTGTTGCCTTTTATCCTATTGTCCTGTAATAAAAGTTCCGAGACTAAGATTGACTCCAAACAAAACACCGAGCAACAATGCTTTATACTCAACGAAGGAATTAATTACGATGATGCCGTAAAACCAACGGATCCTCCTACGCACGAAGAAATTCTGAGAAATTTGCCGGCTCATATTAAAATGACAGATCTTACGGATTTTCAAAAATTTAATTACGATTTAAAAACTACGGAAGCACTCCAGGCAACAGAAAAGAACTATTTTGACTCTCCAGAATATCAGAAGAAATTTGCAGAATGGATTGCAGCCCTACCGGAATTTAAGTATTTATCGCTTCAAGAAAATTATGCTTTGGCCAAAAATAAATATGGATTGTGGATTATTGAAAAAAATAATTCTGATTTCAAACCTTACTTTTTAGGATTAACCCAGAACGTTTATCTGCCTAATTTTTACGGGAAAGACCAAAAATTTCTGCTGGAAAATCATTTTGTAATGAATGGAACTTTGGTTGATATTCAACGTTTATCCAGAGTTCCGATGTTGCCAAAATATGAAGTGATTAAAGATGGCGTTCAGTTTTCCATTAATTTAAATGATATTAAAAAAGACAGTGACAAAGATGGTTTCAATGATTTGTTTGAAAAATTCGTAAGATTAAATCCAAATGCTGCAGATACGGATGGTGACGAAATTTCTGACTTTAATGATGCTAATCCTAAGTATAAATCGGGTACTGATAAATTTACAGCGATGTATGAAACCTTAGTTGACCATCCGAAATCATCATCAAAATATTCATTTGTAGAGATTCTTACCAACTGCGAATATTTCCAAGCGATTAATCCAAAAAATATAAAAGTTCTGGTTTATAATACGACCGAGAAAGCACCGATAAAAGAGGATGTTTTGGATCATTTCTTCCCCGGGAAATACAGCAAGATGAAAACGTATAAAAACTACGATGACGTTTACTTCACCGATTTTTCTGACCCAAGTGGCGACGGAACTTTATCTGCCGAATTTGTTAATGGTAAATGGAAATTTGATAAAAAGTATACGGTGGAATTTGGGATGTGAGAATAGTTGATGGTTGATAGTTGATAGTTGATAGAAATATAAAACTAATATTAAAACCCCAGGTTTTTTAGAAGCGGGATCTTGCAGCCCGACTTGAACGGAGCTCTTTTTATGGAATGAAGTGGAATAAAAAAGCGGGAGTGGAAGGCGGAAATGTCTGCCCAAATAAAAAATAAAATTATTTCGAAAACATTTCCTGCAAAATTTCTAATACTTCAGTTTGCTCATTTTCTGAAAGTTTAGCTAATTTATTTTTAAGTCTGGATTTATCAACGCACCGAATTTGATCCAATGCAATCTGCCCTTTCTTATTCTTTACCAGGCAATTTACTCTGGAAGGATAATTTTTCAGAGTAGAAGTTAAAGGTGCGATGATTACAGTATTTAAAGCTTCATTCATTTCATCAGGCGACAGAATTACGCCGGGTCTTGTCTTGCTAATTTCAGAACATTTTGTAGGATCAAATTCTACAAAATAGATTTCAAATCTCTTTACCATGTCCATTCTTCTTCATCAAATTGATTAGAAAAAGTCATTTCATGATCATTATCTTTCAAAGATCCTGCTTGCAAGAATTGCTCTTTCCAGTTCGTTCGCACATCTGATACTTTTTCAATTAAAATTTTGCCATCTTCAACCACCAATTGTAATTCATCTTCGTCCTCAATATCAAGTTGCTCCAAGATTCTTTTACTTAGAATGATTCCTGATGAGTTTCCTATTTTCCTTAATTTAGTTTTCATAAAAAATATTTTATTAAAGTTATAACAAAATTATAACATTAGCAAAAATTAAATAAAAAAAAATTCCTGAAGATCACTTTCAGGAATTTTGTCTTTATGAATTTTTGATTACATATAACTTTCGATTGGTGCGCAGGTACACACTAAATTTCTGTCGCCATACGCCTCGTCAACACGGGAAACGGATGCGAAGAATTTCTGATCACGAACCCAGTCCAAAGGATAGGCCGCTTTTTCACGGCTGTATGGTCTGTCCCAAGTATCGGAAATCACGACCTGTTCTGTATGCGGTGCATTTTTCAAAACGTTATTTGCGGTATCATATTTACCTTCTGCGATTTCATCAATTTCTCTTTTAATTGAAATTAATGCTTCAGCAAAACGGTCTAATTCTGCTTTACTTTCAGATTCAGTCGGCTCAATCATTAAGGTTCCTGCTACTGGGAAACTTACTGTTGGAGCGTGGTAACCGTAATCCATCAAACGCTTTGCAACATCGGCAACTTCAATTCCAAGTGGTTTAAACTGACGGAAATCAATGATACATTCGTGCGCAACTCTTCCTTTTCTGTTCGAATAAAGAACGGGGAAATGCTCTCCTAAAACTTCTTTCAAATAGTTGGCATTAAGAATCGCATGACCTGTCGCTTTTTTCAAACCAAAAGTTCCTAACATTTTGATGTAAGCGTAAGAAATATTTAAAACCAAAGAAGAACCGTAAGGCGCTCCAGAAATGGCATCAATTGATTCTTTGGTTCCGATTTTAATGTTTGGATTGCTCGGTAAGAATTTCACCAAATGTTCGGCAACACAGATCGGACCAACTCCAGGACCACCACCACCATGAGGAATAGCAAAGGTTTTGTGTAAGTTCAGGTGACAAACATCGGCACCAATATTTCCTGGTGAAGTGTAGCCGACCTGGGCATTCATATTCGCGCCATCCATATAAATCTGTCCACCGTGGGAGTGAATCAAATCTGTGATTTCAATAATATTATCATCAAAGAAACCGTAAGTTGAAGGATAGGTAATCATTACTGCAGCAAGATTGTTGCTGTGCAATTCGGCTTTTGCTTTTAAATCTTCGAAATCAATTTCTCCGTTTTCAAGATTTTTCACCACCACTACTTTCATACCGGCAATTACGGCAGAGGCAGGATTGGTACCGTGTGCAGATTGCGGAATAAGAGCGATGTTTCTGTGACCTTCGCCGCGGGATTTGTGATATTCACGAATCACCATTAAACCCGCATATTCTCCCTGCGCACCAGAATTTGGCTGCAATGAAGTTCCGGCAAAACCTGTGATTTCTGCTAAATCTTTTTCTAATTCTTTAATTAAATACTGATAACCTCCGGCTTGTTCAGTTGGTACAAATGGGTGAACACTTCCCCACTCTGACCAAGATAAAGGCAACATTTGCGTTGCAGCGTTCAGTTTCATGGTACAAGAACCGAGTGAAATCATCGAATGCGTAAGCGAAAGATCTTTTCTTTCCAAACGCTTGATGTATCTCATCAATTCGGTTTCTGTATGGTATTTGTTGAAAACTTCTTCTTTTAGAATTTCGTCGGTTCTTAAAAATTCCTGTGGAATTTCAACCTCATCTTTAAAGATAAGTTTAAAACTTTGTTTGTCTAAAAATCCTGCAAAAGCATCAAATAAATATTGAACTTTTGCCATGGTTGAAGATTCATTTAAAGAGATACTTACGATACCTTCTGAGAAATAATTAAGATTTATTTTTCGGTCCCGCATAACGCGCATTAACCTGGTTTTATCATCTTCATGAATTCTGAATTTCACGGTATCGAAAATTGGTTCTTCTACAATATCATAACCCAAAGTAGCCAATCCGTTTCTTAAGGCAATCGCTTTAAAATGAATTTGATCGGCAATAAAATTCAGGCCTTTTGGTCCGTGATAAACAGCGTACATTCCTGCCATTACGGCTAACAGAACCTGTGCTGTACAAATGTTCGAAGTTGCTTTTTCTCTTTTGATGTGTTGCTCTCTTGTTTGAAGCGCCATTCTTAAGGCTCTCTTTCCATAAGCATCTTGGGAAACTCCGATAATTCTACCCGGAAGATCTCTTTTGTAGTCATCTTTACAGGCAAAAAATGCAGCATGAGGACCACCGTAACCCATCGGGATTCCGAAACGTTGTGTAGTTCCTACGGCACAGTCTGCGCCCATATCTGCAGGTGATTTTAATTTCACTAAAGCCATTGGATCACACGCAACAACAACTTGTATTTCAAATTGTTTGTAGTATTGAATGCATTCTGAATAATCTAAAACAATTCCGTTTTTACCCGGATACTGCAATAAAACTCCGAAATAAGAATCATTGAATTGATGCGTTTTATGGTTGCCCACAATAACATCGATTCCTAAACCTTCCGCTTTTGTTTTCAAAACAGCAATCGTTTGTGGAAATACTAAATCTGAAACAAAGAATTTCTGTGCACCAGATTTTTTTTTATCTTTGGTTCTGCTTTCAAAGAACATGTGCATTGCTTCAGCCGCAGCAGTTGATTCATCTAAAAGTGAAGCATTTGCTATTTTGAAACCTGTTAAATCACAAACTACGGTTTGAAAATTTAAAAGTGCTTCTAATCTACCCTGCGCAATTTCTGCCTGATAAGGCGTGTAAGCCGTGTACCAGGAAGGATTTTCTAAAATATTACGTTGTATAACACTTGGCAAAACAGTGTTGTGGTATCCGAAACCGATATAGTTATCGAACATCAGATTTTTACTTGCCAGATCTTTGGAATGTGCTAACATTTCCTGCTCCGAAAGTGGCTCTGAAATGTTGAGTTCTTGCTTTAACCGAATAGAATCCGGAATGGTTTGACCAATTAATTCTTCCAAACTCGCAACGCCTACTTTCTCTAACATTGCTTGTGTATCGGCTTCATTCAAAGAAATGTGGCGATTTACAAATTGTGTGGTATTCATATATATTTACTAGATTTATTTCTGAAATAAAGGTTCGTAAAAATACAAATTTTTACGCATTACCACAATTGATAAATCTCATTTAGTTAAGATGATTGACCGATTTGCTGATCTGCAAATGGTACAAGACTTTACGTTCTAAAATATATCTTACCCAAAAAAAATGTTTTATAATTTTAACATTTCTTATTTTGATTTATTCTAAATTAAATTTACATTTGCAACATGAATGGTCAGATTATCCCTTTTAAAGTATCGCCCCTGATGCCCTTTAGTGAAATTAAAGAGGAACTGTCTTGTGGTAAAAAGAATTGCTGTAAAAAATTTAAGAAAGGAAAAAGATGCAAAAAATGTCCCGGACGTCTTAAAATGGTTTAAGTTTCTTCTAAAGAAATTTTAAATTATCTGTTCTTAAAAATTGCTACGATAATGATGGCAATAAAAAGAAGGAACAGAAAAATTCGGGCACCTCTGGACATTCCTTGAGGATTAGTTCTGGTAGGTTTTTCCGGTTTAAATAAATTCTCGACATCACTTCTAAACTCCTCACTTTTATTCTCGAAGATCTCTGAAATCGTAATTCCCTGAACGATTGTTTTATTCAATAGTGAATTGGTCACATGCAATAACAGTTGAAACTTTCCATCCTGAAACTCTGTAATCCTGATTATTTTCTCACCATAACCTTTCTGCAAACCAAATGGTAAGACTTTCACAATGTCCGCATTTTGAGTTTGCCACGAAACAATCACTTCTTCCCCTTTTTGAACACGCACTTTATTTACCGTAAAAGATTTGATGGCAGGCGGCAGATTCGGTCGGTAACTTCTTTCTTGGTGACTTAAATTATCATCGTAGATCCTGCGTTTTTCAGCATCGATGAGCATTTCATAGGCTTCCTTAATTTCCATGAAACGGATTTCGAAAAAATCGTCGTCAGGATTTTTATCGGGATGGTATTTTAAGGACAGTTTGCGGTACGCTTTTTTGATGTCTTCTTCTGAAGCATTTTCTTTGACACCGAGAAAATAATAGTAATTTTTCATGCGAATCGGGCAGCGTATTCCGGCCTGCGTAATTGGAACAGCAAAAGTAAGAAATTAAAAGTGTTCCGCCTTTGATATGAGCCAAAATAAATCCCAAAAAACCAAAGCCATGCAATCGGCATGATTTGCATGGGAAGCCGTTCTTTATACAGATAAGCCATTTCCTGTCCGGTAAAATCTGCTTTAAAAAGATGGATATGTTTCTTAGAAGAATTGATATTCGCAAAAAATATTACGATGAAAAACAATAGCAACAAAAATGCCGTACTTTCCCGAAGCGCGGGAATCATCAAACCAATTCCGGCAGTAATTTCTAAAATTCCCGTGAAGTGAACGAGGAACATTTTTGCCGGAATGATCTCAGGAATCATCATCACCATTCCTTTCTGATATTTAAAATGAATGACACCTGTAAAAACCATGAACACCCATTACCAAACTCCCAGAAAAGAGAAAGTCTCAAAAACGGAATACTAATCTGGGGACAATTAACGCAGGAACAAATGTTACAGCACTAATGGATAATAGTTTCATTAGCTTTCGGCAAGATTTTTCAGCATCGCAAAACCTTGATTAAAACCGTTGTTCATATGTTCCTCATACTCACCATTAATATGAGTTATCGCGCGGACTTCTGTTGTGTTTTCATCAATGGATCGCAGAAAATATTTCTCTTCAGCACCGCTCCAGTCTTTCACTTCTTTGCTTTCGGTATCTTCTACTCCATCTTTTAGCGTTCCCAAATGTCGGAAAACAACTTCATGCGGTTCATCTAAACTTTCAATGGTCGAGACCATGCCATTGCCGGCTTTATCCAGAAAGTAGGTTTTTCCGCCTATTTTCCAATCGGATTTCATTTGAGAATCCGGCATGAAAAACTGGGTCCAAATTGGGTAGGTTTCCTGATCCCAAAGCAAATCCCAAACTTTCTGAATGGGCGCATTGATATGAATTTCGTAATTTAAAGTTTCCATAATTTTCAATTTAAATTCTTATTCTTTCTCTGAAAGTTCTTTTATTTTCTCAAAATTCTGCGGATATTTAGAATTGAAGAAATCTACAAATTCATCTAAAGAATTTACTTCTGCACATAAGAGCGTTCCGCTTTCGCTGGGTTCTAAAATATAAGTTACTGTTGGATCTTCCCAATTCTGGGGACTTAATTCTCCATTTAAAATCCAACCTAAATGTTTCATCGCCAATTCCTTACCCGGATAATTTCTTGTAACTAAATTATACATACCATTATTATCCTGGTCAAGAAACCGCATCGTACTTCCTTCTTCCCAATTTCCTTCAAAATAAGTTCCTTCATTTAATGCAGAAGCCCAATTTCGTTCAGAATCCTGAGTAAAAAGCACCTCCCAAACTTTCTCGGCCGGAGCGGTAATCTGTATTTTAAAAACTAAGAGTTTCATGTCTTTACTGTTTCTAATTTTCTACGAATTGTAAGCATTTTCTAAATCTGAAATCTCAATTTTCTGCATGCCCATCATGGCTTCTACTACTTTTTGGGCTTTTTGTGGGTGATCGAAATCATTCATTAGTTCTAATAACCGTTTAGGAACAATTTGCCAACTAACACCGAACTGATCTTTCAACCAACCGCACATCGACGGTCGGCCGCCATCTGCAATGAGTGAATCCCATAAATGGTCGGTCTGTATTTGATCTTCTGTCATGACGACCATAGAAATTCCTTCATTAAAATCGAACTGATGATCGTAAGAATTATCCATACAGAAGAGCGAATAACCATCAATCTCGAAATGAGCATGCTGAACATTTTGAGCGATTTCATGACTTTCATTTCCTTCTCCATATTTTAAAACACCTGCAATTTTAGAATCAGGAAAAACCGAAGTATAAAAATCCATGGCTTTCTGCGCTTTTCCGTTGTTGTGATGAATGAACATCAATGTTGGAATAATTTTCTGCTCACTTTTTTTATCTGATAAATTAATTTGCCAGGTTACGCCAAACTGATCACGAACCCAACCGTATTTTTTCGACCAGGGATATTCGCCCAGATCCATTAAAACAGTTCCGTTTTGAGAAAGTTTTTCCCAATATTTCTGAACCTCATCTTCGGTATCACAAATAAACATGAAAGAAATAGAGGCATTTTTTTCGAACTGTGGACCGGCATTAAGAAACATCAGTTTTTGCCCAAATAATTCCAAATTTAAAACGACAGGAGTATCAGCGGTAATTTTCCCACCAAAAGTTTCGCAGTAAAAATCGGCTGCTTCTTTTCCGTTACCATTGAACCAAAGGCACGGGAATATATTATTGTTCATATTTTTTAAATTAAAAAAACAGCATTAAAAAATGCTGTTAAATGTATTAATTATTCTCGACATATTTATGGAAACGGTCTAAAATTGCATACCAACCTGTTCGCTGCATTTCTCTGGAATACTGCTCTTCCGGTTCAAAAACCTGAATAACTTCTGTCGCATTTTCATCCACTTTTTTAAAAATGACTTCAATGGTTCTGCCGTCTGTCAAAGTACTTTTTACATATTCTTTATCTTTAATTTCCAGAATATTTCCAGAGAAATTATATCCGAAACTTTTATCTTTAAATTCTAATCGATAATCAAAAGAACCACCTTCGCGGAAATCAATGTCGGCTTTTGGGCAATGCCAGTTCGGAGTGGTAAAATTCCATTTTACAATATGCTTTGGATTGTAAAAATAATCCCAAACCTTTTGAATGGGTTTTAGAATTGTAATGTTAATAGTTATGGGCTCCATATAGATTATTTTTTATAAAAATACGGAATAATTTTTAAATTTTCTAAAATTGCAGAAATAGGTGTTTAATGATTTTCTACATGTTTATGAAAATTATCAAGAATTGCGTACCAACCTTCCCGTTGCATTTCCATAGGTTCTGACGGATCGGGTTCGAAAATCTCGGTTACTTTCGTTGTAGATTCATCAATTCTTTCAAAAAGGACTTTTACTGTTCTGCCATCTTCTAAATGATAACTAATTTTTTCAAAAGGGTCAACCTCATCGTAAATTCCTTTAAAATCAAAACCGAAACTTTGGTCTTTTGCTTCCATACGGTAATTGAATTCGCCGCCAATTTGCAAATCATTTTCGGCGTTTGGGCAAGTCCAGGTTTCACTGGCAAAGTTCCACTGAGCGATGTGTTCGGGTTGGGTAAAACATTCCCATACTTTTTCAACGGGTTTCAAAATTGTTATTTCTATTTTTATAGGTTCCATAGGTCCAAATTTTAATTATAAGTACTATCATTAAACAAAAATTCTTGTCAGTTTTTAGACCTGACAAGAATTTCTATCAATTATTCTGGGGTTATTTTAAAGCGTTCAAAGCCGCTTCATAATTCGGTTCCTGTGCAATTTCCGGTACTTGTTCTGTAAATAGCACTTTTCCGTTTTCATCTGCCACAATTACGGCACGACTTAACAAACCTGCCATTGGAGAATCTGAAATTTTAACGCCATAATCATCACCAAAAGTCCCGCGGTAATCTGATAAATTAACCACATTATCCAAACCTTCGGCTGCACAAAAGCGGTTTAAGGCAAAAGGCAAATCTTTAGAAACATTTAACACTACTGTATTTTCAAGACCAGAAGCCTCTTCATTAAACTTTCTTGCAGCAGCCTGACAAACACCCGTATCGATACTTGGGAAAATATTGAAAATGGTTTTCTTACCAGAAAAATCTTGGTTGGTTTGTTCTTTTAAATCAACATTCACTAATTTAAAGTCTTTAACAGAACTTCCTACTTCAGGTAAATTACCGATTGTGTGAACTGGGTTGCCATGTAATGTAATATTTGCCATAATTTTATTTATTTATATTGATTCAAAATTAGGAAAATTTTCATCAATCAAGGAATGTTGAAAGTTAAATTAATCTTAATTAAATGTATTCATTGGGTAAAAGATATTATCCTTTTTCAATTTTTTGTAAAACTCCGACGATTTGATTTGCGGACATAAAGCCATTGTATTGAAAAATAATTTCATTCTCTGGATTTAAAATTACCAAAGTCGGATAAGAAACTTGACCCTCGATATTTCCTAAAGATGCGGCTAATTCATGATAACCCGTTTTAAAGCCGGTTGGATGAAATCTGAAAACACTTCCTGCAAAGTTGATCTCTTCTTTTTCTTCACCATTAAGATCAGCGAAATAGAATTTCTCACTTAATAATTGCTGCACGTTTTTATCTTTAAAAGTTTTACTCTGCATCGCTTTACAGTAATTGCACCAATCGGTATGAAGGAAAACCACTACATTTTTCTGTTCTATTTTCTGCAACTGCTCAACACGCTCAAGAGGATGGCTTTTCATTTGTGAAAAAGCCATCATTGAACTCAAAAAACATAATACAATAAAAATCGTTTTTTGTAAACTTAACAGTGATTTCATCATCTTACTTTATATTAAATCTGACTCCTAAAAACGCACGGATTCCCTGATTGGGTGCGTAAACATAATTAGGATCAAAGGTTAAGGCATAAGGATTCCCAGGTGTTGCGATTGCTTGTCCATTTGAATCAAACTCGACTTCTTTGTCAAATGGATCATTGGCTCTGGAAATAATAAAAGGATTTCCTTTATTGGGAGTCCAATTTAAAATGTTTTTTACGCCTGCATAGATTTCAAATTTCTGAAAACCATTGTAAGTGAACTGAATATTCTGAATACTCCACCACGGCGAATAAGGTTTCCTTGGATCTAACTCGCCTAACAAAGGCAAACGCATTGGACTGTAAATATTTCCAGTATAATCGATGGTGGTATTCCAAGGTCTGATTTTATAAGAAACTGCCCAAGTTCCCATAAATTTTTCGGTTAAGATCTGATGTTCTGTAAATCCATTTGTTGTAATGGTATTTTCCATTACAGTTCCCCCTAAAATAAATTTTAAACCATTAGAAAAATTAAGTTCTGAATTCAAACTGAAACCTTTACTGATTGCATGTCCATCAATATTATCATAAATAATCTGAGAGGTATTTGTTTCGTAATCAGGTACAATTCTATTGGTAAAATACGTATAGAAAGCACTGGCATCTAAAGTCATATTAGAACCAGTACCGAAATACATTTTTTTAATATAATTGAGGTTGGCGTTATAGGATTTCTCCGGTTTTAAATCATTCAAAACAATTACATCTCTTGCTCCAGTCAAAGCAGCATGATCTTCGGTAAAGAGATTCACCACTCGGAATCCCGTTCCGACATTCAGTCTAAAAATATTATTTTGATTGATGGACCATTTATAAGCCATCCGCGGCGTAAAAATATTTCCGTGGATATTATTGTAATCATAGCGGAAACCTAAAAGCAATTTATGATCCTCGGCTAAAGCAATCTCATCTTGAATGAAAACTCCGGGAAGCCAAGTTTTTTCGGGCTCATTTTCTCCTAATCCGTTTGATGTTCCGGCGGTATTGTCGTCATAGTAAGTATAACGAACTGCTGCACCTGCCAACAAATCGTGATTTCCTAATTTCTTGTCCCAAGTCAACTGACCGAAAGCAATTTTTTGGTTTGCGATATAAGAAGTTTCGCCATAACGGCTGTCTTGATCGTGATTCACCAAAGAGAATCCGAAAAACATTTTCTCGTTAACCGGCAACTGATAATTTCCAAATAATTCTGTGCGGTTGGTATAAATACTTTCACCATAAATTTCATCGCCGCCCCGATAAGATTTATTCCAACGCATATCGCCGCCCCATCGGTCTTCGTACATATATCGACCGGCTACGGTAAATAAACGGTTTTCTTTCCGTTGGAAATTCCATTTTTGAAATACGGAAATTCGATCCTGTAAAGTAACATCGGTAAAATTGTCGTGGTTATTATCGCTTTTATTTTGATAATTAAAATAATTAATTCCGGTGAGCACTTGCGCTTTTTTCCCCGCATTAAATTTAAAACCAACATCTACATTATATTCTCCCCAAGTTGTAGAAAATAAATCAGCATTAAATAAAGGTGCATTTGTTGGGTTTTTAGTAATAATATTAATTAAGCCACCAACTGCTTCACTTCCATAAAGAGAAGAGGCCGGACCTTTAACAATCTCAATTCTTTCTACCAATGAATTTGGAATTCCCGACATTCCATAAACGGTTCCGAGTGAACTTACGATCGGCATTCCATCAATCAAAACCATGGTGTACGGGCCTTCTAAACCATTAATATGAATATCTCCGGTGGAACAAATATTACAATTCAGTTGTGGCCTAACTCCATTTACATTTTGTAGAGCATCGAAAATATTCGGTGTTGGATTTTTCTTAAAATAAGTTGGCGAATAAACTTCCACCGCCACGGGACTTTCAGATCTGCGCACGGCTTTTAAAGTTCCTGTAATCACAACATCTTCAATATCGGTTGATTTTTCATTTGAAATCAATGGAATATCAACGGTAAGATCTTCTTCTTTTAGTTTTACCGTTTTTGTAAATGGCACGAAACCATCTAATCGGGATTTCATTTTATAAGTCCCAATCGGAATATCTGTAAATCTATAAACACCCAAACTATCGGAAAATGCAGAATAATCTGTTCCTTCTAAATAAACGCCGACAGCAGTTTTTGGTATTCCTTCTCCGGTAAGTTGACCGGTAATTGATGCATTTTGTGCAAAGTAAAAACCTGCAATCATCAAAAATCCAAAAGATAAAAATCTTCTTCTCATTAAAAAATATTTAAGTTATGCATGCAAAACTACTAAAGTTAGATTAATCTAACAAATAAATTAGAAAAGAATATCATTTAACTTTAAACAAAAAAAGCAGGAAATTAATCCTGCTCAAATATTTAAAAAGTGTGTTTTTAATTACATTGCTTTTTTGAACCTCATCATAACGACGTCATTCATTAAAAGTTCCAGTTTACCATCAGTGGTCATTCTATAACTGGTAACTTCACTCATTGATTTCAAAAATACTACTTCCCCATCACCGCAATATCTCATGGTTGTAGTTGCAGGTACGGCAAACGAAATCATCTTTCCATTCAGCGTATAATCAGTGTTGTAACCATTACAACCCGTAGTTCCAGAAACTGTATTTGTTGATTTGTTAAAAGTGATCGCTGGTTTTTCATCTGGAAATAATCCCTGGAACGTGATTCTTGGTCCAGTAATATATTCTAATTCCCATGCATTGTCATATAATTTTGAACTGTCGCCCATCATATTTGCTGAACATGACATTAGAAATACTGAAATGAATGCGATTAATAATAATGTTTGCTTTTTCATAAGAATTTTATTTTTTTGAGATTATTACAGAATTTGACATGAATCTCCTTTAAAAGAAACATTCTTTCTGTTCGTCAACGGGTACAACTATCATGCTAGTTTAAAAGAAAAAAAAGAAAAACTGAATCAATTTTTCTTTATTAACAGGTAACGTTATGAGCGCAAGAACATTAAACAACTGTTTAATATTTAAAATAATTTTCTTATTCTTCAATTACAATATCATATTTATCTAAAAGTCCCGAAATTCCTAAGATTGAAAATTTGGCTTTTTTAATTCGGTTATTTTCGGGATCAAGCGAGTAATTATAAGCCGTACGAAAATCTGCTTTATCTAAAATGGTATTGATGAAAATGGCTTGCGCCAGATCGCAGTTGTCAAAAATCACATTGGTCAAGTTGCTTTCTGAAAAGTCGATTTCACGTAACTGACAATTTCTGAAAATGGTTTTTTTAATATTCATCTGGAAGAAAGTCGAATGATTCACCTGACAATTTTCAAACGAAAAGGAAAGTCCGAAGTCATTGCAGGTCTCAAACTGAATTCCCAACATTTTACAGTCTTTGAATTTAACCTCGCGCAAAACCGTTCCATGAAGTTGTGCTAAACTCCAATTACAATCTCGGAATTCACAATCGATGAATTTGAATTCGGTGAGATTGGTTTCTTCAAAATTACAATTGGTGAAAGTGCAGTTTTCATATTCGCCTTTAAGTAAAGGTTCTTGGGTAAAATCGAGTTTGTCAAAAGTGTGGTCTTGGAAAAATGCGTGCGACATAAATCTGCTTCGTTATTTTTTAATGATACTTTTTAAAAAGTTCTGCAAAATTAGTGATTTAGTTCTTTTCGACTGTAGCAACTTAGTACCCTAAAAAGAAAATTTGAATAAGAAATGTTTCCTATTCAAATTTTCTTTAAAACTCCAGTTTAAGATTTTAAAAAAGATTATAACTCAAAATGAGCGATACATTTTTATAAGAACTGTTTACATTCGCATATCCTCTGGCAATATTACGGCTTGTAAAATATCGAACTTCAACCCCATATTTAGAATTGTAACTGTATCCAGCACCAAAGGCAAAATTAGCATAAGCCTTTACATCTATATCTTGACTTAACGAATCATCAGCACGCAGCACTTTCAGGGACGAATCTAAAGCCACATCAAAGATATACTGGCCGTTGAGAAATATTTTTGATTTCGAATCAATAAACATATAATGGCGAATTCCAATCGGTATTTCAATCGAATTATAATCAGCAAAAGCAAACAATTTGTTTCCTGCCATATAGTAAGGCTCGGTCATCGTTTCTGCTTTATAGGTTCTATAAGTAGGTTCCAGAATAACTGCCCACTTACTTTTATTGAAAGGAAATACATATTCTAACTCTACTCCAACTCCAAATTCTGTGGTGTTTCCAAAATCAAAAAGATCGCTGGCTGTAGAATTTCTCAATTGCAAAGAAGCAAAATTAACTCTTGGGCGAACTGCCAGGTTTACTTTCCCTGGTTTTTTCTCTACTTCAATAACCTCGTAATTTGGATCAGAACATTGGTTATATTTCGTAAATAAATCAACCAAATTTTTCTGTTGGTAAGGCGTATTATTGATTTGGTTTTTATTCATCGTTCCACAAGCCAAAGCAGTTGTTAATTGCTGTTTGTAGGATTCATTGTAGCCTATTTGATAGAGTTCAACCTGATAAGGTTTGTAGATCAACTGTTTAATTTGATCATCTCCTTTTTGATAAAAAAACTTGTTATCGTTCCCTTCTGCGTACAGATATAAATTCGCCGGACCGCTTACAATTTGTTTTAAAAACAACTGTCGCTGCACCCATTCTGGCTCTTTACTCTCACTTAAGTTTCTAATGTTAATACTGGATTTATCAAAATCAACTGTACTGCTCACAAACTTCGACTGGTCATAGATTTCAAATAATTTCACATCTTTTACAGTGACTGTTTTAATGTCGGAATCTGCTGTTGATTTATATTCAAAGAAAGCGGGATTATTTTTCCAGTCAACATTTTTAATGAGACCTTCGACTCTATTATTAGCATTATCGATGTAATAGGCTTTTTCAAATCTGATTTGTGCAGACAAAATAACCGTAAAAAGTAGGGCAAAAAGTAAAGTTGTTTTTTTCATAAAGTTGAATTAGTTAAGCAGTATTTTAATTGATTGATTACGCATAAAAAACTCTTTTCTATTCACAGAAAAGAGATAACTTTAAAGGACATAAATTACAATTAATATTGCTATAAATTAGAAAAAAATAGCGCTAGAGATTTTTCTTTTTTCTTAATAATTTTAATACTAAAACGATCAAACTTATGAATAGCAAAACGGCTAAAAGAATCAAATAAATTTTCAGATTCTTATTTTCTGCTAAGGCTTGTTTATTCTGAAACTTAAGGTCATTAATAATTTTATCTGGACTTCTAAGTTCGATCGAGTACACATAATCTTCAGGAATTTCAGCATTCATTTCTTTTATATATTCCTTTTGCAAATCCTCTAATAACTGATAATCTGATGCGCTTACCTGACTAAGTATTTTCGTTGCTAAACAATGCGAAGAATAAAAAAAGGTGGTATCTGGCTCGATGTAAGCAAAGATCAAATACTTCCCTTTCGTCCGAAACATTAAATCACAGGAATTAAACTGCTGACCGAAAAAGGTAACTTCGGTACTTTTGAAATTATCACCGGGAGCCTTATAAATTTGATCAATTTTGACTCTGGACAATGCATTTTCAACTTCCATATATCCCGTTTTATACGTGGTATTCACATCATAAACTTCTCCAATAAAAACAAAATCTGCAGATTCAAAAGAAGATTTTATGGTTGGCTCGTTACATTTACAAGCAAAAACTGAAATCGATAAGAATAGAGTTAAAAATAATAAAGTTCTTTTCATTTATTAGATAGATTGTTGCTGAAAATTAATCTTTGCCATTGCAAAATTCACAAGTTTTCTTACGTATAAGAATCTTCCCTTACAATATTGAAACTGATTAACATTGTAGAAAATAGAAAAATAGAAAGTAAAAATAGAGGCATCAAATCGATGGACTTTTTAAAATTTACTCAACTATTGCTTCTGTAAATGCTGTTCTGCTTTTTTCAATAATTTTATGAAATCTCTTAATTCAATGGTCTTAAATCCCATGCCAGTTTGATTAAAAGTGGACTGTGGGATTTTCAGATAATGCTCCCAATTTTTTAAAGTTTGATTGTAAACACTTCCAACCTCAATATTTGTTGAAGTTAAATATTTGAATTTGGTTTCATTCTCAGGTTTTGTAGAAGTATTTTTTTCCAGTTTTTCTAAAGCATCGATAAATTTAGACAAATCCTCTTTTTCCAGAATCGTTGTTTTCTTTGAGATCTGATCGAAGGTTTCGCTGAAAGTCATTAAACCTAAAACCGACAGCGAAGATTGATTGGAAGTATCTTTCAATGTAATTTTTTCAATGGTCAAACCTTTAAATTCTCCCAGAATAATGATCTCCTTTTCAAGAAGCGTTTGCTTTCTGTTGTTGAAATTTTGATAGGTTGGCTTTAAAGGATTATTCAGCGTCTCTTTTATAATCGGTGGTTGCGCATTAAATAAAGAAATCGTAATCAATAAGAAAATAGTAAATAAAAGTCTTTTCATAGGATGATTTTTTAGTGAACTAAAATACTAAAAAAAATGTTTTTAAAACTTACTGTGATTATTAAAGATTTGCTGTTTTTAGAATTTATTCGCGGTTAAATTGTTAATTTAAACACTTTTCTCAAACAGAAAGTGGTTAAAAAACCAGATAAACCTGTACTAATTATTACAATCATTTTGCAAAGATATTCTTTGTTAAAGATGGATGAAAATTGTTGAAAGAGATTTCAGCAATTAGGATAATCGTTTATTTAACAAACAGATATTCAATTTCATCATCGTCGAGGTCTTTAGTTTTAATAAAATTTAAACGTTCCAAAAGTTGAATTGCAGGAGCATTCTCTTTGGATGTAACCGCACCGATTTTGGTTAATCCCATCTCGTTAATTCCAAATTCAACTGCAAGTTGAATCGCCGCAGTCATCAACCCATTTCCCCGAAATTCAGGTTTTAGAACACAACCAAGTTCTCCTACTCCATTTTCGAATCCACGATAATAGCCTAATGTTCCCAATATTTTATTCGTCTTTTTATCTGCAATTCCCCAGTGAATTGATGAGCCATTTTGGTAATCTAAATTAATTTTGTTCTGCATTTCCGCGGCATCTTCAGTGGTAGAAGCCGGACGGGCATTATAGAAAGATATTTCAACCAGATCTGCGATATCATCTTGCTGAATATTTCGCAGAACAATAGTATCTGAAATTAACTCTGGGAATTTTTGATAAGGAGGTAAATTCATTTTGATTAAATTAAAAATCCAGATAGGAAAGCCTATTCGCTTATTGATTCCGGCTTCTCTTCTGCCGTTCTCCATCTCGTTTCTCGCCATTCTTTTTGTTCTTCTTTAGATAAGAATGACCAAGCGATAATTCGACTTGATTTATTTCCGGTTCCGATGGGAATGGTTTTTACCTGAGCAACTTCCAGTTCATTTAAGGTTTTATAAATCCCTTTTAAGTTCGATTGTTTCGAAACTAAAGTGGTAAACCAAAAACAATTTTTAGCAAAGTCCTGACTTTCGATAATCATACTGTGAATGAACTTCGATTCGCCACCTTCGTAAATTAATTCATTGCTGATTCCGGCAAAATTCAGTTCAACTTTTACTATTTTTTTACCTGAAAGATTTTTTACTTTTCGGCGACTTCCTTTTTGCGCTTCCTCAGGTGAAGAATGAAAAGGCGGATTAGACATCGAGAAATCTATTTTTTCGTCGGTATTTAAAATTCCTTTGAAAAGTGATGTTGAATTTTCCTGTAATCTGATGTCGATTTTCCCTTCAAGATTTGAATTTGAATTGACAATATTTCTTGCCGATTCCACAGAATCTTCATTGATATCAGACCCAATAAAATTCCAGCCGTACTCTGCAGCACCGATGATTGGGTAAATACAACTTGCGCCCACACCAATATCTAAAACTGTAATTTTATCTCCTTCGGGCAAATCGCCAAAATTACTTTGACCTAACAAGTCAGCCATATAATGTAAATAATCTGCTCTACCCGGAATTGGCGGAACCAAATTATCTTCGGGGAAATCCCAGTTTTTAATTCCGTAATAATGATTCAGTAACGCTTTATTAAGCAATTTAACAGCAACAGGATTTGCGAAATCAACTGATTCTGCGCCATATTTATTCGTGGTAATATGATCTGCTAATTCAGGAACTGCGATTTTCAAAGCATCTAAATCATATCGTTCCCGATTTTTATTTCGGATATGAAGTCTTACTTTTTCTTGTATATTTTTTTCTGCTGACATAATTAAAGTTGATTTTTTTTGATGAAATTTTGATGATTCAAAATCTTCAATTTCGTAAGTGCAAAGAACGAAAAAAGTATTTACGAATCCTAACAAACATGTTTACCAATAATTATGTTCACGGATTCAATTAAAACATCTTTTAAATTTATTTAATAAAAGTTGGAATTCACTTTATATTTTCTAATTCATCAAAAAACCAAACCAAGAAATCGGTGTTAACATGTATAAAATCATATTGACTAAAAATGGTTTTGCAGGAAATAGCGGTAAATTTAAACTTGATTTTTTTAGTACATCACAAAAAATAATTAACCACAAAAGGCACAAAAGTTTTTCCACTTTGAAGATTAAAAAAACCTCGTATTAAAGGTTAAAAAGGGTGAATGCAATAGCGTTCCACTTATTTTAACTTTAAAAGTATGTTTTTATACTTTCTGTTTTTGTGACTTTTGTGGTTAAAAAATTCAATAATGTTTTTTCTGTCATGTACTAAACTTCAATTTACTATCGAAACAAAAACGCTGTTGATGCAAAACAAAAATTCAAATCGCTGGTTCATTGCAATCATGGGAACGTTGCTACAGGTCGTACTCGGAACGGTTTACGCCTGGAGTTATTTTCAAAAACCAATCATGCTGGAATATGGCTGGACCAACGTGCAAACCATGTGGATCTTTAGTATTGCGATTCTCTTCCTGGGTTTATCTGCCGCATTAGGTGGATTGATTTTGCCGAAATTTGGTCCACGAAAACTCGCCACAATCGGAGTACTGCTTTACGGCTTTGGATATCTAATAAGTGCGTATGCAATGTCGATCAGCAGTTTACCTCTCTTCTATTTTGGCTTCGGCTTTGTTGGCGGAATCGGTTTAGGCTTAGGTTACGTAACGCCTGTCGCCACGGTTTCGAAATGGTTTCCCGACAAAAAAGGATTTATTACCGGAATGGTCGTCATGGGTTTTGGATTAGGTGCACTCATGATGTCGAAATTTATTGCTCCGATTTTCATCAAAATAACAGATGGAAATATGGTTCAGACTTTTCTGTACATTTCTTTAGCCCTTCTGCTCATTGGGATTCCCGCAGGTTTATCCATGAAAAATCCATCGCCTGGTTTTATTCCTGAAGGATATATCGTTCCTGAAAACAAAAAATTCAATCAAGAAATTGAAAATGAATTAACCTTAAAACAGAGTGTACTTTCTAAAAAATTCATTGGAATGTGGTTGGTTTTCTTTTTAAACATTTCCGCCGGAATTATGTTTGTCAGCATGCAATCTCCAATGATGCAGGATTTACTTCTTTTAAAAAATCCGGAAATGAATGTGGAAAATCTTGCAATCGCCGGTGCAACACTCATCGCCATCAGTTCTTTGTTTAATGGAATCGGTAGATTTCTTTGGGGCGGATTATCGGATAAACTGGGAAGAATACAAGTTTTCCGTTTGCTTTTGGGTTCACAAATAATCGTTTTTATTTTATTGATGTTGACCAGTAATCCTTGGATTTTCGGAGTATTAGTCTGCTATATCCTACTCTGCTACGGCGGAGGATTTGGTGCAATGCCGTCGTATATCCTCGATGTTTTTAAGGAAAAATTAATGCCAGTAATGTATGGTGTTATTTTAACTGCCTGGTCATTTGGTGGAATTGTTGGACCACAAGTCGCTGCTTTTATTCGCGATTCCTACACCACGAATCCAGAATTAATTGGCCCAAGAACTTATCTGACCGGAATTATTTTATTGAGTATAGGATTTTTAATTACTTTATTTCTAAGCAATAAAACCATTATTTCAAAAAATAATAAATAGAATTTATTTCCCCAATTCTGCCATATATTTAATGATTGCCAACCTTGAATCAGATCTTAAATCAGTAGAACTTGTAGGAGTTGGATAAATTTTAATGATGTCTGGATTGTCTTTATTTAAAAAGCCCATATTCGCTTCACCACCCGTCATTAAAAAATCTGCAAGTGCAACATGATAGGATTTTTTCGGATTGATGGGCGCATCTTTCAAAGTCCACGTTCTTGTTGCTGGATTATAATTGACAGACGATGAATATTGTAGAAATCCTCCGGAACCGACATTATTTCTTCCCGCTTCTAAAACTTTAGTTAATAAATTTCCGCGCATATCAACTTCCATAATCGCACCACCATAAGGCAAAGTTCGAATAATATCATATTCCGTTACCGGCATTTGAAGGACATCATCAACGCGAATTGAACCGGAATTCAGCAATACCACATCCGCAGTAGGAACGGCTTTTTCCATGGCTGAAACTGCAATGCGGGTTAAATTTGTTTTGCCGCTGCGAATCATTTCTTCCCGACCATCTAAAGGTTCACCTTCTTCTCGAATGACTCTTTTTGCATTGAAGCCAAGCGCCTCATAATTTTTTTCACCAATGTCCATCCATTTTTTTACGACCAAAGCCGTCTCAGGATCTTCTACAACGGTCGTATCAATCATTCTCAATTCGGGAACAACAGAAGTAGTTTTATTTTTCACATCGATGGTGAGGTAATTTACGTAAGCCGACTTTGCGTTTGCATGTGCTTTTGTAATATAAATATCGCCTATTTTTTTAAACTGCATATCATGCTCATGTCCGCCCATAATCAAAGCCAGTCCCGGAAGTCGACGTGCTAAAACACTGTCTTCCTCCACGGCGAGATGGGTAAGCGCAACAACGGCATCGCAAGATTCTTTTAATTGATTGTACCATTTTTCAGCAGCCTCAAATTCATCGGTATAAGAGACATAATCTGCTTTATTAAAGGGTAAAGTCAATCCGATAAATCCGATTTTTGCTTTGGTACCGTCCTGATCCTGAACTTCCATAATATAAGTTTCCGGGAAAGGCTCTTTACCGGACGAAGTTGTTTTTACAAATGGAGCGATGCCTGATTTTGTTTTATGAAAAGTATTGGAAGCGACCCAGTTAAACGTTGACTCATTAATCCTGTCCTGAAGTTCTGCTTCTTTAATATCGAACTCATGATTTCCAAAAACTGCAAGATCTAACCCGGCAGAATTTAAGGATTCAACCATTTGTTTTCCGCGAATGCTTTTGCCTTCATATTTCAAACTGTTGTAAACGGACGGACTTAAAAAGTCACCTGCCATTACCATAAAAGTATTAGGATTTTTGGCGAGTTCCTCTTTTTTTAAAGTGGAGACCCGTGCTACTCCGCCAACCTTGCCACCTTGCATTGGGGCAATTTCATAGACATCATTGATCTGGACAAAAGTGATGGTTATTTTACCATCGTCCACGATTGCATTTGAAGGAATTGTTACCGTTTTACAGGAAACTAAAACCAAGGCAAGAATTGAAGCGTAGAAAGGAAATCTTGTTTTCATAGGTATTTGTTTGAGATACAAGATATTAATTAATAATCAGTCCCACAAATTAAGAATAAAAATGCCCTCTTCATCCTAAAGTCTGCTGGAAAAAAATAATAATTAAAAATTTTAATCTAAAGACAATCTTGTGGTAATGGCAATTCTATTCCAACCATTGATGGCGACAACTGCCATGATTACTGCGGCGAGTTCCTTTGGTGTACATTGTTTTTCGGCCTCTTTGTAAACATCGTCTGGGACATGACCGTTTGTAATTAAAGTCATTGCTTCTGTTAAGGCCAGAACTGCTCTTTCCTTTTCTGTAAAAAGTTCGGTATCGCGCCAGGCATTTAATAGAAATAATCGCTGTGGTGTTTCTCCAAGTTCGATCGCATCTCTTGTGTGCATATTAATGCAATAGGCACAACCATTCATTTGCGAGGCTCTGGTTTTAATGAGTTCATAAAGGATTTCATCTAAACCACTTTGCGCAAGATATTTTTCTAAACCAATCATGGCTTCGTAGGCTTTGGGATCTACTTTTGAGACATTTATTCTGGGTTCCATTTCTTTATAATTTTAAAATTAAATTTGACCTAACAATTTATTTAAAAGCATAGAAAAAATCAGATTTAGGCTCGGCCTATATCAATCAATCCTATTAAATAAGGTTTTTACTTCAGTTCTATCTCAAAAAAACAAACATTTGCATTTTGATAATGCGCTTGCAATTCAGAAGAATCTTTCAACTTTTTCATTCCTAGAAAATTAAAGCCACAATTTTTATAATGGTTGATTAAGCGATCATTTTGTCCGCAGGTATCCATTCTAATGAATTTTTTGTTTTCTTTTTTACCAAATTCTTTCGACCATTCCGCAATGAGTTTTACGAAATTATTTCCTCTAAATTCCGGATTGGTGGCGATACGATGAATATAGATTGCATCATTGTTTTCGCGTTCTTCCCAAATTTGTGCATCGTTATAAGTGATTGCCCAAATGCAAGCTATTTTATGGTCGATCACAATTTTGAACTGTCTGTTTTCGACTACTTCCGTGGCGATAAAATCTTGGTCAAATTCTGGCCAGACATTTCCGGGAAAAGTGATTTTTTGATAATCGGTTGCGAGTTGATAAAGCCTGAAGATTTCTGAAATATCATCGAGAGTGCTATTAGTTATAGTCATAGAAAGAAATTTTTTATAAATAATTATTTTCTTAAAGATAATCAAACAAAAGATTAACCAAAAAATGATCGAACTCCAATATCATTAAACAAAAAAAGCGACTCTTTCAAATCGCTTTTTACATTATATGGTCATGGAAAAAATCCGGGTTTCGGGCTTGTTTCGAAGCATTCTTAAATCAAAAGTCATTGCGACATTTCTAGTAAATGCGCGACCTTTGTCTGTGATTTTTATGGTGTTATTTGAAATCTCAACCAATCCATCGGCTTGCATTTCTTTTAATGATTCTAAGGCATTTTCGATTTCTGGGAAACTGGTTTGTAAATCCCATGATGTTTCTAAACGGCACATTAAATTTAAAATATGCTGTCTGATTAACAAATCTTCTTCATTCAGAATATGTCCTTTAACAACTGGAATAATTCCATCTTCGACCAGTTTCTGATATTCCTCCACACTCTTATTGCTTTGTGCAAAAGCATACCAGGAATCTGAAATCGCCGACATTCCTAAACCAACCATTAATTGTGTTTTGCTGGAGGAATAACCCATGAAGTTACGGTGAATATCTCCCGAAACCATCGACTGATAAAGATCGTCGTGCGGCAAAGCGAAGTGATCCATTCCTACTTCGATATAACCCAATTCTTCTAATAATTTTTTTCCGTTTTCATACAATTTCCTTTTTTCTTCGCCACTTGGCAAATCATTTTCATCGAAACCTCGCTGTCCCACCCCTTTAATCCAAGGCACGTGAGCATAAGAGTAGAACGCCAAACGGTCGGGTTTCAATTCTAAAGTTTTACGAATCGTGTATTCCATTTTCTCCCAAGTATGAAAAGGTAGTCCAAAAACCAAATCGTGAGAAACGCCTTCGTAGCCAATTTCCCGCGCCATATCTGTCACATTCTTTACATTTTCAAAAGGCTGAATTCTGTTGATGGCTTTCTGAACTTGAAGATCGTAATCCTGAACACCAAAACTGGCTCTGCGAAAACCTAAATCGTATAAAGTCTGCAAATGTTCTCTGGTCGTATTGTTTGGATGTCCTTCAAATGAAAATTGCGGATTCTCGGCGATATCTGCTTTGGCAAAAATACCTTCCAGTAAAATTCTTAAATTTTCAGGCGAGAAAAAAGTCGGTGTTCCACCACCTAAATGCAATTCTTTAATTTTTGGAGTTCTGCCAAATAATTTAATATATAAATCCCACTCTTTTAAAACGGATTCCAAATAAGGAGTTTCTACAGAATGTTGTTTCGTAATTCTTTTGTGGCACGCACAGAATGTACAAAGTTGTTCACAAAATGGCAGGTGAATATAAATTGAAATCCCTTCCGAATCATTGGTTGCATTAAAAGTTTTAATGACCGACTGCTGCCAAAGTTCACTTGTAAAACTCGCATCGTCCCAAAATGGAACGGTTGGGTAAGAAGTATATCGAGGGCCGGGAATATTGTATTTATCGATTAAAGAATTCATTTATTTCTCAATTTTTTTTATTAAAATCGCTAGAATTCCAACTGGAATTTTCTGGTGCAAATTTAACTTAAATTAAATGAAACCTAAATTCTCTGCGATTGATAAATTTCATCATTGTATTTTTATTTTTCCTACAATCATTTCTCTTTTCTGCTGCAATTTGTAAACTTCATCAGCGAAATTTTTTCCCAAATCAATATAAGCTGCTGAATTATAATGCCAAGGATCATCGCCGTAACTGTAGTTTTTAGTACTTCTTACAATGGCTGCATTTTTATCGTGAGCCGCATATTTTTCTTGAGCATATTGAATTAACTCTCCGGTTTTCCAAACTCGTCCGCTCGGATCTTTTCCAGAGTCTGAAATTTTGCCAATCACTACAGGAATATCGGCATCGCGTAAACTCGCCCGGAAACCTTTAAATAAAGTAACCAAATGACCATAATAGTTTTGGGCAATTTCTTCCGTAAAACTTGCGTCACCTTCACCTTGCATCCAGATAATTCCGTTCATTACCACTTCTTCATTTTTCTGAAAATCGATTTTATTTAAAGCATTCTGAACCGTTTTTAAATAATGTTTGAATTGATTCCCACCCGTTTTCCCAAAGTAATCAGAATCCCAACATCCGAAGGGACCACGCGCTAAACTGTCGATTGACGTTCCTTCTCTGGCATATTTAATCAATGCGATTTTATCTTTCGGGTACAATTCTTTCACTCTTTTTGCAAATGATAATTCAGGACCGAAACGATCTGAGAGTTGATTGGTTTTTCCATCGGTGTTAAATTGATGACCGTGTCCCGGTTTCAAAACCTCCCACTTTCCTACCCCACCATTGGTTTCATCATCTGCAACGGCTTTACCTTGAAAAATATAAACGTCATTAAAGGATTTTAAATCTGAAGGTAAATCTTTGGTAAAACCAAAACCATTCATATTGCTTTGTCCTGCCAAAACGAAGACTCTTATTTTCTGTGAAAAACCAAATAATGGTACCATCAATAAGAGTAAAAAGTTGATCTTTTTCATTTCTAAAAATTTATTTTCATTTTAATAATTCTATTTTTCCCCGCAAACACTAAAGTGTTTTCATCAATCCAATCGCAAGAGTACAACCCTTTTTCTTCGGAAATGGTTGTCCAAGTTTTTCCGTAATCATTAGAGAATTCAATGTTTTGATCACCAACAGCAATGATGTCTTTTCCTTTGGATTTCGGTCTGAACTTTACGCAGGTTTTGTAACCACCATTTTCTCCAGAGGCTTGAATTTGCCAAGTTTTTCCTCCATCATTTGTAGTTGCAATATTGTTTATGTTTTCTGCTTGTTGGGTATAATCTCCACCAACTGCGATCCCGAAATTTTTATTGTAGAAATCTATAGAATAAATTCCTTGGGAAGAAGTCCCCTGAATAAAAGGCGTTTCAAAAACTTGCCATTTCGTGGGATTGTTCCAGGAAAATTTAAAAATCCTTGCTGTCATTCCGCCAGTTGCAATCCAGACTTTACCGCTATTTGTGGCGATATTGGTATTGCTTGCCGCGAAATGCGCTTCACCCGGAAAGTATTTTGGGAAGGAGTTTTTTTTATTAATACTTTCAGGTTTCTCTCCAAATATTTTTCCATTAAAACCTCCGTCGACAGCTGGATCACTGATTGCAATTCCTCTGTCGAATTTATCAAAAATAAAGGAGTCAAAAAATGCAGTTTTTATAGTATCGCTCGAAATAAGATTTGACTTCAATGTCTTCTTATCAATTCTGAACAAATAAGCCGGACTTAAAATATTAATCGTGTAAAAGTATTTACGGTCTTGTGCTAACGTTCGAAATTCTAATTTTTCATCAGATAATTTCATTTGCTTTTTATCTGCAGAATCCTTTAAACTGACAAAACCGAATTTTGAATCTGTTCCAGCATACCAAACTTTGTCATCATAAATCTGCAAAGCGCGAATGGAGATTTGATCTTTTAATAATGTTTGAATTTCTACTTTTTGAGCAAAAGAAAAAGTGAAGTAAAAAAGGAATAATAAGAAACCGATTTGTTTTTTCATATCATACAAATTTAACTAAAAATTAAAAATCCCTCACTATTAATATTGAATATCAGAATCTTTATATTAAAAAATCAACGTTAATAATTCATTAATAAACCTCAACATAAAACAAAAAAACCCCGCCTAAAAGACGGGGTTTAAAATAGATATACAGTTGATTATTTTTTATACTTAAAGAAATAATAGCCATATAAAATTGCGTGTACAATAATCATCGCTACAGAGAACATGATTAATCCGCTATCATCAACCTCAGCATTCTGATGGTGTAAGTAAGCCAACACTGCAAGAAGAACGGTCATGAAAATACCGGAAATCGCTGTTACCGTATAGTTTTTCGGATCCTCAGTGGTTTTGTTTGCTTTTCCTAAGAATGAGTTTTTAATTCCTCTGTACAAATAAACATCCAGACCAATCATCATCCAACATACCAAACGAATCCAGGTGTCAAATGGTAAGAAAACCATCATTCCTAAACATACCAAAACTCCTAAAACCGGAATTAATGGAACCAGCGGTGTTCTAAAAGCACGTGGTGCATCTGGCTGCGTTTTTCTTAAAACCAATACACCAACACACACCAGGATAAAGGCAAACAAAGTCCCAATACTGGTCATCTCTCCTACTACTCTTCCCGGAACAAAGGCCGCAAATAAACTCACGAATACCAAAAAGAAAAGATTGGATTTATAAGGTGTTCTAAATTTCTTGTGAACTTCGCTGAAAACTTTTGGCAACAAACCATCTTTACTCATCGAGTAGAATACACGGCTTTGACCCATTAACATTACTAAAATTACTGATGAATAACCCAATAAAATCGCTAAGATAATCGTGGTATTCAACCAAGGATATGCTGGAACCATCGTCCCATTTACAACGCTTCCCATTGCTTCAATTGCAATTGCAACTGGCGCTAAGTGATCTCCACCACCACCGGCAGTAAACGCTTTGTAGTTCACAACACCTACCATTACGTAAGCAAAAATGATATACAATACCGTACAGATAATAAGTGATCCCATAATACCGATCGGCATTGATTTTTTCGGATCCTTTGTTTCCTGTGCAGCGGTTGAAACTGCATCAAATCCTATATAAGCAAAGAAGACGACCGCGGCGGCCCTAATAATTCCGGACCATCCATATTCACCAAACTTTCCTGTATTTGCAGGAATAAGTGGGGTAAGGTTTTCTGCTTTTACATATTTCCAACCTACAACGATAAATATAATTACAATTGAAACTTTAAGAATAACAATTAAAGTATTGACAAATGCAGATTCACTTGTTCCTTTAATTAAGACCATTGACATTATACTTACAATGAAAACCGCCGGAAGATTAATTAAACCGGTATGCGTAACACCATCGACAATATAACTGTCAAACGGCGTCATCATTAAATTATGTGGCAGTGAAACTCCAAAACTTTCCAAGAATTTCCCGAGATAACCCGACCAACTCGAGGCAACGGTTGCGGCTCCCACGGCATATTCCAAGACTAAATCCCATCCGATAATCCAGGCGATAAACTCACCCATTGTTGCGTAAGAATAGGTATAAGCACTTCCTGCTACAGGAATCATTGAGGCAAATTCCGCATAACATAAGCCGGCAAAAGCACAACCAATGGCTGCGATAATAAAGGAAATCATGATTCCAGGTCCCGCATAATTTGCTGCTGCAAGTCCCGTGATCGAAAAGAGTCCGGCTCCAATAATTGCACCGATTCCCAAGGCTACCAAAGAAGCAGACGACAATGTTTTTTTCAAACCGTCTGAGGTCTCGTCAGATTCTGACAAAAGTTGACTCAGAGGTTTGGTTCTCCAAAGATTTGACATTTTTTATTTGTTTAAGATTCCCAAAAATATAAAAATTTAGCAATGATTAACTATTTTTCGGCAATTTATTTTGGAAAAAGTCTTTCCAAATCAGTAAAAAACTGACTTTCATAATGAAAACGTAAAAACTTTAATAATGAAAAAAGAAAGGGATGAAAAGAATATTTTCATAAAACACCAGCAAGTGATTGCAGATGGCTTTTAAATTAATAAGTAGGAAGAGAAATTTTATTAACTTTAAGCCATGATTTTAAAAGATATATTCCAGTCCGATTTAGTGAAAGAAATTGAAGATACTGGTAACCTGAAACATTTTGTTGCCGGAGAAACCATTGTTAATATGGATTCTTACATTAAACATATTCCGGTGGTCATTTCTGGAAGTATCAAAGTCATTCGGACTGAAGAAGACGGTCGCGAAATCCTACTCTACTATTTAACTCCAGGCGAAAGTTGCATCGTTTCTATTTTCGCGGGAATGAAAAATGAAACTTCTAAAATAAAAGCCATTGTGGAAGAAGATGCGGATATCATGTTGATTCCAGCCGACAAAGCCAAAGAATGGGTAAAAAAATATCCAGACTGGACGGAATTTATTTTTGATCTTTATCAAAAACGTTTTGAAGAGTTATTGGATGTTGTGAATTCGGTGGCTTTTCAAAAAATTGATACGAGACTTTTACACCTCATCAAACAGAAAACTCAACTGTATAATTCGAAAGAAATTTCGGTTACCCATCAGCAATTAGCCGATGAATTGGGAATTACACGGGAAGCAACAAGCCGTGTTTTAAAACAAATGGAAAAAGACCATCTTTTAATTCTTTCCCGAAATAAAATTGAACTTCTATAATTCTTTCAAAAAAAATTTACCGCAAAAGAGTCAAAAGTTTTTATTAAAAATTTAAGCAAATCAAAAGTTTGCAAAATGATAACATCATTTTGAATTTACTTTTTGCCCTCTTTTGAAAATCTATTTTTCAACATTTGTCTTTTGTCGCTTTTGCGGTGAAAAAAATTGAACTTCTGTGATGTAGATTACTGTAGTCTCAATTTCCCTAACCTAAATTTGCAGTATTAAATTAATCAAATACTCAAAATTATGTTAGATACTATTAATCAATTTTTCGGCTTCACAAAAACAGATTACGCAACGCTTGTAAAAAACGGTGCAATTATCCTTGATGTTCGCAGCAAAGGGGAATTTGCGGGTGGACATATTAAAGGTTCCATCAATATTCCGGTAGATCAACTTCAAAATAATCTTTCAAAATTAAAGGACAAAAACAAAACCATCATTACATGTTGCGCTTCTGGAATGAGAAGTGGATCCGCGAAAACGATTCTTTTAAATAATGGCTATACCGACGTTCACAATGGTGGTGGTTGGGGAAGTTTAAACGGTAAAATTTAAAATCATGGATACACACTTTTATAACGTAGATATCTCGTGGACGAAAGACAGACAAGGTGAAATGAGTTCTCCAGAATTGTCAACCAAAGTAGAAATCGCTACTCCGCCACAATTCCCGAAAGGCGTGGAAGGAATTTGGTCGCCGGAACATTTATTTACCTCTGCAGTTGCAAGTTGTTTGATGACGACTTTCTTATCCATCGCGAAAAATTCTAAATTAGAATTCACTGGATTCTCTTGTAAATCAACCGGAAAACTCGAACAGGTCGAAGGTAAATTCTTAATGACAGAAGTAATCCTGGAACCAACTGTCATTATCACTAATGAAAGCGACCGGGAAAAAGCAGAACGCATTTTGCAAAAATCAGAACAGCATTGTTTGATCTCTAATTCGATTAAATCGAAAATCACGATGACTACGACCATCGTTACTTCTTAAAAACACACCAATATATATTCAGCAATAAAACCTCGATTTTTCGGGGTTTTGTTTCATATGAACTTAACCTTGTCAAGGTTAAAACGCACACAGATTGTACGGATTTTCACAGATTCTATTTTCAGTAAAAATTTTGTCATCCAAAAATAAAGAATCATCCGTGGAAATCTGTGGAATCTGTGCTGAATAATTCAATGCTAATTTCAATGTTAATAGATTCTGTGTAACATTTGTCACTGTGTACGATTATTTACCTTCATACTTTTGTCATCAAATTAAGATTTATGAAAAAGATATTGTTTTTACTCTTTATTTCAACAAAATTTTTCGGACAAGACACCATTCAAATTTCTAAAAAAGATTTAGAAACCAGAATTGAAGGTCAAAACCTCTCCGTGAAATTGGCAAATGATGAAGTGAATTCTGCAGAAGCCGGATTATTGCAAACTCGCGCGATGTATTTGCCCAACGTAACTGCCTCCTACACGGGAACTGCGACCAATAGTCCTTTAATGGCATTTGGCACAAAACTCAACCAATCCAGAATTACCATGATGGATTTTGATCCAGCAAGTTTAAATAATCCTGATAATGTTTTCAATTTCGCCACTAAATTGGAAGTGCAGCAACCCATTTTTAATAAAGATGCAGTTTATCAGAAAAAAGCGGGAGAAGTAAAAGTGGATGTTTTGAAAATTAAAGCAGAACGGACGAAAGAATATCTTCAGTTTGAATTGAATAAAGGATATCTCCAATTGCAAATGGCTTATAAAGTGGTAAAAGTCTTGGAAGAAGCAAAAAATACAACCCTTGCCAACAAAAAAGTGATCGATAATTATTACAAAAACGGAATGATCCAGAAATCTGAAGTTTTGTATATGAATGTAAGAGTTTCTGAAATTGAAAGTCAGATTCAATACGCGAAATCGAATGTGAGAAATGCTTCGGATTATGTTTATTTTTTATTGAATGAAGATTCTGAAAATAAAGTTTTCAAACCGATGGATGAATTTTCTTATCAGGAAAATATCTTAGAGCAAAATCCAAAACTCAATGAAAACAGAAAAGATTTGCAAGCGTATGAAAAATCGTTGGAAGCCTACGATTATTTGATGAAATCTGCCGACGCAAAATTTTTACCAAAACTAAATGCCTTTGGAAGTTTTGAATTAAATGACAACAAAGTCTATAAATTCAATGGTAATGGCTATTTGGTCGGATTGCAATTATCCTGGAATGTCTTCGATGGTTATAAAGCCAAAAGTGAAAAAGAAGTTTACAAAGCAGATCTATCAAAAGCACAGACTGAAATTCAACAATATCAAAAACAGAATCAGTTAGAACTGAATAAATCGTATCGCCAGGTTTTAGATGCGGACAACAAAGTTTCTTTGACCAAATTATCCTGGGATCAAAGTGCAGAAGCCTACCGAATCCGTAAAAACAGATATGATCAAGGTTTAGAAAAATCATCTGATTTATTGTCCGCAGAAACTCAAATGTCGCAGAAAGAATTAGAATATCAACAAGCGATTTTCGAATATAATTCGGCGCTGGAATACTTTAAATTTTTAAAATGAGACAAATAGAAGATAGACGAGTAGATAATAGACCAAATTGTAAACATCTATTATTTATCAGCCTATTATCTATCAGTCTATTATCTATCAGTCTATTATCTATCAGTCTATTATCTATCATCTTTTAATCTATCATCTTAAAAAATATCAACATGAAAATATTAGTTTACTCCGTCCTACTTTTAGGATTAACCATGAGTTGCTCGGCAGACGAAAAAGATGCAACACTGAAGCAGACGCCGATCCAAGTAACCGTAAATCAATCCGGAAATAATTCCGAAGGTGCTTATGCAAGTGCCAGTGGAAAATTAGTCGCGAAAAATACCGTCAATGTAAGTACCAGAATGATGGGCTACATCACCGGAATGAAAGCCGAAGTTGGACAAAACGTAAGTGCCGGACAATTATTGGTAAGCATCAATTCCACAGATATTCAGGCAAAAGGTGGACAAGCCAATGCGCAAATTTCTCAAGCGCAGGCAAGTTATAATATTGCTAAAAAAGATTACGAGCGTTTCTCGAATTTATATAAAAATCAAAGTGCTTCTCAAAAAGAACTTGATGATATGAGAGCGCGCTACGAAATGGCTCAAGCCGGTTTGCAAGCCGCACAAGCGATGAAAAGTGAAGTAAATTCTCAGTATCGGTACACGAATATTACGGCTCCAATTTCCGGAGTAATCACGGCGAAATATGCAGAACAAGGCGATATGGCAAGTCCGGGAATGCCTTTGTTAACCATCGAGTCACCATCTTCTTTGCAAGCACAGGTTTTGGTTTCGGAGCAAAATATTACTCAAATTACGCAAGGAATGCCAGTGAAAATTACTTTAAAATCGACAAACGAAGAAGTTGGCGGAACGGTTGCCGAAATTAGTAAATCTTCCACGAATACGGGTGGACAATATATGGTGAAAGTCAATGTTTCGGGCAGTCAAAATTTATTACCGGGAATGTTTGTCAATATTCAATTTCCATTTAAAAATGCTGGGAAAGTAAATCAGGATTTTCAGGAAGGCGTGATGATTCCTAAATCTGCTTTGGTAGAAAAGGGTCAGTTGACGGGAGTTTATACAATCAGTTCAAATAATACCGCAGTTCTTCGTTGGGTGAAAATAGGAAAAGATTTTGGCGACCAATTCGAAGTTTTATCTGGACTTACCGCAAAAGAACCTTACATCGTTTCAGCGCAAGGAAAACTCTATAACGGAGCAAAAGTAAAACAATAATTTCCTCAATTATTTAAATTAAAATTATGCAACAAGGAATAGCAGGACGTATTGCCGAAGTCTTCATCAATTCAAAACTATCAATTCTTTTGATGGTCGCGTTGATGGCGATTGGGATGTACAGTTCGACATTAATACCAAGAGAAGAGGAACCACAGATTATTGTACCGATGGCCGACGTAATGGTTGGTTATCCGGGCGCAAATCCAACGGAAATAGAAAATCGTGTGGTGAAACCTTTAGAAAAAATAATCTCCAACATCAAAGGTGTAGAGCACGTCCACAGTATGGCCATGAACGGAAAAGCCATGATAATCGTTCAGTTTTACGTCGGCGAAGATACCGAACGTTCGTATGTAAAACTCTATGATGAGATGATGAAAAATAAAAACATCTTTCCAAAAGGAGTTTATGAACCTTTGATTAAAACCCGCTCCATCGACGACGTGCCGATGTTGGGATTGACGCTTTGGAGCGAAAAATACAGCGATTTTCAATTGAGACAAATGACCGAAGAACTCGCTTCTGAAGTCAAAAAAATTAAAGACGTTTCCCTAACCAACGTGATTGGTGGAAGAAGCCGACAGTTGCAAGTGGTAGTTGACAAAGATAAAATGGCGGAATCTAATGTTGATGCATTAGGGATTATGCAAATGATTCAGGCCAATAACGGAAGTTCGCAATCTGGAAGTTTCGCCAGCAACGATCAGGAATATTTGGTAACAACCGGTGAGTTTTTAAATTCTGCTGAAGATGTTGGAAATCTGGTGATTGGAACTTCTCAAAATATGCCGGTTTATTTAAAACAAGTCGCAAAAATTGAAGACGGACCTTCCTCCACAAAGAATTACGTGAACTTCGGTTACGGAAATGCGACTGAAAAAGGCAAGAATTTTTTATCGGAATATCCTGCGGTAACGCTTTCTGTTTCTAAAGTTAAAGGTGCCGATGCGATGCATATTTCTGCGGAGATTTTGGATCAGGTGGAATCTTTAAAGAAAACTTTAATTCCAGATGATGTGCATGTAGAAGTGACCCGAAATTATGGTGAAACGGCTTCTCACAAAGTATCAGAATTAATGAGCCACTTGGGAATTGCGATTGTTGCAGTGACGCTTTTGGTGATGCTCGCAATGGGATGGAGAGGCGGTCTAGTCGTTTTCTTTTCTGTGCCATTAACCTTTGCCTTGACACTTTTCGCCTATTATATGTTGGGTTATACGCTGAACAGAATTACGCTTTTTGCCCTGGTTTTCGTAGTGGGAATCGTCGTCGATGACAGTATTATTATTGCGGAGAATATGCACCGGCATTTCCACATGAAGAAATTACCATTCAAGCAAGCCGCTATTTTCGCTATTAATGAAGTTGGTAACCCGACGATTTTAGCAACATTCACGGTCATTGCAGCGATTTTACCCATGGCATTTGTATCTGGAATGATGGGGCCTTATATGTCGCCAATGCCGATTGGTGCTTCCATTGCGATGTTGCTTTCTCTTTTTATTGCTTTAACAATTACGCCTTATCTAGGTTTCCATTTATTAAAAGTAAAAGACAGCGAGGAACATAAAGAAGAGCAAGGTTTAGAAACAGGTTTCATCTATAAAATTTATAAAAAGATTGAGCAGCCTTTGCTTGATAACAAAAAGAAAAGATGGACGATGCTCGGAATTACGGGTGTTTTATTGATGATCTCCATGTTTGCTTTTGCGGCAAAATGGGTCGCAGTAAAAATGCTTCCATTTGATAATAAAAATGAAGTGCAAGTTGTCATCGATTTACCGGAAGGAACGACTTTAGAACGAACTGCGGCAGTAACGCAAGATATCGCGCAATATCTGAAAACCGTTCCAGAAGTGGTGAATTACCAATCTTATATTGGATCCGCTTCTCCGATTACTTTTAATGGTTTGGTTCGTCATTACGATATGCGTGGAAGCAGCAATACTGCGGATATTCAGGTGAATCTCTTGCATAAAGAAGATCGTGATTTACAAAGTCACGATGTGGCAAAAGTAATTCGTCCGGAGATTCACAAGATTGCAAAAAAATATGGCGCAAATGTGAAAATCGTAGAAGTTCCACCTGGACCACCCGTTTTATCAACCATTGTTGCTGAAGTTTACGGACCAGATTATGAAGAGCAAGTTCGCATCGCTGATGAAGTTCAAAAAATCTTGATCAATACAGACGATGTTGTAGATGTGGACTGGATGGTGGAATCTCCACAAACGGAATTTAAAATCGTAGCGGATAAAGAAAAAGCAATGTTGAACGGTGTTGCACCTCAACAAATTATTGGAAATCTAACTTATTTGATTGGCGAACATTCGGTCGGAAACCTATTTGATCCAAAATCGAACGACGCAATTGACATCGTCATGAAACTCAATGAGGGCGACAAAACCAGTATTTCTGATATTACTGATTTAAAAGTGAAAGGTCAGGCCGGAATGGTTCCTGTGAGTGATATTGTAAAAGTTCAACGCGAAACTTTGGAAAAATCAATTTACAGAAAAGACCAGAAACGCGTGGTTTATATTCTCGCAGATATGGCGGGAGGATTAGAAAGTCCGGCCTACGCGATTCTGGGAATGGATGAAAAATTGAAAAACATCAAACTTCCGGCGGGATATTCATTGAATGAATTGTACATGAATGCACCAAAAGACGAATCAGATTACACAGTGAAATGGGATGGTGAATGGCAAATTACTTTGGAAGTTTTCCGGGATTTAGGAGTGGCATTTTTAGTGGTGATTCTGATTATTTATATGTTGATCGTGGGTTGGTTCCAGAACTTCAAAACTCCAATTATGATGATGATCCCTATTCCACTTTCATTGGTGGGAATTGTCCTCGGACACTGGTTGTTGGGCGCTTTCTTTACCGCAACTTCATTTATTGGAATGATTGCCTTGGCTGGAATTATGGTGAGGAACTCTATACTTTTAATTGATTTTATAGAAATTAGATTGAAAGAAAGGGAACCTATTAAACGAGCCATCATCGAAGCCGGAGCAGTGAGAACAACACCGATTTTATTAACAACTGGAGCAGTTGTAATTGGAGCAGTCGTTATTTTATTCGACCCGATTTTCCAGGGATTGGCAATTTCATTGGTATTTGGAGCGATCGTTTCTACGCTTTTGACGTTGATCGTGATTCCATTGATTTATTATATGTCTGAAAAGAAAAAATGGGCGCATAACGAACCTGCGGTCATCGAATCAGAATCTGTTTCTATTGACGAAGACCTTCAGGATTAATTAACCTATTTCTCTGCTGGAAAATATTTCGGCAGAGAATTTTAAAAACATCAATTATGAAATTATTATTAATCACCGCAATCAAGGAATTTGAAAGCGAAATCAAAAATATTCTGGTAAAATCAGGAGCAAAATCTTTTACTTACAGTACTGTAAAAGGTTTCAAAAATGACATTCAAAGCAGCGTCGTAGATAATTGGTTTGCTTCTTCCTATGCAGAAACAGACTCTTTATTATTCACGGTTTTTGTACCAGAAGAAAACACGCCTTTAATTCTAAAAAAAATTGAAGAATTCAATTCAGGGCAAGAAACATTATCCAAAGTACACATTGCTTTGATCAATTTGGAACAACAATTTTAAAAATATAAATATTAAAATAAATAAAATGAAAACTAGAATAATACACGCTTTCGCCGGAACAATGATTTTGGCAAGTATCCTTTTATCCATTTACGTAAGCCAGAATTGGCTTTGGTTAACTGGATTTGTGGGAATTAATTTACTCCAATCATCGATGACGAATTGGTGTTTGCTCGATAAGATTTTAGGGAAATTGGGATATACGAATGAAGGAGGATCTTGTGGAGTTTAAATTTGTACAAACTTTTGTAAAACCTTGTCAAGGTTAATCATAGCAAATCCCTGCAATTAATTTTACAGGGATTTTGTCATTTACACTTTTGTCATTCCGAAGGAATCTCTACGTAGAGACGCTTCCAGCATGACAAACATGGTGGTTTTGTAACGATCATTGTCATTCCGCAGGAATCTCAAAATGCTAGTTTAAGAATTTTAAGTCAGGATTAAAACTTTTAATCAGATCTAATTTTAATTCTCTTCGTAAATCTTTGATCTCTTTTTCCCTTGCTAATGCTAGTTGAATCCAACCGAAATGTTCATAGTAAATTAAAAACTCAACATTATATCGCGCAGTAAAACTTTTTGGATTCTTTTTTTCTCGATGTTCTTTCAAACCTTCGTCTTATATCGTTTGTAACCCCAGTATATAAAACGGTCTTATTTTTATTAGTTAAAATATATACGTAAAAATCGTAAATACCTTCTGTGAATTCAATTATGGCAATGTGTTTTTACGAAATTAGTAAATTATAGATTACTGCTAAGTTTTTAAGGATCAACTTTTTCATACTTCTGGCTCTGCAGTTTGTTGGTTCCTTTTGTAATTCCGGAGGAAACCTAACGAAGCGTTTCGACAAAGTCAATCTCTGCACTGAGACGCTTCCAGCGTGACAAATATCGTGGCTTTTTAAAAATCAATTGTTATTCTGAGAAATCTCTACGTCGGTTGTGTGTGAGATGCTTTTCAGCGCGACAAAATGGGGAACTTTTGAAGATCATTTATTATTCCGGAGGAATCTCTGCCTTGTTTTATCCAGAGACGCTTCCAGCGTGACAAACTTTATATAATAAAAATAACAAACCGCCACATAAATGCGACGGTCTATCTTAACAAATAAAAATATGGAAATAAACTATTTAGTTTTAATACTGATCAGTCCGCGGACTTCATTTTCTTTATAACCCATGGCTAAATCATTTGGATATAATTCTGCAATTTTCGCGGCCACTTTTGGTTGAACATTTTTACTAGGTTCACCATGACATTGCAAACACATTGCATTCGTAACCAAAGGTTCATAGTAATGCGTTTCGGTGCGAACGGGTTTTAAAAGTTCACCTGCTAGTAATTGTATTTTATGCTGCTCAATTAACTTCAACTCTTCTGCGTTGGCAATATTTTTTGGATTTCTATTTTTATCAGAAACTCTGGAAATCACCAAACCGTGTTTATCTGACATCGATTTTGTTAAAGGCATTGCTTCGATATTGCAAAACTCCAAAGCCGATTCCGGTCCGCCTTTCTGAATTTGCTCGCCTACATTTTTCATCAAAAGTTTCTTGGTTTCGGTCGCATAACTGTGAAGTGAATCAGAGCTGATTGTTGCGACTTCTTTTGTTGAAATTTCCTCATGAACGAATTTATTTCCGCACTGTAGAAATAAAAAACCGAAACTACTTAACAATATTATCTTTTTCATTTGTAAATATTTATCGTTTTTTAATGTCAAATGTAATCGCAAATCTTTATTTATATTTGATTACAAATTACTAAATGGCGATTTCATGACTCTTAATTTGATTCAAAGATAGGACGACTTTTCAACAACATCTGTGACTTAAGTTACACTCGTTTTTATTTTCAGAAAAACTTATCTTTGAACTCATGAATTTCTACGAACTCTTTCTGCAACCTTACGAAACCTACGATAACTTTCAAATTGCGCTCGAAGCGATTGCCACTATTTTTGGAGTCCTGAGTGTTTATTTTTCCATTAAAAAAAATATCTGGGTTTATCCAACTGGAATAATCTCTACAGCGCTTTACGTATATATCCTCTTCAATTTCGGTTTGCTCGGCGACATGATGATTAATTTTTATTACACCGTGATGAGCCTTTACGGCTGGGTTTTGTGGGCTAAAAGTTCTGAAGATCACGTTCATGTTGAAGTATCCTGGGCGACAAAAAAAGAATGGATTTTCTCCGGGATTTTATTTCTGATCAGTTTAATTTTAGTTACCATCGTTTATTATTACAAACCCTATATCGACAATCATTTCTCAATGGAGAATGTGCAACTTGGCTTGTATCATTTGGATTGGGCGAACTGGCTGGATGTTTTCACCACGGCGATTTTCTTGGTTGGAATGTGGCTCATGGCAAAACGTAAAATCGAAAACTGGATTTTCTGGATCGTAGGTGATTTGATTTGTATTCCGATGATGATTTATAAAGGTTTGGGAATTACTTCAATCCAATATATGGTTTTTACAGCCATGGCAATTGTGGGCTATTTCGAATGGAAAAAAGACCATCGAATCCATCACAGCAACTGATTTAATCTATCTCCACTTTCCCCTATTGATAAAGAATTAAGTATCTTTGCTCTCCCAAAATTACAAGGGATAAAAACCTTTTTTTTATGCAAAATACTATTGACTTTTTTAAGTATCAGGGAACCGGAAACGATTTCGTGATGATCGATAACCGTGATTTACAGTTTCCTAAAGAGAGAGAAATTATTGAAACCTTATGCGACCGCCGTTTTGGTATCGGTGGCGATGGATTGATTTTACTGGAAAACGATCCGACGGCTGATTTCAAAATGGTCTATTATAATTCCGATGGAAACGAAAGTACGATGTGTGGAAACGGCGGACGGTGTCTTGTGGCGTTTGCTCATTTCCTGGACGTGTTTGAAGATCAAACAACCTTTACCGCAATCGACGGGTTACACGAAGCAGAAATCAATAATGGCATTATTAAACTGAAAATGATTGACGTAGATTCCATTAAAAAAATGGATGGTGATTTTGAATTAAATACAGGTTCGCCGCATTACGTCACTTTTGTAGAAAACGTAGAAAAATATAAAGTTTTCGAAAACGGTAACAAAATAAGAAATTCTGCGTCTTATTGTCAGGAAGGAATCAATGTGAATTTTGTTGAAGAAATCTCGGAGGACGAAATCTTTATCAGAACTTATGAAAGAGGTGTTGAAGATGAGACTTTTAGTTGTGGAACAGGAGCAACAGCCTCGGCTTTGGTTTTTCTAAAAGATAAAAATAAACCTTCCGTTCATGTAAATGTTTTGGGTGGAAAGTTGAAAGTATATGCAGAACAGGACGGCGAAACTTTCAAAAACATTTGGTTAGAAGGTCCGGCAAAACAAGTATTTAAAGGTAAAATCAATTTATAACATAAAAGGAAATCGCAATTCTATGAAAAATAGCAAGACAGTTATTTGGATCCTGTTTTTTATTATTTCCTATATTGGAACTTATATTGGGTTAAAATTTTATCAAAAATATTATGGAAATAACGTTTACAAAGAAGGTTATATCCTGATTCCGCATTCTGCTAATTTCAATTCTATTTTAGATTCCATTACTCCTTACTTAAAAAACAAGGAACAGTTTGCCGAAGTTGCGAAGGATAAAAACATGGATAAATTTTTCAGCGCTGGTCGATATCGAATTAAATCCGGAACCAATAATACCGATTTGGTCAATATGATTAAAGCCGGAAATCAAACTGAAAACACTTTTAGAATTGGAGATTTCTTTACCGTTTATCAAATGGTGGGAAAAGTGGCTAAAAAAACAGAACTGGACTCTTTGCGTTTTGCCACAGATTTAGATAAAATAGCAACCACAAAAGGTTTAAGCAACGCAGAAGATTTAAAAAAATATTTCTTCATTGATTCTTATAACTTCTTCTGGACCGTAACTCCCGCTGAATTCTTTAAAAAATTTGAAGACGATTACAATAGTTTTTGGACCGCCGAAAGAAAAGCAAAAGAACAAAGTTTAGGTCTAAGCCGTGATCAGATTTACGCCTTGGCGTCTTTAGTATATAAAGAAACGGGCGGCAAACCGGATGAGATGAAAACGGTTGCCGGCTTATATTTAAACCGCTACCGAAAAGGCATGAAACTGCAAAGTGATCCAACGGTAATTTATGCGGTGAGTAAAGCCAATAATTTTCAGGGTGATCCGATCAAAAGAGTTTTCTTTAAACATCTTCGCGAGCCTTCGCCCTACAATACTTATTTCTCGGCGGGAATTCCTCCAGGACCAATTTGCATGGTGGATAAAAATTCGGTTGACGCTGTTTTAAATGCACAAAAGAATGATTTCATTTATATGTGTGCAGATCCGGCGCGATTTGGATTCCATAAATTTACAGCAAGTGCGGCAGAACATGCGGTGAATGCAAAGGCGTATCAGGATTGGCTGAATTCTAAAAACATTAAATAATAGCATTCTTAAAAGAAAAAAAAGAAGTATTTTCTTATTAAAATTTAAAAATATCAAACAGACATTTAACTATTGTTAAAAAAAGTAATCAGTATAGTTTAAACTAAAATTATGACAAACAAAATTGAGATTTCATCAATTATTAAAAAAAGGACTTTAGGACTTGCCTTCGTTTTAGGCGCAGCGAGTTTAGCATTCGCACAGCAGAAAGTAAACGTAAGCGGAAAAATTGTTGACCAACAAAAAAACGCTGTTCCTTACGCTTCAATAACCTTCAGCAATAAAGCGAACAAACTTTTCAGCGATGCGGCTTTATCCAATGAGAAAGGAGAATACAAATTAGAACTGACTCCAGGGAATTACGATATCGCAATTGAAGCGATTGACTTTAAAAAGACCACCTTAAATAAACAAATCTCGACTGCGGGAAATCTTGGTAATTTTACGGTAACTTCTGAAAGTTCTGCGACTAACGGTAGAACCAAAGACATCGAAGGTGTTACCATTACAGCGACGGCGGTAAAACCGTACCGTGTAGAACTCGACAAAAAAGTTTACGACCCTTCTTCCGACCTTCTTAGTAAAGGTGGGAATTTGCAAGATGTTTTAGCTAATGTTCCTTCTGTAGATGTTGATACCGATGGTACAGTTTCGATGAGAGGAAACTCTAACGTGAAATTCTTAATCAACGGAAAACCATCTGCTCTTCTTGGAATTGATAGTGGCCCAGGTGGTTTGCAATCGATCCCCGCAGATCAAATTGAAAGAATTGAAGTCATTACCAATCCTTCTTCAAAATTTGAAGCGAGTGGAACTGCAGGGATTTTAAATATTATTTTAAAGAAAACCAAAGGAATGGGTTTCAACGGTAGCGTTACCGGAAGTTTAGGATATTTACCAAGTACTAATTTAAATACAAATTTGAGTTGGAAAAAAGGCAACTGGACTTGGTTCCTTAATGGTGGCGGTGGTTACCGAAAAGGAGAAGGAAAAAATGATAGTAATACTCGATTTTTTGATCAAACGAGTCTTGCAACAACCAGATACTTCGAACAAAATTCACGTAACAAAAGTGAAAGCAATAACTATAATGCGACCGGAGGATTTGCAGTTGATTTAACGGAAAAAACCTCTTTCAACCTTTCGGGTATGATTAGAAGTTCCGATAGTAACAGCGATAATAAAGTAGATAACTTTAATTATAATGCTTCCAGAGTGTTAACGGATTACTCGCAAACCAATGCTTTAGGTACGGGTGACAACCTTTCATTGCAAGGTGATATTGGTTTAGATCATAAGTTCAATACCAATGGGCATAACGTTTCATTATCCTTAAGTGTACAGAGAAGCAATAATGAATCGACGGAAGATTCCAGACAATACAATTCGTCTGTTTTTCAATATGGAAGTTTAGGGGATAACAATACCATTAACAAATCAATCATTGGTAAAATCGATTATGAATTGCCAATCGGGGAAAAATCGAAATTAGAAGCAGGTTACCGAATTGATAATAATGTGAATGATTACGATTTCCTGAATAAAGAAACAGATTCATTTTTAAATTATGGCGTTGCAGAAAAATACAGTGGTAATACTGTTTACGATGAAATGATTAATGCTGGGTATGCGCAGTTTAAAAGTAAAGTTGATAAGTTAGGTTACCAAGTTGGTTTAAGAGCAGAGCAATCAAACATCGAAATTAGTTATTTAGGATATACTGGCGCAAAAGATTCAAACAAAAAGAGTTACTTAGGATTTTTCCCAAGTGTATTTTTGAGTTATGATTTAGGAAGTACCAACGATCAGTTATTATTGAATTATTCCAGAAGAATTAACAGACCACGTTCTTGGTTCTTGATTCCTTACCCGACTTCGTTGGCAAACCGTCAAAATTTATTTCAGGGTAATGGTGATTTGAATCCGTCTTACATCGACTCTTTCGAATTAGGATACGCCATTCAGAAGAAAAAATTCACCATCAATCCAACTTTATATTTTAGAAAAACTACGGACGATGTTAAATTTGTGGTTTTGCGTGAAGCAGTCGGTTCAGATGTTTTAATTACCACCCCTAATAATGTAGGAAGTGAAACGAGTTACGGTTTAGATTTTAACGTAACTGCTGATTTATTCCCTTGGTATAAAATTATGGCGAGTGCAGATCTTTTCGGATATAAATCAGAAGGTTCTTATTTTGATGCCACAAGAATGGATAAACCATTATCTTTTGATGGTTCAGGATTCTCAACCAGAATTCGTTTAACCAACACTTTCAAAATCGATAAAACGATGAGCATGCAAGTACAAGGTTTCTTCAGAGGTGGACAAAAAACCGCTTCCAGCCTAAGCAAAGATATGTATGTCTTAAATTTTGGAGCCAACAAAACCATCTGGAAAAATAACGGTACCATCGCATTTAATATTCAGGATATTTTAGGAACCAGAGGTAGAAATGTAACCAGTTTCGGTTCGGGTTTTGAAAAAGACTCCTATATGAGGTGGAACCCAAGAAGTTTCAATGTTTCGTTGACTTACCGTTTCAAACAAGGTGAGAAAGTAGATGCACCGAAACGTAAAAAAGATATTAACGCGAATAGTCAAGGTGGTGACGATCAAGGCCCACCGATGTAATTTTTAAAGAATTACAATTGAGATACAAAAAATCCTGAAATTAATTTTTCAGGATTTTTTGTATAATATAGTTTTACTTTCTGCTTTCTAAATACTTCTGCCATTCCCAGGTGGTGCGCAAGGCTTCATCTAAAGATGTTTCGGCTTTCCAACCGAGTTCTCGTTCGGCCTTGTCTGCGTTTGCATAAGCGATAGTGATATCACCTGCTCTTCGTTCACAGATTTGATAAGGAACTTTCACCTCATTCGCTCTTTCAAAAGATTCTACAACTTCTAAAACCGAAGAACCTTTTCCGGTTCCTAAATTATAAATATCAATTACTGTATCCGAATTTTCAGCCATTAATTTCTGCAAGGCTTTAACGTGGGCTTTTGCCAAATCAACGACATAAACATAATCACGAACTGCAGTTCCATCTGGCGTATCATAATCATTTCCCCAAATCGAAAGTTTTTCACGAATTCCAGACGCCGTTTGCGTAACATAAGGAACTAAATTATTGGGAACTCCAATTGGCAATTCACCTAATAACGCCGTTGGATGCGAACCAATCGGATTAAAATACCGAAGCAAAGAAACTTTCTTTTTGTACGCCGTAGCAAAATCTTTCAGAATCTCCTCGCCCATTTGCTTGGTTTTTCCGTAAGATGATTCCGGCATTTTCAACGGCGTATTTTCATCAATCGGTTGTTGATCTGCCTGACCGTAAACCGTACAGGAAGAACTAAAAATGAAATTAGAAATATTTCTGGCTTTAAACTCCTGAAGAATATTAATTAAAGAAAATAAATTATTTTCATAATAATCCAACGGTTTTTCCTGACTCTCTCCTACTGCTTTGAAGGCAGCAAAATTAATACAGCCATCGATTTCGTACGCTTCAAAAACTTGATAAAGCAATTCTTTTCTTTTTAAGTCAAATGGAAAAAAAACGGGTCTTTTACCTGCGACTTTCTCAATATTATCTAGAATAAATTTCTCCGAATTTGACATATCATCAACAATGATGACATGAAAATTATTTTGTAAAAGTTCTACCACCGTGTGAGAACCAATATAACCGAGACCGCCGGTAACGAGTATTGTCTTCATTAACTACTTATTCATAAATTCCAAAACCGCATCTGAAATATATTTCAACTGCTCATCATCTAATTCGGTATGCATCGGCAAAGAAATAACTTGCTCCAATAATTTATCGGTATTTACAAAATCAGCATCATTACTTTCCTGGAAATAGGCTTTTTGTTTTCTCAATGCAACCGGATAATAAATCATGGCTGGAATTTCTTTCTCCGTTAAGAATTGTTGTAATTCATTTCTTTTTCCGTTCAGAATTCTCAGGGTATATTGATGAAAAACGTGGCTGGAATTTTCTGCTCTTGTCGGTATTAAAATGTCTTTGCAATCGGCAAATGCTTCATCATAATAGTCCGCTGCTTTTCTTCTCGCTTCGTTATACGTATCTAATAAAGTTAGTTTTTTTCTTAAAACCGTCGCTTGAATACTGTCTAAACGGGAATTTACGCCAACCTCATCGTGGTAATATCTTTCGTACATTCCGTGATTTACGATGCCTCTTATTTTGTGTGCGAGTTCATCATCATTGGTGAAAATTGCACCACCATCACCATAACATCCTAAATTTTTGGAAGGAAAGAAAGAAGTCGTTCCCATAATTCCCATCGTTCCAGATTTTTTCACGGTTCCATCAGAAAAAGTAAATTCAGAGCCAATTGCTTGGGCATTATCTTCGATCACCGCAAGATTATGTTCTTTGGCAATCTTTAAAACCTCTTCCATATTAGAACATTGACCAAACAAATGAACTGGAATAATCGCTTTGGTTTTCGGCGTAATTGCTGCTTTTAGTTTTTCGGTATCGATGGTAAAAGTATCGTAATCTACATCCACTAAAACCGATTTTAATTTTAATAAATGAATGACTTCTACGGTTGCTGCAAAAGTAAAATCGGAGGTAATCACTTCGTCACCTTCCTGTAAATTCAAAGCCATTAAAGAAATTTGCAAAGCATCAGTCCCATTTGCACAAGGGATTACGTGTTTTACATCAAGATAAGTTTCTAATTCGGATTGGAAAGATTTTACCTCAGGTCCATTAATAAATGCTGCAGTATTTAAAACATTGAGAATTGCATTATCTACCTCTGACTTTATTTTATAATATTGACTTTGAAGGTCAACCATCTGAATCTTTTTCATATGAAAATTTTATTGGTTTTATTGGTCATATGCAATCGCTTATCTTCTTTAGTATTTTTTACAGAACATTAATGGCGATTTCATAAAAAAAATATTTCCTCAAATTTACTAAAATTAAGTTTTTTAAAAAACTAATTCGCTTGAATGTTTGTTAGTCTATGACAAAGTTTGTTATATGAGAATTTTCAAAATATGATGATTTAATTCCAGATGCGGCAAACGATATATTGATAAAAACGGAAACAAAACGCGTATCATACACCACCGTTAAGACATATTCAACAAAAACACTGAAAAATCATTAGTATTTTTCTATTTTTGTTATACTTTAATAATTAATAAAATGAAAAAATTTCTATCGGTTTTTATCTTCTTACTATTCATTTCTACTCAGGCACAAACAGAACTTGTTTTTGTCTTCTTTAAAGACAAACCCAATAAAGCAGCGTTTTATGCAAATCCGCTTTCAGAATTATCGCAAAAATCGCTAGACAGAAGAACCAAATTCGCCATCGCACTGAACGATCAAGATGCGCCGATCGAGCCCTCGTATATTCAAAATATAAAAAATTTAGGATTTACCGTGGATGATTATTCTAAATGGATGAACGGTATTGCGGTGAATGCAACTGCAGCACAAATTGAAACCCTTCGAAACCAAACGTATGTGCAATCTGTAGAGCGTTTTATTAAACATCCGAATGGTGGAAAAAGCAATGCAGAAAAAGTAAATAAATTTGACGAATTTAATAATGCAATCGCGAAAACCACTTTTAATTATGGGTTAAGTTTAGCACAAATCAATCAGGTTAATCTTCGTCCGTTACATATTGCAGGTTACACGGGGACAGGCGTTACCATTGCAGTTATCGACAGCGGTTTTCCAACTGTAGACACAGGTTCAGTTTATGCAAGGATTAGAAATAACGGACAAATCAAAGGCGGTTATAATTTCATCAGCAAAAACAACGACTTTTACAACACTTCCTTAAACGCCCATGGTTCTTACTGTTTAGGCGTTATTGCAGGTTATGTACAAAATAGTTTTGTAGGTACAGCACCCGATGCGAATTTTTACCTTTATGCAACTGAAGATGCTTACAACGAAATACCCGAAGAGCAATTGTATTGGGCAGAAGCGGCGGAAGAAGCAGATCGAAAAGGAGTAGATTTAATTACGACTTCATTGGGTTATTATGATTTCGACGATTCGCGTTATAATTTATTATATTCTGATATGAATGGAACCACTTCTTTCATCGCTAGAGCCGCACAAATCGCGACCGAAAAAGGAATCTTCGTTTTGGCTGCGGCTGGAAATGAAGCGCAAAAACCTTGGCATTACATCATTACTCCAGCAGATAATGCTAAAGTATTTACGGTGGGTGCGGTAGCCTCAACTGGCTCCAGTTCAACCTTTTCTTCCTTTGGTCCAAATGCGGTCGGAGTAATTAAACCCGATGGAAGCGCAAGAGGAACTTCAACATATATGGGTTACAACAATTCAGTAACCACGAGCAACGGAACATCATTCGCCACACCTCTTGCCGCTGGTGGAGTCGCCTGTTTGATTGAAGCAATGCCGACAAAAACGGTAGATGAACTCAGTAATTTACTCCGTCAAAACGCATCTCTTTATCCAGGTACCGATCCACAAAAAGGATATGGAATTTTGAATTTTGGCAAAACTTGGAATACGACTTTAGCAGCAGTCAATTCTGACAAGAAATTGACATTGCAAATTTATCCAAACCCTGTCTCTAAAACGTTCACTATTAAAACCGATGAAAAAATTATTTCTGTGGAATTGTATGATACTTTAGGACAGAAAGTTCAAGCAATGAAAAATGACAAAAGCAACAATATCGAACGATTGGAAAAAGGAGTTTACTTTTTAAAAGTTAAAACAGAAAAAAATCAATACATTGAAAAATTGATTAAAGAATAAGAGTTTAATTTCCTTTTATGTCATAAAAAAAGACCTTCATTTTCGGAAGGTCTTTTTGTTTTTAAGCCGAGTTTCGACTCGCATTAATATTTCCAAATAAGGATCGCATTACGAGTTTTTCGTAGGCTTCCCGATTTCCTTCGTTTTTCTGAATTTTGATTAAAGCATATTGCTGAATACTCAACAGTGGTAAAACAATTCTTTCCCGAATTCTCACCGACATTTGAGAAAGTGGTTCTTCTTCCATCAATTCGCGGAATCCTGTTAACTCGAGCATCATTTCTTTTGAGAGGTTATATTCCTCAAAAAGAATTGTCCAGAATTCGCCGAATTTTTCATTTTTCTTCATATAAGAAGTTAGTGGAAAATACGATTTATTCATGCTCATCATGGAGTTTAACACTAAAGTTTTAAAGAAATCAGAACCTTTGTACATGCTCTTCACTTCATCAAATCGACCTTGGTTTTTTAATTCTTTTAAGGCAAATCCGAAACCGAAAAAGCCGGGAACATTCTGTTTTAATTGACTCCAAGAACCAACAAAAGGAATCGCGCGCAAATCTTCAAATTTTAGTTCGCCTCCAACTCCTCGCTTGGTTGGGCGGCTTCCGATGTTGGTTTTTCCGTAATATTCGAGCGTACTCATTTCCTGCAAATAAGGAACAAATCGTGGATGCGCTTTTAAATCAGAATATTTTTTATAACTGATTTCCGCTAATTCTTCAATGAGTTTTCTTTCCTTTTCGGTTAAATCTTTTTTAGCATTTTTAAAGACATCATTTTCAATTCCGGCCGTTAATAATTGTTCAAAATTATATTTCGCCTGATCTTTATTCCCAAACACACTCGTGATCGTTTGTCCCTGAACCGTTAATTCTATTTGATGATTGGCAATTGTTTTCCCTTGAGAAGCATAGAAATCGTGAGTCTTTCCGCCACCTCTTGCAGGCGGTCCGCCACGACCATCAAAGAAAATAACTTTAATTCCATACTCATCAGAAATCTTGGTTAACTGCTCTTTGGTTTCATAAATTTCCCAATTGGCTTTTAGATAGCCACCGTCTTTTGTTCCATCAGAAAAGCCGAGCATAATGGTTTGTTCATTTCCGCGTCTTTCCAAATGCTTTTTATAAATCGGAAGCTCATATAATTGTTTCATCACATTTTCGCCAGCATCTAAACCTTCCATGGTTTCGAAAAGCGGAACAATATCCATTTTGATTTCCTCCTCTTTATAACCACAAAGTCGGAAGAGTGCGTAAACATTCAGTACTTCTTTGATATGATCTGAATTAGAAATAATGTAGCGGTGCATTCCGCGTTCGCCGTTTTTCTGTTGGATGCTTTTAATATTATAGATATTTTGTAAAGTATCTTTGGTAATTCCTTCAAAATCATTTGGATTCAAAATAACATGAGTATCTAAAAGCCAATCTAATTTCTCCTGTTCGGAAATAGATTTAATATTTAAATCTGATTTTTTAGCAATAATTTCATCAATGATTTGTTGATGAACACGACTGTCTTGGCGAATATCCAAGGTCGCAAAATGAGTTCCGAAAATATTGACCCTATCTTTAAAATCTTCTAACAGATTTTTAAAAAGTCCATTATGCTGTTCGAGAAGAATTTTTTGTGCTTCTTTTACTTTTGCTAAAATCTCTTCGGTTGAAATATCTTTTTCTTGTTTAAAAATAACATCATACAATTCATCACTTAAACGATCTAAAATTTCAGAAACCCCACGGAAACTCAGTCGTCTTCTCAGATTTTTCAAATGCGCATAATAGGATTTCAATATGGAAAGATGAAGTTCCTGAGCGACTTGCTGCGTAATTTCTGCAGTTACAAAAGGGTTTCCATCGCGATCACCGCCGGGCCAAAATCCCATTTGAATAACATCTGTATTTGGAGTAAAGTTTTGCGTACTAAACGAGTTCTTCAATTTTTTATATAGTTCACCAATGGTGTCGTAATACACATATCGAAGGTAAAAAATAATGCTCAATGCTTCATCTAAAGGACTTGGTTTTTCTTTATTAAGGAAAGGCGTTTTGCCTAACTGTTGCAAAAGCATGTCGATATCGGTCACCGAATCATTAATAATTGCGGTGCGTAAATCATGCAAAATCCGCTGTACAGAATTAGGATAAAACTGTGTTGGATGCGCCGTAAAAACTACTTTAATGGCAAAATCTTTCAACTTTTTTCTCGTGGTTTCTAACTGATGTTCCTGCAAAGCACGCTCATGAAGTTGAAGAATGGTTCCCGCATCACTTTCAGAATGCAGTTGTGGAAATGCTGCATCTTCAATGCTATCGTATAATACCACTTGCCGTTCGATATACTGAATGATTTTAAAAAGCAATTCTGTTTTCTGTTCTTCGGTTTTCAGTTCGGTATGTTTACTGAAAAACTCTTCTACAATTTCTTCAGGATTTTTCTCGGCTTCATAACCCAGTCTGCTTTCCTCATAAAGAAAAGGCAGCAACATGCCGATATTCGACATTTTATCATAGGGCAAACTCATGAAAAGCGAGTTGTAAATCTGGAATTTATTCTCGACCAATTGGCGGAATTTTTCTTTTTTTTCTTCGTGTAGCATCTAACAAATTTAGGGCAATTTTATTTTTAAAACGCTGAAAGTAAATAAAAAAAATATGATTTTGAGTTGAAATTTGTATCTTCATTAGATGAAATTTCTAACAATCCTGTTTCTTTTATTTTACACCTTCTCCTTCGGACAAAATGGATTTGAAATTTCGAATCCTAAAAAAACTGTCATTCCTTTTAAACTGATTAATAATTTAGTTTTTATTCCCGTAAATATTAATGGTGTTGATTTAACTTTTTTACTGGATTCTGGTGTGAGTGAAACGATTCTTTTCAGTTTAGAAGATAAAGAAGTCAACTTTAATGAAGTTGAAAAAATTAAGTTTTCTGGTCTGGGTGAAAGTCTGGATATTGAAGGTTTAAAATCTGAAAACAATATCATCAACATTGGAAAAGACTACAAAGATTATCAACATACTGTTTTTATTATTCTAGATGAAAGGATTAATTTCTCTTCACATGTTGGCATTCCTATCAACGGAATTATTGGCTATCATTTCTTTAAAAATCATCGCATTGAAATCAATTTTACTTCCAAAAAAATTACCATTTATAATGAGGAGAAAATCTTTAATAATCGACAAAAAAGGTTTACAGAATTTCCCATAACGATTGAAGGAAATAAACCTTACATGATGGTCGATGTGGAAATGGCAGACAAAAAAGCCAATTCAAAATTGCTGGTTGATCTTGGAAATAGTGATGCAGTTTGGCTTTTCCCTAAACTGATTGAAAACTTCGAATACAACCGTCCAAACATTGATGATTATTTAGGTCGTGGTTTTAATGGAGATGTTTTTGGTAAAAGAAGTAGAATCCGTGGTTTGTCTTTGGGCGACTTTACATTTGATCAACCACTCGCTGCAATGCCCGATGAATACTCTATTCAACATTTAAGATTAGTTCCCAATCGAAAAGGTTCTATTGGAAATGAAATCCTAAAACGCTTTACCGTTATTTTCGATTATCCACATCAAAAACTTTTATTGAAGAAAAACAAAAACTACAACGACCCTTTCCTCTTTAACAATAGTGGTCTGGATGTTCAGCAAACCGGTATGACCTGGCAAAAAGATCTGGTAACGATTGAAACCAAAAAAAGTGCAAACTTCCCTGGAAATACGGAAACTCAAGAACAGCGAGAGCGATTTCAGTACAACTTTTCTTTGAAACCAACCTTTACTGTGGCAGGCTGCCGAAAAGATTCACCGTGTTATATTGCGGGTATTCGCAAAAATGATCAACTCATCAGCATCAATAAAAAACCTGTTGGTAATATGACGATGCAGAAAATAAATAATTATTTTAAAGAAGAAGATGGAACAAAAATTCAGTTAGAAGTAGAAAGAAATGAACAGGTTCTGAATTTTATCATTACATTAGTTGACCCTATTCCCTACCAAAAATGAAAGTTGAAGAAACCGTAATCGATAATATTCGCTCCCGACCCAGATTTAAAATATTCACTGAATTATCGCGGGAAGAATACGCAGTTTATTTGCAAAAATTTTTGAAAGAACGTAACGGAGAATTTGAGGGAAATGTGAATAAAGAAGTTTCGCTCATCAGCGTGCGAACCCCAAATGATAATTATTGGAAACCGTGTTTATCCCTCCGAACAGAAACTGACCCGGAAGAAAACAAAACCGTTATTCGTGGAATATTCGGTCCCACTGCTTCTGTCTGGACTTTCTTTATGTTTCTCAATTTCATTTTCGGAATTATGTGGATGGTCGCAATCACGATATGGTATGTGGAAAAACAAATTAAAAGTAATGATTTCCCCTGGGCATTTACCTTTTCTATTATTATGCTCGTTTGCCTGGCTTTAACCTTTAGTGCCGCCAGAATCGGAAAATGGAAAGGTAAAAAACAAATGCAACAACTTCGCGAATTCGCAGAAGAATCTATCCGTAAATTTGAAAATTATCAAGTGAAAGGTTGAGATTTATCCAGAGTTGCGAGTACTTCATCTCGTTTAGCTTGTTCTTCTAAAATTTTTGAAAGATCGGGTTCGATAATCGCATTCATTTCCTCCACAGAAATATGGTCTGATTTCGAGTCTGTACTTAAGTTTTTCCAAGGTTTTTTTGCGCCCCATTTATAATCACCAAAAACAATTACCGGAGTTCCGTTGGCTTTTACGGTCGCACCACCTTTATTTAAAATCCATTGATCTGCCCAAGCATATAAAAACTTAGCATCGTCCATTAACAATCGTAAACAAGAATGTGAAGCTGGATAGCCAGGTAAATCATATTGATGCCAACCGATTCCTAAAGTATTATGGATATTAAAATTATACGGTAATTTCCATTCGCTGGAAACGGTAGAAATCGCCAGTTCTTTTTTCCAGTTGGCAAACATTAATCCACGTTTGGTTTGTGCAGTTTTTGATCCCATACTCGTAGGTCCCCATTTCACTAAGTTTCCATGATCATATAAAGCATAGGCTTGAATTGGATATGAGAAAAACACGATTTTTTTCACGTCTTTTAAACGATCTAAATTTCTTGGAAAAGGCGAATAACTCATTAATGTTGCATCTATTTTATCTGGAATCATTAAGGTATCGGCGCGCCATTTATTCTTTAAATCCAAGCGGTTTAAAGCCAAAATAACATATTGATCTTCTTTAGAAAACTCTTTATTAAAAGCAGCCATGGCCGAATCTTTCTTGTTTTTCGGAAAAATAAAAGATTGATAAACAATAGTATTCTTTTTGATAGAATCCTGAATTAATGAATCTTTTTTGGCAATTGCTAAAGAATCATTTTTTTTAGTCTGAAGTTCCTGTACACGAGATTGGCCTTTTTCACATCGAACAGCGAAGGAAATCATCAAGACTAAAGCACTCAGATTAAAGAGTTTTTTTTGAGAAAATGTCAACATGGTTTTTTTTAAATAAGCAGGTACTTTGCAATAACAGTACCACTAACAAAGATAATGAGACTATTTCAAAGGAACTATTTAAATTTATGACCCGAACCAGTTTTTAACAAATTGAGTCCTTTAATATAAAGGACTCAAAATAAGAAATATACGAGTAAAATTACTTTCTTTAATATTCGATACTATTATTTCTCAATTTTAATATAATCAGGCTTTAAGTCCTTCTTTTTGGGTGGCAAATTCATGAGTACGATTGCAAAAAGTATTAAAGCAATTCCTAACCATTGAATTAAAATAACCTGTTCGCCCAATAAAATAAAGGCCATGGTTACTGAAACTGGAAGTTCGAGAGAAGAAACAATACTTCCTAAACCTAAACCTGTCTTAGGAAATCCGAGATTGAATAATGTTGGTGGAATAATGGTTCCAAATAAAGCCAGAATAAAACCATAAGTATAAAATATAGAAAAATCAAACGGTTTGATATGGTCTGTATTATCGGTAAAATTTAAATAAAATGATTTTAAAACATCAAAATGCAAGGGTCCGATTTGTGCAAAAAGGAGGTAAATAAATACGATTACCGCTCCACCAGAAAGCATAATTAAACTTTTCTTAAGCACCGGAACATGGGTTGCTATTTTATTTGAGGTAAACATCGTTGCGCTGAAAGAAGCCGCCGCCATTAATCCCCAAAAAACACCGTTCAAATCTAATTTAACATCTAAATTAATCATGTTTGTTGCGAAGAAAGTCCCTACCAAAACAATAACAGTCGCTACTACTTTTTTAGCATTAGGGAATTTTCTCGCTATCATACTTTCGATAACAACACTAAACCAAACGGATTGCATTAATAAAACAATCGCAATTGATACATTAATATATTGAACGCATAAATAATAAAATAAACTGGTACAACCTAAAGAGGTTCCTGCCAGCATCAACATTTTGATTTCCTTTGAAGAGGGGTGAGAAAGTGGTTTTTTAGAAGTTTTTTTCTGGATTAAATTTAAAATCAATAAGCCCATTAATCCTAAAACAAATTGTGCCGTGGTAACCTCAGAAGTAGTGTATCCGTCTCGATATGACAATTTAACAAAAGTGGCCAGCATACCGAAAATACTTGCTCCAAGTGCAACATACAAGACCCCTTTTAACATATTTTTCTTTTCCATAATTTTTTTCAGCTTGCAAACTTACGGTTTATAAATTTGTGAGCCTACAGAGCGAAGAATAAAAAGCATAACTTTTAAAGTACGGCAATACCAAATACTCAAAATATCTTTACTTAAACTTCAAACCTTTTTATAAAAAATGGAAAGATTTAATTTTTACTAAAATCGATGACACAACTATTTTTTATAGAGATTCAAATATTTCTGCGCAGAATTTTCCCAGGAGAAATCAAAACTCATATTCGACTGAACCAACTGTTCCATTAAACCTTCTTTATGATAAATATGTAACGCACGATGCATCGCATGAACTGCTGCATTTGCACTGGCTTCACCAAAATTAATTCCACTGCCGCCCGTTGAAATATCCTCTACCGTATCTCGTAAACCGCCGATATATCGAACAATTGGCACTGTTCCGTAACGCATAGCGTACATTTGATTCAGTCCGCAAGGTTCAACCCGTGAAGGCATTAATAAGAAATCGGAAGAAGCATAGATTTTATGAGATAAATATTCTTTGTAACCTACATCCAAAGCGAAGTTTGAATACTTATAGGAAAGTTCTGTCAAATGATTTTCAATGTTTTTATCGCCAGAACCAAGAATGATAATATTTAAACCACCGTACGTTTCTTCAATACTTTTCGAGACTATTTCAGGCAGAAAATCAGCGCCTTTTTCACCAGCAAATCTTCCGATAAAACTGAAAAGTGGCAAATCTGGATTTAATCCATATTCTTCACACATTTCTTTTTTATTCTTCCATTTTCCGGAATCAGCATTTTCTTTACTATAATTAAAGGCCAAGAATGGATCAATTTCAGGATCCCAAATTTCATTATCGATTCCGTTGATAATACCGTTTGCTTTGGCGTGCTCCTGTCGGACCAAAGTTTCTAAACCACGGAAACTTTCAAAAAGTTCATCCATATAACCACCAGAAACAGCATTGAAAGCATGGCAACATTTAATCATGGTTGCTAATGGATTGATGTACCCATCCCAATCGAGCAATCCCCATTTTCCACCATCAAACCAAGGGAAATAACTCGCCATATCCCATTTCATCTGTCCTTGATATTCTCCATTGTGAATAGTCCCAATTGTTTTCACACCTTTCAGAAAATCAAACTCCGGACAGTTTTCTATCATAAAAGGAACCAAGCCCGTATGATAATCGTGGCAATGCAAAACATCTGGACGAATCTTCATCGCCGTTAACCAATGCAAAACACCATGTTGAAAAGCCAGAAACTGCTGACTCTCATCCCAATATCCATAAGGATTATCGCGATCCAAAAGCCCCGGGATTTTCACTAAATATAAATCGAATCCTAAAACCTTTGATGTTTCCTTCATCACCATCACCTGAAAAGTTTGATTGTGCTGATGAATCCAACCATCAAAAACTATTTCAAAACTGTGTTCATGCACGAAAGGTTTATTGTACCACGGCATAATCACGCTCGCTTCTACCCCTTTAATTTTATTTAAATATTTGGGCAATGCTCCCACCACATCAGCAAGTCCACCGACTTTTGCAACAGGATAACATTCGATCGAAAGGTTAAATATTTTCATATTAAAAATTCAGATTTTAAAGTGGCCATTTTTATTTTGTATTTTATTTAACTGTGGGAGTTATTTTTTTTTACCACATTGGTTTTCAATGGATTACTTTTCGCTACCAGAGATTTTTTTTCCGTTTTATTTTTCGTTTCAACTTTTGCAGTTGCTGGTATGGTTTTTTCTGAAACTGATTTTTTAACAGAAGTTATTTTTCTCGTTGCTGCTTTCTTTTCCTTTTTTTTCTGTCTTAAAATAACTCCAGAAAGTGGTGGTAATTTTAGGACAATTGCATTAGGTTTATACATCCATTCATCATCTTCTTCATCTACGATTTCTGCAATAACGCCACTTCCGGCAAATTGTTCATCATCAGAATTCAAAATTACCTCCCAATTTGTTCCTTCATCAACACCGATTTTATAATCGAAAACTCTTGGTGTTAAATTTAAAACAACCATTAAAACATCGTCTTCGCTTTTACCTTTTCTTAAATAAATATAAATAGAATTATCAGCATCGTTAGCTTCAACCCATTCCATTCCATCGGGTGAGAAATTATTTTCGTAAAGTGCGGTTTCGTTTCGGTATAGATAATTTAATTTTTTAACGAAATCATGCATTCCCTTGTGGACAGAATAATCGAGCAAATGCCAATCTAGACTTTGGGTGAAATTCCACTCTCTAGTCTGCGCAAATTCATTACCCATAAAAAGTAGTTTTGCACCAGGATGCGTAAACATATAAAGATAGAGCGCTCTAAGGTTTGCAAATTTCTGCCATTCGTCGCCAGGCATTTTATAAATCAAACTGGCTTTACCGTGAACGACTTCATCGTGAGAAAGTGGCATCATGTAGTTTTCATTATAAACGTACATGGAGCCGAAAGTCAGTTTATTATGCTGGTATTTTCTGTCGATGGGATCTTCTTTAAAATAGTTTAAAGTATCGTGCATCCAACCCATCATCCATTTCATACCGAAACCGATTCCTCCGTCATAAACGGGTTTAGTCAACATTGGAAAATCTGAACTTTCCTCGGCAATGGTAATGATATCTGGAAATTCTTTATAAACTGCTTTGTTAAAATCTTGCAGAAACTTCTTGGCTTCTAAGTTGACATTTCCACCATAAATATTTGGTTCCCATTCGCCTTCATTTCTGGAATAATCCAAATGCAACATCGATGTTACAGCATCCACTCGAAGTCCATCAGCATGATAACGATCGAGCCAAAATAGGGCGTTGCTTATTAAAAACGATTTCACTTCCGGTCGTCCGTAATTGAAAATATAGGATTTCCAGTCTGGATGAAAACCTTTTCTTGGATCTTCATGTTCGTATAAAAAAGTTCCATCAAAGAAGTGCAAGCCATTGGCATCACCCGGAAAATGAGATGGAACCCAATCCAGAAGAACACCAATATCATTATTGTGCAATTCATTAATTAAAAACATTAAATCCTGTGGCGAGCCAAAACGCGAAGTCGCTGCAAAAAATCCCGTCACCTGATATCCCCAACTCGGATCATATGGATATTCCATAACGGGCATGAATTCTACATGCGTAAATTCCATTTCTTTGATGTAGGGAACAAGTCGCTCGGCAATTTCTCTATAATTAAAGAATTTATCAGGATCATCTGTGCCGCGCATCCAAGAACCGAGGTGAATTTCGTAAACCGACATCGGTGCTTTCAAAGAATTTTTCTTCCATCTTTCCGACATCCAATTGTTATCATTCCATTCAAACCAAGTTGTGGAAACTAAAGATCCAGCTTGTAGATTCTGCTCCCAACTTACGGCGAACGGATCTCCTTTCTCGAGCAAAACACCTTTATTGGTTCGAATTCCATATTTATAAACATCGCCCCATTTTAATCCAGCAATAAATCCTTCCCAAATTCCAGATTCATCCCATCTTGGTAATAACTTATGGGTTTCTGAATGCCATTTATTAAAATCACCAATAACAGAAACCTCTTTTGCAAAAGGAGCCCAGACTGAAAAATAAACACCTTCTATTCCATCAACTACAACGGAATGAGAACCAAATTTTTCGTATAATTTGTGATGATTTCCTTCTCGAAAAAGATAAATATCTTGGTCTGTAAATAAGGAATAAGGATGAACATTTTCCATGATGGCAGAATTTTCAGAGTTTGCAACTTAAGTAAAAACCAAAAAAGTATTTGATGATTTTTTAACCCTCAAATATATTCAAAATAAAGGTAAAAAACGGAATATCGTCTTTGAAAAGTTAGAATATTGACGAATGTTTTGCACTTATAATCATTAACTTAAGAATATTAAAAAATCGAATTATTTGGTTTAAACACATTTTGAATAAATTACCTACTTTTAACTTTTAAAAAAAAGACCAAAGCGTATGAGATTTACGATAAAATCCAGGGAAGATGATGAAAGACCAGTTTTTATTACAGGAAATTTTAACAAATGGAATCCACGAGATTTACAATTTGAACTAAAAGAAATTTCTGAAAATACTTATTTCATTGAGATAGATGATGAAAAACTCCCGGAACTCATCGAATATAAATTTACGCGTGGCGGTTGGGAAAACGTAGAAATTGACCGTTTTGGAAATATTACGCCGAACCGCAAAATCAAAAAAAAGGAATTAAAAACCGAGGATGAAGTAGAAAGATGGAGGATAAATTGGGGACCTTTCAAACAGGAATACTTCCCGATTGTAGAAATAATTTCAGAAAAATTCTTTATTCCACAACTCAATAAAACGCGTAAAATCTGGGCGCTTCTGCCCTACAATTATCATCAAACCACAAAATCTTATCCGGTTCTTTATTTACAGGATGCGCAGAATTTATTTAATGAAGGTTCGGCTTATGGGAATTGGGAAATCGATAAAAAAATGTCGATTCTGGCAGAATATGGAAGAGGCGACGTTATCATCATCGCAATCGAAAATGGCAGTGAAGATCGAATTAAAGAATATGTGTTGGACTATAATTCGATTACCGAAAATGCAGAAGGAAAAAAATATGTTCGCTTTTTGGCAGATACTTTAAAGCCCTATGTTGATTCCGTTTACCGAACAAAAACAGAACGGGAATTTACAGGAATTGGCGGAAGTTCTTTAGGTGGATTAATAAGTATTTACAGCGGTTTTCTTTATCCGGAAGTTTATTCTAAATTAATGATTTTCTCGCCTTCACTTTGGCTGAATCCAGAGAATAATTTTCCGCAAATGAACTTTAAAAATCCGTATGACATTAAAGTTTATCTCTACGGCGGCGAACAAGAAGGATCTGAAATGACGGAAAGAATTCATCTATTTGAAAAAACAATGGAAGCGTGGGAAAATGCAACCTCGATGCAATTTGAATTTAAAATCAGCATCAACCCTGAAGGAAAGCATCAGGAATTTTATTGGTCTCAAGAATTTCCGCGAGCAATGGAATGGTTGTACTATGATACAGAAGATGATCCTAAAGAACTGTCGAAAAAAGCGGAGATCATAAAAAATGAAACTTCTGAGATTTAATGCATGAGAACTTTAAAGACAAAGTTTCTGCCTCATCAATTAAAATTTTCTTATTTTTAGGGCAAATTTGAAAAATGAATAGAAAGAATATATTGCTCGCTGCAATACTTTTACCTGCCGTGATGGCTTTTGCCCAACAGTACGGTGGAATGTGGATTCCCACAGAACTTAATGAAAAGGAAATGAAAGATTTAGGAATGAAAATTTCTGCAAAACAAATTTTCGATTCCTCAAAACCGAGTATTAAAGATGCCGTTGTACAATTTAATGGTGGATGTACTGCCGAAATTATTTCGCCACAAGGTTTATTATTAACGAATCACCACTGTGGGTACGGTATTATTCAAAAACATTCTTCCGTTGAACATGATTATTTGAGTGATGGTTTCTGGGCGAAAGATATGAACGGAGAATTACCGAATCCTGGTGTTACCGTAGATTTCATCGCAGATATTAAAGAAGTTACCGGACAAGTTTTGGCTGGAACACAAAATTTAGATGATAAAGCAAGTCAAGCAATGATTGACAAAAATTTGGAAACTGTAAAAGCAGGTTTCAAATTAGAACCTTGGCAAAAAGTAATCATTAAACCAATGTATTACGGAAATAAATATTATGCTTTCATCATCGAGACTTATAAAGACATTCGTTTGGTTGGAGCACCGCCAAGTTCGATTGGTAAATTTGGTTCTGATACCGATAATTGGGTTTGGCCAAGACATACAGGAGATTTTTCCATGTTCAGAATCTATGCTGACAAAGACAATAAACCGGCAGAATATTCGAAAGACAATATTCCGTACAAACCAAAATATTTCTTACCCATTTCTATAATAGACAAAAAGGAAAACGACTTCACTTTTGTATTTGGATTCCCGGGGAGAACGACTGAATATTTACCTGCAATTGCAGTAGAAAAGGTAATGACAGAAACTGATCCAGCAATGATTGAAGTGCGTGAAGTTGCCTTGAAAACACTGAACGAAAAAATGCGTACGAATGCAGAAACCAGAATTAAATATGCATCAAAATACGCTTCTGTAGCCAATTACTGGAAAAAATGGATTGGTGAAGTTGAAGGTTTGAAAAAATCTGATGCTGTAGGTAAAAAGAAAAAATACGAGCAAACATTAATTGCAAAAAATCCTACGATTAAACCTACGATTGACCAACTGAATAATTTATATAACGAGCAGTCTCCCTATTCACTGAACCGTTCTTACTATTCGGAAGTGATGAGAAATGCAGAAACTTTGTCGTTGGCAAATCAGTATCTCAATTTTATGCAAAGTTATGAAGCAGGAAAAATTAATGATCAAACATTAACTGCTTTCAAAAATAGATTAAGTGGAATTTACAAGGATTATGATGGTGAATTAGATGCAAAAGTTACAGCACAATTGTTGGCTCTATATGCTGACAAAACTCCAGCAAAATTTTTACCATCAAATTTCAATGAATTAAAAGACGTTAATAAAAATATAGCAACCGTAGAGAACTGGTCTAAAAAATCTGTGATTACAGGAAGAGGATCTCTTAATGGAGCAAATGCTACAAAAGATATTGATAAAGTATTTGCTAATCCAGCAGAACTTATTAAAAATCTGAAAAACGATCCGATTATTCAGTTGACTTCTGCAATGAAGGAAACTTATATGACAACAACAGATGCAAAATATCTTGAACTTCAGGCACAGATTGATGTGCTTCAAAAGAAATTTATGGCGCAACAAATGGAAACAGATAAAAACCGCAAATTCTTCCCCGATGCGAATTCTACGCTTCGTGTAACTTACGGACAGGTGAAAGGTTCCAATCCAAGAGATGCAGTTAGTTATGGGTACCAAACGCACTTAGAAGGCGCTATGGAAAAATATGTTCCAGGTGATTATGAATTCGATGTTCCGAAAAAATTGGTTAATCTTTATGATGCAAAAGATTACGGAATATATAAAGATAAAACGGGCGATGTTCCTGTAAACTTTACCGCAACAAACCATACGACAGGAGGAAACTCTGGTAGTCCAGCATTAGATGCGAAAGGAAATTTAATTGGTTTAAATTTCGACAGACAGTGGGAAGGAACAATGAGTGATATTAATTTCGACCCTCGTTTTAGCAGAAATATTATGGTGGACACCAAATACATTCTGTTCATTGTTGATAAATATGCAGACGCAAAATGGCTGCTGAACGAAATGAAAATTGTGAAGTAATTTTTCACAAAAATCAACATTTATAAATCCCATGATGTTATTCATGGGATTTTTTTCTAAATTTGAATATGGCAATGAAAAAGCACCTCATCAATTTTTCTGCAAAAATTCAATCAGATGATTTTGAAAAAACTTATCCTTTAGATTATTGTATCCCTGTTTATCATGCGGTTTCTAACTTTCATTTGCCTCATCTTAAGCATATCATCAATTATAAAAGTGAAAAAGAATTTGAAAAAGATTTAGAAATTTTGTCGCAAAATTTTCAATTCTTGAATTGGAATGAATTTAAAGATTTCAGAAACGGAAATTTTAAACCTAAAAAGAAAATTGCCTTACTTACTTTTGATGATGGTTTGTCTGAGTTTCATGATGTTGTAGTCCCTATTTTAGAACGAAAAGGAATCTATGCCATCAACTTTATTAACCCTAAATTTATCGATAATAAAGATTTAATGTACCGTTGTAAAGCCAGTTTACTCATCGAAAGAATTTTGCAAAGTGATAAAAAACCGCTGAATGTATTTGATGATATTATCGGAAATGATAAATTAAAAAAACTATTCATTCGAAAAATCCATGGCATGACATATTCTGAACCGGAAAGATTAGACGGTTTAGCAAAACATTTTAGAGAAAACTTCAACGATTTCCTCGTCAAATATAAACCTTATATGACTTTAGAGCAACTGAAAGCAGTGACTAAAAAAGGATTCGGGATTTCTAATCACGGTTTCGATCATCCACTTTATCATGAATTAAATTTGGAAGAGCAAATTCTGAATACGACTCAATCTTACGATTATTTAAATGAAAATGATTTCATCACAGAAAGTTTCGCTTTTCCGTTCACTGATTTCGGTGTAAAGCAGGAATTCTTTGAGAAAATTTTTTCTACCAATGATCTATTTTGTAGTTTTGGTTCTGCTGGATTAAAACGGGATAGTTTCGACAAAAATTTGCAGCGAATTCCCATGGAAAAAGGAAAAGATGCGAATCAAATTTTAAAGGAAGAAATTGCCTATTTCAATCTTAAAAAATTGCTCAATAAAAATACGATTTACCGGAAATGATTACGCTGAAATGTCTCAATAAAAAAGATTTAGAAGAATTTGTACTTTCTGGAACCTATCAATCTTTTGATTTTTTACCGATTACGAAACATCGCGCCTTGTCTCAAATTAAAAACCCCAACGCTGCCGACGATGATATTTTGCTCACTTTAGCTTTTGAAGGTGATCAACTTGCGGGATATTTAGGATCGTTTCCCGATCAGTTAATGCTGGAAAAGAATCCGTTGAAATATGCTTGGTTAAGCACAATATTTGTGAGCGAAAATTTTCGTGGGAAAAGAATTGCCCAACAATTACTCGACAAAATTTTTGAAAAATACGACGGAAAAATTGCCCTGACCGAGTTTACCAAAGAAGCCGAAAGTTTGTATGCCAAGACGAAAAAGTTTGAATATATCTCCCCAAAAATTGGCAAACGATTTTATTTCAGAACAGATTTTGAAACCTTGCTTCCTAATAAAAAACCACAATTTGGAACCTTAAAACCAGCATTAAAAATAACAGATTCTTTATTGAATGTTGCAATTTCATTTCGTTTAAAATTAACCAAAAAGAAAGAAGTTAATTTTGAAATCTCCAAGATTATTGATGAAGAGAGCGAAAAATTTATCGAGCATTTTCCGAAAAAAAGAACTGTGGAAAACCTCCGTTGGATTATGAAGAATCCTTGGGTTTTAGAAGGAAATGAACTTGAAAATAAATATCAATTTTCTTCGATTTCTAAGGAATTTAATTATTATTGGATTAAGATTTTTGATGAAAATAAAGTTTTAAAAACAGTTGCACTTTTACAGACAAGAGATTTGAATTTGAAAATTCCTTATTTATTTTCTGTTGGTAATTTAGATGATTTCACTTATTTTTTAGAAAATTTCATTCAAGAAAAAAAGATAAAAACATTAATTTCTTACCACACTAAACTCAATGAAAAATTAAGCGCCAAAAGTTTTCCTAAAATTTATAAAAAAGAGGCGGAAAGAAGATATCTGTTCCATAAAAATTTGATGAAATTAGTCCCCGAAAATTACGATCTCAATTTTCAAGATGGAGATGGTGATCCTATTTTTACATAAAAAAACTATTTGAGAAACCATTCCCATAAAAAAAATTCCGGAAAATTTCCGGAATTAATGTTTTCATAGTTATTAGTTCAGTTTTTTTTTACAATGTCGAAATAACGAGTGTTATGTTATGGATGACATTGCAAATATGCGACAAAAACCTTTACTAAGAAAGGGCGAAATCACCCTATTTTCAAACATAAAATGCTTTTTCATTTTAAAAACATTAATAAAATAGATGGTATTTATTAAATGAGGTTTCTTGCAAAAAATAAGGAAATAGGAAAATTATAGAATAATTTTATTTACAATTACAGTTTGCTCTGCGGTGTCGCTTCAACTCATTATCCCAAAACGGATATAATTTAATTGCTATATAAAAATCACCGGAATGTAATTTCTTCTGTTTAAAGATTAAAGGAAATACATTTTCACTACCTAAAATCAAAGGTCCAATTCTCAAATATCCACCAAACTGAATTTGTCTGTATTCATACATCGAAACCGAAGCTCCATAACCAACACTTGGTTTTTGTACGGTGTAAGAGACATTCAAGATATTCGAGCGTTTTAGAGAATTTTCGAAAACAGGAATTCGCTGAATCCAGTCGGCATTTAAAAATTGATGTTCGCCAATATTTTTACTTACATTAAAATGAAGACTTGTTGGTAATCCTATGATGAAATCAGTTCCTTGGAAGGAAGTATTTTCATCACCGTAAACTTCTTTACTCAAAAGTTTCAAATACTGCCCTGGACTTTTAAACTTTGTATTTTTAAGGTTTTGGTTATTTTCAAGTTCCAAAGGTGAACCTTGCAAACGATGATTTTCTCCTTCAAAATGAACAGAACCAAAGTCTATGATATTAAAACTAGCTTTGAAATTATAATCTTCTGCATCTTCATCACGATCCAAAAATGTTAACCCAAAATCCAACCCCAATCCTTTACCTCGCTGCTTGTATTCATACTTTTCGGTCTCGAAATTATAGTTCGTAGCAAAACTAGTTTCCACATCATAATCAGAAGCCACAATCGATTTTTGACTTATGCCATTCACATCCGTAGATGATCTCGACAATTGAAAAGGAAGTTTACTTTCTAGTTTCAAAGCATCTAAGCCGATTTCATATTTTAAATTTCCGCCAATAATCCACTGGTAATCTGAATTCGGAAATATTTCTGTGGTTAAATTTAAACCGATTTCACCCCAATTCATTAAATTTATTTTCAACGGATTTAAATGATATAATTCTGGTTCTAATATATTCTGGTTTCCGAATCTTAAATAATTGTCAATTTTAATTGCTGAACTTTGAGTTCGTAATCTAGAGAAAACTCCAGCGGAGAAATTCTTCTCTTTTATTTTAAATTTAATTTGAAATGAAGGTCCCAAAACATCGGAACTTAAGTGGTAATTACCGACTTCTTTATTGTAGAAATCAAAAATGTTGGGTGTGTTTTCCCCAGTTCTGTTCTGTTTAATACTGGCTGATTCTATTTCAGCATTTCGAAGTCCTAAAAAACTTTGTTGAGAAATATAGCCATAATCATTTTGCAAAAACACCTCTTCAGCGAGAATATTCACATCCCAAGGATTAGGATTCAGAAACGGCTGAGTCGGCGAAATAACCACTGAACTTATTCCACTAAACTTATCGTTGCTAAACAATATAGATTCTTGAGCCTGAAAGCAATAAGAAAATTGAATACAACAAAAAGCAACGATATATTTAAAAGAATGCCTCACTCATTTAAAACAATTTTTTTTAAATTTTAGTATAAACAAAAAAAAGTGAAACCGAAGTTTCACTTTTACATTTCTATGAGTTTACTTAAGAATTAATATCCGAAGATTTCTTCTAAAGTCACTTCGTGGAATTTGCCCATTTTATTAAGCGCATCCATATTTAAGTTTTCTTTTTTACCGATAATCGCGGTGTTGTATTTCAATGGCTTCATTTGTGAATCATAGAAATTCGTTAGATCTGCCAAAGATAGTTTTTCAACCTCCCTATAAATATCTTTTCTTAAATCGTAATCAACTCCTAACTTTTTCAGGTTTAATTGATTGAAGTAAATGTTGGTTCTATTGATTCTACCAGAAGCAATTTGTTTTAACGCTGCATTTTTAGCATTGTTAAACTGTGCTGGAATTTGAGGAAGATTAGCCATCAACTCATCCATTGCAGTAACTGCTTGTGGAAGTTTATTTGCCTGCGTTCCAATATAAGTAGTCACATAGTCAGGATGATTTAATTCTCCACTGGAAGCATAAGAAACATATGCTGAATAAGCTAAACTCTTACTTTCACGAATTTCCTGGAACACGATTGAAGATAATCCTCTACCGAAATATTCATTGAAAACACTGATTTTCCCAAGGTTGCTTAAATTCACATTCGGACCTTTTGCTACTTTACTCATTTCGGTTTGCACCATATCGTAATTCGTAAAATATACGTTTCCGCTTGTTGCTGGTTCAGCATATTCTTTTTTCGCCGGAACTTTAATCGATTCCTTTTCTACAAATGGTTTCGCATATCTTTTAAAGTTGTTAAAATCTTGACCGTAGAAGAAAATCTCATAAGGCATTTTTAACAGATTCTGAATTTTTTTGGTCATATCTACAGAGTTAATCGCTTCTAGCTGCTCTTTAGAAAGCACATCTGAAAAACGAGAATCTTTACCATATTTAGCATAGTTAGACAAAGCAGCCATAATTCTACCTTTGTCTTTTTTAGCAACTTCACGACCTTCTAAAATTGTTTTTACGTTTTCTTCATACACTTTCTGATCAGGTTTTGCATTCTTCATCCAGTCTTTTAATAACTCGATTGCTTTTGGCATATTCTCTTCTAAACCACTGAGAGAAATTCTTAACTGATCTTGTGAGGTTCTGAAATCATTAGAAATACCCAATTTGAAGAATTCCTTTCTCAAGTCTTCTGCAGATAATTTGTTGGTTCCTAAATATTGTAATACTTGAGTTGCCAAACCTAATTCTTTATCATTATCACTTCCGAAAGGGAAAATAAAATGCGCCTCGGCAATATCGTTGTATTTGTTATGAACGAAACTTACTTTTTTACCACTGATTTTATCAGTTTTAATGACTTTCGCATAATCAATAAATTCAGGTTTAATTTCAGAAGATTTCTCTGCTAAAATACTTTTCAAAAAAGGAGATTGTTCTTCTCTGTTTAATTTAATTGGGGTAATTCCTGGATTTTCTACACGAACCAATTTATCATTTACGCCTTTTTCTTTTTTAATGATTACGTAATTGTCTTTAAAAAATTCGTTTGCAAATTTTACAACGTCATCTTTTGTAATTTTCTCATATTCATTAATTTCGTTAAGTTCTTGCTCCCAAGTTCTGTCGTTAATGTAACTTCCGTATAATGACGTTGCCAATCCATCAGCAGTTTCATAGGTTTTCATGCGCTGAATTTTCATATCATTAATGATTGCAGGAATCAACCAATCTGGAAATTCTCCTTTTTTCACTAATTCTATTTGATCCAACATTAATTTTTTTGCTTCGTCAAAAGTTTGATCATTTTTCGGAACGATAATTAATGAAAAACTTCCATAATTTTTAAACGCTGATTCGTAAGCCATTGCTCGCAAAGCTTTCTGTTGTTGGTTGATGTTTAAATCAATCAAACCAGAATCTCCAGAGTTGGTCAGGATATTTCCTACGATATCTGCAAGTCTCGCATTCTGAGTTCCATAAGAATCAGATCTCCAAGACATTTGTAACCTTGGTGTAGAAGGACTTTTTACCGTTCTTTCTACAATTTTGGTCATTGGTTTTTCAATAATGGTTTCTTTTTTCGGTAATTCTTTGTATTCAAAACTTCCGAAATATTGATCAACCAGTTTAATCGTTTTGTCGTAATCCAAATCTCCAACTAAAACCATTGCGTAGTTATTCGGCACGTAATATTCATCAAAATATTTGTGAATTGCCACCATTGATGGGTTTTTCAAATGCTCTGATTTTCCGATTGTTGTTTGTTGTCCATTTGGATGGGTTGGAAAAAGCGCATCCATTAATTCGTAATTCACCAAGCGCCCGTCATTATCCTGAGCACGGTTAAATTCTTCATAAACTGCTTCTAACTCGGTATGAAACAATCTTAAAGTTAATTCGGAAAATCTCTCTTTCTCAACTTTCAACCATTTTTCCAGTTCGTTATTAGGAATATTATTTTTATAAACGGTTTCATCTAACCAAGTATGCGCATTCGTTCCAGAAGCTCCAAGTGAAGAAATCGCTTTGTCATATTCGTTGGCAATTGCGTATTTACTTGCTTCTTGGGAAACCTCATCTATTTTTTTATAGATTGCTTTCTTTTTTTCTGGATCCTGTTCTGCTTTGTGCTGTTCGTACAAATTAGAGATCTGATCCAAAAGTGGTTTTTCTTTTGCCCAGTTTGCAGTTGCCAATTTCGATGTTCCTTTAAACATCATATGTTCCAGGTAATGCGCTAAACCTGTATTATCGGCAGGATCATTATTACTTCCCGTTCTTACAGGAATATAAGTTTGGATTTTGGGAGCATCATCGTTTTTCGCGAGGAAAACTTTTAATCCATTTTTCAGAGTATAAATCCTAACCCCAGTTTTATCATTGGTTACGGTTTCGTATTGATAACCGCCGTTGTCTGTTAATTTTGTGGTTTCAAATTTTTGTGCGTTACTCATGCTAAGTACTCCGATCATTGCAATTGTTGTTAAGATCTTCTTCATTAATTATTTTAAATTATGGATTATTAGTTATAAGTCATCCATTTCTGCTGAAAGTTACATCGGTTGTTGCGGTTTCAACATATTTTCCGGATCAAGAATCTCATTTAATCTTTCTTCCGATAAAATACCACGTTCCAAAACTAGATCGTAAACACTTCTACCCGTTTCCAAAGCTTCTTTAGCAATTTCTGTGGAGTTTTTATAACCGATATACGGATTTAAAGCCGTTACAATTCCAATGCTATTTCTAACCATATTTAAGCATGCATCTTTGTTGGCAGTAATTCCAACAATACATTTTTCTCTTAAAGTATCCATTGCGTTTCCTAAAAAAAGCATACTTTCCATGATTGAATGGGAAAGAACGGGCTCCATGACATTCAATTGTAACTGACCTGCTTCTGCGGCGAAAGTTACCGTTAAATCATTCCCTATAACTTTAAAACATACTTGATTCACCACTTCTGGAATTACTGGATTTACTTTACCCGGCATAATAGAAGAACCTGGTTGCATTGCCGGAAGGTTGATTTCAAAAAATCCCGCTCTTGGTCCGGAAGAAAGCAAACGCAAATCATTACAAATTTTAGAAAGTTTCACAGCCAATCTTTTTAAAGCCGAAGAATAAATCACATAAGATCCAGTATCAGGAGTTGCTTCAACTAAATTCGGAGCCGAGATCACTGCATACCCTGTTAGTTGAGAAAGGTTTCTGGCACAAAGATTCGCATACCCAACTGGCGCATTTAAACCTGTACCGATGGCTGTTGCACCCATATTAACTTCCAGAAAAAGATTGGAATTGGCATTTAATTTAGATATATCTTCTTCTAAAGTTGCCGCGTATGCTTCAAATTCTTGTCCCATACTCATTGGAACTGCATCTTGCAATTGAGTTCTTCCCATTTTGATAACAGGCGCAAGTTCTTTTCCTTTTGCACGAAATGCTTCAACAATTTTCTTTAATTTTTCAACCAATTCAGCATTCATTGCAAGCAAAGCCATTTTTAATGATGTTGGATAGGCGTCATTCGTCGATTGTGAAAGGTTGATATGATCATTTGGAGAACAAAATTGATAATCACCTTTTTCTTTTCCTAATTTTTCTAAAACTCTATTAGCAATTACTTCATTGGCATTCATATTCACCGAAGTTCCTGCTCCACCTTGAATCATGTCGATCGGAAATTCTTCATGCAACTTTCCGGCAATAAGTTCATCACAAGTTTCTGCGATCAATTTGTAGAGATTTTCATCCAATAATCCCAATTCGTAATTGGTTTTTGCAGCCGCTTTTTTGACCACTCCCAACCCTCTAATAAAATGTGGATAAGAAGAAAGTGTTTGGCCCGAAATTTTAAAGTTATCAATGGCTCTCTGGGTTTGAACTCCATAATAGGCACCAGCAGGAACTTGTAATGTCCCTAATAAATCGCTTTCATTTCTGAAATTTTCCATAAAAATAAATTGTTGAGAAGTTAAGTTTATATACTAAATTATTCAATTGATTTAAAAATCTATATCTAAAAAGTGAGCGATTATTTTCGCTCACTTTAAGAATCGTAAAGATATTTATTTATTCGGATACTTCAGGTTTAAAGCTTGCAAAATTGCCCAAGTTTCAGCATCTATCATTCCCGAATAATTTTGCGGGCGGAAATGATACTGAAAAGTCTCAACTGTTTTCTTAGTAGCATCATCATAAGTTCCGTTTGGATTAATATCATACCCGAAATCACGCAAGGCAGTCTGAATTTTAAATACGAAAGATGGAACAGTCATTTGCATCGCATAATCCTCTAGAACAGCAGTATCATAAAAGGTTTGTTTCGTGGTTTCATCATACCACATCCCGATTTGGTATTCATCATATAATTTTTTCCATGGAAAGTTGGGTCCTGGATCCTGCTTTCTTGTAGGTGCAATATCGGAGTGTCCCAAAATATTTGTTGGCGGAACCATATATCTGGTTGCAATATCTTTGACCAAAACAGCAATTTTTTTCACTTGTGCATCTGGGTATTCCGGGAAAATTTTAATTCCACTTTCATCGGTTTTATAACCTGCATTTACAATTTCAATTCCGATAGAAGTATCGTTGAGCATTTTGTCTTTTCTCCAGGCACTAATTCCAGCGTGGTAGGCTCTTTTATTTTCGTCAACCAACTGGTAGATTTCATTATCTCCTAAATCATTCACTAAATAATGGGCGCTCACTGATTGCTGAGTAAGAACATTCAACGACTTATCATCATCTAAAGCAGTATAATGTAAAATAATATACTTCTGTCTAAAATTTTGAGCAACTGCCGGAAAAAATGTTTTTACCACTTTACAACCACTCGGATTTGCCGAAACAATAGAACCATAACTTATCGTATTATCGTTTTTGGTGATATCGCCGATATTTTCCTTGAAAAAATCCAGTTCACCGTTATGTTCTATCTTGGGTTTGTGAACAGGAATTTCAGGTTTTACAGGTGAAACTTTAGGTAATGTTGGTTTCGCAACAACTGTTTGTGTTTTTTTTTGTGTTCCGCAAGAAACAATTAGCAAACTTAAGAATATGATAGATAACGATTTACGCATGCGACTTAAAATATTTAAAAATTAGATTCAAAAATACGAATAAATTTTAGGAAATATTTTTGGTTTATAACAAAAACTCTTTTATATTTGCACTCGCAATTACAGAACAGAAGCTCTTATAAATATTGCACTGGAGAGTTGCCTGAGTGGCCGAAAGGACATGTTTGCTAAACATGCGTACTGGAAACGGTACCAAGGGTTCGAATCCCTTACTCTCCGCAACTTTCGCAAAAAAAATTATTCGGGGCGTAGCGTAGTCCGGTCATCGCGCCTGGTTTGGGACCAGGAGGTCGCAGGTTCGAATCCTGCCGCCCCGACTTTATAGAAAACTCTTTCGAGAGTTTTCTTTTTTAAAAAACTTCATCTTCCCAACGATGAGTTTTAAAATCCCAAAAAATTGGGTGCGTAGCTCAGCTGGATAGAGCATCTGCCTTCTAAGCAGACGGTCACAGGTTCGAATCCTGTCGCGCTCACTGAAAAGACCGAGAATTTTCTCAGTCTTTTTTTGTTTAATTGTAGAGAAGTTGACTCAGTTGGAAAGATAGGTTTGATAAACAGACGCATAGTAATTTCAACAGGAGTAAATAGTTTTTTCTCCGCCATATTAAAAATGCACTCGGGGCGTAGCGTAGTCCGGTCATCGCGCCTGGTTTGGGACCAGGAGGTCGCAGGTTCGAATCCTGCCGCCCCGACTTTATAAAAAACTCTTTCTAGAGTTTTTTTTTTAAAAGAACTTCATCTTTCCAACGATGAGTTTGAAAATCCCAAAATTGGGTGCGTAGCTCAGCTGGATAGAGCATCTGCCTTCTAAGCAGACGGTCACAGGTTCGAATCCTGTCGCGCTCACTGAAAAGACTGAGAATATTTTCTCGGTCTTTTTTTGTGTTTAAAATTTTAAAACACTCTTATTTCACTTAAAGATGCATTTTACTAAGTCCTTCAAAAATAGTATATTAAAGATCTGTGATTGCCAAAACGTAGTTTTCAAAAAGTTTTTTTTATAAGAACTAAATCAATTTCTATTTGCTAAATTTGCGTTTCATTAAATAAAATTCATGTCACTACAAATCATTAATCTTACTAAAAAATTCGGCCTGCAAACCGCTTTGAACAATATTAATATTGAAATCAATAAGATTGAGATTATCGGCTTATTGGGTCCAAATGGTGCCGGGAAATCTACATTAATGAAATCAATTGTTGGCGCAGTAAAAATTGATGAAGGACAAATATTTTTTAATGGAAAGGAGATTCGTGAAGATGAAATTGAAGCCAAAAAAAATATGGGTTTTTTACCAGAAAATAATCCACTCTACAATGAAATGTATGTAAAAGAATATTTGAGTTTTGTGGCAGATATTCATCAAGTTTCAAAAGAAAGAATTGATGAAGTAATCGAACTGGTTGGAATTACACCTGAAAAAACAAAAACGATTTCTCAACTTTCAAAAGGATACAAACAAAGAGTTGGTTTGGCTCAGGCGATTTTACATTCACCAGATTTATTGATTTTAGATGAGCCAACAAATGGACTCGATCCGAATCAAATTATTGAAATCAGAAATGTAATTAGAGAAATCGGGAAAGAAAAAACGGTAATTCTATCAACACACATTATGCAGGAAGTAGAAGCACTCTGTTCCCGCGTCATTTTGATACACGAGGGCAACATTATACAAGACTCCAATATTGAGGAGTTTAAAGGCAAATACAGCAGTTTAGAAGAAGCATTCGCCAGGTATACTCATTAAATACAAAAGCCCTGAATGAGATATTCAGGGCTTTTTCAATATATTTGATTTCTTAGATCTTTTCGATATTATCGGTTAAAGCGTCGATAAAGTTTTTCAAAGGTTTTTCAACCATCATTTTAATAAACGGATTAAATTTCCCTTCAAAAAGCAATTGAACTTCAGTTTGGTTTTCATTAACTGGATTCATCATTCCTTTTAAAGCAAAATCTAAACTTGAACTAGCAGATTTCAAAGTCACTTGATTTTCCGTCACTTCTTCAATTACCAAAGCGATTTCTGGCATTCCTTTTAGACTGAATTTAAAACCTTGATCACGAACTTCGAAACTCTGTAAAGAATCGGGCATGAGTTCTCGGTATCCTTCTGGTGTGTTTAACATTTCAACCAGTTCTTTTCCCGATTTATTTACGATTATCTTACGTCCTTCTAGATTCATTTTTATATTTTTGTATTATTAAAACGTTGCAAATGTATAAAGTTTTTGTGAATGAAAAAAAATTATCGATTACTAAATACCCAGAAAATACCGAAAAGAGATTTAGATATGAAGGTACCTCTACTTTAGAAATTGCAATAGATCTTTTGGAAAATACGTCTTGTTCTGAAGTTAATATTTATGGTGATAATTTACAAGAGATTTGGGAAGATTTTTCTCAAATGTTTAAAGTAATTGAAGCAGCTGGCGGAGTTGTGAGTAATCAAAAAGAAGAAATTTTATTTATCCGCCGCATCGGAAAATGGGATTTAGCCAAAGGAAAAATAGAAAAAGGCGAATCTTTAGAACAGGCGGCCTTGCGGGAAATAGAAGAAGAAACAGGCCTGAAGGAACTAATCTTAGAAGAATTTCTAAACACTACTTTTCATATTTATACCGAAAGAAATGGCGAAAAAATTCTGAAAACTACCTATTGGTTTAAAATATCATATGTTGGAAATTCGGCTCCAATTCCACAAATAGAAGAAGGCATTTCGGAAGTTTCCTGGAAAAATGAAAAGGAAATCCTGTCTGAAGTTTTCCCAATGACTTTTGAAAACATCAAACTTATTTTAAAAGATTTCTGGAATTTAGATTAATCAATAAACTCTAAAATTTGCTCTAAAGCAATTCCGCGAGACGCTTTTAACAAAATGTTTTTAGAATCTATTTTATTTGATTTCAAATATTCTGACAGTTCCTTTGAATTTTCAAAAGATTTAGAATTCTTATTTACTTTTTTAAATTCATTTCCGACTGTAATAATTTCATCAAAATTAAGAGCATTTGCCAACGCAAGAATCGCCTGATGTTCTTTTACGGATTCCTCGCCCAACTCCAACATATCTCCAATAATGATTGTTTTAGATCCCTGAAATTCTTTAAAGTTTTTCAAAGATTCTGTCATTGAACTCGGATTTGCATTATACGTATCGAGTACAAAAACTTTCCCACTCTTTTCGACAACCTGCGATCGCATATTGGTTGGCAGATAATTTTCAATGGCTCTTTTAATTTGATCAAAATCTACCTCAAAATGAAAACCCAAACTCGCAGCAGCACACAGATTAGTGAAGTTATAATTCCCTGTTAATTTCGATAATGCTTGCTTTCCCTGATAACTTAAACCCACCAAATTATCTTTTGAAAATTCCTCAAACTGATAATCAGAAGTAGTCGCGCCGAAAGTAATTTTTGACACGTAATCTTCGGTCTTTTCAATTTGAATAGGATCATTTTCATTCACCAAGATCGTTTGATTGTTATTTTTTAGATAATCATACAATTCCGATTTTCCTTTAATCACGCCTTCAAAACCACCGAATCCTTCCAGGTGCGCTTTCCCAAAATTGGTAATATAACCGAAATTTGGTTGTGCAATCTCGCAAAGCATTTCAATCTCTTGCTGATGGTTTGCACCCATTTCAATTACCGCAATCTCATGTTGCGGTTTAATCGAAAGCAAAGTCAAGGGAACGCCGATATGATTATTGAGGTTTCCAAAAGTATATTGTACAGAATATTTTTGCGATAGAACTGCATGAATAATTTCTTTCGTAGTTGTTTTACCATTACTACCCGTTAAACCAATAATCGGTATCTCGAGTTGATTTCTATGGTGTTTAGCCAAATCCTGCAAGAATTTTAAAGTTGAGGGAACATAAAAAATATTTCGTTTTTCATTTTCAAATTCTTTCTGTTCTACAATAACCGCTAATGCTCCTATATCAATTGCATTTTCAGCCAATGTTGCGGCATTAAATGATTCACCAGAAAAAGCAAAAAACAAATCGTTTTTCTCAATGTTTCTACTGTCGATGGTAACTTTTTCGCATTTTAAAAAAAGCGGATAAAAGGAAATTGCATTCATAGGTCAAAAATAAAAAATCCTTCTGCAATTACAGAAGGATTTGGAAAATATTTTACTAAAATTTTTATCTTTTGGTTCTGCCTTTACCTGCTGATTTAGCATCTTGAGCGACACGGAAACCAACCCAGCCATAAGCTTTACCTTCATCTCTGTATCTTCTTTGTCCCGGATCAAGCCAGTAAGCTCCATCTAACCAAGAACCACCTTTGATTACTCTAACTTCATTAGAAATACCAGTTGTTCTGGAAACTTTATCTTTCTGAAGAATTACTCTACCTCTTCCATCGACAATAAATTTCTTGTCTTTGGAATTATACATATTATAACCCACCGTAGAACTGTCTTCTGCACGGCCATAACCAGCATCTAGTGAAGATTGGAAATCACCATCTCTAAAGTTTCTGTTGTCAGCAACCACTTCTCTTTCGTACTGACCTGGTAAACCCCTGTAAACCAAACGTCCATCAGCAAGGGTATCATATTTTGCAGTTTCTATTTTCTTGAAAGTTCCATCTGCATTTCTCATTACTTCTTTAGAAACATTTCCTCTAAAGTAATTAAAGTCACTTGCCTCTTGATCGATAATAGGTCTATAAACATCTGCAGTCCACTCAGAAACATTTCCAAACATTCCAAATATACCTAAATTATTAGACGGATATTTTTTAACATCTGCAGTGGTAGGCGATCCGTCATTTTTCCAACCTGGAACACCAGAATAATCTCCGCTTCCTTGTTTAAAGTTTTCCAAATACATCCCACGATCTCTACCTTTCTTTCCTTTCAATTTATCAATTTCAGGTTTTTTGCTTGTAAAAAGGTTATATTCTCTTTCTTTCTGCATTCCCAGTGCAGCAAATTCCCACTCTACTTCAGTTGGAAGTCGGAATTTTTCTACAACACCTGCCGTTGCATTTCGGTTTGCAGCAATAAGCCTTTCATTTTTGGTTTTAATACCTGTTTTTTGTTGTAGTCGTTGCTTATTGATATATGCTTCCATTTCTGGATCATTCCCTTTAAATTTATCTAAGTTAAAGGCACTTGCTCCTTGATTATTAGAATCGTTGGTATATAAGTCTTTAGAAATTACACCTTGTTCCATTAATGCTTTTTCATTTGCACGATCTGTTAACCAATCACAGTATCGAGAAGCTTGCAACCAAGAAACACCAACTACTGGATAGTAATCATATTCTGGTGAACGGAAATAGGTTTCTGCAAAATCATTACGAGAAAGTTTATTATTCCAAACCAAAGTATCTGGAAGTGCTCCAGTATAAATTTCTTTAAAACTTGGGTCAGATGGAGGGAAAACATATTTTAACCATGTAACATACTCTCGGTATTCGTAGTTGGTAATTTCTGTTTCACCGATGAAAAATGCGCTTACCTGCATTCTTTTTGGAGTATTATTCCAATCATGCATCACATCATCCTTCACCAATCCCATGGTAAAAGTCCCACCTTCAACATAAACCATTCCTGGCCACCCTTTCTGTTTTTGTTGTTTTCCGGTGAAGAACCAACCTTTTTGATCGTTGGGTTTCCAACCTGTTTTACTTGTAAAGCGCTTTGTACCACCTCCCTTCTTGGAATTGCCGCCTCCGCCGCAACTCATTAAAATGAGTGTGGAACTTAATGCCATTATTGTAAACAACCTTAGTTTATTCATAGTCAGTATAGAATTTATCAAAGTACAAAGAAAAAAGAAATTATTTAATAATCAAATTAAAAATTGACTTTTTTGGTAAACGTTGACAACTTAATTTTATTGTATCATATTATTATTTAATAATTTTCGTTTAATTTGTAGTTGGCAAATTTTTAAGCACATGAAAAGAAATTTAATTCTTTTAGTATTTCTACTTACCCTCTCTAATTTATTCTCGCAAACTATTAAAATAGATTGGAAAGAAAGCACTGTAATTGACTATGGAAGCAACAAAATCACTGTTCCTTTTTTCACCAATATAGGTTTCGCATATGAGGATGGCGGGATTTTTCTTCGTTCTGTACAAAAGTATTCAGGAGTTGATCAAAAAATCTCTAATCTGGTTTGGGAAAAAATTAGTGCTAAGGAACTTTTTGACATCCGTGATTATCATCTTCCGACCGAAGATCATTCTGAAATAAGTTATTATACGAATCCTTACACCAATGAAAAAAGTGCGAACATTCGTATTTCAACTCTCAAATTCGTACAAGGATCAATTTACCGATTAAGTTCTTTTACCATCACTAATTCTGAAAAAGTTGCGCAGAATAAAAATTGGGCTGGCAAAATAGGGGATTCCGAAAATCCTTTAAAGCAAGGCAATTTCTATAAAATTAAAGTCGACAAATCTGGAGTTTTTAAGATCACAGCAAAATTCCTTCGAGATAACGGAATAAATCCTGCTAACATTAATCCTAAAAATTTTAAAATCTATGGCAATGGCGGTTTGATGCTGCCAGAACATAATCTGGATCAACGCTACAGTGCTTTGCAGGAAAATGCAATACAGGTTGTGGGCGAAAATGATGGTGTTTGGAACGAAGACGATTACGCTCTTTTCTACGCGCAAGGACCAAACGGTTTCAATATCTACAAAAACAATATTGTCAGCGGAAATAGAAGAATTGAAACACGATCCGACAAATCTAGTAACTTTGTTAATATCTATGACGATTTTTCTTATTATTTTATCAATTTTGATACGGGTCCCGGCAAAAGAATACAAGAGATTGATCAATCGGTGAACTCAACAATAATATCTCGTTATGATGATTTTCAATTCATTAATGAAGAGAAATTTAATCTGATGAAAGTTGGTAGAATCTGGACAGGAGATGCTTTTACCGATAATAAAACAATCACTTTCACCACCAAGTCTCCAATTCAACCCACGGATGTAATTACGTACCGATCACGGTTTATTGCTTATCAGTCGCAGGGAAATAAAATCGTTGTTAATATTAATAACACCAACCCAGCAACTTTTACTGTGTCGGCAGATGATAAAAGAGAATATTTGCCTATCGTTTATAATGGTACACAAACCAATTTCTCTGGCAACCAATTCTCTTTTAATTATGCACCAAACACAGGAAGCAATCCTAACGGAAAATTTTACTTTGATTATGCCGAAGTTCAATATAAAGAGGATTTAAAATTCAATAATAGCCAAATGAATTTTAGAAGTTATGCAATCGAAGAGCGAAGCAATAACATCTATACTTTTAGTTTGACGGATGCTTCATCAGTAGAGCAAGTTTGGCAGGTTTCTGATGTTACCAATGTCGTTAAAAAGGTAAACAAATCTGGAAATTCTTCTACTTTTAATTTTGGTTATCTTGCGAACAGTAATGAATTTTATAATGAATTCGTTGCTTTTAAAAGTAATGAAGCGTTTGCCCCAACTTTTGTGGGTAAAATTGAAAACCAAGATTTAGCAGGTTTGCAAAACATCGATTATCTCATGATTACTGTTCCGGAAATGATGGGACAAGCACAACGCCTTGCCAATTATTATCAAACTAAATACACCGTCGCTGTCGTTGATATTAACAAAATTTATAACGAATTCAGCAGCGGCGGTAAAGACATTACTGCTTTCCGAGATTTTGCAACCCGCCTTAATACGTCCGCTGGTAAGTTGAAATATCTTTTTATTTTGGGAGATACTTCCTATGATTTCAAAGGTAAAAATCACCCTGGATCTTCTGTAGTGCCAAGTTACCAAAGTGAAGAAAGTAGCAATTACTCTGATTCCTTTGTTACCGATGATTATTTCGCGATGACCAGTCCACAGAATTTAGGAGCCGTTACAGTTTCGGCTACTTTACCAAACTTCCCTGTTGGTAGACTACCAGCAGCAAATGTTACAGAAGCAAAATTATTGATTGACAAAACACTGGCTTATAACAACGCACTTCCAGGACAGTCTACTCCATTTGGGGAATGGCGAATGAAAATGGATTTCGTGGTTGATGACGATGCCGATAATCAATTCCCTTTCCACAACACGATGAATGCCTCCTTATTTAATGTTTTTGAAACGGGAACTATAAGAAAAGAATATAATATCCGCAAACTCTATTTAGATGCTTTTACAGCGCAAACTTCTGCAGGAGGACAAAGATACCCGCAAGTAAATCAAGCGATTTCAAATGATGTCGGCAATAGTCTATATCTCTTCTATTTCGGTCATGGTGGTATTAATGGTTGGGCTCAGGAGCGGGTTTTAACGATTGATCAGATCCAGAATTTTAATAATTATAATAATATCTATTCCCGTTTTCCATTAGTTTCTACCATAACTTGTGAATTTACATTATGGGATGATCCGGGAACTTTTTCTGCCGGAGAACAAGTGATGAAATCAAAACAAGGTGGCGCTTCAACCATGATTACTTCAAGTAGAGCAATTGGCGTTGGATATGGTGAGGACTTTACAACTATTTTTACCAGAAACCTTTTCGAATTGGTTAATGATGATTTTTTAAATTTAGGTGATGCTTTCTTAAAAGCCAAAATTCAAAAAGGACCGTACAGCGATCACTTAAAGGTAAACTTCCTGGGAGATCCTGCAACGAAATTAAGCCGTCCGAAAAGATTAATTAAAATCGATCAAATTGAATCTCCAGATCAGGCTCAACTTCGGGCTTTAGATTTTGTAAAAGTAAAAGGTCACGTTACAAAAGCCGACGGAAGTATTGATGAAAACTTTAATGGAAGAGTTGCTGTTAACATTTTTGATAAGCGACTGACAAAAAAAACACTTAACAACGACGGAATGCCAAAAATGAATCCAGTGCTTACTTACACCGAGGAAGGCAGTCCGATTGTGAAATCTTCCGGTGTTGCAGTAAACGGCGTATTTTCAGTAGAGTTTTATGTACCAAAAGACATTAATTACGAAACGGGAACAGGCAGAATTTTGGTTTATGCAGATAACAAAGTTTTCGATGTTTTCGAGAATCAAACGCAATCTATTGGTGGAATAAACCCAGACGGAATTACTGACAACGAGGCACCGAAAGTAAAATTATACATGAACAATACCAATTTTGCAGATGGTGGAATTACCGATCAAAACCCGCTGCTTTTGGCTTGCGTAACAGATGACAAAGGAATTAACTCTACAGGTTCGGGAATTGGTCACGATATTACAGTAATCCTAGACGGTAAAATTATCGACACGGTTGTGCTCAATGATTTCTATTTCTCTGGTGAAGGAAACGGTTGTACAAATCCATCATTGGCAGATTATCAAAAAGGAAACATAACTTACCCTTTCAGAAATTTAACACCTGGTGAACATCAATTAACATTTAAAGTTTGGGACATTAACAATAATTCAACGACTGCCACGTTAAACTTTATAGTTAAGGACGAAAGCGATCAAAATTTAATTGTTAAAAAATTGTTAAATTGGCCAAATCCTTTTACCAATAAAACGTATGTTCAGTTTGAACATAATTGTGATGATGTTTTAGATGTGAATGTTCAGATTTACACCATCACTGGAAAACTGGTAAGAACGCTGAGTACGACAGTAACTGCTGAACCTTTCTTGCAAGGCTTCAGAACACCGAGAACGGCGATTGAGTGGGATGGAAATGATGATTTCGGCGATGCCGTTGGAAAAGGGACTTATATATTTAAAATTTTTGCACGCAGCCAGAACCAAGATAAATGCAAAGGAAGCGCGACTGCGGTAGAAAAAATGGTATTATTAAAATAATAAATAACGATAAAAAATTTACTTTATGACATTGACTAAAAAACTATTTTTAGGATTAGGATTAGGAATGAGTGTTGCGGCTTATTCGCAGATTCAGCCAGTCTTAACCGGCGCACCGTTCCTGAGAATATCGCCTGATGCAAGAGCAGGAGGAATGGGTGATCAGGGTGTTGCTACAACAACCGACGCTTTTTCGCAATTTTGGAACGCAGCGAAATATCCTTTCAGCAAAACTACTTCTGCAATCGGGATCAACTATACGCCTTACATGAGTAAATTAACCAACGATGTGTTTTTACTTTACGGTGCTTATCACCAGTTTTTGGGAGATGAAGAAAGAGCGACTATTTCTGCAAGTATTTACTATTTCAACATGGGATCGGTCGATCTTACAAAATTAGTAGGATCAGAAGTTGTGCAGGAAGGTACGGCAAAACCAAATGAATTCTCAATCGATATTGCATATGGCTTAAAACTTTCAGACTACTACTCCATGGCGGTTACCGGTCGATTTATCCGTTCTGATTTGTCTGGAGGATTCAACTCTGACAATACACTTAAAGCAGCAAACTCTTTTGCAGTTGATGTTTCAGGATATTTTCAATCAGAAAAACATACCAGCATCAATGATTTTGAAGGTCGCGTAAAAGGAGGTTTTGCGATTCAAAACTTAGGTCCTAGATTAGATTACACCGGTGACGACGAATCTAGATCTTACCTTCCAACTATGGCAAAATTAGGTGCAGGATATGATTTATTCCTGGATGATTTAAACAGAGTTGGTGTGAACTTCGAAGCATCAAAACTTTTAGTTCCGGGTCCGGACGCAACTGGAAATGTTCCGAATGTTGGAGTAATGGAAGGAATTGGAAAATCATTCAGCAATGAAAAAAGCATGATGTTCAGTGGCGCTGTCGAATATGAATATGACAACGCATTTGCAGTAAGAGGTGGTTATTTCCATGAAAGTGTAGAGCAAGGTGGTAGACAATATGCAACAGTTGGAGTTGGTTTAAAATACCAGTCTTTCGGTCTTGACATGTCTTACCTGATCAATACTTCAAAAATTAATTCTGCTCTGGATAATACTTTAAGATTTGGATTAACTTGGAATATTGGCGAAGAATCTTCTAACGCACAGGATTACTAATAATAACTTAATTCAAAATATAGAGCCTCAAACATTTTGAGGCTTTTTTTTTGACCTTAAAAGTTTAAATTTGTAAAATGAATTACGCAACCGAATTAAAAAAATTTGCAACCAGCCAGGCAATTTCCTCGGCGATACGTATTTCGTTGGCCATTGTTTTACCCAGTGTAATTCTGGCTCATTTTGGTTTACTAAAGGAGTTTTTTCTCTTTCCGCTCGCCACCAGTTTTGTCGGGCTTACGGATCAACCCGGACCTTTCATCCGTAGGAGAAATGCTTTAATTTTGGCAATTATCTCTTTTTTCCTGATCTCACTTGTTGCCAGTTTTCTAAAAAACTTTCCAATTTTAATATATCCTGAAATTATTATTTTCAGTATTTTCTTTACCATGATCGGCGTTTATGGCCAACGGTTGGCTGCAGTTGGTTCTTTATCTTTGGTAGTTTTGGCGATTTTTATTGATGGCCATTTGACCGGAGATCATATCCTAAAAAGTTCGTTGATTTTTCTTGCAGGTTCAATGTGTTACTTTCTCATTTTTCTTATTGTCTCTAAAATACAGCCCTACAAATTGGCGGGCCAGATGATTGGTGAAAATTATCTTGAACTCGCAAAATACCTTTCCCTGAAATCCAAATTTTATTTAAAGGATCCCAATTTTGACAGCCTTTATTCACAGATTATTACCAAACAGATTTCAATCAAAAATCTTCAGGAAGAAACACGGGAAACTGTTTTTAAAACAAGAAAAATCGTAAACGAATCTACGACTACGAGCAGATTGCTGATGCTGATGTTTCTTAATTCTATTGATCTGCACGAAAAACTGATGACTTCGGAAAGTGATTACCGAAAGGTTCAGGAAAATTTTGGTGCGACCGAATTTTTACACTCATTAGGAGATTATCTGCAGATGCTTTCCGAAGAAATGAGCAACATCGGAATTGCACTGCAAAGCGGAACCAAAGCAAAACCAATTCGCAATATCGACGAATCTCTCGAAAAAATATACACCGATTATTTTGATTTGCGAAACAGCAAACTAACGCCTGACACGCTGGAAGATTTTATGACGCTTCGCTTAATCCTGAATAGAATCACCGTAATATCAGATGAAATCAAAACCATATACAAGGTTTTCAGCCAAAATCTAAAAATGGCCAAAAGTCTTTCAACCGGACTTGACGTTGAAAAATTTGTGACCGACGAGGAGAAACTTAACAGCAAAATATTTCTTACCAATTTTTCTTTGCAGTCATCGCACTTCCGGCACGCAATTCGGATCACCGTTGCTTTAGTTGTTGGTTACTTTATTTCACAACTTCAGTTTTTAGGTATTGGTCATTCTTACTGGATATTTATCACGATTGTAGCGATTTTGAAACCAGCCTATGCCACCACAAAACACAGGAATCTCTTACGGTTATATGGGACGGTAGCAGGTGCCTTGGTCGCCTACGCAATCCTGTATTTCATCCCTTTTGAGAATGTGCTGTTTGTACTTTTCATGTCGGCCATGGTCCTGTGTTTTGCTTTCCTGAAATCAAACTATTCAGTGGCCGTATTTTTCATGACGATCTATATTTTTCTTGCCTTTAATATTTTAAATCCAGGAAATTTAAATACTATTTTTAAAGATCGAATTCTGGATACCGTTATCGCAGGTGTGGTTGCTTTTGTTGTTTCCTATTTTGTTTTACCGGTTTGGGAGCATACCCATAATCTGGATTTTATGAAAAAATCTGCAGAGAGTAATTTTAAATATTTTTCGGCTGCAATGGCTTTTTTTAAAGATGAAAATATCGGGATTCAAGATTATAAACTTAAAAGAAAAGCGGCTGTGATTGACTTGGCCAATCTTTCTGATAATTTTCAGCGAATGATTTCTGACCCGAAAAATCAACAGAAAAAATTAGAACATCTGCATCAGTTTGTCATCACATCGCACTTAATTACAGCGTATATCGCTTCATTTTCTCAATATTCAGAAACCGACAAACATTATCCGGAAATTGATTTTAATGGTTGGGATTTAAAGATTTCTGCAGAATTAGTGCGAACGAAATTAATTTTAAATCAGAAAAATCTTCATCAAAGTATTTTACAGGAAAGCAAAATAGAACCGGAAGATTCTGTAGAAACCCTTCTCGAAAAAAGAAAAAAAGAGTTGCAGGAAAATGAGTTTTTCGACCGACGCGATCCGGGCAGAATCACCCATTTAACCGAACTGAAAAATTTAAAGGAGATTCTGGAATTGATTTATGATGTAGCAAGAGAGCAACGAAAAGTCGTAGAAAATTTAGAACCAGATATTCAGTCCACAATTGTGAAACAGTAATTCTCGAAAAATTCTACGCGGGCTTTATATAAATCAGAAACCTTGTCATCATGCACTCTGCATTGAATATTAAAAGGAAAATCTAAACTGAACGGTTTTACTTCGTAATGTTTTTTCAAGGACCAATAATTGGAATGATGAATTTTGTACATACTTTCTTTCAACGACCAAATCACAGTCAGATAAGCAACTTCTTTATTTTTTTCGATAAAACCACTCTCCTCTTCGCGTAGGAATTTATGTTGAATTCGGGAAATTTTTGTATTAAAAGGTTCGATATCAATTCCCACTTTATTTTTAGAAATCGCTAAGGCCGCAAAGGGAAAAGAATGCGTCACTGAGATTTCATGATCATTTGGCGATAAATAAGGCACTCTCCCTTTATATAGAATTTTATGATCGGGCAGAACAGATTTCAGTATTTTCCGAATCAAAAGTGTTTCCTTCAATTTGGTCGGATGATAATCTTTGATCTTCTCTAAATTTTCTTTTTCAATTAAAAGTTCAGGGTTCAACTCTTCCGCTTCATCATATTTCCATAGAAGAATAGTCGCTTTGTCATCTGAAAAATCTCTGTAAAGTGGCATTGAAAATTGTTATCAGGTAAAATTACACAATTCTTCAAATAAACAAATAATCAATTTTTACTTTTAGGGATATTTAAATCCAGTAAAAGGCAATAGATGAAAAAGATAACTTCTATTTCATAAATGATTTAAATTTAAAGAAAGACATTTCGTATCTTTGCGCCAAATTTATTTTATTAGATGGATACTACAACACAATACATTCCTTATAAAGTTAAGGATATCTCATTAGCCGATTACGGTAGAAAAGAAATTAAATTAGCCGAAGCAGAAATGCCAGGCCTAATGTCGATTCGTGAAGAATACGGTCCTTCTCAACCATTGAAAGGAGCAAGAATCGCGGGTTGTCTTCACATGACGATTCAAACTGCGGTTTTAATTGAAACTTTGGTTGCGCTTGGTGCAGATGTTACCTGGTCTTCTTGTAATATTTTCTCAACTCAAGATCACGCTGCTGCTGCAATCGCTGCTGCCGGAATCCCGGTTTACGCTTGGAAAGGAATGACCGAAGAGGAATTCGAATGGTGTATTAAACAAACTGTATTTTTTGGTGAAGACAGAAAACCATTAAACCTAATCTTAGATGATGGTGGTGATTTAACCAACTTAGTTTTCGATAAATATCCGGAATTAACTGCAGGAATTAGAGGACTTTCAGAAGAAACAACAACTGGAGTTCACAGATTATACGAAAGAATGCAAAACGGAACTTTGGTGATGCCTGCAATCAACGTAAATGATTCAGTAACAAAATCAAAATTCGATAACAAATACGGTTGTAGAGAATCTGCAGTAGATGCAGTGAGAAGAGCAACTGATTTAATGTTGGCTGGTAAAAGAGTGGTAGTTTGTGGTTACGGTGATGTTGGTAAAGGGACTGCGGCTTCTTTCAAAGGTGCTGGTTCAATTGTTACCGTTACTGAAATTGACCCAATCTGTGCATTGCAAGCAGCAATGGATGGTTTTGAAGTTAAAAAACTGGATACCGTAGTAGCAAATGCAGATATCATTATTACAACAACAGGTAACTTTAACATTGTTAAAGGAGAACATTTCAAAAAAATGAAAGATAAAACGGTAGTTTGTAATATCGGTCACTTCGATAATGAATTGGATATGGCTTGGTTAAATGCAAATTATGGCGATACCAAATATGAAGTAAAACCACAAGTTGACGTTTACACAATTGACGGAAAAGAAATCATTATTTTAGCAGAAGGTCGTTTGGTCAACCTTGGTTGTGCAACAGGACACCCAAGTTTTGTAATGAGTAATTCATTTGCAAACCAAACTTTGGCACAAATCGAATTGTGGACCAATTCAGCAGCCTACGGAAACGAGGTTTATATGTTACCAAAACATTTAGATGAGAAAGTTGCTTTTTTACACCTTAAAAAATTAGGAGTAGAATTAGAAACTTTATCAGAAGAGCAAGCAAAATATATTGGTGTACCGGTTGAAGGACCTTTCAAACCAGAATATTACAGATACTAAAAACTGATTTCCAGTTTTAAGATACAAAGAACGCTCTGAATTTTCAGAGCGTTCTTTTTTATTTAATTTTCAGAGACAATCATGTTAAAGAGAAGATCATATTTTTCGCCAAGTTTATGCTTCAGTCGCTGTTTCGATTTCTTCACCGCATCTACGGTTATTCCCAAAAGTCCGGAGATTTCAGAATTGCTGAATCCTAATTTCTGCAACAAAATGATTCGAAGATTAGAATCAGTAATTTCGGGAAAACTTTCCTGCAGTGTGTTATAAAACACAGAATGTTCCTTTTTAAATTCCCGCTTAAAACTCAACCAGTTTTCTTCGGTCATCAAATGTGATTTCAGAATTTCATCAAGTTTGCCGTGATCTTTTTCAGTGGTTGAAGATTTAGATTCTTTGATCGTTTGAATTTCAGAATGAAGTTTTTGGATCTGTATATTTTTCTCCTTCAAGAAATCAATTTGCGCATCTAAAGTTCGCGTCGCATCCAGTAATTTCTGTTCGTTTCTTAGTTTGGCGTTTTCATATTCAATAATCTTTCTTTCGGTCTGAATTTTTTTCTTCTTCTCCCTTTTTTTTGAATTAATAAACATTAAAAATACAAATAGAATTAAAATACCAGAGATTGCAAAAATCAGATTTTTCAAAAAAGACGCTGCTGAAAGTTGCTTTTTGGTGTCCTCAATATTTTGTTGATATTTTCTTTTTTGCAACATCCAGTTTGCTTGATTCAGCGGAAGTATACCTTCGGTTTTATTGAGAGAGTCTTCCAAAACCCCTATTCTTCTTCTCACCTCTAACTCTTCATCTTCTTTTTGCTCAATATTTAAAATATTCAATTTCAATTTTAAAATTTCGAGTTCATTAATTTTGAAATAAGATCTTGATTTCGCAATTTCATCTGCTTTTTTCGCACTTTCTTTGGCTTCTTTAATCTGGTTGTTTGCGATTAATAATCTGGTAAGTTCGGTATAAGCAAACATGGTATTTTGTTCACTTTTATACTGCTCAGAAATTTTAATATCTTCAAGAAGCAATTTAATAGCCTCTGTAAACTCACCATTTCTTTCATGAATTAGAGCCAAATTCCCCAATGTTTTTGCATATCTAATCTCATCACCAATTGATTTTGCAATTTGCGAAGCCTCTTTAAAATATTGTTCCGCATTACCTAAATCGCCAATTTTGAAATAGTAAAAACCCAAATTGTCTTTTATTTTTGCGGCTTCACTTGTTCCGGATTTGGCATATTCATTTGCTTTTTTCAAATACTTGATGGCTTCCAAATTATCACCAATGGTTCCCATATAAAAACCAATTTTAGTAAAAGATTCTGCGGCAAATAACATCTGCTTCGGGTCAACCTCTTCAATTTTATCGATTCCCAAAATATAAATCGGCAAGGCTTTGGTCATTTGTCGGAATTTATACAAATAATCTCCATAACTTAAGATTGCCCAAATTTCTAAATAATCATTTTTTATTTTTTCACCTTTACGTATAGAGTGGCTATAGAGATTATCGCTTTTCGTATTAATTCCATCAAAATTTTTCGCATAAGCACTCGCTAATAACACATTATAAACAAATTGATCGTTTTTTGAGTTACGATCTTTGAGTGGTTTTAAAAATACTTTTGCGGCTACAGTATCACCTTTAATATTTTGAAAGTCATTAATAATACTCTCCCACTCCATATTGGTAGTAGAAGATGAACTTAACCGAATCTCTTGCGCTTGCAAGAAAAAAGGAAACATTAAAAAAAGTGAAGTCAGAAAATAATTTTTATCCATAGGATCAAATAATTACAGCCTGGAAAGATACCATTTTATAAGGTTAAACACCGCTTTCATCGATGTAAAATCACATTAAATAAAAATTTAGATGGGTAACTTATTTAAAGTTTTAAATTAAAGAGTTAATTTAAAAAAAAATGAACGAGGAAAAAAAACAGGCACTTAACACAAAACACTCTTTATCAAGTTTTTAAAACTTTTAACTGGATCATAATTTCGCTATGAAATTTGTCCACCCTTTGTCCACCCCAGAAATTCGTTTTACTTTTCCCATTGTAATACATTTGCCCTAACACAAATTAAGCAGAATAAAATTTGATATCATTTAAAATGATTACAAATTGAGAGATTCTAAAAACACAAATGATTAAACTCCTTTAACTACAATTTAAAGGAGTTTTTAATTACAAGTTTATTCGACTTCAGGAATTTATTTTTCTCATGCTATTTCTTTTTCTCGATTCTTTACCCAGAACCTAATACAGTTTTGTAAATTTGTTAGAAATATGATCTATATTCGATTAAGACTTAAAAAAAGATCCAAAATTAAATTTATGAAAAAGACCTTCGCTCTAGTAGTTACTCTTTTTGTTGTTTTTCTTTTCAATGCGCAAGACAAACCTGCTTTTTGGAATGACATCGAACATTTTAAACAAATCAATAAAGAAAATCCGCCACAAAAAGATGCAATCCTTCTACTCGGCAGTTCATCTTTTACAATGTGGAAGGATGTGGGAGATTATTTTCCGGGAAAGGTAATTGTTAACCGTGCATTTGGTGGTTCAAGTTTATATAATCTCAATTTTTATTCAGATGAACTTTTAAAACCTTATTCCCCAAAACAAATCATCATTTATTGTGGTGAAAATGATTTCGCTGCTAATGAAAAACTTACTGCCAAACAGGTTTTTAATCGTTACAAACATTTCTATGCAGAAATTAGAAAGTATTATCCGAACATTCCGGTTGATTATGTTTCCATTAAGTTGTCGCCAAGTCGGGAGAAGTTGTGGCCGCAGTTCATCGCTACAAACTCATTGATTAAAAAGTTTATGAATAGGAAAAAAAATGCGGAATATATTGATATTACCAAAGGAATGAACGATAAAAATGGTCTTACTCGAAAAGATCTATTTTTAGAAGATATGCTTCATATGAAACCAAATGGTTATGAAATTTGGGCTAAAGAAATGAACCCTTATTTAAAATAAACATCAGCATTTTTAAATAATAAAAGCCATCTTCTTCTGAAGATGGCTTTTATTATAAGCCGATTGCTCTATATTTTTAGCATTAAATTCTTTCAATGTCAGCACCAATAGCTTTCAATCTTCCATCGATATTTTCATAACCTCGATCGATTTGTTCAATATTATGAATAACCGAAGTTCCTTCTGCCGAGAGCGCTGCAATTAAAAGTGCATTTCCTGCTCTAATATCTGGCGAAACCATGGTTGTTCCCCGTAGCGGGTATTCGTGATTTAGACCCACCACTGTCGCTCTGTGCGGATCACACAAAATAATCTGCGCACCCATATCAATTAATTTATCTACAAAGAACAAACGGGATTCAAACATTTTCTGATGAATAAGTACTGTTCCTTTTGCTTGAGTGGCAACAACCAAAATAATCGAAAGTAAATCGGGTGTGAAACCAGGCCACGGCGCATCTGAAACCGTAAGAATCGATCCATCAATAAACTTTTGAATCTTATAATTTTCTTGTGCTGGAATGAAAATATCATCCCCTCTTTTTTCTAACTGAATTCCTAATTTTTTAAAGGTATTTGGAATCACTCCAAGTTCTTTCCAGTTTACGTTTTTAATGGTGATTTCAGATTTCGTCATTGCAGCCAATCCAATCCAAGAGCCGATTTCAACCATATCCGGAAGCATTGTATGTTCTGTTCCATGCAAATGATCAACACCTTCTATGGTCAACAAATTAGAACCAATCCCCGAAATATTAGCGCCCATTCTATTCAGCATTTTACACAACTGTTGAAGATAAGGTTCACATGCGGCATTGTAAATTCTGGTTTTTCCTTTCGCTAAAACTGCAGCCATTAAAATATTTGCAGTTCCTGTTACAGAAGCTTCTTCCAACAGAATAAATTTACCGTGAAGCTCTTTTGCTTTTAAGGTATAAAAATATTCTTTTTCGTCATAATGAAACTCTGCACCCAATTCGACCAATCCTTGGAAATGCGTATCCAATCGGCGTCTCCCGATTTTATCACCACCCGGAGTTGGCATATAAGCTTCGCCATATCTGGCCAGCATGGGACCAAGCAGCATTACAGAACCCCGAAGTTTTGCCCCATCCTGTTTGAATTCTTGCGATTTTACATAATCGAAATTCACTGCATCTGCTTGAAAAGAATAATCACCATGTCCGTTTTTAGTTATTTTAACACCGAAATCTTCCAGAATTTCAATCAGGCGATTTACATCATGAATATCCGGAATATTCTTTACACGAACTTCTTCATCCGTCAGCAACACTGCACATAGAATTTGAAGCGCTTCATTTTTAGCACCTTGTGGCGTAATTTCGCCATGCAGTTTCTTTCCTCCTTTAATTTGAAAACTTCCGCTCATTCTTATTTCCGGTTTTTATTATTCTGAAAATTCTTTCTGTTATTTTGGTTTTTCGGATTATTTCTTGGGTTCGATTTATTGCTTCTGTTGGTCGCGTAATAAATTTTACTTTTCTCCAAAGAATCCAAAACGGTTAAATCTAATCTGTTATTAGAAAGATCCTTTAAATGACGGAAAATAACCTCATCCTGCACATGTTCCTTATTGTAAACATTGTAGGATTTTTTCATATTATTAGCAATCACCTGAATCAAAGCGTCTTTTTCATCACCTGCTTCCAACTCAATTGCTTTATCGATCAATTGTAAAATACTCTTTCCGTAAAATTTAAAATCCCCCTGCAATTTCGGATATTCCATTCTTTTCGGTTTCACCTTCAATTCTTCTGCAGTTGGGATATGGTAAGGAGAATCAACATCTAAATCATATTTTGCCAATATAAAAAGATGGTCCCACAATTTATGTTTATAGTTCGATTCATCGCGTAGTTGCGGGTTTCTTTGACCCATAAAGTCTACAATCGCTACCGCCATCTCGTTCCGTTCGTCTCTATTTTCGAGTTCCTGGCAACGCTCAACGAGTTGCTGTATAATTCGACCGTATTCCGGCATTTGAAGTTGAGTTTTGCTCGTATTATATTCCATAAGTGCAAATATAAGAATTTGTTAAGGTTAATGGTTTTAGTTGTCTGATTATTTTTTGGGGCGTGCCCCTAGTCCACCGCTTTTCCCTCGCTCGGGTCGGTCTTCGGCTCCAATCTTTTTTTTAGAAAGACTTTATCAGAAAAGAAAAGTTCTCAAAAAAAAAGGATTTCCGCCTACGCCCTCACGCAGACTAGTTCATCAATTCAAACCCATTTTACAAATGAGAATCAGGAATTTTAATTATAAGAAAAAAAACATTTCACGAAACGCAATAATTTTCGCCTAAATCCAAAGGAAAATCTTAATTGATAAACGGGCTAAAGCCCATTCCTTGATACCATAACTGCTATTTTAGAAAAGCGTAAAAGCAATCTCTACTTATATCATTTATGATATAAACTTCTTCCTTTCTTCCGCCGTCGGAATTTCACAATTCCCGGCAGTCAGTTTTTTGCGGTTCGCTGCTACTCTATCGTAGAACAAATCAGTCAATCCTGTGGGGAGATATCTAAAATAAGACAAAAGTTTATACACTCCACCAATCACTTCTGAAATTTTGAAAACGGCTTGTGATTTTTGCAAATAATATTTTTCGGGTTTCCAGAGGTAAAGAGTATCCAGATTCTTTAATTCTAAATTTCTATCGCTCAAAAACTGTTGCCCAAATTCAGATTGCAAAGATGCAAACAGAAATTTATTTTGAGAATCTTTTTTTAGAATCCAGTGAACCCAAAAATTGCAGAATCCACATTCCCCATCATAGAAAACATAATGTTTCGCTGTATCAATATTTGTCATTACCAATTTTTAGACTTAAGGTTTTTGTACAGCATCGGGTAAATCATTCGTGATTCGAATGTCCTGCTCAACCATTTTAAAATAATCAATCATTTCTTTTTTATCAGCCGCACTTAATTTTGCTTCTGGATGTAAAATAATATAGGAATCCAACGGCATTTCACCTTTTTCAATCATTTCACCTGCTTCCTTCATTTTCTTGGCTTGTCTTTTCTTTTCATAGGTCGCAAAAGTTGAGAAATTCAGTTCTTTTTTACCTTCTTGAATATGGTCTTGTAAAAACCAACCTATAGGCTGTATATTTGCATACCATGGATATTTTGATTCATTACTGTGACAATCATAACACGCATTTCTAATCAAAGTAGCAGTTTTCTCTGGAGTTTTTTTAATGGTTAAAAAATCCATTTGAGGTGTAGCGACCGGATTACTCTTATCAATTGGGAAAAATTGAATCAAAATAAAAGCGACAATGATAATTATCAGTATTCTTTTCATGGTGAAAATTTTGTTTTGTGAATTTATAACTTTAATTTTAAATGTGAAAAATCTGTAGCAGTTATAGATTTTATAAATCGAAAAAGTTTTTATGATTGATAAAAACTTTGTACTTTTGCACTAGAAAATTTTAAAACAACAATATTATGTCATTAGTAGGAAAAAAATTCCCCAACATCGCAATTGATGCAATGTCTGAAATGGGTGATGATTTGAAAATCAACATCTTCGAAGAAGCAACTAAAAACGAACAGAAAGTTCTTTTATTCTGGTATCCAAAAGATTTTACTTTTGTTTGTCCAACAGAACTTCACGCATTCCAAGAGGCTTTAGGTGAATTTGAAAAAAGAAATACCAAAGTAATCGGTGCTTCTTGCGATACCAATGAAGTACATTTCGCTTGGTTAAACACTGCGAAAGATAACGGAGGAATCGAAGGAGTAACTTACCCAATCTTAGCAGATACGCACAGACAATTAGCAAATATCTTAGGAATCGTTGATCAGGATTTCGATTACGATGAAGAAGGAAACGAATCTTTCACTGGTTCAAATGTAACTTACAGAGCAACTTATTTGGTTGACGAAACCGGAAAAATCTTCCACGAAGCAGTAAATGATATGCCATTAGGTAGAAACGTAAAAGAATTCTTAAGATTGATCGACGCTTACACTCACGTGCAGAAACATGGTGAAGTTTGTCCGGCAAACTGGGAAGAAGGAAAAGATGCAATGAAAGCAAATAGAGAATCTACTGCAGAATACTTAGCATCTCACAAAAACTAAAGAAAGAATTATGTACACAGAATTAGCAGAAGATACGCTACAACAAATTGTAGCAGACAATGAAAAAGTAGTTGTACAGTATGGTGCAACATGGTGTGGAAACTGCCGAATCATGAAACCAAAATTCAAAAAATTAGCAGCGGAAAATGAAGATATTCCTTTTCTATATGTTGATGCAGAAAAATTACCTGAAAGCCGAAAATTAGCAAATGTAGATAATTTACCTACGTTCGCAATTTTCAAAGACGGTAAATTGGTGAATCAGGTTCAATCGAATCAGGCAGAAAGTCTTATTAATCTTTTTAAAGAACTGAACTAATGAAATTACCTGTAATCAGACAGTTTTATCAAACGCAGTCTGTAGAAAATTTAGAGAAAACTTTAGAAGTTATCGAAGCATTTTCTGAATTCCGGGGAACAACGGAAGAAGATTTGAATGTGGTCGGAGAGTTGATTACCAATATCTGTGGCGCACTCGAAGTTCATGCAAATGTTGCTAACGGAATGGCTGAAAGAGACGCCTTAAATTCTTTTGCACAAAAAGTTTTAGGCTCAATCGATAAGTAGTATTTAGTAAAAATAAAGAAGAAAGGCGGGAAAATTATTTCCCGCCTTTTTTATTTTAATCGTCATCACGATCTTTATATTTTTTATTGTATTTCTTATTGCTGTTATTTTTGTACTTTTTATAATCTTTGTGGTTACGGTCTCTGTGGTCATCACGGTCATCATCATATTTTTTCCACTGGTTGTTCCTTTTATTTTGTTGTCCTTTGGCGTAATCTTTTGCGCTACCACCATATATTTTTTTGGTCTGTCCAGGAGGTAAATTTCTTCTGTTTTGATTTGGATAATAAACCGTTTGGTTTCCATTTCTACCTAAGATTCCAGGATTGCCATAAACATCACCAGTTCTGATTATTCTACCGTTTTGATAAACATTTCCGTTTCGGTCTCTGTAAATATCACCTCTTCTGTAAACTTGGCCATCATTGGCTCTGTAAACCGTTCCATTGTTCGTTCTGTTATTTGGATAGGTATTGGGATTATTCTCATAAACATCCTGAGTGGCACCACAAGAGGTTAGCGTAATTGCTAAACCAGCACCTAATATTATTTTAAATAAATTGTTCATTGTTAAGATTTAAAGATTTAATCTACACTTCCAATGATAGTGCCAATTTAGAGAAAATAGTAATTTATTAAAATTTAAAATGAGACTCCTACAACTCTAATCGTGTATTCAAATTAAATAACACCAAACTTTATATTACTTAATTTAAATTGCTGAAGGATAAACAATTGATTCATAACATTTATTTTATAACTAGAATTTTTTGAATCTCTTATTTATTTTAAACTTTCAGCAACTTTCAAAGCACACTTTTCTCCATCGATGGCCGCCGAAATAATTCCACCTGCATAACCGGCTCCTTCGCCACAGGGATATAAACCTTTAATTTGAAGATGCTCCAAAGAATAATGATCTCTGGGAATACGAACTGGCGAGGAAGTTCGGCTTTCCGGCGCGTGCAAAATCGCTTCATTCGTAAGATATCCTTTCATCGATTTTCCAAATTCTGAAAAACCTTGACGCATAATTTGACTTAAAAATCCGGGGAAAACCTCTCCCATTTCCACCGAACTGGTTCCGGGAACATAAGAGGTTTTTGGAATATTTTGTGAAATTTTATTTTGAGTAAAGTCAACCATCCGTTGCGCCGGAACTTTTTGAGTTTCACCGGCTAAATGCCAGGCCTTTTTTTCGATCGCTTTCTGAAATTCCATCCCGGCTAAAGGTCCAAATTGTTGAAAAGGCTTGAAATCTTCTAATTTCAATTCTACTACAATTCCAGAATTGGCCGTGGACTGATCTCGTTTGGAAGGCGACCAACCATTCGTAACGACTTCTCCAGGACTCGTTGCACAAGGTGCAATTACGCCACCAGGACACATACAAAATGAATACATCCCACGACCGTTCACTTGTTTCACCACAGAGTATGGTGCAGGTGGTAAAAACTCACCACGGTAGTCGCAGGAATATTGAATTTTATCTATTAATTCTTGTGGATGTTCTGCCCGCACACCTAAAGCAAATGGCTTGGCTTCAATCAGAATATTCTTTTTATACAGTAATTCAAAAATATCCCGCGCAGAATGCCCCGTTGCTAAAATAACTTTATTGGCAGAAATGATGTTTCCATTTTGAAGAACAACACCTTGGATTTCGTTACTTTTCACCACAAAATCAGTGACGCGGGTTTCAAATAAAACTTCTCCGCCAGAAGCAATAATCTGTTCGCGTATATCTTGAATAATTTTGGGCAATTTGTTAGTCCCAATATGTGGATGAGCATCTACCATGATATCAGGCGTCGCTCCAAAACCCACAAAAAGCTCTAAAATCCGATCGATATCGCCACGCTTCTTTGAACGGGTATATAATTTTCCATCCGAATACGTTCCTGCGCCACCTTCACCGAAACAGTAATTTGAATCTTCATTTACAATTCCCTCTACATTAATCGCTTTCAAATCACGACGGCGACCGCGAACATCTTTCCCGCGTTCTAAAACGATTGGTTTTAAACCCAACTCAATCAATTGTAAAGCAGCAAACAATCCTGCCGGACCCGCTCCTACTACAATAACTTCTTGCTTGTTGGCAACATTGGGATAATATGGTAATCGAACTTTAGCAGGAATATAATCTTCACCAACTAAAAAAACATTTCCCTTCACATTTACTTTTACCGCTTTTTGTCGGGCATCAAAAGAGCGTTTTAAAACAACTACTTTCTGAATTTCCTTCAGACTTATCTTACAAAATCTGGCGACTTGTTGCGCTAACAAATCTTCGTTGGCTGCAGCTTCGGGCGATACTTGAAATTGAAATTCTTTTGGCATTGGATATAATTAAGAACAAAGTTTGAAAGATTCTGAAGAGCCAAAATTTTTCAGCCTGCAAATTTCTGTTTTTTTTATGCAATATAAATTATATAAAACTAAAAATTATACTTTAAACTCCTACGATTCTACTTCTGCGTTCAAGCAAGATAATATCCCGCCACTTTCCATTCATCTCTCCAATTTTCTCCCGAGTTCCAACAATCGTAAAACCATGCTTTTCGTGAATTTTCACACTCACTAAATTCTCTGGGAAAATCCCGGCCTGTAAAGTCCAGAACTTATTTTCTTCACTATCTAAAATTAATTTTTTCATCATTACCGTACCCAACCCTTTTCCCTGAACAGAACCATCGAGATAAATACTGACTTCTGCAACTCCTTTGAAACAATCCCGATTGCTGACCGGCTGCAAAGCACACCAACCAACGACCTCATTATTTTCATCTTCTAAAACAAACCTGCAAACATTAAAATGCTTGGTATCCCAGGCTTCCCAAGTCGGAGCAACTTTATCAAAAGTGGCGTTTCCACCGTTGATTCCCTGTTGAAAAATTTCTAAAACTTTATCGCCATCTTCGGGGCGCATTGGTCGTATTTCGTAATTCATTTTTTTGTATCTTAAAATTTTCTGATTAATATTTATGGCTTTTTCGGGGGAACTTTCGGCGACGTCGGGAAAATTTTGTAGATCCATTTTCCTTATCCATAGAAATAACACTGATGTTTCCATCAACTTCCAAGACCGCCAATTTTACATCTTCAATTTTCTCAACGCCATGTTCACGAACGGCTTCTTCCAGTTCATCAAAACTCACTTCCTGTTCTTTCATTTTTACATTATCTACAATACCGTCTTTAATTAAAATCTCCGGATCAGATTCTACTAAACTTTTAATTCTCGGATTTTTAAAAATTATTTTTTTGATGATAAAATTTGCACTAAATAAAACCAGCGCTGCAACCAAACCGCCTTCTAAACTTACATTAGAACCGACCATTGCATTTTGAACCGCGTTGGAAATTAATAGAAGTAAAACAATATCACCTGCATTTAACTGCGACAGTTGATTCTTGCCAAAAATCCGAATTGCACCAAACATAAAAAGGTAAACGGCAAGACTGCGTAAAGTGACATCGAGAAACGGATTCATTATTTTCTACTTTTATAATACAAAGTAAAAGAAATTAACTTTCAGTTTTTCACTTTGAGTTATAATCTGAAAATTTATTTTTATTTGAAACTAAAAAACTTTGTCAAAGATTTATAAACTTTCGCAAATTAAAGAAAATAAAAAAACCGAACATCACATTCGGTTTTTCATTTTTAAATATTTTTGACTAATTCAATTCTCTCTTCAAAAACTTCGCAGTTAAAGATTTTTTCGATCTTGCTACTTCTTCCGGAGTTCCTTTGGCGATAATTTCTCCACCACGGAATCCACCTTCTGGGCCAACGTCGATAATATGATCTGCGAGTTTGATTACATCTAAATTATGTTCGATAATGATGAAAGAGTTTCCTAATTCAACCAGTTTATTAATCGCATCCATCAAGACTTTTACGTCTTCGAAATGTAATCCTGTTGTTGGTTCATCGAGAATATATAAAGTATTTCCGGTTTGTCTTTTTGATAATTCTGTGGCGAGTTTAATTCTTTGCGCTTCTCCTCCACTTAATGTTGTAGACTGTTGTCCAAGCGTAATATATCCCAATCCAACATCCTGCATCGTTTTCACTTTCATGTAAATTTTCGGAATCGGCTGGAAGAATTCTGTGGCTTCATCAATCGTCATTTCCAACACATCAGAAATCGATTTTCCTTTGTAACGAACTTCTAAAGTTTCGCGGTTAAATCGTTTTCCATTACAGGTTTCACAATGAACATAAACGTCGGGCAAGAAATTCATTTCAATTACTTTCAAACCTCCACCTTGACAGGTTTCACAACGTCCGCCTTTTACATTAAAGGAGAATCGTCCCGCTTTATAACCTCGGATTTTAGACTCCGGAAGTTCCGCAAAAAGATTTCTGATATCGGTAAACATTCCGGTATAAGTTGCTGGATTCGAACGTGGCGTTCTACCAATCGGCGTTTGATCAACATCTACAATTTTGTCGATATTATCAATTCCTTCTAATTTTTTGTACGGCAAAGGTTCTTTAACTGCTCTATAAAAATGCTGATTTAGAATAGGATACAAAGTTCCATTAATCAAAGAAGATTTTCCACTTCCCGAAATTCCCGTTACAACAACTAGTTTACCTAAAGGAATTTCTAAATTCACATTTTTCAAATTGTTTCCAGTCGCACCTTTTAAAACTAATGATTTTCCGTTTCCTTCTCTACGAACTTCCGGAACTTCGATTTTACGTTTTCCAGTCAAATAATCTGCAGTGATGGTATCGGCATTTAATAAATCTTTTGGCTTTCCTTGCCAAAGAACTTCCCCACCAAATTTTCCAGCGCGCGGACCAATATCCAAAACCTCATCGGCTTCCATAATCATGTCTTTGTCGTGTTCTACAACGATAACGGAATTCCCGATATCACGTAAATTTTTCAAAGAATCGATCAATCTTTCGTTATCTCTTTGATGCAAACCAATCGAAGGTTCATCTAAAATATAAAGAACATTCACCAATTGCGAACCGATTTGTGTTGCCAAACGAATCCTTTGAGATTCCCCACCAGAAAGCGTTCGTGAACTTCTGCTCAAACTCAGATAATCTAAACCGACATCAAGCAAAAACTGCAATCTGGTTTTGATTTCTTTCAGAATTTCGTGAGCGATTATTTTATTGTTTTTATTGAATTTATCTTCAACCTGAATGAGCCATTCCTTTAAATCTAAAAGCGATAAAGCATTAATTTCTGCAATGTTTTTTCCATCTATTTTAAAACTTAAACTCGAGGCTTGCAAACGCGCTCCATTACATTCCGGACAAATTTCTTCCGTGGTGAAATGACGTTCCAACAAAGTAGCATCGTAACTTTCTTTGTCATCGATCATATCGTTAATTAAAGAAATCAGCCCATCAAAATTGACTTTTATTTTCTTGTTAATTCCGGCGTGTTTTAAATCTTTATTGATTTCTTTATGACAACCGTTGTAAATATAATGGATTGCTTCTTCAGGAATATCTTTGATCGGTGTTGCCAACGAAAGCCCATAGATCTCCAAGATATTTTTAATTTGCCCCAGAATCCATTTGTTCGATTTAATATCTTCTAACGGAAGTAAACCACCTTGATTTATAGAAAGTTTTGGGTTTTCAACAAAATAATCAGTATTTACTTTTTTTACCGTTCCCAACCCTTTGCAATACGGACAACTGCCTTTCGGAGAATTGAATGAAAACGTGTTCGGCTCCGGTAAAGCCAATGAATGTCCGGTGTCGGCATCCATTAAATTTTTGGAGAAATATTCTATTTTATCACTTGCTAATTTTTGAATCCCAATCACTCCTTCGCCCATGTGCAAAGCAGTTTTCAACGATTGTTCCATTCTGGCTTCAGAGGCACTTTCGCCGATAATCCAACGGTCGATAACAATATCGATATCGTGGGTTTTGTAACGGTCGAGTTTTAAATCATATTCAATATCGAGAATTTCACCGTCAATTCTCGCCTGGCCATATCCTTTCTTGGCCATCTGAACAAAAAGTTCATGGTAATGTCCTTTACGTGAACTAACTACGGGCGCCAATAACATTACTTTTTCTCCTTTGTAATTGTTTTTCACCGCCTCTAAAATTTGCTCTTCGGTATAACTGACCAATCTTTGTCCGGTCGTTAACGAGTACGCATCTGAAACTCTGGCAAAAAGCAAACGTAAAAAGTCATAAAGTTCAGTCACCGTCCCAACAGTAGAACGTGGATTTTTATTGGTCGTTTTTTGTTCGATGGCGATTACGGGCGAAAGTCCGTCGATTTTGTCAACATCGGGCCTTTCTAAACCGCCCAGAAATTGTCTTGCATACGCCGAAAAAGTTTCGATATATCTTCGCTGACCTTCCGCGAAAATCGTATCAAAAGCCAATGACGATTTCCCACTCCCTGAAAGTCCGGTGATTACAACCAGTTCATTGCGGGGAATTTTGACATCGATATTTTTTAAGTTGTGTTCACGGGCGCCGTAAACTTCTATATATTCTTTAGGATCTTCCATTTTAAATGTTCCAAAATTTGAATTTTTGGAATTCTGCAAAAATACGGATTTTTTAGAGGATAATAAGGTAAGTATTCGAAGTTGTATTTTAACTCAATCGAAAAGAGGATTGATGTAAAAATTTCGGAATATGATTCTTCAACTGATGTCGATCTTGCAGAATTCTTGACGCTTCACCTATCAAAAACATTGCCGAAAAAGGCTCTTTTAATTTAAATTCTTCTGGTGAAAAAATGAAATTATTCCATTTGAACATGTAAGTCCGCCTTTCCAGCATTTCTTTAAACACGATCATTCATTACCTTTACTTAAATAAAAAAACCAACTATTTGCAATGAAAAAGCATTTATTATAGTTGGAGAAATAATCATTTAAAATTTAAAAAGTTATGGAAAATTTGAAAGGACAAGTCGTAATCGTTACAGGTGGAGCGTCTGGAATTGGTGGTGCCTTAACATCGGTTCTCGTAAAACGTGGTGCCTCTGTAGTTGCTGTAGACATCAACGAAGAAGCCGGCCAAAAGAAAGTAAAAGAAAGTCCGCAAAACATTGTATTCCTAAATGGTGACGTATCCAAAGAATCCGTCGCAGAAGAAGCGGTAAAGTTGGCTGTTTCAAAATTTGGAAAACTAACCGGATTGGTCAACAATGCACACGCTTCTCGCCAAAAACCTTTGATGGAATTGACGGCAGATGACTGGGCTCTATCTTTTGGAACTGGATTTAATGCAACCCTTCATTTTATGAAAGCCGCCTATGCTGAATTAAAAAAATCGAAAGGTTCGGTGGTCAATTTCGGATCCGGTGCCGCCTTGAACGGACAGGCTTCGCAGGCAAGTTACGCCGCTGCCAAAGAAGCCATTCGAGGTTTAAGCCGTGTTGCCGCGACTGAATGGGGCAAAGATAATATTCGAGTTAATGTCGTTTGTCCACTGGCTTTAACTGAAGGTGTTATCAAATGGCGAGAAAGCAGTCCGGAGCAGTACAAGCAAATTGCCGATCATATTCCGCTGAGTCATTTTGGCGATCCTGAAAACGATATCGCACCAATTGTGGCCTTTCTATTGAGCGACGACAGCCAGTATATGACAGGTCAGACCATTATGGCAGATGGCGGAGATATTAAATTAAGATAAAATAGTTTTTAAAGTTTTCCAAGGTCTAAAGTTCGGGGAAACTGCGAAAAAAGTATCAGAAGAGCAGAAATGATTTAGTTGCTTCTGCCTGAATAAAATTTTGCTAAAGAATAGTTAATCGGAAGATTTGCTATTCTTTTTTTTTGTAAAAAACAGAACTACTGATATAAAGCATGAATAAAAAATTGATTTAAAATTTGATTTCCACTAAATTTGAGTGAATTAAAAATACCAGAATATGAGTTTCCCTACCGATCTAGAAATTGCAGAATCCGCCGACATTCAACTGATCAAAAATATTGCTGATAAAGTAGGCATTGATCATGATGACCTGGAATATTACGGAAAGTATAAAGCCAAAATTCCTTTAAAATATATCGACGAAGAAAAGATTAAAAAAGCAAAACTTATTTTAGTTACTGCCATCAATCCAACTCCGGCCGGTGAAGGAAAAACCACCGTTTCTGTTGGTTTGAATGACGGTTTATGTAAGATTGGTAAAAAGTCAATTGCGGTTTTACGCGAACCATCGCTTGGGCCGGTTTTCGGTGTTAAAGGTGGCGCGGCTGGTGGTGGTTATGCGCAACTGATTCCTATGGTTGATATTAACCTCCATTTCACTGGAGATTTTTCAGCGATTGAAAAGGCGAATAACTTACTTTCTGCTTTAATTGATAATAATTTACAAAACAAGGTGTACTCTTTAAATATTGATCCAAGAACCATCGTTTGGAAACGCGTTATGGATATGAATGATCGTTCCTTACGAAATATTGTCGTGGGATTAGGTGGTTCTAACAACGGAATTACGCGAGAAGAAGGTTTCAACATTACGCCGGCGAGTGAAGTGATGGCGATCTTATGTTTAAGTAATGATTTTGAAGATTTGAAAAACCGATTAGGAAATATTTTCGTGGGTTATACTTTTGATAAAAAACCGATTTTCGCACGAGATCTAAAAGCGGAAAATGCGATGGCAATTTTATTAAAAGATGCTATTAAACCAAATCTGGTTCAGACTTTAGAAGGAAATCCAGCGATTCTTCATGGCGGACCTTTTGCGAATATTGCGCAAGGAACCAATACCATTATTGCTACAAAAACCGGACTTTCCCTCGCAGATTATGTGGTAACAGAAGCAGGATTCGGAGCCGATCTCGGTGCAGAAAAATTCCTGCATATCAAATGTCATTACGGAAAAATGAAACCTGATGCATATGTTATTGTCGCCACGATTCGTGCGCTGCGTTATCATGGTGGAGCGAAAAAAGGAGAATATGAACATCCAAATCTAGAATGTCTGAAAAATGGATTTGAAAATCTGGAGAAACATATTGAAAATTCGCTGAAATTTGGAATGCAGCCTATCGTTGCCATTAATCATTTTGCAACAGATTCTCAGGAAGAGATTGATTTTCTAATAAGTGCATGTGCAAAACTAAATGTGAAAGCAATTGTTGCAGATGAGTTTACAAAAGGAGGTGACGGAATGATCGACCTGGCTGAAGAAGTTGTACGCTGTGCTGCTCATTGTGGCAACGATTTCAAACCATTGTACAACGTTGAAGATTCTGTGGAACATAAAATTGAAACCATTGCGAAAGAAGTTTACGGTGCAGAAAGTGTGGTTTATTCCCAGAAAGCGAAAAATCAATTCAAAACTATTTACGAATTAAATTTTGACAAACTGCCTATTTGCATGGCCAAAACTCAGAAATCTTTAAGCGACGACGAAACTAAAATCGGACGGCCTTCGAATTTCAAAATTACGGTTCGTGAATTTGAATTCGCTGCCGGAGCAGGTTTTATCATTCCCGTTTTAGGCGACATGATGAGAATGCCGGGATTGCCTAATGTTCCCGCGGCGGAAGGAATGCACATCGATAAAAATGGAAAAATTACAGGGTTGAGTTAAAAACCAAATCTATCAAAAACTGACAGATTTCCGTTGAATTTAAAACTGATCTTGTTTCCAGCCTGAATTGCGCCCCGGATTGCAACGGAAATCCCGGAACAAGCGCGGGGAAAGCCAAGGCGTGAGGAATTGCAGTGGAAAGCCGGAAATGTGCGCCATAAAAAAAAGAGTTACAAATTAATGCAACTCTTTTTTTGTGGAGGATATCGCCCCACTTTTGCTGTATTTAATGAAATTTAACGAAATCGAAAATAATTATATTGCTGATTATCAATATTTTAAATAATTTGTATTTTTAACACTTTCATACTATTTCAATTAATTATACATTTACAAGACAAATTTTTACAACTTGTCTTGCGATGTCAACACTCCATTATAAATACAGATCTACAAAAAATAAAGGCTACTTAACCGCGCGGTTTCAGTATAGGATTGACTTTGGCGAAAAACCAAAAGATATCTACTTTGACGCACTTTTGGAGGATAAAAGATTTTTTGTTGACAAGGAGTACTTTAGCAAGACATATAAAGACCCAATTTTAAGAGAAAAGGAAAAAAACTCTAAAAACTTAGATAAAAGAAAGGTTGCTTCAGATTTAGATTCAGAAGAAAATACCATTAGAAACTTAGTGATAGATGAATTTAGAGCGATTGAAAACCCAGAAACTTTAACCAAAGAATGGTTTAAGGATATCATCAGCGAATATTTACATCCAGGCTTCAAAAAGAAGAAATATCAAGTAAAAATAGTAGGAAACGATCTGATTGCAGTTCTTGAACATTATAAAAATTACAAATCTAACTTGGCTCTCAATACCATAAAAAAAATGGGCGTTGTTAAAAGTAAATTGGAGCGATATGAGAGTGATCTCAACATCAAATTAAAACTCACGGATATCAATACCAATTTTCGAGACGAGTTTATAAAATGGTCCAACGAGAAACAATACGCTTCTGGGACAATCTCTCGAGATCTTACTTTTTTAAGAACTATTTGTTACTACGCATCCAACGAACTGGATTTAGAAATTTATGAGAAACTTGATCGGGTAAAATTTAAGTTAGAAAAAATTAAAAATCCTTTCACAGATAATCGTGATAATCCTGAGGAAATTTTGGAAGCATACCTTACTCCAAATGAAATAGAAGAGATTGAAAAGAAACAAGATCTGCCAGAATATTTAGATAATGCCAGAGATCTATTCCTAATTGGTTACGAAACTGGTCAAAGAATTTCTGATTATTTGCGGTTCGATAAGGAAATGCTTAAAACCATTAATGGTGTTACTCTTATCAATTTTATTCAAAAGAAAACGAAGAAACAAATGCTTTTACCTTTAAGCAGTAGAGTTTTAAGAATACTTGAGAAGAGAAATGGCGAGTTTCCTCGAAGAATATCAGATCAAAAATTCAATGATTATATAAAACTTGTGTGCGAAGAAGCGAAAATTACTGAAACTGTTTTAGGAGTAAAGAGAGTAAAAGTATTAACAGATCCAAAAGATGAAGAAAGTGGAATTTGGAGAGGAGTTCCTGGATATTTTCCAAAACATAAATTAATAGCAGGACATACTGCTCGGAGAAGTTTTTGCACCAATCATTATGGAATTTGGCCAACGTCCGACATTATGTATTTCAGCGGACACAGTACAGAAGCAATGCTGTTGCAATATATCAAAGCAAAACCCATCGAAAGAGCTTTGCAAATATTTAAAAACCTTAAATAATTACAGGCATGAATGCATTTGAAGGCTTTAATGATGAGATCGGGGAATTAATTACTACATTGGATAAATCAGACATTAGTACTATTAAAATTTATTTATCCGATAAAAGTCTGTCCGAAAAATACATTTCAGCTTTAAAAACTGAATGCAATAACATGGTGGCTTCTGAGGCACTTTTCTATCTTTTAGGAACAGCACAAAATCAACTTTTCATCACTAAAAAAGTTAAAGGAATAATGGGGTTAGCAACCCTTCTTAACGTAAGTGTAAAAACGGCTCAAAAATTAAAAAACTTGGGAAGTATTGAGGAAGCAATTATTTATGAAAAATCAAAATTGTATTTTGATGAAAACAAAATACTGGAAATTTGCTTGCCGAAAAAAAAACCTTGGAAATCTTTCAAATTGAGGGAAAGCGTAGATGAAGAATTTATCAAATTGTGGGCGAATTTTTCAAAGTAATTTGTCAGTGTTGCACTGTTTTGTTTAATAATTTTAACTTTCACAAAACCACTTCAATTTATATTTACATCTAAAAAAGTACCTATCGGGTATAAAATTGCTAAATTGTATAATTTTATACCCTTTTGGGTACAATATCAAAAATTTTCTTATATTTATACCCGTAAAGGTATATTATGAAATCGCTTTTATAATTTTTGTACACAAATACTCATCAAGTTAAGCGATTGCATAAGACATTAAAAAAATGAATAAATACTTATGAATAATTTAAGTGATTTTGTGAAACAGAAAAGAAAATCAACCGGACTTACCCAGGAAGATTTATCCTTAAAAGCAGGAGTTGGTTTGCGATTTATTCGTGAACTAGAACAAGGCAAACCAACTTTGAGAATGGATAAAGTGAACCAGGTTTTATCATTATTCGGACATGAATTAACACCAACCAAAATAGTAAATAATGAAGAGCGGTAAAGTATTTATGCGCAATCAACTTGCAGGAATAATAACGGAAGACAGTGAAGGTTATCATTTTCAGTACGACTATGATTATCTTAATTCTAAAAATCCGGAACCAATTAGTCTTACCCTTCCAATTCAGCAAGAAATATACACTGATCTTAACTTATTTCCATTTTTTGACGGCTTAATTCCCGAAGGTTGGTTGCTGGATATTGCACAAAAAAATTGGAAATTAAATCCACGTGATCGAATGGAAATCCTTTTAAAAACCTGCCAAGATTGTATCGGTGCGGTTTCAATTCAAGAAATAGCACGAGATGAAAATTAGATGTTTATACTGTTATAAAATCATTGACGAAACTGAACGGAAAACTCCTGCAGGAAAATCAGACTATCACCCGAAATGCAGCAGAAAGTTCTTTGGAACTTTAGAACCACCTCTACTAGATCTTACAGATGACAAAATAAAAGAATTTGCTGAACAAATCATCAAAACACAGCGATCTGTAACAGGTGTACAGCCAAAACTTTCTCTTGAAATTAGTTTGGATGAAAATAATTCACGAAGGTTTACCATTGTAGGTGTTTTGGGAGACTATATTTTAAAACCTCAAACTAAACAGTTCGCAAATCTCCCAGAAAATGAAGATTTAACGATGAATTTGGCTGAAATTTCAAAGATTAAAACGGTTGAACATTCTTTGATAAAATTAAAGTCTGGTCAATTAGCCTATATCACCAAAAGAATTGACCGAAACAAAAAAGAGAAACTGCACATGGAAGATATGTGTCAGTTAACAGAACGGCTTACCGAGCAGAAATATAAAGGATCTTATGAACAAATTGCAAAAAAAATAAAGCAATATTCAGTAAATTCTGGTCTTGATATCGTTGATTTCTACGAACTGGTATTGTTCAGTTTTTTAACAGGAAACAACGATATGCACCTTAAAAATTTTTCACTTTTAAAAGTAAATAAGGAATATTCCCTTTGCCCTGCTTATGATCTTGTTTCCTCCCAATTGGCAAATGAAGATGATGATGAAGAACTCGCTTTAACGCTAAACGGAAAGAAGAAAAAAATCACGAGAAAAGATTTTGAACTTTCTATGGCCAAATCTGGAATAGAACCGAAAGTGATTGAAAATATATTTGAAAAATTTGAAAAATTGCTTCCAAAATGGTTAAAATTTATAGAGCATAGTTTTTTGCCTGATGAAGAAAAAACAAGATATACTGATCTTGTGAAAACAAAATTTGGAATTATTTATCATTAAAATTTTAATTGCCTTCAAATTGTTTAAAAAAAATAGATTTAAAACTAATAGATTTTACTCAACATACCAGATAAACCTTGACAGGTAATTGTAAAAAGTTAATTCCTAAGTATGTATTTTCTCAACTACAGAATCTTGTTAAATGATGTGTCGGAATTTCCGACATGTTGCTTCTTGAACCAGTTCGTTTTCCGAAAACACGTTTTGAATATGTTCTGTAATAGTCGTTCTTCCTTTCCTAAACAATTCCGCCATCTGCGCTTGAGTAAGCCAAACTGTATCCTTCTCAAATTGCACATTAATTTGAGTAGAGCCATCAGTGGCTTGGTAAATTTCTATTTGGCTTTCTGTTTTCATCGGTTATAATTGCACAGTAAATTTCCGAAATATTTTTAAAAATTGAAAAGTTTTAAACTTGTTTAATATAGAATTTCTACGAAAAGTGGAAACCGTTTTAGTAAAAAACTATTCGTTGTCTCATTCATCAATTTCTTTCAAAGATTCAGGAGTGTTAATTTCCCCAATGATTTCTTTTCCTTAATTCTAAAGTATTTTTATCTACTTCATCAAGCAAACTATCATCAACATTTTTTGAAGGGTCATACCAATCTAATTTTTTCTTAGCCCATTCTAACCAATTTTTATCTTCTGGATTCACTTGCTTTTTATAATCATAAAACTCTTTTAGAACCATAAACTTTTTCCACCTTTCGGCTTCATTATAAAAATTGATAAATCTTTGATATTCGTCTTCTTTTAGTTTTCTTACAATTTTTCTAATTTCTTCTTCCTCTTTTCGGCCTGCGTGGTGAATTGCAGATAAAAATCGCTCTTGTTTCTCTTTTTCAAAATTATGTAAAACACGCAAAAGTATTTTCCGTATCTTGTTTTCTATTGGTTCGGTTGCAGTATCAGTAAATTCTGCCATTCTATAGCTCTCTCCAATTCTCAACATTAATTTTCCATTTGGAAAAAATAACCTTCGCTCCCAATTGTAATTTCCTTGCACAACTATTTTGGCTGTGCTTTTTTCCGTTAAACTGATTTTCTTTTTTTCACCTTCATCATTTTCAATAATAAGTCCTTGTAAAGTACAATACACTTTAAATCCTAAAATTCTAAAATTTTTTATGAGCACATCTATAATTAGGAGAGCTCTACTAAGGTTATCTTTAGAAATTACTACATCAGGAACTTCCAAATTATAACTGGCTGCTATAACGTTTTCACGATTCCCATGAGAAGAAGGTTTTTTCTTGCTTAAATCTTGTTTTAATGCTTTAGTAATTTTGTCAGGATTGTTTAATTCATCAGGAATTACAAGAATTAAATCTGGAAATTCTGATAATGAATCTTTAAAGCTCTGTGATGATTTATCTTCAAATGGCTTTATTTCAATTATGATATTAGTCTCATCTTTTGCCGGTAATTTTATTTTTGTAACTTTTTTACCAAATCGAACTTTACTCCAATGTCCAGAAACAGGCAATGGAATATCATGCTTTATGCATATTTTCCTTAAACCATTATCTGATAGATTATACTCCTTACACAACTGCGTTAATGGAAAAGACCATACTTTTTCGTACAATTCTTGTCTGCTAATTTTGATTGAATTTTTCATTGCGCCTTAAATTAATTGTAAGTACAATAGTAAAATTAGCGAAAAATTTTAAAGCGTAAAAAATAGAAAAATAGAAAAATAACACTATTTATTTCAAAATTTTCTAAACAAAATAAGTTCGTAGCTTTTAAGACAAGCTATATCCAATTACCGCAAAAATGATTTAATTTGTTCGACTATTTCATCTTGCCAAAAACCAATTTCATCTACGGTCTTAACATGAACGATACTGCATTCTTTTAAGGATATCTCGGCTTTTACTTCTGTATTAAAATAATTTCCCCTTTTTATAAAATGTTCTTCTCCGGGATAAACGAGAGCAGTTTTTGTTGCATCGTAATATTGATGGTAAACATACATCTGTCTTAAATCTTCCGGAGAAGGATTTCTACCGTTAAGATTCTTCCATTTTGTGTCCAGTACAATAGTTTCTTGCGTTATTCTATTCTTTAAGATTAAGTCAGGGCGCATTTTTGATAAACTACCCTGTGTGGGTTTCCAAAAGTATTTTGTCACTTGAGAGGTGATCTGATGCGTTTTCATCTTTTTATGAAGAGTCATAAAGATGAATTGTTCCCAAAGGGAATTCATATCAAACATTAATGCCAAAACATTATTCTTTCCTTTTGACAAATCCGGATGGTAGTTGAGTAAAACTAATTTTGCAATTTCTAAAGCGGTTTTGTAATGAATATTTTTCCGGTCATAATTTATTTTGGAAAAAACGGTTTCAGAAATTTTTATATTCGATACCTCTGGAAAATCCAAAAGCAATGTTCCAATTTTACTTTTTAACGAATTTGTAGTATTAATTTGATTAATAAGGTTCAGCGCTTTAAATAAAATTTGATGAATTAAATGGTCTTTCTCATAGTGTGAATATTTCACATAGAAACGCTCCTGATGAGTACAGTTTTTTGAAATATGTTTAGAAAATTGCAAGGAACCTTTTAGAGATTGTAAGTTGCCATCAGTCTGACTGTATTTTTTAATGAGACCACGATGAAAAATAAGTTCTAGTTCATTGATGAAAAGTTCAAAATACAAATCCAAAATTGAATTGGATTTAAGTTTTAGAGTTGAAGATCCAGTAGATTTCACATTAAACCCCCAAACAGTTCGAATCATATCAATGAGTAAACTCCTCCACTTTTCTTCACCATTTTTGTCGGCTTTGGGAAGGATTTCAATTTTAGTTCTTCCAATTTGTAATACGCCAACATATTCATTAAACTGAACTCCATTTTTGATGAGTTTGAAAAAAGGCGAATAATTACCGTAATAATTTTCCAAAGCATCATGCAGTTTTTTTTCATCCTCATTTTTGAGGTTGAAAATTAATTTCTCATGTTCAAATCTTACGATGCTTTTTAGATCCACGGAATTTTATTTCATTAATTCTGAAAGAGCGATTTCGAAAGTATTTTTATTATCGGAATGATCGATAATTGTATAACTTTCCTTTTCGTCGTACTGGTCTTTTCCGTCATATTCAAAGTCTGCGAATATAGAGTCAATTTCAGTTTTCTGAACAAAGCCATTTCCTAAAACCAACCCGATTTTGCCATGATCACCAAAGAAATATTCTTTAAGTAGTGGAATAATATTTTTATAAAAGGAAGTGATCATTGCGTTTTCATCTTTATTGATAAAATAAGCATGTCCAATAGCGTGATCACTATCTAATAATTTTTCTATTCTAAGATTAATTCTTTTTAAAATATCTGATAATTTAAAACCGAAAATTTCATCTTGCAAATCCTCAAGATGATATAAAGGTGGCATTTCTTCAAAAACAAATCTACGTCGTAATGCAGAATCCAAAGCTTCCACACTTCGGTCGGCGGTATTCATAGTTCCGATAATATAGAGATTGGAAGGTACACCAAAGGGTTTTTTGCTATATGGCAAAATAATTTCTAGCTCTTCGGGCATCCCAATCCTTTTATCTTCTTCAATCAAAGTAATTAATTCCCCAAAAATTTGCGAAACGTTTCCACGATTGATTTCATCGATGATAAGAACACAAGGTTGATTAGACGGAATGTATTGTTTATTGGTGTGATTATTTTTCAACCAATTATTTATATAATTTAATACAGACCAATATGCTGTAGAATTCATACCTCCGATCACTTCTCGAAACTCTTTATCTATGTTTTTTACAACAGTTAAATTTTGTATTTTTTCCTGAAGTTTCTTCATTCTATTGAATGAAACTACATATTCTTTTTCTCCAAGATTATTTGTAAGTCTAAGATTTCCATTTTCGGTTAAATCTTTTACTAAAAAACCCTCCTTAGATGATAATGTATTTAGAAAAAATTTATCATTTGTTTCACTTTTTGTGATTAGACTTTCCCATGCATCTTCAAAAGTAAAACCGTAATTATCCGAAACGGTATGTTCATTCTTGCAATTTTCTGCAATTTTTTTAAAAATTCCCTCATGCACATTATAAATAACGGTACGGGAACCGTCTATTCCATCTTCAATTTCCGGTTTTATTCCTTCAATAAAATCTTCATAACTCATACTTTGATGAAAAGTAGTAAAGACTATTCTTCCGTCTACAACATAATCTTTAAATCTATTATGCAACGTAATTCTTCCCTCATTTAATTCTTCATTTGATAAATCTTCGTCTGTTTTACCTTCAATAATTGCCAATGACTTATTAATAGTGTTATAAGTTTTACCTGTTCCAGGTGGGCCGTAAAGAATTTGATTCAATGGAATACTAGGGTTTATAATAAAATCAACAAATAATTCTTCTTCATCTTCCTTTTTCTCACCCTTACTTTTTTCAATGTATTTTTGGTCAGAATATTTCACAATTCTATCATGCATTTTAGAAATCATTTTCTTTTGATCTTCTTTAGAAAATTTATCTCCAATGAAATCAGGATTATTAGATTTGAAAAGTGCAAGTTGCTCATCAATCATTGGAATTATTTTATTGATCATATTTTCAAGATCATCTTTCATTTCTTCAAAATCTGAATATTTTGGCGTAGAATAAGCACCAAAGAATTCCATTTTATTTTTATCCGAACCTACATAAACATTGTCAAAATCGTTTTTAACTTTTTCTTTTAAGCTTCTGATGAATTCTAACGCAAGTCTATTCTGCTTATCATGTGGTGTTTTAGTCTGATTAAACTGTACAAAAAACTCAATTTTTTTCTTTCGCAGATCAATTACTAAATTAATGAGATCACCTGAAGATCCTGGGTAAGCAACTGGAATAAACCAAAAAGTTGTGGAAAAGTATTTTGACTTTTCTGTTCCTATAAAGTAATTTAACTCTGCACCTTTGTTCGCTTTCTGGCGTAAAGAAAAAGTAAAATTTTGATCTCTATCATGTTTAGCTTTTAACCAATCATAAACTTTTATTTGCAAATCTTTATATAAACTCATTTTAATATTTTCTATATTAATTACCTATTCTTCTTAAAATTCTCCGCCTGCTCCAATACATTTTTATACACGTCATCTTGTGTTATTGGTGGGTAACCAAATTGATGAAGTTTTACAATGATATCCATTTTTAACTGCGCTTTGATATCGTCTCTTTCACTCCAGTCCGGATATTTTGCAGTATCATCTACAATATGTTTTATTTCACGGGCTAAGTCCAACATTTTCTCTTGGTCAAATTCAAAACCATACTGACGGCATATGGCATCCAGAATGTCATAGAAGGCTTTTTCCTCATAATCAATTCCCAGATCTTCAAATGAGGCCATCTCCTTTCGCAACTCTAAAATCAAATCTAAAATTTGTTCCGACGTATCGGTTTGAATTCCGTCATAATCTAAAATATCGCGTTCACTTCGCTCATTGTAGCGATTGATGATATTTTGTAGTCGGGCAGAAAATTCGATACCCTTCATTTTATTTACTTTTTTAAAATCCGAAATAGTCTGTTTTAATAGCCGCTCCAGAATTTTAATTTTGGCATTTGGCAAATCCAGTTGGCTGATCTTTTCTAGAAACTTATCATTAAACAAATCAATTGCGTTGGCTTTATTATCATCCAATTTGAAAATTTCTTCTACCCCTTCAGAAATAATGGCATCTTCTACCATCTTGCTAACTTTTTCATTCATCTGGGCAGTATCGGGAGCTTCGCCTTTGGTTAATTTCACGACAATGGATTTGATGGCAAAATAGAAATGGATCTCATCAATTTCCCTTTCTGTAAAATCATTTGCACCACATGCTAAATTGTAAGCACTTTTTAATTTCTTGGTTACTTCTACAAAAAACTGTTCAGACTTTTCAGTTTGCAAAACAAGTTCAGAAGCTTTGTTTAGGCATTGCAACTGCTCCACAGGATTTCCCTGGAAATATTTTGAGGAATCGAATTGATAAAAAAACTGACGAAGCAAATCCAATTGATCTTTAATCAGAATAATGGCTTTATCAATATCTTCGAAATCATCGGCTGCACTGGAATTGAACATTCCTAAGGCATGATTCAAGTTCTTTTTAATCCCGATATAATCTACCACAAGACCTTTATCTTTCCCTTCATATTTTCGATTCACCCGAGAAATAGTCTGGATAAGATTATGCGTTTGCAATGGTTTGTCAATATAAATGGTATCTAAAAACGGCACATCAAAACCTGTCAGCCACATATCAACGACAATTGCTATTTTAAAGTTGGAATGAAGCTGTTTAAACTGAAAATCTAAATCTTTTCGGCCTTCTTTATTTCCTAATAGATTCCACAAATCTTCGTCGTCATCCTTATTACGGGTCATGACCATTTTGATGCGTTCGATAGGCACCACTTCCTTTTGTTCTTTTGGAGAAAGGTGATCAGGTGTTTTCACATCATTCCAGTCGGGACGAAGTGCAATAACTTCCTTAAATAATTTGTAAGCAATTTCTCTGGAGGCGCATACAAACATTACTTTGCCGGCAACAGTAGCATTTTCAGCCAACCTATTTTCGTAATGGGTCACGAAATCCTGTGCGATGGCTTTTATACGATCTCTGTCTCCTAAAACGACTTCCATTCTGGCAATAGCTTGCTGGCTTGCTTCCACATGATATTCCGAAGCGCCTTCGGCTACTGCATTTTCATAATATTTCTCAATCTCTACCACTTTTGAATGATCGAGATTTACTTTGGCAGCGCGTCCTTCATAGACCAAACGTACGGTAATTTCATCATTTACCGATTCAAACATGGTGTACGCATCCACTACCTCTCCGAAGACGGTGAGTGTTTTATCAATGGGTGTTCCGGTAAATCCTACATAGGTTGCATTGGGTAATGAATCATGTAAATATTTGGCAAAACCGTACGATTTTGTCACTCCGTTTTCATCGATTTTTACTTTCAAGTCCAAGTTAACCTGACTGCGGTGTGCTTCATCAGAAATACAGATAATATTGGTTCTGTCCGAAAGTATTTCCAGATCCTCTTCAAATTTTTGTACTGTCGTCAGGAAAACGCCGCCACTTTCTCTTCCTCGCAGTCGGGATCTTAAATCCGCACGAGAAGTGATGTTGATGATATTTTCATCCCCAATAAAATCCTTAGCGTTAGTGAAATCTTTTGATAACTGATCATCAAGATCGGTTCGGTCTGATATAATCACAATCGTAGGACTTGAAAATAAGGTAGAACGCATGAGCAAACGAGCCAGAAATAACATGGTGTAACTTTTCCCACATCCGGTCGCGCCAAAATAAGTTCCTCCTTTTCCATCACCTTCAGGTTTGCGGTGTTTCAATATATTCTTAAAGAGTTTATTTGCTGCATAATATTGTGGATATCTGCTCAGGATTTTCAGTTCATGTTTTGAAGTATCCGGAAACAGGATAAAATGATGAATGATATCGCACAACCTTTCCTGATTCATCATTCCGTGAACAATAGAAGTTGTGGTATCAATTCCGGTTAAAGCTTTTTTCTCGTCGCCAGTAATTTTATTCCAGCCATAGAAAAACTGGTAGGAAGAGAATATTGTTCCGGCTTTGTTATTTACACCATCGCTGATGACGCAAAAAGCATTGTATTTCATCAGCTCCGGAATATCTCTTCTGTACCTTTTTGTTAATTGCTTGAAGGCATTATTGATGCTAATATCTTCTTCGATGGTGGTTTTGAATTCGAAAACAACCACCGGAATTCCGTTGATATAAACAATCAAATCTGGAATACGGAGTTCTTTGCCCTGTATTTCTAACTGATTGACAATTTTGAAAGAATTATTTTTTGCTAAAGTTTCCGGATCTAGATCCAGATACCGAATATGTAAATCTTTTTTAGATGGATCATTCCGCTTGAAAATTAAACCGTCTGCCAGTAATTTGCAAATGTATTTATTGCTCTCATATAGGTTTGAGGCAGATTGAAAAGAAAGTTCGTTGATGATTGTTTCCAGTTCAAGATCCTCTAAATCCGGATAACGGTTCAGTAGAAATTTACGCAAGTCTTCTTTAATCAATACTTCCTGATTGTTGCTACGCTGGATATTCTGACCAGAAACGTAGGTATATCTTTCTGTTTTCAGAAGGTGGATGAACGCCTGTTCGAGTTTAGATTCGGTGTATTTCATAGTTCATTAGACTTTATTAAATCGATCTTGAATGGTCTTTATCCGTTCCAGCAATTTTTTCCATGGCAGGCTCTCTCCCACAATCATATTTTCCTGCATTGTTTTGTAGTCGGCTTCCCAGTTTTTGAGTACTTCAGCAGGAGGCAAAATGCTTAATTTCCCTTTTTCGTGATTGGAATAATCGATTCCACGCAGTGGCGTAATCGTTCTTCTATGGTGAATGATTGTTTCGAAAAGTTCATGATCACGTATACCAGCTTCACCATATTCTGTGTCCATCATTTTCTCTAAATCATAAAGATGTCTTGTAAAACGATCGGTTCGGATTTTATCTTTTTGTTTTGAAAACTCTTCATGTAATAATAAAGTTTTTTCAATAAAAGTTCTGGTGGGAATCACTACTTGAACATCAAAACTTGGCTCAGAAAATGAAAGTTCAGCATATTGCTCATCAATAAATGATAGTACAGGTTTTTTTTCCATGGGTTCAGTCAAAGATCTTGCACCCATTTCCAGTAGCACCCGTTGCTGGATATAAGCATTGCTGACAGGCACCACAGAGTTATAATAAACTTCCAAAGTATTTGGATCACTTGTGTCATCAATTACTTCATTGTATTTTATCTCATACTGACTATTATCAATTCCTAAATTTGACAGCTGAAGTATAAGTTCTTCACGGAATTCATTAATAATAAATCCACCAGATGCTTTTCTTAATTGCTTAATCTTTGATTTTGAATCCAATTCCTCAAATCCCAATAAGTGCCTGTCGATAATTAAGTCTATATCTTCCGAAAAACGATCGATCAGCTTATAAACTTTACTTAACGAAGTTCCGCCTTTGAAGATAATAGAATCTGCGTATTGAGATTGGAAAACAGCTTTAAGGATGATACAAACCCACCAGTCTTTTTCAATAACAAATGCGGGCAAAGCTAAAGCGCCTCCTGCCTGTTCTAAAATCTGAATTTTTTGTTTTTCTTCGAGATTAATCCACATCTTCTGCTGATTGATAAAGGTTATTTATATTTTTCTGAATCCAAACCGGAGCGTATTTCAATTGTGACTTTATCGTTTCTTTAGTTAATTTTTTAACTGCAGGATTAATTCGATTTAGAAAATCAGCTGACACTTCTTTTTGGCCAATTTCTTTGAAAGCTTGGACAATGAGATGTAATAATTCATCTTTGATCGCAAAACTTTTTGGAGTTGTTCTTTTAAACCTAACAGTACGTTTTCCTATTTTTATTTCTCTGGGTGAGCCATCGGTTAGATATACTGCTTTTAAGGGTACCTGACTGCTTAATCCTAAAAGGAAAAGTGCTAAAACCCCAGTTGGGGCAATTAGAGATTTGTCTCTCTTGGCAATTTCTTTGGCAACCTCTTCGGTGTTAGGATAAACAGTTCCTAATAAAGAATCTATTTTAGGTTTTAAGTAGATGCCATGCGCAATTCTTTCTAAAACACCTTCTTTCTCCAAACGGGAAAGCACCTGACGAATATTTTCAGATGAACCATATTTTGAGAAATCATCAGCGAAAAATAATTCGCCGCGTGATGATTTTATGATCTTGGTTTCTATTTGACTTTTAGCGGTTTCCATTGCTTTTTAAAAATGAATCTGTCACAAATTTAGTAAATATTTGTGACAGATCTAGTATTCTATTTTAAATTCGGTGTACTTCATTCTTAACTTCTTTATGTTCTATTTTTGGCTTTTTTATAACACGTCTTCTTAACGTGTTATGATTTTCGCTTTTTTGTAACATGTTTGAAGAAGATTTTCTTTCCTGCAATTCTTTATAACCTACTTTAAGTAAGAAATCTGTTTCTGAATATTCTATACAAAATAGATAGATCACAATGTGCTTATTTATCCGTATTTTGGAAAATAAGAAGTTTTATGGTTTATTTTCTTTTTATTTAATAGATGCTTATCCGAAAAAGCAAGAATGGGCATCTTCTCTTATTACGTTTAGCAACTCTTGTAAATTAGTAGCGGTAGGAAAAGGTTCGTAAATTTCCCACTTTCCTGTACCACGCATCCAATATAGTTTGTATTCTTTTTTTGTTTTTGTATAGCGGATTTTTGCAAACTCTGTATTCATCAACTCTTCTGGATGGTCCCATTTTGGGCGAATCTCAAATAAAATAGCGGTATTATTTTCCCAGGAATAACCAATGTCGACTTGCTTACGGATTTCTGGATCCTGTGGACGCAGAGTTTCTACAAAGGTTTTTAAATACTGTTCTTGGATATTTATATCTTTTTGCTCCAATTCTATTTTTTTTAATTCAACTATTTAATAATGAAAGCATTAGAATTTAGTAAATATTTATAACAGATTTAGTATTCTATTTTGATTCGGTGCATTTCATTTAATTAACTTCTATTTAATCACTAAGGTTTACAACAAATAAAAACATGCGTTCCTGCATCAGTACAACTTGCGATCAAAGAAGAAATGAACCACAAAATTTGTATAACTTCATTACGTTCTTTAAAATCTTCACCATTTTGCAGTTTAATTAAATTATTTTCTAAATCGGATTTAGATATAAAATTTATGACCAAATATATATTTTTTTCAATATTTGGATAAGATTTAATTTTTTTGTAATAGCTAATTAAGTCTGCTGAATTCTGCCCAGTTCTAATTCTCGCTATCTGAGTATTATAACCGTGGTTATTGTAATTATCATTCCAAATATTTTCTTTTATTGAAAACTGGTTATCTGTAGGGAGGAGATTTCCTAAATTTTTTAAGGCTTGCCCAACAACATCTTGAAATGCTGAAGCCGAAAATATTTTATCACTTGATTTAGCATGAAAAAATGCAATTTCCGAATCACTAATACCGATAAAATCAGCCCATTCACGAGATAAGTCATCACATACAAAATAATCGTAATTATCTAAGAACTCATTTTCTGTAAATTCAAAAATACTGTCAGTACTGAATTCTACACTTTGTGCATTAAATACACCCTTTTCCGACGATTTAGTTTGTAATCCAGTAAATGGTAAAAAAATTTGCAGTAGAGCATCAATATTACCAAGTAATCTGCTATCTTTAAAAAGTTTTCGATTAGTATAAATAAATTCAGCATCTTCAAACGTTACTATAAAACTATTATTAGAATTTATACTTGCTAAAATTCTTTGTGTAAAATTATTTTCATATTCAATATAAATATTTGAAAGTTTTTGTGATTGTAAAGTAATTGATTTTAGATTCTTTGATACACGTAAATCATCAATGGATGAATGAGGAATCGAATAAACTCCTGCATCTTGCACAATTTCCATATATGCTTCAAACCCTTTTAAAAATCTTAACAGATTAATATTCTTCTCTTTATCTTTATACTTAATAAAACATCGGCGTATTTTGCTTGCTTCGAAATCACTGTATAATTTACTTAATGTAATAAGAATTGCATTTGGAGTTAGAGAAGAGCTGTAATCATTAAAATTGATTGGTTTAGCAAAAGAATTTAAAAAACCTTCTGTTGGTTGACAATTTTCAATTAATGTAACCATATTATTTGCCCACCTAAACAAACTAAAAATATCTTTTTTTTCTCCTAAATTATTAATTCTTGACGTTTTTAGCGCTAAACCTACTTGCTGATCTCCTTGTCTAATTCTTGCATTACTTAATGTATAAGTTTGTAAACCCAATCCTGATAAAATATCTTGCAAGTTTGTGGATTCTAACATCTTTTGCCGCATTGCATTTGGCGCAATACTAATATTATCCATTGTAAACTTCTCATAAGTTGTATTTTCATCTAAAAAAATTGATGTCAATACACTATAATCAAGTGGTTGAAAATCTTCTAAATATTCAGAAATATTTGAAATGTTACGTCGAGAGATAACGATGTATTCTTCAAAATCAACGATACACAAGAATGCTAATTTCCATTCTTCCCATTTATCAACAGGTTCATCAATAAAAGGAGCTTTTTTTTCATATTTAAAAACAATTACAGAATATTTTGCTTCCCTACCATTGTCAAATATTTCTAAAATAGGTTCTACTTTTAATAAATTTTGACTCTTTTTATCTTCTGACGCAGCTTTGAATATTTGTAAAACTTTTGCTTTTGATAAAAATCCAATATTATCTTTTTTAAAAAAATAAGCATTCTCATGCAATATCAAATTTTTTAATTTTTCGTCATTTGTCATGTGTTTATTTTTTTTAGTTTTTCGTAAAAGTTTTGATCTTCTACATAATTTTATTTAACCACCGACGCAGATTTTTTAGGAGATGCATCTATTATGATGATATTCTCTTGATTTAATAATTGCAATTTTTGTAACGTTTTTTCCACATTCTTAATTTCACCAACTGTGTAACATAAAATTACTTTGATATCATTTGTCGATTTAGATGCTTTTTTATAAATATCAGTTTGAAATTGTAGATTTCTTGTTAATGAGGAAGATTTTCCAAGTTTAAATTCTACAATCGTTGAATCATCTGCTCCATACGAAACTTTATAATCTGCAGGACCTCTACCATTATTTACTTCTGAATTCACATCGAAAGGCGTTGCATACCATGTTAGCCTAAAAATTCTTTGGATGACTTCTTCTTTAGCAATCGCAATCCCATCCTTATAAAATGTTTTATAGACGTCATTGTTTTCAATTACATCTTTTAAAAAGTGAACCCTTTTCAAAGATTCTTCATAGGTAGTAGTTGGTAATATTTTGTAAAAATCACTTTTCTTTATTAAAGCATCTCCTAATGAAGTTAAAGCAATAATGAATTCAGAAGTCAAATTCTCAATTCTTTCTTTCGTAAGTTTAGAAACATTTTCTTTATTATCTTCTTTAGATTTGATGTAATAATCAATAATCTCTGGGAATTTTATTACTGTTTTATTAACAGCTGCAGTTTTGTCTTTTACTGTAGGTTTTTTAGGTAGTTGACTTCTAAAATATGTGTTAATTGAATTCCTTAAATCCATATTTTTTATAGAATTGGCTACAGATAAAAAATTGGAATAAAACTCTGAATTATTTATTGCAGCTTCATCCTTTGTTAAAATATCTAACGGTGTCAATATTATAAAATCACCTCTATCTTCTAAATAAAGATACGGTAAAGTATATTTTTTCGGCATCCATCTATTAAATTTTTCATCAAATACTGAATTGATACTAAATTCTCGAATTTGATCTTTTGATAAGTTTTTTAACGCAAATGTTTGTGTATATTCAAGCAGGTAATCCAGAATTAAATTTGTTGTAAAATCACTTATAAAATCACTGCCAATACCTGGATTTAAAATAGTTAATTTTTCAATATGTGTTTCTGCGGAAATTTGCTCTTCACCAAATGAATTATAAAACCCATTAAATGATCTGATTATTTTCTTTGCAAAGTCTTTTCCTAATCCTCTTCCTGAATTTCCAAATTTAGAAAGTCCTAGCCAATTTTGTTTAATTTCTGGAAATCGGAAAATACCATTATTCACAGCATTTTCTTCATCTTTAATTGCAATTTCTTTCAGAATGAGAATATGATTAATTAAACTACGATGTAGCTTTTGATATTCTTCATCATCAGATGCAAATAATAGAAAAGGATCTATAAATAAAGGCATATCTGCTGCTAAACAGATATTTAAAGCTCCATAATTATTTACTACGGATTGATCAATTTTAAAATAATCAGAAAAAAGTAATTTGAAATTTGTCATTGTATTCATTTGTATTTTTATTTCTCTTAATTATTCATTATTGCCAAAATTCCTTCAATAATTTATGAAATTCTATAACTTTTTTTCTTTTGTCACTTACAACTAAAATATAATCTTTTCGCAATACTGAATAGCTTCAGGACAGTGCACAACAATTCCTTTTTTAATTTTCCTTTCCGAAAACCAAGCAAGGCGATGCTCCTGTTGATGTTCATATTTTTTATATTTCATAAAAAGTTCTACGCCAGTTGTTAGAGCAGTAATGGTTTGATTGATCATAGATGGATCAGAAAAATTTATTTTTTGAAACAGTTCATTTTGTTCATCTTCAAGATGCTGCACCTTTGAATCAATATAAATACAACTCCCTTCAATTCCCGCATTTACAAACGGTAATTTTCTGGCAATTTCTTTAGCAAACAAAACCGAATTCACAATCTTTATAGCGCCGACTCCATTAAAATCCTTAATAACTTTATCTGATAAAACTTTAGTTGTACACAAAATAAAAGCTTGCACACCACCTTCATAAAAAACGTGACTTCCATTACCTTCTTTATCAAAACCACCTATTAAACTCTGACCTTCACTTATATCCCCCTGCATTTCATCTTTATAACTCTTAAAATTTTCAAAACTGGAAATGAAAATGTTTCCATTTTCAAAAAAATCATCAAGATGTTCTTTTTGACCTAAAACCCGGAATATAGGATCAATTTTGTAGCACCAAGAAATATTAAATGAAGAATGAGTTTCAGAAAATTGTATCATAGTTTTAAATTATTTCTACTCCAAAGTTGACTATTTTGATAATAAAATGAAGTTCAGAGAGTTATTGGTTTATTCACAAACACTAACTTTCAAATCAACATCTTTTCAATATCAATATAAATACTGCCACCTTCACTAGCATTAAGAAATGCAATCACTCCTTTTTTTATTTCTGGTGTTACTTGTTGTTTGTTTTCGATATATTTGTTTTCGGTCATGGTTGCTTTGTAAAACACTGTTATAATAATTGTACAGTAATTTTTATAATTATACGTAGCGTAATCTAACAGCAATAATTTATTTTCCTTTTATTTAAAGTGTCAATTTCGTCAAAAAGATATCTGAAATTTTTAAAAATTTCAACATCATAAACGTTATTAATTTTATTAGCGAAGTCAATTTTTGAATCCTTGATTTCAAAAACTCCCGGAATAGGCAAATCTTTCACCATATTATTTTCTTTTAAAAATGAGATCGGTAAATAATGCTCTATCGCAAAATATTTTAAATTTTGTTTTTCTTGTTCATAATTTTCATATCCTTCCTCATTAGGAATTGGAAGTAGTAGAGCATACAAATTTAAATTCTCATGTTTTCTTAAACAAGGATTTACAAACTCGAATTCTTTACGGAGACCGTTAAATTCCTGAAACCCTTTTTCATCATTATCAAAAATACCTATAAGGACATTTTCTTTATCATAATCTGTAATAATATTTTTTCCTAAAGATGTTAAATATTTATTTAATTCATTAGCACCGCCACTTTTTGCACCTAGTTTTTCTTCAACAGATTCAATATTCCAATACGGTTCACTTTTTTCTGTCAATACGAGAAAAGCTTGCATAATAATGATAGCGTCCGATCGCCCCTCAGTAATGAGATGAACTTTTTTCGGTATAATTAATTGTTCATTATCAGTAAAAGATGTTTTTGAAGTATCATTATCTAAATAATATTTAATTCCTTGTGTATACTTTCTTACTTTAGATTCTACTTTATATGCTGTTTTGAGCGATTCTTTATTATGAAGCTCAAAGTGAGCTATCGCATTATCAAATAGATATACAAATAGAGGAATAGTTAATATTTTTTCTTCTTCAAAGAGAATTTCCATCTTTTTATTATTACCATTTCTACCGTGCTGAAGTACAGTTGCAATACAAAACAACTTATACATTTCTGAAACATAATTCTTTGTAAATAAGGTACCTTTCAATTTTTTAGATTCCGCATAAATTTCATCAAAAGCTAATTCGAGAGGGTCTTTTAAAGAAATTGAATTAAAGTTATTATAAAACCACGATAGATTTAAAAGCGCTATTATATTTTCATTAATTCCATTAAAAAAATGATTTTCTTTCAACGATAAGTTTTTTATCTCTACATCGGCTTTTAGAAGTAAATCCAATCCTTTAATGATTCCTTTTTTTCGATTAACTGAGTTTGTCAACCAAAGCGATTGAAGAACATAGCCTAATCCTGAAACAGAAAGTAAGTATTCATTAATAAATTGATACTTATCAATTCTATCAAGAAGTTTACTTAAGAAAGACTTCATATCTTTTGTTCTACCAGTATAGAAAATAGCGACATTTTGCCAATTATACTCTATGAATTTTTCAATGATAACATCTTCAAATTTAATGCGATCCTCAGAAAGAAACATTTCACGAGATGCGTAATATTCTAAGAAATGATCATGTGTGAAATTTACAAAACCATTTTCATCAATATATAAAATGCCCGTTCCATCAGTAAGATTTATGATTAAATCAGGAATTTGCTTTACATCAACCGCAGTTCCCTGACTTGAAAAATAGTCTTGCGAAAATGTTATAAATTCTTGTTTTTTTAATCGACCTCTATTTGGCTTTTCGATTATGGAGAGCGCATATAACGAAAGTATTTTTTCTTTAACAGTAATTGTTAAGAAATCTAAACTATTTTTAACTGTTAACCTTCCAAGAAGAAGTGTATTGAAATTATCATAAATATCTGTCAAAGTTGCAGGGATTTCAAATCCGTTTTCTTCATACAAAATCGAGATAAGTGATAATGTGAGCGGAGTTGTTGGAATTTTTTCTAATATATTATTTTCTTTAAGGTTTTGCCATAACTGTTGTGATTTAGCTAAGTCATGCTTAAAAAAATTACTTAAGTATTGACGTATCTGATTAAGATCAAAATTATACAATGTTGCTATCTCGCAATCCTCTAAAACCTTATTTTTAAGAAGATTTTGGCTATTTCTTGTTCCTAATAAATATCTTATTCCTAACTTATAAATATTATCTAATTCATTCAGTAATAATTCCCTTTTTTCAAGTTCAAATTCGTCAATTGAATCAATTAGTAATATAATATTATAATCTTCAATAATTTTTTCAAATTCTAAAGTATTCTCCTCTACTTGCTTTCTTAAGGTTTTAATCAAACTAAAACCATTCTCGCTGATATTGATAGCTTTAATAAAAATGGGAATTGTTTTCTTTCCATTTCCTTTGTTAATTTGAAGTACTTTTAAACCAACTTCTTTTAAAAATGTACTCTTACCAGTTCCAGCATCACCAGAAAGAATAAGATTATTACTTTCTTCAGTAATTTTATTAAGTGAGATTTTTATTTTACTTTTTCGACCATTGTTATCTCTATTAACAAAAATTTTAGGCTCTATAAAAATATCAAGATATTTTTTATACTTTTTATCCAAATTTAAAAACTTTGTTATGTCATCTTGTTTTTCAGGAGTAACTTTGAATTTTTCCTCAAAATATTTCATAACCATATCTTTATCATCCCAATACTCAATATAGTGTTCATCTAATAATTGAATTAAATCTTGATGATTCCAAAATTGAGCGTTATTACTTGGGAACTCGCTTTTTATCCAGTTCTTAAAATATTCAGAAATTTTTTCATTTGAGGTAACTATAATTAAATTATCATCTTGCATGATGCTTTCTTTAATAACATCATGAAGCATATGAAGCTTCCCATTTAATTCAGAAAATGTGAGAAACATTTTCTGAGCAGTTGATTTGAGAAGAGTCTTTTCATTATAACTAACTACTCCAAATTCATATTTTTTAGAGATGGAAGTTTTAATATCAATATATCCAATCTTAGACAAGAGAGTTTCTACAAGTATAAGAAACTCATTTATATCATTAGTAAATTCAATTTTTTTTGTCATAATTTATAGTTTCTTATACCCCAAAGTCGCCAATCGCGACAATAACAATGATTGGAATTGAGTAAATTTTTTATTTTGTTGTTTTAAAGTAGAGTAGAATTCAGTATTATTTAAAATTGAACTATGAAATAATTCAATAATATTATTAGACGGTTTTAAAACCTTTATTTCTTCAAATGAACTTTTATTTAGCATCGGCATAGTTGATCCTCCAACAGCGATACTTTTTAAAATATCTTTTATTTCAACTAGTTTATAATATAAGTATTCATAATAATAATTACTATTTCCGACGATGCTATTTATTTGTTGGTTTGTAATACACTCTTCATAATTCAACGACACTTTACCCATATCAGAACCTATGCATGTTATTAAAATAGAGTTTTTGGGATTTATCTTATTTTTTAATCTATTGCAACCAAGGGAAGATAACTTTCTACTTGATTCAATTATTATTTTTTCATTTAAAAAATCTCCTGGAGTTATAAATTGAAAATCATCTCCAAAATCTTCAGGATAATTACTTGAAGGCGTTTTCCCCGTGATTATTTTACCAAACTCTTTAATTTCTTTTACTTTCCAACCTTCAGGAATCTCCTTCGCCAAGTCCTCATTAAAAACCATTTTCCCGCCAGAAGATTTGTAAGGTTTTCCTTCTTCATTAGGAAACTCAAAATCTACAAACCAATGCTTATATAAAGTTTGAGCCGTGGTTTCTAACTTCTCACAGATTTGCTCATTTACTTTTATTTTGTCGCTGATCGTGTGGTATTGCTTTACTAATTCTCTTTGTTCTTCAATAGAAGGAATTGGAAGTTCTACCTCACACAACTCTTCCCATTGAAATCCTCCGCGAATAGAACTGTCACATCTAAAATCAGCATATCGATCAAACTCTGAACGTCTGAACCACATCATTAAATACTCTGGAAGTAGCAGCGATTGATCTTTGATTTCAAATACAACATATGCGGGAGAGATAATTACATCTTCACCCAAATTGTTCAAAACCACAGGTAATTTATGGACTCTGATAACAGACATGAAATCACAGCAAAATTGGCCATCTTTAACAACTTTATAGGTGGATAAATCTGTACCAATAATATTAGAAGTAGATTTACGAAATTCCTTCGTCATACTTAAACCTTGCAGATTAAGTATTTTCCCATCTCTGTTTTTTAAATCAACTTTTCGAATATATTCCCCTAATTTCTTATAACTCATATCCCAAAGATTTAAAAACGTTTTCTACTTCTCTTTTTAAATCTTTCTCCTCCTGAAATAATTGTTTTAAATCATTTTGCAATGATTCCATTTGTACATCGTAATCAATTTGTTCATCACGATTCACGAACTCAATATATTTACTTGGAACTAAAGAATAATCTTTCTTACGGATTTCTTCTAAGGTTGCACTATAAGAGTATTCAGGAATATCCTGATAGGTTTCCTGATGGTTTTCCTGTTGCCAATTGTGAAAGTTTTTAGCGATATTCGAAATTTCATCTTCTCCAAACTGGATGAATTTTTTCTCAAAAGGTTCGCCTTTTTGCCTTAAATCCAAAAACAGCACTTCGTTTTGGCGGTTTCTATATTTCTTAACATCATCAATTACTTCTACTGTTCTTGCCGTTTTATTCCGGTTCAGAATCCAAAGCGTCACCGAAATATCAGTAGAATAAAACATCGCTCTGGGTAAAATAACAATCGCTTCTACCAAATCATTTTCAATAATCTGTTTCCGGATTTCATATTCCTCACCACTTCCAGACAGTGCGCCATTCGCGAGGATAAACCCAGCAACTCCGTTTTGAGAAAGTTTAGAAATCATGGTCAGAATCCAGGCGTAGTTGGCATTGGATTTTGGCGGAACTCTGTAGCCTGCCCAACGTGGATCATCGGTTAATTCACTTTCGGCGCGCCAGTCTTTTAAATTAAAGGGCGGATTGGCCATAATATAATCAGCTTTTAATCCGCGGTGTTGGTCATCGCTAAAAGTGTCGGCTGCTTTACTGCCCATATTGGCTGAAATTCCGCGGATCGCCAGATTCATTTTGGCCAATTTGAAAGTGGTGTTGGTCAACTCCTGTCCGTAAATCGAAATGTCTTTTTGATTTCCTTTGTGTTTGTCAATAAATTTCAGCGACTGCACAAACATACCGCCGGAACCGCAAGAAGGGTCATAGATTTTCCCTTTATAAGGTTCTATCATTTCTGCGATTAGGTTTACAATGGATTTCGGAGTATAGAATTCGCCTTTTCCTTTTCCTTCGGCAATGGCAAATTTGCTAAGAAAATATTCATAAACGCGCCCCACAATATCCTGAGATTCATCTTGTAAAGTATCGATATTATTAATGGTGTCCAGCAAAGCAGAGAATTTGGACTGATCCAAACCTAAACGGGAAAAATAATTATCGGGCAACGCCCCTTCTAAAGATTTATTGGTTCGCTCAATGGTTTTCAGGGCAGAATCCACTTTCAGCGTAATATCTTCCTGCTTGGCATTTTCGATGATGTAAGTCCAGCGGGATTCTTCGGGCAAATAAAATACATTTTCTGCCTGGTAGAATTCCGGAATTTCCAGAAAAGCATCTTTGCCATCTGCGAGTAGTTCTTCTCTTCGACGAAGGAATTTGTCGTTGGCAAATTTCAGGAATATTAAACTGAGGACAACGTGTTTGTATTCGGAAGGTTCCACAGAACCTCTTAATTTATTAGCGGAATCCCAAAGGATTTCTTCGGTCGATTTAGTTTGTATTTTTTTGGCCATTTAATTTTTACGTAATCTTTCAAAAATACGAAAAGAAAGTAAAGAAAAAGAGTTCGGAAGGGATAAAATATTCCTAATGAAAATCTTTTTTAAAATATAGACCAAGGTTTTGTTCCACCTGTTAATTTTATAACTCAAAATAAAAAATTAGAAATATTAATATTTGTGGCTGTAGCCAGTCACTTTGGTGCTACGATCGTAAATTCACACCTATATAAAATTTTGGTAGGTGAGCACGTTATTACAGAGAAACAATAAAACATAAGAAATTGATAAACATATATTTAAAGATTTTTTAAAAGATATTTATTAAAGCAGAATGTCCAGTTTATTATTTAAAAAACTGGACATTTATGTATAAATATAAAAATCAGTGGTAAACTAAACGCGAAACAATTATCTCTCAATCTTTTTCGCCTCATACCCATCTTTAAACCTTAAAAAATCTTCCGCTTTTTCAGGATTATTCTTAATCCATAACTGCATCTATTTAGTATTTTCACTCAAAGCTTTCACCTCATTTTCATCATATATTTTTTTTCCTTCACCAGCAATTTCATTTAAAATATTTTCTCGAAGTTCACTTTTTGATCGAATGCTTTCTTTATACCAATTCGTAGCAAAGTTGATAGAAATAACGAAAAGCAGAATTCCTAAAATCATCGTTCCAAATCCGGACCATGTTAAGAATTTCATTTCTTTTATTTTTGAATCTATCTTTTCAAAATGTCCTACTGTTTCCGGTGCAAGAACTGCTTCGATTTTGGTTGGAATATTTTTTAAGAATTCAGTTCTTTTTACAGATTCTAATTCATGAAATTTCATTGCATCTTGGTATGTCTCGCCAACCGCTTCAAAATCTAATTGAGTCTGACCCATTATATTTAAGTGATCTTCCAACGCAAATGCTAATTTTGAATAAATTTCAATTCTACTATTATTTGATTTTATGTTGTCTTCGTTCGATCTGATCACATTTTCTAAAAGTTCAAATCCATCAGATTTTGGTTCTTCAATTTGATTATTGTTTTCCATTGCTATTAAATTTTATTTTGATTTATCGTTTAAATTTTTTCTTTTTTTTCCACCATTCATCTTCCGCTTGTGAAACGTAATTTGGTTTTAGGATTTCTTCAACTGTTTCCAAAGCAATTTCTAATACATTTTCATTCGTGCTACTGACAGGAAAAACTGATGATTGTACGGTAGCATTTATTAATTTTTCAATGTTTTTAAAATTGCCACCAATTGCAGAAAGAGAAAATCCATCGTATTTATTGTAAAATAGACCGTCTTTGTGCTGACTGGAAGTTGTGGTTGCAACTCTTTTGATCCAGATATCCTGAACTTGATTAATTTGGTTGGGTCGGAATTCATTTTTATATTGAACTTTCATCGCCCAGCCTTGCTGATGCAGATTATCCCGAAGTTCTTTTAAACAAGAAGATGCCTTTAATTCCTTATTCACAATATTTTTTAAATCAAAAACACTTTTGATTTCAGCAATTTTTAGAGTTGGCGAAATCTCCGAAAGTTTATAACCCGGCTTATATTGCCGCTCAGTTTGATGATTGATGTCGCTATCCAGAATGATTCGCATTCCCGAAATTCCAATTTTTTCATTTTTAGAAAGTTCAGTTAAAAAACCTCTTTTCTTCATTTCTGAAATTAGGTCTTCAAAATTATTGGAGCCCTTCAAACTTTTAGTAAGATTTTTCAACATAAATGCCTTCTTTTCAATTCCAATCTCAACATCGGTTTTTATATTTCTCTCTCGACAAACTTGCCGCACTGCTTCACCAAAACGCTTTCCTACATCGTGCGCTTTTACGGTACACTTTCCATTAATGTCTATTCGATTCACAACAAAATGAATATGTTTCTGCCTCGTGCTGTTATGGATGTCCAAGCGGTATTGGTTTTTGTCTGTAACTCCAATCTTGTGCAGTGCTTCAATTGCAATTTCTGTTAGTTCTTCATCTGATAAATTCTTTGTGTTTTCAGTAGGTGGTGAAATATATCCAGTTAAAGCCCACTTTTTCACTTTTGAATTTCTGTCGGCTACCGTTTTCATTTCTTGGAATTGATGTTCCGCATTGCTGCTCAAAAGAAAATTAGATGCTGCGGCGATTGCCATTCCTTTATCGTTCCCATTATATTCCAATGCAATTTTAGAGATCATTCTAGTTGCTGCTGAATTATTCATCCGCTATTTTTTGATTGTTTTTAGAATATAAATACTGACGAATGAGTTCAATTATCTCTTCGATCTCTACAATAATTTTCTTTTTATTTGAGAAAACATTCCATTCTCTGTGGCGCAGTAAATTTTTAATTCTTTTAAAATTATTTCCGTATTCCAACAAAATTTCATCGGTTTTAAATTCGTCAATTTTCAGCACTTTTCCCTGGTAAACCATTCGGGCAAAAGTTGATAATTTCAACTTGACTTTCTCGGCTTTTTTTAACTCGATTTGATATTCATTTTCAGTCATTCTGAAGGAAATTATTCTTGTTAATTGCGGATTAGATTTCTTTTTCAAACCACCTTTTCGACCTAAATCTTTGAAGTGATTTTTTCTTTTTTCAGCATTCAATTTTTGCTCATTTTCCTGTGTTGCTTTTTGTACAAATTTTTTAAAAAAATCTTCTTTCATGTTTTAATTTTTTTTGTTATTTACTGTAAATTGTATTTCTGACGATAGGAAGAAATCAAAAATCCCAGTTTTATAAAAAGCGTGAAACGCTTATTGTAAACAATGGGTACTTTTTGCACTAACATCCTACCATATTCTACCTGAATCTATTTTACACAGGTTGGTTTAGGTTGCACCTGCGTAAAAAGAACACAGGCTGAAATCTCCATAATTTTTATATCTCATTTTACCTGTGTTCATTTTCCTCACCTTCTTTTGTATTTCAACTGTCTTTCATTTGATGGATTTTCATGAATCAACCAATCATTTAAGTCCTTAAAATCGGAATACAAAATCCGACAATCTTCGGCATTTTCGTTTTCACTTTTTATCATTTCAACGGCTCGATTTCCAGCTTCGTCATTATCGAAATAGAGTTCTATATTTTCATAATTTTTAATTGTATTTTTAATTTTAACAATCATAGAAACTGAATTCAAAATGAGGTAATCCGAAGCTTCTTTTTCCAGATAATTCTCAACATTCTTAAAGGAAAGAAAATCAAAAAAGCCCTCGAAAATCCGGATTGAATTTGAGTCAATATTTATGATTGAAATATCTTTTTTACCCAAACAAATTTTAGAATATGCATTTCGAATTTCATAACCATCAGAATCATTTTTAAAACCTATTCCGAAATAATTTTTATCATTCATTTGATAATGGATTTCTTTAATATATTCAGTTTGATTTTCTACTTTTCGACTATTCAAATATTCTAACAAAGCATGATGTCCAATTTCTTTTACTTCAGTTATTTCGTATGTTTTTAATGGGCTTTCAAATTTTCTGTTCGGAGTTTTTTGATTTTGAAAAGAAGAAAAATTTTGATTTTCTGCCCAAATTAAAATTTCGCTGATGGAAGTATTTAGAAATTTCTGCATAAAATTGGTGTTGTTTCCTCCGATACCTTCTGAAAATAAATACCATATATTGAGGCGTTTATTAAGTTTAAAAGATGCGTGGTTTTCTGTTGCAAATGGATTAAGATACCAAGCTTCTTTTTCATTTTGTTTTGTTGGAAGGTGTCCGATAGAAAGTAGGACTTCTTCCAATGGGATTGTATTAAATTGGTTGCAATTCATTGTTGTATATTTTCCGGGTTTTCGGTGAGAGATTTTTTGTTGAATTGTTGAGGAAACCGTGTAACTTATTGATTATATTATATTTACCCCCTCAACAAACACTCAACAATTCAACAAACTTGATTATTATTATTGCTCAACAAACGCTCAACAAAATTGAGGATATAAAAGTTTGTTGAGAACTTTGTTGAGACGTAACTATTTGATTTTCTTTTCATTATCAATTAATTCAACAATTCAACATATTTATTAAGGATAAACACCTTTTTTATGGTGAAATAGCGACCAACTGAATTAGTTTGATAGAATATTCCTGCAAAATCGATGTCGTATCTGATGTAGGTTAAGCCATTTTTTTGCGGCTCCAATTTCCAGGTTTCTTTCAGTAGATTTCGAATATCGCTTCTCGTCCAATAAGTTGGGCGAAACATTTTGTTCATCATGTTGAGTAAGTCTTGCGGAACTACACTAATTTCTTCATCCTCATTACTTTCAAAGAACTCGTATAGTAATTCTAAGGTTTTCGATTCTAACTTGTTATTGTTCTTGAAAACCAACTTCTGTAGTGCTTTTGTTCTTATTTCATCCGCAGAAAACCACATTCTTGTTTTCTTTTCAGTTGAGAATTTTCTTTCAATTAAAAACTGAAGAAAATCTGGAACTTCTGAAATGAGATTCTTTAGAAATTCTGTGTTTTCAGTCTTGATTGGATTGATCTTTAAAATCCAGAACCGGATTTCATTTTCATCGATTTGAATAAAATTTTCTTCATTATTGGAACACAAAATAAATTTGGCGAAAAAATCGACTTCTTCTCGGTCTTTTCCTTTGGCTTCCAGTTTATCTTTGTTGGTTGTCGATAGATATTTTAATCGTTCTGTAATTTCTTTTTTATCAAAGAATACTTCGTCAATTGCTACAACCAACATTGCTGCCCAATCGGAATTGAATTGGCTGCCGAAAGAATCTCCTTTAATATAAGTCATATTCAAGCCAAAAATTTCTTTTAACCACTTAATAAAAGTTGTTTTTCCAGTAACTCTTTCTTTCGAAACCAAGCATAAAATCGGTAGAATTTGTGTTGGAAATTGCAGTAGAATCTTTAAATAATCCAATCCCATTTCCAGTTGTTCACCGAAAATATGCTCCACAAAATTCATTGAAAATGGAATGCTGTTTATTAAATTTTCCTTGCCAGATGAAGGTAAAAATGGAATTTCATTGTACCTATTATAGAAACCTTGAACGATTTGCCTGTATTCTAAATGCTCTGGAATACAGCAAAATCCATCATATTTCGGTACTTTAGAAACGTAGGTTTTTCCGTGATCGCTAATTATAGTTTCTCGATTCCATCGAACTAATATGGAAATTTTATCACCAGAAATCAATGGTTTTTCTATGGTTTTGTAGTAGGTCGTTCCTACTCTTAAATAGGGAGTTTTATTGCTCATTTTTCGGGAGTTTTAATGGTAATACGGAATCGTTAAAAGAAACTTTAAACATTTGATGAAATTTCACATCATCAATTTCTTTTTAATGGATGGGCAGAATTATTTACGCTTCAAACTTTCTAATTCTTCCACGTTGTAAAAATGTTTGCCACCAAAACCGTATGTGGTAATTCGTCCTTCATTTTTCAGTTGGGCAAAGCGTGCTTCAGATAATCTTTTTCCATGCGTTCCGAGAATTCTTCGTGCTTCTAATCTATCAACAACTTTCCCTTCATTGTCTTTAGAATTATTTTTATCAATATCCGTTTTTAAACTTCTTACCTCTTTGATGAGGATTTCAATTGCCATTGGTAATGTTTCGAAAGTAATTTGCATAATAGTATAATTTTGTATTTTGTGATTAATTGAAAAGTTGAGAATTCAACTATTTCTTTGATTTGAACACGACAAAATTAGACTGGAAACTCCAGAATTTTATGCTTTGGAATTCGTTCTACTACAACTTTAACTATCCTATTGTACTTGTGGATTAAATACTATTAAAAAAGAGTTAGGTGGTTTCAAGGAAATGTTAAAGGATGTTAAGGAAATACAATCCTATAAAATGGGTAAATATTAAAAAAAATAATTTTTTAAATTTGAGGTAGTCAATTAAGAATTTGAAATTGAAAATTGCTAATCTGAAAGCTGTTTGATTTTACTAATTGTTAGTAAAATCTAAAATGGAAATTTGTGGAATTTTTAGGAGAATTTATCTTTTGCAAGACAAATACAAGACAAATAATTTTTTAAAAAACAAGAAACTCCTGATTATCAGGAGTTTCTAATTTGTAAACGTGGAGGATATCGGGATCGAACCGACCACCTTTTGACTGCCAGTCAAACGCTCTAGCCAGATGAGCTAATCCCCCGTTTTTCTAAAATTTTAGATTTTAATTTCTGAATTTTAGATTTGCAATGATACAAATTTTTGTGATTGAAAAGAAATTTTCTGCTAGATTATTTTTTCTCGGCGACAAGTGAGTAAACAAGCGGTATTTTATTTCCGAACTGTGGAATTTGATATTTCCCTTTTTCGATTTCTTCGATATGACGGAAACATGGATACGGCGAACAGTTGTATTCCTGAAAGGATTGCAGTTGCAGATTTTCATCTAACAAACTGCTCAAAACTTCTGAAAGTGAATGATTCCAACTGACTTCTTCATTGGCTAAATCTGCAGTTCGGTCTGCGTAAGTCCCGTCGTTGGTTTCTATAATTTGTTGATCATTAAAATAACTGTACTGAACAAAAGTGAAATCATTATCGTACATCCAGACGACTGGGTGAAATTCTACAAAGATTAATTTGCCACCGGGTTTTAAAAAATGAGAAATGACTTGTGCCCATTTTTGCAAATCGGGAAGCCAACCGATGGTGCCATAACTTGTATAAACGATATCAAATTTATCCTGTAAAACATTTGGTAAATCATAAACATCTGAAACAATGAATTCGGTATCTGTTCCGCATTTCTCGGCTAAATCTTTTGCTGCTTCAATGGCTTTATCCGACAAATCGATTCCGGTAACCTTTGCGCCGAATCGGGAAAGTGAGATAGAATCCTGCCCGAAATGACATTGCAGATGCAGGATTTTTTTATCCTTAATATCTCCTAAAAGGTCAAGTTCTATTGAGTTTAAAGAAGTTCGGCCTTTTAAAAACTCATCTACAAAATAGAAGTCAGACTTAAGGTGCGATTCAACTTTTGCATTCCATAATTTACGATTAATGTCGAGATAGTTTTCCATGATAGGTTTTCCGTAAAAATAGAAATTTAAAAACAAATTTTGGGTTAAAGATTTTGGGTAAAAAAGTTTCCCACGTATTAGTTATATTTGGACCCAATAATTTAGAATAGTGGAAATCCCCTAACCGTCGAAATTTAATTACTATCAATGAAAAAATCTTTACTCCTTTTTTTAATGGTCATTTTAAATTGGCAAGGAACTCTTGTTACAAAAACCGATGTTTATCTTTGCAACAGCAGCGGTGGCAAAAAATACCATTATTTAAAAAACTGCAGAGGATTGTCTAATTGCAAAGCGCAAATCATCAAGGTAAGTCTTCAAAAAGCACAGACGTTAGATAAAGAACTTTGTGGCTGGGAAGATTAATTTTCCATTATTTCCAGATTAAAAATAAAGTTCCAGCGATAATTAAACCTGCGCCAACGGCTGTTTTCCAGGTTAAGGTTTCCCCTAAAAATATGACTGCAAAAATAATAGTTAAGGCCAAACTGAGTTTATCGATTCCGGCAACTTTTGAAACTTCGCCCATTTGTAATGCTTTAAAGTAAAAGATTCAGGAAAGTCCGGTTGCGAATCCTGAGATGGTTAGAAAAATCCAGTTTCGGGAAGATAATTCGCCGATTGCTTTATATTCATTTCGGAAGAAAACAATCATCCAAATCATAACCAGAACAACCACTGTTCGAATGGCAGTCGCCAAATTCGAGTTTACATTTTCTACGCCGACTTTCGCAAAAATCGCAGTTAATGCAGCAAAGAAAGCCGAAAGTAAAGCGTAAATCCACCACATGTTTTTGAGTTGTTAATTATGTTACAAGGCGATTCTTCCTTATATAAAAATCTTAAATTTCGTCTAAATGACGAACAAAGATTAAATTTCCAGCAATGTGTTTTCGCGCTTTTTTTGGACGCAAAAGCGTTTGCCTTCGGCGAATCTTCGATTTCAATTAGCAAAGTTTAAAAAAAAAACGCTTTTATATCAAACAAGAGTTAATCCTTTAATTTTACGAACTCAACCTTGTCAAGGTTTAGAACCTTGACAAGGTTAATTGTTCACTACCTCAGAAACTCTTCTGTTGTCTGAATAATTTGTTCTCCGGTTTTCAAATCCTTAACGGTAATTTTTCCTTCTGAAATTTCCTGCTCGCCATAGAAAACCAAGTTTGGAATTCCTTTCTTTTCGGCGTAGGTAAATTGCTTTTTCAATTTTGCAGATTCAGGATAGAGTTCTGCAGAAATTCCTTTCGCGCGAAGTTGACCGATAATTTTCATCGCGGCCAAAGATTCATTTTCTCCATAATTGGCAAAAAGATATTGCACCGTTTTCACCGAATCCTCCGGAAATAATCCTAGTTCTTCCATCACCAAATAAATTCGGTCGAGACCAAAAGAAACTCCGATTCCCGGAATGTTTTTCACGCCGAAAACTTCGGTTAAGTTGTCATAACGACCGCCGCCGCCAATGGAACCCATGGCAACATCTGTGGCTTTTACTTCAAAAATGGCTCCGGTATAATAATCGAGTCCTCTGGCTAAAGTGATATCGAATTTTAAACTTTCTTCGGAAATTCCTAATTCAAAGGATTGAGTCAAAACAAATTCCAGTTCTTCTACTCCACTTGTTCCGATTTCATTTCCCTGGAATTTTTCTTTTAACTGTGCTAAATTTTCAAGAGCATTTTCACTTTGGTTAAAAAGAAAATCTAATTTATCGATTGATTCCTGATTGATATTTTTTTCTAACAGTTCTTTAACAACGCCTTCTTTACCTATTTTATCCAGTTTGTCCAATGCAACTGTAAAGTCAATTAACTGGTCAGAAATTCCGGCAAATTCTGCTAAGCCAGAAAGTATTTTTCTGTTGTTTAAATGAAGTGCAACCTTAACATTTAATTCCGCAAAAGACTTTAAATACAATTGAACCAATTCTACTTCCTGCCACAAACTTACACTTCCTACTACATCAGCATCACATTGATAAAACTCACGAAAACGACCTTTCTGTGGACGATCCGCGCGCCAAACCGGCTGAATTTGATACCGCTTAAAAGGGAAAGTCATTTGTCCGTGATTCATGGCTACATATCTTGCAAAAGGAACGGTTAAGTCGTAACGTAGCGCCTTTTCCGAAATCTGCGAAATCAGTTTCTGCGAATTTTTAGCCGACCAATCTTCCTCTTTTGTCTTCGACGCATAATCACCGGAATTCAAAATCTTAAAAATCAAACGATCTCCTTCTTCACCGTACTTTCCCGTTAATGTAGAAAGATTTTCGAAACTTGGTGTTTCTAATGGCTGAAAACCAAAGAGTTCAAAATTCTTCTGTAAAATATTAATAATGAATTTTCTTCTGTAAACTTCTTCGGCAGAAAAATCTCGGGTTCCTTTGGCTAAACTGGGTTTCATAGATATAGATAATGAATAATAAGTAGTGAGTAATTATGCTGGCAATAAACTTGCGTCAGTCTGCAAAAATACAAAATTATTAATCTAAACTCCTAAAGATGCTTGATCATCCAAAGGTTGCAACCGCTATGTCCTGAATTGCCCAATGGTTTTTCAAGGTAACTAAAACCCTGCTTTTCGTAGATGGAAACTGCCGTAGAAAATTCGGGTAAACTTTCTATATAAATTGATTGATAACCGGCATTTTTTGCAAACTCAATACTTTCTTCCATTAATTTTTTGCCCAAACCTTTTCCGCGAAAATCCTTGTGAATATAAAACTTAACGAGTTCGCCACATTTTTCCGGTAAACCTTCAGTAGGATAAATACCGCAACAACCACACAGTTCTCCATCGACTTCGGCAACGAACAATGCTGAATTTTCTTCCGTAAATAATTCTGATAAATGGTCTGTCGTAGGATCTTCATAAACAGTTCCTGGGGTAGGAACTTTAAAATCTTGAAAGCAACTGCGTATTATTTCTGCCAACAATGTATTATCTGACTTCTGAATTTTTCTAATATTAATTTCCATTTTATAAATTTAAAAAAACTTGGGGAATTAAAACATAAAGAAAAATCTCCAGTTTGCCTAATCTACAAATCAAAAAACCGAAGAAAACTTCTCCGGTTTCTGTAAAAACATATAGAGTTTGTGTTTTTACACCGTTTCTAAAATTTCGATGATTTCCTCGCCATAATTTTCGATTTTATATTTACCAAAACCTTTGATGACCAGCAATTCTTCTTTTTTCGCAGGTTTATATTTGGCGATGGAAAACAATTCTTTGTTGGTCGCAATCAAATATACAGGCAGACTTTTTTCACGCGCTTTTTCCGAGCGCCATAATTTCAGCGAATCCATAATTTTTATTTCATCATGGTTGAGTTCTTCCAGTGCGGCACTATATTTTTCAGGTTTCGGTTCGTTGACCTGTACTTTTGATTCTTCGAAATAGAGAACCACCGACCAGTAACTTTCGTCCTCCTTTACAAAGGCAGTTTCGTATTTTAGAATATTGTTTTCCTGTAGAAAACGATCGAGCACTTTTTGGTCAGCGTAAATAAATTCGTCTGACAATCGTATTTTAAATATTTGAACTTTCATGGTATTGTGTTTTTAGTTTTAATTTGAAAAGGCGAGCAAGCCGAATTCCATGGGATAAAATCCGGCTTATCGCTCCACCTCTATTTACTTCCCAAAAGAACAAGTTGATCTACCCGAACTTCTGTGATATAGCGTTTCTGCCCTTCTTTATCGTCGTAATTGCGGTACACGATCTTGCCTTCTACAGCGATCTCTTTCCCTTTTTCTACGTATTTTTCCATGAGGTCGGCCAGTTTTCCGTTGCAGACCAAATTGTGCCATTGCGTTTCTTCCACTTTTTCGCCCATGGCGTTGGTGTAATAATCGCTGGTTGCTAAACTTACTTTCGCTAATTTTCCGTTCTCGAATTGTACGATTTCGACGTCTTTTCCTGTTCTACCGATTAAGGTAACTTTGTTTCTTAGTGACATGGTTTTAGATTTTATAATTAAACATTAGAATCGAGTCTCACTGATCTGTCTCGAATCTCTGTTGCAAAGGTTCACTGCATTTTAAAATTTAGTCGGTAATGAACCGCTTAATGTCATTTGTATTCGTTTGTATCGTTTATAGACCTGTTATCCAATATTTTAAAATTATATTTTTTATAGTTTCAGATTATTTCTTTTTACAAATTACTATTCTTAACATAATAAATTGGGATTTTTTCAAGATTAAAATGGATGTAGCACGGAATTGGGATACCAAGTAAATTCAAATTTTCTAAATTAAATTTATTATTAGATGAATAAAAACAAAATACTTTCTGGATTACTGAGCATAATAATCGGTAGTTCGCTATGCATATCAGCCATAGATTTACTATCTAAACCAGAAAATGTTCCCTTTTCTTTTAACCCAATGGAAAGTCTAGATACTTACTTCTTTTCATTTGTTTTTGTAATGGGAAATATCGGATGGATTTTGGGAGGCTTAATACTCATTTCCTTTTTGTCTGCATTATACTTTCTCGGAACTTGGATCTACAAAGTTATTTCGAAAAAAAATAATCACCATATCTCTAAATTTTAAAATCTTGAACCAAGATTTTAAAAATAAGCCAAAGTTCTTTATATTTGAGTTCAGAAGATAAATATGATGGACTTACCTTATCAAATTAAATCCGCCTTATTCGGTGTTGCAATAGGAGACGCGCTCGGTGTTCCGGTAGAATTCAAAAGCCGAGAAGCCATTCTTCAAAACCTGGTAACAGACATGATTGGGTACGGAACATATAATCAACCGCCCGGAACTTTCTCAGATGATAGTTCGATGACTTTTTGTTTAGCAGAAGCATTAACCAACGATTTTGATTTAAACCAAATCGCTCGAAACTTTGTTAAATGGTATCATGAAAACTTTTGGACAGCACGCGGTGAAGTTTTCGATATCGGTATCGCCACAAGAGAAGCCATCAATCGAATTGCCCATGGAGAAGTGCCAGAGTTCGCTGGAAACACAGATGCTTCATCCAATGGAAATGGCTCCTTAATGCGTATTTTACCACTTCTATTTTATATAAAAGATTTACCGATTTCAGAACGATATGAAATCACGAAAAAAGTTTCTTCAATAACTCATGGTCACATTCGGTCTGTAATTTCATGTTTTTATTACCTTGAATTTACAAGAGAAATTCTTTTAGGAAAAGAAAAATTCGAAATCTATCAAAAATTACAAACTGAAATCCCAGACTTTTTAAATTCACTTTCAATTGATCAGTATGAGATCTCATTTTTTGATCGCCTTTTAAAAGATGATATTTCAGAATTAGGAGAATATGAAATTTCAAGCAGCGGATATGTTCTTCATTCTTTGGAAGCGAGCATTTGGTGTTTACTCAACACCGATAATTATAAAGAAGCCACATTAAAAGCCGTTAATTTAGGAGAGGACACTGACACGACTGCTGCAATAACTGGCGGAGTTGCCGGCTTGCTTTATGGTTTTGGTACTATTCCAGAAAATTGGGTTGAACAGTTAGCCAGAAAAGAAGATATTGATGATCTGGCTGGAAGACTGGCCAGGAAAATCCTCCCTAATTAAAATCTCGATTTCGCCGTAGAAAACAAAACCTCTTGTATTAAAAAAACATCATTTGTAATTAATACAAGTGATCTTAATTCCATATTTTCTTAAGAACATTTTTTACTCTTCACTGATTTAATTAAATTTACCACATGAGTAAATTTTTAGATTTTGGTGTAGCAAAAAAGATGAAAGAAATGAATGAGAAACAAAACAGGGTTACAAACCTTTTTCAAATAAAATATCCCATTATTCAGGGCGGAATGATCTGGCATTCGGGTTGGCACCTGGCTTCTGCGGTATCCAATTCTGGCGGTTTAGGATTAATTGGGGCCGGGAGCATGTATCCCGATATTTTGCGCGAAAACATCCAAAAGTGTAAGGCAGCAACCGGCAAACCTTTTGGGGTAAATGTACCGATGCTTTATCCGAATTTAGATGAAGTTATTCAAATCATATTAGAAGAAGGTGTGAAGATTATTTTCACTTCTGCCGGAAATCCTAAAACCTATACAGACACTTTACAAAAAGAAGGTTTGACAGTCGCTCACGTAGTTTCCTCCACCAAATTTGCCATAAAGTGTGAAGAAGCCGGAGTTGATGCAATTGTCGCTGAAGGTTTTGAAGCAGGTGGACATAATGGACGAGATGAAACAACTACGTTCTGTTTGATTCCTAATGTGAAACAGCATATTTCAAAACCACTGATTGCAGCTGGCGGCATTGCTTTGGGTTCACAAATGAAAGCCGCCATGATTCTTGGTGCAGATGGTGTGCAAATAGGTTCACGTTTTGCTGCAACTGTCGAAGCAAGTTCCCATGAAAACTTTAAAAATAAAGTTATTTCTCTAAATGAAGGCGACACTCATTTAACCCTAAAAGAATTAGCGCCCGTTCGTTTGGTGAAAAATAAATTCTTCCACGATTTAGAAAAACTCTACGATCAAGGCCGCAATGCCGAAGCATTAAGAGAAACCCTCGGAAGAGCCAGAGCCAAACGCGGAATGTTTGAAGGTGATTTAGACGAAGGTGAATTAGAAATCGGACAAGTCTCTGCTTTAATTCACGAAATCTTACCAGTCGAAAAAGTCTTTGAAAATTTATTAAGAGAATATCGGGAGGTTAATTCCTTCGATCTGTAAATAAAAAATTCCGTTTCATTTCTGAAACGGAATTTTTGTTTTGCTATCTTGTGGCTACTGCTTTTGTCTGTTGTTTTTTAGCATGTTTGGTTTCATATTTCTTCATGAAATAACCGATGGCAAGTGGTGCAACCCACATCAAAATTTTTCTTAAAAGTGCTGGATTCATAATAGTATTTTTTTTATTTGAAGGATTATTTGCAATTACTTTGCCAAAGTCTTTTAAAAAATTGTCCTCTTTATTTCTGCTTCAAGGCTTCACCTTCAAAAGAAATTCCATCCCAACCAAACTGCATAAAGTTTCTAATATTTTGATGATCGCTTCCAGTTGGATTTTTCAAAACATCATTTCTGTAAAAATCTCCGAATAATGTCAAGGTTTCATCTTTTGATAAATCATTCAATTTTGCAAAACTGAAAACTTTACAGGAACCATTATTTTTGTCTGCCTCATTTACAGTATTTCCGTTGGTGAATTTTGTGGGTGTGAAATCGTAGCGTTCATCGATGAAGGAAATAACATCGTTGAACATTATGTTTTCTGGATTTTGTATTAATTGCTGTAGTATCATTGTTAAATTATTTCACTAAATATAAAAAAAACCACCTCATTTCTGAAGTGGTTTCTGTTATTTTATCCGTTATTTTCAGGATTTTGGCCGCCGTTATTTTGCGGTCGGTCATCTCTTCTCTGAGGTCTGTCTCCTTGTGGACGGTCTCCTCTCGGTCTGTCATTGTATTGAGGACGATCTCCCTGTGGACGATCACCTTGCGGTCTTTCCTCTCTCGCAGGTCTATCTAAAAGCACTTTTCTTGAAAGCTTCATTTTCTTACGATCGTCGTAACCCATGAATTTCACCTCTACCATATCGCCTTCGTTGTAAGGAACTTTGTCCAAACGCGCCCATTCGATTTCTGAGATGTGAAGCAAACCTTCTGTTCCTTTAGCAATCGCTACGAACGCTCCGAAGTCCATTACTTTTACCACTTTACCATTATAAACACTTCCAACTACAGGCACGAAACAAATCTCGTTGATCGCTGCAATCGTTGCGTTGATATTTTCTCTGCTAACACCAGAAATTTCGATTCTTCCGATCTCACCGATTTCTTCAATCGCGATAACCGTTTCGAAATCCTTCTGCATTTGCTGAATAATTTTTCCTCCAGGTCCGATGATCGCTCCGATGAAATCTTTTGGAACTTCCAATACTTCCATTTTCGGTGCGTGTGGTTTTACGTCTGGTCTTGGTGCGTCAAGCGTTTTCAATAATTCATTAAGAATATGCAATCTTCCTTCTTTCGCCTGGATTAATGCTTTTTCCATAATGTCCATTGTCAAACCTTCTACTTTAATATCCATTTGACAAGCGGTGATTCCGTCTGCAGTTCCTGTTACTTTAAAGTCCATGTCACCTAAGTGATCTTCGTCTCCTAAGATATCAGAAAGTACGGTGAATTTTCCTGATTTTGGATCCGTTACCAATCCCATTGCAATCCCGGAAACCGGTTTTGAAATCTGTACACCGGCATCCATTAATGCTAAAGTTCCGGCACAAACAGTTGCCATTGAAGATGAACCGTTTGATTCTAAAATATCAGAAACGATGCGGATGGTGTAAGGGTTTTCTGTAGGGATCATTTTCGCCAAAGCTCTTTGAGCCAGATTTCCGTGACCTACTTCTCTTCTTGAAGTTCCTCTTAAAGGTCTTGCTTCACCCGTTGAGAACGGTGGAAAGTTATAGTGTAAGAAGAATTTTTGATCGTAGTTAATGGCAACCGTGTCTACCATGTTTGCATCTTTTACAGATCCTAAAGTTACTGCAGTCAATGACTGAGTTTCTCCTCTTGTAAAGATTGCAGAACCGTGTGCTCCAGGTAAATAATCAACTTCTGACCAGATCGGACGAATCGTTTCCGGAGTTCTTCCATCCAAACGGATTTTTTCGTTCAAAATCATCTGACGCATTGCTTCTTTTTCTATATCGTGGAAATAGATTTTTGCGTATGGAGTTACTGTTTCTAATTCTTCCTCAGAATACTGAGATAAAAATTCTTCTAAAACAGCCTGGAAATTGTCATGTCTTTCTTCTTTAGCAGAAGGAGTTTTTGCAACTTCATATACTTTATCAAAAGTCTCAGCCCAAACTTTTTCACGAATTTCTTCGTTGTGGTCTTCGTGAGAATATTCTCTTTTGGGAAGAGATTTACCAACTCTCTCGGCTAATCTTTCTTGCGCTGCTACCTGAACTTTAATTTCTTCGTGTGCGAATTTAATGGCTTCAATCATTTCCTGTTCAGAAATTTCGTCCATTTCACCTTCTACCATTACGATAGAATCTTTTGTTGCACCCACCATAATATTTAAATCTGCTTTTGCAAGATTTTCCATACTTGGGTTAACCACTAATTTACCGTCTATTCTGGCAACAGTCACTTCAGACATTGGTCCGTTGAAAGGAATATCGGTAATTGCGATGGCTGCAGAAGCGGCTAATCCTGCCAAAGATTCCGGCATACATTCTTTATCATAAGAAATCAGGGAAATCATCACCTGAACTTCTGCATGGAAATCGGATGGGAAAAGTGGACGCAAAACACGGTCAACTAATCTCATTGTTAAAATTTCTTCGTCAGATGGTCTTGCTTCTCTACGGAAAAAGTTTCCCGGGATTTTCCCTGCTGAATAAAATTTCTCTCTGTAATCTACTGTTAAAGGTAAAAAGTCAACACCTGGTTTGGCGTCTTTACTGGCTACAACCGTTGCTAAAAGCATTGTTCCGCCCATTCTTACTACTACAGCACCATTTGCTTGTTTCGCTAATTTTCCTGTTTCGATGGTAATTTCTCTACCATCACTTAATTGAAATTTTTCAATAATTGCTTGTGGAGCATTCATAAAATTTGTTCGTCTTGGGCACTCCGTATTGAGTGCGTTATTATTTAATGTATTTAAATTTTCGTGTGCAAAGATACAGAATTTTATCGAGTGAAAAGAGGATGGTAAAACAAGAATATGGTCCAGAAAGTGATGCGATTTTAAATCAAACATTTTAAGTGTGCATAAAATAAACCGACACAACGATCATAACACCTTTTCACTTTTAAAAAAAATTAGAATAAAAATTATTTTCTTTAATTAACAAATATCTTGCTTGTTTTAAATTTTTTCGGCACAAATTTGGAATATCGTTCAGCGTAATAAATTAACTAACATTAAAAAATTTAACATTATGGGAATTCTATGGACATTAATTATCGGAGCAGTTGCAGGATGGTTAGGCGCACAAATTTTTAAAGGTGGAAGCCTCGGACTAATAGGAAATATTATCGTAGGTATTATAGGTGGTGCAATCGGATATTGGATATTAGGTGGAAGATTAGGCGATGGAATAGTCGGGGAAATTTTAACTGGCGCACTGGGATCAATAGTTTTACTTGCAGTTATTAACCTCTTTACGAGAGGGAAAGTATAATAATATCTTGAACTTTAAGCAATAAAAAAGCAACTCAAAATTGAGTTGCTTTTTATTTTTTACTGGAAAATGATTATTTTCTTAAACCAAGTTCTGCAATAATTGCTCTGTATCTGTTAATATCTTTTTTCTTTAGATAATCCAAAAGAGCTTTTCTTTTACCTACTAAAAGTACTAAAGAGCGCTCTGTTGCGTAATCTTTGTGATTCTTTTTCAGGTGACCTGATAGGTGATTAATTCTGTAAGTGAAAAGGGCTACTTGTCCTTCTGCACTTCCTGTGTCTGCTTGAGACTTTCCATGTTTTGCGAAGATTTCTTTCTTCGTTTCTGTTGTTAAGTACATTCCAATATTATTTTAAATGATTATTATGTAACGGGTGCAAAAGTACAACTATTTTTTTAATCTGAAAAGTAGTATTGCTTTTATAAATTAGAAACCAATTAATAAATGTTAAAAAATCTTAAAATTATATTGCTTATATTATTGGATGGCAGTATCTTTGCACTACACAAAACCATGAAAAATCTTTATTTAATTCGGACTCAAATTGCAGTATTATTATTGTTAACCACTTACGCAACCCTTTCTGCGCAAAACAGTCTGTTTAATAAAGAGGTGAAAACTGCTCAAATTCTTTATTTCAATCCTGAAGTATTTCCTGATATTGAAGAAATTAAAGAACCTACGTACTCAGCATTTTTCTCTGCCTTATCAGATGAATTGAGTACCGCCAAAAGTAATAAATTACTTCGAGTTGATTATAACATTCCCTTTGATGATCCAGTACCAAAATTGATTTCAGAATTTTGCGAAAACAACAATGCGCAGTTTGCAGTTATTCCAAAGGTTAAATATTTTAAAGTGGGAATCGGAAAATACGTATTTTCTAACCAAGTGGTTGTAAGCATGAAGATTTATAACGCATCTGGTGATATGCTGGCCGAAACCTCTTACGATACTTATAAAAGAAATGGTCGGCTTTTAGGATCCGCCGAAAATTCCATCAAAATTGGAACAACGGGTGCACTGAAAAACATCAATAAAATTTTGCGCAAAAAATTCCGACTGCGTTCTTCAGATAGTGCAGGCGCTTTGAGTGATTTGAACAATCAGAATTTTGTTTTGAATTGAGAAATCTCTCATAATTATCTTTCTCTCACTGATTTTCAAATTTCAAAGATGCAGATCTGTGATAAAAACAGCAACAATAAAATCACTTCTTATTCATCGTCCAAATCATTGCTTTCTCTTTGGTCGCACGGAAAATCGTATTATGATCTTGCTTTGGCTCGGCAGAATAATTCCATTTTAAATTAGGAAGATTTTCATTTTTAAGGAGGTTTGCTAATTTTTCAGTGTGCGTGTAGATATCAGGCGCATCAGAACCAGCGAACCAATATCGTTTCTCGGTGTTCGGGAATTTTGCCAATTGATCTTTTGCAGTTTTTTCAATTTCATAATTATTCCACCAAATTGAAGGATCAAATGCAATATAGTAATCGAATAAATTGGGTTCTAAAAACAAAGTCTCCGTAACGAAAAGTCCAGCAAGGGATTCACCGATAATTCCTCTTTCGGAGGTCGTTCTAAATTTTTGATTGATTTCCGGAATCAGTTCGGTTTTAATAAAGTTCCGGAAATTTGCAGAACCACCAACCACAGGCGCAATCTCTTTATCTTTTTCTACTTGCGTAGGTCCAGTTAAATCGCGTCTTCGTTCCGTATTTTCAATTCCAACTAATATTGTTGGTGGAATTTTATTCGCCAAAATTAAGTCAGACAGCGTATTCGCTACATGAGAAAAATCTTCTTTCAAACCACCATCTGGCATATAAAGAACGGGATAAGAATCACTACCTTTAAAATAATCTGATGGAACCCAAATATTGATTACGCGGGTTTCTTTTAAAACCTTAGATTCTATATTGAGTGTTTCGTGAGTCGGAGTTTTATCGACAGATAGTGGAATCGTAGTGCTACAATTAAAGAAGACCACAAGAAATACAAGATAAGAATAAACAGTTTTCATGATTTTTGATTTTATGATGGATTTGAAGTATTATGTTTCTAGGAATCTAATTTATAAAAATATTATTCGACAAATAAAAAGGCAGCATTTAAAAAAAATACTGCCTTTTTATTTTAGTTCACTTTTTAGAAAACTATTATTTACTGATTTCTTGTACTTGAATCTTTTTTCGTGAAAGATTTAAAGATCCTAATCTGGTTTCTTTCGGTAAAGTCCAGAGGTTGATAATTTTTTCTTCGTCTAAATCCTGCTGATTCGGATTAATCAATTCAATTTCATGAATGCTTTTTGTAGCGATAAGTAAATCATCGTTCATAATTAAGAATCCATCGACATAGAATTTTGTTTTCGGATTTGCTCCCAGGAATTCCCGAATTTCATTTTGAGTCTTAGTTTCCAAATGATCGAAAGTCATATCTACCAATATTAATCCGTACTGACTTAAATTCGGATAGGTTTTCACATAGAGGTCTACTCCATTTTTAGGAGATTTCATCACTTCCATTTTAATGATTTTACTGGAAGGAATCTGCTTTATCAATTCAAAATTCGCAATGATGTTTTTATTAATGAGCACCGTTGGGTTATCCTTTTTCGAAAAAAGCAACTTTTCAAAATTTTGGGCGAAAGTATTTGAAAACGAAATGAATGCAATTAGAAACAGTAGTTTTATTTTCATTGTCCTATTTTTATTTAAATCAAATATATAAAGATTTTTTGAGCATTTAGTTTTAATCTATAACATTCGGGAATTAATTTAAATTAAGATTTTGGTTGAAAAATGATGAAAATTTCGTTGCAGAATTTCTTTTGACTTAGTACTCTAAAGCCAAAAAAACTCCCGAAAAATTCCAGGAGTAATAGTTGTAAGTACGATTTTTTGGTATTCCTAATTTGAATAACTCATTAATTCTTCTTTTTTAGAATTAACCATTTTGTATTCTAAATATTTAAAGGAATCGCGTGGGATAATCGTTACCCATTTTTTGTATTTTAAATACCATTTCGTTTGAATACTCATCAAACCTTTGGTCAAATACGCTTCTACAAAAGGATGCACGTGTAAAAACAGTTTTCCTTTTTCGGTTTGGATCAAGTTTCGAATCACCTCTTCCATTCTTTCTACGACCACAATTGGAGCTAGAATTTCGCCATCAATATTAGGATTGTCTTCCTTGGTTTTAATAACCATTTCCGGACGGGTTCTTTGTCTCGTTAACTGAATCAAGCCAAATTTACTCGGCGGTAAAATTTTGTGTCTGGCTTTATCGCGCTTCATCTCTTCTTTGAAATGTTCGTACAAATCACGTCGGTGATCTGGGTTGATCATATCGATAAAATCGACTACGATGATTCCACCCATATCTCTCAAACGCAGTTGACGCGCAATTTCTGTGGCTGCCATTTTATTCACGGTCAACGCATGTTCTTTGTTGGATGCGCCTGCTCCGGAGGATAAATTATTCCCCGAGTTCACATCAATAACATGGAGTGCTTCTGTATGTTCAATCACCAAATAAGCACCTTTCGAACTTGGAATGTTCACGTGTTTTCCAAAACTTTGCTTCATTTGTTTTTCTACGTTGTAGTATTCCATTAACGGAATTGGCTTGTCGTAGAATTGAACAATATTTTTTCTTTCTGGCGCAATGACTTCGATATAATTTCGCATGTCTTCTACCATTTCTTCATCATCGCAAATAATAGAAACAAAATCTGCATTAAAGTTATCCCGCAAAATAGAAGACGCTTTATCTTCTTCGCTCAAGACTTTACTTGGCACTTTATTTTTCTGTAGGTTTTTAAAAGCAGTTTCCCATTTCTGAACCAGTTGATTCATATCGTTATGGAGTTCTGCAACTTTTTTTCCTTCAGCAACTGTTCTAATGATGACACCGAAACCTTCTGGTTTAATGCTTTCAATTAAAGTTTTCAGTCTTTCTTTTTCTTCAGAATTGGTTATCTTTTTAGAAATAGAAACACTTTTATCAAACGGAATTAAAACCAAAAAACGTCCGGTTAAAGAAATCTGGGTAGATATTCTGGGACCTTTAGTAGAAATTGGTTCTTTGGTAATTTGAAGAATGACACTGTCGTCTTTGGCCAACACTTTATCAATCGTTCCATTTTTATGAATTTCTTTTTGAATTTCGAAATTTTTTAATGAAGAATTGTGTTGTCTTTTGGCAACTGTGTCTTGTAGAAATTTTTTGTACGTAAGAAATTGTGGACCTAAATCCTGATAATGCAAAAAGGCATCTTTCTCATAACCAATGCTTACGAAAGCAGCGTTTAGGTTAGGTGCCAGTTTTTTTACCTTACCGATAAATAAATCACCGACCACAAAGTCGCTTTTGTCCTCCTGTTCGTGGAGTTCAAAAAGCCGTCCGTCTTCCAGCAAGGCAATCTTCGACTGCTCATCTTCATGTGATATAATCAGTTCTTTCTTCATTGTAATTTTAAGGAATTAAAAAATTTAGGGATTAAGGTTTTTAGATATCTAAATACTCAATTTTAAAATTTTAATTATTTCTTGTTAATGGTGTTTTACTGATTGTAGAGACAAATCGCCTAAAAACGGGGCGTTTATTAGGAATAATGAAACATTTTTTTCTGGATCTGAATCTGATGTAAAACAAAAATATAGCTGGTGAAATTTTAAACATATAAAAACACCAACTATATTGTTATATTGTAAATCGCAAAGAGATTATTTTTTCTTGTGTCTGTTTGCTCTTCTTCTTTTCTTTCTTTTGTGGGTCGCAACCTTATGTCTCTTTCTTTTCTTTCCGCTTGGCATAATTTTAAATTTTTTGTTTGTAACTTATATTCTTTGTTTAGTTATTTATTTAACAGGGACTTTCGTTTTGATCTTCTCTACGAAAGTTTTTGAAGGTTTAAAGGCTGGGATATTATGAGCAGGAATTTCAATTGCGATGTTCTTAGAAATGTTTCTTCCTGTTTTTGCTGCTCTGGTTTTGATAATAAATGAACCAAATCCTCTTAGATATACGTTATCTCCATTGTACATTGATGTTCTGATCTCCTGCATAAATGCCTCTATAACTTTCTGGGTTTCATTCTTTTCAGTTCCCAATTTATTTGAGATGGTGTTTACCAATTCTGCCTTTGTCATTTCCTTTTTTTATTTATATTTTTGGTGTGCAAATATAATAAGAATTTTTGAAAACAAAAAAACAAAATGCTGATTTTCTTCATGTTGGTAGGAAACTGCTCGATTGGTATCAAATTCATGGTAGAGATTTACCCTTCAGAAAAACCAACGACCCATACAAGATTTGGATTTGCGAAATTATATTTCAGCAAACCAGAATAGAACAAGGTCTTAATCACTATCTGAATTTTATCCAAAGATTTCCCACTGTACAATCGCTGGCAAGCGCCGAAACTGATGAAGTTCTGCTCTACTGGAAAGGCCTGGGTTATTATTCCCGAGCACTGAATTTACACAAAGCGGCTTTGCAAATCGTTAATGATTTTAAAGGTATTTTCCCAACCGAACACCAAGACCTATTAGAATTAAAAGGGGTTGGGAAATATACTGCTGCTGCCATTTCCAGCATCTGCTTCGGAAAAAAAATCGCCGCGGTTGATGGTAATTTCTATCGCGTTTTATCCCGTGTTTTTGCTGATGATTTTGATGTTTCAAATTCAAAAGCATTTGACTATTTCTCAGAACTTGCTTTAAAAACGATGCCCGAAAATGAAGCCGGACATTTTAATGAAGCCATGATGGATTTAGGTTCAGAAATTTGTAAACCCAGAAATCCTTTGTGCAATTCCTGTCCTTTGAATAAGGACTGCCTGGCTTTTAATTTAGGTAAGATTCCAAACTTTCCGATGAAAAGCAAGAAAGTAAAACCAACTGACTTAGAACTTCATTATTCTTTCGTAGAATTTGAAGGACAATTTCTTGTGCGACAAAGAAAAGATGATTTCATCTGGAAAAAACTCTATGAATTCCCAATTGAAATCCCAGCAAATTGGGAACAGTATATCATTAAGCAAAAAACCATTTCGCATAAACTGACGCATAAAAACTTGACGATTCAAATGAATTATATTCGACTGGAATCAAAAGAGGTTTTTACCAAATTCGCCGATGAAAATGATTTTGTAATTATGAATGAAGAAGAATCGCATGAAAAATCTTTCCCAAAACCACTGGAAAATTATCTAACTGAATGTTTTAAAACCAAATAATTTTTTTTTAAAATCACAAAAGTTTTAAGTTTAAAATATTTCGCATAAAGAACACAAAACACATGCGTCTGATTACTTTCTGAATTGCTTAATTGAATGCTTGCTGTAAAAAAAGTTCTTTTTTATGGTTATAAATTGGATTTCTACTTGAAACTTTCCATTTAAAATTGACTTGAAAAAGTCATTAAATTAGAGATTAGTGAAACTTTTGTGACTTTGTAGTTAAGCCTTATGATAAAATTTGTGGTCCTCATTTATCTTTACTAAAAAATTTAAAACTAATTCGTATTTTTGCGCAATGTTTAAAAAACTCATTTTCACTTTTTTAGGATTTGTTCTGCTTTCTTGTGCTAAAGAAGCACAGCCAAAACCTTCTGGTGAACTTCGTTTAGAATATCCCAACCCGAAATATCAAAAATTTACATCGCCATGTAATTTTGGTTTTGACTACTCTGATTTCGCCAAAGTTAGAGAGGCAAAAAATCCGTGCTGGTATTATATTGAGTATCCGGAAATGAAAGCGAAAGTTTTTATTACTTATTTTCCCATTAAAAATGATTTTGATTTGCATGTAAGAGAATCAGAGAAAATGGTTTATGAGCATACGATTAAGGCGAGTTCGATCGACACCAAATCTTTCAGCTTTCCAGCTAAAAAAGTGTTTGGAAATTTTTATGAATTAAAAGGACAAAGCGCTTCGAATCTACAGTTTTTCGTAACCGATTCTACCAGACATTATGTAACCGCAAATTTATATTTCAATACCCGACCAAAACCTGATTCATTGGCACCAGCGGTAGAATACATTAAAAAAGATATGATGCATTTGATTGAAACTTTTGAGTGGAAGAAATAGCAATGAGTAACTGTGAAAATTTAGATAAACTATTTTAAATTATATATAAAGAAGCTGCAACGTGGCGATTTAAATAAAAAAACAGGATAAAATCCTTTAAAAAAATAAAAACAAATTAGATATGAAATTATTAGTTGTTGGTTCAGTAGCATTTGATGCGATCGAAACACCTTTCGGAAAAACAGATAAAATTTTGGGTGGCGCAGCAACCTACATCAGCATCGCTTCGTCTATTCTTAATGTAAAGTCTGGAATTGTTTCAGTAGTTGGTGGTGATTTCCCACAAAGCGATCTAGATATGCTTACTGGAAGAGGCGTAAATATCGAAGGAATTGAAATCATCAAAGAAGGAAAAACTTTTTTCTGGAGCGGTAAATACCACAACGATTTAAATTCAAGAGACACTTTGGTGACCGAAGTAAATGTTTTAGAAAACTTCGATCCGAAAATCCCTGAATCAATGCAAGATGCGGAGATTTTATTATTAGGAAATCTTCATCCTGGCGTACAACTTTCTGTATTAGAAAAAATGCGTAACCGTCCAAAATTGGTTATTCTGGATACCATGAATTTCTGGATGGATTCAGCGTTGGATATTTTATTGCAAATGATTGCAAAAACTGATGTCATCTCTATTAATGATGAAGAAGCGAGACAACTTTCTGGTGAATATTCACTAGTGAAAGCGGCTCAGAAAATTCATGCCATGGGACCAAAGTTCGTGATCATTAAAAAAGGAGAACACGGTGCATTATTATTCCACGAAGGTAAAGTATTTGCAATCCCTGCTCTTCCACTAGAAGATGTTTTTGATCCAACCGGTGCAGGAGATACTTTTGCAGGTGGTTTTGCCTCTTATTTAGCAAAGAAAGAAGATTTCTCTTTCGAAACCATGAAATCTGCCTTAATCGTAGGTTCTGCAATGGCTTCATTCACCGTAGAGAAATTCGGAACTCAGCGTTTGGAAGAAGTAACAGAAAGTGAAATGATTGCCAGAATTAAAAGTTTTAAAGAATTAACTACTTTTGAAGTTGAAGTTTAACATTCTTTGAATTACAGAATCTGAAGAGTTCAGTCTAAGACAGAAAAATTGATTTTAGGTTTAATCTTCAAATAAAAAGACAGATAAAAATATGAGAAAAATATTCGGTGTAGCGATGATGTTGGCTTTAGGCGGTGCCTTGTCTGCACAATATATGATTGTAGGGAAAGACAGTATTTCGCTTCAACAATTTAAAAAAGACAATGCCTACGGTTTAGAAAATACGGGCGTTGAAAACACCATAAATACCACCACCAATTTCTATTTATTTCAGCAGTTTGCAGCAGATAAAAAAGCAGATACACTGACCTATTTCCGGGAGAAAATGGCAGATAAAGAAGGAGAACTGCGCGGCAAATATTTTTTCCCAACTCAGATTATTGATCCTGTTTTAAACGCTTATGTTAAAGACAATCAGACTGAAAAGGAAGTTCAGGTTTTTATTTTAGAAAAAACACCGGGCGACACGATCGATTATCTGCAGGTTTACAATGATGTGAAATCGGGCAAAATGACCATGGAAGATGCGATTTCTAAATACACGAAATCAAATCCAAAACCACTTTACCTGAAACCGGGAAGTTTGGATAATCAAATGTATTCTGCCATTAAAAACTTGCCGAATAATACGATGACCCAATTTTTCGACACGCCATCTTATGTTGGATTTGCGAAAGTTTTAAATTCCAGACCGAGTTTGGGTTATATGGTTTTTGGCACCATTTCTTTTCCGAAAGATGAGAATGCGGCGACCATAAAAGAAAGTATTTACAAAGATTTAAAAGCTGGAAAAACTTTTCAGGAAGTGGCAAAATTATACGGAGCCAACGAACATGAAAAAGATAATGGCGGTGTAATTATGGGTTCACCAACTTTGCCAGATGAAGTTTATGAATTATTCAAAGGACAGAAAGCAGGTTATTATACCCCAGAACCTCTCCTATTTGTGGACAAATATTTTGTTTTCAACATTTATAATGTAGAACCTTACGTTTTGACAGAAAAAAACAGAGCGTTTTTCTTAAGAGAAATGAACAACTCGCTTTACGCAGAAACTTTGCAAGATAATATGACTGCCTATTTAAAAACAGATCCTTCTTACAAAGAGTTTCCTGCTTTTAACCAAGTCAAAAAATCATATGCGAATTTAATAGCGGCAAAAGACAGCGAAGTTCTTTTTCAATACAAAGGCGAAAAAGTAACCGCGGGTTTCATTAAAGAAATGATTGGTGATAAAAAAGAAGATGCTGCAAAATTAACTCCAGCAGTTTGGGCAGAAGCTATTCAAAATATCAATGGTCAGGAATTGCTGAGAATTTACAGCAAAAACTTTACGAAGTTGAAGAATGTAAAAGAGGAAATGGAGGCTTTCAAAAAATCTCTTTATTCTGATTATATTTTCTCTAAATATTTGACAGAGGAAATGGCAAAACACCCGGAATGGCTAACTGAACAGTACAACCAAAATAAAGCAAAATATTTTTGGGGCGAAAGAGCGGAAGGTCGTGTCGCCATTATTGATGATCCAAAACTAACCAAAGAAATTGCGAAAGACATTAAAGATGCGAAGAACTGGGAAACATTAAAAGCGAAATTTGCCGGAAAACTGAATGCTAAAAAACAAGTCCTGGTTCAGTTTGAAAAAGGCGAAATGTCTAAAGAGGCCGATGTTTTCACGCAATACAATGTTCCTTTTAAAACCGGAGTTCACGAAACCAAAATGGGCGACAAAACTCTGGTCATTGCAGTTGATAAATTACTGGCACCTTCGCAAATGACGCAAGAAGAAGCGGCAGAAGAATTGAGAGATGCGGTGAACGAGAAAAAGCTAAATGAAATCATCGCTTTACAAAAAGCGAAAACCAAAATCGTGATTCAACCCGAGTTTTTAAAAGATTTGGAAAAGAATTTTAAGAAATAATTATAATAAAAAATGCATGTTATTTCGTTTAGAATGATAATTTTGCAAATCGATAAAAAATAGATATGAACAAGAATTTAAAATTCACCCTGCTCTTCAGCTTATTTCTAGTGTTTTTCAGCACCGTAAGCAAAGCGCAATCGCAACTGAAAAAAGGAGATTTGATAGATGGGATCGCAGTAGTCGTAGGTGATGAAATTATTTTGGAATCTGATATAGAAGATCAGGCAAACTTTGCTAAACAGCAAGGAGCAACGGTAGCCGATAAATGTGAGTTTGTAGAAAGCATCATTAATAATAAATTATTGATCTACGAAGCCAAAAGAGATACCTTGATCGAAAACCGTTCTGCCGCAATCAAAGACAATGCAAACCAAAAATACACGCAGATCTTAGGACAGTTCCCAGACGAGAAAACAATGCTCGCTACTTATAAATTCCGTACATCTTACGAGATGAAAAACGCAATCGAGAAAATTGACAGCGATAATTATTACGGACAGATGAAATTTGGTAGAATTACGGATAAAGCTGATGTTACTCCGAATGAAGTAACCGATTTCTTTACCCAGTTTCAGTACCAATTACCTGAAGTAAAAGATGAAGTATCCTTGTCCCAAATCGTAATGTTCCCAAAACTGACCGATGCGCACAAAGATGAAATCATTGCAAAATTGAACAAAATAAAGCAAGATATTTTAGCCGGCGAATCATTTGAAAGCCAAGCCAGAATTTACTCTGACGATCCAGGTTCTGCTGCAAAAGGCGGTTTATATACCAATATTGCCAAAGGAAAAATGGTAAAACCTTTTGAAGCAGCAGCGCTGAATTTACAGGAAGGCGAAATGTCTGATCCTGTAGAATCTGATTTCGGCTATCACCTTATTCAATTGGTCAAGAAAAGCGGAAAGCAATATGACGCAAGACATATCCTGCTAAAAGCCGAACCGAATGCAGAGGAAATCGAAGCAGCGAAAAAAGAGTTAGACAGCATTAGAACTTTGATTATTGATGGTAAAATGAGTTTTAAAGATGCGGCTTACCGATTTTCAGATGACAAGCAAACCAAGTTTAATGCAGGAATTATCACTTCCGAAGACGGTTCAGATAAAATCGAAAAATTAAATCTTCCGCCAACAATTTCTTACCAGATCGCTGGACATAATAAAGGCGATATTACCGAGGTATTCCAAGATGTGGCACAGCAGGATAGAAAAACCGTGATGATCCTTAAAGTAGATGATGTAATCGCTGCACATAAATTAGATATTTCTACCGACTACAACAGAATTAAGCAAATGGCGCTTAACAAAAAGAAAAATGAAATGGTAGAAAAATGGGTAAAGGAAAAATTACCGAATGTATTTATCTCCATTAATGATCGGTACAAAGACTGCACGTTTAAAACCGACTGGCGTAAAACAGTTGAAAGTAAATAAATCAAATCTCTGCAATTGCAGAGATTTTTTTTGGCTTAAATCTTAGAATTTAATAGCATTTTTTAGGCACAAAAGTTTTTTTTTAAGATGGAACTTATTGGTTTTTAAAGATCAAATAATTCAATTTTTTTTTGGTAAAACACCACTCAAAATCTAAATTTCAAACTCACTTTTGGATACAACACAGAGTGATTTGGATACGTTTTTAATCCTATTTCGCTATAACTTTGTTAAAAATACAAATCAATTATTATGAGCAATATTAAAACAGTAAAATTAGGAAGTCAAGGATTAGTTGTTCCTGCAATCGGTTTAGGTTGTATGGGTATGACCACAGGTTTTGGTGGAAATATTTATGGTGATGCAGACGAAAAAGAAGCCATTGCAACCATTCAGCGTTCGCTGGAATTGGGTGGTAGTTTCTTAGATACTGCTGATGTTTATGGACCCCATTTGAATGAAATATTAGTAGCCAAAGCAATTGCTGGAAATAGAGAGAAATACACCATTGCCACCAAATTCGGTTATGAAATCGATGATAATGGACAAATGACAGGTGCTATAAACGGTAAAAAAGCGTATGTGAAAAAAGCGGTTGAGCGTTCTTTAAAAAACCTAAATACAGATTATATCGACTTGTATTATTTGCACCGTTTAGATACGAATACGCCGATTGAAGAAACCGTTGAGGCAATGGCAGAATTGGTAAAAGAAGGAAAAGTAAAATATATCGGGCTTTCGGAAGCACACGCAATTCATCCATTAACAGCAGTACAAACAGAGTTTTCTTTGTTTGAAAGACAAGTGGAAGAATTGGGAACTTTAGCAACATTAAACGAATTGGGAATTGGTTTGGTGGCGTATTCACCATTGAGCAGAGGTTTTATTTCTGGCGAAATCAAAAGTCTGGATGATATGGCGGAAAATGATTTCAGAAGATATCTTCCTCGTTTCCAAGGCGAACAATTTCAAAAAAACATCGACCTTTTAAATGAAATTGAAAAAATAGCAATCGAAAAGGAAATTACTTCAGCACAATTGGCTTTGGCTTGGGTTATTGCAAAAGGACATTTGTCAATTCCGGGTACAAAACGTGTAAAATATGTAGAGCAAAATATTGCTTCAACAAATGTGGGGCTTACCGCAGAAGATTTGAACCGTTTGGAAGAAATAATTCCTTTAAGTTTAAATACGGGCGACAGATACGATGCAGAAAGCATGAAAGGCGTAAATTTATAAAAGTATCCAAGACAAAGAAATTGCTCAATGTAATTTCTTTGTCTAATTAAATAAAAGCAATGAAAAAAGAAAACCCAATTTTTCTAAATTCCGTATCAGAACTTCATTCTTTTCTGAATATAAAAAAGCCCACACATCCATTGGTAAGTGTGATTAAATTGGATGATCTTGCGTTTAAAAGTGCAGATGAAATACAGCTTATTTATAATTTTTATACCATTAATTTAAAGAAGAATTTTGATGGGAAAATTAAATATGGGCAACAATATTATGATTTTGATGATGGTACAATGACTTTTATTGCTCCCAAACAGACCTTATCTTTAGAGGCAAATAGTTCACAAAAAGTGGAAGGCTGGATCCTTGTTTTTCATCCCGATTTTCTGCAAAGTTATCCCTTGGCAAAGCGAATAAAGGAATATGGATTTTTCTCGTATGCCACCAATGAGGCTTTACATCTATCGGATAAAGAGGAAATTTTGATTTATGGTATTATGCAAAATCTGCAACAGGAAATTGAAAGAATGATTGACAACTTTACCCAGGATGTGGTCATTTCTCACATCGATTTATTATTGAATTATTGCAACCGTTTTTACAACCGTCAATTTATTACCCGTAAAAAAGTATCCAACGATTTATTGACAAAATTTGAAGAGCATTTAGAAAATTACGCTCAAGATGAGAAACCAACTGTTCAATATTTTGCTAAAAAGTTGTCTGTTTCGCCACATTATTTAAATGATATGTTGAAGAATAGTACAGGGCACACCACACAACAGCACATTCAAAATAAACTCATCGAAAAAGCAAAAGAACTCTTACCAACCACTACTTTGTCAGTAAGTGAGATTGCGTATCAATTAGGCTTTGAATATCCGCAATCCTTCAACAAACTATTCAAAAATAAAACCGAAATGTCACCGTTAGAATTTAGGCAGTCTTTTAATTAAAAGGTTCTCACATTTGGACACAACCTTCCGTATTGTGGACACTTTTTATGATCGTAAATTCTTGAACTTTGTAAAAGAATTTAACACTTAAAATTGATCAAAATGGAAAACAAAACAGTAGACAATTATTTCGTTTTTAAAATAAAAGAAGGAAAACAAGAACGTTATAACGAAATCGTAGAAGAGCAACTTGCCATCACAAGGAATGAACCGGACACCTTAATATATAAAATTTTCAAAACTGATGATGGTTTGCATTTTCAGCACGAACAATATACTGACGAAGCAGCATGCATTCTTCATATGAAAAACACAGAAAAGCAATTGACAGAATGGAGTCAGATTACAGAAATGGTTCAATTGGTGATCACAGGTCCGATAAGCAAAGAATTTAGAGAAGCAAATAATGCAGAAAACTATAAGCCTTACAAGCAAGCAAAGTAATTTTTAAAAATCAAAATATTTTAATATGATGCAGACGAGTTCTGCATCATATTTTTTTTTATTTACTAATGAGACCAATTAGTTAAAAATAAAATCGGAATGTCGCTTTTAGAATTTAGAAAATCGTTTAACTACTAAAACCACTATCGGTAACAGGAATTTTGCGAGATTGAGAAATAGGTAATTAATTCACGTTTATCTTTCGCAAGAAATTTTATCTTAGCAGAAAAATATCGGTTACGAAGTTCGCCACCTCGCAACGCTGCCAAAAATTCTTTCACAGAAGACTATATTAAATTTTTTATAATAATTATACTGTTGTTTATCTTCTCATGCGGAAACGATCCACTTGAGAAAAATTATGAGTTAGATTATAATCCAATGAATGAAATTAATTTGGTTGTGCCAGAAAAGCAAGGCTATCAACGAGTTGAAATTCCTGGACATATTTTATTCTATGTACACAACAAAGATTTCATACTAGCAAACCAGAAACCTACTGATAGCATCTATAATAGTGCTACCAATCTTACACTTGACAAACAACAAGAACTGATCTTCAGGTTAGGCGTTTCTAAATTTTGGATTATAACATTAACAAATGATCGTATTTACGGACCTTTAGATCAAAAAGAATACTTTACAGCACGAAAGTTTTTGAAAGTTCCTGATAATTTAAAATTGGACCATTCAACACAAAACTTCTATACAGACGGAAAAAGAGAAGACATTCAATATTATAATCCTGATTCTTCAGTAATTGACTTAAAAAATTTAAAAGGAAACTCTGAAAAACACAATATTAAAATCGGAAAATAGCACTGTCTATATAAAAATATTTCTATGAGCGGGTCGGAAGTTCCTATCATAAAGATTTTCGCTAGTTGTTCTTTTTGTTATATTTACAAAGACTATTTATAAAAAATCCACGCCAACAGAAATACCCAACCGTTACCAGAAATTAAAAAAGTGATTAATAAAAGAATATTATTTTTAGTACTTATTTGTTTTTTTACATTGATAAAGTCTCAAACTCATCGCTTTATTTATGAATATAAATTCGTTCCTGATTCAACAAAAATCGATAGTATTATTACTGAAAATACAAGATTAGAAATTTTTAAAGACCATTCTGAATTTGTAAGCGATTTGACTGCAATTAGAGATTCTCTTTCTGCGACTAGAAAAAACATTGATGAAGAAGATGGTGCTTTTCCGATAGGGAATTATAAAAATATCGTTTACAAAAGTAAGGAACTTAACTATACTTTAGAATTTGTAGGAATTCAACCTTTTAAAGTATTACAAAATGAAAAACTTAATTGGAAACTTTTAAAAGAAACTAAAAAACTTCAAGGCTATCATTGTCAAAAAGCCATCATCAATTTTGGGAAAAGAAACTGGGAAGCTTGGTTCACTCAGGAAATACCACTTCAAGAAGGACCTTCTATTTTCGGAAATCTCCCGGGTTTAATAATCCAGATGAATGATGAAAAAAATCAACATTCTTTTTCTTTAATTGCCAATTATAAAACTTCTAATGTAAAAACAAATATTATTGAAAAACCTTATCTTTTATCTGCTACAATAAATCGCTCACAGTTTAATAAAAAGTGGAATATTTACCGGAATAATCCCATAGGTGGTACTGAACAGTTTATGATTATAAATCCTGGGCTGCTCAGTGGAAAAAGTTTTGATGCGCATGGAAATGAAATGGATATGACTCAAGCAAAAAGAGAGGAATTGAACTATGCTAAAAAATTGATTGCAGATGTTAACAATTATTTAGATTTAGAACTTTATAAATAAAAAAACTTGGCAGGAATAGAATAACCGCAGAGTTTTCAGTTTCAAATTTAGGAAAGGAAGTAATTCCGATTACTTTGTAAAAACACATTTCAATTCAGTCGAAATCAATGAATCCGTAAAGTATAGTAAATAGAAGAAATTTCTGAACTGAACATATTTCTGTTAGAGAAAGTTTCAGCAAAAAAAAATACTGCAAGTGATTGAAAATCTAAAAATAGAATCCACAAAAGAACTAAACGACCAAGCAAAAAAAGCAGTCGTTGCTTTATGGAATACTGAATATCCGGAAAAACTTGCTTTTGAAAACCTATATAAATTTAATCAATATTTAGATAACTTATCAAATCTAACGCATTTTTTACTGAGCAATGAGAATGATTTAATAGTAGGATGGACCTTCATTTTTGAAAGAGAAAATGAAAAATGGTTCGCCATAATTTTATCTGAAAAAATAAAAGGCAACGGTTTTGGCAGAAAAATGCTGGATGTTCTGAAACAAAAAGAAACCATTTTAAATGGTTGGGTTATCGATCATAACAACGACAAAAAAAATAATGGGAAATCCTATTTATCGCCCTTAAAGTTTTACGAGAAATGTGGTTTTGAAACCCTTACCCACGAAAGACTTGAACTGGATAAAATTTCAGCAGTAAAGATAAAAATGGGTTAAGAAAATAATCTGAGATTTCTACCACTACTCTAATTTGAAAAACCGTAGCCTTAATTTCATATCTTTAAAAATCACTTTAAACAAATCGGATATGAAGTTTTTGCTATTATTTTCTTTTCTTTTCGTGCTCACCGCATGCAAATCCAAATATATTCAACAGGTAAATCCTGATACCAAAGCAAACTTTGGCTTTGAAATAACCGCACCAAATAAAGCGGTTTTTTTCGTAGAAAATAAAACTATTGAAAGTGAAAACATCAGCATTCACAACGAAATAGCGAACTCAATGTACAATAAATATGGTCCCGCAAGAGATAATTTTCACATTGCAAATACGAATGCAAAAGATTTTAAATTTAATCTGAACGAGAAAACTTATTGCATCGAAGTTGAGAAATTGCCAAAAAGAACAGCAATGATTTTATTCGACGGAAAACAGAAACCAACTGTTGAGTTTAATCCTAAAAAATATAACAAGTTGATTAACCAAATGAACATAAATCAATGAAATATTATTTTAAAATTCTTCTCCTTTCGGTAGGTATTGGTTGTGTTAATCTATTCATTTTCTTCTCTTTATTACAATTTCAAATTGTGCATAACAGCAGTTATGTACCTAAAGAATTCTTTCCTTTCATTTTAATTTTAATCGCAGTTCCGATACAATTTTTGATCTTACTTCTTGTTGCGCATCTTTCCAAAAGAAATGAACCGGCGTTGATCATCACTTCCTTTTTATTTATTGTAACCTGCACGCTCCTACTCTGGTTTACTTCTGCAGAAGAAAGAACAACTTACAACAATGAACAAGTTTATAATACAACAGAAAAATACGATTATCAACAGGGCATTTCTACACCAGAAGGTTATCCTGTAAAATTACTTTCAAATAGTCGTTTTGGGATTTCTGTAAAAGGAGATCGAAATTCGGTAACGCTTTTAGAGACCAATAAAGTATATTCGATCAACTGGGGAAATGGCGACACGACTTTTAAATCATCTATGGATGGTGGCGTAGCGGTTCCAGATGCGCTCAGCCTCTATTGGTATTCTTATTTAGAAGATAAATATTACGGTTTAAATACCCAACTGGACCGAGATAAAATATCAGAGAATTTCAAAAATGGATTTAAACGGGATATCAAAGGAACATTGACCAGTTCAGATGCCATCAACGCAAAGTACAACAGTTTAATTGCGGGTATTGCGCCCGGTGGCGATGTAGTGTTATGGATTTCAGGCGGCAGCGACACGAAGGAATTAGAAGTATTTAAAGCCAACGAACTTAATCGCAGTCAATTAAAAGACTACGATATCGTAACTGAAGATGCCCGACAAAAAGTTTTAAAAGATACGTGTACGTGCGAAGATCGACCGCAGTTTAGAAAAATAGTACACAACGATCAACCGATACCTTTCGGAATCTGGAGCCATAAATATCGTAAAAAATTTAATTGGAAAGTCAGTATCAATAATTTTGGTCAATCAAAATCAGCGCTGAATTTTTATTATTTTAATGGAGAAAGAAATACGATGTTCAATGAAGATCTTATTAATTTTAAATTTCAAGAAAGAGTTTTGCCCGATTTCATCAAATTCGTCTTTACAAAAGATCAAAAAAAGTATAAAGCATTTATCGAATTTGAAGAAGATAAACTCTTCAACGCTTTTGAAAAACTCACAGAAAACAATCCAAATAAACCTGCTGAAATTGTTCTCAACATTAACTCAGATTTAAAACAAGCCAAAATTCAATTGAAATCAAAAGATCAAATACTTGAATTAAAAAATTTGCAAAACGTAAAAATTTCTCTTAATTAAAAGACTGCAAAAAATGTTTACCCTAAAATATACACAATCAAATAAGCGTAAATAAAATTGAAATAATAGATTATTCTGAGATCAAAAAGAAGTAATAAAAACACTCACTTACGAGGAATTCGAAAGATATTTTATTGCAGTTTTGGAAAACGTAAGTATATTTACCTATTAACAAAGTAAAAGAAACAAGAAAAGATAAAAAAGAATTTTTGAACATATTGATGTTAGACATTGTAGGCACAGAGGAAACTATACAAAAAACGATCTCCAATATTTTACCGAAATAAAGAAAATATTCGATAACTTCATGCAGTAATAAAGTTTTTACTGAAAACATGAACAATATCCACTCTTTCTTCAAAAAACCCTTATTTAAAAATCAAATATTAAATAGTTAGTGTATGAAATTACTTTTTACATCCTTCTCTTTCCTAATTTTCAATTTAGCAATTGCGCAATATAAACAACAACCCCGAATTCAAAAACGAGATTTTCCCGCTGGAATTTATATGACAATGGATGATGTGATCAGTAAAAAACCCTCCTCAACAGAAGAAATTACACTTAAAATATCCGAAGAATTTGATTTTATAAAATACTTACCGGAGCAAGCATTTTTCTATTTCAAAGCAAATGACAAGAAAGTAAAAACTCCCTTAGCCCTTTCCTATAAAGGCGAAATGTATTTTCAAACTTATAGAAAATATACCAATAAAAAAGACAAAGGATATGATCCCGATGAATATTCAAGATTTTGTAAAGTAACCAGTTACGGCAGATTTTTATATTTTGAAGAAAGCATGCGGGGGCTTTGGTCGAAAGCTCTATTAGGAAATTTAAATTCAGCGACCTATTCAATGGCCGGGAATATTAAAGGAATGGTCCTGGATGTTGAAAATAAAGAACTTAATATTTTGCGAAATTGTGAGGATCTTAATGATTTTTTAAAACAACATCAAATTTCAGAAATTGAATGTAATTCTGACCAGTTAACCATCGGAGATTTAAGAGTGATCATTGATGAAATCAATAAACCTGAGGAATTATAATTTTTTAAACGATCACTGTTTATTCATCGTTTTAAAACCATTTCTAATTTCGTCTTTGCAAACTTACCTACATCGCATTCAATACATCCAGAATAATCCCACAACCTTCTCTAATTTCCTCTAAAGAAATCGTAAGCGGCGGCGAAATTCGTAAATATTCATTTCTGTACAGTTGCCAGAAAACGATCAATCCTTTTTCCATACACCGTTTTGCAACTTCTAAAGTGAAATCTGGTGAACCTAGATTTACCGCCAACATCAACCCTTTTCCATTGACATTTTTAATTTTTGGATGAATTAGTAATTCACGGAATAAGTTTTCTTTCTCCTGAATTTCATTCATCAAACCGCTTTCAATAACTTCATGCAAAGTCGCATAACTTGCCGCTGCAATTAAAGGGTTTCCACCAAAAGTAGTGATGTGTCCCAACTTTGGAGAATGTGAAAGGGAATGCATGATTTCTTTGGAACTCATAAAAGCACCAACCGGAACGCCACCGCCCATACCTTTTCCCATGACCAAAATATCTGGAACCATTCCGAAATGTTCAAAAGCAAAGAGTTTTCCTGTTCGTCCAAATCCTGGCTGAATTTCATCCAGAATTAATAAAGCGCCAACTTCTTCACATCGTTTCTTCAAATTATAAAAATAGTCGGAATCCGGAACTAAAAATCCTGCTGCTCCTTGAATCGTTTCTGCGATAACACAAGCCGTTTTTTCGGTAATCTTTATGAAATCTTCTTGATTATTAAATTCAATAAAACTCACCATCGGCAAGAGTGGACGAAACTCCCGCTTGTGATATTCGTTCCCAGAAACCGATAAAGCGCCGTGTGTATTTCCGTGGTACGAATTGGTCATCGAAATGATTTCTTCTCTGCCCGTAAAACGTTTGGCTAGTTTTAAAGCGCCGTCAATTGCTTCTGCGCCTGAGTTTACGAGATACGTAACTTCTAAAGGTTTGGGTGTAGCATCTGCTAACAGTTTGCATAATTTCACCGGCATTTCCTGAGCGTATTCACCATAAACCATGACGTGTAAATATTTCTCTGCCTGCGTTTTAATCGCTTCTACAATTTTCGGATGGGAATGTCCCAAAGTATTGGCAGAAACTCCAGCTACAAAATCGAGATAGCGCTGACCATTTTTTCCGTATATATAAGATCCTGCGGCTTTTTCTACTTCGAAACCTGCGGCGAATTGGGTGGTTTGGGCTTGGTATTTAAAAAAATCTGTTTGCATTTAGCGAAAATGTTTTATTACAATCTGGTGTTGCGCCCCGACTTGAACGGAGCTCTTTTTGTGGAACGAAGTGGAACAAAAAAGCGGGAGTGGAAGGCGGATTAAGGCGCCCAATAAAAAAAATTACTTACGAACCCGCTTCGGCTTCTTGGCTTCTTCTTTGGCTTTCTCATCATCAATCGCTTTTTGAGCAGCGTTGTAAAGAGCGTCGTCGGCTTCGTATTTGGTTTCGGGATAATCTGGTGTTTCTACAAAAATATCTTTCCAGGTACGAAGTCGGTCTTTGGTATTCCAGTTGAAATCGGGGAAAAATCTTTTTTCACGCGAGATTAAACTCATGGGATAAACCTCGTTATCTGCTCCAATATTACAGGAAATTATTTGAACTTTCCGGTCTTCAAATTCGGCTTCAATCATACCACATGTTGAAAGTGCGACCCCGATTCGCTCTACTTCTTTGGTCTTTTCGTTTTGATCGTCGGCGTAGGTAATTGCTTGTGCGTTGCCGATCACTTTGGCAAGAGAGATTTCGTTGTCTTTATAATAAACCGTCATCAACTTTCCTTTGACTTGGTTGAATTCATCTTTCATGTTTAAAGAATCTGCCTTGCTGATTGCAAAGGCATTTCCAATGACTTTTAAAGAGTCGATGAACTCTTTTTCGGTATCGAAATAGGCTTCAATTTTATCGCCTGTAACTTGTTTCTCGCCACTCCACGCAATTGGTTTTCCGTCGAGATGCAGCACTCCATCTGTTTCATTAAAACTCAACGAATCAGCACGAACCTGAATATTGGACTTGAACATTCTGGCTTTTTTATAAGCACGCAGGAAACTTTTTTTCTTGAGCGGATTTACAGAATCTAATTTTTGATACGCCAAAATTCGATCTGCAGAAAAATACATGGAATCCTTTTCTAAAATCTTCACCGCATAAGGTTTATCGGTCATCATCGCGGAATCTTTCTTTTCGTAGATTTCGCCGTAACCGCCTTTCATAAAGCGTTTTTCTAAAGGATCACGCAACATCACATTTCCTTTTCCGGTTCCAAAACCAGTGATTTGATTGAAGTACAAATCATCGCCTGTCAATATTTTTCCGTTGTAATGAATTTTGGAATTTTTCTTTAAATAGACTTCCTTTGAATTCATGTTATAGGTTCCTTTCTCCGTATAAATAAGATTGGAAGGATTCTTTTTATTGGTAATGGTTGTGGCTCCGTTAAAGGTTGCTGTATTCGTATTTTGATTTTGTACGATATTCACTCCTTCTACAATATACTCGGGATTATCGATTCTTACATTTCCTGTAAAATCAATTAATCTGCTATTTAAATCGTAGGTTGCAGCTTTGGTGTACATTACGTTTCCATCTTTGGTAATGGTTCCGCCAGTATTGAAATAGGCTTTATTAGAAAGTCGGTCGTAGTATAATATTTCAGTTTCGATGGTTTGGCCGGGATCGACTAGAAGTACTTTTTTACGCGCGATTCCCTTTTGACTATTTCCGTCGTACTCCATTTCACCGGAAGTGATGACAGAACCGTCGGCATTTTGGAGTTTTACGTTGCCAATGGCTTTTACGAAATTTTGATCTTTGTAAAAAACAACTTCATCTGCTGTTAAAATTGAGCCTTGATGAAAAAACTGCACATTGCCCGAAAAGAAGGGATTATCATTGTACTTTCCTTTTACAATTCCAAACTCATCCGAATGAATTAATTTTACTTTTTCCCCACCAGGACTTTTTTTTGTTTGATTAAAAAAAGGATCTTTTACAGTAGGTTCAAGCGGTTGCGTAGGAATTTGCGCAAAAAATTTAATACTTATAAAGAGAAAAAAAACAAGAAGTCTTTTCATTAATCTTTTTTAGTTCCGTAAAAATAAAGAGAGTGGGAATCAATATTTACACCAAAAATTTCTTCTACAGATTCCTTGATTCCTTGAATTCTTGGATCACAAAATTCGATAATTTCCAGAATTTCTTTATCAGAATCTTTTTTATAAATTACCAGATGATCGTGTTGTTTATCGAAATAAGATTTTTCGTAAGAGGAAGAAGTCAAAGTTTTTTCCCCAAACTGGTGTTTTCTGATCAAACCTGCATCTAGAAAAATTTCTATGGTATTGTAAATGGTTGCTTTGGAAACATGGTATTTCTTCTGCATCATTAAAAGATACAAATCATCAACATTAAAATGATGTTCCATATTGTAGATTTCCTCTAAAATCGTATAACGTTCGGGCGTGTTTCTGAAACCTTTTTCTAGAAGGTATTGTTTTAAAACTTCCTTTATCGTTGAAATATTCAGATCTTTTTGTTTAGCGTCCATTAAAAATAATTATATGCAAATTTATTGATTTTTTTATTAATGACGCTTACCGATATTTTCAGTGATTCTTAGAGTTTTAGGAATCGTATCTATGGAAATTTACCTGCTGAATTTTATTGGTAATACTCTTCTGATCCAATAGCGGCGCTGACTCTACGACTACATTATGAGCAGAAACTCCCCAAGCTTTGAAATCATCACTACCAATATATTTCACGAAATTATAGATATTAAGTGTAATTTTTTCTTTTACGGTGAGCAAAGTATCATTAATGTAAGTATTATCAATAATCACATATTTTAAATCTGGTGGTACATTATAATGTCGAAGTGATGGATGGCTGCTTCTAGATGGGATACTTCCTTCCTCCATCATGTCTTCTAAAACCTGGTCAAAATAATCATTGATTCGTCGATCTACTTTAAATCCGAGCATGAAATTAATACGGTAAATAGTACCTGGCATAATTTCATCAATGGTATATTTAAAGGTATATGGGTCTTCCTGATTAGAAATATTCAAAATAAAATAATGGTCTGCTCTTTTCGGCTGCTTGCGCAAAATAGAATAGATGATCTTGGCTTCTACTTCATCAGTTCTTTTTGCCCGGCTTAAAAAAGCAAGGTTCGTGGCATATTTAGGAATCGTTTCATCCAGTTTCATTTCTTTAATTACGGGTACATATTTATCAAGTTTTACAAAGGTGATAAACTTGGCTTTGATTAATCTTCCGTTGTACCAGGCGTACATACAGACTGCAATAAATCCCCCTAAGACCATAGTTAACCAACCTCCATCAAAAAACTTAATCACATTCGCATAGAAAAATCCGAGTTCAATACATAGGTAAACGGTGATAAAACCGAGTGCAAAAACTTTAGTTGCTTTATTTCGGCTAAGCCAAAAGAACAGTAAAATCGTTGTCATTAACATTGTAATCGTAATGGTTAAACCATACGCAGCTTCCATCGCTTCAGACTTTTGGAAGTAGATAACGACAATAAAACAAAAGAACATTAAACCCCAATTAATTCTGGGAATGTACATTTGCCCTTTTACGCCGGAGGGATAATCGATTTGCTGATTCGGCCAAAAGGTGACCGACATCGCTTCTGAGAACATCGTAAACGAACCGGTAATCACCGACTGACTCGCAATAATTGCTGCAGCAGTCGCTAAAATAACTCCGGGTAAAATTGCCCATTCCGGCATAATTCCAAAAATTGGATTAATTCCTTGTGAAACAGATTCTGGATTATCCAGTAACCAGGCACCTTGACCCAAATAATTTAAAATCAACATTGTTTTTACAAAAATCCAACTTACCCGAATATTCTGTTTACCACAATGTCCAAGATCAGAATATAATGCTTCTGCACCCGTGGTACAAAGGAAAACTGCGCCCATGATTACAATGGCACTTGGTGAATGCGTAATGAGTTGGTAAGCGTAATACGGATTGAATGCCTTCAAAATTTCGATATGATCAACAATATGAACAGAACCAAATATTCCTAATACCAAAAACCAAAGCACCATTACGGGACCAAAAAGTTTTCCGATGGAGGCTGTTCCGAATTGCTGCACGATGAAAACAATCGCCAAAATTACGAGGGTAATAGCAACAACGGGCGTATGCGGCGAAAATATTTTGAGACCTTCTACCGCAGACATTACGGTAAGCGACGGCGTTATAATACTATCGGCCACCAATGTTGAAGCACCAATAATCGCAATGACGTAGAGCCACTTTTTCTTGAGTTTCTTGACCAAAGAATAAAGAGATAAAATCCCACCCTCTCCTTTATTGTCTGCACGTAAAGCAATGACCACATATTTAAAAGTGGTTTGCAATGTTAAGGTCCAGATGATACAGGACAATGCTCCTTCGATATATTCATCAAAAGGCAAATTCCCAGTTCCGTGTCGGGCATTAACGATCGCTTTCATTACATAAAGAGGCGAAGTTCCAATATCTCCGAAAACGATTCCTAGGGAAACCAAAACTCCTACAGCAGTGAGTTTTTTAGTGTCAAAATTTGATGAAATAGTCTGTGACATTAAGTTTAAAAAATTTAGTCAAAGGTAAATCTTTCTTGCACGTTTTCCTGAAAGTATTTATAAATGAAAAAACTCTCTTTCGAGAGTTTTTATCTATTATGCTTTGATGTATAAGGCATTCTTTATTTCTTCCTTCACCTTTTCTAGTTTCGGGAACCACTCTGCAAAAAGTGGTGCTGAATAAGGTGCCGGAGCATCTGGTGTTGTGATTCTTTTAATTGGAGCATCTAAATAATCAAATGCTTTTTGCTGAACCATATACGTAATCTCCGTTGCGATGGAACCCAATGGCCAAGCTTCTTCCAAAATCACCAATCTGTTCGTTTTCTTCACTGATTCCAAAACCGTATCATAATCTAATGGACGTACCGTTCTTAAATCAATAACTTCTACCGAAATTCCTTCTTTTTCTAAATCCTCAGCGGCTTGAATCGCCAGTTTCATAATTTTACCAAAAGAAACTAAAGTTACATCTGTACCTGCTCTTTTAATATCTGCTTTTCCGATTGGGATATAATATTCTTCTTCTGGAATTTCCATTTTGTCGCCATACATTTGTTCAGACTCCATGAAAATTACCGGATCATTATCTTGAATTGCAGTTTTCAATAAACCTTTTGCATCATAAGGATTAGATGGTACAACTACTTTTAAACCAGGAGTATTTGCAAACCAAGATTCTAAAGCTTGAGAGTGCGTTGCTCCTAATTGTCCTGCAGAACCCGTTGGACCACGGAAAACGATAGGACAACTCCACTGCCCTCCACTCATTTGACGGATTTTTGCAGCATTATTAATAATCTGATCAATTCCTACCAACGAAAAGTTGAAAGTCATATATTCTACAATGGGTCTATTACCATTCATGGCTGCACCTATGGCAATCCCAGTGAATCCTAGTTCAGCAATTGGAGTATCAATCACTCTTTTAGCTCCGAATTCATCGAGCATTCCTTTAGAAGCTTTGTAAGCACCGTTGTATTCTGCAACTTCCTCTCCCATCAAGAAAATGGATTCGTCTTTTCGCATTTCTTCGCTCATTGCCTGTGCAATCACTTCTCTAAAAGTATATTCCTTCATAATCTATTCAAAAATTAAAGTACAAAAGTAAAGATTTTTTAGTTAAGTACAGTACATCATCCCATGAAAAAGCATCTTCGAAAAGATGCTTTTTATCAAGTTTATATGGAGAAAACTTATTTAACTGCGTGCCAGGTTTGTGTTCTTCCGATTAACGAGAATCCCACATACCCTCTTACATTCAGTTTATCACCATCTCGGGTGATGTTACATTTATAAGTTTTTCCTGTTTTTGGGTCTGTAATTGTTCCACCAGAAAATTCAGAACCTTCTTTTTTCATTCCCCGAACGACTTCCATTCCTAAGATTGGTTTGTTTTTGCGGTCATCTTTACAATCCGTGCAATTTGCATTTGCAGGTTTGATTAAAAGTTGAATCACTTTACCGTAATATTTACCATCTGCTTTTTTGGTAATTTCTACGATTGATTTTGCTTGTCCGGTTTCATCATCGATGGTTTTCCATTTTCCTTCAATTTGGGCATAAGATAGTGTTGCGAATAATAAAGCAACAAAACTGAAAATTATTTTCTTCATTGTAAAATTGTTTAATTTTTTAGTTGGATAAAAGTAATTAAAAAAAGTTAAACACCAAACTTTTAACTATTCATATCATACTAATCAAAAGTATTGACAAAATAATAAAAATTAAACAACGGTTTAAAAAACATTTTAAAACTTATTGCAGTTTACGATTGATCACCCGATTCATATAATCTTGATACCAGGCTTTGCTTAAAAGAATTCCTTTTTCAATTTCCGGGTTTTTAACTTTGTTAACGAGATTTTGCTCCAAACCTTTATCATCAATAGTATAAATTCCGGTTACTTCTTTTCCATTAAACAGATAAATATAATTCCCAATCATGAATTGTTCATTGATGGAATCGGAGTTGATGATCATATAATCTTCCTTCTTATCGGAAACTAAACTTCTCCCCCAACTTCTGATCTTTTTATTGTAACCCAGTAAATCTACTAAAGTTGGATAAATATCCATTTGCTGTGCAGGCTCTGTGATTTCTCCGGTTAAATTATATTTTGGATTGGGTGAGTAAAACAAAATTGGAACTGCAAACCTGTTCATCGATTTTTCATATTCTGGATAGCCAACTTGATTCGTATGATCGGCTACGAGAACAAATATCGTATTTTTGAACCAAGGCATTTTCTCTGCGGTTTTGAAAAATTGTTTCAAAGCATAATCCGTATAACCAATCGGTTCATGAATTTCTAGTGGACCTTTTTTAAATTTGCCCTGATACTTTTCAGGAACTTTAAAGGGATGATGCGATGAAACCGAAAACAAAGTCGCCATAAACGGTGATTTCTTAGTGTTCAAAGTTCTTGCAAAATATTGAAAAAACGGTTCGTCCCAAATCCCCCAAATTCCATCAAAATCTGCATCATTATTATATTCGGTTTTTCCATAGTAATGTTTGAAGCCCAAAATGTTTCCGAAACCTAAAAAGCCCATCGACCCATTTGGCGCTCCGTGAAAGAACGACGTATTATAACCCATATCATTGGCAACAGAAACAATCGACTGTATTTTTTGGTTCGAATAAGGCGAACTCGTAAAAGCATCTTTCAATGTTGGAATGCCCGCCAAAATAGAACTCATTCCGTGGATCGATTGTCTTCCGTTGGCAAAAGCATTTGTAGCAATTAAACTCTTGGTTGCCAAACTATCGAAGAACGGCGTGTAAGAAACGAAATCTTTAATTTTAGTATCTTTATTAAAAGCACCGGAATATTCTTTTCCAAAACTTTCTAGGATAAAAATAACAACATTCGGTTTTGGCTTCACAGGTTCACGTGTATATAATTTATAAGGATGTACATTTTCATCAATGAACTTTTGATCAACGAAATGAACTTCCTGAAAATTATTCGTATTCATCGTTCTGAAAAAAGAAAATACACTATTCAGAACAACATTTGCTTGCGCCGGTTTGGTAACATGTCGGTTCGCATCAACCAAATTAATCGGACGCGTCGAATGTTTAAAATCGCCTCGAATGCCGCCCACAACCAATAAAGCAGTTATACATAAAGTCAATACCGAATAGATAAAATACGGAACTAATTTTACAGGTTTTTTCCAAATGACTTTCACCTTTTTATAAAGGAAAATCCAAAGAATCATTAAAACCGCAAACCAAACAATCACAAAAGGATGTTCTACAATCGACAATAAAAAAACTTTACCAATATTACTTTCATGTTGCGCAACATTCATTGCTGCAGTGGTCAATCTTGCCTGAGAGAATTTAAAATAAACGAAATCTCCGAAATTCATTCCGTAAGAAATTCCATTGGTAATGAAATAAAGGTAAAACAAAAATTTCTGGTAAGACTTCTTTGTATTAATGACAATCGGAATAATACTCAAAAGGATGAATAGCGCATTCACATATAAAATCGCCGTCGTATCAAAGGCAATTCCACGATAAGCCAAATTCAGATATTCTGAAACGCTGTCAACCGCAATTAAATCTTTATTAAAAAACCAAAAAAGCAATCGTGCGATTTGATAGAAAAAATAAGCGAGGAATATTCGGTAGATTAAAGCAAAAATCTCTTGAAATCTAATTTCTTTCATTACTATTTTGTTCAAATTTAGGATGCAAATTTACACTATTTTAGAATTTAGAAATGATCTAAAAATGCAATTACTTAAACCGCAAAAAAATCAAAAGACCAATGCAGAAATAAAGATTTTCAAAAGTTTGCAAAATAGAAAAATATTTATTTTTTCATGCCTTTGCAAACTTTTGCTTCACTTATATAAAAATAAAACTTTTGTCTCTTTTGTGGTTTAAAAAGATTCTAAAAACTCTGAAAATTAATTTTAATAAAAACCTTACTTTTGTGCTTATGAACTTTATTAAAAACAATTTGGCAAACGCTTTCACGCTTGGAAATTTATTTTCTGGAAGTGTTGGAGTAATCCATTTAATTAATGGTGATTATCAAACCACTGCAATTTGCATTATCGTTTCTTTGATCTTAGATTTCTTCGATGGATTTATCGCCCGCGTCATGAAATCAAATTCTGAACTCGGCGTACAACTCGATTCTTTGGCTGATATGGTAAGTTTTGGTTTATTACCCGGACTTGTACTATTCAAAGCATTAGAACCGTTTGGCAACCAATTATTCGGACTGGATCTTCCGTTTGAAATAAAATATATTGGACTTTTCGTTACTTTATTTTCTTGTTTAAGATTGGCGATTTTTAATTTAGATGATGAGCAAACTTATTATTTTAAAGGTTTGAATACGCCATCGAACACGATTCTAATTTTCGGTTTGTATTACGCTTTTTTAGAAACAGAAAGTTTTAAAATTATTTTTGAAAACCCTCTATATTTAATTCTGATCACTCTTATTTTATCATGGCTTTTAGTAAGTCCGATTAAAATGATTTCACTGAAATTTAAATCCATGAAACTGGAAGACAATTATCCGAAAGTTGCTTTGCTGATTGGGGTAATAATTCTTTTAATCATTTTTAAAACAGTGGGAATTCCATTAGCGATGTTGTATTATATTTTGATATCGGTGATTTTTCAAAAACAATTGAAAGCGTAAAAACACATTCAAACTTCTACTATTAAATAACACATTTGGACAAGTGATGACATGTCCGTACAAAAAATAAAAAATGAATTTAAAACTACATAAACCGCTTTGTGTCTTTGATTTAGAAACTACAGGAACACAAGTTGCCAAAGACCGAATCGTAGAAATTTCTATTTTAAAAGTGAATCCAGATTCTTCACGGGAAAGCAAAACCTGGTTGGTGAATCCAGGAATGCCAATTCCACCAGAAACTTCTGCAATCCACGGAATTACGGATGAGAGAGTAAAAGATGCACCAACCTTCAAAGAGATTGCTTCCAAAGTGATGGACATGATTTCTGGTACCGATTTAGGCGGATTTAATTCTAACCGTTTTGACGTTCCTCTTTTGGCGGAAGAATTACTGAGAGCAGGATTCGATTTCGATTTAAGTAAATTTAAATTGGTCGATGCACAAACGATTTTTCATAAAATGGAACCGAGAAATTTGACGGCGGCTTATCAATTTTATTGTAAAAAAGAACTCATAAACGCCCATTCTGCCGAAGCAGATGTTTTGGCAACTTTCGAAGTTTTAGATGCGCAAGTTGGACATTACGACGATTTACCAAATGATATCGCAGGATTGAGTGAAATCTCTTCCCATTTTAAATTTGCTGACTTGGCAGGATTTATTGCTTTTGATAAAGAAGAAAAAGAAATCTTCACTTTCGGAAAATACAAAGGTCAACGAGTGAAAGAAGTTTTCCAGAAAGATTTGGGTTATTACGGCTGGATTCAGAATGCTGATTTTCCCTTGTATACCAAAAAAGTTTTAACGGGAATTCAATTGCGTTCAAAATTTTAAAAAGCCAAAAAAATTAAAATTCTAATCACAATTCTTCATTAAAATTTATTTAATTAAAATGAAAAATATTCTATTATTAATATTTACACTGGCTTTTCACTCGTTATTTTCTCAAAAAATATTAGAAAATTATCCTACGACTCAAAATGCTTACAAAGGTGGCAACATCCAATTATTCAAAGATATGCAGGACTTTTTCGTGAAGAACGATTTACGTCCCTGCAACGAGAATGAAATGTATTGGATCACGTTGCTCATTGATGAAACCGGAAAAGCATATCTGGTTAGAAATCCACGTGACGAGAAAGCAGTTGAAGAAAATAAATGTTCTTATGAATTGGCTAAAAAAGTTTTAGGGAGTCTGAAAAACTGGCAACCTGCGACAGAAAATGGAGTTAAAGTTCGTGCTTACTTTGACTTTCCTTTCTACACAAAAGTTTTTTTTGAAAATTATAAGGAAGGTTACGATATTTTAAAAGATTTTAAAACCCCAGAATTTCCAGGTGGAATTAATCAATTTCGAAAAGAATTTACCACCAAATTAATGAACAATTTAGATTTCCGTTCCTATACTCCTTCCGGACGATTCACTGTTTTCTTTACCGTAAATACTGATGGATCCCTTAGCAATATTGATATTGAACCAAAATTAGAAAATACAGAAAACTTCTTTAAAGACATTTCAACTTCAATTTTAAAGGTTAAAACAAAGTGGAAACCTGGCGAAGTAAGCGGAAATGTAGTACGATATAACTTCAGATTACCACTTAATTTTCAATAAGAATTTAATTTAAAGAAGTCGTACAGAATTCCAGTCAAAAATCACGAAATTTTATATAAAATCACAATGAAAATCATTTGCATCGGCAGAAATTACGCAGAACACGCTCAGGAACTTGGAAATGAAATCCCAGAAAGTCCCGTTATCTTTATGAAACCAGATACGGCAGTTTTAAAAAAAGGAAGCGATTTTTATATTCCAGAATTTTCTGATGACGTTCATTACGAATTAGAAGTCGTAATGAAAATTTCAAAAGGAGGAAAATACATTCAAGAAGAAAACGCCGATAAACATTATGACGAAATCGGTTTAGGAATTGATTTTACCGCTAGAGATCTACAAAGTCAATTGAAAGCAAAAGGACTTCCTTGGGAATTGTCGAAAGCATTTGATGGAAGCGCCGTCGTTTCTGATTTCTATAAAAAAGAGGATTTCGACATGAAAAACCTGAACTTTTCATTATTAAAAAATAAAGAGGAAGTTCAAAACGGAAATACTTCATTAATGATATTCTCACCGGAAAAAATCATCGCATTTGTTTCTCAATACTTTACGTTGAAAGTTGGCGATTTAATTTTTACTGGAACTCCAAAAGGCGTTGGCAAAGTTTCTGAAAATGATATTTTGGAAGCATTTTTAGAAAAACAAAAAGTATTTGATTTGCGAATTCAGTAGGAGTTCCCTTGAGAATGTCGGTAAATATTTGTAACTTTATAGTACAAAATTTAAGATCATGATAAACATTATTTTACCTGTAGATTTTTCAGAAGCGACAGAAAAATTAGTTGAGGGCGCGATAAAATTCGCAAAAGAAACCAACGGAAAAATTTGTCTTATTCACGTGGCACCTTCTGATATAGGATTTGCAATTGGTGATATGGGATTTCAGTATTTTCCAGAGGTGGAGCAAAATGAAATCAAGCAAGAACTTCTACACTTAAACAGTTTGGAACAAAGAATTCTTGCCGAAGGTGTTGATTGTGAACACCTTTTAAAACAAGGAGTAGCAGGGGACATTATTTTGGAATATGCCAAAGACAGAACTGCGGGCTACATTGTAATGGGTTCCCACGGAAGAAGCAATATGTATGATGTCTTTGTGGGTAGTTTAACTAAAGAACTCACACGCCGTTCACCAATTCCGGTATTGGTAATTCCAATTCATTAAGTTTAAAATAAATAAAAGAAATCCCGAAATTCAAAAAATTTCGGGATTTTTATTGTAAATCGGATATCAATTATTTACTTTCTTTTCTGTGGATTTTTGGGTCGTAATAAGGATGATGACCTTCTGTAGGTGAAAAATATTCTTTGTCTTTGTTACCTCCTAAAGTGGTAACAAGTACATAGCACCAGTAGCAAAAAATAATGGTTCCAGCAAAGAATAAAATCCAGTTTGCAACATTTCCTGCGAAATCGAAGAAACCGAAAGACCATTTAAACACACTGCTTAAGAATAAGAAGAAAGACGTCATTTTTTTCCTTTTTTAAATTAACTTTGCACAAATTTATAAAAAATGTTTCGATTACTTTCTAAAGAAAGCAATATATTTTCAGTTCCCGCTTATATTGGGATTCTTCTTTTAATTGTAATTAGTTTTAACTTCTTAGACTTCAATACTTTAGAAATAATTTCTGCCATAATAACTTTTGCAGGAGTTGCCTTGGGATATTTCTGTTTTAATGCAATTGGGCTGACTTATCAAACTCATTTACCCCTATTTTTATATACGGTCTTTGTTTTCGCCTTATATCCGGGTGATCTGGATATCGGAATTGCGGTTTCACTCTTCACCAATTCGATTATTGTCCTGTTATTAACGAATGACAATATTTCTGTTCGCAATTTCTCCTATATGCTCGTCGGCTCAATTCTGGCCTTAAATTTTATTTTTCTTCCGACTACCTGGCCGATATCGATTTTCGTTATGTTTCATATTATCGGAACATCTGACCGGATTGGGCTTCACTTTTTCCGCTTATTTTTCGGAATGTTACTCGTGGCTCTCACCTACTTTGGAATTGCCTATTTTCTGGGAATGAATTCTTGGAATCCCGCTTATTTCCCTTTTACTGGATTTAAACCGCAATCCCATTTTGATAATCTCTTATGGTTAAGTCCAATTGTTATTTTATTGCTGCATGCTGTGATGGACCATTTCAGGAACTTTAATAAAAAAAGTCCGACCAGCAGATTTAAATATACGTTCTTACTTGTTTTCTCTTTAGCACAACTAATTACCATTGTTCTTTATATGGGAAATACTTTTGAATATTTACTTTTACTGGCTTTACCTGCTTCTATCATTTTAAGCAGAATGCTGCGTTTCACTAAAAAATACTGGATGCAGGAAACTGGTTTATGGGTCATAATTATTTCCCTTCTTATCTTTAAACTTACTACTTATTTTAATTTCTTTTAATAATACAACATGATTCAAATTGACGATAAATTAATTTCTGAGGATATATTTTCTGAAGAATTTGTATGTAACCTGAGCAAATGCAAAGGCGCTTGCTGCGTAGAAGGCGATGTAGGTGCTCCATTAGATAAAAACGAGACATTGATACTCGACAGGATTTTCGATCAAATTAAACCTTACCTAAGGCCGGAAGGTGTAAAAGCCATCGAAGAACAGGGAACCTGGGTTTTGGATCCGAGCGATAATGATTACGTGACGCCAATGGTGGAAGGTAGAGAATGTGCTTATGTAATTTTTGATGATAAAGGAATTACAAAATGTGGAATCGAAAAAGCCTATGAAGATGGTGCTGTGGATTGGCAAAAACCGATTTCTTGCCACCTCTATCCTATCCGTGTTGATGAATACAGAACCTTCACCGCACTTAATTATCACAAATGGGAAATCTGTAGTGATGCCTGCACATTGGGAAGAGAATTAAAAGTCCCAATCTATAAATTTGTAAAAACTCCACTCATTAGAAAATATGGTGAAGAATGGTACCAAACATTATGTGATGCGGCTGATGAATGGAAAGCAGAGTACGGTTCGTAGAAAATTTATACCTTTAAAATAAAAATGCAAGAACATTTTGAACTTTTAGATATTTATAAAGCCTTCATTTCATTAATTGCCGGATTAATTCTGGGATTAGAACGAGAAATGAAAGACAAATCTGCGGGTTTAAAAACCATTACGATTATCTGTTTGGGTTCAACACTGTTTTCCATCATCTCTTATAAATTAGCCGGTAACGGTGATCCCACAAGAGTTGCTTCTTATATCGTGAGCGGAATCGGTTTTCTGGGTGCTGGCGTTATTTTTAAAGAAGGATTCAGTGTCTATGGTTTAACTACTGCCGGAATTATCTGGATTGCTGCTGCGATTGGAATGTCAATTGGATTTGGTGAAATTTATATTGCTTTTACCTTTCTAATTTGTGCTTTAATCGTGATTTATGTTGCAAAATTTTTCACCAGTCAATTTGTTTCTTATCATCACAATAAGATTTTGAAATTTAAAATTCCCGTATCATCTGTGGATCAAAAAAAATCGATCATTAGTGATATTAAACAAATTTCAAAAGTGGCTTATGAAATTGCATTAGAAAGAGAGGATGAGTTTTTATTGGTAACGCTCGACCTTCACATCAACAATCAACAAATTGAAACAATGGAATCTTACCTCATCAACAATGAAAACATTGTATCGTTTAGTTATTAGATTACTCCCTTTTAAAATAAAAAAATCCGTCTCGAATTAACGAGACGGATTTTCTTTTGTAACTATTTTATCTTATTTAAAGTCAGCCTCTGAAACATCTTTGTTCAAAACGAATTCAGTTACCGTCATATCGATATTTTGTCCCATTGCAGAAATCTTCATGGTTTTCGGAACCTTTATTCCATCAACGGTCATGTATTCTGTGATGGTCATATCACCTTGCGGTGTGGTAGATTTAAGTAATAATCCAGAACTCATATCGAAATATGATTTGCCGTCTTTTCCTTCCAAAACAAAAACTTCTTTACCATCTACTGATCCTTTGGTAACCGCAGTATAATCTGCAGCATTCATGGATAAAGCATTGAACAATTTTGCTGTTTTCATTTTATCAGTTGCAGCAGCTGGAAGATCCATTTTTTGGCCTCCTTGCATTACGTATCCTTTTTCGCCATCAAAAACAGTCACGGATTCTTGTCCCATCACACTTTGAGTTGCTTTGGATTTGTTACCCATTTTCTTCTCCGTCGTTTTAATTTCCATTCCGCTCATGCTCATTGTAGAATTTGACTTAATGGATTTTACGGCTTCTAGTTTAGCCTTTCCACCCAAAGCAGCAATGTAATTATCGATCACCTGTTGAGGCGAAACTGCAGCCGGTGCAGTAGCGGTAGTTTCTTCTTTTTTCACATTGGCTTCCCAACCATCTTCTGGCATTAAGGTCGCCAAGATTCTATCTTTCGATAAATATTTCTTCGCAACATTTTGAAGATCTTTAACCGTCAGCGCTTTTAATTTCGTTTCGTAATTTAAGATTTCATAACGGTCACCACCTTCTAACTGGTAATTTGAAATATTAGATAACCAGTAAGAATTATCTTTTAAGTTCGTTCTGTCATCGTTTAATTCTCCTTCTTTAAACTTATCTAGATCTTTTTGTTCCGGACCTTTATCGATAAATTTCTGAAGTTCAGCGATAGCACTTTTCGTGAGTTTATCCACATTCTCTGGTCCACATGGAAACTGAAGACTGAACTGATACATTCCGTAAGGAACTTTGCTCATTCCGCCTCTGGCGCCACCACCGTAAATTCCACTTTCTTCTTCTCTCAGTTTTTCAATTACTTTAATGGTTGCTACTTCGCCTAAAGCACTTAATGCTAAATCGTCTTTTTCACTGTAAGGCGCTTCACCAGAATAACTGATTACCACCAAACTTTTCGGATCTTTTCCTTTTTTATAAACTTTATTAAAAGTCCCTTTTGTAGTACGATATCCGTTGTCTTTAAAAGAAGTCGTTTTTCCAGTTGAGGGAAGGCTTGCTAAATATTGGGTTGCATATTCTTTCAATTTATTTTCATCCAGATTTCCTACAAAATAGAAATGGAAGTTTCCGGCGTTTGCAAATCTTTCTTTATAAATCTCGTACGCTTTCTTATAATCTGCTTTTTCCCAATCTTCCGTTAACGGAACTACATTCGTAAATCTTGGATTTTTCTGTTGTAAGAATTTGGAATATTCATTAGAAAAATAAAACTGTGGATTAGACAAAAGGTTCGCGGTCATGGCAGACTGTTTTTCTTTGTACGCGTTGAAAGACGCTGGATCATTATTTAAACCCGTAAAATAAGAATAAATTAATTCCATTGCAGTTCCCAGATCTTTTGCAGTTGTTTTACCATTCACACCTTCGGTTAAATTCCCGATGAACGGTGAAACGCTCACTTGTTTTCCTGCCAGATAATTGGTGATCTCTGTTTTAGAGTATCCATTTACACCTGCTTCTGCTAAAGCTGGAAACACGAATTGAGTTTTTACAAAATCTGCATCAGAAGCCAATGAACTTCCACCCAAACTTCTTGCTGTAAATACAATTTCATCTTCCTTGAAATCTGTTTTCTTATAGGTAACTTTTACTCCGTTGCTTAGGGTTAAAGTCGTGGTTCCTAATTTTGAATCCGTTTCAGTTTTTACAATTTTACCATTTGATTTAAAGGGTTTCAACAAACTTTCGATGTTTGCTTTCTCTTCATACGGGGTTAGTTTGGCCAATTTTACTTCGTCTAATACTTTTAAAACCTGGCTTTCTGTTGGCTGAACTAATCCCTCTTTTTTCGGACCTGTAATTACAATAACGCGGCTGTCATCTTTCACATAACCTTTAACAACAGTATTTACTTCATCTAATTTTACAGAAGGTAAAAAACTTTTAGTCTGATTATATTCCCAAGCAATTCCCGGAATTGGTTCTTGCTCTAAAAAACTGTTCACATATTCGCCAACTAACATAGCACTTTCCGTTTTATCACGGTTATTGTAAGATTTTTCCAAGTTAGAAAGCAACTGTGATTTTGCTCTTTCCAATTCCACCGGCGTAAATCCAAATTTGCTGGCTCTTTCAACTTCTTCTAAAAGAACTTTCAATCCATCTAATTGTTTTCCGTCTTTTGTTAAAGCCATTCCCTGGAATGCCTCTTTTCCTCTTGCATAAGTTCCACCATGGTAAACTACACCGTAAGTGAAAGGTGGATTATTAGAATTCACCATTTCCATCAAACGGTTATTGATCATGGTCGCTGCAAGGTTTTTTACAATACTTTGATTGTACTGTGGAACAGTTACATCTGGTTCTGCTTTGCCAGCATCTTTCATAATAAACTGCACCGTAGAATTCGTAGCATCTGGATCGCTTTCAATCGCAACCAAAGTTTCTTTGTGATTTGGTAAATCGAAACTCTGCCTTGGTCTTTCATTGGTTGGATTTTTATACGAACTAAAGTTGGCTTTAATTTTCTTTTCAACCTCATCAACATTAATGTCTCCAACAACTACCAAAGCCATCAAGTTCGGACGGTACCAATCTTTGTGGAATTGTCTGATAACGTCGGGTTTGAAATTCTCTAAAATTTCTTTTTTACCGATCGGCAAGCGGTCGGCGTAATGAGATTTGTATAAATATTTCGGTAAATACTGATCCATCATTCTTTTGTCTGGACCTAAACCGATTCTTAGTTCTTCTAAAACTACGCCTCTTTCTTTGTTGATTTCTTTATCGCTTAAGGTGGCGTTAAAAGCCCAGTCTTCCATCACTTTCAGTCCTGAATCAAGATTTCCTGGTTTATCTAAAGGTACTGGCAACATATAAACCGTCTCATCAAAACTGGTGTAGGCATTTAAATGCTGACCAAATTTAACCCCGATGGATTGTAGAAAATCCACCAATTTGTTATCCGGGAAATTTTTTGTCCCGTTAAAGTTCATGTGCTCCATAAAGTGAGCAAGACCTCTCTGATTATCATCTTCTAAAATAGAACCCACGTTGATCGCCAGTCGAAATTCGACTTTCTTTTCTGGTTTCGTATTTTTTTTGATGTAATACTTCATTCCATTTGCTAGTGTTCCTGTCCTTACGGCAGGATCTACGGGAATGTTTTGCGCGAATGTTGTTCCCAGTGTCATGCAAAAGACGGAGAACGATAAAATAAATTTCTTCATATATATTTTTGATAAACTGTACTTAAATAGTCGCCAATTTTATTAAAAGGTTACAACTTATAAAAAATAATAAAGATGAAATTCGCCTTTCTGCGTAAGAAAAATCTAAATACATGACAAAAAAATCCGTTTCGAATGAACGAAACGGATTCTATATTTATTAAAGAAAAATTACTTTTTCAATTCTTCCAAAAACTCATCGTGAGAAATTTTGGTTTCTTTTTTAGTTGCTTTTTCCAAGATAACGTCTTTCAATTTCGCCATTCCAACTTCAGAAGAAATCTGACGAACCTGCTCTTGGTCTTTCAACATATCGGCAGCATATTTCTGTACTTCTTCATCTGGTAAATGGTGAATACCGTACATTGCTAATTGATTTCTTACCAACTGTTCTGCTTGTCCTAAAACATCAGCGTAGTCTAAAGTAATCTCGTTGTCATTCATCAATTTTCCTTCAAGGATTTGATATTTTAACTGATTTTTTTCTGCTTCTAAAATTTCTTTTGCCTGCTCTTCAGAGGTAATTTGCGCATTGCTGAACATTAACCATTTAACCAAGAAAGTCTCAGGAAGTTGAACTTCTTCTTTTTCATTGATTTGAGCCAACACTTTATTTACGAAATGAATGTCAGCATTTTGTTGAAAATACTCATCTAATTCACTTTTCACTTTCGCTTTTAGTTCTTCTTCGGAAGAAACAGTTCCTTCACCGTAAACTTTATCAAACAATTCTTGGTTTAATTCCGCTAAGTTCAATTTAAAGAAATCTTTTACTTTAACCTCGATTTGGTCGTGGTGTAAATGCTCAACTTCTTCTGTGCTGAAACCTAATTCTTTTGCCAATTCTTCGTTTTTCTCTAAATCTGCTTTAGAAACTTTTACAGATTCGTCTTTTGCCAAAGACTTCACCAATTTGAAAGCATCTTTTTTAGCAGCATCTACAGTGATGTTTTTTGGTGCGTGGTTGTGTTCCCCTTCTGCTCCTTCTTCAATCACTTGACTGATTTCTAAAGCAACGGTAGAATCTTTACCAATTGTATCTTGTGGTTCTTGCTCTGCGAAACGCTTCTGCATGTTTTCGATGCTCTGATTTATTTCTTTGTCAGATGCTTCTACTTTAAAATGAGGCGCTTCGTATTTCGCTAAATCAATAGTGAATTCTGGTTCGAAACCAACTTCAAACGCTACAGAAAGTTGTTCCGCATTATGATCTAATTCTTCAACTGGTTGTGGAACCGGCTGACCTACCAATCTTAATTTATTGTCATTGACATAACCGTTCAATGCTTCAGATACTTGTTTATTGATTTCTTCAAAAGCGATTCCCGCTTCATATTGCTTTCTCACCATGCTCAATGGCACTTTTCCTTTTCTAAATCCAGGAACTTGTGCATTTTTTGCGTAGTGGTGCAATTGTTTTTCAACTTTATCTTTATAATCTGACTTATCTAATGTAATGGTAAGTAACGCACTTACTTCATCGTGTTTGGTCGCTGTAACGTTCATTTTAATGTATTGAAAATTTAGGTTGCAAAAATAGGAATTTTTTTTGATTAATTAAAAAGGAAAAATTTTCTTTTCCTTAAACATAAAGGATGGAAATTTTCCACCCTTTATTTTGATTTAAAGTCTTTTAGTTAGAAATTGAATAAGTCGCCATCGCATCGGTTTCGCCACCGATTACAGAACCGAATTCTTTTCCAGGTTCGCCTACTTTAACCGATACCGGATCGTGAATTACCGTTAAAACCAATTGCGGATTTACGCCGTCCTTGGCTTTATTTACGGTCCATTTAGTTTTTAAGCCAATTTTAATTCCATCACTATTCGTAGAAGATTCATCATCGATTCTCTCTAAACCAATATTGGAATTCTGAAAATCAAATAATAAGAAATGTTCATCCTTGGCTTCTTTGATGCTTTCTGTTTCGTCTTCATTTCCATTGAGGAAAACTGCATTTACGGTGTAGGTTTTTCCGTCCGTCAATTTAATGTCTGGATTTGTGGTAGAATTTACCGTGTAATTATAAGTGGTTGTAATTCCGGTTGCATCATCTTTTACATTGAGAATAATGTTAGAAATATCTTCCTGGGAAAGCACGTCATCATCTTCATCAGCGCGGCTGCAACTTACTGCAAAAACGGTTATAAATAAAAGGATGATATATTTTAGTTTAATTAATGATTTCATTTTTAAAATTTTAGAAGTTATATTTAATATTGAAAATAATATTACGGCCCATTTCATAAGAGAAATAACGCATTCTGTTCAGGTAATCTTTGTAATTGGTATCAAAAAGATTAGTCACATTTAAACCTGCAGAAAAGTATTTATTAAAGTCGAAACCAGTTTGTATGCTCCACAACGTATAAGTCGGCGGAGGCGTAGAAAGATCTAAAGTCTTTTCGACCTCTACTCCATTTTCGAAAATATTAATGGTTGGATTATAAACTGGAAATCTCTTTTGATGCAAGAAAGTTTGTTGCTGAACTTTGAAATAGAAATTTTTCCACTGCTCATTTTTGAATTCTAAACTGTTGGCAAAATTCGTCGGCACCATCATTATTAAAGGTTGATCGTTGGTTTGATCTTCACCATTGATGTAAGAGAAATTTCCATGATATTCAAAATGATTATTCAGTTTCAACTGTGCATCAACATCTAAACCGTACATTCTCGCATCAATTTGTTTATATGACCAAACTGGGAAAACCCCGCGAATTGTATTTTGAATTCCAGTCGGAATTTCAGTGATGAAGTTTTTAGTAATGAATAAATAAGGATTTACGGTAACTCTTAATCCATCTAAAACATTCAGTTTTCCATCGACATTTAAATTGAATTGATTTCCGTCTTCATTCTTAATTCCCATATTTCCAACTTCAATAATCGCAGCGGAATGATGCAATCCATCAGCAAAAAGTTCTGCTACATTTGGCGTTCTTCCCACTTTCGCATAATTCAGTTTCACATCAAAATTCTTGGAAGGTTGATAATCTAAACCTGCGTTAAAAGATAAATTCTTGTACGTCAAATTCGGTTTGGTGAAAACACGATTTCCATCAGTTTCCACATAATATTGCGAAAAATCATCTGCGTACAAATTTTCCCAATCACTTAAATCATACCATTTTTTGACTTCATATTTCGTCACATCATATCTTAATCCTGCTTCTGCAGTAAATTTTGGAGTCAACTTATATTTAAAAACAGAATAAACACCGCCGGCATATTGATCATAATTTGGAACCAATCTTCTCGCCATCGTTTCTGGCGTAGAATAATTAAACTGGTATTTCAAATCGATTCCGGTTTCTAAACTCCAGTGTTGTCGCTCGATAAAATCATTGATGTTGAATTGATTCGTATATAATTCCAAATCCAAAGACGGAACTTGCGCCAATTCACCTCTTCTCACATCATATTCCTTTCTGTGATTGTATTGAACGTTATAATCAACAGAAACCTTTCCTAGATTTTCAAATCTTTTAAAAGCAGAAATCTTGGCAATATGATGTTGAACATCTTGTTTTGGATTATCAATCGAATAAGAAAAATCTCTTTCATAAATTGGAATATCAGAAGTTAAGGCTTTATAAAAATCTTCTAAATTCCCTAAATCAGAACCTCTGTAAATTCCAATTTCTTGATTGGTAACGCTGTAATCAAAGGAGATTCCCTGTAAGAAAGTATTATGCTGAACCGTCAATCCAAAAGAATTATTCTGCAAACCGGTATTCATTAAATTATAATTCGGCGTTTTCAAATCACCTAATTTTTTAAATCCACCAGTTGTTTTTATCACCCAGCCATTTTCCCAGGTTTTCAATAAATTAATTCCAAGTCCAACTCCTTTTCCATTAGAAATCCCAGAAAGATTTGCACTTCCCTGAATCGTATCTTTTCTTTTATAAACGGCAGGTTCTAAAACTACGACTCCACCAATTGCATCACTTCCGTACTTTAAGGCAGATGCGCCTTTAATCACATCGACGTGTTCAAACTGGTTCACATCAATATTCGGTGCATGTTCAACACCCCATTCCTGTTCCGCCATTTTCACCCCATTATTAATGATCGGAACTCGGCTTCCGTAAAGCCCATGAATAATCGGTTTCGCAATATTATTTCCCGTTTTCAAAGCACCAACACCCGAAATCGAGGACAAAATATTTCCTAAATTCTCTGTTGAATTTCGGTCGATATCTGTTCGGTCTAAAGATTTTACAATCAATGAATTCACGTTTTTATGAGTTCCATGAAGCGTAATTGTTTCAATATCTGCAACATGATGTTCCAATTGAAGCGTAATCTCAATATCTTTATTAACGGTAAGATTTTCCGTAATCGGGTCACAATCAGGGTGATTAGCGACAAGCGTATAATTTCCTTTTTCTACAGTTTTAAAGGTAAAGTTCCCTTTAGAATCTGAAACCTGAGTTGTAGTTCCGATCGTAATTTTTGTGCTCTTCAAAGGCGTTTTGTCGTGATAATCGATCACTTTTCCTTTGACTGTAAAAGTAGTTTGCGCATTAGCGAATAGCAATCCAAACAAGATTGCGATGATATTTAAAGTAAATTTCATTTAAATTGAGTTAAGAATAAAAAAACATGAATCATTAAAAAACTGATTATCAATTTTTTAGTATTCATTTCGAAAAAAAAATCTGTAATTAAATGAAGAATGCCGGCGGACCGCGCAACTGAAAATTGAAGAGGGAAAGTGGCTTGAAGACTCTTTCTGCCTCACCAATTTCTAATTGAAATTCTTCAACCGAAATTGCTTTAAAGAAAAACTCCTGAGCAGTGATATATTTTCCTTCATGTAAAATATGACAGGAAAGACAATCTGCATAATGTGCAACTTCAGAAGAAGTTGTAAAAGTTTTATCGGATTTGGTAAAATGAAAATCTTTGAAGACTTCACCGCTTCCATGATTGTGAAAACTTTGAGAAAATAACGCCACGAAAAGATAGACCACTGTAAACAGCGATGCTAAAAATTTCTGACTCTTTCTATTTCTCAACATTTTGCAAATTTAAGATTTTTAAAACAAAACAATCATCCAGGAAGATAAAAATTAAATAATGAAAAAATGAAATAAATCAAAATTTAAATTATGGTTAAAACTCATATCACAAAGACTTACATAATTGATAGAGATTTCGTAATTTTGTGCTGAAATTTTTAACTATGAAAGAAAGCGCAGTGAAAAAGATTGTGGTTCTAACTTCAGGTGGAGATGCACCCGGAATGAACGCCGCCTTAAGAGCGGTTGTGAGAACTGCAAGTCACTACAAGATAGAATGTTACGGAGTAAGAGAAGGTTTTAATGGTTTAATCAATAACGATTTTACCAAAATGGGACCTCGTTCTGTGAAAAACATTATTACTGAAGGCGGTACGATTTTGAAGTCTGCCCGTTCATTAGAATTTAAAACAGCAGCAGGAAGAAAAAAGGCTTTTGAAAATTGTCAGAAACACGGGATCGACGGAATGGTTTGTATCGGTGGAGACGGAACTTTCAAAGGAGCAAAAATTTTCTGCGAAGAATTCGGAATCCACGTAATTGGTGTTCCCGGAACTATTGACAACGATATTTTCGGTACCGATAATACCATTGGTTACGATACGGCTTTGAATACTGCCATGGAGGCCATCGACAAAATCAGAGATACTGCCACTTCACATAACAGAATATTTTTTGTTGAAGTTATGGGACGTGATGCAGGTTTCATCGCATTAAACAGTGGATTGGCAACGGGTGCAATCGGTATTTTAATTCCAGAAAAGAAAGACAGCATCGACGAACTTTTTGCCACTTTTGAAAGAGCAGAAAAAGCTGGAAAAGCCTCGAGTATTGTGGTGGTTGCTGAAGGTGAAAAACTGGGCAGTATTTACGATATCGCCAAAGCCACTCAAAATGGTTTCCCAAGTTATGATATTCGCGTTGCCGTATTAGGCCACATTCAGCGAGGAGGCTCACCAAGTTGTGCCGACCGAGTACTGGCAAGCAGATTAGGATACGGAGCCGTTATCGGTTTAATGGACAACAAAACCAATGTAATGGTCGGGATGCAATCAAACAGAATGGTTTACACACCAATTGAAGAAGCCGTAAAAAAACACAATGAAGTCGATCAGGATTTACTGAAAATTTCAGAAATCTTGGCAATATAATTAACAACAAATCTAATTTTAAAATAAAAATTATGTCAACAATCAAAGTAGGAATCAACGGATTCGGTAGAATTGGTCGTCTTGTTTTCAGAGCAATGGCCGAAAGAGAAAACATCCAAGTAGTTGGAATCAACGACCTTATCAATGCCGAATACATGGCGTATATGCTAAAGTATGATTCTGTACACGGTGAATTTAAAGGTGAAGTTTCTGTTGAAGGAAATGACCTTATCGTAAACGGAAAAAGAATCAGAGTAACTGCTGAGAGAGATCCTAATAACTTAAAATGGAATGAAGTAGGTGCAGATTACATCGTAGAATCTACAGGTTTATTCCTTTCAAAAGAAGCTGCTCAAGCGCACATCAACGCGGGTGCGAAAAAAGTAGTTCTTTCTGCTCCATCAAAAGATGACACGCCAATGTTTGTAATGGGTGTGAACCACAAAGAATTGACAGACGATATCAAAATTTTCTCTAACGCTTCTTGTACAACCAACTGTTTGGCGCCGATTGCAAAAGTAATGCATGACAACTTTGGAATTGTTGAAGGTTTAATGACGACTGTTCACGCAACTACTGCGACTCAAAAAACAGTTGACGGACCATCAATGAAAGATTGGAGAGGTGGACGTTCTGCTTTGAACAACATCATCCCATCTTCTACAGGTGCTGCAAAAGCAGTAGGAAAAGTAATTCCTGCTTTGAACGGAAAACTAACCGGAATGTCTTTCAGAGTACCAACAGCAGACGTTTCTGTAGTTGACTTAACCGTAAGATTAGAAAAACCAACTTCTTACGAAGAAATCTGTGCAGCAATGAAAGCAGCTTCAGAAGGAGAATTAAAAGGAATTTTAGGTTACACTGAAGATGCAGTAGTTTCTCAGGATTTCGTGGGCGAAAAAAGAACTTCAGTATTCGATAAAGACGCTGGAATCATGCTGTCTCCACAATTCGTGAAAATCGTTTCTTGGTATGACAACGAAATGGGATACTCTAACAAATTAGCCGATTTATTGGTACATTCTGCTTCTCTATAGTCAGAACTTCAGTAATGAAAATACTAAACCTCTCGAATTTCGGGAGGTTTTTTTTATAAAATCATTTGGCCAATCCCCTCGCCTTGCTTTTCCAGCAAGGCAGTTATTATAAGAAAATTGGTTTAAAAATTGATAAAAGAAATCCGTATCTTAATAAAGTTAAAACGCATTTAAATTATAAAAAATATTATTTTCTCTTTGCTAAGTGAAACGCCTTTGCGCTCGTAATTTCAGAAGGATGATGTGGAAAAATCTTTGCGTCATTTTGCGTTAAAAACTATTCCATAAAAAACTATGACACCAAAATTCCAAAACGCCACTCATTTCAAAAATTTCTGGGAAAAAGGAAACGGAAAAGAACTGCTGGATTGGGCAGAAATAAAACCAGACTTTCAGACTTTTCAAAATTACATTCCACTCTATCATCAAGTCGATGAACTGGGAGATGAAGTGGTGAAAGAAACTTATCTGAAACTCAAATACAAAGATGCGAGTTCATTGATTCAAAAATATTCAACACAACCAATTTCTGAAAATGATGATGCTCCCGAAAATGTCAAAAAACTATTTCTTCAATTACAGAAAACTCCTGAATGGTTCGATGAAAACTTAGCGAATAAAGGCGCGAGATTCTGCATGAGAACCGGCGCAAATGGTTTAATGATTTTACGTGATTTCACTTTGATGGGCGGTTACGATTTCGCTTACATCAGCAAACCTTTAATCTTCACGGAAGCTTTAAAAAAAGGCGCGGTAAAACGATTAAAAGACACTTTGGAATTCTGGGTTAATGTTACCAGAGAAAATGCTCTAGTAATCAACTCAGAAGCCTATCAGTTAATTGTGAGAACAAGATTAATGCATTCTTACGCTCGTTTAAAAATTAAAGAAAAAACAGAACACTGGGAGTATGAAAATTGGGGCGACCCCATTAATTCCTGGGATATGATCGCAACATATACGGGTTTCTCATTGGTATTTATGCAAGGTTTAAAAAAATTAGGAATTCTCATTTCAAATGAGGAAGAAAAAGGATTATTTCACCTTTGGAAATATATTGGTTATCTGCTGGGAATTCCGGCTGACTATTTACCCGATAATCGACAGCAAGCTGTAGAACAGTTTTATTGGTGGACCACGATTCAGGATAAAGGTGATGACGATTCCGTTCAATTAGCAAAAGCATTGCTCAATGAAAATTTAGAAAATACTATTTACAAACATTTCTTTCAACGAAAACTGTTGAAAAATCTTCATCAAAGTATGAATTGGTTTTTATTGGATGAAGAAATAAATAAGCGCCTGGAAATTCCAAAACCAGCGAAGGCTTTCCGAATTTTCCCAAAAATCGTTTTTAAAGGAAATAAAATCGCTCAGAAAATTTACTTAAGGAATGCTGCGAAATATCAAAAACTGGTGGAAATGGGAAATGACCATCAAATCAAAGTTTTAGCGGATTACATTAAACATACACCGAAAGATTTTCATTACTAATAAAAATTAATGTTCTAGGGTTTTTGCCAAACTATTATTAAAAATTTAGATTTTTGTAGAAGAAACCTCTTTAATATTGAGCGGGGTGTATTGAATTTGATTTTTAGTTTCCGAAATTACATTGGCATTTTCCAGAAAGAAGTTTTTTCCCGATAAAAGTTCGGTGAGCAAAGTTCGCATTTGTTCTGCCGCCACTTCCGGAAGATGGGATTTCTTCGCCGCTTCGATTACTTGTTGTTTTCCGTTCTGTTGAATTTTTGCCAGATCATCTTTACTGAAAAGATTGAAAAACTGCTCTTCGATATTGTAATATTTATAGTCGGTTTCAGTAGACAGTATTTCTGGTGCAGGAAAATTTAATAACTTCACGCTTCTCTTCTGTTCATCGACTTCCCACTTAAACTTTTCAAAATCATAACCCACCAGAACTTTGGCCTGAATGATGACCAATGCTTTCTTTTTGGAGGGAATAAAATTAAAAAGTTTAGTCGTTTCTTCATAATTATAAATTTCATTAAAATGACCTTCTGCAGAAACTACTTTGAAAACCTTTCTCATGCTTTCTGCAATGGTGTGCGAACTTTCAGTAATAACTGGTGGCGACGAACTCCATTTATTAGAAGCAAGAAATGCAATAATTCCACCGAGGATCAAACCTAATAACAACATCAACAAAGTCATCATGGAATTGATCGATTCGCTTTGGGTCATTTGATAAAGAAAAAAAACAAGAAAACCGACAATCGCAATTCCTAAAGCCCAGAAAATAATTTTATATTTTTTAAAATTCATAATGTTGAGTTTAGGTAAAGGTAGGAATTTTCAAAAAATATTGAAACTCTAAATATCACCGAATTATAGACCCGTTTTCAATTTCTATTTCCTTAAAATAAACTTCGGCGGTAGAATTAATTCTTCAAATTTCCCTTTGACTTCTAACTTTTTATAGTAGAGATTTCGAGCCATAATTTTCAGCATCAAATCTTTGTCAAAAAACTTCCAGAAAGAATCGTCATGAACTTTTTTAGGTTTTCTGATTTCCGTAAAAGTGGTTATCCAGGAATCTGGATTGTGGTAAAATTCGATAATCCCGCAATGTTCCGGAATAGCCTCTGCCTCAATCATTCCCTGTGGTAAAAGGAAACTAAACTGATTACAAGGATAATCTCCAGAGGAAATCTTATCGTGTTTCAAAAATTTTTCTTTGGTTTTCTGATTTTGATATTGCTTTTTAAAATCATTTTTAAAGTCGGCTTTAGAGAATTTAATTTCTAATTCATGACTGAAACCCTCTTCATTAATAATTAAAATATCGGCTTCCCAATCAGAATGAAAGTGATTCGTCAACACTAAATCTTTCTCAAAGTCACAAAATTGAGAAATATAATTATAGGTCAGTTCTTCTACTTTCAACATGAAATTTAAAATTAAGAAACCAATAAACTGCAACCGCGAATATCAGAATGATCGATTCTTCCTAAAACTTGAAATTGATTTGACATCATTTCACTTTCTCTCTGAATGAAGTGAGGAATTTCAAAATCTGTCAAAATTTTGCCTAAATCCTGCGTCGCAATAAAACTACAGGAATGACGGTTTGCTAAATCGATAATATTAATAGCACCATTTCGTCCGGCTTCAACGTACGAAAAGGGATCTTCGGTATTTCTAATGAGAATCCGCATCCAGTTTGGACTTTCATAAATATTTTGACCTAAAGAATACGCTTGAGAAAGCAATTCGGTCATCGAATATTCTGAATAAATTTTATCTGTTCCAAAGCCTTTATGAAAAATGGCCAACAATTCGTCTTTCGTCATTTCTTGCTTACGACCTTTCATTCCCCCCGTTTCGATGATGGTGAAATCGTTTGTCAATTGAAAAGATCCTTCCACAAGATTAGGCTGACAAAAGTCCAGAAAATCTAACAGCGCAAAAGAAACTCCGAAAAGAATTACTTTTTTATTGTCGTTGGAAAGTTTCTTTAACAATTCAAACAAATCTTGATGATTATACAAGAAATATCCATTTTCAGGTTTCCCCGATTTCTTCATCAGAAAATCAACCATATAGATTAAAGATGAATTTTGTTTTTCGAGATAACTTGGCAATAGTCCAAGGAAAACATAATCTTCAGGCTTTCCGATAAACTGCTCGAAACTTTTCTCAATACTTTCCTGATACAACTTTTCATCAGCAATCCAATGTTTAGAAAGATTTATATGAGTGGTTCCTGAACTTTGAAAAAACAGATCTGCATTTTTGTTTTTATCTAAAAGTTTATGATTTTTAAACATCTCAATTGGCAGAAAAGGAATCTTTTCAACTTCCTGAATTTCATCTGGATTAATGTTTAAATAGTCGACAAACTTCTTGTAAACCTCGTTGTTATGATATTGATATCGAAAAGTTTCCAGACATTTCTGCTGGAATTCTTCTTCGGTCTGGATGTTGAAAATATTAATCATTGGTTTTGAAAGCACAAAAGTCAAAAAAGAAAAGCGGAATTCAAAATTTATAGTTGAATTCCGCTCATTAATTTTAATTAAAGAAAAATTTTAGTTTCCTCTATAAGTCGAGTAACCGTATGCAGAAAGAGTGATTGGGACGTGGTAATGATCCGCATTTGTAATTTGGAAAACCACTTCAACCCAAGGATAAAAACTTTCAGTGTTCATTTTTTTGAAATACTCGCTGGTATAATACGTCAGTTTGTAAATTCCCAGGTTTGATTGGTCATTCGGTAAAAAATCAGGAACTCGCCCGTTTTTGTCGGTTACCTTTTCTTCAACAGCAGTCCAGATTTTTTTAGCGTCATTAAATTTTTCCAGTTTAATGGTAACTCCTGCAGCCGGCATTCCTTTTGAAACATCTAAAATATGACTCGATAATTGGTAAGTAACTTCTTTTTTCTGTCCGAAACTAAAAGCGGAGATAAGCACAAAGAAAAGCGCAATAAATGAATTTTTCATGATGAAAATTTAGATAATTATTAAAAGTTATTTTGCCGAAAATCCTAACATTTTCACGGCGATTCTCTTGGTCAACAATCGTTCCGAAATATTTTACTTTTCAAAAGTTTTCAGTTCAAAATCAGTACCGAATTCACCATAAGTAAAGTAAGAAATCCAGTCACCGAGGTTGATGTACTTGGCTTTTCCGTTTTCCAAATCCAAAACCATTGGTAAGTGTCTATGACCGTAAACGAAATAATCTATCTTTTCAGTTTTGAGTTTTTCTTTAGAATAAATGATTAAAAATTCTTTGTCTTCTCCCAAAAACGCTTTGTCTTCTTCTCCAGAAATCATTTTATTTTTGGTAGAAAAATAGATGGCAATTTTCATGGCTATATCAGGATGCAACCATTTGAAAGCCCACTGTGCAACTGGATTGGTAAAGAGTTTTTTCATTCTTTTATATCCATTGTCACCAGGTCCCAAACCATCGCCATGTGCGAGCAGAAAGTTCTTTCCGTTGATCTCGAAGTACTGTTTGTCAAAATAAACTTTACAACCGATTTCTTCTTCGAAATAATTTTTCATCCACAAATCATGATTTCCGACAAACATAAAGAGTTCGATTCCGGAATCTTTTAATTCTGCCAATTTCCCTAAAACACGAACGTAACCTTTTGGAATAACATGATTCCACTCGTGCCAAAAATCAAATAAATCTCCCATCAAAAACAAAACCTGTGCATCGGTTTTTATTTCATCAAGCCAACGGATGAATTTTTCTTCCCGAATCTTACTTTCCTTTGGTGTTGGTGCACCAAAATGCTGATCGGAAGCGAAATAGACTTTTTTATTTGATTCTAAATTGATTTTCATGCTACAGGTTTCGGGTTGCAAGTTTATAGATTGAAGGTTGGAAGGTTACTTATCTTAATTTAAATACTATTATCAATGAATTGATTTTCTCATTTCAAATTAAATTTGGTCTTCAGCAAACCATTCTCCATAAGAATTTTCGGTTTCGTGCAGTTTAAGATAAGCCAAGGAAACCGTTTCTGGAAGTTGTTTTTTTATCTTATTTGCAATATCGTAAAGCATATTTTCGCAAGTCGGTTGATAATCACAGTAAATTACTTTATGCCCTTGATTTTCTAAATCTTCACCTAATTGTTTGTGTGGTGAAGTTCCGTTCAACATTACGGCATGATCCCAAACATTAATAATTTCTGACTTTACAATTTTTTTAATATCCCCAAAATCCACGACCATTCCGTTTTTTGGATCGTCTAAATCATTGATTGGATTTCCTTTTACAGAAACGAAAAGTTTATAAGAATGTCCATGCATATTCTTGCATTTGCCATCGTAATTATAGAGAACGTGTGCAGTTTCGAACGTGAAAATTTTTGTAATGCGTATCATTTTGCAAAGATAAAGAAAGTTTAATCTTTATATCAGGGATTAAAAAATTATTGAATAATGACAAAAAAAATTCTACGACCTAAATCGCAGAATTTAAAAATTAAAAAAATGACCTATTTTTTTATTAATAGTTAAAAAACTCAAATACGAATTCTTTTAAACCGCAAAAGTAAAAGACAAATTAAAAAAAAATTTCAGAAGAATACAAAATGGTAAAATTTTTATTTTAGCGCTATTACAAACTCTTGAACTATTTATTTTTAAGTAAAACTTTTGCCTCTTTTGCGGATTAAAAGAAATTTAGACAATTACCTTTATCATTCGTTATTTATCCTTGGTTGTATTTTCTCTTTCTTTGGCTCTTCTAATAAGAATCTTCGTGAACAGAAAGCACTGCTCTTCCACTTGGATCGTTGGCGTTTTTAAAGGCCTCATCCCATTCCAAAGCAATTGGCGTAGAACAAGCCACCGAGGGAACTGAGGGAACAGTTGCAGCCGCAGTTTCACTTGGAAAATGTCCTTCGAAAATAGTGCGGTAACGGTATTCCTCTTTATTCTGTGGCGTATTTAATGGAAAACGGAATTTCGCATTCGTCATCATTTCATCCGTTACTTCATTTTCGGCAACTTCTTTTAAAGAATCAATCCAGGAATAACCAACACCATCAGAGAACTGTTCTTTTTGACGCCAAGTAATATTGGCTGGTAAAATATCCTCAAAGGCTTTTCTTAAAATCCATTTCTCAATTCTTGGTTCATGCGCTCCAACCATTTTATCTTTCGGATTAATGCGCATCGCAACATCGATAAATTCTTTATCTAAAAACGGAACACGACCTTCAATTCCCCAACTCATCAAGGCTTTGTTGGCTCGCAAACAATCATATAAATGAAGTTTTCCCAGTTTACGAACATTCTCTTCATGAAAATCTTTCGCAGTTGGTGCTTTATGGAAATACAAATATCCTCCAAAAATCTCATCACTTCCTTCGCCGGAAAGAACCATTTTTATTCCCATTGATTTAATGACTCTCGCCAATAAATACATCGGCGTGGAAGCGCGAATAGTAGTAACATCATAGGTTTCCAAATGATAAATTACGTCGCGAACAGCATCTAAACCTTCCTGTATAGTGAAATGAACTTCGTGGTGAATCGACCCGATATGATCAGCGGCTTTTTTAGCAGCAATCAAATCCGGACTTCCTTCTAAACCAATTGCAAAACTGTGCAAACGCGGATACCAGGCTTCTTGAGTATCGCCACTTTCAATTCTGTTTCTGGCATATTTCGCAGTAAGCGCAGAAATAATTGATGAATCCAAACCACCTGAAAGTAATACTCCATAAGGAACATCGCTCATTAATTGGCGGTGTACAGCATCTTCCATGGCTTTTCTCAACACGTCAATATCAGTTGTATTGTCTTTTACATTGTCGTAATCTTCCCAATCTCTTTTGTACCATTGCTGCATTTTATAACCATCTTGACTGAACAGGAAATGTCCCGGTAAAAAAGTTTCGATGCTTTTGCAAACTCCCTCCAGCGCTTTTAGTTCTGAAGCGACATAGTAACTTCCATTTTTATCCCAACCTTGATAGAGTGGACAAATCCCCATATGATCTCTGGCAACTAAATAAATATCATTTTCAATATCATAAATTGCAAAAGCGAAAATTCCGTTTAATTTATCGACAAACGTTTTCCCATATTTTTGAAACAAAGGAATAATCACTTCACAATCAGATTCGGTTTGAAAATCATAATCTGGAAATTCTTTTCTTAATTCTCTATGGTTATAAATCTCCCCATTTACGGCTAAAACTATTTTTTTATCTTTTGAAAACAAAGGTTGTTTCCCGGAAGTCGGATCTACAATTGCCAATCTTTCGTGCGAAAAAATCACCTTTTCATTTTGGAAAACGCCACTCCAATCCGGACCACGGTGGCGGACTTTTTTCGACATTTCTAAAACTTGAGGTCTTAAGATTTCGGTTTTTTGTTTGGCGTCAAACAAGCATACTATTCCACACATTTTTATATCGTTGTTAGGTTTTTTATAATAATTGATTAAAATTCTAATGCAAACATATTATAAACCTTTATAAATAGAAAGTAAAAATTAACAAAAGCGAATTAATTACTAATATTAATTTATAAAGAGGAAAAATTTAAGTTTTACCAAAGTTTTGATCCGTTAAAGTGGAATTTATTTTTTTAGAGGAATTAACAATTTTGTACAAGAGAAGTTATTTTAACCAAAATCTTCTTTAATCAAATGTTCCATACAATATTCCGCAATCGCCGTAATCGTAACAAAAGGATTCACTCCAATTGTGCCTGGAATTAAAGAACCATCAATCACATATAAATTCTGATGACCGTTCAATCTTCCGAATTGATCGGTGGCTTTTCCTAAAACAATTCCACCCAACGGATGATAACAAACATCTGCACCAAAACCATTATGAAACAACATGTGGGAACGAGTTCCGCCATTGGCTTTATTCATGGTTCGTAGAAAATATTTCGCATTGTCTTTCATATGAGCCGTGTGTGATTCATCCCAATCAACTTGTAATTTCTGAGATTCAGTATCGTAATTAACTTCTCCAAATTTCTTCAATTTGTTGACCATTAAATACAATGAAGTTGCCACATTCATGCCCATTGGCAAAGGAGCGATCTCTACAAAAAATGGATGTTTTTGATCTTCCCAATGATCGATCCCACCGACAGGAATGGTAGCTTGCTGAAATCCCGTTCCGCCCGAAAATGCTTTTACCCAATTTCTTCCCGTCATAAAATTCCCGTTATTCCCCCACTCTTTACCGATATTTTCATCGATAGGAAATTGAGTTTTTGCTTTTGATTTTAATAATAATTCCAGCGAACCCATTGTTCCCGCTGATAAAATTAATTTTTTAGTGTTGATAATTTTATGTTGAATTTCTTCCCCTTTTGTATTAATAACCGAAATATCAATAGCATAACTTTTATCTGAATTTTGAGAAATATGATTCACTTGATGCAGTTCCAGAATTTCTAAATTTCCAGTAGCCGATGCTTTTTTCAAATAGGTTTTATCTAGAGAATTTTTTCCATGGTTATTTCCATAAATAACTTCTCCAGCTAAAGCAGAGCGTGGAACTTCATTTTTGTATTCCTTCTCCATGTATTTAAAATCATAGACGTTGGGAACACGAACTGTTTTGAAACCGGCTTTATGTGCTTCCTGTTCGCCGACCCTATTAAATTTATAGAAATCACAATCTTTCAGAAAATCTTCTGAAACGACATTTGTTTTCAGTTCTTCATTTGCTAAAGGAAAATAATGAGAATAGAATTTCTCGGTATCTAAAGTTGGAAATATTTCTTTAAAGTATTCTTTTTTAGGTGTTACAGCCATTCCGCCATTGACCAAAGAACCACCACCTACTCCACGACCTACCCAGACCTTAATATGCTCAAAATCCAAACGGTCGAGCGCTCCTGTAAATTTCTCTAAACTAAATAGATTAAAAAATGGGGCGATACTTTTTGTTTTCAACCACGCAGCGGAATGTCCCGGATTGCTCATTGCTGAAAATTTCAACCCAGACTTTTCCCAGTCCAAGCCCATTTCCAGAAGAGTTACTGGGATATTTTTCTCACAAAGACGCAGTGCCGCCACCGAACCTCCATAACCGGAGCCGATGATGACGACTTCTTTGTCAATGATTTCTGTGGGTTGATTGACTTTATTTTCTAGTGGGTTTTGTGTTTTCCCAAATAAATTGCCTGATCCTAAAAAGAAAAAGGCAGCGATTCCTAAACTACTTGTTTGAATAAATTCTTTGCGATTCATGATGATCACTAAACAAAAACCATACTAGATTTGGAAACAACGCGTAAAATAAAGATGATTTACATAAGATTTGTGAAAAAAATTGATACTCGCAGGAACGCCACATAACTTTGGAAGGTTGAATATAAAAAAATAGCGTTCTGTAGGAACGCTATCTGTATTTGAAATTGTGAAAAGCAGTACTATTCTTTATTTTAGCCGCGATTGAAGCGGCATCCTTTTTTGAGGAGGAACGACGAAAAAAAGATACAGCGGAAAGCGCGACCGAACTGTCAAAAGATTTGAAAATCGTGTTGCTCCTAATTATATTATGCGTTTCTACTAATCAACGCCATATAAAATCCGTCGAATCCTGAACTCGGCATTACTTTCTCTTCTTTGATTAAAGTATACCCTTCATTATTTTTCAGGAAAGTTGCGACTTGCTCATTGTTTTCACTTGGTAAAATTGAACAGGTAGCGTAAACCATTTTCCCACCTTTCTTTAATATTTTTGCATAATCTTGTAAGATCTGCTGTTGCTCTTTTTTGATACGGTCGATGAAATCCTGATCGATTTTCCATTTAGAATCTGGATTTCTTTTCAAAACCCCCAAACCTGAACAAGGTGCGTCGATCAACAAACGGTCTGCTTTTTCGTGTAATCTTTTGATGACTTTATTATCTTCAATATATCTTGTTTCAACATTGTGTGCGCCAGCTCTTTTAGCACGACGTTTCAGTTCTGCCAATTTCCATTCGTAAATATCAAGCGCGATAATTTGACCTTTGTTTTTCATTAAAGCCGCTAAGTGCAAGGTTTTTCCACCCGCTCCGGCACAAACATCGACCACACGCATTCCTTCTTTTACATCCAACAACTCACCAATTTTTTGAGAAGAAGCATCTTGAACCTCAAACAAACCATCTTTAAAAGCGGAAGTTAAAAAGACGTTTTTCTTTTGCTCTAATTGCACAGCGTCGGGATAATTCGGTATTTGGAAACTTTCTACACCTTCGTCCCGTAAATCAGAAACAAGTTCTCTGGCAGTTGTTTTCAAAGTATTTACTCGAAGAACTGTAGGTGCCTGTTCGTTCAAGGCCACCATTTCTCTTTCCCAACTTGGCCCGAGTTCTTTTTCTAAAGTCTCTGCCAACCAATCTGGAATTGAGTATTCAATCGCTTTGGTAGGAACGTTATTTTTCTTTAGTTTGTTAATAATTTCGGCGTTTTTAATACCGTCGAATTCTTCAAATTTTTTGTAATGTGTTTTGGTCCAAAGGCAATACGTTAATATTAATTTATAGATATTAGCCGGTTTTACACCTTCACCCATATAATATTCTAGGCGTTTTTTCCAACGAATGATATCATAAAAAATCTGTGCAACCACTTTCCTGTCTTCGCTGCCCCATTGTTTGTGACCTTTTAAAAGTCTTTCTATAACCTTATCGGCGTACTTTCTATCTTCAAAAAATGTTTCCTGTAAAGCATCGTGAATTCCGATGAGTAAGTTTCTGTGTATGAGTTCCATTTAGGATGTTTTAAATTAAATTCAGCCTCGAATCTTCGGGCTATAATTTTTGCAAAAATAAGGTTTTTTAACCGAATAGCAGTGGGAATATTTCACTGAAAATTGGACGGTGAAAAAACAGTTGTCTGAGAGTCAGATTGTAATTACATTTACGAAGCAACAAAATCATTAAGCATGACCAACAGAGATTTCTTCAAAATTTTAATTAAAGTCGTCGGGCTTTATTTTTTCATTCAAATTCTTTTCTCGTTCCTACCGTCTCAAATTGGATTTATGAGTTTCGACGTGGATTTCAGCCAGAGAATAGGAACTATTTTTTACCTCATCTTCATTCTTCTAATTACTATCGGAATTTTATATTTCCTCATCAGGAATCCGGAAAAAGTCATTGACCTTTTTAAACTCGATAAAAACTTTGATAATAATTCAATCTCCATTAATAATTTTAATGCAAAGAATATTCTCCATATCTCGCTTTTTATTACCGGTGGATTTTTAATTATTGAAAATAGTACTACTCTAATTTCTGGTCTTTATCTTGTTTTCAGAAAAAGCCTTGATTCTAATTTTCCAGTTGAAGAAAACCCTGCGATGAACCTTATTGTTCCAGCTCTTAATCTTCTGCTCGGTGGAATTCTGATCACTTTCAGAAAAAACATTTCGGACTATTTCGAGAAATAAAATTGTACTAAAACACTTTTTAAAGTTAATCAAACAATAAAAGGGATTTTACTTGTACTTTTTACATTTTTGCGATTTATTCCAACGCACAAGTTCAATCAGGAAATGATTTACAAAGACTTTTTGATTATTAGAAATTTGATTAAGATCATTAATTATGTTCTCATTAATTATGAAAAAATAAGTACTAAAAATATGAGGATTTGAAAACTGCAGTTATAAATATTTTAAACGTAAAGGTAAAAACTGGTGCTAGTTTTATTCCTGGGAAGAAATAGAATTGAGTTCACTTCCGTTATCCGTTAATTTTCATGATGAACTCCTGTATAATTTATTATCTTTATTGCAAATAAATTCACCTGCCAATAAAAAGGATCAAACCTATTTACATTCTATGCATCTATTTTACTTTATTTTCACCTCCTTTTGTATTGTCGCAAGTATTCTTCCTCTAATCCCGAATCAGCATTGGTTCTTTCGAATTTGGGAATTTGCTAGAATCCAGGTAGTCATTTTGCAACTTGGAATTTTGGTTTTTGGATTGGTATTCTTTACGCCAAAATCCCTAATTTTCTGGGGAAGCGCCGTGGTGAGTATAGGCTTTATCATCAACCATATTATTATTTTAATTCCATACACGGTAATTTATAAAAGAAAACCTGCGCAAAAAGTAGTGAAACATTCCGAGTTAATATCAATCATTTCAGTCAATGTTTATCAGTTTAATAACGGTTATCGAAAGTTAATCGATTTGGTAAATGAAGCCAAACCTGATATTTTATTAACCATGGAATCGAATCAGGATTGGGAAAATGCCTTAACCAAAATTGAAAGTGATTATCCTAATTTCAAAAAAGTTCCTTTAGAAAACACGTATGGAATTCATTTTTATACGCGACTTAAAGTGGAAAGCATTAAAGTCAATTACTTTATTGCCGACGATTTACCAAGCATCGAAGCCTCTCTCTTAACTGACAACGGGCAACCTTTCACCTTTTTCGGTGTTCATCCGCCACCGCCAAGTCCGACCGAAGAAGACACGTCAAAAGAAAGAGATGGTGAATTATTGGCCGTGGCAAAAGAGGTAAAAGAAATAAAAAGCCCGGTGATTGTGGTCGGTGATTTTAACAATGTTGCTTGGGCTCGCTCTTCTGTTTTATTTCGGAAAACTTCTGAATTAATCGATCCCCGAATCGGACGAGGATTTGTTGCCACCTTCCACGCAAAATATTGGTTTCTGCGATTTCCCATCGACTTGTTCTTTCATTCTACCGATATTTTCATAGAAGATTTTAGAACCTTGCGAAATATTGGCAGTGATCATCTACCACTCTACTGCACGTTTTTCATTAATAAAAAAGAAGATATTCAGGAAGACGAACTGGAATACCTGCAAGACGATGAAAAACAAGAAGTTGAAGAATTAATACAAAAAGGAATTGAAGAAGAAGGTGATCGGCCAACCATAGTTACTGAATAATTTCCCCTAATTTTTAACTGATGTAATTTTAAAGCACTATTTTTATCAATACATTTATTAAAATTTAGAATATGCAATTGGTAAAAGTGGGACTTTGTGCCTATGGAATGAGTGGAAAAGTTTTTCATGCGCCGTTTTTAAAAGAACATCCGGGCTTTTATATGGCTGCAGTCGTTGAACGGTCCAAAGAAGAATCCAAAGCCAAATATCCTGAAAGCACGATTTATAAGTCTGTAGAAGAAATGCTTCAGCAGGCAGATCTTGATTTAGTCGTCGTCAACACGCCGGTCCAAACCCATTTCGAATATGTGAAAATGGCTTTGGAAGCGGGTAAAAATGTAATTGTAGAAAAACCGTTTACCGTAAATACTTCCGAAGCCGAAGCGTTGGTAACATTGGCAAAAGAAAAAAAACTCTTTCTCAGTGTTTATCAAAACCGTAGATTTGACCGCGATTATCTTCAGGTTCAAAAGATTTTAGAAACCGGAAAACTAGGAACATTAAAAGAAGTTGAAATCCGGTTCGACCGTTTCCGAACTGAACCAAGCGCAAAAGAACACAAAGAAAATCCGAAGTTGAATGGCTCTGGTGCACTTCATGATTTAGGTTCGCATCTCATCGATCAGGCAACTCAACTTTTTGGTTTCCCTGAGAAAATGTTTGCAGATGTATTTTCAATGAAAGGTTCAGCCTTCGCCAATGACTATTTTGAAATTCTCCTCTATTATAAAAATGATTTAAGAGTTCGTCTGAAATCTTCTGTTTTCAGCAAAGAGGCCCATTACGCCTACACTCTTCACGGCAACAAAGGAAGTTTTTTACAGGAAAGAACTGATAATCAGGAAACTGAATTGGTTGCCGGCGCAATTCCTATTTTAAATAAAGACTGGACAAAACCTTTAACCCAACCCGACGGAATTCTAAATTATGAAAATGAAAATGCTGATTCAGAGAGAATACTCACTTCCAGCGAACCGGGAAATTATATGAATTATTACCAGGAAATTTACGAACATATCGTTTTCGGAAATCCATTACCTTCACCTGCGGAAGAAATTATTCAGAATATGAAAATCATCGAAGCGGCTTTGGAAAGTTTTAAAGAAGGAAAAGTTATTGATTTAAAGGACAACTAATTGTCGCTCAATTGAAATAACCGTCATTAGATTTTTCTATATTTCAAAAAGCATCATTGGAACAATATTTCCATACTTTAATCGCACTAATTGAGAGATAGAAAATGAAGAATAAAGATTTAAATTTCGGCAAAGGTTTTACGTTCAAAAAATATACTCCCGAAGAAGTTTCTCATTTCGATCGGGTTTTTGACGTTTTTAAAGATTTGCTGACCCACACTTCCGGCGATATTGAAGAAGCCTTCGAATGGCTGGAAATGCTCGATAAAGAATACGATATTTTCACCGATGAATATACTTTGGCAGATTTTGAAGAGGATTTGAAAAAGCGTGGTTACATTAAAGAAGAAATCAATCCCAAAGACGGCAACACCGGAACCGGAAAAGGCAAAAATATTTTAACTGCAAAACTGGAAGCGGCTTTACGTGAATTTGCCTTAGATCAGATTTTCGGAAAACTGAAAAAAACGGGAATCGGAAATCACAACACTAAAAAAGTGGGCGTTGGTGATGAACGCGATGGCGAAAACAGAAACTTTCAATACGGTGATGATCTTTCAACTTTAAACATGACCGAAAGTTTGAAAAACGCCCAAATTAATAATGGCATTTCAGACCTTCGATTAACCGAAGACGACCTCATCGTAGAAGAAACAAAACATAAAGCGCAGATGAGCACGGTCTTAATGATCGACATCAGCCACTCGATGATTCTGTATGGTGAAGACCGAATTACGCCCGCCAAAAAAGTCGCCATGGCTTTGGTAGAATTGATCAGACGCAAGTATCCAAAAGATTCTATCGATATTATTGTTTTTGGAAATGAAGCCTGGCCCATTAAAGTGAAAGATCTTCCCTATTTACAAGTCGGACCTTATCATACGAATACCGTTGCAGGTTTAGAACTGGCGACGGATATTCTGCGTAGAAAACGAAATACGAACAAGCAGATTTTTATGATCACCGATGGAAAACCGAGTTGCATAAAATTACCTTCTGGAGAATTTTATATGAACAGTAACGGTCTTGACGAATTCATTGTCTCCCAATGTCTCCATAAAGCCGCGGAGGCGAGAAAACTTAAAATTCCCATCACTACTTTTATGATCGCTCAAGATCCTTATTTAAGAAAATTCGTGGAAGCATTTACGGCACAAAACCAGGGTAAAGCATTCCTGACCGGACTTTCTGGTTTGGGCGAAATGATTTTTGAAGATTACGAGAAGAATAGAATCAGGAGAATTTAAAAGACAGATAGAAACAGACGGATAGATAATAGAGGGATAGATAATAGAGGGATAGATAATAGACTTACAATCACATTACTGAAAGACGATTAAAACCTTTGCGTTCATTGCGTTTTAACCTTTGCGTCTTTGTCAGAAAAAATAATATTAAATTACATGAAAAAAGATATCACATTTAAAGAATTAAAAGATTCCGGTTACCAACATAAAACCATTAACCAGGAAATTCAAGCAAACTTAATTGCGAAGATTAAAGCAAAAGAACCTGTATTTGAAGGACTTTGGGGTTATGAAGACACGGTAGTTCCACAATTAAAAAAAGCAATTCTGGCGGGACATCACATCAATCTTTTAGGATTGCGCGGACAGGCTAAAACCAAAATTGCACGCAGCATGGTGAGTTTGCTCGATGAAAATATGCCGATTGTCAAAGGATCTGAAATCAACGACAGCCCTTTCAATCCGATTTCAAAATACGCAAGAGATTTAATTGATGCGGAAGGCGATGAAACGATGATTTCTTGGGTTCACCGTTCGGATCGTTTTTATGAAAAACTGGCAACTCCAGATGTAAACGTGGCGGATTTAATTGGGGATATCGATCCGATTAAAGCAGCGACTTTAAAACTTCCGTATTCCGATGAACGCGTTTTGCATTACGGAATGATTCCGAGAGCAAACCGTTGCATTTTCGTGTTGAATGAATTGCCCGATTTACAGGCGAGAATTCAGGTTTCTTTATTTAATATTCTGCAGGAAGGCGATATTCAAATCCGTGGATTTCAATTGAGAATGCCGTTGGATATTCAGTTTATCTTTACCGCAAATCCGGAAGATTACACGAATAGAGGAAGTATTGTAACGCCTTTGAAAGACAGAATCGGTTCTCAGATTTTCACACATTATCCAAAAACAATCGAACTTGCTCGGCACATCACCGAACAGGAAGCCCAGATTTCAGCAGAAGATAAAGCCCAGATTCAGGTTCCTAATCTGGCAAAAGATCTTTTAGAAGAAGTCGCATTTGCTGCCAGAGATAGTGAATACGTGGATGCGAAAAGTGGCGTCAGTGCTCGTTTAACAATCAGCGCCATGGAAAATTTAATGGCTGCTGCAAAGTTACGTTTGATTGAATCAGATGCAGATAAAACCACGATTCGCTTGTTAGATTTCATGTCGATTATTCCATCCATCACCGGAAAAATTGAACTGGTTTACGAAGGCGAACAGGAAGGTGCAGATCATGTAGCGAAATTGTTGATCGACAAAGCAGTCATGACTCAATTTGAAATGATTTTCCCACGCATTCCAAAATTGGAGAAAGAAGGAATTAAAACACCTTACACCGACGTGATCAAGTGGTTTAATAAAAATTCACTAGAATTGAATTACGACGATACCGATAAGGAATTTTATAAAAAACTCAACAGTATTCCTCCGCTCTCAGAAGTGGTAGAAGAATATGCTGCAGATTTCAGTACCGAAGATAAAGACTTCTGCAAAGAACTTATTTTATGGGCTTTAACGCTGAATAAAAAATTAGACAAATCTGAAAACGAAAGTGCGTTTACCTTTGATGCGGCCGGACTTGGAAAATATTACAGCAATTAAATAAAAATTTTAACAACTCTTAATTCACTTAAAAACCTCATTTAAAAATAAATTTTGAATGAGGTTTTTAATTTTGATCGATAACATACTTTTTTCTTAAAATCCAAAAAAGAAATATTTGGCAATAAGCAAGATTGTAATTATATTTGAGTGAATTCTATTGTTAAGTAAGAAATAAACAGTTGAATTATTTCTAAAAAGAATCCTGGCAATCCGTAAATCTAAAATGACAATTGACGAAATCGATAAAATAATCGATCATCTTCAAAAAACGAAAGATCTCCTTTGTCTTCGGAAAAACAATCTTTGTTCGGAAAACAATAAAGCCGAGGATTTGACCATTAAAAAACTAACCAAAGAAAATCCAACCCTGAGCGCCAACTTTTCTGAATTAAAAATCGACACTTAAGTTGGAAATAATTAAAAACTAAAATCATGAACAAATATTACCTCATGTCTAAAATGAAATCATCAGGAATCGCCTATTTATGCTGGTTTTTTCTGGGTTGTCATTACGCCTACCTAGGACGGTGGGGAACTCAAATTTTATTTTGGATCACTGCTGGAGGTTTAGGAATTTGGGCTTTCCTGGATCTATTTCTTATTCCCGGAAAAGTGAACAGATATAACCGAAGAATTGCAGACCAGATTGAAGAATTGGAATTACTGGAGGAACGAAAGAAATAAAAAACAATTTAAACTGTTTCTTATTCAAAAATAAATTATTTGTAGTTCTGACACTTAGATTTCAGCGTATTCGTTGCTTAATGAAACTGTGCGATTCACTCTTTTAATAGGAGTAAATCAAGGTTAAAAGATATTTCTGAATGTTATAAATCCAAAATTTGAATAACTTAAATCTTATCGTATGTTAATGTACAAGGGTGATTTTGTTAATCTGATGTTAAACAGGTCAATAATGTTTCTCATTATATTTCTAATTCTTATCTTTATAAAAGAGTCAAAAAATAACTTATTAAATCATTAAAAAATAGAATTTAAAATGGAAATCTTAATTAACACGGACCACAACATTTCAGGAAGTCAAGAAATGAGATCTTACATGAAAGCAGATTTAGAAAGTGCATTCGAAAGATTCAGTGAACATTTGACCCGACTAGAAGTGAAAATCAGCGATGAAAATGCCAGCAAAGAAGGAGAAAATGATAAGAAATGCGTTTTGGAAGCACGCCTCAAAGGAATGCAACCGATTGCAGTTACTGGACAAGGAAACTCCATCGATCAAGCAGTGACTGATGCTACCAACAAAATGAAAAACTCGCTGGATTCTGTCATGGGTAAATTGAGAAGCTATTAATCAATTGTACTTTAGAATTAAGAAATTCTTAAAATATAAGGCGTCCTTTTGGGACGTCTTTTTTTTAAAACTAAGAGACTTGCAAACCAGTTAAAAAAAAGGAATTAATCGAGAAAAAAAAGAATATAACCAAATACTGAGAAAATATTTTGATTGATAAAAAGATAATAAATCATCTTTTAAACTATTTCCTATCTACAATCAACTCGTTTTTTTTATAAATTTCAAAAAATAAAAAAGCACAATCTTCTCCAAGATTGTGCTTTTTAAAATTTTAAAACAAAAGAAAATTAATCTTCCATTGCTTCACCGTTTTTTCGGTAAATATAGTTTCCATAAATGTGTCTTCTGGCGAAACGACTTGGCGAATCTGCATTGACCATTTTGATATACGTATTTCTCGGAACTCCGATGTATTCATACATTTTACCATTCAAATGCTGAACTTTCAAAATCTGTTTTTCATAATCAAAATCCTGAATATTCGATTTTGCAATCGTTTCGGTATATTCTTCTTTGTATTTTTCTTGCGTTTCTGGATTAATGCTCACCAAAAAGTGATAGGCTTCAATCACCGATTTGCTTTTCTCTTCTGCCTCCAATTTTGCCTCGTCATCATTTACAAATTTATCAGGATGCGCATCCTTCATCGTATTTCTGTAAATTGTTTTTAAATCTTTTAATGTTGCAGTTTTATCAACCCCAAGAAGCTTTCTGTGCTCACCAACTCTTTTCATAACTTGTTCCTTTTTTGCGGGTGCAAAATTAGTCAATTAAAATTTAATACAACTATTCAAAGCGTGTTGATTTTGAGCAAATTACAAATTTTATTTAAGAGGCCATTTTATCTCGCCACTCCTTCCGGAAATTGTACTTGATCAGGCGCTTCATTCAACTTTGGTAACGCATATTTTAAAATTCGGTTTCGCCGGCCGGTAGTATCGTTTGGTTCCACGGGATAACTTACTACCGCTTCCATCCAGGCATAAACGTTGTTTCGGAAATAAACTGCCGGTTCCCACTGCGCATGTTTTTTCATATTGTATTGTGGATACTCTTCTTTGAAATCTTTTCGTGCTGCTTCTAAAAGGCACTCCTCTACAAACTGCAGATCACTGGTATAGGAAATCTGAATCGCCGTTTCATTCCAGATAAATGGAACTTGTGGGCCTGAATAATTAATAATTTCTTCGCGCAAAATTAAACTGTTAGGAAACCGAATGGTTCTGCCACTTCTTCTGTCATTCCCCAAATAATCTCCGGAGCATTCCAAAATAGAAGTATCCAGATAATTAATTTCAACCACATCTCCACGGAACCCTTTGATCTGAATTCGATCGCCTACTAAATAAGAACGCCGGAACACCAAATAAACCCAAGCAATAAATGAAGCAATTGCCGCCTGTAAAGCAAAACCTAATACCAAAGAAATCAAACCAAAACTCACTGCAGCAGCATAAAGGTTTTGAAATAAAAATGAGGCTGCAACAATCAAACTGAAAACTAAAGCAAGAAACTTCACAATTCTCAAAAGATTATAACGATCACCTTCAATGTGATTTTGACTATAAATTAACCGTTCAATTAATTTACTGATCAGAAATATAATTGAGATTAAAAACAAACTTAAACTCAGTTTTCGCAAAAAAGGAACATAGTGATTCCATGGTTCTAATATGGGCAGATTCACGACGTAGTAAAGAACAATCAAAGCAATAGCAACTGAACTGTAAATGATAATCCATTTTTTATTTTGGTGATTTTCCATAAAATTTTTGATCAAATTTTAATAGTGAAAAAATAATATCTTTTTCCTAAAAAATAAAGTATAAAAAAGATATGAAAAAAACAGACCAGCCACAAATTTTGGTGAAATTTAATAATAGAATATTTCCGACAAACATAAAATATCTTCTTATCAATAACTAATTAGTTACTGTAATTTATCCCCTTTCTATGCTTTATAGGAAATTAGAATTGATGTCTCCTCTGTCATCCATTCAAAATCCCTACCTTTGCGTCTTATAAAATTTGCAAAATAATGAACGCTTTTATTGAAGAACTAAAATGGCGCGGCCTGTTTGCCGACATGATGCCAGGAACCGAAGAACAACTGAATAAGGAAATGACCACAGCGTATATAGGCTTTGATCCAACCGCAGATTCGTTGCATATCGGAAGTTTAATCCCTATCAAAGTTCTGGCGCATTATCAGCAACACGGTCATAAACCAATCGCTTTAGTAGGTGGCGCAACCGGCATGATCGGTGATCCTTCTGGGAAATCTAATGAGCGAAATGCTTTAGATGAAGATACACTAAACCATTACGTTGCTTGTTTACAAAAACAATTGTCAAAGTTTTTGAAATTTGACGGATCAGAACCGAACAGTGCCGAATTGGTGAACAATTATGACTGGATGAAAGAAATTTCTTTCCTGGATTTTATTCGTGATACCGGTAAACATATCACCGTGAATTACATGATGGCGAAAGAGTCGGTGAAGAAAAGAATTACCGGAGAAGGTGGCGCAGAAGGAATGAGTTTCACCGAGTTTTCTTACCAATTATTACAAGGATACGATTACCTTCATTTGTACAAAGAGAAAAATATGAGGCTGCAAATGGGTGGTTCTGATCAGTGGGGAAATATCACCACCGGAACAGAATTAATCCGCAGAAAAGTTCAGGGAGAAGCATTTGCTTTAACGATGCCTTTGATTACAAAAGCCGACGGTTCTAAATTCGGAAAATCTGAAGCAGGTGAAAATTACTGGCTGGATGCGAAAAGGACTTCGCCTTATAAATTCTACCAATTTTGGCTAAACGCAACGGATGCGGATGCGGAAAGATTCATTAAATATTACACTTTCCTAAGTAAAGAAGAAATTGAAACTTTAATTGAAGATCATAAAACTGCTCCACACGAAAGAAAGTTGCAGAAAAAACTAGCCGAAGAAGTGACAGTTTGGGTTCACAACCGCGAAGAATTTGAAAAAGCAGTGAAAGCCTCCGAAATCTTATTTGGGCGTTCTACTGCAGAAGAGTTAGTAAGTTTGGATGAAGCAACTTTCTTAGAAGTTTTTGAAGGAGTTCCACAAAAGGAGCTCTTAAAATCTGAAGTTGTTGGAAGCAATATCATTGATTTAATTTCTGACAAATCTGGTTTCCTAAAATCTAAAGGAGAAGCAAAAAGAGAATTGACCAGCAATGCAATTTCCATTAATAAAGAAAAAGTAAGCGAGACTTTCGAAATTGCTGAAAAAGATTTAATCGATGGCAAATTCCTTTTACTACAAAAAGGAAAGAAGAATTATTTCATTGTAAAAGCTATTTAAATAAAACTGATATTCATCAGTATTAACAAACAATTGTGAAAGCCGGATGATTTCCGGCTTTCATCTTTAGGGTTTTCCTCGTATCTTTGTGAAATAATATATACTATGGTTATCATCCTATTCATCATTGTCCTTTGGTATTCGGGACTATTTTTTCAAACTTTTTTTCTGCACCGATATGCGGCTCACCAATCCTTCAAAATGTCAAAGTTTGGGGAAAAATTATGTTATGTTTTAACTTGGGTTACACAAGGTTCTAACTATCTTTCAGCTTACGGATATGGCGTTATGCACAGAATGCATCATGCTTACGCAGATACGGAGAAAGATCCACACTCACCGAAATACGACGACAATTTATTTTCGATGATGTGGCGTACAAAGAAAATTTATGCAGACATTAACAGTCAGAAAGCAATCATCGAAGAAAAATTTACAAAGAATGTTCCTCAGTGGGAAGGTTTCGATAAATTCGCCAGTTCTTGGGGTTCCCGATTAGCATGGGGAATTGCGTACACCGTATTTTTCTACTTTTTTGCAACCGCTTGGTGGCAATGGCTTTTGTTACCTGTTGCCTATATGATGGCGCCAATTCACGGTGTAATCATCAATTGGTTCGGACACATCTACGGTTATACCAACTTCAAAGTTTCTGATACTTCTAAAAATCTTTTCCGTTTCGACTGGTTAATGATGGGCGAAGGTTACCATAACAATCACCACAAACACGGTGGCAGAGCGAACTTCGGTGGCGTAAGATGGCACGAAATCGATGTTACTTATTACATTATGATTCTTTTAGATAAAATGAAACTGATCAAACTGAAACCTGTTGAAGTTGTTAGAAGAGAACATTAAAAATAAAAAGCGTCTCGTCAAATATTTGGCGAGACGCTTTTTTATAATTTCTTTATGTTTTTCTAAATCCTAAAGTTGTATCTCAGGCTGAAGGTGCTGCACAAAATCAATAAGGAAAGGCAGTTCTTCAATATCTTTGTCAATGATGAATCCATTGTACGTAAGAACATCTAAATCAATTTCTCGCGGCGCATTTTTATTTTCAATTCGTACTCTTCCTAATAATGCTTCAATTTGTTTTAAATGCATTTTTATTTCAGACAAACTTTTTTTAGTATGAAGAAGAATTGCTCCATTTAAAAATTCTGCTTGATCTTCAAATTTGAGAGGTTTCGTTTTGATGAATTCTGTACGCTGCATGATAAAACCTAATTGCTGAAGATGCGCTAAAGCTTTAGTAAAGTTTGCATCGTCATTAATATTTGAACCTAAAGCAATTACTGCGGTATTGTATCGGTCTGAACCATCAATCTGAACCATCACATTATCTGTGAAACGCAAAGCATTTGGTTTTTCAACTTTCACCCAGATATCTTGCAGCCCGGCATTAGAAGATTGAATATAAGTGTAAATTTTCTCCGCCAAAGCTTCAATGAGATGAAAACTTTTTTGATCTACAAAATCAATAATTCCCTTCGTAATGTTTTTATAATCCACCGCATTTTCTACCTCATCAGTTTCTGATGCCAAAGCAGTATCATATTTAAAGGAGAAAGAAATGATGATATCTTGCAGCTTTTCAGTTTCCCAATCCATGAAACCGATAAATGCTCTCAGACGTAAATTTTCTACCCGAACAATGGATAATTTTGGATTATAGGTTGCACCCATATTTTATTTCTTATTTAATGTTTATTTAGGTTTTGTTCATAAAATCAAAACCTACAATGGAATTGGAACGATTCTATTTCCAAAAATACTTAATTTTAAACCAAATGTTCACCACCATCAATATATAAAATTTGCCCGGTGAAGAATTTACTGTCCAGAATAAATTGAACCGCTTTTAAAATCTCCTCTAAATTACCAATGGTCTTTAACGGAATATTCTGAGCCAAATTCATTAAGTAACTTTCATCTTCACCTTCTGGTGGCAGAATTAAGCCTGGTCCAATTCCATTTACCCGAATGTCGGGAGCTAATTCTACGGCAGAAATTCGGGTGAAATCTTTCAATAATTTTTTACTTAAAATATAATCGAGATGCACCGTACTATTTTTGGTAACTTTGGTATCAACGAAATTAATGATATTTCCTTTTCCGTAAACCTTTGCAAATGCTTTTGTTAGCAGATAAGGAATTTTAAAATTAATGGTCATCTCTTTATCTAAAAGTTCACTTCCCTCTTCTTTAAAATTTGATTTAATAAAATCTGACGCACAGTTAACTAAAATTTCAATGGTGATTTTTTTCTTTTTTAAATCCTGAAAAATTTGATTAAAATCATTTTCTTTTAAAAAATTAATTTGCAGCAATTCAACTTTCAAACCGCTGTAACCAGATTCAATATCATCTTTCACTTTTTGGGCTTTTTCTTTCGAGGAATTATAATGGAGAACCAAATTATAACCTTGCTTTGCAAGATGAATTGCGACTGCTTTTCCGATTCTATCGGCACTTCCAGTTATTAATGCGTAATTTTTCATATTTGTTTTTTTGGCTAAATAATGCTCAAGTTAAAAAATATAACTTGAGCACAATATATTAAATGAGTGAAATTTAGTTTAAAAACCTTCTTTGACTATAAATTCTTCGCCGATTCCTAAAGATGCTAAATGGCCTTCAACCGCATTCATCATTGGAGGCGGACCACAGAGGTAATAATATTTTAAATGTTCTTCGGAATATTTTTTAATTAAATCCGCCGATATATACCCATGTTCATATCCTTCCAAATCCTCATCCGAAAGAATATTGATGAAATTTTTTCCAAGCATTGAGGTAAAGCGATCTTCTAAAATGATATCTGCCTTTGTCTTATTCGCATAAAGAAGTTTATTTCCACTCAGCTGATTTTGTTTTTCTAAATTCTTTAAAATCGCAATAAACGGTGTAATTCCAGCACCACCCGCAATAAATATTCCCGCTCCTTTAAAATGTATATCTCCAAAAGAATCATAAATAATCACCTCATCTCCCGGTTTAGAAGAAAGTAATTCATTGGTCATACCTTTATGTTCCGGATAGGTTTTGATGGTAAATTCTATATGATCATCTTCCGGCACAGACGTAAAAGTGAAGCAGTTTTTTTTGTCGCTCCAGTCCGGTTTATTAAGTGCAATATCTACCGCCTGTCCTGGGATATAAGTTAAACCTGCAGGCTTGTCGAGTACGATTTGCAGAACATCATGAGTGAGATGTTTAATTGATTTAATGGTGGTTAATTGGGACATGATTCATTATTAATGATTATAAATGTACGATAATATTTCTTTCAAAATAATTAATTTAGCAAAATGAGAGACTAAATTAAAACCGACTTCACAACTCTAATAACCCATTATTCCTGATAAAGAAAAGATGAATTAATAGAAATTTAAACCGATTACAACAAATTCATTTTCAATACTTTCTGAAGTTCTTCTATCATTTAAAAAAAGGAGGAAAATTTTATTTTACAATAATCTTTCCTTTCATCACGACGTGTACCGTACAATAATAATCTGCTGTTTTTTCCGGATTGAAAGTCCAGGATTGACCAGTTTGTAACATTGGCGATGCCCAGGTATTTTGTACTTCTGTTGCATTATGTGCTACAATATCTTTGTTAATGAAAGTTACGTTATCGCCTTTATTTACAGTAATCGTTGCGGGATTAAATTTCATATTTTCGATGGTTACCACATGAGTTTCTGCTTTTGAATTGGATTCTGCAGCAGTTAAATTTTTGGCAGCCGATGCTGAATCAACAGTTGACATACTGGCCGGAGATTCTGCAGTGGCACTAACTGGTGCAGTAGTTTCTTCAGGAATCGTATCATCTTTGGATCCGGAATTACAACTCGTGACATTCAACAAACTTACTAGCGCAAATGCTGAAAATCCTACTTTAAAAAAATGTTTTAAGGAATACATTATCTTTTATTTCAATGTTTTCTGAAGCATTTTTGCATGTTCAAGATGCGTTTTAAAGATTGGTAATGCTTTTTGAAGCAGTGCTTTTACTTCTGCATTTTTAGACTGTGGCATAAGCGTATTTTCTACCACACCAATTACAGCCTCATGATAAGAAACCTCATTATCGACATACGCTTTATCAAATGATTTTCCTGTTTTAGCATTTAAAACTACTTTTTCTTTTACTACCCCAGCCAATAAAGATTTTGAAACCTCATTGGATAGTGGAGTTACTTTTAATTTCGTTACCAGATCTACCGCCATTTTAATCACAGCAGTATGGTCATTTTCCATCGTTGTAGCAAAGTTGATGACCTCTTTATTATGTGATTTTTTCAATGCAATTTTAGCATAATCTATATCTACTTGGTTGGCAGTCACTGCAACAGAAGCAATTTCAGGATCTGTAAGTTGTGGAGTCTTGGCGGTTTGTGCAGAAACTGCGACAGAGGACAACAATGCAGACAATAGCACTGCCCCTGATAATACTAAATTTTTTAGCGTTTTCATTTTGTTGATTTTTAAGTTAAGAATGATATGCTTTAATTTTTAAAGAAAAAATTCTTCGAATCTTGAATTTCTTTCCTTAAAAAAGTGAATAAGAAGTTCACAGCATTTCATGAAACATCAAAAAATAAAACCGCTCCGAACCGCTTACAAATAGATAGAGTACAGCAAGTACAGAAAGGTTACAAAAGATTTCAACTTATTCTAAAAAAAAATCCCCTCCCAAAAAGGGAAGGAATTTTCTAACAATTAAAATTTATGGAATTTTTGTGTTTTACTTAATGAAACTGTTCTGCTTCAGTTGAGCCAGCCAAAGCGGTTGTTGAAGAATTTCCGTCTGTTACGACCGTTTGAACTTCATCGAAATAAGACGTTCCGACAAAACTCTGGTGTTTCACAGCGCGGAAACCTTTGGATTGTAAGGCGAATTCTCTTTCCTGCAATTCGCTGTAACCGGCCATTCCTCTTTCTTTGTACGCCAAAGCCAACTCGAACATCGAAGTATTTAAGGCGTGGAATCCGGCCAAAGTGATGAACTGGAATTTGTAACCCATAGCGGCTAATTCTTCGCGGAACGTTTCCATTTCGGGAACTGATAATTTAGCAGCCCAGTTGAAAGAGGGTGAACAGTTGTACGCCAACATTTTTCCGGGGAATTTTGCGTGAATTCCTTCGGCGAATTTTCTCGCATAATCCAAATCCGGATTTGAAGTTTCCATCCAAATCAAATCGGCATAAGGAGCGTAAGCCAAACCTCTGTCGATTCCCTGCTCTACTCCATTATTCACTTCATAAAATCCTTCAGTCGTTCTTTTCCCAGTCACGAATCTTTTGTCTCTATCATCAATATCTGAAGTTAATAAATCTGCAGCATCAGCATCGGTTCTCGCTACCAAAACAGTTGGAACGCCGCAAACATCGGCTGCCAAACGAGCCGCAACTAATTTGTTAATCGCTTCCTGAGTTGGCACTAAAACCTTTCCACCTAAATGTCCACATTTTTTAGCAGAAGATAATTGATCTTCAAAGTGAACTCCGGCTGCTCCGGCTTCAATCATTTGTTTCATCAGTTCAAAAGCATTTAAGTTTCCACCAAAACCTGCTTCTGCATCTGCTACGATTGGAACTAAATAATCTTTGCAATCTTCACTCTTAACTTCATTCACAGACTGAATTTGATCAGCACGCAACAAAGCGTTATTAATTCTCTTCACAACAGACGGAACTGAATTCGCAGGATACAAACTTTGATCTGGATACATTTCGCCACTCAAATTCGCATCTGCGGCAACTTGCCAACCTGAAAGATATATTGCTTCTAAACCTGCATCAACTTCCTGTACTGCTTGATTTCCTGTTAAAGCACCTAATCCTGCCACGAAATCCTGGTTGTTTAATTTCTCCCATAATTTCTCCGACATTAATTTTGCAATCGTATAATCGAGTTTATAAGAACCTCGAAGTTTCAATACTTTTTCTGCGGAATACGGTCTTTTGATACCGTTCCATCTTGGACTTTCTAACCATTCTTTTTCCAGTTGCTGGATTTGTTCTTGCTTGTTCATATCGATTTGTTTTTGTGATTTGTATTAAATTCTAAACGCAAAGGCGCAAAGATTTTTTGAATAATATACTTCTGAAATTACGGACTCAAAGGCGTTTGACTTCGTCGAATCTTCGATTTCACTTGCAAAGGGAATGTTCTTTTTTGTACTTTTAGAATAAAGATTAACTTAAACTTTTGTGACTTTTGTGGTTTTATTCCTCTTGGCTCTTTTTACTTTTTCCTTGGCTCTTAAATAAACTGATACGCTTTCAATGTCAAAAATTCTGCAAAGTTGTCATTTAGAATAAGGTCATCAAAAAGTTCGGTTGCTAGTTCAAATTTTCCATTATTGAATCTTTCTTCACCGACATAATTTTTAATTTTATCAAGTTCTTCTTCCTGCCAGTTCAAAACCATTTCGGGCATTAATGTTCTGCCGTCGTCCAGTTTCGCTTGATTTTTAAGCCATTGCCAAATTTGTGTCCTGGAGATTTCTGCGGTTGCAGCGTCTTCCATTAAATTATATAAAGCCGCAGCGCCAACGCCCATTAACCAAGATTCTATATATAAGATGCCGACATTAATATTTTTTCTAACGCCATTTTCAGTAATCGTTCCCTTTGGAATCTCAAGGAGATTTTCTTCAGAAATATGATACTCTTCAAATTTTTTATTGATTTGATTTGGCGTCGGCATAAACTCATCAAAGATTTTCTTTGCCACAGAAACTAATCCTGGATGGGCGACCCAAGTTCCGTCGTGTCCGTTTTTTACTTCTCGTTCTTTATCTGCACGAACTTTCGCATAAGCGATTTCATTTTCTGCTTCATTATTTTTAACTGGAATTTGAGCGGCCATTCCGCCCATCGCGTGAACATTTCTTTTATGACAAACCTGAATAACTCTTTTCGAGTAAGCACTCATAAAAGGAGAAGCCATCGTAACCTGATCTCTGTCCGGAACCAAAAATTCTGGGAGATTTCTAAATTTTTTGATGAAAGAGAAAATATAATCCCAACGTCCACAGTTTAAACCTGAACTGTGTTCTTTTAATTCATATAAAATTTCGTCGAGTTGAAAAGCAGCCGTAATGGTTTCAATTAAAACCGTGGCTTTAATTGTTCCCTGTAGAATTTCTAAATAATCCTGAGAAAATCTGAAAACGTCGTTCCACCATTTCGCTTCTTTATAATGTTCTAATTTTGGCAAATAAAAATAAGGCCCGCTTCCATTATCAATTAGTTTCTTCGCATTTCTAAAAAAGTAAATTCCGAAATCGATTAAAGAACCTGAGGCTTTTTCACCATTAAATTCAATATTTTTTTCTTCTAGATGCAAACCTCGCGGACGAACTAAAAGCGTGGCTAAATTTTCACCCAGTTCATATCTTTTTCCGTTTTCATTTTCAAAACTGATAGTTCTGTTGATTGCATCAGAAAGATTTCTTTGTCCCTCCATACAATTTTCCCAAGTGGGAGAATTGCTGTCTTCAAAATCGGCCATAAAAGTTGATGCGCCAGAATTCAAAGCATTGATTACCATTTTTCTTTCAACCGGTCCCGTAATTTCAACTCTCCTGTCCAACAAATCTTTCGGCAAAGGATTGCAAACCCAATTACCATTTCTAATCTCCTCCGTTTCAGGTAAAAATTTAGGAAGCTGATGATGATCGAATTCTACCTGTTTCATGGTCCGCGCATGAAGAAGCGCAATTCTTTCATTATTAAATTTCGAATGAAGTGCGGTTAAGAAACTCACTAATTCGGAAGTAAAGAGGTCGTTGTATTGTTCTTGAGGAAGAATTTGAAATTGTGTTGCCGTTTCCATTTTGTATAAACTTTAATGATTTGGTATTACAAACTTAGGCAAAAAATATTCACTAACAGCGAACGTTCGCTAAAATTATAAAATAATTATTATGCGAACAACCGCATAATTTTATTTACCTTTGTATTCATCGGATTTTACAATCTATTTAGAAATAGTATAAATTAATTTTACTTAATGGCAAGCGACAGTGATTTTATAAAAACAGTTTTCGGATTGAAAATGAAGCAGTTCCGACAAAAGAAGAATTTTTCTTTACAAGATCTGGCGAATTTAACAGGCGTTTCTAAATCTTATTTAAATGAGATTGAAAACGGTAAAAAATATCCGAAGCACGATAAAATTGCACAACTTGCCACAGCGCTGAATTGCACTTATGACGATTTGGTTTCTACAAAACTTGATAAAAGTTTAGCGCCGATTGCAGAAATTATACAGTCCGATTTTTTCAAAGAAATTCCGCTTGACCTTTTTGGAATTAATAAAACAAACCTCATCAGCATCATCAGCGATGCTCCGAAAAAAGTCACTGCATTTATCAATACTTTAATTGAAATTTCAAAGAATTACAATTTAAGTAAAGAGCGTTTTTTCTTTGCCGTGATTAGAAGTTTTCAGGAATTGCATGATAATTATTTTCCGGACATTGAGGAAAAAGCAAAGGCTTATATTCTGGAAAATAACATTTCTAGCAAACCAAAATCCGGTGAATTTGAAGATATTTTAAAAATACAATTTGAGTACGAAATCAGATCTCTGGATTTGGAACAATACGGCGCTTCGGGGAAATTACGGTCGCTTTATATTCCGGAAAAGAAATTACTTTTATTGAATGAACTTTTAGATGAAGATCAGAAAACATTTATCCTGGCGAAAGAAATCGGGTTTAATGTAATGAATCTAAATCCCCGTCCGAACACGTATTCCTGGTTAGATTTCACAAGTTTTGAAGAACTTTTAAATAACTATTATGTTTCTTATTTCGCTGGATGTTTGCTGATTCGCAAAGAAATATTAGCCCAGGAAATCAACGAATTTTTTCAAAACCCAGAATGGAATCCAAAACTTTTTGAAAATCTAATCGAAGAATTTACGAACTCGCCGGAAACCTTCTATTACCGTTTAACGAACATTCTCCCGCAAGAATTGGGAATTAAAGATCTATTCTATCTCTGTTTCACGAAGAAGAAAAATTCAGATAAAATTCAGATTTTAAAGGAATTGCATTTGAATCAGCAACAAGCGCCGCACGCAAATGCAACGAACGAACATTACTGCAGACGCTGGATTGCGGTAAAAAATCTTTCAAATTTAAAAGAAAACGAAAAACTTACCGATGCTCAAATCTCTCATTATAAAGATAGCGGATTGACCTATCTGGTGATTTCCACTTCACAGAAAAACCCTTTTTCGGATGGAACAAACAGAAGTTATTGTGTGGGAATTTTATTGAATTCTAATTCTTTAAAGAAAATTAAATTTGCAAAAAGTGATCAGATTAAAACCGTAAATGTTGGTGTAACTTGCGAAGTCTGCAGCATTCCGGATTGCGAGGTTCGACAGGCGCCACCCTCAAGACTGGAGAAAGAAATCTTTAATGAAAATATGAAGAAATCGATTCAGAAGATTCGGAAAGAAATGCTTTAAGAAAAATATTAAATCTTAATTTTACCTTATTGTTTAAATATGAAAAAATATTTAACACTCCTATTAGTTGCAATTTCAACACTTTGCTTTTCTCAATTAAAGCAAATGATGGAAGCATTAAAATTAAATCAGCCGGATAAAGCAATTAAAATTGGACAAAACTCAAAGAACGATTCCGATTCATTTGAAATGAATTTTCTTTTTGCGAAAGCGTACAATCAAAAGAAAGATTACAAAAATGCTGAATTATTTATTGAGAAAGCAAAGGTTCTTAGTAATGAAAACTGGCAAAAAGCCTGGATTTCAGTTGAATCAATCCAAACGTATTATGGACTTGGCAAGATTTATGAGGCGAAAAATGTTTATGAAAAGGCGAAAGAAATTCCAGGAACTAAAAACTCAGACAATGAATTAAAATATTGGGGAATTCTGTTTGGGTTTGATGAGTTATACAAAGATTGGAAAAATGTGGAGTCAAGAAACCTGATTTTCCATTTCCAAAATACGATTTCAGAAGAAAATATTAAATCAATTGTATCTTCAAGACAAGACGCTTTCGATAAGATTAATTCCTTTTTTAAATCTGAACTTCCAAAGAAAATTGACTTTTTTGTTTGGGATTTACCAGGTAATCACAATCCATATTTAAACAAAAATTTAGGATTTACAAATCCAGAATTTTGTATTTCTCACAACAGAACAAATCAATCTGCAGGACATGAAATCGCTCACAACATCATTCATTGGAGAAATCCAAACAGTTTGAAAGTAAGATTTATCAATGAAGGAATTGCGGTATATTTTGATCAGAACAAAAATGATAAAATGACCAGTGCAAAGGAAATCAACATTTTAAATCCGGTTTCTATTAAGAAAATGTGGCAAGATGGAAAAGAGATCGATGAAAGTTTGCTTTATCCAATTTCCGGAGCATTTGTAGGGTTTTTGATAAAATACGATAAAGACAAATTTTTGCAACTTTCCGAAAATCAAACTTACGAAAATGCAAAAATTATTTATGGTGACCAACTGGATGATTTGATTTCTAAATTTACAAAAGAATTAAATTCCAAAAATAAATAATCATTATTCACTACAATTCTTCCCAGATTTAAATTCAAAACTAAATCGTAACTTTCAGTAAATAAATGAAGTATGTTTTTAGTCGACTTACTTTTCCCGAATCGGTGTTTGGAATGCAACCGAATCATTCATCATGAAGAAGTGGTTTGTGAATTGTGTTTTGATCAGATTCATTTTACGCATCATCACCATTCCGAAAGCAATCTTTTACTGGAGAAATGTCGGTTACTTTTTCCTATTGAAAGTGCTTTCGCGCTGATGCAGTTTGAGGAAGAAAGCACCAGTCAAAAGATTATTCATCAGTTAAAATACGGCAGCCGGGAGAAAATCGGAAAAATCATCGCAAACTGGACTTTAGAAAAAATTGATTTCAATTCTATGAAAATTGATCTTTTGGCAACGGTTCCACTTCATCCGAAAAAAGAGAAAGAACGTGGTTATAATCAATTGCATTTGTTTGCAGACTCACTTTCCAAAGAATTGAAAATTTCGTGCGATCACACTTTAATTAAAAGGAATTTCTACAAAAAAGCACAAGCCAAAAAACGACGCGAGCAAAGAACTTTTAATGAAAATCTGTTTTCAATTAACAAGAAAATTTCAAATCAGCATATTTTATTAATCGATGATGTTTTCACGACTGGAAATACGATGAGCGCCGTGGCCTGGCAAATTTTAAAGGAAGGAAATAATAAAGTAAGCGTTTTGGTAATGGCGATGGACTAAAAAAACTCCTTATCAAAAAGAGAAGGAGTTTCCAAGATTATATATTTATCTGTGCAAATCTGTGAAATCTGTGTGCATTGTTACTCTCACAGATCCCACGGATTTACACAGATTTTTTTTAAATGATATGACATTAAAGATGATTATCTCTGTAATTTCTCGCCGTAAGATAAATCTCCTGCATCACCCAATCCTGGCGTGATATATCCTTTTGAAGTTAGTTTTTCGTCAATCACTCCAACCCAGATTTTCGCTTCAGGATAGGCGTTTTGAATGGCATCAACTCCTTGCTGAGATGCGATGGCTGCAACGATATGAAGTTGTGTTGGCTTCCCGTGATTTAATAAATCCTTTATTGCCTCAATTAAACTTGCTCCTGTTGCCAACATTGGATCTGCGACGATTAACGGCCTTCCATCAACGCTCGGACAAGTTAAATAATCCTGTTTAATGGAAAAATAATCATTAGCGTCATGTTTTCTGTAAGCGGCAACGAAACCACAATCTGCTTTATCCAGATAATTTAAAATTCCCTGAAACAAAGGAACACCTGCTCTCAATATCGTAGTAATTACAGGTTGCACCGCAACTTCTTTGGCTTTAATTTTATCTAAAGGTGTCGTGATTTCAATTTCCTCGGTTTCTAATCCTTTGCTGATTTCAAAGGCGGCAATTTCGCCGATACGTTCCATATTTCTGCGGAATCTTAATCGGTCAGTTTGAACATCTACATTGCGAAGTTCATTAATCCAAGTATTTACTAAAGAGAAATTGTCTGAAAGAATTGTTATCATTGCTATAAGTTAGGTTGCAAAGTTCGTGATAATTTTAAGTATTAAAAAGCCCTTTAGATAAAATCTAAAAGGCTTGGGTTTTTATTTTTGACGGAAATAGACTTCAATAGGAACTCCGGTGAATCCGAACTCTTTTCGAAGTTGGTTTTCCGCAAATCTTTTGTAGGCTTCTTTTACGTATTGGGGTAAGTTGCAGAAAAATACGAACTGCGGACTTGGAGTTGGAAGTTGTACGCAATATTTAATTTTCACGTATTTCCCTTTCAATGCTGGTGGCGGCGTTTTCTCAAAAATAGGAAGCATAATTTCATTCAGTTTCGAAGTTTTAATTTTCTTCGCTCTGTTTTGGTAAACCTCCATCGCAACTTCTACGGTTTTTAGGATTCTCTGTTTCGTTAAAGCAGATACAAAAAGAATTGGAATATCCGTAAACTGACCAATTTTTTCTTTAATTCTTGCTTCGAAGTCACGGGTTGTATTGGTTTCTTTTTCTACCAAATCCCATTTGTTGACAACGATTACAATTCCTTTTCTGTTTTTCTGAGCCAGTCCGAAAATATTCATATCCTGAGATTCCCATCCTAAAGTAGCATCAACCATAATGATCACAACATCAGAATACTCAATCGAACGAACAGAACGCATTACCGAATAGAACTCTAAATCTTCTTTTACTTTGGCTTTACGACGCATTCCGGCGGTATCAACCAAAACAAATTCATGTCCGAATTTATTATATAAAGTTTGGATTGAATCACGCGTTGTTCCAGCAACATCAGTTACTATATTTTGTTCTTTGTCTAAAAGTGCGTTGGTTAAAGTTGATTTTCCAACGTTTGGTCTTCCTGCAATCGTAATTTTAGGTAAACCTTCGAAAGGATCTTTGTATTCGGTAGTGGGGAAATCTTTTACGATATCATCCAACAACTCTCCGGTTCCGGAACCTGTTGCAGAAGACATGGTGTAATATTTTGAAATTCCCAACTGATAGAATTCAGTTGCAGCCAATTCTTCTTTTGCAGAATCTGCTTTGTTAACTACGATATACACCGGCTTATTCGAACGACGCAACATTTCGTGTATTTCGATATCTGTATCTGTTAAACCTTCAGCAACATTCAGCATGAAAATAATTGAGGTTGCTTCATCAACCGCTAATTCAACCTGTTTGATAATTTCTCCCTGGAATGCATCTTCAGTATCAACTTCGTAACCTCCGGTATCGATTACAGTGAATTCAACTCCGTTCCAGTCAGATTTTCCGTAATGACGGTCTCTGGTAACTCCGGCGGTTGAATCTACGATTGCTTCTCTACGTTCTAGAAAACGGTTAAAAAGGGTGGATTTCCCAACGTTGGGACGTCCTACTATGGCGACGATATTCGACATAAAATTTTGTTTAATAATGTTATTATTAATGGGTTACTCGAACTTTTCAAGCCCAAAAATTTTTGCAAAGATAGTTTATTTTAGCCGTTTCTTTTATTAATGTTAATATTTGTAACTTTAACATTGGTTTTATTACCTATCAAAGTACGAAGTATTAAACCTTATTATAAAAATTAACAACCAAAAACTCTAAATCATGACTGCTATTTTAATTCTTCTGGCGGCGATCGCCATCTTTTTCTTTTACGGAATCTCAATCTACAACCGCTTGGTTAAATTAAAAACAATGGTCCAGGAAGCTTGGAGCAGCATCGATGTGATGTTGAAAAAAAGGCATGACTTAATTCCTAACTTAGTAGAAACCGTAAAAGGTTATGCAACGCACGAGAGAGAAACATTTGACAGTGTAACGCGTGCCAGAGCAGCAGCAATGAGCGCAAACACTATTCAGGAAAAGGAAGCCGCAGAAAAAAATCTGAATCAGGCGATGATGAATCTGAATGCTGTTGCCGAACAATATCCGGATCTAAAAGCAAACACCAATTTCTTACAACTTCAAACTGAACTTTCTGCTCTAGAAGGCGACATCGAAAAAGCAAGAAGATATTATAATGGAACTGTTCGGGAAAACAATATCCTGGTGGATACTTTCCCAAGTAATTTTATTGCGAACATGTTCAAATTCACCAAATCTGCCTTCTTTGAATTAGATAATATAGCAGAGCGCGTGGTGCCGAGCATTAAATTCTAAAACCATGAAACGTTTATTCATAGGATTTTTCCTACTGATTTTCAGTTTGGGATTTGCACAGGATGTGAACTCAACTGGAAATGAGGCATATAATTACGAACATATTTTAGCATTTCATTCTGATATTACAATCTCTAAAGATGCCGAAACCACGATTACTGAAAATATTAAAGTTTATGCAAATGGCAATATTATAAAGCGAGGAATTTTTCGTTCACTTCCTTTATGGCGAAATATAAATGGAAAAAAAATCAGAATTAAATATGATATCCTTTCCGTTCGAAAAAATGGTTTGAAAGAAAACTATCACACCGAAAAAACGAGTGACGACTACGGCATATATTTCGGCGACAAAGACATCATCTTATCTCCAGGGGTTTACGATTATGAACTAAAATATAAAACGAATGATCAAATTGGATTCTTTAAGGATTATGATGAATTTTACTGGAACGTAAACGGTGCATTATGGAATTTCCCGGTGGATGAAATTTCAGCGAAAGTTACTTTACCTGCAGGTGCAAAAATCATACAGCAATCTTGTTATACGGGAAGTTACGGCTCAACCACTTCCAATTGTATCGGAAATCAAACAACTGAAAACACGGTAGAATGGTCTGCAAAAAACTTAGGTCAAAATGAAGGTTTAACTATCGCTGTTGGCTTTAATAAAGGAATTTTTACTCCGCCCCCTCCACCAGGAATGTTGGAAAAATATGGAGTTTTAGGCCTGCTGATTGCAGCAGCTCTGGGTTTATTTGGATATTTCTATACCAGTTGGCAGAAGTACGGAATCGATCCACAAAAACCAATTGTTTATCCACAGTTTAATGCGCCCCAAAATCTATCGCCGGCATCTTTGGGGTATTTGGAGAACGATTATTATTCGGCGCAGATGATCTCAGCATCAATCGTAAACTTGGCGGTTAAAGGTTTCCTCAAAATCATTGAGAATGATAAAAGAATTTTAGGGATTTTCGGTGGCAAAGAATATACTTTACAAAAAATAAAAGAACAGGATCAGACTTTACCGAAAGAGGAAATCAACCTGATGAATAAACTATTTGATGATGGTTCACAAACGGTAACTTTTGATGGAAAATATAATTCTAAAATAGAATACGCTGTTAATGATTTTAAAGCAAGTTTGAAATTTCAGCACGATGCTTTTTTATCTAAAGGGAATAATTACAATAAACTCTACCTTCCGATTTTAATTATTTCAGTATTATATGGACTTGGATTATTTTTCAGTTACAAAACAAGTTATAGCGATGTGCATGTAGGTGCTGGGATTCCACTGGGCGCTGCGGCACTATTTTTCGGGATATTTATTTCTATCTATTTCGAAAGATCTACCGTAGTGAAAGTTCTTTTCGCCCTCATTTCAGTTGGTTTGGTTTTAATTTCATTCACCTTATTTTCCTTAGACACAACACGATCAGAGAATCTTGGTTTCTATGCAAGTTATGGATTCTTGATATTCGGTTTTATAAGTATTATTCTTTTTCAATACCTCATCAAACAGCCTACTCCTGAAAAATTAGAAACCCAATCTCTCATTGAAGGGTTCAAAATGTACTTGGGAACGGCAGAAGAAAAAACATTACAATTTCATAATCCACCAGCAATGACGCCAGAGGTTTTTGAAAAAATGTTGCCTTACGCGATGGTTTTAGGTGTTGATAAAATATGGGGTCAAAAATTTCAAAATATGTTGAAGACCTCATCATTGGCAAACCAGCAATACCATTCGAGTTGGTATGTTGGCAGTTCGATGATAAATATGAATTTCGCCAATACGTTAAGTTCTTCTTTATCGCAATCGATCGCGAGTTCTTCTACCCAACCTTCCAGTTCTGGAAGTGGTTCAGGTGGCGGCGGATTCTCTGGCGGTGGAGGCGGCGGTGGCGGTGGCGGCGGCTGGTAAAAACAAAAAGCGTTCTGAAATTTTCAGAACGCTTTTTTATGTCGTAGATGATTCTTTGATTTAAATAAAGAATTACTTTTTTCTCTTCGCTTTTGATTTCGCTTTTTCCTGCGCACGGTTGGCTCCGATTTTTTTCGGAATTTTTCTGGCGTGTGGTCCACCCCAGTTTTCTTTTTTATTTTTGTCTTTTTTCTCGTGGAATGCGCCACCACCTTCTTCTAACTTCACGGTGTGTGCATTTTTCATTACCACCTCATCTTTTTCAGAAGCGATTTTTACTGGATTGATTTTAACTTCAGCCGGGAATTCTTTCATGATTACCGATTTATCCATTAAAACTTCGATATCCAATAATTGAACTTCTTCTTTTACAGTAACGAAAGAAACGGCAATACCATTTTTATCTGCACGACCCGTACGACCAATTCTGTGGATATACTGTTCCGGAACTTCCGGGATTTCAAAATTAATAACGTGCGTAATATCTGAAATATCTAGACCACGCGCCATAATATCGGTGGTAATCAAACCGCGAACTTCCTGTTTCTCAAAACTGCGCATCGCATTCAAACGGTAATTCTGTGATTTATTGGAGTGAATCACATCAAACTGATCCGGGAATAATTCCTCGATTTTGGTATATAATAAATCGGCGTGCTTTTTATTGTTACAGAAAATAAGAACTTTTGAAAAGTCTTCGTCTGTTTTTAATAAATGTTCAAGCAGGTTTATTTTGGTGTTAAAGTTTTCGACCTTATACCCAATCTGCTCAATTTTTTCTAATGGAGTTCCAGATTTCGCTAATGAAATTTCCATCGGACCTGAGAAATATTCATAGAGTAAAGCATCAACTGCTTCGGTCATGGTTGCAGAAAAAAGAATATTTTGTCTCTTCTCTTTCATCATCTGGAAAATATGCGTCAACTGTGCTTTGAAACCTAAGTTAAGCATTTCGTCAAATTCATCAATGATCAGTTTTGAAACTTCTTTTAAAGAAATTGCGTTGTCAATCGCCAAATCCATTACTCTACCAGGCGTTCCAACAAGAATATCACAACCGTCTGCAAAAAGTAATTTTTGAGTTTTAATATTTTTTCCACCGTAAATCCCGATTACCCGGGCAGTAATATCTTTAGTTAAATGCTCAACGATTCCAGCCACCTGAACCACCAGTTCACGGGTTGGAACAAGGATAAGAACGGTTGGATTTCCACTCTTATTATATTTCCAGGTTTTAAGAACTGGAAGGAGATACGCTAAAGTTTTTCCGGTACCGGTTTGTGCAATTCCCATCACATCTCGACCTGAAAGAATAGGACTCAAGGTTTTCAATTGAATCGGTGTCGGTTCAAATAAATTAGAATCCGCTAAAACATTAAGAATTTTTTCGGGAAGATCGAAATCGGCAAAGGTCATTTTTTCCATTTTGCAAAGATAGTTTTTTTGACAGGATTATAATATGTTGTAATTTGGAAGAATGAAAGGTTTTATATTCCTAATGTTGCTGCTGGTTTTTTCCTGTGATAAAAAGGAAAAAATAAATCCTGGTCAAAATACAGAATCACGAAAAGTTGAAAACTCTGTTAAATTAAAAGTTACTGACAGTCTTTATTCTCACCCTTGGTTTCAGTATTATCAAAAGTATAATCCCAATTTCATTCTTGAAAATTTTCAGTTAAAACAAACCTCTCCTATTTCTTATCAGGAATCGTCTGTTATTATCATGAATAAGAAAGGCTTCAACGAAATCTACAAACCGTTCTTCGTTTTTAATAACAGTAAAACTAAATATCTGGATTTCGACAGTTATCAATGGACATTAATGCCCGATGGAAGTGCTGGATTTGAAGCCGATCAGCAAGTGAATTTAGTAGATTTCAAAAAGAAAGAGGCGAAACAAATTGCATTTTTCGGTCCCTCTTACTGGATTGAAGATGCGTATTGGAAAGGTGATTCTGTCGCAGTTGTCCTGGGAAATTCTTACGACAAAGTTCCATTTATAATGAAATATAACTTTAATAAAAATGAAGTTAAAAATTATGAATATCCAGATACTTTAAAAATTAAAACGCCTTATTCAAAATTCCGCTTAAGAAATAAGGGGATAAAAGTGGAGTAATTAAATATATATATTCTCATTCAAGTAACATTTAGATTTTTCCGCACACTAACTTATTAAATAAAATAAAAGCCGTGTAACAAAACTCTACTGCGGGTTGTCTATAAAAATATAAACTATTGAATGAAATCTATACTCTTTACCTCTACTCTTTTTTACTCAGCAATTTTTACGGCACAATCGAAACAAGATACTATTAAGCAAAAAGACATCGAAGAAGTTACGGTAATTGCTCGAAAACCCACCGTAGAAAGCAAAGCAGACCGCACGGTTTTCAATGTTGCTAACAGTTCAATTTTAGCGGGAAATACAACCTGGGAAGTTCTGCGAATGACTCCGCTTGTAAGTATCGACAACAATGATGTGATAAAATCTGAAGGTGAAAGTGTAACCGTTTATATTAATGACCGAAAATCAGTTTTCACCGGAAAAGAATTGAAAGAATATCTGAAAACAATTCCAGCCGAAAATTTGATGAAAATTGAGGTGATCACAAGTCCGTCCTCAAAATACGAAACCACCGGCCAGGTTATTAATATCATTTTAAAGAAAAATGAAAATGAGGGAATTAAAGGAAGCGCTACCTTTAATAATAACCAAAGCAGCAAAAATTCTCAATATTCCAATATTAATTTAAATTACCATAAAAAAAACTTTACTCAAACGCTTACCGGAAGTTATAGCGATAACAGTAACACCTATTCCAATAATCAGGAAAATTTCTTTTATGAAAATAGCGCCCGAAATTATATTAATTCGGAAAGTGTTGGCATATATCGCGGTCCTTCTTTCTCGGCGACTTCTGAACTGGAACTGACCAACAAAAATAATTTAGGATTTATTTTCGAATACAATCACTCTAACCGTAATAATGATTCTGACGTAAATGGGAAAAATTATATCGGTGATCAATTTCAAAATTCTTTCATCAGACAGCAGAATACGCAGGGCAAATACGATAATTTGGGCAGCAATCTTTTCTATAAATACTACGATAAAGAAAAAAATAAAATTTTAGATATTAATGTTGGAATTAATTTCAGCGGTGCCGAAAATCAAAATAATTTTACAACCAATTTCAGTTCAAATCCCATTCCGGTCGGAGCGAGAATTATGGAAAACAATCAGGAGCGAGAATATTATCTGAAAGTTGATTATTCCCAACCGATTGGTAAAGAAGGAAGTCAGTTGGAATTTGGAGGGAAAATGGACTTTAAAGATAATATCCTGCCGTCGGATTATTTCAATCTTACCAATGGTGGATTTGTTTTTGATGAAACACGAAGCAATAGTTTTCAATATACAGATAATTTAAATTCACTGTATGCGAATTTTACCAAAACTTTTTTTAAGAAATTAGAAACCAGAATTGGTTTGCGCTTTGAGAATATTTCTTATACCATTAGACAGGATGTAGGAAATGTGGAAAAAACGAAATCCTACAACACTTTGTTACCGGATTTGCTTGTAAAATATGCATTTACAGAGAATTATAATCTTAGCGCTACTTACAATCATAATATTTGGCGACCGTGGTATTCTGAATTTAATCCTTTTCTACAACCCAGTGACGACGGAACATATTACCGTGGGAACATGGATTTACAAGCGAACCCAAGTGATCGGTTTACCTTAAAACTGGGACTTTATAAGAAGTATTTTATTTCGGGAACCTATTACTTCAGCAATCATGACTATTGGACTTCTTATATCATAGAAGATGGAAAAACGGTTAGCGTTCCTACCAATTTTGATGGACGTACCGAAAGATATTCACTTAACTTTAATACGAATCAAACTTTTCTAAAGAACAAACTCAGTATTAATCTTAATGTTGGCGCTAATTATACCGATAACAGCGACTTCAACACACGTAATAATTTGAATGCCAAGAATTATATTACCAACATTAATGGATCTACCAATATATCGTACACCAATTTATTCGGAAAGAATATCAATTTAAATGCGTGGGTCGGGGTTTACAGTCAGAACAGCGGAAATTCTGTCGGAAATAAAGACAATATTTTTCACACTTTTTCTGCCACAAAAATATTCGAACCTTTGCAATTAGAGGCGACCATAAGATTAAATAATATTTTCCTGAAACCCAGTTCTGACCGAACGACCTTCGCACCGATTGGAACTTTTCGAAATATTTCTGCTTTTGACTGGTATGGAATTGCTTTCAGTTTGGTAAAAAGATTTGGAAACCAGAAAGTGAAAGAAAACACCAAAACCAATGTAGAAAAAGAAGGTGGAGGCGCTAAATAATCGAAAAAAAAAGGAAGTAGTTCAATTCTACTTCCTTTTTTTATATTTAATTCAATGCTTATTCCCACTCGATCGTTGCCGGTGGTTTACTTGAAATATCATAAGCAACACGGTTAATACCTCGAACCTCATTGATGATTCTATTGGAAATAGTATCCAAGAATTCATATGGAAGTCTGCTCCAGGTTGCCGTCATGAAATCAGTCGTGTTTGCTGAACGAACAACTGCGGTGTATTCATACGTTCTTTCATCGCCCATCACTCCTACAGATTTTACAGGAAGTAAGACGACAAATGCCTGCGAAACTTTATCGTACAAATCATTTTTATACAATTCTTCGATGAAAATATCATCGGCTTCCTGCAGGATTCTCACTTTTTCAGCATCGACTGCACCAAGAATTCTGATCCCTAAACCAGGTCCCGGGAACGGATGACGGTGAACCAAATGATGTGGAATACCCAATTCCTCTCCTACTTTACGAACTTCATCTTTAAAGAGTTCACGCAAAGGTTCAAGCAATTCGAAATCCATTTCTTCCGGAAGTCCACCCACATTATGGTGAGATTTAATGACAGCCGATGGACCTTTTACCGATTGACTTTCAATCACATCCGGATAAATTGTTCCTTGGGCTAAAAATTTTGCTCCTTCTATTTTATGCGATTCTTCGTCAAAGACCGCAACGAATTCGTTTCCGATAGCTTTACGTTTTGCTTCCGGATCTGAAACGCCGGCGAGTTTGGATAAAAATCTTTCGGAAGCGTCGATCATTTTAATTTTAAGGTTAAAATGCTCACCGTAATTTTCCATTACTTTTTTGCCTTCGTCTTTTCTTAAAAGTCCGGTATCAACGAAGATACATTGTAACTGATCGCCAATTGCTTTATGAATTAAAACGGCAGCAACCGAAGAATCTACGCCTCCCGAAAGTCCTAGAATTACTTTTTGATCGCCAACTCTTTCTTTAATATCAGCAATTGTTTCGTCGATATAATTGGTGAGTTTCCAGTTTTGGGGTGCTTTACAAACATTGAAGACAAAGTTCTCCATCATTCGCGAACCTTCTTCGGTATGAGAAACTTCAGGGTGAAACTGCACGCAATAAATTTTCTTTGATTCGTCGGAGATGGCAGAAATTACGTCGGTCATTCCATTGATCACGAAACCTTCGGGAAGTGTTTCTACTTCATCGAAATGGCTCATCCAAACGGTTGAGAAACGGCTTACTCCTGAAAGTAAAGTATTTGATTTCTGGATTTGAAGTTTGGCTTTTCCGTATTCGCCTTTTTCTCCTTTCTTTACTTTTCCGCCGAGTAAATGCGTTGTTAACTGCATTCCGTAGCAAATTCCGAGTACCGGAATATTTCGGTCGAATAATGCTATGTCAACCAAGTGCGCATTTTCTGCGTTTACAGAACTTGGTCCGCCAGAAAGAATTATTCCGGACGGTTCACGCTCCAGGATTTCTGCTAAAGGGGTATTGAAAGGAAGGACCTCTGAATAAACGCCCATTTCGCGGATTCTTCGTCCAATAAGTTGATTGTATTGTGATCCAAAGTCGAGGATGATAATTCCGTTTTGCATATGTATGTGTTGGGTATTAGTAATTAGGTGTTAGTTAATTTAAGAAAAATAATTTTGTTTTTATAACCGAATCCCTAGCCCTGATCGCAGTGAAAATCCCGGAATGAGGCGCGAGCGAAGCGAGCGCCGAATGAGGAATTGTAACGGAGAGCAGGTTCCCGGCTTCTAGAAACAAAAATAAAAAAGACGTGGAAAACCACGCCTTAGGAGTTAAAACTTGCCGATATCTTCTCTGTAATATTCGTAGTCGTAATGAATGATGTCGGCACCCTGGTACACTTTTTTGCGTGCCTCGTCGAAAGAATCGCCGGTTGCGACCAAACTCAAAACGCGCCCACCATCGGTATAAATTTTATCACCTTTCATTCTTGCTCCGGCAAATAAAACCTGGCTATCTTCTACTTTTTCGATATTTCTGATCTCAAAACCAGTTTCGATCTGACGCGGATAACCGCCGGAACACATCACCAAACAAACTGCTTTTTTGTCGCTGAATTTCAGTTCGATGTCGTTTCCGTCTAAACAATCCATGATCACGTCATAAAGATTATTTTCCATCAAAGCCAAAATTACCTGCGTTTCCGGATCACCCAGTCTCATGTTATATTCGAGCAAATAAGTTCCGTCTTTGGTGACCATTAAACCAAAAAAGATAAAACCTTTGAAACGGATATTTTGAGAGTGAAGTCCTTCTAAAGTAGGTTTCAAGATATTTTCTTCAAAATCTTTCTGGTGAACGTCGGTAAATTCCGGACTTGGAGCAACGCTTCCCATTCCGCCAGTATTTGGACCCGTATCACCATTGCCGGCTTTTTTATAATCCTTTACTGGAATACATGGAAATAATTTCTCCCCATTAGAGAAGGCAATAATGGAAGCCTCGAAACCTCTTAAATATTCTTCGATAACCAACTGAATTCCAGCATCACCAAAGATTCTGTCGATCATAAATCGGTGAATGGTTGTTTCTGCCTCGGCTAAATCGTCGGCAATCACCACCCCTTTTCCACCAGCAAGTCCACTTGCTTTGATTACCAAAGGAAATTCTTGTGTTCTTACATAATCGATTGCGTCTTGGTAGGCTTCAAACACCTTTGCTTTCGCAGTTTTGATATTGTGCGTCTGCATGAATTTTTTAGAGAAGGCTTTGCTTCCTTCTAATTCTGCAGTTCTTTTTCTAGGGCCGAAAATCTTAAGATTATGTTTCTTAAACTCATCCACAATCCCAGCAACTAAAGGTGCTTCCGGACCGACGATGGTCAAATCTATTCTTTCTTTGATAGCGAAATCACGTAATCCTTCGATGCTGTCTTCATATATATTCTGGCCCAGCAATTCTGTGGTTGCATTTCCTTTGGCGAAATACAATTTAGAAATTCTTTTATCGCTGCTTAATTTCAGAGCGATGGCAGATTCTCTGGCGCCATTTCCTACGATTAATATTTTCATTTGTCTTTATTTATTAATGTTTAATGGAACCGCTTCCTTGATTTATTGACTAAATCAAATTTCATTTAAAGCGAATTCAAATTTTACTGTTTGTTTGTGTTTTACAAAAATACTAATTTGAAAGTGGATTTCAAATTTAGTTGGAAAAAAATTCCGTTCTATTTAAGTATAGCAAAATCAATGCAAAAAATGTCTCATTCCCGTAAACATCATTGGAATACCATGTTCGTTGGCTGCTTCAATGCTTTCTTCGTCGCGCATACTTCCACCTGGTTGGATGATTGCTTTGATGCCTTCTTTGGCACAAAAATCAACGACATCCCGGAAAGGGAAAAAGGCGTCGGAAGCCATAACTAAATCTCCCTGAAATTTTTCTTTTGCTCTTTCAACGGCGTGTTCAGTTGCCCAGATTCTGTTCACCTGTCCGCCACCAATACCCAATGCCTGGAATCCGTTGCTAACAACAATCGCATTTGATTTCACATATTTCACCACACGTTGCGCAAATAATAAGGCTTTTTCTTGTTCGGCTGTTGGTTTGAAAACGGTGACTGTTTTAATGTCATCAGAAAACTGATTGTCATTATCCTGAACTAACATTCCACCATCAATTTTCACCCAAGTTTGTTTATCGGTAACTGGATTTTTAATTTTAATGATTCGCAGATTTTTTTTCTTTTTCAAAAATTCTAAAGCATCTTCACCGAAATCCGGCGCCATCACAATTTCTAAAAATGTTTTACTTAATTCTTCAGCCGTGGCTAAATCTACTTTAAAGTTCATTCCAATAATTCCACCAAAAATAGAAACTGGATCACATTCGAATGTTTTCTTATAGGTTTCCACAGCCGTTGTTCCGATCGCAACGCCACAAGGTGTAGAATGTTTTACGGCGCAACAAGCCATTTCGTCTTTAAACTCGTTAACAACTTTCCAACATAAATCCATATCGCGAAGATTGTTGAAGGACAATTCTTTTCCACCCAAAATTTCGAAATCTTTCATCGCACCGTTTTCAGTTGTTGAAGTATAGTACGCCGCAGTTTGATGTGGATTTTCGCCATATCTTAAGTCGGAAACTTTTTGATAAGAAGCGTTTAAGTATTGTGGATAATCTTCATCTAAAAGCATTTGAGCAATTGCTGCGTCATAAGCAGAAGTCAGATTAAATACTTTTCCGGCCAATTTTTTACGGGTTTCTAGAGTTGTGTTACCTGATTCTTCAATTTCTTTTTGAACCAAAGCATAATCTTCAACATTGGTAATTACAGCAACAGATTGAAAATTCTTCGCACCAGAACGCAACATTGAAGGTCCACCAATATCAATGAATTCTACTTTATCTTCTAAAGAAATATCGGTATTTGCATGAGCGAAAAACGGATACAAGTTCACCACAACCATATCGATTAATCCGATTCCGTGTTCTTGAACGGTATTCATGTGTTCTTCATTCGAACGAACTGCAAGCAATCCGCCGTGAACTTTTGGATGCAATGTTTTTACGCGACCATCCAACATTTCTGGGAAATCAGTTACTTCATCAATTTGAATAGGATTTAAACCGGCGTCTTTTAAATGTTTAAAAGTTCCGCCCGTGGAAATTAATTCGTAATTGTTTGCTTCTAAAAACTTTGCAAAATCTACGAGTCCGGCTTTATCGGAAACGGAGATGAGCGCTCTTTTTTTTGACATTTTCTTTCGTTTTTTACTTTTTATTAGATCCGTTCTTTCACCAACGGTGATTGTTTTTTTTAATTCCGTAGGTTTCACCGACGGTTATTATTGTTGAATTCCTTCGGAATTCGGTTTTTGATATTTATATATCCTTTCATAGGGTTTTGCCTATGCTGTTGATTTCTTCCATAGGGCTTCACCCTATGTTATTGATATCGCCACTTCGTGGCTTGGTGTTTTATAATTTATTTAAAACTAAATTTATTGCCTTTGGAAAAATCTCATATTCTATGGTATGAATTTTTTCGGTTAAGGTTTCTAAAGTTTCGTTTTCGGAAATTGCAAATGATTTTTGGAGAATAATTTCGCCTTCATCAATTCCTGAGGTTACATAATGTACGGTTGCGCCGCTTTCTTTTTCACCGGCTTCTAAAACGGCTTCATGAACATGATGGCCCCACATTCCTTTTCCACCAAATTTTGGTAATAAGGCAGGATGAATATTAATGATTTTCCCGTCAAATGATTCGCAGAATTCTTTATTTAAAATCGATAAAAACCCTGCAAGGACAATTAAATCTGTTTTTGCAGGAAGAATTTGTTTTAATTCAGAGGAGAAGGTTTTTCCTCTTGGAACTAATTGAACTGGAATATCATGATTTTTTGCACGCTGCAATCCAAAACATTCACGGTCAGCAACAACCAAAGAAATCTTTGCATTCGGAATTTCTCCATTGTCGATGCCATCGATAATTCTTTGTAAGTTCGTTCCGCCGCCGGAAACTAAAACTACGATATTCTTCATTTATATTAATAATAAGTATTGGATAATGAGTAATTCAATTCGACCTTTTACTTATCGATTCTTTAAAACATTAAATTAACTGTATTTTTTCCGGACCTTCTGTTATTTCACCGATTTCGTAAGCATCATCAATAAGATTTAAAACTTTTGAAGCATGTTCTTCATCAATCACCACAACCATTCCAACTCCCATATTGAATGTTCCGTACATTTCCATGCGCTCAATATTTCCGCGTTTTTCTAATTCGAGCATTACGGAAGGAATTTTAATTTTTGAAGCATCGATTGTTGCACACAAATTCTCAGGAATAATTCTAGGGATATTTTCGATAATTCCACCACCGGTAATATGGGCAATTCCACAAACATCAACTTCTTCTAAAATTTTATGAATCGGCTGGTAATATAATTTGGTCGGAACAAGAAGTGTTTCATATAAAGGCTTTCCTTCAAACTCTTCATTGAAATCAGTAAATATTTTTCTTACCAAAGAAAATCCATTCGAGTGAAATCCTGAACTTGGTAAAGCGATAATTTTGCAACCTGGTTTAATTTTAGAACCGTCGATGATTTGATCTTTCTCTACAATTCCGACGCAGAAACCTGCAACATCATAATCGCCCGGTTTGTACATTCCCGGCATTTCTGCAGTTTCGCCACCGATCAATGCACAATTATTGTCTTTACATGCTTTTACCATTCCCATTACAATTTCGGCGGCGATGTCGGCATCTAATTTTCCACAGGCTAAATAGTCGAGGAAAAATAAAGGTTTTGCACCGTGACATAAAATATCGTTGGCACACATTGCAAAACAGTCAACACCGATAGAATCGTATTTTTTAGAATCTAAAGCCACTTTCAGTTTGGTTCCTACTCCATCGGTTCCACTTACGAGAACGGGGTTTTTGTAGCCAGCGATTTCGTAGAATGCTCCAAAACTTCCGAGATTATTCAAAACATTTTTGTTGTGCGTTTCGGCAACGGCCTTTTTGATTTTATCGACGGTTTTGTAACCTTCTTCTTTATCGACACCCGCAGATTTATAGGTATTGCTCATTTTTGTTTCTTTAATATTATGATTCTAAAATAATTCTTTTTAATAAAATAAAAAAGCCGACAGTCATTTTGACCGTCGGCTTTTTGTTTATTTTTCAGCGTCGATTACATTTCCAAAATCTTGGAATATTTCTTTTGGTGAATGTAATAAATGCAGTTTCACTTTTAAAAATTTAGTTCTGCGAAAATAAGATTTTTAAACCTGATTCTAAAATTATAAATGATAATTTTTCTATAATTTTTAATAATTAAATTCTGCGTTGATTTTAATTATTAATGAAAATATTAGTTGGAATTCTTTATTTTTGCGACAAAGAAATAGATATGGCTTCAGGATTTTTTGCGGTATTGGATGATATTGCTGCCTTAATGGACGATGTTGCAGTTGCCTCGAAAGTGGCGACCAAACAAACGGCAGGAATATTGGGCGACGACTTAGCCGTGAATGCTGAGAAAGCAACTGGCTTTTTGTCTTCACGTGAAGTCCCGGTTCTTTGGGCGATCATGAAGGGTTCTTTTGTGAATAAACTGATTATTATTCCGATTGCCTTTTTGTTGCAGTTTATTTTTCCGCCGGCGATTAAGTTCATTCTTATTTTGGGCGGACTTTATCTGGCTTATGAAGGCGTGGAGAAAATCATCGAATATCTGTTTCATAAAAAAGAGAAGCACGAAGCAGAAAATGAAGAATTTTCAAATGGAGTAAGTGCTGAAACTGCTGAAAAAATAAAAGTGAAATCAGCGATTACGACCGATTTTATTTTGTCTTTGGAAATTGTGATTATCGCTTTAGGTTCAGTTTTGGAAAAATCTTTACCAATACAAATTGTGACCGTTTCCATCGTAGCAATTTTAGCAACCGTGGGAGTTTACGGAATTGTAGCCTTAATAGTAAGAATGGATGACGCCGGTTATAAACTTATTGAAAAATCACACAACAAAGGATTTTTTAATTTTTTGGGAAAAGCGTTAGTGAAAGCCTTGCCCATGATTATCAAAGCCTTATCAATTATTGGAACGATTGCTTTGTTATTAGTTTCAGGTGGAATTTTTGACCACAATATCGAATTGGTTCATCGGTTTTTACCGCACGTGACCGAAATGGCAAAACACGCTCTTTATGGAATTATCGCAGGTTTAGGAATGTTTGCAATCGTAAGTGCCGGAAAGAAACTGTACTCTTTAGTAAAGAAATAAGGGCTTTAAAATAATAAAGAAAACGGGTAGCATTCACTGCAACCCGTTTTTTGATTTTATCTTATTTCAACGAATGATTACATTCTCGGTAAATCCATGGGAACTTCCATTAATAATATTTCTGAATCTTCCGTGGCTTCTAAAGTAAAAGCGTCAGTTTCCCAAATTCCGAAGCCGTCTCTGGTTTCTAAATTTTGGTCGCCGACTTTGGCTGAACCCCTTAAAACGAAAATATAAACGCCATTTTTTGAATCGTGTAATTTGTATTCTTTTGAATTTCCCTTTTCAAATTTTGCTAAATTAAACCAGGCGTTTTGGTGAATCCAAACTCCTTCATCGTCCCGATTGGGAGAAAGAATCTGCTGGAAATCATTTAACTTCTCACCTTCTTTAATGCTGATTTGGTCGTAACGCGGTTCAACATTCATTTTGTTTGGAATAATCCAAATCTGTAAAAACTTAACGAGTTCGTCTTTTTTTTTATTGTATTCGCTGTGTTGCACGCCGGTTCCAGCACTCATCACCTGAATTTCTCCTTTTTTAATAACGGAAGTAGTGCCCATAGAATCTTTGTGTTCCAAATCACCTTCCAAAGGAATTGAAATAATTTCCATATCACGATGTGGATGCGTTCCGAAGCCCATTCCCGAAGCAACCTGGTCGTCATTAAGAACACGTAAAACTCCGAAGTTCATTCTTTCAGGATTGTAATAATTCGCAAAACTAAAAGTGTGGTGAGATTTCAGCCAACCGTGATCTGCATAGCCACGAGAATCTGATTTGTGATAAATTGTTTTCATATCTGTTTTATTTTATTTTAAAATATTTACTCTTTAATTACTCTACAAAAATAACATGTTACGTATTGAAAAACATTGATTTAAGATAAGAAACTTTTAATTTAACTGAAAGCCTATTTTTTGTTAATTACGTTTTTTTTAAATATACCACCCAGGAAATTGTAGATGTTCTGATTTCAAACAAATATTAAAACTTAATAAAAATAAACATCAATTTTGTCTAATTTAATAATCATAAAGGTTTTTTTTTACATTTACTATAATAACCAAATAAATTATTTATTATGAAAACACTATTTAGTTTCTCATCTATTTTATTATTGGTAATAATATTATTTTCTTGTGGAGCAAGAGAGACAGCATTTAAAACGATTGATACTGTAAATCCTCTTTCAAATCGATTTACTACAAAGTCCGATTTAAATAGAGACATTTCGAGCAATAAGATAATTGATAGAATAAGCAGAGATGCTGGACTTGAAAAAAATCAAAAACTATCTGATATTAAGTTAAGAAAACTAACTCAATCCGAAAAGGATAAAAAAGACGCTAATAAGCCTATTTATGTATTGCAAGCAAAATCAACAAATGGAATAAGTATAGCACATATATTCTCTACGAACGGTGATGAAACAGCATTGATTAGTGAAGGAAAAACTTGTAAATGCACATCAACTCAATGTGCACACGGATGCAATGCCGAAATATTTGGAGGAAATTGCGGTTGCTCTCATTGTTCTGCTGAATGCAAAAAAGAATCTACAGTTACGGAGGAAGAAGAAGGATAGTAAGAATATTAAATCTACAATAAAGCGGGCATTTTTTTGTTCGCTTTTTTTATTTAATCGTTTTATGAAATTAAATATTGAAATTTCAAACGTTACATTCGAGGATTTAAAGTTCAAAGAGTTAGAAAATAAATCATTTTCATTAATTTTAATAAATTTTATAAAGATGAAAATTTCAGAAAAAAGAATCTACGATAATCCCGACAAAGAAGATGGTTTCAGAATTCTCGCCGACCGACTTTGGCCGAGAGGAGTGAAAAAGGAAGATGCACAGATCGATTTATGGGCAAAGGAAATTGCACCTTCAACAGAATTGCGAAAATCTTACCACGGAAAAGAAATTGATTTTGCAGTTTTCAGTAATAAATATTTAAAAGAACTCAAAGAAAACACTCAGACAGAAGGTTTTTTAAATCAAATAAAAACCCATAAAACAATCACGCTGATGACTTCGGTAAAAGATATTACCACAAGTGAAACTCCAGTTTTAAAGTCGTTTTTGATGCAGTTTTTTAAATAATAGAAAACCTATTTTATTTCTTCAAACCAGAGATGATTACATCTTCAATTGGTGTTTTTATTTTAATAATTTCGTTACTCACATCATTGGGAACCGTCATCGATAAGACATATTGTTTGATTTTCCACTGCGTTCCGATTTTTTCCAGAACGCCACTTCCGCGACAAAGTTTCATTTGGGTATCTAGTAATTCATCAAACCACGCATATTTTCCATCAGCACTAAAAGTGATGTTTCTTTTTAATGAAGTAAAATTCCAGGCTTTTCCTTTTTCGAAATGCGGTTTAGAATAATCCATGAATTCTTTTTTATTCCAGACTTCATTGGCATCTGTCCCGATAAAAGTTGACTCTTCTGCATAAAGTTTAAAGTAATTTTTAAAGTCAGCCTTTGAGGCGTAAAGATTCAAATCATCTAAAACTTTACCAACATTCTTTTTCTGAACATTTTCATAAAACCCTTTCTTCTGAGAGAAAAGAGAATTAGAGCAAACCAATAGAAATGCGATTAATGTAAATACGATATTCTTTTTCATATTTTTTTAAATTATAATTATTAATGGTCTAAAACTAACAAATATTTTCCGTAAACCGTGATTCTAGTTGATGGATAAAGCAATATCTTCCTATAAAGTAAAATCTGGAGGTCGGAATTCTCAGTGGTGAATCCAAAAATGCGGATTCTACTTTCTGAATGTAAAAACAACAGAAAAATAAAACAAAAAAAAAGCGCAATCAACTTTTTATTTTAAAGGATATGGAAGAGCGGTATCAAGTTCTATCGGGTTGTTATTTCTACGCAATTCCTCCTGCGTTCTTTTCGTTAGATACGGAATATCTTCTTTCGTGTGGTACACTTTTCCGTCCCCGAAATTCACACTCCACTCCTCCGCTGTTCTGGCCCAGGAATAAGGGTCGCTGAAGTAATTAAGTTTGATCTCATTGAATTTTTTATTGGTGATTTTTACAGGTTTTTCCCCATAATGAGTCTCCAGAAAGTCAGTGGTATCAAAGTCAGTTTCTAATTTTATATTGCCGATTAATTTATAGGAATAATTATTGCCAAAATCTGAAATTTCAAAAATTAAACCCGGTAATCCCTGGAATTTGTAAGGACCTTCATTAATCGGAATTTCGGTGCAAAACCAGGCAATCCAATGTCTTCCTCCGAAATCTGTGGTTGCTTTTTGTAGATTGTACTCCCCTGCTTTTTTAATCTCAGGAAAAATCTTCCACTTCATTTCATCTTTAGATTCAATCAGAAAATAATCAAAAAGGTTGTCTCTATAATTCTGATTAATAGAACTTCCTTTCTTTCTCTTAGTCAATTGTTGGGAAGGACTGTTCATCGTCCAATTTTCGAGTGTATTCTTGCGTATAGAATCAATCCGTAAAAATTCCATATCATAAAACTTGGTATTTTCCTTGCCCACATCTAAAATAACTTTTATGGAATCAAATTTATTTTTTGTAGAATCACTTTTGAAATGCAATTCATAAATAAAACGGTGCCCTTGCGAAAAACCAAAGTTGAAAGTCATACCCAACAAGCACAAAACAACTAACCTTTTCATATTTAAGATTCTTAAAGGTGTTAAATATAAATGATTTACATGAGATAACAGTGAAATCAACAATATTTCGTTGATCATCAAAATCATTATTTATAAATATAAAAAAATGGACAGTAAAAATAAATCAAATTCCTGTTTCCTTACAATAATCTGAAATCGGAAGTACTATAAAAATACCCTCGGCATATGTAGGGTAAAAAATAATCATTAAAGAAACAATGATTTTTAATTAACTCTCAGAACCCTTATCTTTGCAAAAAATAGACAAACATGATGTCAGATAGAAAGATGATTACGGCGGCCTTGCCGTACGCAAACGGACCGGTTCATATTGGCCATTTAGCCGGAGTTTATATTCCCGCCGATGTGTATGCAAGATTTCAAAGAAGATTGGGAAAAGACGTTGCTTTTATATGCGGTTCCGATGAACACGGAATTCCGATTACAATTCGTGCTAAAAAAGAAGGCGTGACTCCACAAGATATCGTTGATAAATACCACGGAATCATCAAACAATCTTTCGAAGATTTGGGAATTTCTTTTGATGAATATTCCCGAACGACCTCTAAAAGACATCACGATGTGAGTCAGGATTTTTTCAAGACCTTATATAATAAAGGAAAGTTTATCGAAGAAGTTTCAGAACAATACTTTGATGAGCAAGCGAATGAATTTCTTGCAGACCGTTACATCGTAGGAACTTGCCCGAATTGTGGCAATGAAAACGCTTATGGTGATCAGTGCGAAAAATGTGGCTCTACCCTTTCGCCTTCAGAATTGATCAATCCAAAATCAATGTTAAGCGGAAATGTTCCCATTTTAAAGGAAACTAAAAACTGGTATCTTCCTTTAAATGAATACGAAGATTTTTTGAATGAATGGATTATCGAAGGTCATAAAGACGACTGGAAACCCAATGTTTACGGACAGGTAAAATCATGGTTGACCGATGGTTTGAAACCAAGAGCGATGACTCGTGATTTAAATTGGGGCGTTCCTGTTCCTCTTCCAAATGCAGAAGGAAAAGTGCTTTATGTTTGGTTTGATGCGCCGATTGGCTACATTTCTTTCACTCAGGAATGGGCAGAAAAAAATGGAAAAGACTGGAAAGATTACTGGCAAAATGAGAATACAGATTTGGTACATTTTATTGGAAAAGACAATATTGTTTTCCACTGTATTATTTTCCCGGCGATGATGAAAGCGCACGGCGATTATATTATGCCGACGAATGTTCCAGCCTTTGAATTTTTAAATTTAGAAAACGATAAAATCTCAACTTCCCGTAACTGGGCAGTTTGGGCTCACGAATATGTTCAGGAATTCCCGGGACAGCAAGATGTTCTGCGTTATGCACTTCTTTCTTCCGCTCCGGAAACCAAAGACAATAATTTTACCTGGAAAGATTTTCAAACCAAAAACAATTCTGAATTGGTGGGAATTTTCGGGAACTTTATTAATAGAGTTGCTGTTCTGATTCATAAATATTACGACGGAGTTGTTCCAGCCGGAAATGAAAATGCAGAAGAATTAAACGAGATCACGAAAGCCGCTACCGAAGTTGAAAATTTTTTAGAAAACTATGAATTCAGAAATGCTTTGACTTCAATGATGAACTTAGCACGTTTCGGAAATCAATATCTTCAGATCGAAGAACCTTGGAAAACGATTAAAGACAATCCGGAAAAAGCCGCAGGTTCTTTATTTATTGCAGCACAAATCGCAGTTGGATTAGCACAGATCTGTGAACCATTCCTTCCTTTCAGTGCGGAGAAATTACAGAAAATGTTTAATGTTTCTCAACTCAATTGGACAGACATTAAAAACAATAAAGTATTGATCAAAACCGGACATTTAATTAATCCGTCAGAATTATTATTTTCTAAAATTGAAGACGAAACGATTGAATTTCAAATTCAGAAATTAGAGAACACCAAAGAATCCAACAAAAAAACCAATCCTAAAGCCAACCCGATGAAAGAAGAAATTCAATTTGATGATTTTACCAAAATAGATTTAAGAACGGCTACAATTCTGACTGCAGAAAAAGTAGAGAAAGCAGATAAACTATTGAAATTCTCCGTAGACACTGGAGTTGATGTAAGAACCGTTGTTTCTGGAGTTGCTGAAAGTTTCACGCCGGAAGAATGCGTTGGAAAACAAGTCATGATTTTGTTAAATCTTGCGCCACGTAAAATCAGAGGAATCGAATCTCAGGGAATGTTGCTTTTAACAAATGACGCTGACGGAAAATTAGTATTTGTAACTCCTGAAAAGCAAGTAGAAAACGGTATAGAGATTGGATAATTAATTTCTTGATACTATGTTTTTTTTAACGCAAAGGCGTTTCACTTAACGAAGCCAATAAATAAAAAAAGACCTGAAATTAATTCAGGTCTTTTTTCGTTAATCTCGCTAAAAAAGAATCTTCTTCCTGCAGAATTTTTTCAATCGTAAATCCGTTATTTTCAACGGCTCTTTTCAATGTTTCTAAATCCAGATATAACCATTTAATCGGTTTTTCTGTGTCGAGTTTATAATGGATGAAGTAATCGACTTCGCCGTAATAATGATTGGCGGGAACCATTACGCCTCCATCTTCATCCCGGTCGTACATGTACAGAATATCGGTGCTGTCAATTAAAATTTGTCCGTCGTCCTTTAAAAGTGAATGTAATTTTTCTAAGTATAAATCGATTTTATCTAAGGTTTGAAAAATTCCTGTTCCATTCATTAACAACAAAACCGTATCGTATGTTTCACCGGAAAATTGAAGAATATCTGAACACACCGTATTTTTCACGCCACGCAACTGACAAACCTCAATTGATTTTGGGGAGAAATCTAAGGCTAAAACATCTAAACCTTTTTCATCTTGAAGATACAAACTGTGCGAACCGGCTCCTGCGCCAATATCCAAAACTTTTCCTTTCGATAATTCTAGGGCTTTTTGTTCCAGCAAATTCATTTCATCAAAATCGCGGAAAAGATAATCGACTGGCAAATCATCAATTTCTGAAATGGAGGTTTCGGTTAATAAATTCTCGGGACTTTGATTATGGTAAAAATCCCAAATCGCCTGTCCCATTAAATCTTTCATTGTCATATAATTTCGCCAAAAATAAGGAAATAATGAGCGACAGTCAATTCACGAAACATATTATTAAAAAAAATAATCTTTTTATTAAAAGAATGATTAATTTAGGCTAACAAAACCATCAAAACTTATGAGAAAGATCGATCAACTCTTTGCCGAATACGGTGAAAGCCATCAAAATCATACGAACGAGATGATTCACTGGATTTGTGTTCCTTTAATATTTTGGTCGATTTTAGGATTCATTTCATTAATTCCAGCACCCCATTTTTGTGTTCAATATTTCGGGTGCATCAGCATTGTGAGTATTATTGCAGTTCTTTTGGTAACGATATTTTATTTCAGACTGTCGTGGAGAATTACCGTCATCATGATTTTTATAATGTTGTTGATGGAACATCTGGTATATTTTGTAAATGTCAAATTTGAACATCAATCCTGGATTTTCTTTGTTGTCGTTTTTGTTCTCTCTTGGATCGGACAATTTTATGGACATAAAGTGGAAGGTAAAAAACCGAGTTTCTTGAAAGATTTACAGTTTCTCTTGATTGGTCCGATTTGGCTGCTTCACTTTATTTTAAAGAAACTGAACCTTAAATATTAAAATGACTTCTCTCATCTTTTGAGTTTCTACCGCTTAGAAAAAGAGCAAAACCTACTAAAAACCTTAAATTTGCGGAATATTAATTCTAAAAGAACTGAGATCATGATAAAAAAAATCATCCTTCTGTCCGCATTTTTACTCCTTCTTTTTTCATGTGGTACGAGAGAAGATGAAACAGATAACGAACAATATGTTGGCGTTTGGACCTGGGTTTCAACAACTGGCGGAACTGATAACGTAAACCAAACTCCTGCAAACACCGGTATTACCAGAACGATGACTTTAACCGCAGAATCCCTTTATACCATTAAGGAAAATGGAGAAGTCGTAAGCGAAGGAACTTACTATTTAGGTCTAGGGGTAACGAATACTGATCATTTAGAAAAACTGTTTCTTAATTTAAGTAATGATCCGCATTTAATTGTTGAAAGCATAAATACAACCGATTTGTATTTAGGTGAAGATGTAAATAACGGTTACAAATACCATTATAACAAATAGAAAAAGGTCAGAAATATCTGACCTTTTTGCTACGGAAAATTTTAATTATTCTCAAAATGTTTTTTAACTGTTTCTAAAACTTCTTCATCGCTCATATGTTGTGCGGTATCTAAAGTAATTTTCAGGTTTTTAAACTGTGCTGTTTCGTGAAGATATCTTTTGAATTCTTCCTGAACCTGACCTGGACCGGTGATGTACAATTCTTCAGTATTTTCAATCATGTGATCAATTTCTTTAAAGAACTTCATTCGGTTGGTCTGTTCTGCATTATTTGCATTTTTCTCACTGCTATTCCAACCTTGCACTTCCGCTTTTATAGGTTCGCATAACTTGAAATCAGAAGTATTTTGTGCATCATGATTTTTTACGAGAATTGCTTTTTGCGTATCGATCCACAGACCTGCTACTTTTCTATCTTTCATAATATTTATTTTTTAACTTAAATACTATTTAAACAACAATGATGCAAAGGCGATGTTAATGGTTGTTAATGTTTATCTTCCCAACACAAAAACAGCCGGAATTTTATGAAGTTCTGGCTTGTTTTTCTGCCAGTCTTTTATGGTTAAAGTTTTAATGAACTCATCCTTCGGATCATTAATATTTGCCGCAATACACAACTTTGCATGCGGCGGAAGATTCTTACACAAGTCTTCAAACAACTGGTTATTACGATAAGGAGTTTCCATAAAGATTTGGGAAAATCCCGTATTTTGAACCTGACTGTCCAACCATTTAATTTTCGATTTTTTCTCAGATTTATCGATTGGTAAGTAACCATGAAAGGTAAATTCCTGACCATTAAATCCACTAGAAATTAAAGCCATTATAATCGATGAAGGTCCATTAATGGGAATCACTTTTACGCCATTTTCATGACACCATTTCACCATCAAATTCCCGGGATCTGCGATACAAGGCAATCCGGCTTCTGAAAGCAAACCGAAGTCTTGTCCTTTAACCATCAACATTTGGGCTTCCTGTAAATCTTTTCTTTCTGTGTTTTTATCCAAAAGAAACAGTTTCAAATCTGATTGTTTTTTTTCCGGTGCAAAAAACTTAATCACTTTCCTGGCAGTTTTTTCATTTTCCACGAAGAAATAATCGGTCTTTAAAATATACTCTTTCACCGCCGGAGCGAAATAATCGATCGGTGAGTTTTCTGATAAGTAAGCAGGAATTAGAAATAGCATTTGTGAGGAATTGGTTTTTTTTGTAATTGAATTTTTGAGTCCTTGAATTTTTTAACTCTTGATAAACGGCGTCAAAATCAGACATTCCACCCCAATAAGGATCCGGAACTTCCTGATTATTTTCGAGAATTAAAGAAACTTTATTTCGATCGCTGTCCGTTTTTGCCAGAGACAAAACGTCTTTTAAATTATTTCGATCCATACAGTAAATGTGATCAAACTCTTTGAAATCATTTTCTGTAAATGGTCTTGAGCGTTGTTGAGAAATATCAACATTATACTTTTGTCCGGTCTTAATCGACCGTTGATCTGGATTTTTACCTTCGTGCATATCGATCGTTCCGGCAGAATCTACGATGAAGTTTTCAGGAAGTTTAGATTGTAAAATACCTTCTGCCAAAGGACTTCTGCAAATGTTGCCAAGGCAAACCATTAAAATTTTCATATTGACTTTTTATAAAGATGCAAAATACAAATAAAAAAAGGAATTTTTAAAAAAACTCCTTTTGTATACTATGATGGTAATAAAATTTACTGCTTGATTTTTTCAGTTAATTCTTTTACGTATTTCTTAATTTCTTTGTCGATTTTCGAAACATCTTTAATCGTATCGCAAGCGTACATTACGGTTGAATGGTCTTTTCCGCCCATTTCTTCGCCGATTTTATTGAAGGTAGCATTGGTGAATTCCTTTGCAAAATACATCGCTAACTGTCTTGGTAATGCGATTTCTCTTTTACGTGTTTTCGATAACAATTGTTCTCTTTGAATACCGAAATATTCACAAACAACATCCTGAATGTAAGGAATATTGATAACCTTTTTCTGATTAGCCGCAATCTTGCTGATGGTTTCTTTCAGAAGTTCCAATGATAAGTCTGACTTATAAATGGTCGAATAAGCAATCACAGAATTAATAACCCCGATTAGTTCGCGAACGTTGGTTTTCACTTCTGAGGCAAGGTAATCGAGCATGTCCTCTGTAAGAACGATTCCGTCACGACTTAATTTATCAACGATGATTTTACGTCTGGTATCAAAATCCGGAGATTTAATTTCCGCTGAAAGTCCCCATTTAAAACGGGAAACAATACGATCCTGTATATCAAGAATATCAACCGGCGCTTTATCAGAAGTTAAGATAATCTGTTTTCCGTTTTGGTGCAGATAATCGAAAATGTGGAAGAAACTGTCTTGCGTAGATTTTTTCCCTGATAAGAACTGAATATCATCAATAATTAAAACATCAACCATTTGGTAGAAATTCGCAAATTCTGTTTGTTTATGTGCTTTCGCAGCAGAAACGAATTGCTGAATAAATTTCTCGGATGATAAATAAAGAACTACTTTTTCTGGGTATGCGTTTTTAACTTCTAAACCTACAGCGTGTCCTAAGTGGGTTTTCCCAACTCCGTAACCTCCATATAAAAATAATGGATTGAAAGCAGTTGCACCAGGTCTTTTCGCAATAGATTTTGCAACGGTTGAAGCAAATTTATTGCTTTCCCCTTCTACATAATTGTCAAATGAAAAATCTGCTTTCAGGTTAGAATCAATATTAATTTTCTTCATTCCCGGAACGACAAATGGATTGATGACGTTCGATGAAAATGATGGTGGCAAAGTTTCCTGCATTTTTGGAGTCGGTACACTTTTGCCTTTTACGTTCATGGTAATTGGCTTCTCTTGTCCAGCTGGTTTATTTTCCATTACGGAATACCAAAGTTTTACTCCTTTTCCAATGTTCTTTTTTAGTGCAGCAGAGAGCAATGATAAATAATTATCTTCTATATATTCTTTGTAGAAATCACTCGGAACCAGTAGGGTTAAATTATTGCTGATTAATGATACAGGTTGTACATTATCAAACAATAAATCAAAAGAATTTTCGAGTTTTTTTAGGTCAGTATTGTCTTCCGCCGCGTTAAGGTTATCCCTCATAAACGTCAGACATTTTTCCCAAATTATAGTTAAATTTTCATCCATTTTCTTGCTGCAATTTTTCCTTCGCTTGTTAATTTTGACGGGAAGACAAAGATGTAATTTTTAAACGTCAAAAAAAAATCTTTGTGCTATTGATTAATTAGAAATATATTTGTATGATTAATTGAATACTTAAGATGATACACACAACACACACAATTAGAGTTCGTTACGCCGAAACCGACCCTATGAAATATGTCTATTACGGCAATTACGCGACCTATTTTGAAGTGGGTCGGGTAGAACTTTTTCGAGAACTTGGTATGCCATATGAGGAGATCGAACGACTTGGAATTTGGTTGCCCGTATCCCAATTTTCCATTAAGTATTTAAAACCAGCCCTCTACGATCAAAATCTCGAAATTCATACTTTTATTAAAAAAATCCCAGGGGTAAGAATCGAATTTGAATATGAAATTTATAATGATTCTAAAGAGAAAATTACGGAGGCAAAAACGACCTTATTTTTCTTAGATTCAAAAAAAAATAAGATCGTAAAGTGTCCGGATTTTTTAATGAACCTCATCCAGAAAAATTGGAAAGAATAAAATTTCTGAAACCTTAAATAACTTTGAACTCAGATTATTTTTTTTCTTTTTGACCGATATTTCTAATTGCAAAAAGCTTTTAAAATCTGGAACTTCCTTTTGAATTACATTATTCAAAATATTTTTATTTATTTTTAAGAATAGTGAAAAAGCAGACTTGAGATTTTTATAATTCTTATCGTTCGGAATATTATAACTCAGTTCCAGGTTCAACCTCGTAAGGTTCTTTATCTTTCTCGAAAATCCTCGTCATTTCAGTACCTTCTACCGTAATTCGATTTCCAATTTTACGGATCCAGTTTCCTTCCCGAAGTCCAATCACTCTGGTGTCATTCTGAGTTAAAAATTCTTTGATTCTGGTTTCGCGGGTTTCTCCGTTATGTTTTAAATCAGGATTCGGATCTAAATAATGGGGATTAATATTAAAAGGCACCAAACCCATACAGTCAAAACTAGGTGGGTAAACAATCGGCATATCATTGGTCGTTTTCATATTCAAGCCGCCAATATTAGAACCTGCACTCGTTCCCAAATAAGGTTTTCCGTTTTCTACATTTTCTTTTAAACCGGCCATTAGATTCAACTCCCATAAACTTTTTACCAATAAAAAGGTATTTCCCCCACCCGTGAAAAATGCTTTTGCATCGTAAAGCGCGAGTCGTTGGTATTGAAATTCATGCAAACCTTTTACATTTATATTAAGTTGGGCAAAAAACTCTTTTGCAATATTGGTGTAATCACCATGCGAAATCCCTCCCGGTCTTGCGTAGGGAATAAAAATAATCTCATCAATTCCTTTATAAAGTTCTGCAATTTCAGTTTTAATATATTCCAGATAATTCCCACCAAAAAGTGTAGAAGTTGAAGCAAGAAGAATATTCATTTCCATAACGTTTATTTTTTCGAGTGGTAAAGATAATCAATTCGGGAGTTTAAAAAATCGAACTCATAGATAATTATCATATTAATAAAAATATTACTGATTTTTGTCAACTTTCTGTTAATATTTAAAATATTGGCCTTTTCAAATTAATATCAGTGTATATTTGCATAGAATTTAACAACTAAAACACATTTATCATGAACTACACGATTGTTGGTCTTTTTCCAAGTCAAGAAAACATCAAAGAAGTTACCGCAGGAATAGAAAAATCAGGAATCAAAAACCAAGATTTTATCATTTACAGAACCGACCGAGATAATGCGCCGGAAGTAAAGAAAAATTTCTGGGAAAGACTTTTTGGATCTCAAAAGGTAGAACTGAATAATACTCCAGATCATTTGATTACAAGTGTTACTGTAAAAACTGAAGAAGAATTTAAAAACGTAACAAAATCTTTCAAAGAGAATAAAGCGGTCAAAATTTATGAATTTGAAGATATGACAATTGACGAGGCGAAAGATTTAAACTACGTAAAGAAAATTGTAGAACTCCGTGCAAAATCTCATATTTATTCATTGCCTGAAATATCAGTTTCGGAAACATCGATGAATTAAGAAAAAACAAAACACTTTCAATATTTAAATACTAAATCCGCCCCGTTTGTTAACGTCGCGGATTTTTTTATCAACCTTTGTTCTATTAAAATTCTTCGAAATTAAATTTAAGTCATTACCTTTACTCTCATTCAAAAAAGCACTTCATGAACTTTCGTTTCAATCTCTCTTTTATTTTATTATTGACATTTCAAATTGCGTTTTCACAACAAAAAACTTACTGCAATCCTATTAATATTGATTACGGTTACACGCCATTTGATGTATTTTCAAAACAGGGAAAACACCGAGCGACTGCAGATCCGGTGATTGTAAATTTTAAAGATGACCTTTATCTTTTCTCTACTAACCAAGAAGGATATTGGCACAGCGACGATATGCTCCACTGGAAATTCATTTCTCGGAAATTCTTGAGAGACAACAAATACACCCACGATTTAAATGCTCCCGCAGTTTGGGCGATGAAAGATACTTTATATGTTTACGGTTCCACTTGGGAATCAGATTTCCCAATCTGGAAATCTACTAATCCAAAAACAGATGACTGGAAGATTGCAGTTGATACTTTAAAAGTTGGTGCTTGGGATCCTGCATTTCATTATGACGAAGACAAAGACAAACTCTATTTGTATTGGGGGTCAAGTAATGAATGGCCACTTCTGGGAACTGAAATCAATACCAAAACAATGCAGTCTGAAGGATATGTAAAACCCATCATTAAATTAAAACCGGAAGATCACGGCTGGGAAAGATTTGGCGAATACAATGACAATGTTTTTCTGCAACCTTTTATTGAAGGGGCTTGGGTAACAAAACACAATGGAAAATATTACATGCAATACGGTGCTCCTGCCACGGAATTCAGTGGTTATGCTGATGGAATTTATGTGAGCAAAAATCCACTGGAAGGTTATGAATACCAAAAGCACAATCCGTTTTCTTATAAACCAGGTGGATTTGCAAGAGGCGCTGGACACGGTTCAACTTTCCAGGATAATTACGGAAATTATTGGCATGTCTCCACCATTTTTATTTCGGTTAAAAATAATTTCGAAAGAAGACTGGGAATCTGGCCGGCAGGTTTTGATAAAGATGACGTGATGTATAGCAATACCGCTTACGGCGACTATCCTACTTTGCTTCCTGAATTTGCGCAGGGAAAAGATTTCACGAAAGGACTATTCCCGGGTTGGATGTTATTGAATTATCAAAAACCAGTACAGGTTTCTTCAACCTTAGGCGGCTATCAACCAAACCTGGCGGTAGATGAAGACATTAAAACCTATTGGTCTGCAAAATCAGGAAATGCTGGTGAATATTTTCAAACTGATCTTGGCGAAGTTTCTACCATTAATGCCATCCAGATTAATTACGCCGATCAAGATGCAGAATTCAAAGGGAAAACTTTAGGCAAAATGCATCAGTACAAAATCTACAGTTCAAATGATGGTAAAAACTGGAGAACCTTAATTGATAAAAGCAAAAACAAGACGGATGTTCCACATGATTATATCGAATTAGAAACTCCCGCAAAAGCAAGATATTTAAAAATGGAAAATCTAAAAATGCCGACAGGTAAATTTGCCTTAAGTGGATTTAGAGTTTTCGGAAAAGGTGCCGGTGAAAAACCAGGCAAAGTAGAAGATTTCGTTCCGTTGCGAGCAGATCCAAAAAAATATGGCGAACGAAGAAGCATCTGGATGAAATGGAAACAAAACCAAAACGCAGATGGCTACGTTATTTACTTCGGAAAATCACCTGATAAATTATACGGAAGCATTATGGTTTACGGCAAAAACGAATATTTTTTTACAGGTGCAGATCGCGTTGATGAATATTACTTTCAAATTGAAGCCTTTAATAATAACGGTATTTCCGAAAGGTCAGAAATTTACAAATCTGAATAAATTTTAAAATTAAGTTTAATAAAGGCCTTCTATTCGAATGCCTTTTTTATTTTTGTTCTATGAAAATCGCATTCCTCGGTCCGCACGCCAGTTTTACTCAATTAGCATGTTCCCAAATTTTTCCTGAAAATGAACTTATTCCGCAATCCAGCATTTTAGATTGTTTTAATGCTGTGATTAATGGCGAAGTTGATAAAGCAGTTGTTCCTTTAGAAAACTCCATTGAAGGAACGGTTTCAATGACCTTGGATTATCTTTATGATTTTGATGGTATTTTTATTGAAACCGAAGTCGTAATGCCAATTGCCCATCATTTAATGATTCATCCGGAAAACGAGAATTTCGATACGATTATTTCTCATCCGCAAGCGTTGGGACAAACTTTTCATTTTCGTCACGAACATTTTAAAAATAGAGAAACTCGTGATTTCAGCTCTACTGCTGCAGCGGCAAAATTGGTGGCAGAAAATCCTCAGGAAAAATGGGCAGCCATTGCGAATTCTTATGCTGCAAAATTATATGGGTTAAAAATCCTTCACTCCAATATTCAGGATTTTGAGCAGAATCACACCAAGTTTATTGTGATTTCGAAAACAGATCATTTACTGCAACTCAACTTTCCGAAAACTTCTGAGAAAACTTCTTTATTAATAACGCTTCCCGAAGATCACGCTGGAGGTTTGCATCAAGTACTTTCTGTATTTGCGTGGCGACAAATGAACCTTTCGAAGATTGAAAGTAGAACTTTAAAAACAGGTTTGGGAAATTATTTTTTCTTTATGAATATCGCCAACGAATGGCATCCTGTTTTATCGAAAAACGCTTTGGAAGAACTGGAATCGATTGGGGCAACCGTAAAATTTCTGGGACATTATAAAGAGTATTTGCTAGAAAGTTAATCCTTCTGGAATTTGATTATTTGATCATTAATTTTAATAAAATAAATACCAATTTTAAGGTTTGAAACTTTAATTAATGTTCCAGGATTGTAATTTCCTTTTGCGATCAACCTTCCATCAACACTATAAATCTTATAAGAAGTTGGGGTTAAAATTCCTTTAAAATTAATTTCATTCTTCACTGGATTTGGAAATAATAGCACTTCCTGTTTTTGACTGGAATTTGTTTTTAATAAAGAAGGATCAAAATTGACTGTAGAATTTTTTTCAATAATTCGAAGTTCATCATTAAAGGAAACACTTGCCACTTTAAAATTGATCATTTCTGAAAAACGCTGATTATTCTGCGTATTATTTAAAACTAAATTTAATACTTCTCCATTCGTTCCAGTAACTTTTATAGGCAAAGGCATTTCAAAAAAATTAACGGATGAATGACTCTGAGTTTGAGATATTAAAAAATTAATCTCTTGATTTGCAATGGGTTGATTCCACTTAATCACATAACTTGGATATCCTTCGCCGTACACCCAATCATTAAAAAAATCGGTGAAATCTTTTCCTGTACTGGTGTGAATTTGATTTTTAAAGTTTTCAGTTGTGGCATATTTATAAGCGAAATTTGGATTTGATGCATAATCCCGCATCATTTGAAAAAATTCATCATCGCCCAAAATCCACTGCAGCATTCGTAAAACAAAACCTCCTTTTTGATAAGTTAATCTTCCATTAAAAATAGTTGAAATATCTCCTAAATTTGAATCTTTAATATAAACACTTCCGCCAGGCAAACTGGTTATGGAATTAAGATGAAATTGCAGATGATTTAAAAATTCTGTTGGAGTCATCATATTTTTTTCATAGACCACATATTCTGAGAAAATCGCAAAACCCTCATTCAGCCAAGCATCGTTCCAGGAACCACACGTAATTTTATCACCAAACCACTGATGCGACAATTCGTGTACAATGCCCGCTTTCCCAAAAGAATCCATAGACGACATGGTTTGATGTTCCATTCCAACACCGCTTACCGCAAATTGCATGTGACCATATTTTTCATTCGCAAAAGGATAAGGTCCAAAATGAGTTTCTAAAATAGCCATCGCTTCTTTGGTCCATTCTAGATTATCAAGAACCGCTGGATTCGTACTTGTATCCGAATACAAATAATTAACATAGGGAAAAGATTCATTTCCGATCGTATCATTAAACTTAACAAAATCACCAATCGAAAGTCCTGCTAAGTAAGCAGCCATCGGATATTGCGTTCGCCAAAAGGTTAATTTTCTATTTCCACTTAAAAGAGTTTCTGATTTTAATAAACCATTTGCAGCAACACTGTATTGATCTGGAGTCGTAATTTTGAAATCGAAATGGTCGATTTTATCATTCATACTTTGCTTGGTAGGAAACCAGTTTTGCGCTCCATAAGGTTCAGAAAGCGTCGATAAAACCGGCGAGCCATTTTGCTGTCCGACATAAAAATAGGTTCGCCCAATATTATCTGGAACTCCGGAATAATGAATCGTCAGTGAATCTACAGTATTGTTTGGAATCGAATTGGGAAAATCGATTTTTAATTCCTTGGTAGAAAGTTGTTGAAAAGCCAGCGACAAACCATGATAAGTAACTTCTGAAACTGGAATCTGATCTGTAAAATCAAAGTAAATTGCGGACATCGATTCCTTTGACAAAAAATGAGAAGTGACAGAGCCGGAAATATAAGTCACGGCTGGATCAAGGCTCACCTCCATTCGTTGATATTGAAGATCGTAATTTAAGGTATTTGGATTGATATTGAAATCGGACTTTTTTTGATAAGAACTCAATTCTCTTTCAATCAATGACTGATGTTCAAGCGTTTGTTGCGCCGTAAATCTTGAGAAAAAAATTAGAAGAATTAGTATAGAATAAAAATTTCTCATGCTTATCAATTTAATTTAAAGATAATTAAAAAGCCTGAGAGTCAGTAAATTATTTCTATAAATTTAATAATGTGGTGGATCAATATTTATCCTTCCACTTCTTTTTGAGTTGATCGGCAATTTTATTTTCGGTAGAATTATTGCCTGGTTTATAGAAAGAAGTTCCTTTCAATTCTTCCGGAAGAAATTCTAAATCCACGAAATTCCCCTCGTGAGAATGAGCGTAATCGTAATCTTTTCCGTAATTCAAATCCTTCATTAATTTCGTTGGTGCGTTTCTCAAATGTAATGGAACGGGAAGGTTTCCGGATTGTTTCACCTTTGAAATCGCATCATTTATGGCTAAATAAGTAGAATTACTTTTTGGCGAAACCGCTAAATAAACCGCAGTTTGACTCAAAATAATCCGGGCTTCAGGATTTCCAATTACGTTGATTGCCTGAAAACAATTGTTCGCCATCACCAAGGCATTTGGATTGGCCAAACCAATATCTTCTGAGGCTAAAATCAACATTCTTCTGGCAATGAATTTAATATCCTCGCCACCAACCAACATTCTCGCTAACCAATAAACGGCACCATTCGGATCCGAACCCCGCATTGATTTAATGAACGCAGAAATTATATCGTAATGCTGTTCACCATTTTTGTCATAAAGCGCCATCGTTTCCTGCAAAACAGAAAGTACATCTTCATTAACAATTTCCTTTTTATCAGAATTTTTAAATTGATTCAAAACATTTTCTACAGCATTGATCAACTTCCGCGCGTCGCCACCAGAATATTGAATCAAGGCTTCTTTATCTTTTATATTGAAATCAGTATGCTCCTCTTCATTGTATTTATTTAAAGATATCGCGATGAGTTGTTCTAATTTTTCATAATCCAAACTCTTTAAAACATACACTTGCGAGCGAGATAACAACGCGGAAACCACTTCAAAACTCGGATTCTCCGTAGTCGCGCCCATTAAAACAATCCAGCCTTTTTCTACGGCATGAAGCAATGAATCCTGCTGAGATTTATTAAACCGGTGAATTTCATCAATAAATAAAATGGGTGATTTTCCAGAAAAGAGGTTTTGTTTTTTTGCTTCTTCAATAATTTCTCTAACATCCTTCACCCCACTGGAAACAGCGGAAAGTTTATAGAATTTTCTACCCGACGTTTCAGAAATTATTTCTGCTAAAGTTGTTTTACCAGTTCCGGGCGGTCCCCAAAATAATAGAGAGTTTAAAGTATCATTCTCCAGCATTTTGCGAATCGGACCGTTTTTGCCGGTCAAATGTTCCTGTCCCAAAACCTGATCTAAAGTTTTTGGTCGCAGTCTTTCGGCAAGTGGAGAATTAGAATTCAAGATAGAAAATTGAAGTTTTGTACAAAAAATAATGCATTCAAATTTAAAAATCAAAGATACTTAATTGATAGTATAGTAACTTTAAACATAAACTTAAAGCAAATTTAAACTATTTAGTTATTTTTGCAACGCAATGTTTAACAAAATCATCACATTTCCTTTGGTTGTACTGATAAAAATTTATCAGTGGTTCATCTCACCGTTATTGCCAAAAAACTGTCGTTACGAACCAACGTGCTCTCATTATATGATAGAAGCACTGAAAGTTCACGGCCCGATTAAAGGCTTATGGCTAGGCTCAAAAAGAATTGCAAGATGTCATCCGTGGGGCGGCGAGGGTTATGATCCTGTTCCCCCAAAATGTAAACATTAATAATCATTTAAATTTTTGAATTCAATAATATGCTGACTTTTTTATATTCGACCTGGGATCCGTCCACAGGAATTCCTTTAGGACCAGTTACCCTTCATTACTATAGTTTAATGTTTATTTTCGCTTTTGGATTAGGTTATTATATCATGACTAAAATCTATAAAATCGATAATGTTAACTTAAAATATGTAGAACCCCTTTTTACCTGGACTTTAATCGGAACGATATTAGGAGCACGATTGGGACACGTTATTTTTTATCAGCCCGAACTTTTCAAAGAAGATTTCTGGTCTGTATTTTTACCGATTCGCACAAAACCACATGTTGAATTCACCGGATTTTCTGGATTGGCGAGTCACGGAGCAACCATCGCTTTAATATTTACTACTTTATATTACAGTATAAAAATCATTAAGAAAAATCCGTTTTGGGTCTATGATCGAATCGGAATTCCAGTTGCTTTAGGCGGCGCTTTTGTAAGAATGGGAAACTTTTTTAATTCTGAAATTATCGGAAAACCAGCACCGGAAAATTCTCCGTTTGCTATTTTATTTCCGCAGCAAAGTTCAGAATACGGAGCAATTGTTCCCCGTTATCCGACTCAGTTATTTGAAGCAGGAGGTTATTTTTTACTCTTTATTTTATTGTGGATTCTATACCGATACACACGCAAAAAATACCAGCAAGGTTGGTTATTCGGATTGTTTTTTATCATCCTTTGGGCGATTCGTTTCTTTGTAGAATTCCTCAAAGAGCCACAAGGTGATGAATTTATTCATATCGCTGGATTAAACACAGGACAAGTTCTTTCCATTCCCTTTATGCTGGCGGGATTCGTTATTATGTTTACCTCGAAAAACCGACCATTAACGGAAGAAGAAAACGAGAAACCAGAATAGATTTAAAATTTTATTGATAACTAAATCCCTTCAATTTTTTGAAGGGATTTTTTTTAATTTAAAGATTTGAAAACTGTTCCCAATTCATTAATTAAATCGGATGGCAACATGGCTTCTTTTGAAAACTTTTCTGCGGCGAAATCACCGGCTTTCCCATGAAGCCATACTCCAAAAATCGCTGCATGTTCTGGTGAATAATTCTGAGCTAAAAGTGAAGTGATAATTCCTAATAAAGCATCTCCACTTCCGCCTTTTGCCATTCCCGAATTTCCGGTAATATTATAATAAACCTGATTATCAGGTGTAATAATTTGAGTATGATGATCTTTTAAGACGATGTAAATTTGTAATTCCTGTGCTTTCTGTCGGGCAAGATTTAAGCGCTCAAAGGAGTTTGCTGTCTTTCCGAAAAGCCGTTCAAATTCTTTTGGATGAGGTGTGATGATTGATTTTTTTGGAATTAGCTTTAATCGATCTGAATTGGTGGAAATTATATTTAAAGCGTCTGCATCTAATACTAATGGTTTTTCATAATATTTCAAAAATTGCAAAAAAGAAGATTCTGTTTGAGAATGAGTTCCTAAACCTGGACCGATTCCCAATCTTGAATTTTCTTCAACTGCAAAATTGATGATTTCGTTTTCACCGCCAGAAATAAACATTGCTTCCGGACAATTAGTTTGTAAAATTTCATAACCGCATTTTGGTGCTAGAATAAATGTTAATCCGCTTCCAGAACGTAATGCTGCTATAGTAGACAGGACTGCTGCTCCTGTTTTACCGTAACTTCCGGCAACGATGGTTGTTTTGCCATAAATTCCTTTGTGAGAAAATTCGTTTCTGGGTTTATAAATTTCTTGGATCAATGAATCTTCGATGATGAAATTGCTTGTTAATTCATTAACCTGAAACTCTTTATTTAAACCAATATCAAATACATGAATTCCGCCACAAAAGACGCCAGATTCTGGATGAAGAAAAGATTTTTTCCAGGTTTGAAAAGTCAAAGTTTCATCTGCTTTAAAAACTATCGCATTTTCATCGGTCATTTCATCCGCCTTTAATCCTGATGGAATATCGATCGCAACTTTCGCAAAGTTTAAATCATTAAGAATGGAAATTACTTTTGCTGCTTCTCCTTCAATATTTCGATTTAATCCAATTCCAAAAATAGCATCTACAATAACTGTATTTTCATTAAAACAAAAACCTTTGACCTGCTCAAAATCCAAAACATCAATTCCTGAAATCTCTTTGCACCTTTCAAAATTGGCCAAAGCATCAGTTGAAAAATTTTGATTCTGATCTGTGAACACAATGACATTAAAGCCTTTCTGATATAATAATCTCACGATTGCAAAACCATCTCCACCATTATTTCCATTACCACAGAAAACAGAAAAAGAATTCTTCGTTTCATATTTTTTCAAAAGCCAGTCCACACAGTAATCTGCCGCAATCTCCATTAACTGTAAGGAAGAGATTGGGTTATTTAAAATGGTAAAAGCATACCATTTTTTAATTTGGAGGGCTGAAAAAATTTTCATTTCGTCAAATTATTATTCTATATAAAATTAATGAAAATTTACATCGTATGATAATTTTATCAAATTCTATTATAGCAAGGGTTAATTTTGCGGATTAATTCTAAATTTTATAATTTAATTAACTATTTTTACTCTATTAAAAATTAAAACATAAAATTATGGGATTAGTACAAGAATTTAAAGATTTTGCATTCAAAGGGAATGTAGTCGATTTGGCTGTAGCTGTAATTATCGGTGGTGCATTTGGTAAAATTATTTCTTCTTTTGTAGATGACGTAATTACTCCATTATTGCTGAATCCTGCTTTGGAAGCTGCAAACCTAAAAAACATTTCTGAATTGATGTGGCACGGAGTGAAATATGGTAATTTCCTTTCTGCAGTTATTAGTTTCTTGATTATTGCAATTGTTTTGTTTATAGTAATCAAAGCAGTAAGCAAAGTAAACAAACCTGCAGAAGTTGCACCAGCTGGACCAACTGATGATCAAGTATTATTAACAGAAATCAGAGACTTATTGAAAAACAGACCATAGTTTTTCTTTATTAATGAACAAAGACGCACTTTTCAGTGCGTCTTTTTATTTATTGCGAAATTAATTTTTCTAGTAGGTCTGTAAAATACTGCAGATTTGCTCTGCTAACGAAAGTCCGATTCGGTCTTGCGCTTCCACTGTACTTGCACCCGTGTGCGGAGTTAGTGAAATCTTGGGATGGTTCAGTATTTCTTTCGAAGGTGTTGGTTCATTGGTAAAAACATCTAAACCTGCAAACGCAATCTTGCCACAGTCAAGCGCATCAATCAAGGCTTGTTCATCGATAACACCACCTCGGCTGCAATTTACAATCACTGCCCCATTTTTCATTTTTATAAATTCTGCCGCACCAATCATGCAACCATCTTTTTGCGCCGGAACGTGAAGGGTAATAAAGTCTGCATGTTTCAAAACATCTCCCAAAGGTTCTGTTTCGATATCAACGTTGATAAATTGGTTGTTATAAAACTTCACTTTTATACTGGCTCTCCCGATATTATTATCTGCGGCAATAACACGCATTCCTAAACCTAAAGCAATTCTGGCAACTTCCTGGCCGATTCTTCCCATACCGACAATACCGATGGTTTTGCCACGAAGTTCCATTCCTTTTTCGTAGGATTTTTTAAGTTTGTTAAATTGGGTATCGCCAACCAAAGGCATTTTGCGATTCGAATCCTGCAAAAATCTTGCGCCACTAAACAAATGCGCAAAAACCAGTTCTGCTACAGAAGCCGAAGAAGCCGCCGGTGTATTGATGACATGAATATTTTTCGAACGGGCGTAATCCACATCGATATTATCCATTCCTACTCCACCACGTCCGATGATATCCAAACTCTGGCAAGCATCAATCAAATCTTTTCTAACCTCCGTTGCGCTCCTTACCAATAGTGTCCTTATCTGATGACCATTGATAAAATCCGCTAAAAACTCCTGTGGAACTTTAGTTGTAATTACTTCGAAACCTTTTTCTGTCAAAGCATCAATACCTGATTGATCTAAACCGTCATTTGCTAATATCTTCATCCTATATTTTAATCGTTAAAAACCTCAATCGTTTCTGTTTTCTCTACTAAATCTGTAAATTTACCTTTGTACCTTGTCGCCTTAACAATATGATTATCAATCCAATGATAATTTCCACCGCGTGGTTTCCCACACAAAACGCTGTGGTACTTGAAACCATGTTTATCGAGCCAGTCGATAGTAATCTGTTTTAAATTTTCGGTTCTGGAGGTGAAGAAACAAATGATATGACCTTGATCGTACCAGCGGTTGATTGTTTCTAAGGCATCTAAATACGGCACACAATCCACCATTCTTTCCGGTTCCTCGTTGGGAACATCATCGGTAATTGTACCATCGATATCGATTAGGTAATTCTTAACATCGCCTTTCAGCATTGGGCTCACATGATCTTTATATTCTAATTCCATCATCAAAATTTAAGATGCAAAATTACAAAATTTCATTGATTTTCAGACTATTAAATCATCTCAATCATTATGCATTGAGGCTTTTTCTTTTGTTTACTGTCATTTCCTGTAGCTAAAATCAGTTTTAAAGAATCTCTAATTCAGTCTATTCTGGAAAAATTGAGTCCTGATTTTTCCTTTTTTTGAAGGTTAAATTGGAGTTAAATATTTCCCCAATAGATTTATTAATCTTAATTTTGTGAGGATGGAAGAACAAGTAGTTTTAATCTCGGAAAAAGATGAGGTTTTGGGTTTAATGGATAAAATGCAGGCGCACGAAAACGGTCTTTTGCATCGTGCTTTTTCTGTTTTTTTGTTTAATGAAAAAGGAGAAGTGCTCTTACAAAAAAGAGCCGCCGAAAAATACCATTCCCCCAATCAGTGGACGAATGCAGTTTGTTCTCACCCAAGAGATGGTGAAACTTATCTTGAAGCCGCTCAACGCAGATTAAAAGAAGAGTTGGGAATTGAAGGAATGGAACTCACTCCAAAATTTCACTTCATTTATAAAGCAGATGTTGGCGGAAATCTTTGGGAACATGAACTCGACCACGTTTTTACGGGAAATTATGACGGAGAATTTTCTTTGAATGAAGAAGAAGTTTCGGAAATCAGATATATTACCATGGAAGCGCTGGATGCAGAAATGGAATCGAATCCGGAAAACTTTACAGAATGGTTTAAGATTATTCTGGGGGAATATAAGGACAGGTTGTAGTTGATAGTTGAAGGTAATTTGTTGAACTCAATTACACAAGAACTCAATAAATCTTCTACAAAAATCCTTCGAAAGAGAAACGAAAAATTATTATAGCCCCGATGGAAGTGGCATCCCACGAATCCGCGACAGCGGTGAGTGGATATAACGGACAGCGGGATGGGTTTTGAAAAAAGCGAAAATTGGGTTGCTCCTAAAAAAATAAATTAATAAAAAGAAAATATGAAAAGAACTTCTTTATTTGACAAACATGTGTCGCTTGGTGCGAAAATGGTGCCTTTTGCAGGTTTTGAAATGCCCGTGCAATATGCTGGCGTAACGCAGGAACATTTTGCGGTTCGTGAGAAAGTGGGCGTTTTTGATGTTTCACACATGGGTCAGTTTTTCGTAGAAGGTCCTGCTGCAAAAGATTTGCTGCAGTATGTTGGGACAAATAATGTAAATACACTCGAAGATGGAAAGGCGCAGTATACGTGTTTACCGAACGGAAATGGTGGAATTGTTGATGATTTAATCGTTTACAAAATGTCTGATGAAAAATATTTTGTGGTGGTAAATGCTTCGAATATTGAAAAAGACTGGGCGCACATTTCGAAACATAATGAAAAATTTGGAGCGAAATTAACCAATGCATCAGATGAAATGTCTTTGCTGGCAATTCAAGGTCCGAAAGCGACGGAAACTTTGCAAAAAATAACGGACGTGAATCTTTCTGATATGCCGTATTACCACTTTTCAGTGGGAACGGTTGCGGGAGTTTCTGACGTTATTATTTCGAATACAGGTTATACCGGAAGTGGCGGTTTTGAAATTTATTTTAAGAATGAAGATGCTCTACAACTTTGGGACGCTATTATTGAAGCAGGTGAAGAATTTGGAATCGAACCGTGTGGATTGGCTTCCAGAGATACTTTGCGTTTGGAAAAAGGGTTCTGTTTGTACGGAAATGATATCGATGATACGACATCTCCGCTTGAAGCAGGATTAGGTTGGATCACGAAATTCGATAAAGATTTTGTAGACAAAGAGCGTTTTGCAAAACAAAAAGAAGAAGGTATTACGAAGAAATTAGTCGGTTTTGAAATGCAGGAAAGAGCGATTCCAAGACATGATTATTTGGTGGTTGATGCTGAAGGAAATGAAATCGGAAAAGTGACTTCGGGAACGATGAGTCCGATGAAAGGAATTGGAATTGGGTTGGCTTATGTGGCGACTGATCACAACAAAGTCGGTTCTGATATTTTTATCCAGATTAGAAATAAAAATGTTCCAGCGAAAGTGGTGAAGACTCCTTTTGTATAGTCCATTTTGAAATATAGGAAACAGAAAAGCGACTGAAAAATCAGTCGCTTTTTTTGTGAGTTACTGTAATATTATTTAATCTCAATTGTTTTCAATATTGGAGATTGAATTTCTTTTTTCGGTACTGAAACTTTTAGGATTCCATCTTCGTAAGTTGCCTCAATTTTGTCTGTTTCAACCATTTCTGGCAAGGTGAAAGAACGGCTGAAGGAACTGTAATTAAATTCTCTTCTGGTGAATTTTCCGTCCTTGTCTACTTCTTCATTTTCCGATTTATTTTCACTTGAAATACTCAATACATTTCGATCCAGGTTAATTTTAAAATCTTGTTTTTTGATTCCCGGTGCGGCGACCTGAATTTCAAATCCATTTTCCTCTTCTTTTACGTTGACAGATGGAATGGTTAAAGAATCTTCCGCAAATGGTCTTCTATTAAAATCCATTAAATCTTTGGTGAAAAAGTCGTCAAAAAAACTGTTTCTTCTGCTTAAATTATTCATTGTATTTAATTTTTGGGGTTAAACATTTATGATTAATCTATCTAGAAGTTCACAAATAAAATGCCGTTTGAATTTAAGAGACAACATTTCATAACTTGTTGATTTAAATGACATTAAGTCATAAAATTAACATTCATTCCTTTGTAAAAATGAAATATTGACTTAGTTAGGTAGATGTTGGAAACAGAAATTATTTCCAATACGGGTATTTCTTTTACAGCGCGAACCTGATTTCGTGGTTGCATAACATCTGTTATAGGAATTGACTCCCGCAGTTTTTTTAGGTTTTGAAACTATTCCTAAAGTTTGCCTAAAAGATGGTTTACAAATATTACAGGAACTAAGTCCTAATCGTAACGCTTGATTTAAAGTAATAGAAGACGAAACATTTTTCACCATTCTGCAACTCGACAAATGATATTTAGAACCGGACGGCGTTTTATAAACCGTTTGCGCTGAAAGATTTACAGAGAAAAATAATATAAATAATAATCTTATCATTTTCCGCTAAAAAACTGTTCTAAATTTTCGATATTTTTTTTATCATTCCCAATAAAAATTTCTTTATCTGTAAGGAAAACCGGACGTTTCAGAAACGAATAATGATCTAATATTAATTCTTTAAAATCTTTTTCTTCTAATGATTTAACATCAATGTTTCTGACTTTTATTTGAGTTGATCTTCTGCTGAAAAGTGCCTCGTACGATTTTGAGTGTTCATACATTTGGGTCAGTTCTTCTTCAGTGATTGGTGAACTTTTCAATTCACGTAATTCCCAGTCAGAAAGATCGAACATCTTTAAAATCTTGGTGCACGTTCCGCAGGTTTTAAGGTAAAATACTTTTTGCATATTTCAAATTTAGGGATAAATTCAAGATTTTAAAAATTAAATGAATATCTTTAAGTTTTAATAAAGATTTATGCAAAATAAAACAGTTTTTCAGTTTATATCGGAGCCGAGCGATGTAAATTATGGTGGTAATGTTCACGGTGGAAGTGTAATGAAATGGATTGACCAAGCCGGTTATGCCTGTGCGAGTTCCTGGGCTTCCAGTTATTGCGTTACCGTTTATGTTGGTGGGATTAGGTTTTATTCGCCCATTAAAATTGGACATATTGTAAAAGTGGAAGCCGAAGTTATTTACACCGGAAAAACGAGTATGCATATTGCCATCAATGTTTTTTCACGCAATATCAAAAGGAAAGCTTTCGAAAAGAAAACACACTGTATCATTGTTTTTGTAGCGGTTGATGATGAAGGAAATTCTGTTGAAGTTCCGAAGTTTGTACCGAAAACCGCGCAAGATATGCAGATGGAAAAATATGCGATTAAACTGATGGATTTAAGAAAGAAAATTGAGGATGAGATGAAGCCTTTTATGTAAAATTTAAGCAACTTTAAAAATATCATCTACTCATTTAACAGGATTTTCAAACCAATTGTTTTGTTTAAAAACATTACTTAATCCAACTGCCTTATATTCAAATTTCTAAATCCTTGAAAACAATTATCATTATAAATGCGATAGGGATTTAACGTTATTTCATACCTCATTGAAGTTTTTTCAAAAATATCAAACAATTATTTAATTTCTTTTAATCAAATTAAAATATAAAGGTTTTTTAAATTATATTTGTTAAGTTTCTTTTAAGAATCATTTAAGATTTTTTTAAGAAATTTTTTTTTGAATATAATATCTACTGAATGAAGAAATTCTACCTGTTCTTTTTACTTTTCACCTACCAATTCATTTATTCTCAAATCAAAAACTCCGATTCCGAAAACTACCTGCGGAATGGAATGTTCGAAAATAAATCCGGAAAAATAATCACCGATAATGCGGAGAAAATTAAATTTCTGGAAACAAGAAATCAGAAAATTCAGTTAGAAAATAAAAACCAGTTAAAAGCGACACAACCCGCCGTGGAAATGTGCACCAATGGTGGTTTTGAGCAAGTGGAGAACATCGGCGGAAGTAATTTCATTAAAAATTTTCTTTATAACATTGGCGATCCACCAGGACCCACACAATGTAAATCTATTTCAAACTGGGGCGACACGGCTATTCCGCAATATAATCCGACGAATAATTTTGTAATGGCAACCTCGGTTCCGGCAAATCTTATCGATGGTTACATGGGTGACATTAAAGCATTTGATCAATATGCCCTAAAATTAAATTATGAAAACTCCGGAACATACGGTGCAATTGCTCAGGGAAGGAGATTCAAAACTAATAATGAAAATTTCTTAAAATTCAATTACAAAGCCGTCTTACAGTCGGTTTATGATACCAGCCACACGGATAATCAGGCCTTCTTTAAGGCTCGAATCCTAGATAAAAACAAAGTAGTTGTCAGCGAATTTTGCTTGGTTGGAGATGAGAAAAACTGTATTTTCACCAAAGTTCCAGAAGGTGGATATGGCTATGTAACATTGTATACTGCGAACTGGCAATCAGGGATTTTAGATATTTCTTCGATCCCGAATAATGAAGAGTTTACCGTAGAATTCATGGCATCCCGTTGCGGACTGGGCGGACATTTCGGGTACGCTTATGTAGATGATATCTGTTTGCTGCAATCCAATGAAAATTTCGTAGGATCGGTTACCCTGGATCCTTTATATGCAGTTTGTCCCACTCTTCCTATCAGTGTTTGCGGAAATTATACTTTGCCAAATTCAGGAGGGATTAGTGCAACGTTAAAAAAATTAACGTTAAAAGTATATAATGCTGCTGAAGCGGTGGTTTATACAACGACGGCGACTTCCTCTTTGGATACGGCGAATAAGAAATTCTGTTTTTCACTGTTAGCACAGAACTTTCCAGATATTTCGAGCGGCAATTATAATGTGGGTGTTACGGCAGATTTTGATGTGGCAGGTTCTGCGGGAGGTTGCGGCAGTAGTGGCAATACGCAAATCTTCGCTTCTGCAAATGACCCTGATGCAAATGACGGCTGGGATATCAGTTTTTTAAATTGCTCCTCTAACTGTAATTTAAATGTGAACACCGCAAAAATATCAAAATGCGATACTAACCACGATGGTTTCGAAGATTTTAACTTAACCTCTTTTGATTCACAAGTCGTCAATTCCACGGCGGGTCTTACGTTTACGTACTTTAAAAATTTCGATAATGCCTTTAACAACACGAACTCGATCGCAAATTTTACAACTTACAATTCACCTTCGGCAGTTATTTATATAAGAGTATCGAGAGATGCAGGTTGTTATAAAATTATTCCTGTTAATCTTGAAGTTAAAAATCCCACTGCCACCATTTCAGGAATTCTGAATGTGTGTTCGGGAAGTACGGTACTAAAAGCATCTTCGGGAGCCACTTATTTGTGGAGTACGGGAGAAACCAGTCAAAATATTACGGTAACAAATATTGGGATCTATTCAGTAACCGTGACTGATAGTTTTGGGTGTTCGAATACTGCAACCGTATCGATAGAACCTAGTCAGACTGCGGTAACACCAACTCTGGAAATTACACAGCCCTCTTGTTTTGTTTCTACAGGAACCATTAAAGTAACTTCGGCTGCTTCAGAATATAGTTTCGATAATGGAGTAACCTGGGTAACCAACTCCACAAAGACAGGATTGTATCCCGGAACTTATCAGGTATTGATTAAGACAGTGAAAGGCTGTACTTCTTATGCGCAGTCGGCTACCATTGTACCATCGCTAACCCCGTATCCTAACGTTAACTCTGAACAACCAAGATTTTGTGGAGATACCGGGAAAATTACCGTTACCAGTAATGCCGCTTATTATAGTTTTGACAATGGTTCAACTTGGGTCACAGATGCTGTGGCAGGCGGATTACAACCGGGAACGTACACCATTAGAACCAAAGATATTGCAGGATGTATATCAAATCCAGCCGTTATTTTAATATCGAGTAATACTTTAGGAAATCCCGATTATACCGTAGTGAGTCCGGCGTGTTCTGTCCCTGGAAGTATCACTATTAATACTGCCGCGGATTTTTATACTTTCGATGGTGGACAAACTTGGGTTACAACAAATGTTCTGTCCAATATCCTGTCTGGAAATTTTTCTGTGGGTATTAAAAATAATTTAGGTTGTACTTCCTATTTTCAAAGTATTTATCTGCAGACCTTTCAGAATACCTATCCAGAGTATGAATCGATACAGCCAACCTGTGGAGAAAACGGAACAGTTTACATTAAAACAGAAGCAGATTTCTATAGTTTCGACAATGGAGTGACATGGGGAACCAGCAATATGAAAGATCTACCTGCAGGAAATTACAACATAAAATTAAAGAATGCAGCAGGATGCCAATCAGTGTCCAGATTGGTTTATTTATATCCACCGACACTGCCATTGCCTTTTATAACTACAGTACAACCAACCTGTGGAAGTAATGGAAACATAATCATCAACAGTGTTTCAGATTTTTACTCTTTTGATAATGGGGTTACGTGGGTTACAACGAACACCAAAAGTTTGCCGGCCGGAACTTATCAAATCATGACTAAAAACAGTTTAGGATGCACCTCGAACCCACAAAGCGTCTCCTTATCTGAAGTAAAATTACCGATGCCTTCAACAACGGTAATTCAGCCAACCTGTACCACCAAAGGAAGCATTACCATCAATACCTCTGCGAGTTTTTACAGTATTAATGGAGGAACGAACTGGGTAACAACGAATGTTTTCAATAATTTAACCGGGTCCAGTTATAATGTGATGGTTAAGAACAGCCAAAATTGCGTGTCGGAAAGTAATTACGTTTATTTTAATCAAATTTATTTAGATAATCCGACTTATACTGCTGTGAGTCCCAGTTGTGGGAATATCGGAAACATCACCTTTACTTCTACCGCCGCTGGTTACAGTATCGATGGTGGATATACCTGGTCTAGCAATCCTGTGTTTGACAATTTACCTGCCGGAAGTTATTATTTAGTCGTGAAAAACAGCGCAAATTGTAAATCAAACACCATTAGTGTTTATATGAACACGACCGACCTTGCCAGTCCGACGGTGGATGTTACTCAACCAACCTGTGGAGTTAAAGGAAAAATTACCGTGACCACACCAGCCACCTCTTACAGTTTCGATAATGGGAATACCTGGAGTTCTTCACCCGTTTTAAATAATGTTTCTCCGGGATATTATTACGTGAAAGTTAAAAACGGCACCTGTACTTCAAATTATACTTCGGTAAATATGCTAGAATTCTTCCTTCCGATCCCTAGTTTTACAGGTACCCAGCCAAGTTGTGGCGTTGGTGGAACCATCTCTATCACAACGCCAGCCACCCAATATAGTATTAATGGCGGCCAGACCTGGAGCACCTCACCTACTTTCACCAATCTTAGCGATGGTTATTATAATGTGATGGTTCAAAACTCACAAGGCTGTAAATCAATTTCGTATGGAACATCTCTAAGTTTGGTTAAATACTATTTACCAAAACCAGATGTTTTAATTATTCAGCCAACCTGTGGTAATAAAGGGAGCATAAAAATTATGACGAGTGCTTCTTCCTATAGTTTTGATGGTGGACAAACTTGGAGTACCGTCAACGAAAAGACCAATTTATCGTCGGGTTCCTTTAATATTGTAATTAAAAATGCACAAGGATGTACTTCTAATCCTTACGATATGAGTATTTACATCAATGCTTTTTACTTATCGCGTCCTTTAATCAAAGTAGTGCAACCTACTTGCACCAACAACGGAAGCATAACTGTGGTTTCTCAAGCAGCACAATATTCCTTTGATAATGGAGTAACCTGGGTAACGAATCCCGTTTTATTAAATCCTACACCCGGATATTATAACATTTTAATCAAAAATTCTGCGGGTTGTACTTCAACATCTGCCAGTGCATCAATTTATAAATTTTATTTGAATTCACCGAGCGTCACCACAATTCAGCCAACCTGTTCGGCACCGAAAGGAAGCATTTTCATCAATACGATAGCGGATCTTTACAGTTTTGATAATGGCGCGACCTGGACCAGCAATCCCGTAAAAACAAACGTAAATTCTGGAAGTTATACTCTTCTAATTAAAAATTCTTTTGGATGTATTTCGCAAGGTGCATATGCCTACATCAATTCTGCACCGCCGATTCCTACCACTCCTGTGGCTACGGTAACACAGCCAACCGCATGTGACGCGACCGATGGCAGCATTACGATTACCACACCCGGTAGCAGTTATACCTTTAATGATGGTGCGACCTGGACTACCAATCCGGTGAAAAAAAATATCGGGGCAGGGACTTATATCATCAGAATAAAAACCAACAGTTCCAGTTGCCAATCTATTGCTGTTGCTGTTACCCTAAATTCAGGAATCAACATTGCAGCACCTGCGTTAACAGTTACACAACCCACCTGCAGCGTTTCTACAGGTTCAATTACAGTAACGACCTCTGCATCAACCTACAGTTTTGATGATGGGTTAACTTTTATTTATTCAGATACCAAAAGCGGTTTGCTCCCCGGTAATTATAAAATCAAAATAAAAAATGCCGCAGGTTGTATTTCAGATGTGACAACCGCTACGGTTACGACTCCGGCACCTTTGCCTGCTCCACTCTTTAATATCACGCAACCAAATTGTACAACTGCTTTAGGAACGATACAAATAACAACAACCGCCGCAGAATATAGTTTTGATAACGGGCTTACTTATAGCACCTCTAATTCTAAATCTAATATAGGACCGGGAACATATAATTTGATGATTAAAGATAATGCAGGATGCATTTCATATGCCGGAATTGCAACGGTAAATGCGCAGCCCATCACACCTAACGCTCCACAGATTGCCGTAACTCAACCGACTGGATGTGCAGCGTCCTGGGGAACTGTAGCCGTGATTTCTGCTGCAGGTTTATATAGTTTTGATGATGGCGCGACTTGGGTTAACACTGCTTCTGCAAATCTCACTCCGGGAACCTATCAAATCCGGATCAAGTTAGATGCAAATGGTTGCTCATCTCCAGCAACTTCGGCTACTGTTGATGCATCACCGAATGCACCCACACTCCCACTTTTTGCAGTTACGCATCCTACTTCCTGTGTTAGTCCTTTTGGAAATATTACCATAACTTCTACGGAACACCTGTACAGTTTTGATAATGGAGCAACTTATTCTTCAAGTTCAAATTCCGGACAACTTTCGCCGGGAACCTATCAACTGAAGGTTAAAAACAGTGCAGGTTGCGAATCAGGAGTCGTTTCAGTAACCATAAATACTCCCGCAGATACGCCAGTAAGGCCAACAGCAACCGTAAAACAAATTGACTGCTCGAATTCATCGGCCCAAATTATCATTAATGAAAGTGCGTCACATTACAGTATTGATAGTGGATTGACTTGGCAAAACTCAAATACTTTCAAAGGTTTGTTGCCGAAAACTTATCTTCTTAAAATTAAGAATTCCCTCGGTTGCGAATCGATCAACTCTTCTGTAGTGGTAAATGTTTTTAATAATCCAACACCAAAACCGGCTGTAAATGCTATACAAAATTTCTGCATACAACAAAATGCAACCGTTGCCAACCTTACTGTTACGGGAACGAATGTAAAGTGGTATGCAAATCCAGTTTTGGGAAATACCATTTCCAGCACTACTCCATTGATGAACGGCAGTACTTATTATGCAACTCAAACCGTAAATTCGTGTGAAAGTGAAAGAACTCCGGTAACCGTGAATATTATCGCCACTCCCGCACCAACCGGAAATTCTCTTCAGGAATTTTGTACAAGTCAAAATGCGACATTGGCGAATCTGGTGATCACAGGAAGTCAAATAAAATGGTATAGCAGCAATTCTGGGAGTACCGTTCTTCCGGGAAATACGCTTCTTCAAAATGGAATGACCTACTTTGCCACTCAAACCAGTCAAGGCTGCGAAAGTGTTCCGAGAACTGCGGTCACCGTATCTTTGGTTATCACAAATATTCCGGCCACGGACTTCACTGCCGTGCCTTTATGTTCAGATGAAAATGGAACTAAAAAAATAAATTTAACACAGTACGAAACTGATTTGGTCGTAAATTCAGCCGTTTACACTTATATTTATTACAACCAGAATAACCAGGTGATTACCGATGTTGCAAACTTTAATTTACAAACTGGGCAAAATAATTTCTTTGTAGAAATAAATTCAGCGTCGGGATGTTCAGCGAAAGTAAAACTGACCATTCCCCTTAATGCTTCGCCAGTCGTCCCATTGCCGGCAACCGCAGAATATTGTCCGGAGAGTTTTGTACAACTTGATGCAGGCAATTCTACAGGAACAAGTTCTTATGTATGGAAATTTAATGGAACGCAAATAAGTTCACAACAAACCATTAATGCTGATCAAAACGGAACTTATCAGATTACAGTTACCAATCTTTCCGGCTGCAGCACGACAAAATCTGTAGTGGTGAAAAAAGTAGATTTCCCTTTAATTACCGACATTAAAATAGAAAACAGTATGGTTCTAATTATTGCGACGGGAAGTGGAATGCTGGAGTACTCGATAGACGGAACCTCTTGGCAATCCTCTACTATTTTCTATAATGTTCCCAACGGAAATCATATTGCATTCGTGAGAAGTGGTCTGCAACCATGTGCAGTTGCAGAAAAAGAGTTCACTATCTTCAAAATCAATAATGCCTTCTCACCCAACAGCGATGGAATCAATGACGACTGGAAAATAGAAGGAATAGAAAATTATCCCGGCTCTAAAGTAAAAGTAATTGATCGTTTTGGAACAGTTGTGTTAGACCGCGTAGTAAAAGGTCCTTTCTCTTGGAATGGAGAATATTTAAGTAGAAAATTAGCAAGCGGTAATTATTGGTATCACATCAGTCTTTCTGATGGTAGAATATTATCGGGTTATGTGATGATCAAAAATAGAAATTAAGAGCAATGCTACCGAATAATCCTATAGAGATTTGAAAGTGTTTAAACCGGTGAAAAGCGCAACTGAAAATATGCCGTGAACTTATATATCATGGAAGGTTGCAGGTGAAGATATTTACATTTTAAAGCGAGTTTATACATTTCAATTTGTTTTTTTGAGGCAACATCAAAAGAAAAAACTTTGAAAGCCAAAGGGATTATATCATTCTTTTTTTGCTTTAATGATGACAAATCTTCTTTAAAATTTTCAAAGGATTTATCTAAGACATAGCAAGTTTTGCAAGTTGAAATATGCGATCAAAAGTTCAAATCAAGCAAGAAGATTTACTGAAAGAAATCCTTTACGTGAAATAGAAGCACACTTCCGTTTGATAGTTAAAACTTAAAAAAAGAAAACTCCTTTCATTTCTGAAAGGAGTTTTTAAATAAAATATTTTGAAGGATTATCTCGCGATATTCACAGATCTTGTTTCTCGGATTACTGTTACTCGAACTTGTCCTGGATACGTTAATTCGTTCTGAATTTTTTCTGAGATATCATAAGAAAGTTGAGATGACTGGTCATCATTCACTTTTCCACTTTCTACCATTACTCTAAGTTCTCTTCCTGCCTGAATTGCATAGGCACTTGAAACTCCATCAAAACTTAATGCTGCGGCTTCAAGATCTTTCAATCTTTGGATGTAAGATTCCAAAACCTGTCTTCTCGCGCCTGGTCTTGCTCCGGAAATTGCATCGGCAACCTGAATGATTGGCGATAATAGTGTGGTCATTTCTACTTCATCGTGGTGAGCACCGATTGCATTAACAACCTCTGGATTCTCCCCGTATTTCTCAGCCCACTGCATTCCTAAAAGCGCGTGTGGCAATTCAGATTCCTGTTCCGGTACTTTACCAATATCGTGAAGTAAACCTGCTCTTTTCGCTAACTTAACGTTGAGACCTAATTCTGCAGCCATCGTTCCGGCGATGTTCGCAACTTCTCTCGAGTGTTGCAATAAGTTCTGTCCATAAGAAGAACGGAATTTCATTCTACCCACGATTTTCACCAATTCCGGGTGCAGTCCGTGGACTCCTAAATCGATTACAGTTCTTTTACCAACTTCAATGATTTCTTCCTCAATCTGTTTTTTAGTTTTATCAACTACTTCTTCAATTCTGGCTGGGTGAATTCTACCATCGGTTACCAATCGGTGAAGCGACAATCTTGCGATCTCTCTTCTTACAGGATCGAAACATGAAAGTAAAATTGCTTCCGGCGTATCGTCAACGATGATTTCAACACCTGTAGCTGCTTCTAAAGCACGAATATTACGTCCTTCTCTACCAATAATTCTTCCTTTAACCTCATCAGATTCGATATTGAACACAGAAACCGAATTTTCAATGGCTTGTTCTGTCCCAATTCTCTGAATGGTTTGAATTACAATTTTCTTGGCTTCCTGCTTAGCATTCAATTGCGCTTCAGCCATAATGTTTTGCACGTGAGCCTGAGCTCTTGTTTTGGCTTCTGCTTTCAAAGCTTCTACCAGTTCATTTTTCGCATCTTCTGCAGAATATCCTGAGATTCTTTCTAAAATCTCCACTTTTTGAGCAGTTACTGCATCTAATTCCTGTTGTTTTCTTTCCAGGATTTCGTGCTTTTTACTGTAGTCTGCAATTTGTCGGTCAAGGTCTTTTTCTAATTTTCCGGTCTTGCTTAATTCATCATTCAGTTTCTGTTCTTTGTCTTTGATTCTTTTTTCAGAATCCTGCATTTTCTTTTCTCTGGATTGAATGTCTGCGTCATGTTGCGATTTCAGTTCCATGAATTTTTCCTTGGCCTGAAAATGCTTTTCTTTCTTAATTGATTCTGCCTGAACAGTGGCTTTTTCTATAAGGTTTTCGGCATTTTTCTTTGCATCTTCTACGATGAATTTTGCTTTTGCATTAAGACCACTCTTGGAAAAAACCATTCCAATTACTGCTCCTATACCTAAGCAAACAATACCGATAATAATAGCGATAAGTGTTGTCATATATGTTTAGTTTTAATATTAATATGTTAAAAATCAAGTCGTTAAATTAAAAAAAATCTCATTTTAAAATCTTTCAATTTTGATTATTGGTTAAAAAAAAGCCTACAATAATTCACGGATTTAGAGTAAACTCCTAATCAACACGATTTGAACTGTTTTTTATTTTCTGTAATCCGAGCAAGTCGGCACGCCATTAAATAAACTTTCGTTCGGTAATAGTTTTGCGTTGAGTTTACCTGTAATGTGTTAGAACTATTGTAGGCAGTCGTTGATTGGAAAAGAAAAATCTACTTATCCAACTCTTCCAGGAACTGATTGATATTTTTCAACCGCTCGGTGGAATCTTTAATATTTTTATCGTTATTGACTTGGGCTACTTCTGCGTTGGTTCCCAGTTTCAGGCAACACATTGCTAAAGCATCTTGTTTATCTCTAACGTCAAAATTCTGTTCAAAATCTTTAATCATCGCTTCAATCTGTTTGCCCACTTTGCGCAGGGTTTCTTCCTCTGCGGAGGGTACATTGAGCGGATAACTTCTTCCGGCAATCGTTATGGTAATTCTTCTTACATCCATTACAACCCGCTGTTTTGAAGTTCTGCGATACAATAATCCACTTCCTTAATTAATCGGTTGATATGACTTTTCATCAATCGGTTATGGTCTGGATTTCCTGATATTGCTGAATAAAGTTTTATATTTTTTTGTTCTTCTGCTAAGACCTGATTTCTCTTTCTCTCCTCTTCGTATTTCATCTTCAACTCCTCGTTCTCCCGTTTTAGTTCTAAATAACTTTCGTTAAGATTTTGATAATTTTTACTTACCGCCAAAATCTTTTTTTCTAAAAACGTAAAATTATTCTCTAATTCTTGGAGCATTTCTCAGGCTAATTTATTCTAACTCTTTAGCAAAAATATAAAAAATTAATTTGAAAGAGTCACTTATTGACTACTAATTTTACAAACTTTCTAAATATCAGTCAAATTACTTTTAACGAAGTCTAAAGACGATAAATTTCAGTCAAATTCAGATCAAATAAAGTCTTCTTAAAAAAGAAAGAAGTTTGATAATTTTAAATATAAATCCTCACAAAGAGTATTGACACAAAAAAAGAGAAAATTCTAAAAATCTTCTCTTTTATATTTTATGAATATTCCCTTTTTATTCAAATTTAAGGACGAACATAAACGCTCTGGTTTTTGCGCCAGATATTGCAGATGACCAGTAAGGCGGTGTTTGAGCATTGTCTGCAACCGACTCATTATTAATCATAAAGGTTCCTCTGAAACCTGGAGTCAGTTTAAATCTACTGAAATAAAACTGCATTCCAATTTCTGCAGACCACGCAAAATTACTTGCTGTAGTTCGGAAAATTCCTTGCTGATTATCGTCTTCTGATTTGCTGTTGGATTGTAAATTCATCATCCAGTTTACCCCTGCAGCCGCGTACGGACGAGAATTGTACCATCGGTCTCCATGAACTTCAATCAATAATGGAATATCGACATAAGTAGATTTTACGGTTCGTAATTTATCGGCATCTGTTAAAGTAATTGGAGCAAACGGTTGATTTGCTGGAGTTCCACCCGCGAAAAAATCGTTGGACTGCGTATCAAAATAAATTTCGCGTTCTACAAACTGTAAACCCGGTTCTATTCTTAAATCAAAATTATCATTCAACCTTAATTTCCCAATTAAGCCGGCACCAAAACTGTACGCCGATTTTGTTTGCACTAAATTTTTCTTACCATCCTGACTCATTCCAAACTTAGGATGAAGCACTAATTTATAATCGAAATTATTGGCTGCAAGAAAAAAACCATAACTCATTTTTTGGTCATCAAAATCTTCCAGATTATCCATCCGGTCTTTGGTTCGGAACAATTGAGCATCGGCAAAGTTGCAGAGTAGAAATGCTGTAATAATACTAATTCTGAAAAAAGTGTTCCCCATATTATTTGGTTGCCTTATAAATAGTTGCGATTCCTAAACTTAATTTCTTGTATTCTACTTTTTTAAAACCAACATTCAACAGAATCGTTTTCATTTTTTCTCCGAATGGAAAAGCATTTACAGAATCTGGCAAATACGTATATGCACGATTATCCTTCGAAACTAATTTACCAATTTGAGGCAAAATATTTTTGAAATAGAACATATAAAACGGAGCTAAAAATCCTTCAACTTTAGAGAACTCTAAAATGTAAACGCTCTTGTTTTCCTTAACTACTCTCTTTAGTTCAGATAAACCTTTTTCTAAATTTTCGAAATTACGCACTCCAAAAGCAACGGAAACCGCATCGAATTTATTGCTTTCAAAAGGAAGATTTTCTGCATCTCCTTTAATCATTTCAATTTGATCGGTTAAATTAATCTTTTTGATTTTATCAATACCAACATTTAACATTTGCTGAGATAGGTCTAAACCGATCATCTTAGCACCGGTTCCTTTTTGTACTGCAATTGCCAAATCACCCGTTCCAGTGGCGACATCCAAAACTAATTTTGGTTGGTCAGCACTCATCCATTTCACCAAAGTGTTTCTCCAGAGAACATCAATTTTCATTGAAAGAACATGATTCAATAAATCATATTTCGGCGCAATGTTGTCGAACATATCTTCGACTTCTTTTTTCTTTCCGGCTTCGGTGTTATAAGGGGTAACTTGGTTCAAAATATGTTTATTAAAATTTATAGTATTCTTTATAGTAATTCAAAAAATCTGCTTTTCGAAATATCTTTGTTCTCGATTCTACTTTTTGAATGTTTTTTACAACAGCATCATAATCCTCATCTAAATTATAGTAAAAATCATCAGTATACAATTTATTAAAACGCACTGGCGAATTCACGTACAATTTCCCATCAATGGTGGTTTGTTTTCTTACTGCAATTAATGAATCTTTATTAAGACCATAACCATAAAACTGCTCATTGATATAATAATCCTCATGAGCAATATTAACTAATCCACGGTTTTTCTTTACTACAAAAGCAGAGTCAAACAAAAGTTTCTTTTGACCATCAAAAACCTTGATATCATTTTTTCCTTTTTTTAAATCTACTTGAAATTGTTGGCCGCCAGTAATTGTTTTTTGCTCTCCATTATTAATATTAAAATAATAAGTTTTCTCAGTCGGATTGTCCACAAGATAATAATTCTTTTTGGCTAAAAAGAAATTGTAAATACCAAACGCAACCAAAACGGTGATGATGGATATTATTAAACCTTTGGTAGATGCGCTCATTTTCATAAAAATATTCTGGTAAAAAAACTTTTGCAAATTTAATAATAATTTTGTTTCTCCACGATACAATATTATGATTAACTTTGCCTTAAATTTTTCATTCAAATATATGCCTAACACAATCATAATCGGATCAGGAAGTTATATTCCTACAAAGGTAATCACTAAAGACCATTTCATGGATTCTGTTTTTTATACAGATGAGGGTGACTTAATCGACAAACCTAATGAGGAAATCATTCAAAAATTTGTAGAAATCACCGAAATAGAAAAAAGGTGTTATCTGGAAGATGATGAATTTAATTCTGATCTTGGTTACAGAGCTGCCAAAGAAGCAATTCATGACGCGAACATCGACCAAGAAGATCTCGATTATATCATTTATGCCAGCAACTTCGGCGAAGTTGATAAAAATGGAATGACTAACTTTATGCCTTCCATGTCAGCGAGAGTAAAAAATAAACTCGGCATTAAAAACCGAAGAACCGTAAATTACGATATGATTTTTGGTTGCCCGGGTTGGGTTGAAGCGATGATTCTCGCAGATACTCTTATTAAAGCAAAAAAAGCAAAATTGATTTTGGTGGTTGGGTCCGAAACTTTAAGTAGAGTTACAGATGCTTTTGACCGAAATAAAATGATCTTTGCCGACGGTGCCGGAGCGGTTGTAGTACAAGCGACAGACGACGAGAATGTCGGAATTATTGCTGATTCTACAATTTGCGATAATGGCCCGGAATTAAATTACTTGGAAAATTCACCTTCCTTAAAAAAGGATGAAGACCGAAGACCTTTATACATCAGAATGCATGGTCGTAAAATCTATGAATATGCTTTGAAAAATGTTCCAGATGCGATTAAAGAAACCATTGATAAAGCGAATTTAACGATCGACGATATTGATAAAATCCTCATTCATCAAGCAAATGCGAAAATGGATTATGCTATGATTTCGCGTTTATTTAAGTTGTACGGCAGAACCGATTACGATCACGCAGTTTCTCCAATGACCATACAGTATTTAGGAAACTCATCTGTGGCCACGATACCAACGATGTTCGACCTTATTATAAAAGGAGAAATGAAAGGACAATCTTTCAAAGAAAAAGGAAATATTGTCTTTACTTCGGTAGGAGCCGGAATGAATATTAACGCGATTGTGTATCGTTTTCCCTAATCAAAAACTTTAAATATAAAGAATAGCACAAAATTTGTTTTTGTGCTTTTTTATTTACTAAATCAGACATGCAAAGAAATATTTTAATCATCACCGGAATTCTGTTCGCTCTGGAATTCTACGCTTACCAAGCCTTTAAAACCCTAACCAACAATAATTATTTAAGAATTGCCTATTGGACAATTACGATCTTGGTTTATTTGTTTTTTCTCTATGAAGTACTGAATTTTAAAAGAACAGAACGCGACCATTCTCGGGTACAACTTATTTCATCAGTCTTCATGGTTTTTATGCTTCCTAAACTTCTTGTCGCTTTTTTTCTTTTAATTGGGGACATAAGTAGAGCACTTCAGTTTACATTTCAATCATTTGGTTCAGGTGAAAACCATTTTCCGGAACGCCGCAAATTTTTAAGCATCTTAGGAATAGGAAGTGCTGCAATACTTTCAGGCTTATTTTTAGATGGTGTTATCTTAGGTAAATACCGTCACAGCGTAAGAAAAGTAAAATTGAAAATCGCAGGTTTACCCAAAAGCTTTAAAGGCTATAGAATCATTCAGATTTCAGATGTTCACTCCGGAAGTTTTTTTAATCCCGCCAAATTGCAGACCGCCATTAATATGATTAATGAGCAAAAACCAGATTTGGTTTTATTTACGGGTGACATGGTTAACAATTATGCGGATGAATTTAAACCTTTTGTCCCTTTATTCAAAAGCATTCAGTCAAACGACGGAAAATTCTCAATCCTTGGAAATCATGATTACGGCGATTACGGCGCTTGGGAATCAATGCACGAAAAAGAGCAAAATATTCCAAATCTTATTGAATTACAAAAACAGGCTGGTTTCGAAATGCTGCGAAATGAACATCGAATTATTGAGAAAAACGGCGAAAAACTCTATTTACTTGGTGTAGAAAACTGGGGCGAAAAACCTTTCCCACAATATGGTGATTTGGATAAAGCATCTAACGGAGTTCCGCCAGAAGCCGCCAAAATCCTGATGAGTCATGATCCAACGCACTTTGATGCGGTTGTAAAAGATCATCCAGCAAACGTACAATTAACGCTGTCTGGTCACACGCACGGAATGCAGTTTGGTCTGGATTTGAAAAATGTTCGTTGGTCTCCGGTGCAATACCGTTATAAAAAATGGGCTGATTTATATGAAAGCAACGGAAAATCACTTTACGTAAACCGAGGTTTTGGTGTCATTGGATATCCGGGAAGAGTCGGTATTGAACCCGAAATCACTTTATTTGAATTGAGTTAATCTAAAAAGAACAGTAATGATTTCCTTTAAAAAAGCATCTGAAAAAGACATTCCACTTCTGCAGGAAATTGCAGAAAAATCCTGGAATTCGGCTTACGCAAAGATTTTATCGAAAGAGCAAATCGACTATATGTTAAGCGAAATGTATTCTCACTCAGAAATTTCGAATCACTTGCAAAATCCAAACTATCATTATTATTTGATTTTAAATGATGATGTTAATGCTGGATTTATCGGCTTTGAAAATCATTATGAAAAAGGCACGGCCAAACTTCACCGTATATATCTTTTAAAAGAGTTTAAAGGAAAAGGTCTGGGAAAAAAAGGACTGGATTTCTTAAAAGAAAAAGTTAAAGAAAGTTCAGATCAACGAATTATCTTAAATGTTAACAAAAATAATCCCGCGAAAAAAGTATATGAATCACAAGGATTTCAGGTGTATCACGAAGAAGTTTTTGATATCGGAAATGGCTTTGTAATGGATGATTTCCTTATGGAATTCAAGTTTTAAATCTTCAGTTTATCGAATCAGAAATATAACAGTGATTTTTTTTGGTATGATTTTAGAAAGTTAAAAATCATTAACATTAAAAATAAAGATATGACACGTACTAATTTACTTTCAAAGATTCAGATTTTCGCATTAGCAGTTATGGCAAACCTTGCTGTAGTTTTAGTAAAAGCCCAGGAAAAAGCGCCGGACTTAAAAGTTGATGTTGACATCAATAAAGGAAATGAATCAATGGGCGGAGATTGGATGAGCAATCCTTTGGTTTGGGTAATTGGAGCCTTAGTTATTATCGTTATCATTGCTTTAGTAGCAAGAGGAGGTGGAAATAAATAAGTACATTATTATAAATAACAAATCCCGAAATTTTTAAAGTTTCGGGATTTTTTGTGCTTAAAAATCAATACAACTAAAAGTAAAATTCAATGGATAAAAATTCGATCGCATCAATTTTTAAATTACTTTTGCAGCCAATTAAAAAATAGTTTAATACAAAATGAAAACAAAATTCATCGCACTTCTTTTCGCCTTAGGTTTCGTTATGATTTCAATTAATGGAAATGCGCAAAAGCAAGATCTGAAAACATTAAAACAACAATCTCAAGTTGTAAAACTTAATGCTGATCTGGTGGCAAAAAAAATCGATTTGGAAAAAGAAAGACAGAACAATATTAAGATTGCCGACGAAGTTAAATATTTTGATAAAAAAGCCGATAAGACTACGAATAAATTCTCCCCTTCTGATCCTAAAACTACCGCGAAAGATGCCCGAAATGCAGCAAAACTTTTAAGACAAACCGAATCTGCTAATAAAGACTTGAGAAGAAGCAATCTGAAATTAGAGAAAATAGAAAGAGACATTCTTAAATTAGAAGAGAAACTGAACAAACTGCAATACGCTGTTGAGATTAAAGAAAATTAAATTTACTGGTTTTATAAAAATCAAAATCCCGAAACTTCAAAGTATCGGGATTTTTTTTAATAGATGTTTTTATCTTTTTATAAAGCAAGTGCTTTTTGGTAGGCGTTTTCTATACCATCAATGTTTTTTCCGCCTGCTGTTGCAAAGCCTGGATTTCCGCCGCCGCCGCCTTGGATTTCTTTCGCTAAATCTTTAACGATATTTCCCGCGTGGTATTTCGATTCTAAATCCGCAGAAACGCCAACGGTAATCATTGGTTTTTCGCCGGCATCAGAAATAATGATGCTTATTGAATTCTGAATATCTTTCTTCAACTGGAACACGATATCTTTCACGCTTCCGGCATCCAGCGAAACTTTCTTGACCAATAATTTTTTATCTTCTTTTTGAACGAAATCATTCGCCCAGTTTGAGGTTTCTGATTTTGCTTTTTCTTTTTTCAAAGATTCAATTTCAGATTTTAAAGATGTGTTTTCTTCAATCAATTTCTCAACTGATTTTATTAAATCTTTCGACTTTAATAAAGAAGAAATTTCTTTTAATTGGGTTTCTAAATTTCTAAAATACGCCGCAGACTGATCACCGGAAATCGCTTCAATTCTACGGATTCCTGCCGCAGTTGAACTTTCATTCTGAATTTTAAAATGACCGATTTCTCCCGTATGTTTCACATGCGTTCCTCCACACAATTCTTTAGAAGAACCGAACTGAATCATTCTTACTTTATCGCCATATTTTTCACCGAACAAAGCCATTGCTCCTTTTTCCATCGCTTCAGTAATTGGAATTTCACGGAATTCTTGCAATGCAATATTTTCCTTGATTTTCGCATTTACTTTTTCCTCTACGATTTTCAATTGCTCCTCATCTATTTTAGAAAAATGGGAGAAATCGAAACGCAAATAATCAGGACCTACGAAGGAACCTTTTTGCTCAACGTGTGTTCCTAAAACTTCACGCAGCGCTTCGTGCAACAAATGGGTTACTGAGTGATTTGCCTGCGTATTTTTTCTTTCCGATTCATTTACTTTAGCGTAGAAAACTGCACCAGCATCCTTCGGTAATTCTTTAATTAAAGAAATAATCAGATTATTTTCTTTTCTCGTTTCCAGAACTTCGATGATTTCTGAACAATCTTTAATTTCTGAAACACTTGGATTTGAAATATCAAAACCTTCCGCATAACTTGGAATTAAAATTCCCTTGTCACCAACTTGCCCACCACCTTCGGGATAGAAAGGCGATTTCGACAATACGATTTGATAAAACTCACCGTCTTTATTTTCAACTTTTCGATAACGCGTAATATAAGTTTCACTTTCTGTGTGGTCGTAACCAACAAAAGACTCTGTTTTTTCTTCTAAAACAACCCAGTCGTACACTTTCTGTGCTGATGATTTTTTTGAACGCTGTTTCTGTTTGTTCATTTCCTCTTCGAAACCAACTTCATCAACAGTCAATTGTTTCTCTTCGGCGATGATTCTGGATAAATCTGCGGGGAAACCGTACGTATCATACAATTCGAAAACCGCTGTACCTGGAAGAGTTTTCTGGTTTTTAGAAAGTGTTTCATTGATGACCAAATCAATTCTTTTCAAACCATGTTCGATGGTTTTTAAGAACGATATTTCTTCTTCTCTAATAACTTCTGTAACCAGTTTTTCCTGTTTAACCAACTCTGGGAAAAATGCACCCATTTCGTTTTTTAAAATAGCAACCAATTCATAAAGGAAGGCTTCTTTCATTCCTAAAAACCGGTAAGCGTAAGAAATTCCACGACGTAAAATTCTACGGATCACATAACCTGCTCCACCGTTTGAAGGCAACTGTCCATCGGCAATCGCAAAAGCAACTGCACGGATGTGATCAACCACAACGCGAATTGCAATATCTTTTTCGTCTTCTAAAATTCCGGTATATTTTTTTCCTGAAAGTTCTTCTACTTTAGTAATTAAAGGCATGAAAACATCGGTATCATAATTCGAAGTTTTGCCTTGTAAAGCCATGCACAAACGTTCAAAACCCATTCCGGTATCAACGTGTCGGGATGGTAATTTTTCTAAACTTCCGTCTGCTTTTCTATTGAATTCCATGAAAACCAAATTCCAAACTTCCACCACTTGTGGATGATCATTGTTTACTAGTTCTAAACCGGAAACTTTGGCTTTTTCTTCCTCCGTTCTAATATCGATATGAATTTCTGAACAAGGTCCGCAAGGTCCGCTTTCGCCCATTTCCCAGAAATTATCTTTTTTATTTCCGTTGATAATTCGGTCCTCAGAAATATGTGCTTTCCAGAAATTGTAAGCATCGTTATCGCGGTCTAAATTTTCAGAAGTATCTCCTTCAAATATAGTTACGTAAAGATTTTCTTTCGGAATTTTATAAACTTCTGTTAACAATTCCCACGCATAATCAATCGCTTCTTTTTTAAAGTAATCGCCGAACGACCAGTTTCCCAACATTTCAAACATGGTGTGGTGATAAGTATCACGACCAACATCGTCCAGATCATTGTGCTTCCCGGAAACTCTCAAACATTTTTGGGTATCCGCAATTCTGGGAGATTTCGGTTCTTTATAACCCAGAAAATAATCCTTAAACTGCGTCATACCAGAGTTTGAGAACATTAAAGTTGGATCATCTTTCAACACAATTGGTGCGGAAGGAACGATAAGATGCCCTTTTTCTTTAAAAAAATCTAAAAACTGTTGTCTTATTTGTTGTGAAGTCATGATTGAATTGGCTTTAGCGTATATATAAGTTGGCAAATTTAATGATTTTTAAAATGACTCTCGAATAATGTGTTCGCGAATTTAAAAATATTCATTTTTAAAATTTTTCATTTTTAAATTACTCACGAAAAACCGAATTCGAATTGTTCTCGTATATAAAATTGTCAGTAGAAAATTTCTAATTATTGAAATGAGAGCGATAGATAATTACTTCTAATTCCTTTAAATTTCAGCCTTATATTTGCATGTACACTAAAATTAATTCAAACACAATGAATAAAAATAACAATCAAAAAATGAAAAATATTTTAACACTCTTGGCATTTATCTTTGGAGTTGGCATTTTTGCGGCAACCTCCTTTTCTTGCTCGAAAGCCAAAGCAAAACCTATTGCAGAAAACAAAAAAAATGAAACAAATATGGAAGGTAAAAACATTAAAGAAATCTATTTTGCTGGTGGATGTTTCTGGGGAACGGAACATCTTTTTCAACTCGTAAGAGGCGTTGTAGATACTGAAGTTGGATATGCAAACGGAAAGATTAAAAACCCTACTTATGAACAGGTAATCAGTCACACGACAGGTTTCGCTGAAGCGGTGAAAGTAAAGTATGATGCTAATCAAGTAAACTTGCCATTGTTAATTGATCTCTTTTTTAAATCAATTGATCCTACAACTATAGACCGACAGGGAAACGATATTGGAGATAATTACAGAAGTGGAATTTATTCTACCGATGAGACTACAGAAGCCATTGTAAAAACTGAAGTTGCAAAATTGGCTAAGAATTATAATAAACCGGTTGTCGTAGAAACGATTCCTTTGAAAAACTTCTACAAAGCCGAAGATTATCACCAAGATTATTTAGATAAAAATCCGGGTGGATATTGCCACATTCCGCTTTCCGTATTTGAAGAAGCGAAAAAAGCAAACCCGCTGCCAGCAGCGAAGTAATAAATTAAAGGTTGTCGAAAGGCAACCTTTTTTTATATGAATTTTTTGATGTTTAAAATAGAAACAGTTAGAAGAATAAGAAATCCGAATAGAAGATATAATGATTCTTTAGTTAGAGTTTCGGATAATGCTCTATATTTTTCGACAATATTTGAAAGAAAAACTCTTTCAACAACCGACCGATTATCGACGTAGTTTACAATAGCATCATTACAAAGTAAGCATTCGATTTCTTCCTTTTTTGCTCGTGAATCTTGATAATCCACTAAAGCAAAGACATGTCCTGTTTTATCTAAATCTAAACCATAAATCTGGTGTTTTGCAATTGATAAATCATTTAAAATAGATACAAAATCGTTATATGAATTTTCGTCATCAAGAATAAATTCTATCCCCGTATTTTTCTCATTCCTTTTTTGAAGATTCTTAATTTCTGAAACATAGAATTTTGAATTTTCTTTTGCCTTAGAAGCAACTTTTATCTTTTTATAATTCCAATTTTTAAAGGTTTCAACAGAAAATTGCTCATTTAATGGAATATTCGGATTGTATTTCGCAGGCAAACCTAAATCCATAATATTTGGAATGGGCCGTTGCAGTTCTCTAGTTCCGTAAAACCAAAAAAAAAGCGGGATGATAAGTGCGCTTATCAATCCTGGTACATAATATTTTTTGGTGAGTTTACTTTTCATTATTAGAGATAAATTTAAACAAAAAAATCCGTCCCAAAAAATGAGACGGATTTCTTTATTTTAATTAAGATCAATATCTTATTTTTTTTCCATGGCTTTAATTAAAATCTGAAGATTCACCTCATCTTTAATTAAACCGTTTGCAAGGGGCAATTGAAATTTCACACCGAAATCTTCGCGCTTAATATCTTTAGGTTCTGTGGCAATACTTGTTTCACCATCTTTTACAGAAACATTTGCATTGAACTGAACTGGCTTTGTAATTCCTTTGATGGTTAAGTTTCCATCAAGAATCGTATTGTAATCGCCAGACTCCTTTGCTGAAACTTTGGTAATTTCATAAGATGCAGTTGGGAATTTATCTGTTTCAAAGAAATCTCCACTTTTTAAATGACCATTTAGTTTTGCTAACTGTTCTGCGTCTTCTTTTAAATCAACAGATGTCAATGAATTCATATCTGCCACAAATTTGCCACTTTCCAGTTTTCCGTCTTTCACGGTTAAATCTCCACTTTCAAATTTAATGGTGCCGAAATGACTTGACTGTTCTGTCTTTACGACTTTATAACCTTTCCATTCGATTCTACTGTTCAGAGTATCTACCACATAAGTTGCACCATGACTGGTTGTTTCTACATCTGCCGATTCGCTTGTCAAAGGTTTATCTTTGGCACAAGAGACCAAGATCATCGCTGAAAAAAGAGCGAGAAAAATTGAATTTTTAACTGATTTCATCATTAAAAAACTTAAATTAAATTGTATTGGCTAAAATAATAAAAATATCGGTATTAAAGACAAATATGTTATTTTTGCAACATGCTACTAGAAATTAAGAATCTATTTTTTTCACATCGACCAGATTTACGACTTTTTCATAATTTTAATCTAAAAGTTGAGGAAGGAAAAATTATAGCTCTGGCGGGTGAGAGCGGATGTGGAAAATCTACACTTCTCAATTTAATTTATGGTCTTTTGGAATGGGAAAAAGGTACTATTATATTTAATGGCTCCCCTATTTTAGGTCCTACAAAAAATTTGGTTCCCGGCGAAGAAAACATGAAACTGGTGGCTCAAAATTATGATTTGATGCCCTATTCTACTGTTGCTGATAATGTGGGGAAATTTATATCAAATATTAATTTAGAAGAAAAAAAAGAAAGAATACAAGAACTTTTAAAAGTTGTTGGTCTTGAAGAATTCGAAAATACTTTACCTAAATATTTAAGTGGTGGACAAATGCAGCGAGTTGCCATCGCAAGAGCACTTTCCGTAATGCCGAAATTATTGTTGCTAGATGAGCCATTTAGCAATATCGACTTCTCCAGAAAGATTGAATTGCGCGAAAGATTATTTAATTACGTTCGGGAAAAGAATATTTCACTCCTCATTTCTACTCATGAAATTCAGGAAGTGATGCCTTGGCTGGATCAGATTATTGTTTTGCAAGAAGGAAGATTAATTCAAAATGACAATGCAGAAGAAACTTACAATAATCCTTATAATGAATATGTTGCGAAACTTTTTGGTGAAGTAAATGTTTTTTCAGACGAAGAAAAAAAATCATTAAACCTAAAGAAAAATTTTTGGTATCCGCATGAAATCAAAATTACAGACGATGGGAAAGAAGTTGAAGTTCTAGAAAGTCGTTTTTCTGGAAGCCACTTCTGGACGAAGGTTTCAATGAATGGTAAAAAACTCATTATTTACACTCCGGAAAAAGTCGAAAATTTAATTAAAATCAATCTTTAAAAAAGAAAAAAGTCAAGCCAATTCTAGGGTTGCGAATTGATACTTGACTTTTCTCATCTCTCTTTTATTATTCGAAAACAATTCTTAGATTTGTTATTCAAAACGTAAGGAAATTTTTGGTTAATTCTCTTTCTGCCCCTGAGACGAAATTAGTGCAATTCATTTGTACAACTAGTCTTCGAAACGGAACCCTGCCAAATTTTTCCTTTTTTTATGCCTTTTTCACAAACTCAGATTTCAAAGCCATCGACCCAAAACCATCAATTTTACAATCGATATTGTGATCATTTCCGGGACGAAGACGAATATTCTTTACTTTGGTTCCTGCTTTCACAGGTTTCGGCGCACCTCTCACAGGTAAATCTTTTATCACGACTACAGAATCTCCATTTTGTAATTCATGTCCGTGAGCATCTAAAATCTTATCCTCATCAGCAGTTTCTCCAGGTTTCCACTCATTGAAACATTGTGAACACACCATCATATCATCTTGTTCGTAGGTGAACTCTGACTGACATTTCGGACAAAGTACGGTATCACTCATAATTTTAATTTTTACAAAGATATTATTAAAATAAACAGATTACAAATTTGAAAGTCATTCAAAATAATGCGCCTATTTTTTAAGAAACATTCTATTGACTTTAATTTCTTATTTGGTAAATAGTACAACTGGAAACCTAATGACTGCAACCTTCAACCTAAATTATTATCTTTGCAAAATGGATTTACACTACATCGTTCGCGAACCTCAAAATATTACCTCAAAAACGCCTTTACTCCTTCTACTTCATGGTTATGGAAGCAATGAGGAAGATCTATTTTCATTCGCTCCAACATTACCAGAAGATTGGTTGATTGTAAGTTTCAGAGCGCCTTTCAGTACGAATTACGAAGGATATTCTTGGTATGATATTGATTTAATGAATGAAGAAAACCGAATCGATGTTGCCCAAGCCAAAGAATCACAAGAAGCAATTTTAGAAAACATTTTGAAAATTTCTAATGAATACGGCTTAACAGATAATCAAACGCATTTGTGCGGATTTTCGCAAGGTGGAATTTTGAGTTACGCTTTGGCCCTGAATAATCCTGATTTATTTACAAAGGTTGCTTGTATGAGTTGTTACGCTGAAGAGAAGTTGTTAACGAATATGGTGAAAGACAAAAAGAAAATCGAGAAATTACGGTTCTTTATTTCTCATGGAACCGATGATGCGATTATTCCATTGGATTGGGGCAGAAAAGCTGCAGACTTATTGTACGACTTAAGTGCCTATTTTTCTTTCCGTGAATATATGAGCGGGCACGGCGTGAATCAAAAAAACTATATGGATTTAATGGATTTCTTTCAAAAGTAATCTTAACTTTTAAGGTTCAATCACGGTTGAATTTTTAACCTCTTTAATCATAAAAGAACTTTGTGTGCTGGCGATATGTTGTAGATTCGTCAGTTTACTTACCATGAATTCTCGGTATTCCTGAATGTCGCGCACGCAAATTTTAAGGATATAATCGTAATCTCCGGAAACGTGAAAGCATTCTAAAACCTCAGGAAACTGCGTGATTTCTTTTTCGAATTGAGAGATGTATTCCTTTTTATGCTGAACCAACTTCACATGACATAAGACGATGAAATTTTTCTGAACCTTTTCATTATTCAACAGCGCAACATATTTTTTGATAATCTGCTGCTTCTCTAATTTTTTAATGCGTTCAAAAACTGCCGTCACTGATAAATCTAATTCGTTGGCTAATTCTTTCGTAGTTTTTTTGGAATCATTCTGCAGTAAAATCAGTAATTTTTTATCTTTTGCATCTAACATCAAATGAAATATTTTCGGTTAATACTTTTATTATTCATCAAATATAAAATTTAAATCTAATAATCATGAATACAATAGATTCATTTTCTAAATATATTTAAAATAATTGTTTTTGATTTTGAAAACACTGACTTTTATCAAAACAAAAATTACTATTATGGAAAACTTTGATGCAGCAAATAACATTCAGGATTTACAATATTTTGGAGAATTCGGAGGCGTAAACCCTTCAATATCTGACAGTTCGACTTATACATTTCTTTCTGCGAAAACCATGTTCGATACTTTCGAAGGAAATACAGAAGGTTGTTATTTATACTCAAGACATTCTACACCAAGCAACCTTTATTTAGGAGAAGCCTTGGCACAAATGGAAAATACAGAAAGTGCAAATGTGACCGCTTCCGGAATGGGCGCAATCACTTCTACTCTGCTTCAACTCTGCAAAGGTGGCGATCATATTATTTCGAGCCGTACCATTTATGGCGGAACTTATGCCTTCATGAAAAACTTTTTGCCTGGTTATAATATCAAAACTTCATTTGTTGATATCACCGATTTATCAGCAGTTGAAAATGCGATTACGCCAAATACAAAAGTTCTTTTTTGTGAAACGGTGAGCAATCCGCTTTTAGAAATTGCTGACTTGCGTGAACTTTCAAAAATTGCGAAAAAGCATAACCTTAAATTGATTGTTGACAATACTTTTTCTCCGCTTTCGATTTCTCCGCAAACCTTGGGAACCGATATTACGATTCACAGTTTAACTAAATTCATTAACGGAAGTAGTGATGCAGTTGCAGGAGTTGTTTGTGCTTCTACTCAATTTATTAATAATTTGAAAGATGTGAATTCTGGCGCTTGTATGTTGCTGGGACCGACTTTAGACAGTTTCCGTGCGGCGAGTATTCTTAAAAACTTGAGAACGCTTCACATCAGAATTAAAAAGCATAGTGAAAATGCACAATATTTGGCGGAACAATTTGAAAAAGATGGGCTTGTAGTAAAATATCCAGGTTTGAAAAGTCACAAACAACACGAACTCTTCAAAAGCATGATGAACGCAGAATATGGTTTCGGCGGTTTATTAACATTAGATGTAACAACCACAGAAAAAGCAAATGAGTTAATGGAATTAATGCAAAAAGAAAACTTGGGTTATTTAGCCGTAAGTCTTGGTTTCTACAAAACATTATTCTCTTGCTCAGGAAGTTCAACATCATCGGAAATCCCAGAAGAAGAACAGAAAGAAATGGGACTTTCACAAGGATTAATCCGTATGTCAATTGGTTTGGATCACGATATTAAAAGAACCTATGACAAAATGAAATGGTGCATGGAACATATTGGAATTTTGTAAATTTTAAAAAACCTTCTTTACTATATAAAAAAAGACTTCGTTGTGAAGTCTTTTTTTGTCAGTTTAAATATTTATTCATCAAAATGATTCGGGTGTTTTTTACTAATTTCAGTAACCGTTCCTAGAACTTTTTCTTTTAAAGAATTCTGGTAGATCTCTAATTTCTGGGAAATCTCCCCATTTGAAGAACCTAAGATTTTCGCTGCCAAAATCCCGGCATTTGTTGCACCATTCAGAGCAACCGTTGCTACAGGAATTCCAGACGGCATTTGTAAAATTGATAATACAGAATCCCAACCATCAATAGAGTTAGAAGATAAAATCGGAACACCAATCACGGGCAAAGTTGTACAACTCGCCACCATTCCCGGAAGATGCGCCGCTCCGCCCGCTCCAGCAATCAGAACTTTTAAGCCGCGAGATTTTGCAGATTTTGCATATTCAAACATTCTTTCCGGCGTTCTGTGCGCTGATACGACAGTCAATTCATATGGAATTTCTAAAGATTTTAAAAAATCTGCTGCCTGTTCCATTATTGCCAAATCGCTTTGACTGCCCATTATTATTCCGACCATTTTTAGTATAAATTTTAAGGTTTAAAGTTAAGAAAATTTAGAGGTTCTGAAATGGATATTTAAAAAACCTGCTTCATTTGTAATCATTTTTAATACATTCTGTCTCAGATTTTACTGATGACGCAGATTAATTTTGAGATAAATTATAACAGAATTTAAAAAAAATAATTAGGAATTCACAATCGAATTAGCAACAAAAACTCCTGTGCTGAAACACGCCTGCAAAAGATAACCGCCTGTTGGCGCTTCCCAATCAATCATTTCTCCCGCACAATAAACATTCGGGAAATCCTTTAATTCAAGTTGAGAATTCAGTTCAGAAAATGCGACGCCGCCTGCAGTAGAAATCACTTCATCAATTGGTCTAAAACTCAAAATCTCAATTGGAAATTTCTTGATGGTTTTTGCTAGGTTTTCGATATCAAGATAACTTTCCTTATCCAATGTTTTTAAAACATTGATGGCGGTTGTAGATAATTTTAAATTCCTTTTTAAAACCGAACTTATTTTTGAATTCCCTTTTAATTGTTCCAAAATATCGGTTTCCGACAAATTAGGTTTTAGATCAATATGGAGCATTAGTGGGAAATCATGCTTTCGGGTATAACGGTTCATGTAGTAAATTGGACTTCCTTCGATGCCATATTTTGTGAAAACGATTTCACCAATTTTCTCCTGATTACCAAATGAAACTTTAATATTTTTTAGGTATTGACCTTGTAATGAATGAAATTTTTCTGGCGTATTATAACCAGAATTGGCAGATTGCAAAGGAATTATTGTAATATTTTTCTTCGTTAATGTTTCCACCCATTTAGCATCAGAACCTGTTTTTTTCCAAGAACCGCCGCCCATGGCTAAAATTAATTTTGAATATTTAACTGAAAAATCTCCGCTATTATTTTTAAAATAAATTAAAGAATCATCGAAATCCAGAAAGGTGTTTTCGTAATGAATGTTGACCCCAAGTTCTTCCAAACGATCCAGCCATGCTTTTAAAACCTGAATCGGTTTGAAATTTTTGGTAGGAAAAATCTTGCCTGAACTTCCGATATAAGTGGTAATTCCCAGATTAGAAAGCCATTCAACAACTTTTTTATTATCGAATTCTATCACCATATTTTGTATTTCTATGTCTTCATATTTTTGAATAAAAGAATCCAATTCTTCACTATGAGTCAAATTAAATCCACCATTTCCAGCCACCAAAAACTTTCTGGCTGCAGCTTTATTTTGTTCGTAAACATGAACTTTGAAACCTTTTTCGGCTAAAATCTGTGCAGCCATTAATCCTGCAGGACCAGCGCCGATGATGATAATTTGATTTTCTTGCATTTGGTGCAAAAGTAAGGGTTTTGTTTTTCTATTAAAGTAAAACTGGGGAAAGTACCGCGCAAATGCTTAAAGTGATATTATTTTACATATCAATTAATGCCAATCTTTATATGGTTTAGTAACCAATTTTGAATTGTAATACTTTTCTTCTCCTGTTACTTCTCCATCGATCCAATCTGGAATACCGAACTTTTCATCTTCACTTTTCAGTTCGATTTCTGCTACGATTAATCCTTCATTCTTCCCAGAAAACACGTCAACTTCCCAAACATGATTATCGATGGAAATCTTATATCTTATTTTTGACAGTTCCGCAACTGCAAATTGATCCAATAATTCTTTGGCTTCCGCAAACGGAATTTCATATTCATATTCTGCTCTTGTTGCACCAAAAGAAATTCCTTTGATGGTCAAAAAACCTTTTTCAGAAGTTTGTCGTACGCGAATTGTTTTCTTCGGATTCGTCAATAAATATCCCTGTCTGTAAAATTCTCCCGCAGGTTTCTTGACCTCTTCCCATTTCTCATGATTAACCAAAAATTTTCTTTCTATTTCTACTCCCATTTTATAATTCCTAAATATTAAAGATTTTTAAAAGACTACAAAAATAGTTGAAAATCCGAAGAAGTTTCCGAAAGAAAATTATATTTAAATCGTTGTTGGCTATTGCAGTGATAAAATCTACCTTTGCAAAGTTGTTCTTTTGCAACGAAATCCTATTTATTATTTCCACTTTATAATTCAGTTTCTAAATGTTCAAAGATCCCAAATTAGTCCTCGCCATTGTAATTGTAGCTTTGGTTTGGGGAACTACATTTTTAGGGATTCGAATCGCTGTAGAAACTATTCCACCTTGGTTTGTGGCTGGACTTCGTCAGTTTTTAGCTGGAATTATATTATTGGTTGTTCTTCTTTTTACCAAAAATTTAAAATGGATCGGGTGGAAGAATTACATAAACCAAATCATTCTGGCGTCATTGATGCTGGTGGTCGCAAATGGAATGACAACGGTTGCCGAGAAGCATTTAACCAGCAGTTTAGCATCACTCATCAGTTCTACTTCTCCCTTGGCAGTTTTTATTTTAAGCATCGTTTTTAGCATGCAAAAATTCAGTATTCGCGGTTTAGTAGGAGTATTGCTTGGTTTTTCGGGAATCTTATTAATTTTCAAAGATGGACTTCAAGATTTACTCAATCCCGAATACAGAATGGGCGTGGTTTATATTTTCATCGCTATTGGCGGCTGGGCATTCGGAACTATTTACACCAAAAAAACCAATCATTTGCCGCAGAATATTTCCCTTAATCTTTTCTATCAATTTAGTTTTGCGGGAATCGTTCAGATTATTTTCGGCTTCATTGCTTCAGATGAAATTACAGTTTTTACCTGGAGTTCCAAAAGTATTTTGGCCACCATTTATTTAGCAATTTTCGGTTCTGTTATCGCTTTTTTCGCTTTTCATTATGCTCTGAAAAAAATCACACCTACGCAGATTTCTATCCTTTCTTATGTGAATACTATCATTGCTATTTTCCTGGGTTGGCTGATTCTCAACGAACCAATCTCTCTCACTTTTATAATGGCAACGGTTTTAATTATCTGCGGAGTTTTCATCACCAATTATCAAAAAGGGATGTTTGCCAAAAAATAAAAGTTTACTTAACCCTGAATATATTCTTTAAGATGCCGAATGACTTCTTTTTGATCGATTACTTTTTCTCTAATAACATCGGTAATTGAAATGATTCCCATCATTTCTTCCTGATCCATTACTGGAAGATAACGTAGATTATGATCGGCCATCAACTGCATACAGTGGGTTAAACTATCTTGCGTGTTAAGTACGGGTAAATCCACGGACATCACATCGCGCACTTTGGTATTGGAAGAATGTCGGTTTTTCAAAATAACATTTCTGGAATAATTTCTTTCCGTGAAAATTCCGTGATATTTTTCAGCATCCTGCACGACAACTGAGCCCACATTTTGATCGGCCATCAGTTGCAAAGCTTCTAAAACGGTAGAATCCGGTCCTACAGTAATGTAAGAACTTCCCTTACGGGTGAGAATTGTGTCTATATTGCTCATAATCAAAGTTTTTTGTCCTATAAAGTTATTACAAAAATTAGAATTATGAGCAGGTTTTAAAGATGAAAATAGAAACCCTTATGCAGTAACTGTTACCAAAGATTTAATATAAACTAGTTGCTCTAAAAGTTCTTCGCGTGAATTTGCTAAAACATTAATATGTCCCATTTTTCGCCCAGGTTTGGTTTCTGTTTTTCCGTAAAGGTGCACGTAAGTATTTGGTAGTTTCAATACATTTTCTAAACCTTCATATTGTACTTTTCCAGAGGATTTCTCTTCTCCGACCAAGTTCAACATTCCGGAAAATCCAAAACTGGAGGTATCTGCAAGAGGAAGATTTTTAAGTACCCGATAGAATTGTTCAAACTGAGAATTTGCATTTCCCTCTTGGGTTTGATGACCAGAATTATGAAGTCTTGGCGCCGTTTCATTAACCCAAACCTTTCCACTTTTATCTAGGAATAATTCGATGGCAAATAGTCCTTCCGAATCTGCTGCTTTCATAAATTGTTCTGCGATACGATTGATTTGATTTTGAACATCATCTGAAATCTGGGTCGGACAAATATTAAAATCCAACAAATTCAATTTCGGATCTGCAACCATTTCAGTCACAGGAAAACTCTTGATTTCACCCTGTTCATTTTTTGCGATAATCAAAGAGAGTTCTTTATCAATATCTACTAAATTTTCTAAGACTGATGGTTCATCCCACATTTTCTCAAGATCATTTTCAGACTGAATTACCTGGACACCTTTGCCATCGTAACCACCTGTATTAAGTTTTTGAACAAAAGGAAAACCAATTCTAATTTCCTCTTTTAAAGATTGGATCACCTGAAAATCCGGACTTGGAATCTGATGATGTTTATACAATTGTTTCTGCAAAATTTTCTGCTGAATAATTTTGATAATATTAGAATTCGGAATCACCTTTATTCCTAGATTTTCCAGTTCTTCTAACGCCTCTACATTCACATGTTCAATTTCAATGGAAACAACATCTTTATCCTTTCCAAAATCGAGAACATCTTGTTTATCATTAAAGTTTCCTTTGGTGAAAAAAGAAATATGCGCGCAGGAACAGTCTTCATTGGGATCTAAGACGTAAAATTCGTCATCATATTTCAGGGCTTCCTGAATTAACATTCTGCCCAATTGTCCACCACCTAAAATTCCTATTTTCATCTTTACTTTAATTTATCAATTTTTAAATAACCAATTGCGGTTTTATTTTCCTGAACTTCTGCTACAGATTTCTTTAATACAATCGAATATTTCTCTTTCATTTCTAAAGGCAAAATATCATTTACTTTAAAAATATCATCAATGTCAACCCCGTGTTTATCGTCGATATGGCTCGTTGCATTTTCGAAACCCATTGTTTTATAAAAAGTAGTTTGTTTTACTCTTTTAATAATTTCTGACATGGATTTACCAACCATTAAAAACTGTTCATGAAATTCCTGAAACTGCCCAACCTGATACCCACCAAGATTGATGAAAAAAAGTTGATTTTCATCTTCCTTTACTTTTCGTTCAACGATTTCGATTTCGAAACCATCTACAAATTTTACTTCTTGGTAACAGTCGATGTGAATTTTACCTTTGGCTTCGGGCCAAAAATTTTTCACGGCAGGAACAAGATCTTTCAACGTTTCGGCAATACCGAAGAAAACATCGTGTTGTTCGATATTTCTACCATTTGGCGTGGCGCCAAGAATAATATGGAATAGTTTCATTGTAGGGGAAAAAACAAAAATACGGTTTAAATAAATTCTATAAAATTTTAAGTCTAAAAAGTTTATTTAAAAGTTTCAAATTACTTAAATTTGTGACATGACCGAAATATTAATTCTGTTCTTTGGAGCCGTTGCCGCTGGATTACTGGGATCCTTAACTGGTTTAGGCGGCGGCGTTGTCATCATTCCATTATTAACTCTTGGCTTTGGAATACCGATGCATTATGCAATTGGTGCTTCTTTGGTCTCGGTCATCGGAACGTCTTCTGGTGCTGCGGCTGCCTTCGTAAAAGAAGGTTTTACCAACGTAAGAGTCGGAATGTTTTTAGAAATTGCCACTACAACCGGTGCAATTATTGGTGCTATGATTTCGGGAATATTGAATCCCAACACCATCGGAATTATTTTCGCCAGTATCCTAATTCTTACCGTCATATTAAATCTGAAGAAAAAACCTGATCATCAAGAACCTTTAATTAAAGGGAGTTTAGAAGACAAACTTCAATTGTATGGGACTTTCCCGGATCATGGAATTATTAAAGATTACGCTGCAAGAAACACCGTTCCAGGTTTTCTGATGATGATTTTCGCCGGTGCAATGTCCGGATTGCTAGGAATTGGATCTGGCGCACTAAAGGTTTTAGCCATGGATAATATGATGCGACTTCCTTTTAAAGTTTCTACAACCACGAGTAATTTTATGATTGGCGTAACTGCGGTGGCAAGTTCACTCATTTATTTTCAACGTGGCGAAATCATTCCGGTGATCGTGGCACCTGTTTTAATCGGTGTGGTTTTAGGAAGTTACATCGGGTCGAAAACTTTAATTGTTTCCCAAACTAAAAAATTGAAAGTTATTTTCGGAATTGTAGTTACCATTCTTTCGATTTATATGATGTATAACGGTATTACCAAAAATTTCAAATAAATGAAAAGTCATTTTACCGATATCGACCTTAACCGTTCCGTAGGAAACCTTCTGCGACTTGGCGTAATTTTATCTGTAATCACGTCTCTGTTTGGTTTTATTAAACTTTTTACAGAAGGTTTTAAAATGCCCGACAATTACACTTCCTTGGAAGTTACGGGAGAAAATATTTGGGGAAACTTCTGGATCTCTCTTTTAAATTTTGAAGGAGTTGGGATTATTCAACTGGGAATTTTACTACTGATTTTCACTCCTTTGGTAAGGATTATTTTCGCAATGATTGGTTACATTAAAGAAAAAGATTACACTTATGTAATCATTTCTTTAATCGTTTTAGGAATCATGCTCGTGAGTTTCTTAATGGGGTTTACTCACTAAAAGCTTGCGTGTGTTTTTGATGAAAAATCAGAAATTCTCGGTTTTCATTTAGATAGAAAAAAAGAAAGTCAGATTTTAAGTAAAAGATAAATTTTTCAAAATTGCTTCTGCTTTCAGTTCTGTTTCCCGCCATTCTTTTTCGGGCGAACTTTCTGCGGTAATGCCACCGCCGACATATAATAATGCGGCATTCCGGAAGATCTCCGCACATCTTAAATTGACAAAATACTGTATCGTTTCCTCATCTTCTACTTTAATATAACCCGCATAAAAAGCGCGTGAATGCTCTTCAAACTGCGCAATTGCATTTTTACAAAATTCTTTCGGGAAACCACAAACAGCTGGAGTAGGATGCAAGTCTGAAATTAATTTTTCTACCTCTTCGCTTTTGATATTCGCTTTAAAATCAGTTCGTAAATGTTTGATGTTTCCGGAAGGATGGTCATGCGTTTCAGAACAGGTAACCTGAGCAGAATAATCTTTTAAAACCGTTGCAACATAATCCGTAACCGCTTGTTGTTCTTCAATTTCTTTGGTCGTCCAGTTTTCATTTATGGGAATTGTTCCGGCCAAACTCATCGTTTCAAACTCAGACGATTTTTTATTAAACCTTCCCAAAACTTCTGAAAATGCGCCAATCCAACATCGATCATTTTTAATAAAAAAATAGACAAAGGCATTTGGATAAGAATTGCAAAGATTAAGAAAAGTTTGAGATAAACTGATTTTTTGATGCTCTAACCTCACCAATTTTCTACGGGAAATAACCAGTTTAGAGAGACTGTTTTCTTTAACAAATTCAATAACCTGCTGAATTTTTTCTAAATAATGCGGTTCTGTTTCTTCCTCAAAATCAATTAATTCTGATAACGAAACATCTGAAAAAACCTCATCTTCTAAAAATTGATTTAAGGAAATTTCTTTAATATCTCCTTTAAAATCAACCTGTTCTGAATTGTTAAATGACACAAAACGAACCAGATTACTGTTTGAGTTTTCTTCAGTTGTAAAAATTTGGTCAGAAAAAGGATATCGGAAACACAACATCAATTCGTAATATTTAGCGCGGAATAATATTATTGGTCATCGTGGTATGATTAATGAGCGTTCCTTTTTCATCGCGAATCTCGATTTCGGAAACATGCATGGTATTTCCTTTTCGAATGAATCTTGCAGTCCCAGTTACGATCCCGTCTTTTTTACTTCGCAAATGATTTGAGTTAATATTTGTTCCAACAGGAGCAAATTTTTTCGTATCAACGTGGATTACTGATAAGCAAGAGCCCAAAGTTTCTGCCAAAACGCAACTCGCACCACCGTGCATAATTCCGTAAGGTTGATGAACTCTTGGCGTTACTGGCATTGTTGCAGTTAACGAATCATCAGTAACATCAGTAAAAATAATATCTAAAGTTTTTCCTAAGGATTCGCCACCCCAGTTATTTAATTTTTCTAAGATTTGTTCTTTGTTTTCCATAAATTACTTGTTAAAATTAGAAAATCTTCGGATTCCAATTTTCAGGAACTTTCGGGGTTCTGTGGGTATAATATTCTTCGAGTTCGGTCATGATATCTTCATAAGATCTGGTTTCTAATTCCTCCACCGAAATCTTTTTACCCAGATAAATCGTTTTCTCCTTAAAATCACCAGAAGCAATTACGATGGGCACTTTTGCATTGATCGCCATATGGTAAAATCCTTTTCGCCATTTTGGCACCCAACTTCTAGTTCCTTCTGGAGTAATAACCAAAGAAAAACTTTCCTTTTTAAAGAGGTCAACCACAAACTTTACCAAATCATTTTTCTGGGAACGATCAATTCCTACACCACCCATTGCTTTGATTAAAAAGCCATACCAAGCTTTGGTATGTTGATCTTTAATAATAACTTTCAAGGGTTTTCCTAAAGACCAATAAGCGAAGTTACCCAACATATATTCGTCATTTGAAGTATGTGGAGCTACAACGAGAATGCAACGATCAAGATTATCTACGTCGCCTTCTAAAACAACTTTCCAGCCGAGAATCTTAAGCATTAATTTACCGAATAGTTTTTTCATAAAATTGAAAATTTGGAATTGAAAACCAGTATTTTTTAGTGAGTTTTTAAACAAAAAAGTATAACCAAACTCAACTGGTTATACTTTACAAAGATATTGAATTAATATTCTTAGAATAATAAACTGCTAACGAAATCTATTATCTTAATTGCTATTTCTAAAACAAACTGTACCATAATACGAGATTTTTAGGTGTTAATTAATCTGTTATAAATTAACTGTACGAAATTAAGAATAAAATTCTATAAAAAGAATTTCGTAAATGTTAATTTTTATTAAATATTTCCTATTCATTATTTAGTTTTGATGGAGATTTCTTTTTTTCCATTTTTAATGGAGATATCTACATTCTCAACATCATCTGAATTAAATTTCATTTTTTTGATGATGAGTTCTGCTTCTTTTTTACCTACTTTTTTACCATTAACAATAATAGAATCTGCATTATCAGAAGGAACGATGATTGAATTTTTTCCTGATTTCACGGTTACCGAGTCATCATCTTCGCTGCTATTTGTATTATTGTTACTGTTATCATTATACTCATCATCATCAACCGAAAATCCACGTTCATCATTTAACGAAACAACTTTCATATGTTTCGGAATAACCAACTCATAATCAACCCGGTAATCCCGGAAACGATCGGTGTATGGATAAGAGAAGTAATTTGGAAGTGTAATTTTATTGTCAACTATTTCCAATGGTACATTTACTCTCATCGGCAAATTATAACCGTCTGCTCTTTTTTTGATTTCAAGATACGGCGCTTTTACATCTTTTCTGGTAACATCTAATCTTGGGTAATCCTCTTTATAAATGGTTTTCCCATCAGAATAAACATCATCCCAATATGATTTAAAGTTTTGTGGAATGACTACTTTTTTCATATCTATAAGGATAGAATCTGAGGTCGTATTGATGGCTACATTCTCTGTATCATCATTGGTTCCGCTGTATTGTGTTTTGAATTTGATGGCAGAAAAACCTGTTGCAGCCCCCAAACCAATCCATAGTAAAACCAAAGCCCCGATCACATATCCTGTATTATTAAATTTGGTTTTGGGAGAAAATAACTTTATTGCCAAATAGGTAAAGATGAGTCCTGGAATAAAAGCAGTCAAAAACGACAATGCAATTACGATGAAACCAAGATTACTGTCTTGCAAATAAAATCCAAGGTTGCTAAAAAAGTTGATATTACTGGTTCCGCTAAAACCGAAACCTAGGATTGCAAATGACCCTACTAGTAATGAAAGTCCCATCATTGCTAAAATCGCTCCCAGAAAATATCTTACCACTGCCCAAAGTCCACTACCTGCTTTGTTGATGTAAGGTTTATTTTCGTTATACAACGCTCCTACCTTCTGTGTAGATTCATTTGCAAACTGTACAATTTTGGTTGATTCTTCCTTAAGGTTATCGAAATTTAAGGGTTTCCCTTTCATTTTCAAAAAATCGGTTGCATTTTCTGCTCTCGGCAAAACAATCCAAAGAATGATATAAATAAGAATGATTAATGAGGTAGAGATCGCGGCTGTAAAAATTCCTAAAATTGCAATTCCTAACCAAATAGCACGCATCGCGCTGATATCCATACCGACATAATGTGCTAAACCAGCACAAACACCAGCAATTTTCTCATGTTCAGGATCACGGAACAATTGTTTCTGCCCATTGAAGTTTGCAGAAGATTTTTGTTCTTTTTTACCTTTCGATGTTTTTTCGGAAAAATAAGCTTCCTCCTGTTCTTCAATCTTTTCTGGGGTGCCGATTTGAGCAATTACTCTTTCAACATCAGTATCATTAATTACTTCTCTTTTTCCGAGTGCATCCTTAAAAATCTCGACCATTCTAATTTCGATATCGTGCATCACTTCATCTGCTTCGGTTACATCCAAAGAACTTCTAAGAGCTGCAAGATAATCGCTAAGTTTTATGTAGGCGTGTTCCTCTATGGTGAAAGAGAAACCGGCAAGTCCTATTGAGAGTGTCTTATTCATCGTTTTAGTTATTAGGTTCGAACGAATTTTCAGGAGCGTTCATTGGGTTATTGTTTTTAGTAATTTGGTTTACAGAATCTGTAAGTTCATTCCAGGTATTGAGCAGTTCTGTCAGGAATAATTTCCCTTTTTCGGTCAACTGGTAATATTTTCTGGGTGGCCCTCCGGTAGATTCTTCCCAGCGGTAGGAAAGAAACTCGCCGTTTTTCAATCGGGTAAGGAGCGGATAAAGAGTTCCTTCAACCACATCTAGTTTTCCTTTTTTCAGTTCATCAATGAGATCAGAGACATACATTTCTTTTTCATTAATTAAACTTAAAATACAGAATTCCAGAATTCCTTTTCGCATTTGCGCTTTGGTGTTTTCTGTGTTCATTATTTATGGGTTATTAATTAGTTTAATAATTACTTGCAAGATTATCTAAAATCAATCCTTACTAAAATGAATCGTTTTAACCAATCTTACAATGCAAAGATATAAAAACATTTTAGTATTATGCAATACAAAGTAGTAAAATTTTAAATTATTTAAAGTTTATATTAGTTATATTTTAATATTGATGGAAACCCCCATTAAATCATTAAATAAGCAATAAAAAAAACCGCCTCAAATTGAGGCGGTTCCTACTTTATAATAACTAATTATTATTTTTTGATTGTTTTGAATGATCTAACTGTTCCGTCTTCCATGTTAAGAGTAACGATATACATTCCAGTTTTTAAATCTGAAAGGTTCAGTTCAGCAGCAGGCTTCATATTTTTAACCTGTCTTCCTGAAACATCACTAACAGAAATTGATTTAACACCTTTAATATCTGAAATTTTCAATACATCCTGGAAAGGATTAGGGAAAACAGACAACGAAGTTTTCGTATTATTTCCTACGGCTAAAAACTCTTCATAATTGATTGTATAATCTTCAACTTGACCATTAGACATGTCGGTACAAGCAGTCGTAAGCGGAAGATTTATTGTAGTCCCAGAGAAGTTATACTTAATTCTCATTCTCTTAACACCAAAAGTAGTTCCTGCTGGAATGGTAATATTACCAGTTAAAGTAGCTTTGTTTGTTGCAGAAACTACGGTTGTTCTTTTCATTGTGGCCGTAGTATTAAAGTATGATTCACCTGCATCAACAAAATCACCGTCATCATTCCAGTCTACAAATACTGACATTGCCCAACCATTTCCACCGCCTAGAGCAATACCTTCAATAGTTAACGGAACAGAAGTAACGTTATTTTTTACTGAAAAACTAGGATTTAAAAATGCTTGATTAAGATCGAACACCCCGACAGTTGTTGCTGTTTCATCTGAGGTTTTCGTTTCTCCTGCAAAAATCACAGAAGTAATAGGAGCAAGTTGTGTAGGGGCATTAGTAGCCATTGGTCCGCAATAAGGTTGTAGAGGATTTGCGCCAGTTGTAAAAGTAGTTTCTACGCAATTCTCTGCATCACCAACACCGTTGTATGCTACTACTTTCGCATAATAAGTAGTATTCGCTTGCAATGGTGTTAACGAGGTCGGTGCAATATAAGAAGTTGTGCTCGCTGGTAAATTTACGTTTACTACATCGCTTGCACCTGTTGTGGTTCCAACTGTTAATTTATAACCACCATCTGCCAATTCAGAATTACTCCAAGTGAAGTTTGGTCTTACAGTAACAGCAGTTGCACCATTTGCAGGTGATGAAATTGATGTGCAAGCAGGAATAGTTGTTGGCGCTGTATCATTCACAACAGTATCAAAGTATAAATGGAATTGATCCGTATCTACAGCATGAAGACCAACATACACCGTTTGACCAACATAAGGAGTAAGATCTAAACTCACTTTAGTCCAAGCATTCGGTGCTTTAGAAGTCGCTTTAAGTGTTGTAGTAAAAGCTTCAGCAGTTGGAGTTGTTGTTGACAACATAACGTTATAATTTTCCAAATAAGCACTACTATAACTCGCTACCCAAAATGAAATCCTGTCATTAACACCTGCGACTACGGTAATTGCGGGGGTAACTAAATAATCATCGTGAGCGGCAGCATTAAATGCAATTCTGGCAACGTTAGCACCACTGTGAGCTGCTGGAACACCAGCGCTAGTTGTAGGAATACCAAAAGTAAAACCATTTGGATCACCACCGTTTATGACTGTCCAACCTGCAGGTACTGTTGTCGCTGCATCAAAATTTTGGGAAAACTGAGCAGTTGCAAAGATTCCCAGTGCTAAAGAGCACGATAGTAAAATTTTCTTCATATAAATATATTTTTTTAAATGTATCACAAATAAAATGAAATAAATTCATATAAAAAAATAATTATACTAATTATTCATAATATTTTTTACATTTTGTTACCATATTCTAATTTAAAAATAATTCTCTTTTTACAATTCGCATTTTCAAATAAAGAAGATATATTGAAAATTTTCAATAAAAAAAACCGCCTCAAAAATGAGGCGGTTCCTATGTTAATAATAAAAAATATTATTTTTTGATTGCTTTAACCGATTTAACCGTTCCATCTTCCATGTAAAGAGTAACGATATACAGCCCGGTTTTCAAATCTGAAAGGTTTAATTCAGCAGCAGGCTTCATGTTCTTAACCTGTCTTCCTGAAACATCACTTACAGAGATCGATTTAACTCCTTTTACATCAGAGATTTTCAATACATCTTGGAAAGGATTAGGGTAAACAGAAACGCTGTTTTTAGAAACAGAAGCAGTCGCCTGATTTGGAGCCGCCACGTTAATTGTATAGTCTTGAGTTCTACCCTGACCAGCAATATTACCACAAGCTACAATTGAAGCAGCATTTGCTTGTCTTGCTAATCTGATTCTCATACGGGTATTCCCTAGTAAAGCATCAGAAGGAATTGTAATATTTCCAGCTGATGAGGTAACACTTGAATAAGTTAATAAAGTCATTTCAGAATCTTCGAAAACACCATTTTGGTTATAATCAATCCAAACCTTCACTTTATCATTTGCATTACCACTTGCTGCTGTAATAGTCATTGGATACATCCCATTAACAACTACGTTTCCTATTACAGCAGTAAAGTCTTCGTAGCCACCTGGTACAGTTGTAAGTGCACTTGGGTTGTTAATATTTGCAAATGCTACATTAGAAATTCTATCTGCATTTACAGTCGTATGAGTTGCAGCACAGTAAGTCCAGTTTGCTGGCGTAGTAAATGAAATTTCAGCACATCCTGAAGCATCTCCCAAATTATTCGTTGGAACAACTTTAGCATAATAGGTTGTGTTTCTCTGAAGTCCATTTATCATAAAACTAAGCGTAGAAACAACCACACCGTTAGCAATATCTGTTGCTCCAGGAGTAGATCCTACATACACTTTATATCCTGTAGCCATAGTATCTTGAACCCAAGTCAAAGTTGTATTAGGAGCTTGAAGCGGCAATGCTGTAACAGATGTACAACTTGGTAAAGTACGTTCAATAACATTTATGGTATAGTCCTCAGTCTGACCGTTACCCATATTGGTACAAGCCGTAGATAAAGCTTCGTGTAAAGCAGTAGTAGAACTGCTGAAATTGTACTTAATTCTCATTCTTTTGTTCCCAAGAGTAGCAGAAGCTGGAACAGATATATTTCCTGTCAAATTAACGACTGCACCAGTACCACCCAGAAGAGTTCCAGGAGCAACAAAATACTGCTCTCCAGCATCATCAAAGTTACCATTGTTATTCCAGTCAATCCACACAGTCATACCAAATCTGTTTGCACCCAATCCTGTCCCTGATACCAATAATGGATAAGTGTTACCCGCAACCGCATCAAAAACATAACTTGTAAAATTTTCATAACCCACAGAACCAACTGTCGCACTTGAAGTATTAGGTCCTTTTCCGGCAAAAGTAACCGCAGAAATTGGATAGGCCGATCCTGGTAGGGTCGTAATGATTGGACCACAATAAGCAATCTGATCATTTGTACTAAAGGAAACTTCGGTACAACCTGTCGCATCGCCAACATTATTAGATGGCACCAATTTAGCAAATAAAGTTTTATTGGTCGGTAGTGGAACATTTGCTGAAGTTCCTGCAACAGTTCCATTATAAAGGTCTGAAGCACCAGAAGTAGTCCCTACAGTTAATTTATAATTTACCGCTTTGTCTGCACTTGCCCAAGTAAATAAACCTGTTCCACCCGAAATAGTAGAACCTTCAACAGGCGTTACTAAAGATGTACATGCTGGTGCAGAGTTAACAATTTCTTGACTGATTGTAATATCATCTACGTAAACACTTCCATTCACACCACCTGAAGCAGGTTTTACAATCCATACTCCAAATCCTATCTTTTGACTAGGCTGCAATGTTCCTGTAGGAATTGTTGCTGTTAGCGTAGTACATGATGTAATTGCTGGTGCAGTTAAACTTGTTGCGGTTCCAAGCGGATATACTGTCCAGTTGTCTGTTGCATCGTTATAAACAAAGTATGCTAAGGAGATCGTTCCTACAAAACCTGCAGGTTTTTTATAACTTGCGCTTAGACTAACCTTTTGCCCGTTTCCAGTCTGTGGCAAATCACTTGTATCAACCATCCAGCCTGAATTGGTATAAGTGTTACTAATTGCAATCTCTCCTCCAAACGCTCCGTTACACGCTGCTGAGGCAACCACAGCACCGCCACCAAACTGAGCATAACCTGGTCCAGGATTTTCGCCCCCTTCAAAATCGCCAGTATAGTTGTACTGAGCGTTTGATGTAATACCTAGTGCCATAAAGCACGCTAGTAGAATTTTTTTCATGTAAATAATTTTTTAAATGTATCACAAATAAAATGAAATATAGTCACATAAAAAAATAATAAGATTAATTATTCATAAGGTTTTTTAATTTTCATTGCCACATTCATATTTAAGATGTTTTTATTTTGAAATCCTGTTTACAGTCAGCCTTTAAATAAAAAATAAATCTTGCCAATTTTCAACAAAAAAGCCGCCTCAAAAATGAGGCGGCTCCTATATAAATAATAACTAAAGATTATTTTTTAATCGTTTTGAACGTTTTTACAGTTCCATCTTCCATATGAAGAGTAACCATGTACATTCCTGTTTTCAAGTCTGAAAGGTTCAGTTCAGCAGAAGCTTTCATGTTCTTAACCTCTCTTCCTGAAGCATCACTTACAGAGATTGATTTAACTCCTTTCACATCAGAAATTTTCAATACATCCTGGAAAGGGTTAGGATAAACAGAAACGCTGTTTTTAGAAACTGAAGCAGTCGCCTGAGTTGGAGCTGCTACGTTAATTGTGTAGTCTTGAGTCCTACCTTGCCCAGAAATGTTACCACAAGCTACAATTGAAGCAGCATTTGCTTGTCTTGCCAATCTGATTCTCATACGAGTATTCCCTAGTAATGCATCTGAAGGAATTGTAATATTTCCAGTTGATGAGGTAATACTTGCGTAAGTTAACAGGGTCATTTCAGAATCTTCGAAAACACCATTTTGGTTATAATCGATCCAAACTTTTACCTTGTCATTTGCATTACCACTTGCTGCAGTAATAGATATTGGATACATTCCATCAATTACAACATTTCCAACAACAGCAGTAAAGTTTTCATAACCACCTGGTACAGTCGTAAGTGTACTTGGGTTGTTAATGTTAGCAAATGCTACATTAGAAATTCTATCTGCGTTAACAGTAGTGTGTGTAGCCGCACAGTAAGTCCAGTTTGCAGGAGTCGTGAATGTAATTTCGGCACATCCTGAAGCATCTCCTAGACTGTTCGTTGGAACAACTTTAGCATAATAGGCTGTGTTTCTCTGAAGTCCATTTACTACAAAGTTAAGCGTAGAAACAACTACACCGTTAGCAATATCTGTCGCACCCGGAGTAGATCCTACATAAACTTTATATCCTGTAGCCATCGAATCTTCGACCCAAGTTAATGTTGTATTTGGAGCCTGAAGCGGCGCTGCAGTAACCGTTGTACAGTTTGGTAATGTAGGCTCAGCAATATTTACGGTATAATCTTCAACCTGACCATACGACGTAGTCCCACAAGCTTCAGGAGCAGTAGAATAATTTACTCTGATTCTCATTCTTGTATTACCTGTAAGTGCAGTAGTTGGAATTGCAATATTTCCAGTAGCAGATGCAGTACTTGTAAGATCAACTCTTTCACTAGCACTAAAATCGCCATCTTGGTTATAGTCAATCCACACACTTGTTTTATCGGTATCGAAACCAGTAATGGTTACAGTCATTGGGTAAGTTTTACCTTTTACCACATTTGCTACAATCGATGTAAAATCTTCATATGCCACTACAGCAGTTGAAGGATTATTAATATTAGCAAATTTAACATTAGAAATTCTTTCATAATTTGGATTAAGCGTTGTAACATCTACTGCGCAATAATCAAGTGTTGAATTAGTCATAAATGAAATTTCAGTACAACCTGTTGCATCCCCATTAGCATTCGTAGGAACTACTTTTGCATAATAAGTTTTGTTTTTCTGTACTGGCACGAACTTATTAGTAACACCACCTGTAATAGTACCACTAAATACATCTGAAGCACCTGGAGTTGTTCCAACTGTCAATTTGTATGCAGTTGCTGTAGCTGTTGGAGCCCACTTCATATTAAACGCTCCATAACCAACAGTAGAACCATCCAAAGGAGCCGTGAATATAGTACAAGCCGGAGCGGTAGCAACAATATCTTGAACAATAGAAATATTATCGAAATAAACATTTCCGGTTCCTGATGTTCTTATATACCACGCACCTACACCATAAACACCATCTGCAGTCATAACCCCAGCAGGAATTGTACCGGTAATTGTTGCACAAGTGGTAGTTGCAGCAGAGGTTACAGCTACAGGATTACCAATCTGAACTAAACTCCATGAATCAGCATCTTCGTCATATACAAATAACATTGGGACCACACTTCCAACTGGACCAGAATCTTTTTTATAACCGATCGTCACAGTAGCTGCCTGGCTATTGTTTGTTTGTGCAGGATTCAAAAGTGTTACCTCCTCCAATTGCATCATCCAACCAGTCTGCGTTGTTACAGCTGTGGGTGCTAATTGCCCACCAAATGAACCGGTGCAAGCAGCCGCCGCCGTAATGCTACCCGTTCCAAATTGTCCATAGATAGCCGCACTTCCCTCGAAGTCCCCGACATAATTGTACTGTGCATTTGCACCAATTCCAAGTGCTAAAAAGCACGATAGTAAAAGTTTTTTCATATAAATAATTTTTTAAATGTATTACAAATAAAATAAAATATATTCACATAAAAAAATCAACCAATGAAATATCGTTATATTTTTGATGTTAAAAATATAATATTCGAATAAAAAACCGCTTTTCTTTACAGATTTATATTTTCAGTTAGACTAATTTTTTTGTGCTGAAGTTCTTCAATCTTATGTAAAAGATGATGGATCACTTCCAAACCGGCAAGATTTACTTCTAGATCATAATGCCAGTTAGTAAACTTTTCAAAAGTTGCTAGTTCGTCATAACGTAAATAGGTAGTATTGTTCTCTGTTTCAGTTTTAAGGAGGCCTGCTTCTTCCAATGAATCAAAAAAAGTGATTTCAATATTGTAGATTCTCACCAACTCTTCGCGTGATATTCTGTCGCTCATTTCGATATTTTTTTTAGTTGAAGAAATAACTCTCTTTCCTGATCGGTTAAATTGGTTGGTATTTTCACCACGTAAGTAACATACAAATCACCAAACTCTCCTTCTTTTTTATAAACCGGAAAACCTTTGCCTTTTAATTTAACCTTGGTTCCATTCTGCGTTTCTGGCTTCACTTTTAAATTTACGGCTCCATCTATTGTTTTCACTAATGTTTCGCCACCCAGAATTGCCGTATACAAATCGATTTCCAGATCGGCAGTCAAATCATTGCCTATTCTTTTAAACTGATGATCTTCTGCAATATTAAAAGTAATAAACAAATCTCCACTAGGTCCGCCATTATGACCTGGGTTTCCGTGACCTTTTAGTTTAATTTTCTGGCCATCAGCAATCCCTGCCGGAATGGTAATTCTTACTTTCTTGCCATTAATATCAAAAGTTTGCTGATGTGTTTTCGCAGCATCACGCAAATGCAAATTTAATGTTGCTTCCACATCCTGACCCTTAAATTTACCAGAGGCTCTTCCTCTAGAACTTCCTGAAAAACCGCCACTACCTGCGCCAAACATGCTTTGGAAAAAATCAGAAAAATCGGCACCTTCGCCAAAATCTGACTCAGAAAACCCACCATAATTCGCACCTTGTCTGGATTGATGGGAGCGGTGTTGCTGTTGAGCCTGTTCATATTGTTCGCCATGTTTCCAGTGTTCACCATACTGATCATACTTGGCTCTATTCGCCGGATTGCTCAGAACTTCATTGGCTTCATTAAGTTCTTTAAATTTTCTTTCCGCTTCCTTATCACCAGGATTTACGTCTGGATGGTATTTCCGTGCCAATTTCCGGTAGGCTTTTTTTATTTCGTCGGCAGTCGCTTTTTTATCAATGCCTAAAACTTTGTAATAATCAATATATGCCATAGAAAAATGATTTACTCAAATTTAAAAAATCTAAAATGAATGATGTGGTAAAGTTCTGTTAAAACTTTCTATTTATATTTTCCTATTTTTAAAGAAACTAATTTCATTAACAAAGATCTGACACTATGAAAAAACTCGTTTATATATTGATCCTTTTTTCAATGGTATTCTGCTCCAAAGAAAGCAAAACCAATTCCGAAATTTCAAAGAAAGATTATACTTCAGTTATTCCGATTGACTCTACTAAAATGGCTGAAACAACTACAGAAAGTGAAACTTTAAACAAAGAAGAAAGTTTGAAAATGCTGAACCACGAAATCCTGTCAACCTTGAAGTTTAAAGATTTCGCAAAATTTTCAAATTACATCCATCCGCAAAAAGGGGTTCAGTTTTCAATGTATGCTCACCTTAATCCAAAACAAGACAAGCGGTTCACGAAAGAAGATTATTTAAAGTATGCGCCCAGCACTATTAAATTTACCTGGGGCGAAAAAGATGGAACTGGTGATCCACTCGTACTTTCTATTAGAAAATATTTAGAAGATTGGGTTTTCAGAAAAGACTTTACTAAAGGTGAATTTTATTTTAACACTTTTAAAGGCAACGGAAATTCTTTGAACAACCTAAAAAAGGTTTATCCAACCCAATATTTCACAGAAAATTACATCCCTGGTTCTGAAGAATACGGCGGCATGGACTGGAATTGCTTGCGATTCGTTTTCGAGGAATTAGATAGAACGTTTTATTTAGTCGCAGTGGTTAACGATCAATGGACAACTTAAAAAAAGTATGTCTTTTAAAATATTGCACCAAAAAAAACGACTCCAGAACCAATTCCAGAGTCATTTTTATATTTAGCAAAATCTATTTTTTATAATTCTCAATCATTCTATTAATTAAATCAATCTGAGCATTAATGGTTGTACTGCTCGGATTCGCTTTTAAAACCTGCATCTTTTTAGATAGTCCATCTTGTAAAATTTGAACAATCATCATTTTCGCTTGTGGATTGCTCCCGATTTGACCTTTAACCTGACCTAAAACTTTGGTTATGTTTTCGGTTGCTTTCAAGTTATCAGAACTCATAATCCAGTTATAACCATCTTCTGCGGCGGCTCCCAATTCTGGATTCTGGAATTTTAGAAACGGATAAAACGCTGCAGTTGATGCAATAGCCGACATTTGCTTTTCGATTTTATTTTTCACAATAATGGGTAAAAGTTCTGCAATCAAATCATCGCTCGCTCCTTCTAAGTCAATCTTTTCTGCCAAAACTGTGACTCTTGATGGATCAACCGCTGCGATACCTGCCAAGGAATTTGCTTTCACCGAATTAGAAACAGCGTTCATTCCTTTTTCAAAAAGTGAAAGATATTTCTTGTCTTTTGTTTTTCCTAAAGCAGAAATTGCTGCACCTTGAACCAAAGTTTTCGGATCGGCAGAAGCCATTTTCTCCACTTCAGAAATTGCCACTTTTGCCTGATCAGGTTTTGATAAATCTAACCCACTCAAGGCTTTCATTCTAATTCTAAAATTAGAATCCTTTAAAGCAGCAACCAAAGTTTTTAATGCAGTTGGATTTTTAGCAGCGTTTTCGCCAGCATTTTCAACCGCATTAAACCTGCTCAAAAATTCCTTTGAATTTTGATATTGCGTAAAATATTGTTCCGGTGTTTTGGTCTCGGTAATTTCTGAAAGCAAAACTCCATCTGCATTAATATTAACCAATTCAGGATTTTTTGAAACGGTGAAAGTGAAATTGTTTTTCTCTTTCGCATTTACCCAAACATTCTTACGGGTCGGTTTTCCATTTTCATATAAATCAAGCGCTAACGGAAACTGAAATTTGTCGCCAAGTTGATTTTGGTTAATGGTTACCGTAACTTGTTTTTTCACCGGTTCGAAAGTAGTTGTGTAACTAAGTTTGGGATGTCCGCTGCCGTAATACCATTGGTTGAAATACCAGTTCAGATCTTTGCCCGAAACTTTTTCTAATGATAAACGAAGTTGCTGTGCTTCACCGGTTCCATATTCGTTGGTTTTCAAATAATCGTTTAAGCCAGCAAAAAACGCATCGTCGCCTAAATAATTTCGCAACATGTGAAGAATTGCACCTCCTTTATTATAAGAAACACCATCAAACATATCTTCGCGCGTATGATAATTGAAACGCACCAAATCTTTGGTCGGATTAGAAGGATCCATCATGTATCCTTTACTTTCTTTCATCAAACCGTAATCAGCAATATCTTTTCCGTATTTATGTTCGTTCCACAAATATTGAGAATAGTTTGCAAAAGATTCATTAACCGTTAAATTACTCCAACTTTCAGCCGTTACTAAATCACCAAACCAGTGGTGAAATAATTCGTGCGCAATGGTATCTTCCCAACCATTTTCATCGATTAAATCTCCAGGTTTTTGTTGCGCAGATTCTTGGTGAAGAACGGCAGTTGTATTTTCCATGGCACCTGAAACATAATCTCTCGCAGTCATCTGAGCAAATTTGGACCACGGATAATCGTAATTCAATCTTTTAGAAAAGAACTCCAACATCTCTGGGGTGTTGCCAAAAATCTGTTTTGCATAAGGTTCGTATTCTTTTTCAACATAATAATCCACGTCTATATTTCGCCATTTGTCTTTCACTATTGCATAATCACCAACTCCCATGAAAAATAAATACGGTGCATGTTTTTTATCCATTACCCAATGGTCAGTTCGCAAACCATTGCCTTCTTTGGTGGAAGATTTCATTAAACCATTCGATAAAGTCACGTATTTATCGGGAACGGTCATGTAGATTTCCTGAGTTGTTTTTTGATTCGGTTTATCGATTGTCGGAAACCAGGCAGAACTTGCTTCAGTTTCACCTTGAGTCCAAATTTGTGTTGGCTTATCTGGATCTTTTCCCTGCGCATTTATAAAATACAATCCTTTGGCATCGCTAATTGCAGCACTTCCCTTTTGTGAAACCTCATTCGGACGAGCCGTATATTTAATGTAAACCGTATAATCTTGATTTTTGGTATAGGTTTTATCCAGATTAATTTTGAGCATATCATTTTTATACTCAAATTTTAAAGGAGATTTTGTTCCGTTTTTATCCAATGCAACTTCGTGAATCAACATCGCTTTCGCATCCAAAACCAAAGAATCGGTTGGATAAAAATAAGGCGCAGCAGTAAGCCATTCTTCACCCGCCATCTGTTCTTTTTCATAGTCAAACTTCACCTTTAGTTTGGTATGTTTAAGTTCGGTTGTAAGCGTATGCGTTTGCTGATAAATTTCTGTTCTACCAGAAGTATTGGTTTGTGCGAAGATATTTCCGGAAAAGAAAATCCCGACTAAACTAATGGATATAATTAGTTTTCTCATATTTAAAGTGTAGTTTTCTATTTAAGATTTCTTATTGACAAAGGTTTCGAACAAATCATTCACAAACGATTCATAGTCACCACTTTTTAATTGTTCTTTGCTTTTGTTGACGGCTTTTTTCAAATCGCTTTCATCATTTTCATGATTGATGAGTTCAACAGACTTGATGCCTTTAATCAAAATTAAAAGTTCGGTTAACTTACCGAGATCAGCATTTTCTTCGAGGTTAATTTTTAATGATTTCATTAAATGATTGGTATCTAATTTAAAAGAAAAGTTACAAAAAAAGTGAAGTTATACTACTCCACTTTAATTATATTTTTAAATCGCAACTGGTGCTTTTATTCCCGGATCTGGAGAATAATTTTCTAAAGTAAAATCTTCAAAATCAAAATCGAAAATATTTTTAATTTCCGGATTCAATTTCATGGTCGGTAAAGGTTTCGGTGTGCGGGAAAGTTGTTTATGAACCTGTTCAAAATGATTGTTGTAAATATGAACATCGCCGAAAGTGTGTACATAATCGCCCACTTCTAAATCACAAACCTGAGCAACCATCATTAATAACAAAGCGTAACTCGCAATATTAAAAGGAACCCCCAAAAACACATCTGCACTTCTTTGATACAATTGAAGCGATAATTTTCCATCGGCTACATAAAACTGAAACAAAGCGTGACAAGGCGCTAAAGCCATGTTCGGAATTTCTGCAGCATTCCAGGCAGAAACGATTAATCTTCTAGAATCCGGATTTTTTTTAATTTGATCAATAACTTCGGTAATCTGATCAACTACTTTTCCGTTTGCACCTGTCCAACTTCTCCATTGTGCGCCGTAAACAGGACCGAGATCACCATTTTCATCTGCCCATTCATTCCAGATTGAAACGAAGTTATCATTCAGATATTTAATATTGGTATCACCTTTTAAAAACCAAAGCAATTCATAAATAATTGATTTCAAATGGACTTTTTTCGTCGTCACCATCGGGAAACCTTTTGAAAGATCGTAACGAAGTTGGTAGCCAAAAACGCTGCGAGTTCCAGTTCCGGTTCTATCGGTTTTGTCGGTTCCGTTGTCTAAAATATGTTGAAGAAGGTCGAGGTAGTTTTGCATGTTGTGTTATAAGTAATGAGTAATCAATAATGAGCAATGAGTAATTATTGAAAATTTATTTAATGATTTACAAAAATAGGAATTTTTACCAAAGGTTCTGAATCGTTTGTTTGGTATTATTTAAAGAAATCTCATCGCCCTTTCTCTTGCCAAATAAGGCTTTACCGAAAGGACTTTCCGTAGATATAACAAAAATTTTGTTTTCATTAAATATAATTTCACCCAATGAAACTGCAATGTAAAATAGTCCTTTATCAGTTTCGACTACACTTCCTAAACCAACTGTTTGGTGAAGATTGGTGTTGATTATTTTTAAAGAATTTCGGGCATTGATATTTTCATTCAACTGAACCTGCAGATTGTTGATTTGTTGCTGAACCATTTCTCGCGAAGTTTCATATTTATCGCCCATCGAACTTTTGGTTTCGTTGTTAGAAGCGCGGGTTTCAGAAATCATTTTTTCTAAAGTTGCGATCTTCTCTGAAAGTTTATCGTGAATGATTTGAAGGATTTCTGATTTGTTCATTTGTAATTTAAAAATAAATTTTGGCTAAAGTCATTTAAATATCTGGCCAAGTAAAAAGGGCTAAAGTTCGTTCCTATTTATTTCTTTGAACCGACTTTATTTCTCCATCACCGCATAACCGCCAATCGGTAAGTAAAAACTTTTATCTTTTGAAAAATCTTTTATTGGACCAGAAAAAACATTTTTAAAAGTTCCGAAAATATTTTCGTCATCAATCGTAAATGATACGTTTTCTTTGGAGAAATTTAAAACCGTCAACACCTCATCTTTTCCATTCTTGCGAACGTAAGCCAGTACTTTATCATCTGCTGAAGTTTTTAAAAGATGAGTAATCGCCGCGGGATCGCCACCTCGCAAGGCTGAATTAGTAGATTTTAAAGTCAATAATATTTTGTAGAAATCTTGAAGTTCATAATTGCCTGTCCACGGAATTGGATCTTTCTCGAAAAACTCTAAACGTTTTGTTTTCATCGGTAATTCCTGACCATTGTAAAGAAGCGGAACTCCATTCCAAGTCACAGAAAAAACGGCTAAAGGAATTGCCAAGTCACCGTACTTTTCATACTCGGTTCCGTTCCATGTATTTTCATCGTGATTGCTTGTAAACCAGGCTCTCATTGAAGAGTCTCCGATATTGGAATATTTTGTCAATAAATTTTTTAAATCTGAAAAAGAAATTTTCCCTTCGTTATACTCTTGTGTTTTGTGCATCCAATTCCAAACATAACTGGCATCAAATACTTTTCCGTATTCTGGATGATCGAGTTCATCAAATTCTCCTAAAAAGAAAAGCGGTTTTATTTTCTCGATTTCAGGTCTTGCCTGTTCCCAAAAATCAACCTGAACCCAACTTGCTAAATCACAACGAAATCCATCAATATCGGCTTCAAGAACCCAAAATTTCATCGCTTCGATCATGGCAATTCGCAAATCAGGATTGGAATAATCCAATTCGATAATATCATCCATTCCGGAAGCGATATGGAATTTACCGTCATCATCTTTCAGATAGTATTCGGGATTAGATTTCGTCCAAATATGATCCCAACCCGTGTGATTTGCTACCCAATCAATGATTACTTTGAAACCCATTTTGTGGGCTTCATCAACCAAATTTTTAAAATCTTCCATCGTTCCAAACTCAGGATTAATCGCGGTATAATCGTGCGCGGCATACTGACTTCCCAAACTTCCTTTTTTCACTTCCTGCGAAATGGGAGTAATCGGCATGAACCATAGCGTTTTTACCCCCATCTCTTTCAGTCGCGGCATTTCCTTTTCGAAAGCACGAAAAGTTCCTTCCTGAGTATATTGTCTGAGGTTAACTTCGTAGATATTGGTTGTGTGTTTCCAATCGCTGGGTAAATCCATTTTGTCGTATTTTTTTGATTCTGCAGGAAATTATTAATAAGCCTGAAATTGTAAAAAAAATGAGTCTTTTTTAGGCTAAGATTTCGGACAAATATATTGTTTATTATTGAAATTCCTGAAGAAAACAGAGGTATATATTAGCAGTTGATGCTATAAAACACTATTGACCTTTACTTTCTAAAATTCCTTTTTATCCATAAAAAAACCCCGAATACATCAGGGTCATTTATATTGTTTTCTATTTTTGATTAATCTTCATCATCTTCAAAATCATCAGTGTCGTTGAAATCATCTTCATCATTAAAATCATCATCATCTTCATCGTCAAAAGCGGTTGCTTTCAGTTCATCTTCAAAACTAGGAAAGTCATCATCTAATAACGGCATTACTCCATTTCTCTTCGCTTTTGTTCCTGTTTTACTTGGTGCTTTTAACGGCATTTTACCAAAACGGAAAACAGTAATCGGATAATTTACGGCAGGTTTTTCATCGATAATTTCTACCAATTCACAGAAAAACTCCCATAAATCCATAAAACCATACTGGAAGTGAATTTTATCTCCCGGTTTTTGGAACGCTTCATTGATGTATACATCAGACATAATTTCGCCGTCGCCATCATCACTCATATCTTCCAATGGAACGGATTTAATAACCACACCATCTTCATCTAAAATATTAAACACAGACAAGTCATCTCCCATTAATGAAAATGCACTTTTGATTCCTAAATGCAAGTTCCAAAGACATTGCTTGTCTTTAATTTCTACATCTCTGAAAATATCATCCTTGGTGTCTAAAATAATCCGCAGCTTGTAAACCATTATTACCTTAATTTTTTCGATTAATTATTAGCTTTATAATTCGAGTGCAAATATAAAGCAATTGAAATTTGACAAAAAAATTATTACCGACTTTTTATTAAAAAGTTTTGCTTAAATTTTGCCCCGAACTAAATGGATTTTTGAAGAAAAAAACTGAATTTAGTTCCTTCCAGATAGGTGCTTTCTACGGTGATATTTTCGTGATGCGCTTCCAATATATGCTTTACAATTGCGAGGCCTAAACCAGAGCCGCCATCATTTCTATTTCTACTCGATTCAATGCGGTAGAAACGTTCAAAAATACGCGGAAGCATTTCTGGTTTTATTCCCATTCCATTGTCCTCCACTTCTACCAAAACTTTTTGATTCTGAATTTTAGTTTTCACAGTAACAGTGGCACTTTCCCGATTAGAATAGTAAATCGCATTTGAAATTAAATTGAGTAAAACCTGCGATATTTTTTGTTTATCTGCCTGAACAAAAATTTGGGTTGAAGTGGTTTGCAATACAATTTTAGTATTCTTTTTCTGTGCTTCTAAATCTAAGATATCGATTAGTTCACGAATAAGATGGTTAAGGTCGAAGCGGCTTTTAGTCAAAGTAATCATGCCACTTTCAAACTGATTCATCATGTCTAAATCATTAACTATATTCAGTAATCGTTCTACAGACTTATCAATTCTTTCTAAGTATTTATCGCGAATTGCCAGGTTTTCTACGCCACCTTCCAATAAAGTATCCACATAACCCTGAATGGTAAAAAGAGGAGTTTTCATTTCGTGGGAAATATTACCGATGTATTCTTTCCGATAGGTTTCCATTTCTTTCATGGTATCGATTTCGGTGGTATTCTTCAAGTTCAGATCAGAAAATCTTTGACTTAATTCTTTGAAATTTAAGTCAGTTTCTTCGTCTCTAATTTCTTCCGGTAAAATGGTTGAAATTTTCTTGATCTGTCTTTTTCCATAATAATTAAAAAGAAAATCAACGACCAGATAATTGATAATCAAAAGTGCCACACTGCTGATGAGCATGGTCATAAAAAACCGCAGGTCAGAATCAGAAAAGTAATGTTTCACCTCATCGAAAAGATAGATAAGCAAAAGCATAACTGCAGTTAGGAATAAAGAGGCAAGAAAAGTAAGGCGGTAAAATTTCATTGATGATTAATGCTTATTTACCAAAGTTACACAACTAATTTATAACCGATTCCCTTCAATGTTTGAATCATATTAATTCCCAGTTTTTCACGCAATCTACGGATATGCACATCGATGGTTCTTTCTCCAACAACGACATCATTTCCCCATACTTTTTCTAAAATTTCTTCTCGTTTAAAAACCTTTTCCGTATTGGAAGCCAGAAGATATAAAAGGTCAAATTCTTTTTTAGGCAATAAAAAATGTTGTCCACTTTTGGTGACTTTCACATTGTCTTTGTCGATAATCAGATCACCAATTTTAAGAACTTTTGCGTCGTTGCTAACTTTTGAAGTTAACTGTAAAAGCGCATTTATTTTTGAAGTAAGCACTTTTGGTTTAATGATTTTCACCACATAATCGTTTGCTCCGGCTTGAAAACCAGCCAACTGAGAAAACTCTTCGCTTCGGGCAGAAAGAAAAACAATGAGTGTATTTTGCAATTCTTTGATCTGGCGAAGTTCCTGACACGTTTCGATTCCATCTTTTTCCGGCATCATCACATCTAGGAGAATTAAGTCGGGAATCATTTCTTTCGCTTTCTGAATTCCTTCATTGCCATTGGTTGCGGTGGTCACCAAATATCCTTCTTTTTCAAGATTATAAGAGAGAATTTCTAGAATATCAACCTCATCGTCGATCAAAAGAATCTTTTTCTTGTGCATTGTTAACTTTTTATTCTTTCAAAATTAGTCAAATTAAAGGTTCCAAAACCCATCAATTTCAGAATTCATAATTAATTAATATGACTGCTTTTTTGTTAAAGGAATGGTAAAGTAAAGTTAAAACTGACGCAACATCAAATTAAGCCTTTATTTCTTCCTTTGCCTCGAAAGAAATCTAATTAAAAAGAAGAAATGAATATCAGAAAACTGAGTATTGCAGTTGTATTGCTAAATTCTGCCACGCCTTTTTTGTATGCACAAAAAACAAAAATGGATACCGTGAGTAAAGAGAGAAACATCGAAGAAATTCTCCTTAAAACTTCCTCCAACAGGAAATCAGAAAGCGCTCTCTTGGTGGATCAAAAGAAAGCCATTATCCAAAAACAATCAATGGGTTCTGAAGAAATTTCCCGAAAAGGAATTTCAAATATCGAACAGGCTTTGGTAAAAGTGACCGGAATCACCAGCGTTGAAGGACGAGGTTTATTTGTAAGAGGTTTAGAAGACCGTTATAATACCTTGCTAATTAATGGATTGGGCTCACCATCAAATAATCCTTTTCAGAAAATTATTGCGTTGAAACAATTCCCAACTGATGTGGTTGGAAAACTGAATATTTACAAAACTTTTAATTCTAATCTATACGCGGATTTTGCGGGAGCGACTTTCGATATTGAAACTTTGACTTACGAAAAGCCATTTTCTAAAATTGAATTTGGAATAGGAGTGAATACTTTGAGTACGTTTAGAAATGATTTTAAAATTAATCCAAACGCGAATTCTATCGAAGGTTATGTGGGTTTGAATTCAAGAGACAAACAATTGCCAAATGAGATTAAAGGCTATCGACCATCGAGTTATAATTTTAATGCAAATCAGTCCCGAAATTCTTTTGGCGAAGGCTGGAATGTAGATAATATTAAATCTTTACCGAATACGAGTTTGGGTTTTACGACGGCTCAGAAATTTAAAATCGGTGAAACTTCAAACTTAGGTTTTCTCTTTTCATTAAATCAAGGAAACCATTATGAATACAAAGATGGCGTAAAAAACCAGTTTCGTTTAAATGGAAATTCGATTGATTATAATAACAACCTCAACCGAAAAGAATATACCTATGAAACCGAATCATCTGTACTGTTAGGTTTAGGTTTAAAAAATAAAGGGACCGCCATTAATTTAAATGGATTTTTTCTTCAAAACTCCGAGAACCTGATTCAGGATTATTTAGGATTTAGAAATGGAGAAACGAATAATCAGCAGTTCATCCGCGTAAATCAACAGGATATTTCAAGATTTACAGATTTACAGTTAACGGCATCACAGAAAATCAACGACAGACATTTCATAAAAGCAGGCGCAAGTTGGGTAAACAATTTCTATCAGCAACCGGACCGAAAAATCATGTACGGACAACCTGGTGAAGGAAACGATATTAATTTATCTTTTGGTGGAAACAATTTACTTCGGCAATATTTGGACGTAAATGGTAAAAACTACTTTTCAGCATTTGCGGAATATGCGTTAAACCTTGGAGAGAAAGGTGATAAAAAAGATTATCCGTGGCAATTGGCGATTGGTTATAATGGCTTCGCAGATATTCGAAATACGTCTTACCGATTTATTTATTCTGTTTTAAATGATCCTTCACAATCACAAGTTACGGTGGACAGAGATAATCCGCAAGCGATTTTTGATCAGTCGATTTTAAATGGAACTTACCATTATCGCGAAGGTTCAACGTCGGAATATAAAAACAATTTGTATCAGTTTGTGAATGCGGGTTACCTTAACATTAATTACAAACCCTCGGAATTGTGGGATATTTTAATTGGCGGAAGAGTTGAAAATAACATCAATATTACGCGCTACAAACCCATCAGTGTTGGTATTAATGATAATTTTGATAATATCACGAAAAACCAATATTATATTCTCCCATCTTTATCGGTTAAGCGTGCTTTGAATGAAAAATCAAACATCCGTTTCGCAGCCAGTAAAACCATTACAAGACCGATCCTTATTGAATATATGCCGATCACTTATATCAATCCGGACAACGAAAACATCTTCGGAAATAAGGATCTGAGCAATAGTGAAAATTATAATATTGATCTGAAATATGAAATGTTCCCAAGCAATAAAGAAATGTTTGCGGTCAACCTTTTTGCAAAGAAAATTGACAATGCAATTGAACGTTCTTACATCGCTTCCGGAAATTCAAACGGACAAACAATTACCTTTTTCAATGCTAAAACCGCAAATCTGGCTGGAGTTGAACTGGAAGGGATTTTATCTTTAAGTAGAATCAGTGAATCTTTGTCAAGATGGACTTTAGCAGCAAACACAACATTGATGTATTCTGATGTCGAAAGAAGCGCCGATCAAAACCAAGAAACCGATGTTGAAGCGAATAGAAAACGTGCGCTGCAAGGCGCAGCGCCCTGGACCGTGAACGCAGACTTGAAATACGAGTACAAAAACAGTCAAAATTTAACCAAAACGTACTCCTTAGTATATAATGTTTCCGGTAAGAAGATTTACGGCGTTGGTTTCTCCCTACTCGATAATATTTTCGAAATGCCTTTCCATCAACTGGATTTCGTTTACAATAATCAAATCTCTAAAAACTGGAACGTAAAACTGACCATTCAAAATTTATTGAATTCAGAATATCAACTGAAACTGGGCGACAACAGTTTGGTTCAGGTTCAGGAAAGTTCGCTGATGATGGAAAATTATAAAAAGGGAACTTCATTTAATATGACCGTTGGTTACACTTTCTAACTCAAATTTAAATCTCATAAAAAATAAAAAGAAATGAAAAAAAACATTTTAACTTTAGTATCGCTGGCCTTGGTTTTATCGGTCACCTCTTGTACGGTAGACATTCGTGAAGATAATGACATTCCAACAAACACAGGCGGAAACCAACAAACCACAGGAAATGTAATGGACGGAACCGGAACTTTATCTGGTGAAATCTCAAAAGATCTTTTGATTAAAAAAGGAAATTACACGCTGAAAGGAATTGTTAAAGTTGGTTCAGGAGCAACGCTTACGATTGAACCGGGCGCAACATTTACCGCAACCACAAGCGATGTAAGCGGATTGGTCATTTTAAAAGGTGCAAAAATTAATGCGGTTGGAACTGCTGATTTACCCATCGTTTTCACCTCTGATAACAAAACGCCGGGAGATTGGGGCGGTGTAACTTTGTATGGTGACGCACCAATTAAAGCCTTAAACGGCGCAACAACTGCACTTTCTGAAGATGGTAACAATCAATATTACGGTGGCTCTGATGCGAATTCAAACTCCGGAACGATGAAATTCGTAAGAGTGGAATATGGCGGACGTAAAATTGGCGACGGAACTTCGGAAACGAACTCGATGACTTTTTATGCAGTTGGTGCCGGAACGACTTTAGAAAACTTAGTCGCGTACAAAGGAACCGATGACGGTTACGAATTTTTCGGTGGAACGGTAAGCGCTAAAAATCTGATTTCTTACGGAAATTACGATGATGCTTTTGACTGGCAGGATTCCTGGAGCGGACAAAACAACTCCAACTGGTTTGCTTACCAAACGGGAATTGGTAATTTCGGAATGGAAATCGAAGCCTCTTCAAACGCAGATAATATCGCACCAAAAGTGAGCAATATCACTTTGATGAGAGCCGCAGGAACTTTACCTGAAGTTTCAGGTTCCGCAGAAGTTTCAGCCATTCAGTTTAAAAAACAGGGAACCGGAATTTTCTCCAATGTCTATATCGACGGCTACAAAAATACGGGCGGGAAAAATGCATTTGCAGTATTAATCCAGGATTTAGCCACGGAAACGAGTCAATTGGCAACCGGTAAAATTAAAGTTGAACCGCTATTTACAACAGCCAACAACGATAATCAATTAAAATTTGGATACGGCTTTACCTCAACAAATCCATTAACCTACACAAATGCTGCAACGGTGACCAAAGTTTCTATGGTTGGCGGCGCTTGGGCAACGGTAAACGGCCAAAACTTACTTGCGCCACTTCAATAAATTCTTCATTTTTTCATATCAAATTAAAAGGGCTTTTCAATATTTTGAAAAGCCCTTTTTTTTATTCTGTATCCTCGTCTTCGTATTGCTCCAGATAGTATGCGAAAGAAAAATCTTCAAGTTCCTCATCGGCATCTTCTAAAGTCGTGAGCAAATCTTCGAAATCTTCAAGTTGTTCCACGCTCATATTTACAAATTCTATATGTAAAGGAAGTTCTACAAATCCGGTAATCGAATCGTAAAGCGCATCCAGATTATCGCCAAAAGTTTCGGGCAGTTTCAGTTTTTCTTTTAACTGATCGAAGAAATCTTCCATATCTCCGATTTCTGTAAAGTCTATATATACAGTGTTCATGTTTTTAGGTTGTGGGTTTTAGGTAGTAGGTTTTGGTTCTAAATTTTATTGATCTAAAGTGAAAATCTTTTTTTAACGCAAAGACGCAAAGTTTTTTCTATTTTCTTCTAAAAAAATTACGATCGCAGAGGCGCTTCGCTTAGCAAAGGAAAATACACCAGCATTTCACTTGGCTCTTTTTACTTTTTACTTGGTTCTTATCTTATTGTTTCTCAAAACTCTTATAATGATTCTTCGTTAACCAAACTTCTCCATTTTTGGTGAAAACGATTCGGTCGGCATTTCGGTTTCCGCAGTTGTAATTGACGTCGGCTTCGAAATATTTATTTCCGGCTGGTAGTGTTTTTTCCCGATTGCTGAAGTTATCGCCGCCAATTGCTCTTCCGGGAAGAACATCACAAAGGTTTCCTTTTGAGGCAACCCAACCCTGTTTGCGTGCTTCACCTTTGGTGATATAATAATCCGGAAGTCGGTGATTGGATTTCACGTAATTAATGACGGTATCTTCGTTCGTGAGTTCATCAATATTTCCGGAGAAATCTGATTCTTTTGAAGTTTTATTTTCTTTAAAGTTTTCATTATTATTTTCATTAATGGAAACCTCCGAATTGATGACCTCTTTATTTTTCTTTTCGATGCGGTAATTGTTGATCAGATACATCGCCAGAAATGCCGTGAGCAATCCGATGATGAAAAATAAGAAGAGTTTTATGTTTTGTTTGTTCATATGATTCAAATGTTACTTCTTGTTTTAGATAGCGTTCCTCCGGAACGCGACTTTCTTTCTTATTAATTGCTACAGAGATAAAGTTCCTCCGGAACACTCTTAATCTCCAATTAATTCCGCCATTCTTCCGGAATATCGCAAACCGGAATAGGTTGAATTTTATGTTGAGCAGCACGATTCATTCTCTGGAAAATTTTAAAAACCTCTAAATCCCGTCCTGAATAATCTGCTTCTGTTTTCGTTCCCCACTCTTTCTGAATTTTCTCCAATTCCGGATATGTTGCGCCAATCTGCTGCTCATCGGTTCTGGCTTCGTCCCACAATCCATCTGCCGGAATTGCATTTTGAATGGATTCTACAAGGTCTAATGATTTTGCCAAAGCGTAAACTTCAGTTTTGTACAAGTCTGCAATTGGCGAAACATCTACTCCGCCATCACCGTATTTGGTGAAAAAACCAACCCCGAAATCTTCTACTTTATTTCCGGTTCCGCAAACGAGAAGACTGTTTATTTGTCCGTAATAATATAAAGTCAACATTCTCAATCGGCTTCTGGTATTCGCAAAGGCCAGTTTCTCCGCCGGAAAGTCTTCATCTTTCACATCAAAAGTTTTATAGAGTTCTTCGAAAGCGGGCGTCAAATTCACTGAAATCGCTTCTACATTTGGGAAGCGTTTTTTCAAATATTCCATGTGTTCCCAGGCACGATTCACTTCATCCTGATTCTGGCGAATCGGCATTTCGAGTAATAACGTTTTTAGGCCTGTCATGGCACAAAGCGTAGAAACGACTGCGGAATCAACTCCGCCAGAAACTCCGACTACATATCCTTTTACATGTGCTTTTTCAGCGTAATCTTTGAGCCAACTAACGATTTTTTCTGTTATTTTATCTGTTTGCATTTAATTTTTTCTTTATTTAAAATCTCATCTAAAAATATGCGTACTAAATTTAATGGTCTTGGTCTTTTTTAATGCAAAGAATGGCAAAGTTTTCTTTACAAAAATGCTGTTTTTCACTTTTCTTTTAAGGTCGCAAAGGCGTTCCACTTAGCAAAGTTCACAATAACATTTACATCTCTGAATATTTTTCTTTCTTTAGTTCATACCAAAAACAAGTGGCGTTATCGAGTGGATCAACGAAAGTTCCCTGCGATTCAAAGCCTAATTTGTCTTTCAAAATTTTATCGGAACTACTGTTTTCAATATCGACACAGGCGTAAATGACCTCTAACTTCATTTCATTAAAACCATAATCTAAAACGGCTTTTCCTGCTTCTGTGGCGTAACCTTTTCCCCAAAACTCAGGCAAAAAACGATATCCTAATTCGTATACATTGTTGAAACCGTTGATGGGTTCCGTCAATAATTTCAAACCGCTCCAGCCAATGAGAAGATCAGATTCCTTTTCAATGACTGCCCATCTTGCGATTCCGTTTTCTTGATATTGTTTTCGGATTTTATTAATGGTTTCTTCGGATTCCTCCAGTTTCGTCACCGGTTTTACGATCATATATTTCATGACTTCCGGATTGCTGTCCAGTAAAAATATTCTGTCAACATCTTCAGTAACAATTTCTCTTAAAATGAGGCTGGATGTTTCAATGAATACTTTTGCCATTAATTTTCCTTATTTTTGCGTTTCAAAATTCGATGTAAAAATAATGAAGTTTTTTAAATATCTCCTGTTTTCCGCCGCATTCCTCACAGGATTGAATTCGTGTAAAAAAGATACTGAAAACCTTTGGAAAGTAGAGGTTAAAAATCCCGTTGAAAAAGTACAGATAACTGACATCTCGAAAGAGTTATACGATCCAAATGTTTCACTGGAAATTTTCACTCAGAAATATCCTTTCTTTCAGGGAACCGTTCCTAATGAAGATTTTGTGGAGAGAAGAAAAGATCCGGAGGAAATTAAAGTCTATAAGGAAGCTATTTCTAAAATAGATGTTACCAAACTCAATAAAGAGTTAGCCGATTTGTTTTCACATATCAAAAATTATTTCCCTGATTTTAAAGAACCACAAGTTTTTCTTTATTCATCTGCTTTGCAGGGAATTATGGATCCCATTTTCTATGAACCGGAGAAAGGAATGTTATTCATTGACATCGCGGCATTTATGGGCGAAAACAATCCGAATTACAAAGGTCTGGAACAATACTTTCAGAAAAGTATGAATCCGAAAAATATTTTGCCAAAAGTTTCTGAAATCTTTGCTGAACATTTTGTCCCCCACAATTTTGAACATCAAAAATTCATTGATAACATCGTGTATTACGGCAAACTGATGACTTTGCAGGATGCTTTTTTACCTCAGGAACCTGATGCTTTAAAAATGAATTATACCTCAGAGCAATATGAATGGGCAAAAGCAAATGAAGTGAATATCTGGAATTATTTCGTGGAGAACAATCTGGTTTTCAGTGATGATCAAAGACTGGCAGAACGTTTCATCAACCCGGCGCCGTTTTCTAAATTCTACACCGAGATCGATAATGAATCATCGCCCCAAATCGGAATATTTAGCGGTTGGCAGATTTGCAGAAAATTCTATAAAGAAAAACCTGAGACTAAATTAGCAGTTTTTCTAAAAATGAACGCTCAGGAAATTTTTAATCAAAGTAATTATAAACCTAAAAATTAAAGTTAAATAAAACATTTCTTTAAAAAATATCATCTTTAAAAATTAAATATGAAAAAGACTCAAATCACAATAGACGTAGAACTGGACGAAAACCATGTTCCCGAAAGAATGACCTGGAATGCAGAAGACGGCGGCGTTGAAAAACAGGAAACCAAAGCAACCATGATTTCGGTGTGGGACGACGAAAAAAGAGAAGCATTGCGAATTGACCTCTGGACGAAAGATATGCCGGTTGATCAAATGAAAATGTTTCTGCATCAAATCATTCTTTCTATGGGAAACACCTACGAAAGAGCGACTGGCGAAGAAGATGTTGCATTCTGGCTGGAACAAATGGCGGAAGAATTTGCACAGAAAGCTGCGATTAAAATGTAAAACTCCCTTTAAAACACCAAGTTGTTTTTAAATAAAAAAATAAAAATATGAACTTCAACACCAAAGTAATACACGGTGGTCAGCACCACGAATCAGCGACAGGATCGGTAAATGTTCCGGTATTTTTAACCTCAACATTTGCACAGAAATCACCTGGAATTCATTCAGGCTACGAATATTCCCGAGCTGCAAATCCAACCCGCCAAGCCTTAGAAGACAGTTTGGCATCCATTGAAAACGGAGCGAGAGGATTAGCATTCGGTTCTGGTTTGGCCGCAATTGACTGTGTTTTGAAATTATTAAATCCCGGAGACGAAGTAGTCGCAGTTGACGATCTATACGGTGGCACTTACAGAATGTTCACCCGTTTATTTGAAAAATACCAGTTAAAATTCACCTTTGTTAATTTTGATGATGTTTCAAAAATCGCCGATGTAATCACCGATAAAACCAAATTGATCTGGCTGGAAACTCCGACCAATCCATTGATGAAATTGGTTGATATCAAAGCAGTAACCGATTTAGTGAAAGGAAAAGATATTTTAGTAGCAGTTGATAATACTTTCGCATCGCCTTATCTGCAACTTCCTTTGGATTTGGGAGCGGATATTGTAATGCATTCTGCAACCAAATATTTAGGTGGTCACTCCGATGTTATTGCCGGAGCCTTGGTTGCGAAAACTGCAGAACTCGGAGAAAAATTACATTTTATTCAGTTTGCAAGTGGCGGAATTCTGGGTCCTCACGACTCTTATTTAGTATTGAGAGGAATTAAAACTTTGGCTTTAAGAATGCAAAGACATTCTGAAAATGGGATTGCAGTTGCAAAATATTTAGAAAGCCATCCGGCGGTAGATAAAGTTTTTTATCCAGGATTGGAATCTCATCCACAACATGAATTGGCGAAAAGACAAATGAAAGATTTCGGTGGAATGGTTTCGTTCACCTTTAAATCAGGAAAAAAAGAAGATTCGATTAAATTTTTAGAAAAAGTAAAAGTTTTCACTTTAGCAGAATCTTTAGGTGGTGTAGAATCTTTGGCGAATCATCCAGCATTAATGACACATGCTTCAATTCCTGCAGAAAAACGTGCAGAATTAGGTATTAGTGATGATTTGGTTCGCTTAAGCGTAGGGATTGAAGATAAAGAAGATTTAATTGCTGACTTGGAAAAAGCGTTTGGGTAGCACTTACTTTGAAATTTATAACCACAAAAGTTACAAAGGAGAAAGTGAAACATTTTGCTTTTTAAAAGTCAAATAAAATCAATCAATATCGTTATTTACACTTTAAAAAGTATTTAATTTTAATAAAAACTTTCGTGACTTTTGTGGTTTAAAATAAAATTTTTCGATGAATGAATTTCAAAAATATATTCAAAGGTATCTGGATTTAATTTCAAGCGATAATTGGCTCGAAGAAATGAAAAATTCGGGAAATCAAACGATGGAAATTTATCAGGAATTTTCTGAAGAGGAATCCAACTTTGCTTATGCAGAAGGAAAATGGAGTTTAAAAATTCTTTTACAACATCTCATCGATGCGGAACGTATTTTCGTATATCGTGCTTTAAGGTTTTCCAGAAAAGACCCGACGGAATTGGCAGGTTGGGATGAAGAATTATATGCAAAAGAATATGACCTTGAAAATGTTTCTCTTAAAAATTTACTTTCAGAATATGAAAGTTTAAGGAAATCAACGATCCATTTTTTTGAAAATCTAAATCAAGAACTTCTTTCTCAAACAGGCATTGCGAATAAAAATGAAATCTCAGTTGAAACGATTGGGAAATTAATTGTGGGTCACAATATTCACCATCTCAACATTATCAAAGAAAGGTATTTGCCAATTCTTAATCAGATATAATAAAAATGAATTGCCCTTGTTGCTCCGGAACAACCTACGAAGACTGCTGTAAAACATTTCATAGCGGTGAAAAAAATGCACCGACTGCTGAAACTTTAATGCGTTCCAGATTTTCCGCCTTTGCAATTCCAAATGGAATCTATTTAATAGAAACCACTTTACCTTCAAAAAGAAAATTTCACAATACCGAAGACTTGCAGGAATGGGGAGAAATCAATAAATGGACGAAACTGGAAATTGTAAAAACGCCAAACATCAACCAAGTAGAATTCAAAGCATTTTATACCGATGAAAAGGGGAAACCACAAGTTCATCATGAACTTTCTACTTTCCGCAAAGTAAATGAGCGTTGGTATTATGTTTCGGGGAAATTTTTAGAGTAGATTTTTTTAAGAATAATTAAAAAAAAACAATTCCCTTTGCTGAGTGAAGTCGAAGATTCGACGAAGTCAAACGCCTTTATCTCATTTATTTATTGATTTTAATGGAATCGATGAATCTTTGATTTGCGTCCTTTATTTTTGAACAATAATTATTCTAAACCTTTGATTCATTGCGTTAAAAAAAATTATTCTTTTAATCTTTCCTGTTTCTTTTTCTGTCTTAAAACGTACAGATACAAACTTTCCACTTTGGTTCTGGCCCAATCGGTTTTTCGTAAAAATTTCAAAGAAGATTTAATACTCGGATTATCCGTAAAACATTTGATATTAATCTGCTCGCCGAGTTCTTCAAAACCCTCGTAATATTCTACCAGTTCTTCAAGAATTGCATCTAAGCGTTTTCCGTGTAAAGGATCTTTTGATTTCTGTTCCATAATTATTGGTAAAAATAAGGATTTTACAATTCACAATTCACAAAACAATTCTGCTTCTTTAACAAAAAAAATCAAGTTTAAATTGATTAAAACTTCACGTACCAATTTCAAATCCTCTTTTTGTTTCTTACATTTGAGATATGAAAATTCTGCATACCGCCGATTGGCATTTGGGTAAACGTTTGGATCGTTTTTCTCGCTTAGAGGAACAAATTTTAGTCATGGACGAAATTGTTCAGATTGCCGATGAACAAAACGTCGATATGGTTTTGGTGGCCGGAGATTTATTCGATAATTTTAATCCGAGCGTTGAGGCGATTGAACTTTTTTATAAAACATTGAAACGTTTATCTCAGAATGGAAAACGTCCCGTAATCGCCATTTCCGGAAACCATGATTCTCCCTATTTAATTGATGCTCCGGATCCTTTAGCCCGGGAATGTGGAATTATTTTAATTGGTCATCCGAAAGCAAAAGTAACTCCGTTTGAAGTTCAAGGTTTCAAAATTTCAAATTCAGTAGAAGGGATGATTGAAATAGAATTAAAAAGCTACGATTTCCCTATTCGAATTGTACATACCGCTTTTGCCAATGAGATCCGGTTAAAAGAATATTTCGGTGAAAATAAAGAAGACGCACTCAATAAGGTTTTGGCCGAAAACTGGGCAACTATTGCGGACGAATTCTGTGATAAAAATGGCGTCAATATTCTGATGACTCATTTGTATATGAACAAAAGAGGCGCACCAGTTCTGGAAGAACCAGACGGTGAAAAACCCATCAAAATCGGAAATGCTGATTTGATTTATTCGGATACGATTCCTTCACAAATTCAATATACGGCTTTGGGACATTTGCACGCTTTTCGAAATATTGGAACGGAAGAAAAACCGGTTGTTTATTCGTCTTCACCGTTATGTTACAGTTTTAGCGAAGCCGGTCAGACGAAATATGTTGCTATTATTGAAGCCAAACCGAATCAAAATGTTTCTTACGAAAAGATCGCCTTGAAAAATGGGAAATCTTTGGTCCGTAAAACTTTTGATGAGGTTGAAAAAGCAATTGAATGGTTGTCTGAAAATCAGAATACTTTCGTCGAACTGACTTTAGAAAGTGAAACGTACTTAAAAGCGGAAGAAAGAAAAATGATCAATAATGCGCATCACGGAATTGTGCACCTTATTCCGAAAGTTAAAAATCAGGAATTCAATCAAAAGCAATTGCACGATATCAATCTCAATCAGGATATTCAGAGTTTGTTTAAAGATTATTTTAAATCTAAAAACAATGCGCAGGAACCCAATGAAGACTTACTCAATTTGTTTAACGAAATTTTAAATGCATAAGAAATGATTCCTATTCAATTGACTTTAGAAGGTTTGTATTCTTATCAGGAGCGCCAAACAATCGATTTTACAGCATTGACAGACGCTGGTTTATTTGGAATTTTCGGCTCCGTTGGTTCGGGCAAATCTTCGATTTTAGAAGCGATTACTTTTGCGCTTTATGGCGAAACTGAAAGACTGAATTCTCGCGACAAGCGTGCTTACAATATGATGAATCTGAAATCGAACCGGTCTTTTATCGCGTTTGATTTCATGAATTTTGAAAATAAAAAATTTCGTGCAACCCGAGAATTTAAGAGGAATTCTAAAAATTTCGAAGATGTGAAATCTCCAAATGTGATTTTATATGAATGGAAAGGCGAGCAATGGATTCCGCTGGAAAGTTCCAGTACGGAAGAAATTATTGGATTGAGTTACGCCAATTTCAAACGGACCATCATTATCCCACAAGGTCAGTTTAAAGAGTTTATCGAACTCGGTGCCACGGAACGAACCAATATGATGAAGGAAATTTTTGGTCTTCACCGTTTTGATTTGCAAAATAATGTTTCTGCATTAAACACAAAAAATAAATCTGAACTCGATCAGTTGGAAGGTGAATTAAAAGGTTTTGAAGAGGTAAATGAAGAACAGATTTTAGTTCAAACTGAAAAATTAAAACTGAAGAAAATTCATTTTAATGAAACTGAAAACAATTTTAAAAAAATTGATCAACATTATCAACAACTCAAAAATTTAAAAACAGATTTTCAAATTCTGAAACAGAAGAAAGAAGACTTCACAAAATTGTCGGAGAGAAAATCGGCAATCGATGCTTTAGAAGTAAAAACAGAACTATTTGACCAAGTTTTTAGAATTTTCAATCCGTTGGTTTTAGAGAAAAATAAACTGCAAAAAGAAATTTCAGGCCAGAAAAAGGAAAAAGAAAATCAGGACGAACTTTTAAAGAAAATTGAAACTGAAGTGAAGTCGCTTAATGAACAGTTAAAATTAATTCTTCCAAAATATGAAGCCTTGAATGAATCCAAAATTCAGGAAAATGATTTGAACTTAATTTTGCAAATTTTGCAGTTTTCGGAAGAAATAAAAACACTAAAAGTTCGTACTAAAGATGGTTCAGAACAGGTTAAAAAAGTTGAGCAAAACATTAAAAACATTCAGCAACATATTAAAGATCTTTCTGAAAAATCAGAGTTATTAAAAGCCCAAAAATTAGATTCGAATCTTTTGGTAAATGTTGGAAGTTGGTTTTCAGAAAACAAAAAACTGAAAGAAAATCTGGGAATTCAAACTAAAAAAATTGAAGAACTTCAAATCAAAATCAGTAATATTTCAATTGAATTAAAACCTTTTAAAATTAATGTTGAAACATTTAATGAAGATTTTAAAGCAAAAAATGAAGCAATAGAAATTCTAAAAAAAGAACTTTCCGAAAAAAGAACGCATCTGGAAGTTCAACAAAAGTTAGCGCATTTTTCAACTGATTTGCATGATGGCAAATCCTGTCCGCTTTGTGGCGCTTTGGAACATCCGAATATTGTTGCTTTCGAAGATGTCGAATCTGAATTGCATTCAATTTTAAAACAACTTGAAAAAACGGAATATCAACAGAAAGAACTTCAGAAAAATTTAGGAGAAATTGAGAAAATCCTTTATCGAAAAAAAACTTTTGAAGATCAATTAAATGTGGAACAGAAAACATTCAGCCAAACAAAAACTCAACTTGATAAGCATCAGCGGGATTTTATCTGGAAAGAATTCAACGCCGAAAATGACTCTGAATTTGAGCAGAAACGCCTCCATTCTTTTGGTATCGAAAAGCAAATTGAAGAATTAGGTCAATCCATTTCAACCGAGCAGAAAAACCAAGAAAAAGAGCGGGAAACCTTGGAAAAATACAGCAAGGTTTTGGAAGAATTTAAACTGAAAGAAGCGCAAAAAGAAACGCAGATTAATTCTAATCTTTCCAATCTTAAAGTTTTAAACTGGAATGATTATGAGGAAAAATCAATAAATGACGTCAAAGAATCTTTGCAGGAATTATCAAAACGCAATCTTGAAACAGAACGAAATTACAAGCAGTTGGTTGAAAAGGAGAAGGAAATTTCGCCCAAATTCGCTGCTCAAAAAACAAGTGTCGATCATTTAGTAAAAAGAATCATTGAATTAGAAAAAGAAATTTCGGATAATGAAAAACTTTTAAGTCAATCGTTAATCACTCAAAATTTCGGTGATTTCAAAGAGGTTGAAGCCATTTTAGCGCAGGATATTAAGGTCACGGAATCTAGAAATGAAATTCAGAAATTCAGAATCGAATTTGAAACTTTAAAGAACAGTGTTGACGAATTGGCATTGAAACTGAAAGATTTTTCTTTTGATGAAGAAGAATTTACGAAGGTTGAAACTCAATTTCAAACTGCTGAACAGGAATTGAAAATCGCAAATGATGCGGTCGTAAAAACAAATGCTGACCTCGAAAGACTGGAAAAAGAATTTAAGAAAAAAGAAACTTTATTAAAAAATTTAGCAAAACTTCAGAAACGGTCAGATGATCTGAAGGTGATGTTTAATCTTTTTAAAGGAGCGGGTTTTGTGCAGTTTGTCTCCTCTATTTATTTAAGACAATTGTGTGATCACGCCAATGTTCGTTTTCATCGGATGACGAGAAATCAACTGAGTTTGCAACTGAATGAAAATAATGATTTTGAGATCATCGACTATTTGAATGAAGGAAAATGCCGAAGTGTAAAAACCCTTTCCGGCGGACAAGCATTTCAGGTTTCCCTAAGTTTGGCTTTAGCGCTCGCCGAAAGTGTACAGTCAAATGCAAAGGCAGAAAAAAATTTTTTCTTTATCGATGAAGGTTTCGGAACGCAGGATTTGGAATCGGTGAATGTGGTTTTTGAAACCTTAACCAATCTTCAAAAAGAAAACAGAATTGTGGGAATAATTTCCCATGTTGAGGAACTGAAAGAGAAAATGCCGGTTTCCCTGAATATCACAAAAGATGAGGAAAGGGGAAGTTTGATCGAGGTAATTTAATGTGATGGCGGAGAAATATTAAGGAATAAAAAGTATTCAGATTAAAATTTCCTATAAAACAAAAGGCGGTAAAACCCGCCTTTTTTATGTATTTCTTTTATTGAAAAATCTATCTGACCAAAGGTGCTATCTTTTCACCGAACAGTTCAATTGATTTCATCATCACGTCATTTTCCGGTGCGCCAACATCCATATGTCCAATAAATCGGGTGAGACCGAAAATCTCTTTTACCTGCTGAATTTTGTCTGCAACTTCATTGGTATTTCCGATAAATAATGCGCCGTCTTTGCTTCTACCGCCGTCGTACTGCATTTTCGTGTAAGGTGCCCAACCTCTGGTCGCGCCGATTCGGTCCATTTGTGCTTTATAATTTTCAAAGTATCCATCGATCACTTTTTGATCATCACTTACAAAAGTATGCGAATGAATAGCGATCTGCATGTCAGATTCTGCGTGACCTGCGGCCAGATATTCCTGCTTATAAAAATCGACCAGACTTTTAAACTGAACCGGCATTCCGCCAATGATGGCCACGATAAGCGGCATGCCTAATTTCGCGGCACTTAAAACCGATTGTGGTGTTCCGCCCACGGCTCGCCAGATTGGGAGTTTGCCGTTATTTTTAGCCCGTGGATAAACCGTCTGATTCTTCATCGGTGCCCGAAGTTTCCCGGTCCAGGAAACGTTTTCTTCAGAATTTATTTTAAGTAAAAGATCCAGTTTTTCATCGAAGAGTTGCTCGTAATCATTTAGTGAGTAACCATAAAGCGGAAATGATTCGGTGAAACTGCCACGACCAACGAAAATTTCAGCACGACCATCAGAAATTAAATCTAAAGTTGCAAAATCCTCATATACTTTTACAGGTTCTGAGGAACTTAAAACAGTTACTCCACTTGCCAATTTGATGTTTTTCGTGATGCTTGCGGCCGCGGCTAAAACCATTTCAGGAGATGAAACCGCATAATCCTGGCGGTGATGTTCCCCCATGGCAAAGACGTCGATTCCGACTTCATCCATTAATTTTATCTGACCTAAAATTTCGCGGATTTTAACGCCCGCATCTTTATATTTTCCGGTATTTTGGTCAACGGCTAAGTCGCCAAACATTCCAATTCCTAATTCCATAACACTTTGATTTTTGATTTTACAAAATTACTTTAATTGAAATTTAAAAGCATTGATGACTGATAAGAACCGATCTTAAAAATTAACGTCAAATTTTTAATTACTTTTGCATCTATTGAAATTTTAAAAAAAATTCACCATAAATCATCCATGGAAAAACTCATCGAAACTTTAAAATCCGGCGGAACCATCCTCTATCCTACCGACACTATTTGGGGAATTGGGTGTGATGCGACCAATATTGAAGCCATCAATAAAATTTTTGAAATCAAAAAACGGGAGAAAAATAAGTCGATGATTATTCTGGTAGAATCTGCAAAACGTTTGGAAGATTTGGTTGAAGTTCCCGAAATGGCCTGGGAAATTATGGATTTATCGGAAAAGCCGGTAACTTTAATTTATGATAATCCGAAAGGTTTACCGAAAGAAATCCTGGCAGAAGATGGAAGTATTGGAATTCGGTTAGTCGATGATTTATTTTTAAAGAAGATTATTACCAAATTAAATAAACCTTTGGTTTCTACCTCAGCGAATTTTAGCGGAGAAAAATCACCAATGAAATTTTCAGATATTTCACAGGAAATTATTGATTCTGTAGATTTTGTGGCGGAAGAAAACCACGATAAAGTTTCGGAATATTCTGGGTCTTCCGTGATTAGAATTTGGAATGATGGACGAATTAAGGTTATTCGGGAATAATTTTTTTTAAACCACAAAAGGCACAAAAGTTAGTGATTACTAAGGTGAAAATTACACTGCATAAAAGTTTATAAAAGATAATGCGTGAAAATGTTTTGGACAACAATAGCCGCAAAAGTTTAGTGATTACTAAGGTGAAAATTACACTGCATAAAAATTTATAAAAGATAATGCATGAAAATGTTTTGGACAACAATAGCCGCAAAAGTTTAGTGAGTACTAAGGTCTAAATTACACTGCATAAAAGTTCATAAAAGATAATGCGTGAAAATGTTTTGAACTACAAAAGCCACAAAAGTTTAGTGATTATTAAGGTCTAAATTACACTGCATAAAAGTTCATAAAAGATAATGCTTGAAAATATTTTGAACCACAAAAGTTTAATGATTACTTACTTGAAAATTATATTTCGTAAAAGTTCATAAAAAGCAATATTGGAAGTTTTTTAAACTACAAAGATTTTTTTTATTTAAGTAAAATTGTATCGCTGAAAAGTTCACAAAAGGTTGTTTACAAGAGTTCTTCAACCACAAAGTCACAAAGATTTTGTCCTTATTAAAGTGAAAATTGTATCGCAGCAGAGTTCACAAAAAGCAATTGCTTACTTCTTTTTAAATTCCTTCTCATACAAGGTAATCCAATCTTTGGGAGTTATTTTCTGACATAACTCCGCAATTAATTGAAACGGAATATCTTCAACTTTCTTGAATCGAATACAGGATTTTCCCATGTTTAATTTTCTTTTAGAATATTTTGGATATTCGGCAACAAACCAGTTTAACAATTCTGGACTGCCATAAATTCCCATGTGATACAAGGCAATAAAATTTTTCTGTGAAGCCAAATTAATAAAAGGTAAAGGCGTATTTGGTGTGCAATGATAACCTGGCGGATAGGTTTCCAAAGGAATGCTCCACCCAATCATCCCATAACTGATTTGATTATGAAAACCTGCCGGTAAATTCTGCGTAATAATTTCGTACAGTTTTTTAAAGGATTCTGCTCGTTCGTCTGGAACCTGAGTCAAATATTCTTCGACTGATTTCGCCTCGCTTTTCATTTTTATTTTTTCAAATATTCATCGAAATAGTCAGTCACTTTTTGCATTAAATGAACTCTGTCTTTTCCTAAAACATTGTGCTCATGTCCTGGATAAACAAAATAATCCATCTGCACACCATGGTCCACAGCCGATTTTAGAAAGTTAATCGAATGTTGCCAAACCACAACATTATCTTGCGCTCCATGAATCATTAATAAATGACCTTTTAGATTTTGAACTTTATCTAAAAGATTGGCCTGTTTGTAACCTTCGGGATTGTTTTGTGGAGAATCCATATATCTTTCGGTGTACATAATTTCATACATATTCCAGTCGATCACTGGACCACCAGCGACGCCAACTTTAAAGACATCTGGATGTTTCAGCATGAAACTTGTGGTCATAAATCCGCCATAACTCCAACCATGAATTCCCAATCGGTCGGCATCTACATAAGGCAGAGATTTCAAATAAGCAACTCCTTGAAGTTGATCTTTCATTTCGGTTTCGCCCGCATTTCTGAAAATGGCCTGTTCAAATTTTAATCCACGGTTAGACGAACCTCTTCCGTCCATAGTGAAAACGATGTATCCTTTTTGCGCCATAAATTCGTACCACAAATTCCCTGAGGCTGGGAAACTGTCCGTGATCAATTGAGCATGCGGACCATTATATAAATATACAATCACTGGATATTTCCTGTTCGCATCAAAATCGGTTGGCAGAATAATTTTACCATACAAAGGTGTTCCGTCATCTGCTTTCAATGTGACATTTTTAATTTCCGGTCTTTGGTAATTTTTTAAAGTGTTTTCAGAGGAAAGTATATTTTTACTTTTTAAAGTATTGGTATTAATAAGATTTACACTTCTGGGCGTAGTCGCATTAGAATACGAATCATACAAATGATTTCCGTCTTTGCTCAAAATACCGGAGTGCATTCCTGCTCCCTGATCCAATCGCTGGGTTTTAAAATTCGTCCAGTCTACTTTGTAAAGATGTCTTTCCAGCGGAGATTCCTGCGTAGAAACGTAGAAAATTTCTTTTTTCTTTTCATTAAAACCGAGAACATCAGTCACCAGCCAAACACCTTTCGTCAACTGAGCAACCAATCCTTTATCAATATTATAATGGAACAAATGATTATAGCCTGTTCGCTGACTTTGCCAAATAAAATCGGTCGTTGAATTCGGAAAAAATAATAAGGGCTGTTGTGGTTCAACATATTTATCAGATTTCTCCTCAAACAACATTTTCATGAAACTTCCGGTAGAAGCATTGTATTGATTCATTTTCAAATCATTCTGATCCCGATTCAAAACTCCAACAAAAATGGATTTAGAATCTGGATTCCATGTAACTACCGTCAAATATTGTTCGGGATCGCCTTCCACATTTAAGAAAGTAGTTTTATTCGTTTTAATATCATAAATACCTAAAGTCACATGATGAGACGGAGTTCCCGCCATCGGATATTTAATATTCTTATTCACTGCCGGCACGGCACTCCAGTCAATAATTGGGTAATTCTTGACCATGGACTGATCCATTCTGTAAAAGGCAATTTTAGAATTGTCCGGTGAAATGAAAATTCCTTTCGTAATTCCAAACTCCCGTTGATGAACTGCCTGTCCGTTCAGAATATCTTCGTTGGAATCATTGGTAATCTGCGTTACTTTTCCGTTTTTAGTATAGTATAAATTATTTTTAATCGTATAGACAAAGCCTTCATTATCACTAAATGCTTCCGCGTTTTCCGCTTCTTTATCCAGCGATATTCCTTCTTTTATTTTCCACACTTTGCCGGAACGCTCAATCCAGAAGTTTTGAGAGTTCTGACTGAAATATCCCTTATCTTTAGCTACAAATGTAATTCTGGGAAAAGATTTTAATTTTTTATCCAAAGACAATGTAGTATTCAACTGATGCAATGAAACCAAAGTATCTTGTTTCTGCGTAGCAAGGTCAGTTACCAAATAACCATTTTTAGTTGCTTGATAATAGGATTTGCCATCATCAGACCAAGAAAACTGGGAAATGTTTTTCACGGCAAGATTGCTTCTTAAACCGTTTACGGCTTCAGCAATGGTGAATTTTTGATTTTGGGCAAACAGACAACTTCCGGAAAACAGAACAAGAAAAGAGAGTTTAGATAATTTCATTAGATATAAAATATTATTTTAAAATAGAAAAGAACCCTTTAATTATAGGTTTTAAGCCTCTATCAAAGGATGGCTAAAATTAATAAATAAAATTGATTTCAATAAAGCTCCTAATTCTTTGGCGAAGTGTACAAAACGGTGAGCGGATCTTGGTCAGCTTTCGGGCGGTTCCATTTGTACTGATGGGTCCAGTACGCCGCTTTCATGGAGAGAATTCCTAAACCAGCGCCGAAAAGAACATCGGAAATATAATGTTTATTATTAATCATTCTCATCGCGCCCACGGTTGTTGCAACGCCATACGCAGCGTACGGAACCCATTTGTGCTGCTCCCCATACTCGATAGAAAGCATAGTCGCCCCTGCAAAAACATTAGCAGTGTGACCGGAAGGAAAAGAATATGCGGTCCCATCGGGACGGGTTTCTTTTAAAGATTTTTTCAGCATATAGACCAAACCTAAATTGACTAATTGTCCCTTAACTAAAATCGCCGTTCGGTTCTTATAATCCGTTCTGGGTTTCATACCTGCGATTTCAAAGCCATAAATTGCGGCGAAGGGTAAAAACTGCGCATAATCATCCAGGTGATTTTCAAAACCAAAAAGATGTTCATTACGTTCTTCTACGATTTCATTTTTTAGCGATTCTTTCCCGCGCCCGTCAGCGATGATTCCGGAAATCATTAATCCAGCGGGCACATACAATTTTTTATATTGGAAATCGAAACGCTGATTTTTAATTTTCACGGAATCTTTTTGTTGAGCGTAATTGTTGCTCATAAAAAAGCACATCAATAAGAAAGCATAATATTTTTTCATAGTAAAGTCGTAGTAACAAATGTAAAAATTAATACTTTCTTAACCTACATCAATGGATATACATTTATACCGGCATATCTTTGCATTATCAAAATTAAAAATACATAAAATATATTATTATGGCAAATAAATGGAATTTAGACCCAAGTCACAGCGAAATTACTTTTAAAGTAAGACACATGATGATTTCTAATGTTAAAGGCTCATTCAACACCTTCACTGCAGAAATGGAAGCAGAAGATGACACTTTTAAAAATGCAAAAGTAAAAGCAACCATTCAGACTGATTCTATCAGTACGAACAGTGCAGATCGAGATGCACATTTGAAAGGAGAAGAATTTTTCAATGTAGAAGCAAATCCGCAAATTACTTTTGAAACCGATTCTTTAAGTAATGAAATCACAGGTCACTTGACTATGAATGGCGTTACTAAGCCGATTCAATTGGATGTTGATTTCGGTGGAATCAATGTAGATCCTTGGGGACAAACCAAAGCAGGTTTTTCATTTGAGGGAAAAATTAAAAGAAGTGAGTTCGGATTAAACTGGAATGCAGCGCTTGAAGCAGGTGGTGTAATGGTTTCTGACGACGTAAAAATCGCTGGAGAACTTCAGTTTGTGAAAGCATAATTTCGCTTCCAATAAAAAAGAAGAGTTCACCTTATACGGTGAACTTTTTTCTTAAAAAAAATTAAATGAATATCAACGACTTATCTAAGATTTCCGATAGCTTTCAACGAACCGAAAAAATGCCGGTTCTTTTTCTAGGACATGGCTCGCCCATGAATGCTATTGAAGAAAACGAGTTTGTAAACGGCTTTCGAAACATTTCTAAAGAAATCCCGACACCCAACGCCATTCTCTGCATTTCAGCCCATTGGTTGACCCACGGAACTTTTGTTACCGCGATGAATATGCCGAGAACCATACATGACTTTGGCGGTTTCCCCAAAGAACTTTTTGAGGTACAATACCCGGCAAAAGGAAGTCCGGAGTTGGCAAAGAAAACGGTAGAATTACTGGGTCAAAATGTAGCAGAAGAAGACCATAACTGGGGATTAGATCACGGCGCATGGAGCGTGATCAAACACCTTTACCCCAATGCAGATATTCCCGTGATTCAATTAAGTATTGATTATACAAAACCTCCACAATATCATTTTGACCTGGCGCAAAAACTTTCAAAATTAAGAGAAAAAGGGATTTTAATTATCGGAAGTGGAAATATCATCCATAATCTAAGATTGGTAGATTTCAGGAATATTGATACCGTAGGTTACGGTTATGATTGGGCAATTGAAGCACGCGAAAAAACCAATAATTGGATTCTCGACGGTAATTTTCAGAATTTAATCCATTACCAAAAAAAGGGAACATTTTTGCAAACTGCTGTACCAACCCCCGATCATTATCTGCCTTTAATTTATTCTTTAGGTTTAAAGGAAAAATCAGAAAACCTGTCATTATTCAATGATGAATTAATTGGTGGAAGCCTGAGTATGACGAGTGTAAGGATTGGTTAAAATAAAAAAAATACATAAAATTAGTTCTGAACATTCTTATTTTAGGAAATTCAGAAAAAATACCAAAAATTGTGATTGTACGTTTTTGATATTTTTTTAATGCATTGTTTACCGGTAACGTTTAATTCTACTAAATCGATTCCCTTTTCATTGGAGAAAGCGAACGTTCCTACTTTTTCATTAGAAACTTTTTTAGAGCCATTTCTGTAATGAACTGTCCATTGATAATTAAAATTATTATTTGGCGCAATTGCTTCTAAAACTACATTGGTATCAGAAATTCTAACTTCTTTAAAAGCATCGATTTCAATATTACATTTCTGTGCATTCACATCCAGTACTTTTGAAGTGGGAGCAATTACTTGAATAGACTTTTTACATTTCGAAGTTCCAGTTACCGTTTTTATTTCTAATGATAAAATCGCATTACCCTGAACTGCACCTTTTATAGTAAGCGGATTAATATGAGTATTGCCTTCTAAAATAATTTTTTGATCCATATAAGACCAGTCGTAGCAATCAACGCAATCTGCAATAGCATTTTCTGCAGAATACTGTTGTCTTTCTCCCACTTGTATTTGATCTGCACCAGTAATGTTGCACTGGGCAAATAATCCTGCAAAAATGAACAGAAAACCAATTAATAAAATTTTTTTCATGGTATAAGTTTTTAGAAGTTTAATTAAACCTGAATTACGCCCAAATTAAATTTCTCGGTAATCGGCGCGTGGTTTGCCGCTTCGATTCCCATTGAAATCCATTTTCTGGTATCTACAGGATTAATTATTGCATCTGTCCACAATCTCGCTGCAGCATAAGTTGGTTCGGTTTGTTTCTGATATCTTTCTGAAATGGTTTTCAAAATTTCCTGTTCTTCTTCTGCTGAAATTTCTTTTCCCTGTTTCTTTAAAGTCGAAGTTTGAATTTGAGCCAAAACTTTTGCCGCCTGACTACCTCCCATTACGGCAAGTTCTGCCCAAGGCCAAGCTACAATTAATCTCGGATCATAGGCTTTTCCACACATTGCATAATTACCTGCACCGTAAGAGTTTCCTGTAATAACGGTAAATTTCGGAACTACAGAATTAGAAACGGCGTTTACCATTTTTGCTCCATCTTTAATGATCCCACCTTGTTCTGATTTTGAGCCTACCATAAATCCGGTAACATCCTGTAAGAATAATAATGGAATTTTTCTTTGATTACAATTAGCAATAAACCGCGTGGCTTTATCTGCAGAGTCCGAATAAATAACACCACCGAACTGCATTTCTCCTTTTCCGTTTTTTACCAATTTTCTTTGATTCGCCACAATTCCTACGCTCCAACCATCAATTCTGGCGGTAGCACAAATAATCGTTTTACCATAATCTCCTTTATATTCTTCGAATTCTGAATTATCAACCAAACATTTAATAATATCAAAAGTATCATATTGTTCCGATCTTGAAACCGGCATGTGTCCGAAAATATCTTCTATTTTTTGTTTTGGTGGAAAACTTTCAGTTCTGTCAAAACCGGCTTTTTCGTAATCGCCGATTGATTTCATAATATTTTTAATTCTGTCCAGCGCATCTTTATCATCTTTCGCCTTATAATCGGTCACACCCGAAACTTCGCAATGCATTGTTGCACCTCCTAAACTTTCATTATCAATGGTTTCGCCAATGGCTGCTTTCACCAAATAACTTCCAGCTAAAAAAATAGAACCCGTTTTATCAACGATCATGGCTTCATCACTCATAATTGGCAAATACGCGCCACCCGCAACACAACTTCCCATCACCGCAGAAATCTGAATAATTCCCATGGAACTCATTTTTGCATTGTTCCGGAAAATTCGGCCAAAATGTTCTTTATCTGGAAAAATTTCATCCTGCATTGGCAAATAAACTCCGGCAGAATCTACCAGATAAATGATTGGTAGTTTATTTTCCATTGAAATTTCCTGAGCACGAAGATTTTTCTTTGCGGTAATCGGAAACCAGGCACCCGCTTTTACCGAGGCATCATTTGCAACGACCAAACATTGTTTGCCAGAAACGTAACCCATCTTCACCACTACTCCAGCGCTGGGGCAACCGCCTTGTTCTTCGTACATTTCATACCCTGCAAAAGCGCCAATTTCTATAGAATCAGAGTTTTTATCGAGAAGATAATCGATTCTTTCGCGTGCGGTTAATTTACCCTCATCACGCTGTTTTTGCAAACGTTTCTCACCACCACCTTTCTTTATTTCAGAAAGCAAGTTGGTAATTGCACCAAGTTTCAACTTATTTTGATCTTCTCTTTTGTTAAATTCTAAATTCATAGGTCGGAAAAATTTGGCTTAAAGGTAAGTTTTTTTAAAATACTATTTCCCTTAAAGTGCATTGAAACTAACGATTTGACTTACAGAAATTTATTTTGAAAATAATATAGAACCGTTCAAAATAAAAATACAAAAATGCCGTTATACCTCTTAGGAATTATTCCTAGTTTATTTTTTTAGTAGTTTATTATTTGAAGACCCTAAAAGTTCCCAAAATTTTTAGGGTTTTTTTTATCCTCAAATCAACCTTTAAACTCAATCGAAAATCTGTAGATTTGCAAAAGTTAAAATATATAAATAGTGGTTAAAAATTCTGCACTTTTCCGGCTTCATATGATTGTTTTCCTTTGGGGTTTCACTGCAATTTTAGGAAAATTAATTCATGCCAATGCCCAAATATTAACTTTCTACAGGATGCTTTTTGCAGCCTTATTTTTATTTATATTCATTCGTTTTTATAAAAAAGAAAGCATCAAAATTTCTAAGAAACTATTTATTCAACTCTCTGTAATTGGTGGATTTATGGCTTTTCACTGGTTTTGTTTCTTTTATTCTATCAAGGTTTCCAATGTTTCGATTGCATTGAGTTGTTTGTCTTTATCTACTTTATTTGCCGCTATTCTGGAGCCGATTATCTTTAAAAGGAAAATCGATATTTCGGAAGTCATTATGGGAATCGTCATCGTGATTTGTATGGGCTTAATTTTCAAGACTGAATTTCAATACAAAGAAGGAATTTTCTATGGAATTCTAACCGCTTTATTTGGGACTATTTTTTCTGTTTTTAATGGAAAGATATTTGGTAAAACAAGTTCTGGCAATATTATTTTCTATGAAATTTTTTCTGGGTTAATTATTCTAAGTATCTTTTATCTTTTAACCGGGCAAATTTTTCAACTCAATGAAATAAGTGGACGAGATTTAACGTTAATTATCATATTAGCAAGCTTTTTTACGGCATTCCCTATGTTGGAATCTGTAAACTTGATGAAGTATATTTCGCCATTTACCTTAATTTTAACTGTAAATTTAGAACCAATATACGGGATTATCCTTGCTTTTTTTATCTTTGGAGAGTCAGAGAAAATGAGCCCTATATTTTACGGCGCTTCTTTAGTTATGATATCGGCGATTATTGTTAATGGTATATTGAAATCAAGAAAAAACACAGCCGCAAAAAAAGAACTGGATTGATGAAAAAATTACTCTTTGCCGTTTTAGTGACTTCCGGAATTTCTTCTGAAGCTCAAATCGTGCGGAAATATTCGAACGAATTTTTAAATATCGGTGCTGGAGCACGGGGACTGGCAATGGGCGGTGCAGTAATTTCTAATCAAAATGATGTGTATTCCCCTATGTGGAATCCGGCAGGATTACTCGGTGTAGACCGCGATTGGCAAGGTGCAGCCATGCATGCAGAATATTTTGAATCTATTGCGAAGTACGACTATATCGCCTATGCAAAACCTTTGGATAATAATGGGGGCGTTTTCGCAATTTCAATCGTACGACTTGGGGTAGATAATATTTTAAACACAACGCAATTAATTGATCCTGAAGGGAATATCGATTACGATAAAATTACGAGTTTCTCCCAATCAGATTATGCAGCCTTAATTTCTTACGCTTTTCATCCGGGTGGAAATCAAAAATTAGATGTGGGAGTCAATGCAAAACTGGTCTATAGAAATGTAGGAAAATTTGCGAGTGGTTACGGTTTCGGATTTGATTTGGGCGCAATTTACCATTCCGATAATGGCTGGAATTACGGTGCCGTAATGAAAGATATTACCACTACAGTCAACTTCTGGACGGTAAATCAAAAAGAACTTTCTGCCGTAGTGAATGGCGAAGAATTTAATCCCGCACCGAAAGATAAAATGGAATTGACCATGCCTAAACTCAATTTAGGAATGAGCAGAAATTTCGAAATTAACCGTGATTTAGAATTAATGCCAGAAGCCGGAATTAATGTTGATTTCGCTAAAACTGCCGCAGTTATTTCTACCGATTTTGCGAGTATCACACCGTATGCTGGCGCTGAACTCAAATTTCAGGATATGATTTTTGTACGGGTTGGTTTAAATAGATTTCAAACCGTTACCGATATTGAAAATTTAAAAAGAAAAGTTTCCTTCCAGCCAAGTGCCGGAATCGGAATTAAATATCAAGGTCTAACACTCGATTACGCTATCACTAATTCTGGAATTGGCGGATCTAATTTTTACTCTAATTTCTTTTCTCTGAAATTGGATATGGGTGATTTTAGAAATTAAAAACAGATTCAAAACCTTTTGAAGACGATTACTATTTCTCAGAAATGAATCTAAGAAATGATTCGCGCTTGCTTTTATAGTAAGAAATTCAGACAAAAAAAATTCTTAAATTCTAAAAATTAGTACATTAGCACAAATTAAATTTATGAAAAAAATTTACTTCTTCTTTTTCTCCCTCTTTTATATTGCAAATTTCTCTCAAACTATTGATGCCGAGATTTACGAAATTAATCAAAACACCGGCGTAAATCCTCAGTATTTACAGAAATACAATGACCAGTTACTTTTCTGGAGCGGCGATCTGTGGAGTTATAATTTTACGACCAAAAAAAGTACTTTAATTAAAAAGATATTTCCATACACACCGCAATTTTCGAGCGATGTTCAATTTACCTTATTCCAAAACAAGGTTTATTTTTTGGTCGATGTTTCATCGAAAACACAACTTTGGACAACCGACGGAACAGAAACTGGAACCAAACAGATTTTTGAATTTCCAGATGATTACGTAATGCAAATCACGGCTGATGAAAACAAAATTCTCATCACCGAAAGAAACAATATTTATATTTCCGATGGAACTTCTGCGGGAACAAAATTGCTCAAACAGATGGAAGGGCAGACTTTAGAGTCAAAAGCATTCAAGTTTAATTCTCACTTTATGTATGCCGCAAAAAATGCTAATTACAGTAATGAACTTTGGATCACGAACAGCATTGATGAAACTACTACGAAAATAAAAATTGCCGGTACTGAAAATCCATTATACATTCACACTACATTAAAATGTTTCAATTTAAATGGGACGATATTGTTTGGCGCTAGAAATGCTAGTGGTACACAAACTGGTTTATGGTCACTAGATCTTGCCACCAAAACAGCGAAATTTATTTATACTACAAGAGGAGATTTAAGTTCAGGCGAAATTTTAAATAATAAACTTGTTTTCATGGGTAATACTATTGAAAATGGCTCTAATCTTTTCGTTACCGATGGAACTCCTGAAAACACCAAAGTACTTAGTTCAACCATGCATTTCGCGTCATCTAACCAGTATGAACTTGGTTTACAAAAATTAGGGAATTCTATTTACTTCTTTCCTTACAGTCAGGAACGAAACCGCCTTTGGAAAACCGACGGAACGGTAAGTGGAACCGTGCAGACCAACGTTATCATTCCAAATGATTTTTCAGCAAATATGCTTCGATATTTTCCCATTAATGAAATGATTTTAATTGAAAATTCTGGACACACGACTTTTTATTTGATGGATCAGTTTGAAAATTTAATTCTCCTCGGGGAGAATAGATTACACAATTCAATTGAAATCGCTGGGAAAATGATTTTCCCTTATGAGAATCAAAAATATGGAAAAGAACTTTTTCAATATCACCTGGAAACTAAAGAAGTATCTCTATTTAAAGATACGATGCACGAGCAAGGAAGTAAGCCTATTAACGCAGTTGCTACGGCAGATCATGGTTTAATTTTCACCGCCTTTGATCAGTATTACAACAATCAATTCTACAAAATAGCAAAGAAAGGCGACGAACCCGAAGCCGTTAAAATCAGCAATTCAATCTACACCAATGTACCGGAAGGCGAATTGTTTAGAGTTGGAAATTCTTACTACATCACCCCAAATTCTTACTCCTCACAAATTGTAAAAACAAACGGAACCGAAGCGGGAACAAAGAAAATGACGCTGCCACAAAATACAGAAGTTAGTGCAAATAGTAAATTCGGAAATCTAAATGATGAGTCGCTCATCACCACTACGTATTACAATGCAGGTGATGGCTCAAAGATTCGTGTTTTCAAAAATGACATTAATAGTGATACTTTAGAATTACTTAAAGAAGTACCAGGTAGATCATCACCCCGAACTAAATCAATCTTATATAACAACTCCCTCTATTTCATGATTTCTAATGATATTTATAAGGAGGAAATTTGGAAAACAGATGGTTCAGCGGAGGGAACTGTGATCGCTTTCAATATTCCAGATGAAGAATATTATAACAACGCAACACAGATTTTAGGCGTATTTGATCATCAACTTCTCATTGCTAAAAATTACCGATTATTTAAGTACAACAGCAGCACGCAAGTCGTAACCGAAATTCCTTTTCCGGCTAATGACTGGGGATATGGTCAATGGAATGTTTCTCAAGAAATAATCGAAGTTGATGACAAGTTATATTTATTGTCTCAAAACGGATACGGTACCATTTATAAATTTGATAATCTACAAACTCCTCCTACCGAAATTTTAAGCAGTAATTACATGGGTGTTTTTGCAAATTTTAACAAGTGTGGTTCAACGCTTTACTTTGGTACAAGTAATTACGAAGGGAAAAGCAACAATTTATGGAGCATTAATATCAATAACAATTCTTATAAAGAAATTAGTATAAACGCTAACACCCCAGCCATTTCTAATTTGACGTGTATTAATAATTATCTTTATTTCACTAAGGAAAATAGCAGTAAAATTTGGCGAACCAATGGAACTGCGGAAAGCACTATCACAATACCAGTCAACGTTGTAAATGAAGAACAAATTGCAGATACTGATCAGATTTTAAAGTTGGTCAATTTAGAAAACACTTTATATTTTGTAGCAAATACAAAAACATCTGGCGAAGAATTGTATGCTGTAACCACCGAATTGCCAATTTATCTTAACACAGGAAATGTAAAATCAGGCGCTCAAAAACTGAAGTTAATTCTATTTCCAAATCCGGCTTCAAGTTTTATTAAAATTAAAGAAACTGGTAGTTTAAAAGTGGAAAACTATACCATTTTTGATTTTTCGGGTAGGCTTATTTCTTCTGGGAAATACACCAATGAAAATCAAATCATTGATGTTTCGCAATTAAATGCAGAAAATTACCTCATTGAAATTACGACTAAAAACGGAACTCAATTCTCGCAACAGTTTATTAAAAAATAACTAGTTTTATCAAAAGATAAATTGATTATTAATTTTTGAAACTTTTTTATATGAAAAAAATTCTGCAAATTTCTACTGTTTTGGTTGCTGCGTTTTTCTACGGACAGCAGGTTTCTGACTATCAATACATTTATGTTCCAGAAACATTTAGTAATGTTAAAGCAAATAAACATGGATTGAATGAATTGCTTACTTTAAAATTAAAACAGAAAAAGTTTATGATCATTAAAGAAAGTGTAGAAAATTGGCCTGCGGAACTGGCAGGAAATCCTTGCCAAGTGCTCAGGGCAGAACTATCTGACACGAGCAGTATGTTCAAAAACAAAGTGAGTATTGATTTTAAAGATTGTGAAAATAAATCAATTTTATCCCTCGATGGAAAATCTTTAATAAAGGAATTTGAACCTGGAATGCGCGATGCATTAGAAGATGCATCAAAAAAAATCCCGTTGTCGGTACCGTTGGAAAGGCCGTATGCAAAAAAAACCGACGAACTTACGAAAGAAATTCCCACGACAAAAATTGCAAATACAGAAGTCGCAATAGTCCCCCAAAAAAACACCAAACAAGTTGTTCCAACGCCAAAAATACAAGCAACTGCCGAAATAAAAGCAGAAGTTTATAGCAATGGTTCTTTAACACTGAACAGAATTTTTCTGGCCAATGGAGAATTTATTTTAGTAAATCCCAACAATTCAGTTCCGTACGCCACCTTTAAACCTTCTGGAAAAAAAGACGTTTATAGAGTTCAACTTGAAAATGGAACATCAACAATAGGTTATTTGGAAGATGGAAAAATAGAAGTAGAATTGGTTAACGCTGACGGAAGTTTCAGAACAGAAGTTTTTTCGAAAAAGTAAATCCTAGTTAGAATTAAAATATTCCCAAACCACTTTCCCTTTCGATTTCCCTAAGATTTCTTCTAAGGTTTCTAAATTCGATTCTTTAACCCGCTTCACTGATTTCAGTTTTTGAAGCAGAAGTTCTACGGTCTTTTCACCAACACCCGGAATTCCGTCCAGTTCAGATTTAATGGTAGAATTTGTTCTGCGCGTCCGATGATGTCTTACGCCAAAACGGTGCGATTCGTCCCGAACTCTTTGCAGAATTTTGAGCGTTTCAGATTTCTTATCTAAATATAACGGAATCGAATCTTCGGGGAAATAAATTTCTTCCAAGCGTTTTGCAATTCCAATAATGGTGATTTTTCCGTACAAACCAAGTAACTTCAAACTCTTTACCGCAGAGGAAAGTTGACCTTTTCCACCATCAATTAAAATAAGTTGTGGCAAAGGTTCGGCTTCTTCTAAAACTCTTTTGTAGCGACGGTAAATCACTTCTTCCATCGTTTTATAATCATCAGGTCCGACAACGGTTTTCGGGTGAAAAATTCGATAATCTGCTTTGCTCGGTTTCCCATCTTTGAAAACGACACACGCCGAAACAGGATTTGTTCCCTGAATATTTGAGTTATCAAAACCTTCAATATGGCGGGGTTCTGTTGGCATTCGCAACAACTTCTGCATTTCTGCCATAATTCGGTTCGTATGTCTTTCTGGATCTACAATCTGAACTTGCTTCAGTTTTTCAACACGATATTCTTTCGCATTTTTTTCGGACAGTTCCACAATTCGTTTCTTGTCACCCATTTTAGGAACAATCAATTTCACATTGGGAATTTCTAAGGTTAAATGAAACGGAATCAGAATTTCTTTTGAATTAGAATCAAACTTCTGGCGAATTTCAATCATGGCTTCTTCTAAAATATCTTCATCAGATTCTTCCAGAACTTTCTTAATTTCTGTCGTAAAACTTTGGATAATATTTCCGTTCTGAATTTTGAAATAATTAATGTAGGCCGCAGTTTCATCACTCGTCATTCCGAAAACATCAACATCATCAATATTGGGATTTACGACCGTATGTTTGTGCTGATAATCTTCAAGCAAGTCGATTCTTTCCTTAATCGCCTGCGCATTTTCAAACTCTAAATTTTCTGCAAAAACCATCATTTGATTGATCAAATATTCTTTAGCAGTTCGGAAATCTCCTTTTACAATCCCGCGAATTGCTTCAATTTTCTTATCGTAATGCTCTTTCATTTCAAGCATTTCACACGGACCTTCACAGTTTTTAATGTGATATTCCAGACAAACTTTGTATTTTCCTTCCGCAATTTTTTTCGGCGAAAGATTTAGATTACAAGTTCGAATTTTGTAAAGATGTTTAATGGTATCCAACAAAACCTTAGCAGGACGAACTTTCGCATAAGGTCCAAAATATTCGGAACCATCTTTAATTTTAGTCCGCGTTAAAAAAACTCTGGGGAAATCTTCATTTTTAATGCAAATCCAGGGATAGGTTTTATCATCCTTGAGCATTACATTATAAAACGGCTGATGTTCTTTAATTAAATTATTTTCCAACAAAAGAGCGTCGTATTCACTGTTTACAACGGTCGTTTCGAGACGGAAAATTTTGGCAACCATGATTCGAGTTCGGTAACCCGACTGGTTTTTATTGAAATAAGAAAGAACTCTTTTCTTTAAATTCTTCGCTTTACCAACGTATAATAAGTTTCCGTTTTTATCATAATATCGATAAACTCCAGGATCAGACGGCAAAGTTTTTAATTGAAGTTCAAGATCAGCATTCATGATACAAAAATAGGGATTTGCTTTGTAAAAAAAGAACTGCTAAAAATAAAACCAGTCTGCCGAAATTGACAGACTGGTTTTAAAATACATTTTAAAAATATTATGCTTTTACATTTTCAGGGATATAAATCCCAATAATTTTGTTCTTAAAATCTGCCAGTTGAATTTCAACCGTTTTCAAATTGTTTTTGAAAAAAGAAGTTTCTGCAAATAACGTTTCGTAATAATTGATGCCTTCAATCAAATTATTCTTAAAGGTTTTCCATTTTTTAGTTTGAGCATTGGTGAAACTGTCAGAGAATTCTTCGATTTCATTTTTCAAATAATCAACATACATTTTCAACTCGTTCACGAAAATATTCGGGCGATTGGTTTCGGGCATGACATTTTCGTTTCCGTAAATATGTTTTACCATATTGGCAAGAGAAACCTCTTTATCAAAATACGCCAAATTAGGTCCCGGACAAACCACGACTCCTTGTTTCTCACCTTTAATAGGAATTTCACTTTCCAGATAAGAAGAGTTGACCAATCCGACACAAAGACAAGATTTTTCGGTAATCTTTGCTTTCCTTTTATCGTATTCTTTTAAAGTTATTTCCTCTTTTACTTCTTCCAAATCTTTCAGTTGTACCGTTTGATATTTTCTGGAAGCAGTACAGATTCCTTCTGGTGAAAATTCTTTACTTAGAGCCAGATACTTTTTCGGACACGAACTTCCGGCCCTTTCTTTATTAATTTTTTCCTGTTTGAAAAACTCATTCGTGCTTCCTTTAACCGTATTGAACGGAATTCCAAGTGGTGAAATATTACTTAAATAGAAATCTTGCTCTTTGGACTTCGATAATAATTCACGGGTTTCTTTATCCACAGACGTCGCTTCAGGAACCAACAAAAATGGCGAACCCCAACCAATACTGTCTACTTTATAATTCTCCAATAAAAACTCGTGTTCTTCTGCAGTTCCTACTCCACCCTGAACGGTAATTTTCATGTCTAATGGTTGTGCCGGAACAGGAATTTCCTTTTGTGTTAAAGCATTCACCATTAATTCGTGAGCAGAAGCAACGAGGTCGTTTTTCTTTTGTTTGAATTCTTCCATGATCGGACCGAGCAATAAACCATCTGTCGCAAAGGCATGACCTCCACAATTCAAACCAGATTCTACGCGGTATTCTGAAACCCAGAGCCCTTTTTTTGCCAGGAAATTCCCCTGAATCATCGCTGACCGGAAATCACTTACTTTTAAAATAATTTTCTTTTTGAGTTCTCCTTTTTCGTTCGGAAAAAAATCTGGAAAAGATTCAAAATAACTGTACAATCTTGGATTCATTCCGGCAGAAAGCACAATTGAAGAAGAAAGTTTACTGTTGGCAAATCCTCGCAAAGAAACGTGAGCGTCATTATACATGACCGGCAATTGCTCACCTTTCACAAAATTATCTTTGTCTACTTTGGTCATGACATTTACGTCAATACTTCCGGGAGACAGATTGTTTTCTAAAAACTTGCGAACATTTTCAGTAAAGTTTTCTTTTTGTTCCACTAAGTTTTCTAAACCTTTTTTAAGGTCAGATTTATTCGGAAGCATGTCGATATATTCATTCAATGCTTCTTTGCTTTTGCTTAATTCCTGTTTGAAATTTTCAAATTTCATATTCACCACATCGTGCACCATATCAAGGTACGCTGTAATTCTTTTGGCGCGGTAATCTTCAATTTTGTTGGAAATCTCGCTATAAGAAAAATTATTTCTCTTATGATAAAGGCTGTTCATTTTCTCAATAATCTCATCATCGATAATCGAAATCACGGAGGAGATTCCGTATTGCGCAACACGAATCGGACTGTCGATCGTATACGCCAATCCCATTACCGGAATGTGAAAGTTATGTGCGGGCTTTTTCTTATTCATATTTTTTAAGGGTCTCTTTATTTTAATAGATAATTTTAAATAACCATCAAAATTAGAATTAAATTTTTAATTATGTACAGGATAACATTTTTATTAGTGGCTTGAATTTATGACTTTTATCAGTTAATTAAAATAACTTTCAACTATTTTCCTAACTTCTCAAAAAGGTGTATTTTTAGACAAATTCTTATCAATGAAAATTTACGGCGTAGATACTTTTACAATCAAAGACATCATGGCGATTTTAAAAAATCCCAGCAATGCAAAACTGAATAAAGAAGCAAAACAAAAGATTCTGAAATCTCAGAGAAACGTGCAGCAAATCGTTGCGTCCGACCGAACGGTTTATGGAATTAATACGGGTTTCGGACCACTTTGCGACGTTAAAATTTCCGAAGAGGAAACTGCTCAACTTCAACATAATTTAATTATTTCTCACGCCGTTGGTGTTGGAAAACCGATTGCTAAAGACTATTCTCGAGTGATGATGATTGCAAAAATTCATGCTTTATCAAAAGGATTTTCGGGAGTTTCATTGGAAGTGATTGAAAGGTTAATCTTAATGCTGGAAAAAGATATTATTCCAGTTGTGCCAGAACAAGGTTCTGTAGGTGCTTCCGGAGATTTGGCACCACTGGCTCATTTGGTTTTACCACTTTTAGGGTTAGGAAAAGTTTGGCAGAACAATGAAATCGTAGAAACTGAAAAAGCCTTAAAAAAACATGGGATAAAACCTTTACAACTCGGACCAAAAGAAGGTTTAGGTTTAATTAATGGAACGCAGTTTATTTTAGCACACGCTATTTTAGGTTTAAATAAATTCAAATATTTACTTGACTTGGCCGACTTAACTGCAGCAGTAAGTTTAGAAGCCTATCGAGGATCAGCAAGTCCATTTAAAAAGGAACTTCATGATATTCGCCCGTTTGATGGCAGCAGAAAAGTAGCCTCAAGAATGCGAAAGTTTCTAAAGGATTCTGATAATTTAAAAAGTCATGAATTCTGTGATCGCGTTCAAGATCCTTATTCAATGCGATGTGTTCCGCAAGTTCATGGTGCGAGCAGAAATGCGTACGAGCATTTAAAACATTTAACAGAAACAGAATTAAATTCTGTGACTGACAATCCGATTGTTTTAAGCGCGGAAGAATCGATTTCCGGCGGAAATTTTCATGGGCAGTTATTGGCTTTACCTTTAGATTACGCAACTTTAGCAGCAGCAGAACTAGGGAATATTTCTGACAGAAGAAGTTATCTTTTACTTGAAGGGAAATATGGTTTACCAAGATTATTGACGGAAAGTTCAGGTTTAAATTCCGGCTTTATGATTCCACAATATACTTCTGCGGCGTTGGTTACAGAAAATAAAACGTTATGTTTCCCGGCATCGGCAGATTCTATTCCGACGAGTTTGGGACAGGAAGATCATGTTTCGATGGGAAGTATTTCTGGCAGAAAATTCAACCAGGTTTTAGGAAATTTAGAAAACATTCTTTCCGTAGAACTTATGTTTGGTGCGCAAGGATTAGAATTCCGACGTCCGGCAAAATGTTCTAAATATGTCGAAAACGCGTATTCATTAATCCGAACAAAAGTAGCGAAATTAGAGAATGACCGATTGATTGGTGAAGATATGCTGGCGATTGCGGATTTGATCAGAGAGCGAAAATTTAAGGTGAATTAATAAAAAAATTTAGTTATTCCTATTCCTTCTGAAGATAAGTTCTCACAGGAAATTTCCGTATGTTTAGCTTTTAATAAAAGAAAAAATTATTTAAAAAGAAAACATGAAAAAACTGCTCTATTTACTACTCCTAATTCCTATTGGTCTTTTTGCGCAGGAACAAAAGCCTTCTGAAAAATTCTGGAACCAATTAGAAACCCATTGTGGAAAAGCCTATGAAGGTGAAATAATATCTGGCGGTAAAGAAGGCGATGGTTTTACCGGAAAAAAACTGGTCATGCACGTTCGGTCTTGTGAAAAAAATGATATCAGAATTCCATTTTTTGTGGGTGAAGATAAATCCCGAACTTGGGTTTTGCATATGAATGCAGATAAAATTTTAAGATTAAAACACGATCACCGCAATCCAGACGGAACTGAAGAAAAATCGACTCAATATGGCGGAACCAGTTCTAATGTTGGTTTAGAAAATTTTCAAATGTTTCCTGCAGATGCGCACACAGCTCAATTGATTCCAGCCGCGGCAACCAATGTTTGGTGGTTTACAATCGATAAGGAAAGTTTTACTTATAATCTTCGTCGTGTAGGGAGCGAACGATTGTTTACGGTAAGATTTGATTTGACAAAAGCAATTGAAACTCCAGGCGCACCTTGGGGAACGAAAGAATAAATTTCTCAAAACTACCGACAATTAAAAGCCATAAAAAAATCCATTTTGTTTGTGCAAAATGGATTTTTTCAGCAGGAAACTTTTAAGATTCAACTCTGAAAGATACTTTACAGACGCATCCATAAGTGGAAATTTCCCCATCTTTTACATGACATTTCATGTCTTTTACATAAACGCTATCAATGTTTTTTACCGTTTTAGAAACTTCTTTTACAGCATTTTTAATAGCATCATCAAAACTAATTTCTGAAGTAGCAATTACTTCAAGTACTTTTACAATCATAATATTTGGTTTTAATTTCATTAAAATTAATTAAATCCTCACGAACAAAAGAGCATTTAACAAACTTTAATACAAGGAGTTAAATAAATAATTTTATTTTTTTGATTCAACACTCATTTACTTCAAAAATAATTTTATAGATTTGCAGCACTAAAGACGTTCTTTAAAAAATCGCAACTTATTCAGAAAAGTGGAGGGAATTGACCCTTTGAAACTTTGGCAACCTGTTTAGAAATAAATAAGGTGCAAAATTCAACTCGCCAGCGCGGGAAAGATAAGTCAGATATTAAAATTTAGAAAATAGAAATTCTATATATTAAGTTCTTTTGATTTGTCGAAAGAGCTTTTTTTATGCTCTTTCGACCAATATTTTCAAAGGATAAGTTGCCCAAAATTTAAAACAAATAAATTAAAATATGAGCAATTTAAAATTTGAAACTTTACAAGTTCACGCCGGTCAAACCGTAGATTCAACCACCAACTCCAGAGCAGTTCCGCTCTATCAAACCGCCTGTTATACCTTTAATGATGCAGATCATGCAGCCAATCTTTTTGGTTTAAAAGAGTTCGGGAATATTTACACGCGTTTGATGAATCCAACCACCGATGTTTTCGAAAAAAGAATGGCAGCCCTGCATGGCGGTGTTGCAGCTTTGGCAACAAGTTCCGGACATGCTTCCCAGTTTTTAGCATTAACTAATATTCTTCAAAACGGCGATAATTTCGTGAGTTCGCCTTATCTATACGGCGGAAGTTATAATCAGTTCAAAGTCTCTTTTAAAAAATTAGGAATCGAAACCCGTTTCGCCGACAACGATAAACCCGAAAGTTTTGAAACACTTATCGATGAAAATACAAAAGCCATTTATTTGGAAACCATCGGAAATCCGAGTTTAAATATTCCCGATTTTGAAGCAGTTGCAGCAGTGGCAAAAAAACACGGAATTCCATTAATCGTCGACAACACTTTCGGTGCGGGCGGTTATCTTTTTCAACCATTGAAACATGGGGCGAACATCGTGGTAGAATCGGCTACTAAATGGATTGGCGGACATGGAACTTCAATTGGCGGAATCATTATTGACGGCGGAAATTTTGATTGGGGTAATGGGAAATTCCCGCAACTATCAGAACCTTGTGAAAGTTATCACGGTTTGGTTTTCACCGATGTTTTTGGAGTAAATTCTCAATTCGGAAATATCGCATTTATCATTAAAGCCAGAGTCGAAGGCATGAGAGATTTCGGTCCAACGATTTCTCCATTCAACTCTTTCCTTTTGTTGCAAGGTCTAGAAACTTTGTCACTTCGATTAGAAAGAACAGTGAGCAATGCACAAACCATCGCAGAATATTTAGAAAATCATCCGAAAGTTGAAAAGGTTTTATATCCAGGATTACCCAATTTCCCCGATCATGAAAATGCGAAGAGATATTTAAAAAGAGGATTCGGTGGAGTCCTAAGTTTCGACATTAAAGGCGGAAAAGAATCCGCTGTGAAATTTATTAATCATTTGTCATTGATCAGTCACGTTGCTAATGTGGGAGATTCAAAAACATTAATCATCAATCCCTCCTCAACCACGCACGAACAATTGTCTGATGCAGAAAGAGAAAAAGCCGGAATTCGCCCGGGACAAATAAGATTGAGTGTTGGGATCGAACACATCGATGATATTATCGCTGATTTAGAATCAGGTTTTTCGATTATTTAGTTTTTAAGGTTAAAGAAAAAGAGTGAAAATTTTCACTCTTTTTCTTATTTAATTGATGCTCTCGTCAATGCTTAAAAATCACTTTTTCAAAGCCTCCTTTTCTTTTTGTTTCTCCAGTTTTCTAAAATAGCCACGGAAGAGGAAATTGTGTTTGAGGGCTTCCATATTTTCATTTAATTTTTCGGCTGCCTGTTTAACACTAACAACGGTAGAGTCTATGTTTTTAACCAAAACTGGATCGTTTGCAATATGATTTAAAGTTCCCTTTCCAGATTTAATATCCAGCATATAATCATCTAAATTTTTAGTTACCAAATTAATCTCTTTGCTGGATTTTTCTAAATTGCTGAACACATTTTTTATTTGATCAGCCGAATTTTTATCACTCAAAAAAACCGCGGCTGCACTTTGGTCATAATTTATTTTTGAAATAATCGTATTCACTTTACCAATCGCTTCTGAAGTTCCAGTCGCTGTAGTTTTTAATTCTGCTACTGATTGACGAATGTCTTTAATCATTAAAGTATCATTTAACAATGATCCAATCGTGCCCTGACCATCCAGAATTTTGTTGGTAATCTTTACGAGATCAGAAGTTAATAAAGCAGCATTTTCATTGGTTTTGCTTAAGGTATCAAGCATTTCGTCTATGCTTATTTTTTTTGAAGTTCGAATGGTATCACCCGATTTTACGATTTTCGCAGTTTCATCTTTTCCAGGCAAAATATTCACGACCATACTTCCCACCAATCCGTCCGAAGCAATCGAAGCCGTAGCATCCTTTTTAATAAAATGAGAAGTTTCTTCTTCGACTAACATTTCAACCTTTATTTTTCCTTCTTCAATCATTTCAATATTACTCACCGTGCCAACATCAACACCAGAATAGCGAACATTATTTCCAATCTGCAAACCGTTCACATTAGCAAATACCGCATACAGTTTAATGTTATCCGTAAAAAGATGTTGTTTTTTTCCAACCAAATAAAGTGCAGCCACCAGAAGAATGGTTCCAACTAAAACGAAAATACCCACCTTTATTTTTTCTGAATTATATTTTCCCATACTTTCAATTTTTAAAAAATGCCTGAACTTGTGGATCTTCGGAATTAGAAAGTTCTTCAAAAGTTCCTTCGGCATAATTAATACCATCAACCAACAAAATCATACGGTTAGAAATTACTCTGGCACAATCCACATCATGCGTAATAATTATGGATGAAGTCTGATATTTTACCTGAATATTTCTCAATAATTGAATAATCTCTTTTGCCGTAATTGGATCCAAACCTGTCGTCGGTTCATCGTACATCATAATGCTGGGTTTCAAAATCAAGGCTCTCGCCAGCGCAACTCTACGTTGCATACCACCGGAAAGTTCTGCCGGCATTAAGTCAATTGCATGTTCCAAACCAACATTTTGCAACGCTTCCCTTACCAAAACTTCTGTTCCCGTGAAATTCTTAATTTTATCTTTATGCCGTCTTAACGGAAACTCCAGGTTTTCACGCACCGTCATGGAATCATACAACGCACTTCCTTGAAAAAGAAAACCAATTTCTGTACGAAGCAAATCCAATTCTTTGTGTCCTATTGTAATAATATCTTCGCCTTTAATCGAAATACTGCCACTATCAGGTTGAATCAAACCAACCAAACATCTTACCATGACGGATTTCCCAGAACCAGATTTTCCCATGACGACCAGATTTTCACCTTCATATAATTTAAGATTAAAACCTTTCAATACATGATTATCACCAAAACTTTTAGTCAGGTTTTTCAGTTCTAAAACTACTTTTTTGTGATCCTGGTTATTCATCTAAATTTCAAAAATTATATCGGTTACAAATACCGCAATAAAATCAATTACAAACAGCAACATCGAGGTATAAACCACCGCCGAATTCGAGGCTTCACCAACTCCCACCGTTCCATTCGAACAGTTATACCCTTTATAACATCCAATTAATCCAATAGCAAAACCAAAGAAAAATGACTTGATAAAAGCAGGCAGAATATCGCTAAAACTCAACGCCCCAAAAACTTTATTGAAGTAGAGCACAAAAGAAACATCGCCCTTCAAATTCTCGACGATCGCGGATCCGAAAAGCGAAATCGCATCTCCCATAATAATCAATAACGGCAACATAAAAGTTGTTGCAAGAATACGGGTCACTACCAAATACTTAAAAGGATTGGTCCCCGAAACCTCCATGGCATCAATCTGTTCTGTCACGCGCATAGAACCGAGTTCAGCTCCAATTCCAGACCCAATTCTGCCGGCACAAATCAAGGCAATAATTACAGGACCAATTTCCCGCACGATAGAAATACTAACCATAGAAGGCATCCAGGAAGTAGCGCCAAACTGTTCTAGCGTCGGCCGAGATTGCAATGTAAAAACCAATCCTAAAATAAATCCCGTAACACCAACCAGCAATAAAGAACGGTTTCCCATGTTGTAACACTGTCGCAACAGTTCCTTAAACTCAAAAGGAGCAGTAAAAACTTCCCGAAAAAATCGACCGGCAAATAACGTAATATCGCCAATTTCATTAAAGAAAGATTTTAAAGAATGCAATATTGAAGTTAAGTTGAACATACAAAAATGTATAAGTAAATATAGTTATAATTCGGCAAAATAGTATCGTACAAAATAACGGGAGCACTACATTTTCGCTTCTTACAAAACCCGTCCCGCTGTACACTATATCCCCTCACCGCTGTCGCGGATTCGGGGGATGCCGTTTCCATCGGGGCTAGAACTTCATTCAGTTCATATTTGAAAAGGATTTTATCAACCATTTACGAACTTTGGAAGGATAAAAGATTGTATTCATAAAAATTTACAAAGAAAGAATAATAGTAAAATCTTAATTTCATAATGCTTTTCAAACTTTGGATCCAATTATTACACTTAAACTTTTACATCTTTTGAGGTTATAAAAAATGTAGTACTTGTTTATATTTTCATAGTAGAACAATTAAAAATATGGGCAGAAAGCTTTCCTCCATTATCAAATAATTTTCGAATAACTTTTTTATCTTTAGCCAATGATAAAGTTTTTAGTTGGGATGAGTCTTTTTATATCCCTTTTATTTTCAGCACAATCGGTTCCAATGAGTTCAGCAGAAATTTACGATGACCTACTTCGGTTGCAAAATAATACCACAGTCATGTATTTGGCTGCACATCCTGATGACGAAAATACCAGAATTATTTCCTGGCTCACTCATGAAAAACATGTTGATGCAGTTTATCTTTCCTTAACTCGTGGCGATGGTGGACAAAATTTAATCGGTACTGAAAAAGGAGAATTATTAGGATTGCTCCGAACCCAGGAACTTTTGGAAGCACGAAAAGTTGATAAAGGAAGACAATGGTTTACCAGAGCCTTGGATTTTGGATATTCTAAAACGGCTACAGAAACTTTGAAATTTTGGGATAAGCAGAAAATTTTAGCGGACGTCGTTTGGGCAATTCGTAAAAATAAACCTGAAATTATCATTACCCGTTTTGATCCAAATTCAAATGGAGAAACTCATGGCCATCATACTGCTTCTGCACTTTTAGCAATGGAAGCATTTGATTTGGCAGGAGATCCAACTGCTTTTCCGGAACAGTTGAACTCTGTAAAAGTTTGGAAACCCAAAAGAATGTTTTACAATACGAGTTGGTGGTTTTTTGGCAGCAAAGAAAACTTTGATAAAGCCGATAAAACCAATTTATTCTCCATCAATGTTGGAACTTATTATTCGACACTTGGAACTTCTAATAATGAAATATCCTCTAAATCAAGAAGTAAACACGCTTGTCAAGGTTTTGGAATGGCGCTGGAAAGAGGTTCTGATATCGAATATTTAAAATTTTTAAAAGGTGACAAACCGAAATCCAATGATATTTTCGAAGGAATAAAATTATCCACAGAAAATGGACCGCTTAAAACCCAAATGGACCAATTGATTTCTGATTATCAATTTAATGATCCGCAACTTTCCTTAAATAATCTACTTCAAGTTTATGCCTTATTGAAAAAAAATAATGCAGATGATTTAAAATTAAAACAAGTCAAAGATTTGATTTTAAAAACGCAGGGAATTTATTTTGAATGGACGACACCAAAAGGTTTCGGAACATTAAACCAAGAAATTACAACTCAATTGGAAATCGCCAATAGAAGCAATAAAAATATTAATATTTCTATTTCCGGAAGTGCTGACAAAGAAATTTTAGCCAACGAATCATTTAAATCAACAGAGAAATTAAAAATCGATGATGCTAAATTATCTAATCCTTATTGGCTACAAGAAACTCCGAAAAACAATCTGTACGTCGTAAATAATCCACAAGATATTGGACAACCTGAAATTTTGAATCCAATAAAAAAATCAATTACCATTAATTTTGGGTCTACAAAAATTGATTACGATATTCCATTAAAGCAAAAAACAGTGAATCCTTCTATTGGTGAGCGTTACGAACCTTTTTATACGGTTCCTGCTTTTGTGGCCAATTTCGATCAGGAAAACTTTATTTTCAGCAATCAACCCAAACAAATAGCGGTTGAAGTGGAAAGTTTCGTCGCAAATTCTTCTGCAAAAGTTTCTTTAAATGGCAGTAAAGACTGGAAAATATCTGCGCCACAAACAATTGATTTCAAGGAAATTGGTGAAAAGAAAAAACTATTATTTACGGTTGAACCTCTTTCAAAAAACGCAAATTCTAATTTAAGCGCCATCATTGAATCTAATGGGAAAATCTATAATCAATCTTTAAATGTGGTCGATTATCCGCATATCGACCGACAGATCTGGCTTCGAAATGCGCAGGCAAAAGTTCAAAATTTAGATTTAAAAATCCCGAATATTAAGATTGCTTATTTGAAAGGTTCGGGCGACGAAATCCCTTCTTCATTAAGAGCAATCGGTTTACAGGTTGATGAATTGGATCTCAAAAACTGGAATCCATCACTACTCAAAAATTATGATGTTTTAATTTTAGGAATCAGAATTTATAATACGCAGCCTGAAATGGCTTTGATCAATAAAGACCTTTGGAAATTCGTAGAAAACGGTGGTTTGGTGATTAATCAATATAATGTTAATCGCGGTTTATTGACGGAAGAAATTGCACCTTTCCAATTAAAATTAGGACCCAACAGAATTTCCGAAGAAGATGCAAAAATGAAATTCCTGGTTCCAAACAGTCCAGTTTTTAATACGCCCAATAAAATTTCAGAAGACGATTTTAAGAATTGGGTTCAGGAAAGAGGATTGTATTTTGCCGATTCTTATGATCAAAATTTAATTCCACTTTTAGAAGGAAATGATACAGGAGAATCTCCACAGAAAGGAATTTTGCTGGCAGGAAAGTACGGAAAAGGAACTTATGTTTATACGGGATTATCGTTCTTCAGAGAATTACCGGCGGGCGTTCCGGGTGCGTATAAATTATTTATGAATATATTGGCGCTGGGAAACACGAAAAAGTAATCGCACGGATTTCACAGATTTTTTAAACCACAAAGTCACAAAGAATAATGTAAACTAATGATACTATAATTTTTTGACACATTAGTCACATTAGTATTAAGTAATAGTAAACTTACTAAAAGTGCACAAAGTAAAAAATCAAAGATTTTTAAAACTCATGTGTTCTTGACCTAACTAAAAAAAACTTATGTGACTAATGTGTTAAAAAAAAAAACAATGTCAAAAAGTTCAATATAAACTCTATGATTTCTCAAAACATGATAAAGAAGAATAATAAAAGAAAATCTTTGTGACTTTGTGGTAAAAACTTTTACGGTTTTAAGTAAATTTTAAAATATGAATCAAGAAAAAAACACGAATTGGAAAACCCTTTACACTTCTCTTTTAGTCATTACAGTTTTGATGATTGTGGCGATGTTACTCTTTCAAAACTATTATAAATGAAGAATTTAGATTGGGCGGTTTTAATTTTCGTGTTATTATTTATCGTTATTTACGGGATTTATAAATCCAAAAAAGTAAAGACTTCTGCGTCCTTTTTGGGCGGAAAAACCAATCCCTGGTGGATGGTCGGTTTAAGCATTATGGCGACTCAAGCGAGTGCGATTACTTTTTTATCAACGCCCGGACAAGCCTATCACGACGGTTTGGGATTCGTGCAATTCTATTTTGGATTGCCTATTGCGATGGTGATTCTCTGCGTTTGGGTACTTCCGAAATTTTTCAAAATGAACGTTTTAACGGCGTATGAATATTTAGAAAAACGGTTTGGACTTTCTACCAGAATTTTAACAGCGATTCTATTTTTAATTCAAAGAGGTTTGGCGGCAGGAATTACGATTTTTGCGCCGGCCATTATTCTGTCCACCATTTTGGGCTGGAATCTTATTTTAACCAATATTGTGATCGGAACTTTGGTCACCATTTATACTTTAGTTGGTGGTACAGAAGCGGTGAGTCAGACGCAGAAACAGCAGATGATTGTTATTTTTATCGGGATGTTTTTGGCGTTTTTTCTCATCGTTGAAAATTTACCATTAGGCTTAAATGACGCGCTCCTCTATTCCGGACAAATGGGGAAACTCAATCCGGTGAGTTTTGAATTTAATTTGAATAACCGCTACAATATTTGGTCTGCCTTTTTGGGTGGAACTTTTTTGTTTTTGAGTTATTTTGGGACCGATCAAAGTCAGGTTCAAAGATATTTGACCGGGAAAAGTTTGAAGGAAGCACGATTGGGTTTGCTCTTTAATGGCTTATTCAAAATCCCGATGCAATTCTTTATTCTCTTCATTGGAGTGATGGTTTTCGTTTTTTTTCAGTTTGAAAAGACGCCTTTAAATTTCAATCCACTTTCTCAAACACTGAAAAATAATACAGAATACAAAATCTTAAATTCTGATTTTGATCAACTTCACGAGGAGAAAAAAGAAAAAATTATCGCCTGGAAAACCGATCATTCCGAAAAAACAATGTCGGAGTTGAAAGATCTTCAGGCAAAAGAAGTGGTCATCAGAGAAGATGTTAAAAAGTTAATTAATAAAGTCGCTCCGGAAATCGAATCGAATGACAAGGATTACGTTTTCATTTATTATATCCTTAATTATTTACCCACCGGAATTGTCGGATTATTGATCGCCGTTATTCTCTCTGCCGCCATGAGTTCTACTTCTTCCGAACTGAATGCTTTGGCAACAACGACAGTCGTAGATATTTATAAGCGAAATTTCGCACCCGATATTTCAGAGAAAAAATACTTGAACGCCTCCAGACTTTTCACGCTGATGTGGGGAATGGTCGCCATATTCTTTGCCGTGAATGCGAGTTTGTTTGAAAACTTAATTCAGGCCGTTAATATTATTGGCTCCTTGTTTTATGGTGTAATTCTCGGCGTATTTGCAATTGCATTTCTCTTCCCAAAAATCGGCGGTAAAGCAACAATGTGGAGTATTCTGATTGTTGAACCTGTGATTATTTTACTTTATTTTTTAGATGTAAAAGAGGTGATTCAACTGGAGTTTTTGTGGTTGAATCCGATTGGGTGTTTGTTGATGATTGGGGCTGCGAGTTTGTTGGAGGGAATGTTTAAGAAGGTAACGATATAGAAAATGGACACCGAGATTGGGTGTCCATTAGTTTTAGAATCTATATTAAGTCTCGTTATTTAAAAATCTTACAAAAATCTAATTTGTAAATTTAGTTTGAAAAACAATTCTCCATCTTCTTCGTAAACTTCTCCAAAGTTGTGTCTTGAACTACTGGCGGTTTCGAGTTTTGTATTGGAAAGTAAATAATTTTCAAATTCGTTCTTATTATAAATATGATAACATAGAATATCTCCATCTTCCTTTACAATTAAATAACCTCCTGTCGCTTCATAATCGCCTGTCCAAACTTTTGAAGGCATCATTCCTAACGCCACATCGGTTAAAAATCTTTTTATTTTATAACCATAGAATAAATGTTTATCTGTAATATCAAAGTTTAAGGGATTTTTATTTTCTGTAAGTTGCACTAAATCGGAAGTATGAGAGTAGGGAGTTGAATAAAAATCTAAGACAATATTTGCTAAGATTTCTGGTAATAAACTATCAATTAGAATTAGATTATTACCAAAAATACTTCTTTGAGTTTTTGCAAATTGCAATTTCCCACCTTTATTTTCAATTTCTACTATCCTATCTTTAATTTTACTTTTTGATGAAATATTGTTTATATCAACTATTTCCTGTTTATTGAATTTTCGACCGATTATTTTAAAAATAAAATTGGTTGTCTCTCCTGCATTTAATAGAGTAGAAGGATGACCTAATTGTGATTTTATGCTAAATCCTAAAGCGGGTTGAAGCCCTGTCCGTTGATCATGAACAACAATTGTAATGTCAGTTTTGGAAGTAGATTTTGCTTTCAATGAAATACAATTTATACTTTTCATAAAATCCTCTATTTCTGGAACAGAAAAAGTGCCTGAATTACTTTTTATTTCATCTAGTAGATATTTTGCTCTTTGTTGAAATTCAACGATTGGAATGCGAAACATTTCTTTATTTCCCGATATAATCACGATATCATCTTGAATCGAATATTCAAAATTACTACTAACTTCGTTTCTAATTATTTTTAAAATTGGATATACAAGATTGTTAATTTTCTTAATATCTTTATTTCCTGGATGCAATTCTTTATCACCTAACAGTTTAAAAAGTGCGTAAATTTCGCTCCATTCTCCTTTGTTTCCTGTTAACATATTTCAATCTCTTTTGCTAATTTCCAATCTTCATTATCCCATATTTTACCGTTATAAGATATGCTAGCAATAAAGTTGTTATCCTCATCTATAATTCGACCACCAATCCAGTTTGATCCTCCAAGATTAAAATATTCTATAAAATTTTGACAAATTATCTTTGCTTCTTTTAAGTCTTTAATTTGAATGTATAGAAACTCCGCTGGCTTCATCAATTCTTCTAATTGTGCATTATTAGAAAGTTGAGAAAAACGTATAACATCTGTTTCTGAACCTAAACTAACATATAAATTCTGAGTGTGTTTTTTTATTGATTTCATCTTTTTACTTTTAATTGTTTTAAGATTTCATTTGCAGTTGCCTGTATTGCAGGTACCGCAACGGAATTACCAAATTGTTTATATGCCGAAGCATCAGCAACTGGGATTAAATAGTCATCAGGAAAACCTTGTAGTCTTGCCCACTCTCTTGGTGTCATTTTTCGAATTCCTTCTCGATTAACTGTTCCTTTAATATGTGTTGTCGGAGTAAAATCTGTAATTCTGTGGTCTAAAACCAGATTTCTTTCTCTCCCCATTCCACCGACCACAATAGCATTACTTATTTGATCATCAGGTATAATTGCATACCCAAAACCATTGCCTTTACTTTCGTGCCTTGCCTTATGATCTTTTAGAGTTTGTAAATATTGGGTGGAAAGAAAATATTTCGTAGGTGGTACATGTTCTTCTTTAATATCGGCAAAAGTTACTTTTTGAGATGATGGTTTTGGATATTCAAAACTTTCAATTCCTAAATCATTTCTAAAACCAACAATATAAATTCTCTCTCTATTTTGGGGAACGCCGAAATCTTTCGCGTTTACAATTTGTGGTTCAGGAACGAAATAACCCAGATCATTTCGCAAAACATTCAAAATTGTTGCTAAAGTTTTTCCTCCGTTATGACTTCTCAAACCTTTCACATTTTCTAAAAATACTGCTTTCGGTTTTTTGCGTTTAATTATTTCGGCAACATCAAAAAATAATGTTCCTCTCGTATCTTCAAATCCACCGCGTTTCCCAGCAATTGAAAACGCTTGACATGGAAAACCAGCACATAGAAGATCAAATTCGTCTGGTATATATGATTTTGTTTCTTCTTTTGTAATATCACCAAAAGGTTTTTCGCCAAAATTGGCTTTATACGTTCGTTTTGCTTCTTTGTCCCATTCACTTGTAAAAACACATTTTCCTCCTAAGTTTTGCAACGCCAAACGAAATCCTCCAATTCCTGCAAATAAATCGATAAATGTAAACTTGGGATTTTCTACTGGTGGAAATGGAACTTCTAACATTTCAAAAAGTCCCATTTGCAATGCCTCTTCCGCTACTTTATTAGTAATTATATTTTCAGGATACTTATTCTCTAAAATCTCTTTAGTAAAATTAATCGCATCATCTTTAAAGAAATTAGAAATCTTTTTATTTTTTAAACTTTGTAAATAATGTGTAAGAACTGCTTCTTGATTATTTTCTGGTTCTATTAATTTAATTTTAAATTTTTTGTCACCGATTGACTCCAAAGATATTTTTTCTGTTAACTTCATTTTATATTCTATTATCTCCCCGCTCATTACTTACACTCCTAATTTTTTATTGTTTCAAAAATTATTTTAATAAAAAATATATTTTCGATCTTTTTAATATGTTCGGTACCCTATTTATTTGCAGTTGAAGTCTTTCTATTCAATCTTCCAGACCTTCAACTTCGTCAAATAATTTTACATATTTATTTTAATTTTCATCTCATTTATTGATGTCATTTTGGTCGAATCATTTTTTCAATTCATTACAAACCTTTTTACTACCTCTTGCAATTTCAACGTCCAAAAATAAAAAACATTGAATGCAAAAATACAATATTAAAAAGACAAATTTTTTATAGATCCCATAATTAGTTTAGAAAATAAAAAAATTAAATAACTTCTATAACCAAAAAAACCTTCATTAATTAAAGGCTTTCCAAAAACTTCACCATATTCCCAGTGCCCCCAAACCACAACCCACCACCATTTACCAATCATATCCCTACTCACATTTCTTCCAAAAACAGTAACATTGAAAAAATAATTCATAAATAAGGGTCTTTTAACGGTACATAGTAAACCATATTTTAATTAGTTTCACATTTAATTAACTAAAAAATCAAAAACATGGCATCAACATCAGAAGTGGGACACGCGAAAAATGTCGCTAATTTCCAAGACCTAATCGAATTCATTTCCGCCTACGGAGCAAACTACAACCCCTCAAAAAACACCCTCAAACTGCCCCAAATTATCGCGCAAAAAGCAGAGGCCGAAAACAATCTCGCAGAAGTCATCACCAAAAACACAGACTACAATAACAAAGTCAATCTACGTGTTGATGCCTTTAGCGATGTACGAGCCCTGGCAACAAGGCTCATCGCAGCCCTGCAAACCACAGATGCTTCCAAAGAAACCATTGCAGATGCAAAAACATTCAATAACAAAATTCAGGGCAAAGGCTCATCCACTCAAAAACCACCTTTAAACCCAAATGATCCACCTCCCAAAACTATCTCTACAAGTCAGCAATCTTATGATCAAATCATTCAGCATTTAGCAGGTTTAAAAGCAGTATTAGAAGCAGAAGTCTCCTACACCCCAAATGAAACAGACCTCCAAATAGCAACCATCGATGCAAAAATCGAAGACCTTACCCAGAAAAATACAGCAGTTGCGCAAACCTACACCGCGGTAAGCAATTCAAGAATCATCAGAAACAAAAACCTTTACACCAACGAAAACTCAATCTACGAAATCGCCAAAGAAATAAAACTCTACATCAAAGCGCTATTCGGCTCCACAAGTCCAGAATTCGCACAGGTAAAAGGAATTAAAATTGTGAAACCCAATTTATAACCCTTCACAAAAAGAATTATCTGACACTAATATCCGATTATCTGACACTCAAATCCGATTATGTGACACTCAACTCTGATTATGTGACACTCAACTTAGAATATCTCATCCACAAGTTTGAACCTTGCAACCGCAAATTAGAATACAGCATCCACAGATAAGATAATCTCATTCACAGAACAAATAATCGGACACACCATCAGAAATCTCTATTACAATCAAAAAAAAATGGATACCAAAATCTGGTATCCATTTTTTTTATAAGCGAAAACAATATTACTACTTACTCCACTTCGCAATATTATCCGCATTCATTTTCACATAATCATCATTGCTCGCTTTCTTTGCCAACTCCATTGATTTCTTCGCGGTTTCGATCGCCTCTTTCTTCATTCCATTTGCCGCTTGAATCTCCGCTTTCAACTTCAGCATATAAAAAACATCCGGTTGCATTTCATTCGCTTTCGTCGCATATTCCAGAGCCTTTTTTAAATCCATCTTCTCTTGGAAATAATAACCTGCCGCTTGATTATAATCAGAAGCCTTCGCTTCCTTTTTACCCAAAGTAGCATTAATCGACTCCAACACCTCCTTCTTCGAATCCATAACAATCGGAACTTTCACCATCGTATTCTCCCAACTTAAAATTAAATTGGCTCTATCAGTCTTTAGATCATTAAAACCGATTGAAAAAGTTTCTACAAACAATGGATTTTTCTCCGCTTTCACTTTCGTTTTGGCCACAATTTCCTCCGCTTTCAATTCTTTCGGCGCGCCCCACTGTTCCGTATCTTTATAAAGAACCACTTCCCACTCGTTAGCAGATGGAATAGTATATAAAGAATATTTCCCTGCTGGTACTTTAATCCCATTAAAACTCGCCTCATTCCCAAACGTGATATCCGTAGAACCATTCGCCCCAGTTCTCCAAACCACATCCATCGGAACCAAATTCCCAAAAACCTTGCGCTCATTCGCAGAAGGACGCGAATAATCTACGCTAACTTCAGAAAGTCCGATCGTTTGTTTTACACTCGCAGACGAGCTCGGTTGCGGCGTTTTCACTTGTGCATTACCCATTGCAAATGCACCCACTAAAAATAAAGACAACAAATTTTTCTTCATTATTATTTAATTTAATATTTTTTACAATCTTTAAATCTACTCCATTTTTTAATCATTGACAAGAAAAAGCGTGAAGTGAAAATTAAGAAGAAATGAAATAATTAATTTCTCCATAAGGAGCAACAAAACTTTCGCTTCTTACAAAACCCGTCCGGCTGTCCGCTCTATCTTTTTTGCTTATAACATTTACGATTAAAATAAAACCCGTCCTAATCAAAAAAGGATGCCGCTCCCATCCGGGCTATAACTTCAGTCGGTTTTCTTTTACAAAGGGAAATTAGTCATCATAACTATGATCTCAATTTCGAGTCTCGTAGTTCATGTTGATCATGTGTATCAACTCTGGCATCTTGCATCTTGAACCTTGCATCTATTCTCTATTCGTCTATTCTCTTTTGGTCTTATGTCTATTATCTATTCGTCTATTTATCTTTGAGTTTATTGCACAAAAAAACCTCATACAAATAAATGTATGAGGTTTAAAAAAACTGGCGGCGACCTACTCTCCCGCGTTAGCAGTACCATCGGCGCTAGAGGGCTTAACTTCTGTGTTCGGAATGGGAACAGGTGAGCCCCTCTGCTAAAACCACCCTAAAAGTTGTTTTATATGAAGGAGGTAGTTAGTAGGGAATAGGTTGTAGTTGTTAAACTAATACCCAATACCTTATAACTGATACCTTATAAATATCGATAAAAAATATCACAAAGAGCAAACCTTGTTGCACT
>NZ_JAQYUS010000003.1 GCF_030686865.1 Kaistella sp. SH40-3
TGATTGATATAACCAGGGATATTTAATGACCACCCTAATCCTACACTAGTAGCGACTTCATTTAATTTTATACCTCCTGTATTATATGAAACAGATAAAGGAATAGTTAAGTTATCAACTTTTATAGTATACAAAGGGATAGAAACATTAACCTTTCCTCTAAATAAATCAATTGAATTCTGTCCTATTTTGGATATTCCATATGTTTCAGCAGTTACTGCAGTTGGAAATATATTTTGAACTGAATTTTCACTTCCATTTATTTGACAATCCGACCAAACACTTTGACATAGCATTAATATAATAATACATAATTTTCTCATCATTTCTTCACAATTTTACTATTCACAACTTTCTTTTCCGTCTTCGCACTCACCACATACACTCCCTGGGGTAAAGCACTTGTATTCATTTTCGTCACGCTATTTTTCGTTTTTATATTTTGAATTACTCTTCCTGTCATATCATGCAGCGCAATCTCAGCTTCGCCATTAAATTCAAACCCAATCTCCACATAACAATAATCCTCCACAGGATTTGGGTAAATCCTTATGTCTTGTTTTTCAATGAGATTATCCAAATCTTTATCACCCAATTTCAAGATCTTCCAGTTCTCTTGTCCCAGTTCTTCGGCACTTGTTCCAGCCAAAAGAAAAGTTCCATCGTTCTGTAATTTAGCAGATACTAAGCGTTCCTCTTTCTTTTTAGATTTGCCCTCTACATGTTTGCGCCATTCTTCTTTCCCTTCATTATTAATATACAGCATCCAGAATTTTCCATCATCGGTTTGTATCTTTTCTTCTGCCTGGGTATAACCGCCAACTAAAAAGCCTTTGGTTTTATTTTCTTTGTCCTTAATCGCATCCATGCTCATCAGGATGTCGCGATTACCAAAATTATAGGAGTATTGCGCCTTTTCACTTCCGTCTTCATTCAGTGCAATGAGCCACAAATCGGTTCCTTCTTTCAAAGAAGGTCTTTTGTTCCCGGATGATTCTGAACGACTTTCTCCTCCAATCACATATCCGTCTTCAGTAAAAGAGAGTTGTCGCAAGTGATCATCGTTTTTGCCACCGAAATTCTGTTCCCATTCCACTTTTCCCGATCGATCTAGTTTTACGATCCAATAGTCGCCTACACCGTAATTCTCAGTCTGTTTTCCGTAAAAATCAACATCAACCGGTTTTGGTTGATCAGGATTTTTGGGATTGTTTTGTGAATTGGAAGGTTTTTGAAGGATTTGTGAACTAATGGTTTGTTTTTTCTTTCCGTTATAGGTTCCGCTGTACGAATAGATTCCTATCAAGCATCCGCCGTCTTTGGTTGGAATCACTTTTTCCACTTCATCTCTATCACTACCACCCAACACTTTTTGGTAGATTAATTTTCCGTTTTTGTCGAGTTTAGAAAGCAGTACATCCGTTCCTCCAAACCCTTGTGAGGACAGATTGGTATTTCCAGCAACAACATAACCTAAATCCAAGGTCTGTATAACCGATCGGGCTTCGTCTCCATACTGAGTGCCGATGGTTTTCTGCCATTCTTCTTCTCCATTTTCATCAATTTTAATGATCCAAATATCCGATCTCCCAAACGACTTTTCTTTCTTATCGATTCCCAAAGTGGAATAAGAAGTCCCGGCAAGCAAAAAACCACCTTCTTTGGTCGCAGTAGTTGCAGCTAAATAATCATGTCGGTTTCCTGAAAAATATTTTTCCCAAACTTGCTGACCTTGCTGATTAAGTTTCATGACATGAAAATCATAACCGTTATTCTGATTAGCTGATCCGTCAGAACTTACCGAAGATATTTTGGAAGGTTGTATCGAACTTCCCGAAACAAGGTATTGCCCATCAATAGTGATGGAAAGTTGGGTGAGAAAATCCTGAGTAGAAGATTTTATATCTTTTTGCCACAAGGTTTTGGTTTCTTGTGCGGAAACCGAGAGTATGGCGAAAAGAAATAACACCCCAATGTAAAGTTTTTTCATAAATTGGTTTTTCAATGGAGAAAAAGTACAATAAATAGTAATACGAAAATCGGGGTATACGACCATTTTCTCTTTATTTCGAAAACAATAACTGAAAAGAGAAGTGTGATTAAGCAGTAACAATCTGTTATTTAACCACATAAGAATGAAAAAAGAAAACCTTAATTTTTATCAGTTTTAAGAAATCCTTTTTATTTTTTATAAACTCCCGGTTGACAAATCAATTTAATTTCTTTTTTCAACCTCTTTAATTCGTTAAAACTCTACCTTTTAACAAAAAAAAGCAGTTAGTTCTAAATATATTTGAAAGAAAAAGAATCTATTGAATGATATGACATCACATAATTTGATATTTATCTGCATATGTAAATATGACTTTTAGAAATTTTAACTAATCGTTATTCTAAATCATCGCCGAGATTTTTTCTTCTTCCTCCACCACTCATCTTCCTGCTGCGAAACATAATTAGGCTTCAGGAAATCTTCTATTGCTTCACTAGCAATTTCTTGTAAACTATCTATCGTTGTTGATTTTACAGTAGTAGTAAAATCGTCTTCTCTATTTCTTATTTCCGAAGGCGCAAATACAGGCTTCAGTAAACTACCAAAAACATTATCAATTGTCGAAAGAGAAAAACCCTGATAGTTTTTAAAAAAGAACCCGTCTTTTTGTGGACCTGTTTGAGAGCGTCCAACTTTATTGATCCAAATATCCTGAATTTCTTTCTTCTGATTTGGTTTAAATTCTCCTTTGTATTGAACTCTCATTTTAAAGCCATCTTGCTGCAATTTTTGTCTGAGATCATTCAAGCTAGTAGCATTTTGTAGATTTTTCCGAACCGTTTGTTTAACCTCAAAAAGCAATTTTATTTCCGAAATTCTCAATTTATTTGAAATTTGAGAAAGCGTGTAACCTGCTTTGTATTGTCGTTCTGTATAAGGATTCTTATCTTTCTCCAGAATGATTCGCATTCCAGAAATACCATCTTTGACATTGGAAGAAAGTTGCACATCAAAACCTTTTGCTTTCATTTTTGAAATTAATTCTTCAAAATTATTGGATGTTCGCAAAGATTCTGTGAGGTTTTTCAACATTTCGGCTTTTTTCTCAATTCCAATTTCAACATCGGTTTTAAGATTTCGTTCCTGGCAAATTTGTCGGACTGCTTCACCAAACCTCTCTCCTATTTTGCGTGATTTTACTGTACATTTCCCATGAATGTTCATTCTATTCACCACAAAATGAATGTGTTTCTGTTTTGTGCTATTATGAATATCCAAACGAAATTGATTTAAGTCCGTAACTCCAACTTTCTTTAATGCTTCAATCGCAATGTCCGTCAATTCTTCATCGGAAAGAGATTTCCCAATTTCTTCCGGTGGAGAAATATATCCGGTTAATGCCCATTTTTCAACATTAGAATTCCGGTCGGCGACGATTTTCATTTCGTGAAATTGATCTTCTGGATTGCTGCTCAAAAGAAAATTTACTGCCGCAAGTTCCGCCATTCCTTTGTCGTTTCCGTTGTATTCCAAAGCGATTTTAGAAATTATTCTGGTTGTTGCTGAATTATTCATTCTTTATTTTTATCATTCATTCTTGAATATAAATATTGACGGATAAGGTCAATAACTTCTTGGATTTCCATCAAAATTCGCTTCTTATTTTGGAACATATTCCATTCTCTATTTCGCAAAAGATTAGTGATCCTGGCAAAATTATTTCCGTAATTTAACAGTGTTTTATCGATTTCAAATTCATTCACTTTTAGTTCTTTTTGCAGGTGAACCATTCTTGAATAGGACGATAATTTCAGATTAAATTCTTTCGCTTTTTTCTGGCTATCTTCATATTCAAAATCCTTCAATCGAAACGAAATTACTTTAGATAATTGCTGTTCAGATTTTTTCCTTAAACCTCCTTTTCGTCCAATTTCTTGGAAGTGTTTTTTTCTTTTTTCAGCATTCATTTTTCGCTCATTTTCTTGAGCCATTTTATCTATAAAATTTTTCAAATTATCTGCTTTCATCTTTTATTAATTTTTAATCTAATTGTATTTCTGACGATAGGAAGAAATCAAAAACTCCCATTTTTACGAAAAAGCAGCACGCGCTTTTTGTAAACATTGGGTACTTTTTGCACTAGCATCCTACCATATTTCACCTGAATCTATTTTACGCACGTTGTTTCAGGTTGCACCTGCGTAAAAAGAACACAGGCAAAAACCTTTTAGAATTTTTTGAAATCATTTCTATATGCTTTTATTTTAATCACCTTCTTCTATATTTTACTTGCCTTTCTTCTGTAGGATTATTCTGGAGCAGCCAATCATTCAAGTCCTTAAAATCAGAATACAAAACCCGACAATCTTCTGCGTTTTTTAGATCATTTTTAATAATTTCAACGGCTCGAGTTCCGGCTTCGTCGTTATCAAAATAAAGTTCAATGTTTTTATAATTTCCGATCTCGTTTTTAATTTTATGAATCATCGAAACGGAATTCAAAATGATATAATCAGAAGTTTCTTTTTCCAGATAATTTTCTACTTTTTTAAAGGAGAGAAAGTCAAAGAAGCCTTCGAAAATTCTTACATCTTTAGAATCGTTTTTTATCGATGTAATATCTTTTTTGTCCAGACAAATTTTTGAATAAGCATTCCTAATTTCATATCCACCAGAATCATTTTTGAAACCGATCCCGAAATAATTTTTATCGTTCATCCGATAATGAATTTCTTCAACCCATTTTTTTTGATCTTCAACATTTCGGCTTTTTAAATAATGTATTAAAGCAGGATGCTGAATTTCTTTGACGTCAATTATTTCATAACCTTTTGGAAGGTTTTCTAATTTTAGATTTTGCTTTTGAAAGGAAAAATTAAATTGTTCCAAATATTTTAATGCATCGCTTACTGAACACTTTTTCACTGCTTGAACAATTGAGATGCTATCATAACTTTTTCCAGTACCAAAATCAAACGCCGTATTCTTAATAAAATCGACTGATAAACTTGGAGTTTTCTCTTCGCGGTCAAGTGCAAAATAAAATGCGGTTCGGGAATTTTCTTTACTCGGGAAAAAAGAAAAACTTTCCAATACTGCTTTGATTGATATATTCTTTGCTTCTGAACAATTCATAATAGTTGTATATTTCTTCTATGTTTTTTGCTAAACTACCTACCTACTTACCAAGTGACTGTTAATCAATTAATTAAAGGCGTTTTTCATGCTTACCTTGATTTACCTACTTACCCAATTTCTTTAAATAGGTAACTTTAGGTAACTTTATTTAATTCTACTTACCTTTATAACAATCTGATATAGAATGATTTAAAACCGTTAGGTAAGTAGGTAGTTTATTTTCTATTTTTAAAATTAATCTGTGGTTTTCAACCGAATTAGGTAACCATAGATTTGTCTTTGCGGATGTTTTACTCTGGGAAATTTGAAAGATGATAATGCTCTCCCGATTTTTAAATGATTTAATCGAATTCCCTGCGTGCTCAAATCTATCATCACTTCGGTCGCAGTCTTGAATTCTTCCAGATTATCGGATGGTTCATAAAACTTGTTGATCATTTCCTGTTCTAAAGTCATCTGCGTAAATCGCTCGTTCCGCTTTTCGTTTTCGGAAATATCTGCTAAAGTCAGTTCCGGATTAAAACCCTTTCTTTTAAAAGCATTGAAGTATGCTTGTGACCAAACTTTATCAATATCGATTTCCATTGAATAATTGAAGTTGATTTTCTCGATCACTTCAAAAATAATCCAACGCACACTCCCCGATTCATCGGTTAGAAAATCCGTTTTGTTAGTAGAACCCACGAAACTGCAAATACGCTCCAAATACTCCGCTTTACGTGCATAGGGAAGCCTTTCGTTGATATGGGTTTTTGAGATAAATGCTTTCAATGAATTGATATCTGCTTTGGCTAAAATCGAGAGTTCATCTAAATTGATAATCAAATTTTTACACAGTTTAATTCTGCTGTCTTTATCCAATCCGATATCTTCCGAGAGATAATTCATTAATTTTCTGGGAATGAAAAATCTTAAATAGGTTGATTTTCCGCTATTTTGAATCGTATTGGCGAGGACTAAACAATGTTTATTTATTTTTTCTTTTTCTAAAGCACATAAAACCGCTCTCGTAAACCACTTCTCCATGTGATACAGAAAAGCATTATCATTATTGGTTTTTACGTAACTACAAAGGTTTTTTATATGATCTTCTCCGTCCCACTGTTCCAGACTTTCAAAATATTCCGAAATGGGATTATATTGGTCAATCAGATGGCTTCTCACCAGGATTTCTAATTTATTGACTGGAATATCAATTCCAGATTGAGCGAGTTCTATAAACAACGAATTCAAGTTGAGATCAGACCACTTTTTATCTGAAGTACGTTTAATTTCGAACTCCAGCGATATGGTATTAAATCTCAAAGAATACTTAGCATTTAGATATTTCAGCGTTCGATCAAATATAGTTTTGCCTACTGTACCAGTTTGATACAGCGTTTTATCTTCCTCCATAAAAGATTAGGTATTTGGGAAGTAGAAACAAATAATTACTATATTTGTACTTCACTTCCAAGTGAAACAATAAATTGAAGCCTGACTACTGCTATAGTTGGGCTTTATTTTTTCTTATGGTTTATAATGAAAGCATCCGCCTCCTGATCGGAAAAAATCTTGTGTTCTGTGATCCAGTTTATAATTTCAGATTTTTTAAAGTAAAGGCTACCATTAGTAGGTTTATAGAATGGAATTGCTCCAGAAGACGTAAGTTTGGTGAGCTTAGAGTAACTCATCCCAGTATACTTAATCAAGTCAGAAGAAGTCCACACTTCTTTAGCATTTAGCGCGCCTTGCTCAACGAGAGTTTTTATCTCGTGAAGTTGCATTTTGATTTCGATTGTGGTCATAATAAAAATTTTAATACCACAAATGTATTAGTGTGAAAGCCGATGAAAGGTACGATAGTTATGTTGCAGAACTTTTATAATTCAAATCAGAACTTTTACAAATCAGATCGGAACTTTGAGAGAAATGTAGGGAGAAATTTATGAGTTTGAAGATGTATACTTCTTTTACTGGGCGAAATTATAGAATCATAATTGATCGGTTTAAAGCCGTTCTTAATTTGATAATAATAAAAGTACTCTGAAATTTTAGATACATCACGTTTCAAAATTGGTTTGAAAGCTTCAAATATTAAAAACCCAACAGTTTTTTGATCGGCAAATAAATAAAGATGGTTTGTTGTTTCCCCATTACTTCTTATATCATTTATAAATTCCTTAAAATATTCAAATTTAAATACGTGTTCAGTTTCTATATTTTGCAAATGAAGCTTCTCTCTAATTAAAGTAGTATCAAAAAAATTCTTATCCTTCAAATGCTCAAATAAAACCTTAATTGATTCATCACTAGCTGGACGATATACAGCAACATTGATTTCCGCTGCATCGGTTATTTTAAAATCAACATCATACTTATCGTCAATTTGAAAAATTTCATTATCGGTCATTTTAGACTTTTCTATGATTTCCACAGAGTCAGTGATTTTATTGACCTTAATACATTCTTTACTTTTGACTGAATCAAAAGTTTCGACCTTATCAAACAATTGATTATTATTCTGTTTGGGTTTATCTTTAAGATCCCTCATATTCTTATAAATGTCTGTTCCACCAACTAAAAGAAAGCCCGGAAGTAAAACAGTGACTAAAATAAAAATTGTCGTTAATAGAAAAATAATCCAGAGAGGCTTAAATAATATTTCGTAAAAGAGGTAATTAAGATAGGTTAAGACGGCAATCATCACAACTAAAATTATCGCCAAAGTAACTTTTGACTTTAGTAAAAAAGTCCAAGCAGATATGCCCTGATATTTTAAATCAAGAATTCGCGAATTAATTTTTGTCAAAAATTTCTCCATATTACGGTCTAAAAATACAACTATTTGCAATTAAATGAAATAAAAATTATCTTTGAAAAAGTGAATTTGTTGTACCTATGTTGTACCTAAGAGAAATTTGAACCCATAAAAAAAGCACCTACATCGCTGTAAGTGCTTGATTTCCAATGTTGTGGCCCCACCTGGGCTCGAACCAGGGACTTGCTGATTATGAGTCAGCTACTCTAACCAGCTGAGTTATAGGGCCTAACTTTATTTCCGAAGAAATACCGTCTCAATTGGTTTGCAAAAATAGCGTTTTTTATAAAAAAACAAAATTTATTTGAGGTTTTTCCTGAGAAAATTGAGATGTTAACTAAGTGAAAGATTTTTTTTAAACGCAAAGACGCAAAAAATTCTTTTACAATTCGAATTTTTTGATTAAACTTCTAACGACGCAAAGACGTAAACTCAAAAAGGAAATTGGCTCTTAAACCGCAGGTTTCTCCTGACACAATTCGATTAAAATTCCGTTCGTAGATTTCGGGTGGAGGAAAACGATGAGTTTATTATCGGCACCGTCTTTGGGTTCTTCGGAAATAAAGATGAATCCGGCAGCTTTTAATCGCTCGATTTCTGCATAAATATTTTCGACCCCAAAAGCGATGTGGTGAATTCCTTCGCCGCGTTTGTCCAGAAATTTTGCGATTGGACTTTCTGGATTGGTAGCTTTGAGCAATTCGATTTTGGATTCGCCTAGTTCGTAGAATGAAGTGGTGACGCCTTCTCTTTCTACAGATTCTTGTTTGTAGTTTTCTTTGCCTAATAATCTGGCGAATAAATCATCGGAAGTTTTTAAAGATTTTACGGCGATACCGAGATGTTCAATTTTCATTATTTTTAGGTGTTAGGTGGTGGGTATTAGTTAATGGTTGATAGTTGATAGTTGATAGTTGATAAAAGTAGAACTTTAGTTTATGGATTACTAGTTTTTTGGTTCTTAGTTTCTATTTATACATGAATGAATTTTTAGACGGGGTTTGCGTGAGGGCGGAGTGCATTGTTGGAGCTCTTTTTCTGTGGCTGGTTTGGCGCTGGCGGAAAAAAGCGACTGCACGTAGACCGACCATTTTTTGTGTTGGCTTTATTGGTGCTGTAAAAAATGGGCACGCCCAAAATAATTCAAACAAAAGTAGTAAATTTGCGCCATGAACGAAAGTAACAGACAAAGAAAAGTCGCCCAAATTATACAGGAAGATTTCGCTGAATATTTCCGCAAACAAGCGTCGGAAAGCAAACAAACTTTTTTAATCTCCGTTTCTGATGTGAAGGTAACGGCTGATTTAAGCATTGCAAAAATATATCTGAGCATTTTTCCGCCAGAATATCGCCAGTCGATTATGAAGGAAATATTGGTGAATAAAACCCAATACAGAAACTTCCTTGGTCAGAAAATGGGGAAACAGGTTCGGATTATTCCGGAATTGAATTTTTATCTGGACACCACTTTGGACGACGTGGAAAAAATTGAAAAAGAATTAAGAGGTGAAGGTGACAACCCGATTCTTTAACCTTTTATAATCCTTTATTTTCTTTTGAAAAACACCTCTTTTTATATCGCAACGCGCTATCTCCTGGCTCGAAAAGGAAGTACTGCGGTCACTTTTATTACGTGGCTGGCTGCCTTGGCGATGTTGGTTGCGGTAGCGGCAATGTTTATTATTATTTCCGTTTTCTCGGGTCTGGAGGATTTGAATCAGGATTTGATTGCGAATCTTCATGCTGATATTACTGTAAAAAGTAAAGAGGGGAAAACACTGCCGAATATTGTTAAAGCCACCAAAATTATCGGTGCGAATCAAGAGGTTGCGCATTTTTCAAAAGTGATTGAGGAGAAAGCCTATATCCGTTTTCGGGAAAATGGGGATATTGCTAATTTACGAGGAGTTGATTCTGCTTACATCTTCGTTAATCCCATTAACAAAAATATTTTCTACGGTACTTATCCGAGTTTTAAATATTCGAATGAAGTTTTAATGGAAAATAAACTGGACAACCGATTGGCGATTCCGGTTGGGGAAGGTGCAAATTACGCCACGATTCTGATGCCCAAACCCGGCACAGGAATGATCAGCAAAGAAGAAGATATTTTTACCACCAGGGAAATATTTGTCTCCGGAGTTTTCCCCGGAAATGATCAACTCGACAATACCATTATTTCGCCGCTTGAATTAGCGCAGGAACTTTTGAACTTACCCAAAAATGCTGCCTATCAAATCGTCATTAAACTGAAAAACCCTGAAAATGCTGATCTGGTAAAAGCCGACCTTTCAAAATTACTGGGCAAAGACTACGATTTAAAAACCAAGAAAGAAGAAAATGCGGCTTTCTGGAAAATGATCAATACCGAAAAACTCTTCATTTATTTGATTTTTGCGTTAGTTATTTGCATCACTACTTTTAATCTTGCAGGTGCCATAATTATTTTACAACTCGATAAAAAAGAGCAGGCAAAATCGCTTATTTCTTTGGGAATGAATTTGAAATCTTTACGTAATATTTATTTCTATACCGGTATTTTAATTGTTTTCTTTGGAATTATATGTGGCTTGATTGTGGGAACGATAATGTGTTATATTCAGATTAACACAGGTTTTTTTAAAGCAGGTTCAAACACGGATTTGGCTTTCCCAGTTCGAATCATCCCAATGAATTATCTTATCGTAAGTGCAACTGCCGGGGTTTTTGGAATTGTAGTGGCACGCCTTTTTTCAAAGGTTAACAAAAGTCATTTCAAAGCGGACTAAACTTCAGTTTATAATAATTAATTTTGAACGCTGAAATCTTTGATTCCTATTTTTAAATTAAGGAATCTTTTTTCAGTTTACTTTAAAAAATGTCCAAATGAAAAAATTCTTTACTTTTTTACTTGCCTTACCTATTTTTAGTTTTACAGTTGCTCAAATTCCTGCGGGTTACTATAACGGCACGGAAGGTAAAACTGGTTATGTTTTAAAATCCAAACTTTATGAAATCATCAGCAGTGGCGCACTCGATTTAGGATACGGCAGCGGAACCGGTGGATTATGGACGACCTATTTCACTTCTGATGTTGATCATTATTATGAAAATAATGGAACTGTTCTGGATATGTATTCTGAAAACCCCACAGGACCAGATGCCTACGAATACAAACTGGGACAAGTTTATGCGGGCGGAAACCAATGCTCAACTGTTGACTTCACTGTAGAAGGAGCTTGTTACAATAGAGAACACAGTTTACCCAAATCCTTTTTTGGCAATGCTGCACCGATGGCGAATGATGCTCATTTTGTAATTCCCACCGATTATTTCGTAAATCAACAACGTTCTAATTATCCTTACGGAGAAACCGATTCTCCCAATTGGACTTCTAAAAACGGAAGTAAAGTTGGCGGCTGCAGTTTCCCGGGATATTACGGAACGGTATTCGAACCTATTGACGAATTTAAAGGAGATTTTGCCAGAATGCATTTTTACTTTGTGACAATGTATCAGGACAAGTTACAGAATTTCGATCGGTTTTATCCGGCAAGCAATCCGATTGATGGCTCTACGGATCGTGGTTTTAAACAATGGTACATTAATTTATTATTGAAGTGGGCAAATCAGGATCCAGTTTCTCAGAAGGAAATCGACCGCAACAATGCGATTTATGCCAGACAGAAAAACAGAAATCCGTTTATCGATCATCCAGAATGGGTAAATATGATTTGGAGTTCTACTCTTTCAAATGCGGAAGTTTCCAGTTTCAAAAAAACGGTTTCGATTTATCCGAATCCGGTTAGAAATGGTCAACTGTTTCTTGCGGGCTATGGTTTAGAAGATCTTTCAACCTTTCAGATTTTTTCCATGGAAGGAAAATTAATTCAAACAGTAAAACAAAATTTTAAAACTGCCAACAAAATCATTTTAAATAATGTACCGAAAGGAGTTTACATTTTGAAAACAGAAACGCAATCTATTAAATTCATTGTTGAATAATCTTTGAATCACGACCAATCAAACCGGCACTTTCTTTAAAGTAGCCGGTTTTTTTTTAGATTTATTAATTATTAATTTTTCAACTTTAATGGTTGTTAAAATTAAATTTCTCCTGATTTTCATTAAATAATCTTAATCTAATAAGTTCAGAAGAATAATTTTTGAGCAGGTATTTTTCTTTAACTTTGCCCCCTCAATTATTTTATGATTATGAAAACATTATTTACTTTTTTTCTTGCACTTACCATCGCAGGGACTTCGCTAGCACAAATTCCGACTGGATATTATGCTGGAACAGACGGCTTAACTGGATATGACTTAAAAACAAAATTAAGCACGATCACTACCGATGGGTCACAGGATTTAGGTTACGGCGGATTGTGGGTGACTTACGCGACGTCAGATGTTGATAAATATTACGAAAACAACGGAACCCTACTGGATATGTATTCTGAAAGACCAGCGGGTCCAGATGCGTATGACTATATCATCGGTTCCTCTGCTGATGGTGGAAACCAATGTGGATCTGCCAACCAAAACAACGAAGGTTTCTGTTATAACAGAGAACACTCTTTACCAAAAAGTTACTTTGGCGGAAAAGATGCGGTCCCTATGGCAAATGATGGTCACTTTGTAGTGCCTTCTGATTATTACGTTAACAGCAGACGTGGGAATTTCCCTTATGGAGAAACTGCGACACCAACTTGGACTTCCAGCAATGGTACTAAAATCGGAACTTCTAATTTCCCGGGATACAACGGAACGATCTTCGAACCGATTGATGAATTTAAAGGAGATTTCGCAAGAATGCACCTTTACTTTATTACCAGATACCAAGATAAACTGACTTCATTTGAACCTTTTCACAGTGCTGAAAATCCATTAGACGGAACTGTTAACAGAGGCTATAAACAATGGTATATTAACTTATTATTAAAGTGGGCTGCACAAGATCCTGTTTCTCAAAAAGAGATTGACAGAAACAACGCGGTCTACGCAAGACAGGGAAACAGAAACCCTTTCATCGATCATCCAGAATGGGTGGGTATGATTTGGACTTCTACTCTTTCCACGACTGAGGTTTCCTCCCTTAAGAAAACACTTTCAGTATATCCTAATCCGGTAAGAAACGGACAATTGCATGTTTCAGGTTATGGTTTAGAAGAGGTTTCAAATATTCAGATTTATTCAATGGATGGAAAATTAATTCAAACCGTAAATCAGAATTTTAAAAATTCAAAGAAGATTATTCTTAAAGATCAAACCAAAGGAGTTTATATTTTGAAAGCCAATAATCAATCTGTAAAATTCATCGTTGATTAATTCAAAAATCTTTTAAATACAAGCCGGCAATTATCTATAATGTGCCGGTTTATTATTTTTAAAAAATGATTCTCATCAGTCTGTTAATCGATATAAATGAATTTTCTTTTTCTTTTTAACCTAACACTTATCATACCGCTATACTTTTAATTGAAGAAATTTTATCTAACTTTACCCTCCCAATTTAAATAAGAATATGAAAAAGATCACTACTTTATTGCTTGGCTTTTTGTTTTCACTAACACTAGCCCAAGTTCCTGCCAATTATTACGATGGCACAACTGGTTTAACCGGTGCCGCTTTAAAAACAAGACTCAGCACAATTATTTCAGCTGGAGCACAGGACAAAGGCTATGATGGCCTTTATGATGCTTATCCTACCACAGACAGCGATAGTTTTTATGAAAATGATGGTTCTGTTTTAGACATGTATTCGGAAAACCCGAATGGCAGCGATCCTTACAATTACAAACATGGAATTAAAAAATGTGGAAATTACAAAAACGAAGGTGATTGTTATAATAGAGAACATGTAATTCCACAAAGTTTTTTTGGTTCAAAAGCACCAATGGTTTCAGACGTTCATTTTATCCGTCCAACCGACGGAAAAGTAAATGGAATGCGTAGCAACTACCCTTTTGGAATGGTTTCAAATCCAGCATTTTTATCAAAAAACGGAACTAAAGTTGGTCCAAATACTACCCCTGGTTATACGGGAACTGTTTGTGAACCGATTGATGAATTTAAAGGGGATATCGCAAGAATGGTTTTCTATTTTGTAACCCGATATGAAAGCAGACTTTCAGGATTTTCTTCAGGAGGAATGTTAGGAAACACCGCATATCCAGGTTTAACAGAATGGGAAAAAAATATACTCTTAACTTGGGCTGCACAAGATCCAGTTTCGCCAGCAGAAATTGTAAGAAATAATGCCTCGTTCGTTTTCCAAAAAAACAGAAACCCTTTTATCGATCATCCAGAATGGGTTGCTGCAATTTGGGGAACTCAGGTTGTTGATACAGAAGCACCTTCTACCCCAACCAATTTGGTCTTAAACTCTACTTCAACTGCTTCAGCAAATTTATCTTGGACTGCGTCAACAGATAATATCGCCGTAACGTATTACAAAATATTTGTAAATGGCGTATTCCATAGCAACTCGCCTACCACAACTGCGACTGTATCAGGTTTATTACAAGGCACAGCTTATAGTTTTTATGTAGTTGCTGCTGATGCTGCGGGAAATGTTTCAAATCCAAGCAACACTGTTTCAGGAACGACATTAACTGATAATGAGGCTCCAACCAACCCAACTAATTTAAGCGTGACCTCGATTGGCACCAATAATATTGAAATTCAATGGACTGCCGCTACAGATAATATTGGTGTAGATTCTTATAATATTTATGTGAACAACCAGTTAATGGGTTCGACCAATACTACAACATCCAATGTTTCTAATTTAGATCCTGCAACAACGTATTCAATTTATGTAGTAGCAAAAGATGCAGGTGGAAATGTTTCTGGACCAAGTAATACGGTTACAGCCACAACCAATAACATTGGTTTAAATTGTGGTGATGAGAATTTCGATTCAATCCCAACAGGAACAACTTCTTACTCCACGTATAACTGGACGAGCAATGGTATTTCCTGGACTTCAGAAGATTCCAGAACAGACCAAACCCTTAATGGAAAAGCATTGATGATTAGAAATGGATCATTAACTGCACTATCTGCTCCAAACGGTATCGGAAGCCTTACGGTTACTGTTCAACAAAAATTTAAAGGTTCCGCAGGAAAATTAAATGTTTTGGTAAATGATGTAATTGTAGGAACCGTTTCTTACACAGAATCAACTGGAACAGAAGGAACTGTTACAACCACAACCATTCCTAATATTAATATTGCAGGAAATGTAGAAATCTCCCTTGCGAACCAAAGCGCAAACACGAGAATTGTAATTGACGATTTGAAATGGACTTGTTACGCAGGATTAGCAACAGGGGAAAATACAGTTCCGAAATCTAACTTAACGATTTATCCAAACCCAGTGAAAAATGGGGAATTGAATATCAACGGTAAAGATTTAAATAAAATAACCACCGTTCAGATTTTTGATTACAGCGGAAAAATGGTTCAAAGTATTTCTCAGCCTTTCAAAAACAGCAATAAGATCATGCTCAAAACTTTACCAAAAGGAGTTTATATTTTGAAAGCAAATCAGCAAACTGCAAAATTCATAATTCAATAAAAATCTTTTAAATACTTTTTTAAGACTGATGGTTTTCATCAGTCTTTTTTTTATTAAGAAATATTCATATTTGCAAAACTGATATTAGTCTTTAAAAACTCATTACAAATGTTAAAGAAAGAGGTTTACGACTTCATTAATGAAGATTCTTGGTTTCAAAAGTTTATTTACACTTTAATTATTTTAAATGTATTCTCCCTACTTCTCGCTTCTTATAAAGAAATTTTTACGGAGTTTAAGGTGTTTTTTGAACTCTTCGAAATTTTTTCAGTGATTATATTTTCAATCGAATACGTCTTAAGATTGTGGACTGCAGAATTACATTTTGAAAAAGGAACAGGTTTTTCTAAGAGGTTAAGATTCAGTTTATCAACTTATGGTTTAATCGATTTAATTGCAATTCTACCATTTTATCTTCCATTATTCTTTCCATTTGACTTGCGCGTTTTACGAATTCTGCGGTTATTCCGTTTGCTTAGAATATTCAAACTTGGTAGATTGTCTAAATCTTTACAAACCATTATGAGCGTTCTGAAAGATTCAAGATCAGAATTATCACTCACTTTATTTGTCGCCTTTATCCTACTGATCTTATCATCTACCTTAATGTTTTATGTTGAAAATGACGCACAACCAGACAAATTTGAAAACATTGGACAATCGCTTTGGTGGTCAGTCGCAACGCTAACAACTGTTGGTTATGGTGACATTTATCCGATTACTCCTTTAGGAAAACTATTAAGTTCCGTGATTGCCATTATCGGAATTGGGGTTCTTGCTTTACCTACAGGGATCATTAGTTCTGCATTTATTAACAGGTTAGAAAAGGATAAAATCAAAGAATGTGAATGCCCAAAATGTGGCACTAAATTTTAAAAATAAAATACACTCAAACCTCATTACTAATATATCTTTGTTTAATTTTGAACCATGGATCAACACCTCAAATTAGGACTCATCGGGAAAAATATTTCCTATTCTTTTTCTAAAAATTATTTCGAAAATAAGTTTAAAAAACTATTTCTAAAAAAAAACACTTACGATATTTTTGATCTGCAGGATATTGCTGAAGTGGAACAAATTTTCAACGATCCCAATATTAACGGTCTTAACGTAACCATTCCTTTTAAAGAAAAAATAATTCCCTACCTGGATGAGTTGAGTGACGAAGCCGAAAAAATTGGAGCAGTAAATACGATTCTCATTAAAGACAATATAAAGAAAGGTTTTAACACCGATGCTTTTGGTTTTGAGAAAACGCTTTTACTCCATAAAAAAAACCATCATCAATCCGCCTTAATATTAGGAAATGGCGGTGCGGCAAAAGCAGTAAAATATATTTTAGAAAAACACGGAATCTCATTTCAAACCGTAACCAGAAGTGGAGATTTGAATTTCGAAAACCTTACCGAAGATATCGTACGAAAAAATCCATTGATTGTTCAGTGCACGCCAGTTGGGACCTTTCCAAATGTTGATAACTGCCTGCATTTTCCGTTTTCTGGTTTGACTTCGAAACATTTGGTTATCGATCTTATTTACAATCCAGAATATACATTATTCCTAAAGAGGGCGGCTGAAAATGAAGCAAAAACAGCGAATGGTTTTTATATGCTTGAACAACAAGCAGAAAAAGCCTGGGAAATTTGGAATGTTCAAAAAAAATAAGTTAATTTAGTGCACGGTTTATATGTGAAAATAAACCACCAAAAAAAACTTAATAAAAAGACTGCTATGATTACAGAAGATTCACTTTCTGAGAACCACGAGAAAGAACCTATCAAACAGGAAATTCTAAACGAAACACCCTCTGAAAACCCAACTGCATCAAAGGAAGAAACTCCAGTAGATCCGGTTATAGAAGAGCCCCAGGAAACTGAAAACGTAGAAGAAACTCCGACAGACGATGCACCAATTGTTGAAGAACAGCCTTCTGAAGAACCTAAGGTAAAAGTTGATGAGGTTTCTAAAACAGAATCTAAAAAAATTGTTTCAGAGAAACCAGCAGAAAAAGAAGAGGAAGAACATCATGAAGAGGAGTTAGAAAGTGTGAACAACCTATCGTTAAATGAAGTCTTAAGCGAAATGGAGGCCATTTTAAATAAAGAAGACGCTGGCGCACATTTCAGAAAATTCAATCAACTGAAAGAAGCAGCAAATCATTTGATCCATGATCAAACCGAAGATCTAAAAAATGAATTCGTAGCGGCAGAAAATCCGGTGGAACTTTTTACCCATCAACATCCTTCGCAAGCCAAACTTTCTGGCATCCTGAACATTTATCGTGAAAAGAACGATGAATACCACAAAAAGCTTGAAGAAAATCACCATAAAAACTTAGAGCATCGTCAGAATATTATTGATAATCTTAAAAATCTTTATACCAATACCGAACCTGGAACCAATCTTTTCAAAGCAATTCGAGAGATTAAAGAGGACTGGAAAAACGCCGGACAAGTTGCTAAATCTGAATTTAAATTACTGAATAACAACTACTTCCATCATTTAAATCAATTCTATCAAATGCTTGATTTGAACAAAGAATATATGGAGCAGGAATTTGCACATAATTTAGAAAAGAGACAGCATATTATAGAAAGAGCCAAAGTATTACAAACGGAACCTTCTGTGCAAAAAGCATTGAATGAGTTGCAATATTTGCATAAACTTTGGAAAGAAGAAGCGGAACCAGTGGCTGAAGAATTCAGAGAAAAAACTTGGGACGAATTCAAAGAAATCTCCAATAAAATTCACGATAGAAAGTCTGAACTGACCGAGCAAATCGAAAAAGAACAAAACGAAAATTTGATTCGCAAGAATGAAATTATCGAGGAGATTAAAAAAATGGTTGTTGATGCCAAAGAAAGCAATCATAATTACTGGCAAAACGCCATTAAAAAAGTGGAAGGATTGCGTACGGAGTTTTTAAAACTCGGAAATGTACCAAGAAAAGTTTCTAATCAAAACTGGAACGAATTCAAAGAACATCTTCGTAATTTTAATGTTAAGAAAAATGAATTCTATAAAGGCTTAAAGAATTCGCAACAAACAAACCTGGACGAAAAATTGAATCTGATCAAAACAGCCAAAGACAATATGATGTCTGAAGAGTGGGAAATCACGGTTCCATTATTTAAAAAATTACAGGAAGACTGGAAAAAAATTGGACACGTACCAAGAAGTATGACCAATAAAGTTTGGGATGATTTCCGAGAAGCTTGCAATACTTTTTTCAATAATTACAGAGAGAAAAACAATACTGCAAACGATAACTGGAAAGAAAACTTTAAGAATAAAAAACAACTTCTTGAAGAATTGAAAGAAATCGGTAACGAAGAAGGAAGCGTTGAAAAAATCGAGAAGATCAAAACAAAATGGAATAATATCGGTAAAGTTCCGAGAGAAAAAATTACCATTAATACGGAGTTTAATAAAGTACTTCGGGATAAACTGAAACTGAACAAAATTCATGAATACGACTTGAGAGAAGAAGGACTTTCTGAAAATCAAGTCACTGATAAAGCGAGAAAAATTAAAAATCAGATTGCTGATCTCGAGGCTGAAATCGTGAAAATGGAAAACAACCTTGGATTCTTTAGCAATCCTTCTCGTGAAAATCCATTGCTTAGAGAAACGTACGAGAAAATCGATGATAAAAAATCACAACTCGAAAGCATGAAACACAGTTTGCACAGTATCCTCATTGGCGAAAATCAATAAATGATGTTTAAAAAAATATTCCTTCTCCTATTCATAAGCACTTTATCTTTTGTTAAAGCGCAGGACAACGTTCCGGATTTGTTATCAATTCCCGGTCCGATTGAATATGACGGTACAGAATATTTTTTATCATGGAGCAAACCAATGTCGAAAACGCTTTTTCGCCAGCAATACTTGCCAGCCGATGAAAGAATTGAAGATTTTGTACAACTTTTAGATTTCTCTTTTTTCAATAAAGAAATAGAAATGGAATTGGCGGTTCGTCAAAAAGTGGAAGGAATTCAACAAAGAGCAAAAACTGATAAATTTGCGAAAGTAAACGTTATTGAAAGTCCCGACGGTTCAGAATATATCGTGGATTATTTTATATCTGAAAGTCCTGAAAAAGGAGATTCTTTTGTAGAATATAATGTTTACCGTTTCAAAAATTACAATACCGGTACTGCAAAAAGTTTCTTGATTTTAGCCCATTCAAAAAGAATGTATGGTGATTTAAAATCCTCCGCAAAATCATTGGCAAGACAAAGAGATCATTTGCTTACAACCATGATTGAATTCAAAATTCCAGAGATTAAAGTTGCCGTTACCAATTAATTTATAATTATAAAAAATAAAACACTCGGCAATTTGTTGAGTGTTTTTTAATTCAAATGAACCACGAAACTTACATGCAACGCTGCCTTGACCTGGCACAAAAAGCTTTAGGCAAAACCTATCCAAATCCTTTGGTGGGTTGTGTTATTGTTCATAACGATGTAATTATTGGTGAGGGCTTTCACAAAAAAGCAGGAGAAAATCACGCCGAAATCAACGCGATTAACAGTGTGAAAAATCCTGAATTACTGAAGGAATCTACGATTTATGTTTCGCTGGAACCCTGTGCTCATTTTGGCAAAACTCCGCCTTGTGCAAATAAAATCGTGCAAATCGGTTTTGAAAAAGTGGTCATCGGAACATTAGACTCACACGATAAAGTCAATGGGAAAGGGAAACAGATTATAGAAAACGCAAGAATAGAAGTTGTTTCTGGAATCTTAGAAAAAGAATGTCAGGAAATAAACAAAAGATTTTTTACTTTTCACCAAAAGAAAAGGCCTTTTATTATTTTGAAATGGGCAGAATCAGGTGATGGATTTCTAGATAAAGATTATGAACCAACGCAAATTGGAAATCCTTTGACCAAGCAATTCGTACATGAATTAAGATGTCAGGAACATGCTATTTTGGTTGGAACAAAAACCGCTTTAATTGATAATCCAAGTTTGACCACGCGGGAAATTGTGGGTCGAAATCCGGTCAGAATTCTAATTGATTTTGATTTAAAAGTTCCTGCAACTTTCAATTTATATAATAATGAAACGGAAACGATTATTTTCAATTCTGTTAAAGAAACCATTGAAGGAACTATCAAATTCATTAAAATAGAAAAAGAAAATTTCTTAAAAACTTTAATGCAAAAATTATTTGAACTCCAGATTCAATCAGTTATTATTGAAGGTGGAAGTTTTACTTTGCAACAGTTCATTGATTCTAAACTTTGGGATGAAGCGATCATCATTAAAAATGAAAATTTACAATTACTCAACGGAACCAAAGCCCCGAAACTGAATGCTGAAAAAATCGAAACGAAAGAATTTCGAGACAATACTATTGAGTTCTATACAAATCCTTAATTATGGAGTTTTCATTTGACACCATAAAATCTCCTGTCGAAAATATTCTTCTGAAAGAAAAAGGAAGCAAATTCATCGGCTTTGCCTATCCTGTAGAAAATGAAAAAGAAGTGAAAGATGCTTTGGGAAAAGTGAAAGATGACCACCCAAAAGCGACCCATCATTGTTATGCTTTTCGCTTAGGAATCACGGGTGAAAATTACCGTGCTAATGATGACGGAGAACCTTCTGGAAGTGCTGGTTTACCAATTTACAATCAATTGCTCGCAAACAACGTTACGCAAATTTTAGTCATCGTTGTTCGATATTACGGTGGTACGAAATTAGGCGTTTCGGGACTGGTAAAAACATATAAAGAAACCGCAAAATTCACTTTAGAACAGTGCGAAATTATCACCAAAGAATTACAATCTGAGTTGGAAATTCATTTTTATTTTAATCAACAGAATGTAATTTTCACCTTGTTTAATAGATTCGGCGCGAAAATTATCGATTTTAGAACTGAGGAAAAATGCACGATTTTAGCAAAACTGAAAACCTCTGAAAAAGAAAACATCTCAGAGCAATTGTCTGAGATGCAAAATATTTCTTTTGAATTTTTCGATTGAGAGGATTAAACCTCCATCGTAATCAATAAATCGTTCAAACTGAACTTGGTTCTTTTTACTTTATACCTGGCTTTTTTTAATCGCGTCTTCCCATTAACATAGAAGCCCAATAAAGAAGTTGTGCTAATGAACCCAAAGCCGCAACCACATACGTTCTGGCCGCCCAAGTTAATGAATCTTTTACACCAACATATTCTTCTGCTGTAACTGTTCCTGTATCCTTTAACCATTTCATAGCGCGGTTACTTGCGTCATATTCTACTGGTAAAGTGACAAAAGCGAAAAGAGTCGTCATTGCAAACATCGCAACACCAATTGCCAGAACAGTAGTATTACCATTTGGATTTTCGAAAGTTCTGGTTGCCCCCATTAATACGATACCTCCAATTAAAACAAACTGCATTAAGCGAGAACTGATATTCACCACGGGAACTAATTTTGAACGCAATTGCAACATTGCATATCCGCGGGCATGTTGAACCGCATGTCCACATTCATGAGCTGCAACCGCAGCAGCCGCAGCATTTCTTTGCATATAAACTCCTTCTGATAAATTAACTGTTTTGTTTGCTGGATTATAGTGATCGGTCAACTGACCTGGAACTGAAATTACCTGAACATCATTAATACCATTATCTCTCAACATTTTTTCTGCGACTTCTTTACCCGACATTCCGTTTCGCAAATGTACTTGCGAATAATGCTCGAATTTCGCTTTTAATCTGACTGAAACCAACCAACTCACAAGCATCGAAAGCCCAATAATTACATAATAACCTGTCATTTTTTTATACTTTATATATTTTAATAAACGTCTTTACACTAATAAAAAGCGTGCCAAAGTTTTTAGTTTTGGCCGAATGAATTATCTTTGTTTTTTCAAACTAAAATTGATGAAAGAGATTACGATTCTTGAAGTAAAAACCGCTGATGATTTAAAAAAATTCATCAGATTCCCGATGGAACTCTACAAAAATAACAAAAATTATGTTCCACCATTAATTAATGATGAAAAAAACATTTGGAACCCTAAAGAAAATGCGGCTTTAGACTATTCTGAATTCCGAAAATTTCTTGCTTATAAAGACGGAAAAGTCGCAGGCAGAATTGCGGTGATGATTAATCATAAGGAAGTAAAGGAATTGGGAATCAGCAAGGTTCGATTCGGATGGCTGGATTTTATTGATGATCTGAATGTTTCAAAAGCCTTGATTCAAAAAGCCATTGACTACGCCAAAGAAAAAAAAATGTCTCAAATTGAAGGCCCAATGGGATTTACCAATTTAGATAAATCTGGAATGCTGACAATGGGTTTTGACAAAATTGCAACCATGATTGGTTTGTATAATTTCGAATATTACCCGCAACATTTAGAGAAATTAGGTTTAGTAAAAGAAAAAGAATGGGTAGAATTTGAACTGGACTTTCCGGAAGTTCTTTCTGAAAAAGTTCTGAAATTCAGCAGCCTGATTGCTGAAAAATATAAATTACGTGTTTTAGAATTTAAGACCAAAAAAGAGATTCTTCCTTATGTAGAACCTATGTTTAGGTTATTGGATGAAACGTATAGAACGCTTTCGACCTACACGCCAATTACCGATGAGCAAATTAAAACGTATCGGGAAAAATATTTCAGTTTCATTGATAAAGATTATATCGTATGTATTGTTGATGAACATAATGAACTTATTTCTTTTGCCATCACCATGCCTTCTTACTCGAAAGCATTACAGAAAGCAAATGGCAAATTATTCCCTTTTGGATGGTATCATTTTTTACAAGCCGGCAAGAAAAATTTACGGGCCAATTTTTACCTGATCGGAATTCATCCAGATTATCAAAGACGTGGTGTAACTTCACTTATTTTTAAAGAAATCTGGCGAAACTTCAGTAAAAAAGGCGTAAAAATTCTGGAAACAAATCCGGAGTTGGAGGAAAACAAAAGTGTGCAGGTTCTATGGCAAGATTACAATCCTGTAAATCACAAACGCCGTAGAACGTATTCGATGGAAATTTCGAATGACGAAAACTAGTAGACCATGAAGAAACAACTTTATATTTACGCAGCGCTGATCATAATATTCATCGTTTACAACCAGTTCTTTCAACTGACAGACAATCGATTGAACGAAGCGATTAACATCCTGTTTGCGAGTGTCTTATTTTTATACATTGGCTACCTGGCTTATTTACTTTTAAAAAAACTAAAAAAATAGCAGTCAAAAATAGTTGTTTTTACTAATTCTAAATTAGAAAATTAAAACCTTTAGATCACATTTCAAGGATTGAAATTTCACACTTACATCTTAATTCATTAAATTTGCATGATTAAGAAAATAATGTAAAGATGAATCTTCCCGAAAATTATATCCCGATTATTATTCAGATAGCAGTTTCTGCAGGTTTTGTTTTGCTTTCCATCTTAGGAACTCATTTTTTAGGGCCAAGACAAAAGTCGACCTCCACCAAAAAGAATGAAAGTTTTGAATGTGGTGTAGAAGTAGAAGGAAATGCAAGAACTCCCTTTTCTGTTAAGTATTTTTTAACTGCAGTACTCTTTGTATTGTTCGATATCGAGATTGTTTTCTTCTATCCTTACGCGGTTAATATCCGCGAATTTGGAGTTGAAGGTTTCTACGCAGTGCTTACCTTTATCTCTGTGTTTTTCATCGCTTTCATCTACGTATGGAAACGCGGTGCACTCGATTGGGATAAATAGCCCAAAAATTAAGTCTTTAGTAACTTTAAGAAAAATTAAAATGTCTGATAATAAACCAGTAATTAGAATGGATGCGGAAGCACCAGAAGGTTTTGAAGGAGAAGGATTTTTCGCCACCAAACTCAGCAGTGTGATTGGTTTGGCAAGAAAATTCTCACTTTGGCCATTGCCTTTTGCAACTTCATGCTGTGGAATTGAATTCATGGCAACACTTAATCCAACTTTCGATGCGTCAAGATTTGGGATGGAAAGAAACTCTTTCTCCCCAAGACAAGCAGATATGTTAATGGTTTGCGGAACCATTTCAAAAAAATTAGGTCCTGTTTTAAAACAAGTATATACCCAAATGGCAGAACCAAAATGGGTTGTGGCAGTTGGTGCATGTGCTTCAAGCGGTGGTATTTTCGACACGTACTCGGTTTTACAAGGAATTGATAAAATCATTCCAGTTGACGTTTACGTTCCTGGTTGCCCGCCAAGACCTGAACAAATTATTGAAGGTGTAATGCAAGTTCAAGCACTTTGTGAAGGTGAAAGTATTCGCAGAAGAGACCTTCCAGAATACCAACAATTATTAGCATCTTACGATATAGATTAATAGAAATGACGAACGAATTTGTTTTAGAAGCAATTACCAGAGAGTTTCCGGAATCTGTAATTTCGCATGATACCCCTTATGATTTTTTAACTTTAGAAATAAAGAAGGAAGATATAAAAAAAGTGATTCATCATTTAAGAGATTCTTCACTGCAAATCAATTTCCTAACGGACATCTGTGGAATCCACTATCCTGAAACTCCAGAAAAAGAAATCGGTGTGATTTATCATCTTCATAACATGATGACTAATTTCAGAATTCGTTTGAAAGTTTTTATGACCCGAGAAAATGCAGAAGTAGATTCTATGACCGACTTGTACGCTGGTGCAAACTGGATGGAAAGAGAAACTTTTGATTTTTACGGAATTAAATTTAAAGGACATCCGGATTTACGAGTAATCTTAAATATGGAAGATTTGGGATATCACCCAATGTTGAAAGAATATCGTTTGGAAGATGGTACCAGAACCGATAAAGACGATAAAATGTTCGGAAGATAATTAGTTTAAAGGAAATCCTTTTTACTTAAAGTCAAAAAATTATGAAAGACAACGCACTCTCAAATATACTGAACCAACACGATTCTAAGGAACAAATTGACGGTCAATTATACACCTTAAATCTTGGTCCAACTCACCCGGCGACCCACGGAATTTTCCAGAACGTCCTTACGATGGATGGGGAAAGAATTCTTCATGCCGAACAGACCATAGGATACATTCACCGTGCTTTTGAAAAAATTTCTGAAAGAAGAAACTTTACTCAGATTACGACTTTAACGGATCGAATGAATTACTGTTCCTCTCCTATTAATAATATCGGATGGCATTTAACTGTTGAGAAACTCTTAGGTTGCGAAATTCCAAAACGTGTAGATTATATGCGAGTGATTATGATGGAGTTGGCAAGAATTGCAGATCACTTGATTTGTAACGGAGTTATTGCAATGGATGCTGGAGCGATTACAGGATTAACCTATCTTTTCCAAGAGAGAGAGAGAATCTACGAAATGTACGAAGAAGTATGCGGAGCAAGATTGACCACCAATATGGGAAGAATCGGAGGTTTCGAAAGAGACTTTAGTCCAAAATTTCATGAATTAATGGACACTTGGTTGAAAAAATTCCCAGCAGTTTGGAAAGACTTCTGTAATTTGAATGAAAGAAACAGAATCTTTATGGATCGAACAATTAACGCCGGACCTATTTCTGCGGAAAGAGCTTTAAGTTACGGATTTACTGGTCCTAACTTACGTGCAACAGGAGTAGACTATGATGTACGTGTTGCCAGTCCATATTGCTCTTATGAAGATTTCGATTTTATTATTCCAGTAGGAACTTCGGGAGACACTTATGACCGATTTATGGTTCGTCAACAGGAAGTTTGGGAAAGTTTTAAAATTATCCAGCAAGCATATAAAAATTTACCAGAAGGACCTTTCCATGCTGATCTTCCAGAATTTTATCTTCCGGAAAAAGCAGATGTTTATAACAATATGGAAGCTTTAATTTATCACTTTAAAATTGTAATGGCAGAAACTGAAGTTCCGAAAGGGGAAGTTTACAATGCTGTTGAAGGTGGGAATGGTGAATTAGGATTTTACTTGGTAAGCGATGGCGGAAGAACGCCTTATCGATTACACTTTAGAAGACCGTGCTTTATTTACTATCAGGCATATCCTGAGATGATTCAAGGGAGTTTGATTTCCGATGCAATTGTTACGTTATGCAGTATGAACGTAATAGCAGGTGAACTCGATGCCTAGTTAAATGTATAGAATATAAATTAGAGAGTACATTTTCATCATGCATTGTACATTTAAGAAAAAAATAAAATGAGCGAAACGATTGCTTTTAAACCTGAAACACTAACTCAGGTTCATAAAATTACCGCAAGATATCCGGCTGAAAGAAAAAAATCAGCACTGATTCCAGTGCTTCATTTGGCACAAAAAGAATTTGGTGGATGGTTGCAAGTCCCAGTAATGGATTATGTTGCAGAACTTCTGGAAATTACACCTATTGAGGTTTATGAAGTAGCGACATTCTACAGCATGTTCAATATGAAACCTGTTGGGAAATACGTTTTAGAAGTTTGCCAAACTGGACCTTGCATGCTCAAAGGCAGCGATGAAATTATTCAATATATTAAGGAAAAATTGAATATCAATGCTGGTGAAACTTCTGCCGATGGTTTATTTACTTTAAAAACAGTAGAATGCCTTGGCGCTTGCGGATACGCTCCCATGATGCAACTTGGGAAATTTTATCATGAACATTTAACAAAAGAAAAAGTAGACGAAATCCTGGAACTTTGCAGACAGGGAACGCTTGCTTTGGATTAATTTATAAAAATAATGAGTAAAAAACTTTTACTTAAAGACGCGCATGTAGAAGGAATTCGCACGTTCGAAGTGTACCGAAAACAAGGTGGCTACGAGGCTGTGGAAAAAGCCTTTAAAATGACTCCCGACGAAATCACCGAAGAAGTAAAAACTTCTGGCCTAAGAGGTCGTGGTGGTGCAGGATTTCCAACTGGAATGAAATGGAGTTTCTTGGCAAAACCAGAAGGTGTACCAAGATATTTGGTGGTGAATGCAGATGAATCCGAACCAGGTACTTTCAAGGACCGTTATTTGATGGAACATATTCCCCATCTGTTAATCGAAGGAATGATCATTTCTGCTTTCGCTTTGGGTGCTCACACAGGATATATTTATATTCGTGGCGAGTTTGCCTGGATTCCGGATATTCTGGAACAAGCCATTGAAGAAGCAAAAGCCGCTGGATTTTTAGGAAAAAATGTTTTAGGAACTGGTTTCGATTTAGAAATCTATGTTCATCGTGGTGCTGGTGCTTATATCTGTGGTGAAGAAACTGCCCTTCTAGAATCACTGGAAGGCAAAAGAGGAAACCCGCGTTTAAAACCACCCTTCCCTGCTGTTAAAGGACTTTGGGAATCTCCAACCGTTGTAAATAATGTGGAAACTATTGCAGCAGTTGTTCCAATTATTAATATTACTGGAGCAGAATATGCGAAAATTGGTGTTGGTCGTTCTACAGGTACTAAATTAATTTCTGCGTGTGGCAACATTAACAAACCGGGAGTTTACGAAATAGACATGACTATTACTGTAGAAGAATTCATTTATTCTGATGAATATTGTGGCGGTATTCCTAATGGTAAAAGATTAAAAGCCTGTATTCCAGGTGGAAGTTCTGTACCAATTGTTCCAGCAAATTTATTGCTGAAAACGATTAATGGTGAACCTCGTTACATGAATTACGAATCCCTTTCTGATGGTGGTTTTGCAACTGGAACAATGATGGGTTCAGGTGGATTCATCGTTTTAGATGAAGACCAGTCTGTAGTTAAACACACCATGACTTTAGCCCATTTCTACGCGCACGAAAGTTGTGGACAATGTACACCGTGTCGTGAAGGAACGCCTTGGCTTTATAAGATTTTGAAAAAAATTCACAGCGGACAAGGAACATTAAACGATATCGATTTATTGTGGGACGTTCAAAGAAAAATTGAAGGAAATACAATTTGTCCTTTGGGTGATGCTGCTGCTTGGCCAGTAGCCGCAGCGATTCGTCATTTCCGTGATGAGTTTGAGTGGTACATCGACAATCCTGAAAGTCAAACAAGAAATTATGGTTTAGCACATTATGCTGATCCAATTCCTGTGCCTGCAAAAGCAGAATAAGAAGAAGTTTTATTTAGAAGATATAAAGAGTGTACGCTCTTTGAGACATGAAGAAAGTAATAGTTTTAGCAGCGTTGTTTTTAGGATTTGGTTTTGGCTTTGGTCAAGATGTAAAACCAAAAAAAGAACCTTTAACCCAGAAAGGACAAATGCTTATTTTTTGGGGTTGGAATCGAGCAGCATTTACCAATTCCGACATTCACTTTAAAGGAAATGGTTATGATTTTACACTGAAAAATGTGGTCGCACATGATCGGCCGTCAGATTTTTCTTATCATAATTATTTTCAGTTAGATCGAGTAACGATACCCCAAACCAACCAAAGATTTGCGTATTTCATTAAAGATAATGTTGCATTTGTATTAGGAATTGACCACATGAAATATGTTATGGATCAAGACCAAACAGTAAAATTCTCAGGAAACATAAGCGATCCGGCTTATGCTGCAATGGTACAAAACGGACAGGTTGATTTAACGAATGGAGAATTTTTAACATTTGAACATACCGATGGGTTAAATTATATTAACTTCGGTTTAGAAAAATATAAGAATATTTATAACAAAGAAAAATTTGATATTGTTTGGAGTTACGGTGCCGGTTTAGGCCCAATGTTTCCTAAAAGTAATGTGAAATTATTCGGTAACGAAAGAAGCGACCGATTCCATGTAGCGGGTTTTGGTTTGGACGGTAGAACCAGTTTAAATTTTGTATTCTGGAAACATGTTGTAGCAAGAGTCGAAGCAAAAGCAGGCTATATCAATATGTGGGACATAAAAACCACCTTAAATAACAAACCCGATAAAGCGTCACAGGATTTCGTGTTCGGACAAGTTAATTTCGGAATTGGATATACCTTTAACACGAAAAAATAATTAATTCACTTTTGAATTCATCTATAATGAGCGAAGAAATTAAAAAATTTAAGATAACCATCGACGGACAAACAACCGAAGTTTTGCCTGGTACTTCTATTTTAGAAGCAGCAAGACAAATTGGTGGTAAATCTGTTCCGCCCGCAATGTGTTATTACAAACCATTGGAATCAAGTGGTGGACGATGCCGAACTTGTTTGGTAGAAGTCTCCAAAGGGTCTGATGCCGATACACGACCAATGCCAAAATTGGTAGCAAGTTGTAGAACTAGCGTAATGGACGGAATGGAAGTAAAAAATCTTACTTCTGAAAAAACACAGGAAGCAAGACATGCTGTAACCGAATTTCTATTGATCAATCACCCACTCGATTGCCCAATTTGTGATCAGGCAGGAGAATGTCATTTGCAGGATTTAAGTTACGAACATGGTTTAGAAAGAACCCGAACTGAATTCGAGCGAAGAACTTTCGAGCCAGAAGATATTGGTCCCAATATTAAATTGAATATGAACCGTTGTATCTTGTGTGCAAGATGCGTTTTGGTGGCAAATCAATTAACAGAGAACAGAGAACATGGGATTTTGTTCCGTGGCGAACATGCAGAAATTTCGACCAATCTAAATAAAGCCTTAGAAAGTGATTTCATCGGAAACGTAATCGATGTTTGCCCAGTTGGTGCTTTAACAGACAGAACTGCGAGATTTGCAAGCAGAGTTTGGTTTACAAAACCGTTGAACGGAACTTGCGAATGTTCAAAATGTGCAGGTAAAGCAGTCGTTTGGATGAAAGGTGAAGAAGTCATCAGAGTAACTGCAAGAAAAGATCAATACGATGAAGTTCAGGATTGGATCTGTGATGATTGTAGATTCCATAAAAAAGATTTGAAATTTTGGACCATAGAAGGTCCACGTCATATTGATCGCCATTCGGTGATTTCACTGAACCATTACGAAAAACCTAAAAATATGATTAGTCTTTTGGATAATCCAGATGCAAAAGAACTAAGCGATAAAGACGAGAAATAATTATGGAGTTAATTACTTTTAAAATAATATTAGTTGTTGCACTTTTCGTAGTATCATTGGGTGTTGCCGCCTATTCAACATGGGGCGAAAGAAAAGTGGCTGCGATTCTTCAAGATAGAATTGGTCCTAACAGAGCCGGTCCTTTTGGGATTTTGCAACCTTTAGCAGATGGTGGAAAACTATTTTTCAAAGAAGGATTTGTACCACAAGGAGCAGATCGTTTTCTCTTCTACATCGGGCCCGCAATAACCATGTTCATTTCACTTATTACAGGAGCAGTTATTCCTTGGGGGAAAAGTTTGAACATCGGTGGAAATTCTTTTGACATACAAGTTGCTAATATTGATGTTGGCGTTTTGTATTTGATCGCAATGGTTTCTATCGGAGTTTACGGAATGATGATTGGTGGTTGGGCTTCTAACAATAAGTATTCATTGATCGGAGCAATTCGTGCTTCATCACAAATGATTTCTTATGAATTGGCTATGGGCCTTTCCCTTCTTTCTATTATTTTAATGGCGGGGAGTTTAGATTTACATTACATCACCTCTTCACAAGGAGTAGGAAAAATCTGGGGTTTCATTCCTGCAGATGGTATGAACTGGAATATCTTTTACCAACCTTTAGCATTTATTATTTTCTTCGTTGCAGCAATGGCAGAAACAGGTCGTGCACCTTTTGATTTACCTGAGTGTGAATCGGAATTGGTCAATGGTTTTATGACCGAATACTCTTCGATGAACTTCGGACAATATATGTTTGGTGAATATGTGAACATGTTTATTTCTAATGCTTTAATCGCTACTTTGTTTTTCGGTGGATTTAATTATCCTGGAATTAACTGGGTTTCGGAAAACTGGGGCGAAAATATTGCCGGTATTTTAAGTATTGTCGCCATTTTAGGAAAAACGGTGATCGGAATTTTAATCTTTATGTGGATTCGTTGGACGATCCCAAGATTTAGATATGACCAACTAATGCACTTAGGATGGAAGAAATTGATTCCCCTGGCATTGTTGAATTTAGTAGTTACGGCTGCCGTAATTGTTTTCTTCGCAAATAAATAAAAAAAGAAGTTTTAATGCAACACTGAAAAGTGCGGCTAAAACCCATCAATATGAAACTGACAAACAGATCAAAAGTAGTCTCGAATAAAGAGATGACTTTTATGGAAAAATTATACCTCCCAGAAATTTTCAAGGGAATGTCTATTACTTTAAAGCATGCGATAGCAGGTCCGAAAGGAAAAGTATGGTCTTACCCAGAGCAAATTAAACCAAGAGCCAAAGTTTGGCGTGGACTTCACGTCTTGAAGCGTGATGAAGAAGGTAGAGAAAGATGTACTGCTTGTGGACTTTGCGCAGTAACTTGTCCAGCAGAAGCAATCACGATGACAAGTGCTGAACGTACAAAAGACGAAAAAGATTTGTATCGTGAAGAAAAATATGCATCGGTTTATGAAATCAATATGCTGAGATGTATTTTCTGTGGTCTTTGTGAAGAGGCTTGTCCGAAATCAGCAATCTATTTAACCGACCGTTTGGTTGATGTAGAAACCAATCGTGGAAGTTTCATTTACGGAAAAGATAAATTGGTGGAAAAAATCAACGAAAGAATTGATATTACAGACCGCCAAAGTGAATTACAAAAAAAAGCAGTAAAATAGTATGGAACAAATCATATTTTTCTTCGTGGCATTTTTGGCTTTGGTAAGCGGGGCTTATTTTGTTTTTGCAAAAAATGCACTCTACTCTATTCTATCACTGATTGTGACTTTCTTTTCGATCGCTGCCTTATATATTTTGCTCAATGCGCAGTTCCTTGGGATTGTACAGATCATTGTGTATGCTGGTGCAATCATGGTATTGTTCCTTTATATTTTGATGATGTTGAATTTGAATAAAGAAGATGAAAGCAGAAAGAAAAATCTGCCAAAATTCATTGGAGTATTTACTTCAGGATTATTATTGGTAGGGATTTTAGGTGCTTTCAAAGGAATCAATCAAAAAACCTTTGGAACTGATGTCGATACGTCTGTTGGTTTAACCAAAAACCTTGGTAGATTATTGTTTAACGAATATGTTTTGCCATTTGAATTGGCTTCTATCCTTATTCTTGCGGGAATTGTTGGAGCAGTATTAATTGGTAAAAAAGATTTATAGAATTATGGGAGAAGTAAATTCATTTATACAAGTAGTTCCTTTAGAATATTTTATTATTCTAAGTTCTGTTTTGTTTTGCCTTGGTGTTTTGGGAGTTTTAATCCGCAAAAATGCCATCATTATTTTAGGATGTGTAGAGTTAATGCTGAATTCTGTAAACCTTTTACTCGCAGCATTTTCATCTTATAAAGGGGACGGAAATGGACAGATCCTGGTGTTCTTCATCATGGTTGTTGCCGCTGCAGAAGTTGCTGTAGGTTTAGCAATTATCGCAATGTTGTACAGAAATACCAAATCGGTAGACATTAGTATTTTTAATAAATTAAGAGGATAATAAAGGATGGAAAATTTAGTTTACGCGATTATACTTTTACCACTGGCTGGCTTTCTGATCAACGGATTATTCGGGAAAAAACTTCCGAAGTTATTCGTAGGCGGATTAGCAACAGCAGTAGTTTTTGCGTCGTTCTGTATCGCTTTAAGTTTATTTTTAAAGTTTAATGCAGATTCGCAAGCAGTGATTGTAAGAGCATTTGAATGGTTTAGAATTAATGGTGTTCAAGTGAATTTTGGTTTTCAAATCGACCAACTTTCATTAATGATGATCATGATTATTACCGGGATTGGTTCTTTAATTCACCTCTACTCTATTGGCTACATGAGCACTGATAAGGGTTTTCATAAATTCTTTTCTTACCTGAATTTATTCATCTTTATGATGTTACTTTTGGTAATGGGAAGCAATTATCTAATTCTTTTCATCGGATGGGAAGGTGTTGGACTATGCTCCTATTTACTTATTGGTTTCTGGTATGAAAACAGGAAATTTGATGCTGCTGCAAGAAAAGCCTTCATCATGAACCGCATTGGTGACTTGGGAATGATCATCGGAATATTAATGATTGCTTACCAAACCAATGCTGTAGATTACCTTTCGGTTGCACAGAATTCAGGTAAATTTGAATTAGATTCAACAATTATCATCTTCATCACGGCAAGTTTATTTATTGGAGCAGTAGGGAAATCTGCACAGATTCCTTTATTTACCTGGCTTCCGGATGCAATGGCTGGACCAACTCCAGTTTCGGCATTAATCCACGCAGCAACCATGGTAACTGCCGGAGTTTATTTAGTAGTTCGTTCTAACTTCTTATTCTCCCTGGCTCCAACTACAATGGATGCAATCCTTTTCATCGGATTATTAACTGCTTTAGTTGCCGCATTTATCGGACTTCGACAAAATGACATTAAAAAAGTATTAGCATATTCTACCGTTTCTCAATTGGGCTTTATGTTCGTAGCAGTTGGTACTGGTGCTTATACCGTAGCCATGTTCCACTTAATGACGCACGCATTTTTCAAAGCTTTGTTATTCTTAGGTTCAGGTTCTGTAATTCACGCAATGAGCGGAGAACAGGATATGAGAATGATGGGAGGTTTAAAGAAAAAAATTCCAATTACGCATATCACTTTCTTAATCGGAACACTGGCAATTTCAGGATTTCCTTTCCTTTCCGGAATGATTTCTAAAGACGAAATCTTAGCAAGTGCCTTTGGTAAAAACCCAATGGTTTGGGTGATTCTTTTTGCAGTTGCAGCAATGACGGCGATTTATATGTTCAGAGCGTATTACCTTACTTTCCACGGAGAGTTTAGAGGAACTGAAGAACAGAAAAAACACCTTCATGAAAGTCCTTTGAATATGACGTTGCCATTAATCGTTTTGGCTGTTTTATCAGTTGTTGGTGGTTTCATCAATCTACCACATTTCATTGGTCATGGTGAATTTGCGAACTTAGATAAATGGTTGAATAACCTTTATGTTTATGATTTAGAATTGGCAGAAGTTCCTTTTGCAACAGAAATGATTTTGCTTGGTTTAACGGTTTTAATGTTCTTCGTAGTGTGGTTCATTGTTAAAAACATTTACGTTAACAAGAAAAAAATGGCGCTACCAGACGAGCAATATACTGGCTGGCAAAGACTCTCAAATAGAAAGTTATTTATCGACGAATTATACAATGTCACTTTTATTAAAATGACAGAAGGATTAGGAGTTGGTGGTAATATGTTTGAAAAAAGCGTATTAACCAAATTCACAGACTTTATCGGTTGGGGAGCTGAAGATTCTGGTAGAGCAGCAAAAAAACTACAGAACGGAAATGTAGAGAATTACGTTCTCATCATGTCTCTGGCGATCGGAATTATTTTAATTGTTAACTTTATATTACAATAGTAAATGTCATACTTATTACTACTAGTACTACTATTACCTCTCGTAGGTTCAGGATTGGTGTTCGCGTGGAAAAATCCCGCCAGTAAATATCTTGCATTAGGAATTGCATTTGCACAAATGTTATTGACCTTTTATATGCTGTCAAATTTCGATTTCAAACCTACCGTTGATGGTGTTTTGCAATATGAAATTAATTATCCTTGGTCCAATTACATCAAGAGTAATCTGCATTTCGGGATCGATGGAATGAGCATGTTGATGTTGTTACTAACCAACATTTTAACACCAATCATTATTCTTTCTTCCTTTAATGAAAAACCAGCATACAGCAATTCGTTCTACGGATTAATTCTGTTAATGCAATTCGGATTGGTAGGAGTTTTCACTTCTTTAGATGGATTATTATTCTATATCTTCTGGGAAGTTACTTTAATTCCAATCTGGTTAATCGCTGGAATATGGGGTCAGGAAAACAAGAAAATTCAATTTACCACAAGGTTCTTTGTTTACACATTTGTAGGTTCTCTATTTATGTTGATCGGATTAATTTACGTTTACAACCACTCTGCATCATTTGCATTAACGGATTTATATAATGCAGATTTAACTTCAGGAGCGCAAATCGTAATTTTCTGGTTTATTTTCTTTGCTTTTGCAGTGAAGTTGCCGATTTTCCCTTTCCACTCTTGGCAACCAGATACCTATACCTATTCACCAACACAAGGGTCCATGCTGCTTTCAGGGATTATGTTGAAGATGGCCGTGTATGGTTTACTAAGATGGTTACTTCCGGTTGTACCAGAACCTATTCTAGGAATTTCAGGACAGATCGTATTAGTTCTTGCAATTATTGGCGTCGTTCATGGAGCATTAATTGCCATTATTCAGAATGACTCCAAACGACTCATCGCCTACTCTTCTTTATCTCACGTTGGATTAATGACTGCAGGGATTATGGCTTCAGCAATCTTAACAATGAAAGGAACATTAATGATTGAAGGTGGTGAAGGTGCTTTAGTTCAAGCATTCGCGCACGGTATTAACGTGGTAGGTTTGTTTTATTGTGCTGATATTCTTTACAAAAGATTCAAAACAAGAGACCTAAGACAAATGGGCGGTTTCGCAAAAGTTGCCCCAAAATTCGCCGTATTATTCCTAATCATTTTATTAGGATCAATTGCACTTCCTTTAACTAATGGTTTTGTTGGAGAGTTTATTTTGATAAAATCAATTTTCGATTACAGTATACTTGCTGCGGTAATTGGTGGAACGACTATGATCTTCTCTTCCGTCTACATGTTTAGATTTTATGGTAAAGCAATGTTTGGCCCTGGAGACGAGCAAGTTTTAGCCTCTGCAAAAGATGTGAACAATGTTGAGTTTTCAGTCTTGGCAAGTTTGGCAGTTTTTGTAATTCTGATGGGAGTTTTCCCACAGCCAATTTTAGATATGGTCAACAGTTCACTGAAGTTTATTTTCACTTCAATGATGAATTAATAAAAATAATAATTAAGAAATAAAGAGATCGAGACCACGAGTAAAATCTGAAATCTCAAATCTATCAATCTCAAATCTATACTAAATGAGCGTTTTAATAATTATATTCCTTACCGCAATTGTCGCATTATTTGCGGGGGTGTTTGAACAGGGGAAATTTTCCAGATATATCGGTATTCTGGGATTGATGATTGCTTTTTATGTCAGTTTCTTACCGGAACTTTCATTCTTCAATCAGTATCAACACATGTATGAATTTGGAGCCAACGCTGCCTTATTCACCAGAATCGCCATTGTAACAACTGTTCTAATATTCTTCATTGCTGGTTTTGCATTCAGTAATCACCGCAATCACCAATCAGAATTATATGCATTAATGCTATTTTCATTGGCTGGAGGTGTCATCTTATTTGGTTTCCAAAACCTGGTAACTTTATTTTTAGGAATTGAAATCCTTTCTATTCCATTATACGTTTTAGCAGGAAGCAACAAAACCGATTTGCGTTCTAACGAAGCCTCAATTAAGTATTTCTTGATGGGAGCATTCGCCACCGGATTTCTTTTATTCGGAGTTGCCTTAATCTACGGAAGCAGCGGAAGTTTTGATTTATATAAAATCCACGAATTCGCAGTGAATGATCCTAAGAATTTAATGTTCAATTTAGGAGCAGTTTTAATGTTGGTTGCCTTGGCATTTAAAGTTTCCTTAGCACCGTTCCACATGTGGAGTCCAGATGTTTATCAAGGTTCACCTTCCCTCATTACAGCATTTATGATGTCTGTTGTGAAGATTTCAGCCTTCTTCGCTTTCTTTAAATTAATGACGATTGGCTTCATCGGAATCACCGGAGAATGGATTAATATTATGGGTGTATTAATCATCATCACTTTATTCCTGGCAAATGTTATGGGTCTTGCTCAAAGCAACGCAAAACGAATGTTAGCCTACTCTTCCGTTTCTCATGTTGGATATTTATCCTTAATTTTTTACGGAATGAACAGTCTGTCAAGTTATAACCTAGCGTTCTATTTATTCGCTTATTCTCTTGCAACCGTTGGAGTAATGATGTGTTTGATCTGGGTAGAAAAACTGAAAAGAGAAACTTCTTACAACGCTTTCAAAGGATTAGCACACACGGAACCGATTTTGGCAGTAACAGCAACAGTTTCATTATTATCAATGGCTGGGATTCCTTTAACTGCAGGTTTCATGGGGAAATTTGCCATCTTCGCCCAGGCGATCGACAAATCACCCTTCTTAGTTTTAGTCGCTGTTTTAGGATCTGCAATTTCAATCGCTTATTACTTACGATTAATCATGGCGATGTTTTTCCCAAAAGAAAGCAGTTTCAAAACTTCAGAAAAAGTTTCGTTAACTTACAATATTGTAGCGGTCTTCATTATCTTCGCTTTAGTTGCGATGGGTGTTTTCCCTGATTTGTTTGCGAAACAGTTTGGTTTGTAATTACCATTTTTAAATAGACTAAAAACGCATTTCTTTGATTTGCGTTTTTTAAAAAATTAAATTTAATCATTTGATTAATTCATTTGTTTAAATCAAAAAATTAATCTTAATTTTACTTAAGAATTAAAAAAATGAATACCGAAGAACTTTCAACAGAAGATAAAATCCTGATCGCTGCCTCAAAAGTTTTCACTGAAAAAGGTTTTTCAGGCACGCGAACACGCGACATTGCGGAGGAAGCCGGAATTAATTTGGCGCTTCTCAATTACTATTTTCGAACCAAAGAAAAACTGTTTGAACAGGTGATGAAAGTAAAAATCGTTTTACTTTTCGGACAAATTATTCCAATTGTTACCAATGAGAAAACGTCTTTAGATGAAAAAATAGATTTAGCGAGTGTAAAATACTTTGAAATTCTATCAAAAAATCCAAATCTTCCAATTTTTGTTTTAAGTGAAATTCAGAAGAAAACCTCGGATGTGAAATCGATTCTTCCTTTTGAAAAAGTATTGAATAATTCCTATTTAATGAAACAGATTAAAGAAAGAAAACCCGACGTTAATCCTTTTCACTTTTTATTGAATTTTCTAAGCATGACCGTATTTCCCTTTTTAGGAAAACCCATTCTTCAATCATTTGATTTAATGAATGATGAAGAATTTCAAAAATTCGTAGAAGAAAGAAAAACGATGGTTCCAATGTGGATTAAGATGATGCTGAATAATTAACTTTTTAAAAACGACGATTGTCATGCTGAATGGAACAAAGTGAAATGAAGCATCTCTTCAAATAATAAAGATTCTTCATTCCGTTTCACTTCATTCAGAATGACAAAAACACATAAGAAAATGAAAATTTTAAAATATCTTTTCCTCCTCCTCTTCTTCTCCGGCAATGCTCAAACATTGAACTTAGAAGAATGTTACAATTTGGCCAAGCAAAATTACCCGCTCATTAAAAGACACGATTTAATTGCGAAGACCAAAGAATACAATTTACAAAATGCGGCGAAAGGTTGGCTTCCACAAATTCAAATTGTAGGACAGGCAACTTATCAAAATGATGTCATCCAGTTTCCAATTCAACTGCCTAATATGACCATCGAACCGGTGAGCAAAGATCAGTATAAAGTATATGCCGACGTTCAGCAAAACATTTACGATGGCGGAATGATTGCCAATCAAAAGAAAATGGCAACCATCAATTCTGAAATAGAACTTCAAAAAACAGAAGTTGAAACCAATCAGTTAGAAATGAGAATCAACCAAATTTATTTCGGAATTCTACAAACCGATGAACAACTTCAACAAACAGAATTAACCAAATCTGACTTATCAAGCGGATTGAAAAAAGCCGAAGCACAATTAGAAAACGGCGTTATCTTTCGAAGTAATGTTGATGTTTTGAAAGCACAAATCGTCAATCTCGAACAAAAACAAATGGAACTTCAATCGACTAAAAAAAGTTTCCTGCAAATGCTTTCTCTTTTCATTAATAAAAATATTGACGAAAATACTACATTAGAAAAACCTGAAAAAATTCTGATTCAAGATGAAAATAAACGTGCAGAACTGAAACTCTTTGACTTGCAAAAACAAGGTTTAGAACAGCAGAAAGCGAACATCAACTCGAAAAATCTTCCAAAAATCGGAGCCTTCTTTCAAGGTGGTTATGGAAAACCAGGTTTCAATATGTTAAAAAATGAATTCGATATTTTCTACATCGGCGGTTTGCGTTTAAATATTCCAATCTCTGGATTTTACACCAGGAAGAGTGACTTGGCTTTGGTCGAAACCCAACAGCAGGAAATCGACGTTCTTAAAGAAAACTTCCTTTTCAATCAGCAGTTTCAAACCATTCAGAACAACAGCGACCTCGATAAAATCCAGCAATTGATTAATAAAGACAATGAACTCATCGAATTGCGGGAAAGCATTAAGAAAGCCTCTTTAGCACAGTTGGAAAACGGTGTTATTACCACCAATGACTATCTGCGAGAAGTGAATGAACTCGACCGCGCAAAAAATCAAAAAATCATCCACGAGATACAGTATCTTTTAACACAATATAATTTGAAAGCACAACTTAATCAGTAGTTGATAGTTGATAGTTGATAGTTGATAGTTGAAAATTAAATACAGAACTCTTTTAAAAAACTTCTGATGAAAAAATATATTTTATTTGCAGCCCTACTTTCCCTCGCTGCCTGCAATAATTCAGATAATTCCTACGACGCATCGGGAACTTTCGAAGCCGATGAACTCATGGTCACTGCCAAAGCCAATGGGACGATTCTGCAACTTAATGTAGAAGAAGGTCAGCAATTGTCAATCAATGAAAAAGTAGGCGAAATAGATCCAAAGAATGTAGAACTTCAAAAGGAACAGGTGATCGCAAGCATGGATGCAATCGAGCAAAAAACGAATTCTGCTCTTCCGCAAATTCAGGTCTTGCAATCTCAGATATCCGGACAGTCTGCGAATGTTTCCGTTTTACAGGAACAACTTCAAAATGCAATTCGGGAAAGAAACAGAACTGCAAATTTAGTGGCCAAAGATGCCGCAACAAAAAAGCAACTCGATGATGCGAACGGACAAATAAAAGTGATTCAGAAACAGATTGCTGCGGCTCAAAGTCAGTTGAATATTTTACAGCAACAGATTTCCACCACCAAAGAAAATGTCTCGATTCAAAACCGCGCGATTTTAAGTGAAAGAAAACCAACCGAGAAAAAGGTGGCGCAAATCGATGAACAGTTAAAAAATAATACGATTGAAAGTCCGATCTCCGGAATGGTTTTAACGAAATACCTGAATCAAGGTGAGTTTGCGACGGTTGGAAAACCTATTTTTAAAATGGCAAATTTAGAAGTGATGACTTTAAAAACCTTCGTGACCGGAGATCAATTGCCACAGATAAAAATCGGACAACAGGTGAAAGTTCTCATCGATGCGGGTGAAACGAAAACCAAAGAACTTCCAGGAACAATTTACTGGATCAGTTCAAAAGCCGAGTTCACACCGAAAACCATTCAGACCAAAAACGAACGAGCCAATTTAGTATACGCTGTAAAAATCCATGTGAAAAATGATGGCTACCTCAAAATCGGAATGTACGGCGACGTGAAATTTTAAAATAAAAAAAACGAAAGAATTCAACCACAAAGTCACAAAAGATTAAGGGAAATTATTGGAAATAAAAGATCACAAAATGGAGAGATATAAACACTCAAACTTTTACGGTCTTTTGATTAACTAAAAAATTGCAGTTAACTTTTGTCTCTTTTGCGGTAAAAAATCCTTCAACTGTTAACTGTTAACCGTCAACTGTCAACTGTCAACTGTCAACTTTCAACTAAAAAAAATGAAACCAATCATCGTCAACAATCTCACTAAAACCTACGGCAAGAAAACTGAAAAAGTGCTTGCAGTGGATGACGTGAGTTTCGACGTGAATCCTGGAGAAATATTCGGATTAATTGGACCCGACGGTGCAGGGAAAACTTCCATCTTCAGAATGCTGACCACGGTACTTCTACCCGATTCTGGTTCTGCTTCAATTGAGGGTTTTGATATGGTGAAAGATTATAAAGAAATTCGGAAAATTTTGGGTTATATGCCGGGACGATTTTCACTCTATCAGGATTTAACGATTGAAGAAAATCTGGAATTTTTTGCGAGTGTTTTTAATACGACCATTGCAGAAAATTACAAATTGATCAAAAACATCTATATTCAAATTGAACCTTTTAAAGATCGAAGAGCCGGAAAATTATCAGGCGGAATGAAACAGAAACTGGCTTTATGCTGCGCCTTAATTCACAAGCCGAAAGTTTTATTTCTGGACGAACCCACAACTGGTGTTGATCCCGTTTCGAGAAAAGAATTCTGGGAAATGCTCCGGCGTTTAAAGTTACAGGGAATCACCATGGTCGTCGCCACACCTTATATGGATGAAGCGGCTTTGTGTGACCGAATCGCTTTAATGCAACACGGAAAAATTCTTTCAATCAATACTCCGGAAAAAATCAGCAATTCCTATCCTGATTTACTTTTCGAAGTAAAAGCCGGACGAACTGCAAATGTATTGCGTGCTTTGGAAAACTTCGACCAAAAGAAAAATGTCTATGCATACGGAGAATTTGTGCATTTAAGTGTGGAACAGTCTGATAATTTTAACATCGAAAGCATTACAGAATATTTGAAAAAAGAAGGATTTGAAAATATTGAAATTAATCCCATCAAAGCCAGTATAGAAGACAGTTTTATTCGCTTATTATCCAATTAACATGATGACTTCAGACAACCATAATATCGCTATAAAAGCAGAAAACATTACCAAAACTTTTGGTGATTTTACGGCGGTTGATCACATCAGTTTTGAAGTAACCAAAGGGGAAATCTTCGGTTTCCTGGGAGCGAATGGTGCCGGAAAAACTACAGCGATGCGGATGTTCAGCGGACTTTCCATTCCGACTTCCGGAACTGCGACGGTCGCGGGCTTTGATGTTTATAAAGAACCGGAGAAGATTAAAAAGAACATTGGTTATATGAGTCAGAAATTTTCTTTGTATGGAAATTTAACGGTGAAAGAAAACCTCAATTTCTTCGGCGGAATCTACCGAATACCGAGAAAAGACTTAAAAATAAAACGCGATGAACTCATCAAAGAACTGGGTTTAGAAAATGAAAAAAATAAACTGGTTTCTCAACTTCCTTTGGGCTGGAAACAGAAACTCGCTTTCTCAGTTGCTATTTTTCATGAGCCACAAATTGTATTTTTAGATGAACCCACGGGCGGCGTAGATCCTGTTACCCGACGTCAGTTCTGGAATATGATTTATGATGCTTCAGATCGTGGAATTACGATTTTCGTCACGACTCATTATATGGATGAAGCCGAATATTGCGATCGCGTTTCGATTATGGTTGACGGAAAAATTGCCGCCTTAGAAACTCCAGCACAATTGAAAAAACAATTCAATGCGCAAAATATGGACGACGTTTTTTATGAATTAGCACGCGGAGCGAAACGATCAGAATAGTTGACAGTTGATAGTGGAAAGTTGATAGCGAAAACCAAAACGATAAAATTTTAAAATATGGAAAATAATACGGCAGCCGAAAAATCAATAGCATTTTCAATTCGACTGATTAAAATTTACAAAATATTGACCCAAGATAGAAAAGAATATATTCTATCAAAACAATTATTGCGCAGCGGAACTGCTATTGGTGCGTTAATTAGAGAGGCAGAACACGGTCAATCCAAAGCAGATTTTCTAAACAAAATGAACATCGCTTTGAAAGAAGCAAATGAAACTGATTATTGGTTACTCCTCCTCTACAAAGGCGAATTCTTAAATGAAAAAGAATATCAATCAATTATAGAAGACTGCACAGAACTATTAAAAATGCTCATAAAAATAGTAAAAACAACTAAAGAAAATTTAGGCAGACAGTAACTGTCAACTTTCCACTATCAACTGAAGAAATGAAACAGTTAATCACTTTTGTTAAAAAAGAATTCTGGCACGTACTGCGTGACAAAAGAACTTTGTTGGTTCTTTTCGGAATGCCAGTTGTGCAGGTTCTGCTCTTTGGTTTTGCTTTAAGTACTGAAGTGAAAAACACTAAAATCGGTGTTTTAGATCAGGACAAATCCCAAAATTCCATCGAACTCATTTCGAAAATTAAGGCCAACCAATATTTTGATGTTGACAAAAATTTGAAATCGATCGACGAAGCAGAAGACGCTTTCAAAGGCGGAAAAATAAAAATGATTTTGGTAATTCCGGCGCAATTTTCCCAAGATATAAACAGTGGCAAAAAAGCGCAACTGCAACTCATCACCGATGGAACTGATATTAATTTGGCGAACCAAATCTATAATTTCATGTCGAATATTATAATAGATTTTTACGGTCAGAAAACACTGCAGCCCAAGTCCGGCGTACAACCGGAAATCCGCATGCTCTATAATCCGCAACTGAAAGGCGCACCCAATTTCGTTCCCGGCGTCATGGCTTTAATTCTTTTGATTATTTGTGTTTTGATGACCGCCATCGCCATCGTGCGCGAAAAGGAAATGGGCACCCTGGAAGTATTACTCGTATCGCCCATGAAACCGTACATTATTATTTTAGCCAAAGCAATTCCGTACTTTATTTTATCGATGATCATTTTGGTTTCAATCCTGATTTTGAGCGTCACCGTCCTCGATTTACCCATCAAAGGAAGTCTGCTTTTGCTTTTCGGAATCAGCATTATTTTCATTATCACCAATCTGCTTTTAGGAATTGTAATCTCAATCGTCACCGACAGTCAGCAAACCGCCATGCTTATTGCCTTGGTGGGAACTATGCTGCCAACAATTATGCTGAGTGGCTTTATGTTTCCCGTCGAAAATATGCCGCTTCCTTTACAAATGATTGGCAACGTAATCCCGGCAAAATGGTATTATGAAATCGTCAAAAACATCATGATCAAAGGAACCGGCCTGGAAGTCATCTGGAAACACGTGCTCGTCCTCATCGGAATGATGATGGTTTTATTCGTCATCGCCGTGAAAAAATTTAAAATAAGATTAGAATAGAAAAATGATAATAGACCGCTTCGCTGATAGATAAAAGATAATAGACAGGATTTGAAAATGTATAAAAATGAAAATAATTATTTGGGCAGACATTTCCGCCTGAGTCTACCCTGAGCCTGTCGAAGGGCTCCCGCTTTTTTTATTGGTGGCTTCGACAGGCTCAGCCATCAAAAATAAAAGGATTTCCGCTCAAATCACGAATGTGATTCGACGATTCAATTAAAAAATATAAATAAGAGAGTCAAGTCGGGCTGCAGGTTTTTTATAAATTGAAAAGTACAATAAAACGTAGGAAAGTTGCAAAAGCCTTTGCTAAGCGAAGCGCCGTTGTGCCCATAAAAAAAGGACTACAAAAAGTATAAAACCCTTTGCGGACTTTGCGTTTAAATAGATTTAAAATAAAATGTTTAGAACATTATTCATATTAATCAAAAAAGAATTCCTGCAGATATTCAGGAACAAATCCATATTGGCCATCATTTTCGTGATGCCGGTGATTCAGTTGGTGATTCTTCCTTTGGCCGCAAACTATGAAATAAAAGATATTAAAATCGCCGTCGTCGATCACGATAAATCAACCCAATCCCGCGAACTCATTCGGATAATTACGGCGTCGGGATATTTTAAAATTATGGATTACGGCGAGAATTACAACGACGCCTATCAGGAAGTTGAAAAAGACAAAATAGATTTAATCCTTGAGATCCCGAATAATTTCGAAAAAGATCTGGTGCGCGAAAACAATGAAAAAGTAGTAATCGCCATCAATGCTATCAATGGAACAAAAGCCGGACTTTCCGCCAGTTATCTTGGACAAATTCTGCAGAATTACAATCAGCAAATTCAGTTAGAAATGAATCCGGAACTGGAAACGGTGAAGAAAAATTCTGGCTTAGAAATCGTGCCGAAATTCTGGTTTAATGAAACCTATAATTACCGACTTTCATTGGTTCCCGGCATCCTGGCATTTCTGGTGACTTTAATCGGTGGCTATTTGACCGCATTGAATATCGTAGAAGAAAAAGAAATCGGAACCATCGAACAGATTAATGTGTCGCCAATTAAGAAAAGAGATTTCATTTTAGGAAAATTAATTCCGTTCTGGATCTTATCAATGGTTGCTTTTACCATCGGACTTTTGGTCACGATATTCGTTTACAAAATTCAAATGCAGGGAAGTTATCTCCTCCTCTATGCTTTCATTTCCGTTTACCTCATCGCGATTTTGGGCATGGGACTTTTGGCTTCAGTTTATAGTGATACGCAACAACAATCAATGTTTATGGTCTTCTTTTTTATGATGATTTTCATCCTAATGAGCGGACTTTTCACGCCGACAGAAAGCATGACCGACTGGGCAAAATATATCGCCTATTTAAATCCGGTCACTTATGGTGTCGATGGTGTACGTTTAATAATGTTGAAAGACAGTGGTTTTATGGATCTGCTTCCGCACTTTGGATTTATTATCGGACTGGCTATTGTGGTTATTTCGTGGTCTGTTTTGCGCTATCACAAAACAAGTTAGAAAGCAGAAGTTAGATGGTAGAGAAAGAGCATTGATTTCTTAATGATTCAAATCATAAGAAAATGTATTTATAAACCTTATCTTTAAATATTTACAAAAATGAAAAAAACAATACTTCTTATCATCCTCGTTCTCTTCGGAGCCGTAACGGTTTTCATGAGCAGTTCGGTGCTTTTCGACTGGTTTGGAATTCGGGCAAAAGAGGGCAATTACGTTCCCGGAATTGTCTGGGCAAATTTTGTTTGTGGAATTCTTTATCTGGTTGCAGCCTACGGAATTTTCCGTAATCAAATATGGGCCAGATTTCCTTTAACAATAGCATTAATCATTTTAATTCTCGCTTATATTGGTTTATTTATTCACATCAATAATGGTGGATTATATGAAACAAAAACTGTCGGAGCCATGGCTTTCCGCATTGGAGTAACCGCACTATTTTTATATGCAACAACAAAAAGTTTTAATAAATGAAAAAGATTATTTTATCAGCCCTGTTGGCCTTAGCAATCGTAATTTCTTGTGATAAAAAACAAGAATCAAAAACGGAACTCTCAACGACAGAAGAAATTGCGGCAGAAGGGCACTCAGATCATGATGCTGCAGAAAAATCAGATGAGCATGATGAGTCCGTGAAATTAGAACTCAATAACGGTGCAAAATGGGCGATGAATGCCGAAATGAAACCGTTCATCAATGAAATGGAAAGTCAGGTAAAAGCCTACGATCCGGTAAACGGTGATTTCAAAATGCTGGGCAAAAACCTGAGTGAAACCAATGAAAATTTAATAAAAAGTTGTACCATAAAAGGAACGCCGCACGATGTTTTGCACGCTTGGTTAATGCCGCACATGGAGTTAATCGATGATTTAAAGAAAGCAGAAAATAAAGAAGCGGGAAATAAAATTGTAGAAGAATTAAAAGAATCTATGGAGAAATACCACGAGTATTTTAACTAAATAATTAATAATAAACCTTCAGAAATCTGGCGGTTTATTCATTTTTCTTTGCTTCTTCCCACAATTGATCCATTTGCTCTAAATTCAAATCTGCCAAATTTAGATTTTTATTCAAAGCCAGATTTTCCATTTTCTGGAATCTGTTGATGAATTTGTTATTGGTTCTTTCTAAAGCCGTGTCGGGATTGATGCCGGAAATTCGCGCATAATTAACAAGAGAAAAGAAAACGTCTCCCAATTCCTGCTCCTTTTTATCCAAGTTGGTTTCGGCGTGAAACTCGGTTAATTCTTCTTCTACTTTTTTCCAGGCATCTTCAGCATTGGCAAATTCAAATCCGATTCCTTTTACTTTGTCCTGAATTCTGTAGGCTTTAATCAAACTCGGAGTTCCTTTCGTCACGCCGGAAAGAATCGATTTATTACCTTCCTTTAATTTCAGTTGCTCCCAATTTTGCTTAACCTCTTCTTCATCTTTCACCTCAACATCACCATAAATATGTGGATGGCGGAAAATTAATTTTTCATTTAAAGAATTGATGACATCGGCAATATCAAAACTTCCTTTTTCGGACCCAATTTTCGCATAGAAAACCAGATGCAGTAAAACGTCGCCTAATTCTTTTTTAATCTCCTGTAAATCTTCTTCCAGCAAAGCATCTGAAAGCTCATACACTTCTTCCAAAGTTAAATGCCGAAGGGTTTGCAAAGTCTGTTTCTGGTCCCACGGGCATTTTTCCCGCAGATCATTCATAATGTCGAGTAAACGGTTGAAAGCATCGAGTTGTTCTTGTCTGGAGTTCATAGATTGTTAGGTGTTTGATGTTTGACGATGGAAGCGAAATGCAAATTTAGTTGAAATAAAAAACCTTGTCAATCTTTTAAATTTGACAAGGTAATTTTATAAGAGAATAGGAATTTATCCCATTTTTCTATGCGTACTTTTCGGTGCCGATTTCGCAGCAGTCGATGCTTTTGCTTTTGGAGTCGTTGTTTTTTCTTTTTTCGGAGCAGTTTTTTTAGCGTCTTTCGTATCTACAATTGCAGGTTCTTCTTCCGTTATTTCTTCTGTTTTTACAAAACTTTCTGGCGTTATATAACCAGCTTTGTGAAGGATATTATACCATTGCGCCAATTTTTTGATATCAGAAACATATACCCTTTCATGATCATAATCAGGTAAAGATTTTGTCATAAATTCTCTCAATTCTGCATCAGTTGATTTGTGCGAAACCGTTTCTTTATAATCACTGTTTTTAGCAACATTTTCAAAAACCTGAAACAAAGGAACCTCCTTGTCAAAAGTAAACATCGCGATATTATCAAGTAAACTCACCTGTGAAGAATTAGAAATACTAACTTTTTTCTTTGTTAATACATCTTCGATGATGAAACCATTTTTCAACTGTGAAATCAATTTGTAAAGACCTGGTTTCCCAGAAATTGAAATTATCTTTTCTAACTGCATTTTTTTATTGTTTGTTTGAATTTAATATAATTTTATACTCCAAATTGAATTGGATTTATTTCGGAAATCTCATTTTGTAATTCACAGAAACATCTCCCTGTGAAATTTTCATTAATTTTCCTTTGACTAATTTTTTCTTTAATGAACTTAAGTGATCAGTAAATAAAACCCCTTCGATGTGATCATATTCATGCTGAATCACTCTGGCTCGAATATCGGAAAAAGTGTCGGTATGTTTAACGAAATTTTCGTCATAATATTCGATGAGAATGGTTTCTTTTCTTTTCACATCTTCGCGAACATCGGGAATCGACAAACAACCTTCGTTGAATTTCCATTCTTCACCAGACTCTTCTAAAATTTTCGCATTGATGAAAACCTTTTTAAAATCTTTTAATTCGTCTGCGATATCAGCATAATCTTCATCTTCGGCCAAAGGGGAAACATCAACTACAAATAATCGAATATCCAAACCCACTTGTGGTGCTGCTAAACCAATACCATTCGCGCTGTGCATGGTTTCAAATAAATTATCAACCAAGGTTTTCAACTCAGGATAATCTTTATCGATTTCGTGGCAATGTTTTCTTAAAATAGCATCTCCAAATGCTCTAATCGGTAATATCATTTTTGTTTTTGCTCTAAATAATTTTGCAATATGAGCGTTGCGCTCACTTTATCAATCAATCCTTTTTCTTCGCGTTTCTTTTTGCTTTTCCCACTTTGGGAGATAAAAAACGAAGCCATCTTGGAGGTAAACCTTTCATCAAAACGGGCTACTTCCACCGTTGGAAATTCGGATTTGAATTTTTCTATAAACTTTAAAATATGAACTTCCACTTCATTTAAATTTCCTTTTAAATCAGTCGGAAGCCCTATTACAATCTGCTCTACTTTATTCTCACTAAAATATTTTTTTAAAAAAGGAAAAATATCTTTATTGGGAACAGTATCCAAACCACTCGCAATGATTTGCATATCATCGGTGACTGCAATACCGCACCGCGCTTTTCCATAATCAATTGCTAAAATCTGTGACATCGTTTGCAAATTTAATAAAATTTTGTTGAAATGATTTTGAGTGGGAATATATTTTCATTTCATTACATAAGAAAAAATTATAGCCTTATTAAACACCTCTATTTTTCTTCAAATACATTCTCTAGATTTCGGGATTGCAGATAAAAGTTTTGTCTAAATGATTTTAAGCAGTTTTCTATTTTTTTGCAAGGTGGTTAATAAAATAATTTATAATTTTAATGTTTTAAAGATTTCAGCATGAAAACATTAATTCTCGTAAGACACGCAAAAAGCGACTGGCCAGAAAACACCGATGACTTCGATCGACCTCTTGCTGAAAAAGGCCTACACGATGCGGAAAAAATGTCTCACTTTTTAAAAGAAAAAAATATCGAAATCGAAAAATTCTTTTCGAGTCCTGCATTACGTGCGCTTTCTACGTGTGAAATTTTCAATAAAGAATATCAAATAGAAATCGAAACGATTCAAAAGTTGTACAATGCCTCTGATACAAATTTTGAAAATATTACTGTGGGTTTAGATGATGAGTTAAATTCGGTGGCTATGTTTTCTCACAACAACGGAATCTCTAATTTCGCAAATAGCATGTCCGATGATATGTTTATGTTCCCAACGTGCGGTGTTGCTGGTTTTGAAATCGACTGTGATTCTTGGTCAGATTTTCATATCGCGAATAAAAAATTAATTTTCTTTTATGAACCAAAGAATATTTAAATTTTATATCTATAAAAAAATCCTCACTAAATTAAATTGGTGAGGATTTTCATTTTATAATCAATCAAATTATTTCGTTCTCTGCAAATCTAAGTCTGCAAAATCAAAACTGAAATCGGTAACATCTGAAATTGGTTTTAATTTCATGCCTTCTGCTTTTCCGTTTTCATTTAAATTAAAATTTACAAAAGCGTCTGCATCATAACTTCTGTCATCCCATTTTGCAATCATTACATTGGGTGAATAAGGCAACAACTCCCCTTTTAACCTCGGAGAATTTTTGCAGAAAATACGCAAACTATTTCCTTCTTTAGAAATCGTAACATCTCCAAACCATGGATCAGTATAAGTTCCTACAATTTGTTCTGTTTTAATCTGGCTGTTTTTATCTTTTTTAAAGGCCTCAGATTTTGCGAATATTTCCTTTTTTTCTTTTGCATATTCCGCATTTACTTTCATCATTCTGTCGCCATACGTTTTAAGCCAGTTTCTATCGGCAACTCCTAAGTAAGAATCTTTTATGGTATTGGTAATTGCGCTAAATGCTGCTCCACTCTGTTGATTGGTCAAAACTACAATTCCTAATTTCATATCCGGAATTAAAGTGAATTGCGTTACTGTACCAATTAATCCACCAGTATGATAAACTTGTTTGTGACCCTTTACATCCGTAATAAACCAACCAAGACCATAACCATTAAAATTAGTGTCATACGGGTTTTTTAAGGCAACTGGTGTGGAGATCTGAAGATTCCACAATTGCTGAATCTGTTTATCGGTTACGAGTTTCTTACCATCTTTGGTTGTAAAACCATTTATTAAAAATTCTGCCCAAGTGTTCATGTCTTTAATGTTACTCATGATTCCACCGGCAGCATTTCCAGTTTCATTCCAGTCGTGAGGGACAGCAACTACTTTCCCATCAACCGGCGCGTGAGCATCGATGATGTTGGGAACGTTGGCAGCTTTTGCACGGTTATAACTGCCATAACTTGAAGTCATGCCAACGGGTTTCAAAATTCGTTGTTCGATGAATTCTGCCCAACTTAAACCAGAAACCCTATGAATAACTTCTCCAGCAACGATAAACATTACATTATTATATTCCAAAGTGGTACGGAATGAATGGTTGGGTTTCAAGTATCTTATATTATAAACAATATCATTAACAGTTAATGGTCCGCCTTCTGGGAAAAACATCAAATCACCTTGACCTAAACCAAGACCAGCACGGTGTGTAATTAAATCTTTGATGGTTACTTCCTGAGAAACGTACGCATCATTCATTTGAAATTCGGGAATATATTTCGAAACTTTATCATCGAATTTCAATTTTCCCTCATCTGCCAACATTGCTAAAGCGGTCGCCGTAAAACCTTTAGAATTTGAGGCGATTCCAACCAAAGTTTCATCGGTCATTTTTTGATTTGAGGTAAGTGATCTTACGCCAAACCCTTTTGAATAAATTACTTTTCCATCTTTAATAATTCCTACTGACATTCCGGGAACATCAAAAGTTTTTAAAGTATTCTGAATAAGTTCGTCGAGTTTCTTTTCTTCAATCTGCGAAAAAGCAAAGAATGAAATAAGGATTAAAAAAAATGAGAATTTTGTTTTCATTGAAATTTTGATTTGCACGAAGATAGAAAATTTAAAAAAGATTTCCTCATACTTGATTTAAAAGAGCCGAAATTTTCACCGTAAAATAGAGATAAACAGACCTTTCTAATTATTGCGAGAATGATCAAAATTATTATATTTGTTATCTTTTGTGCTTAAATTTAAATATACCGAATGATTTTAATTGTAGATGATTCTCCAGAAAACATTATTTCTCTAAAAAAAGTTCTCGAAAAAAACGATTTCGAGGTTGATACTGCAGCATCCGGAGAGGAAGCCTTAAAAAAAATTCTGAAGAAGTCTTACGTTTTAATCATCTTAGATGTTCAGATGCCGGGCATGGATGGTTTTGAAGTTGCAGAAGCAATTTCGGGCTACAGCAAAGCCAAAGAAACTGCGATTATTTTCCTTTCTGCCGCCACTGCCAACGTAAAATTGATTACACGTGGTTATTCTTCTGGTGGTCTCGATTATATCAGTAAACCGGTTGATATGAATATTCTACTTTTAAAAGTAAAAACATTTTACCGAATTTACGAACAAAGCCGTGCATTAAATGAAATGCAAATGGCCTTGCGCGAAGAAATTGAGTTCCGGAAAGAAGCCGAAAGAAAAAAAGACGAATTCATAAGTATTGCAAGCCATGAACTGAAAACTCCGATGACCAGTATTAAAGGTTACATACAATTGCTGGAAAGAAGTCTGGATAAAGACGACAAAGAGACCATTCGAAAACGTCTGCATAAGGTTCAAAATCAGATTGATAAATTAAATATTCTTATCGCTGATCTTTTGGATATTTCTAAAATTGAAAGCGGTAAACTCAAGTTCAACAAAAAACATTTTCAGTTTGATGATTTGCTCGATCATCTTATTGAGATTATGCAGCAATCAAACCCTCAAGTCAAAATTTTAAAAAACGCAAACGTTAATGGAACTATTTTTGGAGATGAGATGCGATTAGAACAAGTGATCATAAATTTCATCACCAATGCGATTAAATATGGTCCCGATGGTAAAGAAATTCAAATCACATCTGAAATTCGTGGCAATGAAGTTTATTTTTCTGTTCGAGATTACGGAATCGGAATGTCGAATGAACATTTGCAAAAGGTTTTCGATAAATTTTATCGGATTGAGGAAACCTCTGAACGTTTTCAGGGATTGGGAATCGGATTGTATATCTGCAAGGAAATTATAGAACGTCACCACGGAGAAATTGGTGTAGATAGTACAATTGGAGAAGGTTCCGAGTTTTATTTTAAAATACCACTAAATCCTAAAGAGGGAAAAAACAAAAAACAATATGACATTTAAAAGAAATTTACTCTTTGGATTAGGAATAGCTCTCGTTCTTTTATTTATAAGTTCTTTAGCATCCTACCTCAGCATAAAAAATCTGATCAACAACTCACAGATGGTGCACAACAGCAACCGCATCATTAAAGATTTGGATCATGTTTTCTCTTTGGTAAAAGATGCCGAAACCGGACAGCGCGGATACCTTTTAACGAATGACGAAGTATTCCTGGAACCTTATAAAAAAGCAAAGGAAGACATTTCGGGAGTGATAAATCAATTGTCATCTGAGATGACCAATACCGATAGTCAAAATAAGAATTTCGAAAAATTAAAGGAAAACATTGACGCAAGGTTAGAAATATTGGACCATAACCTCTTTGAGAAGAAAAAAAACAATATTGTAACCACGGAGCAATTATTATCGGGTAAAAAGCATATGGATGAAATCCGTACTTCGATTGCCAATATGCAAAACGAAGAAAAAGCCATCCTGAAAGATCGTACAGAAAATGTGGACGAACTCGCTTCTTACACGCCTTTGCTTATTATTCTTTCATCGCTTCTCGCAATAATCATTACACTCGTTTTTTTCCGAAAAGTCTCTGAAGATTACAATGAGAAAAATAAACTGACGGAGAAACTGGAACTCAAAAATGCTGAAACCGAAAACCGTCTGATAGCCATTGAAAATGTCGCCGCACAGATTTCCGGCGGAGATTATAATATTCTTCAAAATCAACAGGTGAAAGATGGCCTGGGCTCTGTAGCAGAACCGCTGAATAAAATGGCAGCAGCCCTTCAGAACTCTTTTAAGTCTTTAGAAGAAAAAGAATGGATGAGTTCTGCAATCGCAGAGTTAAATCAACGTACCATCGGCGAAAAGAGCATGGAAATATTGGCTCGCGAAATTTTAGAAAACATCATCGATCATACCAAAAGCAGTGTTGGTGTAATTTATCTGCAAGATGACAGCAATCATCTTCAACTTATAGAGAGTTATGCGCTAGACGTTAGTTCCCTTAAAAAAACCTTAAAGGTTGGCCAGGGAATTGTGGGTGAAGCTTTCCGCTCGGCGAAAGAAATAAGCATTCAAAACATAGTAAATGATGAATCAACCATTACTTACGCCTCTGGAAATACACGGCCAAAGCACATCATTGCGTTCCCTATTACAAGATATAATATTCCACTGGGTGTTATTGAGTTAGGAACAACTGGAACTTATTCACAATTGCAACTAGAATTCCTACAGGCGGTTGCCAGTATTATCGGTTTAACTTTTTATGGAGCCCAAAGCAGAATTAAAATGCAGGAACTTCTGGAGGAAACACAGGCACAATCAGAAGAACTGCAAACTCAGCATTCAGAATTGGAAAACATCAATGCTGAACTGGAAGCACAGTCACAAAAATTATTGGCTTCGGAGGAAGAATTACGAGTGCAGCAAGAAGAATTAATGCAAAGCAACCAGGAATTAGAAGAAAGAACCGGTTTACTGGAAGAAAAAAATGCACTAATCGAACAACACAACATTGAGATTCAACAAAAATCCCTTGAACTTGAACAAAGTACCAAATACAAATCTGAGTTTCTGGCGAATATGTCGCACGAACTGAGAACCCCTTTGAATTCGATCTTACTTCTCTCTAAACTCATGACTGAAAGTGAAGATTTAGATGAACAATATGTTGAATTTGCTTCCGTAATGCAGAGTTCTGGTCAAGGTCTGTTAACATTAATAGATGAAATTTTGGATCTCTCGAAAATAGAATCCGGGAAAATGACTTTGGATCTTAACGAAGTTCCGTTACAAGAAATAACAACTGATATGAAGATGTTATTTAATCCTGTAGCGAAAGACAAAAATCTTGCTTTGAATATAGAAATCGAAGATGAAACATCAACCTTCTTAAAAACTGATAAACTGCGGTTAGAGCAAGTATTGAAAAACCTGCTTTCCAATGCGATCAAATTTACTTCGGAAGGAAGTGTGACCTTGGACGTTTCTAATGACGCTACCAGAGAAAAAATACTTTTTAAAGTTAGTGACACAGGAATTGGAATTCCGAAAGACAAATTAAGAATGGTATTTGAAGCCTTTCAACAAGCAGATGGTTCGACCCAAAGAAAATATGGTGGCACTGGCTTAGGTCTTTCAATAAGTCGTGAACTCTCCCGTTTATTAGGTGGAGAAATAACTTTGGAAAGCACTGAAGGAGAAGGAAGTGTATTTACTTTAACACTTCCAGTTGATGCTGAAGAAACGGTAGTTGAACCAATTAAACCTCAAGTAGAAAAAACGATATACCCTACTATTGAAGTAGAAAAACAGCCGGAACGATTTATTGCAGATCATATTCCACAGCCGATTCAAGATGACCGTGACGATATTCAAGAGGGCGACAAAGTAATATTGATTATTGAAGATGACACCAATTTTGCAAAAATACTGCGAGATTTTTCCCGTACAAAAAATTACAAAGTCATTGTTGCTGTTCGTGGAGACGTCGGTTTAGAAATGGCAGATACTTTCAAACCCCTTGCAATTTTATTAGATATTCAATTGCCGATTATGGATGGTTGGCAAGTGATGGAAGCCTTAAAATCAAACCCAGAAACGAAACCTATTCCAGTCCACATCATGTCATCCATGAAATTTAAACAGGAAAGTTTGTTGAGAGGTGCAGTTGATTTTATTAATAAACCTTTTGCTTTGGAACAAATGCAGGAAGTTTTCACAAAACTTGAAAATGCCTTAAATCGTTCGCCCAAAAAAGTATTAATTGTAGAGGAAAATGAACAACATGCCAAAGCGTTAAGTTACTTTTTAAGTGCGAACAATATCACCACGAATATTGTGAGCAATGTCAGCCAAAGTATTGATTCTCTTCACAACAAAGAAATAGATTGTGTAATTCTGGATATGGGAATGCCTGGTAAAAATGCCTACGATACTTTAGAGACCATTAAACAAAATAAAGGATTAGAGCATCTTCCAATTATTGTATTTACAGGTAAAAGCCTTTCTCAGGGAGAAGAAAGTCGCATCAAAAAATATGCAGATTCTATCGTGGTGAAGACCGCATATTCCTACCAACGTATTTTAGATGAAGCTGGTTTATTCCTTCATCTGGTAGAAGAAAAGCAGAAAAAAAATAAAGATAAACCGGGAGGTTTTGAAAATTTGGGTGAATTAAGAAATATCCTGAAAAACAAAACAGTGCTTCTGGCAGATGATGATGTGCGGAATATCTTTTCGCTTACCAAAGCCCTAGAAATTCAAGGCATGAAAGTAATTCCCGCCATGGACGGTAAAGAAGCTATGAAAATATTAAAAGAAGAAAAATCCAACATTGACATTGTTTTGATGGATATGATGATGCCGGAAATGGACGGGTACGAAACCATCCGCGAAATCAGATCTTCCTCCCAATTTAAAAATTTACCTGTTTTAGCAGTAACTTCAAAAGCCATGATGGGTGATCGCGAAAAATGTATCGCAGTTGGTGCCTCAGATTATATTTCAAAACCTGTAGATATTGACCAGTTGGTTTCCTTACTGAGAGTTTGGTTATACGACAAAATTTAAAATTTGAGTTTATGAAAAACGCAAAAGAAATTCTCATCATCGATGATGACAGCAAAAACATATTTGCTTTAAGCGCGGTTTTAAAAGCAAAAAAATTCCAGTGCGTATCAGCGATTAGTGCAGGACAAGGCTTACAGATGCTGTCATCTAATAAAAACATCGGTGTGGTTTTAATGGATATGATGATGCCGGAAATGGATGGCTATGAAGCAATTGGCAAAATAAAAAACGATGAACATTTGAAAAACATTCCCGTTATCGCAATTACGGCGCAAGCCATGACTGGAGATCGCGAAAAATGTATAGAAGCAGGTGCTGACGGATATATTTCTAAGCCTGTAGATGTAAATGAACTGCTTTTACTACTCAACCAATTAATCGACTAAAAAAGTGAATTCCACCGAAAATAATGATGAACTGGTTGAAACCCTTCTTTCGGATGTGCTCGAAGTATACGGTTATGATTTCACTGGTTATTCCCGAGCATCGCTGAAACGCAGAATTATCCGACTTTACGAGATGGATGGTTTTGTGAGTTTTGCGGAATACAGATATAAAATCCGCACAGACCCTGGATTTTTTAAACGTTTCCTGGAGCAAATCACCATCAACGTTACGGAGATGTTCCGAGATCCAGAATTTTACCGCGTTCTAAGAAGTGACATTCTGCCACGCTTGGGAACCTATCCTTTTATCAGGATTTGGGTTGCCGGTTGCAGTACGGGTGAAGAAGCGTATTCGGTCGCCATCTTTTTAAAAGAACTCAATCTTCTTCACAAATCGCTCATCTACGCAACCGACATTAACAGTGCAGTTTTAGAAAATGCTGCGCACTCACTAATTCCATTAAGTAAAATAAAACTTTACACCGAAAATTATATTGCTGCAGGCGGAAGCGAACAGTTTTCTGATTATTACACGGCCAATTATTCTTTGGGAAAATTGAATGATGAACTTAAATCAAAGATTATATTTTCTACTCATAATTTAGTTTCAGATAATTCTTTTAATGAATTTCAATTGATATTGTGTCGGAATGTTATTATTTATTTTGACCGGGAACTCCAGACAAAAGTCTTCGAATTATTTGATAACAGTTTGGATAAGTTTGGTTATCTTGCTTTGGGGACAAAGGAAACCTTAGACTTTTCAACGGTTTCTAAAAACTTCGAAAGATTAAATACCGGAAAAATCTGGCGTAAAATTCAGTAATATGAACAATTGTAAAGCTTTGATTATCGGTGGTTCAGCGGGCAGTTTAGATGTACTTCTAAAACTTTTGCCAGATATTGATTCTTCACTTCACTTTCCGATAATCATCGTTCTGCATCGCAAATCTGGAAAAGAAAGTCTCCTGACCGATCTGTTAAGCAATAAAACAACAATGCGCGTAAAAGAAATTGAGGAAAAAGAAGAAATAAAGCCAGCCGTCATTTATCTGGCGCCACCAAACTATCATCTGCTTCTTGAAAAAAATGAAACCTTTTCTCTCGATGCGTCCGAGAAAATAAATTTCTCCCGGCCTTCCATCGATGTTACTTTTGAGAGCGCTGCCGAAGTTTATAGGGAAAATCTCGTATGTTTGCTTTTATCTGGTGCCAATAGTGACGGAACAAAAGGTTTACAAAAAGTTAAAAAAAAAGGTGGTCGCGCAATCATTCAAAATCCTGATTCTGCCATTGTACCTTTTATGCCGGAATACGCTTTGGATCATTTAGAAATCGATGCCGTTCTTGATTTAAAAGACATGGCTCAGTATATTAATCAACTATAAAATTAACCGAAAATACATTTAGAGCAGTGAATAAAAAAATATTTATTTTTGATGACAATCTGGAAATCCTGGAATTGTGCACCGAAATTTTAGAAGATCTGGGATGTGAAGTAAAAACCTCGCCCACCACCAATAATGTGGAGCAACAGGTAAATGAATTTATGCCTGATCTTATTTTTATGGATAATTGGCTGCCCGACATTAGTGGAATTGAAGCCACGAGAATGATTAAAGCCAATGACGATTTAAAAAACATTCCCGTGATTTATTTTTCAGCCAACAGCAATATTAGTGAACTGGCCCAGGAGGCCCAAGCCGATGATTTTCTGGCGAAACCATTTGATCTTGATAATTTCGAAGATATTGTACAGAAATATATTAAAGAATAAATTGATATTTTAAAAATTCAAAAAAATTCTCATATTCACTTTCCTTTTTCCCTTTTTTAACCCTTCATCATTAGTTAAAATTTACTTGAAAACATTAACTTTGTGATAAAGTAAAAAGTAAATGGAAACTAAGAAAGAATTTTTTCTGGAGTGTTATAAACTCGGCATCATTAAGTTTGGGCGATTTACCCTGAAATCGGGAATTGAAAGCCCATTTTATGTGGATTTACGTCCGCTCTCTTCTGATCCAAAAATCCTGAAATTACTCGCAAATTATTTATTGGATATGCTTCCATTAGATAATTTCGACTTGATTTGTGGCGTTCCTTACGCAGCACTTCCCATGGCGACCGCAATGTCTCTGGAGAGTTACATCCCATTAATCATTAAAAGAAAAGAAGCCAAACAATACGGTACAAAAAAAATACTGGAAGGTATTTTCACCACTGGTCAAAACTGTCTGTTGGTAGAAGATGTGATTACTTCCGGCGCTTCTTTGTTGGAGACAATTCCGGAAATTGAAAACGAAGGAATAACTGTTTCTGATATCGTGGTTGTTTTGGACCGTCAGCAAGGTGGAAAACAAATTTTAGAAAATAAAGGTTTCCGTGTTCATACCCTTTTTACGATTTCTGAAGTTTGTTCTATTTTAAAAGAAGAAGGTCATCTAGTCGATGAGGAAGTACAAAGAATCAACGATTTTCTGGCCGGAAACGTGGTAAAATTCAAAGAAGAGAAAAGAATTTCTTACGAAGATAAACTTAATGTTTGCGATCATTCTGTCGCCCAAAAATTACTGGAAATTGCGATTGAAAAAAAATCAAATCTAATTGTTTCCGCTGATGTCACGACAACTCAGGAACTTTTGGCGTTGGCTGAAAAAGTCGGTCCACACATCGTTGCCCTAAAAACGCACATGGACATCATAATGGATTTTGATCCTGATGGAACCATTTTACCACTGAAAGATTTAGCGACGAAATACAATTTCCTTTTAATGGAAGACCGCAAGTTTGCCGATATAGGAAATACACAGGAATTGCAGTTCTCTTACGGGATGTACAAAATCTCAAACTGGGCAGATTTCGTTACTGCACAGGTAATTGCGGGTTATGATTCACTCGACTGTTTCAGAAATGTGGGCGTAGTTGCGATCTTGGGAATGTCGTCTAAAGGAACATTAACCAATACTGATTACCGCGAAGAAGCGACGAAAATCGCCCTTTCTCATCCGAATGTTTTTGGTGGAGTTTGCCAAAATAAAATTCCAAACGAACTGCTTTTATTTACGCCCGGAATTAATCTGGCCGATGAAGGCGACGGAAAAGGTCAGCAATATAATACGCCGGAACACGCTTTCACCCAACTCGAAACCGATTTTATTATTGTAGGACGTGGAATTTACAAATCTGATGATGCTGAAAAATCTGCTTTAAGTTATAAGATCGCAGGTTGGAATGCGTACGAATCCAGTTTATAAATTACTTTAAATTTCATAAAATATGCTCTCACAGATTAGGCAGATAACGCAGATAAACATTATTGAAAATCTGCAGGATCTACTTAATCTGCGGGAGTTTTTAATTAACTGCTCTTGCTTATTTTTAGATAAAGTCTTCCTTAAATAAATCAAAACTTGTCGAATATCATTTTACTTTTCCTTTGTTTATTTCTGGGATTTTTTCTGCGGAAAACAAAACTGTTCCCCGAAAACGGGCATCTCGCCCTGAATTCTTTTGTGATTAATATTTCACTCTCTGCCTTGTCATTGTATTATATTCCAAAGATTACCCTCAATCTACAGGTGATTTTCCCGGTGATGGTTCCGTGGATTAATGTAGGTTTAGCGATTCTTTTTTTTACTTTTTTAGGCAAGAAAATGAACGGGTCGAAAACACTGATTGGCGCATTAATTATGTGTGCAGGTTTCGGAAATACTTCTTTTGTTGGAATTCCGGTCATACAATCTTTGTACGGCGAAAGTGGTTTGCAAACGGTAATGCTCGTTGATCAACCGGGTTCGTTTGTTGCACTTTCAACTTTGGGAATTACGATTGCCAGTTTTTATTCGGGTGAAAAAGTTGCGATTTCCGAAATCATCAAAAAAATCTTGAAATTTCCGCCTTTTATTGCTTTTTGTGTGGCTGTACTTTTAAATGTACTTGATGTAAATATTCCTTTACAGATTGATGATGTCTTTGCTAAATTAGGAGCGACAACCGTTCCGCTGGCTTTGGTTTCAGTCGGAAGCCAACTGCGCTGGCAGAAATTGGATCATGATGCGAAACCTTTATTCTGGGCACTTTTATTCAAACTTGTTTTATTTCCCGCCGTAATTTTCATTCTTTATTTTTTGATTTTAAAGCAAAGAGGAGAAATGATCGAAGTCGCTTTTTTAGAATCCGCCATGGGACCAATGGTGACGGCGGTAATTATTGCGGCGGCACATAAATTAGAACCCAAACTTTGTAATTTAATTTTGGGTGTCGGAATTCCATTATCATTTGTGACGTTGACTGTCTGGTATTTAATTTTGAAATATTCTGGAATGCTCGGGATCTGATTTCTATAGACTAATTTTTCGCCAAGAATCAACCAATATTCAAAAGCCGATATTGGTGCATTCGTCGCAATAGTTATTGATTTTGTCTCTTCTTATCTTACCTCAAGTACATTCCTTTCTAACTTCCCTATCTTTGTATTTATAAATTTAAAAGTTATGAAAGTAGATATTTGGAGCGACATTCGTTGCCCTTTTTGTTATGTAGGAAAAAAGAATTTTGAAAAAGCGCTGGAACAGTTTCCAGACAAAGATAAAATTGAAGTCACCTGGCATAGTTTTCAACTGGATCCAAACTTAAAAACGCAGCCTGAAAAAAGTTCTTTTGAATATTTTTCAGAAGCAAAAGGAGTTCCTGTTTCGCAGGCAAAAGAAATGTACGAGCACGTTTACAAAGCCGGAAAAGCAGCCGGAATTGATTTTAATTTCGATCACCAAAAAGTGGCCAATTCTTATAGAGCACATCTTTTACTGCAACTGGCAGCCACAAAAAATTTAGCCAACGAAACTGAAGAAGCCTTATTTAAAGCACAGTTAGTCGATGGTAAAAACATTGATGATCAAGCGACTTTAATTGAAATCGGGAAATCGGTTTCTTTAGAAGAAGATGAAATAAAGGCGGCTTTGGAATCAGACGATTTCGGAATGGAGGTAACTCGCGATATGATGATGGCCAGTCAAATGGGAATCAGCGGCGTGCCGTTTTTTGTTATTAATGATAAATACGGAGTTTCAGGCGCACAACCTCCGGCAACATTTTCAGAAGTATTAGAAAGTTCCTGGAAAGAGTTTTCTGCGGGCGATAAAGGTTTGCAAATTATTCACAGCGGAGAAAGTTGTGATGTTGATGGAAATTGTGACTAAAGGTTTTTCTCAAGAAAATTTTACAAACTTCCAAAGTCGCAGATTTTGGAAGTTTTTTTACTTTATAAATAACCAACTCAAGGTCTGGTAATTGCATTAATTCTACTTAAATTTAAATTATGAGCAGAGGATTTGTAAAAGAAGATGATCAGGAAGAAGTTCCGTTGGTTCCACCAAGAGCCGATTTACCGACTGGAACCGAAAATTTCGTCACGCAAAAAGGAATGGATTCTTTACTCAAAGAAAAAGAAGAATTGCTGAGGGAACAGGAAAATTTAGATTCTTCTCAAGAGAAAGAATACCGAATTGCCTTTAATCATCTCAACGCAAAACTCCAGTTATTGAATGAAAGAATTGGGTCTGCAAAAATTGTGAATTCTACAAAACTACCTCAAGATGAAGTTCATTTTGGCGCAACAGTTACCTTTAAAAATGTAGAAAATAATGCGACTCAAACTTTTCAATTGGTTGGTGTGGATGAAGCCAATATTTCGCAAAAGAAAATTTCTTTCATTACGCCTTTAGCAAAAGCATTGATGCATAAGAAAGTAGGCGAACAGGCAATTTTAAATTTGGGTGAAAGGAAAAGTATTTTTGAAATTTTGAAAATAGAATATTAAATCTCTTTACTTAAATCGTCTTCTTATTGGTCAACAATTGAACAATCAAAATAATCCCGGAAAATAACAGACCGACAACTGAAACTCCGGTCCAGCCGAAATAATTCCAGGCGAGTGAACCGAAACTTGTTCCTGCTGCTCCACCAATGAAAAACCCAACCATATAAATGGTATTCACCCGATTTCTGGCTTCTGTGTTTTTTGAAAAGACAATGTTTTGATTCGTGATATGAACGCCTTGCACTCCCAAATCAATCAGAATAACACCGATAATTAATCCAACAATTGAATGAGGAGAAACTAAAAATATCAACCAGGAAACGATAATTAATAGTGTTCCGGCGATGATCAATTTACTTTTTTTAACTCTGTTATTCAACTTTCCAACGACGGTTGCTCCGAGTGCTCCGGCAATTCCGAACAACCCGAATCCGCCGGCAACTGCGCTTCCGTAACCAAAAGAATCTTGCATCAGAAAGACAAAGGTCGTCCAGAACGCGCTTAAACTTCCGAAAGCCAACGCACCACGCAAAGTTGCTAATCGTAAGGTTGGTTCGGTCTTTAAATAAAACCAAAGAGATTTCATCAACTTCGCATAACTCTCTCCAAATTTGGGTTGAATGACAGGTAACTTCGCATTTAATAAAAAGAAAAGCATCGTCATTAAACCGGCTGCTCCAAAGAAAACACTTCGCCAGCCAAAATATTCGCCGACCAAACCGCTCAAAACCCGGCTTCCTAAAATACCGATCAGCAATCCGCTCATCACAATTCCAATCGCCCGTCCGCGACCTTCATCATTGCTGAGATGAGCAACCATTGGTACAAATAATTGCGGCAATGTAGAAGTAAACCCAATTAAAAAACTGCTGAAAATCAATAAAGGCAAAGACTGCGAAAGCGCCGCTCCTAAAAGGGAAAGGACCAGAATTAGAAAATTTAATCTAATGATTTTCAAATTGCTGACTTTATCGCCGAGCGGAATAATAAACAGCAAACCCAACGCATAACCGATCTGCGTAGAAAGCGCAATATTGCTCACCTCCGCATCTTTAACATGAAGACTTAGCGCAATATCGTGTAGCAACGGTTGGTTGTAATATAAATTTGCGACCACCAAACCTGCCGAAACGCTCAGGAGATAGAGTAACGAATTAGGTAATTTATTTTTCATAGAATGTTTTGCAGAAGGATTTTTAAGGGAAGTGCAAAACTAAAACTTCTCTCTAAATAATCACTCTAATTACTTATCGTATTCTTTAATGCAGAAAGATGACTGTATCTATTGCCTTTAATAAAAATTGACAGAACAGTTATCTCAACGCATGAAATCTTTTAATCGAAGTTGGTTTAAAGATATATTTCGCAGTCACTGTTTCCGGCAAATCAACATCCAGTTCATACCACGGCGAAAGTTGCGGATATTTATGATTGACTAAAATATGAATATCCTGTGCTGGCATAAAACTCTCGGCCAATAAGTACAATCTTTTACCTGCTAAATTTCTGGCAACACCTACAATAATCACCGAATGTCCAGGACTTCCGGGTTTAATAATAAAATCTCCTGTTCTGATTGCCAAATTATTTTTAATGGGAATTGATTCACGATCCAGGGAAATTGTTCCCGCATATCTGAAAATGACTTCTAAGTATTTTTGAAAATTTTCATAGGAATCATCGAATTTTTCGGTTTTTACAAAACTCACTTTCTTTTTATCTTCTTTCGTTCTTACTCCATTTTTAAAATCGTTCCAGGAAAAAAATTGACCGCTTGTAAATTCGAATCCAATATCATCAAACCTTTGATTTAGCCATAGATATTCCGCGTAAAGGCGAATCCAGGCATCAGCACATTGTTGCAAATTTTTCTCACCAACATCAATTCGCAAGATCGCAATGTGATTTTTCTGGTTATCAATGGGAATTCCCGTAAAATCTCTAACCGGAAAATTGGGTGGATGAAGTGGAAAGTTATTTAAAAATTCACTGAAACTTCCAGGCTGTTCGTTGACCCAGGAAAAACCTTTTGGTGGTGAAAATCGTGTGCGAATGGTAGATTTAGATGGATCGATGGCCAATGGTCGTGTAGTCTCAATTACTTGGGAAAAAGAATTTAGAAAACAAAACAACATCAGCAAGAGTCCAAATCGTTTCAAATGGCACAATATTTAAAGGTTACTCAAAATTACTTATTATTTCTAAATAGTGAAAAAGAACACTAATTTTTAAAAAACATCGTTATATTTGACCTACGTTTGAAAATGAAAAGATATTCCACTGCCTTCTTCTTTCTTTTAGTTTTTGTTGGGGTTTCTGCTCAGCAGGATACCATTACAATCTCTGCGAAAGTTGCGGAAAACAGCAAACTTGTATCGGTCAATCAAGAAATAATTTACTTTAACAATACAGCACTTCCTTTAAAAAAGATAAAACTTTTGAATTGGGTTTCTGCTTATCAAAAAAGAAACACGCCGTTACTTAAACGCACTCTTCAGAATCGCGAGAGTGAACTTTACTTTGCCAATCCAGAAGAACTTGGCAACACTACCGAACTACAAATTAAAATTAACTCTTCAGACTGGGAATACCTTTCCGGGAATGATGAAAATATTTACTATCCTCTTTATCAGGAATTGAAACCTGGCGAAAGTATAAAGATATTTTTAAAATATAATCTGCATCTACCTGATGAAAAATTTACAACCTATGGAATTGGGGAAAAACAATTTTCTTTAAAATACTTCTTTATTGTTCCAGATGCTTTCGAAGATGAAAATCAAAGTCCGAAATATTATCGGAACATTGAAGAAAATCAAAGTCCCGGAAATTACTGGAAAATTAATTTTGAACTTCCAACTTATTATTTTGCGGATAGTAATCTGGAACGAACTCAGGGCAATTCTTTTGAAGGGAAACTTAATAAAGATCCCGAATTCTTAATTAGTAAAAAAATTAATGATAGAATAACTACTCAAATTGACGGTCAAAAAATTGAAATTGATTTCGGCTATTCTTTAACAGCAACCGAAAAACAAAATCTGGAATTTTATCTTCCACTACAACTTCATTTTATTAAAAATAAAATTGGGAATTTGCCCAATAAAATATTCATCTCAGAAAAATTTAGAAAAGATGAAGATTTCACTGGAATTGATGATCTGAAATTTTGGAAATTTCATTATAAACTTTTCAAAGATTCAGAGCAAACGGATCTTAATTACTTCAGTATTTTATCTAAAGCGATTGTTCAGCGAACCGTAATTTTTAACAAGAGCAATGATCATTGGTTGATGAATGGTTTAAAAACTTATCTGGAAATTCAATATCTCGACCGTTATTATAAAGATCGAAAACTCTTGGGTGATTTACCAGATGAATTCAAGTTTTTTGGTCTGAAACCTTTGAAGATTTTTCAATTGTCAAAATTACAACTGAATGAAAGGTACGGACTTGCCTACCAATACATTGTGGCTCAAAACCTGGATCAGAAAATCAGCGAACCTTTTGAGGATTTAAGTAATTTTAATGCATCTGCAATAAGTCATTTTGAAATGGGCAGTCTCTTTTCATTTATCGCAGAGAAAATGGGTCAAGAAAATTTTGATGATTTTTTAATGCATTATTTCACACAATACTCTGGTAAATCTGTGGATCAAAAAGTATTTCTAGATGAACTTTCCTTGGCTTCAGGATATTCCTCCGACTTTTTAGAACATTTTATTGAGCAGAAAAACCGGGTCAATATTAAATTAAAAAGATACCGAAAACTCGGTGATGATTTTCAGGTGAAAGTCATTAAAAACACGACACAAACGATTCCATTTAAAATTGAAACCGAAGAAAAATCTGGTGGAAAACAGACTTTTTGGTTTGATACCGATGATTCCAAAAAAGTAGTTGATTACAATATTCCACAATCCAATGCGGAAAAAATCGTAATTAACGACAATTATATTTTCCCGGAAATTAATTTTCGCGACAACTATCTATATACCAAAGGTTTTTTCGCCAACACTAAAAAAATTAAACTTAAAGTTTTTAAAGATATTCCAAATCCCGAATATAATGAGATTTACGTAAATCCGCGGTTAAACTTTAATGCTTATGATAAAGTATTATTTGGAATCAACTTTAAAAATGCCTCATTATTTGACCGGAAGCTTCAATATTCTTTTACGCCTTATTTCAGTTCCGGAACTGGTCAATTAGCGGGTTCAGGTGGCGTGGCTTATTCTTTTCAACCCGCGAACAGTTTTTACAGAAGTTTAGATTTTGGCGTTTCTGCCTCGCATTTTCATTATGATTATGATTTAACCTACCGAAAGATTGGAACATTTGTCGGAATTAACTTTGCTAAAGATCCACGGTCTGACATCGGCCGAAGTATTGGATTTTCTTATAATTATTTAGAGAAAGATCTGGATCCGACTAAAATAACCACCGAGTACGGAAAATACAATCTTTGGAACTTAGGTTACGGTTATTCTGACCGAACTTTGATTCACGAAAGATCTATGAATGCGAATTTCCAGTGGATGGAAGATTTTCAGAAAATTTCAACTGAATTATCTTATCGATGGGAATTTGCAGAAGACAAGAAAATCAGCATGCGATTTTTTGGAGGATATTTTATCACCAACAATACCAAGAACAGTCTTTTTAATTACGGAATTTCGCGAGTTTCTAATTATGCTTTTTCTTATGGATTATTAGGACAGAGTGCGACTTCAGGATTATTTGCGCAACAGTTAATTGTTGCTGAAGGCGGTTTTAAATCTTATTTGGGAACGACGGCCAATCAGTGGATTACGGCGGTGAATGTGGATTCTCACGTTTGGCGTTGGTTTAATGTTTACGCCGATGCAGGAGTTTATAAGAACAAAAATAAAAACGCAGAATTTATTTGGGATTCTGGTGTTAAAGTAAAAGTGATTCCAGATTTTCTGGAGGTCTATTTTCCAATTCAAAGTTCGCTGGGCTTCGAACCTTCTTTTAAGGATTATGGACAGAGAATAAGGTTTACTTTGGTATTAAACTTCAATGCGATTACAGGTTATTTTAGAAGAGGTTGGTTCTAATTGAGCTGTAATCGAATGTTTTCTTTGGAAAAAGCAATCTACCGTGTGAATTTCACCATTAAGAAGTCATTAAGCAATTATGATTTCCTACGGACATTTCGATGGTGCCAAACTAAAATGAATTTACTTTTACAGCATAAAAAAAGCGACTCCAAATTGGAGTCGCTTTTTTTATTTGATTGGCAAGAACATTATTTCTTGATAATTTTCTGAGAAACTGCTTTACCGTTTACTGTACCAGATACAAGGTACATTCCTTTTGGTAATTCAGAAACGTTAAGTCTAGAGTTTTCAGTAGCATCAGCAGTTTTAACTACTTGACCATTCATGTTAATTACAGATACTTTAGAAGTTTCTCCGAAGATAATTTCATTAGTAACCACAGTGTTTTTAACAAGATTTGCTTTTGTTGCGTTAACATTACCAACTGCTAATGTTGCAGAACCTTTGATATCATCTACAAATAGTGCATTAGTCGAACTTTTTTGTAGTTTGATAGAAAATGAATTAGCAGTCCATGATACATCAGAAACATCTAATGTAACCGTAATCCAGTCTGCTGCGTTAATGCTTCCAGTATATGAATTAGTTGCAGAAGATTGAAGGGTTATGTTCGAAGAAGTACCTGCAGGTACGTTAAAGAATTTATCACCAGCGTTAAAGGAAATACCACCAGAAACTCCTTTGAATTTTACTGTGATATAATTAATACCACTCGTATTCATGTTTTTGTTAGCGGTCATTACATAAATGTTCTGAGTTGTAGTATTGTCAATGATTTTCAAAGCACCGGTTCCACCTACACCACCATTTACACTTTGTTCCCCAGATTTAAGGGAAAATCCTAAACTTGATTCTAATGTTGGCCAATCATTAAAGTCTGATCCGGCGAACAAATTTGTTTGTGCAGAAGCGAACATTGCTGCAGAAACACCTAAAATTGTAAAGATTTTTTTCATTGTATTGAAATTTAATTGTTTATAATATAATTTTGATATAGCAAATTTACAAAATTGTTTTAAAAAAAAAGATAAAGGTGAGATATATCACATAATAAAGAAGATTACCGTTTCCAGTAATCTTCTTTTAATTTTTTCTAAAAATTACTTTTTGATAATTTTCTGAGAAACTGCTTTTCCGTTTACTGTTGCAGTTACAACGTACATTCCTTTTGCTAAGGTTGCAACGTCTAAAGAAGTGTTCTCATTAACAGATGCAGTTTTAACAACTTGCCCGTTCATGTTTAAGATTTGAACGTCTGCTTTAGTAGCGAACATAATTGCATTTGCAACAACTGTGTTTTTAACTAAGTTTAATTTAGTTGCGGTAACATCAACCACAGCAGTGGTCGCGTTAGCAGTCCAAACAAAATTATCCAAAGTAGTTTGTCCACCAAGTACTTTTACTTCTACAACAACATTTCCTGATTCATTGATGTCAAGACTATAATCATAAATTGTTGCTTGTGCACCACTGCCAGAACCAAATGCTGCAGTCGTGTTTTTAATTACTCCATTTACAGAAACTTGAATACTTCTTGGAGTCCCACCAGTAAAAGCCTTTCTGTATTGAAACTTCAAATTACCGATACCATTTACAAAAGTAATTTTCACAGTACCGTTTGCATTCATTAAAGCACTTGTACCAGTAATATTAAAATTTGCAGGGGTATCTATAATTCTTGCGGTGCTTAAATCCCAAGAGGAAGCTACATCTCCTGTAAAAATAACTGAGCCATATCCAGTTCCAGTAGTTACCGCTTGCGATTCAAAGCCTTCAGTACCCTGTGCATTAATTGTTGCAGCTAAGATTACCGCTGCGAATAAAGAATAGAATTTTTTCATGTTTTAAAAATTTAATTATTAATAATTTCTGAGGCAAAAATACAATCTATTTTATTAATTCGCTAATTTCAACATGAATTATATGTTAAATATGCAACAACAATTTTGAAAAGACTTTTTCGTTACTTTTACACCACTGTTTCTAAAGCGCTTTGATTAAAAAAATACTATTCTTATTTATTTATGTATCTGCATTAAGTATAATTAATGCTCAAATTTTCACGTGGCAAAATCCTAACATTTCAAAAGACTCTTTAAAAAAAGATTCCATCCTTACAGCGAAAATTGAAAAAGATATTTTCTCGAAAGACACTTTGGATTTTATCAGAATGCCGAATAAAACCATTATTGATGAAGGTGTTTTGGTTAAAAATACACGGTCTCAAATTCTAGGCGATCTAAATTCTAAAGGTTCTATTATCAGAGGAATCACGTTTGGGAATAATCAGGGACAAAGCGTGCAGAGTTCCATGGATTTACAGATTACCGGAAAACTCTCGAACGATGTTTCAATTCTGGCTTCGATTTCCGATCATAATCTGCCGATTCAAGCAGATGGTTATACGCAAACGCTTGAGGAATTCGACAAGATTTATCTTCAACTCAATATGAAAGACAACTCGATTTTGCGTGCCGGTCATTTGGATCTAATGGATGAAAAAACCTATTTCGGTCGTTTTCAAAGGCGAAGTATGGGTTTAGAATATCAGACGAAATTTGGGAATGAAAATAAAACATTTGCCAATATTTCTGCCGGCGTTGCACGAAGTGAATTTTACCGTGTTCGTTTTCAAGGCGTGGAAGGAAATCAAGGCCCTTACCGGTTAAACGGAAAAAATGGCGAACAGTTTATTACCATCATTTCTGGATCAGAGCAAGTTTTTATTGATGGGATTTTAATGAAACGTGGCGAAAGTCAGGATTACGTGATTAATTATAATACGGGTGAAATTACTTTTACCAGTTTCCGACCGATTTTCAAACAGAATTTTATTACCATTTCTTATAATTATACGAATAGAAATTACACGCGATTTTTAGTAACAGGCGGCGTTCAACATGAAAGAGAGAAAGTGAAAATTGGTTTCAACTGGTTTATGGAAAATGATAATAAAAACGCTCCACTTTCTTTAAATCTATCTAAAGAAGATGAGCAGATCTTAGCCAACGCTGGAAATAATCCAGATTTAATGTACGCTCCCTCCGGAACGGTTTCGGAATATGATGTGAATAAAATTCTCTATCAACGCGTTCAGAATCAAAACGGAAATTACTACGAATTCTCTAATGATCAAACCCAAACATTGTATCAGGTTGCCTTTACTTATTTTGGCGATAATTTAGGCGATTACCGTTTAAAACAGACCACGAACAACGGACGGGTTTTCGAATATGTTGGTCCAAATGCCGGAACTTATAAAGCCGTTCGCAAATTACCTTCACCTCAAAAGGCACAGATTTTTTCTACCAATGCTGAAGTACTTTTAAAAGAAGGAAAAATCGGTGCAGACTTTTCTTTAAGCAATTACGATATCAATCTTTTTTCTTCCAAAGATGCCAATCAAAATATCGGTTACGCTGGACGCGTTTTCGGGAATAAAACCTTTAGCAAAAACAACTGGAAAGGAACGCCGAGTTTTGAATACCAACATATCAATTCGCAGTTTCATATTTTAGATCGGATTAATGATGTTGAATTTTCAAGGGATTTTAACCTGGCTCAAGAGTTTAATCAAATTACTCAAAACCGTTTGATTTTTAGTTTTATGAATCAATGGAAAAACACTTCTTTCCTGAATTATCAAATCAATTATTTAGATGAAAAAGATTCTTATACCGGAATAAAAAACGATCTGGATTTTGGCTGGATAAAAGGGAAATTTAATACGACAGGAAACTTTTCTTATCTCGATACGAAATCAACTTTTCAGAATACCAATTTTGTGAGAACTGGTGTTGCTACAGAATATTCGGGTAAAAAAGGAACTTGGGCAATCGGCGCCGGCATGGAACAAAATATAAAAAACTTCAACCAGACAGATTTGCTTGATGTTACAAGTTATCGCTGGAAAGAAATTTTTGTGCAGAAAAAAATTGGTGATTCTACCCGAACTAAACTTTTGGCAAAAATGTATTTGCGTGATAACGATTCTGTGAGAAATAATACCTTGCAAAATAGAAATCAAATCCTCGGTTTTATGGCGGAAAGTCAGATCATTAAAACCGAGAAAACCACTTTATCTGCTCTACTCCATTACCGAAAATTCTTTGAGAAAACGGATGATTTAATGGCAACTTATAATCAGGATTTCATCGTTGGAAATATGACTTATCAGCAACAACTTTTTAATAATGGAATGCGTTTGCAGGCGTTTTATGAATTAGGAAATGGTCAGGAAGCACAGCGGGAATTTCAATATATCAAAGTCACTGATGGACAGGGAATTTACAAATGGACGGATTATAACGGCGACGGAGTTCAACAGTTAGACGAATTTGAAATTGCTGAATATGCAGATTTGGCGCAGTATATAAGGATTTACACGAATACCGTAAATTATATTCCGTCGAATAAAAACAAAATGCAGTTGGCTTTATTTGTAAATCCTTCCGTAGTTTTCAATTCTGAAAATCAATTTCTGAAAAGATGGAATTTTAATCTTTCCATTAATTCTCAAAACTCTTATTTAAAAAAAGAAAAGGTTTTCGTTTTAAATCCGTTCGAAAAGAATGAAGATCAAATTTTGAAAAATCAAAATATTCTGGCCTCGGCACAATTTAATCCTACAGACAAATCTGGCTGGAATGGAAATTACCGTTTTATCGCCAACAGTAATTTAATCAATGCGAACTTTAGTAATGAAGAGCGAAAACAAGTTTCTCATTTCCTGAATATTGGACATTGGTTTGGGAAAGATTTCCGGATCGATTGGGAGAATTCGATTCATGATATTAAAAACGCATCGCAACTTTTTAACAGCCGGGATTTTCAGTTGCAAAATGTGGAAACAAAACCGAAAGCAACTTATAAATTTACAGAAGCGATTCAGACAGAACTTTCTTCGGCTTTTCGTCAGAAGAAGAGAGTTGATGGCGAAGAGTTTTTAAAGACGTTTGACCTTACCGGAAGTTTGCAGTGGGATTGGCGAAAAACTTCAGTTCGCGGCAATTTCTCTTTTATTAAAAATGATTTTACGGGAAATAATTTCTCGCTTGTCGGCAACCAAATGCTCGATGGTTTGAAGCCAGGAAAAAATCAGGTTTGGTCGGTGTTTCTACAACAAGCGATTAATTCGTTTATTCAAGTTGATTTGAATTATGAAGGTAGGAATTCAGGTGAACGAACAATTCACATGGGATCGATGCAGGTGAAAGCGAGTTTTTAGAAGTATAAATATTTTGCCACGAATGCACGAATATTTTTACACTTTTTATTGAAACTTTCAAAAAAATTCACTCTTACGTTTGAGGCAGAAATTGCACAAATTAAAATTGTAACCATTAAGGCTCATTGAGGAATTAAGAGAATTAGAATTTACTTCAGATAATGAACTGCTCAAAAATTTTCTGACTTTTTAGATTAAAAAACAAGTCGAAAATTCACATTTCACCATTGACCATTCACTTTTTCCTCTTGGGTATTTTTACTTTTTACTTGGCTCTTGAAACTTAATCTTCATACATCACATACTTCGCTCTTATCTTCTGAAAATTCTCCAAATCACTTTTCCAGGAATCTTTAATTTGAACCACAGATTTTCCGGCGATGATTTGCTTTCTCAATTCATCAGTTCCGGCTAATTTATCAAAGAATAAATTCTTTAAAAAGAAATCCTGTTGTGGATTTTTATCGTCTTTATATGCTTTTAAAAGCCAGTCTAAATTAAGTGCTCTTAAATCTTCTGGATATTCTGACAGGTTTTCACCGTAACATAATTTACCATTTAAGAAAGGATCTTTTGCGCCTGCAGAAGGTTTTGGGGTAAATTGATACGGTAAATCTTTGGTCCACGGAGAACCATAAATCTGAAAAGGCAAATTCGTTCCACGACCCACAGAAACTTGAGTTCCTTCAAAGAAACATAAACTCGGATAAAGGTTGATGGATTTGTCATTCGGTAAATTCGGGGACGGCTTATCAGAAATTTCATACCGCTGTTTTTTATGATAACCTTGCATCGGAATCAAAGTATATTTTGTTTGAATTCCTTTCTCCAACCATTTTTCACCGTTGACCATTTTTCCATATTCACCAATCGTCAATCCATAAACAACCGGAATTTGATGCATTCCAACAAAACTTTTCCATTGGTTTTTAAGAACTGGTCCATCAATATATCCATCGTGCGGATTTGGTCGGTCGAGAACAATGACTTCCACATTATTTTCTGCAGCCGCTTCCATTACATAAGTTAAAGTAGAAATATAAGTATAGAATCTCACGCCCACATCCTGAATATCAAAAAGAATAATATCAATTCCTTTTAACTGTTCGTGTTTTGGCTTTTTATTCGATCCATAAAGAGATACAATCGGAATTCCAGTTTTGGTATCTACTCCATTTTTCACGTGTTCGCCTGCATCTGCATCTCCGCGGAAACCATGTTCTGGGGCGAAAATTGATTTTATCTGAACATTATTTTTAACCAAGAAATCAACCAGGAACGTTTTATCTTTCATCAAACCGGTTTGATTGGTGACGATTCCAATGGTCTTGTTTTTCAATAAAGGCAGATACAATTCCGGGCGGTCGGCGCCGGTTTTAAAACAGTTTGTATCGAGGTTTTGGGCAAAACTCATTTGGCAAAAACCAAAATAAATTAGCACAATCAGAAGTAAATCTTTATTTTTGAGGCTTAAAATCATACGATTGAATTTTCCGGTATATTTTTCTAAAAAAATTGCATTTTCCAAAGATAATAAAAATAATCTCTCACGGGTTATTGTCTTTATTGGTCGGCTATCCGTCGCGCTTGGAGTTATTGTTTCGCTCATCACCGTTTCTACTGGAGTTGGGTCGAAAAAAGCGATTAAAGAAAGAATGGCCGATTTCTCCGGACACATTTCGGTAAAATCAAAACAGTCTAACAATTCTTATAATTCCTCCATTCTGAGTAATGACGGGCTTCAACTCGATAAGATAAAAGGTTTACCCGACGTTGCTTCTACTCAAAAATATATTTCTGTAAGTGGAATTTTGCGCAACGAACATAATTTTGCCGGTATCATTTTTAAAGGCGTTGGCAATGAATTTGACTCAGCGCGATTCCGAAAATTCATCGTCAAAGGTCGCGTACCCACCTTTACTGAAAAAGGTTTTGACAGTGGAATCCTCATCTCCCAAAAAATCGCAACTGATCTTCACCTGGGAGTCAAGGACAGTATCGTCGCCATTTTTTCCAAGGAAAATCAAAGTCCGCTTTACCGGAAATTTGAAGTTGCTGGAATATATAAAACTGATATTAAATTAATTGATGATGTCTTTATCATTGGTGGAATTAATCACGCCCGCAAAATTCAGGGAATGAAAGATTCGGAAATTGGCGGAATCGATATTTTTCTGAAGAACATTAATGATATTGATGAAGACGCACCCAAAGTTGACGAACTCGTTGGCTACAAAAACTACACTGTAAAAGCCACCGACGAATATCCGCAAATCATGGATTTCATTGCGATTTTTGACACGAATATTGCGCTCATTATTACCATTATGTTGGTCGTAGTGATCATTAATATCATCATGGTTTTATTAATTTTAATTATCGAAAGAACCAACTCGATTGGAATGCTGAAAACTTTAGGCGCGACCAACGGCCAGATTCGAGCGATATTTATTAATTATACTTTGCTGATTATGATTCCGGGCCTAATCGTCGGAAACTTAATTGGTTTAGGGTTTTTGTTCATTCAAAAATATTTCGGCATTATCACCCTGAATCCTGAAAACTACTATTTAAGTGTCGTCCCAGTTGAAATAAACATTTTCCATATTTTATTAATCTCTGTGGGAATCCTTATTGTATCTGGGATTTCACTGGTTCTACCGAGTTATTTGATCAGTAAAATTTCTCCGGTAAAAGCGATCAAGTACAATTAAAATCCTGTCAAAAAAAGACGGTAAGAAATTTTAGCCCAGATTGCAGTGGTATCCTTTTTCTTTGAAAGGGGCATTTGGCGCGGAAAGAAAAAGATATAACGGAAAGCGGGACTGAGTGTAAAAGAATTCCTACTTTTGTGGCTCCAAAAAATTAACTTAATGAAATACGCACAAAATATTCTAGAAACCATCGGAAATACGCCGCTTGTAAAACTTAACAAAGTTTTGGGTGAAGATTTCCCAGCCTTGGTTTTGGCAAAAGTAGAAACCTTCAATCCCGGGAATTCTGTGAAAGACAGAATGGCGCTGAAAATGATTGAAGATGCTGAAAAAGACGGACGTTTGAAACCAGGCGGAACCATTATCGAAGGTACTTCCGGGAATACCGGAATGGGTTTGGCCTTGGCGGCAATCGTGAAAGGTTACAAATGTATTTTCGTAACGAACGCGAAACAGTCGAAAGAAAAAAATGACATTTTAAGAGCCGTTGGCGCAGAAGTAATCGTTTGTCCGACGGACGTAACGCCAGAAGATCCACGTTCTTATTATTCCGTTTCTAAACGATTAGGCGAAGAAACTGAAAACGGTTGGTATGTGAATCAATATGATAATTTATCGAACCGATTAGCGCATTACGAACAAACTGCGCCAGAAATCTGGGAGCAAACCGACGGAAAGTTAACGCATTTCATGGCAGGTGCGGGAACGGGCGGAACGGTAACGGGTTGTGGCAGGTTCTTCAAGGAAAAAAATCCAAATATTAAAATAATCGGAGTTGATACTTATGGTTCGATTTTAAAGGAATATCATGAAACGGGTGAATTTCATCCGGAACACGCGCATTCCTATATTACAGAGGGAATTGGCGAAGATATTATTCCTGAAAATTACGATATGACGGTGATCGATCATTTCGAAAAAGTAACCGATAAAGATGGTGCAATTTACGCCCGAAAACTGGCAAAAGAAGAAGGTATTTTCTGTGGTTATTCTGCGGGAAGTGCGATTGCTGCTTTGATTCAGATGAAAGATCAATTCACCAAAGATGATGTGATTGTTGTTTTGCTACACGATCACGGTTCCCGATATGTGGGGAAAATCTACAATGATGACTGGATGAAAGAAATGGGTTGGTTGTAAAATTTTATGGGCGTGCCCTTTATAAAAATAGCCGTAAAAGTAAACTTTTACGGCTATTTTTATAAACGTTGGTATCCGGTTCCCAATCTTTTTTTGATGTAGATTCTATCTAATGTTGAAAGTTAGGATTAGAAAAAAAGGATTTCCACCTTCTCCCTCACGCAAAGTGGATTACAAAAGTTCAGTCAGTTTTTTAGTCAAATTTTTTCGGGAGAATTGCTCAATATTTTGAGTCTGAGAATTTGAAATTCCTGATTTCCATTCTTTATATTTTTCTACTAAAAACACTTTTAATTCTGCTTCATCATCATAGGAAAAATGCTTTCCAGCGTCGGTTTGTTCTAATATTTTCTTGACATCACTTTCTTTTGGACCGAATGAAATGATCTGTTTTCCTGTTGCTAAATATTCGAAAATCTTTCCGGGAATAATTCCTTTTGAAATATCATCAGGAAAATTGGTAATTAACAGCAAATCAGAATTCGCCATTTCCACATTTGCTTCTGCATGAGAAAGATAGCCTCGATTATTTACTGAATTCTTCAGTGATGACTGTTCTATTTCGTTCAGAATTTTATCATCAATTCTTCCGACAAATTTTAATTGGAAATGATTTTTAAAATCTTCATTTTCAGAAACTATTTCATTTAAAACTTTCCATAAAATTTGCGGATTTCGCAACTGTTCGAGAACTCCGATATAACTTAAAGTGAATTTGGAACTCTTTTGTGGAATCTTTTGCTCAACCTCATCCTTATCAAAACCATTCGTAATACAAAAAGCATTCGCTCCTTTTTTTCTGAAATTTTCCGCATCGGAGAAACTGGTGGCTAAAGTAATTTCCGCAGTTTCGAATACTTTCTGTTCGAGATTTCTATGTTTTTGATCTGCAGATTTCGTCAGTTTCAAATGTTTATAATAGGAAATTTCTGTCCACGGATCTCGGAAATCTGCAATCCATTTTAGATGAGGAAATTCCTTCTTTAATTCCAAACCAATCAGATGCATTGAATGCGGCGGACCAGTTGTGACAAAAACATCAAACTGATTTTCTTTCAAATACTTCTTCAAATATTCAACAGAAGGTTTTACCCAAAAAACTCGTGCATCAGGTATAAAGAAATTCCCCCGAACCCAAATTGAAAGTTTAGATTTCCACGATTGGTTTTTACCAACATCAAATTGTCCGGCTTTAAATTTCTTATTGTCTTTGCCGAAGATTTCCGCCAGTTGATATGGCTCCCAAATCTTCGTTTTAATAATATCTAAATCCTCAGAAACTTCCTTCTCTAAAGTTTCATCAACAATCGGATAACTCGGATTTTCGGGAATGAAAACGGTAGGTTTCCAACCGAAGTCGGGTAAATATTTTACAAATTTCAACCAACGCTGAACACCTGGTCCACCCGCAGGCGGCCAATAATAGGTGATGATTAATATTTTTTTTGTCTTACTGATTATATTATCTTTTGATTTGTCATTCTGAACGCAGCAAAGCGAAGTGAAGAATCTCAAATTTCATCATTTAAGAATCTCCAAGTGGGATTAACTATATTAATTAGATCTTCCTTCTTCTTTCTCGTCCATCCTTTTATTTGCTTTTCTCGGCTTATTGCCGTCTCAACATCTTGAAATTGCTCGAAGTATATAAGATAAAAACATTTATACTTCGTCGTGAAATGTTTCGAAATTGCTTCAGGATTCCGATGCCAATACAACCTTTTCTGCAAGGTTGTTTGTAACTCCAGTATATAAAACCGTCTTTTCCTTATTTGTTAAAATATAAATAAAGTAGTTATGTGTTCCTAAAGTTTTCATTGATAGTTATTACTTAGATTCTTCACTTCGCTTTGCTCCGTTCAGAATGACAGAAACATTAAGTTCACAACGAATAATCACTTCTTTACCAACTTCTTTTCCTGTCTTTGGCGATATAAAAAATAAATACCCAATCCACTCAACAATAAAAATAATCCAAATGCAATCATCGAAATAATTTTCCCTTTCTCGATAACTGCTGGTGCAAAAATCATTTTAATCGAATGTTTTCCAGCCGGAACATAAACCGCTCTCAACAAGTAATCTGCTTTGATATAAGGAACTTCCTGGTCATCAACAAACATCTTCCACCCTTTTGGATAATAGATTTCAGCGAAAACGGCTAACTGAGGCGTTTTCGATTGAGACGTAAATTCAAGTTCGTTGGCTTCGTATTTTTTCAAATCTAAAAAGGCGGTAGAATCTTTTTGCAAAGGTTTTCCATCAAAATATTTTTGATCTTCTTTTGCAATTACTGCGACCTTCTTATTATCAATGATTCCAATCTGATCCAATTCTTCATTTGGAGTATTCGCAAATTTTACTTCAGACACAAACCAGGCATTTCCATTTGCGTCAGCATTGGTAACTCCTTGAGGTTGTTCAGGAGATCCAAAAATCATATACTTGGTGTTCAACATATTCAGGATTCGTGGAACTTTTACCGTATCCATTTTACCAAAATATTCATTGATTAAATCATCGTATCTTCTTAGTTTCACTGCATGATAACCACCAACGGACGATTTAAAATAAGAAGTATTGGTTTCGCCAAACGCTCCTAAAACTTGATTGTAAATTCGGTAATGACCTTTATCTTTCTCGGCAATTGTTTCCAACGTTTTGTTCATGTTGGTATTATCCAAAAGGGATTTTAAATTGGCGTTATCACCGACTTTCTGCATTAACAAATCTGAATTTTCTGTCTGAAAAGGATTTTCTGTAAATGATTTATCAATGAAATTATCGTTGTTTAAATACCTTTTATTCACGCTCCACAAATCAAAGAAACTCACTAATCCAATAATGATGATCGCTATATTTTGAGTGACTTTATTTTTTAAACTTAAAAATAAAACTCCTGCCGTAATTCCTACGAAGAGAATCGCTTTGAATGCATCGATACTAAACATTTTATATCTTTCATCAACCAAAAACTCCAATAAAAATGGCGGAAGATAAGTTTTTTCTGAAGGCGTATAAAAACCTAAAATAGACTTTCCGAAAATCAATAATAGAACCGTAATTCCTAAAACTACAGAACTTACATAAATCAAAGTTTTCTTCTTATAATCTTCTGTTAATATATTATCCGTAGAGGTTTCTGTCTTTTCATTTGAATTAAAAAATCGGTATAAACCAACAATGGCAATCAAAGGAAATAGTAATTCTACAACGACTAAAATTGAACTCGGCGCTCTAAATTTATTATAGAAAGGAACGAAGTCTATGAAGAAATCGGAGACAATCATGAAGTTACTTCCCCACGCCAAAAGAATGGTTAAAATTGATGCTCCTAAAATCCAATATCTGTATTTTTTCCAGGCAAAGAAAAAACCTAAAACTGCCAGAAAACAAACGACAGCACCTTGATAAGCCGGTCCGGAAGTTCCTGGTTGTTCGCCCCAATAAGTCAAATTTCCAAATCCTTTCGAGATTCTGTCCATTTCCTGTTGCGATCCTACATTTTCCTGAACTAATTGCTGAACTTTCGCCATCATTTTATCAGAACCTTCTTCATTACTTGCGCCACCCATTAATCGCGGAATAAATAAATTCAAAGTTTCTAATTTCCCGTAACTCCACATCAACATGCTTTCTTTATCCATCCCGGATTTGTCGGCAGAATGTTTTTCGTTGTCTAAGATTTGTTTGCCACGAACGGTTTCAGTGATATATTCTGAGTTCGCCATAATCCGCTGAGAATTCATTCCAACTCCTAATACAAATGCTAAGGCTAAAACTCCGGTTGAAATACCGAAATGTTTCCAATCGGTCTTCCCTTGGAAAGCACGAATCAATTCTGATAAGAATAAAAATGCCAACGCAATGAATAAATAATACGTCATTTGCGGGTGATTTGCCGCAATTTGCAATCCCATAAAAAGTGCCGTCACAATAAATCCAACGACATATTTTTTGCGGATATAAACCAAAAGTATTCCGGCTAAAAGTGGCGCGAAATAAGCAACCGTATGAATTTTACCATTATGTCCTGCAGCAAGTGCGATATAAAAATAAGTAGAAAGTCCGAAAAAGGTAGCGCCCAAAAGTGCGTATTTCCAATTTCTAACTACCACTAAACCTAAAAGAAAAAATCCTGAAAAAAGAAGGAAAATATAATTAGCCGGCTTTGGTAAAAAGTTCAGCAAATCATCAATCTTTTTAATAACATCACCGCGAAACTGCGCTCCCATTTGATAAGTCGGCATTCCGCCAAACATAGAATCGCTCCAATAAGTTTCTTTGCCATGTTCGGCACGATAATCCAAAAGTTCTTTGGCACCGCCTTTATACTGCACAATATCGTGCTGAAAAAGTTGCTTTCCGGTTAACACAGGATTGGCATAAATGACCGCCAACAAAATGAAAACCACCAGGCTTCCGATAATGAAAATTAAGTTTTTGTTTTTTAACATCTTTAGGTTTATTATTGAGAAAAACCCTTTGACATTGTCAAAGGATTTTCAAATCTTTATTTTTCTTTAGGTTCTTTAACCTCTTCGTAATCTACCGTTTCAGCATCCCAATGGATTTTGGAGTCCAGATTATTTTTGGATTTCTGCTGCGTTACATTCTCATCATTTCTCGGCTGTGGAAATTTAAAAATTTTAGTAAAAAACATTCTTTTTAAAAAATTCCAAACAAAAAAAATGATTACTGTGGTTAGAATTAATTCTAATATATATTTCATTTCTTATTTTTGATAATAGATCATGTTTGTCTTTGATAGTTACTACAATCTTATTTTGCAGGATTTACAATTACAGTTGAATTAGAAACAGATTTCATCGTTTGCGATTGTTTACCATCTGAAAGCGTTTCTGTTTGCGTCGTTTTTACAGAAATATTTTGATTTTTCACCCAACCTGTTTTCTCATCTAAAGTGATTGTACCATTTTGTGCCAATTCAGAACTCATTGATCTGGTCACGCCTTCTTGCGTTTGTTTATCCGATTTTTTAGGAATTCCTCCCGCTACAGAAATCTCTGCGATTCCATCACCAACACTTTTCAAAGTATAAGTCGTGGTTAATTTGATTTTTCCGTCTGGAGTTGCATTTTCGCTTTCGGACCATTTGTCGCCAATCTTAACTCCTTTTGCAGGAATCAAAACCAAGTTTTTCGTGAACTGGTCTTTCAACATTTTCTCGTTAAAACTTTGTTTGAAACTATTGATAAAAGCAGTTTTGTCTTTAGCGTCTTTAATTGTTGATCCGACAGATGCTGAAATTTTATTATAAACCGCATCAAAGCCCGTAATAGAAAGAACTTTTCCGCTTTCGGTCATTTTTAAATTCAGTTTATTACCCACCAACGCCTTGTTCACTTTCCACATCATTTTCAACTGCTCGTCTTTCGGCTCTGCTTGTTTGGTATCAACGGAAACTGTTTTCCCGTTGGCAGATTGTGAATTTCTTTTTCCGGTTAAATTAATAGTAATATCATAAGTTCCATTGTTGAAATCATTCACGGTAAAAGACATTTCATCGGTCATTTCACTGGTTCCGCTTTGGGATTTCCCGTCCGGCGCCGTCATTGTTTGTACATCTTTCTGATAAGTAACTAAAGGATAAGTTTGGCCTTTTACTAATTTGAAAGTCTGTTTGTAAATTCCAAGCGAATCATGAATAGCAGGCACTGCTGCTTGCGTCTTCTCAATTTTTGTAGAATCTGCCGTGTTTTCTACAGGAACTTCTACGGTGATTGTTTTTCCGGTTTCCGGATCTACTTTGGTTACGGTTTGAGTTTCTTTTTTACAGGCAACTAATGTTATAGCAAGAAGCGCGATGGCTGTGAATTTTTTCATTTACTGATTTTTCTGAATTTTATTTAAAGTCGTTCTTAAAATATTTTTAAATTTAAAAAACGAAATACAAATTTAAGGTAATTATTTCTGATGGATTCAAACATTATAACAATTTTAACAGTCTGTCACTAATTACAAAAAGTAACTGAATACCTTTTATCATTTCACAAAAAAGTCGGCTTAAAAAACCGACTTCATCTTATATTTCAAAATTTATTTTTCAGATATCGCTTTCAAAGCGTTCAATCCGTCGCCATAAGATTTATCCATTTGCCCGTCCATAAATAATTTCATTAAGTTCATCGGATAATCCAATTCACAATCCATATCCCACGTTACTTTAGTCGAATTTCCTTCCGGCGTAAGGATAATATTAGAAGTAGCATCGCTTTCAAAAGGTTTATAGAAAATCATCTTTGTAGATTGTTTTTGATTCGGAACTAATGCCGTAATCTCCTGGCAACCACTTCCGACCTCATCATTTCCTTCCCAGCAATATTTATCGCCAATTTGGCCAGGATTTCCGGAATAAGTTACTTTCAAATTCGGATCCAGTTTCATCCATGGATTCCATTGATTAATTGCTTTTGTGGAGTTAATCTGTGCATACACTTTTTCTACAGGAGCATTAATGACAATTGATTTTTCAAAATGATATGCTTTTCCCATTAAAAACATCACGATGATAAGAATGGCAACAATCGCCAAGAGAATTTTTAAGAATTTTTTCATGGTTTTTTAGAGTTTTATTTCATCAAATATAAAATTTAATTTTCAGTAAATTTGCTGTTCGATCTTAAATAGATAAAATTTAATTATACTTCAATTAAAAATGCAAAATCCATTATTACAAACATTTACAACAAAATATCAATCCGCTCCTTTTAACGATATTAAAGAAGAACATTTTCTTCCTGCATTTCAGGAATTGATTAAAATTTCAGAAAAAGAAATTGACGAAATCGTTAACAATAAAGAAGAACCAAGTTTCGAAAGCGTGATTGAAGCCTTGGCTTTTTCAGGGGAAAAATTAGAAGTTGTTTCCGGTATTTTCTTTAATTTAAATTCTGCTGAAACCAATGACGAAATTCAGAAAATTGCTCAGGAAGTTTCGCCACTTTTAACTGAGTTTTCTGCAAAGATTTCTCAAAACTTACCCCTTTTTGAAAAGATAAAAAAAGTCTTTGATGAAAAAGAAAAATACAATCTGAACGAAGAACAGCAAATGCTTTTGAATGAAACGTATAAAGGTTTTGTAAGAAGTGGAGTTTTGTTAAACGATGCGGACAAAGAAAAATTTAAAAATATCAGTATTGAATTATCAAAAAAATCACTTCAATTCGGACAAAATGTTTTAGCGGAAACGAATAACTATTTCAAACATATTACGAACGAAAAAGAATTGGTAGGAATTCCGGAAGCAATTTTGGAACAATATCGCGAAGAAGCGAAAGAAAGAAATCTGGATGGTTTTGTGGTGACTTTGCAATATCCAAGTTTTCTACCTTTAATGTCTTATGCTGAAAACCGTGAATTACGAAAAGAATTGGCGTTGGCAAATGGTAAAAAATCATTTCAAAATAATGAATTCGATAATCAAAATTTAATTAAAGAAATCATTTCCTTAAAACAGGAAAAAGCAAAATTATTAGGGTACGAAAATTATGCAGATTACGTTCTGGAAGAAAGAATGGCGAAATCTCCGGTACAGGTTAAATCATTTTTGAACGAACTTTTGGAGAAAGCAAAACCTTACGCAGAAAAGGAAATCGAGGAATTAAAAAAACTGGCAAAAGCCGACGGCATCGAAGAAATGGAAAGTTACGATCATGCTTTCTACGCTGAAAAATTACGCAAACAAAAATTCGATATTGATGATGAAGAACTGAAACCTTACTTCCAACTGGAGAAAGTTCAGGAGGCTGTTTTTGGTTTGGCAAAAACACTTTTCGGCTTAGAATTTAAAGAAACAACAGAAATTCAAAAATACCACGAGGAAGTAAAAACTTACGAGATCTTCGAAGACGGAAAATTCAAAGCCCTACTCTACGCCGATTATTTCCCAAGAAAAGGAAAAAGAGCCGGCGCCTGGATGACGAGTTTTAAAAGTCAATCCATTAAAAATAAGGAAAATAACCGTCCGCATATTTCGGTGGTTTGTAACTTTTCAAAACCGACTTCTGACACACCAAGTTTATTGACTTTTCAGGAAGTGACAACGCTTTTCCATGAATTCGGTCACGCTTTACATGGGGTTTTGGCAAATACTACTTATCCGAATCTTTCGGGAACTTCTGTGAAATGGGATTTTGTAGAACTTCCATCTCAGTTTTTAGAAAATTATTGTTACGAACCTGAATTCTTAAAAACATTTGCAAAACATTATCAAACCGGCGAAGTTTTACCGAATGAGAAAATTCAGAAAATATCAGATTCCAAAAACTTTATGGAAGGTTACCAAACTTTAAGACAAATTGGATTCGGACTTTTGGATATGGAATATCACAGTAATCCTGAAAAAGTGGGTGATATTAAAACCTTTGAAGTAGAAGAAACCAAAGCAACCAATCTTTATCCAAGCAATCCTGAAACCGTTATGAGTACAAGTTTTTCACACATTTTCCAGGGTGGATATTCGGCGGGATATTATTCTTATAAATGGGCAGAAGTTTTAGATGCGGATGCATTCCAATATTTTAAAGAAAATGGAATTTTTAATCCAGAAATCGCAGCAAAATATAAAATCTTACTTTCTTCTGGCGGAACGAAAGATCCGATGGAACTGTTCAAAAATTTTAGAGGAAGCGAACCGAAAGTAGAGAGTTTATTGAAAAGAGCCTTTGGATAAGATTCAAACTGACTTAAAAATTAAATCAACTGAATTTTGGTTTGCCATTAAAATTGATTCTTGGCAAATAGGAACTCATATCGCACCAAGAAAACAATTCGTTATCACATTGAGTGGGAAATTAAAATTCACAACAAGCGACGGTTTATCTTTTATTGTAGAACCAGGAATCGTTCTTCTAGCCGAAGACATCAATGGTGAAGGTCATACGTGGGAAATGATTGAAGGACATGAAAACTGGCATCGCATTTATATTCCAATTATAGATGAGTCAGAAGTATATTTCGTTAAAGATTAATCTAATTAACCATAAAAAAAAGGGTTTACTAATTCAAGTAAACCCTTTTTTTATATTGTATTTCTAGTTTAATTTTTCTGATTCTTAACTGCTTTATTTCTGGCTTTCGTCAAAACAGGAATTGAAATTGCGCCCATCACCAACATGATCACCAATTGCATAGTATGCGAGATAAAAGCGTACGACAATCCAACTTCGCCACCTTCTTCGGGATTTTTACCCATTGAAAGAAACAAGGCCATAATACCAAACTTTAAAGCCAGATGGAAAGCACCGATTCCACCAGAAGCCGGAATCATCATTCCTAACGTTCCTACGACGATGATAAAGAAACCATCAGCAAAAGTAAACTGAGACGTTTCCGGTAGTGAAAAACAAACTAAATACGCTGCTAAATAATAGCAAATCCAGATTGCCAGAGAATAAGCGATAAACTTCACTTTCTGCTTCATTTTAAAAATTGAAGTCAAACCGTCAACAATTCCTTTTGCGAAATTCAGGACCTTTTGATAAATAGAAAACTGCTCCAGTTTTTTTCTAAATATGAAAAATAAAATTGCTACTAAGATCAAAATCCCACCAAAAATATAGATTGTTGAATTGGATGTTGTCGTTGCTGTTTTTCCTTTTTCTTCGGTGATATAAGAATAGAACGCAAGGAATGCTTTGTATTTAAATATTAAGGTTAAACCTAAAAAACCAACCATGCATATTAAATCTATTACTCTTTCTAAAATAATTGTTCCAAAAGATTTTTCAACCGGAACTTTTTCTACGCCAAATAAAGCGGTTGCCCTAGCCAATTCACCACTTCGGGGAATGGTTAAATTCATTAAATAACCAAAAGAAATGGTCCAGAAAGAATTAGAGTTGGAGATTTGATACCCCATCGGTTCCAATAAAAGATTCCAACGGATTGCACGAAACCAATACGCAAGAATTCCAAAAATCGAAGCGATAAAAACCCAGAGATAATTGGCTTTCGCAAAATAGCCGGCGATTTTTTTAAACTCCATCCCTTTTAGCGCCAACCACATAAAAAGTGCAGCAATACCAAGAGAAATAGCAATCGTTAAAAAGGTTTTAAGAGGGTTTGATTTTTTGTTCTGTTCCAAAGTAAGGGATTTTCAGAATTAGGTAAGAAGATTGGTCTGCTCATCTGGGAAAATAATTTTCGGCTGGAAAGCTTTTGCTTCTTCCGGCGTCATTTGAGCATAAGCCATTATAATGATGATATCATTTTTCTGAACGCGTCGTGCTGCCGGACCGTTCAAACAGATTTCTCCAGATTTTCTTTTACCTTTTATGGCGTAAGTATCGAACCGTTCACCATTATTCACATTAACGATGTACACTCGTTCACCCACGATAATTCCTGAGGCTTCGAGCAAATCTTCATCAATGGTGATGCTTCCTATATAATTAAGATCTGATTCGGTAACGCGTACGCGATGGATCTTAGATTTAAAAATTTCAATTAACATGGCGCAAATTTAATTATTTTAATTAAAGGAATAAAATTAATTTTTATTTGGTCAGTTCTAATATAATTACGATTAGTGATTAAACAATAAACACATCTTAAAAATCCATATCTTTTAAAAATATTGAATTACCAATTTGGATTTACCACAAAATTCCATAATTCGCAATTACATTGAGCAATAAATTATTTTCAGAAAATTGCGATATAGATGGAGTTCGGCATGATATTATAAGTTGCAAACACCGATAAAACAAAAATATCACGATTATAAATTTTATTTAGTATTCAAGAATTTGATTGAATATTGATTAAATATTAGCAAAAAATTTGCACAATATGAAAATTGTTTTATATTTGCTTTAACAATAGAACTAACCTTAACTAATTAATATTATGAACAAGTCTGAATTAATCGACGCTATCGCAAAAGACGCGAACATTACAAAAGTTGCAGCAAAAGCAGCTCTTGAATCTTTTATCTCTAACGTTACTGATACTTTGAAACAAAAAGATGGTAAAGTTTCTTTAGTAGGATTCGGTACTTTCTCTGTAGCACAAAGAGCTGCAAGACAAGGGATCAACCCAGCTACTAAAAAACCAATCAAAATTGCTGCTAAAACGGTAGCGAAATTCAAAGCAGGTTCTGACTTAGCAGACGCTGTAATGGGTGGTAAGAAAAAATAATCAATCGATTATACTTAAAAATTAAAGTCCCGAATTATCGGGACTTTTTTAGGGTGCTAAACGAGAAATTTTCCAGTCGAAATCTTCTTGCAATTCGTAAATAATTCTGTCGTGAAGACGATTCGGGCGACCTTGCCAAAATTCTATTTCATAGGGTCTTGCCAAATAACCACCCCAATTTTCCGGCCTTGGAACTTCTTGATTTTCAAATTCTTCTTCAAGTGATTTTAACTTTTCTTCTAAAAATTCCCGATTAGGAATCACTTGACTTTGAGGTGAAACTACTGCTCCTAACTGACTGCCCTTTGGGCGGGAATGAAAATAACCATCACTTAAATTTTCTCCCAGTTTTTCCAAATTTGCTTTAATGATGATCTGGCGTTCTAAATTGGGCCAGAAAAAATGAAGACACGCTTTATGATTACTTTCAATCGCTTTCCCTTTTCTACTGTCGTAGTTGGTATAAAAAATAAATCCTTCCCACGTATAAGATTTCAGCAAAACCATTCTGGTTCTTGGGCAGCCATCATTTTCCAAAGTTGAAATCGCCATTGCGTTGGCCTCAGAAATTTGTGGAGTTTGCTCAGCTTCCAAAAACCAATTCCGAAACTGTTCCATCGGATTTTCTTTAATTTGACTTTCCAGAAGTTCGGAGCGATCGTATATTTTTCTTTTGTCGTGCAGGTTTTCCATTAAATTTTTATTACATTTGATTAAGGTTTTTTAATTGACCTTATCAATCTGATGAATACTTCTTACAAAGGTAAAATTTTAATTTCCACTCCCGATATTTCGGGAGACATATTTTCCCGTTCGGTAGTTTTAATAGTCGACCATAATGAGCAAGGTGCTTTCGGCCTCATTCTCAACAAGAAAAATGAAAATATGAGTTCACGACTGCTCGAGATTTTTGGATTTCAAGTTTCTGTATATGAAGGTGGCCCTGTAGAAAATGATAAGACTTTTTTCATTTGTAAAGGAAAAAAAATAACGAAAGATTATCTTGCGATTACAGAGGAATATTATCTTACGGAAGATATTGAAAATGTTGTTTCTTCTATTTTAGATCATCAAATCTCGATTAATGATGTGAAAGTATTTTCAGGCTATTCTGGCTGGTCTGGTCAACAATTAGAAGGTGAAATTCTGCGAAAAATGTGGACGCCAGTAGAGGTTTATAATTTAGATTACACTTCACCGAACGACCAATCACTCTGGAAAAACATCATGCAGAATTTAGGTGGCGAATACCTGTTATGGGCAAATGCTCCGGAAGATGTTTCGATGAATTGAGGTTGGAGACACGGGGTTTTTAGAAGTCGCACTAGATATTTGAACAAATTCTGAACGTTTGGATATTTTCCTAATCATGCTTTACTTACAACCAATTTACCTTCAAAAAATTAACAAAACTTTAGCATTATCACTTATAATTTAAACTAAAGCATCCCGTTATTAAACTAGTTTAAAAAAACTAAAAACCTGGTCAATGGCTTTCTTTAAAGGCGGTTGACTGGGTTTGTCAATTCTAGAGGAAATTAACCTTCCATTTTTCAATCATTTCGGCGAAACGGTCTTTTCCAAAAGTTTTATTTCGGATTTTAGTCACTGCAAAAATTCCTTTCAAATCAGACATCAGCAAAACTTCTTCTGCTTTCTGAGATTCAAAAGCAATCATTTCTGACTCCTGAATTTTGGCCAAATTATTTTTATGAACAAAGGTTACGAAATTCTCCAGCAAAGGCGAAATATACGCACCTTCTGTTGTTTTCGGAATGTTAATCATATTCTCTTCCAGGAATAATAAATTGCCATAAATACTTCGCGCGATTCTTTTATTTGGATTCAAGAAAATTACATCATCCAAATCATTTTCTTTGGCATAGATTTCAGCATAAATATTTTCTGCAGAATGAACATGAATTCCACTTAAAACATTCGTGTTCACATTGATCTCTTTAATCAAATCGATTTCAAAATCACGCTGAATACCTAGAATATCCTGCATCAATTCAACTTCGAAATAAAAAGAAATCTCACTTTTAGAAAGTACTTTTTCGTCATCACTCCGGTAGACAAAAAAATGAACAATACCGTCTTCAACACCCTGCTGCAAAACCTTTTCTGTAAATAAATTCTGAAAAAACTCCAGCGTATAGGAAAGCGGAATTGCCATTCTCATTTTACGCATTGAAGCCATTAAATAAAAATAACATTCCTCCGCCATGATCAATTGTGAGTTGCGGATAAAAAAAGAAACTTGCACCACATCCCCATATAAGAATGCGCGATTGTTTAGTTGAGACTGCTCAGAAGCAAATGATAATTTCAAAATAGTCAGGATTTTAGTAACAAAAAATGAACGATAAATCGTTCATTTTATATTTAGATTAAAAAAATTAGGATGCGCCTAACTTCAATTTTAAATTTTCGATTAAATTTTCCCAGTAAAGTTTATTTTCCTCTTCATCCCCAGCATCACAAAAATCAACAATATTAAGAGCCAAATCATCAGTAATATCATCGATAACGATGGTCATTTCAAAATAATTTTTGGTTCCTTCATCCTCTTCCCAACGAAAACGCACAAAACCTTCCGGTTTGTAACGAATAAGCGTCGCTTTTTCTTCGGGGCCATTGCTCCAACTAAAATAGAAGTCATCTCCTTTTTCCACAACATCATCCGCAAACCACTCAGAAAGTCCCTCTGCGCTCGCCATATATTCGTACAAAATCTCTGACTGACAGTGCATTGGAAATTCGTATTGCACTTTCGTTTTCGCCATATTATTACCTTTTTTTAATGTGTCGCAATATATAAATTAATTTCTAATATACGCAATATATTTAGCGAAATCCTCTTTCGAGATTAGAAGTAACTAGAATATAATTTTTCCACAAACCCCTGCCGATGTGCACTATATATGCCATCAGGAAAAAACAGTTTTAAAAGCATGACAAATATCATCGCGGAATCCCGTTTTCATACAGGCTAAAATAAAGACCCTGATTTTTTTTCAAAATAAATGACACGGAAGTTTCAGATGCTTATTTTCGATATTTCAATTTTACTCCTATAAAGGAATACGAAGAAAAAAATGAGAGTGAATTTGATTAATGAACTTTTGAATAATTATTTGAAGTTATATATATGAGAATTTTTAGAGACGCAACCACACACCGAATAAATTATTGTTAGTACGACTTTTCGTATTTTTATGGTTGTTTTAAGAAAAAAAAAGCGTTTAAATTTTACACGATGCTGATGAAAACCCTCTGAGTTAAATTTAGAAATTGATATGATATGAAAGTTGATCACAAATTCACCGTTATTTATTCTTTCAAAATAATTGAAGGAAAAGAAAATGATTTTATTAATGCCTGGACAGAACTGACAAAATTAATTTATCAATTTGCAGGCAGTTATGGCTCAAGACTGCATAAAGTTGAAGTGCAATTTTTCATTGGTTACGCTCAATGGCCAGACAAAGAAACATGGAAAAACTCAACCGATAAACTGCCCGAAACCGCAAATAGTCTTCGTAGACAAATGCGTGAAAGTTGTTCGGAAATAAAAACAGAATATGAAATGAATGTTGTTAAAGACTTGCTTTACGAAAAAAGATTTTTCGACCTTGAAAAGTAAAACAAATTCCAAAATTGAATTGTCAATTTACAATTACTCGATTTTTAACGGCATTGAAAAAGTTTGCCTCAAAACCCTGATTTTCGCACTGGAACCACCGTTTATTTTTTTATAAAGATTCTAATTCATGGCAATGACTTTGCTGTGAATTACCCTAAATTTGTATTATGCCAAAACCCAAAGATACAGCTGTTAAAAAATTTCTACCCTTAATTCTGGCGACTGCCATTTTTATGCAAATGCTGGATTCTACCATTCTAAATACTTCTTTACCTTCGATTGCAAAAGACTTACACGAATCGCCTCTGAATATGCAAAATGCGATTATCTCTTATGTTTTGACGCTGGCTTTGTTCATGCCTGTAAGTGGTTTTCTGGCGGATAAATTTGGAACGCGGAAAGTTTTCATTACTTCTTTAGTCGTTTTTAGTTTGGGCTCTTTGCTTTGTGCGCTTTCTCAAAACCTTAACCATTTGGTTATCTCACGAGTCATACAGGGAATTGGCGGAAGTTTGATGACTCCTGTTGGACGACTTGCTTTAATAAAAACTTTTCAAAAAAACGAATTGGTACAAGCCATGAATTATGCAATTATTCCCGCTTTAATTGGGCCAGTTCTCGGACCATTAGTTGGCGGTTATATGGTAGACTATTTGTCTTGGCACTGGATTTTTCTAATTAATATTCCTATTGGTTTATTAGGAATCATACTCAGTTTAAAATTCATGCCCGACTACCAATCGAAGAAAATGAGTTTCGATTTAAAAGGATTTCTAATTTTCGCTTCCGCTTCTCTCCTGTTATCTATTTCGCTTGAATTGTTTGGAACCGTAAAAAACATAACGCCGGTTTTACTGATTTTCACTTTAGGTTTTTTGATGATTTACTACTATTACGTTCACGCCAAAAAAACAAAAAACCCTATTTTCCCCTTGAATTTATTTCAGGTAAGAACCTTTCGCGTGGGAATTTTAGGAAACCTCGCCACCAGATTAGGAATAAGTGCTATTCCACTATTACTGCCTTTAATGATTCAGATTGCTTACGGGCAAACCGCTGTAGTTTCTGGATGGATTGTAGCACCAATGGCTTTAACCGCTATGTTTGGGAAATCATTTGTTATCAAAATTCTGGAAAAATTTGGGTACCGTAGAACCTTAATGACCAATACTTTTATCATCGGTTTTCTAATTGCCTCTATGGGTATTCCAGGAATTAACACTTCCATTTATTGGTTTGTGCCGATAATCGCGATATTAGGCTTTTTCAACTCAATTCAATTTACTGCGATGAATACAATTGCGATTGCAGATTTACGGGATTCTCATACGAGTAGCGGGAATTCTTTATTAGCAGTGAATCAACAACTTGCTGTTGGATTTGGTATTGCGATTGGTTTAATTACTTTAAAATTATTTGAAAACAACGCTGCGATAACTGATGGTCAAATTCATCTCGCTTTCCGATATACCTTTTTCCTCGTCGGTTTTCTAACCATTCTTACTGGATTTGTATTTAGACGACTTCATGCTACCGACGGCGAAAATATGCGATCTCATGTTTAGTTTATTTCTTTTTAAAGCAGACCCGAATTACAAATTAGTTGGCGCATAACTTATCCTATATCAATGTTTTTGATTTAATTCTACTGTACATTTGTCTTTTAAAATAAGAGATAAAATGGCAACTAAAACAATAGAAATTATAGTACAACCGAGACCTGCACATTTTGTAGGAGATGGTTTCCGAGTGCATAATTTTATTCCGAGCGTGTCACATTTGACTATGAAACGAATGGATCCGTTCATCATGCTGGATTACAATTCGAAATTTAATTTTGGACCGACTTCCACGCCTAGAGGTGTTGGCGTTCATCCGCACCGTGGCTTTGAAACAGTAACCATTGCGTACCAGGGAAGAGTTGAACATCACGATTCCGCCGGTGGCGGTGGAATTATAGGACAAGGAGATGTGCAATGGATGACGGCGGCTTCCGGAGTTTTACACAAAGAATTTCATGAAACGGAATGGGCAAAAGAAGGCGGAGTTTTTCAAATGGTTCAGTTGTGGGTAAATCTTCCTGCAAAAGATAAAATGAGTAAGCCCAAATATCAGGGAATTTCTAATACTGAAATGCAAAAAATTGATTTAGGTGAAAATGGTTTTATTGAATTAATAGCAGGAAGTTATCAAGATAAAAAAGGACCGGCAACAACTTTCAGCCCGGTTCATTTGATGAATGCCAAATTGAAAACTGGTGGAAAAGCCGAGTTTAGCTTCCCAGCAAACTTCAGCACCGGAGCCTTGGTGATTGAAGGAAACATTATCATTAATGGAAACGAAAAAGTTCCGACCGATCATTTTGCATTATTTAATAATGAAGGAGAAACATTCACTATTGAAGCAACCGAAGACAGCGTTGTTTTAATTTTAAGTGGCGAACCTTTAAACGAACCGATCGTTCCGCATGGTCCTTTTGTAATGAATACCAGAGAAGAAATCCATCAAGCCTTTGATGATTACAATAACGGTAAGTTTGGGTTTTTGGAAGATTAAAGAACTCGATTAATTTTAATCACAATAAATGAAACAGTCAGTATTTGGCTGTTTTTTTATTTTAACAAGCATTCTCTTAATTGTTTATTAAATTCTCAATAACTAGATCGATCGTTTGTTATGAATAACGGAGTTAGATAAAATTAATAATTATCTAAGATTAAAATTCCTAACTTTAATCCTTCAAATATTTTAACATGGAAGACAAGAAAAAATTAACAAGACAAACCGGAGCGCCCGTTCCAGACAATCAGAACACTCAAACTGCCGGACCAAGAGGACCGCTGCTGATGCAGGATTATTGGTTTTTAGAAAAAATGGCGAACTTCGACAGAGAAGTGATTCCGGAAAGAAGAATGCACGCCAAAGGCTCTGGTGCCTTTGGAACCTTTACTGTAACACATGATATTTCACAATATACCAAAGCCAATATTTTTAATGAAATCGGTAAGAAAACAGAAATGTTTGCACGTTTTTCTACCGTTGCTGGCGAAAGAGGTGCTGCCGACGCAGAAAGAGACATTCGTGGTTTTGCGCTGAAGTTTTATACCGATGAAGGAATCTGGGATTTGGTAGGAAATAATACGCCTGTTTTCTTTTTCCGTGATCCGATGAAATTCCCTGATTTGAATCACGCTGTAAAACGGGATCCAAAAACAAATATGAGAAGCGCCCAAAACAATTGGGATTTCTGGACTTTATTGCCAGAAGCTTTGCACCAAGTGACCATTGTAATGAGTGATCGTGGTTTGCCAAATGGCTACCGACACATGCACGGTTTCGGAAGTCATACGTACAGTTTTATCAATAAGGAGAATGTTCGCCATTGGGTAAAATTTCATTTTAGAACCCAACAGGGAATTGACAATTTAACCGATGAGGAAGCCGCAAAATTAGTTGGAATGGATCGTGAATCTTCGCAACGTGATTTATTCGACAATATTGAAAAAGGCAATTTCCCGAAATGGACCATGTTTGTACAAATCATGACGGAGGAAGAAGCCAAAACCTATCGTTTCCATCCATTTGATTTAACCAAAGTTTGGTCTAAAAAAGATTTCCCTTTAATTGAAGTGGGAGAATTTGAACTGAATAAAAATGCTGAGAATTATTTTGCAGATGTTGAGCAGGCCGCCTTTAACCCAACGAATATTGTTCCCGGAATTGGTTTCTCTCCCGACAAAATGTTACAGGGAAGATTATTTTCCTACGGTGATGCTCAACGGTATCGATTAGGCGTGAATCATTATCAAATTCCGGTAAATAAACCGAGATGTCCCTATCACGCTTATCACAGAGACGGACAAATGCGCGTAGATGGAAATTACGGCGGTACGAAACATTACGAACCTAACAGTTACGGCGAATGGCAGGAACAACCTTCTGCAAAAGAACCTCCTTTGGAATTATCGGGCGACGCATATGCTCATAATTTTCGGGATGATGATGAGGATTATTTCACCCAACCTGGCGATTTATTCCGAATTATAAAGGCAGATGGAAAAGCAGATCAACTGTTTAAAAATACCGCAGCAAATGTGGGAGGTGCAGAAAAATTTGTACAGATCCGTCACATCAGAAACTGCTATAAAGCAGACCCTGAATATGGACAAGGCGTGGCAAACGCTTTGGGCTTGAGTATGGATGAAGTCAACAGTTTTGATATGACTCCATACGATCAGTGGGCGCCGAGACAAACAATGTAATTCTGAAAATGTTATATTAAAGTGGAAATGTTTTTTAAAAGCATTTCCACTTTTTTTTGTAAATTTAATTCAGCAAATAAAAATAAGATGGCATCACAAAATTATGATATGATTAATATCGAAGAAAACGACGGGACTTTTGATGTGTATTATGATGCAGAAAAGGCCGGCTTTATGGAATACAAAGTAAAAGAAGGAATTCTGGAAATTCTTCATACTGAAGTAGCCGCAGAATTTGGTGGAAAAGGTTTGGGAATGGAATTGGTAAAAACCTCCGTGGAATTTGCGAAGAAAAATAATTTAAAGATTCTTGCTCTGTGTCCATATGCTAAAAAGATGATTGAAAAAACGCCGGAATTTAAAGTTCTTTTGGTGGAGTAGTTTTTTCAACATTTAGGTAACGAATTAGTTAAGATGCATTAAAACATATGTAATTGCGCGCTTTTATCAGCGTGTTTAAAGTTAGTTTACAGATAAAGACTTCGGCAGGTTCAGTCTGACAAATAGATTAAAAATAAAACCTTTCGGTAATATCAACTGAAAGGTTTTTTTGTGCCTGAATTTGAATAGAAGTGAAGGTTTGCGCCCCGGCTTGAACGGAGCTCTTTTTTTGACGAGGAACGAGGAGGAAAAAAGCGGGAGTGGGAGACGGAAATGTGCGCCCAAATAAAATAAGGGAAGATGGGAAGTAGGTAGAAAGACGCTTTAATCCTGCCAAAAAAAACTATATTTGCTCATAAATTTTCAAAAATGAACACAGGAACTATTTTACTCTTATTTGTTTTCGCCTATTTTATTGGACTCTTGGTGATCTCTTATATTACCAGCAGAAATGCGGATAACCAGTCTTTTTTCATCGGGAACAAAAAAAGTAAATGGTGGCTGGTTGCCTTCGGGATGATCGGGACGAGTTTGAGTGGCGTGACTTTTATTTCGGTGCCGGGAACGGTGGGAAAAATGACTTCCGGCGATTATGCGTTCGGTGGTTTTGAATATTACATGCTCGTTATCGGTTTTTTTATTGGCTATTTTATTGTGGCCTTTGTTTTATTGCCACTTTATTATAAGATGAATCTAACTTCGATTTACACTTATCTCGGAAGGAGGTTTAATGTAGAAGCGCATAAAATTGGATCTCTGTTTTTCATTATTTCCCGTTCGATTGGGGCGACCGCAAGGTTGTTTCTGGTTGTTAATGTTTTGCAGATTTTCCTTTTAGAAGGATTGGGTATTCCGTTTTGGTTAACGGCGGCGGTGATATTATTGATGGTTCTGCTCTATACTTTTGAAGGTGGTGTGAAGACGATTGTGATTACCGATACGCTGCAAACTTCATTTATGATCATCAGTTTGATTGGCTGTATTGTTTATATTTTATCTCATTTGAATCTTTCTGCAGGCGAGGCGTACACCGTTTTGGCAGCGAAAGATTATACGCATTTTATTAATTTTGATGTGAATTCAAAAACCTTTTTCCTGAAAACAATTTTGGGTGGAATGTTTATTACGATTGCCATGACTGGTTTGGATCAGGAGATGATGCAGAAAAACATCTCGGTTGATAACCTTCACAATTCAAAAAAGAATATGCTCACTTTTGCGGGAACGCTTTTGATTGTGAATCTTGCCTTCTTATTTTTAGGTGGACTGCTCTATCTTTTCTCCATGGAAAACGGGGCGGAATACGGACAAATTGTAAACATCGTGAACGGCCAGGAAAGTATTACGAACGCTTTTGGATTTAAAGATTCTGCGACGGGCGTGATCAATAATATTATGGGTGACGATTTATTTCCGGCACTTTCGCTGCAAGGATATTTCCCACTTTTCATTTCGATCATCTTTATTATCGGTTTAATTTCTGCGCTTTTCCCTTCTGCTGACGGCGCATTAACGGCGGTTACCAGTTCTTACTGCGTCGATCTACTGAACATGAACGAAGACCAGGACAAAACAGAAAAGCAAAAGAAAAGATTGAGAATGAAAGTTCACTTGACTTTCACCATCATTTTCTTTGTTTTAATAATGATTTTCAAAGCCATCAACGATAAGTCGATTGTCTATTTAATTATGGAAGTTGCGGGTTATACGTACGGACCACTTCTGGGACTTTTTGCTTTCGGTATTTTAACGAAATTTCAGATTGTAAAAAAGTACGGAATTCTGGTGGTGACTTTGGTTTCGCCGGTTTTAACGTGGTTAATTAATTATTTTGTCACGCACAACAGCGATTATAAAATCGGGGTGGAACTGATTATTATTAATGGATTGCTGACTTTTATTGGGTTGTGGTTGATTCGGAAGAAGTAGGAATTTTTTAAATTTAGTGTTTTCTGAATGTACTCGGAATTAACCTTGTCAAGGTTTAAAACCTTGACAAGGTTCTTCAAAAACAAGGCATAATTTAAAAAGGTTCTGAAAATAAAAATAAAAATGGACATCAGATTAACACCAATAGAATCAGATCGTTTCTACCACATTTATAACCGTGGTATCAATGGTGAACTTAATTTTAAAACTAAAAGAAATTACTTGTTTTTCTTAAATAAAATTAAAGATAATCTTCTAAATGTTTGTGATATTTACGCTTATTGCTTGATGCCAAATCATTTTCATTTGTTAGTACGAATTAAATCTGATTCTGAATTAGAAAACCTTGTCAAGGTTCTGAACCTTGACAAGGTTGATGGTTTACACGCTCCTCAACATGTTTTTTCGAAACAATTTTCAAATATTTTTAATTCTTATTCGCAAGCATTTAACAAAGAAAATAATCGTCATGGTGCTTTAATCGAGTCACCTTTCAAAAGAAAACTTATTTCTTCTGAAGATTATTTAAGACAATGTATTATTTATATTTATCAAAACCCTATTTCAGAAGATTTTAAAGATTACCCATACTCTTCTTACAAAACAGTTATAAGCAACAGTTTTACTTCGTTGAAAAGAGATGAAGTAATTGAACTATTCGAGGATAAGGAAAACTTTAGGTTCTGTCATAAAAAAGAAACTGATTATCAGTTCTGATAATCTTAAATTAAATCCTGCTCTAACCTTGTCAAGGTTTGAAACCGTGACAAGGTTCTTCAAAAAATTGACAATCGTACTAAACCGACGTAGATGATTATCCTTAATAGTTTGCTGACTTTTATTGGGTTGTGGATGATTCGGAAGAAGTAGCCGGCAAATTATCTATGCTGCCTAATATCAACATTTTAAGTATATTTGTTTTAAACTGAAAATATGAAAAATGAGATGATTGATTTAAAAATTAAACTGCAACAACTACATCAACGGGTTGATTCATTAAAAGATCAAATTAATACTGAAGAGGCAACTAAAAACGCTTTCGTTCTTCCGTTTATACAGATTTTAGGATATGACATTTTTAATCCAACGGAAGTGATTCCTGAATTCATTTGTGACATTGGAACTAAAAAAGGAGAAAAGGTTGATTATGTAATTAAAACAATGATGAACCAATCCTAATCATAGAATGCAAAAACTGGAAGGAAAATGTAGATGCGCACAATTCCCAACTTCATAGATATTACCATCTTGCCAAAGCAAGATTTGGAGTTCTAACGAATGGTCATGTTTATAATTTCTACACTGATTTAGAGAAACCTAATATAATGGATGAAAAGCCATTTTTTACTTTAAATCTAAATGACATCAGGGATTCATCAATTAAAATTTTAGGAAATTTCACTAAAACTGATTATAATTTAGAAAGCATTCTAGATTCTGCAGAAGCCTTAAAATATATTAAAGCAATTAGAAAAGAGTTTGAAAAGGAAGTTATAGATCCATCGGATGAATTTGTGAAAATGCTTGTTAATAAATTTTTTGATAAACCTCTAACTGCTTCCAGAATGGTAACTTTCAGAGAGTACACGAAAAAAGCAGTAAATAATTCAATAAATGACTCCATCAGTTTACGGTTAAAGTCAGCGTTAAATATTAATGAAAGCATTACAAAAGATAAAACTCCTGAAATAGAAAATCCAATCGATTCTGATGTTGAAGTTCCTAAGTTTATAACAACAGAGGAAGAACTTGAAGGCTTTCAAATTGTTAAAGCAATTTTACGAGAAAAAATCGCAACCGAAAGAATTGCATTTAGAGATACGCAATCCTATTTTGGAATTTTATTAGATGATAATAACAGAAAGCCCTTAGCAAGATTACATTTCAACTCTTCCAATAAATACATTGAAGTTTTCCATCATGGTAAAGATTTAGGAGAGAAAATTCTATTAAATTCACTTGACGATATTTATAATTACAGGGAGCAATTACATAAAACTTTTGAAAATTATTAAAATATGATCCGAGTTAACAACTCGGATTTTTTATTTCGAATACTCATCGCAAATCCTTAATTTAGCAGTACAAAACTATGATCACCATAAAAACCATTGAACCATGAAAAAACTACTCTTTCTAATTTTATTTATTTTCGGAATGAACTTGACTTTTGCTCAAGACAACTTTGATCTTTCTACCTTGCGAATAGGTCCGTATACTGTTTTTATGAAAAATAAAGACGTTGAAAAATTCAGTAAATCAAAACTCACCTCTTTTATGGGCGATGATGATTACATGAAAACAAATAAAGTGAATTATTTAGGGGAAGTCATAGAGATTAGCATTATGCAGAATTATGATGATCAAGGTCAAAATACAGGAGGCTACCAGATTTATTCTTTAATGACCAAAAGTAAAAAATTCCGTACCAAAAGTGGTATGGGCGTTGGCAGCACCAAAGACCAGTTAATCGACGCTTATAGAAACTACCCCAATTTTTCTGTCGCCCAAATGTGGGATGAAAAAACAGAAAAAATCTCCACTACAAAAAGCACTTTTACCCTTACAGACAATGACGCGGGAACGCTTTTATCGTTCATTATGATTAATAATGTGGTCACAGAAGTGAGTGTTTTCATGAATGAAGGTTGCTAAGTTTACAAAGTTGATATTTTTAATATTTAGCAAACTGCTTAAAACGAAAAGAATCCGAGACAAAAACCTCGGATTCTTTTATAATAAAAACAAAACATCACAAAATTCTACTTTAAAAATCATGGCTTCCAGTAAGTCCAGTTAGCACCGTTAAATACGGCTAACCTTTTTGCACCAGTTTTATTAATATAAACCAACATTCCCGGCGACGGATTTGGAACATCATCGGTACTTGCAACCATCGGTAAAACCATTGCTTTGGTTTCGGATTCTAAAACCAAAACTCCATCAGCGACAGAAAAATTCGATCCTATAATGGCTTTAGCAGAAGCGTCTTCTGTAATTGTTGATGATTGAATGCTCATGGCTGAAGTGATGTTGGCTTCATTGCCATTACTCAAATCTACCCAAGTTGGTGATCCGTTATAATATTTCACTTTTGCTTTGGTGGGATCTGTAGCATCCAGAATAATTGTTCCTTCCACAAGACCTGTACCGGAAGGTTTTAATTTAACATAAGGAAGAATAATCCCTTTATTTTTTCCAGATGCAAACTCCAGTAATACAGACGTTTTATCTGTTGCCGTTCCTATCTCATCCCCAATAATTACCTGCGAAAAAGCAGTACCTGAAACGAGCAGAAGTAAAATTGAAACTATATTTTTCATCGTATTTTTTTAAAAATTTATATCTATTTCAAAATGAATTAAAGCACTATCAATCAATGTCATTTGTTATGGGCAAGCGGGTTGAGAGAAACAAGACCAAACTCCATCCGCAAAAATTTTAAGACATTTATCGGTGGTATCGTAAACCATCATTCCTTCTTGAGGAGTGGTAATTCCTCCTAAGTTTGCTTTGGCAATTCTGGTGATAACGAAACCTTTCGTATTTGCTTCTAAGGCGATATGACCTGATTTTCTAGCCATTGGCCATTGATCTGCATTTTCGATTCCGGCTCTTTGCAATAAGGTGATTCCCATTTTTGTATCGTCGGCTGCACCAGTAGTATTCGCAGGATTATAACAGGCACAAGGCACTATATTTAAACCATATCCTCGACCTGAAATTTTGGTTGTTCCTACCACATTTTGAGTAATAGTGATGATATTTGGTGAACTTGCATTCCACATAATAGTATTAAAAGCATTGCCATTAATTAATTCCAAAGGAAATAAAGATCCACCTGATACTTTGCTTCCGAACATGGTGACTGCTCCGGTTGGGCTAATGACCATTCTAATTAAAGGAGCGACTGAAGTTCCGGTCATTTCCCATATCTTTTGAGTACCGTCCGCACCACCTGTTCCGTAAGTTGTCCCGTCCATAAAACGAATATTAATTCCTGGAGCGGGCGTACTTTCCTGTTGAAACTCAATTTCTGAACTTGCCAAATTGACTCCATTGATATTCATATTAAATGAATTATCTAAAGAATATATATCGAAAACAAAACCGAAATTGGTAGCAGGCTGATTAAAGACTTTCTCCGCTCCACCTTCTGCAGTAAATGTTTCCCCTAAAATCTGTTCCGTACAAATTGGTTCTAAAGAATATACAATTGCGATATTTTTAATATTATTACAGATACCATCCAAACCATTATTGACACATTCAAATTGAGCATTGGTAGGAAGAATATTAGGATCTGAATTGGTAGCATCGGGATCGGTAACATCATTTGGTCTTAAAATATCTGCTACAAAAAATGCATTTCCATCGTTCCCTGTATTGGAAACCAAAAGCTTAAACGTATAAGTAATTTCACAACCATTTGGCAAATCAAGTTTGGATGAATAAATTCTTGTTACGGGATTATAACTAATTCCAATAGATTCTGCACCACATCCATTTCCATTAAACACGAAACTCTGGGGATCGAAGCCTGGAGGAAGTGTAAAATTAAATTTTGAACCTTCTACTCCATCTGGTCCGTCATTTTTCACTTTTACGGTTAATGATAAATGATCTCCCGGTGAAACCGAGGTCTTGTCCGCATAAAGTTGAGAAATTTTCAAATCTGCAATTTTCACCTCTAATAAACTTTGAACAGTTACCGCTGCGCCTTTAATAAATGTCCAGGTATCCATCGACTTAGAATCTCCAAATTGACCACTGGTTCCGCTGGCTCCCACTCCCCAAATATGTCCGTTGGTTGAACTGCTAATTCCAGCGCTGTATGTTGGTGCTAATTGGCTATTATTTTTTGGGTCAGAATAACGTCCTCTCGGTGCATTCGTACCAGAAGTTCCATTAGCAATATTTTCATCATTCCAATAAACGATATCAGAAACTACGTTTGATAAATTGTCTTTATCTAAAAGTTGAATGATGGTTCCATTAATGTTATATTCCATATCAATAAAGGGGAAATGAACCTCAGCACCTTGCAATTGCACCGTAACTTCAACAGGAACTTCTCCTGTTGGTAATGGATTTCCGGCACCATCCTTACCATCCCAAAAAACACTGTTTTCACCTGCTACTGCGAATCCGGTAATAGTACGCGTGGGAAACTCTAAAGGGTTAATTGGACTTTTAAGAGTGATGGTATAAGCACCTTGGGTCGTCGCTATAAATTTCACGTAACCTCCTTTGCTACTCAATTGACCTTGTGTGCCTTCAACACCAACTAACGAAACTCCGCTAAGAGACGGTGCAACAGGGCTGTTTTTCAACCAGGTTGATCCACCCGGAACAGCACCGATCGCACTCTCCGGCAAATCAGATGCGGGTAAAGTATAAAACATTTTATGGGTAATCTGTTGAGTAGTATCCGCACTGGTAGGATTATGAACCGCACCTGCTCCTAAACTGGTATTGTTTAAACTTTTATAAAGAGCAGAACCATCCGGCTTTAAGAAACCATTATTGTTAACAAAGAATGTAAAGTACATTCCATTGTTTCCATTATTATTAACCTTGTAAGTGTAGCCGTCTTTTGTCAAAGGATAAAGGACACCATGAAAACCGTTCGATTGAGGATTACTCGTTCCATTCGTAAGATTGAGAACATTTGTATAAACACGACCTTGGATGAATCCCGAATTGGCAGCATTAATCACAGAAACATCCCAGGCGAAAATACCAGCATTATCACCTTGTGTCCAGTTGCCATTAGCAAGAATAGTGGTTCCTGGATCGCCTGTCCCTCTTGCCAGAAATTCTACACGGTAAATACCGGCACCACCAGTTGGCACTTGGTAATAAATTGGAGTATATCGATTACCACCAGTTTGCCCATTTAATTGAGGACCAGCGAGTTCAGCAGCACGGTTTGCAATTTGACCGGCAACAGTAGCATTATTAATAAGTTCAGTTCCTGTAGGACTATAAAGTTTAATCGCTGAAGATCCACTCGCAAGTTGGGCACTGGAAGCCAAAGTAATTCTTTCGCCAACATTAGCATAAACATAATGCGTTCCTAAAGTTGGAAAAGGCCATCTTTGGGCGTCAGCAACTGAACTTGAGCGCAAATAAGCACGGTAACCTATTTTACCCGTTGGATAAAGATCCCGGGAACCATCGGCATACAATTGATTGCTCACCAGCAAAAGAAGTCCAATAATGGAAATACGAAATTTAAAAAAATAAAAAAGTTTTCTCATAAGTGTTATTAAAAAAGTATCGTAAAATCAAATTTAGCATTCATCGTCCAGTCAATTAAAAGGAAGTTTTTAGTCTTAATAGATTCAGAATCCAAATGAATTTTAGGTCGGTAAAATAATAGGATTTAATTTCTGAAAAATGATATACGATCTTTCTAGCAATGGTAAAGAAGTGAATTTTACAAATTCAGACGCGGAGCATTTCATCTCCGCATTCTGTCTTTGCTTTTTTCATCATCTGCCCTGAAGGGACATTCTTTAATATGGTACTGATCCGTAATTCATTTTCAGTAGCTGTCTTTTTTGACGGAGCAAAAGTACTGGTAGACCTTGCATTATAAAAGGACAAGCCTTACCACTTTCGCTAAAGTGGTAAAATATGTATTTCTAAAAATTTGATTATGAATAAGTTACAATCACTACATCTTGTCGCTTTCTTCTAAGTAAGCGATGAAAACAGACGGAGAAATAGTCGTTACCTTTTTGAAAACAGTAGCGAACTTGTTTTGGGAAGAGAATCCGGCATCCTCGGAAAGTACCGCAATTTTGTACTTTCGGTAAACTGGTACTTCTTTTAATTTTTTAATGATGTAATTAACGCGCAGTTCATTAATGTAATTATTAAAATCTTTCTTCTTATAAGTGTTGATCACATAAGAGAGATATTTGGAATTCGTTTCGCAATACGTAGAAAGCGTGGATAATGAAGTCGTATTTTCTGTAAACAAATTGGACTCCTCAAATTCCTGAAGTTTTAGTAGTAATTTTTTTTCGGTCTCCGCATTCATGATCACAGAACCATCCATTTTTGGAATTTCAGAAATCACCTTTGGAATAGTCAGTTCATCTCTTTGCAGTTGATTAATAAATTCTTTTTTGGCAATTAATCTTTGATCCAAATCAGCCAGAATTTCTTTGAAATGCTCCTGGTTTCTCTTATGCTTTCTTTTAGAAAAAATGATATAAACCGCTCCTAAAACAATTAATATAATAGCGACTATAATAATCCAGGTTTTGTTTGAACTCTTCTTTTCTGCCAAATGACTATTTGTTTCTAAAGAAGAAAAAGATTCATTAATAAATTCATTCGATTTGGTTTCTATTTTCTCAACCACCGAATCCTGCTTTTTTTGTACCGCAACCAATTTTTCAACGTCATTGATAACTGCATAATATTTTTGCGACGTTTTATATATTTCATTTTTAAGTTCTAAATATTGTGACTTCTCAGAAATTTTTTCAGCTAAAGACAAATATTTTTTTGCGCTTTTCAGATCTTTTTTCTCCAGATAAACCTCAGCAAAACCATTATAAATTAGCCCAACTAAGAAATTCTCAGGATCATTGGCTGTGAATTTCAAAGCCTTCTTATAATGCGACAAAGCTTGATCCAAATCATTAAGATTAAAATAACTTAAACCCAACAACTGTTCATTATTGGCCGTAAAAAAATCCAGATTAGCTTCAGTTAATTTAAAATAGTTTTGGGATCGGTTAATATTTTCAATTGCCTTTTTAAAATTTTTCTGTTCAATATCATTATATGCTTTCTCCTGCAACATTAAACCCTTTATATTATTGGCTGCTTTTGGATTTTCAATATTCTCACTTATTTCAAAAGCTTTTTCTAAATATTTTCTGGATGAATTATACAACTTCACCATTCGGTACTGCGTCGCCAGAAAACCGTAAACCTTAGCCTGCCACGAATAATTGTCGGTCTGCTCAATAATCTCGCCAGATTTCAAAGCATATTCTATCGATTTTTTAACATCGCCCGACTGTTTGTATAAGGAAGCCGTAAGCATCAAACTTCTCGTTTTCAACAAAGGAGTTTTAGAAATTTTGTAGAGAGAATCTGCGACCTTGAACGCAATTTTTAAATCCTTTTGAGCAGTTTCTAAATAGGTTTTAGAATAGACTTTATTGTACGCTTCCAGATCCTGAGAAAAAGACAGAGCATAAAAAAATAAGACAAATAATAAAACAGATTTCTTCATAATATTTTTGTTGCGATTATCACCTCATCAACAAACACTTTTTAAAAATTTAAAGTTTGACACAACTTTAGTAATAGAATCTACAATTCCAAATACTCCATTTTAGGTTTATTAATTGTCGCAGCGAAATTATAACTTTTAAAGAACAATCACCGAATATTTGTGACTATTTCATTAAAGATGATTTTTTTCAATGAATACCGTTTTTTGAAGATAAAAACGCTCTATGATTTTATAATAAAGTCTATTGCAGAAAGGTTTAAACTCGTATTTAAATTCACTCCTTAATAATTATAAAATTTTGACTCTCAATAATCAACTTATCATTTTCCCGAAAAGGACAAAATAATAATTTCTCAAAATCTAATTAATGAAGTCTTAAGTCTTTTGCAAAATTATACCTCATCGCTCTTTTGCAGATAAGCGATGAAAACGGACGGAGAAATAGTGGTTACTTTTTTGAAAACGGAAGAAAACTTGTTCTGAGAAGAGAATCCGGCTTCTTCGGCAAGAACCGCAATTTTATATTTTCTGTAAAGCGGTACGTTTTTTAATTTTTCAATGATATAATTAACACGAAGTTCATTAATGTAATTATTGAAATCTTTCTTTTTGTAAGCATTTATTGCGTAAGAAAGATATTTAGAATTCGTCTCACAAAAAGTTGAAAGGGTCGATAAAGAAATCGTATTTTCTGTAAATAAAGTCGACTCTTCAAATTCCTGTAATTTCAATAATAATTTCTTTTCGGTCTCCGCATTCATAATGACAGACGCATCTGTTTTTGAAGTTGCAGTGATTACCTTTGGAATACTTAATTCATCCCTTTGTAGTTGCTCGATAAATTGTGCTTTAACTTTTAATTTCTCATCTAAATCTGTCAGCACTTTTTGAAAATGCGCAATGTTTTTTTCATGTGTTCTTTTTGAAAAAGCAAAAAACAATACGCCTAGTAAAAATAAAACACTCCCTATAATAAGTATTATGGTTTTCGTAGTGTCTTTCTGCTTCAGTTCACTATTTTTTTCGTCAGTAATTTGCTTCAAACCAATATTCAAAGCCGTCGTACTTTTCCGATCAAGGGAATCTTTTAATTTTTTATGTTTTGATAAAAAAATATTTGCTTCTTGCCTGCTTAGATTATGGTCAAAATAAAAATCACTTATCACATCATAAAAATGCATCTCAGCATCTTTGTCTTTTAAATCCAGCGCATTTTGTAATCCTTTTCGAAAGTAAGTTTCAGCCAGTTTTAAGTTTCCTTTACTCAATTCTAAATTGCCATATTGTTCCAAAGTGCCGAATAGATAAGTTGCTTCATACTTTTTTAACAAAGCCATTGATTGATTTAATAAATCTTCCGCTTTTTCTAATTGACCGTCTTTGATATATTGTTCAGCCAACTGAACGTAAGTAGAACTCACATTATAAAAACTGGCTTCTTCAGGTAAGTTTTTCAGCAATTCGATTTGCTGATTCAAATGACTGTAGGCAGAATCCCTTAAATTTAGTGTTCCATAAATATGCGATAGGTTTTCGTGGGCCCAAAATGTAGAAAGCAATCTTTTCTCATGATCCTCAATTTTCGCTGATAATTCTAATTGTTTTTTAAATTCAGTGATCGAATTGTCATATAACTTCAACATTCCATAAGTGCGACCTTTGATGCGATGCACTTCTACCTGACTCATGAGATGATCTTTAAAAGTTTTTTGGCTGGCTACAACATCTAAGCATTTTAGAGCGTGAGTGTAAGCTCCTATTTCTAATAAATTTTTGGCTAAGTAAATGTTTGATTTTATAATACCTGCATCATATCTATTTATTACAGAATGATTTCTAGCAATTTCTGCATAACGGATCGATTCAACAAAATTAAATTTCCCAAAAAATTCTTGTGACTTTTCTAAATTTAAATCAATTTCCTTATTTAAAATAGTACGCTCCGCCGTTTTGCAGAAAATTTGAGTAAAAGAAAAACAAATAATGAAAATGATAATTAATTTTCGCCTCATGAGTAGAATTATAGATGGTATCGCAGTGTAATAATCGATTCCACAAAGGTATAAAATTTGAACCCTTAAGAAAATGATATAATGGCTTTCCTCATAAACATTTCATCATTGAAGTAAATTTTGAATTTCAACACCAATTTTTAGTTCACGACAACTTTTTAATAAAAAAAATAATATCTGCGAAAAGAAAACACAATTTCGCAGATAAAAAATCAACCAATCAAATTTTTGAAAGTACAAAACTATTTATAATACATTAAGTTCTAAATCCATGTTTTATTAATAAAAACTCCCTGTTCAAAAATCAAATAACAGGCTAACAATGATACGCGAAACATCATTTCGTTTCATTTCCCAAACCCATCAAAAATTTGTAAATTCGCAACCTAATAAATCAACAATAATGAGTAAATCTACTGAAGAGCTGAAATCTCTTACCACACAGATTAGAAGAGACATTTTAAGAATGGTTCACGCCGTTAATTCAGGACATCCAGGCGGAAGTTTGGGCTGTACCGAATACTTCACCGCCCTTTATGGGAAAGTGATGAACTACAAACTCCCTTTCACCATGGAAGGAAAAAACGAAGATCTTTTCTTTCTTTCCAACGGACACATTTCGCCCGTATTCTACTCCACTTTAGCGAGATTCGATTTTTTTCCCGTTGCAGAATTGGCAACTTTCAGAAAATTGGGAACCAGATTACAGGGACATCCAACCACGCATGATCACCTTCCAGGAATCAGAATCGCTTCAGGATCTTTGGGTCAAGGATTGTCGGTTGCGATTGGTGCCGCTTTAGGTAAAAAATTAGACGGTGATACCAGTTTGGTTTACACGCTACAAGGCGATGGCGAATTGCAGGAAGGTCAAAACTGGGAAGCATTCATGTATGCCGCTGCTAAAAAAGTAGACAACCTAATTGCAACCATCGATTACAACGGACGTCAGATCGACGGTGATACCGATGACGTTTTAGATCTTGGAGATTTACACGCAAAAATGGAAGCATTTGGTTGGACCGTTTTGAACGAGAAAAACGGAAACGATTTAGAAACCGTAATTGCGATTCTAGAAAGAGCAAAAACCGAGACCGGTAAAGGAAAACCAGTGTGTATCCTTTTGCATACCGAGATGGGACATGGTGTAGATTTTATGATGGGAACTCACGCATGGCACGGAAAAGCGCCTAGCAACGAGCAACTGGACAACGCTTTCAAACAATTGTATTTAGAAGCGCCAGCTGATTATTAAACTCATTTGGGCAGACAATTCCGTCCTCCGTTCCCGCTTTTTTAATTGCTGGCTTCGACATGCTCAGCCACCAATTAAAAAGAGCTCCACTCAGGCCGGGCTGCAGATCAGTTATAATTAGAAAACTTGTTATTTAAATCCGATAGATTCGGAAAATTTAAAATTTAGAATTCAAAATTTAAAATTCCTCATGAAACCGAAAGGTTACATGACTCAGTTAAAAAACATTACAAAGTCGTCATGAAATATACATACACAGAACAAAAAGATACAAGAAGCGGATTCGGCGCTGGATTAGCAGAATTGGCAGATAAAAACCCAAATGTCGTAGCACTTTGTGCAGACCTTATCGGATCTTTGAAAATGGAGAAATTCATTGAAAAAGCACCAGAACGTTTTTTCCAGATCGGAATCGCAGAAGCCAACATGATGGGAATCGCAGCCGGTTTAACCATCAACGGAAAAATTCCTTTCACCGGAACTTTCGCCAACTTCTCTACTTCAAGAGTTTATGACCAGATTCGTCAGTCAATCGCATATTCAAACAAAAACGTAAAAATTTGTGCATCCCACGCAGGATTAACTTTGGGTGAAGATGGCGCAACACACCAGGTTTTAGAAGACATCGGCATGATGAAAATGCTTCCTGGAATGACCGTAATCAACACTTGTGATTACAACCAAACCAAAGCAGCAACATTGGCCATCGCAGATTTCGAAGGACCGGTTTATTTAAGATTCGGACGACCTGTTGTTCCAGTTTTCATTCCGGAAGATATGCCTTTCGTAATCGGAAAAGGAATTATGCTTCAAGAAGGAACCGACGTAACCATCGTAGCAACCGGACATTTAGTTTGGGAATCTTTATTGGCTGCAGATGCTTTAGAGAAAGAAGGAATTTCTTGTGAAGTCATCAACATTCACACGATCAAACCTTTAGACGAAGAAATCATCTTAAAATCGGTAGAAAAAACAGGAAGAATCGTAACAGCCGAAGAACACAATTACATCGGCGGTTTAGGAGAATCCGTTGCCGGAATGTTGTCCAGAAAAAGACCAACCATCCAGGAATTCGTAGCCGTAAATGACACTTTCGGAGAATCTGCAACCCCAGCAGAATTAATGAAGAAATACGGAATTGATTCGGACGCGGTTATTGCAGCGGTGAAGAGAATTATGAAGAGATAAATTCTTTTTACATCTATTTTTAAAACACGTCTTTTGAGACGTGTTTTTTTTTACAACAAATTCAAAACTTTGACAATAAAAATAGCGAAGGTAAATAAAATAAACCAATTGGAAAACTGCAATTGAGGAGTTGTACAGTATTTTACCTATTTTAGCATAGTGAAAAATCATCAATATTTTATAGTATTTTTATTTTTACATCATACATACAACTAAGTTTTACCAAAATCCGTCATATGAAATCATTTGTCATAATGCCATTTTCCAAAGAGTTTGATGATATTTATCAATTGGGAATTAAAGAAACTGCAAAAAATGAAAAGGTAACTGCATATCGACTAGATGAAGAATTATTTGAAGAAGGAATGCTAGTAAAAATTTATAAGGAGATCGAAAACTCTGATTTTATAATTGCTGATTTATCAAATAAAAATGCAAATGTTTTTTTATGAACTAGGTTATGCACATGCTATTGGAAAATTAACAATTCTATTAACTCAAAACTCAGAAGATATACCATTTGATTTAAAGCATAAACGTCACATAATTTATGGAAATTCTATAAAACATCTACAAGACCAACTTAAAAAAAATATCATTTGGGCTAAAAAAGAAATTGAACAACGCAAAAATATTCCACTTGAAGTTGAATTAAAAACTGTTGGGGTTTTAAATTCAAGTAATGAATATGCTGAAGCAGAATTAGATTTCAAAATTGACATTGAAAATATCTCAGAAAAAATTTCTACTGAAATACATGGAATTTATCTTCATTCAACCAAACAATGGAATATTTCTCAAGATGGAAAAAAATTACCAAACAGAAAGTCGGAAATCAAACCGTTTTCCTATAAATATCAATTGAGCACTGAAAATCCTAAACTTGCAAAAAAAGGTTGGACACAATTAAATTTAAATTTAAAAAGAACATTAGCGTACGCATTTGAGGGCTCTACTATCAGGGAAAACTATACTATTAAAGGCGATTTACTTTTGGAAATTGCTACAGATAAGGGAACGTTCACTAAGAAACTTCCTTTGAATGTGTATATTGATAATTTACCTTTTTAATTATTACTATTTGCAACAAGATAATTCCAAATCTAAGAAAGAATCCCGCGCTGCCGCACGAATCCTTTCGTGTGGCTTATAGTATACAAAACTTTCAAAAGTAAATTTAGAAGTTTCAATTTTTCAAAATAAAAATTACGTAAATTTGAATTAAATATTTGGACAAAATGAATTTAGAAGCACGTAAAATATCACTGGTTCAGGAGTTTTTGAGAATTGATAACGAAAAGTTGATCACTGCTTTAGAAAATTTACTTTACAAAACAAAAACTGAATTTTTTGAAGAGAATTTGAAACCAATGTCTTTGGAAGATTTTAATAAAGAAATTGACAAAGCCATGAATGATGAAGAAAACAATCGTCTTATCCCAGCAGAAGATCTAAAGAAAAAAATCCAGAAATGGAGTTAGAAATCTTTTGGACTCAACTTGCAGAAGACAAACTGCAAGATATTTTTGACTACTACAAAGGTAAAGCAGGAATTAAAACTTCAAGGAAAATAATCACACAAATTGTTGACCGAACAATTGATTTAAATAAAAACCCAAGAATTGGTCCCGAAGAAGAATTGTTGAAAGACCGCTTGCAGGAATTTAGATATTTGATTTCAACAAATTACAAAATAATCTATTACATCAATTTTGAAACAAAGAGAATTGTAATTGCAAATGTTTTTGATGTAAGACAAAATCCTGAAAAAATACAGGAAACGAAATATTAAAACCCTCTCGCTCCCGCGCTGCCGCACGAATCCTTTCGTGTGGCTTATTGAATAGAACGAAGAAACTTTCTCGAAACCAGGAAGGCTTTCGACTTTGTTATCTATTTATTTTTCTAAAATAAAAAAGATGTAAATTTGAGTTAAACAACCTGATGTGGCGGAATTGTATTTCGTGACGATGTCGCTACAACCTTGTTCCCTAAATAAATACGATACCCATGAACCAAAACTCCAAGAAAGATAACCTGAATGATAGCACTCATTCAGAAAAATCGCCGTTTGAACGCAGTCGCTTCGGTGGCAGCGTAAAGTCGCCTAAAGTTAAAAGTGAGGTTCCTGTATCAAAAAGTGATTTGGGGAAAGGCGCTCAAAAACTATGGCAGAATAAAACCACCCAAATTAACTGGAGTGTTTTAATAATATCATCTGCAGTAATTGCGTCGTTTTCATTTTGGGCAATTGCGATGCCTGATCAAGCGAGATCAACAATGAAATTAACCGTTAACTGGATCGCCACCAATTTGGGCTGGTACTACGTTTTGACGATGGCGCTTGTCATTTTCTTTGTCGTCTGGGTGGCACTATCAAAAGCATGAAATTTGCGTTTGGGACCTGATGATTCGCGGCCACAATATGGACTGGCTACCTGGGCCGCAATGCTTTTTGCAGCAGGTGTCGGAATTGACCTTTTGTTTTTCTCGGTGACGGGACCCGTCGTACAATATTTAACGCCACCCTCGGGTGATGCAGAATCTGCCGCTGCTTTACAGGATGCGGTCGTTTGGACCATGTTTCACTATGGTATCGCCGGTTGGGCGGTCTATGCACTACTCGGGATGGCAATGGGATATTTTGCTTATCGATGGAATTTGCCGCTTTCAATCCGGGCAGCGCTCTATCCACTTTTTGGGAAACGAGTAAAAGGTCCGTTAGGTCACGCCATCAGCACCATCGCATTGATAGGAACTGTTTTTGGCGTCGCAACCACCATGGGAATTGGCGTGGTGCTGCTTAACGTTGGTTTCGCAAAACTGTTTGGCTTTAGCGAAGGTCTAACTTTGCAAATTGCACTGGTTATTGGCGCTGTGATTTTAACGATTGCAGCAACAACATCGGGCGTAGATCGTGGAATCCGCTGGATTTCTGAATTGAATCTGTGGAGCGCCGTGGCCATGATGGCCTTTATTCTGTTTGCAGGCCAAACCGCATTTTTACTTAACGCCCTGGTAGAAAACATCGGTCAATTTTTGGTGACGCTGCCTTCAAGAATGTTTAAAACTTTTGCCTACGTTCCGGACAGCAGTGACTGGATGGGCAGTTGGACCCTTTTCTTTTGGGCCTTTTGGCTGGCGTGGGGACCTTTTGTAGGCGTATTTTTGGCTCGGATTTCCCGGGGCCGAACGTTACGCGAATTTGTAGTTGCGGCGATTACGGTACCGGTGCTTTGTGACTTTATTATCGTGTCCTTTTTTGGCAACTCAGCCCTGTACGAAGTATTACAAGGCAACACAAAATTTGCCCAACTGGCAATCACAAGTCCTGAACATGGCTGGTATACACTTTTGGGAATGTTCCCTGCACCCCTATTCCTGATTGCTCTTGCCACCTTTTCAGGATTGTTATTTTACATTACCAGTGCCAACTCTGGTGCTATGGTAATGTCAAATTTTTCAGCCTCGATTCCTGATCCCAGTGAGGATGGTCCTAAATGGTTACGAATATTTTGGGCCGTTCTAACAGCAGTACTGACCATTTCTATGCTTCTGGCAGGCGGCGTTATTACAATGGAATATGCCACGCTAATTTTTGCGCTTCCGGTAACTGTTATTGCTTATCTGGTCATGTTTTCATTTTATAAAGCGGTTCGGATAGAGCGTGCAGAACAAGAAGGAAAAGTAATTCGCGATCCAACAATTACTCCAAGCGGTGGTCATATTCCCGATCGTTCCTGGAAACAGCAACTTGGGCAGATGCTTACTTTTGCCTCAAAAAAAGAAGGAGTACAGTATTTAGAGCGTGTGATTCGCCCTGCTCTTGATGACGTGGCGGCGGAATTTAGAGGTCAGGGTTATGATGCCGAGCGTCAGAATGCCGACCACGACGAAACAATCTCAACCATCGATCCTACTCGCCCTTCGGGACCTTTACTGAGGGTGTCGACGGACGGTGTTCATGATTTTTATTATCAAGTGGCTATGGTGGCGACACCAGCACCGACCTTTAGCGGAAAAATGGCCTCCGACAACGATGTTTATTATCGTCTCGAAGTCACTACCCAAACTGGATCAGGTGGCTATGATTTAATGGGATTGAGCCGTCAGCAGGTGATTGATGATGTACTGGAGCAATATGAGGCGTATATTACCTATATCAGATCGGCGCGAGAGGAAGACGAATAAAGCCGTTTAACCTTCTCTAGGTTTTAAAAATGAAGAGTTTATTTTAAGAAATCATCTTTCCATTTAAAATTTATAATTTTTACTACGCCAAAGAAATATTTAGTTTTAAAAATGAATCCAGCGGCAAAACCCACAATCTCCACCATCGGTCGTTGCACCCTTACAATCAAATAGTTTCTGGATTATTGAATCTCCCGCACGATTCTATTTTGTGGTTTACGGAACACAAAATTTCTAAATTAGAATTTCAATCTTTAATTTATGATGACCACACGAAAGGATTCGTGCGGCAGCATATGAATTTAACTTGTCAAAGTTTATAAACTCAGATGTCGCAGATTTATGATCCGTGATAAACCCGCTCCAAAAAAAGATTTACCGCACTAATTATCTCTATACGATATCCTCTTAAACGCTCGTTTATTGATGACTTTATTTTGCTTTTCTTTAAAATGCTTCCCTTTTTATTGAATAATTCCTCATTCATTCTTTTTTTATCTTGCTATTTTACTTCCTTTTTTTTATATTGGTAGAGGTAAATTATGACCCGCACATTTAGAAAGAAATGACATCGGTAGTAATACGCTCCTAAGCCGTTAATTATAAAAACAAAATTTTGCGTTATTTTCTTATTCGACGGCGATCAAAATTACTGTAGAAGATTTATCAACTGCCTATTAAAATTGTCTCATCTAAAAAATACATTTCAAAAAGAGAAAAACGAATGAATTTAACCACCGAAAACATCCTGTTAATTGGATCACTGTTACTTTTCGTAAGTATCATTGTAGGCAAGACTTCTTATAAATTCGGCGTACCGACTTTGTTGCTCTTTTTGGTGGTAGGAATGTTGGCTGGGTCAGATGGAATTTTGGGAATTTATTTTGACAGCCCGAAACTTGCCCAATTAATTGGGATTGTTGCCCTTAACTTTATTTTATTTTCCGGCGGGCTCGATACCGACTGGACTTCGGTAAAACCAATACTTCGCGAAGGAATCGTTTTGTCTACCGTGGGTGTTTTACTCACTGCCTTAACACTAGGTACGTTTGTGTTTTACGTTACCGACTTTACTATTTATGAAAGTATGTTGCTCGGCTCCATCGTTTCATCTACAGATGCAGCAGCCGTATTTTCAATTCTGCGTTCAAAAAGTCTTGCCTTGAAGAGCAATCTAAGACCTACTTTAGAATTAGAAAGCGGGAGCAACGATCCTATGGCATACGTTCTCACCATTGCATTTTTGACCTTGGTTATCAATCAAGATCAAAGTTTATCTTCTATTATTCCCCTCTTTTTTCAACAAATGGTTTTGGGTGGAATTGCAGGTTTTGGCTTTGGTAAACTGAGTAAATTCATTATCAACCGCATTAAACTTGACTTCGAAGGTCTTTATCCCGTTTTGGTCATTGCGTTAATGTTTATCACTTTTTCGGCGACTGATTTTGTGGGTGGCAACGGCTTTCTTGCCATTTATATTTGTGCCGTATTTTTGGGAAGTCAAGACCTAATCCATAAAAAAACGATTTTAAAAATGTATGATGGACTCGCGTGGCTCATGCAGATCGTTCTGTTCTTAACCTTAGGTTTACTCGTTTATCCCTCAGAAATTACACCCGTAATCGGGATCGGACTTTTAATTTCCCTCTTCTTAATTATTGTTGCCCGACCCGTAAGTGTATTTCTGAGTTTGATGTTTTTCAAAATGGAATTGCGAAGACGCTTTTATATTTCTTGGGTGGGTTTGCGCGGTGCAGTGCCTATTGTTTTTGCTACGTATCCACTTTTGGCGGGCATTGACAAAGCCGATATGATTTTCAATATTGTATTTTTTATTTCCATTACCTCGGTTCTTATTCAGGGTACCACCCTCTCCGTAGTCGCTAAATGGCTCAATGTTGCACTACCAGCCAAAAATAAAACCATGACGAACTTAGACCAGTTTATATTGGATCTCCCAAAATCATCACTGAAAGAATTCGAACTGCTCCCTGATGATCATTGCGTCGATAAAAGAATTGTTGATTTAAATTTTCCGCAATCCACGTTTATTGTGATGATCAAAAGAAACGGAGAGTATATTCGCCCCGGTGGTTCAACAAAATTAAAAGCCCATGATGTCTTAATGGTTCTGGCAGACGAAGATAAAGACTTTAATATGTTAAGTGATTTTCTGCATCAACCCAAGTTTCTCGTAAAACCCTAAACCAATGAAAAAAAGATTTATCATCCTTGTTGATTTTTCAGACCAAACAACCAACTTGATTCGATATGCGTGTGACTGGAGCAAGCAAGCCAACGCAAAATTAATGCTGGTCCATGAAACTATAGTCATAGCGCCGTCTCTAATTGACAGCGAGAGCAGAGAGCAAATTACCCAAGAAGCCAATAATGCGGCTTTTCAAAAAATGAAAGCGCTTACAGATGAATTAATTCCAGCCTCCGTTGAAATTTCATTCTCTATTTCAGAAAGCCATGTACAAACTACGCTGACCAATCTTTTAGCAGAACCTTTTGAAAACTATATTTTCGCAGGACTTTCCGGCACCGGGATAATCAAACAAATATTGATAGGAAGTGTTACTCTTCAGATCATTGAAAATATCAACAATACGGTGATCGCAATGCCAAAAGATATTTATAAGTTTTCACATGAGAAAATTTTTGTTGCGGTAACAGAAACCCATCCATTGAATATCCTGGAATTAAATAAAGTTTTGAATCTTATGGATGAAGCGGAAACTTGTATTACTTTTTTCTATCTCGCCAAACCTAAAGAAGACACTGCCGGAATAGAAGTTCTTTTAACTGATCTCGCAAAATTATTCGCAGAACGTTACGAGACAAAAACTGCGATTTACAAAGGCAGAAACCGAATTTCGGAAATCAAGAAAGTGATCAATAACAAAGAAGAAGAACTCCTGATTGTTCAAAAAGGTTCCCGACTTTTGACGGACCAGATTTTTAGAAAATTTTTAATTAACGAATTAGTCTATGAAGGGCAAACTCCTTTAATTGTATTACCGTAAGATAGAAGCAATTTTATGCTGAAATCTCAAGTGTTTTTTCATGAAAGATCGTCTCAATAAAGATGAAAGTAAATTGCTTGAAGTGAAGATCCGGGACTTTTAAACACTCCTATTTTCATTTAAAATTTCTAATAAGGATCAGATATAATTAATAATTAAATGAAGTCTACAGCAAAACCAACCATCTTCACCATCGGTCATTCTACCAGAACGATTGAAGAATTTCTGGACTTGCTTTTTTCATTTGATATAAAAATTTTGGCAGATATTCGAAGACTTCCCGGTTCCAGAAAATATCCGCAATTTGATCAGGATGCTTTGAAAAAGTCTTTAGAAGAAAACGGAATTGAATATGTTTACATCGAAGATTTAGGCGGAAGAAGAAAAGTTTCACCCGATTCAAAAAATACAGCGTGGCGAAATAAATCTTTTCAAGGTTACGCCGATTACATGGAAACGGAATCTTTTGAAAATGGAATCAAAGTCCTTGAAAAACTGGCCTTGGAAAAAAATACAGCAATGATGTGTTCCGAAGCAGTTTGGTGGCGGTGTCATCGCTCGATGGTTTCGGATTATTTGAAATCAAAAGGTTGGGAAGTTTTACATATTATGGCTTTAGGAAAAGCCACGGAACATCCTTACACTTCTCCGGCGAGAGTTTTAGGCGATCAGGTTTTTTATTCGGAAGAGCGTACGGATTAACCTTGACAAGGTTCTTAAGAAAATCTGTTCAAAACTTTGTCAACGATTTTAATTTGGCTCCGCCGAATCTTCGATTTGACAAAGTGCAGCAATAACATTTAAAAAAGTAGCGATGAATACAAAATTCAAAATCGGCGACAAAGTCAACTGGAATTCGGAAGTCGGAAGAGTTTCGGGAACGATTATTAAAATCCATACCAAGGATTTTGATTACAAAGGTTACACACACCACGCAACAGAAGATAATCCACAGTACGAAATCAAAAGCAGCAAAACCGATCATATCGCAGCGCACAAAGGTTCCGCACTAACAAAAGAGAAATAATCTTTAGGATAAATTTTACCGCAAAAGATACAAAAGATTCTATGAAGCAAATCAAAATTTACAAAATTCGAATAGAATTATAATGTTACTTTTTGCCTTCTTTTGAATCTTCTTTTTTTACATTTGTCTTTTGCCTCTTTTGCGGTTAAAAGTTAAAAAAATGCATTTTTGCACCAATATTTTAATTCTACAAAAATGTTCGATTACCGACTGAAAGTTTTTTATACCGTTGCCAACCGTTTGAGTTTTACCAAAGCCGCAAACGAACTCAATATTTCGCAACCTGCGGTGACCAAACATATTAAAGAAATTGAGAATCAACTCAACACCAAATTATTTGACCGGAAAGGCACCACGATTCAATTAACAGAAAGCGGAAAAATACTTTTTGTCTACGCCGAAAAAAATCGCCAATTGTATCGAGATTTAGAATTTGCAATTTCTCAATTGAATAAATCAGAAAAAGGAAAGTTGAAAATAGGCGCCAGTACAACGATCGCACAATATATTCTCCCTGAAATTCTGGCGAAATTCAATTCCTATTATAAAGACATCAACATCGAATTGGTTACCCATAATTCTGAAGACATTTCTACTTTGCTCAAAAACGGACAGATCGATTTAGGAATCGTGGAAGGTGAATCGAAATCTTCTTACTTTGATTATGAAAAATTTAAGCGCGATGAAATCGTGTTGGTTTGTAAATCCAATCATCCTTTGGTGAATAAAAATTTTAAGATAAAAGATCTATACGATATCGATTTAATTGTAAGAGAGCAAGGTTCCGGCACGCAGGAATTTATTCAGAATCAGTTAAAAAAATCCGGACTCGAGGTTCAGAAATTAAACATCATCATGCAATTGGGAAGCAGTGAAAGCATTAAAAATTATTTACTGCATTCTGAAGCCCTGGCTTTTTTATCCATCAACACGATTTTACCGGAACTGAAAAACAACCAGTTAAGCGTTATCGATATTAAGAATTTCAGTATTGAAAGGGATTTTAACTTTATTACTTTAAAGGGAGAACAGTCTGAACTCATTCATCTTTTTATGAAATTCGTTAATTATAACTAATGGTTATACCCAAGAATAAAATGTGATGGAAATTCACATAGCAAATGTCGGACATTTGTACCAGCAAATAAATACAAAACGACGATGCAAACCATTTCAATCAAAGACCTTTTAAGAAAATCACTCTTTTTTATATTGGTTATTTTCTGTGTTTCTCCTCTTGCTTCCTCTCCGATCGCTCTCGCCCTGGGAATCGCTTTCACCATTATTATCGAGAATCCGTATGAGCAATATCTGCATAAATACATTCACATTTTACTGCAAATTTCGATTGTAGGATTAGGTTTTGGTTTGCAGTTAAACGAAGCGCTAAAAGCCGGAAGAGAAGGAATTACCTTAACCATCATGAGTATTTCCACCGTGATGATCCTGGGATATTTCTTAGGTAAATTATTAAAATTAGAAAGACCGCTTTCTTACCTAATTTCTGTCGGAACAGCGATTTGTGGCGGAAGCGCAATTGCTGCCGTTTCGCCCATTATTAAACCGACTACGAAACAAATGTCATTAGCACTTGCGATTGTTTTCACCCTAAATTCTGTCGCACTCTTCATCTACCCAGCGATCGGACATTTATTAAACATGACTCAGGAACAGTTCGGATTGTGGTGTGCGATTGGGATTCACGACACGAGTTCGGTTGTTGGAGCCGCCAATAAATACGGTGATGTCGCTTTGAAAATCGCAACTACCGTAAAACTTTCACGCGCTTTGTGGATTATCCCGATGTCAATTATAACCATGATATTATTTAAAACAAAAGGAGCAAAAGTAAAAATTCCTTGGTTTATCGGTTATTTCATCATCGCCATTTTACTGCACACCTACTTTCCTATTTTTGATGGATTCAGCCACATCGCAACGACTGCTGCAAAGTCAGGATTGAACTTAACCTTATTTTTTATCGGTTCTACGATCTCCATTCAGACTTTAAAAACCATCAGTTGGAAACCGCTTTTCTTAGCAATCGTTCTTTGGATTGTGGTTAGTGTAGGAAGTTTATTGCTGATTCTAAAATAAGTTTTACTGTTTCTCAACACTTTATAACTATTCAACTTTCGTTAAAATACTGTTTTAGCGAAAGTTTTTATAAATTTGTACCACCGAATTTTTGATTGTAACCGTCTCAATGCTTGAGAGATTTCTTTATTACAGCCAATTATTTTCACCTTACAAATTTTAACTTCATCCCTTGGAAAGAAAGAAAATCGTTACTCAGCATTATTTCCGGCTCATCGTTGCATCAATAATTGTAGGGTTGGCAAGTGCGATACTGGCTTTTAGTTTGAAGCATCTGACCGAATATTTTGAACATCATCTGTTCAATGCCGTCAATGCCACTTATTCTGCATTGTTTATTATTTTACCCTCGGTTGGAATTACAACCATTTATTTTTTAAGAAAATATCTTTTTCAAAACAGAAAGAATAAAGGAATTACGGAAATCTATAAAACCCTCGATCAAAGAAAAGATCATTTGCCCTTATTTAAAATTCCTTCTCACTTTTTTAATGGATTTCTGACCGTTATTTTTGGAGGTTCAACCGGAGTTGAAGTCTCTACGGTGGTTGCCACAGCGACGATTGGAAATTACGCTTACGAAAAAGAATTTTCTGCCCGAATGTACAAACGCGAATTAATCTGTGCGGGAGTAGTGGCAGGAGTTGCGATTTTATTCACCAGTCCATTGGCTGGATTTTTATTTGCAATGGAAGTCATCGCGCGGAAAACGAGAAAATCCTTAATCATTGCCTGTACAGCATCGGCATTGTTAAGTTGGCTTTTCATTGAACTTTTCGATTCTGAAACAATTCTGACTCATCAAGTCACAGAATGGACGTACGCTGCAATTCCGTTCTTTATTATATTAAGTATTTTGGGCGGTGGACTTTCGGTTTATTTTACGCTGTTGGTTACCCGAATGAAGAAACTATTTGGAAATATTTCTAATAATTTTATCAGAGTGAATTTGGGCGCCATCGCAGTTGGAATCATGATTTTCTTTTTCCCAAGTTTGTACGGCGACAGTTACCACGGTTTACATGAAATTTTGAATACACCTTTGGAATTATGCTCTGCGACACCCATTCTGTTTCTGTTCGCAGTAGCAGTTCTGAAACCTTTAGCATCTGCATTAACTTTAGGCGCAGGCGGCGATGGCGGTGTTTTCGCACCAAGTATTGTGGCTGGTGCTTTTTTAGGTTTAATGGTGGCCTTTGTTGGAAATAATTACTTCGGGATGAATCTGATCCCCGTAAATTTTGCCTTACTTGGCGCAGCGGTTACTTTGTCTGCGTCTTTATATGCACCTTTTACGTCTGTAGTTTTGATTTGCAATCTGCTTCCGGATGGATATGTATTATTTATACCCATTTTGATCTGTTGTTTCATTTCGCATCAGTTTGCGAAGAAACTTCTTCCATATAATGTTTATACTTATGACTTTTATCTGAGTTCAAAAAATTAAGTAAAACTCTATTAAAACAATTCTTTTAACCACAAAGTCAAAAAAGTATTATCTAATATCATCCTTATAAAGAGCACAGAACATCTGAAAAACGATTAATTTTTACTTCATAAACTTCTATTTACTATTTTAAAAAGAATTCTTGGTGACTTGGTGATTTAAGAAACGCTCCTATTTTGTGATTTAAAAAGAATCGTAAAAATAGAAATCCACCTCATCAAATGAAGTGGATCTCAGTAAAAAACAGAAAATTTAGTAAGTTTAGAAAGTCTTTTCTAAAGCAATGGCTTTGGGAAAAAGAATATTGTTTTCGAGGTGAATGTGGGTATGTAAATCTTTTTCAAAATCTTCAAGCATTTTATAAGTTACTTGATACGTTCCACAAGCATCATCTGGGAATTGATAGTTATTGGTCAATTCGTCAATCTTCACAAAGAGGTCGCCTACCACAGTGTGTTCATGTTTCATCATGGCAACCGGACTTTCTACCGTTCCGAAATTTGGAGTGATTAATTCCTCGCCTTTTTGTTTGGCGTTCACCATTCTTTTAATGAAAGGGAAAAGAATTAATTCTTCTTTTTTCATGTGTGCTGCTAACTCTCCGGAAATCTCTGTGAAAATACTGTTAATTTCAAATAGTTCCGGATGTCTGTCGCCGTGAACTTTACACAGTTTATTCAAATATTGAAGGAGCACCGTTGAATTTTCTTCCACATAACGGTGATGTGTTTTCTCAACATAATCCGCTAATAAATCTAAAGGCCAAGAATTAAAATCAATATCGCCAGATTTTAAATTGGCAACATTTTCTAATTCATTATAAATATCTTCTGCTTGATATTTTTTATTTTCACACGCTTCTTCCACGGTTCTGTCGCCTTTGCAACAAAAATCGATTTTATATTTGCGGAATACCTGTGCCGCTCTGAAATCTTCTGCTACAAATTCACCGATGGTTTTTTCTTTCGTTAACATGATGTCTTATTTAATATTATAATACAAATGTACATCTTATTTTTAATTCGGACAAATTTATCTTAATTAAGTTTAAAAGTTTTTGAAAATCATAATTATCTTTTTTTCAGTTGTTAAAGTTGAATTATTTCAGCCAGACCAAACCATTTTCGGTTTTGATAGCCAGGTCATAGAAAGAATATTTTTGAGTCATGGCTATTAGATTATCGCGTACAATTTTAAAATCATCATGCACTGGACAAGGATTCTCACCGGAGCATTTGTGTAAGCCTAAACCGCAATTGGTAAAGATGCCATCTCCATCTATAAGTTGCACAACATCATATATCTTCGTTTTCTTTTGTTTAGCGACAGGAAATATAAAACCACCCTGTTTGCCTCGTACAGACTCCAAAATATTGACTTTGCATAATTGCTGTAAAATTTTTGCTGTAAAAGCTTCTGGCGCATTCACCGATTTTGCCACCTCTTTTACATTGGCACGCCGATCCTGATGACTTTGTTGCGCAATATAAATTGTTGCTTTAATAGCGTATTCACAAGCTTTAGAAAACATTTTTTGAAAATTTGTTATTTAAAAAATTGCCATTTCGGAATAATCGCCAATAATCCCACTCCTACGAATAGAAACATATTAGTAACATCCGTGTAAAGAAACGTGGAAAGGAAATAATTATGTGCTAAAAAATGAATCACCAATGCGGCCGGAAATAGGTATACGCCCATCTTTCTGTAAAAATAAATTACAATTACAGAGGCAATCATTATTAAATCTACTAGAAAAATAAAATAGAAATATCCTGTCGGAATATTAAGATCCAAATGTTGCGTATATTCATCATGGTCAATTCCCACACCCATCAGGGAAAAAAAGAGGAGCGCTGCCAAGGTTAAAACAAATCCAAAATCCTTCTTTGGACTTTCACCTTCAAAATTATCATTCATAATGGTAAAAATAAAAAAACTTTTGATAAGAAATCAAAAGTTTTAGTTTTTGTTGATATAAATCACAGTTTAGATAGAAACCGCTTGAATTAATCTGTTTTTATCTGAAATATGCTCTTCCATAGAGATCATACTTTCAGTTCTCATTACATCTTGAATGTCATCAATCTGATAAATGATTCTTTTTGCGTCCTCTGTATTCTTAGCTTTTACTTTGCAGAAAATATTGTATTTCCCAGAAATAACACTTGCTTCAATTACATTAGGAATTGTTGTAAGTTCCTTTAAAACTTCCTGCGTTCTGTTTGACTTGGTCAAAAGAATCCCAATAAATGCAGTAAAATGGTAATCTAATTTTGAATAGTCGATGTTTAGAGAAGAACCTAAAATAATTCCCGCATCTTCCATTTTCTTAACCCGTACATGGATCGTCCCCGCCGATACATCCATTTGCTTTGCAATTTCTGTAAAAGGCATTCTGGTATTTTCAACTAAAAAATCCAGAATTTTCTTGTCTATTTCGTCAAGCTGATAATTCATTTTTTATGCTTTTATATATTTATTAATAGTATGTCTATTTTTTTGCAAATTTACAAAAAAATATGAATACATGAAAATAATATGAAACATTAATAAATTTTAACTAATAATAGACCTTTTGCGTTAATATTCTTATTTTATGGTTGTGTTTTTAACGGAATCTGTTTTAATTTCAACGGTTTTAGACTCCTTATTTTTATTCTTTTTCTTTCTTTTAAAGATGGTATTAAAACTTTTACTATAAACTACCCCAGCACCATAACTTTGGTTAGCACCCGCATTTCCCGCCGAAGTTCCGTTAAGTCCAATATTGGTTGGCTTAGAGTACGCTCGTAATAATCTAGTGCCATCATTATTTTTAGACCAGTCATATTCTACAATCCCCTCACCAGACAAATAATCACTTCCCGCATTTTCCGATTTCGAAATCGGGATTCCCAAACCTGTTTTTACTGTAATTCTTGGTGATAAAGCAAAACTTAAACTTGCATTGGCTCGATCTCCCGTATTGGATCCCGCATCGCCCTTTAAATAATTTAAATCCACCTGAAATTCATTACTAATGGTATTTAGCACCGATCCAAGTTGTTTGAATAGCATATTGTAACCTGAACTCTCCGCAAAATTCCCAATATTAATATCGAATCCTCCGGAGTTGCTGACATTGAAACTATTGAGCACCAAAACTGACCCGAATTGAATAATCTTTTCATCTTCATTGCTCATTTTTTCGGCAAGAGTTTCTTTTAGATTACTGGACACATCTTGCGCAGAAACACCTAAATCAATTTTTGGATTATTAAGTGTTTGTGTAATTTTGGTCGAAAGCAAAACATTAATTGGTGGCAAACTCGTCATGTTAAGATATTGTCCGGCATTGGTAACAGTTCGTAAATAGGTTGCATTTATATCGAGTTGTGGTGCAATCGGATCGCCATCCCAACGAATTGAACTTGCTTTTGCAATCTGAAATGTTCGGTTAAGAATTGCTTTAGACACAAAAGTTCCGTTATCAACGATATAATTTCCATTCATGGAAATAGCACCAGTTCTGCTCATTGTAAATCGAAGTCTTTCAGAATTTCCGCGTACTGTAATATCCCCGATATCATCGCCTACCAAAACATTTACGGTTGTTCCTTTATCTACTGCTAAATTGAAATCAACATTCATATTTGCGCCAGTTCTTTTCTTTTTCTCCGTAGTGACCGCTCCAGTTTCATCACGTTTTAAAAACCTCAACATTTTAAATTCTTCAACATTTGTTGCCGAATTAGAGTTAAAGGTAAACACAGAATTATTCAAGGCGCGCATCTCAGGAGTCGAAATACTTAATCCAGAAACAGGTCCGTCAACATACACCGTTCCGTTACCGTAAACCCTGCCCCAAAATAAATCGTTATCTTTTTGAGTGGTATTCAACAACAATAAGTTTTCTGCCCTCATTACTAAGTTGACTCCCATTGAGGATAGTGTTTCAAATTGAATTGCACCAGAAATAGATCCTAGCGAGTTGGATCTGCCATCTTTAACACCAATATCATTCAGGATTGCCAAACCTCTTGATAGTGAAACTACGGTATCATCAAAAGAATAATCAACACCCGTAAAATCAAGTTTTAACCCAAATTTTTTCAGCGCGATATCCCCACTATAATCTATATCATTCAATTGTCCAGCAATTCTTAAATCACCAGACGCCTTACCCCGGATATTAGAAAATATTCCCTCTACGAATTGCTGCGCAAAAGCCACATCAAATTCATTCATTTTAGCGACTAAATCCAGTGACGGTGAGGCGGTATTATTATTAATGGTTCCGGTAAGATGGAGATTATTGTCCCCTAAAATTCCGGTTGAAAGCACTTTCACATCAACATCAAAGACATTAGGAATGGGACTGTTTTTGGTAGAAATCTCGATTGTTCCCATTTCATTACCATTCATAAAAATATCGGTGATATCTAAATCAATAAGTGGTTCCAGATTATTTTTATCCATTTTAATATTAAAGTTACCGTTGGCGATACCTTTAACATCCATTTCATTTTTATTCTTAATCAAAGCGAATACTTTGGCAATATCTAAATTCCGAACTTCACCTTCTGCCGAGAAATCTTTTGCCGATTTGAAAATAGCATCTTTCAAAAACAGTTCACTTTTATCTGAATAAAGACGTAAATTTTCAATCAAGAAATCACCCGTTTTCTTGCGATATGTTATAGCGTGACCTAAGTTTGGATCGGTATCTACGCTCCAGGCGACTTCATTAAACTTAACGGTAGTCGGTTCAAAACGGAAAACGAAATCACCCTCACTGTTGGTTGATTGATTTAGGTTTATGGTGTATTCCTTTAGTTCCTGTTTAATTTCTTCTTCTGGTGATCCCAATTTGAAGTTGGTGGCAATATGCAGAATTTGATTATTTTCATTGTTTCCACTTAAGGTAATATCTTTCAGAATATTTTGATTGTACTCAATCCGATCTATTTTTACCAGAATTTGCTCTTCTAAATTCGCGGTATTAATTCTGACCATTAACTGATCGACTATGGCACTGTCCTTAGAAATACGATCTCTTTCATTAACTTTATAATCCGGATTGGCTTTTGCGAGTGCTTTATCTGCTTCCGTGATTTCTTCTTTTTTAGTCATCACGTACTTCAGCGTCTCTGCATCAACATTTAGAATCAGATTATTGGAGTTCCCATCGTAAGAACCGTCAATGGTCGCCCCTTTAGGAAGGTGAAGATCGGGCATAAAATAATTTACCAGACTTTGTTTCACCTCAAAATTCATGTCGAAATTTTGACCACGGTATAATTTTCTCGGTGGTGGGCCAACCAATATTTTACCAAAACCATTTTCTATCATTCCGGCCAAATCACCTAAATTAAATTTACCCGCGATTCTTCCAGTTACCGCACCTGGAGCATCAACAGAAACAATTCGATTTCCATTATCAAAAAACGCTTTTACATTGGCGTTCGGAATATAAAATTTTTGGGAAGGCGTAGCGAAATTAATATTTTGCAACTCGGCATCTAAAGTCAAATCATTGATGTTAGTCATCGATATTTTACCATCCACAAAGCCACTTACGGCCTGCGTTCTTTTCGCTCCTGTAAAATAATTAATGTTTAAATAATCCACATTTGCATTAACATCCGCATAAAGTTTTGATGTACTGAAATCGATGAGTCCTTTAATATTTGCTTTTGCCTCTTCGTCATTAACATTAATAATCCCATTGTATTTTTTATGATCCAGAATTCCTTCCAGATAAACATTATTAATGACTTTATCGGTAATCTCAATTTTAGCTATTTGAGATCGGGTGCGGATCACCATGGTATTTACATCGAAACTTCTGCCTTCTACATTGAACTTTCCACTGATTAAACCGACTTCTTTACTTTTTGTAATCACTGATGTATTCAAATCATTCACCTCAGCGAAACCTCTGTATTTTGGAACATCTGTACTAAAATCTTCCAGATAAAATTGATTGATTTTTGCCTGACCAATACCTGTAACTAATTTCGCATTGGGCACATAAACCTGTTTAGGAGTCACTCGCGCTGCACCGTCAAATTTTATTCTACCAAAATCATCGGCAAAGTTTTTCATTTTTGATGAGATGAACGTCGGCATCATCGCCTTCAAATCTTTGTAGGTAAAATCAGTTGAGAGCGTGTTCGTTTCAATCTGAAAATTCCCTTTTAAGATATTAGAAATTTTCATCGATTTCGTTTTAATATTCACCTGTGGATCACGGATCAGGAAATCATTTAGCGTAAATTTATTTAATGGTCCCATCATTTTCCCGGAAATATTAATGGGTTTATAATTGTCCCAATCGGTCACAAAATAACTGATATCATAACCACTGATTTGACTTCCCTGTTGCAGTTGCATATCCCATTTCACTTTATCGGTAAAATCAGACCATGATCCATCATTCAGATTAAATTTAACATCACCTTGAAGCAAAGAATGATCCGTATTAAAAGTTAAGTCTTTAAGAAAAAGGAAATCGTGTCTTAAAGAAAAATTGGTTGAAAATGTATCTACAAAATGTTTTTTACCCCATCTTTCGGTGATAAATCTCATATTGTTAATTTGCGCAGAAACTTCGGGACCAACCACTTTCAAGTTGGGAACAACCAAATTAAGATTGGTAGCATTCAACCACTTTCCAGCTTCACCTTCTGTATTCTGATTAATAATCGAAACTTTTGAATTCGTAATGGAGACCCTTGATTTTAACTGAAAAGGTTCTCTTTTTACGGTTGGTGCTGGACCATTAAATAAATCCACAAACCGAATAAAATTAGAAATACTATCCCCTTTATAAGTAATTACTTTAAGGTCAAGTTCATCTAAAGACAGGGATTGAAACTGTAAATTTCGAGAATTGCTAATGATGGAAAACCAGTCAGAATCGGCATAAAGTTCCTTTGCTTTTAAAAACGGAAAATTCTGGTGGTCTTTTACCGCAACTTTGTGAATATGTATATCACCAAAATAATTCACATCAACACTTTCGAAAGACATTTTTGAATTTAAATCTTCATTCAGTTTAGAAATAACTTTCTGGGCTGCCCAGTTTTTAGTTGCTGGTAAACTTACGATAACGATGAATGATAGAACCAAAAATAGTGCAGTCCAAAAGATTACGAGCAATAATTTTGCCCACCATTTATAACTGGTAACATCTTTTGCGGCCTGTTCACCAAATTCTTTCGCGGTTTCTACAGGATGATTAATGGCGTCTGATGCGAGGTTTGTTGCCCCTTTCACCGTTTCTTTCACGGTATCCTGAACATTTTCTACGCCTTTTTGCACAGAATCACCAATGTTTTCCGCAATCGATTTTTTGTTTTCTTTATCGTTATTATTCTCTAAATTTGCCATTGTTATGAGTGACTCAATAATTTTAGGGATAGAATCTTCTTGCGACGACACCTCTGCGGCTGTTCTCAAAGGTAATAATATTCTTTCCAACATCGCAGCCAATCAGGAAATCCACAACGAATATGGTGGCGTGGTTCCAGAATTAGCGTCTCGTGCGCATCAACAAAACATGATCCCAGTTGTTGAAAAAGCAGTCAATAAGGCAAATATACGTAAAAAAGATATTTCTGCGATTGGTTTTACACGCGGTCCCGGACTTTTGGGATCTTTGTTGGTAGGTACTTCTTTTGCAAAATCTTTAGCGATGAGTTTAGAAATTCCGCTAATTGAAGTGAATCACCTGCAAGCGCACATTCTAGCACATTTTATTGATGACGCAAATCCGCAACCTCCGAAATTTCCCTTTTTATGTTTAACCGTTTCCGGCGGACATACCATGATTGTTTTGGTGAAAGATTATTTCGATATGGAAATTATTGGAAAAACCATAGATGATGCTGCTGGTGAAGCATTTGACAAAATTGGTAAGATTTTCGGCTTAGATTATCCGGCAGGACCTATTATTGACAAATTATCAAAAAATGGCGAAGAAAATTCCTTTAAATTCAATAAACCGCGAATAGAAAATTACAATTATTCTTTTAGTGGAATTAAAACTTCGGTACTTTATTTTATTCAAAAAGAAGTTCGTAAAAATCCAGATTTTATTAAAGAAAATATTGATGATTTATGTGCTTCGGTTCAAAAAACTCTTGTCGAAATTTTAATGGACAAACTGGAAAAAGCAGCCTTAGAATTAAATATCAATGAAGTGGCAATTGCAGGTGGAGTTTCTGCGAATTCCGGATTAAGACAAGCAATGCAGAAAAACGCAGAAAAATTAGGCTGGAATATTTACATTCCGAAATTTGAATACACGACTGATAATGCAGCCATGATTGCAATGGTTGCCAAGTTAAAATACGATCGTGGTGAATTTGCCGATTTATCAATTTCTGCGACGGCGAGATATGACATTGAGGAAAGTTTTAAATAGTTGATGATTGACAGTTGATAGTTGGGTAAAAAATACAACAAAATCTAAAGCCACAAAGTGGTGATATCAATAGCAAAGAGTGAAGTGAAGCCCTTTGGAAATGAAATAGAAACAAGCAAATTATAGCCACGACGTGGAGAAATAAAACAAACAAATAATGAAACTTTTTTTTGGAGAAGTAATTCCTGAAGTTAAAATTAACGAAGAAGAACAAACGCATATCGTAAAAGTATTGCGAATGCGATCAAGCGAAGAAATTTTCGTGACCGATGGAAAGGGAAATCTCGCAAAAGGAAATCTTCATTTTGAAGGAAAAAAAGTTTCACTTGATGTTGTAGAAATTAAAGAAAATCTGCCGAACTTTTCGACTCAACTACATATTGCCATTGCGCCGACTAAGAATATTGACCGCATCGAATTCTTTGTGGAAAAGGCAACCGAAATGGGAATTGCTGAAATCACTTTATTACAAACTGAAAAAACAGAACGTAAAAACCTCAATATTGATAAATTGCGAAAACAAAGTATTGCCGCTTCAAAACAAAGTTTACGTTTTCATTTTCCAATCATTAATGACCTTACGAAGTTTTCTGATTTTATTAAAGAAGTAGATTCAACAAATACTTTTGTTGCTCATTGTAATGAAAATTTAGAACGAATTGCTTTAAAAGACATTGAACCTCAAGAAAAAATCACATTTTTAATTGGACCAGAAGGTGATTTTTCTGATAAGGAGATTCAAATCTTAGCAGAAAAAGGCGTGAAAGCAGTTTCACTCGGAAGCCAAAGATTACGCACGGAAACTGCGGGCGTTTTTGTTGCAGCCTGGAATTATGAGAAAATGATGTGATGATCTGAAAATTATCAGTTCAGTAAAATTAGATATTTTCTCTCAAATATTTTGCTAAAATCTGTTCGCCACTTTGCAAAGAGTTTACAGCCCAACGAACTTTCATTTCCCAAAGTTTTTCTTCTGAAAGTTTGTAATCGAGATTCGACCTCATTAATTTCTGTTTAAGATCATAAACGCAAATTGCAGCCGCGACAGAAACATTAAAACTTCTCGTAAATCCATACATCGGAATCGCTAAAGTTTCATCAGAGAAATCTAAAATTTCGTCGGTTACGCCTTCCGCTTCAGTTCCGAAAACCAAAGCAACGGGTTCTGTCATTTGAAAATCAGAAAGAAGAGTTGCGTTTTTCTCGGGTGAAACGGCAACGATTTTATAACCTCTGTTTTTAATTTGTTTGATGGAATCTAAACTGTGCGGAAGTCTTTCCACATCAACCCAAGTTTCTGCGCCTTTGGTAACACGCAGGTTTGGATTGAATTGATTCTCACTTTCCATCGCCACAATTTTATGAAATCCACATGCTTCTACAGAACGTACAATCGCCGCAGCATTTCGGAACTGATAAACATCTTCGATCACTGGCAAAACAAAATCGGAACTTTCGGGTGCGAAACGATTAATTTTCTCGAGACGTTCATCGGTTAAAAATTGTTGGAGATATTCGAAGGTTTTCTGATTATTCATGAGGTCAAAAATAAGGATTATTTCGGAAAATGGTGGGTTTTAAAATGCCACGGAAATACGAATTTTTATATTACGCATTCAGAATCTTTGTTAAGTTGAAAATTTACTTTTTTAAAACTGTTTTGTTTTGAAGCGGAATCTACGCCCCGGCTTGAACGGAGCTCTTTTTATTTGGTGGCCGAGCTTGCCGAAGCCACCAACTAAAAAAGCGGGAGTGGAAGACGGAAATAGGCGCCCAAAAAAGGATTTTTGTTATTCTGCGAAATGCTGTATTTTTGGAAGATGAAAAGAAAAGTGCTCCTGATTTATACTGGCGGGACAATCGGCATGGAAAAAGATTATGAAACCGGAAGTTTGATGGCGTTCGATTTTGGAAATATTTTTCAGAAAATTCCCGAAATGAAATTGATCGAGTGTGAAGTTTCTGTGTATCCGTTTCGGAAACCTTTGGATTCGTCGGACATGGGACCGAAAGAATGGAAAATGATTGCCAACCATATTGGTAAAAATTACGAAAATTACGACGGTTTTTTGATTCTTCACGGAACGGATACGATGTCTTATTCTGCTTCTGCTTTAAGTTTCATGTTAAAGAATTTGCGGAAACCAGTAATCTTGACAGGTTCACAATTACCGATTGGAGATTTGCGGACAGATGCAAAAGAGAATCTTTTGACTAGTTTGTATTACGCCAGTTTGTATGATCATGATGAGGCGGTGATTCAGGAAGTCGCGGTTTATTTCGAATATAAACTCCTTCGTGGAAACCGGACTTTGAAATATTCAGCCGAGTTTTTTGATGCCTATCAAACGCCTAATTATCCGGTTCTTGGTCAATCTGGTGTTCACTTAAATATTGAAAAAGATTTTTTGTGGCGTTCGAAAAATAACGAACCATTTACTGTGGACACGCATATTTCGCAAAACGTTTTGTTTTGGCGAATTTTCCCGGGAATGCATTTGAATCATTTCACGGAAATCCCTCAGGTGAAAGTTTTAGTATTGCAAGTTTTTGGCTCAGGAACGATATTTAATACGGCACAAACTAAGAAAATTTTACAACAACTTCGAGAGAACGGAACAGAAATCGTGGTGATTTCGCAATGTGTGTCGGGTGGAATTAGTTTTGGAAAATATTCTAATTCTAATATTTTCCGTGAAATTGATGCCATTAGTGGAAATGACATTACCGCCGAAAGCGCTATTACCAAAGCGATGCATCTTTTAGACAATCCAAATTACAGCGGAAGTTTTGCAGAAAATTATGTTAAAAGTCTGTGCGGAGAAGTTTCTGAAAATTAAACTTTCAAAATTTAGCGAATTCCGTTTTTAGAATTCAATAAATTACCCTATTTTTGCAGTCTTCAAATACAGAGGGGTGTCCGAGTGGCTGAAGGAGCTAGCTTGGAAAGCTAGTGTGCGGGCAACTGTACCGTGGGTTCGAATCCCATCCCCTCTACAACTAAGTCTTAAAATCAAGAACTCAACGGAATCAGGGACTAACGTTCCTGATTTTTTTTAGCCATATTCTTTGCTAATATTTATCTTCTTCCCCCAAATCTCTTACAAAACTTCTTATTTTCCGGGTAGAATTTCCCCATTGCCATTTTTTAATCGCGGTTACTCATTTTTTAGAATTGATTTTTTTTAAACCATATTTTTCTCCGCAATCCAGTGGTATATTTCTGTCTGCGAACGTTTTGGCTTTTCATTATCAATGATGATCCGCTCATTCCAACCTTCAGAATTGATTGTCCTTTTTTTGGTATTATCCTCTAACTGCATTTTGATGAACGTATTGATCTCTGCGCGGAGATTTTCATCTTTTATGGGGAAACCGACTTCTATTCGGCGGTTCAAATTTCTGCTCAGCATATCGGCCGAGGAAAGATAGATCTTCTCGTTCCCGCCATTGACAAATCGGTAAATGCGGCTGTGTTCCAAATACATATCGACGATACGGTAAATCTTAATATTTTCCGTAAATCCTTTAATTCCCGGTAACAATGTGCAGATTCCTCTAACGATCAGCGTAACTTGAACACCGGCTTGACTCGCTTCTACGAGTTTTCCAATAATTTCTTTTTCATCAACACCATTTACTTTTAAGAAAATCCCGGCTTCTTTTCCGGCTTTCCTATTTGCGATTTCTGTGTCGATCATGGCAATCAACTCGTCTTTCATATTGAAGCCTGCGACTAAAAGGTTTTTAATGACTGATGTTTTTTCGGTCGTTTTCAGAAAGGCAAAGACCTTTTTCAGATCGGTAGCATATTTCTTCTCCGATGTAAAAAAACCAAAATCCGAATAAATACTCGCGGTAGTTTCATTAAAATTTCCCGTAGATAAATAACTGTAAAATTTATTTTTGCCGGATTCATCTTTCATTGTCACCAGAGCAACTTTGGCGTGGACTTTTAAATTTGGCAAACTGTAAATGATTTTAATGCCCGCTTTCTTCATTTCCTTCGACCAATACAGATTATTATCTTCATCAAACCTTGCTTTTACCTCCACAAAAACAGTGACCTTCTTGCCGTTTTTTGCCGCGCTTATTAACGCATTAGCAATTAGTGACTGAGATGAGATACGGTATAAAGTAATTTTTATTTCGGTCACCCTTTTATGGATCGCCGCCTGATTAAAGAATTGCAAAACATAATGATACGACTGATATGGGAAATAGATCAGTTGATTTTGCTGATCAATACGGTCAAAAATAGAAATATTGTTTTCGAAAGGTAAATGATTCAACGGTAAAAAAGCCTGCGCCTGAAGTTTTGGTTTTAAAGGATTTGGAAATTTAAATAAATCAAAAAGATTGTGATGACTTCCTCCTTTGATCATTTCGTTATCATCCAGGTGAAAGGCTTTTTTGCAGATCAAAACCGTTTCGGGATCCATCGCCGCATCGTACAGGAATCGCGTGGAAGAACCTGATTTTCGCTCTTCGACTTTTGCTTCTATTTGGGCTACGAGGTCGCCGGAAGTTTCATCGGTGATCTTATAATTTTCGTCGCGGTTCAATTTGATCGCATCACAGGAAATAACTTCTTCCGTGGGAAAAATAAAGTGCAGACAGTTTTTGATCATCGTATCGAGTGAAATGATGAAATGTGTTTCTTCCTGCGGTTTTAAAAGGTGATAGCGCGGTATTTTATCCGATGGAATATTAAGATAAGCGTAGTTGAAATTTCCAGCACGGTCTTTTAATTTTACAAGCAAATATAAAGCACGGTTCTTTAAATAATAAGGTTTTGGAGCATTTCCGTCAATATAAACCACCTGAATGTAGGACAGAATGATGCTCTTAAAATAGTTTTCGATCTCCTGAAGATGTGCTTTTGAGATCTCCTGATTTTCGTATAAGTGGATTTTGTTTTTCGCCAGTTCCGGAACAATTTCTTCGCGCCAAATCTCGCCAAATTTATTTTGTTGCCTGTTTACTTCCGTTAAAATCTGATTTAAGAGCGCAGCGTTTTTCTCCGAATTTCCGACTAATAATTTATTGATCTTTACGCGAAAAAACTCATCCAGATTAGATGAATGTATCGCCAAAAATTTAATACGTTCGTAAAGCCGATTACTTTTATCCTGTGCTTCTTCTAAAATACAGTCGTTGAAGGAAAGCCACGAAATCTCTGCAGGAATAGTATATTTAGGCATTTAATTTTAATAATTTTAGTGAAACTAAAGACTCTTTTTCTTCACTGATTTTAAATTCAATTCATACAGATTACCACCCGTTTTTTTCACTCTTTCGTCACCAATCAATAGTGTTTCATTATTTTTAAAAGTTACGGCTTCTTTTTGAGAAAAATGGTCCAGATCGATTTCACTCATTTTACCATAGGCAATATTATCGGGAGAGAAATTTTCAAAAAGCCAGATCTTGGAATGCGACAAAAGCACAAATTTAGTTTGATCCGGACTTATGGCTGCACTTGTAATGGCGCAGTTTTGATAGTCTGAACAGGTCTTGATCGTTTTGATGAGTTCCCCTTTGTGATGTCCGGGAATATTTGGAATTTTATACACATAACTGCTGCCGTCAAAACCTTTGCTGCGATTTTTGGTAAAGAGATAAAAGTAATTTTGGTACTCGAAAAAACCTTCCACATCAAACATCAGTTCTTTTTTCTTTGGTGGAAAATCCTTTTGTTCAGGATATTCGAACGAAACGCAATAAGCAACTTCAGCCGTTTCACTTTTCAAATCTGACTGGTTGATTTTATAAATTGCAAGGTCTTTTCGGTCGTTCGCATTATTTCCAAAATCCCCGATGTAGAGATTTCCTTTCGTATCAAAAGTCAGATCTTCCCAATCATTATTTTCCGTATTATTCAGCGTGATGGTTTTCTGAATTTTCCCGGAGAGATCCAAAACCGTTACCTGATTTTCGTTGCCGCGATCTTCAATACTATAAATTAAATTGTTTTTGTAGGCAATTCCTGAAACTTCTTTCAAACTGTTCGGAAACTGAGCGACGTGTGTCAAAATCGTATTATTGGTACTGCATGACCATATTATGGCGGCAGTTGTTGCTAAAAATAATCTATTCATTTTTTTTAATTTAAAATTGAAAACCTAGAGAAAAAGCCAGTCTCAATCCGTCAATCGAATTGAATAATCCGAGATTGGCGCTTAATAAATCAGCCCCATTTACAAAAATTCCGCCACCGTAGGAATTGTTCCATTTGTCCGAATCTTCGCCTTTAAGCCAGATCCTTCCATAATCGAAACCACCATAAACACCAAGTTTTATTGGAATTATATTCGTTTTCATGCTGTTAAAAGTATAGCGAAGGTCCGTGTTTTGAAATAATGATTTTTGTCCCGAAAAACGTTGATTTCTAAAACCTCGCAATCCATCATTTCCACCGATGGAAGCGGCCTGATAAAACTCAAAATGATCATTAAAGATCAAATGACTTTTAATCTGCGTAGCGAGTACCAGTTTCCCGGAAGAAATTAGTTTATGCGTAAAACTCACTTCGGGAATCAGGTAGATGAAATTGCGTTTGGTATCTTCTAAACTTGTTTTAAAACCAACTTCCACGGCGGTTTTCATGCCAATTGTTGGAAAAACTTTATGATCATAATTCTCAAATTCAAATTTAGAATGGATACCGGCAAACTGATTGTTTTCAAAGACAGATTGCGGGATTTCGGTGGTATTAGCGATAAATCGACTGGCAGTTTTGTCTACCTCAACGGCGTTGTAAGAAGCCCCAAAAGCAACTTGAGCACCGCCGAACGCTTTGTAAACCAAAGAAGGCGCGATACCATATTCTTTAATTCTCACGCGGTGATAATCTTCGCCTAGACTTTCTTCTAAATTTTTAGTTTCATTACCATATCCAAAAAAGTTTTGGGTGAAATTAGCACTCTGGAAATTAGATGCAATTAAAAGATTCATGCGTCCAATGACGTTGGCAAATTCGCCTTTATAACTGAGTTCATAACCGCTCGTTGCAAAATAAAATGCACCTTTAAAATGATGTTTTGCGGTGAACGGATTTCTTTCAAAACCATAAGAAGTTAAGATCAAATTTCCACCAACTTTTAAACCATCATCCGGATTTGCGCCGACCAACATGCTGGTTTCTGTGGTATTTGTTTTGAGTTTTCGGTAATCGTATGTGTTCAGGTTATATCCATCGCTCAATTTTACGCTGGCATTTTTCGCCTGATCAACAGTGTTATTTTTGCTTTTATAATCATAGATATACACCTTTCTGCCGTCTTCTACTTTAAACTCGTCTTTATTTTGTCCGCCTATTAAGCGAATCTTAATTTTTTTAGTAGTTCCCGTCACTTCAAAAGTGTCATCATCATCTAAACCGTAAACCCAAATTTCTTTGGTCAGTTTTGGATCATAAATTTTATGAAGAAAAAGTTCAGTGCTGTCTTTCTTTTTGCGGAATAGAGAAAGTTCCACAGTTCCGTTGTCGTGGTTTTCAATTTTAACCAGATCATCTTTGTTGGTTCCGGTGATGACGCCGTATTTATTGATGACTTTAAAATAATCATCGGAGATCTTCTGTAAATTTTCTTTTCGGGCTTTCAACGTTTTTTTGATGAAAGCAACGGATTCATTGTGGGCTTCTTTTGGAATTTGGTTAAAGGCTTTTTCAATCACTTCATCCGTCAGATTATTTTGAATCAACCGAACCTGTTCATCCCAATCTTTTTTGTCTGAAGTTCTCACAAAAGCCATGTCCAAAGGATAAGGCTCTACATTGAAACCTTTAACATTTTTTAAATCATCGCTGTATTTTTTTAATAATTCTGCAGCGGGAAAAAATTCAGTGGCTGCACCCATGATTAAACCGTCCGACATTTTAGAAAACGCCTGATCTCGGTCTCTGGGTAAGGCTTTGTAAATTGTTTTCCCATTTTCTTTAAATTCCAACCAGCGCCACTGATCCTGATGGCGATCCCAGTCATTGATCAACATATCAAATAATCTGGATCGGATGTAAACCGTTTCATAAATTGCAAAACTTTCGTCGGAATGCAATTTTTTAAGCACATCATTAGTACTGATAATATTTCCCGTAAAGTTTTTTTCTTCAAGCGCTAAATTTCCATCGGAGGCTTGTTCTTCAATGATATACAACTCATCGCCAAATTCCGAATTGTAATCTCCCAGGGCTTTTTGTTTTGGAATATAATATAATTTGGGGTTCAAATGATAAATCCCGATCGGATCCGAAAGCGCTGGAATTACTAAGGGTGCAAATGGATAAGAACCCGTAAAAATATCCATAACGAGTTTTTCCGTGGCGGTATTTTTAAATTGAGGCTCAATGTATTGGTCTTTAAAAAGCAGCGACTGTAAATATTGGGTCGCATTTTTTTTCACCGCGCGCATCACATATTGTTTGCCGTCTTTGGTTTCCAGACGAAGGGTTTTGGACTGATTTCCGCCACCTTTTCTTATTGGTTTTAAGCCACCAAAAAGTGTTTCAAGATCAGCGGTTTCAGCGGTTACTGGAATACCATAACTTTCACGGTATCTTTTTCCCCATAAAAATTGGTAAACACCAGATTTTTCTGTCGCTTTTGGATCATAAACTGAACTTTTCATTTCAGCCGGAAACTGCGGACCGAAATTGAATTGGCGCGCCGTGTTATCCGGTTTTAAAACTTGCTGCTGATAAACCGTTTTACCATTATTACTATCAATAAATCTTAAAAATGATGAATTATCCTCGAAAACATCGAGAATCCCGTAACCATTAACACCATAAGAAAACTGACCGCCTTTGACATTTCGGGTTGGATTTAATTTTGATCCGGAACCGCTGATGATTTGCGGAATCTGATCATTAATGATGTACTGCAAATTATGGTCGTGCCCGGAAACGAAAATCACATTATCATTCTGTTGTGCCGCTGCAACGAGGTATTTGCTTAATTCGTTATAGAATTTATTTTCAATATCCGTATTGGAAATTCCAGTTGTTTCGCGCAGTAAATTTTTCAAACTTCCTAATATCGGTGCGGGAGTCAGATGACTTTTAAAAGAATATTCGCCGCCGTGAGATCCATTGGTAAAAACAGGATGATGCAGCGCAACGATGGTTGTTTTTCCGCGGGCTTTTTTAATTTCATCCCGAAATTCATCCAGAAAATCCGTCCTTGTTTTGATATCACAATTATCGTTAATGGTTGGTTGCCGATCCCAATTCGTGATGTACCACTGCGAATCTACCGTAAGTAAAACAACGTCGTCGCTGATCTTTACTTTATCAATGGGGCATCCGTTTTTTGGTAGAAAAGATTTTTTGCCAAGTTGCTGCTCTACAAAGATCTGTTCTCTCTTCAATCCTACTACTCCATTGCTGTACCAATCGTGATTTCCCGGAATAAAGAGTGTTTTTCCTTTAAACGAAGCAGCCAGATCGATTTGATTCTGAATATTTTGTTCCGCATCTTTTCGGTTCTTATCGTTTTCTTCCGGCATTCCAGCGGGATAAATATTGTCGCCTAAAAAAATGAGCGTACTGTTTTCTGAGGCAACATTTAAGTGATCAACCAATGCATTGGAGTTGTTAACCGTGTCTTTTACCAAACCCAATCCTGCATCACCAAGCAGGAAGAATGTATGCACCGGCTTTTTATCTATCGGAAATATTTCTTCTTTGTAATCCTTACTGTACTGCGGCTTGAAGGTCGCACAGGATTGTACAGCAAAAAGTAAAAAGGCGATATAGAAGAAAAATTTGATCATAAGCGTTTTATTTATCTTAGGGCAAAAGCAATCAAATAAGCCAGTACAGAAATGATAATTCCTACCATAAATACATTATAAGTATTTCTCAGCAACCGGTATTTTTGTTCTAAAACAATTCCGAGGTTATAGAGGTCTTTGATCATTGAATTGTAAATATATTCCCGGTCTTTCATCAACTCGTTCATGGCCCAATTGTAATCATCGTAGGACATTTTGTAAAAGTTCCCGAAAAACAAAAGATTCACCTTTTTCTCATCGACTTCATTTCTGCTGAAACTTCCTTTTGTTACTCGTGGTCTTGTTGCCAAAATCGCAAAAACAATAGACACCAAACTACTGACAATCAATATTAAAGTAGGAATGATTAAATGCGAATTACTTGGACTGTCCAGTTTCGGCACAATCGTAGAAAGCGAAACTGAGATGATGATCGCATTCACCGAAAGAATGATGTTTGCTTTATTATCAACAAAGCGGCTCAGATTATTGTGGTTGCTCAACGTCGTTCGAAACATGGTTTCCACGCCGCGTTCCAACCGCTCCGGTTTGGCTTCTTTGTTTTTCTTTTTTTTATCTTTCTCTTTTGGAAGTGCAGTTTCTAATGGTTCACTTTCCGGTATATTTTCATCCATTTTAGGCTTGGTTTAATAGTTTTTGTTCAATTAATTTTAAGTTTTCTTCTTTTAGTCTTTGCCAGTTTTCCTGTGCAAATTTAGTGTAATATTGATGTTTTTTCAAAAACTCAACATTAAGTTCATACCAATCGATGTCACAATAAGTATGGTCCGTGCAAGTCGCCCATTCGTCGCGCAATTTTCCTAAAATATTAGGATAATTTTCATGTGCAAGATGCGCATTGTCGGCATCTTTCATTATTTTTTCAAACAGCGTTTTGGGCGTATAATTAAAAGTAGTGGCCGAAATAAGTGCACTTACTTTTTGCTGAATTTCATCCGAGGCATTTTGCTTTTTTAAAAATTCCATGGCGATCTCTACACTTTTTTGTTCATGATTTTCATCGCCTTCTACATAACCGGCGTCATGAAACCAGCCTGCAAGCAGAAGAATCCCAGTCATTTGCGGATCAGTTTTTTCCTGCTCACAAAGTATTTCTATGGCTTTTACCACATTTTGAGTATGTTCCAGATTGTGATAGGAATATTTGCAGTCTAATCTTTCTTTAAATAAATCCGAAATAAATTTCTTGGCTTCGATAAGTAAAGAATTGTCGGTATGTTTTACTTTTACACGCAAGGCTTTTAAACCGGAAACACCCTGTAAATCTTCGACTTCCAGTTTTTCGATTTCGTGGTCTAAAACATTTTTATGCTGCAGGTATTTAATGTATTTGGTATATTCTTTTTCTTCCGAAATGTTAGAGTAAACAATGGTTATTTTTTCTTTCTGCGTGATGCGTTCGTTCGTATTTTTTACAAAGGCTTTATCAATTCTTTTTTTAACAACTTCATATCGGGCGTTGTAAGAGCCATCAACATCGAAACGCTTTTCATCCATCCTGAAACGGATTGAAATTGGAGAAGAGAAAACCAAAATCAAAGAAGTCACATCCAAAGTGTAGGGTAAAGTCGTCTTTAACTGATGATGTTCCAGTTCCATTTCGCACAAAGTTTCCAGTTGCCATAACCGCAAATTACTCAGATACATGGGATTGTACGTTTCGTCCGGTGAAATAGAGGCGCCAATGTATAAATTATGTTCTACGCCGTCGGTTTTGAATCGTTCGTAATAATGCGGGAATATTTTCTGAGCCTGTTGCTGTTTTTCGTCCAGGATCGCCGCCAGATTTTTATTGATGGTCATAATCGTATCATCAAAATCTTTTCGGGTTTCGTAAAACATGCCGGTTTTCACATCCAGTTTTTGGAAATAGACATTGATTAATTCTTCTGATTTTTTATTTAAAGACGTATTCTTTAAAAAGGTATGAATTTCAGTTTCAATATAATGATGAACAATTTGCTCAAAATTATTTTTAAAATCTTGATCGATCTCCAATAAAAAACTTTGCAATTCGAATTTTTTCTGCTCGATGACCACGATTTTCTTTTCGAAATTCAGCGTTTCGAGGATTTCGATAAGTTGATGGAGTTGCTCCTTAAGATCTTTAATAATGGCCGTATTCCGGTTTTCAGACGAACCTTTAATATCAATCTGGCCGTATAAAGGATACACCTCTTTGAACACAATTTCTTTGAAGGTATAATTTTGTAGAAATTGATTGGAGTAAAAATAATTTTTGGCTTCTCTTTTAAATTTCCAGTAAACGCTGGGATGAATTGCCGTATATTCCCGTTGAATAATCGCTTCAAGGTGATTCACCATTGCGTTTTGGTTTTTTTCAATGGTGTCGGTAAGATAAGGAAGTACGAGTTCCAATTTACTAGCATTGACGGAATTTAAAGCCCGTTCTGTAGGCGATGCCAATTCAATCAAACCTAATAATTTTTCCCCTTTTCTTACGGGTGCCAGTAAAAAACTTTCAATTCCCTGGCTCAATAAATTAGCAGAAAAACGGTCATTCGCTCGCGTCAAGGCATATTCAGTCACGTTCGGTATTACAAAATGCCGATTGTTTTCAATCAGACTTTCATAAGAACAACCGCACAGCGCATTTTTACAATCTGCTTCTTTTTCATTAAGAAGAATAAAACTCTGCAGATTTCCATTATTAAAATTAGGTCTTACAAACTGATCATCATCTTCGTCATAGAGCGTTAACCCAATTTTTAAATCCGGAATATTAAATACCGACCGGAAAATAGTTTCAAAAGTTTCGCTGAGATTTTCTTTTTCGAGATCGGGTTTTAAAAGATTGGTTTTCAAAGTAGAAACCGCGCTTTCTATGGTAACATCTACCAAAGTCATGATCGCAAAACCCTTCAAAATCCAGGAACGCTCCGGAAATGCTTTTTTCCACAAATCCAGATCATCATAATGATCAACCAAATTATCGATCTCTTTTTGATTTAAAGGCAGCATTTTTTCAGTAGGAAAAATCTCCAGAAAATCGGCGTTATATAGAATTCGATAATGCTTTACGATCTCATTTTCATGCTCAATATCAAAGAATAAAGGTTTCCCAAAATCAATATTTTGATTGTAATAACGGTTCAGAATCAACGTGCAGTTCATAATATAAAACTGGTGTTCGCTCATCCCTCTAATGCTGAAATCCGAAGACATTTCGGAACCCTTCAATATTTTCCGAAACCGTTCGCTGTAATTAAAGGTGATGTCATAAAAAGGAATCGTTGCGGCCTTTATTTCATTTTGAGTCAAAGCGGTTGGAAATAGATCTGCCAGTAAATATTGGATCAGATCCCGGTTTTTTTCAAGGAAATTTAAATCTTCAATTCCCGTGACAAACTCCGGCTGATCCTTAATTTGATTTAACAAAGCCTTCGCATAATTCGCGCGGTAATCAATATTCGAACCCGCAATTTCCTCTAAACTCTCTATCATTTTATGAAACGAAATCAGAATTTTGAATGGACTTGTATATTTGTAATTATCGATCATGTGTGTAAAAAATGCATTTTTATTAAGTAAAAAGCGTGTACAAAGATAATATCAATTAATTAATTGTAATCTATGAACATCATCGATTATACCTTTTTGCATCCGTTTTTTTTTATCATAGGATAATGAATGACTGGTCGTTATGTTTGTATTTTTGTTTTCAAATCAACTACAAATTGAAAAATTATGAAACCAGAATTTGAAAATATTCCACTCGTAAAAAACGAAAAAAAGAAGCGTTTTGAAATCGAAGTTAATGGTCATTTCGCCTTTATCAATTATGGCGATTTTGGAAACCAGGTTGCTTTGGTCCATACCGAAGCAGAACCGGAATTAGCCGGAACCGGAGCCGCCGCTGCAGTCGTAGAGAAAACTTTAGAGCACATTGAAAAAGAAGGCAAGTTGTTACTTCCGTTCTGTCCTTATGTTTTCGCCTATATTAAAAGACATCCGGAATGGAAAAGAATTGTAGATCCACATTTCAATGGTTACGACACGATTTAATTTTAATTAAAAATAAAGAAAATGCAATCAAACGTTGGACTTATCATCGAAGAAAAAGCGGCAGATATTGGTAATTTTTTAGTCGGAAGACTCTTGCCGTTTCGCGAAAAAAGAGCGGTTGGACCCTTTGTATTTATTGATCATATGGGACCGACCTGTCTGAAAGAATATCAGAATCTCGACGTTTTGCCGCATCCGCATATCGGACTTTCTACGCTGACTTATCTTTTGTCGGGATCGATCTTTCACCGCGACAGTATGGGAAATGCCATCGAAATTAAACCCGGGGAAGTGAATTGGATGACGGCGGGAAAAGGAGTCGTTCATTCTGAAAGAACTCCGGAATATTTGCGCGAATCGTCTATGTTCTTGCATGGTTTTCAGATCTGGATCGGACTTCCGAAAGAACTGGAACAAAGCGAACCTACCTTTTTTCATATCGGCAAATCTGAAATTCCGGAATGGGAAGAAAACGGTGTTGAATATAAACTGATCGCCGGTGAAATTATTGGTAAAAAATCGCCTGTTCCCGTTCACAGTCCGTTATACTTTTTAGAAATTAAAACTAAAAATGCGCAAAAAATAAATATTGGTGAGCATCTTTTTGGCGAAGTCGGAATGTATGTGATGGACGGAACCGTAAAAATTGACGGTCAGGAATTCGGTACGAAACAATTGCTGATTGCGAAAAATGCGACGCTTTGTGAATTTTTAGACGAAGGACGAAATTTCCGTTTATATTTTCGATGGCGAACCATTTTCTGAAGAACGTTTTATGTTCTGCAATTTTGTGAATTCTGATAAAGAAATGCTCGAAAAATCAAAGAAAAACTGGTGCGAGCAAAATCACGACGCCTTTGCACTTGTCATTGAAGATGATAAGGAATATGTGCCCTTGCCAAGATCTGTATTTGATTTAAAGAAGACGACGAAGCCACTAAAAGTAAATTATTATAATCAAATCTATGAAAATATTAGCCTTCGCAGGAAGTTCCTCCTCGACCTCAAGAAACAAAGAACTTGTAAGCCTGAAGCGATTTACAAAACACGACATTAATCTTTTGGATCTTAAAGATTTTGATATGCTCGTTTTTTCCGTGGACCGAGAAAAAAATGGGTTTCCACAGGAAGCACAAAATTTTATGAAAGCCATGGAAGACTGCGACTTCATCATCTGTTCAATGGCCGAACAAAACCGCAGTTACAACGTTCCTTTTAAAAATATTTAAAACTCTGAATATCATTTCTTTAAACATTGTACCTTTGAATGTTTATTAATTTGTTTCATTAAAAAAATAAAATCATGGAACGACATTTTCAAAATATTAGTGAAAACCAAAAAACCTCCTGGAATAAGTTTTCTACTGGCTGGAAAAAATGGGAATAAAAACTTCTTGAACATATGCAACCCGCCGCCGAGGGAATTATTAATTTACTCCAACCAAAAGGCTCAGAATTAATTCTAGATATTGCTGCTGGAACAGGTGAACCAGGTTTTAGCATTGCCAAAATGCTTATCAACGGCAAAGTAATAGTTACGGATCTATCCGATGAGATGCTCAATATCGCGCGCGAAAATGCTTTAAAACAAGGAATAAACAATGTGGAATTTATTGCCTGTGATGTTAGTGAACTTCCTTTTACTGATAATACTTTTGATGCGGTTAGTTGCCGAATGGGATTTATGTTTTTTCCAGATATGCATTTGGCGGCAATAGAAATCCTGCGGGTACTAAAACCGGGCGGTAGGTTTGCCACTGCAGTTTGGGGACCACCTCAACAGAATTTGTGGGCAACCGCAATCGGAGAAACCATTAACAGAAATATGCAGTTACCGACTCCATCACCAGATGCTCCAGGAATTTTTCGGTGTGGTACCAGCGGTTTAATGACCAACATTTTTAATCAGGCCGGCTTTATAAATATTTCTGAAAGCGAAATAAAATGTACATTGAACTGCGGAACAGCAGAAATTTACTGGCAAATCATGACTGAAATTGCAGCGCCAATTGTTGCAGGACTTAGCAATGCTGATGAAACAATGAAAACCAAAATTAAAAAAGAAGTGTGTGAATTAATCGATGAAAAGTATCCGGATGGAAATGTAATTATCGACGGAACCGCACGTTTAATTTACGGAGAGAAATCACTTTTAATATAGTCGCGACCGTAGCGGACTCGGTTTTAAAATGACACGGCATCGATCCGTATTAAATTTTAAATATTGCTTTTATAATGCGATTCTCAGAACAAGCATTATATTCAATCGCGTTATTGAAAAGAACTTTTCGTTCGTTTTTTATGTACTAAAAAGAGCAAGATTTCTCCTGCTCTATCTTAGATTAAAATCTTAATCAAAATATTTTTTAGCGATATTGGTTTTCGCAAAACTTTTTTATCACTCCAAAACCTGCTCTCCTCCACCATTCACGAAAATAGTTTGTCCACTCACCCACTCAGAAATTGGGGAGGCAAAATATAACATTGCTCCTGCAATATCATCAGCAGTTCCAAGACGTTTAATCGGCGTGTGAGCCAACATTACTTTTTCAATTTCCGGTGTTAAAACGCTTTCTAGAGCAGCAGTTCTGGTTGCGCCAGGACCAACTGCATTGATGCGAACTTCCGGACCGAAATCATGCGCTAAATTGGCAACGGTATGATTGACGGCCGCTTTGGACCCACCGTAACCACTCATGTTTGGGCTTTTATTGATGCTTGACATCGAGGTTGTGAAAACGATAGAACCATAACCTGATTTTTTCATGTAAGGAACGGCCAACTGACATAATCTCCAGCCACTGAATACGTTTAGTTCGTAATCTCTTTTAATATCATCTACAGAAATTTTGGAAGGGTTTTCTCGTCCGCCTCCGCCACCACCGGCATTGTTAATCAGAATCTGAACTCCACCTAATTCTTTCACGGTCGTTTCTACAAGATTTACTAAATCTTCGTCCTTTAAAACATTGCATTCTACCGCGATGGCTTTTACGCCCAAACCTTCGATTTCTTTTGCTGTTTCTTTCGCAGCATCTAAATTAAAATCGCCGATTGAAATATTAGCACCATGTTTTGCGAGCATTAAAGCAGTTGCTTTTCCGATTCCGGCTGCACCACCTGTAACGATCGCAGTTTTTCCTGTTAAGTCAAATAATTTGGAAGTATCCATTTTTTATATTTTAAAATTTTATCTTTTGTGTTTTTATTTATGATCTATTCGTTTATGATCTATTTTTTCTTTTTCAAATAGTCAGCAACTGCCTGGTAAGCTGGCAAAGAAGTCGCATCATTTGCGGCATTTGCGGCAATGGGATGAGAAGCAAGTCTTACGATCACCATTTCTGCAGCAGGGTCGATGTAAATCGTTTGTCCATGAACGCCTCTCGCAGCGTAAGCGCCATCGTTATTTTCGGTCATCCACCACATATTTCGGTAAGACCAGCCTTTTAAATCCGGATGATCGGATTTTGCAAAAGCAGTTTTATCACCTCCTTTTTCAATATCTTTCACTGCCTGCGCTGGAATAATTTGGTTGCCATTATACATTCCTTTATTTCGGATCAATTCTCCGAAACGCGCCAAGTCGCGAAGACCAGCATTAAAACCACCGCCCGCAAAGGCAATTCCTTTACCATCAACTTGATAATAGGCATCCTGTTCCATTCCAATTTTACTCCAGATTTTTTCTGAAAGTAATTCGGTCACCGATTTATTGGTTGCTCTGGAAATAATCCAGCCGAGTGCATCTGCGTTCACGGTTTTATAACCAAATACTTCTCCGTGCTTTCCTTCTTTTTTTACCGTTTCTAAATATTCATAATACCCATTAGGACCTTTATAGTCAGCAGGTTTTGGTAGAGGATTTCCCGCGGCGGAAAAATCCCATATATCTGCTTTTGGATCAGCATAATCTTCACTGTATTTAAGTGCGGTGGTCATGTCCATTACCTGTCGAACCGTAGCATCACCATAGGCTGAGTTTTTTAATTCTGGAACATAGAAGGGAACCAATTTATTTTCATCTAAAGTTCCTTCCGCAACTAAAATTGAAGCAAGCGTTCCAGTGAAAGACTTTGTTAAAGACATCACGGCGTGAACGTCATTTTCCGTTAATTCTGAAAAATATTTTTCGTAAACGACTTTTCCTTTGTGCATGATGATCATTCCATCTGTATAATTTGCCCAAAGTGATTGTTCCCAAGTCATTTTATTTTTTGAATTCCAAGGCATAAAAGTTATACCGTCGATATTCTTATCCAGATTATAAGATAGTTTCGATCGCGCTTCTAATCCTCTTGAAACATTTTGAGTCGGCAACATTTCGCGCATATGAACCACACTCCAACGAATCGCCGGGAATGTAAAAAAGGAACCATCCCAAGTATGTAAAACTTTATCTGCTGGAGGTGGAAAACCTTTCATCCAACCAAAATTACTAGGTTCGCTCTCTTTTGCGCTGAGGAATTCTGTCTTGTTTTGTGCCATAGCATTCATTGTCAATAATAGAAGTGCACTGCTGCATAAACCTCGTTTTAAATTTTTAAAATCGACCTCTTTGTTTGTGAAAAGTGTTTTCATTGGTTTTAATTTTATTTATTGTTATATTTTTTCTGGCGTTTAATACAGATTTCATAGGAAACTTCACTGCGCACATCTCTTCTATTTCTAAAACAGTTTTTATTTATCAGTAATCGAATTCAATAAAATTCGAATAAAATTTCTCCTGTCAAATAAAAAAATGAATTGACCTAATTACAACGGCGATTATACTTTAATTATATCACAGAAGCTTCCTATGTATCATAAGTAAAACGTCAGATAAATGAAATAAAATCTATACGGTGATTTTAAATTAATCATTCAACTCATCTTCAATTTCTGCCATTAAATCGTTATAACGTTCTTTTAATCTTACAGAAATCTCTTTAGTTGAGACATGAATTTTTCTTAATTGAAATGCTAAGAAAATGCTGAACAATCCGGCGAATAATATACTTACCGCCATTAAAACAGTAAGTCCAATTCCTGTAAATAATGGATTCCAAATGAGAAATAATGAAGCCAGAGCACCCAGTATTCCGAAGATTAGAAGACTTCCCCAATTTTTACTTCCGTATTTTTTTACATCTAAAGCAAAACTAATGGAGGCGCCAGAACGGAACAGTAACAGAAAGCCGACATAAAAAGCCATAACACTTATCGATAATCCCGGCTGAACGACCAAGGAAAATCCGACGATCGTGGTTAAAATTCCGAAGGCCAAAGACCAATCCCAGTTCGGAAGCGTGTTTCTGTTGGAGATGGAGAAAAACACTTCTGACAAACCGCCAAACATAAAGGACAAGGCAAAAAATATTGATAATGCTAATAAAGAACTTAGAGGCGAGGTAAAAACTGCGAAACTTAAAATTACAAATAAAATTCCGACGATTAATGGAATGTACCAATGTTTTACTGAATTTTTGATCGAGTCTAAAAATGAGGTTTTCATAATTTATTTTATTTAATAGTTAAGAATGTGAGAATACTGAACTTAGATATATATTTTATACAATCATCAACAGATTACAAAGTATTAAATATAATTAATTTAAAATGAGCATCTTCAGTATTAATTATATAGACAAATTTACAAATAACAAAACACCTACAAAATGCCCGTAATGAACGTTTTGATGTCTAAATGTAGGATTTAGTTCTATTTGCTTGTTGATTAACATTATAAGAAAATAGTACCATCATCATGTAATTAATCAGTTCTCCCGAAAAGGAATTTTCAAAATTTGTCCTTACCTTTAAGTTTATTATCAGATGATTAAGGTGAAAATGTTTATCAGAAAGATAATGCACCATTTCTATCATCCTTTATTCTAAATAATTATGAAATTAAATTCAAAAGTTCCGGAAGGAAAGTTAGAAGATAAGTGGAAAAATTATCAGGCGAAATGCAAACTCATTAATCCAGCCAACAGAAAGAAGTTAAATATCATTGTTGTTGGATCAGGATTAGCGGGCGCTGGTGCGGCTGCAACTTTGGCCGAACTGGGTTACGATGTGCAATGTTTCTGTTATCAGGATTCAGCACGTCGCGCACATTCCGTCGCCGCGCAAGGTGGAATTAATGCTGCCAAAAATTATCAGCATGATGGTGACAGCATTTACAGAATGTTTTACGACACTTTAAAAGGTGGGGATTTCCGATCTCGTGAAGCGAACACTTACCGGTTGGCAGAATTATCGGCTCCTTTAATCGATCACTTTGTGCAGCAAGGTGTTCCGTTTGCACGGGAATATGGTGGTGTTTTGGTGAACCGAAGTTTTGGTGGCGTTCAAGTACAGCGGACTTTTTATGCAAGAGGTCAAACCGGTCAGCAGTTACTAATCGCAGCGTATTCCCAATTATACAAAATGATTCGAGCCCAGAAAGTAGAAATGTTGGCACGACATGAAATTTTGGATTTGGTCATTATCGATGGTAAAGCAAAAGGCGTGATCGCCAGAGATTTAATGACGGGAGAAATTAAACGTTTCGCTTCGGATGCTGTTGTTTTGGCGACTGGCGGATATTCCCGCGTGTTTAGATTATCAACATTGGCAATTGGGTGTAATGGATCTGCAATCTGGAAAGCCCACAAACGCGGTGCTTATTTCGCCGCCCCGAGTTTTACACAAATTCACCCGACTGCACTTCCCCAATCTAGTGATGCGCAGTCCAAACTCACTTTGATGTCGGAATCGCTTCGTAATGACGGCAGAATTTGGGTCCCGAAGAAAAAGAATGATGACCGAAAACCGGAAGATATTCCGGAAGAGGAACGCGATTATTATTTGGAAAGACGCTATCCTAGTTTTGGAAATCTGGCGCCCAGAGATATTTCTTCGCGTGCTGCAAAAGAACGTATCGATGCCGGACATGGAGTCGGTCCTTTAAAAAATGCGGTTTATTTAGATTTTAAACATGCCATTCAAAACCTCGGAAAAAAAGTAGTTGAAGACCGTTACGGAAATCTGTTTTCGATGTATGAAAAAATAACAGGAATCAATGCCTATAAAGAACCCATGAAAATTTCGCCCGCAGCACATTTTTCGATGGGTGGACTTTGGGTTGATTATGAATTGATGACCACCATTCCGGGGTTATACGCGATTGGTGAATGCAATTATTCAGATCATGGCGCGAATCGACTTGGTGCGAATTCACTGCTACAAGCCAGTATCGACGGATATTTTATTTTACCAAATACCATTAATAATTATTTGGCAGGAGAATTAAAAGAAAAAAATCCCGGTGTCAATCATCCGGAATTTCTTAAAGTTGAAAATGAAGTAAAATCGCAAATCAAAAAAATATTAGATATAAATGGAAGCAGAACAGTTGATGATTTCCATCGGGAATTAGGTAAAGTCATGTGGCAGGAATGTGCGATGAGTCGTAACAGACCAGGTTTACAAAAGGCTATTCTTCAAATTAAAGAAATCAGAAAACAATTTTGGACTGATGTAAAGGTTACCGGTTCAGCAAACGAAATGAATACCGAACTTGAGAAAGCCTTACGTTTGGCAGATTTCATCGAACTGGCGGAGTTGATGTGTATTGATGCACTTCAGCGTGACGAATCTTGTGGCGCTCATTTTCGGGAAGAGTATCAAACCGCAGAAGGAGAAGCACTTCGTAATGATGAAGACTTTGCCTACGTGTCGGCTTGGGAATATAATGAGAGTGATTTTATTCTTCATAAAGAACATTTAGAATTTGAATATGAAAAACCAACTGTAAGAAATTACAAATAAGATTTAACTCATCAAAAACGGAAACTTTTCAATTCTAAAAATCAAATACAAAAGCAATGAAAGTAACATTTAAAATATGGCGACAGGAAAATTCGGAATCAAAAGGAGCATTTAAAACTTATGAAACCGAGGGAATCAGTAAAGAAATGTCTTTTTTAGAAGCCCTTGATCATCTGAATGAAACCCTTGTTTTGAAAAATGAAAAAGTAATCGCCTTCGAACACGATTGTCGGGAAGGAATTTGTGGCCAATGCGGCGTTTTCATCAACGGCAGAGCGCACGGTCCGCACGATAATACCACGACTTGTCAACTGCATATGCGAAGTTTTAAAGAAGGTGACACGATTGTCGTAGAACCTTTTCGAGCGGGTGCTTTTCCAATTATTAAAGATCTGGTGGTCGACCGTTCTGCCTTTGACCGGATTATTGAACATGGTGCTTACATCACTGCAAAAACCGGAACTGCCGCCGAAGCCAATTCTATTCTTATTCCTAAAATCGTTGCAGACAGCGCCATGGATTCTGCCGCCTGTATTGGTTGTGGCGCATGCGTAGCGACATGCAAAAACGCGTCGGCTGCTTTATTTACTTCCGCAAAAATTAACCATCTGAACCAATTACCGCAAGGAAAACCGGAAGAACACCAACGAACATTAGATATGGTCTTCCAGATGGATCTGGAAAATTTCGGCAGTTGTACATTTACAGGCGCTTGTGAAGTTGAATGTCCGGCCGGAATATCGATCAGCAATATTGCGAAAATGAATGCGAGATACTTTAAAGCGAAATTGTTTTCTTAGCGTTCATCAAACTAAAAAAATAGACTTATTTATTAAACCTTTTAATATCAACTTCAGCCATTAGCGGTTTTCCGTTTTCAATATGTTCATAAAGTTCTTTGGAAAAATAACATCCATTAAGAATTCCACGTGCGCCTAAACCGTTGTAGATATAATAATTTTGATGATCCGGATGATTTCCTAAAATTGGGCGGCGGTCTTTTACAGTTGGGCGAAATCCGTAATTCACTTCTTCAATTTCAAAATCATGTGGATAAAATTCTGAAAGTCCTGTGATCAACTCTTCTGTTTTAAAATCATCAATCTCATTTCCCCTTTCATTGGGATCATATGTGCCGCCGTAATAATAAACATCATCATTTAAAGGAAATAGAAAATGCTTTTTCTTTAAAGTATAGTGATGATTCATTTTCTGCGAAAGTTTTACTTTCAAATGATGTCCTTTATTTGCGATAACTTGAATATCATTAAAGAACGGATTTGCTCTCACGGCCATTCCTTCACAGAAAACGATATTTTTGAAATTGATATTTTTATAAGTAGAATCCTGAATTTTGGTATAATCAAACTCTTCATGGATCAACATATCGTGCGCTTCTAAATAAGACGAAAGACCTTCAAAAAAAGCATTGACCTCTAACCGAGCGGAATGATTCACTTCTCCAGTGCCAAACGGATTTTTAATGGTTTCTAAAGTTTCAAAGGTGGGATTTAAAAAAGACTTTAATTCATCAGTTTCGGTTTTACCAGACCAAAGTGTTTTTTCGTTTTCATCATGAAAAATACGGTGGATTCTTTCATTAATTAAATAATTCTTCCCTGTATAACTTTCAATTTCAGCGAGTGTTTTTGTCAGAAATTCGATCTGCTCTGCTGCGAGCCAAAAAGTAGTGAACTTTTTTAAGACCAATGGGTTTACAATTCCAGCCGAAACACGGGACGCACTTTTCTTATTGGAAGAAAATAGAACAAAAGATTTCTGATGGAGAATTAACTGATGGGCAAAAAAGTAAGCGGCGTAACCGTCGCCCACAATAATATAATCTACATTTTTCATTGATAATTTACTTATAAAAGGAAATTTTTAAACTCAGAATACATTCAAAAAAAAACCTGAGCAAAGGTACTCAGGTTTTTTTCTATATTAAAGGAATCGATTAATAATTCCACATATCGCTCTCCATTTGCAGGATTTGCGCTTTGATTCTTTCGCTTTCCTCTAACTGTTCATCGGCATCATTCGGAATATAGTCTTTGATTACACCGTTTCCTAAACCGTTATCTGATTTGTAGATAACACTCGAAAATCTTCTTGCATTTAGCAAATCATCAAAAGTAATATCAGATGAAAGATTCTTATTGTTAAAAGCCACAGCATTCGCTAAAACTTCCCTAGCATCTGGATAATAAACCCAGAATAAATCGATCAATTCATCTTTACCAGCCAACGGTTGACCGTCTGGTCCAAATTGACCCATCAAAGAAGGATCTTGTCCCATGGCAGCAATACCAAGCAATCTGTATTTCATCTGGCTATCTCTACGATCGATATACCACATTCCCTTAATCTTCAAAACCTTCACATTTTCAGTTTTGGTTTCATAAACGTTGGTGAACTCCTTCATTTCTTCAGCAGATAGTTTTCCCACTTCGTTAATTCTGTCGATACCGGCATTGCTCATTACCTCATTTTTAATACGAGCTTGAATTGCATCTGGAGTCAATCTACTTTCGAACATTTCATCACCATATACCTCTTTAATTCTGCCATCATTAATAGCATCAAAAAGAAGTTGATAAAGAGATTTGTTTTGTGAAACAATTCCATCTTCATTATGATAATAAGGTTGATTGATTTTATCATTCATATCGATGATTTCCCAAACTACCATGCTTTTCAGATTGTCTTTGTCTTCGATAAAACCGTACTCTAATGGTTTAATTTTCGTAGAAACCATTGAATCCCCTTGCTTAATCATTCCCAACTCTCTATATTTTCTAAATGACTCTGGAGATTTCGCATTTAAAATAGACATCGAATTAATAGGAGTATCATCAACTTCACCACCTTGATATTCAACAGGTGCTTCCACTATAGGTTCTGCTTCTACAACAGGCTTTGCAGCAACCGTGGTTTTAGCTTTGGCTTTTTTTTGGGGCTTTTTCTTGGTTTGTGCTCCAACTGCACTGAAACTCAAAGCAAGCACTATTAATATGACCTTTTTCATTCTAAAATTTTTATACTAATGACCGATAAACTATCTAATCAATAACGTAATTATTGTACGTTTATTACTACTGGTGGGATTTGCTTTAATGCTTGACCTCCTAATCCTGTTGCAGTTGCGTTAATATTATAAACATAAGCGATATCGCCGTTACGTAGACCTTTTGTTAAATTACCAACTGAACTTAGTGAGTTTCCGTTGATTAACATTCCCGCTTTTCCTGGTACTCTAAACATGAAACTGTTTACTGTAAAACTTACAGGGAAATCAAAATCTGGCATCACTACAGAAACTTTTTGATTCGGGATTGAACTTGCAGGCATAGAAACCACGTAATTTCCTTGAATTTGCCCAACTGGTGGTGGAACACTTTTGATTCGGAAAGGGAATGCCTGTGAAATTGTACCGCCTTTCGGATCACGTCCTGAAATAGTTAAAGTCACTGTGCTTCCAGCTCCCGGAGTTACGTTCCATTTACCACCACCACCACTTACAGAAGCGCCAGGTGCTGATAATGAAATTCCTGCCATATCTGCGCCTAAAATTGAACCCGAAATTGGATTTGGTAATCCTCGGTAAAGAACATTCATTTTATCTGCAGTTACTAATGCTCCTTTTTGAGCTTTCAATTCCTGTGCTCCAGATACTACTTTATAAGTGTGGTTATAAGGTAACTCAATTACTTTTCCGTTAACATCAGTAAAAGAAATTTTTCCATTAAAAGACTTTTCTCCCAGAGATCCTGTATCTAAATTACGAACTCCCTGACCATTAGTAACGGTTAAGCCTGGCATTGATAATCCTGGAACATTACTAGAATAGTTACCAATGGCAACCTTACCTTGCGCACTTTCTCCTTGTACTACACTTGTAGGTGCAGAAACAATCGCGGTATATGCATCAAATTTAATATCTGCATCTACTTTTTCCTGAAGCATTGTCATTAATGCATCGGATTGAATATTTCTTGCTTCAGATTGAATTACTTCTAAATTCGATAAGGCAGCAATTAACGGCTGACCATAAAATTTATATTGCAACCAATTTTTATTTTTAATGGTCTGCCCTTTTGCGAATTCTGAAACCAACATGATATTAGCTCTATCAGCAACAGTTTTCATTTCTGGATTTGAACTAAAAGTTTGGTTGATATATGACTTCAATGCTTCAATTTTAGCCTTTAAATCAACAGATGTTTTAGAAGGACTATTTTCATCTGCACCCTTAAAAAACATTTTAGAAGATGGTTCAGTATTATTTAAAGATGCAAAGTTATCTGCAACATCAACACCTTCTGTATAGTCTGCGTCTTTTTTCAAGGTCGATTTAAGGCTTTCAATGAAAGCAACTAAATCGTTTGTCTTTGCCTTTAAACCTTTATATTGTTCTAAAGGTTTTGTATAAGTATCTGGAGTATTAGCCGCTTTTGCCTCCAATGTCTTTTCGAAAATGTCATCGTTTTTCTTTTCTACCAAACCACGCGTATCGGTAAGCGTTTGGTTGGTATCATTGTATGATCTAATGATCTCCTGGTCAATTTGCATCGCAAGCATTGCGATAAAGACCAGATACATCAAGTTGATCATCTTCTGACGAGGGGTCTGTTTTCCTTGTGCCATTTCTAGTAAATTTTGTTAATAGTATAAATTTTAAATTAAATGGTAAGGAAACTATGATTTCATTGCGCTAAGCATACCGCCGTAAACTCTATTAAGACTATTTAGGTTAGAAGTTAATCCTGATAATTCTTCGTTAAATTTCTCTGAATGTTGAGCAGACTTTTGCATGTCTTCAACATATTTTTTACTATATTCTGTTTGTGTTTTCCCATGTTCTAACTGAAGGGCGTATAATGCATTCATACTTTCAAGATGACTTGCCGCCAACATCAATTGATCGTTGTATTTTGCAGTAGAACCCCCAACATCTACTGTTTGATTGATTTGATCTACAGAACTAGAGAATTTTTCGATTCCTGTTCTTAAACTATCAAATAAACTAACATCAAGTTTAGCATCAGCAAGCATTTTATCTAATTTCTCAGATAAAGAAATTTCTAATTCTTTTACTTCCGCAGACTGAATTCCTAAAGTAGAATGTTTAGGATTTGGTGACGCATGAGAATCTAACAATTCTGGATACACGTTTTCCCAAGCATAAGACTCCTCCGATTTTGGAGCATCAAATGCAAAGATTGTAAAGATAATCGCTTCGGTAATCAAACCAATAGCCAATGTAACATTTCCTGTAAGCGGCCCTAAACTCCAGTGAGTTAATTTGAAAAGCGCTCCGATAATAACGACTGCAGCACCAATTGAATAAATGAAATTATAAATGCCTTCTTTAGATTTAAACATGTTTTATGAATTTTAGTAGTTAGTGGGTATTGTTTTTTTTATTTTGTTCTCTTTTTATATTTGGCAGTTCCTTCCGGAATATCCTGTACGGTTCGGAAACCGATATAACTACGAGCAGAATCTTTTCTTTCGTAATCTCTAGAACCGGTCATTAATAAATATCCGATATCTTTCCAAGATCCACCACGAACCGTTTTTCTAACTTCTCTATAGGCTTGATTTGATAAATAAGGATTCAAAGTTGACGCAAACTGATACGTTGAATTATTATACGGAGATTCTGTCCATTCTGCTACGTTTCCTGCCATATCATAAAGACCAAATCCATTTTTAGGGAATTTCTTTACAGGTGCGGTATAAGTATAAGTTCCTTTCTTTTCGTCTTCAATATAATTACCTCTTTTCGGTTTAAAGTTTGCCAAGTAACAACCTCTGTCATCTTGCAAATATGGTCCACCCCAAGGGTAAGTTGCATTTTCTTTTCCACCTCTGGCGGCATATTCCCATTCTGCTTCAGTCGGCAAACGGAAGGCCATTGCTTTCTGTTTTTTCTTTTTCAGAGATTCGTTATAATCCGATTTTAACTTTGATTTAAAATTACAGAACGCTCTTGCCTGGTCCCAGGTAACACCAACAATAGGATAATTTTTGTAAGCAGTATGCCAGAAGTAACCATCATATAATGGCTCATTATAAGCATAATTAAAGTCTTTAATCCAAACTGTAGTATCTGGATATACAGCGATACTTTCTTTTTTTAAATATTTTGTACCTCTCGATTTATCTTTAACCGCAGATTCTATATCTTCCCAATTATAGGCGTATTTCAATTTTCTAGTATCAATAATTCTTTCATTGTTGATTCTTTCTGCAGGTGGAAGATAAACTGATTCTAAAATCTCAGCATATTGCGCATCTGGATAATCAGAAGTTTTCCAACGAAGTGGAACGCTCCAATCTAATTTTTTAGATGCGTCATAACCATCTCTACCACCTTGTGACTCCATAAACTCTTGATAAGCATTTGGAGTTTCGGCTTTTTTAGAAGCATAAGCATAATCACCAATCGAATTTCCGTTTCCAGTTGATCCTCCGTCACCAGCCGCTTCCGCTAATAAAGAACGAACCACACTGTCTCGAACATAATTGATAAAAACCCGATACTCGGCATTGGTAATTTCAGTTTCATCCATAAAGAAAGATGAAACCGTAACCGTTTTAAGGGTTGCTTTTTCTGGAGTATTTGTAAAATCCTGATCAGCCAAACCCATTACATAAGATCCTGCAGGTATTGCTACCATGCCATAAGGTCTTTCTGCAACAAAAGATTTTGACTTGTCTCTTGGTATTAACTCCCCTTTGGATCCTCCTTTCCCAACAGAACCACCCCCTCTCTTCGAACAAGAGACTACAACAGTCGCTGACAATAATATAAGAAATACTCTTTTCATTCTAAAATTTCAAATTATGCGGTAAATATATAATTTTTTGGAAAAACAATTGTGATTTTTTTTCCAAAACGTAAAATTGTTTATATTATTTTACAAACTAGCACCTTTTTATTCTACAGTAACCGATTTTGCAAGATTTCTAGGTTGATCTACATTCGCTCCACGATAAACCGCAATGTAGTATGCTAACAATTGTAAGGGTACTGAAGCTATAATTGGAGAGAAACATTCTGATGTTTCTGGAAACTCAATAACATAGTCCGCTACAGAAGCTACTTGCGTGTCTCCCTTGTTTACTACTGCAATCACTCTACCTTTTCTTGCTTTAATTTCCTGCACATTACTTACAATCTTGTCATAGTGACCTTGTTTAGGTGCTATAATAACGATTGGCATATTCTCATCAATTAATGCAATTGGACCATGTTTCATTTCTGCAGCTGGATATCCTTCTGCGTGAATGTATGAAATCTCTTTCAATTTTAATGCTCCTTCTAAGGCAGCCGGGAAGTTATATCCTCTTCCTAAATAAAGGAAATTTTGAGCATCAACGAAATGCTTTGCAATTTCTTTGGTGATTTCATGTGTGCCATCTAAAACTTCCTGAACTTTCTGCGGAATCGTATCTAATTCAGTGATTAGACGCATGAACTCTTGATTACTCAAGTTGCCATTGTGTTTTCCTAATTTCAAAGCGATCAAAGATAGAATGGTTAACTGTGAGGTAAATGCTTTTGTAGAAGCAACGCCAATTTCTGGACCTGCATGCGTATAAGAACCCGCATCTGTTACTCTAGCGATTGACGAATCTACCACATTACAAATCCCATATACGAAAGCACCTTTTTCCTTAGCCATTTTAATTGCAGCCATAGTATCGGCAGTTTCTCCTGATTGAGAAATAGCAATTACGATATCTTTTTCGGTAATGATGGGATTTCTATATCTGAATTCAGAAGCATATTCAACTTCTACCGGAATTCTTGCAAATTCTTCAATTAAATACTCACCAATAAGACCAGCGTGCCAAGAGGTTCCGCAAGCAATAATGGTAATTTTCTGGGCTTGATTCAGTCTTTCTAGGTGATCCCAGATTCCAGCCATCTTGATGATACCTTCCTCCACCAATAATCTTCCTCTTAAAGTGTCATGAATTGATTTTGGTTGTTCGAAAATTTCTTTTAACATGAAATGTTCGTAACCTCCTTTTTCAATTTGCTCTAAACTTAGTTTAAGTTGACGAACTTGTGGAGTAATCTTCACATTATCTTTAATATTTCTAATGTCAACACCATTTTCCAATGAAATGGTCGCCATGTGACCTTCTTCTAAATAAACGGCTTCTTTGGTAAACTCAACAAAAGGTGAAGCATCTGAAGCAATGAAATATTCATTGTCACCCAAACCAATTGCTAATGGAGAACCTAATCTGGCAACAACCAATAATCCTGGAAAATCATCGTGCATTACCGTAATTGCATAGGCACCATAAACTTCATTTAATGAATAACGAACGGCAGTTGGGAAATCCATTTCTGCGTTTACATCCATAATATACTGGATAAGGTTTACCAGAACTTCTGTATCGGTCTCAGAATGGAAAACAAAACCTTGCTCGGTCAACATTATTTTCAGGGTATCGTAATTTTCGATAATCCCATTATGAACCAAAGCAATTTTACCGTTATTTGAAAGGTGCGGGTGTGAGTTTCTATCACTAGGAACACCATGCGTTGCCCAACGGGTATGTCCCATTCCTACATGTGATTTCCCTGCTAAATCTTTTGAAATAGCGACCAAATCATCTACTTTTCCTTTTGTTTTAGAAACACTAAAAACAGAATTATCATTTTCTAGTACAATTCCTGCACTATCATAACCTCTATATTCCAATCTGCGCAGTCCGTTAATTACTACTTCATAAGCATCTTGAAAACCGGTATATCCTACAATTCCACACATATTATAATCTTAATTTTAGTTATTATTTTTGTCCGTAAGTCAAAATTAATTTCGGTCTAAGTTCCTTTAACGGATCCGACGGATCATTTAATGGATATAAAGGATCTTTCCCTACCAATACTACTCTATTAGGAGTAAAACTTCGGGTATTAAAATTCTGGGGACCTAAATTTGGATACAATTCACCTAACATATTACCAGAGGCATCCATCGTGTAGGTTCCAACATTTAGAATTAAATTTCCGGTTTTTGGATTTTGCTTTTCGATGATGTTTTTAAAGGTCTGCGTAATTCCGATATCATAGTAAGCCGGATTTTTTTCTAAGTCGAATGCTTTTACTAAATTATAAATTCCTGTTCCATAAAGTGCATTCATATCATCTAAAAAAGTATTCAAGTAAGGATCATTTTCCTTTTCTTTTTTAATGTATTTCTTCACCGTAAAACTTGCTGGTTTTGCGTATTTTTTATTCCAAGAAACAGCATCGGTATAGATTCTTAGTTTAGCAGAAACAATTCCGATCTTATCATTTTGGAATTGATTTCTAACAGCAGCAATAGTTGCATCAGGAATTTTTAGTCCAAATCCTGGACCTCCCATACCCTGAGCAAAAATCTTCGCCGCACCATTGATCGAATCCATCGGTGTAATTGCAGCAAGTGCAGCAGCAGAAGGTGTTCCTGCACGGTTAAATTCAATTTGATTAAAGTGTGAATTAGAACCTCCTACATTCATCATGTAAGTACTTTGCTCTCTGGCAGTAACTCCATTAGTAACTTTATCACTTTTATAATAAAGATTAAGTTCCATAGAGGTTGGATCAAAATTGAAGATATACCCATCAGTTTCATCTACAGAAATTCTTATTCCTTTAAAATATCTAATAAAAGAGGCTGCATCAGAAAATTCTGGTGAAGTACTTGGTTTATTAATAATTTTATTTGCGAAAAAGGTGCTGTCTAACTTAATTCTTATGCCAGCTTGATTTTCAAGCAAAACACTATCATCTGCGTCTTTGGTTACTTTAACATAACTAACATTACCATCAAATGTTTTTGTACCAAGTTGTGCTCCGGCAGCTACATTTCTGTTAGAACGAATCTGATCTGCATTAGAGCCTAAGAAGTCAGTAACTTCTTGCACTCTGAAATTCAACAGTGTTTTTCCTCCGATTTTGGTATTACCATATTTAAGGATAGGATACGTATTCATGATTCTTTTCGCAGGTATCGCACCTTCTGGGAAGATATAATCATCTTTGGTAACCGAAGTAACCGAATCGATTGCATATTGTGGTTTAATGACCAACACTGCAGAATCTAGTTTTGGATTGGTTCCAAAATCAGGATTTGCAGCAGGCAATCTCACCTGAGTTACATAAGACACTTTCTGCATCCCAAACTGAGATTCAGTAAACACTCCTAAAGTTGCACTCTGCAGACGTGCTGCATCTGTTCTTATCGAATCTCCGTTGTTTACGTTATAAGCAACAATTGGGTATGTTTTTTCTGTACCCTGCGCTCCGTCTTGAAAGAATTGAGATCCCAGTTGATCAGCATCTGGCTCACAATTCACTAAAATTAAACTTCCAATTACTACTGTTGCAGCAATTTTGAATAACTCTTGAATGGTTCTTATCATTAAATGTAAATTGATTTAGTATAATTTATCGATCGTTTCAGCATCTATGTACTCGGATTTTGTAGTTTTGGTTTCTGCAAAACCAGCATCAAGTTCTTCTTCTAGGAACTCATCGCCCTTTACAACCGCATCTACCAAATCCATACTTTCGATTACGAAATTATGAAAGTTTGGGTTTTTAAACGCTTTAAGTCCGGTAATATTGTCGAACTTCATTTTTTCTTCTACAGAATTATCTAGTGCTAAATTTTCTTCGTTGTACACAGAAAGTACAAGTTTGGAATCTTTAAAATAAGAATCGTTTTTATAGAAAGTTTTTAAATAAACAGGTATAAATGAGGCCATCCAACCATTAATGTGAATTACATCTGGTACCCAATTAAGTTTTTTAATGGTTTCGATTACCCCTCTTGCGAAGAAAATAGCACGCTCATCATTATCTGTGAAAGGTTTACCAGCATCATCAATATAGAATTGCTTTCTTTTGAAATAATCCTCATTATCAATAAAATAGACTTGCAATCTTTCCCCTGGCAACGATGCAACTTTTATAATTAAGGGTTGATCTAAATCGTTAATAATAATATTCATACCAGAAAGACGAATCACTTCATGCAATTGAAATTTTCTTTCGCTGATTTGTCCAAATCTTGGCATAAAAACTCTAACATCATTTCCGTCCTGGTGCATTTTAAGTGCCATTTTACTTACCATGGTCGCCATATTGCTGTCTTCTTGATAAGGAAACATCTCTGTGGTTACATATAAAATCTTTTGGTTCTGCATAAATTCTATCTATCTACTAAGTTTGTGAGCAGAATATTCTGCGCTGCAAAATTACAAAAATTTAAACTAATAATCTGACATTAACCTTCATTAAGACCAATCCTTAAAAAATCGATACTATTAACAGATAAATTATCAATATTCATGACATCAATTTCAGGGAATTTATTATTTTTACAATGATTATTAAAATAAATATGGAAATCTTTAGAAACAAAAAAACGCTAACAGACTATGTTGAAAGACAGAAAGAAATGGGCAAGAGAATTGGGTTTGCTCCTACAATGGGTGCCTTGCACCAGGGTCATCTTTCCTTATACCAAATCGCCGATAGAGAAAACGATTTAGTAATTTCTTCTATTTTTGTAAATCCCACCCAATTTAATAACCCAAATGATTTAGAGAAATATCCACGAAATACCGAACGCGACATTTTGCTATTGGAAAACACAGGAATTGTGGATGCTGTATATTTACCAGAAGTAGCAGATCTATATCCTGAAGGATTACAAAGCAAATCCTATAATTTCGACGGTTTAGAAAATGAGATGGAAGGAAAATCCCGGCCAGGCCATTTTGATGGTGTAGGAACAGTGGTTGAGGAATTGTTGCGTCAGGTAAAACCCGACAATGCATATTTTGGTGAAAAGGATTTTCAGCAACTGGCGATTATAGAAAAACTAGTAGCGCAATTAAAACTCCCGATAAAAATTCATGGTGTTTCAATCTATCGCGAAGAAAACGGGCTTGCCATGAGTTCACGTAACGAACGTTTAAGCCATCTTCAAAGAGATTCTGCAAAAGTGATTCACGAAACTTTATTAAAAATAAATGATTGGTTTCGAATTATCTCAATTGCTGAAATTAACCAGCGCGTAAAAGATATTTTTGATGATCAACGCGGAATGACTTTAGAATATTTTGAAATCGCCGATGAACAAACTTTAAAACAAACCGATTTCTTTTATAAAGACAAAAAGTATCGCGCTTTTATTGTAGTAAATGTTGGTGATGTGCGGTTGATTGATAATATGCACTTGGATTAGGCTGATTAAGCAACAAAAGTCTTCTTTATGGGAAGACTTTTGAACACCAATTCACAAAATATTAATATGAAAAAAAAATTACCTCCGAAGAAGTAATTTAGTGACCCGGCTGGGATTCGAACCCAGGACCCATACATTAAAAGTGTATTGCTCTACCAGCTGAGCTACCGAGTCGGTTTTTAAAAATAAGTGAGAGATTAATTATTATAAATTACTTGATCCCTACGAATGCGTTGTTGTGCCTGCGACTGGACTCGAACCAGCACATCCATAGGAAACCACCCCCTCAAGATGGCGTGTCTACCAATTTCACCACGCAGGCAAAAAAAAGCCGTCGCGCCGTTGATTTACGAGACGAAATCTTTTCGCTTGTGACCCGGCTGGGATTCGAACCCAGGACCCATACATTAAAAGTGTATTGCTCTACCAGCTGAGCTACCGAGTCGGTCACCATTAAATCTGCAGAATTATATTCTCGTTTTAAAGTGGTGCAAAGATACTTCTTTTTTTAAAAATTCAAAATTTTTTTGGAACTTTGTACAAAATAAAAATATGATCATTTCACTTATCGGGTACATGGGAAGCGGCAAATCTCACATTTCCAAAGTTTTGAGCCAAAAATTAAATTTAAAATTAATTGATCTTGACAAGGAAATTTTTCTAAAATTTAACATGACTATTCCCGAAATCTTCGAAAAAAGAGGGGAAATCTACTTTAGAAAAGAAGAAAGAAGTCTTTTGGAAGAGATTCTTAACACCGAAAAAGATTGTATTTTGAGTTTAGGCGGTGGCACTCCGGCTTATTATAATAATATTGACCTCATTACCTCGAAAAGCGAAAGCATCTATTTGCGAACATCTGTAGGAACTCTAGTAGAACGCTTGTCGAAACAAAAACATAAACGTCCGCTCATCGCTAAAATTCCAGATGAAGATTTACCAGAGTTTATTGCCAAACATCTTTTCGAAAGACAAGTGTTTTACGGACAGGCAAAACACACTGTAAGTACCAATTCTAAAACTCCAGAAGAAATTGTGCATGAAATTATTGCTTTATTTTAATCTTCTTTAGAATCATCAACTTCACTGAAAAACAAATCCCAATCACCGTCTGCCATATCAGAGTCGATATCTGCACCAACAAAATCATCAAAATCGCGACGGTCTTTTTTAGTCGGTCTGCCTTCTCCTTTATTTCGATAATGTTCTTGGCTGAGTTTGCGTAATTTCAAAATTTCATACTGCTCTTTCTCGGTACGATCTACGATATGAAGCGGAACTAACTTTGGACCAACTCTGCTTTTTGGAATCTGTAAAATTTCTACCTGATAGTCGATTTGGTTTTTTTTAATCTTTATTAAATCACCTGGTTTGACCTCTCTGGAGGATTTTACGGTCTGTCCTGCAAGTGACACCCGGTTTTTTTTAATTTCATCGGCAGCAATGCTTCTTGTTTTATAAAAGCGAACACACCATAAAAACTTATCTATTCTCATATTTTATTTATACTTTTGCTGAATTAAATAATTTTAGCAATTTAATGATAATATTAAATATGAAAAAAACATTCTTATTCCTTGCTTTGGCTTCAATCGCAATTACCTCTTGTAGAAAAGACGATAACGAAATAGTGCCAGAAGTAAGTATAGAAACCCAAAATAGTTACGATGATCAGGCCGCACAAAAGTTTCTGGAAACTCATTATTTAGATGCAAAAGGAAACATTAAAGACTTGGAAAAGACCGATACTGTAAATGTGAAATTATCAAAATTAAATCCTGTTACGCTTCCATCTGGAGTGATTTACATAGTAAGACCGGGTGCTCAACCGACTCCAGGAAAAGATATTGGTGCTACAGACATTCTTACCATGATGAGTAATACGGTGACTTATGTTGCAACAAATACAGACGATGTCGTTTCTTTTAATTCTGCCTATCCATTTAAAAATACAATTGGTGGCACTGGAACACCAGAAGTTGATCCTGCTTACTATTATGTAAAAGAATCAATTTTAGCCAATGCTCCAGCGGGTGAACCGAAACAACACAGTTATTATGAAATAGAAGGATTTCAAGAAGCTTTGAAAAAATTTAAAGCATTTGATATTCCAGATGACAGCAACTATAATTTACAAGGGGTAATTATTGTTCCATCTCGTGCTGCATTTGCTCGTGACAACCACTTCAACTATGTAGGAATCTCTTTTAGAAATAGAAGTTTTGTTTTTAACTTCCAGATTTATAAAACAACTCCACGTTAAAAATATTTCTCCATTAAATAGATAAAGTTCCTTATTACAAGGAACTTTTTTTATGTTTAAAAATGAGATATTATTCGAAAATCTGACGAACTACTGCTAAAGAATTTGGCGTATAAAAGCCTGTAATATGAATCTGACAGTAGATCATTAATGAATCTAAGAAGGCACTTCTTTCACTTCGTTTTAAGCGTATTTCGTAACCATTGTCTGCATTTAAAAATCGTTTCCAAAGCATAGAAATAGTTTCATTAAAAAAAAGATGGGAGATTTCATCTTCAAAAAGTCCACTTTCTGGATTTAGGAATTTTTGATCTCCTTTCAGAGGTGCAACTCCTGAAATAATTAGAAATTTAAAAATAAAAACCAAATAGGCATCGTAATTTTTAAGACTTATTTCTTTTCTTACTGCTTCTATTTCAGTAAAAAGAAGATGGTTTTTTCCTTCTTCACGCAAAACCTGATGTAAAAAATCGGCTGTAAAAAACACAATTGAATTGAGGGATACTTCTTCAAAATCATAATGATTTGGAGCTAATTCAATTTTAGAAATGCGGGCAATACTATTCTCAGCAACAGTTTTCGTTATTGTAATACTTAGAAGATTTAATGGAAAAAGATAAGGTTTCTTTTTATTTTTAGCCGCATAGATTCCTTTGGCAAAAAAACTTTGGAAGCCATTTTCTGCGGAGAAACAATGCAAAACGGCATCATTGTCACCATATTTTACATAAGAAAGGAGAAAGCAATTTTGGACTTGCATTAATTCACCACCGCAATTTTAGCCGTGGACGTATCGGTTCCATCTTCATTGGTCATTAAAACAAAATAAATTCCAGAAGCAACACGTACACCGCGATTATTAGCAAGATTCCACTCATAAGATCCACCTCGTGCTATGGCCTGATGAACCAAATTTCCGGCTGCATCAGTTATTCTAATATTCGTTTTGGCGGCTAATCCGCGAATACGAACATTGCCTTTATACTGCGCATAAATAACTGGATTTGGATACACCAAAACATCTCCGAAATTTTCAGTAACCTCTAATACATCCCCTTGGTAAACAACTACTCCATCTAAAGTCACAAAATACACTTTTCCGGTTTTACTATCTACTTTTATATCGGTAACACTGTTGGTGGGAAGAGGAGAATTGGCTCTGGTAAATTGTTTTAAAGTTTGCTCCCCGTTAGAACTCAAATAAAACACACCACCATCATCAATAGAAACCCATTTCTGATTTCCTTGGTCAACTTCTATTTGTAAAACATGACTGTCTCTGAAAAGTTCTTCACCTACTCCATTCTCTTCGATAATTATAGGATCGGCTTGGGGATTATCTTCATCAATTGCTGCTGAAGGGTTTTGCAGAATCCGAAGACCTCCCTGCGTTCCAATCCAAACATCACCATTTTTATCAAGTGCTACAGAAACAACTCTTTCAGTTGGCAGATTATTATTTTTTTTTAATATTTTGAAACGGTCATCACTCAAAGTTGTTGCTGTATTTTTATAATCATACATAAGTAATCCTCCATTGGTCCTAGGAGCAGGAATATATAGAATTCCAGAATTTGCAAGCGGTTTCTGAACAGATGTTCCTGATACGACATTTATTGAAGAGAATGCATCGGCACTAGCATTATATAAATAAAACCCAATAAGGACATCATCTTTTGCCCTAGAAACAAAAAGTTGATTATTTTCGTCGAAAGTTAATCCTCCAATCCGATTATATAAAGTTCCGACTGTTTCATAATTTTTTACAAATTCGTTATTCTTCATCCGATAGATACCCATATTATTATCTACAAAGGTTTGGTTAACAAAAAAGATTTCGTCTGGTTTAACAGGATTGATAACGACATCTAAGACATTTAATGGTCCAGAAAAATTTTTAAAGAAATCTGGATAATTCCATGTGCTACCATCAAAATGATAGTACCCAAGATTTCTATAGGTAGGCGAATTGTAAGCATCTCTCCCCCCTGTCGAAATGACTATTTGCTCTCCTTGAATATTAATTTTATAGGAAGTATTATTATAAGGCCCATCTGGTTTAATTTTATCTCCCTCTTCATTAAGAATACCCGATAATTTAGAACCTTTATATAATTTCGAATTTGATAAAAATGCAGTATTTAAATTTTCATTTGCCTCGTAGGTTTTAATGATATTTCCAGATAAATCATAAATATAAACTTTATGACTATCCGTAACAATAATATTTTGTGCGGTTACTAAAACATCTTGAATACTCGAGAAACTTTGAGTTATCGGAGTAAATGCAGTCCCCGTCCCGTAATAAACTTGAGTAAGCGTTGCATAAGCAATTAAATTCCCATTTGATATTTGAGTTAAATTTCCGCCAGTAATCGTCTTCCATTTATCATAAATAGGAAAATCTTTTTCTTCAGTTCCTTTAGATTTCAAGCCTTGGGATGTAGTGGCATAAACAATTTTATCTTTCGTAATTATTGCTTCTCTTACTCCACTTGGGAAAAAACACGTTTCCGCAAATTCCTTTTTATCTAATTTAAATATTGATACTCCATAACCCACCGATATTACTGCTAAATTGCCGTTGATCGAAATATGGTTAATTTTTTTATCGCCAGAATATCCCGTTGCAATAGGAATATCAACAACATACGTAATTCCCTCTGGAGTAATTACATCCATCGAACCATTTTTGTAACCCACCAATCCAATTTTGGTTTCTGGGTTATAATCAAAGGCTGATATTTTTACTTCGTGGAGACCATTGGCTTTTGATAATTTTTTAAGTTCACCAGACTGTAGAGTGTAATAAAATATTCCATTTTCTGTAGCAGCAATGAGTTTACCATTATCTTCCCGAATACTTAAAACATTATTGTAAGAAAATAAATCAGTCCATTTGCTGGATGAAATAATCTGAGAAGAAAGATTCAACGCAGACACACAAAATAAAAACAGTATTATTTTTTTCATAGTATTACACTAAAATGCGATCATCTATAACTTGATTGTTCCATGAAATATTTTTCACGTTCTTATTTTTATCAAAATAAAAATTAATTTTACCTAAAAGTAAACCAGCCCACCCGACTTGATTGACCAAAACATTCTTGCCTTTTCTATTCATAAAAGATTGTGGTTCGGGTAAAAAGGTATGCGTATGACCACCTAAAATCAAATCGATTCCATCTGTTTTTGCCGCCAAAATTTTGTCGGATATTTTCTTTGGATCATCTTTATAGTCATACCCAATATGAGAAAGACAAATCACCAAATCGCATTTTTTTTCCTTTCTTAAAAAATCAGAATAATGTTCAGAGATTTCAATCGGGTCCAAATATTCAGTTTCGCCATAATCTTTCTTTCCTACCAAACCTTCTAACTGGATTCCAACACCGAAGATTCCTACTTTAATTCCGTTTTTATTAAAGACTTTATATTTTTCAGTTTCACCGTCGAGTATTGTATTTTTAAAATCATAATTGGAACAAATAAAGGGAAATTTTGCAACTGGTCTCACTTTTTTAAATCCTGCCAGACCATTATCGAAATCATGATTTCCCATGGTAGAAGCATCATAACCCATCATCGACATTAACTTAAATTCAAGTTCGCCACCAAAGAAATTAAAGTAAGGCGTTCCCTGAAAAGTATCACCAGAATCGAGCAAAAGAACATTACTTTCTTCGCTTCTAATTTTCTGCACTAAAGCAGCACGCCGGGCAAAACCACCTTGATTTGGATTGCGGGTATAACTAGAATCGAAAGGTTCAATTCTACTATGTTGATCATTGGTATGAAGAATCGTAAGTTGATATTCTGATGCAAGATTTAAAGCCGAAAAACTGTCAGCCATTAATAAATTTGGCGCCAAAGTCATCGCCAATGTTCCACCACCAAGGGTTTTAAGAAAACGCTTCCTATTCATCGGTTTTGTTTTTTTTATTTTTAAAATTAAGGCGCAGATCTGTCGGCACTTTTATTTCTGGATTTTCTTTAAATTTCTCTAAAAACAAATCCCTCAATTTTATACCTGTTGAAATCATTTCTCCTTTTTTAAAATAATCCATATTATCTCCACCTAAAGCCAAATAATCGGACGTTGCAATATAATAGGTTTTATTCACATCGATCGGTTTTCCATTGATCAGTTGATTCGTGATTTTATCCGTATCCGTTTCGATAACAATATGGGAAACAGGATTGTTTTTTAGCGTTTTTAGGTAATAATCAAAAAGTCCCTGTAGGTCGGATCCTTTCATTTTCATAATTATGACTTCATTTTCAAATGGCATCACTTCATAAATCTGTTTGGTCAAAATATCTCCCGCTCCAATTGTAGTTCTGATTCCACCAATATTAATTACGGCACCATCAACACCATTCTCGATCCCATTTGCTTTCGCCCAGTCATCAGCCCCTTCAAATGTAAAATCGGCCAAAAGGTTCCCCAAATTACTGTCGTCACCTTGCTTGGTCAAATCTACGGAGGTGTGAGAAATTTTAGTATTCATTTTACCATCCAATTCTATTTTGTACGGTTCAATGATATTTTTAAAATTTTCATCTTCGGGTAAATCTTTCGATATAGAAATATTTTTTTCGGCCTGCACACTGGCAATGTTAAGCGGCGTTCTACACGATAAAATCGACAAAAGCGCTAACCCCGAAATCAGATATTTGGTCTTCATGGGCTTTAAATGTATTCTTGCAAATATAAAGATATGAATATAAACTAATCCTTTTTTTTGATAAATTCTCATATTAATTTTCGTATTTTTGAAACATTAATTTTATAAAAATGAGCAATTTAAAAGGTTTAGGAGTAGCGTTGGTAACGCCTTTCAATGAAGATTTATCTGTAGATTTTGATTCTCTAACCAAATTGGTAGAATTCAACATCAATAACGGGACAAATTATTTGGTTGTTTTAGGAACGACTGCAGAAGTAGCAACTCTTTCAAATGAAGAAAAAAAAGCAGTCATTCAACATATTATAATGATTAATAACAATCGTCTCCCTTTAGTTCTAGGCATTGGGGGGAACGACACTATGGAAGTAAAAAGACAAATCGAAGAAACAGATTTATCGGCTTTTGAAGCTGTACTTTCTGTATCTCCTTATTATAATAGACCTAATCAAGAAGGACTTTACCAGCATTACAAAATGTTAGCAGGAACAGGTAAAAAATTAATTATTTATAATGTTCCAGCTCGTACAGGACAAAATATCGACGCTTCTACAACCTTAAGAATAGCAAATGATTTTCCCAATATCTTTTTAATTAAAGAAGCCGGACCGAATATCAATCAGTATTTCGATATTTTACGTCAAAAACCAGAGGGTTTCAACTTGGTTTCTGGTGATGACGAATTTACGCTTCCAGTAACTTTAGCAGGTGGGCAAGGAGTTATATCAGTAATTGGACAAGGATATCCGAAAGAATTTTCAACCATGGTTCAATTAGCTTTCGACGGAAGAGTAAAAGAAGCCTATGAAATTCACAATAAAATGGTAGAAATTACACGACTGATTTTCGCTGAAGGAAATCCGGCCGGAATTAAGACGATTTTAGCAGAAATGGGAATTTGCAAAAACTATGTAAGATTGCCTTTGGTAATTGCAACAGAAGGATTACAAAACAAAATTAAAGCAGAAATGGCGAAAATTTAATGGTCAAACTTTAAATATAATAAAGGACTTTTCTTAGAAGAGTCCTTTTATTTTTATGAAAACTTAAAAGATAATCTTTTCAAATAATTATCAACCTTTATTAAATGCGTTCCAAACCACGAAAATGCTTCACCATCAACCAAAATGATTTCTTTTTCTGGAAGTTGGAATAGAAGTTCATCAATATGTTTTTGCTGAAAAGGAAATGGTTCTGAAGAAAGAAAAATCACATCCGCATCTTTCAATTCTTCAACCGAGACTTCGGGATATCTTGTTCTGTTTTTAAAGAAATTTTCAAAGCCTAATTTCTTTAAAACTTCATTAATAAATGTGTCAGAACCAACGGTCATATAAGGATTCTTCCAGATTAAATACGCCACTTTTTTACGATCAGAAACTTTAATATTATTAAAAACTGACGCAATTTTCTGATTAAAATCTTCTGCTAAATTTTCCTTATTTAAAGTCTTTCCGAGTTCAGAAATAAAATCTCGATTGTCTTCTAAAGTTTCGATATCAGTCACCCAAACTTTAAAATCTTTCATCAATTCCTCGACCTGAATTTTTTCATTTTCTTCTTTATTGGCGATGATTAAATCAGGTTTTAAAGATTTAATTTTATCGATATTCAAATTTTTAGTTCCACCAATTACTTCAACATTTTTTACCAAATCTGAGGGATGAATACAGAATTTCGTTCTGCCAATAACCTCATCATCAGTTAAGCCAAAATCAAAAAGCGTTTCGGTAATGCTGGGAACCAGCGAAATGATTTTCATAAAAATTAAAGAAGTTTACCTGCCAAAAGCAATCCAGCGACAGTGAAATAGATAATCAAACCGGTTACATCGACCAGTGTTGCGACAAAAGGTGCGGAAGAAGTTGCCGGATCAAGTTTAAATTTCTTTAAAACAAAAGGAATCATAGAGCCGGAAAGTGTTCCCCAAAGTATGATTAATAAAAGGGAAACAGCGATACTCAATGCGATATAAAACCAATGTTCACCATAGTCATACAGTCCCAATTCTTGCCACATCATAATTCTAATGAAACCGATGATTCCCAAAATTCCACCCAGAAAAACTCCGGACACAATTTCTTTTCGCATCACATACCACCAATCTTTCAACCCAATTTCCTGCAGTGCCATGGCACGAATAATCAACGTTGCCGCCTGCGATCCCGAGTTACCACCACTAGAAATAATCAACGGAACAAAAAGTGCGAGGACTACTGCTTTTTCAATTTCATGTTCGAAAAATCCCATCGCTGAGGCTGTTAACATTTCCGAAAAGAAAAGGATGACCAACCAGGTTCCTCTTTTCTTGATCATCTCTGTCCACGAGGTTTGCGTATAAGGCATATCCAGCGCATCTACACCCCCGAATTTCTGAATATCCTCGGTATTTTGTGCTTCAATCTGATCGAGGATATCATCTATGGTTACGATACCCACCAAAACGCCGGCTTCAGTTACAATTGGCAAAGCAGACCGGTCATATTTTTCGAAATAGGTTACCGCATCTTCCTTGGTTGTGGTTGTAGTAATGGCAACAAAATGATTATCTGTAATTTCCGAAATCAAAGTATCTTCTTCGGCAAGCAATAAAGAGCCTATTGCAATATCATCGACCAAGCGGTTTTTTTCATCAACCACATAAAGATGGTTCATGGTTTCTACTTTCTTGCCGACTTTTTTAATTTGCTGGAAACATCTTTTTACCGTCCATTCTTTACGAATCTGAATATAATACGGCGTCATCAAACGCGCAATCGAATCAACATGATAACCCAATAGTTTCAGGGCGATTCTTCTTTCCTGTGGATTAAGATGATTGATGGAATAACGAATCAACTCATCTGGAAAATCCTCAAACAAGGCCGTTCTGTCATCCGGACTCATCGAGTTCAGAATTTCAGAAGCGTCTTCACTGGCAATACTTCGAATCGTTTCTTCCTGGAAATCGGGATCTAAATGCGAAAATACATCTGCCTTATATTGTTTGGGAACCTTTAGAAATGCCAAAAGACGCTCATCAGCCTTAAGTTGGCTGAGCGTTTCTGCAATATCCTGAGGATTAAAAATTAGTTCCTGAGTTTCCAAACTGTTATTTTAAAGAGATTTGCAAAAGTAGCTAAAATTAAAAAGATGGTAAATTAAAAATGTTGTAGTTTTGAGATTCAATGGGTAATTTCAACCTATTATCATTAATTTGCAAAAAAACTAAATTAACAAAACCAACAAAAGAAATGTAAAATTTTCACTTTTAGGAATTTTCACTTTTTTTATTGGAAGTGTTTGAGATTGGAAAGACAGTGTTTCATCATTCCAAAGAAAGATATAATGAAGGCTATAATTCTGGGAAATAACACTTAAACAGACTGAGCAATTAAAAACACTGTGACATTTTAAAACTATTTTTTATGTTGAAATATCTACTTTACCTTTTTATCATCCTCTTACCTTCCCACTTTTCTTCGCAGAATAGAAATTTTTTTAATACTGGAACTGTTAAACTGGGCAAATCTGTGGAAAAATTGCCACTACACTTTATTAATGACTTGCCTTTTGTAGAAGTCATTATTGGCGGAAAGGCTTACAATTTTCTGTTCGATACTGGAGCACCTACAATAATTTCATCTGCAATTTATAAAGAGCTCGGTTTAGAAAGTATTTTCGAATCTGAAGTTGGCGATTCTCAAAACAAAGTTCAAAAACAAACCTTCACATTTGTACCAGAGATTAGCATCGGAAATTTATCTTTTAAAAATGTTGGTGCAATTGTTATTGATTTAACACAACCAGAATTCAAATGTTTGGAAGTTGATGGACTTATCGGTTCAAATCAAATGGCGCTGCTTTTTTGGAAAATAAATTATTTAGAGAATTCAATGCTGGTATCTAAAGATTTAAAACTTTTAACCAACAATAACGATTACAGCACAATCCATTTAAATCAAACAGACAGAAAATACCTTTTATAAAATCAAAAATAAAAAATAAAGATATTTCTCTGGAACTTGATACCGCGTTCAGTGGTAAAATTCAAATTAATAAAAATGAGTTTAATGTTCCAGAGAACATTCCGAAAGATCAATATCTTTTGACAAAAGGAATAAATTCGGTCAGTACATACGGACCAGCAAAAGAAACAGTTGAATATATCTTTAGACTGAACAAATTGACGTTGGAAAATGAGGAATTTGAAAATCAAGTTTTAGAGACTGGAACATTAAATTTATTAGGAAACCAATTTTTAAAAAATTATGAATTCATATTGGACTGGAAGAAAAACAACCTCTATTTAAAACCTGTTAATCAACCTCAAACAAACTATGAAAGTTTCGGGTTCAGTTACCGTTTCGTCAACAACAAAGCAATTATCGCATTAGTATTTAAGGATAAAAATATTCCTCTAGTAATGAACGACGAAATATTAAGTATCAATGGTATTAGTTTAGAAAATTTAAACAGTGAACAATCTTGCCAATATTATCTGAATAGAATTGAAAAAGAACTATCAAAAATCACCATAAAAATAAAAAGAGGGACCGACATCAAAACATTTGATTTAGAAAAGATTACCTATTTTTAGAAAAGAAAATATATTTTTATTAGGTAAAAAATGCATCATGATAAAACTAATCTATCTTTTTTCAGCAATTCTATTCCTGCAGGCTTGTACTCAAAGTAAAGAAACTACAGTTTCCCAAAATACAGAAACCAAAGAAGCAGCAACTCTTTCCGCTCAGGTCGACGAAGGTATCGCTCTTCCTGACAATGAGAAAAATGTAGAAAATGATATTTCAAAAGATCCGGCGAAAGAATGGTTAAAAAATCTCTTCAAATGCAGGAACGGAAATAAATTTTGTTTCTATCTCGAAACCGAAGAACAAGCAACGACCAAAAGATTCTATGAATTTATGATTGATTCTGAAGAAATTTATGGCGCGACTAATTTGTCTGACGAAGAAATGCCACTCGCCAAAAAGAAGTATCAAGAAAAATGGTCACAGATCTATCCCTTGAGAAAAGATATGGAACCTTGGCTATTCGGTCGTGGTCAAGATGATATGGAAAACATTAAAAATGTAAAAATAGAGAAAATATCAGATTTAAAATATCGGGTGTTTGTGGATTATGGAAATCAGTATCAAACATTAAATGAAGTTACTTTGGTTAAAAACAAAAACTCCTATCTCATCGATTATTGTGCGACTGAATTTTTGAACTAATTCTTAATAAATTTAACTTTCATTTAAAACAGTTTCAAAGACAAATTCCTTAAATTTACGTCATGAAAACCTTTGGCAGAGATTTACTCACAAAAATACAACAGGCCACACTTCAGGGTGAAGCCGCGCACGAAATTTACTCACCACCTTACCGACCGCTTTATTCCTACGACGAAATTTTAACAAAAAACCCAAAATTCGCCGCGGTCAATATTTTATTATATTTAAAAAATAACGAATGGTATTTGCCACTCATCGTTCGCAGTGAAAATGAACGCGACCGACACAGCGGACAAATTTCTTTACCAGGCGGAAAAAAAGAAGATTTCGATCCTCATTTTGCGGCAACGGCAAAACGTGAAACTTCGGAAGAAGTAGGAATTGATGAACATTATATTAGAATCATCCGCGAACTTTCACCGATTTATATTCCGCCGAGCAACTTTTACGTGAAAGCGTTCGTTTCCTACACCAAGAAAAATCCTGAATTTATCCTTCAGGAAACCGAAGCAGTTGAGTTGATTGAATTCCCGATTTCGTCAATTCTCAGTTTGGCTAACGAACCTGAAATGAGAGTTTTACCAAGTTCCCGCGGCGTGAAAGTTCCGGTAATCGATTTTAACGGTTATATCATTTGGGGCGCGACTTCCATGATATTAAGCGAGTTTAGTCAGTTGCTGAAAAATTTGTAAATTCGCGGACTATGTTAATTAGATAATGGCCAAGAAAAATATTTTCACGGATGCCTTTGGTAATCTGTATTTCCTGAAGAGACTGATTATTTTTATCTTAGGAATGGTTTCCTACAGAAGGTTCAATGGTTTTAATAAATTGAAGATTTCTGGTACTGAAAACTTAGTTGATCTTCCAGATTCCAATGTGCTTTTCGTATCCAATCATCAAACTTATTTCGCTGATGTTGCGGCGATGTATCAGGCTTTCTGCGCAGTAAATAATGGTTATTTAAATTCAATTAAAAATCCTATTTATCTCTTAAATCCTAAAGTTGACATCTATTATGTGGCGGCTGAAGAAACCATGAACAAAGGTTTCATGACGAAGATTTTTAAATTAGCAGGAGCAGTAACCGTAAAAAGAACCTGGCGAGCAGAAGGTCACAACGTAAACAGAATGGTGGATTTAACAGAAGTTGAAAACATTATGAAAGCGCTCGACAATGGTTGGGTGATTACCTTTCCGCAAGGAACAACTTCTGCCTTTGCACAAGGTAGAAAAGGAACAGCCAAACTGGTAAAAAATCAAAAGCCAATTGTTATTCCAATAAAAATTAATGGTTTCCGTCGCGCGTTTGATAAAAAAGGTTTGCGCGTAAAAGTGACTGGTTGCAAACCAACGATGGAGTTCAAACCTCCTTTGGACATTGATTATGAAAATGATGATGCCCGCGTAATCATGCACAAAATAATGGTTGCCATAGAACAAACCGAAGATTTTAACGTTCTACATGATTACGACGAAGAACTTAAAGCTCAAAAAACTGAAGTTAAAAATTAATGAGAATTGTTATGAAGAAACTGATTTTTACCTTTCTAATGATCATTTTAGCAGGATGCAACAGTCAAAAAAAATATTCTGATTTCGATTATAGTTTTGCCAGAAGCGGTGGTATTTCTCCGATTTATGAAAACCTGCTCATCAAAGGAAATAAAGCCCATTATTCTTTTGAAGGACTTGGAAAAAACATTAAAAAAGATTTTACGCTTTCTAATGATGATCTGAAAAATATCGAAAATACACTGACTGAAAATAAGTTTAGAAAAATTCAGGAAGATTACAAGAAACTGTATGATAATATTTCGGTCGAAATCAATGTTAAAAAAGGCGATAATACCGGAAGTAAAAGTGACGCTTCTTTGATTATGCCAAAAAACAAAGAGCATTGGGATAAGATTGTTTCTGCCTTTCAGCAAGTGATTGACAGCAATATAAAAACTGAATCTTAAAAATAATCTGACCGGACCGATGGAAAATATCTTCGAGGAATTTAAAAACAAAACCCGAGTTCTTGTTCTAAGTACGCAACCTTCTGTAATGAAATTATTGCTTGAAGTCCTCCATTTTCACGGAAAGGATTTCGATTATTACTTAGAAAATGGTCAATTCAATAATTCGAACAGCGATTTCATTATTCTGGAAACTGCTGATTTGGTGAAAGCAACTTTATTTGAACCTAATATTGCTCTAATAACATCAGAATTTTCTGACGATATTTTATTACCATTAATAAATAAAATTACTGCTGGTGGTATTTTAATTTATCACTCAAGTATTTCTGAAATGGTGGATCAATCAGAAAACTTCTTTCGAAAGTTAGAATTTACAGAAACTGATTTTCAAAAATCGAACAATTCATTTACGCTACAAACCAATATCGGGGAAATTCCTGTTTCATCTTCTGATGAAAATTTAATTAAAAACATCGATGGCGTAAAACTACTTTCTCAGCAGTTTGGCGTGATGGAAGAGGATTTCTACGAACCCGTTATGAGTTTTACATAAATAGAAAAGTCTTTAGTCATCCTTTTCTGCAAGTCTGAAAATTTCGTTAAATTTACCTATCTAAAAATGTAAAAAATGAGTTATCAGCAGGCCGGAAAAATTCCTCAAAAAAGACATACTGTTTTCAAATCACAGGATGACCAATTTTACTACGAACAACTTTTCGGTACCGAAGGATTTCACGGCATTTCTTCTTTATTATATCACATTCACCGACCAACGCAAATAAAATCAATCAGCGAACCGAAAGATGTTTCGCCGAAAATTGCGGTAAATAAAAACGTAACGCCACGAATGTTCAAAGGAATGAACGTTACGCAGGAAAACGATTTTATCGACAGTCGCAAAATTTTATTAGTGAATAACGACTTGAAATTAGGTCTTGCAAAACCTAAAAAATCCACCGATTATTTTTATAAAAATGCAGAATGCGACGAACTTCTTTTCATTCATGAAGGAAGTGGAACCCTGAAAACATTTTTAGGAAACCTTGAATTTTCCTACGGTGACTACCTCATCATCCCACGAGGAACGATTTATTCTATAGAATTTAAAGACGAAAAAAACACCCTTCTTTTTATAGAAAGTCATTCGCCAATTTACACTCCAAAAAGGTATAGAAATGAGTTTGGCCAAATGCTGGAACATTCGCCTTTTTGCGAACGGGATATGATTGCGCCAACTTTTGTGGAACCGATCGATGAAAAAGGAGAATTTTTAATTAAAGTAAAAAAAGAAGATCAAATCTGGGATTTCATTTACGCCACGCATCCATTTGATGTTGTTGGTTGGGATGGTTATTTTTATCCTTATAAATTCAATATTAAAAACTTTGAACCGATTACGGGTCGCGTTCATTTACCGCCGCCGATTCATCAGAATTTCGAAGCGCATAACTTCGTGGTTTGTTCGTTTGTGGCCAGAATGTACGATTATCATCCGCAAGCGATTCCGGCACCTTACAATCATTCCAACATCGATTCTGATGAAGTTCTGTTTTATACTGAAGGAGATTTCATGAGTCGCAATCATATCGATTTAATGGATTTCACGCTTCATCCAGGCGGAATTGTTCATGGACCGCATCCCGGAGCAATGGAACGCAGCATTGGCAAAAAATCTACGGAAGAATTTGCGGTGATGGTGGATCCTTTCAGACCTTTTAAAATTACGGAGGAAGCCATGAAAATTGAAGATCCTTCTTATGTAACTTCTTGGCTGGAATCTGATGAAAACCATTTGGAAGATCGCAGTCAGGAATAATTACTTTATGACTTTTATCAAAACTGATATTGCTCATTTCAATTCTGAAATGAAATAATTAATTTTGAGAAGTAAACAGTTTCAAATTATTAAATCTCTTTTAAAAATTCGAAGTTTGCAGCCCAACGCAACTTAATCGGGAGTGGAAGACGAAAATAACTTCCAGGAAAAATTATATATAAAAAAAATAAAAATATGATTCAGTATGTAAGCGCCGAAGAAGCGGTTTCATTAATACAAAGTGGTGACAGAATTTTTTCTCATGGTAGCGCCTGTACACCCAATCTTTTGATTAGTGAATTGGCAAGACAATCATCCAGATTGAGAGGTGTAGAGTTTGTTTCCATCACACAACAAGGAAATGTGGAAGTGGCGAAACCTCAATATAAAGATAGTTTTTACATCAATTCATTGTTCGTATCAACGCCTGTTCGTGAGGCAGTGAATTCGGATCGTGGTGATTTTGTTCCCGTATTCTTAAGTGAAATTCCTATTCTTTTTAAAAGAGGATTACTGCCAATTGATGTTGCGATGGTAACCGTTTCTCCACCAGATGCTCACGGATATTGTACTTTAGGAACATCTATTGACGTAGCGAGAAGTGCGGTAGATACTGCGAAAATCATCATTGCTCAGGTAAACCCGAGAATGCCAAGAACACATGGAGATGGAATGATTCATTATTCTAAAATCCACAAAATGGTGTGGCACGAAGAAGAATTGTTAACCATTGATTATGGTGCTAAAGTTGGTGACTGTGAAATGTTGATCGGTAAAAATGTGGCTGAATTAATTGATGACCGTTCAACTTTACAAATGGGAATCGGTACCATTCCTGATGCCGTTTTAAAATGCCTGCAAAATCACAAAGATCTGGGAATACACACAGAAATGATCAGCGACGGAATTGTAGATTTGGTTGCTAATGATGTGATTACGAATAAATATAAAGGAACGCATCTTAACAGAACAATTACCAGTTTCGCTTTCGGAACCCGCAAACTTTATGATTATATTGATGATAATCCATCCTTCGAATTTATGGATGTGGAGCATGTGAACTATCCTATCAATATCATGAAAAATAAAAAAATGGTCGCGATTAATTCCGCCATTGAAATAGATTTAACGGGACAGGTTTGTGCAGATTCTATTGGTACGCTTCAGTTCAGTGGAATTGGCGGTCAAATGGATTTCATGCGTGGTGCAGCACTTTCTGACGGCGGTAAACCGATTATCGCAATTTCTTCCAGAACCAAAAAAGGAATTCCGAGAATTGCACCTTTCCTAAAACAGGGCGCCGGAGTTGTAACAACAAGAGGACATATTCATTATGTAGTTACTGAATACGGTGTGGCTTATTTGTATGGTAAAAATTTACGTCAAAGAGCAAAAGCATTAATCGAGATTGCACATCCTGACGATAGAGAAATGCTTGATGCAGCCGCGTTTGATCGATTTAAAGTTCTGGTCTAAATAATATTGAACAGTACAAATTCCCAGTTTTCACTGGGAATTTTTTGTTTAAAATTTTTATTCCAAGAGACAATTGCAGAAAAAATTTGTTAAATAATCACCTATCTCTCCTTTTCTTTGATAAGAATATTATATTTGTCAGTTAAAGGAAACTAATTTGGAAAAAATCTACAATGCAATAAAAGCAGATATTAAAAATCACCCTGATTTGAAATCTTCTATTTTAGGAATGATGAAGGAATGGAAAAGAAGTCAGTTTGTAATTTTGGCAGATCTCATATCCGACAATTTAGCCCAATCAATAACTTCTACTGATGCGAGAAGATTAAGTTTGGGTATCACGATTTCCCCAATTACTTTACAGCGGTTTTTCGAAAACGACTATCAAATTAAGACGCATAATGATTTACGTTTCATTAAAACATTAGATAAACTTTGCATCTTCCTGGGCAAAAATGATTTGAATGATTATATCCATCACTTTAAACAGGGAACTAATTTGACACTGGAAGAAGATTCCAGTAATCATTTATCTGACAAAGAATTAATTACCAAATTTTGTGAATTTCAGTTTGAAGCGTTGAAATATTTGCCCACCATCAATCTGGAAAAGATCTCAACTACCGTTTGCAAAGATTCTCCAATATTAGAACGAACAAATTTATATCTGCAGGAAAAGAGAAAAAAAAATCTGGTTTTTGTTACAGAAAACAACCGGTCTAATTATGAAATTTTTAAAATCACTACGGTTTCTGAAGATTCTAAATTAAAAGTAATTAAAACAGAAGAATTCTGGAATTTGGTTTTTAAAGATGAGCAAGAAAACAATTACATTATAAATCATATCAATACGCAGTTTTACTTTATCAAAAACTTCGATAATCACTGGAAAATATGGGATAATTATAATCCAGATTCTGCGAATTTCGCAAAAATAAACTAAGCCACTCGACTGGCTTAGTTTAAAATCATTTGTGTTTTTAGAATCGCTCTGTGTTTTTTTTCTGATGCAAAAGTATCTTGATTTTTCTATACTATTTAGACATAAAAAAACTTAAAAATACCTATTATTATTGATATTTATTTTAGCAACTTTTTAGTACTCCTAAAATTTTTGTAATTTGCAATATCTAAAAAACTAAAAAAATGTCTACACTTACCTTTGCTGAAAAAATCGCAAAAGCCGAAAATTTCTTGCCTATCAACGGAACAGACTATATCGAATTTTATGTAGGAAATGCAAAACAAGCCGCGCATTTTTACAAAACTGCTTTCGGATTTCAATCCGTTGCCTACGCAGGGCCTGAAACGGGAATTCGCGACCGGGCATCTTATGTTTTGCAGCAGGGGAAAATTCGTCTTGTTCTTACTTCCGGTTTAAATTCAGATTCACCGATTTGTGAACATCAAAAAAAACATGGCGATGGAGTCAAAGTTCTTGCATTGTGGGTTGATGATGCGTATTCCGCGTTTGAAGAAACTACGAAAAGAGGCGCTAAACCTTATCTTGAACCTCAAACTTTAACCGATGAAAATGGTGAAGTAAGAATGTCCGGAGTTTATACTTATGGCGAAACGGTTCATATGTTTGTAGAACGAAAAAATTATACCGGTGAATTTATGCCGGGTTTCCAAAAATGGGAAAGTGATTATAATCCATATGATGTTGGACTTCTTTATGTAGATCATTGCGTAGGAAATGTGGGCTGGGACCGAATGATTCCGGTTGTGAAATGGTATGAAGATGTAATGGGATTTGTAAATATTCTTAGTTTTGATGATAAACAAATCAATACCGAATATTCTGCACTGATGTCTAAGGTAATGAGCAACGGAAACGGTTTCGCTAAATTTCCGATCAATGAACCTGCAGAAGGAAAGAAAAAATCACAGGTTGAAGAATATTTAGATTTCTATGAAGGAGAAGGCGTTCAGCATATCGCAGTTGCCACAAAAGATATCATCAAAACGGTCGTAGAATTAAAAGCCAGAGGAATTGAATTCCTTTCTGCTCCACCGGAAGCCTATTATGAAATGGTTCCTGAAAGAGTTGGTCACATCGATGAAGATTTAAAAAAATTGCAGGATCTTGGTATTTTAATTGACCATGATGAAGAAGGTTATTTGCTCCAAATTTTCACGAAACCAGTTGAAGACCGCCCTACTCTTTTCTTCGAAATTATCGAAAGACATGGTGCACAAAGTTTCGGTGCTGGGAATTTCAAAGCACTATTTGAAGCCCTAGAAAGAGAACAGGAAAAAAGAGGAAACTTATAAAACACCTTTCAGTTCGATTTAATTTGAACTAAAAAAACGCTGATGAAAAAAATATTTGCACTTCTTCTTTTTATTTCAACACTTGGGTTGAACGCACAATACGGCAGCGTTAATGCGATCCTCGATATTCTGGAAGCGAAAAAAGGATTGAATAAAAACTTAAGCAACGTCAATATCGATGATGTTAAATTTGTTTTAATTAAAGAATTCGCTGATCATACCGAAAGAGATTTTATCATTATTAAAGGAAACAAAGCAACTTATGTAGAAGTTTTTGATGATAAACAAACGGGAGAAACTTCATCGAATGTTTTTACAGGTGATGTTGTTCGTTCAAAAAATCAAATTGTTTCGCTTCGTGCAGATCAATTAGAAGGAAAGAAAATTCCGATTGCGATTACAAAAACGTTCCTGATGACCCAACAGAAAAAGATTCTTTATCTCATCGATATCAATACCAAAGAAAGATGGATTGAGGAAAGTTCAATTAACAAAAAATAATTATTAATCTATAAGATAAGGTTCAAAGCAGAATGCAAAAACAGTCGCTTTGAACCTTTATTTTAAATACAGTTACTATGAAATCATTTATAAAATATTCTGAAAAGTCAGATTTTTCAATTCACAATATTCCTTTTGGAGTGGGAGTTTTTAACAAAGAATATATCGCATGCTGTACGCGGATTGGCGACCAGGTTATCGACTTAGCCACTTTGTACGACTATGGATTTTTTGATGATATCGAAGGAATTGAGGAAAACATTTTCGAAGCCTTTACTTTAAATGAATTTATAGAATTAGGAAAACCGGTCACCAAAGCCGTACGGTTAAAACTGCAGGAACTATTGCACGAAGATTCGAAATTGGCCGGTGATAAAAAAACGATTGAAGAATGTTTCTACGACTTTACTCAGGTTCAAATGATGATGCCTGTTCACGTTCCGAACTATACTGATTTTTACAGCAGCATCGAACATGCTACCAATGTTGGAAAAATGTTCCGTGGAGAAGATAATGCACTTCTTCCAAACTGGAAACATCTTCCGGTTGGCTATCATGGTCGTGCTTCTTCTATTGTAATTTCCGGCACCGAATTTCACCGTCCGAAAGGTCAGATGAAACCTGTTGGCGAGGAAAATCCGATTTTCGGACCTTGTAAACAACTGGATTTCGAATTGGAAGTGGCCTTCATCGTGAATAAAAACACAGAAATGGGCGAAAGTATTTCAACTGCCGAAGCCGAAGATGCAATTTTTGGAATGGTTCTGTTTAATGACTGGTCGGCACGAGATATCCAAAGTTGGGAATATGTTCCGTTGGGACCATTTTTAGGGAAGAATTTCTGCTCTACGATTTCTCCTTGGGTAGTAACTTTAGAAGCATTGAAACCTTTTAAAACTGATTCTCCCAAACAGGAACCTGAGGTTTTAGACTATCTGAAATTTGAAGGTCAGCAGAATTTTGATATTCAACTCCAAGTTTATATTCAACCGGAAAACGGCAAAGAAAATTTAATTTCAGAAAGCAATTATAAATTCATGTATTGGAATATGTTACAGCAACTGGCGCATCACACGATAAATGGTTGTAATGTAGAAGTTGGGGACATGTATGCTTCGGGAACTATTTCAGGGACTGAGAAAAGTTCATTCGGCTCAATGCTCGAACTGACTTGGAGAGGAACTGAACCTTTGAAATTATCAGACGGAACAGAACGTAAATTTATTAATGATAATGATACGGTGATTATGAGAGGACATGCTGAGAAAGACGGAATGCGTGTTGGATTTGGTGAAGTTAGAGGGAAAGTTTTAGCTGCAAAGTAAAAAACACCTTTACACATTAGTTAGTTTATTTTGAATAACGCAGATTTTAGTAAACATTAGGACACATTAGGTGACCGTATTAATTTTAAATTTTAGAATTATGGAGATCACTCAAAAATATATTAATGAACTGACGTATAAATTACGGGTGCTTGCATTGAAGTTCATAAAATACTTGGTCCGGGACTTTACGAAAACATTTACCACCAATGCCTTAAAAAAGAATTGGATTTATTAAATCTAAAATATAAATCAGAGTTGACAATTCCTTTCGATTACAAAGGAGAAATTATTGACTGTATCGTTAAGTGCGATTTTTTAATCGAAGATCTTATTGTACTGGAGATAAAAGCAGTTAACGAACTCTACAATATCCATCGCGCTCAAGCCATGAATTATATGAATCTATTGAAAGTTCCAAAAGCAATTCTCGTAAATTTTAATGTCAAAAACTTATATCACGAAGGTCATGAAACATTTGTCAGCAGATATTTCAGTCAGTTAAAATAACAAATATCATTTCTTTCAACTAATGTGTTCTCTACTATTTTCAAAGCATTTCACTAAAAACTAATGTGACTAATGTGTAAAAAAAATTAATAAAAACTTTGTGACTCTGCGGTTAAACAACATAAACAATGAAAACAATATCTCCTTCAGAATTAAACAACTTTCAATTGCAGACGCTTTTGCAGACTGCCATTGCGCCACGGCCGATTGCTTTGGCCTCAACCGTTGATAAAGACGGGAACGTGAATTTAAGTCCGTTCAGTTTTTTTAATATGTTCAGCTCGAACCCGCCGATTGTGATTTTTTCGCCGGCAAGAAGAGTTCGTGATAATACCACGAAACATACTTTGGAAAATGTATTGGAAGTTCACGAAGTTGTCATCGGAATTGTAAACTATAAAATCGTACAGCAGATTTCGCTGGCTTCAACAGAATATGGAAAAGAGGTTAATGAGTTCGTAAAATCGGGCTTGACGATGAAAGATGCAGATTTGGTAAAACCAAAACTGATCGAGGAATGTCCGGTAAATTTAGAATGTAAAGTTTTAGAAATAAAACATTTAGGAACAGAAGGTGGCGCTGGAAATTTGGTTATTTGCGAAGTCATTAAAATTCATGTTCGGGAGGAATATCTGAATGAGCAAGGAACATTAGATCAAAAAAAATTAGATCTCGTCGCCAGATTAGGCGGAAACTGGTATTCCAGAAATAATGCCACTAGTTTATTTGAAGTTCCAAAACCTTTAGTAACAAAAGGAATTGGTTTTGACAGATTACCTGAGGAAATTAAATTCAGCGATATTTTTACGGGAAATGATTTGGGAATGCTCGCCAACGTAGAAGAACTGCCTACAGGAAATTTCAGTAGTGATGAATCAATTCACATCGAAGCACAAAAACTCCTCCATCAACATCAAATTTTGGAAGCCTGGGAAATTTTGAAACAATAAGTAAAAGAGTGATTAAGTCACTCTTTTTTTGGTTTAAAATCAAAATTAAATTCGTCGGAAAATTCTTTCAATGGATAGTTTACGTCGGCCAAATCTTCTGTATCGTCCTGAAATTAGGAAATGTCATTTATTTTTTGTATATTAAAAATAATCAGAAAACCTTTTGATTTAATAATTACGGAATTCCAAACTAAAAATCAAAAACTGATGAGTTAAAATAAAAAAGTCATTCTAAAGCAGAATTACAATAATTTTTAAAATAAACGATATGAACAAGAAATTAAATGAACTGAAGAAAGTTAATGCTGAAAATTGTGTAGCGCTAATTTTGAACACGCACCGAACTGCTCCCGACAATCAGAAAGATGCGATCATGCTGAAAAACCTCATTAAGGAAGCAGAGGAAAGACTGATGAAGTCCTTAGACAAAAAGAAGGCGCAAACCATCGTGGAAAATTTAACGAATTTGGAAGCAACCATTGACCATTCTCATAACTTAGAAAGTCTGGTGCTTTTTGTAAACACTGAAAAGGAAATTGCAGAATACCTGCGCCTGCCGATTCCGGTGGTAGACCGTGTAATCATTGGAGATACCTTTGCGACGCGGGATTTACTAAGGGCGATTCACCTGACTTCCAGTTATTATGTTTTGGTTTTAAGCCAGCAAAAAGTCCGTTTCATCCAGGCGATGAATGATCAGGTCATCAAAGAAATCATCAGTCCTTTCCCTATTGAAAACACGGAATTCCATACGTCGTCCAGCATTGAAGCATCAGATGCCGGTCGACAAACTAATTTGATTGCAGAGTTTTTTAACCGCGTTGATAAAGAAGTGAATATCATCCGAAAAGAAAATCCACTTCCGGTTTTGATTTGTACGGAAGAAGCAAACTTCTATGAATATTTAAAAATTGCCGATGAAAAAGAAAGTATTTTTGAAACGTATCTTAACGGTAACAGATTAGAAGAAAAAGCAGGAGGAATCGTAAAAGAGGCTTGGCCAATCATTAAAGAACATGTTGAAAAAAGAAATATCGAGCGAAAAGAAGATCTTGATAAAGCCGTGGGAACCGGACGTTTCCTAAGCGATGTAAATGAAATTATGTCGGCGATTAAAGAAGGAAAAGTTCAAACGCTTTTTGTGCAGCAAGGATTATTTCAACCTGCAGTATTAGAAAACGGTTCGGTTACTCTTTTAACGGGAACCGACGAAAAACCAAAAGAAATGATCGACGATATTTACGATGAAATGATTGAAATGAACATGAACTACGGCGGAGACGCAGTATTTTTACCAAAAGGTTCATTGGATAAATTCAATGGTTTTGGAGCAATTACAAGATATTAACCACACGCCTTTCAAACGCAAAGCCACAGATTACTGTGGCTTTTTTTATTGAGTCATTTTCGAAATAATATTATTTCTTAATAAATTTAAATGTCTTCATAATTCCATCTGAATTGGCTTTTACAACGTACATCCCAGGTTTTAACTGAGAAACATTCAATTCCAGTTTCGATGTTTTGGCAGAATTGGAAAGAACCTGTTTTCCAGAAATATCAAAGATGGTATAACTCGAGATTTCTTTAACATCGGAAATGGTAAGAATATCTTTCACCGGATTTGGATAAAATTTCAGCGTTGATTTAGTTACATTTTGAGTTGCCAAATCATTTTCGAAAACCCTAATATTATCTAAGGCTAAATAAAATTCATCGGGATCAGAAAATGCTCTAAAGGATAAATAATACACGCCATCTACAGGAACGGTGAAATTCACAGTCGCAGTTTCGTAAGGATAATTTCCGATCTCCTCATCAATCCATAGTTGAGCAGTTTGCCCTGCTACGGTAGTTTCAGTTCCAATCTTTACTTCCATTTTCTCAGGAAAATAAGGACTAGTTCCCTGATAATCGAACTGCAAAGTGATATTTTTACCCGCTTGTAAATTAAGACCTCTAGAATAAAGATAGGTATTGGCTTGTTCAGTATCATCCCATTGATAAAGCATGTAATAAGTTCCCTCTGAAGCATCAGGTGTAGAAGACGACGCTGTCATTCGCTCCCATATATTTCCGGTACCTTCATTGGTGATGAACCATTCGTCTAAATCAGCAGTCTCAAACCCATAGGAGTACGGCAAATTAACGGTTGATGCAGGTTTTAAAGGGGTTTCATTTCCACTGTTATTTTGAGCCATCAAATAGGAACCTAAAAACAGAGAAATTCCAAAAAATAAAGAATTCTTCATAGTATTCAATTTAAAGTTAACTCAAACCTAGCAAAACCAAGTTAGATAAACGAATTCCTCAAACTATTATTGATTTTATATTGGAGTTGTAAATAATTAAATATTTTGAACGCTTTATTAAATAAATAAAAATAAACAAAAAAAAGAAATTAAATTTTTATTCTTATCATTGATGAAAATTTATATTACATGAAGAAAATCTATCTTATCGCGATGGGAGTTGCCTCTCTTTTTTGCGCAGCACAACAAACCATTTCTTTCGAAAATTCAGAGAATTTCACTTTAGGAAATATCCACAATCAGAATGGTTGGGAAGTAACTTTAAATTCAGATAATCAACCGATTCTAAACCAAGATGTTTCCAATGAATTCGCGTCAATGGGAACGCAATCCCTAAAAATCGCAGTAGATGAAAACGAAAATTTTGGGTGGTTTCCAATTTTTGGGGCTGCAAAAGATTTAAGCCCTGCCCTTAATTATAACAATTTAAATGTAGAGTTCGATGTTTATATTTCCGAATTAGGAGGCTCTACGTTCGAGTTTGGAACGTACGGAATTGTGGCTGATGAATATGTTCCGGTTTTTGTGTATTCTTTTAATTACACGGGAAATCTGGAATTAATAAGCAGTACAGATTATGACTACGAAAATGCCAATTTCAACTGGGAAGCGAATAAATGGTACAAACTGAAAGTTGAAATCAGAGAAAGTTCAATCAAATATTATATTGACGGAAATTTAATTGCCACCGGCGAGAATTTCTCAAAAACGAATATTGAAGGAATTAATTTCGTGCATGATAACTTTGGCGGAGCTGCGTACATTGACAATATTAAATTTAACAATGTAGAATTATCTGTTCAGTCCATCAAAAACAAAAAACTTTTAATTTATCCAAATCCGGTAAAAGATGTTCTAAAATTACAAATTCCGCAAGGAGAAAAAATCCTTTCTTTTGAAGTTTATAATGCAGTCGGACAAAAAGTTGCTCAGTTTGCAGACCAAAAAGAAGTTTCAATGGACTCCTTAAAACCTGGTCTTTATATAGTAAAAGTTCTTACTGACAAAGAATCAGTTTACAGAACTAAAATAATTAAAGAATAATTATTCAAAACACAAATCCCGCTTCAGCAATTGAAGCGGGATTTTTTTATGCATTTTTTTTGGAGAATCTTTTATTCATTGTCGTCTTTAATACTCAAATCTGCATTGAGATCAGGATTCAATTTCAAAGCTTTTTTATTTTGATTATTTCTTAATTTAATGTTTAAAACTTCAACCAATAAACTGAAAGCAAGACAGGAATAAATAATGTTTTTACTCACATGCTGGTGAATTCCTTCTGCAACTAACATTACTCCAATCACCACTAAAAAGGCAAGTGCCAACATTTGTAAACTTGGATATTTATTGATAATCGCAGAAATAGGACCGGCAAACGCCATCATGATTCCTATTGAAATTACAACTGCGATAATCATTAACATCACGTTATCTACCAAACCAATCGCCGTAAGAATTGAATCCAGCGAGAAAACCATATCGATCAAAATGATTTGAATAATCACCATTGTCATTAATGATGAACCTGCAGATTTTGGTTTATGATTCTCATCATGCAACTGCATTTTGCCGTGAATTTCAAAGGTACTTTTACCGATCAAGAAAATCCCTCCAAGCAATAGGATTAGATCTTTCCAACTTAGCGCTAATGCTAAATCAGTTCCTGGTTCTTCTAAAAATGGTAAGGTTAAAATGGGTTCTTTCAAACCGATAATCCAGTTGATCATTAATAATAATCCAACACGGAAAACCATCGCGAAAGTCAATCCGATATTACGGGCAAACTTTTGTCTGGCTTTTGGTAATTTATCGGAAATGATGGAAATAAAGATGATGTTATCAACGCCGAGAATAATTTCTAAAAAAGTTAACGTTAACAAACTGATCCAGATTTGCGGTTGTGCAAAATCAGGAAATTCGAGGACCGACAATAACATCATAAATTAAATTTTGGTCGGTAAAACTAAAGAAATTTTCGGTTGCTTTAATATTAAGTTTTATTTACATTGAAATTTGAAAGTGAGCATTAATAAATCTGATCATCGATGATGTCGCTTTTTTTAAATCCTGCGGAAGTTCATTTTCAGTCCAGGGTTCTTTGGCTCCAAAAGTATGATTCGCGCTTTCTAAAAGAACCAACTCAGAAGTTTTACACCATTCATTCAACAGCGCTGCTTCTTTGTCTCTTACCGCTTCATCATTCGTTCCCTGAACAATCAAAAAAGGTTTTTCTAAATGTTGTGCCGCGTATTGAATATCGAATCGGTTTTCATTTTTTTCAAAATCTTCATAGAACTGAAAGTAATGCGGCATTTGTTGATGCGTTCTTTTGTTTTCAGAATACATGACGCCCGAATTTTTCCAGTCTTCAAAACGATCTTGTGTCGGAAATCTATATTTAAAATTACTGACGCCCGCTAAAGCAATAACCAATTTCACCCGTTCATCTTCGAAGGCTTTGATGACTGTAATTCCGCCACCACGACTGTGACCAATGATCGCAATCTTGTCTTGATCGATTTTCGGATGATTATAAAAGTGATTTAAAACCTCATCGTAATCTGACATTTCTTTAGAAAAATTGTTATTTCCAAAGGCTTCCAAATCGGCGAAATCTTTGGCTTGATCTATCGTGGTTCCGTTATGAGAGAAATTAAATTTAACAAAGAAAAATCCGGCTTCTGCAAATTTCTTCGCCATCAAATCCCAGGCGCCCCAATCTTTATAACCTTTGTAACCGTGGGCAAAAATAACGAGTGCCAATTTTTCTAACCTTTCAGGATAAAAAGCATCGGCTAAAAAATCGCGCGTTTCTCTATTTTTAATGATGATATTTCGGTCGGTATTGAGTTTCATAAGAGTAATATTTTAATGGATAATTTCAGATCATCTCAAATTTAAGAATTTCTAATTTGGAAAATTAAATTAAAACTTAAATAATAATATTTCAAGATGAAGGTTTGATTAAGTAGTTACCGAAATTGAAGTGTACTGAAAAGTAACGTGACTTTTCATATTTAAAATTTGTGGAACAAAAAATAAAAAAAACCCTTTCAGCCATTAAAGACTGAAAGGGTTTGGAATTATTTACAATTCGGTTTTACCAAATTTTGATTCTTTCTTCCGGTGCTTTGTATAATTTATCACCAGGTTTAATGTCGAATGCTTTATAGAATGAATCCTGGTTTACCAATGGTCCAAACGCACGGAAATAGCCTGGCGAGTGTGGATCGGTTTTCACTTGATTCACCATATATTGCTCTGTAGATTTGGTTCTCCAAACTGTAGCCCAACTCATAAAGAATCTTTGATCCTGAGTGAAACCGCTAATTAGTCCCGGATCACCATGATCTTTCAGATACATTTGAAGAGCAGTGTAAGCAACTGCTACTCCACCTAAGTCACCAATGTTTTCACCGCTCGTAAATTTACCGTTTACGAAACTTCCTTTTACCGGTTCATATTTATCGTATTGAGCAGCAAGTTGTCCCACTTTCGCGTCGAAGTTTTTACGGTCAGCATCTGTCCACCAGTTGTTAAGGTTTCCATCACCATCAAATCTTGAACCTGAATCATCAAATCCGTGACCGATTTCGTGACCGATTACGGCTCCAATTCCACCGAAATTAACTGCAGGATCTGCTTTGAAGTTAAAGAAAGGTGGCTGAAGAATTGCCGCTGGGAAAACGATTTCGTTGTTAGAACCACTGTAGTAAGCATTTACCGTTTGTGGTGCCATTCCCCATTCGGTTTTATCAACTGGTTTACCTACTTTTTCTAAATTCTTAGCATACGACCATTCGGTGATATTCTGTAAGTTTTTATAATACGATCCACCATCAGCCACACCGGTTAACTGCAGTTTAGAATAATCTTTCCAGGTATCCGGATAAGCGATTTTCACTGAGAATTTCGATAATTTTTCCTGTGCTTTAACTTTGGTTTCTGGCGACATCCAATCATTATCTGCGATATGCTGCTGGAATGATTTTTTCAAATAACCGATGTAGGTTTCCATTTGCTGTTTTGCTTCTGCCGGGAAATATTGCTCGACATACAATTTACCAAATGCTTCTCCTAACACGCCATTAATAATTCCTAAACCTCTTTTGTTCATTGGTCTTTGCTCTTGCTGACCCTGAAGATATTTAGAATAGAAATTAAAATTCAGATCATCTAATTTTTTGTCAAGATTACCAGCGTTTCCAGCCACCATTCTCGCTTTCATATAATCTTTGATGAGTGGAAGGTTTTTCGCCGTCATCCACGAATCCATATTTTGGTAATATTTTAATTCGCTTACAATTACTTTGTCGGTTTTAACGCCAGCATCGTCAAAGTATTTTGGCAGATTAACGTTCTTAACCAATTTCGAAAGTTCAGGCATTGTTTTCGGATTATATCGCAGATTCGCATCACGGTTTTGCTCGTTGGTCAAAAGATCCTGTGCTAATTTCTTTTCAAAATTCACAACGCTCTGTGCAGTTTGATCTGCATTTTTATCGCCGATCACTTCAAATAACTGAGCCAGATAATTTTTATATTCCGCCAAAGTTTTGGTGTTGGCAGCATTTTCTTTTTGGTAATAATCACGGCCTAAACCAAGTGAGGCTCCACCCAAATAAACAGCATTCATCACAGAATTTTTCATGTCTGGAGTTACACGCCAAGCGTAGAAAGGATTATCATTGGTTTTGGTTGCTTCGGTTAAATAAGACTGTAGTTGCGCCACCGTTTTGATTTGATCGATCTTTTGCAAATCACCTTTGATAGGACTGATTCCATCAGCATTTCTCTTGTCCCAATCCATGAATGTCCCGTAGAGGTTTTGGATTTTCTGACCTTCAGAACCTGGGGCAAATTTATCTGCTAAGATTTTATCTAAAATTCCTAAAGAAGCATTATCAACATCTTCTCTCAAAGCGTTGAAACTTCCCCAACTTGTTTTGTCAGATGGAATCTCGGCAGTTTTCATCCAGTTTCCGTTGACATAATTAAAGAAGTCATCTTGTGGACGAACCGTGGTGTCCATATAAGAAAGGTTAAGACCTTCATCTTTAGTTGATGTCGGTTTCACCTCTGTAGTCACTGTAGTTTCTGTTTCCGTAGTTGCAACTTTAGTAGTTGAACACGAATTTAGTAAAACAACTCCCGTAAAAGCGAGGGCTGCGATGGTAATTCTCTTCATAAGACTTTTATTGATTATTGTTAAGATTATTTCAAAGATAATGATTATTTATTGTACACAAGTACCTTTATTCCTCAATTTCTTATTGCGTAAGGGATTGAAGCGGCATCCTTTTTTTGAAATGGCCATTGCGCCGGCAAAAAAAAAGATATAGCGGAAAGCCCGACCCAAGCGTTGGCTAAAGCACTGGCAAGGGTTACGCTCAAAAAAAAATCACCCAAAATAAATTGGGTGACTATTTAGATATCACTCCAAATTTATTTACCAGATAATAACTCTGTCTTCCGGTTTTTTATACAACTTGTCTCCTTCTTTCACATCGAACGCTTTGTAGAAAGCATCAGTGTTGATGAGTGGTCCGAACGCTCGGTACAAACCTGGTGAATGTTCGTCGGTTTTAACTTGATTCAATAAAGCGGCTTCTTTTTGAAGGGTTCTCCAAACGGTTGCCCAACTAAGGAAGAATCGCTGATCTTGCGTATAACCACTAATTTTCCCCGGATTTCCGTGGTCTTTCAAATACATTTGAAGAGCATCATAAGCGATATTAACTCCACCTAAATCAGCGATATTTTCTCCATTGGTAAAGGTTCCATTTACGAAAGTTCCTTTCACAGGTTCATATTTGTCGTATTGTGCAGCAAGCGCTTTCGTGGCTTTTTCGAAATTGGCTTTATCTTCTGGCGTCCACCAATCTACCAAGTTTCCATCGGCATCAAACTGTGCTCCGGAATCATCAAAACCATGCGTCATTTCGTGACCAATTACGGCACCGATTCCACCGAAATTAATGGCGGCATCTGCATTTGGATTAAAGAAAGGCGGCTGTAAAATCGCGGCTGGGAAGACGATCTCATTGTTTACCGGATTGTAATAAGCGTTCACGGTTTGTGGCGTCATTCCCCATTCTGTACGGTCAACTGGTTTTCCAACTTTCTCCAATTCTTTACTGTATTGCCAAGCCGTTACTTTTTGAAGATTTTTGTATAATGTTCCGCCGTCTTCTTTCGAATCTACCGCCAATTGTGAATAATCTTTCCACTTGTCCGGATACGCAACTTTTACGGTAAACTTGTTCAGTTTATTTAAGGCTTTTTCTTTGGTAACAGGCGACATCCAGGTTAAATTATTGATGTGCTGACCGAAACTTTTTTTCAAATAACCGATCAATTCCACCATTTGATTTTTTGCTTCTGCCGGGAAATATTTCTCAACATATAATTTTCCAAAGGCTTCACCTAAAGTTCCATTGATCAACTCAAATCCCCTTTTGTCCTGCGCTCTCTGAACATCTTGCCCTCTTAAATATTTACCATAAAAACCAAATTTCATATCATCTAAATCTTTCGACAGATAACTAGCGTTTCCGGAAAGAAGATTAAATTTCATATAATCTTTAATCAAAGGAAGATTTTTCGCATTGATGAATTTATCTAAATTCTGATAATATTTTAACTCTCCAATAATTGCAACATCAGTATTAACACCAACTGACGTCAGATATTTCGGCAAGTTGATATTCTTAACCATCTTAGAAAGTTCCGGCATTGTTCGCGGATTGTACTGTAAAGTAGCATCACGAATCTGCTCATTTGTTAGGTAAGTCTGCGCAATGCTTTTCTCAAAATTGACAATATTTTGCGCAGTTGCCATTGAATTTTTATAGCCCAAAACATTCAACATCGAAGCGACATATTCTGTATATTTTGCTAATGTTTCGGTGTTTTTCGGATTTGTTTTTTGGTAATAATCTCTACCCAAACCAAGACTTGCATCTCCAAGATAGATCGCATTCATTTTTGAATTTTTCAGATCTGAAAACACTCCCCAGGAATAGAACGGATTCTCACCATTTTTGGTGGCTTCATCTAAATAATTTTGCAAATCAGTCAACGATTTAATTCCATCAATTTTGGCTAAATCAGATTTAATTGGAGAGATTCCATCAGCATTTCTTTTGCTCATATCCATGTACGTCGCGTACAAATCTTGGATTTTCTTGCCTTCACTTCCCGGTGCAAATTGATCATTCAATAAAGAATGTAGAATCGTCATCGAATTATTATCTGTGTCTTCAGCCAGTTTATTGAAAGAACCCCAAGTTGATTTATCAGCCGGGATTTTTGCGGTTTTCATCCAAGATCCATTCACGAAATTATAAAAATCATCTTGCGGACGAACTGATTTATCAAAGGTTGTGAAATCTAATCCTTTTTCTGGAGTTTCTTTTACAGCTTCCACAGGCGCAACAGTTGGTTCTGATGAAGTTACCACTTTTGAGGCGCAAGAATTAAGAGCGACAATTCCAGCAAATGCGAGGATGCCAATGTTTATATTTTTCATTAAGAAGTACTTTATTATTTAGTCTTAACTTTTTTTTATTTGTTACATCTTTACACAATTAAAAAAGCCATTCTTAGCGAATGACTTTCAGTGATTTATTTAAAGGTGATTTTTCCACCAATTACATTTTTAAATTTTCGATCATCTGGATCACCATAAACATCTATATTTCCGCCCGCTCTGGTCGTTGCATCTACCCATTCAGTTGCAAATACTTCTGCAATTCCACCAGCATTTGCGGTAACCGTTGCACTTTGGGCATCTAATTTTTTACCGTAAAATTTACCACCAGAATTCACGATGATATCTTGATTATCTGCTTTCCCGGTTAGGTTAATTTCGCCACCGGAATTGGTTTTAACATTTAGTTTTCCAGTGTTAATTCCCAAATCTATTTTTGAACCTTCATTGGCCGTTAAACTCAACATTTTTGCTTTTACAGTTCCGCTAGAACTAATTGAAGAACCTTGACTCGCCTGTAAATTATTCAAACTTTGATAATATACTTTTACAGAAGGCGGAGTTCCCGGTAACATTCTTGCAGGTGCCATTCTGATTTTCAATTCCCCATTTTTATTGACGGTTTCTACGTCATCAGTTTCGGCCTCAAATTTATTTTCATTCGATGGAATAAGCTCCACGATAATTTTATCATACACTTTCAGTGATGAAAACTCTCCCACATTTCTAGTTACCTGACCAAATGAATATTGCATCACAATCATCATTAAACCTACTACTATTTTTTTCATAATTTTAAATTTAGTTAAGTAAAGATAACGATTCTAACTCTTTTTTATTTTGAAATCATCCTTTTTTTAGAGAATGAAAGTTTCAACGATTTAACCGATTTTTAAGAATAGCAATATAAATCAAGATAGAAAGGTGTAGTTTTTGAATATGCTTAAATTATCTTTTCTTAAAATTCATTTTCTCCACTTTTTATGAAATCAAAAACATTCATCAAATTAACCGACAAAGGAATTTACTGCATTCCGGGGAAATTTTATATCGATCCGTGGAAACCTGTTGACCTTGCTGTGATTTCTCATGGACACGGTGATCATGCACGTTGGGGAATGAAAAAATATTTATGTCACCATTTTACCAAACCTATTTTACAACATAGAATCGGTCCAGACATTGAGATTCAAACCATTGGTTATGGCGAAGAAATCAATATTAATGGAGTAAAAGTTTCCATGTTTCCTGCCGGACATATTATAGGATCTGCCCAGATTAGAATGGAATACAAAGGATATGTCATCGTGTTTTCCGGCGATTACAAAACAGATGACGACGGTTTATCAACGCCTTTTGATTTGGTGAAATGTAATGAATTTATCACAGAAAGTACGTTTGGACTTCCGATCTATCACTGGTTAAAGCCTCAGGAAAATGCAGAATTAATGCAGACTTGGGTTCAACAGAATAAAGATAATGGAAAAACCTCAGTCTTCATCGGCTACTCTTTAGGAAAAGCCCAAAGAATTATGAAGTCAATCGAAGGAAGTGGAAAAATTTTCGTCCACCGCTCTATCGGAAAACTTAACGAAGGAATGGAATCCGTCGGAATTGATTTACCAGAATACGAAACACTGGATTTTCAGGAGAGTGTAAAACACGCTGATGGTGAAATCGTGATTTTACCGCCCGCTTTATTTGATTCCAACATTATTAAAAAAATCCCAAACCGTGCGACGGCAATTTGTTCCGGTTGGATGCAGGTCCGTGGTTCGCGACGCTGGCGGTCTGCAGATGCAGGTTTCGCTATTTCCGATCATGCCGATTGGACTGGATTAATCGAAACTGTAAAAGCGACCGAAGCAGAAAAAGTCTACGTGACTCATGGACAAACTGCTGTCTTTTCAAAATATTTAAATGAAATTGGAATCAACGCCGTCGAATTAAAAACCATTTTTGGCGACGAAGAAAGCAATGAAAAAGAATTGATAGAAGATTAAATGAAAGATTTTGCCCAACTCATCAATGCGCTCGACAGCACAAATAAAACCACCGCGAAAGTAGAGGCAATGGTTTCCTATTTGCAAACAGCAGAAGCCAACGATAAGTTGTGGTTTTTGGCTTTGTTTACAGGGAAACGTCCGAAAAGACCCGTGAATACAAATCTGTTAAAACAATGGGCTTTAGAAATTACGCAACTTCCGGAATGGCTTTTTATTGAATCCTACTCTTCCGTCGGCGATTTGGGCGAAACTTTATCACTGATTCTTCCCAATGCTGAAAATGAAATCGATAAATCTTTAACACAATGGATGACGGAACTCATTGCCTTGAAAGATCAAACCGATGAAGAAAAGAAAAAATATGTTTTGGAATCCTGGAACGGTTTAAATCATGTCGAACGTTTCATCTTTAATAAATTAATTGGCGGCAGTTTCCGTATTGGAGTTTCTAAAAAATTATTAATTAATGCTCTTGCTAAATTTTCCGGTGTTGATGGAAATATCCTGATGCATTCCATCATGGGAAAATGGAAAATAGAGGAAGAAAATTTTGATGATTTGATTCAGGGAACCAACATTAATCCAGATGAATCCAAACCTTATCCGTTTTGTCTTGCTTATCCTTTAGAGAAAGAAACGCACGATTTAGGCGACCGAAAAAACTGGCTGGCAGAATTTAAATGGGACGGTATCCGTGGACAGTTTATCAAACGAAATGACGAGATTTTCATTTGGTCTCGCGGAGAAGAATTGGTAACCGAACAGTTTCCTGAAATCGTTTCGGCTTTAAAAGAAATGGAAGGAAATTTTGCCATTGATGGAGAAATTCTCGTTGTTAAAGATGATAAAGTCCTTAATTTTAATGAACTGCAAAAACGTTTGAATCGGAAAACAATTCCAAAGAAAATGTTGGAAGAACTACCAGTTCATATTTTCGTGTACGATATTTTAGAACTGGAATTTGAAGATTTAAGAGAAAAACCTTTATCTGAAAGAAGATTGCTTTTAGAAAGTTTAATTGAAAATTGTCCCGTCGAAAGAATTAGAATTTCTGAAATCGTTCACGCGGAAACTTGGGAAGACTTAGCAGAAGTTCGGGAAAATTCCCGTGACAATAACTCCGAAGGTTTGATGCTGAAAGAACTCAATTCTCACTATCATGCCGGTCGAAAAAAAGGCGATTGGTGGAAATGGAAAGTCAGTCCGCTCACGATTGACGCCGTTTTAATTTATGCACAAAAAGGTTCCGGACGACGTAGTAATTATTACACCGATTATACTTTTGCCGTTAAAAACGAAGATAAATTAGTCACAATTGCAAAAGCATACTCCGGATTGACCGACAAGGAAATCATGGAAGTCAGCAAGTTTGTGAATAAAAATGCCATTGAAAAATTCGGTCCTGTTCGAACCGTGAAACCTGAACTTGTTTTTGAAATTGCTTTCGAAGGAATTGGTTTTAGCAGCCGACATAAAAGTGGCGTGGCTTTGAGATTCCCCCGGATTGTTAGGTGGCGTCGCGATAAAACTGTAGAAGAAATTGATGAACTCGACGAAATAAAAAAACTGATCACCTAATTTTTTAAACCACAAAGTCACAAAAGTTTATTTCTTCTAAATTAATCAAAATAGCAAAAAATAAGTTGCAAGAACCTTGTTAAAAGATAACTTCAATTATAATATTCATTCGTGAAATTCGTGCAATCACTTGTGTTATTAGTGTTTAAACCTATATTTAAAAATCTGAATGACCGAAAAATTTAAAAACTCCACAGGTTTCCAGATCATCAAAAAATGGATGGATGAAAAAGATCGGGAACCATTTGGTTTTCAGTCTGAAACCTGGTTTAAATTTTCCAACAATTATTCAGGAATGGTAATTGCTCCAACAGGTTTTGGTAAAACATTCTCCGTCTTTTTAGCGGTAGTCATCGATTATATGAATCATCCGGCGAATTACAAGACCGGAATGAAATTATTGTGGATTACACCACTTCGCGCTTTAGCAAAAGATATCGCAAAAGCAATGAGCGAGGCTTTGGAAGAAATTGGTTTGGATTGGGAAGTTGCAGTTCGAAATGGTGATACTTCTACCAAAGACAGAGCAAAGCAAACAAAGAAAATGCCTGATATTTTAATCATCACGCCCGAAAGTTTGCATTTACTTCTCGCTCAGAAACAACATCAAAAATTCTTTAAAAGTTTACAATGCATTGTTGTTGATGAATGGCATGAATTATTGAGTTCAAAACGTGGAGTGATGAGCGAACTCGCCGTATCAAGAATCTTTAGTTATCAGAAAAAGTTACGAATCTGGGGAATTACAGCAACCATCGGAAATTTAGAGGAAGCGATGAATGTTCTTATTCCTTATGACATCAAAAAAACAAAAGTTGTTGCGAAGGAAAAAAAGAAGATCGAAATCAAATCCGTCTTTCCGGATGATGTTGAAGTTCTTCCTTGGGCCGGACATTTGGGAACAAAACTCGCCGATAAGATTATTCCCATTATTTTAGAAAGTCAAACGACTTTGGTTTTTACGAATACGCGAAGTCAGGCGGAAATGTGGTATCAGGTTTTGCTGAATACGCATCCGGATTTTGCGGGACAAATCGCGATCCATCACAGTTCCGTCGATAAAGATATTCGAATCTGGATTGAAGAAAATTTATCTTCAGGTTATTTAAAAGCCGTTATTTCAACCTCATCTTTAGATTTGGGAGTTGATTTTAAACCGGTCGATACCGTGATTCAAATTGGTTCCAGCAAAGGAATTGCCAGATTTCTACAACGTGCCGGACGAAGTGGACACTCGCCTTTTGAAACTTCTAAAATATATTTCGTTCCCACGCATTCCTTAGAATTAATTGAAGTTGCTGCTTTAAAGGAAGCCGTAAAACAAAATAAGATTGAGCCGCGTGAACCTCTGGTTTTATGTTATGATGTTTTGCTGCAGTTTGTTTTGACTTTGGCTGTAGGCGATGGATTTGACGAAAAGCAAACCTACAAACAAATTACGTCAACTAATGCTTTTAGAGATTTATCTCCTGAAGAATGGAATTGGATTTTAACATTTATAACGGTCGGTGGAAAATTAAAAAACTACGAAGAATATCATAAGGTCGTTATTGAAAATGGCTTGTACAAAGTAACTTCCCGCCGAATTGCTATGTTGCATCGAATGAATATTGGTGCAATTGTCAGCGATTCGATGTTGAAAGTAAAATTCTTTTCGGGCGGTTATGTCGGAATGATTGAGGAGTATTTCATTTCGAAACTGAAGAAGAATAATAAGTTTATTTTGGCTGGACGAGTTTTGGAAGTTTCTCACGTTAAAGAAATGACTGTTTATGTTCGGAACTCTACCGGCAAAGGAATTGTACCGAGTTATTTGGGTGGAAGATTGCCTATGTCATCATACTTAAGCGTTTTTCTGAGACAGAAACTCTCTGAATCTTTGGATGCAAAATCCTCCGAAAAAGAACTGCAATTTTTACATCCACTTTTGATGAGTCAACAGGAAAACTCCCATATTCCCAGTGAAAATGAGTTTTTGGTCGAACGCATCAAAACGCGCGAAGGTCATCATTTATTTATGTATCCATTTGAGGGAAGATTAATCCATGAAGTGATGTCCGCCTTAATTGCCTATCGAATTTCGAGAATTTCCCCGATTTCTTTTTCGATTGCGATGAACGATTATGGTTTTGAATTATTTTCGAAACTGGAAATTCCTTTAACGGAGGAAAACATTCACGAGATTTTATCCAAAGAAAATCTAATTAGAGATGTGATGGCCTCCGTAAATTCAACTGAAATGGCCAGACGAAAGTTTCGCGATATCGCAGTCATTTCAGGAATGGTCATTCGGACTTATCCGGGACAGCAGAAAAACAATAAAAATTTGCAATCTTCATCAGGATTGATCTTTAATGTTTTGGAAGATTTTGATCCCGAAAACTTACTGTTAAAGCAAGCCTATTCTGAAGTGTTCTTTCAGCAAATTGATGAAGCGAGATTGGTGGAAGCCTTTAAGAGAATTCATGAAAGTGAAATTATTATTAAAAATTCAAATACCTTTACGCCCTTAAGTTTCCCGATTAAAGTGGACAGTTTACGTCAAAGTTTAAGCAGTGAAGATTTAAAAGCCCGAATTCTCCGCATGAAAATGGAAGCCATGAAAAAGAAAATGAAAAAATGACGTTGCAGACTTTAGAAAAATCCATCCAAAACCAAACACTCGTATTTACCAATCAGCGCGCTTTATTTTGGCAAGAACAAAAAGCAGTCATTATCAGCGATCTGCACATTGGAAAAACGGCCTATTTCCGTAAAAATGGAATTCCGATTCCGTCGGATATTTTAGAAAAGGATTTAACACGTTTATCAATTTTAATTGAAAATTTCTCCGCAGAACAATTATTAATTGTGGGCGATTTTTTACACGCTGGAAAAAATAAAGATTTCGAACTTTTCGAGGAGTGGCGTTCGAAGAATTCTAGTTTAAAAATTATTTTAATTAAAGGAAATCACGACATTCACAAAGCAGATTTCCTGAAGCATTTGGATATCACAATTGTTGATAATTCTTTGAAATTGGAACCTTTTACTTTTATCCATGAACCTCTAGATTCCGAAAATGATTTTTCGATTTCAGGACATCTTCATCCCGGCGTAACGGTGAAGTTGGAAAGAAGAAAAACGGTACGATTGCCATGTTTTAGAGTTTCTGACAATCAATTAATTCTTCCTGCTTTTAGTGAATTTACAGGTTTGGATACTAAGTCTTGCGAGAATCTTGAATGTATTGCTTTTACAGAGGATCTTATTTTTGAACTGTAAAATATTAATATTTTTCTTTTATTAAAATCTCCACCAAATCCTGTAAAACTCTTTGTGAAACGAAGTTTGCAAAATCATTTCTTTCAAAATGTGGAAGATGTAAACGATTGGTTTTCTCGAAATCATTAACTCGAATAGAATAAAAAGCCGCTCCAATTTCATTATTAAATTCATCGGAATTTGGGCCGGAAACGCCGGTTGTAGAAAGTGAGATATTGGTCTTGAATAATTTTTGAGCACCGAAACTCATTTCCTGTGCAACTTCTTCTGAAACCACTGTTTTCTCCTGAATTGTTTTTTCTGAAACGCCTAAGATTTCTATTTTCTTATGATAATCGTAAGCCACAATTCCGCCTAGGAAATAAGTTGAACTGCCCGATATTGAGGTTAGCAACCTCGATAATTCGCCGCCTGTACAACTTTCTGCCGTGGAAACGGTCAGTTTCTTTTCATCCAAAATTTCTTTTAAAATCTCTTCGATATTATCGCCGCTCCAGGAAATAACGTTGTCTCCGATTAGCGGTTTTAGTTTTTGAACTTCCCTATCTATTCTTTGCTCTAACTCTTTTTCACTTTTACCTTGAGCGGTGAGGCGTAATTTTATTCGGTTTCCGACGGGAAGATAAGACAGTGAAATATCTTCTGGTAAAGCCAGTTCCCAGGATTCGATTTGTTCTGACAATAAACTTTCAGGAATTCCGACCACGGAAATGGTCTGGGTTACGATGTGATTTAAACTGAACTTCTGGGCGAGAAAAGGAATGATCTTATCTTTAATTAAAGGTTTTACTTCGTATGGAACGCCAGGAAGTGATATTACAATCTTGCCATTTTCCTGAATCATCTGGCAAGGAGCGCTGCCGTTTTCGTTCTGGAAAATAAAGGCTTTGCTTAAAACTTCGGCCTGTGGTTTATTCAACTCTAATAAATGTCCTCGATTTCTTTTTTCGAAATATTTTCTAAGATGTTCGAAAGTATCCGGATCCAAAATGATTTCATCGTGGAAAAATTCTTTAAAAGCCGTTTTGGTTTTATCATCTTTGGTCGGTCCGAGTCCGCCCGTTGCAATGACTAGATCGCCTAATTTGAGGGCAGCATCCAGACTATCTTTAATACTTTCTATTTCATCTGAAACCGTAAAAATCTGAACCACAGGAATTCCGATTTTTTTGAGTTCTCCAGCAATAAAATTAGAATTGGTATCGACCGTATTTCCGGAAAGGATTTCGTCGCCGATGGTGATAAGGATTGCTTTCATATAAGAATTTAAGGATTTAAAAATACTGAATTTTATTCCGGAAAGTGAAATAAAATTCAGTATTTGTAAAGTTGCGCGAATTGCAGCCCGACTTGAACGGAAATCCTTTTTTTGGCGTTAGCAAATGCCGAGGCAAAAAAAGATTGGGAGTGGAAGGCGGAAATGTCTGCCCAATAAATTTAAATCTTATTTATCGTGTTCCACCCAAATCAATTGATCGGTGTTGTAACCAATACTTTTTGCTTTTGCTAAAAACCGCTGTTTGTATTCTGCAGGAATGGTTTTCTCACGGGAAAGAATCCAGAGATAGTCCAGATTATTACCTGCAATTAAAGCATATTTATAATCCTCATCAATATCGATAACGTTGTAACCTGCCCAAATCGGTTTGAAAAAAGAGACTTTTAATTCGCCAATATTTTCATTTTTTACTAATTTGGCTTCACCGATACTTTCCTTCCATTTATTTTTTATATAATCGTACCCTTTGTTATCCACCTTGATATTTCCGTTGTCTTTCTTGGAATAGGTGGCGGTGACGTTGTTCATGTTTTTCTCAAACCGGTAATCGAAGCGTGCGATTTCGTACCATTTACCCAGAAACTTTTGAGAATTAAAGTTTTGAACTGCTGATGCTCCTTTCGGAAGTCCAACGGAACAAGAACTTAACAAGGCAAGTCCGAAAATACCTACTGCCACAGGAATTGCTATTTTTTTTAAATTAGTCATGATTTATACTTTTTGATCACATTTGAAATAATCTGCTAATGAATATTTCAAATGTCCAAAATCAAAAACTACGCCGCAGTTTTAAATCCACAATAAATTGCCATAAAAATTACGAATTAATGTGATTTAAGAAAATTTTAACAATTTAAAATTTGTTTTAACGAATAATGGTTTGCTTTTTGAATCTACTTTAATACCAATGAAATTCGATTCTGTCAACTCTGACGAATCATTTCTTAACATTAAAAAATTCAAATTTATGTCAACCGAGAATTTAAGTCAAAAAGAAGCCATAGAAACTTTAAAGAAACTATCTGAAAGCGCAAGAATCTGTATGTTCTGTACAGATTTAGATACCATTCCGAACGCGTCGAGACCGATGAGCCTGAAAGAGACCGATGAAGAAGGAAATCTTTGGTTTTTGAGCAGCGAGCAAAGTCACAAAAATTTTGAAATAAAAGAAGACAACCGTGTTCAACTTTATTTTATGAACAACGGCAATTCTGAATATCTTTCCATTTTGGGGAAGGCATTTATATATAAAGACAAAAGTACCATTGAAGATAAATGGACGCCCATGGCAAATGCCTGGTTTGATGGAAAAGAGGATCCAAATGTTTCAGTGATTAGAGTGACTCCGGAGGAAACTTATTATTGGGAGCCAAAAGTCGGAAAGTTCGTATCGATGCTTCACTTTGCAACCGCAGCGATTACTGGACAGAAATCTGACAACGATGACGGAAGAGAAGGAAATTTACACATATAATATTAACACATTAAAAAATATAAAATATGAAACCAGACTTAGGAATAACACAGAAAAACTTAACCGCAGTACACAAAATTTTAAATTCAGTTTTGGCTGATGGAAATATTCTTTACATTAAATTAAGAAAATTCCACTGGAATTTATCGGGAGATAACTTTATGGAATTGCATCTTTTATTTGAAGATCAATACACTGCAGTAGCAGAAGCCGCTGATGAAGTTGCAGAAAGAATTGCGACCTTAGGTGGAACAGCAATTGGAACAACCTCTGAATTTGCGCAGGAATCTCAACTGAAAGAAACGCCGGGAAAAGTGCCGGATACTCAAGGTATGCTAAAAGAACTTGTTTCTGATCACGAAAGTATCGTGAAATCACTTCGTGAGAATTTAGATAAAGTGGAAGAAGATCATAAAGATGCAGGAACCGCAGATTTCTTAAACGGACTAATGCAAGAGCATGAAAAAATGGCTTGGAAACTGAGAAAATATTTTAAAAACTAAGACGTAACAAAAACAAAAAGTCCTTATCGAATACGATAGGGACTTTTTTACATTTAAAAAAAAACTCGAAAAAAACTTAGTTCTTCATGATTTTTACCGTTTGAACTCCTTTATCGGTTTTAACTTTAAGAATATAAATTCCTTTGGTTAGGGAAGTAAGATTAATCTTATCGTTAAAAATATTTTTTAACGTGAAGACCAATTGACCTGCTGTACTATAAACCTCTGCAGATTCTATCTTGTCTGAAGATTTAATGGTTACGAAATCGATTACCGGGTTTGGATAAACACTTATTTTGTTGATACTTTTTACCTCTTGAGAAGCTAAGACTCCCGGAAGTTTGATTAGAAATCCTTTCGCATCATTTTCTACAAAATTAGCACCGATACCACCGATGAATTTTCCGTCTGGTGAAATTCCTGTTGGGACTGAAAATACAATGTCTAAATCATTATATCCTAAACTGGTCACATAGTCGTTTAGATTTACTTTACCTCCTTCTTTGGTCCAGATAAAACCTTCTCCTAAAAGAATACTTTCCGTTGGATCAAAAGATAATCCAATAGCTACTTTACCATCGTCAGATAGCGCTGATACACTGGTAATATAATCCGGATTGTCGCTACTTAAGAAAATTGTACCTTCTGTTTGATTCCAGATATATCCTTCGCCAGTTTCATTTTTTATACCGACTACTGTTTTTCCATCTGCGCTTACAGCAACGGCAGCTCCAAGAATATTACCGTTATTATCTTTTAGCAATTGCTGAACACCATTGATCCAAATTGCACCCTGGCGAACACCATTTATTGCATCTTGCCAGCCTACCACAACCGATCCGTCTGCACTCACGGCATCAGCTCTGGAACTTCTGGTTGGTACCGTACTTCCCAACCCTGCAGTTGGAGCACCGTTTTTCCAGATTACTGCTTCTCCTTTTGAGGCAGAGGTCCAGGCAAATCCTACAAAATTTTTACCATCAGATGACATTCCCCAGGCGGAAGAAGTATCGATACCCGTAGAGAACCCTAAATAACCAAGAAATTGTAAGGACTGATCTGCTACTTTATATAATACCGCTTCCTCTTTATCTTGATTTGCAGGATTCGGAATCGACATAGAAATCACAGAACCATCCGCTGAAATATTACAATTTCCAGATACGCCATTTGCCCCAGCCTCCCCAATGATGGTTCCGCTGTTATTTTCTGACCACATAAAAAATGCACTTCCATAAACGTTACCAACAGCGACGCCCGTGTTCGAAATATCACTTACCTGAACATAACTACCAAGATCACTGACCTGCGCATTTGTCAAAGCAAGACTGCAAACTCCTAGTACTAAACTGTAAAACTTTTCCATATTAATTTATTTATTAATTATGAACAAATATAAATTATCAAGTTCTACAGGGAAAGATTTTGACTTGCTAAATTCACGAAAAACGATAATACTAAAACACTAATAACCAGCAGATTAAAAATGTGATAAATTTAATTCATTATGGTGACTGTTTCCGAAATAGTTACTAAATACAGGAAAAAAACTGTGACTTTTATAACTTATTTACATGATGAATGAAAAGAAATAGATTCTCTTTTTACCTATTTCCTGTCATTGTAGATTTCCACAAAAAAATCCCTTTCAATTTTGAAAGAGACTTCTATGATTTAATTAAAATATTTTTATTTGAAAATTTCGGAAAGAAAAGCTCTCATATCATTCCATGATTTTTCATCCGCTTCTTTGTTATAAGCTACTTTCATTTTAAATTTCTCCCCCATTGCAGTTGCCTCAGGATTGGTAAATGAATGCAGAGCATTTGGATAATCTATGAATTTATAATCAATTTTTGCTGAATCCATCTGCTTTTTGAAAGCTGCAATTTCTTCCGCCGGCACATAAGTATCTGCTGCTCCATTGCAAACTAGAATTTTTACGGCATTATTTTTTGGTTTCAAGCCAGTCATTAAATTTCCGTGAAAAGACACGACGCCTACTAATTCATCTTCAAGCCTTGCCATATTTAATGCTTGTGCTCCACCAAAACAATAGCCAATCACCGCGATTTTATCATAGTTTGCATTAGGATATTTCAAAAGTTGTGCTTTTGCTTTGTCGAACATTAATTTCGCATTGATGGGAACTTTGTAAAAATCTCCAGATAATTTAGCTGCCTCTTCGGGATTATCTACCGTTTTGCCTTCGCCATAATAATCAACTACCATTGCAAAATAACCCAGTTCAGCCAATTCCTTGGCTCTGTTTTTAGTATATTCGGTCACGCCCCACCATTCTGGCAAAACCATAACAACAGGTTTTACTTGATCCGCATCACCTTCATAAGCCACAAAAGATTGATGCGTTTTACCATCAATATCATAACTCACTTCTTCGGTCGTCATTTTTCCCGAAATGGTTTTCACAGAATTTAAATTAATAATATCGTCTGCTTTTTTTTCCTGGCAAGAGAAAGCAAAAAACAGAGCGCATAAAACGGTGGATATTTTAAGGATTTTCATAATTAAAGTTTAAGTTTTAAAGATAAGAATTATATGGTATAGAAATAAAAAAACGCAACGTTATCGCTGCGCTTAAGTCTATTTTAATAGTTTCGTTTTAATGAATATGCTTTTCAGCGTGGTAAGAACTTCTTACCAACGGTGAACTCTCTACATGACGGAACCCTAAACTTCTTGCAAAATCACCGAATTCATTAAATTCTTCTGGAGTAACGAATTTTTTCACTGGTAAATGTTTCTTCGTTGGTTGTAAATATTGTCCAATTGTGATTACATCTACGTTTGCATTTCTAATATCTTCAATGGTTTGAAAGACCTCTGCATTTTCCTCACCTAAACCAAGCATTAATCCGGTTTTGGTTCTTTTTTGTCCCGCTTCCTTTAAATAGGATAAAACTTCTAAACTTCTTTCGTATTTAGCTTGAATTCGAACTTCACGGGTCAGTCGTTTTACCGTTTCCATATTGTGAGAAATAACTTCCGGATGAACTTCTATCAGTCGGTCGATGTGTTTTGTAATTCCCTGAAAATCCGGAATCAAAGTTTCCATGGTCGTTCCAGGAGAAATACGGCGAACCGCATTTACCGTTTCTGCCCAGAGAATCGATCCCATATCTTTCAAATCATCTCTATCAACAGAAGTTAAAACGGCGTGTTTAATTTTCATCAATTTAATGGAACGTGCTACTTTTTCCGGTTCATCCCAATTCACATCGAGTGGCTTTCCTGTTTTCACACCACAAAAACCACAACTTCGGGTACATATATTTCCCAAAATCATAAAGGTTGCTGTTCCTTCGCCCCAACATTCGCCCATATTTGGACAACTTCCGCTTTGGCAAATCGTGTTAAGTTTGTATTTATCAACCAAGGTTCTGAGTTCTCGATAGTTCTTTCCGGTCGGAAGTTTTACGCGAATCCATTTTGGTTTTTGAATTACTGTATCAGTTGGTGTGTTGTTCATTATTAAAAATAAAAAGCAAATTTACAAATCTTTAGATTGGTTTCCTACCTTGAGATTGTTGTTCTTTAGAAAAAATTCTGAATCTAAAATATTAATCGTTTTTGTAAAATTGAAATATTAGTCTTCCAATTCTTTGTTTTTCAATAATTCAGCGAGAAGTTTTTTGGCTCTCATAATTCTAACCTTTGTATTAGACACGGTGATATTTAATTCTTCGGCAATCTCTTTAATGCTTTTTTCTTCAAAAAACCGAAGTTGAATAATGTCTTTGTAATTAGAATCTAAACTTTCTATAATGGCTAAAATCTGCTTTTGATCTTCTTCAGAAATAAGCAATTCTTCTGGAGAAAGTGCCAGGTGATTTTTGAATCCATCGAAATTATCGGTAGAATCTTCATTTTCACGGGATTTTTTTCGCCAATAATCAATAATCGTATTTTGAGCAATGGTAAGAATCCAGGTTTTAAACTGAAAGTTAGGATCAAACAAATCTAACTTGGCCAATACTTTGGAAAAAACAGAAACCGTGAGTTCATCGGCAACGTGTTCGTCCTGAACTTTCTTCATTACAAAACTAAAAACATCAACCCAAAATAAATTAATTAATTGAGTTTGTGCTTTTTGATTTTTATTTTTAGCAAATCCAATAAGGGTTAAGAGATCTTTACTTTTCATGAATTAACAAAGATAAGAATTTGTAGAATTAACTTTAGGTGAATCAGCGATAAATTAGTTTGATAAATTTACATTAAAACCTTAACTTGCAGGACTTAAGTTAACGGTATAAAATTAAGATAAAAATGGATAAAGCGAATAAGAAATATAAAAAGCAAGTTCTAAAATCATTAGAAGAATTGGCAAAAACAGAACATGTTTTATTAGAAACAATGACCAACTTAATGTTGTTGAAAGAATTAAAAGAGAATAAAATCGAATTCAAAAAAGGCGATACTTTTTCTTTTGAAGACAACATCTTTGATTACAGCGAAGATAAAAATGTGAGAAGAATTGCTAAACTTCGAAAAAAAATTATGAAAACGATGCAGAAATTAGTTGACAACAGCGATTTCAAGGATAAAGAAATTGAGTTTTTGGCTTAAAATATATTTTCAAAAAGATAACGGTTTCAATTATATTGAAACCGTTTTTATTTACTTCGTATAAGATGGAAGCATAGGATTGCTTATCACTGAACATTTCCGTGCGACAACTTCAGACTGCGCAACGTTATTGGTGAGGTCTGTGTCAGTAATTTCAGTAGTACTAACGGAAGATTTGCTAAACAATTTCTTATTCGTTTTTAATCCTTTAGAATTATAAAATCCAGTAACCGTGACAATTCCAGAACTATTTTTAGCAAGCCCTACCTCTCCACTGAATTGGTTGGTAACACTTGTACCAGGAAGGGTAGAATTAATAAATCCGGTAGTGGTGATGCCTGTAATTGTAAATTGACTATTTGTTAGTACGGCTTCATTTTCATCTACAATTCTATTTTTAAAATCTATTTTGGTCAATGCAGCTGCAGTATCATTGGTCACTTCCATATTGAAAACTACCTGTGTTTTTTTCTCTTTACAAACAAAAGAGGTATTTGCTCTGCTGTCAACGCGGATAAATCCAGGTGTTGTAAGAATCAAATTTCGTATTTCATGAAGATTAAATCCTCCACCAGTCGAAGCAGCAAATCCCAGTTTAAGAGAAGTTGGAAGTGGATAAGTCGTTCCGCTCATCGTGTAGGAAATAATATTAGTAAACAATGTCTGACCTTGCTTTCTCCATCTAATAGTAACAAGATAATCTGCCCCACTTTTGGAAATTTCTACCTGGACTCTTCTATAAAAAACTGAATTTGTAGGCCTGGTCGCGGTAGTTGTGTTATAATCAATTTCATCTCTCTTTCTAATTGCGGCATCTCCTCCAGTTCGATCTCCTAAATTTATACTTTTTAAAAAAGGGTTCGTAGTACCGGCAGTTGCAGTTGTTGGGCCACGCAATACGACAGCATTTGGGGAATATCCAGGTCCCCCAACTCGCCCTTCACTAGGGTTGGAAAAATTTCCATATTCGTCAAAACCAATTCCAATATATCCGCCTGACAGACCAGTGGGTGTTGTACCACTATTCGGCGAATACCCTAAAGATCCACCGTATCCTCCTAATTTAAAATTAGCTTCTGTAGTAGCACCATCAAAGAGGAAAACCGAGAAGCCATCTGCTCCATCGTATGTAGTATCAGCAATATTTCGCCATGTTTTATATTCAAAATCCGCAATAACACCTAATGAAGTCGGAAAACTTTGTTGAACATATAAATAACCCTTTTGATTAGTTTTAGCCTCAGTTAACCTTAAATAGCCTTGCCCATTAGGATCTGCTCCAGCAGCGGCAGTTAAATAGGCGTTATCACCAATTTTCAATCCTGTTGCATCATTAGTAGCAAATGTATTCGTAATGGTAAATTGCGCCTTGGTATTTTGCAACCCTATAACAAATAGGAAAGCAAATAATATTTGTTTTCTGTAATTCATTTTAATGGTGACCAAAATTATTTAACAACGAAAACAATATTCAAGAAAGTACCGTCATTCGCATTGGCTTTTACCGTGTAATTAACAACACCAGCATCGGTAATCGTGACTGGACCAAATACAGTTGCATCAAATGAGGTAATATAATATTCAAGATCCGTTCTACCCACTACCGGAATTTTTCCAGAAGCTGAAGTGTTTTTCGCTGCAGGACTAGTGAACTGATCATAATACAATTGGTATAGATCTTTACTAAAAGAACCTAATGTTGTCGTATCAAAGTAAACGGATGGCATATAGAAAAACTTCGGCATAGAAAGCCCAACCCATTTGGAAATACCACTATTATAATAATAAAAACCAGGAGTAGTTACATTTGAAGTTTTTGTACTGGTAGTAGTAACTGGAGCAGTAGCATAGACCACAGTTGAATTTTGATCTGCTGTATATAGTGCATCTTTCGCTTTTAACTCATCACCTGTCAAGCGCGGAGTAATTAAACCATCAGGTTGTGTAGTAATTGCAGATTTTGTAATGTGAAGATTGGCTTTTGGACTTTCGTTATTGATTCCAACTTGGCCATACATTAAACTCGTTCCGAATAATGCGAAAAGGATAATTTCTTTTGTCAATTTAATAATTTTTAATGAGCAAAAATACAAATTACTTTTAAAAGAAATTATATCCTTGACATTAAAAATAATAATTAAATATTATAAATTTAATTATTATTTAATTTATAAAAAACTACTCCAATCTGAAAAATTTAAAGATAAATTTCAGGATTTTATCTGAAAAGAAAAAAAAATTCAAACTAGTACGGAAATCCACTAAAATAGGTTATCCCGTAATAGGCGCCCCAACCTGCAATTAAAATGATGATTACCCACATCCAAACGGGAACAGTTTGTGGAGTTTCACTTCCTTCTATTACGAAACTTTTTTGATTTCCCTTGTCATAAGCATTAATCATCAGGGGAAGAATACCATCGACAATATCATCGTCTTTTAAACCTTCCACACTGATGGATGGTCCATTTTTTACGATGAAATTAATTTTTCTAATCCCTTCCCGACCTGCCGGCGATTTGCTCACAATTTTCAGGACATGCTCTCCATCGCTAAGTTTTGAGGTATCAAAATCAAATACAATTGGAGTATGTAATTCAGCAAGTGGTTTTATTTCATCGTCGATGAAGAGATATACGGAACTGCTATCTTTGGTCATCTTTTAATTTTTTACGGTATTAATTTAAAATAGAATTCTTAATATGGTTTCGGTCTTTTTCCCCAGGTTTTACCAAAAACTTTAAAGAATAAATAAAAGTTAAGATGGTAATTACTGCGATAACGGCAACAATAATCCAGTCGAAATCTCCACGTGGTCCAACACCATGGGTAAAATCTCTGGTAACTTTTGGTTGTTGTAGTTTACAGGCATCGCAGGCGAAGGCAAAATTGACTACTAACAAAAAAAAGAAGATTGCGGTATTTTTAATTGTTTTCATAATCATTAAATATTTTTGTTAATGTTGAATTACTGATTATATAATTTATTTCATTTGATCCATCACTGCTTTCACTTGTTCCAAAGTCACTGGTTTCGCATTATTACCCCAAGATGATCTTTCATGATTCATAATTGCAGTAACCATTTCCGGTGTAAAGTTGGCATTTTTACCAACTGCAGGCATTGGTCCATATCCTGGTCGACCAGTATAACCAGTCATAATAATATTCACATAAACTGCAATGTCATCACCTCCTACAATCGGACTTCCCTTCAATGGAGGAAATGCTCCAGGTAAACCTTCACCATTGGCTTGGTGACAACTTGCGCAGTTCGCAGTAAACAGTTCACCACCATCTGGCAAAGCATCTGCGCCACCACCCGCTGCAGTTTTCTTCACTTCTTTCTTATAAAGGAATTCTTGAGGTTTTACTCCTTCTGGTAATTTTGTTTGTTTCAAACTTTGTAAATAAGCCACCAGTTGCAATGCTTTTTTAGTGGCTACAATTTTTTTAAATTTATTTCTCAAAAATTCTGCGGGAACTTTTACTTCCACGTCCCCTTTATCTAAATAATCTTTCTCCACAAAAAGGAAAGAAAAAGAAGGCATTATTGATTCTTTGACCACTGCTCTTGGTTGATACAAGTGGAGCAATTGCCAATCACTACTCGGTTGTCTCTCGCCGATTGCAGTTAAGTCTGGACCTGTTCTTTCTGAACCTAATAAATTTGCAGTGTTTCGCCAAACGTCGGTTCTGTGGTTGCCGGCATAATCTGCAGGGATACTTGGTCTGCTTCCGAATACTTTATCCATTTCCACTTCCCGAACCTGTTGCGTATGACAGGCGATACAACCATTTTCTATATAAATGGCCTTACCTGCAAGTTCATCTTTTGTTAAAGGTTTTGCATCAGGAAGAGGTTTATAAATTTGTTGATTGGTAAAAGCAGGCAATATGGCAATCTGTAACGTTAGAAACAGAAAAAACAGTAATGCTGACCAAAACAAAGTTTTATGATTATTTAAAAATTCCATTATTCCAATTTATTTTGTAGGGATGAATTCTGTATTTTTTAATTGTCTTTTGGCTTCTAAAATTTCTGCAGGCGTTGTAGGAATAATCACATGTGGTTTTTTATTGATCATTTTGTAGAAATTATAAGCGAACACAAAGTGTGAAATCCACATCATTGTTCCACCAATGGCACGCCACAGCCAGTAAGGAGCCATTAAAACTACGCTTTGAATAAATGGTTTACTATCCATCCAAAGCAATCCTTTTTCCGTAGAACCAATCATTAATGAAACGGTATAAAACATCAATCCAATTAACGCTAACCAAAAGTGAAGACCCACTGAAATTTTTGGTGGTTCTTTTCCGGTAAGTCTTGGAACCAAAGTGTAAATAAAACCCCACAGCATGAAAGTGATAATTCCATACATGGTTAAATGGGAGTGAGCAACCGTGAAATCGGTAAAGTGCCAAATGAGATTCGTAAATCGAAATGCTTCTACCGTTCCCTGCATTGAGCCCGTGAAGTAGAAAACTATTCCGATGAGATAAAATGGAAGCGTATATGAACTTTTAACCTGATACCAAGCACCATTAAATGTAAGTAAAAAGTTAGCTGTTCCTGCAACAACAGGGATTACCATACCCACACTGGCAACAATTGCAACGGTTTGCATCCACCAAGGAATTGCGCTGAATATAAAGTGGTGACTTCCAATTAAGGTGTAGAATAAAATTTGAGTCCAAAATGCCAAGATTCCTAAACTGTAAGAATAGATGGGTTTGTTTAACTGTTGCGGAAGGAAATAATACATTAATCCCAAACATAAAAACATAAACCACATGCCTACCCCTTGGTGCATATAATACCCCTGAATAATAGTTTCTGCAAGTCCATCCTGCCAAAATGGAAGATATGCAACCACCAAGATAACAATCACATACATTACGGCAGCGATGATATACCAGTTCGAAACATAGATTTCTTTGGTTGTCCGATTTGCCACGGTCATCAAGAAATTATAAAGGGTCAAAATGATTGCTATGGCAAAGAGCGCCATAATTGGCCAGATATATTCTCGGTATTCACCACCACCATTATTAATTCCAGCCATTAATGAAATGGTTCCCAGCAAAACTGCAGCATTCATAAGGATTAACGAATAATAGCCGATTTTGAGACTGTGAATCCCAACATTACTTACTCTCGGAATTACATAATATGACAATCCAACCATTGCAAAAGAAGCCCAGCCCCAAAATACCATATTGGTATGTACAGGACGAAGCCGCCCAAAATTTAACCAACTTACATGATCGGCATCTGGCGCAACAAATTTAATTCCCAAGTACTCTCCAACCGTGGTTCCGAACAGCAACCAAAAAATAGAGAATCCGATAAAATATAAAATTAATTTTGCGAGTTCAGGTGAAACATATTTTTGAGGAACAAAACTTTTCTTGTGAGGTATTACCCGAAGTTCTTCGATAGAATTAATATTGTGAATAATTCCTTTCTCATCTGAAGGCGGTAATTCACCAGACAATGCATTGTGAGGAAGTTGATAATCATCTTCTTTTTTCTTTTTTTCGTAAACCGCGAGTTCTTCTGGAGAGAGCCTTTCAATCTTTTTTCGGAATTCTAAAAGTTTACGTTGGTTTTTTAAGTCTTTGTACGTTCCATAAGTCTTCACAATAGCAATGACTAAACCAGCAAGCACTGGTATTAAAATGAGAAGTACCGTAATCTGAATACCCGATTCCCCAAATAGTGAATTATTCATATAGAAATATTAAAAGATAAAATTGTCCTTTATTGTAGTAAAAAAAACTAGCGCTTTAAAAACGTAATCCCATCGGAGACTTCTTCAGCCAAAGATTTCAGCGTAGCCCTCTGTAAGGTTTCCCTCATCTCGTCCCGAATTTTCACAAAACTGAAATGCATCGGACAAGGTTTTTGTCCATCACATCTTCTGAGACCTAACGTACAGTTTTCAAAAATACCATCACCATCCATTGCTAATACAATATTTAGGAGTGATACTGAATGTAAATGATCATCTGTTATAAAAAACCCACCATTCGGACCTTTAATAGAAGACAGCACTTCGGTTCGGGTTAATTTCTGTAATATCTTCGCCATAAATGCGGGCGGGGAATCGGTATGTTTTGCTACTTCTATTAAACTTACTTTCTCATTTTTAAGAGAATGCTTGGCAACATAAATCGCTGCACGAATACCATATTCACATGACTTTGAAAACATATTTTTATAACTAGAACAAATGTAAATAATAATTTAATAAAAGACAAATAAGTCCTTTATTATTTTCTACTCAATTTTAACTAATTTAAAATCGAGTAAAAAGTGGAAACCACCAATTTTAAAATAATCTAGAATTTGGTTTTTACTTCTGCCATAACCGGAACGTGAATTTTCATATCAAACTCTTTATTTACTGCTTCAATAAAATAGGCAGATAAAAGCGGAGAGGCTTTCTCGATATTCTGGTGAACAAAGAAATACAGATTTTCCAAGCCTTCTTTCTTCCAAAGTTTAATTCTTTCCAGCCAGTCATCAAGTCGGGTGTAATCGCTTTCGGCATTGGCGCCAACATAACGGATAAATGCAGTTGGTGTCGTAAGCCGCATATGCAACATATCTCTTCTTCCAGCCGTATCTACAATGATATTGGTAATGTTGTGCTTCTCAAAAAGGTCCGTTGTTTTGTTGAAAATTTCTTCATCTGCAAACCATTCACTATTTCTTAATTCTATGGCAAGCGGAACTTCTTTTGGCCAGTCCTGAATAAATTTTTCTAAACGCTCGTCATCTTTCGGTTTGAAATTATCGTGGAGTTGCAGAAAAACCATTCCTAATTTTTCATCAAAAATTAAAACGGAAGTTGCAAATTGCGTCACCACATCGGTAATATTCAACAGTCTTCTGTAATGCGAAACCGTATTTGGAATCTTTGGGAAGAATTTAAAATCAGCCGGCGTTTTATCTTTCCAGGTTAGAACCTGCTCGGGCGACGGCATGCTGTAAAACGTAGCGTTCAACTCAATTGAATTAAACTGCGTCGAATAATACGTCAATTCATCTTTAGTCCTTTTTGGATAAAATCCTTTCAGATCGGTTTTGTTCCATTTTGCGCACCCGATGGAAACATTGAAATCTTTGGACTGATTTTCCTTTAAAATTTCTTTGGTTCTTAGATGATCTTTAGGAAGTGTAAAATCAATTTGCGACGGGTCTTCTACTTATCCGAATTTCAAAACTGGTGCTGATTTAGAATTAGAGGTTTAAAGTTATGGATTTTAGATTTATGTTTATTAATATTCAAACGTAATAAAAATATTTAACGCAAAGAAATACAAAGTTTTCTTACAAACATTCTGTTTCTAACTCGCTTTTAAGTTCGCAAAGGCGTTTTACTTAGGAAAGTTCACAATGAACTATAATCTGCTGGCATTTTAGAAAAATCAATCGCAGATCATTCAAAATAGTTTAATAAAAAAACCACAGAAATAATCCTGTGGTTTGTATAAAGTCTATGTTTTTCTTCTCTAATGTTTACGCTTCACAACTCGAACACGTCACAAAGTTCACCATCATTTCTTTCGAAACAGAAGAACTTCTTTGGTAATACAAAGATTTCACGCCTTTCTTCCAAGCCTCGATATAAAGGTAATTCACATCTTTCACTGGCATAGTCGATGGGATTTGCAAGTTCAGTGATTGTCCCTGATCAATATATTGTTGTCTTTGTGCAGCCTGAGAAATAATTTCCATTGGAGAAATCTCTCTGAATGTTTTAAATACTGCTTTTTCTTCGTCACTCAATTCCGCAAGATTCTGAACAGAACCGTGATTCAACATAATTGTTCTCCATGTATCTTCGTTGTCGATTCCTTTTTCCTGAAGTAATTTCGCGAGGTATTTATTTTTACGCATAAAGTTTCCTTTCGCCAAACCTGCTTTATAATAATTTGACGCAAACGGCTCGATTCCCGGAGAAGTCTGTCCCAAAATCGCAGAACTTGAAGTCGTAGGAGCAATCGCCATCGTTGTGGTATTACGCATTCCGTAGCCTTTCAACAATTCCGGTTCACCATAAATATTCGCCAACTCCTGAGAAGCAACAATCGACTGCTCTTTAATTTGTCTGAAGGCTTTTGCATTAAACTGGGTCGCCTCAAAACTTTCAAACGGAATCATGTTTTTCTGCAGATAAGAATGGTATCCGAGAACCCCCAAACCTAAGGCTCTGTGGCGCAAAGCAAAGTTTCTCGCTCCGGTCAGATAATAATTCCCTTCTGTTTTTTCAATGAATTCCGACAAAACAGCATCCAAGAAATAGATCGCTAATTTCACCGCATCCGTATCTTTCCACTCGTCATATAATTCTAAGTTCATCGAAGAAAGACAGCAGATAAACGATTCCGCTTCGCTGGACGGCAACATGATTTCCGAACACAAATTACTTGCATTCACGGTCATTCCCTGATCTTTGTAAACTTGTGGTTTATTACGGTTCACATTATCGGTGAAGAAAATGTACGGTAAACCTTTCTGTGCACGGCTTTCAAGAACTCTTGCCCAGATTTTACGTTTCTCCATATCGCCGTCGATCATGTCCTGCATCCAGTAATCTGGCACGCAGATTCCGGTGAACAAATTCTGAATCGGACTTCCAATATCTTTAATCGATAAAAACTCTTCAATATCTCCGTGGTCGACATCCAGATAAGCCGCAAAAGCACCACGACGAACGCCACCTTGCGAAACCACATCCATTGCAGTATCGTACAATTTCATAAAAGAAACTGCACCCGAAGACTTTCCGTTATCCGTAACCGCTGTTCCACGGTTTCTCAATTCTCCAAAATATCCGGAAGTTCCGCCCCCAATTTTGGTCTGCATAATCACTTCCCCTAATTTGTGCGTAATTCCTTCAATATTATCCGGCACATGAACATTGAAACAGGAAATCGGCAAACCGCGTTCAGTTCCCATATTTGCCCAAACCGGCGAGGAGAAACTGATCCAGCCTTTTCTGATCATTTCCTCAAAGGCAGGCTGCAATTCCGGTTTATATAATCTTTTCGCGGCTGCTGTTGTAATTCTGGTAATGGCACCATCTACGGTTTCGCCTTTCAACAAATAGCCGCGGTTTAACATTTGCTCCGACTCTTCGTTCAGCCACCAGATTTTTGATTGTTCTTCCATATTTTCTCTCTCTAAAATGTACCGCGTACAATGTGTTTTTTATTAATTTTTCCAGAAGCATAAAATGTTCGCTTCTTTTCTATCACGGTCCCGCTTTCCACTCTATCTTTTTCGGTAATTTCGACTGCGCTCAATCACCAAAAAAGGATACCGTTTCAATCGCGGCTATTTATTTCTGTCTTTTTTCTTTCGAAGATTTTCTAATTCAGTTTAAAACCTTGTCAAGGTTTCGAACCTTGACAAGGTTAATTTCGATACTGCTGGAAATTCTTTCGTTTAAAATCCCAATTATATTTAATATTCCCAACTACGCCCCGACTTGAACGGAAATCCTTTTTGTGAAGCAAAGCGGAACAAAAAGATTGGGAGTGGAAGGCGGAAAAAGGCGCCCAAATAAAACTAGAACAAATCGTTCTCTGTAATACTCTTATCGTGTTTGGTATAGTCCACCGGTCTTTTGGCGAAGAAATCATCCATTGAATTGGCGAAAACTTCTTCTTCAAACCAAACCATCGGACGGTATTGTTCCGGCGAAATATTGTAACGGGTTTTCATATTAATTTTCTTCAAACTGTCATCCACACGGAATTTCATGAAGTTCAATAAGTTCTCCTTGCTCACATTATCGATTTCTCCCATTTCGAAAATCCAGTCCAGGATTTCTTCTTCTACATTGATGGAATGATCAACCAAAGTGTAAATATCTTCGATGTCTGAATCGGTTAACAAATCAGGTTGTTCCTGACGGATTTTGTTGATCAGATAAATCCCCGCATTGGCGTGAATTTGCTCATCAACGGAAGTCCAGGCGATAATGTTGGATACATTTTTCATGTAACCTTTGAATCTTGTGAACGATAAAATAATCGCAAACTGAGAAAACAAAGAAACGTTTTCAATTAAAATACTGAATAATAACAGCGAAGAAACGTATTCTTTATGCGTTGTTGAATTCGCATGTTTTAAAACATTGGATAGAAAATCAATTCTCTTTTTAATGGCAGGAATTTCGATTACCTGATTAAACTCGTCATTGTACCCTAAAACCTCCAACAAACGGGAATAGGCTTCGGAGTGACGGAATTCGCATTCTGCAAACGTAGCACCCAATCCATTCAATTCCGGCTTCGGCATGTGATTATAAAGATTTCCCCAAAATGTTTTTACAGAAACTTCGATTTGGGCAATGGCTAAAAGAGCGTTCTTAATCGCGTTTTTTTCATGAGGTTCTAACTGAGAATGAAAATCCTGAACATCTGCCGTAAAATCAACTTCAGAATGCACCCAAAATGATTTGTTAATCGCTTCCACAAACTGTAAGATTTCCGGATACTCAAATGGTTTGTACCCTACTCTTTTGTCAAAAATTCCCATGGTAAAAATTAATTTTAAATCACTTCTCTTGGAAAAGCAAAATTATATAACGATATGATTATTAAATGGTTGCAAAAAGAATTAACTAGAATGTATAGAATTTCTCCTTTAATGCGTTCCGTACAAAAATAGGAAATGAAACCATACTAAGAAAGCCGTAATGATTAATTGATTGACTATAAGGTGTAAAAGTTTTCCACAATCACACAGACGGCGTACCTATAAAGCAATCCCAAAGATTGAATTATTGAAGTAACGTTTTACAACCATATTTATTAAACATGTCGCTGTAAACCCAAATATGATAATACAACTAAATTAAACAGCGTAAGAAAAAATAATTAGAAGGTAAAATTGTAACAAATAAAATATTAATCCTACCTATTATAAAATTAATCCCCCACTTGATGTTAGTAATTAAAGACCTGAATAAATCATACGACACCGGTAAGAGCAAACTCCATGTTCTAAAAGGAATTAATCTTTCGATTGATGAAGGCGAATTTGTTTCCATTATGGGAAGTTCGGGTTCTGGGAAATCGACCTTATTAAATATCATCGGCATTTTAGATGAGAAAGATTCTGGGATTTATGAACTCGATGGAATTCCTATTGAGCATCTTTCAGAAGTGAGAGCCGCAGAATACCGAAGTAAATTTCTCGGATTTATCTTTCAGTCTTTTAACTTAATTGGTTATAAAACTGCTTTAGAAAATGTAGCACTGCCACTCTACTATCAGGATGTTCCCAGAAAACAAAGAAACCAGAGAGCCATGGAATATCTAGAGAAAGTTGGACTTGCAGAATGGGCGACCCATTTGCCAAATGAACTTTCAGGTGGACAAAAACAAAGAGTTGCTATTGCCCGCGCTTTAATTACTGATCCAAAAGTAATTTTGGCCGATGAACCTACCGGAGCACTGGATTCTAAAACAACCTACGACATTATGAAATTGCTGCAGGAAATTAATCGCGAGGGGAAAACCATTATTGTCGTTACCCATGAACCTGATGTTGCGGCAGAAACGAAAAGAAACGTCATTCTAAAAGACGGTATTATCGAAAGTGATGAATTTATTACTCAAAGAGTTTTGCAATAGCAGATTTGCTTAACAATGAATTACTGAATGGTGAATTCATTATAAAAATAAATAGAATTAAAAATTATGTTTGACCTCGACCGCTGGAGAGAAATATTCGAATCGATTCGCAGTAATGTACTGCGGACAGTACTTTCCGGCTTTACAGTGGCCTTAGGTTTATATATTTTCATCGTACTTTTTGGCATTGGTACTGGTTTGCAAAATGCGTTTACTCAAGGCTTCGCCAGAGACGCAACGAACCTGATCACAATTTTCACCAGAAAAACCACCATCGCTTACGGCGGTTTACAATCAGATCGCCAAATCGTTCTTAAAAATGAGGATTACGAAAAAATCACCAATGAAGAACCTGAAAAATTAGAAAGTGCCACACCAAGATATTCCTCGAACATGACCGTGAAATACGGAAAAGAAAGCGGAAACTATCAAATTAGCGGTGCAAATCCTGACGAGATTATTATCGAAAACCGTAAATTAACAGAAGGCCGATACATTAATCCTATGGATCTGGACCGCAAACAAAATGTTGCTGTGATTGGTAGAATGGTTCAGCGTGATTTAATAAAAAACGGAAGTCCAATTGGAAAAGATTTGGATATTAATGGAAGCATGTTTAAAGTTGTTGGAGTGTTTTCCGATGATGGTGGGGATTTCGATGAACGAATGATTACCGTTCCTATTACTACTCTGCAACAACTCAAGAAAGGTTCAGATACCGTAAGTACTATTTTCTTGACTTACAATACCAATCTTACTCCAGACCAAGCCATTAAATATGGTGAACAAGTAGAAAAAGAATTAAAAGCAAAACACAAAGTTTCTCCCGATGATGAGAATGGTGTCGTCGTAAGGAATAATGCTAAAAATATGGGTCAGACTTTTCAATTTTTATTCATTATCACCTTAATTGTTGGTTTTATCGGTATGGGAACTTTGCTCGCTGGAATTATCGGAATCAGTAATATTATGGTTTACATTGTTAAAGAAAGAACACAGGAAATTGGCGTTCGAAAAGCAATTGGAGCAAAACCCAGCAGCATTGTCGGTTTGATTATGCAGGAAAGTATCGTCATTACGGTAGTTTCTGGTTTAATGGGTGTTGCCTTAGGAATTCTGACCTTGCATTTACTCGGCGACAGTTTAGAAAAATATTTTATTGTAGATCCTTCCGTTGGGTGGGGATTAGTTATTGTGGCTTTTGTAAGTCTGGTTATTTCCGGGCTGATTGCAGGATTTGTACCAGCATATCGCGCCAGTAGAATTAAACCGATTGAAGCATTGAGAAGCGAATAGGCTCTGCTGATGAAAGAATATAGAGAAAAGACTTTACAAACACCATTTAAATTAATTTCGAACTAATTAGTGAATTTACTCACTTTAAGAAATTGACATTATGAACATCATTTTCAAAATAGATACCTGGCAAGAAATTTATTATTCCCTGAAAAATAATAAGTTGAGGACCTTTCTAACCATGATTGGCGTAGGTTGGGGAATGTTTCTTTTTGTTGCCCTTTTGGGCGCTGCAAAAGGAATGGAAAATGGTTTTGATAAAGTTTTCTCTGGCTTTGCAACCAACTCTATTTTCCTTTGGGCGCAGAATACTTCAATTCCTTATGATGGATTTCCGAAGGGTAGAAAAATGGATTTGCATTTAAGTGACCTTGATCTGCTTCCACAAAAAGTTCAGGCAATCGACTATATTTCTCCTCAAAGTTCACGGGGAAAATTCGGTACTCCAGGAGAATCTTTTTCGAGAAATGGAAAAAATGCAACTTATACTTTAACGGGCGATTTCCCAGTTGGAAATAAAATCTCTGAGAAGAAACTGATTTTCGGACGTTATTTAAATGACGCCGATATTACCGGAAATAAAAATGTAATCGTCATCGGTGAAGAGATTTATAAAAATTTTTTCGATGCTAAAAAGAATGAAAATCCAATTGGACAATCCATTAATGTGAAAGGTATTTTCTTTAATGTCATCGGAGTATTTAGAGTTAAAAAGACGGGTGGACCAGAAAATGACCAGTCCGCTTTTATCCCCTTTTCCACTTTTTCCAAAATGTATAATGAAGGCGACAAAGTTGGATTTTTTGCAATTGTAAGTAAACCCGATGCTGATTTGAGCGTTGTTGAAGATCAGGTAAAAAATGAACTCAAAAAGAAATATAATGTTTCGCCAGAAGACACCAATGCTTTTGGAAGTTTTAACCTCGGAAAAGAATTTGCGAAACTGACCGGATTTCTTACAGGAATGCAGTTACTAACAATTACAGTGGGAACATTAACCATTTTAGCCGGCGTTATTGCGATATCAAATATATTATTGATTACAGTAAAAGAAAGAACCAAAGAAATTGGTATTCGCCGTGCTTTGGGTGCAAAACCCGCAGAAGTACGGAATCAGATTTTACTAGAAAGTGTGGTTATTACTTTGTCTTCAGGACTTTTGGGATTTATGCTCGGAATCTTCCTGCTGATGATTCTGAATGCGGTGACTCAAGGCCAGGATACTTTTCCGTTTTATAATCCGACAGTAAATTATGGACAGGTTTTCGGTGCGATGGCGATTATGGTAGTATTAGGTTTAATTGTCGGCATGATTCCGGCGCAACGAGCGGTGAAGATTCGTCCGATTGAAGCGTTGAGATCTGAATAATCGGTAATGAATAAGGGGTAATTTAAAAACTAATTTTAATACTCAAGACGATATTGCGACCCGACCTGAATGGAGCTCTTTTTGCGAGGAGGCACGACGAACAAAAAAGCGGGAATGGAGGGCGGAAATAGTCGCCCAAAAAAATAATTAAAAAATAAACGAAATATATGAAAAAGAAGTTCACTTTAAAAAAAGCCATCTATATTCTCTTGGCAGTAATCTTTGCCACGGCACTGTTTATGGGAATTAAATATCTGATCTCATCCAATTCTAAAGAAAGCGAACAGTTTTTGACTAAAAAACCATTCGTTCAAAACATGGACGATAAAGTAATGGCAACTGGAAAAATTGTACCGAGAGAGGAAATTGAAATCAAACCCAATATTTCTGGGATTATCGATAAAATTCTAGTGACCGAAGGTGATAAAGTTACCGCTGGACAATTGGTTGCGACCATTAGAATTGTACCGAGCATTCAGAATGTGAACGCTGCACAACAAGAAATTAACAACGCGAATCTGCAGATTAGCAATGCTCAAATTAATGTATCGCAACAGCAAAAACAATTTGCAATGCAAGAAAGATTGTATTCGCAAGGCGTAATTTCTAAGCAAGAATATATTTCGGCACAACAGCAATTACAATCTACGCAGCAAGCATTACGAAATGCGCAACAACAAAGACAAACGGCTCAAAAAAACCTACAAATCGCAAAAACGGGTGCAACTCCAGAATTGGCTGGTTTGGCAACCACTCAAATTCGATCCAAAGCGAATGGAACTGTTTTAGAAGTTCCCGTAAAAGTTGGAAGTCAGGTCATTGAGGCGAATTCATTTAATGCAGGAAGTACTATTTGTTCCATCGCAGATTTAAATTCTCTTATTTTTGAAGGAACGATTGACGAAGCACAAGCCGGAAAATTGAAAGAAGGTTTGGATATGAATGTGGTCATCGGTGCTTTGCAAAATAAATCTTTTCCAGGTCGTGTAACGATGATTGCACCGAAAGGAAAAGAGGAAAATGGAACGATTAAATTCCCAATTGAAGCCGACGTTTTTAATAAAACCAATGAATATATCCGCGCAGGATTTTCTGCAAACGGAGAAATTATTTTGAGTTCTCAGAAAAATGCTTTGCTTTTGGATGAATCTCTAATTCAATATGAAAAGGTGAATGGAAAAGATAATTCTTTCGTTGAAGTAAAACAGCCGGACGGAAAATTCAAAAAAGTGAATGTAAAGCTCGGCGCAAGCGACGGAATTAATGTTCAGATCTTATCAGGAATTAATAAAGATTCTGAAGTGAAAGTTTGGAATCCGTCTGATAAAGATAAAGAAGCATTGAAAGAAAAGAAAGGTAAATAAACAATTTTACTTTTTTTTAAAATAAACAAATCCCGGGAAATTTCTCGGGATTTGTTTTATGTAAACACTTCTCCAGATTAATTTGAACAAATCGAAAAACGCGATGAATAAAGTATCTCAGTACCAAAAAAAAAGTACATTTTCCTAAATAACATTTTGTGTCATTAGCAATATTTAGGGATGATTTCTAATTTATCTTGTAAAAGCACCATAAAAAAAAGGGTGATTTTTGACATTAATTTGGGTCTTTATCTCGTATGTTTCGCCTCTTATTTTGTTGAAATTTGTATTAGAAAACAGAACATTTTATTCAAGATAAAATAAAATGTAAAAAATCACCATTATGAAAACATTTAATTTCGACGTAGATGATTGCTTTGATTCAGCCTGTAATTCTTTAAGTAAAGAAATGGGAAGTTGTAGAAATGCAGATTTAGATCTAAGCAATAAAGTTCAATTGAATAATAACCGCAAAAAAAAGAAAATGTCTTTATATGAAAAATTAGAAATTGTTTGCTTACTAATTCTGGTAAAATATTTTCTTTAAAATGTTTTCTTCTTGTAAACGTAAAATTTAGAATCAGATATTTATTGAAAAATAATTATCTGATTTTTTTTATTTTATTTTTTCTAAGCAAAACTGCAAGATTCAGAAATAAAAGAAGCAATCCCAAAGTCATCCAAATTGCGGTTTTTATATTATCGAACTTGAGCGCTTCAATTTCAACTTTGGCCACATCTGCTAACTTAGAACTTTGCACGATATAGTTTCTGACCTCAACGATTTGATCTTCATTTTTATTGGGAATTGAATGTTGAGAGAAATAAACCAAATTCTTTTTACCCATATATCCTGCTACCCAAAACTGATCTGATTGATCCATTTTTAAATAATCGATTCTGTAATAATCTGTTCTAATTTTGCCAAGATGCCTGGTTTCGTATTTTAAATCAGGATCAGAATCTTCATTGATTTTAATAATATAAAAATCTAATGGAAATGGCAATTTGTTTACAACTTGTATCGTGAGAGAATCTTTCAGGAAATGATCCACACTTTTCTGAATGAAATAATAAGCAAAAACCACCACGGAAATTCCCACAATAACAATCCGAAGCGCTTTCGCCCAAAATTTGAATCTACCAGTTTTAATGACGGACAGCAGTAAACAAAACGCAAGTAAAACGGCAAGCAGGAAAAACAAATAAAACATGGCGTAAAGATAAATAAAATTAACAACTAGCAAACCGAAACTTCTTGCCTTAGCAAGTTATTACAAGATATTCTTTAATCTAAAAAATCATACAGCAGCAGTAATTTTTCATTATGACAAAGTCGCAAATCATAAACAAAAATGCTGTTTTTTATTGCGGACGTAAATTCTTTTAACTTGTATCGTTTCTTTTTTAATTGTCTCCTTTTATTCGGCTCTTATTCACTCTACATTCCATTCACGGGAGAATTGGTCAAGGAAATTAAGCATAAAATCGTGTCGCTCTTCTGCTAATTTTTTCCCGGTATCTGTGTTCATTAAATCTTTTAAAAGGAGTAATTTTTCGTAAAAATGATTGATCGTTGTTCCTGTAGACTTTTTGTATTCCTCTTTTGTCATATTCAACTTTGGCTGAATTTCGGGATGATACATTAAATTATTTTTAAAGCCTCCATAATTAAAGGTTCGCGCTATTCCAATCGCACCAATAGCATCGATTCGGTCGGCATCCTGAACAATTTGAAGTTCGATAGGCAGAACATCAGGAATTTCTCCCCTATTTTTGAAGGAAATATTTTTAATAATAAATAAAATCTGATCGATAACTTCACCAGAAACATTTTGACCTTCTAGAAATTCCTGAGAAATTTTAAGAGCCAAAGTTTCATCGCCCTCGTGAAATTTTGGATCCGCAATATCATGAAGCAAGGCAGAAAGTTCCACAACTTCTAGATTACAGGTTTCTACAGCAGCAATTTTTTTTGATAATTTCCAAACTCTTTCAATATGAAACCAATCGTGACCGGCTTCAGCACCTTCTAATTTTTCTTTAACAAAAGCGACTGTATTTTGAATTATATTTTGGGGCATATTTTTATAAATGAATTAGGAAGTAAAGACTTTAAGTCACAAAATTATTTCGCGGTTTCTACAAACTGAAAAACCTGCTCTGTTTTAGGATTATAAATAATTGTGCTGCTGTTTGGGAATCTTTTTAATTTATAATACTCGATACTTTTATCGTTTTTAATATCTTCTAAAAAACTCATATCAATCGTATTTTCCGGCAAGAATTTCTCCACAAAACTTAATTTATCGATGAAGGTTTTCCCATCGATTTTTTTCGCTACAGTATCAGATTTCTCCTCATTCGAAGTTTCTTGATTTTCGAGATACGGAATCAACAAATCTTTATCGGCTTTATATTTAAAAACATACGCTGGCGAACCATTTGGGAACGTAAATTTCTTGCCTTTAAAATCAGAAATCATGGTAGGATCTCCCTGCGAAAAAACTTCTTTAAACTGAGTATTCTCTGCATTGGTCAAAGAATTAATGGAATTGCTGACGGTTTCATTCAGCGTCTCTGTAACCGCAGTATGTGCTTTTTCTTTTACGCTGGTCGTTGTTTTTTCAATTTGTTCATTGATGGTTTCTTCTATTTTTGAACAAGAATTTAACGCCAATAATGGCAAAAGAAAGATGATGTATTTTTTCATTTTTAAATTTAATTTTCTTTAAAAGAACTCATTAATTTATCGAGATTAAGACTTCTTGCAGAAGCATCGAAAATATCTCGGTAAGAACCATTAAGATTGATCAATTCATCATGAGTTCCGCTTTCTACGACTCTTCCCTTTTCCATGACATAGATACAATCTGAATCTAAAATCTGCGACAAGGAATGCGAAATAATGACCACTGTTCTTCCTTCTTTTATCGCATCTAAAGAGTTTTTGATCTGTTCCGTCGCAATTGCATCTAAACTTGCAGTTGGTTCATCCAAAAATATAATTGGTGGATCTTTCAAGAATAATCTGGCAATTGCAATTCTCTGTTGTTGTCCACCAGAAAGTTGCGTTGCATCGTGATTATACTGTTCTGGCAAATCCATGATTTGATCGTGGAGATAGGCCTTTTTCGCGGCAGTTTCTATTTCCTCAAAAGTCGCATTCATATTTCCGTAGCGAATATTATCTTCAATACTTCCCTGGAAAATATGATTCTTCTGTAGAACCAAACCGATATCGTTTCGCAAAGCCGTATTATCAAAGTCATTCAACTCAACATCATCCAGAAAAATATTTCCGGAATCGGGCAAATAAAATTTACACAACAGATTAATTACGGTGGATTTTCCAGCGCCACTTAAACCAACTAAGGCGGTGGTTTTTCCGGCTTGAATATTCATTGAAACATGGTGTAAGGCTTTCATTCCATTCGGATACGTGAAATCTACATTCTGCAATTCAAATTTCCCTTTGATATTTTTTTCGATATAAATTCCGTTGGGTTCTGTTTGATCATCGGCATTTAAAATATCAAAATATCCTTCGGCATAAATCATGGCATCATTCATATCATCGTAAATCCGGTGAAGTTGGCGAATCGGCGCCGAAACATTATTAAACAAAAGAATATGCAACATAATCGCACCAATAGTCATTTGCTGATCGAGCACTAAATAAACGGTTAAAAGAATAATGAGCACCACGCCGAACTGTTCGATAAAAGTTTTTAAACCATCATAAAAGAAATTGGTTTTTCGGGTAAACAACTGGCTTTCCATTAACTGCATTTGCAAATCGTACTGTTTTTCACCTTCAAATTTTTCCCGAACAAAACTTTTAATCACCATAATCGAATTGATTAAATTTAAAAGTCCCGATGTCTTTTTTTCCCGTTGATTTCTTAATTGCCGACGAACTCCAGCAAGTTTTTTCGCTTGCATAGAACTCACGGCAAAATAGATAGGAACTACAATTGTAGAAACCAAACCGACATACACATTTTGCATATACATAATCACCAAAGCAATAATTGCGTTGGAAAAAAGCGGTAAAATATCAATAAAAAAGTTTTGAACCAGTTTCGTTAAACTCTCGATTCCACGATCAATCCTTTGCTGCAGTTTTCCAGTTTCGTGATTTTCATTGGTGTAGAAAGCTACGCTGTACGTCAAGATTTTGTCAATTGCAGTCTGAGCGAGAACAGAACTGGTATTAATTCTTATTTTTTCGCCATAAAATTTTTGACCAAACTGAATAAAAATATTAATGATTTCCTTTCCCAACAAAATCGAAGAAATAATCACCAAAACGTGAATTCCCTCATCCATAGGATTTGGGAGTTGCGTTAAATTAGTGACTTCATCAACGGTGTATTTTAAAACCAAAGGATTCACCTGTGCCATTAAAGCACCGACAAAAGTCAGAAATAAAGTTCCGTACATCATCAAACGATAAGGTTTAATGAAGGGAATCAGTTGCTGATAAATGTTGTAAAGAGTAACAGTTCTTTTGAAAGGTTTTGGCATATTTTAAACTAGAAAAAAATTTGGAATATTCTAAGTTAACAAAAAAGCGACCACAATATACTATTACAACTGGAAATTAAATAACCATTATTGTCTCAATATTTATTAAGAATCAAAAGAAAACGTTGTTAAATAATGTAACTCTGGCTTGCTGGCTGCTTTTGCGCTTGATTCTGCTTCAACTAAAGAATAATTTGAATTGATTTCTTTCTTCTGAAACAAAAATGAATTATTAGAATTTTTGTCAACCACGTCATTAAAGATATGTTCGATTTCTGAATTTGCCAAAGAAGCAAAACTGATATCTTCAAAACCGTACATCAATCTTAAATTATCTGTATTCTGAAAATTCTCATCTACAAAATTTTGGAATTGATTTTTAGAATCAAAATTACCTGCCCAAATATTATAGACAAAAGATTTCTTTTTGGGTTTATTTAAAATATCCTGATATACGAAATTCTCGCCCAGATAAGCATCACGAACTTGTGGATCATTGGCTAGATCATGCGGAAGTCCTTCTTTCAAAATCCGTCCTTCAAACATGATATAGGTTTTATGAGTAATCGCTAAAGTCTGCTGAACATTGTGATCGGTAATTAAAATACCAATATTTTTATCGACTAAACTTCTTACAATTTTCTGAATATCTTCTACTGCAATCGGGTCAACTCCAGCGAAAGGTTCATCTAATAAAATAAAATTCGGGCTTGTTGCAAGACAACGTGCGATTTCAGTTCTTCTTCTTTCACCACCAGACAGTAAATCACCTCGGTTTTTACGAACATGTTGCAAAGAAAACTCTTCGATAAGTTCATCGCATTTCATCTGTTGTTCCCGCTTTGAAAGTTTGGTCAATTGCAAAACTCCCAAGATATTATCTTCCACCGACAGTTTTCTAAAAACTGAGGCTTCCTGCGCTAAGTAACCGATTCCTTTTTGGGCTCGGCGATACATGGCATCATTGGTAATCTCTTTATCATTTAAAAAAATCTTACCCGAAGTTGGTTTTACCAAGCCTACAATCATGTAGAAACTGGTGGTTTTTCCGGCTCCGTTTGGACCGAGTAGCCCAACGATTTCGCCTTGTCGAACTTCGACTGAAACTCCTTTTACCACTTTTTTAGGGCCGTATTCTTTAATTAAATTTTCTCCGCGTAGAATCATGTAGCAAATATAATAAATTAGATGTAAGGTTGCATTAAAACCTACTTGCATACAACCACGAAATTGAATGGTAAAAACCAGGCCAAATCCCTAAAATTATAGAACATTTAAAAGCAATAAATTCACAAAACCTTTTTAAATCTTCGCAATCATATTTCAATATTAATAAAATAGGAGAGTATATTTAAAATTCCTGCATTCCTGACAAAAAACATTGGATTTCCTTTGGAATTAAACAGATTTACTTGAGTTTTCGGTTTAAAAAAATTATCTTCGCTCTTTAGAAAAATCATCAGATTTGAGTGCCAAAGAAAAAGAGTTCGCGAAACTAATTAAAGATAATCAAGGTTTGATTATCAAAGTTTCTCGACTTTATACCAATACTTTGGAGGATGAACAAGATCTTTTTCAGGAAATTGTGTTACAACTTTGGCGTTCCTACGACTCATTCAAAGGACAATCGAAAATCTCTACTTGGATGTATCGTGTTGCACTGAATACTGCAATTACGCTCTTCAGAAAAAAAACAAAATCGCCCCAAACCGACGAATTGATGGATTATCATCATAGTGATTTTGTAGAAATTGATGATGAAAGACAACAACATATTTCAACTCTTTATAAAGTGATTAAAATGCTACCCAATGTAGAACGTGCGATTGTCACAATGTATTTGGATGATTTACCTTATCGTGATATTGCAGAAAACTTAGGAATTACGGAGGTTAATGCGAGAGTTAAAATGAATCGGCTGAAAAAAACTTTAAAACAACTAATGGAAAAACATGCCTGAATTTGATTTAGACAGTTTCAAAGAAACTTGGCAAAAACAACCGATTGAGCCAAAATATGACAGCAGAGAAATAGAATCGATGCTGAATAAATCCTCACGGAATTATGTGAAATATATTCTCTGGATCAGTTTGGTGGAATTCATTTTAATTCTGGGAGCCAACTTGTATTATCTTTTTTTAGGAGAAGACACCACCGATTTAATGAGTGTTCTGGGGAAATTAGGAATCGATAATTCGTCAAATTTCGAAAGTACATTATCAAATATTTATCTTATCCTAAAAATCGTAAGTTTGGTTATGACTGCGGTTTTTGTTTACTGTTTCTACCAAAATTATCGAAAAATAAATGTAGAATCGAACCTTAAAAAGTTAATTCTGCAAATCATTAAATTTAAAAAAACGGTTCAATTGTTTATCGTGGCAAACATTGCTTTGGTCATTTTATTTACCCTGATTTTGGGAATATTTACGTTTTCAGTTTTAGCCGAGCAAAATATTGAATTGACCAATCCAACCTTAATCGGATTTATTGCAGGATTATTATTGACAATGGGAATAAGCGTGGTTTTAATCTGGATTTATTACCGTGTAGTCTACGGATTTATCCTAAGAAGATTGGGTAAAAATCTGGAACAACTCCAAAATATAGAAGAGGGAAATTAATTCAATTCCCCTCTTCTTTTTATATTCTTAAAATAAATTTTTATAATTCTTTTCTTAGCCTTGCCACCGGAATATTTAGTTGTTCACGATATTTTGCAATGGTTCGTCTGGCGATATTATATCCTTTTTCTTTCAATAATTTAACCAAAGCATCATCGGTATAAGGTTTTCTTTTGTTCTCACCATCGATAATATCCATAAGATGCGTTTTGATTTCTTTGGTAGAAACTTCTTCACCATCATCGTTTGTCAATGAATCAGAGAACAGACTTTTCAGATATACAATTCCATTTGGGGTATCTGCATATTTACTTTTTACCACTCTGGAAATCGTAGAAATATCAAATCCTGTGATATCGGCAACATCTTTTAAAATCATCGGTTTCAATGATTTATCATCAGCAGTAATGAAATACTCTTTCTGCAACTGAACAATGGCAGAAATCGTTTGTAACAAAGTATTCTGACGCTGATTAATCGCATCGATATACCATTTTGCTGCATCTAATTTTTGCTTGATAAAAAGTGCCGCCTGTTTATGCTCAGCCGATTTTTTATCGTGAGAATAGGTAGTCAAAATGTCTTTATACTCATCTGAAACTCTCAGTGATGGAGCATTTTTACTGTTCAGAGATGGAATTACATCTACTCCTTTTTTACCGTTATCTTTAACGGTGATAAGGAAATCAGGAATAATTTCCTGGTTAATGGTAATCGTTTGAGTATCGAAATTCCCACCAACTTTCGGCGATAATTTAGAAATCACTTCTAGAGCATCTTTCAAATCATCTTCCTCGATATCATATTTCTGAATAATCTTGTTGTAATGCTTATTCGTTAAAGCATCAAACTGACTTCTCAAGATATTGCCTGCCAAAATCACGGCTTTTTCAGCGCTCACTTTTTTCTCTATTTGCAGTAAAAGACACTCCTGCAAACCTCTTGCGCCAACTCCTGGTGGATCTAATTTCTGAACGTAATTTTCCAAAATATCAGTCACCTTTTCTGGCGTCGTCATCAATCCCTGAGAAAATGCAAGATCATCAACTAATTGCTTAATTTCTCTACGAAGATAACCATCATTGTCTAGGTTCCCGATGATATATTCAGCAATTTTCAAATCATCATTATCGATATTTGCCAAACGAATTTGCTCCAAAAGATAATCGTATAAAGACTGGCCTTCTGTTAAAAGCGACTGACTGTCGAACTCTTCATCATCTGCAGAGTAATTGTTGGCCGAAGATTTGTAGGCTGGCTCGTCATCGAAAATATATTCATTAACATCAAAATCAGTATCGATACTTTCATTGCCTTCATCTTCATATTTTTCATCCAGCGAGGCGTAATCTTCTTCTTTATTATCTTCCTGTACTTTTTCTAAAGCAGGATTCTCTTCAAGTTCACGTTCCAATTCTTCTTCAAATTCGAGGGTATGAAGTTGAATCAATTTCATTAACTGAATTTGTTGCGGGGCCAATTTCTGGCCAAGTCTCATTTGAAGATTTTGTTTCAACATATTATGATGTTATTTCTCTTTTAAGTTTTAATGCAGCTCTTTTGAACCATAAACATAGTAAATTTATTTTAAAATTCTGCAGTGTGCGGTGTTCTAGGGAAAGGAATTACATCTCTGATGTTAGTCATACCTGTTACGAAAAGAATCAATCTTTCTAATCCAAGTCCGAAACCAGCGTGCGGCACAGAACCAAATTTTCGCGTGTCCATATACCACCAAAGTTCCTCTTCATCAACATTCATATCTTTCATCTTGGCTTTCAAAACATCGAATTTATCTTCTCTTTGAGAACCTCCGATAATTTCACCAATTCCAGGGAATAAAACATCCATGGCAGCAACCGTTTTTCCATCTTCATTCAGTTTCATATAGAACGCTTTGATCTCTTTTGGATAATCAAATAAAACAACCGGACATTCAAAATGTTTTTCAACTAAGAAACGTTCGTGTTCACTTTGCAAATCTGCGCCCCATTCATCAATAGGAAACTGGAATTTGCCTTTCTTATTTTCTTTCGAGTTTCTAAGAATCTCAATCGCTTCGGTGTAAGAAACACGTTTAAATCTCTTCTGAATAACGTTTTGTAACTTCTCCAGCAAACCTTCTGAAGCTCTGTCTTTCTCGGGTTTTTGTTTTTGCTCTTCGGCAAATCTCTTATCTAAAAATTCAAGATCATCTTTGCAATTTTCTAAAACGTAGTTGATGACGTATTTTAAGAAATCTTCTGCAAGATCGATATTGTCTTCTAAATTATTAAATGCAACTTCCGGTTCCACCATCCAGAATTCTGCAAGGTGACGCGTTGTATTCGAGTTTTCTGCGCGGAAAGTTGGTCCGAATGTATACACTCTTCCCAATCCCATCATGGCAGTTTCTACGTTCAACTGTCCGGAAACGGTCAGGTTGGTTTTCTTACCAAAAAAATCTTGTGAATAATCAATTGCTCCATTTTCATCCCGTGGGATTTCATCAAGATCAAAATTCGTTACGCCAAACATTTCACCGGCTCCTTCAGCATCGGCTCCTGTAATAATTGGCGTATTCATATAGAAAAACTGGTTCTGATTAAAGAACTGATGAATCGCAAAACTCACCGAACTTCTCACTCTGAAAACAGCGCTAAATAAGTTCGTACGGAAACGCAAATGCGCTTGCTCACGAAGAATCTCTAAGGAATGCTTCTTCGGTTGAAGAATTGTTTTATCTCTTTCTTCAGTAAAGTTATCTCCTAAGATGATGATTTTCTTGGCGATGATTTCGATATTCTGTCCGGCTCCCTGGCTTTCTACCACTTCACCTATGATCTTTACTGATGCAGCGTTGCTGATGTTTTTAAGAATATTCTCATCAAATTGTTCAAAGTCAACAACCACTTGTAAATTGTTAATCGTAGACCCATCATTCAAAGCAATAAATCGATTAGAGCGAAATGCTCTTACCCAGCCTTGCACTGTGATGTCGTGATGAATTAGTTTTTTATAGTCCTCTAATAATTCTTTAATTGTTGTTCTCATATTTCCTTAAAATCAATAGATGCAAACTTACTAAAAATTGGCGTAAAATTTGCTCTTAGGCGGAAATTATCATAAAAAAAACGCTTACTAATAAGCGTTCAAATTCATTTAATTGGATACTCAATCGAAAGATTACACTTCCGTAGTGCGAGAATACAAAAACTACTATTAAAAAAAGGGGTTGTTTTTAAATCCCAGTTACGACCCGACTTGAGTGCAGTTCTTTTTAATTAATGACTGAGTTTGTCGAAGCCAGCAATTAAAAAAATCGACAACGAAAGGCGGAATTGTCGCCAAAAAAAAAACTTACTCGTCTTTCTTCGATGGAATCAAGAAAACATCCATCAATCCTTCTGGCAAAGACATTCTGATAAATTTCTCTTCCCTGTTTAATTCCAGAATCCAATCTCTGATAATCGGAATAACAATTTGCTTATCTGCTAATTTGAGCACGAAATAATGCTGACCCGTTTGGTCGTTAATCGTTTCTATAATTCCACAAGATTTACCATCTTCTTCGCGGATTTCGAACCCTACAACTTCGTGGTAATAAAATTTATTTCCGGTCAATTTTGGCAAGCCAGAAAGCGGAAGGTACACGTCTTTCCCCACGACCTGATCGACCAAAGCTTCGGTAGAATTTTTGAAAGATACAATGAGCGTTTCGCCTTTGCTCCAAGATTGTTTAGCAATGAAAAAAGGCACCAACAATCCGTTGATATCAACAAATATAGAGGATAATTTAGAATACATTTCAGGTTGATCCGTATCCAATTTTAGGAATACGTTTCCGTGTAGTCCGTGTCTGCGGGTAATTTTTCCTAAAAAATAGCAATCTTCTTTTTTCATGATGCAAATATAAATGGTTTTAAAATAATAGAGACGTCAAAAAATGACGCCTCCATAATTCTTAAGTAAGAAATTTATTAAGCTTGAGTTTCTTCAGTTCCTTCTGCTTCTGCAGTTGGTTCTTCAGTAGTTTCAGCTACTGCTTCTGGAGCCGCTTCTTCTGCTACTGGAGCATTAGCCGCTTCTTCTGCTGCTTTTTCTTCTGCCAATTTAGCATCTGCTTCAGCTTTCGCATCATCAACTAATTTTTGTGCAGCGTCTAATCTACCTTGGTTTACTTTTGCTTCTGCTTCTAAAGCTGCTTTTTTAGCATCTTCTTTAGATTTAGCCAAACCGTCTTTTTTACCAAGAACTTGTTGCGCTTTTCCTTCTAACCAAGTTGCGAATTTGCTATCTGCAGTCGCTTGATCAAAAGCCCCTTTTGCTACTCCACCTTGTAAGTGTTTTTTGTAAAGCACTCCTTTGTAAGAAAGAATTGCACGAGCAGTATCAGTTGGTTGCGCTCCATTATCTAACCATTTTACTGCCGCATCTACGTTAATTTCGATAACTGCTGGGTTGGTAATAGGATTGTAAGTACCTAATTTTTCGATGAATTTACCATCTCTACTTGCTCTTGCATCGGCAACTACGATGTGGTAGAAAGGTTTTCCTTTTTTACCGTGTCTTTGTAATCTAATTTTTACTGACATAAATGTTTGAATTTGTGGGAACTCGTCCCGATTAATTATAAGGGTGCAAAGATAATTAAATTTTCCGAGGCTACAATTCTAGAAGCGAATTATTTAGCGTCTGACTATCATTTTTTTTAGGAGCCGAGAACCTGCTTTCACTACTCGCTTCCCGCCTCAGCTTTTTCCTTACTTGGGAGAGCTCAAACAGACCGTTCAATCAGGGCTAGAAATACTGCGACCAATCAATTTAAGATTTCAAATTTCACCATTAAAGTTTGATGAAGGAATTAAAATTATTAAGATTGCCTTATGAAATTTTTATGCGCAGCACTTTCATGGACTTTGCACTAAAAAAAAACTTTGTGTCTTTGTGGTCAAAAAATTCTGCTGTTAATGATTTATTGAAAGAACACCATGATCAAAGCCAACACAAATCCGATTCCTGCGTAAATCATTCCACGACGAAATGCTTTTGATTTGAAATTAAACATCCAGAAAGAAGAAATTACGAAGAAAAATAGCGTCAATCCAAAAACTGTATTCAAAGAAGCATAACGATGTTTTGATGTAGATTTATGCAACTGATTGAATTTTTCTAAGACAAAAGGCAACTGCATTTTGGTATATTTTGCTTCTCCCGTCTTTACATTATAGGTTCCCTGTTCAAAGGTTTTTAAATCACCATCTCCCGGTTTAAACTCCACATTTTTCATTTTAATTTCTTTCGCCAGTTCCTTTTCCGTCATATTGGGTTTTAATACAATTTCGGATTTATTTTCTTTTTTCAGAAAATTAGTATCACGGTAAATCAATAATACCCCACTGATGGAATAAACGGCCATAATTCCCGCCGCGAAATAACCTAAATAACGGTGCGTAATCCGCATGAATGACTTGGTGTCTTTAATTGCTGCCATAGTTTTCTGTTTTTTGTTTTTTGTTTTTTTACTTGAAATAACAGAAGTGGAAACGAAATCTCCACTACTATTACTTTAAAATTAAGATGATATGAAAAAATGTTTTAATTACAATTTATACGTTAAGGTCATGTAGAAATTTCTTGGTGTAATCGGGTTCACCGAGTAATTCTCGTGGTAGTTATAATTCACCGTGTCAAATAAATTTCCAATTTTACCCATTACAGAGAATTTCTTCCAGTCGTACCCAACTGAGATCGCAGCGGTTATATAATCGTCAACTTCCAACAATCTTGTAATTCCACCTCTGGTATCATTTGTGGCTTTGGTATCATTCCAGCCAGCAAGTCGGTCTCCAACATAATAAACACTTGCACCCAACTTCAATCCTTTTACGTAATCAGTAAACGTGTAGAATATGGAAGCATTCGCTGTAGTCGCTGGGGTTCTCACCAATCTTTGATCTTCAACATATCCGAAATCTGCAGGCGTATCTAAATAAACTGAATGGTTATAAGACGCTCCAGCGATAATCGACAAGTTTGGATAAGGATTTCCGGTGATGTCTAATTCTACCCCTTGACTTCTCATTTTACCGGCGAAATCTTTAATTGTTGAATCTACATTTGGTGAACCATCTGCTTTAAATTCGGCAGTTTGATAGAAGTTTCTGTTTTCAATCTGGTAAACTGAAAGGTTTAATGCAACGGCATTATTCCAGAAATTATGTTTCATGCCTATTTCAAACTGGTCGATTAAAGAAGGTTTTAGAGAATTATCATTAATATCTCTTCCTGTATTTGCAGAGAATGAATTGGTATAAGTTGCGAAAAGAGACCATTGATCATTTGGCATATAAACCAGACCTGCTTTTGGGGAAAATGCTCTGTCAACAGTTCCTTCTCCAGTTGTTAATTTACCATCTGCAAAATTCACTTTTTCTGACTCTTTATTTTCAATATACGACCATCTTAAACCAGCCAGCACTTTAAATTTGTCTGAAAGTTCAATATAATCCTGAGCGTAAATTCCGAATCTTTGGGTAGGAATTCTATTTCTATCCTTTTTCATTGAATCAGGCATTGCTCCTGAAGCCCAACTCGCAGCATCGTCTAAATACAAAGTTCCGCCTGCAGCACCATTCGTTCCATATAAATAAGAAGTACCAAAAGTTTTTCCGTTCGCAGGATTTAAATAAGTGTAAGAATCAGCAGTTCCGTAATCGCCATCAGTTCCCACTAAAATTTTATGATTAACGGTTCCAGTTTTAAATTCACCATTTAAGTTAACCTGTAATGATGTATAATTCTGCTCATTATAAGATTTATTAAGCGGACGTTTCCAGTTCAAGCGGTCTGCGGCGTCATAACTCCACTGCACTCTCTCCGTTGAAAAATAATCTTTCGTATAATTCTGATAAGAAGCAACAGCGTTTAAAGTCCAAATATCATTAAACTGATGATTAAAAGTAATTCCGGTTGTCGCCTGTTGCACATTTTGATATTGCCAGTCTGTCCCCAGGAAAGCATTTCTTGGCAAGAATTTATTTAAAGAGTAAGAACCATCTTTATTGGTAATTGACCCAATTCCGAAGTCTGGTGTAAAATCATTCTTCAAATAATCTGCCTCTACAATCAATTGAGAGTTTCTCCCAATATTAAATAAGAAAGAAGGATTGAAATAATATTTTGTGGAAGAAACAACATCCCTAAAACTGTCAGCAGTTTCGTAAGCACCATTTACACGGAAAGCAACTTTTTCGCTCAGCGGCCCGTAGAAATCTACTGTAGGTTTATAAGTATTCCAACTTCCACCGCTTAAGCCGATACTTCCGCCGTTTGTGAATCTCGGCTTCTTTGTTATTAAATTAACAACTCCACCAGCGGCAACATTTCCGTAAAGCATTGCATTTCCCCCTTTCAAAACTTCTACCCTTTCCAGACCGGAAACTTCTGGGAAAACACCGCTGTTAACTCTAGCACCATTTTTAAAAATATTATCGTTCCCAAAGTTAAATCCTCTTCCACCAAAACTGTCCTGTGAATTCCCACGGGAAGAAGTGATATAAAGTCCATTTACATTTTGAAGAACATCACTTAACTGTTTTGCTTGCTGCTGCTCTATAATTTCATGGGTAACAATTGCAACGGGTTGTGGATTTTCCATTATTGTTAAATTCGACTTTGAAGAAAGTGGTCTTGCAATATTGGGATTTCCCGTTTTGTGCATATTAATATCTTCAATTTGCTGAATTCTAATAGTATCATTTATCGGTTCGAACTTCATTTGAGCACTTACCGAAGAGACAATGATTAAAGCACCTAGCGAAATGATTTGTTTTTTCATGTACGTTTTTATTTAGACTGAATTAAAATAACGATGCAAAAGTAAAAAACGCATTACAATTACACAACCTTATTTGTAATTATTCTAAATAAAATTTAAAACTAAGTGTTTAATTTATTGTGAATGAGGCGAATTACAGAAGACTGACATTTATCAGTTCCTCTTCATCAACAGAAATCCTGCGCCAATAAATAGCAAATTAATAATAAAATAAGTGATTCCGTTGGGTGCAGTTGCCGTTCCGAACAAGACTACTGTATTTCCTAAGACCGCAATAACCGTTATTATTTTTTTTAAAAAGGAATTTCTAGAAAAAACTTTCTTTCTAAATAATTGAAATAAACCCAGAAACAAAGAACCATTAACCAAATAAATAAAAATAATAGGAATAGCGGAAAGATCAAAATTTTTCTCCGTAAAAAAGGAATTTGTATTTGTTAAATAATAGATTGCAAGATAAAAAACAATGCACGAAGTTCCGAAAATCGCGCTGTTTACAGGCATTTTCGTTTTCTCATCCACTTTATTTAAGTTCAAAAATTTCTTTGACTTTTCTAAATTGGAAAACTGATAGGGAACCCGAATCGTTGCCAGCAATAAACCATTTGATGTTCCCAAAACTGAAATAATAATAAAGAGTTGCATTAATATCGCACCCGAATTAGAAGCCGCTTTTCTCGCAAATTCTGTGATATACGTATCTTTTAACTGAATGATTTCTTCACCACTCATCCGGAAAACAATTCCTAAGTAATAGGCGATGTAAATCACCATCACAGAAACAGTTCCAATGATCAGAGCCTTCGGAAGGTTTTTACTGGAGTTTTTAATCTCTCCAGAAATCTGAGTCGCAATATACCAACCATCAAATGCAAAAGAAATCGGAATAAAACTCGCCGCCACCAAAAGAATAAAAGACTGATTTTGTAAACCACTTCCCATTTGTGTAAAAGTATTTACTTCACTTACTTCTCCTTTAAATAAACTTAAAATTCCTAAAGAAGCGATAAAAATTAAAGGCAACACTTTAAGCACCGTTGTCATCTGTTGAAATATCCCACTGCTTTTCGGACGGAAAATATTAATAAAAAAGAAGATAATTAAATTAACAAAACCTATTAAAGCAAAATGCAAAAAAGTTGGTTCAAAGTTCATGAACTCCGCTAATAAATGCGCGATATAAATTCCGGAAACCGTAAACAAAACTGCGGTGAGCGAAGGGTAAAACAGACTCATATAAATCCAGCCTACAAAATAACTCGCACTTTCGCCAAATCTGTAATTTACGTAATTGAGAATTCCGCCATCTTTTGGCAACAGTTCTGCATAGTTTGCCATCGAAATTCCAGCAAACACAACGCTGATTCCAACAATAAGAAAACCAAAAAGTCCGGCTAAAACATTTCCTTGTGTGGATAATAAAACATCATCAACTTTAAAGAAAATCCCGGAACCAATGACCTGACCGATGACCATAGAAATGGCGGTAAAAAGTCCGTACTTCGCTTCTAATTTTTGGTCGTTGCTCATGTTAAAATTAATTTTACCGCAAATAACGCAAAAGGTTTTTAGATTTTAGTAATAAAAATAAGATTAGAAAATCTTAGGAAGTTCTTTTTGGCCCGATCACACGAATTTATATGACAAAAAAAGAACGAGCAAAAGCCCGTTCCTAATTCTATTTTATATAGAACTCAAAAAACTAATCCTGAAGTTCTAACCAGCGCATTTCTAAATCTTGAAGCTGCTCTGCAATGGTTTCTAAATTTGCCGAATATTCTGCAATCTTACCATAGTCGGTTTCGTTATTCAGTTTCTCCAAAATCTCAGATCTCTGTTTTTCTAACTTCGGTATTTGTTTGTCGATATCTTTTAATTCCTGTTGCTCTTTGAATGATAATTTTTTGGTCAGTACAGAAGCAGCGGTTTGAATAACTTCAACTTTTTTCGGCATTTCAGCAACTGGCGCCGCTATTTTTTTATTTTGTTCCTGAGATTTCTTTTCGCGGTATTCGGTGAAGTTTCCGACAAAATCTTTAATAACGCCATCACCTTCAAAAGCCAAAACGTGATCCACAATACGATCCATGAAATACCTATCGTGGGAAACGATAATTAAACTTCCCTGGAACTGAAGAAGGAAATTTTCTAAAACCGTTAATGTTGGTAAATCCAAATCATTCGTCGGCTCATCAAAAATCAAGAAATTCGGATTTTGATACAAAACATGCATCAAATGCAGACGTCTTTTTTCACCACCAGAAAGTTTAGAAATTGCCGCATATTGCGTTTGATCATCAAATAAGAACAAACGTAAAAACTGCGAGGCAGAAATCGTTCTTCCGTTTGCCAATGGGAAATTTTCTGAGATATCTCTAATAAAGTCAATCACTCGCTGATCTTCTTTATATTTTAATCCTTTTTGCGCAAAGTAACCGAATTTAATGGTTTCTCCGGTTTCAATGGAACCAGAATCATACGGTTCAAAACCTTGAATAATATTTAAAAGCGTCGATTTTCCGGCTCCGTTTTTTCCAACAATTCCAACTTTTTCACCACGTTGAAATTGATAAGAGAAATCTTTCAATAATAATTTCTCGCCGAAACTTTTACTAATATCGTGTAATTCTAAAATCTTTGATCCAAGACGTTTCATCTCAAAATCCAGTTCCAGTTTTTCTTTTCTGGTATCGGTTTTGGCAACTTTTTCGGTTTCGTAAAAATCATCTTGTCGCGATTTAGATTTAGTAGTTCTTGCTTTCGGTTGACGACGCATCCACTCTAACTCCTTGCGGTAAAGGTTTTGCGCTTTGTCAATCGTAGAATTCATATTGTCTTCACGAATGATTTTATTCTCTAAATAGGTTCCATAACTACCGTTGTGGAAATACAAATTGTAATCCTCAATCTCCCAAATAATATCACAAACTGCATCCAGGAAATACCTGTCGTGAGTAACCAAAAGTAAAGTTACCATCGCTTTTGACAGATAATTTTCTAACCATTCTACCATATCAACATCCAGGTGATTGGTCGGCTCATCCATAATCAATAAGGTATGACGGTGCTGAGCGCGGGTTTCAACCAAAAGTTTTGCAAGCGCAACTCTTTTAATCTGACCACCAGAAAGGGTTTTCATTTTCGAAGTTAAGTCAGTGATTTTCAACTGACTCAAAATTTGACTCATTTCATTTTCTAAATCCCAAGCTTCGTGAATTTCCATTTCGTTCAGCGCTTTATCCATATCATCTGGATTCTCAGAAATCAAAGCGTGATGATAATTTTTCAACGCCATAATCGGCGCAGAATCCAAAGTCATCATGAATTCTTCTACATTCAGTTCGCCTTCAAAATCAATTTCCTGATCAAATAAAACAACCTGAATATCTTTATTAATGGTTACCGTCCCAGAATCGGCAATTTCTTTACCCATTAAAATTTTGAGCAAAGTCGATTTACCGGAACCGTTTTTAGCAACGATAGCAATTTTATCACCTTCATTAATATGGAAAGTGATATCCCTAAATAGTGTTTTTACTCCGTAAGATTTCGTAAGATTTTCGGCTGAAATGTAATTCATTGTATAATTGGACTGTATGATTTTGAAAGGTGCAAAAGTACGGAAATTAAATGAGTCGATTTTAGGCACAGATGAAGATAGATTTCAGGGAAAAGGCTTGATCATCATTGACAATTTTTAAGATTAAAAAAACATTAACTTAAATTAAGGGAGATTAACAAAAGATTAAACAGAAATTTACATTCACATTACTCCAGAAAACATTATTTTAGCATCTTAATAAATTTTAAAAATGAAAAAAATATCATTGATATTATTGGTGCTTTTTAGCATCATTACTTTTGGACAGGGAATGAAATTTGAGGAAAACAAATCCTTCAAAGATTTACTGGCCATTGCGAAGAAAGAAAACAGACTTCTTTTTTTAGACGCTTACACAACCTGGTGTGGACCTTGTAAACTGATGGCGAAAAATGTTTTCCCACAAGAATCGGTTGGAGAATTTTACAATGCCAATTTCATCAATTCTAAAATTGATATGGAAAAAGGCGAAGGAATTGATTTGGCAAAAAAGTATAACGTAAGAGCTTACCCAACTTATCTTTTCATTAATGGTGACGGAGAAGTAATTCACCGTGTTACATCTTATTATGATGCTCCCGAATTTATAGAAGTCGGAAAAGATGCGATAGATCCTACAAAACAGATGGGTGCCCTAAAAAAGAAATTTGAGGCTGGAGATAAAGATCCAGAGTTTTTGAAAAGTGTCATCAAAGTATTTGCTTTTGCTGATGCGGATTTAGCGACAAAAGCAGCGGCAACTTATTTTGCAGGAAAAAAGAACGAGCCACTATCTCAAGAAGATTTCTCTTATCTTTTTTCATTAACCAAAGACAGTAATTCCCCACTTTTCCCAGAATTTATTTCTCGTAAAGCAGAAATAATCAAAGTGATGCCAGAGGAAAATTATAATAAAGTGCTTAATAACTTAAAAACAAATGCTTTATTCAATGATTCCTACGACGCGAAAACAAAAGTTTTTAATGAGAAAAAATATGTAACAGAAGCAAGCAAAACGATGTCAGCAGGGAACGTAAGTTCTATGCTTTTGAAATCAAAAATGCGAGTTGCGGCGATGAATAAAGACAAAAATGAATATCAAAAATTGTCTATGGAATACTATAAAGATGGAACTTCTGCAGAATTCTCTTCCTCTGAATTAAATTCTATTGCATGGAACTTTTTTGAAAACGCTACGGATAAAGTCGCTCTAGAAAAAGCGTTGCTTTGGGCAAAACAATCAGTAAAATTAGATGAAAGTTATGCGAATACTGATACGCTTGCGAATCTTTATTTCAAAACGGGAGATAAAGCAAATGCAAAAATCTGGGCAACCAAAGCGATTGAACTTGCTAAAAAAGAAGGTGAGGAATACACAGAAACTCAGGCTTTATTGGATAAAATGAAATAAAAAATTTCTCTAAATCTAAAGAAGGATGCCGACAAGCATCCTTCTTTTGTTAATCTAAAGTTAGTCTTTTCAGCGACCACATATTTCCATTAAAGACATTTAAATCGATTTTGGTGTTGATTCCATATACGATTCCGTTTTCGGTAAACTGCCAGATTTTCCAATCGCTGTCGGGTGTAGGTTGCGGCACATCATTATAGTTTGCCAACCACAATGGATAATCATTAAACTCACCTTTCAAAAAATCTTTATGGTAATGGTAATAGGTGTAAATAATTGGTTTAGCGCCATAAGCTTCTTCCACAATTCGACACCATATTTTTAAATCTTCAACGAGTTTTTTGGTAGATTTCCGTCTGGGAATTTTCTCAATATCTAAAATTGGTGGCAAATCTCCAGATTCTAGTTTCACATTTTCCAGAAAATTATTGGCTTGCATAACGGGATCTTCATCGGCTCTATAGAAATGATAAGCACCGCGAATGAGTTCGTGTTTTTTAGATAGATTCCAGAATTCATCGAAATGTTTGTCTGCAGATTTGTTTCCCATTGTTGCCCGAAGAACAACGAATTTTATTGGGATTGCTCGGTTTCCAATACTTAAACTGTCCCACGTAATATCTTCTTTTCTTTGGTAATGAGAGATATCCATCCCAAAAGTCTTATCGGCGTAGTCACCAATAATTCTGTTGATCCTATTTTCCTCTGCTTCCGAATTCGATAATTTTTTATGCTCGAATTTATTGAAATACATCGAATAGTGAAAAGAAATTTTCTGTTTTAAGTAAAACCCCGTTCCTACTAAGGTTAAAGCCAGAAATAAAAGCAGAATTTCTCTACGCAGAAGAAAATGTCTTTTGCGTTTTTTGTGAATTTTCCGGGTTGTTTTTCTTTTTACTTTTCTTTTGGCCATTGGTTTGCAAAAATAGATTTTTTTAGGACGAAAAACCATTAAAACTTTTTAACCACAAAAGTCACAAAGATTTTTTTACTTGTAAAATATTAAGTTTTCTTTTACACCTTAGTCAAATTCGTTTAAGTTAATTTTTTGCGTAGAAAGTTCACATTAGTTGGGTTTCTAAAAGAAATCTTAATTATTTTAATTTCTTCACAAATCTTAATGGTGAAATTTTCCAGTTTTATTTCTGCTTTAATTTTTGACCGATTTAGCAGTTAAACTTTAAAAACAAAAAGCCACGAAAATTTCGTGGCTTTGTAAATATTTGATTTAAAATTTCTAAGCTCCGTACGGAATCCAGATGTTTTTAATTTCTGTCGCATGTCTTAAGAATTCCTGACCTTCACCATGTTTTGGATTTAACCAGTTTCTGTATTTTCCGAAATTCACCCATGACCGCTTCATAGAATCCGTAGATAATAATTCGATATTTTTACTTCCTTCTGCTGTTCCGAAATACCAAATACCGTCAATGTTATAATGTTTCGCAAGTTCTCCAGCCAATTCTTCTTTCGGTCCTGTTACAATATTTACTGTTCCAGCAGGAACATCTGAAGTTTCTAAAATCTGATAGAAATCGGTTGCCGAGAAAGGATGTTTTTCCGATGGAACTACCACTACTCTATTTCCCATTGCAATGGCTGGAATCACCGTAGAAATAAATCCTAGTAAAGGACTCTCTTCCGGACAAATAACCGCCATTACTCCAATTGCTTCCGGCATTGCTAAAGTCACCATTCTCTGAACAGTTGAATGGGCTGCACCGTCATATTTATCAGCGTAAGCCGCGTACGTATAAATTCTTTCAATTGATTTTTCAACCTCATCTTGAGCAGACTCTAAAGATTCGTTCGTCATTTCAACAATTCTCTCTGCAAATTCTTCAGATCTAATGGCTAAATTTTCGGCAATGTAATAAAGAACTTGCGCTCTTGCATGACCGGTCATTCCACCCCAAGATTTTTCTGCATGGGCCGCTTCTACAGCATTTCTAATATCTTTTCTGTTTCCTTCAGAAACTTCACCGATATATTCTCCGAACGCATTTTTGATTTCGGTGCTGTAACCTCCATCTGGTCTTGCTTGTTTTCCACCGATATACATTTTGGTTGTACGGTCAATATCTGCCAAACTGTTTTTAGTTTTTTTAGAATCCTTTACTTTTTCAGTTTTCGGTAGAATTGGTTTTGAAGTAAACTCTGCTTCCACTTTTGGTTTCATATATTCATACAAACCTTCCTTACCACCTTCTCTTCCGAAGCCAGATTCTCTATAACCACCAAAGCCTGCAGCCGCATCAAACTGATTGGTACAGTTGATCCAAACGCTTCCTGCTTTGATTTTCGGCGCAATATCTAAAGCCAGATTAATGTTTTCTGTCCACAAACTTGAAGCCAAACCATAACGCGTATTGTTTGCTAAAGCCACCGCCTCATTATGCGAACGGAAAGTCATGGCGACCAAAACAGGCCCGAATATTTCTTCCTGCGCAATGACTGCACTTGTTGGAACATCGGTAAATAAAGTTGGTGGATAGTACCAGCCATTTTTCGGAAGTCCATTTTTTGGTTGGTAAATCGTACAACCTTCATTAATTCCAATTTTCACCATATCATCGATGGTTTTCAATTGAACTTTGTCCACGATTGAACCCATGTCAATTGCTTTGTCCATCGGATCGCCAACTCGCAATGTATCCATACGGTCACGAAGTTTTTTATAGAATACTTCTGAAACTGATTCCTGAACAAGAAGTCGAGAACCGGCACAGCAAACCTGCCCCTGATTGAACCAGATTGCATCTACAATTCCTTCAACTGCGGAATCTAAGTCAGCGTCTTCAAATACGATAAATGGTGATTTCCCGCCTAATTCTAAAGAGATTTTTTTACCTGTTCCAGCGATATTTGTTCTCAAAGTTTTACCCACTTTGGTAGAACCTGTGAACGCCACTTTCTGAATATCGTTGTGATTAACCAAAGCATTTCCAGCAACGGTTCCTTTTCCAGTAACTACATTTACAACCCCTTTTGGCAATCCAACTTTCTCACAGATTTCTGCAAATAATAAAGCGGTTAGTGATGTATATTCTGCAGGTTTCAAAACGATGGTATTTCCCATTGCTAAAGCCGGAGCCACTTTCCAAGAAAGCATCATTAATGGAAAGTTCCACGGTATAATTTGCCCGACTACACCAACTTCCTGGTAATCGCTAAATTCTGTTTCCATCAATTTTGCCCAACCTGCATGATGATAGAAATGTCTTGCCACAATCGGAATATCAATATCGCGGGTTTCACGAATCGGTTTTCCATTATCTAAAGTTTCTAAAACTGCAAACAGTCTGGAATGTTTTTGAATTTGTCTTGCGATAGCATACAAATATTTTGCACGTTCGAATCCACCGATTGCAACCCATTCTGGCAACGCTTTGTTGGCTGCTTTTACAGCAAGATCAACATCAGTTTCGTCAGCTTCAGCAATTTTTGCTAAAAACTGTTTATTAGACGGATTGTTGGAATCTGCATATTTTTTGGAGTGTGGTTTTACCCATTCTCCGCCGATAAACAATTCGAAATTTCTGTTATGATTTTCTAAAAATTCCACAGCGGGTGCTGCGCTTTCTGGGGCGGGACCGTAAACCATGGTGTTGTATATTTCTTTGATTTCCATTATGTTGATGTGTTGATGTGATCTTGCGGAAATTTCGGCCACAAAAGTCACAAAAGTTTTATTTTTTCAAGTTTTTCAAAAGAGCAAGGTAAATTTATTCTGTTAAAAAATATTAGTCTCTATTATTATAATCTTTATTTATATTTAGTTCCCAATGCGCCCCGACCTGAGTGGAGTTCTTTTTTATTGGTGGCTGAGCCTGTCTCGAAGCCGACAATGAAAAAAGAGGGAACGGAGGGCGGAAATAGGCGCCCATACTTTCGCCAATTTCAGTATGATCCTTATGCCATAGGATGTCTAAATCCAGCGCTGTATCGACCAGTTACGTAATGTTCTAACTGTCGCTCGATGTCACCCAATAGGGAACTTGCACCGAATCGGAAAAGGTCTGGTGTTAACCAGTCATTGCCTAATTCTTCTTTTATTAGAATTAAATAATCGAGTGCCTGTTTCGCCTTTTGAATTCCACCTGCTGGTTTGTAGCCTACTTTTACGCCCGTTAATTCATAATAATCACGGATGCAGCGAATCATTACAAGACTTACTGCTAAGGTTGCATTCACTGATTCTTTTCCAGTAGAGGTTTTGATGAAGTCTGAGCCGGCCATCATTGCGACCCAAGAGGCTTTTGCAACTTTGGTATAAGTTGGGATTTCTCCTGTGGCAAGAATGGTTTTCATGTGTGCATCGCCACAAGCGGCACGACATAATTTGATTTCGTCATAGAGTTCTTTCCACTCTGATTCTAAAACTAAATCCCTGGAAATAACAATGTCTATTTCTTTTGCGCCAGCGGCGACCGATTTTTTGATTTCAGTAATTTTATCTTCAAGGGAAATCTTACCCGCTGGAAATCCTGTAGAAACCGCAGCAATCGGAATTGAAGTTCCCTGCAACGCTTCTTTCGCAAACGGAATTAAATTGTGATATACACAAACAGCACCTGTTGTAAGATTTGCGTCCTGCATTCCTAATTTTTCAAGAATGTCTTGGCGCACAGGATTTTTGGCTTTTTCGCACAAACGCAAAACATTTCCGCGTGTATCGTCGCCAGCCAAAGTCGTAAGGTCAATCATGGAAATCGCCTTAAGCAACCAAGCTGCCTGGAATTCTTTTTTCACACTTCTTCTCCCTGATAAAGTTGCCACGCGGCGATCAACAGCACTTTTATTAACATTGAGGGTCTCGAAATATTTGGTAGTGAAGGCAAGACCTTCGTTGCGAATCTCAGCGTGATTTTGCGTAGAATTGATATCGTTTTTTTCTAATGTCTTTTGCATGAATAATAGGTTTAATTAGAAAATATATTCTATTTAATTAAGGAATGTAAATTTAACCAATTATATACAAATGGTCACCCTACTTTCTGGAATTCTTTAAAACTGCTTTTAAAAAAAATTATGCACTTCAAATGAAATGCATAATTTTTTATCAACTGAAAATTTGTAGTTGATTAAACTTTTAATTGTCTGTTGATGCTTTGTTCCAGGGAAATAAATGTTTCGGTTCTGGTTACTCCTTTTAGTTTTTGAATTTTATTCAAAATCTCCATCAAGTGGTCATTGTCCCGACATAATACTTTTAGAAAAATAGTATAATTCCCTGTGGTATAATGGGCTTCTACTACTTCATTAATTTCCTTCAGCGCTTTTATGGCATCATTATAATGACTTGGTTGCTCCAGAAACACACCGAGGAAAGATACCACCTTGAAACCAATTTTCCGCGGATTAAGAAACGAAATTGAATTCTCTATAACTTCAGCATTTTCTAATTTTTTGATTCTTTGATGAACTGCTGTAGTAGATATTCCGACATTTTTTGAAATGAGCGCTAGAGATGTTTTCGCATTGTCCATTAACATATAGATAATTTCTTTATCGATTTTATCTAAATGATACTCGGCATTAATTGCATTTTTCATTTTAAGATTTGTTTGTTATAAATTATTAGTTCTCAACTTTATTAAAGAGGGTCAAGATGGGGAAATGATCGCTGTAACCGCCAAGATATCTTGAGCCCGCAAATGTTCTAAATGGTCGACCAGCAAATTTTCGATCAGAAGTGCTTAATTTTTCATGATTAAAAACCATTGATTCTTTAAATGAAAGCTGCAACTTTGAGGTTAAAAAATTACCAGAGAAAATCATTTGGTCAAAAAGTAAGCCATTTTTGTAATGAAACGTAGAAAATTTTTCATTTTTAAACAAATCTAGATATGGATTAAAAAGTATTCTGTTGAAATCCTTATCATATATGAAATTAGATATCATTTCCTCATCGGGGTTTTCATTAAAATCACCACAAACCATAACGCCTTCATCAGTCGTAGAAATTAATTTAGAAATCTTTTCATTTAAATCATTTAGAATATATTCTCGTTTTGATTTATTGATATCTTTTTCTCTTTTAGAAGGTAAGTGAAGAACGAAAACATTAATGATGGTTTCCAAATATTTCACTTTGCAGAACAGAACATCTCTAGTCGTATCATAATATTCTGATTTCTCCCCTTCCACGGTAAAGAAATACGTGATGGGCTCAGAAGAAATTATTTCAATTTTCGATTGCTCGTAGAGAAGCGCAACATCTACACCACGCTCGTCCATAGACTCATAATGTACAATTCCGTAGGTTGAATTAAAAGGATCTGATTTCACCAAATCCTCCAATGGCTTTCTGCCTTGTACTTCAGCCAATCCGATGAGCATTGGCATCCCGTTTTCACTTTCAGATATTAGTTGAAAGACCTGTGAAATTTTAGAAAGTTTATTCTGATATTTACGTTCGTCCCAATTGGGTAATCCAGATTTGGTAGGATCTAATTTATGAACACGGGGAAGATCTGGACAAAACAAATTTTCCACATTGTAAAAACCAATTAATTCCGAGTTGCTTTTATTTTCCATTCCAAAAATTAATTGTTTTACCATGAAAGTAGTTTAGCATAAAAAATCGTTTTATTTTTCCTGCAAAAGATCCGGTCTTTTTTCTAAAGTGTTTTTAAGTGCCTGATCGTGTTCCCATTCCTCAATTTTTTTTGAGTTGCCACTCAACAAGATATCGGGAACTTTTAAACCTTTGTACTCAGAAGGTCTTGTATAAATAGGTGGTGAAAGCAGATTATCCTGAAAACAATCGGTGAGCGCAGACTGTTCGTCATTTAAAACTCCGGGTAATAATCGAATGATGGAATCTGCTAAAACGCAGGCTGCCAATTCACCGCCAGTAAGTACATAATCGCCGATAGAGATTTCTTTGGTTATATGAAGTTCACGAACTCGCTGATCTATACCTTTGTAATGACCACAAAGAAAAATTAGATTTTTTTTAATCGAAAGCGTATTGGCAATTTTTTGATTTAAAGTTTCACCATCTGGAGTGAGGTAAATCACCTCATCATAATTCCGCTCGGCTTTTAATTCGGAAATGCATTTATCGATGGGTTCAATCATCATAATCATTCCGGCACCGCCGCCATAAGGCTCATCATCAATTTGGCGGTGTTTCCCAATACTCCAATCTCTTAACTGATGAAAATGGACTTCTGCCAAACCTTTTTGCATTGCTCTTTTCAATATTGAAGTTTGAAAAGGACTTTCCATTAATTCTGGCAAAACACTTATAATATCTATTCTCATTGTTCAGTATTGTTCTTTTTATTAGGAATAATGATTAATCTTAATGAAGAGTCTTTATTAATATAACTCCACATCCAGTTGAAGAAAACGGCTAATTTGTTTCGAACACTTAAAATTAACATTAAGTGTAAGAACATCCAGAAATACCAAGCAAGAAATCCTTGAAATTTAAATTTCGGAAGATCTACAACCGCACGGTGTTTCCCTATGGTAGCTAAACTTCCTCTATCTATATATTCATATTCTTCCCAGTCTTTTTGTGATTTTTTTAGAAAGTTATTGGCTAAATTTTTCCCTTGATTAATGGCTACATTGGCAACCTGTGGATGACCTGCTGGATATTTCGGAGTTTCCATATAAGCGATATCGCCAATGGCAAAAACATTATCATAACCAAGAATTCGGTTATAACGATCTGTTTTAAATCTGTTTCTGACAATCACTTCAGGACTTAAGCCATCAATAATATTACCAGTAACTCCTGCGGCCCAAATTACATTATTAGACGCAATTTCTTTCCCGCTTTTCATATAGACTTTGTCCCCATCGTAATCCGTCACCATTTCACCTTTCATAAAATCGACGCCTAATTCTTTTAAATATTGGGCTGATTTGTTTTGGGCTTCCTCACTCATTACGCCAAGAGGCATTTCGGTTGAACTAATTAAAATAATTTTTAAATCCTCAAAATTCATATGTGGATAATCACGAGGAAGAATATCTTTTTTCATTTCAGCGAAAGCGCCTGCGAGTTCCACACCGGTTGGTCCACTTCCTACAATAACAATATTCCAGTTTCCATCGTCACTGCGTTTTCTTTCAATAATTAATTTCTCGAAGGTCAACAATACATGGTTTCTAATTGCAATGGCTTCCTGAGTATTTTTCATACCAAAAGTCAAGTGCTCCATTTTGTCATTTCCAAAGAAATTTGTTTTACAACCTGTTGCAATCACCAATTTATCATAGGTAAACTCCGCTTCTTCGGTAACAATTTTATTTTGCTCCGGAACAATACTTTGAACTTCAGTCAGTCGAAACTGTATGTTTCGGGAACGTTGAAAAATTTTTCTGAAAGGAAATGAAATGTTACTTGGCTCTATACGTCCACAAGCAACCTGGTAGAAAAGTGGCTGAAACATGTGATGGTTGACTTTGTCGATTACCATCACCTTTTTTCTTTTATTATTCAGTGATTTTGCCAATTGTAAACCAGCAAATCCACCACCAATAATTACTATTTTTTCGCGTGCTTCCATTGCTACAAAATTACGGAATTTTTTCTCAGTTTTTATTAATTCTAAATAACCAAAATGCGGACAAAAAAAATCCTTGAAGTATTCAAGGATTAATATTTATTGATTTAAATTTTATTGCTTAACAATTTGTGTAACTTTCTGAGTGTTATCACTTAAAACATACCTCATCAAATACTTACCTGGTCTAAGTTTATCCAAACGAATCTCTTCTGAATTTTTATTGATTTGATATTCTGCAACTTGCATTCCTAAAATAGAATAAAATGTAACAGATTTAATTTTCAATGAATTGTCTTTAGACTTCACTATTATAAAATCACGAGCAGGATTTGGATACGCAACCATCACCCCATCATCTGATTTTTGATTGGTCATCATCGAAACACGATCAACAGATTGCGCGGAAACTTGTTCCGAGAAAACTGCTAAAGTGCCGATAAACATTAAAGAAAATAATAGTTTTTTCACCGATAATGATTTTATTTTAATATATACACTCACAAATGTAAGAAATTCTGTTTGAAATTCAATAGTTTTATCGCAAAACTATAATTAAATTTGCAAACGATTAATCAAATACTATTCCAAAAAAATGATCATCTATTCTAGAAACCGAAGATTGCGAACCAATGCCGCAATCAGAGCGTTAGTTCAGGAAACCACACTTACTACCAACGATTTTGTTATGCCAATTTTCGTAATGGAAGGTGTTAACAAACAGGAACCTATATCATCAATGCCAGGAATTTTCAGGAGAACATTGGATCTTACTGTAAAAGAATGTCAGGAATTATATTCTCTTGGCGTAAAAGCAGTTAATCTTTATATGAAAGTTTCTGAGGATTTAAAAGACAATACCGGGAAAGAATCCTGGAATTCAAATGGTTTGATGCAGAACACCATTAAAGCCATAAAAGACGCAGTTCCAGGAATGGTGATCATGCCTGATGTTGCTTTAGACCCCTACTCCATTTACGGTCACGACGGAATTATCACCAACGGAAAAATCGACAACGATGCGACCAATGATTCATTAGTAAAAATGTCAGTTTCACTAGCAGAAGCCGGAGCAGATATTGTTGCGCCAAGCGACATGATGGACGGACGGGTTGCAGCAATCAGAACCGGTTTAGAAGAAGGCGGTTTTACCGATGTGGGAATTTTAAGTTATGCGGCGAAATATGCAAGTTCATTTTATGGTCCTTTTAGACATGCCTTAGATTCTGCACCGAAAGAAAATGTAGAAATTCCTAAAGATAAAAAAACCTATCAAATGGATTTTCACAATTCCAGAGAAGCGATTGATGAAGTTTTAAAAGATGTTGCTGAAGGCGCAGACATTATCATGATTAAACCGGGAATGCCGTATCTCGATATTGTTGCAAAAGTTCGTGAAGTAATTGATTTACCAATTGCAGTTTACAATGTAAGTGGTGAATATGCGATGTTAAAAGCGGCTGCACAAAATGGTTGGTTAGATAACGACCAAGCGATCATCGAAAGTTTAACGTGTATTAAACGTGCGGGTGCAGATATGATTTTCACCTATGCGGCAAAAGAAGCGGCGATTTTATTGAATCAATAAAAGACTTAAAAACATAAAAAAAGAACTTCTAAATATTTAGAAGTTCTTTTTGTTTTAAAACCAACCTTTCTTATTCTGAACGTAAGTTCTGTCAAATTGTTCGTCAGGCATTACGAGGTAAAGAATTCCTTCTATCAAACCAATAATACTCGTTATTCCACACGTCACAAAAGTTAAAACCAATTGAATAATTCCTTCTTTGGTGTATCCAAGGTAAAATTTATGTACTCCAAAACCTCCCAATAGTATTCCTAGAATACCTGCCGTCATCTTTTTTTCTGAGCGATAATTTCCTTGATTGTAACCAGGATTAGGATTCTGAGTTGATTCCGGATTGTTGTAACCATGTGTTTCCATTATTTTTATTTTTTGTTAAATGTTTTAATATAAGTAGACAAAAAACTTGTAATGTTACAACAGACTTAAACTTTACCTAAATAAAATAAACCAATACATTTTTGATTTTCTTCCAAACCTAGAAATTCACCCAAATGATTAATCATTCCCGGCGTACTCCAATAACAACCGATTTCATGAGCAGTAGCGGTCAGATACATATTTTGAACTGCCATTGCTGTTGCTGCAATTTCTTCCCATTCCGGCAGCAAACCACTGAAATTTACAGAAATTGTGATAATCGCATTCGACTTTGCTACTTTATCAGTAATATCTAAAAATTTCTTTTCCAGAAACGATTGGGAATTTACAGTTTGTTGATAGATATTTGCAAGCGTAATTCCCAATTGATTTTTTTCTTCACCTCGGAAAATTTTTAGCCGCCAAGGTTTTGTCCGTTTATGATTCGGTGCAAAGTTTGCCGAATTCAAAATCTCTTCAAGAACATTTTCATCTATTTCGTCTGTAGAATAGGATTTAGGGAAAATACTTCTTCTGGTCTCGATGATATTTTTTAAGACTTCTACTTGATCCATTTTTAATTTTTAATTAAAGGTTACCAGATTTGTTCGATAACCTGACTGATATTATTGAGCGTGAAAGAATCACCGACCTGTTTACCAAACATAATTTTCGCCATCGGACTTTCTTCAGAAATAGCATAAAACCGATCTCCTTCAAAGAAAAACTCCCCCAGAGAAACCGAAATGTAAAATCTTGCTTTATTGGTGAAAACGATGGAACCCAACTGAATTCTCACCGAGGTTTTGTCTGCTATTTTCGCTAAATTTCTTTGTAAATCCTTTAGTGAAGCCAACTGCTTTTGCATTTGATAAATTTCTTCCTGCATTTCTTCGCGGATCGAATCATACTTTGAAGTTTTTTTCACCTCACGACTTGCCTCCAAAGTAAACTCCATAAAATCCTCCAGTTTCTGAATTTTTTGGGTGATTTTTTCTTTAACGTAAGCGCGAACTTCATTTTTCACAATCGTGCTCTTTTGCATATCCCTTCTATTTTTTATTAAAGATAAAAATTCTTTTCAAATAGAAATTATATTAAAGTTGAAGGATTTATTTTAAGGAAATTACATTTTCAATCGCTGACGGGTCGCTTCAAAAAGAATCGCACCACAAGCCACAGAAACATTTAAGGATTGCGTTTTTCCTTCCATTGGAAGTTTTATTTTCTCATCTGAATGATGAAGAACTTCTTTAGAAATCCCTGTTTCTTCATTTCCCATTACGATGGCGCAAGGACCAGTAAAATCAACATCATAGTATAACTTCTGTGCTTTTTCCGTTGCAGAAAAAACCTGAACACCAGACTGCTGAAGGAAATCAACGGTATGACCAAGGTTTTTCTCTTTGCAAATGATAATATTGTACATCGCACCGGCGGAAGTTTTAATCGCATCTGAATTCATTGGCGCTCCACCTTTCTCTGGAATAATCACGGCATCAACTCCGGCACATTCTGCAGTTCTGCAAATGGCTCCAAAGTTTCTAACATCTGTTAAACGGTCTAAAATTAAAAGGAAAGGTGTTTTCCCGGCTTCAAAAAGTTCAGGTAAAATATTTTCAATCGAATGAAAAGGAACATCTGAAATAAAAGCAACAACTCCCTGATGATTCTTTCTGGTAAAACGATTCAGTTTTTCAATAGGGACAAAATTCGGTCTGATTTTGTGTTTTGCCAAAAGATCTTTTAATTCATAATAAATATCTCCTTGTAAACCATTTTGCAAAAATACTTTATCAACGGTTTTTCCGGCTTCAATTGCTTCAATTACTGGGCGTAACCCAAATATAAAATCTTCTTTCATAAGTTCTTTAAAAATTAAATGCTCAAGGTTTTTTACGTTCATTCCCTTGAAATTGGAACGGTATTTTTTTAAAATTGCTCGCCGAGAATTGCTCTTTTTTGAGCCATTGCATATCCTAAATGAATACTTTCGTGCATGTTGTTGAAAATAATAGCGTCTTGAATATTCTTTAAATCCAATCCAAAACTGGTGGTGTAAGAAGTGTAATCCGGGAAGAAATCATCGTCATAATCTTTCATTAAAACCTTTGATGTTTCGGTCAGAAGAAAAGCCAGATCATCAATTTCTGATTGCTGAACATTCAAATTCGGAAGCGTTCCTTTTTTGTAGGTTTCAATCCAGTAAGTATCGATGCGAAAAGGATTTCCACTCAAATAATAATGCAATAATTGCTGCGTCGCCACACAATGTGCAATATTCCAGTAAATATTATTATTAAAACCATCGGGAATCAACAACAAATCTTTGGTTGAAGTATTTTGCAAGATTTCTAAAAGGTTTCGTCGAACTTGTCGGTGTGCCTGAAAATGATAATTCATTTTGCCATTATTTTAAGCCCCAAAAATAGGTTAATTAACTGAAAATGACAAGAATTTCGCTGAGTTTCATCAATTTAGATTTACGATTTTGTCACAGAATTCAAAGAATAAAACTGGACTTCAACCTTATATTTTAATCTTAAATACCTTAATCTAAAAGTTCCCCATTTTTTCAAACAGGTCAATAGCGATAAGGTTTAACAAACTTTAACTCATTATTGGCATTAATTGTGTTGATTGGTGTTCCTAATTATTGGAAATTTACACTTTAAAATTCTACAAACAATATGTCAGAACTCAATCAAGCCGAAGATATTAGACAGTTAACAGAAAAAGTAAGAGAACAGAATTACTTTTTTACCCTTTTAAAACAAGAAATCAACAAAGCAATTATCGGACAAGAATACATGGTAGATCGACTATTAATCGGTCTTCTAGGTAATGGACACGTCTTGCTGGAAGGAGTTCCTGGTTTGGCAAAAACTTTAGCCATTAAAACTTTGGCCGACGCTGTTCACGGAGCCTTTTCCCGAATTCAGTTTACGCCCGATTTGCTCCCCGCAGATGTGGTCGGAACAATGATTTACAGTATTAAAGACAATGATTTCTCCATAAAGAAAGGTCCAATTTTCGCCAATTTTGTTTTGGCAGATGAGATCAACCGTGCGCCTTCAAAAGTGCAATCAGCGTTATTAGAAGCCATGCAGGAAAAGCAAGTAACAATCGGCGATGAAACCATGTCGTTACCGAAACCATTTTTGGTATTGGCAACACAGAACCCGATCGACCAAGAAGGAACTTATCTTTTGCCAGAAGCGCAAAGTGACCGTTTTATGTTGAAATGTGTCATCACTTATCCTGATTTTGAAGATGAAAGAAAAATCATGAATATGGTTGCGAGCGGACATTCTCCGGAAATCAGCCCGGTTATAACTTTAGATAATGTTACCGAAGCCAAAAAATTAATTAACCAAATTTACCTCGATGAGAAAATCGAAAAGTATATTTTGGATATGGTTTTCGCAACGCGTTTCCCAGAAAAATATGGTCTTTCAGATTTAAAAAACTATATCAGTTTTGGGGCTTCACCAAGAGCGTCCATCAATTTATCAATCGCAGCAAGAGCAATGGCATTTTTAAAGAATCGTGCTTTTGTAATTCCAGAAGATGTCAAAGAAATTGCCAAAGATGTTTTGCGTCATCGCATCGGACTGAGTTTCGAAGCCGAAGCCGAAGAAATTACGGCTGACCAAATCGTTGATAAAATTGTAGCGAAAATTCAAGCGCCTTAAATTCATCATCAATTTCTCGATATTACGGTTATAAATCATTGGTTTTTGAAAATTGTTTCATTGCTAAATTGAAACCTTTATACACTGAAAGACATGCAAATTAAAGACATCATCAAAAAAGTAAAACAAATTGAGATTCGGACTAAGAAAAAGTCGGAAGCAACTTTGATGGGTCAATATCACAGCGCTTTCAAAGGTCAGGGAATGACTTTCTCTGAAGTTCGCCCGTATCAGTTTGGGGATGAAATCCGCCGCATCGACTGGAATAAAACTGCGCGCTTCCGCGAACCATTTGTAAAAGTAATGGAAGAAGAACGCGAATTAACGATGATGCTGTTGGTTGATATTTCTGCTTCAATGAATTATGGAACTCAAACCCAGTTAAAGCGAGAATTCGTCGCCGAAATCGCGGCAAGTTTAGGGTTTTCTGCCGCCGGAAATAATGATAAAGTTGGTTTAATTTTGTTTGCAGATAAGGTCTATAAAGTAATCCCACCTCAAAAAGGAAGAAAGCATATTTTAGCAATTCTCAGCAATATCTTAACTGCAGATTATGTTCCAGGAGAGACGAACATCAATAAAGCTTTAGAATATATGATGACGGTTTTCAAAAAAAAATCGCTGATTTTTATGTTTTCTGATTTTGAAGATTCATACGATTTGAAAATGGTGAGAATCGCCGCCAGAAAACATCAATTATTAGGACTGAGAGTTTTTGACCAAAAAGACAACGAAATTCCAGATGTCGGTTACGCGCTCTTTACGGATGCAGAAACCGGAAAACAAATTTGGGCAAATACGAGCAACGCAAGATGGCGCTACCAGTTTGCCGAACAACAGAATCAAAAAGTAAAACACGTCACCGAAGATTTCGAAAGTTCCTCGGCTGGCTTTATCAATATAAATACAGGTGAAGATTACGCGAAATTTTTGTATCAATATTTTAGAAAAAGATAAATTTTGAAAAGAATACAATTTATACTATTTTTATTCCTTAGTGCATTTGCATTTTCGCAAACCTTAAGTTCCAAAATCGACAAGCAGACTTTGGCTTTGGGCGAACCAGGAATTTTACACATTCATATTTCAGATTTACAGAGCAAAGATGTTTTATCTGCGCCTAAAAATGAATTGCTTCCCTTCCACTTCGAGGAAATAAAAGACAGCATCAATAAGCAGATGGATACTTATGATCGAATCATTGAATTCGCGGTTTTCGAAGAAGGTAAATTTACCATTCCAGCGCTCGATTTTAGAATCAATGGAAAACTTCTGAAAACAATTCCTTATGATATCGAAGTCATTAACACCGCTCAAAAAGGCGATGAGATTAATGATATTATGAAAAACAAACAAGTAGATCTTGGCGTTCAGGATTACTGGCAAATGTATAAGTGGTATATTTTAGGAGTTCTGATTGTACTGGCGGTAATCTTCCTCATTTATCAACTCATTAAATATGGAAGACGTAAAAAGTCGGATCCAGTCATAATGACGAATCAGACATTAAAAGAACTGGAAAAACTAAAAAAGAAAAACTACATCGAAGACGGAAACTACCGTATGTTTTATGTTGAACTTTTAGATATTACGCGAAACTTTATTACCAAACAATATAAAATCCCGGCAAACGTTTTACTCACCGACGATTTAATTGATGTAATAAAACTAAACAACACCATTTCTCCAGACAATGAAAAAATTATAGAAGATATTTTCTTAAGAGGAGATCTCGTGAAATTCGCAAAAGTATTCCCGGATCAACAAAATATGCAAGACGATTTCGAGCAGATGAAAACTTTCGTAAAACGTTCTTCCAAAGATTTGGAAATAGAACAATTAAGAACCGGAGTGTAAATGAAGACTTTAGATTTTTTAAATTTCGAATTATACAGTCCGTGGTTTTTATTGCTATTTGCAGTTTTCATTCCATTGATTACTCGGGATTTACGCAAGAAAAAACGTTCTGGAATCACCGTTCCTTCCACCCAAAATATGGAAGAGAACAAATCGATTCTCTTCGTTTTATTTCTGCTGAAAATTTCAAAATACATCATCCTTTCCTGTTTAATCATCGCAATGGCAAGACCGCGAACGTTTACCATTTCCCAAGATCAAGATGACAGCAAAGGAATAGACATCATGCTCTCCGTAGATGTTTCACTCAGTATGTTGGCAAAAGATTTAGAACCAGACCGTTTAACCGCCCTCCAAAAAATCGCAAAAAATTTCGTCAACAGCCGACCTGGCGACAGAATCGGTCTAGTGACTTACGCTGGAGAGGCATTTACCAAAGTTCCCATAACATCTGATCACGCTGTGGTTATCGATGAATTAGACAATCTCAATACCATGGAATTGATTCAGGGAACAGCAATCGGAGAAGGACTTTCCGTCGCAGTTTCGCATCTTGTGAACAGCAAAGCAAAATCTAAAATCATTATTTTAATGACTGATGGCGTAAACACCATCGCAAACGCAATGCCTTCACAAGTTGGCGCAGAATTAGCGCGAAGCAGTGGAATCAAAGTATACACAATTGGGATCGGAACCAACGGATACGCATTAATGCCGACTGCAGTTGATTATGCTGGTGACCTCGTTTTCACCGAATCAGAAGTTCAAATAGATGAACCTGTACTGCGTGAGATTGCGCAAACTACGGGCGGTAAATACTTTCGAGCCACTACCAACCAAAGTTTAGAAAACGTATATAACGAAATTAACCAACTTGAAAAGACAGAACTTAAATCGACCAAACTCTATAATTATCAGGAATATTTCAGATATTTCCTCTGGATTGCTTTGGGCGTTTTATTTTTTGATGCGCTGTTGCGTTGGGTTTTCTATAAGTTTTTAAGTTAAAAAAGGAATGCGTATTTTTAGGAGCAACACAATTTTAGATCGTTACAAAAGCAGTCCCGCTCTTCGTTACAATCTTTTTTCAGAAAATATCGTTTTAAAAACAGACTACGCAAAAAGATTTTCACTTCGATCGGGGCTAGAATTTCAGGCATTTTATCTTTCGAAAAGGCAACTTTAAAATAATGAACTATTATAAATAATGAACTGGACTTTAGGAAATAACTGGTATTTACTTTTGTTGCTGCTTTTGCCGCTACTTGGAATCATTATTGTCCGTTACCTCAAATGGAAAAACCAAAGAAAAAACATCTTTGCAGAAGAGCGATTTCAAGCCGAATTATTTGAGAAAAAATCAGGCTTTTCAAAAGTTTTACCGCTTCTTTATTTGTTGGCAACCCTATTTTTAATTTTATCAATTGTTGATATATTAAGCGGTTCCGAAGAAGTAAAATCAAAACAGAAAATGAACAACGTGATTTTTCTACTCGATGTTTCCAATTCTATGAATGCTCAGGATGTTGCGCCAAACCGATTAGACGAAGCTAAGAACATCATCATCAGCACGATGAATAAAATGAAGAATGACAAAGTTGGAATCGTTGTTTTTGCAGGTGAAGCAACTTCGATCATGCCTTTAACAACAGATTTTTCTGCAGTAGAAATTTACCTTGGTGGCGTAGAAACTAATATTGTAAAAACGCAGGGAACAGATTTTTTAAAAGGAATGCAAACTACGGCAGATAAGTTTAAAAATATTCCAAAAGGTGCGCGAAAAGTAATCTTGCTAAGTGATGGGGAAGATAATGAAGGAAATGAGAAATCAGCCATTAAACTAGCCAAAAAAGAAGGGATTTCAGTTACTACAGTTGGAATTGGCTCCGAAGAAGGTGCACCAATTCCTGAATATGTCTTTGGTCAGTTGATGGGTTACAAAACAGATCTGCAAGGACAAACCGTAATTTCGAAAAGAGAAAATATGGCTCTACAAAATATCGCCAGCGAAACGGAAGGAACGTATGTTGATGGAAATAATTTAGATGATGCGACCAATCAAATCATTGATGCATTGAGAAAAAGTGCAACTTCCTCCGAAAGTATCGTAAAATCAAATAATGCGATTCACTATTACCAGTATTTTCTGGGAGTTTCTATCTTTTTATTTCTTCTTATTTTTCTATTAAATCCCAAGCGAGACTTCAATATTTGATTCAAAACCAATACATTCGCCTGACTTTAACCGAAATTTAACAAATTCATCCATAGACTTTAACATATAAAGGAATAATTTTGCAGTAATGAATATAAAATTATTTTTTGCGGCGTTTTTTTTAGCGATTGGCTTTACCTTTTTTTCTGCTCAGGAAAATTATAAGACTTTAGTCTTCAAAGGAAACCAAAAATTCGACAAAGAAAATTACGAATCCTCTTCTTCAAAATATATGGAAGCCATACAACTCAATGATAAAGAGTTTATGGCGCACTATAATCTTGGTAATTCACTTTACAAAAGAAAAATGTTTGATGAGGCAAAAGCAGAATTTGAAAAAGCCGAAAAACGATCAACTAATCTTCCCGATAAAAGCGCTGCGCTGTATAATTTAGGAAATACCTATATGCAGCAGCAGGATTCTAAGAAAGCAGCAGAACTTTACAAACAGGCATTAAAGCAAGATCCTTACAATGAAAGCATTCGTAAGAATTATGAGATTGCCATGTTGAAAGAAAAAGAAAAGGAAGAACAGAAAAAGCAGAAAGATAATTCTGGTGGTGGCAACGGCGACGAACAGAATAAAGAAAAAGATAAAGGTCAAGACAAAGGAGATCAACCACAGAAAGAAGCCGGAAGCGGGGAACAGAACAAAGGAAAAGGTGATGGTGATGATCCCAACAAAAATAAAAACAATAATCCGAACGAATTGCCCAAAGATTTACAGAACGCAATTCTAGACCGGGTTGGTAATAAAGAACGAGAAACCGCTAAGCGAATTCTCAACAAAAATTCCTATTCGATGCCCGAAAGCAACGAAAAGGATTGGTGATGAAAAAACAACTGTCTTACATATTAATTCTAATTTCTGCAGTATTTACTTACGGGCAGGTTACCTTAGAAATGTCTAATGTGAAAGACCAAAAAGTTAATCAGCGATTTACTTTAACCGTACTTTTAGAAATCAGTGGAGAAAATATGGAGCAGCAAACTCCGCTACAAATGCCGGATTTTTCTAAGTTCGATATTATAGGAACTGCATCAGAAAGGAATACGATTATACTGGATGCGAAAAAAGGGGATGTCATTAATCAACTTATTTATCAAATTGTTTTGGCTCCTAAACAGACAGGCCGAATTAAAATCGGATCTGCTTTGGTTACAGTAAACGGCAAGATTTATAAAACAGAACCTTTTGACATCAACATTCGAGATAATGAAAAAGTAAATTCCGTCGCAGATTTTTCCGACCGAAATGACATTTATCTGAATTTAGAAATTGAGGATAAAGTGGTTTATAAAAACGAACCAACAATTGCAATTTTACGTGCTTACAGTCGCAACTACGACAATTTCCGTAAAGTTGGAAAAATACATTTTCCGCAGCAGAGAAATGCGAACATTAAACCAGTAAGTTTTGCAAAATCCGAGATTGAATCTAAGTCTGGCCTAGCTTCTCAAATCATTGGAGTTTTCATGATTTTTCCTTCAGAAACGGGAACTGTTGAAATCAACCCAATTTCTGCAACGTTTACAAGTGCTGCAAAAGCAAATAAAATATCATCCAACAAAGTACATTTGAATGTCAAAAAACTTCCGGTCGGAATGCCACAGCATTTCAAAAACGCGGTGGGGCAATTCAACATTGATTTGCTACATCTTCGTAGTGAAGAAATCCCCGAAATTAATAAACCTTTAAATATTATTTTAAAGGTGACAGGTTCTGGAAATTTAGCAAGTTTACATCTACCAAAAATATTGAATTCGCCCGACTATATTTTCTTTGAACCGAAGATCACAGCACAAACAGTCGCAAAAAAGAACGGACTTACTGGTTCCAGGATCGCAGAATATGTGGTGGTTCCAAAAAAATCTGGACCGGTCACCATCAAGTTTGAAGATTTCTCTTTCTTTGATCCCGAGCAAAAAAAATACATTGATTTAGGTTCCAAAGAATTGATGATTAATGTAAAAACACCCGCACAGATAGCGGACGCAAAAACAACTTTAGAAAGGGTTAATGATTATACCAATACGGTTTTGGAAACGGTAAATACCCCTGTATTGCAAACTACCAATTTCAAAATAAAAGATAAAGAAAAAATTAACTGGAAAGTGGTTGCCGGAAATCTAACATTGCTGGCTTCATCGATTATGCTTTTTCTTTTTGTACTCCAACGCAGAGAAAAGAAGAAATCATTAAAACCTGTTCTAATTTCAAAAAGCACGACCACAATTGCAGAGACTGAAGAAGTCATCAGAAAAAATTTAAGCAATCATTTCGAAGAAAGTATCGAATATTTAAAGATTTTAAAAGATAATAAAGATTTCACAAATTTCTTTATGGCATACGATGAACTGAATCGTCTGACCAAAGAACATCATTACGCAAATACAGAAGCTGATTTCAGAACATTTTTAGAACAAAATAAAGGTCGGCAAGTATTGGAACAATACAGAGTACTTTGTGAACAAATTCAAATAGAAAAATACGCCCCATTTCATTCAGATGATCAGATGGATGACCTCTACAACAGCATTCAAACTTTATATTCTGAGATTAACAAATAATGCTTTATTTTTTATATTTTTGCGAAATTAATAAACACAAATAATGTTTGAATTTTTCTCTTTAAAAGAAACCCTAACCTCCTCGATGATTCTCTTCGCTGTAATCGATATTATCGGTTCAGTACCAATTATCGTTGGGTTAAAAAAGAAGTTTGGTAAAATAGAAGCCGAACGTGCTGCAATTGTTGCGGGAATTTTGATGATCGCATTTCTTTTTATTGGAAATAAAATTCTTAAACTAATCGGTGTTGACGTGAATTCATTTGCGATTGCCGGGGCATTTGTAATTTTTGTGATTGCTTTAGAAATGATTTTAGGCATTGAAATTCAGAAGAATACAGAATCTAAATCAGCTTCAATCGTGCCGATTGCATTTCCACTGATTGCGGGTGCGGGAACCTTGACTACTACTCTTTCTTTACGTGCCGAATATCATGATATAAATATTATTGCGGGAATTATCATCAACACAATTTTCGTATATTTGGTGCTGAAATCAGCGAACTGGTTAGAACAAAAATTAGGAGATGGAACATTACAGGTTCTTCAGAAAGTTTTTGGAATTATCCTTCTTGCCATTTCAATCAAGTTGTTTACAGCTAATTTCGCTCAACTTTTTTCAACGTATGTTAAATTTTAATTATCAAAAAAATGCAACGCTTCTATAAAATATTCTTAGTACTTTTCATCGTATTTATTGCCATTAACCTTTATGTTATAGAATGGGATTTAGGATTTTGGGATGAAGAAAATTCCAAATTCATTTTTTCTATGTCAGCAGGAATTTTAGGAATTATCGTTGTTTTGGTGATGCATACCATGAGTAGACTTTCGGTTAAAAAATAAGTGCATCTTAAGAATTGAAATAAAAAATTCTTAAAATAGCAAAACCTCAAAAGTCATCTTTAAAGAAGAAGTAACCCAAAGTGGAAAAACCTTTTTTTTAATTTTCTATTGAAGATTTATCCGACTAAATTGGCGTCTCTTAAAACCTCATCACATCTTTTACAATACCATTATTCTGGGTATGTTGTACTAATTCTTTGATAATGAACTCCTGAATTTTAGATTCATCTTTATCGCTGGGGAAAAGTAAATGAACATTTGCTCCGGCATCTAAAGTAAAGAATAAAGGAAGATTGGTTTCTTTTCTGAAGTCCCAGATCTTGTTGATGACGGCCAAAGTTCCGGTTTTCATTAAAATGAATGCAGGTTCGCTCATCATCATCATTGCGTGAAGTGTTAATGCTTCATGTTCAACCAATCGAATAAAAGCAGTCATATCACCATTTTTCAAGATGTCTTTCAAAAGTGCAAAGTTCTCATGCGCTTCCTGAAATCTTCTTTCTGCGTAAGGATTGGTATTCATAAGACCGTGACCAACAGTAGAACTTACTGATTTCTCACCTTCATGAATCAGTAAAACCCAATCATTAAAATTTCGGAAAACATTATGAACATCCTCATTCGGATACCGCACTGCAAATAAATCTGAACTTCCAGTAACTTTTTTAGTTTCCCCCCAAACAACCATTCCGTCATACAGACTCCTGCACGCACTTCCGCTTCCTAAACGGGCTAAAAAACTGGCTTTCTTTAAAGAAAAATCCGCATCAATTTGTCCGGAAAATATTCGATCTAAATCCATGAGACATTTTGCAATGGCTCCAAAACCAGATGCTGAACTCGCAATACCCGAACTGTGAGGAAAAGTGTTTTCAGTTTTAATAATATACTTCCCTTTTAAAATCCAAGGCAAATATTTTTCAATATTTCTAAAGTATTTCTCGATTTTTTCAGCAAATTTCAACTCTTCTTTTCCAGCTAAAAAAGTCTGTACAGAAAATTCCTCATCGGCAATAAATTCCATTTCCGTATTGGTTTTACACAGATTCAAAGTATAACTAATGCTGGGATTCGCTGGAATCTGATTCTCATATTTTCCCCAATATTTAATCAAGGCAATATTCGACGGACAAGATTCTGTAACTTTCTGATTAGAGATATCGAAGTTTTTATTTTCCGAAAATTCGTTCATATTCTATTTTCTAATTTACTTTAACAAAGACTATTTTTTTTAAATGTATTTTAAGAATTGTACATTTTATCTACTACTTCAGCATATTTCTGCAAAACTACATTTCGCTTCACTTTCAAAGTTGGAGTAATTTCGCCACTTCCTATTTCAAATTCTGCCGGCATTAAAGTAAATTTTTTCACCTTTTCCAAACCGGAAAGTCCTTTCTGAATTTCATCCATTTTTTCCCGATAAAATTCTTTAATGCTTTCCAAATTTACAATATCCGACCAGTTGGTAAAAGGAATATCCATCTTTGAAACCAATTCCTGTAACGCCTCAAAGTTTGGAATTATCAACGCTGTAACATAGGGTTTCCCTTCTGCCACAATCATTGCCTGATTAATGTAATTATTATTTGAAAGAAGATTTTCTATGGGTTGCGGCGTAATATATTTACCATTGGAAGTTTTCATTAAATCTTTGATTCGATCGGTAATAAATAAATTTCCAGCCTCGTCAAATTTTCCGGCATCTCCTGTTCTAAACCAACCATCTTCGGTGAAAACTTCGGCAGTTTCTACAGGTTTTTTATAATATCCTTTCATAATAGAGCTTCCTTTGGCGAGAATCTCGTCATTTTCACCAATTTTAATTTGAGTATCGCCTAAAGGAATTCCCGCTGAACCGTGTTTAAAATTGTGAAATGGAAAACAAGTTAAAGTCGCCGTAGTTTCCGTTAAGCCATAACCAACGGTAATATGAATGCCTAATGCTTCAAAAAACTGGGTCACCTCAGCCGATACAGAAGCGCCACCACAAGGCATAAACCAAAGTTTGCCGCCCATCTTTCGCTTGATCTTATTAAAGACCATCATGCCCGCAATTTTATTTTTCAGGTTTAATGTAAATGGAATTTCTTTATTCAGTCTCCTCAATTCTGCAACTTCACTTCCTGTTTTGATCGCCCAATCAAAAATTTTCTTTTTTGAGTTCGAACTGTTACGAGCCATTTCATTAACTCCAGCGTAAATTTTCTGATAAAACCTTGGCACAGCACACATTACCGTAGGTTTAACTTCGGCTAAAGCGCTAGCGATGAGTTTTGTGTTTTCTAAGAAGTAAACTTTTGCGCCACCATAAAGCGCAAGTAAAGTCCAGGATCTTTCGAAGATATGGCTTAAAGGTAAAAATGCCAGTGAAGTTTCCTGCTCGAAGTTTTTAAATTTAAAAAACTCGAAATGGGCTTCCACAGATTTATGGAAATTCCCGTGGGCGATCATAACTCCCTTTGGAACACCAGTGGTGCCCGAAGTATAAATAATGGTTGCTAAATCGTTATCTTCTTTCGGAACAATATCAAAAGTTTCTGCTGCATCTTTAATAAAATCCTCCAGATATTGGCTGTGTTCTTTTTTGATCCAAATCGATTTTTTAGCAACGATAATTTGTGTTAAAACCTGATTCTTTTTTAGAATATTGAAAGCTGCGTCGTACTGTTCTTGATTTCCGACCAGTATCATTTTACATTCAGATTCATTTAAAATATATTCTGATTGCTCTTCATTATTCGTTGAATAAATCGGAACAGTTACCGCACCTAAAGACAAAATGGCCAAATCGGTAATGATCCATTCTGCCGAATTATCAGAATAAATCGCTACTTTATCATCTTCAGAAATTCCGGCTTCGCGAAGTGCATTGGCAGTTTTAAAAACCAAACGGCGAAAATCTGACCAGTTGATTTCTGTCCACTTTTCCTTTTTCTTAAAACCAATTGCAGGTTTCATGGGAAATTTTGCAGTATTTATATTTAAAAATTCAGCAACGTTCATAATTATTTTTTATCAGAGATATAATTTTTTAAATGGAAATCGAGGCTTTCAAAAACAGAAATAAATTGAAAATCGAGTTTTTTCTTAATTTTTTGATTAGAAACCATGTTACGTGAAGTTACGGTTTCTAAATTGACTTTATTCATTATTTTGAGTTTTGGAATCAGCCAACCCAAAAGTATATTTGAAGCGTAACCCAATTTCAAAAAGGCTTTCGAAAGAACCTTTGCTCTCGATTTTCCGAGTTTTTGACGAACGAAATTAGCAACATCCAGTGTTTTTTTATTTTCAGAAATGATGATATATCGTTCTCCAAAAACATTTTTCTCCATTAATGAAATTGCGATTTTCGAAACATCCCGTACGTCTACATACGCCGTACTTCCGCTCATTGCGTAAGGATATTTGTCGAAAGCATCAAACATTTCACCGCTGCTCGATTGCCAGTTTCCACTACCGATAATTACTCCGGGATTAATGATGACGGTATTGAGACCTTCCGCAGAAGCACGCCAAACTTCCATTTCTGAAAAATGTTTGGATTTCGAATACGAGGAATGTGCTACTTTGGGATTATAGTTAGAATCTTCATCTACTTCAAAATTTTCATTAACGCCATCTAAAACTGCCGTTGAACTCACAAAACAAAATTTCTTTACTGAAGAGTTTTCACAAGCAAAAAGAAGTTGACGTGTTCCATCAATATTCGTTCGATACATTGTTAGCCTATCACTCGTATGAAAACTCACTTTCCCAGCACAGTGATAAACTTCTTTAACTTGATCCAAAGCATTTTGAAGGGAATCGATATCTTCAAAATCCACATCAATCCATTCAATTTTATTAAAAAACACTTCTGGTTGATCAGTATAAAACCGAAAAGATTCCCGAACCTCATCTAAGTTACTGGAAGGTCGTTTGGTTGCACGCACCGATTTCCCTCGTTTCAGTAATTCTAAAACGATGACTCTGCCGAGAATTCCGGTTGCGCCTGTGACTAATACCATAATTTACCGGGGAAATTTGAAGACATGAAATTGGAAACTTTGAGTGTTGCACTAATTAAAATAAACATATATTAAACTCTGTGTTCAGAAAGGAACTCTTTCACCACTTCATTGAAGTCGGTAGGATTTTCTGCTTGCACCCAATGTCCGGCATTTTTGATGGTAACGACTGAAGAATTAGGAAATTGCTGTTTGATCTGAAACTCATCCTGAGGCAAAATATAATTTGATTTGGCACCAGAGACAAATAAAGTTTCTCCTGAGAATACTCCGAATTTAATTGCATTTGAAACAAATTGTGAATATTTTTCTGAAAGGGTTTTTAAGTTAAAACGCCAATTCAGTTTTTTATCATCAGTCCAATAAAGGTTTTTTGCCAAAAACTGAATGACGGATTTCTCGGGAATATATTGATGTAGAATCTCTTCAACTTCTTGTCGGGAAGTTACTTTTTCGAAATCAACACTTTCTAACGCCTTTATAATCCCCTGATGATGCGGCGGATACGCTTTTGGAGCAATATCAACTACGATTAATTTTTCTACTTTAATCGGATATTTAATAGCAAATTGCATCACAGCTTTTCCACCTAATGAATGACCCAACAAATTGATTTTCTGCAAATTGTGAAATTCCATATAATGCAAAATATCGTGTGCTAAATCATCATGTGACATTTCTGGTGAATGAAAACTTTTTCCGTGATTTCTTAAATCAATCAAATGAACCGGAAGAAACTCGCCCATTTCTTTACCAAAACTTCCCCAGTTATCGAGCATTCCGAATAATCCATGGAATACCAAAAGTGGCGTTCCTGATTTGTCTTCTCCGTAAATTTTTGAGTGTAGAATTTCCATCAATAATAATTAAAGTTCAAAATTAACATAAATTTCGGCTAAAGCCTATAAATATTAAATACAGAAAAACGGGCTAAAGCCCGCTCCTATTATTTTACCATTTTGCCAAACGTTTCAGATACGCTTGCACCGTATTTTCAAGTCCCATATATAATGCCTCAGAAATTAAAGCGTGACCAATAGAAACTTCTAAAAGGTTTGGAATCTGATCTGCAAAATATTTCAAATTTTCTAAACTTAAATCATGTCCGGCATTAACCCCTAGTCCATATTTCTCTGCTTCTAAAGCGGTTTCGATGTAAGGTTTAATCGCTTCTTCTTTATTTTTCGAATAATTAGTTGCGTAGGCTTCGGTGTACAATTCAATTCTATCAGCACCGGTTTCTTTGGCATATTTTACCATTTCTGGATTTGGATCCAAGAAAATAGAAGTTCGAATTCCGGCATTTTTAAATTCAGCAATTACCAATTTTAAAAACTCCAAATTATATTCACAATCCCAACCAGCGTTAGATGTAATTGCGTCTTCACCATCTGGGACCAGCGTCACTTGCTCGGGTTTCACTTCTAAAACCATATCGATAAAAGCACGATGTGGATTTCCTTCAATATTAAATTCGGTGTGAACCAAAGGTTTTAAATCATAAACATCTTTTCTGGTAATATGTCTTTGATCAGGTCTTGGATGAATGGTAATTCCCTGCGCACCAAATTCCTGCAACTTAATCGCCGCTTCGGTTACACTTGGTATTTCGCCACCTCTTGCATTTCTGATGGTTGCAATTTTATTAATATTTACACTAAGTTTTGTCATTGTATTATATTTTATTAAACTGCATAATTTCTAAATCAAATTCTTTGGACGCTACCAAAAGATGATCAAAAATATCTGCCATAATCACTTCATAATTGGCCCACGCAGAATCGTTGGTGAAGCAGTAAATTTCTAAAGGCATGCCCTGTGGCGTGTTTTCCAGTTGTCTCACGATCAAAGTTCCACTCTGATCGATATGCTCACTTGCTTTAAGATAATTATAAGTATATTTTCTAAAAACACCAATATTCGTTAATTGTCGTCCATTAATTACGAGTTCTGAATTTTCAATGGTCAATCTTTCTTTAATAATTTCGTCTTTCTTTTTTTGAAGATAATCTGTTATCAAATTAATTTTAGACAAACGATCTACTTCTTCTAAATTTAAAAATTTAAAGGAATTAATATTAAAGACAATTGATTTTTTAATCCGTCGGGTATTACTTTCCGACATTACCTGAAGGTTTTTTATTTCAGTAGTCAAGAAATCGTACGTTGGAATGGTAGAGATTGTTTTATCAAAATTCTGAATTTTCGTGGTCAACAGATTTAAATCGATGATCGTTCCTTCTAAGTTATATTTCGGAATTCCAATCCAGTCACCGACTTTCAAGTTTTTTGAAGTAGCCACGTGAATTCCGGTAACAAAACCCAAAATCGTATCCCGAAAAACCAAAACGATAACTGCAGTAATTGCTCCTAAACTTCCCACAATGGCAGAACCACTAATTCCAAAAATCACACAAATCGCCACTACTGAAGTAATGAAGATTCCAAAAATTTTCAAGGTTTGAGAAACTGCATTTAATGCGATAATCTTGTAATAATCTTGTTTAATTACAAAATAACTTCTGATTGCGGTTAAACCACGGAACAGCATTTTCGCAACTACGATGACCAATAATAAAGCAATTAAGCGTTCCAAAAAATCATAACTTTTCGGATGACGATAGAAAAAAGATTCCAAAGAAAAACTCCCGACAAACAGCGCCATTAAATGGGAAATAGAGTTGGTTATTTTTGCAGCATAAACTGACTTTAAAATAGGATATTTCTCTCGGTCAAAAAATAATCTAAAAACCGTATTGATCAACAACCTAAAAAGAAAATCTACAACATAGATAATCCCAATAAAAAATATAAACTTAAATAAAATCTGAAGGAGTAAAACCCAACCGTCTGGAAAATTTTGCCGAACGAAAACGTGAATATAATCGCTTATATTCTGCAGGAAATCTTTAGTATCATTGATATCTTTATTCATCTCAGCAAAAATAAGAATTCTGTTTGTCTTTAGCAGATTAATAAGTACATTTAACAAAATTTAGTTGGTATGGACACTACTTTAATTCAAATCGTTAGTATAATATTATTGGTTGTCGGTATTTTAGGAACTTTCCTCCCTATTTTACCTGGCTTATTATTAAGTTTAGCAGGCTTACTTATTTATAAATTCGGAACAGATGCGCCTTTATCAATGGTATTCATTTGGATTTTTGTAGGCCTAACTATTTTGTCTACCATTTTAAATTATGTCATTCCAGCCAGAACCAATCGCAAATATGGCGGAACGCGCTGGGGAAGTGTCGGATCAGTTGTTGGAACATTGGTAGGATTATTTCTTATTCCAGTTCCTTTTGGATTTCTAATAGGAATGTTTCTAGGCGTTTTCATTGGTGAATTATTGCACGACGCGTCCGACAAAAAGAAAGCTTGGAATTCTACTAAAGGTGCTCTTATAGGATTTCTCTATGGCACAGGATTTAATTTCATAGTCGGGTTGGCAATGTTTTTGGTAGTTTTAATCGATATGTTTTAAAAAATAAAATCATGATTTACAGACTGCTAATAAGTGCAATGACTATTTTTTCTTTGGCAAACTGTCAAAATCAAAATACAGCAAACTCCGCAAATTCAAACGAAAATACAACGGGGGAAACAACTCCAACTTCTCCTCAAAAAGAAATTATCTATTTAAAAGAGGGTCAAAACTTATATTTAAAGGAATATAAAATGAATGTCACTTTCAAAAAAATGATTGAAGACAGCCGTTGCCCAAAAGACGTGCAATGTGTCTGGGCAGGAAATGCCACGGCAGAAGTAGAGTTCATGGGAGTTTCTACCAGACCGATGGTTTTACAGTTCAGTACCATGAACGACGCAAACAGAGGATACTTTACCAAACAGAACTTCAACGGCTACACGATTTCATTGGTTGAAGTAAGTCCAGAAACAACTTCTGGAAAAGGATTTAAAGATCTTCAGGGAAGTTATAAAATTGGTCTTCGATTTGAAAAAGCAACTGAAGAAAATCCTTCAACACAACGCGGCGGAGTTACCACGAAATAGTTTCTTTATTTTTTGATTTTAAATAATCATTAATCTGAGAAAAAGGTCTGCTTCCGTAAAATCCACGATAAACAGAAAACGGCGATGGATGTGCCGATTTAATTATAAAATGTTTTGTCTCGTCAATCAGCGAGACTTTTTTTTGTGCAAAAGCTCCCCATAAAACAAAGACTACATTTTCTTTTTTATCTGAAATTTCTTTAATAATGAAATCGGTGAATTTCTCCCATCCTAAATCTTTATGAGAATTTGGTGAATGTGCTTTCACAGTTAAGGTTGCGTTTAAAAGTAAAACACCTTGCTCTGCCCAATCATCCAACTCTTTTCGGGATCTTTCGATTCCTAAATCATCTTTTAATTCCTTAAAAATATTTTTTAAAGAAGGAGGCGATTTTACTTTTTCAGAAACAGAAAAACACAATCCATTTGCCTGATCATCGTTATGATAAGGATCCTGACCAATAATCACCACTTTTACATTTTCAAAAGGCGTTAAATCCAACGCACGAAAAATCTGTCCTTTTGGTGGAAAACATTTTTCGGTAGAATATTCCTCTTCTACTTTTTGCCAAAGGTTTTTGAAGTATTCTGTGTTTTTTATCGGCGAAAGAATTTCAGTGCAAGTCATCGTAATGGTTTGATTATTTAAATAGTGTTTAATTCAAAAATAAGATTTTCCGGATACTTTTCGTCACGGCGATTTTCATTTAAAGCAAACTTTGATTTCTGAAGTAATTTTATGGAATTCAAATTATTTTTATGGGTGAAAGCTTCTATCTTTTTTAAATTTAAAACTTTAAAACCATAAGTTAAAATACAGTTTACCGCTTCCGACATGATTCCTTTTCCGTGATATTCTGGAAGTAATTCGTAACCTAATTCAGCAACAGTTCGATCTTCTGAAAAATTCCAAAGGCAAATTGTTCCTAATAATTTTGGATGATGTTGAAGAGCAATTCCTAAAAAGACGATTTCATTATTCGCTGATTTTCTTTTGATATTTAAAATAAACTCTAACGCTTCAAAAGAATGTTTCGGTGGATTACGGTGAAGGAATTGATTAATTTCAACGTTACTTCTAATGTTCAAAATCTCACTGGCATCGTATTCTGTGATTGTTCTTAAAATTAATCGTTCCGTAGAAAACTTCATCTTTCAAAGATAGAAATTTGATTCTTTTCACGCAAAGACGCAAAGATTTACGCAAAGATGCAGAGCGAATAATTTTAAAGCAGCAGATCTACTTTGAACTAAAAAAATATAAAAATCATATTCCAACTGCCACATTCTCAAATAACTCCTACTCAAATTATCTCATTCTCAAATTAACTCACTAAATTTGCGCGTGCATATACAAAAAGAAGATTTAAACGAACTTGAGTTTCCCGAATTATTAGCGGAGATTTCCCCTTTTGCCTTTTCGAAAAAAACCGCAGATCGAATTGCAGCAATTCGTCCATTTGATATTGATGAAGCCGAACTTTCCTTAAAGAAAGTCGCTGAATATGTATCGAGTTTTGAAAGTGATAACGCAATTCCATTTAGTGAATTTGAAGATATTGACGAGGAGTTAAAACTCATGTTGATTGAAAATTTCAGATTAGACAATGCGTCTTTCCTCAAAATAAAAAGTTTGACGGAGCAAATCGCGAGACTTCAAAAATTTTATCCAGTTCATGAACATTTATTTATTCATCTGAATAACGATGTTAAAGATTTAGAATATCGAAAAGAAATCGTTGACAAAATCGACAAAGTATTCAACCGTTTTGGAGAAGTAAAAAGTGATTCTTCACCCATTCTGAAAGCATTAAGACATGATATTTCTCACGCGAGAAAAGCGATTCAGGAGAATTTTAACCGAGCCTTAACTGCTCTTACCAATACTGATTATTTAGATGATATTCGAGAAAGTATTGTTGATGATCAAAGGGTTTTGGCCGTAAAATCGGGATATAAAAAGCGTGTTCCAGGAAGGGTTTTAGGACTTTCAAAAACAGGTTCCATTACTTACATTCAACCGGAATCTGTTGTAAAACATCAGTTTAAATTAAGAGAAGATATTGAAGAGGAAAAGAAAGAAGTTGATAAAATTCTTCGAAAACTCACCTTTGAAATCTCCGAATTTCAACCTCAATTGTATTCTTATCAAAAGTATATTTTTGATTTAGATATCACGAGAGCAAAAGCAAAATTCGCAGAAAAGATTGGTGGTATTTTACCTAAAATCAATCGCCATAGAACATTGCGACTATTTAATGCTTTTCATCCTTTGTTGCTGATTAGAAATCAAGTAAAGAAGAAAAAGATATTTCCACAAACTTTAACATTAACTGAACAGAATCGGATTCTCTGTATTTCCGGACCAAATGCGGGTGGAAAATCAATTACTTTAAAAACAGTTGGATTACTGCAATTGATGATTCAGAGTGGGATTTTGGTTCCTGTTCATCCGAAATCTGAAATGTTTTTCTTTGAAAAATTAATGACCGATATCGGTGACAATCAATCGATTGAAAATCATCTTTCGACCTATTCTTCCCGATTGAAGAAAATGTCAAAAATTATTCGGGAAGCCGATTCAAAAACATTATTGCTCATCGATGAATTCGGAACGGGTTCTGATCCGGAATTGGGTGGGGCTCTCGCCGAAAGTTTCCTGGAGTTTTTCTACGATAAAAAAAGTTTTTCGATTATAACGACGCATTACACCAACATTAAATTAGTCATTGAGCAACTTCCGCATGCAACAAATGCTGCGATGCTTTTTGATGAAAATTCGCTTGAACCGCTTTATAAATTGGAAGTAGGGCAAGCCGGAAGTTCATTTACTTTTGAAGTTGCGGAGAAAAATAAAATTCCAAAATTCATTATTGAATCTGCGAAAAAGAAAGTCGAACACGATATCATTAACCTCGATAAAACGATTGTAAAATTACAGCAGGAAAAATTTGAAGTTGAAAAATTGAAAACAGATTTAACAGAAAAAAGAGATTCCACTCAAAATAAAAAGGAGAATCTGGAAAAACTGAATGATCAACTGGAGCAAAAACTCTTTAATTTTCAAAAACTCTACGAAGACGAACACCGCAAATTACAGTTTGGGAATAAGATTGAAGCCTTCATCGATTCTTATGTGAAAGGGAAATCGAGGAAATTAGTGGTTGCTGATTTCGTGAAAATTCTGGAGCAGGAAAAATTCCGAAAACTAGGTTCTGATAAAGATGAAACCAAACGATTACAAGTTGTAAAACGCAAGATAACGCAGCAATTAAAGAAAGTTGATGTTCAGGAAAAGATTGTAGAAACCAATGAAAAACTGGAAGACAAACGTCAAAAAGAACGCGCCGTTTGGATGAAAATTGGACAACGTGTTAGAATTCCTGGATCGACAAGTGTCGGAACGATTGAAAAAATTGAGAAGAATGGAAAAGTTTCTGTGAATTATGGAACGTTTAAAACCCAGATTAGCGGTGATGAACTGGAGCGGATTTAAGGAAACTTTAAATGATGGATTTTAGATTTTAAATTTCAGAAAACTTAAAAAAAACAATGCGAGATTTATTGATAATCTCGCATTTTTTATTTCTATTATAAAAGCTTTATTCAACCAACTTTCCTTCATCCAAAGCTTTCTTCAACAAAACATCAAACGCTTCACCCATTTCATCGGACGCTCTTTTTACGGCTTTACCCACTATATTTTCGACTTGGTTTACATTGACATCGGCTTCTGTCCAACTTTTAGCAGAACCGTACACATTTAATAAAAATGGTATAATGCGATCCACTGCGCAAGCAAAAATTGCGTCGGGCGTTTCTTCGGCTTCGAACTCAATCCAAAGATTTAGAAATTCGGAACTTAAAGGTTCATCTAAAATACCGAAAGTCTTTTTTGCTGCAGCTAATTCTCGTTCATATTTACCGGTCATTGCGCTTTCATCAAAAATAAAAGTATCTCCTGCTTCTATTTCTACTACATCGTGAATAGAAAGCATCCTAATCACTCTTAAAAGATCGATCTTATCTTTCTGTTTTGCATAAGGCAAAAGGATCTGGGCAAAAACCACAATTTGCCAACTGTGTTCTGCCGTATTTTCTCTGCGCGAATCATCGAGGTTAAAGTTTCTTCGGTTCACACTCTTCAATGCATCTAAAGCGAGAATGAATTGTATTTCTTTTTCTAAAATCATGTGGCAAATTTCGTAAAAAAAGAGGAGAAGTAAATTTCATAATGAAGAAGTAGCAAAGATCTTTTAGAAATTACTTGTTCATTAATATTACTTGATAAATGAATCTTGTGAACAGAAATTTATTTTTAATCATTTTTCTGCAAAACTTCAATATGTTCGGGTAAGATTGAATTTTTCAAATTAGGATTTTCAAATTTATAAACGCTTAAAACGCCAGACTGCTCGTAATAGGCATGTTCAACTTCTGATAAAAATTTTATTCCTTGCTGTCTTAAAAGCATATAAACTTCATTTTCATCAATATCGTCTTCGGTAAAATTGTGTTTTAAAAGTTGACCGTTTTCTACCAGTTTCATTACTTTTGGATCCGTTACTTTTCTAACAGATTCATATTTAATTCCAACATAAACATATAATTTCTGAAAGGCCGCAATTAAAGTAATTACCGTAATCGGAATTGAAAGCGGAATATCTGGATAAAACATGGCATCACCCACGGCACTTCCCATGGCTACGATTAATAAAACATCGGCACTACCCAAACCACCGACGACACGTTTACCAATCCATCGAATCATAAAAATGGTATACCCCATAATAATGATGACACGTAAGACGATTTCGAAATAAATGGTAAGGGTAAAATCACCAAAGAGCATTTTCCAGAAATCAAAGGTATATTCACTGGCTTCAATCATGGCATTAAAATTTAGGTTAGTAATTGTGCTAAAAAATAATATCATCAAATATTAAGCAAAAAGATCATTGGTTTATAAACTTAATTCGTTTTTTCTTCGTCAAAGATGATTTGCAAGAGTTGAACAATCCACTTGAACTAGAAAATAAATCATAAATGAAAAATTACAAGTCTTAAATTGGACTAAACTTAAAATTAATAAACTCTACAGAAACTTTAAAATAAACATCAAATTAATCTTGCAGATTACTAAATTTTCAAATCAATGTGGGAGTATTGTGGGAATTTTCTGTACAAAAAGAACATAAAAAAAGCGCTTAGTTTTGAAACTAAACGCTTTACCTTTTTTAAAAAGTGGTCTCTCCAGGAATCGAACCAGGGACACATGGATTTTCAATCCATTGCTCTACCAACTGAGCTAAGAGACCTTTCGTTAATTGAGTGGTGCAAAAGTAACAACTTTATCCTTATGATACAAATGAAATCCAAATTTTTTCTTAAAAAAAACCAATACTATTGATTATCAACCTCATTATTTTCTTCCCGGCGAATTTGTTCACTCATTTCTTCCAAAACTGGCTTGATGGTACTTTCTGGTAATTCGCTAATTCGGATATACATTAATCCATCAATCGCATCATTAAAACTGGGATCTACATTGAATGAGATTACTTTCGCATTCTGCTTAATATACTTCTTAATAAGCACTGGCAAACGCATTTCTGGTTCTAAATCGTCGATAATCTTATCGAGCTTATTCAAATCAGATTCAACTTCATCGAAAAATAAATTTTTATCGCGTTCTTTTAACTTCACTTTAAACTCATGTTTCGGGTGAATGTACTGCGCAACAGCGGAATCGTAGTAATGAGAACGCATAAACTCAATCATCAGGGATTTTGAAAATTCTGAAAATTTATCTGAAATACTAACACCTCCCATCAAGAATTTATGTTCCGGATTCCGTAAACAAACATGCACAATCCCACGCCACAAAAGGAAAAGAGGCAAAGGTTTCTGTTGATATTCGGAAGAAATATAAGCTCTACCCATTTCGATTACTTTCCGGAAAAACGGTCGGAGTTCTGGATCAAATTCAAAAAGTGAACTGGTATAAAACCCTTCTATTCCGTATTTTTTCATCACTTCACACCCCAAAGCCATGCGATATGCTCCAACTAATTTCTTGGTTTGATTATCCCAAAGAAATAAATGATGGTAATGCTCATCGTATTCATCGAGGTCAAAAGGCAGATTGCTCCCTTCTCCAATCTTTCTAAAGGTAAGTTCCCGCTGTCGCCCAATCTCTCGCATGATGGACGGAATTTCGTTATACGTCGCAAAAAAGACTTCGTAATTTCCATTACGAAAAAGCATTTTATCTGATTTGTAAAGAGTGTTTATTTCACTGATCAAATCTTCCTGCGGCGTTTCATCGATGATATTTTGAACCACATTTTCCTCTTTAAGCAAAGGGAAATTAAGCCGTAGATTAGGTATATTTAATCGATCGGCCAACGATTTTCTTTTTTCGTAATAAGATTTTAATAAATGAATTTTCTTTTGTAGAAACTCGCCCATTTCTTCTACAGAATCGTGATCTTCCAGTACTTTAACAGAGACCGGTTTCCCCAGTCTTACACGTATTGGCTTTTCTCTCTTATGCATCATTTCAGCAGGAAGCAAGAGCGTTTGCAAATCGGGATGAAGTTTCGCGACCTGATAAAAAAATCGGCTATTCTTAGCATGGAAATACATTGGAACTACCGGAACTTTTGCTATTTTGATTAACTTTAAAGCTGGCCTTTCCCATTTCTTATCCTTGATTTCACTAAATTCATTATTTCGGTTAGAAACTTCGCCTGCAGGAAAAATTCCGACACAACCGCCATTCTCTAAATGTTTTAAAGTTTCGCGCATGCCAGAAGAACTATTTTTAAGTTCTTTTCTACCTTCAAAAGGGTTCACCGAAATCACATACGGTTTCATCGGTTCTATTTTCTCTAATAAAAAATTTCCCATGATTTTAAAATCCGGACGAATCTCAGACAAAATTTTAGTCATTAAAATTCCATCAATGGCACCAAGCGGATGATTAGAAACTAATATAAATGGGCCTGTTTTCGGGATTCTTTCCAAGTCTTCTTCAAACACCACATATTTCAAATGGCGTTCGCGCACAAAAGAATCAAAGAAATCTTTGCCTTTTTTGTCTTTTAGAATATCATATAATTTATTGACTTCATCAATTTTGGTCAAACGCATAATCGCCGACGCTGTTGGATTCTTTAGAAAACCAAGTTTGCTTAAACCCGATGCTTTTATTAAATCACTTTTAGAAATAAGACTCATTGGCAATTAATTAGTTACGACTTGTATCGTTTTTTGAGCAATCTGCTCCAGCAGTATATTTTTGTTTAAATAAAATTTATTTAACTGCTCTAAATTAGCATTTCTTATGGTATAAAGAGATACATTTTTTATAATCTCTGTATTAAACTGTTGTTGAAGTTCTTGCTCAAGTTCTGTAATTCTTCCGTACATATCTTCTAAACAAAGATCCAGGGAAATCGCAGAATTCTGCATCAATGAAATTTTGATTTTATATTTGGCTAAACTGGAAAATATTTGACTTAAATGCTCTTCTGCTATAAAAGAAAAATCCCGTGTCGCAATGCGCATTAAATGCTGATTTTCTTTTAATATAAAGGATTCTTTTTGACTTCTTTCTTCACGTGCACCTATTTTAGTTCCTGTGTTCTTGGGTTCTAAAAATGATTTTACATAAAAAGGGATATTCTTTTGTTTGAGTGGCTGCAAGGTTTTCGGGTGAATTACCGACGCTCCGTAATACGCCATTTCAATCGCATCTTCATAGGAGATATGGTCGAGAAGAGAGACATTTTCGAATTTTCGGGGATCGCCTGTCATTACACCAGGAACATCTTTCCAAATGGTCATGGCTTCAGCATTTAGACAATAGGCGAAAATTGCAGCAGAATAATCAGACCCTTCTCTACCTAAAGTTACTGTAAAGTTATTATCATCAGAACCTATAAATCCTTGAGTAACATAACAGTCGTGCTGATTCAACGCTGACATATTCTGTTCGGTCTCTTCCCAATTAATATTCCCTTCTCGGTAATTGCTGTCGGTTTTTATATAATCCCGGGAATCACACCAAACATTTTTAAAGTTAATATCATTTAAATATTCACTCAAAATTTTAGAGGAAATCAGTTCTCCACAACTTACGACCTGATCATAAACGAAATTATAGTTCGGTGATTTATTTCTTCTTAAGAATGATTCGATATCACTGAAAAAGAGAGAAATCTCTGCAAAAACCGCGTGATTTTCAGCAAACAAATCTTGGGAGATTTCCAGATGCTTTAACTTAACCTTTTCAATTTCAGATTGGTAATCAAGTTTTGCAAAATAGTTTTCCACCACTTTTTCTAAAGCATTGGTAGTTTTCCCCATAGCAGAAACCACGAGCAGACAACTCTCAAAACCCTGTGTTTCTAAAACCAGGGCTACATTTTTCACACTTTGTGCATCCTTAACCGAGGCACCTCCAAACTTAAAAACCTTCATCTAAATTACTCAACATCAATACTCTATTTCGATCAGAATTCATCTCTGTGAAAAATACCAACCGTCAAAATTATTAATTCTATGCGAATAAAAAAAACTTGCATTCAGATTATAGTTCTGAAAAGAACCCTACTCGATTCTGATTAACAGAAAATTAATCAATATTTAAATAAAGAATCGTTTATTTGTGCTATTTGTTGATAACAAAATGCTGTTAAATTGAAAGAATTTTCCGAAATTTGTAACAACCCGAAAAAGTAAAATAATGCAAGAACAGTCGTTCCAAACTCTTGGTGAATTCATCATCGACAAACAAGAAGATTTCATGTATTCCACTGGTGAACTCTCTCGTTTATTAAGTGCAATTCGTTTGGCTTCAAAAATGGTTAACCGCCAAGTTAACAAAGCGGGCATCGCCAATATTATCGGAAAAGCCGGTAATGAAAACATTCAAGGTGAAGAACAACAAAAACTGGATGTTCTGGCAAATGAAATTTTCATCGAAGCTTTATCTCAAAGAGAAGTCGTTTGCGGAATCGCTTCGGAAGAAAGCGACGATTTTATCGAAATTAAGGCAAGTTCTAATGCGCATTTGAGCAAATATGTTGTTTTAATTGATCCGTTAGACGGCTCTTCAAACATTGATGTAAACGTTTCTGTAGGAACAATTTTCTCGATTTACAGAAGAGTTTCTGAACCTGGAACTCCAGTAGTTTTGGAAGATTTTTTACAAAAAGGAGTGAATCAAATTGCAGCGGGATACGTGGTTTATGGTTCATCAACCATGATTGTATTTACGACAGGAAATGGAGTAAATGGTTTTACACTCGATCCGAGTTTAGGAACCTACTACCTTTCTCACCCAAACATGCAATTTTCTCGCACTGGAAAAATCTACTCCATCAATGAAGGAAACTATATTAAATTTCCCCAAGGCGTAAAAAATTACATCAAATATTGTCAGTTAGAAGAAAGTGACCGACCTTACACTTCCCGATACATCGGAAGTTTGGTTTCTGACTTTCATAGAAATATGATTAAAGGTGGTATCTATATTTACCCTTCAACTGCCCAATCACCCAACGGAAAACTTCGACTTTTATACGAATGTAATCCAATGGCCTTTTTAGCCGAACAAGCAGGTGGAAAATGCACCAACGGTTTCCAAAGAATTATGGAAATTGAACCTACAGAATTACACCAAAGAGTACCATTCTTCTGCGGAAGTTATGATATGGTTGAAAAAGCGGAAGAGTTCATGAGAGAAGCCGCTGCAAAATAAAATTAAAAATAAACAAAATTCGGTCAGAGCATGCTCTGACTTTTTTTATGAAAAATGCTACTTTTAAACAATACTTTTTAGAGTTCAAACAACCGAGCGGAACTTCGCGTGGTGTTTTGACTAGTAAAGAAACTTATTTTCTGGAAATTACCGAAGGTGATAAAAAAGGAATCGGCGAATGCGGAATTTTCCGTGGACTCAGTTTTGAAGACGTTCCAGAATATGAAGAGATGCTGCAATGGCTTTGCGATAATATCAACGCGAATAAAAAACTACTTCGGAAAGAACTGCTTCATTTTCCTTCCATTTGGTTTGGATATGAACAGGCAATGTTGAATCTCCAAAATGGTGAAGATCTTTATTTCCCAAGCGACTTTTCCGAAGGATATTCTTCTTTGAAAATCAATGGTTTAATCTGGATGGGAACTGCAGAATTTATGCAACAGCAAATCGAAGAAAAACTGGAACAAGGATTCGGTTGCATTAAACTGAAAATTGGTGTAGATTGGAAATCAGAAAAAGAAATTTTAAAAAAAATTCGACAAAAATTCTCAAAAGAAGATTTAGAATTAAGAGTTGACGCCAATGGTGGTTTTAGTTTTGAAGAAGCGAAGGTGGTTTTAAAAGAACTTGCAGATTTGGACATTCATTCCATTGAACAACCCATTAAAGCGGGAAACGTTTCCGAAATGGCTGAACTTTGCAAGAACACGCCAATACCAATTGCTTTAGACGAAGAATTAATTGGCGTTCTGAATTTCGAGGATAAAAAAGAACTTTTAGAAAAAATAAAACCGCAGTTCATTATTTTGAAACCCTCTTTAGTTGGAGGTTTTTCGGGCACAGATGAATGGATTTCATTCGCGGAAGAAAAAGGAATTGGATGGTGGATTACCTCGGCTCTTGAAAGTAATGTTGGTTTAAATGCAATTGCGCAATATACTTTTACCAAAAACCCGAAGATTCCTCAAGGTTTGGGTACGGGCAGATTATTCACCAATAATCTGGAAACCAGGTTGGTTTTACATGGTGATGAGTTGATGATGAGATAAATGCACTTTTTCAAAGTTTAAGAATTATTTTTTACCGCAATAGAGACAAAAGTTTTATTCAATCAACCATTTCAATTTTTCTTTGATCTCTTTTGCGGTTAAAAAAATTAAATCTTATTTAAAATATCTTTTATAATAAGTTCTGCGTGGACTCTTGAGTTTTCTATAAACCAAAGATGCGTGTCTTTTCCACCACAAACTACGCCGGCTAAGTACAATCCCGGAACATTCGTCTCCATTGTATTTTCATTGTAAAAAGGATTTAGATGTTCACCCTGAAGTTCGATCCCAGAATTTTTTAGAAATTCAAAATTGGGCAAATATCCGGTCATGGCTAAAACAAAATCATTTTCTATTTCCACAATATTTTGATGTTCGTCTTTGATGATAATTAAATTCGGTATAATCTCCACAACTTCCGAATTATAATATGCTTTAATACTTCCTTCGTTAATTCGATTTTCAATATCTGGTTTTACCCAATATTTTACACTTTTAGAAATCTCGGCGTGCCGGAAAATCATCGTAACTTCTGCGCCTTTTCTGTAAGTTTCTAAAGCAGCATCAACGGCAGAATTACTGGAGCCAATAACTGCTACTTTTTGATTTGCGTATGGATAAGGCTCTGTATAATAATGTTTTACTTTTGGTAAATCCTCGCCTTTTACCTTCATTAAATTTGGAATATCATAAAAACCCGTTGCAATGATTACCTTTTTTGCGAGGTATTTATTTTTAGAAGTTTCCACCAAGAAATCATCTTCTTTAGTGACTTTTAAAACCTCTTCATATAAATTAATATTGACTTTTCGATGGCGTGAAATTCCCTGGTAATACTCCAATGCTTCTCTCCTACCCGGCTTTGGCGCTGTAGAAATAAAAGGAATATCTGCAATTTCTAATTTATCTGCGGTCGAGAAAAAAGTCATATACAACGGATAATGGTAGAGCGAATTTACAATCGTTCCCTTTTCGATGATTAAATAGGTTAATCCTGCTTTCTCTGCTTCCAATGCGCAGTTCAAACCAATTGGTCCGCCACCAATAATGATAATGTCATATAATTTCATGGTGCAAATATATTGAACTGAAATTTCTTAACTCAAAAAATTGAAATCTCTTTTATAAAAACTGATGTTACAACTTACTATCTTAGTTTCTATTTTTCACTAAAACCCAACCGGTAAAAACTCTACCATCGGCTAAAGTCAAAACATACCAGTAAGAATCAGTTGGCACTACTCGAGATAAAGTTTTACCATTCCATTCTAAACGGGTAGCACTTTCCTGCTCGAAAATCTTTTCCTTGAATCTGTTGAAGACTTTTATGTTGGCTTTTTCACCATCGAAAACATTGAGATCATCAATAATCCAGGTATCATTAATTCCGTCATCATTTGGAGTAAAGGCATTTTTAATATTTAAAACCAATCCTTTTTTAATAACACCCAAACAATCTGAGCCTTCAAATTTTACATAGAAAGTCACCACGCCATAAGGCAAATTATAGAAAGTATTTGTTTCCTGATAATTGACGCCATCAATAGAATACAGAATCTTTTTGCTACCTGTGGCGATTACGGTATAAGAGTTTCCGCTCGGCAGTAATTTAGTGATAATGGGCACTTCATACATTTTCACATGCACTTCAGTTGTGAAGGTGCAGTTATTAGCAGCAGTAACCTTTAAAGTGTAGATGCCAGCAGTTTTAACTGCTTTTAATTCTTTAGTAGTCGAAACAATTTCTCCGGCAGGATTTTTCCACTCATAACTGACGAGATTTAGATTGGAAAGATCAGGCTTAACATCGACAAAACCATCTGGACAGAAATAATAAATTGGCAAAGTAAACATGGGTGTTTTCTTTAATTTCAAATTAATTTCCACAAAACCAGGACAGAAACCTGTAGTGTTTACTTTTACAAATATTTTTTGAGACCCCGAGTTTTCATTAAATAAATAACTTGCTGGAGTTGAAATTTTATTCGTTCCATTATTCAAATCCAGGAAGGTTGGATAATATTCAAATGTGGCATTACCCATGTAAATATTTTTTTCAAACTGAGTTAAATTGATATTTTCTACACTGTCATTTCCCGAATCGCACTCATTAATTAAAAACGGACCCTTGTTATCAAAAGTGATTGTTGTGCCTAAATTAAAATCAATAACTGCGGTATCAAAACACCCAGGAATATTTTCTACACGCACCCAAACTTTAGTAATAGAAGGATCAAAACTATATTTTTCAGGATTTACAATTGGATTCTTATTGGTATCAGCCTCCATTTTAGAAAGGAAGAAACTGAAATTATTATCTGCACTTTGGGTATAAACCATATAGTCTGTAAAACTGGTTAAATCCACATCGTACAGTCCGTCAAGATTATCATCACATATATTTGCAATCACAGAATTCATTGCTTTTGGCGGAAGATAGGTTTGCAACTCGATAGGCGCTATAGAATAACACCCAATCGTTTTCGACGTAAATCTGGCCCAAACTATCTTTTTGGAAATAATAGTAACGACTGGCGAAAAGATTTGCGTAGACGCAATCCCAGCATTTGCAGCGTTTTGTGTTTCATAATAGGTAATTGCAATATCGCCAAGTGAGTACGTATTTTCGCTTTGAGCAAATAACTGCGGCAAGGCTTCATTCAAATCAAATGATTCATTGAGATTAAAATCATAATCACATTTTTTGAGCGCTGCACTTTTCAAAATAATGACTGGTAAAAAATTCAACTGAATATTTAAAGTACTTACTGAATAACAACCGCCTGCTAAAGCCACTTTCACATAAACAATGCTGTTTTTAGGAATAACAAATTCGTTAGGATTGCTAATTAAACCAGTCAAAGAATTATTATTGGAATTATATCCCGTGTAATATTCGAAGTTAACTGAATCTACACCTGTATAAATTTCCGCCTGAAAATTGGTGAGGTCAACAGGTTCAAAACCGTCATTATTATTATCGCAGACAGAATCAAGTACCACCGAAACAACTGTTTTGATTATTGGAGTTGAAACTAAATTCAAGTCGATCTCAAAAACTGCAAAACAACTATATGACTGAATTCTTGCAAAAAGTTTCGCCGTATTCTGAATTTCAAATTGAGTAATTGCATTGGTATTATTCTCAGCATCCGTAAGATTAGTAAAGTAAGAGACCGTAGCATTTTGCGCGCTCACAATTCGATTGCTCAAAGTGGATAGAACTACATTTTCCTGACCATCATTATTAAAATCACAAATATTAAACTGAGACTGACTAATGATTACATGAACCAAATTAATCGTTAGCGCTTTTACCGCATAACAATCTGTGGCATCTGAAAATTTAACATAAAAAGTTTTCGAAATAAAATTACCATCTTCCGTAATCGTTTGAAGATTGGAAATAGGATTAGTATCTGCTTCTGCATCTTCTACGGATAAGAAATAACTGGTTGTGATTCCGACAGGAAGTTGAAGTAACATTTCCGGTGCGTAATCATTTAAATTAACATTAATATCATCAACTCCATTAAAACAAAGATATACCGTGTCATCTTTGGCCTCAATTTTTGTAAACGTAATGTCCAGATTAATGGTTGCGATACTGAAACAACCACCAGGAACTTCAACTCGTGCAAAAACCTGATATCGTCCTTCTCTAATCGTGGTTAATGGTGATCCTGAACCAGAATATGCTTGATCGTAGGTTTCGTAAAAAATTAAAATAAGACTTGGATCAGAGGTCACCAAAGGGCCTAAAATGTCATTAAATGCAAAAACCTCTGTAAGATCTCCTAAATAATCGCAGGTCGTAAAAATATAATCGATTGGAGAACTAACTGATGGCGCAGGTCTAAAACGAATCGTTACCGGACCAAAAGTCTGACTGCAAGTTGATGTTTTGTAACTGACATAAAGCTTTGCATTATTCACAAGATTAGCAGTTGTGATTTCATTGGTATTATTATCGGCGTCGGCTTGAGACAAAAAATAATGAATACTACCATTAATAGGAGATGTAAATAATCTATTATTGAATAGTGATAATTGATAATTATTTTCAACACCATCGTTATTGATGTCGCAGATATCAAGAGTTGAAGTAAGCAAACTTTGCGAAATCAAATTCAGATTTAAAACTGCGATTCTAAAACAGTTGGGATCAGACTGATTTTGAACCCGAACGTGGAAAATTCTGTTACTGTTTAAAATAAAATTTATCGGTTGTGGATTTATTCCATTTTGGGCATCACTCAAAGAATTATGAAAAGTAAAATTTAAATTATTTGGATTTTGAGGAGTTAAATCAGTTTTGTAATCCTCCAGATTAACATTGAAAGTAGTGTCTCCACAGAAAATCTTAGTAAAGTTTTTGGCTAGCGGAAAATCCGATGCAAAGGTCACAGCAGACGTATCTTCTAAAATATAATTGAAATTTCCACAAACGGGATAGGAAACCTTTACTGTAAAAATTTCATTCTTGGTTGGACAAACATTTATGGTATTCCTAGAACCTACCATTTGATTAGTAGCATTAAACCATGAAATTTGTGGAGTTATAGCATTACCACTTGGCGCAAATTTCCAGGCCTCATTTTGCGCTTCCCAAATCCCAGAATTCCTGCTGGCGGGAGAATAGCCAACTGTAGATTCTGAATTAATAATTCCTATCAGCGAGTTTTTAAATTTTGCTTCAGGACAGAGCAATGGTTTATTTTCGACAAAAATCTCAACGATATTAGAACCTTCTGAAAGAACGATTTGAGAAGTCACCGTTTGTGCACAACCCAACACTCTTCCTTTGTAGAAATTCACTACGAGTTTACGACAAGGCGCAGTTCCAATGATACTGTAATAGACTTCAGAATCGTCATCTTTTGAAAAAACCAAATCACTGAATACACCAAAAACACTATTTTTAGGCAACGCAATACTTGGATTTAATTCCTCTACATTCGGATAGTTAACTTTCCCTAACTGCGAACTGTCAAACGTAAGAACACCGTTACTCCCTACAATAACCTCGTTGTAATTCTTACCGAAATAACAAAAATTAAAAGGGATTTTTATTTTATCAAAAAACAAATCATCCGCATTAGCATTCAATGGAGTACCAGAATTAAAATCGCTGTACGGTGTGAAGTTTTCCGAAGAAACTTCATAAGAATTAGTCTCAAAAAAAGTAGGATAATTTGCCGTTAAATTCAGGCAATTACCTTGTAGCGGATAACTACAATCGATGATGGGATCTTCATTACCCAGATTATCTGTTATTTTTACCGCATTACAGAAATTCTGTCCAAACAATGGAAAGTTGAATGTTAAAAAGGCGAATACTAAAAAAATGACTCTTCGCTGCATAATATACAGTTGGTTTTTTTTGTTGTTGACCTTTCAAAATTTGTGTTTTTTTTGGAAAGAAATTTCCATTTATTTGCGACTGCAATCTACGTTTTTATTTTGTGGCTTATAATAGTTTGTGCAGTTACAATCATAAATTATATCTTTATTTACTATTTTAAATTCAAAAAAAAGATTACCAATCGCTTGAAAACCCCTCACATAGGATATTGAATATTCGTTTTTACCCCACAAAAAATATACATGATTTTCATCATGTATTCAGTTAAAAAAAGACAGGAATGAAAATTCAAAATTTAAATTTTAGAAATAAGTAGTTCAAATTATTGATCTTATTATAACACTTATGAATTAAGTTAGATTATAACTCAAAACAGATAACTTCAAATAAATGTCGCAGTGATTTATTTAGAAATTATATACCTGTTAAGCCAAAAAATACAATTGCTCATTTACCTTCTTCCTTTTTGCGATCAAACTTTGATCGGTATCATTCAGCACCGAAATCACATCCGCCTGAACAGATGAACTGGAAAGATAATTCCAGTGATTTCCAACCTGGAATTTAAAATTGGTATTTAAATCATTTTTGACCTCCGTACAATCGATGACAGAAATTACATCTTGAATTTTCGAATATTCGCTCGGTCCCATTTTACCCAATCTGGGCGAAAGAATATTTTTAGAGAATTGAGATATTCCTAAAACAGCATCTTTCCGATTAACATACACAGTTACTCGGTTGGCCAACTTCGGAAGTTTTATGAAAGATTCTTCTTGCTCTTCAAAAACGCGAAAACTAACATCGGCACTCAACAGCACAACTTGATCGATAACGCGAGAGATATTCTCTGTTTTCAAACTGTACAACATGCTTTGTAACAAACGGTTTCCCATGCTGTGCGCCATCAAATGAATTCTTTGATAACACGGAACCAAATCTTTATCGGCAAAAACATCTTTTAAAAACTGGGTGTAAAAATAGAAAAGCCGCAGCAGGGAATTTCCAGAATTGATGCTCGCTGCTTTATCATCAAAATAAGTCAACGGAAAAACCGAACTCGACGCTGGCCAACTAATGAATAAAATATGATTGACAGGCGATTTGGGGTTATCAATATAGAGTTTCTTCAATTCCAAAATCGCTTGTAATTCTTCATCAAAAGTATAGGCGTAACCATGAATAAACATGAGAATATCGTTCCTTTGTTTGGTAGCCGACATTTCTTTATAGAGGTCATAAAACATTCGCTGCGTTCCACCCAGATTGGCGCTTGTTAATTTGGATTCGACAAGTTTTTTTTCTTTTTTCAGAACTTCCAGAACATTTTCATAACCACTATTTTGAGGTTCAGACAGGAGTTTATAATCTAAGATTGCACGATCTTTATAATTCTTTTTCTTTAGTTCTTCCTTCGTTGGTTCTTTCCAGTTATCTAAATTACACTTGGCGAGTCTGAAATTAGGAACGGAAACTTCTTCATTTGAAAAAGATTCTTTACCGTTTTCTATTACGATTTTTCTATTGCTTAAAATAAATACAGACATGGCTTTGTGTTTTTAATGGTTATTATTAAAGGACCTGTTATGCATTTAGAAAGAGTTCAAAAAAAGATTGAATAATGGATTCTGGCGGACATCCATTTGATTACCAATCAATTAAATAAAAACCTTTATTAATCAAAATTACAACATTATTTCATTGAAACTGAAGAAATATCAAAGCGATGGAAAACATCATTAGAAATAAGGAATAAAAAAAAACAGTCAAAAATATTTTGACTGTTGTAATTAATTGATAATATTAAAAAATTTAAGAATACTCAAACTTTCGAATAACTTCTAAAGTTTGGTCGATTTCTTTGTCTTTAATCGCATCAGAAATAAACCAGGTTTCATAACCACTTGGCGGCAAATAAATTCCTTTTGCCAATAACTGATGAAAGAAATTATTAAACAAAGCATGATTTGCATTGGCTGCTTCATCAAAATTAGAAACCGCATTCACATGGAAAAAGACACTCATCATGGAACCTTTTCGGTTAATCCGATGCGGAATCGATTTATGATTCAATATTTTTCCGATTTCGAAATCTAAAACTTCAGTGGCTTTATCAATATTTTGGTAAAAGTTTTCATCATTTTTAATGAGTTGCAAAGTCGTTAAACCTGCACGCATTGCCAAAGGATTTCCGCTCAAAGTTCCGGCTTGGTAAACTGCACCTTTTGGCGCAAGATGATCCATGATTTCATTTCGTCCGGCAAACGCACCAACCGGAAGTCCGCCACCGATTACTTTTCCGAAAGTCACCAAATCTGCTTTCACACCGTACAATTCCTGTGCACCACCAAACGCTAAACGGAATCCGGTCATTACCTCATCAAAAATAAGAAGTGCTCCATTTTCATCACAAAGTGTTCTCAGTTTTTGAAGGAAATTATTTTCTGGTAAAACGCAACCCATATTTCCCGCAACCGGTTCGATGATGATTGCTGCAATTTCGCCTTGATTTAATCGGAACAAATCTTCAACCTGTTCGATGTCATTATATCTGGCGAGTAAAGTATCTTTTGCAGTTCCCGCAGTAACTCCGGGGGAATTTGGATTTCCAAAAGTTGCCATTCCACTCCCTGCTTTAATTAAAAAAGAATCGGAATGTCCGTGGTAACAACCTTCAAACTTGATAAATTTATCTCTTTTCGTAAATCCTCTCGCTAAACGAATGGCACTCATACATGCTTCTGTACCGGATGAAACCATTCTGATCTGATCAATATTGGGAACATTTTCTACAATGTACTTTGCAATTTCAGTTTCCAACTCGGTTGGAGTTCCGTAAGAAAAACCTTTTTCTGCCTGTTTTTTAATGGCTTCTAAAACTTCAGGATGCGTATGCCCCAGAATGGCCGGACCCCAGGAATTGATATAATCAATGTATTGATTATCGTCGGCATCAGTCAGGTAAGCACCTTTTGCGGCTTTCATAAAAATTGGCACGCCGCCTACAGATTTAAAAGCACGAACGGGAGAATTTACACCGCCCGGAATATATTGGTATGCTTCGTCGAATAAAGCAGAACTTCTTTGGTATAACATTTAGGTTGTAGTTAATGGGTTTTAGTTTGTAGGATTATAGTTGATAGTTGATAGTTGAAAATTAAATCTTAAAAATGATTAATCTAATTTCTACCACCTACTGCCTAACATTTACTAACTGTCTTACTTTCTTGGCTTTTTGCTTTGAAGGTAGATAAGTTGTCCGGATTTTGGTTGCTGCCCAAAATCCATCCGGTTTTTAGCATAGAGTTTATTCAGTTTAATTCCGAATTTTTGAGAGATATCGTGCATCGACTCGCCTGCCTGAGATTTATAGGTCGCTACATTTCCTTTTGAGGATTTATTTTCGAGGAATATAATTTCATTTCTTTTTAATTGAGTCCCATCGAGTTCATTCCATTTCATCAAAGCGGCTTCTGTAATCTGGAATTTTTTCGAGATGGCTGCTAAATCAATATCATCTGGAATGATCACGAATTTTTTACCGCCATTCGGGTGACTTTTAATTAAAATGGAATTAAGTGTTTCGGCTTTGGTTACAATTTTTTCTACATTTTTTTTCTGTTGTGCATAAGAAGTCTGCTCATACGGAACCTTCACCGTAACAGGTTTTGAACTTGTCTGACTCTGCTCTAACTGTGCCATAAAAATACGGTCGTTCTTCAAATCAGGATACATTTTCAAAATGGCATAATTCACTTCCTTCGAATTCACTTTATCGAATTCATAGAGTCTATTTTTCTCAATTTTATCGATGAGAATATAAGCGTATTTTGGATTGGTCGCATAGCCGGCTTTCTTTAAACCGTGTGCCCAGGCTCTATAATCATTCATATCGAGTTTAAAAAGATTCACGTAATATTTTCGGTATGCCAAAAATTTAGAGTGATCTTCATACGATTCCCGCGGATCATCATACACACGGAAACACTCGTTTGGTGCATCATCGGTGTGGGTCATGGTTTTGCCCGTCCAGTCTTCTTTACATTTAATGCCGAAATGATTATTTCCCTGTTGCGCCAAGCGACTCTGTCCGCCACCAGTTTCCAGAAGTCCCTGTGCTAAGGTAATTGAAGCAGGAATTTTATATTTTTCCATTTCCTCTACCGCATATTTCGCAAACTTTTGAATATATTGCTCGTCTGTTTTCCAACCTTGAGCGTTGAATTTCGCAAATAAGAGAACTGCGAGAGCAAAAAATACTTTCTTCATATTTTATATTTAATGACTTTAAAACCTGTAATGTTCTATATCATATTTCAATTAATATCGATTAACCTGCGGTTCTGTTTTTTCAGCAATTCATTGGCTCCAGAGATTCCCTGCAAGCCGCCCGTATGAAAAGCCAGTATTTTTGTTCCTGCCGGAAAATAATCTTCTTCTATCAATTCGAATAACTTCTTCATCATCTTTCCCGTATATATCGGATCGAGTTGAATTCTGTATTTCTGTTTGAAGTCATTGATAAAACGAATATTTTCGTCGGTTATTTTACCATATTTTCCATCATGTGCTTCTATCAGTTCAAAGTTATTTTTGGTTGAAAGTTCCGACACCTTATTATATAAGGACTGATCGTCAACAACTTTAAAACCTAAAATCTTTTGATTCTCTTTTGCAAACTTAGAAATTCCGGCGATTGTTCCACCAGTTCCTACTGCACTGCAAAGATAATCAAATCTTTTTGTTTCCTCAGTGAGCATGAATTTAATCCCTTCCACAGCATCTTTGTTGGTTCCACCTTCCGGAATAATTAAAGCATGGGGGAATTCTTTTTCCAGTATTTGGGTTAATTTTTCTTTGTTTTTATATTCTTCCCGACTCACAAACCGAAAATCCATTCCGTTTTGATGTGCCAGTTTTAAAGTTGGATTCTCCTGCCATTTATCCTGAAGTTCATCACCTCGAATAATTCCTAAAGTTTTCAATTGAAACTCTTTTCCTAAGGCAGCAACAGCCGCAATATGATTAGAGAAGGCTCCACCAAAAGTAATAATAAAAAGATTTGCGGGATTTTGATCTATATAGGAATTGATATTATAAAAGAGTTTCCAGTATTTGTTCCCTGAAATATGAGTATGAATGAGATCTTCTCTTTTCAGAAAAAGTTGGATGTTTTTCTGAAGAGGAATTTGGGTGATGGGAATTGAAATAGTGGGAATTTTCATTGGTGCAAAGTTCGGGAATAATTGATGAAATAGAATAAGACTGATTTCTTTTTAAAGAAAAGACGTAAAGATTTTATTTCTCAAAAAAGATATCTTGTAAATCTTAATTACAGAAAGTTATATAATTTTTCGTATAAAATCATTATATTTGTACGTATAAATTATATTATGGATTCTAAACTCACCCTCAAATTAAATGAACACGTTATTGAACGTGCGAAAAAATACGCGTCGACTAAAAAGTTGAGTTTATCAAGATTAATTGAAAATTACTTGGACTCGATTACTAAAGAACAAAATGATGATTTTGAGATTTCTCCTTTTGTGAAAAGTATTTCGAGTGGAAAAAGTATTCCTGCTGATGTAGATTGGAAAACTTCAAGAGAAGATTATACTGATCATTTAGACAAAAAATATCAGTAAAATGCAAAGTATATTTTTAGACACCAATATTGTCATCGACTTTCTGGGGGAAAGAGAAGGTTTATACGAACCTGCAGCAAAGATTATGACTTTGGCGGATCACAAGAAAATTAAAATTTTCACCTCGCCTACTTCAATTTCTAATACTTATTATCTGCTTTCAAAATATGAAAACACGAAAATAGCATTGGAGAAAATTAGAAAATTTAAAGTGCTCTGCTCCATTTCCTTGATGGATGATGAAGTCATTGAAAAAGCAATTAATTCTGATTTTAAAGATTTTGAAGATGCGATGCAATATTTTAGCGCACTTGCTTCTGATTGTGATTTGATTGTTACTAGAAATGAAAAGGATTTTAAAAATGCAATGATTCCTGTGATGAATGGGGAAAGTTATTTGCAGACGCTGAAGAAACTATAAAAGAAATCCGTTCCATAAAGTTTCAAGATTTGGAGGAAATTAATTTTATACAACTTTGAAAAATACTCTATTTTAAAAAGTAATTTTCTTTCTTGCCCAATCTGCGCCCCGACCTGAAAGGAAATCCTTTTGTGAGGAACGAACAAAAGATTGGGAGTGGAGGGCGGAAATGTGCGCCCAAATAAAAATTAATCCAAAATATATTTCCAGAAACTCCAGGCTTTTCGGGAGACGAGGTAGTTTAAATCGTTTTCCATGGCGTAGGCTTCCCGCTCGAAGGAGATGGATTTGTAGGCGAGGAAATGGTCTTTTAATTTGAAGTACCAATAATAATATTCGAGCACATACCAGAGATAAAAGAAAATTAACAACAGTTCTACCTGCTGGCGCATATGGATTTTCTCGTGATTGATCAGGATTTTATTGTGCAAGTCTTCCGGCCGTTTCAAAAGTATAAACGGGAAAAGAGTAATCCCTGAAATTTTTGTATTTTTGAGAAGTCTTTGGCAAACCAGTATCATAAAACAAAGATATTAATTTCAGGAAATCTGATTTAACTTATGTACCAGAAAATCATCAAAGAACACGAAGACTTTTATTATAACGAACAGGGCTATAAAGTTTTTACAGAAGCCTACCACCTGAAACGGGGATATTGCTGCAAAAGTGGTTGTAAACATTGTCCCTACGGTTATGATAAAAAGACGGATACTTTTAAGAAAACGGTAAAACCGGAGACGAAAAAATAACAGACTGATAGATGAGAGACTGATTATTAATAAGCAATGGGCAATAAAGTAATTGGTATTGAACACTTTCTAATTCATTTTTTTAAATAAAATAAAAAAAACATAAAGGTCATGAGCAAAAAATATATCTTACTTTTATTGGCTTCTGCCACATTGGGCTTGACTTCTTGCAGCCCTTTTCAGGTGAAATCTGATTATGCAGAAACTGCGAATTTCAATCTGTACAAAACATATAAATTGCGTATTGATGATTTGAAATTGAACGATATTGATAAAGACCGAGTTTTAAACGAAGTCTCTAAACAACTGCAAACAAAAGGAATGAGTGTTTCCGACAATCCGGATTTGATCGTGAACGTGAAAGCGAATCATAAACAAATTCAGGATGTTCAAACAACTCGTCCGTACGGAATGTATGGTTGGGGCGGCCCATTTGGTTGGGGCGTTGGCATGAGCAGAACCTGGACGCAAAATTACAACCAGGGTTCTTTGATTGTTGATTTGATTGATGCGAGAACTCAGAAATTAGTTTGGCAAGGAGTCGGAAGCGGAATTTCAGTAGATTCACCGAAATCGAAACAGAAACAGATTCCGGAAATTGTAAGCGAGATTATGGCGAATTATCCGCCGAATAGAAATAAATAATTTTTTATAAAATATTGAGAAAGACTGATTGAGAAATCGGTCTTTTTTTGATTTAAGTTTTAACCAAAAAGTTTTTTACTGTTCTTGACACATGAGTTACATGAGTTTTTAGTGAAATGCAAGATCATATTACTTTTAAATGATGTATTTTTTGGAGGAAATCTTAATTCACTTAATCTCTTAATGCTTAAGAATTAACACCGATTTGTCATTCTGACGAAGGAAGAATCTCATCAATTTGAACTGATATATTTTGTCTTTTTTATCGTTGATACATGCTTTTACTACACTCAAACAAGTTTTAATTTTTTAACAAAAACAAAAAACCGCTCGAAAGCGGTTTTTAATTATTCTGTATTTCTAAGTATTTATTTAAAACTTATTTTCCGATTGCTTCTGTAATTGGATTTCCAATATTTCCGCTTGGGAATTGAATGTGCAGAAGGGCTGCTAATGTTGGTGCAATATCAGTCATACTGTGTGGCTTATTGCTCTCACCCTGCTTAATTCCCCAACCCATAAAAATTAAAGGAATGTGTGAATCATAAGAATTCCAAGAACCATGAGTTGTTCCAAGTTTTGAGTAAGTTGGCAACCAGTTATCGTGGTAGATCACTTGAATATCGCCACTTCTTTGCCAGTTGTATCCGTTTACAATTCGGGTTCTGATCGGTTCTGGGATTGACGCCGAAGCGGCTTTTTTCATATCAACCGCAAATAAAATAGATTTGTCTTTATTTAAGATATCGATTAAATAGTGTTTAACCTGGTCCGCATCTAATTTATTATCCATCATTAATTTATCATCCAGATAAACCTGATTGTTGGTTATTTTAGAGATTAATTTATCAACCTTAAACTTGTCTTTCAACATTACGTTAAATTCTTTATTGTCTTCGCCATAAAAACCGGTTGGCATTTTATGCTCATCCATAAAACCTTTTGAATGAGCACCCCCGTGATCTGCCGAAAGGAAAACAGTGTATTGATCTTTCCCAACATTCTGATCTAAATATTTAAAAAACTCTGCCAAATCGCGGTCTAATCTTAAATATACATCTTGAACTTCAATGGAGTTCGGCCCAAATTTATGTCCGGCATAATCGGTAGAAGCCAAGTTAACTGCTAAGAAGTCGGTAACTGCATCAGCACCTAATTGTTCTCCTTTGACGGCGGCTTCTGCAAGTTTTAATGTTAAAGTATTTCCAAAAGGCGTGGATCGAATATCTCCTTTCTTCGTTTTATAATCTGCAGCCAAATTACTGTAAGGGAAAGTGGGTGTTTTTGCACTTCCCTGAAGTCCTTCCCAAGGCGAATTGTCGGGTGAACTTTCTGTGTATTCAGCAATTGGAAGCAAAGTGTTCCAACCATTTTTCACCAATTGTTCGCCCAATTTTTGATTGTTGAAATCATTGATCCAAGTTGGTAATTCATTTCTATAGTACGAACTGGTAATAAAATTTCCAGTGGTATCATCGAACCAATAGGCGCCGGTTGGATTATGTCCGGCAGGAAGAATCGATGCTCTGTCTTTTAAAGAAACGCCAACTACTTTCGCATTAAAATTAGTTGCCAGGCGAAGTTCATCAGAAATAGTGGTGGACCATAAGTTTCTAGGCGAATGACTCCCCACTTTCGCATCACTTGTTCCAACTGGCTTCACGGTTTCATCAGTGGTACAGTAAACGTTTTTACCCGTTTCTTTATCGAACCAGTCATTTCCAGCAATTCCGTGAATGGCAGGAACAGATCCTGTGTAAATAGTGGTGTGACCAATGGCAGTATAGGTTGGAATGTAATTAATGTGAACATTATTTAAGGAATAACCCTGGTTCAGCAATCTTTTGAAACCATCATTTCCGTATTTTTCATAATATCGGTACAAGTAATCCCAGCGCATTTGATCTACGACTAATCCTACGACCAGTTTTGGTCGATCGACTTGTTTGGCTTTGTTTTTTTGAGCATTAAATCCGAGGGAAAGTACTGCCAAGAGAACGATACTTATTTTTTTGAGCATAGTTTGAGAATTAATATTTAATAATTTTAAAGTGAAAGACAAATTTAAGGGTTTAATTCGAGAGCGGAGAATGAACAAATTATGAACTTTGATTTTTACTTAAAAAAATTCATGGTACATGATTTTACTTCAATTTTCATCTATAAATGTAAAATAAACTGCAGATGCAATCCTTTTTCAGAAGGAATAATTTTAAACTCACCATTCATAGAGTTCATTCTGGATTCCATATTTGCAAAACCATTCCCTTCGAAATTTTCAGATTTCAAACCTACTCCATCGTCTGCAATATTAATTAAGAATTGATTTTCATTTTGGGCAAATTCAAGAAAAACGTTCTCGGCGGAACTGTGTTTATAAATATTATTCAAAGCCTCTTTAGCACACAAATATAAATTCCGACGAATAACCGCACCCAAAACTATATTTTCATATCCTTCATTTTGAATATGAGGTCTAATGCTTGTTTTCTTGAAAAAATTAACCGCGTAAACCGTTACATAAGTAATGAAACTTTCTAAACTGTCGTTGTGAGAATTAAGACTCCACAACATTTCACGCATCGAATGATTCAGATTATCACAACTTCTTAATAAATCTTCAATGTTATCATCAGTAACATTATCGTGTGTCGAAAGTTTCAAATATTCGATCTGAAGTTTTAAGGCCGAAATTCCAGACCCAAAATCATCATGCATATCCCGAGAAATTCTTTGCCTTTCAAGCTGTGCTTCCTTCTGTACTTTAAGCTCATTTTTCAATATTAAATTCTTAATTTCAACTTCTTTGAGTTCATTTTTATTTTGAAAAACAATTTGTTTACGGTTAGAAACCACTACGATAAAAATAATAAATCCAATTAAAATCACCATCACGAAAACAGCAAGAACATAAGCGAGTTTAATTTCAAATGGTAAATGAGTAATCACGATAATTAGATTTAATGTTTACGGGTAACAGCAATGAGAAACAATAGATAACTTACCATTGTAGCGCCTTTGAATACATTATTAATCAATAATAAAAAACCTATATCATTTTTCTCCAGCCAGGGCATTGGTATAATCCTGAAAAGAAAAAAAACACTCCAAAGAAGAAGAGCAGAACTCACCCAAAACGCCTCTTTATGAAAAACATACACTCTGCTTCTGCTTTTTAACTGATTGAAAAAATATAAAAAAGAAAGGATAATGAAAAAAGCACAAAATGTAATCGCTAACGGAATAGGATAGGTTTCTTTAGCATTAAATATAAAAATCAAACAACAAGAAAAGGAAAATAATCCAACAGCATAAACTGTATTTCTATATGATGAAACTTGCCTCGAAAAATAATACGTAAAAAAGGCTATATAAAGCAGCGAGCTGAAAGAATAAAACCGGTTAAACTCAATTGAAAACAAATACGGTAATGTTTCTAAAGTACAAATAATCACAAAATAAATATAAAGGTTCGAATTCGTTCTTTTTCGGTATAAAAAAGAAATTATCAAACAGCCATATATAAGTACAAAATGAATAATTTCTTGCAAGATGATCATTTGTGTGTACGTTAAGTAGTTAGAGTTTTTATAAAAAACTTATTATTTAATAGAGCATAATCTTATTTTATAATTAAAGTTACAAAATATTTATAAAATTTAACAATTATTAACAATTATTTCTTTGTTAAAATATATTCTCCGCATAATCACTAAAAAAAGTGGCACATCAAAAAGCAATAACATATTCTGCTTTTTCTTTCACTCACTTTTTGCTAAATTTGCAGAATGAATAATCCTGAAGAAGAAGATAAAAAACCTCTCAATTTTATTGAGCAAATTATAGAAGAAGATTTAGCTGCTGGTTTACCGAAAGATAAACTGCGCTTCCGTTTTCCGCCGGAACCAAATGGTTATTTGCACATTGGTCATACCAAAGCAATTTGCATTAATTTCGGTTTGGGCGAGAAATATGATGCTCCCGTAAATCTTCGCTTTGATGATACCAATCCTGAAAAAGAAGAGCAGGAATTTGTAGATTCAATTAAAGCAGATATCGATTGGTTAGGTTTCAAATACGACCAAGAATTATATGCTTCAGATTATTTCGATCAGTTATATGATTGGGCGGCTCAGATGATTAAAGATGGAAAAGCGTATGTAGACGAACAACCCTCAGGAGTTATTACAGAACAAAGAAAAAGTCCTTTCGAAGATGGCGTAGAATCTCCGTTCAGAAATCGCCCGACCGCGGAAAGTTTAGAACTTTTCGAAAAAATGAAAAATGGGGAATTCGAGGAAGGAACGATGTCACTTCGAGCAAAAATCGATATGACTTCACCAAACATGAACATGCGCGATCCTGTCATGTACCGAATTTTGAAAAGACCACATCACCGAACAGGAGAAAAATGGAAAATTTATCCCATGTACGACTGGGCACATGGTGAATCAGATTATATTGAACAGATTTCTCACTCTTTATGTTCTTTAGAGTTCGAGAATCACCGTCCGTTATACGATTGGTATTTGGATCAGGTTTATGACAAAGAAAAGATTAGAAACAAACAACGTGAATTTGCACGGATGAATGTTTCTTATATGATCACTTCCAAAAGAAAACTTCAAAGACTCGTTGCTGAAAATGCAGTGACAGGATGGGACGATCCTAGAATGCCTACAATTTACGGAATGCGAAGATTAGGTTATACACCGACTTCCATTAAGAAATTCATAGACCGAGTTGGGGTAGCAAAAAGAGAAAACTTAATTGATGTTCAGTTGCTGGAGTTTTTCGTAAGGGAAGATCTAAACAAAATTGCAACCCGAGTAATGGCAGTTGTTGATCCGGTAAAATTAATAATCACGAACTATCCGGAAAATGAAGAAGAATGGTTAGAAACCGAAAATAATCCAGAAGACGAAAACGCGGGAACAAGAAAAGTTCCATTCTCCAGAGAATTATATATAGAGCGAGAAGACTTTAAAGAAGAAGGAAACAAAAAATTCTTCAGACTAAAACTAGGTGGAGAAGTTCGTTTGAAATCCGCATATATTATTAAAGCAGAAAGCGTAGATAAAGATGAAAATGGGGAAATCACGACTATTTATGCAACCTACGACGAGAAAAGTAAATCAGGAAGTGGTACGGAAGAAAGTCTGAGAAAAGTAAAAGGAACACTTCACTGGGTTTCTGCACAACATGCAATTCCGCTGGAAGTAAGAATTTACGACAGACTGTTTACAACACCACAACCCGATGCTGAAAAAGAAACTGATTTTATGCAATTCATTAATCCTGAAAGTTTAAAAATCGTACACGGATTTGCAGAACCTAGTTTAGAAAATGCAGAAATCGGTCATCCATATCAGTTCCAAAGAATTGGCTATTTTACGAAAGACAGAGATTCTTCTGCAGAAAAATTGGTATTTAACAGAACGGTAACTTTAAAAGACGGTTTCAAGCCAGAATAAACAAATTGTATAAAGAGCCCTTTTTGTTCTAAAAACAGAAAGGGTTTTTTAATTAAAATAAATTCTTCGATTTAACGACCCAATTAATTTTGATTCTCAATATCAAAGTTTCACTATTCGAACTTCATTTATAAATAGGGAATAACTTATTTATAATTATCTTCGTACCGAATTTTATTAAAATGAAAAAAACACTTACAGCATTTTTGCTCTTGACCTATCTGATTTCGTTTTCGCAGGAAACGATTAACTTTGAAAACACAAGTTTTAAAGAAGTTTTAGCCAAAGCAAAAAAGGAGAAAAAACTGGTTTTTATGGATGCATTTGCGTCTTGGTGTGGACCTTGTAAAATGATGGAGAAAAATATTTTTCCACTTCCAGCCGTAAAAGCATATTATAACTCCAATTTTATCAACGCCAGATTCGATATGGAAAAAGGTGAAGGTCGAGATATCGCCCTAAAATATGGAGTTCGGTCGTATCCTTCTTATTTATTCCTAAACGGAGATGGAGAAATTATCATGAAAAGTTATGGTTATATGGGTGAAGAAGATTTCATCGCGATTGCAAAGGAAGCCAACAATCCTCTTCTGCTAAGCACCTCTCCAAAAGAACTTTTTGATAAAGGAGAAAGCGATCCAACTTTTTTATTAAACATGATGCGTCAAAACGCACAAACCGATTACGAATTAGCGAAAAAAGTTTCGGAGCGATATTTTAAAGTGATCAAAAACCAAGAGTTTACGAGAGATGATATCGGGATGTTACTCTATTTTGTAAAATCTCCGACAGATGTTAATTATCAGATATTTAAAGATAAAAAAGCAGATATTGTAAAAGAAATGTCGGAAGATATTTACAATCAATTTGATGTAAATATTAAAATTTCTCATGTGATGGAAGATTCTTTAGATAAAGAAACCAAACTCATTAATGACGATTATTTTTATAAAAATGCAATTCCTTTGGTAGGAAAAACCGAAGCAGAAGTGGCGCTCAACCGAATGAAAGTAATCTATTACCCAAATGTTGGCAACTTTAAAGAATATGAAAAAGCGGCTTTGGTTTATTACAAACATGCAGAAAACTTTGATCCTGAAGAGTTATTAAAAGCAGCCTGGATTTTTAGCGAACATGTAGACAATAAAGTAAGTTTACAAAAAGCCGAAGAATGGGCAGAAAAATCAGTAATGAGCAGCGAAACGGCAGAAAACACATATATTCTTGCTAAAATATATCAGAAAACCGGCAAGAAAGAAAATGCCAAAATCTACGCAGATATGTCTAAAAATCTAGCCGAACAACAAGGCAAAGATTCCTCTGCGGCCAAACAACTATTAGAAACTTTAAAATAATTTTTTGATTTTGAAAAGAACAATTATTATCTGCGCAATTTTATGCGGCTTTTTGAGTAGCGCTCAAAATCAAGAACCCTCCTCAAAAAATATTTATCTTAAAGCAAATGCCCTTTTTCTTCCCATCGGAGTTTTAAATGCTGGTGTTGAATTTCAAGTAAAAGAAAAGATCACTGCGCAAGGAGATGTTTTTATTTCTCCCTGGAAATCGTTCGCGGGAAAATATGCCCAAGTGTATATGATGGGGTTTGAAGGAAGATATTATTTTCAGGAAGCATTTAAACATTGGTATGTAGGTGCCAATATTTCTGGAGCAAGATATATCATTCAAAAATACAATTATTGGAGTGATGATATCTTTCAATATACCGATGAATCACCAACCTATGTTTCGTCTGATCTGTACCAAGATGGTTATTCCGTAATGATTGGCGCAACGGTGGGTTATCAGTTTCAGTTAAGTGACCGCTGGAATATGGATTTATATATTGGTGGCGGTTCTATACAAAGTTTTTACAAAGGATATCATAAGGAATTAGGCGTTCGATATGATACTGATCCGACCCGCGATTACAACCGCAGTGGAGAATTTCTTCCCTACAAAGGCGGAGTAATGATTTCTTATAAATTATAATTATGGATATAAAAAGTACAAAATTTGCGGCCATCGCGGCCATCACTTTCATCATTTTATTCCTGTTTAATTATGTCGGTAATCCACTGGAAGACAAATTAGAACGTGCCCTAATGACTGCTGTAGCAGGAGTTGGTGGTTTAACAATTGGAATGTGGTTTGTGCATCGGAATTCGAAAGATGATACACATCACGATTTTGATTAAAATAAAATTTAAAGAAAACAGAATTTCAAATGATTCTGTTTTTTTATTTTTAATGGTTTCTCTATTCAATTTCAGAATTAATATCTTTGCACCATGATAAAAATCGGAAATATAGAACTGCCCGAATTTCCCTTGTTGCTTGCACCAATGGAAGATGTCTCGGATCCGCCATTTCGTAAATTATGTAAAATGCACGGTGCAGATCTCATGTATTCGGAATTTATTTCTTCGGAGGGCTTAATTCGCGATGCCATGAAAAGCATGAAGAAACTGGATATATTCGATTATGAAAGACCAGTTGGTATTCAGATTTTTGGTGGTGATGAAGAAGCCATGGCACTTTCCGCTAAAATTGTAGAAGCTGTAAATCCCGATCTGGTCGATATTAATTTCGGTTGTCCTGTAAAAAAAGTAGTTTGCAAAGGAGCTGGCGCCGGCGTTTTGAAAGATATTGATTTGATGATCCGATTAACTAAAGCGGTCGTAAACTCCACCCACCTTCCTGTAACCGTAAAAACCCGATTGGGTTGGGATACAGAATCCATTAACATTATGGAAGTTGCAGAAAGGTTGCAAGAAGTTGGTGTAAAAGCCTTGACGATTCACGCCAGAACCCGTGCGCAAATGTACAAAGGTGAAGCAGACTGGAATTACATTCACGCCGTAAAAAACAATCCCAATATCGAAATTCCGATTTTTGGAAATGGAGATATTGATTCGGCTCAAAAAGCACAGGAATATAAAAATAAATTTGACTGCGACGGAATTATGATTGGTCGTGGCGCCATCGGTTATCCCTGGATTTTTAATGAAGTAAAACACTATTTTAAAACCGGAGAAATTTTACCTGAACCAACGATCACCCAAAGATTAGAAGCCGTAAGACAACATGCAGAATGGAGCAAAGATTGGAAAGGGGAACGACTTGGTTTGATAGAAATGCGCCAACATTACAGTAATTATTTCCGTGGGATTCCACATTTTAAAGATTTCCGCAGGAAGTTTCTAGAGGTATTTACTCTGGAAGAAATGGATATGGTGATTGCAGAAGCAGATGCTTTTTACAAGGATTTTGAGTTTGTGAATTAAGATAAGAGCAAAGTTTAATATTCAGTTTTTGAGTATTTTGCCAATTCAAAAAACTCCCGCTTTTCTTGAATACACAACTATCCAATAACTTTTCTCTCTGTCGTAACTTTTCTCTGATATAAGGGACTAATCAATTAAATTTTATTCGATGCTGAAAGCAGAAAACGTAACTAAAACCTATAATGCCGGTAAAAAACTAGCGTTAGAGGATTTCTCTATAGACGTTCCGGAAGCGAGTATTTATGGACTTTTGGGTCCAAATGGTGCTGGGAAAACAACCTTTATCCGGATCATTAATCAGATTAAACAAGCCGATTCTGGTAATGTTTATATCAATAATCAAAAACTGAATCCTGACCACATCAGACAAATCGGTTATATGCCAGAAGAACGTGGTTTGTACAAAAACATGACCGTTGGAGATCAACTCCTCTACTTTGGCGAACTGAAAGGAATGTCGAAGAACGATGCGTTGACCCAGGCAAAATATTGGTTTGAACAATTACAGATCGATCAATGGTGGAAGAAAAAACTGAGTGAACTTTCTAAAGGGATGGCGCAGAAAATTCAGTTTGTAGTGACGGTTTTGCACCAGCCAAAATTGTTGATTTTAGATGAACCTTTTTCAGGTTTCGATCCGGTGAATGCGAATTTAATTAAAGATCAGATCCTGAATTTAAAAAAGAACGGAACCACCATTATTCTCTCGACTCACCGTATGGAAAGTGTGGAAGAAATGTGTGATTATGTTGCGCTCATCGACAACTCCAGAAAAGTTTTGGATGGGAAAGTGTTTGATGTGAGGGAGCAATTCAAGAAAAATATTTTTAATGTTACTTTATCAGATGTTGATAATGAACGTTTTGAACAATTTAAAAATCTGTTCAATGTTCAGGAATTCTCAACTGAAAATCAATTGGTTTCTTTTGATTTAAAAAATGACCGCGACCAAAACTCACTGTTAAATGAATTGATGAAAGTGGGTAAAATAAGATCTTTTGATGAGAAAATCCCAAGTATGAATGAAGTTTTCATCAATGCGGTGGGCGGAAATCAAACTGGAAAGTCAGCGTAGGTTTTATAAGTCGACGTTAAAATCTTAATTAAAATTATTTATGAAAAATATAATTCTAATCACCAAAAGAGAATATCTGACTCAGGTTAAGAAAAAATCTTTTGTCATCCTAACGCTTTTAGCACCGATTCTAATGATTGGTTTTGCAGCCTTAATCGCCTTTATGTTTAAAGCGAATGAGAGCACAAGCACCTTTAACGTGGTTGATAAAAGCGGACTTTTTGTAGGGAATTTACAAAACACGAATAAAGTAAAATACGTTTTTGTTCCAGCCGAGAATGAAAAAGCTTTGGTTTCTACCCTAAAAGAAATGGATGGAATTGAAGGTCTGTTAATTATTCCAAAACTTGAGAATCAAAATTATGACGAACTCGCAAAAGGTTCTAAATTATTGATTAACAAAAAAATTGGATTTGACACCAAAACAAAAGTATCGAGTGATTTATCAAAAGTCCTTAAAAAAGAAAAAATAAAAACGCTCGGAATTTCAGAAGACCAAATGAAAAATTTGGATGAGAATTTCGAACTCAATACCCAAAATGTAGTTGACAATAAAAGTTCTGATAACGACTTATCTTTCGGCGTAAAATCCGGTTTAGCCATGGTTCTAATGTACGCCGTATTCATGTTCATCATCATTTATGGCGTTCGGGTGATGCGAAGTGTTTTGGAAGAGAAGAACAACCGCGTAGTCGAAATCATCATTTCATCGGTAAAACCATTTGAATTGATGATGGGGAAAATTCTGGGAGTAACTTTCGTCGCTTTAACCCAGTTCTGCATTTGGATTACCATGTCCGTGATCGGTGCTTTATTCCTAAACACGGGATTTGCCGCAATGCAAAGTCAAATTCCGGGTGGTGAGGAATCTGCCGAAATCGTACAGAAATTCGATTTTACAAAAATGGCGGGCGAAGTTTCACATATTCTTTTAGATATGAATGTTGCGTTGATTATTGCCGTATTCATCGTGTTCTTTTTACTCGGTTACATTTTTTACAGTTCCATGTATGCCGCGATTGGGTCGGCCGTAGATAACGAAACGGAGACGCAACAGTTCACTATGTTTGCAATTATTCCTTTGATGGTTGGAATGTACGGAAGTTTTACCATTATGAATAACCCGGAAGGTCCACTTGGGTTTTGGTTATCGATCATTCCGTTTACTTCTCCGGTCGCGATGATTGCGAGAATTCCTTTTGGAGTGCCGATTTGGCAGATTATCTTATCTGCAGGATTGCTTTTGGTTTCTACCTTATTAATGATTTATATCGCTGGCAAAGTATACCGTGTCGGAATTTTAATGTACGGAAACAAGGCGACTGCGAAGGAACTTTGGAAATGGATTACGAGCTAGGGCTTAGTTGATGGTTGACAGTTCACGAAAATATTTAATAAAAATTCCTTTCAAATCATTGAAAGGAATTTTTATTATTTTAGCATTTACATTGATGATACTAATACAGCGTAACTAGTGTCTGTTTGTATCATATAGTGATATTTATAAGAGAGAATTGTACGCAATTCTCCAAAATCAACATCACAAAACAAAAAAATTTATGAAAAAAATATTTTTAGTTTACATATTATTTTTGGCAATTATTAACATTAATGCGCAAAAAATATTTAAAGAAATTCCATCAAAAAAAGTAAACGCTGAAAAAGTGAATTACGCAAAAGGATTTATCTCTGCATTTCTAAAAAAATGTGAAACTAAAAATTACACAACCACATATTCTGAATTTAAAATTTCTGACCATTTACTAACCTTTTTGGACAAAAATAATATCAAAGTTTGTGAAAATAATGAAAAAATATATGGAAAAATAACACTACAAGATATTAATTCGATTTATAATGATAGATATACAAATTTATATAACCCATTAGAATTATATATCTTTAATGTTAGTACAGAGAAGAATAAGGAAATTAAATATATAAGTATTTGGATGACGCAAAATGAAAAAATGATAGATGGAATATGGATTTCTCGTGAAAAGCCGCTAAAAAAAAGTAAAGTAAACTAAAGAACTGCGTACAAAAATGTATTTCCATTAGCAGGTCGGAAGTTCCTATCATCAAGATTTTTGCTAATTGTTCAATTTGTTATATTTACAAAGACTTGTTATAAAAACTCCCCGCCAACAGAAATACCCAACCGTTAACAGAAAGTGCATTCAAGACTCCGTTAAAAAGTTAGGTTCTGAAATGAAGAAGAGATTTATAATTCTTTTCTTTTTATGCAAGCGTTTAGAGTCTTAAAAAAATAAAACTTTTACCAAAGTAATAATTTAGACTTCAAAAAGATATATTATATCTACAAAGAGGGTTATATCATCCGCGAAAAAGATTATGCAACCTTCAAGAATAATTACAGCATGCACAAAGTAGATTATACTATCCTCAAAGAGAATTATAGCATCCACAAATGCGATTATAGTAGCCTCAAAGAGAATTATAGCATCCACAAATATGATTATAGTACCCTCAAAGAGAATTATATCACCCAAAAGAATGATTATAGTACCCTCAAAGAACATATTATAGAACACTTACAGAAACACCTTCTGTTAATATATTCTATGAATGAAAAATATACCAGATCAACTATCCCTGACAATTCACCTGCACCAACAATCAACATCATAAAAAAAATTCCATCAAAATTAATTGATGGAATTTTTATGATGATTGCTCAATAGTTATTGAAAAATATAACTCAGTCCGACACTCAGGACTTGTTCAGATTTTTTCTTAGCACTGTTAGGGTCTATAGCAGAGTCCTTCATTAAGCCTTTATAGGTATTGCTTAATCCAAGATCATATCTCACTGCGAGTTCTATTTGTCTCATGTAAGAATAACCGATACCTAAGCCTACACCAAAGTTAAAACTGTTTGCTTTACCATTTATGCCAGTGTCAGGATCTCCATCTACCGTGTATCTTAAAGGCGCACCTGTAACTTTTTGATTCACCAAAAAACTAAATCTTGGACCTGCCATCGCAAAAAACTCAGATTCTGCCTCAGAGAAGAATCCTTTAAAATAAATCGGAATACTGATATAGTTATTGGCATAAACTGCGTCGTAACCAGGAGTACCTTTTGCATCTTTATCTTTTCCAGATTCACCAGCACCAAAGTATTCCAGTTGTGGTTGAATGTAAAACTGATCATTACTATCCACAGGGATTAGCGCCAATGCTCCACCGTAAAAAGAAAATCTTGGTCCGGAAGGATTGTGAGCATTACTGACTCTGGAGTAAGTTCCACCAGCGGTAATTCCGTACCTCGTGCTGCTAAAATCAATCTGAGCCGATACTAAAACGGCTGACAATAATGCCGAACTTAAAATTAATTTTTTCATAACTATTTGTGTTTTGTGTGTTTTATCCTAAAACTTTGGCAACGGTAGCACCAATCTCTGCTGGAGAATCTACAACGTTGATTCCGTTTTCTCTCATAATAGCCATTTTCGCTTGAGCGGTATCTTCATCTCCACCAACGATTGCACCTGCGTGACCCATTGTTCTACCTTTTGGAGCAGTTTGTCCTGCAATGAAACCTACCACTGGTTTTTTAGAACCACTTTCTTTGTACCATCTTGCTGCTTCTGCTTCTAAGTTACCACCGATTTCACCGATCATTACCACTGCTTCAGTTTCTGGATCATTGATGAATAATTCTAAGGCTTCTTTTGTAGTGGTTCCAATGATTGGGTCACCACCAATACCGATTGCCGTAGAAACTCCGTAACCTGCTTTTACAACTTGGTCAGCCGCTTCATAGGTTAAAGTTCCTGATTTAGAAACGATTCCAACTTTTCCTTTTTTGAAAACGAAACCTGGCATAATACCGATTTTCGCTTCATCAGAAGTAATAATTCCCGGACAGTTTGGTCCGATCAATCTGCTATCTTTGTCAGCAAGGTATGCTTTAACTTTCACCATATCTTCAACCGGAATACCTTCTGTAATACAAACGATTACTTTGATTCCTGCTTCAGCAGCTTCCATAATCGCATCTGCTGCAAATGCTGGTGGCACGAAAATAATACTCACATTAGCTCCAGCTTTTTCTACTGCATCAGCAACCGTATTAAATACTGGTTTACCTAAATGCTCAGAACCTCCTTTTCCTGGAGTAACTCCACCTACTACGTTTGTTCCGTATTCAATCATTTGACCTGCGTGGAAAGTTCCTTCATTCCCTGTAAATCCCTGTACGATTACTTTAGAATCTTTGTTTACTAATACTGACATTTTTTATTATTTTAAATTTATTTTAATTGCTTTTTAACTTAAGTTCTTCATATTTTAAAAGGATCGATAACATGCCTTCATCAAATGTGGCCGCGTATTTTCCTTCATCTATCACTCCTTCCATCGAAGGTTCATCTTTGAAAAATTCTTTCAATTTTTTCTTTGGAATGCCTGTGAAATAAATAAATCCTATTCCTTTATTTGATTTTTTATTATAGAGAAAATCGTTGCTGTTTTCACCGCCTCCCATATTGGTTGAGTAATAATTGCGATACCATTCTAAAACTTCTCCATCATATATTCTTTCCAAAAGTCTTTTTTTATCTTCAGATTTATTGATGAAATGTCTCATTTTTCCATTGAGATCAACAAAAGAGAGTTCTTTTATTTTAGCGGCTTCTATTTTACTTTTTTTCTCGTTTTCTCCAATGATTTTCACTTTTTCATTGAAACTAGATCCATAAATAAGTGTAGGCGTAAATAGATTTACCTGTACGTTCATTTTAGTATTTAGCGTATCATTATCTTGAGTAATGATTTTTACATCGATTGTTCTGCTCTGCGAGAAACAGAAATAGATCAAAAACACAAAGAAAATAGAGAGATATCTTTTCATACTAAAAATAAAGAAGTGTAAAATTAATGTTTTTTAATGATTTCATCATTTTGCTTTACTCAGATCTCTAAGGGTAATATCTTTTCTTAAATACTGCTTGAATTCTTCGGCAATTTGGCCAAAATAAACTCCTTTTTTCAAGTCTCTGTTAGCTCCACATTTTGCTAAAAGTACGGTTCCACTTTCGATACGAACACCAGAAGCCATTCCTACCTGTCCCCAAATAGTCACTTCATCTTCGATAATGCAACATCCTGCGATTCCAGTTTGAGAGGCGATCAGACATTTTTTTCCGATGATGGTATCATGACCAATTTGGATGAGATTATCTAAAACGGAACCTTCGCCAATGATGGTAGAATCTGTAACGCCACGATCGATGGTACAACTGTTTCCGATTTCTACATTGTTTTCAATGATGACATTTCCGACTGAAATTAAACGGTCAAAATTTCCGTCCAGTTTTCTGTAATAAAAAGCATCTCCACCAAGAACCGTATTGGACTGAATGATGACGTTATCGCCAATTACCGTTCGATCTCCAATCACTACATTAGGATAAATAATACAGTCATTTCCGATTTTCACATTATTACCAATCACTACGGAAGAATGAATTTGCGTTCTCTCTCCTACTTCCAGTTCGTGAAGGGTTTCGCCGAAATGGGTAATCTTTGTAAAGAGGGTATTGATTTTATTAAAATCACGGAAAGGATCGTCAGAAACCAACAATGCTTTTCCTTCTGGACAGTCCACTTCTTTATCAATCAGAATAATTGTGGCGGCAGAATTCAGAGCTTTGTCATAATATTTCGGATGATTTACAAAAACAATTTCCCCACTTTTAACCCGATGAATTTCATTGGTTCCCAAAACAGGGAAATTTTCGTCGCCAATCATTTTAGCGCCAATAATTTCTGAAATACTTTTCAGGGTTTGTGGTTTTGTAAAAATCATAAATATTTAATTTTACATTAAAAGTTACGGTTTTTGAATAAAAAATTCACCACCCGAAACTTACAACGCGATTTATTTTACTCTTTCTAAGTAAGATCCGTCTTCGGTATTTACTTTAATTTTATCACCCGCTTCAATGAATAAAGGAACCATTACTCTGGCACCAGTTTCTACGATTGCATTTTTCAAAGCGTTGGTTGCTGTATTTCCTTTTACGCCTGGATCTGCTTCGGTAACTTCTAAATAAACTGTTGGTGGGATTTCAGCTGATAAAGGAGACTCATCAGAATCTTTTAAGATGATGGTCACTTCTTCACCTGCTTTCATGAACTGAGCGTTTTCAATCATTTCTTTGTCAAGATAGATTTGCGAAAAATCGTCATTATTCATAAAGTGATATCCATTATCATCTTCATATAAATACTGGAATTTTCTGGTGATTACTTTCACTTCATCAATTTTATGACCTGCAGAAAAAGTATTGTCTAAGACTTTACCATTGGTAACAGACTTCATTTTTGTTCTTACGAATGCTGGACCTTTACCTGGTTTCACGTGTAAAAAATCAATAACTTTGAAAATATCGTTACTGAATTCGATACACATCCCTTTTTTAATATCGTTGCTTGTTGCCATTTATTTTAATAGTTGATAGTTGATAGTTTAAACTTAATTAAGTTCTGTTTGATTTTATTTATTCTTTACCAGAGCCATATCCTTTTACGATTCCTCTTGGGGAGTTTCTAATGAACTCCAGGATTTCGTCGCGTTCGGCAGTCGGTAGCATTTCTTTTTCAATATAACTTGCTGCCTGCGAAACATTCATTTTCATTTGAAAAACAGCGCGGTAAATTTTTTGGATTTCAAAGATTTTATCATTCGTAAAACCTCTTCTTCTAAGACCCACAGAATTTATTCCCGCATAAGTCATGGGTTCACGAGCCACTTTTACATAAGGTGGAATATCTTTTCTTACTAATGTTCCGCCGGAAATCATGACATGTTTACCAATTTTACCAAACTGATGCACGGCTGAAAGTCCACCCATCACTGTATAATCACCTATTTCTACGTGACCTGCAATTCCGCAACCATTAACAATGATCACATGATCGCCAATAATACAATCGTGAGCAATATGAGAGGTCGCCATGATGAGGCATTCTTTACCAATTTTGGTATAACCAAGGGCTTTTGTTCCACGGTTTACGGTAACGCATTCTCTGATGGTAGTTCCATCGCCAATGATGACTTGGGTATCTTCACCATCAAATTTTAAATCTTGTGGGATTGCCGAGATCACAGTTCCTGGAAAAATTCTGCAATTTTTCCCGATTCTGGCTCCATCCATAATGGTTACATTAGAACCTATCCAAGTACCTTCTCCGATTTTCACATCACCTGCAATCGTCGTAAACGGTTCTATGGTAACATTTTTACTAATTTTCGCACGCTTATCAACGGCTGCTAATTGATGGATCATTTACTCGGGTTTATTTTTGGCAACCTGCGCCATTAATTCTGCTTCAACCACAACGCTGTCACCTACATAGCCATAACCTTGCATGTGAACAATACCTCTTCTAATCGGCGAAATCAATTCAATTTTAAATACCATCGTATCTCCTGGAACTACTTTTTTCTTGAACTTCACTTTATCCATTTTAATAAAGTAAGTTGAGTAATTTTCTGGATCAGGAACACTTGCTAAAACCAAAATCCCACCGGTTTGGGCCAATGCTTCTACTTGTAAAACACCTGGCATGACTGGTTCTTTCGGAAAATGCCCAACGAAAAACGGTTCGTTCATTGTTACATTTTTCAATCCAACAACATGCGAATCAGAAAGTTCTAAGATTTTATCGATCAATAAAAACGGTGGTCGGTGTGGCATCAATTTCATAATTCCATTGATGTCGTAAACCGGTTCTTTATAAATATCGATATCTGGAACATTTTTCTTTTTCTGTAATTTCCATTGTCTGTTTAATTTCTTCGCAAACTGGGTATTTACAAAATGTCCTGGTTTATTGGCAATCACTTTTCCTTTTATCTTAACACCAACTAAAGCCAAGTCACCAATAACATCAAGTAATTTATGACGTGCCGCTTCATTTGGATAATTTAAAGTAAGATTATCTAAAATACCATTGGGACGAATCGAAACCTCATCTTTTCCAAAGGCTTTTTTCAGTTTATCAGAAGTTTCTGCAGTAAGTTCTTTATCAACATAAACGATTGCATTAGAAATATCGCCACCTTTAATTAAACCAGCATCCAAAAGCATTTCTAATTCATGTAAAAAACTAAAAGTACGTGCCGCAGAAATTTCAGTTTTGAATTCAGAAATATCTTTTAAAGTGGCATTTTGGGTTCCCAATACTTTGGTCCCGAAATCAACCATCGTTGTTACTTCATAAGTATCAGATGGAATGATTGTAATTTCTGAACCTGTAACAGGATCGCTATAACTTAACACTTCTTTTACAACCAGATATTCTCTGGCAGCACACTGTTCCTTAATTCCTGCTTTCTCGATTGCTTCTACGAAAAACTTAGAAGAACCATCTAAAATTGGTGGTTCTGCACTGTTCATTTCCAAGATAGCATTATCGATATCACATCCTACCAAAGCAGCAAGCAAGTGTTCGCAAGTATGGATCCGCACTCCTAATTTCTCCAGAGTCGTTCCTCTTTCTGTAGTAGTCACATAGTTGACGTCTGCTTCGATATGAGGATTGCCCTCTAAATCTGTCCTTACGAAAACGAAACCTGTGTTTTCTTTTGCAGGTTTCATGGTAAGGGTTACTTCGCGACCAGTATGTAGTCCGATTCCGGAGAGAGAAATCTCTTCGTTTAAAGTTTTTTGTTTATCACTCATTAGTGTTATCTTTTGAGTTGAGCTCAAGATTATTTATTCGTTTAACAATATCGGTGAAATTTCTGAAATGCACATAGTTTCTTCTATATTCACCAGCGTTGATGGCAGGTGAACCATAGAGAATTTCACCGTCTTTGGTGCTAGAGTTCACACCACTTTGTGCCTGTATTTTTACTTGGTTGCCAATTTGAATATGGCCTACAATACCGACTTGACCGCCGATTTGATTCCAGTCTCCAATTACGGTAGAACCTGCGATTCCTGCTTGAGCAGCAATTACATTATTCTGTCCAATTTTCACATTATGAGCAATTTGGATCAAGTTATCGATTTTAGTCCCTTTACCGATAATAGTTGAACCGATTGTTCCTCGGTCAATACTACAGTTAGAGCCAATTTCTACATGATCTTCCAAAATTACATTTCCTAATTGCGGGATTTTTTGATAACCATCTTTGGTCGGTTGAAAACCGAAACCATCTGAACCAATTACGGTATTGGAATGAATGATACAGTTATCGCCAATTACGCAATAATCATAGACCCGTACGCCACTGTATAAGACACAGTTCTTACCAATCTTCACATTTTTTCCAATAAAAACTTGTGGGTAAATCTGAGAACCATCGCCAATTTTCACCTTTTCAGATACACAGGTAAAAGCACCTACGTATACATTTTCGCCTACAGATGCAGACTCGTGAAAAACGGCTCCATCTTCGATTCCTGATTTACGACCTTGCATTTCTTGATACAAATTCATTAAAACCTGAAATGCCAGATAAGCATCTTCAACTACAATAATAGTTGGTCGGTACGTTTTTTGGGTTAAAAGTTTCTCGGAAACAATTAGAACTGAACACTTTGATTGATTAATATGTTCTGCAAACCTTTCTTGTGCAACGAAAGAAAGATGGCCATCTTCGCCACTTTCAATAGGCGAAACGCCTGTGATTAGCGCCTGCTCATCTCCTATGATTCTTCCGTTAATAAAATTTGCAATCTGCGATGCGGTAAATTCCATATCCTGCAAAGATAACAAATTCCCAAATATTCCAAATCATTTATGCAACAAATAACTGCTTTAAATTTCTCGTGGAAATGATAAAATATACTTGGTATTCAATTGGTTGATAAAGGAAGAGAGAATTTGATTCTCAGAATGGTCCAGCGTTATTTTTTGACCATCCTTTTGCAGTAAATAAATTGGTTGATGTTCTGCATTATATGGCATCAGATTTCTAGAGATTTGATCTACCAGATCTGAACCAATATCTGCTCCAAATTTCAGGTTTGTTTTCGCAATCTTATCCTCTATAAATTCCTGTTCAAAAGGTTTTGATGAAATAATGGTTTTAGGAAATTTTCTTTCAATCACACAATTACACAGATACGATAAAATAACGTCTTCATTTTTCGTCCAGAATTTTATGGCTTGAATAACATCATTGTCATCGAGTTCTGTAAAACGTTTAATGTCTTCTTCAGTTGCTTTTTCAAATTGATTTTTGTGCAGGAAATAGGCCAGGTTTTCTGAAGCAGGAAGTTGTTTCCCCTGAGAAACTAAAAATTTCGCACGATCCAAAATCTTCACCAAAAGGTATTCTGCCAAAGCAGAAGTCTTATGATAATACACTTGCCAATACATAAACATTCTTGCAGTCAAAAAGTTTTCGATAGAATAAATACCTTTCGCATCAATGACCAATTCATCGTCGGAAACATTCATCATCGAAATAATTCTTTGGGTATTTACATTTCCCTCCGCAACACCAGTATAAAAACTGTCGCGTTTTAAATAGTCTAAACGGTCAACATCAAGTTGTGATGATATTAATTGGTTAAAGAATTTCCGCTGATACTTGCCCTGAAACATTTCTATCGCCATTGAAAGTTCACCAATAAATTCCTCATTCATTTTATTCATTAGCAATAGCGATAATTTCTCGTGATGCCAATCATCCATCAGCATATTTTCTAAAGCGTGAGAAAAAGGGCCATGACCAATATCGTGCAGAAGAATTGCCAACAATGCAGCTTTCTCTTCTTCTATTGAAATTTTTACTCCTTTTAATTTTAAAGTCGTCAATGCAGTAAACATTAAGTGCATCGCTCCTAAAGCGTGATGAAATCTAGTATGTGTTGCGCCAGGAAAAATTAAATTTAATAATCCTGTCTGAGAAATACGTCTTAATCTTTGAAAATAAGGATGTTCAATAACATCAAAAAGGATTTCGTGAGGAATATTGATAAATCCGTGAACCGGATCATTGATGATTTTAAATTTATTGGTCATAATAGATAGTTCGATTCAGCAAATTTACAATTTAGTTTTAAGGATCATTAAAGTCAAGCAACAGATTAAAGAAGATTAATAGAATGTCTTTATTAATTCCATTTAAATTTAACGGAACTTTAACTTGTGTTTAAAGAAAAGTTGGCAGTTTTTGGTTGTATTTTTGATGACACTAAGATCATAGAATTGCGCCTATTAATGAACCATTAATACACGATTCTTAAAATATTAAACAAAAAAAATTAGATGGCAAAAGTTATTTGGATAGACGATGAAGTAGATTTACTAAAACCTCATATTGTATTTTTAGAAAATAAAGGATATCAAGTTTCACCCGTAAATAATGTGAATGAAGCTTTGGAAATGATTGAAAAAGAAAATTTTCAATTGGCTTTGTTAGATGAAAATATGCCCGGAATATCTGGCCTGGAAGCGATTCCAATGATTAAAAATATCGACTCTGCCATTAAAATTGTAATGGTTACCAAGAACGAAGAAGAACTGATTATGGAACAGGCAATCGGGTCTCAGATTGCGGATTATATTTTGAAACCGGTGAATCCCAATCAGATTTTGCTTTCATTAAAGAAAAATCTTCAGGAAGAAACATTGGTTGAACAGAAAACGATTCTTGAATACCAACAGGAATTCCGAAATCTTTCGATGGAACTTTCTTATTTGAGAACCTATAAAGACTGGGCAGAATATTATAAGAAAATTCTGAATTGGGAAATTAAATTTGATAAAGTTTTCGACAGTGAGTTTTCGGAACTGTTGCAATCTCAAAAAGAAGAAGCCAATATTCAATTCTCTAAATTCATCGAAAACAATTACGAAGAGTGGTTGCATTCATCAGAAAAACCAATGATGAGTCATACTTTATTTAAAGAAAAAATAAAACCAGAACTGGAAAAAGAAAAAGTTCTTTTGTTAATGATTGATAATCTTCGCTACGATCAGTGGAAAGTGATTGAACCATTATTCACTAAGTTTTACCAAAAAACTTCTGAAGATTATTACTACAGTATTCTTCCAACGGCCACGCAGTATGCAAGAAATGCTTTCTTCGCTGGATTGATGCCATCGGAAATTGAGAAAAGATTTCCACAACATTGGATTAACGATAACGAAGATGGGAATAAAAACGAGCATGAACGCGATTTTTTAGAAGATCAAATGAAGCGCCTTGGTTTGTCTGGTAAATCGATGAAGTACTTGAAAATTTTAAATTCTGATTTTGAAAGAAAAATCCTGGATGATTTTAACCAACACAAAAACAACGACTTATTGGTAATTGTTTATAATTTCATCGATATTTTATCGCATGCAAAGACCGACAATGTAATTGTAAATCAATTGATTAGAGATGACAAAACCTTTAGATCATTAACTTATAACTGGTTTGAAAATTCTTCTTTATTGAAAATTATTAAACAAGCGGCAGAAAGTGGTTTCAAACTCGTTATCACCACGGATCACGGAACGATTTACGTAAAGAAACCCAGTAAAGTAGTTGGCGACAGAGAAACATCAACCAATATTCGGTATAAAACAGGAAGAAGTTTAACCTATGAAAATAGTGATGTTTGGGCAATTTCTAATCCGGAGAAATTATTTTTACCGAAAGGAAATTTAAGTTCGAAATACATCTTTGCGAAAAATAATATCTTCTTGGCGTATCCGAAAAATTACAATCACTTTGTGAATTATTATAAAGAAACTTATCAGCACGGTGGTATTTCTTTAGAGGAATGTATTATTCCGATTAGCATATTAGAACCCAAGTAGTTTATTTTCATAGTTTATTTCTTTTGGGCTCTAGGGCGGGAAAAGCGAAAGTTTTTTCCGCTTTTTTCATGCTGTAAATCCTCGCCAAACGAAAAGCAAATTCGTATTTTTGAACCTTAAACTTATTTATGAAAATCATCTCTTACAATGTGAACGGAATTCGGGCCGCTTTTACCAAAGACTTTTTGGGCTGGCTTACCGTTGCAAATCCAGACGTCATCTGCATTCAGGAAAGTAAAGCTGGGAACGATCAAATCGATATTAAAAGTCTGCAAGAAAATGGCTACTACAGTTTCTGGCATTCTGCGCAGAAAAAAGGATATTCTGGTGTCGGAATCGCTTCTAAAGTTCAACCCAAACATATTGAATACGGTTGTGGAATTGAACACTACGACTCTGAAGGCAGAATTATGCGTGCAGATTTCGAAGATTTCTCGGTAATTTCGGTTTATGTTCCGTCGGCATCAAATATCGAGCGACTTGATTTTAAAATGAAATTCTGCTACGATTTCTTAGCGTATATAAAAGAGCTAAAGAAAACGATTCCTAACCTTATTATATCTGGTGATTTTAATATTTGCCACTACGCGATTGATATTCACAATCCGGAAGGTTTAAAGAACACGTCAGGATTTCTACCCATGGAAAGAGAATGGATGACTCAGTTCATCGAAGAATGTGAGTTGATTGACAGTTTCCGGTTTTTCAATGATCAACCCGATAATTATTCGTGGTGGAGTTACCGACAAAATTCGCGCGCCAGAAATAAAGGCTGGAGATTGGATTATAATTTCGTATCTTATACTTTGAAGGATAAACTTTCGCGTGCGGCAATTTTGAGTGAGGCAGTGCATTCTGATCATTGTCCAGTTTTGGTGGAATTGTTTTAATCTTGAATGACATTATTAGAATAAAATATCACTTTAATTTTTAGAGAATAATTCGAAAAGGTACGATTCTTGTCTTTTCTTTAGGGAGGAGGTCAAATAAAAAAGCCAACTCTTAAGAATTGGCTTGATTGTTTTAACATTAATGTTAGTCGTTGTCGATAATTTCGTATTCTACGGGCATTGTTCCTCTTGCAGGATCGCCGATTGATTTGTACGCCGCTTTTGAAAGATCAAGTGCTCTGGAAGAATGAAAAGGACCGCGGTCATTTATTTCTACTACTACACTTTTTCCTGTTCTCAGGTTGGTTACTTTAACCATAGTCCCGAATGGAAGCGTTCTGTTGGCTGCGGTTAATTTTGAATTACTGAAAATATCTCCGCTGGCCGTTTTTCTACCGTTAAACTTATCGTGGTAGAACGATGCAAAACTTGTTTTTTTGGCATCTTCGGTATTTGTTTTAAAATTAAACAAACCGAGTGTTGAAATCATCATTATGATTAGGAGTGTTCCTCTTTTCATCATTTTGAATTTATTTTTGTGGGTTTTGACTTTGCAAATTTATTCCGAAATTGACTTATACAACACCCAAGTAGTTAAACACTCTTAACAAATTGTTAAATTTTTGTTAACAATGTCTGTATTCTCCTTAATAGCAGCATTTAACAAACATTGTTAAATTGTGTTAAAATTAAGCATTAAATGTTAATGATTTTAACTAAACATTGCATAACACCTAAACACTACAAGCAATAAAACCCTGATTATCAATTAAATAAATAAAAAATACTTCCAGGAATTCTGGAAGTATTTTTTTGATGATTATCTTTATAGTATTGTCAAAAAAATGACCAATAATTGCTAAATATTAAACCAATTCGCCATATAAATCGAACTCTTCTGCAGCGGTAATCTTGATATCGGCAAATTCTCCGATTGACAAATAAACGTTTTCTGCTGCTACTAAAACGGTATTGTCTACATCTGGCGAATCGAACTCTGTTCTTCCTACAAAATAATTTCCTTCTTTACGATCGAAAATACAACGGTATGTTTTACCAATTCTCTCCTGATTCTTTTCCCAAGAAATCTGAGATTGTAATTCCATGATTTCTTCTACTCTCGCTTCTTTTACCTCTTGAGGAACATCGTCTTCTAAAACGAATGCCGTAGTATTTTCTTCATGCGAATAAGTGAAACAACCTAAACGATCGAATCTTTGCTCCCGAACCCATTCTTTCATTTCCTGGAATCGCTCTTCTGTTTCTCCCGGGAAACCAACAATCAATGTAGTTCTAATCGCCATATCTGGAACCATCTGTCTGAATTTCGCCAATAATGCGTTGGTTTTTTCGTGAGAAGTTCCTCGTTTCATGGCTTTCAACAAATCAGAATTAATGTGTTGTAAAGGAATATCGATATAGTTACAAACTTTCGGTTCGTTTTTAATAATCTCTAGAACATCTTCCGGAAAGCCAGTTGGGAATGCATAATGCAGACGAATCCACTCAATTCCTTCTACTTTTACCAAACGTAAAAGCAAATCGCCTAACGCTCTTTTTTTATAGATGTCTAAACCATAATAGGTTAAATCCTGTGCAATTAAAATAAGTTCTTTAACTCCTTTTTTCGCTAATTTCTCTGCTTCAATCACTAAATTTTCGATTGGTGTTGAAATATTCCCACCTCTCATTAAAGGAATTGCACAAAAAGAACATGGTCGGTCGCAGCCTTCAGAAATCTTTAAGTAAGCGTAATGTCTTGGAGTAGTAACCATTCTTTCGCCCACCAATTCATGTTTATAATCTGCACCTAGATGCTTTAACAATAAAGGCAAATCGCGAGTACCGAAATACTGATCAACATCTGGAATTTCTCTGATTAAATCTGGTTTATATCTTTCTGACAAACAACCGGTAACAAAAACCTGTTCAACTTCGCCTCTGTTTTTTGCCTCTACAAATTCTAGAATGGTGTTAATGCTTTCTTCTTTAGCATTATCAATAAATCCGCAAGTATTGATTACAACGATGTCTCCTTTATCTTCGTGAACCACTTCCTTTCCGTTGGCTTGTAATTGTCCCATCAACACTTCAGAATCATAAACATTTTTGGAACATCCAAGAGTTACGATATTGATTTTCTTTTTTCCGACGGATTTTGTACGCATAATTTTAAAGTAATAAGTTGATTAGCAGTGGCTAATTTTTGTGGGTGCAAATTTAGTGATTTATTTGTTACAGAAAATTAAAAAATGACTTGATCTTTTAAAAGAAAAAATCCTTTAAGATTAAGATTTCTTAAAGGATTTCCGGTTTTACTTGATATTGAATAGCAATACTAAACCAATTTTTTTAAGTAATCACCATAACCGCTTTTACCATATTTCTCGGCTGATTTCAGAAGTTGTTCTTTATTAATGAAACCTTTCGTATAAGCGATTTCTTCGATACACGAAATTTTGAATCCTTGTCTTTTCTCTAAAACTTTTACAAATTCTGAAGCTTCATGTAGAGAATCAAACGTTCCGGTGTCTAACCAAGCGGTTCCACGAGACATCACACCAACTTCTAATTGTCCTTCTTCAAGATAAATTCTATTGATGTCGGTAATTTCTAATTCACCTCTAACAGAAGGTTTCAAATTCTTGGCATATTCTACAACCGAATTATCATAGAAATATAATCCAGGAACTGCAAAGTTTGATTTTGGATGTTCTGGTTTTTCTTCAATAGAAACGGCTTTCAAATTTTCATCAAATTCTACAACTCCATATCTTTCAGGATCAGAAACTTGATACGCAAAAACGCAACCTCCTTTTACAGTCGTTTTGCTTTCTAATAATTTTGCTAAACCAGTTCCATAAAAAATATTATCTCCCAAAACTAATGCTACTGAATCATCACCGATAAATTCTTCACCCAAAATAAAAGCTTGTGCCAAACCATCTGGACTTGGTTGAACTTTATATTGAATATTACACCCAATCGCAGAACCATCGCCCAAAAGTTTGATGAATCCTTCCTGATCGTGCGGTGTTGTAATGATTAAGATATCTTTAATTCCGGCTAACAATAACGTAGAAAGCGGATAATAAATCATCGGCTTGTCGTAAACCGGCATTAATTGCTTGCTAACCGCGATGGTTAATGGATAAAGCCTTGTTCCGGAACCTCCGGCTAAAATAATTCCTTTCATGCTAAGAATATTGTTTATTGTAATAATCTTGATAGTTTCCGGATGTTACATTTTCCAACCATTCTTTATTTTCTAAAAACCAATCAATTGTTTTGCTTAATCCCTGTTCAAAAGTTACGGAGGGTTTCCAGCCGAGTTCTTTGTTGAGTTTTGTAGCGTCGATGGCATAACGTAAATCATGACCTGGACGATCTTTCACATAAGTGATGAGTTTTTCTGAGTGTCCCGCTGGATTTCCAAGTTTTTCATCCATTTGTTTGATGAGTTCTTTGACCAGATCAATATTTTTCCATTCGTTGAAACCTCCGATATTGTATGTTTCTCCGGTTTTTGCTTCAAAAAATATCTGATGGATCGCTTTGGCATGATCAATAACGTAGAGCCAATCTCGGGTATATTTTCCGTCGCCGTAAATCGGAAGCGGTTTTCCATTCAAAATATTAGAAATACACAATGGAATTAATTTTTCCGGGAAATGATTGGGACCATAATTATTGGAACAGTTTGAAATAATAAATGGCATTCCGTACGTATTTCCATACGCTCTCACCAAATGATCGGACGCTGCTTTACTCGCAGAATAAGGAGATTTCGGGTCGTAAGCCGTGGTTTCTAAAAAGAATCCTGTTTCGCCCAAACTTCCATAAACCTCATCAGTAGAAACATGGTAGAATAAATTCTTTCTTGTTTCATCAGGGAAATTCCCGTGTTGATGATCTGGGTTCAGAGTCCAAAATTCTTTGGCTAAATTCAAAAGATTTGCCGTTCCGTTGACATTGGTATTAATAAATGCATTTGGATCGGTGATGCTTCTGTCAACATGAGATTCCGCAGCTAAATGAATAATAGCGTCGGGATTGTATTTTTCGAAAACTTTTCTTAGTTCGTCAACTTTCGTAATATCTGCTTTTTCGAAAACGTAATTGGGTTCATTTTCGATGTCTTTTAAATTCTCTAAATTCCCTGCATACGTTAAAGCATCAAGGTTGATGATTGTAGAATCAGGATGATTTTTCACAAATTCGCGAACCACGTGAGAACCGATAAATCCAGCGCCGCCGGTGATGATTATGTTTTTCATAGTTTTTGACTGAGTGCTTGAGTAATTGGGTTATTGAGTTAATGAGTCATTGAACTAACAGGTATTTAATAATATATTTTAAGAATTTAGACGATTGATTGTAAGTCTTTTATCTTTCATCTATTTTCTTTAATCTACTTCATTCTCAAAACTGTTTTTAAACTTTTTACCCTATATTTAATAACTTGATTTAAAAATTATTTTCTGCAAAGGTTGGTAATTTTTCATCTTTTTCGGAAAGAACGATTGCTTCTTCCGGTAACTTCCAGTCGATGTTCAAATCAGGATCATTCCAGATAACGCTTCCTTCTGCTTCTTTATGATAGAAATTATCACATTTATAAGCAAAGATTGCTTTTTCAGAAAGCACAGAAAAACCATGTCCGAAACCTCTAGGAACGTATAATTGCAATTTGTTTTCGGGAGTTAATTCCACCCCGAACCATTTTCCGAAAGTGGGAGAATCTTTTCTAAGATCTACGGCAACATCCCAAACCTTACCTTCTAAACAGGAAACCAGTTTTGCCTGAGCATGTTCACCTTTTTGCAGATGAATACCTCTTAAAACTCCATAAGAAGATTTTGAAACATTATCCTGCACGAAATGGCCGTTCATTCCAGTGAGTTCTTCAAATTTTTGTTCGTTGAATTTTTCATAAAAATAACCACGATCGTCTTCGAAAATGGTAGGTTCAATAATGTAGCAATCTTTGAGTGGGGTTTCTTTAATTTTCATCAAATTTTTACTTAGGAATTTAAAATTGTCTTTTTCACTTTGTCTTTAACTACTAAATATAAAATAACAGTAGGTAGCAAAATTACTAAAAAACTAATCAAATCAGACCAATTTGACATTATTACAATTACATTTATTAGAAGTTGTATTAAGCCATATAAAGAACTTACTAAGAGATGAGATATCTTTTTATCGTTTGCAAATAATTGGTAAAGATGTCTGCGATGAGCATCAAATATATTCTCCTTTAATCTTAATCTTTCAATAATGGTTAGGATTGTTTCAGCACCATACACCATTAAAAAAAGCACCCATTTTATTTGCCCGGTTTTGAACATTAATAAAGACAGAAGTGTTATAATCCAAAATGCTATTCCCATGCTGCCAATATCACCAAGAAAGCACTTTGCTTTTTTTCGGAAATTAAAAAACAGAAAAACAACGGATGCAAGTATTGGATAAATTATAAAATCATGATTGACAAATTCAACCACACATTGATTAATATACAAAAGTGAACTCAGTACTACCAAACTATATATACCAGACATCCCATTAATTCCGTCCATAAAATTATAAGCATTAAGAATACCGATAATCAAGACATAACAAACGGGAATTCCCCACCACGGGAGTAACTGAAATGCATTAAGAAAAAATAGTAGCAAAGTCACCGAAATGAAATGAAAGATCAATCGGATCTTGGTTGATAAGTCCATCATATCATCAATAAAACTAATGATACAGATGGTTAACAAACCAGCACCGAAAATCCAGAAATTTGGTTCTAAAGAATTGTCCAAAGAAAAACGATATCCTTTAAAGAAAAATTCATATCCCATAAAAAACAAAAAAGCAATCGGAAAGATAATTCCGCCACCGCGCAAGGTAATATCGGTGTGTGCACTTCTGTGGTTGGGCTTATCGATGATATTAAATCGGTCCGCAATTTTGAAATAGAACAATTCTAAGACAAAAAGCACGAGAAAAACAGCGAAATACATCATGGGTGTTTATTATCAGATTATTTGCAAAAATATGCAAATTTTTATCTTCATTTGATAAGAATTGTTTTACTGGAGGATTAAGTTTTAATAATGATTGTTATTTACTACTTTTAAATGACTCAATCGTCTTTCTCATCCCTTCTTCGGCGCTTACGGGTAATGAATCGATATTTAATGCGGTTTTGATTTTTTGGTTGGAAACCACATAACTTTCAGTTAATTTTTTTAATCTTTCTGAATTGAGTGGCAATTTTATTTTATCGCCCAGTTTTGCCACACCCGAAATTAAACCCGCTGAAATATGCCATAATTTTTCCTTTTTACCAGAGGTTTTCGCGATAATTCTCACCAATTCGTTTGTCGAGATGGCTTTATCGTCTGCAAAATTATAAATTCCGGAAGGGATATCTGAATTTATGATTTTATCAACCAGGTAATTCAAATTGTCAATACTTAAAAAGGATCTTCTATTTTCAAAACTGGCTAATGGCCAAGGAATGCCTTTTTCTACCACTTTGTAAAGCAGGTTTAGATTTCCTTTGTTGCCCGGACCGTGAATCATACAAGGACGAACGATGAACAGGCGTTTTCCGGAAGGCAGATTTTTTGAAAGCAGATATTTTTCTGCCTCCCATTTCGATTTTCCATAAGGCGTTTGCGGACTGGAAGAATGGTTTTCATCCAAAATACCCTCCAAAGTATCGGCGGTGGCTTTTACACTGCTGAAAAAGAGAAAATCTTTTATTTCTGAATTCAAAAAATCATCAAACAATTTCTTTGTCAGTTCAGTATTGATTTCAAAATATTTTTTGTCGGCAGAAGTGTTCGCCGTATCATGGGCTTTACCTGCCAAATGAATCACAGCATTTGCATCTTTCTGCAAAGAAAAATCAGACTTTCTTAAAGATAATCTATCTATGGTATTTCCCTTTTCTTCCAAATATTTTGAAAGATTAGACCCTACAAAACCGGATGCGCCTGTGATGGTGATTTTCATACATATAAACTTAAATATTTTTTTACCATTTTTTCAGTAGTAAACTCTTTAGCTCTTTCTAAGGCATTTCTCGAAAAATCTGCATACAGCGTAGGGTTATCTATAAACTTAATAATTGCTTTTTGTAATTCAGTACTGTTTAATGGTGCTATTGTAAATCCTGTAATATTATTTAATGAAACATATGGCACGCCTGACTTTAGATTCGTGTTAATCACTGGCAATGCATAGCTTAAAGCCTCTAATTGAACGACACCAAACGCTTCAGCTTCATTAATAGATGGTAACACGAATATATGTGCGTTTTTATAATATTTCTTTAATTCAACATCATTTACATCAGTATGTAGTTTTACTTTTTCTTCCTGATTTGTGGCTTTTATCAAACCCCTAAGTTCTTGTTCCTGTTCTCCATTACCAACAATATCTACTATTACATCAAGATTCCTTGTTGCTTCAATTAAATATTTTAGTCCTTTATATTCTCTTAGTTTTCCTACAAACAAAATTTTCAATTGCCCATTTAATGTTTTTGGATAGATAAATTCATTTTGAGGCTCATAACTCAAAGGTATTATTTCGATTTTGTGTCTATAATACTTAAGTATGGGGGAATATTCAAATAATTGTGGGGAAGTCACCACTATTTTAGTAGCAGAATTTAACAATTGTTTTATTATTGGATTATAAAATTTCTCAATCCACGACCATCGCGAGTTCTCAATATTTGCATGCCACGTAATAATAAAATTTTTCTTCTTTAAAATTTTTAAATGTTTTAATAATGCCAATTCCATAGTTGGAAATGGATAATGATGATTAATCACATCAGAATCCCTAAGATGTTTATTTAATCCTTTAAACAATAAAGAGATAGGTTGACTTTTATAAAAAAAAGATTTATAACGTACCACATTTACATTAAGTAATTTTTCTTTTATTGTCTTACTACTTTTTTCATGATTATTACAAATCACAGTAATATCAGAATCATATTTATTTCTCTTAATACCAACAACTAAGTTTTTAACAACAGATTCCATTCCGCCTTTACTAGGTTCAAAATATTTAATAGTTTGTAATATTTTCATTGTGTTTCCTATTCATTGATAGTTTTTATTGTTTATTACTATCGTTTATATTTAAATTAAATTTTTTAATCTCAGAAATGACAAACTAAGAAATATCAGAATATTCTTTTAATAAAAGCAAACAAGAAAATCACTCTATAGTTCAGTTTAAAAAAAATATTGTTTTTACTCTTTTCACCTGCGTTCGAAACATTTCCCCCATGCCTTCTGTAAGAAAGTAATTTCTTTTCTAAATAAATCACATTACCAAAATATTCATATAGTAAACCAATCCACATATCGTGAGGAACTGGAATAGTGGGAAAAGGCAATGCTTTATCCAAATATCTCTTTCTAATTACCATACAGCAACCTAAATAAGCATTACTTACAATATTTCTACTGATCCCGGGTACTGAAGAATTAATTTTAAAATATGATTCATAAATTACATTATTTGCTTCGTCTATTATTTCTGCATCATGTAAAATTAAGTCATACCCTTGTTGCAAAACTTTAATACATTCCTCTACTTTATTTTTCTTCCAGATGTCATCTTGGTCTGCAAAAAAAATATAATCACCAATAGCGTGTTTCAGAGCATTCTCAAAATTTGAAGTTGTTAAACTAAATTTGAATTTATCTATTTCAGGTTGATGATGTAATAACTTTATTCGCTTATCAGAATAACTTTCAATGATTTTTAATGTATTATCTGTAGATCCGTCATCAGATATTATTACTTCATCATTTACGCCCAATTGCATAAGAATTGAGTCTAATTGTTGCTTCAAAAATTTACCCCCATTATAGGTAGTTACACATACACTTATCATTTGGACAATCTGAGTTTAAGAAAATCAAAAGATTTATATTGTATTGAAAGTTTCACTAACCTTAAAAAATCCGAATTAAAAAAAAGCATACATTTATTTGTTTTTCCTTTTTTAAAAGTTTTTAAATCCCTTAAATATAGACGGTATCTATTAATAGCCTGTTCTTTAGAATTAGTAAAAGATGAAAAATCTTGCAACAATCTAATATTTAAAACTTCATATTGAGTAGTAAATCTAGTACATCTATAGACAAAATCATGATCAGCAAAATCCAGTTTAATTTGTTCATTATAACCTCCTACTTTTATATAAAAGTCAATATTAATTAGCATTCCAGTATTAATGAATGAATTTCCTTTTAATTTCTTAATCCCAGGTTCAACAATTTTATATAAATAAGCCCGGTAACCTATATATTTTGACGGTGATAGAATAGCATTAAAATTAATAAAAACGACAGGTACTTTCAAAAAAATCGTCTCATTTTGTCTTATTGATTGACTGTAACCTTCGTAAAAATTACTTGGTAACATCGTATCTTGGTCCAATAAAACCACCCATGAGAATCCATTTTTTTTTGCAAAATCCACTGCTTTGTTATAAGCAAATGATAACCCAGGATTATTTTTAAACCGATGATAATACACACTAATATGATCCAAATTCTCGGCTACCTCACAATCCCATTCGTTTAAATCAGTATTATCTGCTACAAAAACATATAATTTTTCATTCGAATTCAAAAATTTGCTACATTTAAAACTATCAATTAGTGACTTGTAAGAGCTACAATGATAATATTTCTCTTTGTATGTTACAATAATATAAAGAATTTCTTTTGACATAAAAAAATTAAAAAATATATGTATATTACGCATAAAAAATAATTCTCATGAGAAAATTTTCTACGGTACTATTATTAATTATGTGCACATGTTTTATAAAATCACAAAATTATATAAAAACAAATATTTGGCAAGATACAACATTGATGAATGATTCAAAAGTGGATGGGTTAATTTACATAAAAAAAAATAATGAATATTTTGTTGATAACAATTTTATATTGACAAAAACAATAAAAATTGACGATCTCGAAGACTTAGATGATAATACTAAATTTGAAAAAGCAATACGTTTATTAAAAAAATTAAACGGAGGAACCCTAATAATAAATAAAAATCTCACATTCAACAGGGTATGCACTATCAATAATCTTAGAGGAATTGAAATAATTGGAAACAAATCTACTTATTCTTTACAAGGAGGACAGTTTACTGGCTCTACAATTATATTTAAAAACAATTCGCATCTAATCATTTCAGATTTTATAGATCTAAAAATAAAAAATATTAATTTCATCAGTACAGGAAAAAACCATGAACAAATTATTGAATTATACAAAGGTTATGATTTTGAAATTGATAATGTAAAAATAAGATCAGCAAACTCATCAAAATCTATTGCCCTATCTCTTGGCAAGTATAATGGAGAAAATGCGGTGTTTCAAGGTAAAATTTCGAGAGTAAATATTATTGACGATGATGGAGGCATTGGAGTTTTCACAGGAGATTCTAATACATCATTGGTTTTTGAAACTTGCTATCTGCAGGGATGTAGTTTTAATATAGAGGGGACTATCTATTCGACTTTTATAAGTTGTGCTGTAGATGGAAGCCCTAATAATGCTTATAATTTAAAAAAGGGTCCAAATAGTAATACCCATTCAATAACATTTATTTCTTGTGGAGCAGAAAATGCGAATAAAAGTGGATGGGATATAGATTCTGGGACTACTCTTATCGAAATTATCGCACCACATGCAGGTCATAATAACATAGGTAAGTACAAAAACATTGGAGCATTGCTAACGTTAAATAACTCTACGCCGGTAAATGATGTTAGTAATATAAAAATATCATCTCCATCTTCATTTAACAATAGTAATAGTTGGGATATTTATATTGCGAGTCCTAATGTCGGGGAATTAACATTATTCAATGTATATAAGAAATCATTGCCATATGGGATCGGATATGATAAAAAATGGAATACAAATAATTTGAAAATCTACTAATGCACGGCCAACTAGAATTTAAGATGGTTAAGATTACAATCTTTATTCTTTTGGGCTCATTCAAATTTTTAAATTATTTAGAATAGTAGACCAATAAAATTTTTCTTTTGTATTTTCTTCGATATTATTTATTTTATTAAAATAGCAACTAGGATTCTCTATGATACTTTCCCATTTCTGAAAATCCTCAAATAAGAAAATATTATATTTTGATAAAACATTTTGAGTTTCTTTTAATTGAGTTGAAATCACATTTATACCAGCAGCAATATAAAAAGAATTTTTTGTTGGATAACATAAATTATAATAAAACTTACTACTATCATAATGCAAAATACCATAATCACATTGCGAAGCAATTTGCATGGCCATTTGTTCATTATAGCTTCCGAGATAGACTATATTAGATAATTTTTCTAAATAATCTAGGAGCCATTCACCGTCTGGCCCAACTAAAAACAAATATGATTTACGATTTTCAAAAAGAGTTAAAAGCTCTTCAATACCCCTTCCTTTATTCATTGTACCAACATAAATATATTTGACTTTGAATAAATTATATTCTTTCATAAACATCGTTTCTCCTAATGATTCATCCAGTTTAGGTGCACCGTTAATCAAAACCTGTGAATAATTAGGAGCAATGCGGTATTTTTCTAATACATATTTCTCCATCTGATTGGAAGCAAAAATATATTTGGATTTTAGCGTATTATTAAATATAATGTTTTGAAACTCCTCGTAAAAATTTTCGATCGGCAAATCCAAATCCTTTGCCTGCTCATATGGTAGATCATTAATTTCAAAAATCAAATGATTTTTTTTTGCCAATATAATGATGAATTTTTTTAATAAAAATATCCCAAATTTTCTCCTTAAAATAAATTTTGGGAAAATATTAAAAATACTACCGATATGAATAAATATTTTTTTCCTTCTATATGATAAAATTTGAAATATAAAAACAATTAATCTAAAAAGGCGTACCATTATATTTGAATGATACATATTATAGATTTTGGAATTTTTATTCAAAAAAAAATTATAGAAAGCCCTATTCCTTGCCATTCCTCCATCATCTTCGCTTTCAATAATATGACATATGTATATTAAATTACTCATCACTATTCAGTCTAATATGTTCTTGTAATCTTTCATATCCTGTACTTTTTTTGTCCAGCATTTTATAAATAATATAATTTTGATAAGGTGTATAGGCAATTGCTGTTGGAAATTCCAAAAAGTAAATATAACTATTAAAAAATATGAAAATTGTGCACATACACAAGGTGATTTGCTTTTGATATCGATAATAAAATGACACAATCAGCCATGGAAACAAAATCACCTCCGAAATTAGAAAATAAAACTTGAATCGTTCTGACATTTCATAAAATTCATAAAAAGTAAATATGCAAAAAAACTGAGCTAAAGAAAGATTAAAGAAGATATTAAAATATTGGGACTTTTCTTTTTTGATGATTGTATTTCTTTTTTGGTATGTTAATATTACAAGCAGTATAATCTTGATATAAACATAAAACGAATAAGTATTCCAACCTCTATTTTGTGCAAAAACATCATTGGTAGTATAGGCACTTACTTTTCCGGCCAATAAAGTAAAGCCGTTAATTTGATTCAAAACATCCCCCATTACAACTCCAAGCCATTTTATTTGGAATGAGAAAACAATCGTTGAAATGATAATAACGATTACAACATTTCTAATTGAAGCTTTTCTATTTAGAATGAAATACATAGGCACTAGTAAAATTGAAGTCCAATGAACCGAAGTTGCTAATAAAATAGTTAAAATATATTTTAAAAAATTCTTCTTTTCTAAATATCTTAATGAAAAGAAAAATAATTGGATTGCTAGCCCTTGCCTTAAACCGCTTAAGTCGAATATAAAAAAGAAAAATGTGTAATATACAAGTAGAGAAAAAATAGGCAAAGGAGAATATTTTTCGACATTTTTTTTCAAGAGACCAATTGATACAAGCGAACTAATAAAGATTAAAATTTGTATACCCCCTCCTAATGACTTAATTAAAGAATTCAAAAAGGAATAACCAACATCTAATGTCGGAAATACGAGATCCCATCTGCCATTAACAAATGCTTTATCAATAGGATATGAGTTGTCAATTAAGTATTCGTAGGCAAACCAATCTACTCCAGTTTCATACTTAAAACCCGATACAAGAAATAATAAAAATATTATTATTCCTATTAACGATTTATTCCTTTTGGGGTATTGATTGATCTCGTATAGAGAACAGATTGCAATAAACAAGAAAATGATTAGATAAAAATACATAATTAATTAAATTGAATAAAATAGTTTTTAAATTAATTAATGGTTAAAACATACTATATATTTAACTATTTTATTATATCAAAGCAAAATAATCGAAATAAAATTTCTAATATACTAATTTGCTTCATAATATATTCATAGCCCAATTTTTTGAAAAAAAATAGATCAGAAGTACAAATATCAAATATGAGTTATTCTTTAAGATAGGCGATATTTGTTTTACTTTTGGCATTTATATCGAGTACCCTTCTTATCTCTTTATACAGTTGTTGTTTACAAACATTTAAGTCAACGACTTCATAAAATTCCAAATAAGACAACTGTAATATATTTTTTTTTCTTAATAGCATTTTTATACTCGCATTTTTTAAACTATTCAATAATTTCAAGAAATACAATTTGTCCAATTTATGTAATAACAATGTTTGTCTTACCGACAAACTAAGTATAAATTTTCTATTATTATATATTGAGTATACATAAAGTTTATATTTATCAAATTTTTTCTGCCAATTGGGATATCGCATGTCTTTTAATGCTTTTATAGCAGTTTCTGCCCAGATAGTTTCTACACTATAATATCTTGGTATTGTTTCCTCCCAATCATATTCTCCTCTATTATTAAAGTGGGGTGCATCTTTCAATTCACCTGAATGTCCACCAACTTGTGCATTCACAGTGGCGCTAGCAGGACATCCCCCTGCAATAGAAAAAGGATAATCTATAACTACATGATTTTTGATAATGCATGACAAAGCAACAGTTGAATAAATATCTGGCGTTAATCCTCCAAAATACCTTCCTCCAGTTTTTTTTACTTTATCCATACAAGCTCTTTTGACAATACCATGATATGTCCTTGGTAAATCAAAAGATTGATATGCTAAGAAGCCGTTTTCGATGAGTTCTGTAAGTTTTCTATCGACATTTATTTTACGAACATCTCCTTTGTAATTGGGTATGGTTAGGTACCCCGTTCTGTATTTTTCTATTTTATCATTAGGCCAAATATAATCAACAACAAAACTACTGGATACTGACTCAATGTTTTCTCTTTCCATCCATTCGACAATCGATAAAATGTCTTTAGTTGTTGAATCATCGTCCCCCAATATTATAAAATAATGTCCAGTTGAAATATTCAACGCTTCTTCAAAATTATCAATAAAAGATAACGGTGCAGAGTTATAATTATACACGATTAATTCATTGTTTAAACTGTGTAGCATTTGATGAAGCCTATTATCTGAGGAATTATCTTGCACAATAATCTCGCAACGGTGGTCAATATCCATTAATATTGATTTAATACTTTCTACACAATAGACTTGTCTGTTCCTTGTAGGTATAATAATTGATAGTAATTTACTCATGAGGAAAACTATATAAATGTTTAAATGAAAAGACATTGTTTTTCGATTGTTTATTAAAATATAACACCGAACTAATGAGACTTATAGATGCAGAAAACGCAATAAAAGCAATAAAAGCAAATTGGATTTTTTGATAACAAAAATACACCAAAAAATTGAACAGAAGTGTAATGATTAAAGGCGGAAATAATATTCTGGTGTAAAAATGAACGTTTGCAAAATCAAGATATTTTTTTTGTACAATAATAAATAAATAAACAAACGCTGATATATTAATAAGTAACCACGGGATAGGAATACCAAAAAGTCCAAACTTTTTTGAACAAAAATATAACAAAGGAATACCTACTAAAACTTGTATCGTTCCTTGAAATATAGTGTATTTTGTTTTCCCTTTTGATAATAATAAATAATATAAAGGAAATTGTAACGCTAGGAAAAAAGAACCTAAAATTAAAATCTTTACATCAAAAGTTATTGCCGGAAAAATAGATGTAGGAATTGCACTCTTAGTCCATAATAATAGAATTTCTTTCGAATAAAAAAATATACCTACTGTGAATACAATCGCTATTAAATTTGTCAAATAAAAAATTTTATTAAACACAACCAGATTCTTATGTTCATTCTCTTTAGGAATAGGATTTGAAAATTTGGAAAAAAGGGGGAATGCAAAGGCAATTAATGGTGCAATCAAAATAACAGGAATTTGTGCTAAACTAGATGCAATATTATAAAACCCAAAAGTTCCCAAGTCAAACATTGAACTGGTTACTAACTTATCTGCTTGGATATTGATTGAAGATATAATGGCAATAAATATCATTCCTCCGATATACTTTGCTATATGTTTCGGAAGCTTTCTAAATAGTATTTTTAGAGGTGTTGTAGAAACCTCAAGATTGAGTTGTCTTAAAACAAAAAATCTTAGTAAATAAATATAAAAAACATTACAGACAATTTGCCATATAAAATAAAGTTCTATTGATTTTGAAAAAATAATAAACAGCACGAAGACCAATGCAGACTTGGAAAAACTCCATCCCAACTGCAATAGGTTAGATCTAACCTGATTTTTCAACGCAAAAAGTGCTCCGAAATATAGTGAACTTATAAGTTGGGTTGTTACTCCTACACCAATTAATCTTACATAATAAACTAAATCTCGCTGTGATATCGTTTGGGAAGAAATCCAATGCTTCACTATAAATTCCGCACTAAAAAAAATAATGCCCGAAATCAATACACATAAAATAATATAAATTATTTCGAGATTCCTAAATAGGGTATATTTATAATTTGTTTTTGATTCTTGAGAAAATTCTTTTATCACTGCTGAAGACATCCCTGAATCTGCAAAGCTGATAATACCTAAAAGCAAAGCATAGAAGCCAATTAAACCATAGTTTTCACTCCCTAAAAATTTTATATAGAGTGGTATAAAAACAAAAACGGAAACCATACTCCAGAGCCTGCTTCCGTAATTTGAAATAATTTTAACTAGATTAGATTGTTCCATTAAAAATAAATATTTTCATAAAAGGTTTTGTGCTTAAGCATAAATTCTTTTTGTTCTTCAAGCATTTGGCGGTAAGTCGGAACTTTATAAGTGACATCTGGATTTGTACAAATAAAAGATTTATCACACACATAGTCTTTGTCATCTAAAATTTTTATGTTTCTTACGTAAACATCATTAAAAATATCTAACAGATCATACTTTGATATTGGCTTATTATTAGTCAAATGTACAAGTCCTGTTAAGGGATATTTAATTACCCAGTCAATGAATTTTGCTAATTCTAATGTGGTAATGCCTGACCAAATATTACTTCTAAATCCATTCACTGTTTCACTTTGATCCATGAACCAGTGAAAAAGTCCCTCTCCATTTTGCTTAATCTCCGGCCCTATGATGGAAGTTCTAATTGTCAAATTAAAAGAATCGTTAATTTCTCCTAAATTCTTAGATAATCCATATAAGTCTGTAGCATCTTTAAACGAATTTTCTCTGTACCCCCCTGCTTTTCCCGAAAAAACACAGTCTGTTGAGATATGTATAAGCTTAGAAGAATATTGATGGGCCAGAAGTTTTAACATATATGGAAAATATGAGTTACCATAAATTGTTTGATCTGGGTTAGATCGTGATGTTCCAATCAACATACCTATACAATTAATGATAACGTCTGGCTGTACATTTTTAATGATCTCTTCAACCTCATTTCTATCAAAAATATTCATTTTTAAAGATACACCTTCTAAATTATTGCGGTTAGTTGTACCAAACACTTCATAGTTATTCGTTTCCTTCAAAAAAGTATATACAACATGACCAGCCATTCCGGCAACTCCTAAAACCAAAACCCTATTCATAATATTATTTTTGGTGCGTTCTTAATTCTTCATTTACATAATCAAGAGTCAAAAGTAATTCTTTCAAATCTTCAACATTCAATCTTTTGGTGTTATCTGAATTATATTCACCTTCTAACTTAACATTCGCCTCTTTTTGAACATATTTTGTGTAGTTTAAATCTCTAAAATCAGCTGGTACTCTATAGAAATCACCTAAATTTTCAGCTTTTGCCATTTCCTCTGTTGAGCATAAAGTTTCGTACATTTTTTCCCCATGTCGTGCTCCTATAATTTTTATCTCATTATCCGCATTAAAAAGCTCTTTTAAGGCTTGGGCTAAAACTTCAACTGTGGCTGCTGGAGACTTTTGAACAAAAATATCTCCAGGTTGTCCATTTAAAAAAGCAAACATAACCAATGCCACGGAATCATCTAACGACATCATGAATCGGGTCATATTAGGATCTGTAACAGTAAGAGGAGCTCTCTCCTTAATCTGTTTAATAAACAACGGAATGATAGATCCTCGTGATGCCATCACATTTCCATATCTTGTAGCTGTATAAATAGCACCAATATCTTTTACCCTAGGATCTCTAGCTTTTGCAATAGAAATTTTCTCCATCATCGCTTTTGAAATACCCATTGCATTTATAGGATAAACAGCTTTATCTGTACTCAAAACCACGACTCTTGAAACTTTGTTTCTTGCCGCAGCTTCCAATACATTTTCTGCCCCTAGAATATTAGTTTGAACTGCTTGCATAGGATAAAATTCGCATGATGGAACTTGCTTAAGTGCAGCAGCATGAAATACAAAATCAACATCCATCATTGCCTGATTGATATCATTAAAATTTCTAATATCCCCAATAACAAAATTAAGCTTATCATTTTTGTATTCAATACGCATATCCTCTTGTTTTTTCTCGTCCCTAGAAAAAATACGTATTTCTTTTAACTCAGAATCTAAAAAACCTTTCAACATGGCATTGCCAAATGATCCAGTTCCGCCAGTAATTAATAAAGTTTTATCTTTAAACATAATTTATTTATGATCTATTATAATCATCTTCTATTCTAACAATATCATCCTCACCAAAGTAGGTACCGTACTGCACCTCAATAAAAACCACTGCTTCGGAGGTCTTATTTTCGATACGGTGGTGGGCTCCTTGAGGAATTTGGGCTACTTCCCCTGCAACATAATCTTTAATTTCATCATCGATGGTAATGGTACCAATCCCTGATACGATCGTCCAAACTTCCGCTCTTTTATGATGATATTGCAAAGATAATCTCCCTCCTGAGTTAACCTGAATTCTTTTTACTTTATGGGTCGGTGCATCTTCTAATACCCAGTATTCTCCCCAAGGTCTGATATCGTGTTCCATAAGTATTTAAAATTTATCTTTTAATTTTTCGAAAAAACTTTTTTCCGTAGCAGAGTACCCATATCCATATTTATTTCCGTATCCAAAATAATCTTTTCTTACATCATTCAGCACGAATCCTACATTTTTAATCCTATTGCCTGTAATCTGCTTATTAGCAAATTCAATCAATTCTTTTTCAGTGTGACCAGAACGAACGACATACAATGTAGCATCCGCTAATTCAGCAAACAAGAAGGTATCGGTCACCAGCAACAATGGTGCGGTATCTACGATAACATAATCGTACAATGGTTTCACCTCTTCTAGCAACTGCTCATATCGACCACTGGACAATAGTTCTGTCGGATTCGGAGGAATACTTCCTGAATAAATCACATCGCATTGCGTATTAAAACTGGATACATGCACAATATCCTGTAATTGCGTTTCGTAATCATGCAAATATTCAGTTAGTCCTGCTAAACCTCTTCTGGCAGGATTATAGCGTTGAAGTTGTGGATTCCTTATATCAGAACCTATGATCAGTACTTTATTTCTACCATTCGCCAAAGTAAGTGCTAAATTAACAGAAACAAACGTTTTACCTTCACCTTTCACTGAGGAAGACACAAATACAATCTTCCCTTTTTCTTTCTTAGGAAGCATAAAATTCATGTTGGTAATAATAATCCGGAACGCTTCGGCCATTGGTGATAAATCATTCACTTCTACCAACTCACTCTGTCCTTTCGTTAAACTTGGCAATTCACCTAAAACTGGGGTTGTCGAAAGTTTTTCTAAATCATGTTTAGAGCGGAGTTTATTATTAAATAATTCTTGTAGGTAGATATAAATAAAAGGTAACAACATACCAAACAAAAGAGTTACACCCAAAAGAAAAAACTTTTTCGGAGAAACAGGCTTATCAGAAGGATATGCATAATCCACAATTTTCGCCTTCGGTGTAGTATTTGCTAGAAGAATAGCATTTTCTTCTCTTTTTTGTAACAATATCAAATATAGGTTTTCTTTAATAGATTGCTGTCGCTCAATATTTCTAAACATTTTTTCCCATGAAGGAACTTTTCTAATTTTAGAGTTTAATATATTCTGCTCATTCAGCATCTGATTTTTCACCTCGTTCAAACTTGCGCGATTTTTAATCAGATTATCCATAATAGCAGCTCTTACATTCGAAATCTGTTTTGTAACTTCGATAACAGAAGGGTTTTGCGGTGTCGCATTTTCTAGCAAACGATTTCTCTGCATCACCAATTCGTTATAAGTAGTAATATTGGCAGATGCGGTAGGATTACTTAGTCCAACTGTTGAAGGAAGGACTTGATTTGAACCTTGTTTTGACATATAACTTATAAGGTCATTGCTAATTGACAATTGAGTTTCTGCGTCCAATAGTCTGGCTCTTGTAGCTGCCGATGTCCCAAGATTCAATTGTGTTTCGGTAGCGATATCAGTTATTTGATTTGATGTTTTAAAATTCTCTTTCTGCGCTTCAACATCACCTAATTCACGAGAAATAATAGAAAGTCTTTCATCAATAAAATCCTTTGTTTTTTTTGATTCTAAATTTTTATCTAAAATAGCATCATTATTGTATACATTAACTAATGTATTCACAATTGCCTTTCCTTTATCAATGTTAGGATAATTAATATTTATCCCAATAACAGTAGCTTCTTTGTCAACTAATTTTATATCAATAATTTTCTGCAAATCAATTACGACTTTGTCAATAGGAGCAAATACAACATATAATTCATTCAAATTTTTAAATTCTGAATTTTTATACGTGGGATTTTTTGTTAACATCAAATTTGCGAATGGCAAATTGATCGTCTTATTATATGTAGATGTTATAGTATTTTCTAAATTTTCTGATGAAAGTAAGACTTTATCACCATTTAGCTGCACTTTGACGGGCTCGATTTTAAAGTCATCGGGCACTTTTTTTTCAGAAATCACCCTCACCAAAAAAGGTGCTGAATTTTCATATAATTCTGTAGCCCTTAAACCTTTTTTTGAGTAAACAGCATTTTGAATGTTTAATCTTTGAACGACCTCTTTTGTTAGCTTTTTAGATTTTAAAAGTTCAATTTCATTATTAATGCCACTATTTGCTCTACCACCAAAACTGGATAATTCAGACATCATTCCGAAATCTAACGGAGATTTTTTAACATCTCTAATCAACACCGTTGATGTGATCTCATATGTAGGAGAAGTCTTTTTAATATATAAAACAAATAAAAAAAGTACTCCAATTACAGAGAATAAAAATAATTTCCATCTGTTTAAATAAGGTTTTATAAGTTCACTAAGATTTATATTTTCTGAAAGGTCTTCAGTATTATTAATTTGACTCATCTGATAAATTATAAAAACTATTTAAATATTGTAATGAAAATCCCCGCCAATCCAATCACCATACCTGCTACTGCCATATAAATCCCTGTATTCGGATCTTGGCGTGCTATTTTCTCTTTATTTTCATTTGCAGAAACATAGATTACATCGTTCTGCTTAAGCTGAAAATAAGGGGAGTTAATGAAATTCGCATCCATCAAATTAATTCTTGCCTTTTCGATAGTACCATTAACATTTCTCACAAGAAGAATATCATCTCTTTTAGCATACATCGTTACATCACCTACTAAACCCAATGCATTCAGCAAAGTAGTTTGTCCTTCGGGAATAGAAATTTGTCCTGGACGTGCAACTTCTCCCAAGAAAGTCACTTTGAAGTTGGCCAATTTTACAGAAACAGTAGGATTCTTAATATAGTGAGTAAGATCTCCTGTAAATTCTTTACGGAATTCTTCCAGTGTTTTTCCTTCTACCGACAATTTCCCAAGAACAGGGAAATCAATATTTCCATCAGAATCTACCAAATATACTTTTTCTGTATTGTTAAAGGGTTTTACGACCTCCATATTTTCAGCACTCACAAAAACAACCAACTGATCTCCTTTCTGGATAGTGTTTAAGGCGTTTTTTAGAGACGTTTCAGTAGCAACCTGCTCCACATTTTGCATGTAATTCAGTTCACTTGCTTTTTCCTTGGTTTTACAAGAAGTAAGGGTAAGGACTATTAAAAAAAGAAGACCAAATGTATTTTTATTCATGAGTACCGTTTAAATGTAAAGTTTGCAAATATACAATTCTATATTACTTATCCAAAAGTTCGTAAACAGAATTGTTGCTTTTGAATTCTGGGACGATTTCTTTTAAAATCTGTACGACTTCAACTTTTTCTCTCCTCAATGCAGCTTTAACAATATGGTTACAATATTTTTCGATGCGAACATAATCCATGACCGGATCTTTAGAAATCAGGATTTTTTCATGATGAGTCTGCATTGTGGTGGCATCGTCACTTAAAAGTTCTTCATACAATTTCTCTCCCGGACGTAAGCCCGTGTAAACAATTCGAATATCAACATGAGGTTCAAGCCCCGAAAGTTTAATCATCCGGTGTGCCAAGTCCACAATCTTCACTGGCTCGCCCATATCAAAAACATAGATCTCACCACCTTGACCCATGGTTCCCGCTTGTAGAACTAAATCACAAGCCTCAGGAATCGTCATGAAATAGCGGGTAATATCTGGATGGGTAATTGTTATCGGACCTCCCTTTTCGATTTGCTTTTTAAAGTGTGGAATTACAGACCCATTAGAACCTAAAACATTTCCGAAACGGGTGGTTATAAATTTAGTAACATTATTTTCAGTATCCTGAAGGGCTTGCACAAAAAGTTCAGCTGTTCTTTTAGAGGCTCCCATCACATTCGTCGGCTTCACTGCCTTATCGGTAGAAACCATTACAAAACGGTTTACTTTATATTGAGAAGCTAATGTAGCCAAATTTTTTGTCCCTAATATATTCACTAGGATTGCTTCATGTGGATTTTCTTCAATCAAAGGAACATGTTTATAGGCAGCAGCATGGTAAACCATAGAAAAATGGTATTTCTGAAAGAGAGGCTCAACACGATGCCTGTTAGAAATATCAGCCAAAACAAACTTAAAAGAAATCATTGGGAAAGTATTTCTCATTTCCATCTCGATTTCATAAAGTGGTGTTTCTGCCTGATCCAAAACCACGATTAATGTGGGATTAAATAAGGCAACCTGTCTTACAATTTCACTACCAATAGAGCCTGCACCACCAGTAATAAGAATGGTTTTATTATGATGCCTTTGCTTTACATCTTCGTTTTCTATTTTAATAGGCTTACGGTTTAGTAAATCTTCTATCTGTAACGTTTTTATAGTCGCTTCCTGGTCGTTACTTTGCAGTTTTTGCAAAGAAGGTGCTTTAAAGATTTGCAAGTCCTTTTCGAGAAATAAATTAACCCAATAATTTATTTCATCCTTGGTCATCAATTCACTCATGATCAATACCCCATCTAAGACTAAATCCTCTTTGGAGTTTTTCTCAATTTTTTCCTTTGTGTAAATAGGTTTGCCTAATAAACTCGCTCTTTGAGAATCATGTCGCTGTGTCAAAAAACCGACTACCAGATAGGGCAAATTTGGATTATCTAATACTGCACGTGCTATCGCTACAGACTGCTCATCAATACCTAATACTAAGATTCTTTTGCGCGAAGCACTTCTTCTAAACTCCCGGGCAAAGTGAAAAAACTCCTTTACAACCAACCGGAATAAAAACAGCAACATAAAAGAAGCAGTAAAAAAAATCACGAGAAAAGGCACCGACATATAGATTATCCGCTCACCAGTCTTTATATAATATAAAAAACTGATTGCACCGACGATAACAGTAGTGCTGAAAATTGCCAGAAATAATTTGAACAGATCAATAAAAGTGGAATGTCGAATAATCCCTGCGTAGGTTCGAAATGCAAACATAGAAATCACGCTGACTACCATAATCAGCAAAAAAATCACATTACCTTCTCGGAAAACAGGTGATGAACTAAAACTCAACTTTTCTATGATGTAACAGGAAAAGTAAATTGCCAATGCAACAAAACAAATATCGATAATCAGAATAACCCACCTGGGCAAATACCGAACATCTGAAATACTCATCAAATTATCACCACTATATATTTTTTTGTTTATGCTTCTACGAATATTCATTTTTAAATAATCAATTAAAATAAACGTTCATACTTCTACGATAGTTGTATCATTAGCTAATTTTAAGATTACGCAAATTTACAAATTTTATGCTAAATAGGTGACATTTTATATTATTAAAGCATCTCATTAAAGACAGATTTAATTCTATCTTTATCGACATTTGTTAAATTGGAACCGGATGGTAAGCAAAGTCCTTTAAAAAATAATTTTTCCGATAAGTCAGAGCCAAAATATGCGGCATTTTTGAAAACTGGCTGCAGATGCATGGGCTTCCAGATAGGACGTGTTTCTATATTTTTCTCAGTAAATTTCTGAATTAATGCTGCTCTGGTAATTTCAACCTGCGGAGAAAGACAAACTACACTTAACCAATGGTTGGAAAAATAATCAGAATTCGGCTCTGTGTGCAGCGTAAACATTTCACTGTTTTGAAACAAGTCTTTATAAAATTGATGGTTAGCGCGTCTTTGCGAAACACGTTCGTTTAAAGCTTCCATTTGTCCTCTGCCGATTCCTGCGCAAATATTACTCATACGGTAATTATACCCGATATTGGTATGCTCATAATGTGGCGCTTCATCTTTAGCTTGGGTTGACAGGAAAACGGCTTTATTTTTAAATTCTTTATTTTTTAGAATAAGACAGCCACCACCAGACGTTGTAATGATCTTATTGCCATTGAAACTTATAACCGCAAGATCACCAAAAGTCCCACATTTCTGATTTTTATAACTACTTCCAAGCGCTTCGGCGCTGTCTTCAATAACTGGAATATCATAGCGTTTAGAAATCTCACTGATTTCTTCTGTCTTGTATGGCATTCCGTAAAGGCTAACGGTGATAATGGCTCTAGGTTTTTTACCTTTTGAAATCCCGAACTTAATCGCATCTTCTACGGCGTTCGGACAAAGATTCCAGGTATCCTTTTCGCTATCGACAAAAATCGGATGGGCTCCCATGTAAATAATTGGATTGGCAGAAGCGGAGAACGTCAAACTTTGGCAGATTACATAATCACCAGTTTCTACCCCTAATAAAATCAATGACATATGCAACGCAGCGGTACCAGAACTTAAAGCAGCCACATAAACATCTTCTCCTAAAAAGGCTTCCAGATCACTTTCAAGACCATTTACATTCGGTCCCAAAGGTGCAATCCAGTTCTCATCAAAAGCCTGCTGAATATATTTCATCTCACCTCCACCCATGTGTGGGGACGAAAGCCATATTTTTTTATCCATTATTTTTCTTCTCCAACAAATCTAACAATTCTTCCGGGATTTCCTACAACTACTGCATAATCGGGAACATCTGTTAACACCACCGTACCAGCACCAACTATAGCATTCTCACCGACTGTAACCCCTTGAATGACATTGGCTCCTAAACCAATATGCGCTCCCTTTTTAATAAGGATATTGCCAGCCAGAGCAGCATTGGGTGAAATATGTACAAAATCCTCAATCACTGATTCATGTTCGATGACGCTTGCGGTATTGATGATACAGTGCATGCCAATTTTCACTTCAGCATTTATGCAGACTTTCGGCATGATTACGGTGCCCTGCCCTATTTCAACAAAACGAGACACATAAGCACTGTGATGCTCCATAGTTTCAAATTCGCACCATTCTTTTATTTCATGGTAGATTTTCTCCCGGATCTTATTATCACCAACAGCGATAATAACTTTTTTATTTAGAAGAAGTTCTTTGGTCGGTAAAAATACTTCAAGATGGTGAGGGAAGGTGGCGGGTGGATGATCATCAACCAGATATTCCAACAATTGATTATTAGACAGAATCAGATCATAAATCACCTTTGCCTGCCCTCTGGCGCCATACAATATCATGCTGCATTTCCTTTAAAAGCGTCCATGGTCATAAAGTTATTGGCATTCACGCCATGTCTTCTCAGTACTTTTTCCAGAGTTACCAAAACTATTTTAGCATCGAGTTGTGCTGAAACTTTTTCAACATATTCTACATCAAATTGAAATTTCTCTTCCCAAGATAGTGCGTTGCGACCATTCACTTGTGCCCAGCCCGTAATTCCTGGTTTCACTGCATGTCGTCTTTTCTGTTCATCATTATACAATTCCAGATACTCTGGCAAGAGGGGTCTTGGTCCTATCAAACTCATTTCACCTTTTAAGACATTAATTAGTTGGGGGAGTTCATCCAGAGAGGTTTTACGCACCACCTTCCCCATAAAGGTTAGGCGATGATAATCAGAAAGCAATATCCCATTTTCACATTTCATATCATTCATGGTTTTGAATTTGATGATATGAAATATAACCCCATTTTTACCCGGTCTTTTTTGTACAAAAAATGGATTTCCATTATTACAAATGCACAACAAAACCATGATTACCAGAAATACGGGTAGTAAAATCAACAGAAGAACACCTGCGATTACGAAGTCTGACAATGGTTTTATCGCGTTTCGATACATGAATAAAATGCTATTTGGCTAAAAAACGTTTAGTAGGAAAACGTATTTTAAAGGTTATTAGTTTAGGATAGCAAATTTCGTTTTCTGCGTGTTGTATAAACAATGATCCCTAAGGCGGTTATTAATAAGCCTGCGGCATATTGATCAATAGGAACTGGAGCACCTGGATTACCTGGGTTTTTATTCGCAATTGGACCTTCATTTTTAGGATCCGCAGTTTCTCTGTTCGTATTTTCAAAGGCAGATTGTGAATCATCATCAAAGCGATTCGTGTTATCCTGCGCAAAAACGATGGTAAAGAAACAGAAAAAAGTGAGAAGCAAAAATCTTTTCATTAGTAAAACTGTTAATTCTTAATGCTCCCGAAAGTGCTTAAAATTATTTAATTACGACAAATATACAAAACACAATGGATTACTTTAATATTTTTTTTTAATAGTCACTGCATTATTTCTATTAATCTTGAAAATATACAGAACATTTGCTATTGATAAAGCATTTATTTTAACTTATGTACTTAAACCTTTAACTTTATGGTACAATTCGAATAGTTATATAGCAAACCTCAATCTCATGAATTTTGGAATCATTTGATTTCAGTATCCGCACATAAGCTTTCAGTCGCCTTTTTACTTAATATCTATTTTAAATTTTTTAATAAATACCATAATACAACACTCATATTATACAGAATGACAAGCACAAAAAAATCCTCCGAAGAGGATTTTTTGATATATTCCTAATCATTAGAGTTGAATGGTACAGTTTCAATAAACCACGAAAACAACATTCCATCCATAAATTTATTGTTTCACGATTTTCTTGTTGGTGATTTCACCATCAATAGTTTTAATTCTTAAAACATACATTCCTTTTGTAAAGAAAGCGGCATTTAAAACAGCCAGATTACTATTGGCTTTCAAAACCGTAATCATTTTTCCGGAAAGATCGTAGACTTCTACGGTCGCAATGATTTTCGGAGCTTTAACTACGAAATGATCACTGTCGCGGTAAACGACTATCGCATCTTTTACTTTACTGTCGGTTACCAAAACAGTTTCAGGTTTGTAAATAATCTCAAAGCGTGCGTTAGTTACCCCTTTGTTGGCTTCGAAAGTATAAGAACCTTGTGAAAGATTGGTGATGGTTCCGGTGAGTTTGTCTTTCAGGTAAATGGATTGCCCATTGGCAAAGATTCCTTCTGCATCATAAATTGAAATCGTATGCATTCCTGTTTGAAACAATGAAACTCCTAAATCTAATCGATCATTGATTTCAAATTGATCCCTACCTTGAATATTCAAATTTTTATCATTAACGATGGTGAAGATATCATCTGATCCGCCAAAGGTTTCAGTATCTTCCGGACCTATTGCTTTGCTTCCATTAGGAAGATAAACCACGGCGTTCATAAATTCCATATCCGTTGGTGTTTTCAAAGTAAGCCAATACCGATCTTTCATTTCGTTTTGAGTTGATTTTCCTAAGAATCCAGGACCAGAATTATTTGAACTTCTCATCGTATTATTAAAATCCAATGTTTTCCCTGCACTTTTTGCTTGTACTAAAAATCCAGTTCCTACTTTAACATAGCGATTAGGAACTCTTGTTGCATCTGGAGCACCAGTTGCCTTTGTTCCTGATCCTGTACCAGTTGCAGCTACCGCATTATACTTAGCATAATTGTCACCAGAATACCCTGAACCTTGTTGAGTGTATTGTGTATTTCCTCGGTTATCCCAAAAATAAAAAGTAGCATCTATTTTCGTAGTGTTAGAATTATATAGATTTTCCATATCCAAATTAGAAGGATATGGATTACCGACAAGATTATAACCATGCGTAACATCAGTAAAAGCCAAAGGATAATTAACAATGCCATTAAAAGGCACTCCTTGAAACTTAGCCGGATTTCCAGATGTTCCTCCTTCGGTACCGGTACTTTTTTCTTTAAGTGCTAAAGCTCTGCCTGCAATATAATTTCCCCCAGAAACCCCGAAACGGTCATTGGACTCGATATAATACAATGCCGAGAGCGAATTATCTAAAACTCCGGTATAAATAGATTTCACATTGGTATCCACCGTTGGCGAAGAAACAAAGTTATACTGCTGTCTTCCAGAGGAGAAAGTGAATACTTTCTGCGCAGTGATGTTTCCGGTGTTTTCTGCACCATCTTCAACCTGAAGTAAATTACCGCCGTCGTTGATGATGAAATTACTGCCGTTGCCGTTGTTGATAATTCCTCTTTGTACAGTAAGTTTTGTATTTGCTGGAATTGTTAAACTAACACCCTCTTTAACTTCACATTCGCAAATCGTTATACCTGTTGGAGGAACAGTATAGGTATTTTCAAAAATTGCTTTGAAATTTTTATAGGTTTGTGTTGCTTCGTTAGGAACTGCAACAATATTGTTCCCCGAATCGCGCCATGTTCCATCTGCCTTATATGTTCTGAATACTGCATTTGCAGAATACACCGCAACATCATCAATCAGCCACAGTTTTTCATCACTGCCATTAGAAGCAACAATTCTAAAAATCACATTCTGAAAATTGGCAGTTCCAGGTAACTTTAATTGAACTTTTGCATGTTTACTTGCCAAGTTATTTCCATTCGTAAATAAAACAGCAGTATTATCTCCATCATATAAAGTAGTTGCAGTTGCACCTCCATTGAACGAGTATCTTGAATTTCCATTTGACGCAGTACCTCCCCTAACTCTTAATTCAGGTGACCAGTCGCTAGGTGCTGCTCCCGTAGTTCCTGGTTTTAAAACCTGCAATTCTACATAATCATTAGTATTAAAATCTGTGCCTATAGCAGTAGAAAAAGCAGCAAGATTAAACGAGATATAAACCCCTTTTTCATTAGCGACATTAACTGGTCCAAACTCCATGGTGGATGTAGAATTTCTGACATACCAAGATTTATTGGATGAAGTATACAGTGGAAAATTAGTATCTACTTGACAATAAAGACGTGTTCCATTTCCACTTCCTAAATTATTTGAATTGGTAGTATTATTAGCCATAGAATTGCCTGAAATTATATTAAAAGTACCTGAAACGAGATTTGCTGCTAACAACTCACTAGCCGGCTGTGATGTTTCGAACGTATTTCTCTTTAATACTAAGTCTTCTGTCTTACAAGTGGCTCCTCTACCTTCAACATAATAACTAAAAGGAGACGGGTTTGCATTTGAGGAAATATTCAATAGTGCAGAGCGTTTGCCTTCCTCAGACGGATTAAATTTTACAATAAATTCTTTATACGCCCCTGTATTTATAGTTATCGGTAAGGAATTGATAGGATTAGTTGGGACAGGAATTGGCACAGGTGTCGCTGGATTAGTCACCCATGAAAAATCGTCAGGGTTATCGCCAGTAAAATTGATGCTTGAAATTTGTAAAGCAGCCGTACCTGTATTTGAAATTCTAAAAGTTCTTGTTGCCGCGGCAGGATTCTCTGTAACCACGATACCAAAATCAGTTCCGTACGAAGTTGCAGCGGGTGCATTTACCACAATCTGCTGCAAAGCATTAGATGTATTATATCCAAATACATTAATTTTAGGGCTTTTACTTGTTATAACAAGGTTATCTAGTCGTAATTTAGAAGCTAAAATAAGTTGATCAATCTCTTCAGCTACTATTCTTATTTTTACAGAAGGATTATTATTTGCATTTGCACTTAGATTCCTATTCAATGTATTACCTTTATTTAAAAAATTTAAAGATAAAGATCCTAAAGGTGTATAGTTACCAGATGTAGAATTATACTCTTGTAAGGTCCATTTTCCTGATCCAAAAATAGTATTTGCCAATTCTCCATAAAAATCTACATTCAAATCAGAGAAATTCGTGGCATTAAACTCTAATTCAAGATATGAACCTTCTTGAACCGTTGATAATTCAAGCATCCCTCCAACTACACTAGGTGCAGTTTGAACATTAGAAGCATTAAAAAGTTTCATATTAAAAGGAAGACCTATGGTATTATTAACCGTAGGATTAAGCGCAGTTGCAGTAGAATTAAAATTAAACTGCGTTACTATTGTCGTTTGTGAATATGAGAAGATCCCAAACAGTAACGCCCATAAAATTAGTAATTTCTTTTTCATAATATTTGTGTTTTTTATTATTCAGAACTTCAAAAAAATAGTGATCCTGTTGATAGGGAATCAATGATTTTTTGCCAGGTAGAGGATACAGGAATTCTTCGCCGCCGATACTCCCCCTTAAATCTGAGGGATAACAACACGAAAATTCTTCCTTAATGAAAAATTAAGGTTTAATTAAATCTGTAAAACGGTATGGAATGGGTGGAGAAGATGACATTGCACGATACGGCAATGCATACAAAAGTTGCATTAATTTTTTCATCAGGTTGTGTTTTGTGTGTTTGTGTTTTATAAAATCAGCAATAAATAGAATCTATCTATTACATGACCTTGAAGCAAATCTAAGAATATTTTTCAGATAAATAAAATCTATCTTTAAAAAAAACACTTACCTCAAAGGTTGAAGTTCAATATATTAAGAAACGAGAACTGATTTAAATTTGAAATACATGGTATGATCATTTAGAAAAACCCATCTATTAATCACCTTTTACACATTATAAAATCTCAGTTCCTTATCTTTATTTTTGCGAATGTCACCAAACGCAACATAGGTTTTTTTTGTTTTTTCTGATTTAATAATCATTCTTAAACGTCAAAGAAAATATAAAAGTTGAATGAGAGATCAAAAAAGCCGAACAAAATTAGGAACTAGGTAAATAAAAGACTTGCCAGGAGTCTTCTAAGTATTTAGAATATCCTCTTAAATATTTGTTGGTACCTGGTGAGGTTTTTTTTGTAAAAATTTTATTTTTTCAGAGATTGATCTCATGAACTCCTCATGAACTATCCATGCTTTATTCATGCTTTATCCAGGGAGGATCTATGAAGTATAAATTGGGCTGACCCGTCCTGAAATAACTATATACAGATTAATAGATAAATCCTGATATAACTATACACTTATAAATGATAATCCTAAATGAACTATACATTAGTGTATTTACAGTTAAAAGGTTTATCATCATTCTCCTTTTTTTGAACCAATGATACGTATTGTTGACTAAAGCAATAAGGTCTGTTTGTTTTAAAATCCTCTTTTAAGAAGAATTAAAAAAAAGAAAAGGCTGTTAAATCGTGTAAAAAGATGTTCGTGTTTGCTATTTTTCCACCGGTGTTTTTCACGCCAAAACAAAGCGAAAGGATACCGATGATAATTACAGAAATCTCTTAAGGGAATTAAAGCTCAGTCAATGTCACTCTTTGTTCGTTCATGTCTTCTTATAAATCAACTTTGGTGCGGAATCCTTGCGGAGCGGTGGCCAATTGTTCCCGAAAAAGGGTGTTTTTGGCAAGGCTTCCCGAAGGAGTCCCGAAGGAAACTGCAAGAAAGACCTTAGCAAAAAGCCAGACAAATGTCTGGCTTTACAGAGGAGTAAAGTCCTTTTCTTTATTTGATGATTTTTCTGGTGGTGATGATTCCGCCCTGGTCAATCTTTAAAACATACATACTGTTCAATAACTTCCCGGCAGGGATTACCGTTTGCAAACTGTTTGGACTTACAGAATAAACCAATCTCCCCGAAGCATCAAATACCTGAATCGCCGTGATTTTTTTATTTTGCGCTTTTACTACAAAGTCACCACTGTCACGGTACACTTCTACTCCATTTTTCACTTTACTATCGGTTACCAAAACGATTTCTGGTTGATATACAATCTCGAAGCGACCATTGCTTAAGCCTTTGGTTGCCTGAAAAGTGTAACTGCCTTCAGATAAATTAGCCGTAATACCGGCTTGCTTGTCTTTCAGATAAATTGTTTGACCTGTATTAAAGATTCCCTCAGTATTGTCAAGTGAAATAGTGTAGGCACCGTTTTGGTAGAAATTGGCACCAAGAGGCACACGATCTTCTACTGTAAATGCATCGCTCTTCCCTTGAATAACTAATTTTTTGCCCTCCAGTACCGAATAAAACAAATCGGAATAGTCGTCAAATGCTTCTGCATCAAAATCCTGTTCGTAACCATTCGTTGCTCCAGACACATAACCAATAAGTTGAGAATTGACCATTTGTGCAGGACCTATTAAACTGATCCAGAATTTATTTTTACCACTATTATTTTTTTGGAAGAAAATAGATTCAGTTCCTGTTTTGCGTAAATCATGCTCATCACCGTACGTATTTCTAAATTCTAAAGGAGCCGTTCCTGGTTCTTTTTTCTGAACGATAAAAGCCTGGCCCACTTTTATAATACCATTGGGTGTAAGTCCTCCTGTATAAGGAGCAGTCGCACCAACTCCTCCAGTTCCGTTGAAAATAGCATAATTATTCCCCCCATAATTAGAACCCATTTGAGAAGGGGTATATATATTATTCGTCCAAAACCAAGCAGTGTTATAAATTAAATCCCCATTAAGATTACCGAGATAAAGTTCATTAAAATCAATATTGGACGGATACGGATTCCCAACCAAGTTATAACCGTGGACAACTCCCGTAGGGTTATCTGCAGATTTTATAATTGGATACGAGATATTTCCGTTGTTCGGCGTTCCTTTAAACTCATAGGTTTTTGTGTAAGTAGTTGGCGTAGTACCAACACCTTCAGCACGCACAGCGTACCCTCTTCCTGGAGTAAAGGTAGGATCTCCAGTTTCGTAAAACCGGTCATTGGATTCTCTATAATAAAAGAACGTATTATTTGGGGTATTAGGTGAAAATCCACCGGGACCTTTTGTTGTTTGCCCACTTACTGGCGAACTCCAATAGACATAGTCAACTGCTGTGCCCGGTATGTAGCGGAGATTTTTCACTTCCCTTTTCGCCGTCATGTTTCCACTGTTCGCAGCACCATTATTGAATTGAATTACATTCCCATCGCTTTCTACCACAAAATTTTTCGCATTATCAACCGTGGTATTATTTTTAATGTAATCGGTAACTATTAATGTTCTGTCTTTATTGATGGTTAAGGTACCGCCTGGTTCTATGGTGACATTTTTGGCACTTCCGTCACCAGTTGAAAGGAATACTGGTTTTTTAATGATGACGCATTTTGTTGCATCTGGAACTAAATTATCCGGTTTCCAGTTGGCTGCAATGTTCCAGTCTGTAGAGGTAGTGGTATTGTAAACTTTAGAGTTGTTAGTGATTACAACTGAAGCGGTTGCAGGACATCCGTTACTAAAAGATGCGGAAGCTGTTAGATTCCAAGAAATATCACTTTCTATCTGCGATGCCGATGGTTTTACGCATACGGTATTGGAAGCACCACTTCCTAAAGCGGACGTACAGTCTGCCTGATAAAAAATTCCAGGTGCACCTGACCATTTAAAAGGAGTAGTCAGCGGTTTATCTCCGTAAATCCTTACGTTATCTACTGCCGCGATGCTTTCTTTCCACCCTGGCGGCTCATTCGGCGTCACCGTCGTATCAGCACTATCTAGAAACGCCGAATAAAGAACAAAACGTATTTTAAACTGTGCGGTATTAAAAGGACCTGGAATCGTTTCACTGAGCTTTGCCCAATTACTTGGATTTCCCTGTTCTGTAGTTATTGTACGGAGTGTAATCCATGTACCACCATTATCTTTAGAATATTCTACTTTAACGTAGCCGTATTTTTCTCTGTTGGTGACAGAAAAATAATAGAGGTCATAATCCAGTTTCAAATTTTGAAAACCGTTGATATCGATGCTGTTTGTTAAAGTAAGATAATTGAGAATAGGAGTTGATCTATTGATATCTGTAACTATTGCTGCATAGTTTCCTCCAAAATATCCTGACTGCAACGCTGGGGCTAAACCTTCATATGGATCTGTAGGTGGAGTTGCGGTTGTCGGAGGAATAAATGGACTTGGCCTGTTTTGCCAATTGCCCGCAACACCAGTATAATAACCTGTGCCTGAAGTACTTTTGGAAAAGGTTCCTGTTCCACTATCAAACTTTTCATTTAATATAATATCTTCAAACTTGTCTCCCGATCCAGTAATCAGAAAACTGGATGTTTCCGCTCCACAGATAGATGGTGCGCTCGACAATGTGACCACTGGAGACGGATCTATACGCGCAGGAACTGGAGTATGGTATGCTGATTCGCAACCACCTGAGCTTACTGCTGTAACATAATAAATAGTCGTGGCTGAGATGCTTGGCGTGTAATAAGTGCTTCCTGTCGCAACAGGTGTAATTGAAGTTGGAGAATCATACCAATTGTAACTTACACCATTACCAGCTGCTGAAAGCATTACCGATCCGGATCCGCAACGGTGACCGTGTAGAACCGTATCGGTATTAATTGCAGTTACTGTCGCAGGACAGTTATATTTTACTATAAAAGAATAGTCTTCCGTATCACCGTCCGAAAAATTAGTACAAGGTCCAAAATTTGTTGCCGCTCCTTTGCTTGCCCTAATTCTGAAACGGTACTTACCTGGTGCCTGACCCGTGGGAATGATGAATCCAAACGTGAGCGCTTCAGTAGTGTACTTAGTCATAGAATATACTTGCTCCCCGGCATCATCAAAGTCGCCATCACCATTCCAGTCTACCCATGCTTTCCATTTTCCCGTTAATTGAGTACCAAGCGCGCTTGCAACAACATTCATCACCGATCCATCTGGCTGTTCAGTAGGGGTAAGCGCGGTAAAGTCAGCATAACCTGTCCCATTTGCAACCGTAATGTTTGCCGGTTGGTCATTTAAGGTCCCCACAAACTTAAAACTGTTGATATATAATCCATTTGGATTACTGGCGGTCGGGCTACAATAAACCGGCGAGGAAGTGGTGAAAGTTTGATAAGGCGAATAGGCAATTGCTCCCCCATTAGTACAGGTTATTTTCCTTCTGTAATACTTAACAGCACCTTGCAACGATATTGCTGTTAAATTAGCAATAGTTCCTGTAGCTCCGGAAATATCTGTCCACGGCCCGCCAGAACTGTTTGCAATTTGCCACTGGTAAGATAAACCAGAACCAGTTGAACCTCCCGTAACCGTTGCGACGAATGCACTTGAAGGTGCACCAGTAGCAGGCGTTAGAACAGCAATTCCTCCAGTAGGTGTTCCTGTGCAGGCTGTTGTTGAATTGCATGACAGTGACAAATTAAAACCAACACAAACATTTGATCCATTCGACCTAAATCTTACGGTTAGAGAACCTGATGAAGACATTACGACAGGAACTGTAAATGTGCCGCAACTGTTGCCCGTACCATGAGCCTTTCCGCCCCAAAGAACGGTTCCTGTTGTTCCTTCACCATCATAAATTGTAAGGTAGTCAAAACCATTTTCTGCAATAATTGAACCGCTAACCTGTACCAAATTCCCAGCAATTCCCGGTTTAATAATCACCGATCGGTCTTCTGAATTCGAATAACCTGTAGTTGAGCCTCCGGAATCATATAAACTTCCTGTACATGCCGTAATTATACTGGTGGTATTCATGCTGGGCATATTATAGTCAGTCGTAGAAACTGTTGTATAATTAAAAGAAACCCTTGCGTCGCCTCCTTTCTCATAATATTCCAGTACAAGATTATAATTTCCGGACAGCGGCACGCGAACAGAAGTGGTTTGATAACCGTGATCACTCCAGTCGCTCAATATCCAAGTATTTCCTCCATCAATACTTAACCGCACCCCGTCATCAGCACCAATGGTAAACGTGTAATTACCAGGATTAAAAGTTTTATTCATTCTATACCGAACGGCAAAATTGTCATTTCCGGCTGCACAGGATGGTTTTCCAGTTCCCCAAACTTGGTCAAAAATCTCTGCCTGTGTAGTATACCCTTTGTAGGTGGCAAATGGTGTGGTTACAGGATTTCCACTTCCATTATGATCATATACATGTCCAATCCAGGAACCGCTTCCATAAGCGTTGGGGTTTGAAATGTCCGAATTACATGTTTGTGCTTTTAAAAAGCTCCCGGAAAGAATTAGCACATAAAGGTAAAAACAAAACATAAATATTTTGCTTGTCGGAAAATGCAAATGTGATTTCATATAAAAAATGTGTTTGTTTATTTTTTATAATCATCATTGTGTTGTGTGGGACAAATATAAATCTTTTTCAAAGAATCCGATACTTTAACCGTTATTATTTTAAAATCGGTTTAAATATTCCCAATAAGTCAACTGTTTCAGAATCACCACAAAAAGTACTCGCGGAAGGAAAAACAATCGGGATTCTGCAGAGGGATGGCGGGGAGACCGTAGGGTTCTTCTTTCCCGCTATAACTGTTCACAAAAAAAATCCTCCGAAGAGGATTTTAATTAAAAGTTTATCTGGATATTTTTCTGTTCGTCACTTCACCGTCAATGGTGGTTATTTTCAGCACATACATTCCGTTGGTGATGGCAGACGCATCCAGAACTCCCTGTTTTTTATTAGGTTTCAGAACTGCCATCAGTTTTCCGGAGGCATCATAAACTTCTACTTTGGCAATCAATTTTGGCGACTGGATTACAAAGTTATCACTATCGCGATAGACCACGATTCCTTCTTTCGATGCACTATCAGTGACCAGAACAACTTCCGGTTTGTAAATAATTTCGAAACGACCGTTGGTATCGCCTTTTACCGCAGTAAAAACATAAGCACCCTGACTCAGATTGGTAATCGTTCCAGTTTCTTTGTCCAGAAGGTAAATATTTTGAGTGTCTTCAAAAATACCTTCCGCATTTCCAAGCGAAATGGCATAAGTTCCATTCTGGAAGAAGTTGGCACCCACTGGAACTCGATCCTCTACGGAGAATTGTTCAGTTTTACCCTGGATCAACAATTTTTTATCAGGCAAGATAGAGTAAAACAAATCTGAATAGTTATCAAACGCTTCCGCATCATAATCCTGCTCATAATCATTAGTTGCTCCTACCACATAACCAATTAACTGTGAATTAACGATTTGCGAAGGTGCGGTTAAATTAATCCAAAATCTATTTTTCGCCGCATTCTCTTTCTGGAAGAAAGTTGCCGAAGAACCTACTCTTAAATCATGGCCAGAAGAATAAGAGTTTTTAAAAGTAAGGGTGCCATTTGCTTTGGCTTGAACGATAAATCCCTGCCCAACACTCACCTTACCATTTGCGGTATACGGCACTCCACCAGTTCCATTAAGCACTGCATAATTATTGCCACCATACCCATAACCCATTTGGTACTGTTCATAAGAGATATTGGTCCAGAACCAGGCGCTGTTATAAATCAAGGCTGAATTTCCCAAATACAATTCATTAAAATCAATATTTGATGGATAAGGGTTCCCAATTAAATTATAACCATGAACCACTCCAACAGGATTATCTGCGGATTTAGTAAGTGCAATACTGAAATCTCCATTATTTGGCGCCCCTTTAAACATATATGTTTTTCCGTAAGAAGTACCTAAGTTAGTTTCTGCCTGTACTGCATAACCTTTCGCAGCAGTAAAGGTCAGATCCGGTGTTTCATAAAACCGGTCATTAGATTCTCTGTAATCATAAAACCGGTTATTCGGCGTACCTGGTGAAAAACCACCTGCCCCTTTTGTTTGCTGACCTGCAACCGGAGAACTCCAGTACACATAATCGATAAAAGTTCCTGGATTGTAATCGATATTGGTCACACTGCGCTCTGCGGTGATATTTCCGCTGTTAATTAATTTGGAAGGATTTATTTGGAGTAGATTTCCATCGCTCTGCACAACAAAATTCGCATCACCAGCATTATTGATAATTGCATCGGTTACGGTTAAGGTCTGGTTTGGATTGATGGTCAGTTTACCACCTGAATCAACTGTAAGAGATTTCGCTATTGCGGTAGGAACATTTACAACCACATTTTTACCGTTCGGAATGTTTATACATCGATCATCCGTATAAGTTGGGCTTAATGGTGCACCTAAAGGCAACCAGTTATTATCGACAGACCAATTACCTAAATTTGCAGTGAATTTTTTCTTGTTATGAACAATTGTAGAAGTCGTAGATTTAGCACATGGGGAAATACTTGTACTTAACGTATACAATTGCGAACCGTTTGGCGCAGCATAAAGCGTACTAACATTTCCACCGCTGTAAGGTACAGTTAAAGAAACATCGGTATAAAGTCCGGCATTGGGTGACCATACTACAGGAGGAATAGTTCCTGCAATTTTAATATTATCAAGTGACCAGGTATTTAAGCCGTCACTGTCTCCAGAATATCTAAATCTAATATAAACCGTAGAACCTGCGTAAAATGATAAATCTACTATAGGAGAAACAGAAACATCAACATTATTACCAATACCTAGAGTTGACCATAGAATATTCCAGTTTGTAGTATCGGTTGAAATTTCCATATAAATATTTCTAGTAAAATTATTATTCCTTGCCTGAAACCTACTTTTAAAAGTGAGATTAGCAGCCGAATAACCGTCTAGTGAAATAGGAAGATAATTCTGCGGTAATCCAGAATTAGGACATATATACCAATCACTATTATATCCATTATTGACTCGTACAAATTGAAACTCAGTTGCCGTACCACCTGCTAGATTCGTATTTGACAATACCATATCAACGCCTAAACTCACAGGATTAGCACCTCCAGTTGACAAACCATATTTTGTCCAGCCATAACTCAAGGGTGTTCCATTTTCTTCAAATCGAACAGCAGGAGGCATTCCCACAATATCAAGTTGTACATAATCCTCACTGCAGGAAGTTGACCCCGTTGGTGACAGCGTTTGCTGAATGGTATAATTCTTTGGAGTAGGCCGAACAGAAACGTCAATTTTTTTGACAGTAGTCCTTGTTCCGCTTCTCCCTGTTACAGTATAAGTGGTTGTTTGAGTAGGCGTAGCCACTACAGTCGGACCCGTTGCTACATCTAAGGTTGCAGTCGGACTCCACGTGTAGGTAAATGGCGGAACAGCTGTTCCTGCTGCAGTTAAACTGGTAGAAAGATCCCGGCAAATTGGCAAGGCTGCAGAAGAAGTTATAGTGATTGGAATTGAGGGCAATATGATAATGGTATAGTCTTCATATTCACTATATCCACCAGTTGTACAAGATGTAATTTGCCCATTAGCGCTATTTGCAATTCTCAACCGATATGAACCTGCAGGCTGCTCATATGGAATTGTATAATCTGCGGCATAATTATTTGCATAAATTGTTGTCGAAAAAATAGTCTCTCCGGCATCGTTAAAATCTCCATCACTATTCCAATCTACCCACCCCCAAAATAAATCTGGAATGAAATTACTGTTTGTAGTTATAGCCATATTTATTACTGCACCTGCATCAACAGTAAGAACCTGACTCGTATAATTTCCGTAAATATTGCTATTTACTGTAGTATTATTAATATTGGTAATACCTCCTGTTGTTTTAAAATTGGTTATATAATATCCTGTTGAACCTGTAGGTGTACAATAAAGCAAAGAAGGGATAGCAGCAACCTCTACACCCGTACTCCAAAGCGTACCATTTCTGGTGAATATTTTATAAAAATATGGTGTGCCGTTTGTTAAACCTACAATGGTTTGTGGGGAAGCAGTTCCTTTATATGCTACAAAACCGTTTCCAAAACTGGTACCACTACCATAAGTTAAATTACCTCCGTAAACTGAACCATTTCCAGTTGGTGCCCCACCTGTATTTGCAGCGGGAGATACTACAATCATTATTTCAGAATAACAACCTGTTGGTGCAGTCCAGGAAACTGATGATGATGCATTGGCTACAGACGCAACCGCTCCTGTCACATTATTTGGCACAGTTGCAATATAAGTTTGTGTATTTCCAGCAGCAGGAGTTCCCGTAGCGGTACCTAATGAGAAAGTAGTATCACCTGGAACTACACTTGCTGAAATCGTATTACCAATAACAGCGCAAGGCGTATCGGTGGTAATGAAAATGTAGCCAGTTGCATCTTTTGCAATGGTTTGACTATTAAAACCTGGAAAAATTTTTGAACCAGTAACTCCAGGGTTGGTATAAGTACTCAAAGTAGCATCTGCTACATCTAAAGTAGCATCTGCAGAATATCTCACTTTCAGATTCGGCACATCACTTGCAATATAAGTGCCAGCAGTTGTTATTTTTAAGCCAGTTAATGTAGCACTTGCTACAGTAGTAGTAATTCTAAAACTATAAATAATATTGTTTGTTGTGCTTTGGGTGAGGTTTCCTGCTGCAATATTATTAGTAGTAAGAGTAATGGTTGGTGGTATAGTTGGCTTTGGTTTTAATGCTACCAGGATACCACCGTTTCTTTCTGCGCCTGACAATGTAGCTACTCCTGCTCCTGTTGGTCCTGCTGATGGTTTCAGTGCCCACGCTATACCAACAGAAGAACCATCATTATTATCCCCTTGACGAATATCCACCAATTCGCTTAGTGCACCTGGAGATGTTATTGTACTCCAGTTATCCCATGAGCGGTTACTTCCTGCAGCCTGTCCTAACATGACAACTGCAGCATTGGGTGAAACAGTTGTTAACGAAGTTGCAATCACTCCAGTTTGACTACCTTGAACAGAAATCAAACCTGCAGCCATATCAAAAGGGGTTGCTCCTGAAACATCAACACCAGAAAATGCAACAATTCCACCTGAAGCACTAACCGTATTATTACCCAATGCAAATGCATAACTATTTGGCTCAATATTAATGTCAGTAACTATCTTATATAAAACTGCGCCATATCGCAAAGTTGTTCCTTCTAAACTTCTACCATCCACAAGAGTCCATCCTGTTAAAGAAGGTGGAATTAAAATATTACCTTGTTTTGAAATGCTTACCAACATAACATCTCCATTAACTAAGCCAGCTGGCCTGTTAATGGTTAGCACTGTATTAGTACTATTATTCGTTGCGCTTGCTCTTACCGCAATCTGACTATACAAATTGGTAGAAACCCCAAAAAGAGTAAATAAAGCAATGAGTAAAGTTTTGGTAAAATTCTCAAAGTAAAACGATAAAGGTCTTGTCACTTTAAAAAAGGTAGAATTATTTTTCATGACTATAGAATTTTGTGTTTAATACAGAATTAAAAGAAAACCAATTTTACATTCCATATTTATAACAAATTTATAAAATAGTTTCCCTATTCATAACATTTGTATGTTTTATTTACAAAAAACATATTATTATAGACAAATGTTTATATTAATCGTTTTTTCAATAGAAAATAACTAAAAAGTGATTAAACCCTGACAGCTAGCGGATTATAATTAATAACAAAAAAATTACGAACCCAAGAGAAAGTATAAAAAAGGCTATTATTGCGAGGAGAATAGAACAAATAACGATGCAGTCTCACCGCTTTTTCAATAGTTAATTCAGCAGCAACATAAATCAGCATAATTTCCAGAAACAAATGCTGCGTCAAAATGAGGACACACCATCATTGCGAAAAGAAAAGAATGAACGACGAAATAATCTAAAATAGTATTTAATGAACTGTTTTAATTGAGTGCTTAAGCAGCAAAATAAAGTTTACATAATTATTAAAAACAAATACACCTTTGCAATGGCAGCAACGGTTTATTTTTGAGGAAAAAGGAACGAATGATGAAACAATCTCACTTCGCACTCAATGAGACGGTTTAATCGAGATTGCTTCATTGCTGCCACTTGCAGTCACATTCAGATACAAAAAAATCCTCCGAAGAGGATTTCAATTAAAAGTTTATCTGGATATCTTTCTGTTGACAACTTCACCATCAACTGTAGTGATTTTGAGCACGTACATTCCGTTTGCGATTCCAGAGACATTGAAGATTGCCCTTTTGTCATTTGCCTTTAAGACGGTTATCAATTTACCGGATGAATCATAAACTTGAATCATGGACATAATCTTTGGTGATTTGACAACAAAATCATCCTGATCTCTATATATGACAATACTTTCTTTCACTTTAGTATCAGTCACCAAAACAGTTTCTGGTCGATAAATAATTTCAAACCTTCCAGTGCTTGCTCCTGAATTCGCAGCAAAAACATAACTGTCCTCACTTAGATTAGTTACCATACCCGTTTGTTTATCTTTCAAATAAATGTTCTGACCCTGATTAAATACTCCTTCTTTGTCTCCCAAAGCAATCGTATAATTCCCAGCAGTAAAATGTTGAGTTCCTAATGAAATTTCATCGGTGTTAAGGAAACTGCTGCGACCATTGATCGAGACTTGTTCACCTTGTACGATACTATAAATCAGATCAGAATTCTCTAAGGCTCGGGAATCTTCTGCACCGAATAGATTGTTTCCGCCCGCAAAGTAAACCACAGCAATCGTAGATTTTATTCCCGATGGCGCAGTCATGTGCAGCCAATATCGATCATCCTGCTTTGACTTACCATAAAATACAGAACCCGTATTATCTTCTAATCTTATATGATTGGAATAGTTTAATACTTTATTTTCTCCAACAGCCTTAACCATAAAACCTTGTCCAACTTTTACAATATTATTCGGTATTCTAGGACTTTCTCCAGCGATTTTTCCTACTCCAACAGCAGACACTCCTGTTCCGCCAGTTCCTGTAACTGCATTAAATATAGCGTATGCATTCCCAGTGTAATTACTTCCTAATTGCTCATAAATACCATTTACAGTATTATCCCAAAATCTGAAGGTAGGCTCTATTGATGTACTGTTATCTTTAAACAACACATTTAAATCTAAATTAGATGGATAAGGATTACCTACTAAATTGTAACCAAAGGACTCACCTGAAAAGGCCAAACTATAGGCAACTTTACCATTAACCGGTTTACCATAGAAAAATGCAATCGGAACTGCACCTGAATTATAAGCCGGCTCTTTTATCGCCAGTGACCTTCCTGGAATATAGGCACCACTTGAATTATAGAACCTGTTATTTGTTTCATTATAATAAAGAACCGACGGCGCAATGACTGCTGATCCATCATCTTTTCTGTAAAGGTCAGTTTTCAGATTACCATTCTCCACGGGAGAAATAAGGTAATTATATTCCTTTCTATCAGCATTTCTGAACGTAAGTGTACGCTTCACCAATACATTTCCTGAATTTATTGCAGCATCATTAAGTTGAATCAAATTACCATCACTTTCAATAATCACACTTCCATTATTAATGATACCATCTTTAATCGTTATACTCGTATTTGGATTCACCGTTAAAACAACACCATTATTCACCTCACAACTACAAGCTTCAAGTTTCTCCGCAGCGGAAGTCGTATAATCTTTTGCAAAAATTAAAGAAGTTGTTGCATTTGGCAAACCATCGCTCCAGCCTAAAGTTGCTCCATTCCAAGTGGTAGTTTTAATGATCACTGTTGCGACACTTGAATATTTCTCAGCGCAGTCCCCATTTTGTAAAACTGCTCTAATATAAGTTGTCGCAGTTACAGGTCCAATTTCTGCTCCAGAAAGAGTTGTTGTGAAATTGGAAAGGTTCGTAACATTATTAGGATTACTTTCAGTATTAGCACTAAAATTGATATCTGTAGATTTTTGCCAGTGCAAAATTTTCCCAACACTTCCTGTTAATTTTAATTCAGTAGGAACAGTACCCGCACAAATTTGCTGTGTACTCTTTGCGATAATTCCACCATTAGATTGCGGGAAAATATAAACTGGGATATTGGTATCTGTCGCAGAAAACCCATTCGCATCCCGAACAGTAAGGGTATAATCTGTTTTGCCAACGGTCGTTGTTGGAATATCAACCTGTACTGCATTAGGTAAACCATTGGACCACTCATACGTAAAAGGCGCATCTCCGCCAGACGTCACTGCATTCATGGTGTGGGTAGAATTCAGACAAAAATCTCCATAACCATAAACCTCAAGACTTATAGTTCCAGCTTTTAATCCGGTGAAGGCAGAAATTTGCCCGCTTGTTAAGATCGCATTTTCTGCTACTAAGGTATTATTAGACAATACCCCGAATTTCTTCCAAGGATTGGTCACAACATTAAACACTCCATTGAGTTGTGCCGCTGCGATTTCGCCTTGTGGGCCTGAAATATCAGCAGGATCATACTTTGCAGTTATTGTGGCAACCGCATTTGAAATACCGGTTTGCTGCACATTCCAGTATTTATCTAAATAGCTCTGTACACTATTGTTGTTTGGATGTTTTGAATGAGTGACATTCACCCCTACAAAAGCATTCGAAAAATCTCCTGCAGTTAATTCTACAGTGATTGGTGCATAACTCGGCGCTCCATCTAATTCACCAATTGGGAATAAATAACTTCCGATTCCTGTGAATGGTCTGCGAACTACACCCGTTCCGTCTGCAACAATCATATTATTTGTGCTAAAAGTTCCAGAAACTGGATTACTTCCAAGCGTTAAATTTTTGTCACCAATTACAATATTTCCTTTTGTAAGGGTCAGTGTACCGTCAACTCTAATGTCTTTCGCAAGAATAACTGCGCCTGTTTCTTTGTTTACAATTAAATTATTAAAGTTAATCGCAGCCGTTCCAACTATTGTTTGATCAGAAACACCAGCCAAATTGATTGTTTTTCCTGTGAAAGGAACAGTTTGATTTAGAGTCAGATTTCCTCTTACATTTAAAGTTGTTGAAGCAAATGTAACTCCCGTTCCATTAACTATTAAATGATGATAACCACCAAATGCTTCTCCACCCGGAGCAGGAATTACTTGATTTATTCCTTTAAATTCTATTGTGTTTGGAATTAAGGCAGTAAACATAGTTCCGTTATTTGTCAAAGTACCAGCGATGCTCATATAATTTCCTTCGGATGGACGAATTCCTCCACCTACTGGAATAGTTACATTATTAAATGTGGTACTTCCAGAAATAGTAGCATCAAGATTATTGAATGTTACAGAACTCGTGCCTGTTCCCGGATTGAAAATTCCATTATTTTGCCAAACTCCAGCCCCAGCAGTAAGAAATAACTGTGAAGTATCTGTAGAGTTTACAATAGCACCAGTTTCTATAACTAAAGAACCTATAGTTTCAGAAGGATTTAATGTAGGATCATTATTAGTTGTCGTAGCATCTGGAATAATAACTTTTGTATCAGTACCAGGTTTTACATTTGGCGTCCAATTCTCAATTGTTGTCCAAGAATCGCTAACAGAACCGTTCCAAACTATCTGACCAATACCCTGAGTATCATCTAATGTTATATACACTTTGTCAAATTGATTTTCAAAGTATTCCCCAACGTTTGCATTAGAGATTTCTACCCAATTGTCAGTAAGGTTGTTACTTGACTTTCCTTGTTCAAAATTTACTGAACCAGTTACTTTATGTCCCCAAAATACTAATTTAGTTTCTGTATTTCCATTCAATTCACTATCTAAATAATGCTGACGAATAATCGCTTTTGTACTAATTCCACCAGTTTGAATAATATCATAGAAACGTTGAATTGCGCCTGTTCTCCAAGATGGTGCCGCGCCAATTGTCAATTTAGCACTCATCGAAGTAGGAAGTGTTCCTGCTGGAGGAAAAATAATTGAAGAATTTGGATGTCCAAAAGTGTACAATTTATTGGGCACGAATCCATCTCTTTTAATAATTCCAGTTACTTCGCCAACTCCGGTATTTGCTCCGTCAGGTCCCATTGTTAGTGTAAAAGAAGCCATATCCAAACTTCCCTTTGTTGAGCTAGCATTTGCTGCTGGTAAATCTAGTTTACCATTTACAGTTACATTAGCAACTGCAGTTGTTCCCGCAGTTGCGGATAAAGTTAAATTGTTATAATTTCCAGCAACTAATGTTTGAGCTATCGAGGCTGCATTCATATTCAAAATACCTGTACCGTTCCAAGTTTTACCAGATGAAAATGGTATTGCAGATGTGTTTTGTGTTAGAATTGTTCCATTATTTTGAATCGAAGTTAAAGTTCCTCCTAATGGAATGGTAACTAAATCTAAAGTTTGTAAAGCATCAACTTGTAGAAGTTGGTTTACTAAAAAAGGATTTGCAACCTTAACTGTATTTGCAGTCGCTCCTATTAAACTGAAAGAGTCAAAAAGATTGGTTGCTCCAGGAGTGGTCTGATCAAAACTTAAAGTTGGATTTTGAATTCCTCTTACAACCAATTTACTGGTTGACCCACCGGTTAATCCGGCTGGAAAGCCCTCATTATCTACAGTTCCTGCAATCGTAAGTGTTTTATCTTTAATGGACAATTTACCACCGTTAAATTTCAGTCTCGTTTGAACGGATAAATCATTTGATAAACTTGCATTTCCTTGTAAAACGAAATCTTCAGCAATACCATCAAAGGAAACTGTGTTCGGTGACACGGGGTTTGCAATAACTTCAATATCATCAATAGCGAATTCATCTTGTGCGCCTGTTCCTGAAACTAATGATCCTGACCATCTGATATAAAAATAGCCACCCTTCGCGATATTTCCAGTAGGTATCGTCACAACTCGATAATAGGCTTTCCAGCTAGGTGCTAAATCTGCGGTCGGTGGTGAAATTACTTCTACTATAGGTTGATCTGTAAAAGTTCCCGTAGGCGTTGCTCCGTAACTGAAAGTAATTTTTGAAGAAGCCTCTTGATCATTATAGACATAAACTTTATAGCCAATATTTACGCTGGTCATCGCAGCGTCATTTTGATTCTGAATTCTTAAAGTAATTGATCCTGGATTAAAATCAGCAGAAGTTCCAGTACCACCAGGTTGAATGCCTAAGGTGTAGTTTGGATTCTTAAAAGTTCCAACATTAAACGCGTAGATTCCAGTATCGTCTTCCTCACCATCAGAAGGACCATTTTCGTAACTACTGTCTTCTACGCTGTTTCCAGCAAAAGCAATATTTCCACCTGAAAAACCTGAAAATGCCCAGGCATTGGAATCCAATTGTCCGCTTTCAACAATTTTAGACATTCCAATTCCTTGAAACGTATCAAGATTGACTCCATCAACCGTATCGTCAAAGTTTATTTTATAAGAGGTATTTGCTAACTTAACTTGCAAACCAACTGGACTATTTAAAGTAGTCGTGTTTCCAGTTGCGCCATCTGAACGATAATTCTCGGTAGCAGGAAGACCATTAAATTCTACAATGGAAATATGATAAACTGTGCTTGGCTGCAGACCTGTGATTTGAACTGAACTACCAGCGCCTTTATAAACCACAAAGTTTCCAGTTCCAATTTGAGAGCCCGTTCCAAAAGCAGCATTTGCATTATAGGTAATCCCATCTTTAGGCAATGCTGTAACTGCACCAGCTTCTTTAACCAGTACTAATCGTTGGACTCCATTTCCATTGTCCCAATTTATTTTAAATCCAGTTGAGGTAATAGGGTTAAAAGTAATAGAAGAAGCATTGATTGTTGGTTCCGCAGCGTAAACTCGTCCGGAAACCGCAACTAGTTTAGTTAATGCATTCGGAGAAGTATGAGAAATATTTCCTGTGTAATTTCCTGGCAAAGCAGAGGCTTTAAGACGTGTACGCAATGTTATTGGCTGTCCTGTCAGAGTGCCAAAACCAACATTGTATGGCAATGTTAAATTATCGGCATAGCTAATTTCATCTTTTGAAATTTCAAAATTTGCTGGAGCATTTACGGTTGCGGCGGCCAATAAATTACTTCCGCTTATTGTGTACGTATTTGTCGCAACAGAAGCAATTCCAGTTACTGTAGAAACAGAATTTAGCGAAGTAGCAGATAATGTTAATGCCGGAACTCCCGAGGATTCTATCGTAAATGGCAATGCGTTAGACGTAAAGGATCCATTCAAAACAGTAACCTGCACAGTGGCTGGGAAAGCAATATCTGCCGCAGCAATAGCCGCCGTCAATTTTGTTTCGGAAACATAGGTTGTAGTTCTCAATGCTCCATTCCAATATACTTTACTTGATGGTAAAAATCCTTCACCATTTAAAGTTAAAGTAAATGCACCAGTGTTGGCGAATTTAGAATCTGGATCTAATGAGATAAGCTCAGGCGTTTCAACGCTCACTGAAATATTGTCAAAAAATGCAGTGCTGTTTTTCGCTTTGTTTGCGTTCCAATACGCTCCCATCATAGTCAAAGGTTCATTAACAAAATCAGTGATTACAACTTCGTCTTGAAAAACTAAAGTTCCCTCCTTCGGATCATTAAATGAAGTTTGATTGTCTTTTCTTAAATACAAGGACCATTTATTTCCTGCTGGATTATAATCCACACGAATACTTGTATATTCAGCCCCAAAATCTTTTAAACCTGTCGTCGAAGAGGTAATTTTCACACTAGTTCCAGATGCTAAACCGTTAGTATATGTAATTAATCTTATTGGATCTATAGTTGTATTTTGTCCTAATGCAATAGCATATCCTTTACCAGAACTATTAGTAGTTCCGGGGGTTCCTGCCAAAATAAAAGCAGACCCAAATTTCCCACCACCTAAACCACTTGGATTTGGTCTTATCTGTCTCATATTAAAAGTCCAAGAAACCACTCCAACATTCTGATTTAAAGTAGATTTATAAAGCGAATTGAAATATGAAGTAGATGTACTTGCCGTCACCCAACCCTGAGCATTCGCTGCCGAGGTTGCATCATTGGTTAGAGTTAACATTCCGCCATCAATTTTGGCGCCCATATCACCACCACTTCGGGTAACGGCCCATTTCGAAGTTCCGATTGGTCCTGTCGTTGTAAAATTTGGACTTTGAGGAGTTCCAGGAGTATTGAAGTTTTCCGTAAAAACGGTTTGCTGCGCATCCAAAGGTGTTCCAATGAATATTAGTGCTGCAAAGACAAAAAACACAAATTGAGAAAGGAGAGATTTGATCATAATACAATAAATTTTTAACGATGAGTCCAAATCATGTGGATTTGATTGAACCTGTAAAAGAGCGTGGATTAAGTTTTATATTCTAACTGAATAGAATTTGGCCAAGGATAAGCACGTAATATTTAACAGAAAATTCGTCTGGAAAAAGTGATTCGGTTAAAAACTAAAAAGGGTACCGCCGGAAAAGCAACCAAGAAAAAAGTAAAACTTTGTAAAATCGTTGGTAAACAACTATCTTTTGGAAAAAGATAATTGGCGTACTGAGTAAGGATTTGAGGATTATTCATATAAATCATTTTAGTTTATATTTTATCCATCATTTTATGTTATGTTGCAAATATATATCTTTATTGGTAACAATTAACAAATTTTTTTTGCTTATTGTTATCAATACTTAAACAAAATAGAAACCTTTTCCCACTAAAAAATTGGCACACTGAAAATTATTTACTTTTAATATAATATAAGGAAAAAGACCCATCAAATGAATCTAAAATACGAATAAAATTAATTTACAAAAAATAAAATATTCCTGAATTAATTAAAAATGATGAGTCCTTAGAAAATAATTGACAGTTGTTTAAAGAAATCATTAACAAAGTCAAAATCATGGATCCTTTTTAAATTGAAACCAAACAAATCATGGGTAAAATAAGCAACCAACCAAAGACCCACTCATCCTTTTTTGGGGAAAATCGCGAGCAAATCATGATCTGAATCCTTTATACATATTGACTAAATCCAAAAAAATCCTCAGAAGAGGATTTTTTTTACTATTTGATTATTTTTTTACTAGTGACTTCACCATCGGCACTTGTAATTTTAAGCAAGTACATTCCGCGTATTAATTTACTGGAATCCAATACTCCTTGTTTACTGTTAGGTTGAAGGATTGTGACGAGTTTTCCAGAAGGATCATAGACCGCAATACTGGCGATGGTTTTTGGACCTTTAATTACGAAATCATTTCCATCTCGGTAAACCACTATGCCCTCTTTCACTTTAGTATCGGTCACCAAAACGGTTTCTGGTCGGTAGATAATTTCAAAACGGCCGGTGCTTGATCCTGCGTTGGCAGCAAAAGCATAATCGCCTTCAGTCACATTGGTTACTGTTCCAGTTTGTTTGTCTTTTAGGTAAATAGGTTGCCCATTGGCAAAAATGCCTTCAGAACCCTCGATACCAATGGTATAATTACCATTTATAAAATGCTGTGTTCCTAATGGAATGACCGCCGAATTTTGAAAACTGCTTCTACCGTCAATGGCCAATTTTTCATTATCGATGATAGAGTAAATACCATCTGAGCCACCCATTGTTCTGGAATCCTCAAGTCCGAACAAATCGTTCCCTTCTGCATAATGCACAATCGCCATTGTAGAAATTATTCCAGAAGGCGTTGTCATTTGCAACCAATACCGATCATCCTGACTTGCAGTACTGTTTTTTCCAAAAAAATCTACTGGCGGCTCAGAATCTATTCTGATACTGTTATTGTATATTAATTTATAGGACGCTTTCAGGGATCTTCCCATAAACCCCTGACCAACTTTTACATAGTTGGTCGGCACATGACCCTTTCCAACTGTTGCTGCTTTCGTACCCGTACCATTAGTTCCTGCAAGAACATTAAAAATAGCATAAGCTTCGCCTTCGTAATTATCCCCTTTCTGATCAAATATTTCATTCGCTGTATTATCCCAGAAATAGAAATTGGCATCGATATTCTTTCTTTCATCACCCCCATTGATTTTATATAATTTTTTTAAATCGATATTGGAAGGATAAGGATTCCCAAGTAAGTTATATCCCCGGTTAGGATTGGAGACATTCCCATTAATCATGCCGAATTCAATTACACCGTTTTGCGGCGACCCTTTGTAAACAGCAGTTACGGTTTCTTCTCCCTTTCCGGTCGGTTCTTTTACCGCCAATCCTCTTCCCGGAACATTCGCACCAGAAGAATTATAAAATAAGTTATTGGCTTCGTTGTGGTAAAGAACAAAAGTGGTTCCTGGATAAATAGTTTTGAAACTTTGATCTGCTGTGAATGCTACAGGAGATCCGAGATAATTATACTGTTGTCGGTTCCCACTCACCTTAATATCCCTTTTTACCGTGATAATACCGGAATTGGATGGAGTGGGGTAATCTTGTACCTGAATTAAATTCCCATCGGATTCCACAGTAATGTTACCACCGTCTTTAATAGTAAGATTATTGTCAATTTTTGCAAAAGTTCCACTACTAATCACAAGGCTTGCACCGCTTTTTACTTCACAACTACAAGCGATTATATTATTGTCCTGAGAAGTCTTATAGGTACCTGAAGCAATGATTATACTAAGACCATTATTTTCTGTATTTGGATTACCATTAGTCCACTCAGTCCCGTTATAAGTTGAGATTGCTCCTATAGTTACCGTTGCGGTTGATGAGACACTGCCGCATGATCCGGTACTTGTTAAAGTTAAGGTGACAAGACCTGATTCACCCGGGCCAGCAGTATAGGTCGCTCTTGCGGGATCATCAGCATTCGTCCAGGTTCCAGTTCCACCCGTCCATTGAGCACTTAGGCCACCGGTTACTGAACCACCCATGGGAGGCGTAGTACTACCTGTACAAATTTTAAATGACCCACCCGCACTAACCGTAGGTAAGACACATACTATTTCATCCGCTCCCATATAAGGTTTTACACGAAATTCCCCATCAATATCAGTGGAAATTCCTGAAATAGAAACCCCTTGCAAATTATCGTTTGCACGATCGTTTTTTAAATGTAAATCATCGCTGGAAACAAATCCAGGCTGAGAATTTTTAGAATTTGTATCTTTTTTTGTTGCTTTTATCCAGTCAGCTAATGTGCTATGTCTGTTAGCATCACCTTCACCTAATGAGCCCACGTATTGTGAAGAATAATAGTTGTTGTAATCTAAATGGATAAAATTACCTGAATTAGTAACTTTAGAATAAATCGCAAACCTTTGAGCGCCTCCACTTTGGTGGTTAACAAATATATTATTACGAATATCCAATTCAGAGCCATCTTTTATAAATAAAGCAGCGGAAACTCCCTTATTTTGATTTGTCTTCAGTGCAACAGTATTGTAATATAATTTAACGCCCTTCCCTTTATTAATAAAAACTCCAAAACCATTTTCAGAGTCAGTTCCACCACCTCCAACTGATTTTACATCATTTATAAAATTATTATAGATAAGTTGATTGTCTCCAGATACATAGATACCATTTGTGTTTTTACTTTGAGAACTAAAAACATTTGCAATATCATTATTATAAATCGTTATATCATTCCCTTCCGATCTAATCCCATAACTACCATCATTGGTAGAGTTTGAGTTCAAATCTTTTATAATATTCCCATCAATTTGACTGATTTTTCCTTTGATGAAAATTCCGTAACCATAGGAATTACCGGCACTATTTCTAATATTAGCAATTACATTTTTTGTAATGGCTCCCTTTTCAGCATTATCCAAATAAATACCTGAATGATTTGAACTACCACCTAAACCGCTTGGCAATTGTATGCCATCTATCACGTTATTAGAGACATTATAATAAGAAACATTCCTAATATATATTCCTAAAAAAGGCTTACGATTATCATCAGAAGAACCAATTATGTTATTTTTAATAATCCAATTGGTATTTTCAAGATTAGAACCATCAATAATTATAGCTTGTTTAACATCTTTAAAAGTCGTGTTTAAAATACTATTATAACTATTGTTCCCGTTTCCACCTATCGAATTACCTCCGGAATAAATTCCCGCGGAGTAAGTTCCTACAGTTACTCCTAAAATATTTAACTGAACAATAAGATTTTGAAACTTATTATTTTCCGCTCCATTATACATCCAAATTCCCACCCTTTTTTCATAACTTCCAAAAACATCATAACTATTGTAAATCGTCAATTTATGATCATTAAATCCATTATTCCCGTCAATGATAACCTTATCCGCTCCATTCAATGCTATTACAGCTCCATTTCCTATTTTTCCAGAAATTAATATCTCTTTTCCGAAATTAGGTTTAATTGTTAGTGTATTATTGTCTTTCTTAACAGTTTCTGAGAATTGATTGATCGTAATTTGAGAAGTAACCGTCTGATTTTCATTTAATAAAAAAGTAACTGACCCAGAAACGCCAACATTATTTAAAACATTTATGGCGCTGGTAATATTTGGGAAATCACAATTATCAGCACTACCAATTATATAATTTCCTTCTAGTGGCTTTGTTATTTGGTATCCGGTAACTTTTAAAGTATTTGCTAAAATTTGCCAATAGATATTATTATAATCATTACCCTTAGAATAAAAACGTACAGTTAATTTTTGCTTTGGATTCAAATATTGATTAATCTTAACCTCCTTGATAGGGTTATTATTGATTGATTCTTCGCTAATCAAGTCTTCCGCTTTATTAAAAAATTCAGAAGTATCAGGTAAATTTCCATTTTCGGATATATAATACTTAGCAATATAGGTCAACGGACCCGCAGACCCAGAATTAGTTTGCTGAAAGAAGAGATTAGAAATTTTGATAAAATTTCCATTTGTAGGAGCAATTGAAACTTCAAAATACCTATAATGCTCAAAATTACTATTATTCCATCCAGTAATGTTAGCTCCCGTCGAATTAAAAGTAATTGGATTTTGGCTCGTTCTAAAAGTAGATGCTTCTATAAAATTTCGCTTTGCAGTCACATCCCCATTAGAAATTAATGACCAATTAGCAAGATCGACATCCACTTGTGCAAACCCTAAAAAAGGCAATAATAAAAATAAAAGTAAAAGTTTTTTCATGATTTAATGTTCAATATTTTTTTAAAATGACAATATCATGATCTACATGATAAGGAATTATATCGTTTTGGTTTAAAAGACACGGAAGAGTTGTAATAGAAATACGGCAAAAAGGAAAGTAAAAAGTGAAGTGTTTTATATTATTTTTTTCATTTGTTGCGAAATACTTAAACTACACATGTCAATTTAAGCGGCTGCAAAGATACATATTATTAATAAAACAGCAAAATAATCCTATATACACATTATAACATCGAAAACTATTGCGAAATAATACAATACAAATTGCTTTTTTTGCTAAAATAAACAGAAACAACTTCATTTCTTATCCTATGATAAGTTGAGTTAATTATTATTAAATCCCTAAAACACAAACCGCGCCTCTATTTTCAATTTGTAAATTGAAATTTCATCAAATATTTAAGGTATTATAGAGTATTTATAAAAACTCTAACATCTTCTTCTTATTGTAGATTTTAAATGGAAAATTACAGAGAAGAGTCAAGGTAAATGTATTAAGATTCGACGCAGCTACCATAATGGATCACCCTTGTAATCCTTTTTAATAATGAATTTTAATCCCAACCGAAAACAAAAAAGCCGAACAGGCTGTTCGGCTTTTTTTAGGGGTTAGATTCTAATAATGTTATCTGATAATATCCTTACAAGCAGGTTGAACGTTTTGAATCATTTTGAAAACACAAAACACCACTAACCTTCCGCTTGTCTAGAATCAAAACTTTAGTACTGATCATTAACAAAAATAGTCTTAGCCGATTTTTATGTTTAACCGTTTATCTGGCTATTTTTTGAGTGGTAACTTCGCCACTGGTGCTTGTAATTTTAAGCACATATATTCCGTTAGTGATTTTAGAAGCATCTAAGACAGCCTTCTTGCTGATAGGCTTTAAAACCATTATCAGTTTACCGGAAAGATCATACGCTTCTACACTCGCAAGTGTTTTTGGTGATTTAATAACGAAATCATTTCCATCTCTGTAGACCACCATACCCCCTTTCATTTTAGTTTCTGTTACCAAAACAGTTTCTGAACGATAAACAATTTGAAAGCGGCCAGCGGTCTCCCCTGGACTGGCTTCAAAGGTATAATTGCTTTCTGTTAGATTGGTAACCGTTCCGGTTTGATGATCCTTTAGATAAATATTCTGCCCGTTGGCAAAAACCCCTTCTGCTTTATCAATCGCAATAGTATACGTCCCAGCAGAAAAATGCGAAGTTCCCAAATCGACTTGATCAATAAGAGTAAAACTGCTTTTTCCGTTGATGGATACTTTTTCATTTTCTACCAAACTGTAGATTGCATCGGAACCACCCATTGAACGGGAATCATCTTTGGTAAATGCATCGTTGCCTTCCTCAAAATAAACAACAGCAATATTCGAGGCTAAATTCGCAGGCGTAATCAAATTAAGCCAGTAGCGATCAACAGGAGTTTCATTTTCAACCGACTTCCCTTTACCAAAAAATCCTTCCGCAGAATCTGCTTTTCTACTACTGTTACTGAAGGTTACATTGAAGGTTGGAGTATTGTTGACTTTTGCCATAAATCCCTGGGCTACTTTCACATATCTTGTCGGAAATTTAAGTCCCGCTGCACCTGGGTCACCAAAAGCTTTTGTTGGCGTTCCAGTTCCAGTTGGGGTGGCAGCATTAAAGTTGGCATAAGCCAAGCCGTTGTACAAATCACCCATCTGGACCGTTTGCGTATTGGCGGTATGATCCCAGAAATAAAAAGTCGGACTAAGATTTCCAGCTGTAGAATTATCTGCGTAGAATTTAATCAAATCGATATTGGATGGATAAGGATTTCCAATTAAATTATAACCGCGGTTCGGATCCGCAAAACTAGAATTAACCAGGTTATAGTTAAAACTGCCATTGGCAGGTTGCCCCATAAAAGCAGCAGTCATAACCGAAGTTGCAAAAGTGGCAGTGGTAGGCTCTTTAACCGCCAATGCTCTTCCTTTAATATAGACCCCAGAAGAATTCAGAAATTTATTGGTCGCTTCGTTATGGTAAAGGATAAATGGCACATTGACCGCATTGCCAACTGCATCTTTATAAATATCTTTCAAACTGGTACCTTGTGTTGGAGAAGTAAGATAATTATATTGTTCCCTTGTAGCAGAAAGATTTAATTTCCGTAAAACTTTGAAAGTACCCATTCCCGAATTGGTATCGGTTTCATTAGTCTGGATGAAATTTCCATCAGACTCTACGACTACATTTCCATTATTATTTAAAAAATCAGAAACCTTTACTTCCGTATTACCACCAACAGTAAGAGTTGCTCCACTGTTGATTTCACATTGGCAGACTTTAAAACTACCATTGGTGCCAGAATGATAATCGGCATTAATAATCGCTTTATCGGAAGGTTGAGGCAGAGAAGGCAACCAAGCCGATCCATTCCAAACTTTTGGGACAAGGCCTGTACTGGTAAGCCGAACATCATCTAAAATCCAAGATTCGTTGAGGGCGTTATTTTGCGCAGAAATACGAACTTTAAGATTGCTTACAGCAGGAAGATCGGTGACATTAATTGCGCTATAGCGGTTTGCCGAGGTTGAATTAAAATAGGTTAAATTATTATCTGCATTGTATATTCTACTTCCCGCAACTGTTCCTGCGCTGCCAAAACTCCACGGAAGATTCAATTGACCTGAAACTACTTTCGCCTGCTGATACCACGTTACGCCTCCGTCTGGACTTATTTCAACCAATACATAATCCAGTTTATCATCATGAATGGATGTACTTTCATTCGCAGCATTCAAATCATCCATGCCATTACTGGCACTACCCAAAGAAAAACCTGCGACCTTAAATGACAGACTGATATCAGTGTAAGCCGAAGTATTAACATTATCAAAAGTTAAACGAACGCCAGAAGGAGTTTGTGAAATAGGATCTGCACCTTGAATCCGGTATCCTCTGGCTCCTTCAGAATACAGATTATTGGTTTTTGGCGCATCAGTACTTAAACTTTTTCCGGACGAAAAGCCGGTATTGGGTCCAGGTAAGATCACTCCAAAAGTGTTAAGCGTGTAATTCAATACAGGAATCGCCGGACTGATCTCAAAATCCTGACGCGCTACAACTAACTCACCTGAAGAGGAACAATAAGTCGCTCCACCTCTCACCGCAAATAAATAGGAATAATCATTAGGATCATTGTTATCAATACTGACGGTGGCATTTTTCGTGCCTATTGTGGTGGGCTCAAATTTAATTTCAAAGGTTGCTATTTCATTCTGGTTTAATACTTTCCCTACGACAGGACCATTCATAATAGAAAATGAAGTTGCATCAACTCCCGAAAGCGTTATACTCCCGATGGTAAGCGGCTCACCACCCAGGTTTTTTATTTCGAACGCTTTGGTTTGAGAGTTTCCTAAATTCAGACCCGCAAACAAAGTATTATTGAGTCCGAGTGGCGTTACGCTTCCATTAGTAATAGAAGTCCCATTCCCGGTTACTTTAATGTCGCGCACTCCTGCAGTTACAACACCGCTTAGCGCTACTGTTTGCGTTACAGCATTGGGAGATGTAATGGTAATGGCTCCGCCGTAATTGCCTACAGCAAGTCCATCTTTCAAACGCACGTGAATGGATTGGTTGGTTACTGCGTTGCTTGCATTTTTCGAAATATCAATCGTATTCCAGGGAGACATATTCCCTCCATCATAGGTTAAGTTAGTGGAGATTTCCCAATCTGTAGAAGCAGTTACATTAATATTTCCTGACAGATTGCTGCCGTTAATCACAATCTTCTGTGTGGCAGAAGGCCCTTGCCCAAAAGGGTAGGTAAAGCCCGTAAGCAAAGTTTTATCTACCGTTATTGTTGGGGCAATCACAACCGCTTTCACCTCAAAAGCATAGACAGAAGTATCTGGATCATTACTGCCTATCATTACGGTTTCAGTGTAAGTACCTGGAACAGTATTATTGAATTTGAGTTTAAAAGTCTGGTTTGTAAAACCCGTCATAGGATTAATCGTGGGTTGCACTGAAACAGTAAAGCCTTGGGCACCATCAAGCAGCACCACCGCTGGGGTATCCAAAAGCAAGTTAGCCGAGCCAAGATTCTGAATGGCAAAGGTTTTTTCAACGTCTGATCCAGAAATAATTGTAGTACCGAAAGCCGTACCATCCGCTGTGGATGGAGTGGTGTCCCCATCAATTATGGTGATACTGTTACCCTGAATGTTAATGTTGGGCTCTGGCGTTCCGGTGAAGCAAGTCCATTGGAGGTCATCAACAATGATTTGATTGTTAGTAACATTACGTAATTCAATGGTGACGTTTCCTGAAACATTGATATTATTAACACTAAAAACATGTTCTGAAAAATCATCAAATGGAATTGAAGTTGCGACTGATATATTATTGATGAGCAATTCTACCTGTCTGTTACCACTACCTGTAAACCCCTTGTAGAGTTTTACACTGAAGTTGGCAATACCAGAGCCTATTATTGCGGAACTAATTTTACTGTTATCAGATATACGACGAAGCATTAATCCTTTTCCATTTATTCCGGAATTGTTCGAGTCTCCATCTTCATCTCTTGCAGCAGTGTAAGTCCATAAAATTGAATTATTACCTAAAAAAGAGCCATTAGCATATTTCGTAGTAGCATTTGAATTAGAAAAATCTTCTAAAAAACTACAAGGAGCAGCAAGTGTGGAACAACTCGTTTGTGGTTCGCCTACCAATTTATAATCGATAGTACTTCCCGAATTGGTATAGGACCAGATTTTAAAAAAATAAGGAGTATTAGGCGACAGTCCGGTGGCCGTGAAACCTTGTATTCCTTTCGCGACATTTTGAACATTTGCACCATTTGCTATTGGGGTTCCATCAGCAGGATTGGTGATCTCAGCAAAAGAAACAGCACTCCATTTAATCAAATAACCGTCGGGAACAGTCGCCCCCACTCCATCAATCCAGGACAGCGCAATACTTGAATGAGTGGCAGTACCACAAGAGAAATTAGTCGGAAAATTGGAGGGTTCGGGTTTTGTTGCTGTAATTGCAGTACCTACAACTTTTATATTGTCAATCCTACTTGTTCCTCCATTTGCAACCGTAGTACCATTACCAGCACTATTAGAAGTCATAACCCATCTAACAAAGAGCGAAGACAAGTCTGAACCTGCAGCAATAGGCAAGTTACCAATCACTCCTGAAGTAAAATTATCTGCGACCGTTATAGAACCAAATGGTAAATCATTCCATATTCCTGTCCCAATTCGATATTGTAATTTAAAATCTTTAGGACCAGTGTCCGATGACCGTTGTTCAGATGAAATTTTAACATCACTAAAACCTTGAGTATCTACTTCAATCATCCAGTATTTAGATCCACTTCCATCAACCCATCCACTGGCAGTAGCTGCTTTAGTTCCATTGCCACTTACATCACTTATTGTTTGAGTACAACTAAGTAATTTAAACGCATTATTGGGGGAAAAAACATCTGGAGTTAGTACTGTACCTAAATTTGGAAAAGTCCATTGTGCTAATGTCGTTTGTGCAGATCCTTTGATAAAAAACAGCACCGCACAGAGCACCACTATTTTATAAAAATAAGGTAAATATTTTTTCATGATTGTGTGTTTTTGAAAGATAAAATTACATCTTTTTTATAAAACAACAATCACTTCAAGAATTTAAGTAGTTAATTATCAAAAACTTAATCTTAAAAACCACTTACAACTCTAGATTTAAGATTAATAAAACCTTATCTTTATTTTAGTTTTCCAAAACACCAATAAAACTAAAGATAATCATATAAAAGACTCATTCAAACTTCCAACTCTGATACCTCGAAACTCGAACTACTCACACGCATCCATCTCAAATAATTCTCTTATTTTTGCACCAAAGAAAAACCTATGCTCCTCATCGACTCCCCTTCCCACAACGCATATTTCAACATTGCCTCTGAAGAATATCTACTTCATAAATTTCCCACTGAAGATATCTTTTTATTGTATGTAAATGCTCCCTCGATTATTGTCGGGAAATTTCAGAATACCCTGGCAGAAATTAATCTGGATTATGTGACGGAAAAAGAAATTAAGGTGGTACGAAGAATGTCTGGTGGCGGTACCGTGTACCACGATTTAGGCAACCTTAATTTTTCGTTTCATACCCTTTTGGGTCAGAATGACTTTGGTGATTTCTCCTTTTTTACACAACCCGTATTAAATGTACTCAATCAATTAGGCGTACCCGCCGTTTTACAAGGTCGAAACGATTTGTTGGTCGACGGTAAAAAATTCAGCGGAAACGCTAAACTCGCCCGTCATGGGAAAATGATTCAGCATGGTACCATCCTCCTCGATTCTGAAATGGAAGTTTTAGGGGAAGCCTTAAAAGTGAATCCTTTAAAATTCATCGACAAAGCCATTAAATCAACCCGTTCGCGAGTGACCAACCTCATCAATTATTTACCGAAAGAAACCACTACAGCCGATCTTAAACAATTGCTTACCGAGGAGATTATGAAAAATAATCCCGATGCCAAACGTTATGAATTAACAGAAGAAGATCTGCAGGGCATTCAACAACTTATGACCGAAAAGTATGAAACTTGGGACTGGAATTTCGGTTTTTCACCCAATTATAATTTCAAGAAAGCCATTAAAATTCCGGCGGGTTTTATTGAAGTGCATCTCGATGTGGAGCACGGCATGATTCAAAAAGCAAAAATATTCGGAGACTTCTTTGCCTCGAAACCAATTGAGGAACTGGAAGAACTGCTGATTGGCAAGAAACATGAAATTACGAATCTGAAAGAACTTTTTTCTACAATTGATTTAACAGAGTTTTTTGGAAAAGTAACTTTGGAGGAAGTGTTGGAAGGGTTTAAATAAAGGTTTTGATTGAGTAAAAAGATCCAATCTTGAAATCGAAGATTCGAAGATTCAAATAAAAATATAATATAATATAAGAGAGTCAATTTTGGTTCTTTTGCTTCAAGACAAACCATTTCTAATGGTTCGCTGATTCCATTAATAATAAAAGATTGAAGCAAAAGAAATTAATATTAAAATTAGTTTTAAATCACGTAGCTTCGACAGGCTCAGCCACCAGGAGGTCTTAATTAAATTAACCAATATCGACTTAGGAGACTTTTGCGTAAATAAAAATTGTAATTTCTTCCACATAAATTACCTAACTTATAGCCGCATAAAAATCCCCACTGTTTGAGTGGCGGCAAAACATCTCATTCATAAAAACCCATCAAATTTCCGCCCGAGTTTGGGGATTTTGTTAAAGAAATTTCAATTTTTTAGCAAAAGAATCCAGTCTTGAACTTTTGTTTCTTTTGTTTCAAGACAAAAGAAATTAACAAGAAAATAAAAGTCTTTTTTTGTCAGCCTAAATAGTGAAAGATTTTTTTCAACTCTGAATCAGAATCCACCCCAAAAAACCTCCCACCCTTTTTCATGCTGAGTTCGTCGAAGTAAGGGTCGGCAAAAGAATGTTTCGGAAATTTTGATAAAAATCTTTTTGATCAGCACATTTCAAATCGCCTCAATCATTTTCGGGAAATTTTAAACCTTATGAATTCCTCACGAAGCACTCATTTTACATCAATTAAAACATAATAATATAGCCTCTCTTATTGTTACGACAGGATTCCTTTAAATTATTTTCATTTCTGTTAATAAAATACACATTTACTTACCAAAACCTTTATATTTGTCACAAATCAATGTATTTATGAAAAGACTATTATTTTCCGCTTTGTCTTTGTCTTTTGTTTACGGTTTTTCACAGGAATCGCAACAATTAGTAAAGTTAAAGCAACAAGGCAATGCTACTGTTAGCATCAGCAAAAGCACTTCTAACCCCAATTTTATACGATTCGAAAATCCAGGCGGACTTCAACTGAAATCAGCGCAAACGAATGCCAAAGTAGAAGAGTTTTTAAAAACCAACTTTAACGCATTTAATTTGCAATCAGAAAAGGATATGGTTTTTGTGGAAGCAAGAACAGACAATTATGGCTTGAAGAATGTCATTTACAGACAGGTTTTTAAAGGCGTTCCAGTTTATGATGGTCTTTTGAAATTTCATTTTAATGAAAAAGAACAACTAACTTCCATTAACGGAAATACCATTTCTGCAATTAAAGTCAATACAATTCCGACCGTTTCTCAAACTGAAGCAGCGGTCATTGCGAAGAATTTAGTAGCCGGGCAGGAACTCAATCTTTCAGGTGATCCTTTACAAATTGGTAAAAACAATCTTTTAATATTTCCAAAAAACCTGGTACAGGGCGGACAGGTAAGTTCTTATCTCGCCTATGAAGTTGAAGTCACCAACCAAAACGATGTTAGAGAATTCTTATTCATCGATGCCCATACAGGAGAACTGGTAGAGCAATTTACCGGCATCCATCCTATCGATAGAAAATTGTATGAAAAAAGCCGTACTGCGGCGAACCTCAAATGGAAAGAAGGGGATGCGTTTCCAGGAACTTTAGATAAATGGCAACAAAGTGAAGTCATTACTTCTGAACATGTGTATAATTTCTTCAAGAACGCATTTAATTATACCTCCTTTAATAACGCAGATGCCTCGATGATTACCGTGAACAATGATCCCAATATTTCTTGTCCTAACGCTAACTGGAATGGAGTCACTGCTAACTACTGTACAGGAACTGCATCTGATGATGTGGTAGCACACGAGTGGGGACATGCTTACACCGAATACACGAGTGGCTTAATTTACCAGTACCAGTCAGGAGCACTGAATGAATCGTACTCCGACGTGTGGGGCGAAACCATCGATTTACTAAACGGTTATGATGACGATGGCGAAAATTTAGATATCAGAACCACCACCACTTGCTCAGGCACCCAACGTTGGAAAATGGGTGAAAAAGCAACTGCTTTTGGAAGTCCAATCCGGGACATGTGGAATCCGAACTGTAATAATAATGCCGGTCGTGTTTTAGATACTGGTTATTATTTCTGCGGCACAACTGACTCCGGAGGTGTACATCAAAACTCTGGGGTAACCAATCATTTATATGCTTTGTTGGTCGATGGCGGCACCTATAATGGCTATACGATTTCTGGAATTGGCTTTGTTAAGGCAGCCCATTTATGGTGGAGAGCCCAAAAGAATTATTTGACACCAACCAGCGATTTTGCTATTTTCGCAGATGCCCTAGAAGCCGCAGCGACGGATTTAATCGGCATCAATTTACAAGGTTTATCAACAAGCAACGTACCGGCAGGATTAAGCGGGGAATCCTGGTCAGCCAGTGATATTCAAAATCTTCAAAACGCCCTACTTTCGGTACAGTTAAGAATGTCACCAAACACGCAATGTAATTATCAACCGATTTTGAAAGCAACTCCGGCATTGTGTGACGCTTCTACAATGGGTGCAATATTTACAGAAACATGGGAAAATGGTTTAGGAAACTGGACGGTTTCTAATGTACCAACCAATCCATCATCTTGGGAACAAAGAAACTGGATGGTGCAATCTAATTTACCAAAAGGAAGAACAGGTAAAGGTATTTTTGGGGCCGATCCCGTCAATGGAAATTGCACCACCAGTATGCAAAACGGAATTCTGCGTTTAGACAGTCCTTTAATCACTTTCCCAACTTTTACTGCTGGCAAATACGAAATGGCATTTAACCATTATGTTGCAACAGAAGCAAAATGGGATGGTGGAAATATCAAGTACAGTTTAAATGGCGGAGACTGGAAGTTGCTGCCGAGAACTGCTTTCACTCAAAATCCATACAATACCACGCTAGACGGCTCTTCCCAAAGCGACAATCCACTCAAAGGGCAGGTTGCATTTAGCGGAACTGATGGGGGCTCATTAATGGGAAGTTGGGGACAAAGCGTCATCGACTTGTCAAAAATTGGCGTTAATTCCGGTGCAAATATCAAGTTCAGATTCGAAATGGCGACAGATGGCTGCAACGGCAACGACGGTTGGTATCTAGACGAAATCTACGTTTACAACTGTACAGAACCCTTGCTTGCGGTAAGCAACTCTTCCTTGAAAAATGGATTACAGGTCTTCCCGAATCCAACTTCAGGAGTACTGACTATTCAAAACAACAGTCAGTTAAAACTAAATACCGTGCAGGTTTATTCGATGACAGGACAGCTGATCAAGAGTTTTAAAGTAGAGAATTCTATGAAGAATACCACCATCGACTTAAGTGCTTTTGCAAAAGGAACGTATATCGTAAAAGTAAATTCTGACAAAGAAAGCAGCAACATAAAAGTGATTAAGAATTAAAGGGTTACTTAAAAAAATAATCATCGTTATAACAATCCGGGAGAGTTTACTTTTCCGGATTTTTTTTGTGAACCAGTAACCCGATGAAGAACCAAGTAAAACACCCTAATAAAGAAAACAAATTCATCACAAAAAAAACACTAAACACACAGAATCGCTAATTCCCCTCCCCCTGGAAAGGGATCCGAAAGGGGTGGATGGTCCAGCAGTCATCCAGACAACCAACCACTATTCATCAAACAAAGAAAGCCACGGAATCGTGGCTTTCTTTAGAATCTTAAAACATAAAAATATTATTTTGCTTCAAAATAAACTCTTCTGTTTGCTCTGTTTTTCCATTCCGGACATTTGCTCGCTGGGTTACATTCCGGATATTTAAGGTTGGTCTCACCTCTTCCTATCGCATCAAGTTTACCTGAACTTACGCCATTTTGGATCAAATAATTTTTAACGTTATTGGCTCTTCTTTCAGAAAGTTTCTGATTATAAACAGCACTACCTGAAGTATCCGTTCCACCGATCACGTTGTAGGCTCCAGCAGAAGAATTGATATAGTTGGCCGCATTATTAAGGATAGGCGTATTGGACGGTAAAATGCGGTCAGAATTCAAATCAAATTCAATTCCTTCCAGCACTCTGGCATTATCACCTACCACTGATGAAGCGTTCATAGGACAACCATTGTTTTCAACAGGTCCCGGAACAGTAACACATTTGTCGTATAAATCAATAACACCATCTAAATCGATATCCAATGCTACACCAGCACCATCAACTCTCGCTCCGGCAGGAGTATCCAATTGTCTATCCCAGTCATCACACACCCCATCGTTGTCTGCATCACCTGATTTACACACTTCAACATCATCGATTTTAGCAGCCAATACATCCGCTCTGTAATACATTTCCTGCAATGGATCATGCCAGAATAAGTGAGAAGCATGTTTTCCTAAATTCAAGGTAGCACCTAAAGTCAAATTGAAGAAATTATCTGACGAGTTATCATTTACTGATCTTCGAGCACCGTCGAAAGTATCATCTCCGGTATATACATACATTCCTCTTGCTTCAAGATCTAAAGAGCGGGACGCACGGAATTTTAAACCTGCACCGGCCTGTCCGAACAGACTTCCAAGTTTGAAAGGTTTCACTTCTTTCACCAATTGTTGGTTATAAGCTGGACCAGCATTTTGACGGTAGGCTTTGTAAGCCAAAGTGCCAACACCTGCATATCCGTGTAAAGCCCAGCGGTATGGAGATTTGTTATCCACTCTTCTCAACAGGTTAGAAAAATTCACATCACCTAAGATCGATATCGCATCGTACTGCGTTCTTGCTCCATCACCACTTAACGAAGCCACATTATCTTTAGTGTTCACAAACCCTTGTCTTGTTTCTCCTCTGTCGTACTGTAATTTCAAACCGAAAGCGTGCGTAATTGCTTTGTCAACACTAAAATATGCTGAGTATCCGATAAGGTTTTTACCCGCTCCAAATTCTTTAAGAGAATTCAAATCAGCGGAATGCATCAACGGAATACCTGCCCCTGCAGAAATTGCCCAGTCATTGAATCGTTTTGATTCCTGAGTGAAAGTGGAAACATCTGCAGACCCGGAGGTATATGCATTGGGATAATTACCTGTAGAACTCTGTATTGAATCCTGCGCAAATACGGCTGTCGGTAAAATTACCGCTAATGCCAAACTTGTTAAATTTAATTTCATATCTAAATTATTTATTAATTTCTATTTTACTGCCCTTGTAAGGATCCTATTTTAATTTTTAAAGGCGCCTAACCCACTTTCAAGTTCTATGCCAATTTGTGTTAAAAATCAAAATAAATTCATAACAACAAGAGAAATAAAAGAGATATACAGACTATTCTTAAAAGAAGGAAAAGCGACATATTTCTTTTTTTTTAAAAGTCCAAAACCCCATGTAGTGAAACGATGCAAGAAAAAATGACAGCTTTCGGGATACTCATTTTTTAATGGGTGAAAATTTCAATCACAAAAGCAACAAAAGTTTTTTTTCACTTGTAAGAGGTTAAACGTTCAAAAAAGGAGTAATACACAATATAGTCTTCGATACAAAAGGTTTTCATTTTTTAGTTCTTTTGTCTTGAAATCGGAGATTCGACGTCGTCAAACAAAAGAACTTCCCCGCTCTCCCCAGCATATTAACTTCGGAGCATTTATAGACTGTACCCGTATTCATCTGCCAGAGTAATACTCTCTTCTTAAAAAAAATGCACCTCCCAAAAATAAGGCTCCTGAGTCGGGAGACTTTGGAACTTTGTTTTAGAAATATAATAATTATGAAGAGAGAGTTTATTATGGCTCAAAGTCAGAGACTTTGTGCAGCAGCGGAGACTTGGGAGAGCAGAATGGCATTTTATAATAGAAAAAGCATCGTAGGTAAGCCTGACCTCAAGATGCAATCGTTCCGTAGTTTGGGGAATGTCAATCACGTTATACACTCTACGAAGCAATGTAACAAATGTCCTTAAAATTGATTATTGTTTAAAGTATTTTATATTCCTAAAATTACCGCGTCTGAATAGAATACCCATGAAACCATCTAAAAAAAATAAATGGCATTTTTTTTAAATCAAAATTTACTGTATATTTGCGGCCGCAAAAAAACAACTGGTGAAACATGACCCACCATATCATGTTTCACCAGCGTACCAAATCCGCAAATTAGATAATAAAAAAATCATTATGATAAAAAAAATACTTAGTATTCTGGGAGTAACTTCCCTTCTGTTTGCAGTATCGTGTAGACAGGACGGAGTAGAATTAGAAAATGCAGCGTCCAACAACAATGACCTTATCCTCAATTCCGATGTTAATTTATTAAGCAAAAGAATCGATTTCAAAAATTCAGGTATTCTAAACCTGAATATGGGGTTGGGTCACAGAGGTGATGTTGCACGAGCAGGAGATTTCCCATTGGTCTTGGTGGCTGAATTGGCACCTCCTGTTTATGAAGGAAAAACACTTCGTGCTACGCATGTGGCAGTGGAAGGAAACTACGCTTACGTGTCCTACAATACAGAAGGACCTTCTTATTTAGGAGCAATTGAGGTGATCGACATCACCAATCCAAATGTCCCAAAATTGGTAATGCAGGCGATAACACCTAATATTGACATCAGTGCAGTTCGTTATGATAACGGGGAATTGTATGTCGCAGGTGCTACTGACGTAGATGTATCCAACACTAAAACGGCCGCATTTGTAGCCAGAATGACGCTTAGCGGTGGTTTACTCAGCAACAGTTTCGTCAATACCGCTCTTCCCGGAAAAGTAGGGACCGATGTAACGACCAACACCGCTAGGTACTATGCAGTATCTGGCGCCACGGGAACTTTAAGCCAATTGAATAAAGCGGATAATAAAATAGAATTCAGCATCTCGCTTCCAGATCTTCGCGCTGTAGGAATTAACGGAAATAAAATTGTTGTATTGAGCGGAACAGACGGCGTTAAAGTATTTGATGCCAACGGACTGACTCCAGTTTCTTCTTTTGCGGCGTATACCGATATCGCAGAAGCAAAGAGAACCATCGATTTTATGGGCGAAAAACTCTTGGTTTCTCAGGGTAAAAATGGCGTAGCGGTTTATAATTTGAACTCGGGAACGAAAATTCAGACTCTTCCTTTACCGACAGCAGTACCGGGTGTGGATGAGCAGGACATTGTAACCAACGGTGTTTCTGTGAATGCAGATAAAGTATTTGTGGCCAATGGAGGAGCCGGTTTATATGTCTATGAAAACAAAGCCGGACAACTGGATCTATTGGGATCTATTGATTTACAGGGTTCTTCGAACTATGTAATGAGTAAAGGTGACTATATTTTTGTGGCTTCCGGAACAGGACTGAAAATTATTAAATATGTTGCTCCCGAAAACGGAGTGGTCAACTGCAGTTCTTATGCACAATATACAGGCGGAGAATGGCTGAATGTAAACTCAGGACAAACCCTTGAGTTTGGAGGCACCAAAAGCCTTAAAGGGATAAACGTTAACCAAATGCTAAGTTGGTGCGGAGCGCTTACCGCGACGGAAGGAGTAAATGTCAACAGCAACGCGACCTTCAATATGTATGGGAAACTCTACCAAGGAAGTCAGCAGAACCCTTGGAATGCTTTAAATATCAACAGTGGTTCACTGTTCAACCTGGAAGGTGATTTAACGACGTACGGGAATATGACTTTGAACAGTAACGGAACATTAAAAGTTAAGGGTAACGTAACTATTTTCGGCGACCTTACTTTAAACCAAGGTTCTAAAATCGAATTTGTAGGAACCGGATCAACCATTACAATCCACGGGAAAGTGACTAAGAATGGGACTTCTACGATAACAGGAACCTATTCAGATACAAATCATAAATTATAATTCCGAAAGAATACATAATTTTAAAAGAGGAGTCACCCCTAAAGTGGCTTCTCTTTTTCATTTTTATGGATATGGAAAAATTGCTTAACTTGTGTATTAATATATTTGCGTTGACGTAATTCTATGAAGAACAAAATATTAATTGTGGAGAAAAATGAAATCATCAGATACTCCATCCTACATGTTTTAAAAAGAGAAGGGTATGACACCATTTCCGTATCAGACGGAAAAAGTGCACTCGATTTATTAAACACTAAAAAATTCGACATCTTAATTATTAATATTCTGCTTCAGTATTATTCAGGATTCGAAATCATCAGTTTAATTCGCAGCAGAGAAGACTTACAACACACCAAAATCGTCGTTATCTCCAATAATTTCACGGCAGACAACATGTACAGGCTTTATCAAATGGGCATTGACGATATGATTAAGAAGCCTTTTCAGCCAATGGAGATGATCTGTAGAATTGCAAAACTGAATGAACTCATAAAAAAAGAGGATCGTGAATAGATTCCTTTCAGACTTTCCCCGGTATCTGTTGTATTTGATCCTGTTCAATTTTTTTATCATTGTACTGGGGGTAATTTTAGTTTATCTCTACAATTTATCTTCCTCAATTTATAAGAAGAGGAAAGAAAAGTTAGAGGCCAGGTTGATGAAATTACTTCGTGAACTCCTGTTGGATAAGAGCGATATTGAACTGAACGACTTAGCCCCTTTCATAGCATTGGGCGTTCAACGACAAAAAAGGATTCGGAAAGTTTTTATTGAATGCCTCACGCACTACTCCTGTTTTCTGGATGGAAATGAAGGTAAAAATATCGTGAAAATTTATAGTTTACTTGGTCTGCAGGAACAAAAAATAAAAGAACTCTCGAGCAGCTCTACTTCCAGGATCATTCACGCAATAGATGAACTCACAAGATTTAAAGTACCGGTAAAACGCGAAACAATGGTAAGGTTTCAAAAAAGTAAAAACAGCATGATTCGAGAACTGGCCAATTCTTATACGTTAACAATATATAATGATAACATCTACGACTTTTTCAGCTTTAATGAAGATTCATTTACAAAATGGAAGAACCTCACCTATTTCCAATTGATCATTAACAGAACTGACCTTAGGAAACCTCATTTCGCTCAATGGATTAGTCCGGAATACCAACCCACGGTCATTATTTTAGCAATGGATTTAGCCTCTTATTATTATCAGCAAAATGCTGCCGAAAAGATACACCCAATGCTAACTACGCCTGATTGTGCACTTCGGTTTGAAATGATTAATAATTTAGGAAAACTAAACTATAATACCTCCCCTCCGATATTAATGGAACTATATGGCATAGAAAAAGACATAAGGTGTAAAAGAGAAATTATTAAAAGCCTTGGATACATGACCCACCATACAGTACAGGTAACCGATTTTCTAAAAGAAGCCTTAGAAAAAGAAAGTAGCGTTAATTTAAGAAAAGCGATCATTATTGCTTTAAAGCGGGCCACTTCGGAATCTATGATCCCATCGGTTAATTTCCCGACCCTGGAGAAGGAATTACACATTCATAATCAATAACACTATTTTGATGGACTTTATTAATTATCTCATCGACTTCATTGAAAACATTTTATATTCGAAGGGTTTTTATCTTTTTATTACTTCCATAGCAGTATTGGTATTCAGTACTTTTTTGATCATCAATATCGTATCTTATATTGCAATCAGAAGGTTTCTTTTTATTCGGAAGTTCAACCAGGGCTTACAGTTATCGGTAATGAATGATGCACCAGGCATCAGTATTATTACGGGAGCTTATAATGAATCAGTGACCATAATTGATAATGTGCATTCCCTACTGTCGCTAAACTACCATAAATTTGAGTTGATCGTGGTGAACGATGGAAGTAAAGATGATACATTAGAAAAAATGATTGCAAAATTCGATCTTGTTGAAAGCCATTATGTTTTCGAGACCATTATCCCCTGTGAGCCTATTAAAAAAATATACCGTTCGCGGGATTTAGCGTATAAGAGTCTGGTTGTCGTAGACAAAATCAATGGAGGCGGAAAAGCAGATGCCATCAATGCCGGATTAAATATTGCGAAGTATGATTATTTTCTAAACATCGACGTGGACTGTATTTTAGATTTTGATGCACTTAATCTCATGATGGAAGTTGTGCTCAATGAAAAGAAACGGTGCATTGGCGTGGGCGCAACCCTTCGAATGTCCAACAGCAGTATTGTGAACCGCGGAACTCTTGAAGAGATTAAAGCACCGAAAAATATCCTGGTTCGTTTTCAGGAACTGGAATACATCCGTTCTTTTATCCTCGGAAAAATGGCCTGGTCTTATATGAATGCTTTGCCCAATATCTCCGGAGGATTGGGCCTTTTCGATAAAGAAATTGTTTTAAATATTGGCGGCTATGATAAACATTCCTTAGGCGAGGATATGGATTTGATATTCCGCCTGGTGGTTCACATGCAGGAGAACAAGCAGGAATACTGTATCCGCAGTATCCCTCAGACGCTTTGCTGGACGGAAGGTCCCGATACTTTGAAAATTCTTATCAGGCAGCGTGTACGATGGGCACGCGGACTATTTCAGATTTTAAAAAAGAACCGCAGGGTTTTATTCAATCCCAAATACGGAAAAATGGGCTTCATCATTTACCCCTACAATCTTTTTTTTGAATTTCTATCTCCGTTTGTCGAAATTAGCGGTATTCTAATTTTCTTCTATTTTCTTTTTATTTATAAAACGCTTTTAGTAGGGTTATTAATGACGACATTTACCATAATGACTTTTTATATCGCCTTAAGTTTTTCCTCAGTGTTCATGGACCGAAAAATATTTAATTATTATAAATCGGGAAGCACCACTTTAGGAATCTCCGCGATGGCTTTTCTGGAACCTTTTTTATATCATCCGCTCATTATCTATTGTGGCCTCAGGGGGTATTATGATGAGTTGATCGGTAAGAAAAAGGTATGGGGAGAAATGACGAGAAAGGGATTTTCTAAAAACAATTAATTCAAATCAAGTTAAAAAAATGGACTGTAAAACACTTCTTTTTTTCACCCTGTTTATTTCTGGAGCAATTTTCGCCCAAAGCGAGACTTCTGATTCAGCAATGGTTATCCAAAATCAGGGAACAACCTTAATAGGAACTTCTGTAAAACAACAAAAAGATTCTCTTTCTGAGAAGAAGCAGAATCAAATCGGCATCATGCATCTTCAGAGCGTTTATGACAGTGGCTTATCGACAATGAGCATCACTTCTGTGCAGTATCTGAGGAGAATTAATAATGAAAACGTGACGGTCATCGGAAGGGTCAACATCAGGGCGCGTGCAAAAACGTCAAGTACCAAATACGATCTGGAAGCCTACATCAAACACGGTAAAAAACATTACTCTTTTGTTGGGGCAAGCGTCTCCGATCAAAAAATGTTTCCCGGCTTCGAAGCTTCTTATTCCTTTTACAGCGCATTGAAGAAGGGATGGGAACTCGAAACTGGAGTTAAGTATTTATCTGCAGAAAACTTCAGTCTTTTTACACCCGTTATAGGTGCGGCCAAGGAATTTGGGAATAACTTAGTAACGTTCCGCAATTTCTTCACCTTTACACAGAACGAATTTTATTACGCCAATATCTTATCCTGGAAAAATTTCTTTAATGAAAAAAGAGATTATTTTTCTCTGATGACCGGCTTTGGTAATGCACCGGACAGCAAAAACATTGATTTCTCAGAGGGGTTCATCAGCAATGAATCTTTCTTTGTAGGTTTGGGATATGAAAAAAACCTAAAACCTTTCAAACTTTCAGCCTCCTCGGTTTACAACAGAAATAATTACAGTATCGGTCGAAAATTTAATCAGTTCGATTTTTATCTCAATTTATTTTATGATTTCTAAATCAATAGATGCGCTACTTCTTTTTATTAATCTTAACCATTTCGATGAGCAGTCTTTTTAAAGCTGCCGAACAGGGCGTGCAACTCGCGCAGGGCGGTTATTCCAGCTATCAGATACTCCTTGCTGAAAATGCTTCTGCCACAGAGCAGAAAGCTGCTGAAGTACTGCAGCACTATTTTTATCGGGTTACCCGCGTGCAACTCCCTATTACCCGAATCAGAGAAGAGTCAAAACCGTACATCAATATTGGGAAGACTTCTGTTCCAGAAAAAGAAAATTCCGCAGAAAGTTTTACCATTAAAAGTAAAGGAAAGGAAATTCTGATCCGCGGCGAAGATGGAAAGAGTACGCTTTATGGTGTTTATTACTTTATAACGCATTATCTGCACTGCAGAAAATGGGCGCCTAACGAAAAAGCAGAGTGTCCCAAAATCCCGAATTTGAAAATCCAGTTTCCGATTTACGTGGAAAAGACTCCCTCATTTGAGTATCGGGAAGTGTACAGCACCGCAGAAAATGACCCCGAATATATGGAATGGTACGGACTACATCACCTGGATGATTTATGGGGGTTATGGGGACACTCCTTCAGCAAACTGGTCCCTTCTTCCCTATTCAGCCGCCATCCCGAATATTTTTCCCTGGTCGATGGTAAGCGCCGTACGGATCAACTGTGCCTGTCCAGTGAAGACGTTCTGCAACTTACTTATAATACGCTGGACCATTACTTTAAGGAAAATCCAACGGCCAGATACTGGTCAGTAAGTCCCAATGACAACAACAATTACTGCGAATGCGACCTTTGTCGAAAGACCGATGATGAGGAAGGAGGTCCGCAGGGCTCCCTTACTCGCTTTGTGAATAAAGTCGCAGCACATTATCCAGAAAAAACTTTCACGACCCTGGCGTATGGTGCTGCGCTGCAACCACCTCTAAAAACGAAACCCAGAAGCAATGTTGTCGTTTTCCTCAGTAATATAGACATTTACAGAAATCATCCGGTTTCTACAGAACCTTCTGCAGCAAGTTTCAGAACAATTTTAAAGGGTTGGCAAAGCCTGACTTCCCGTATTTTTATTTGGGATTATTATACCCAGTTTACCCATTATTTAGCACCTTTTCCGGACGTGCACAATATCGGCGGGAATATGACCTACTATCAAAACCAAGGGATCAGCGGAATTTTCGCACAGATGGGCGGGCACACCTACGTCGATCAAAATGAATTGAAAACTTATATCCTTTCCCGTAAACTTTGGGATGCCGACCTGAGCGACGCAGACCTGACCGATGAATTCCTTAATGGCTATTATGGGAAAGCCGCACCGGTCATTAAAGGATATATGCTCCAACTGAAAGCAGCGCTTCAGGACTCGGGCCGAAGCCTGGATATATATGGCAATCCAGTAAATGAGTACAATTCCTATCTGACGCCCGAGAATATGGAGGACTTCAGTAACCAATTTGATGAGGCAGAAAAATTGGCAGGAAACACGACGATCCGCCAAAGAATTCAAAAACTTCGTTTAGCGTTTGATTACACTTACCTACAGCAGGCACGCTTTTACGGCCTTGAAAAACATGGTATCTTCACAAGAAACAGCTCCGGTAAATTAAACGTCAGAGAAGGATTGCCCTTAAGAGTAAAAAGATTTGTAAAAAATGCTGAATCTTCTGGTGTAAAGGAACTTTCGGAAGGAGGCGCCTCACCCGCAGATTATTACAAGGAATGGGAGCGTATTTTTGAAAATGGCATTATTGAGAATAAGGCCCTAGGTGCAAACGTGCAGTTCCATACTCCGTTTATCCCCGATTATCCAGCTAAAAAACAAGCCACCCTCACCGACGGAATGTACGGATTTCAGGATTTCAGTTACAACTGGCTGCTGTTTGAAAATGGGTTTTCAGTGACTCTGGATCTTTCTGAAGAAAAACAGGTGCATACGATAACTGTTGACTTTCTGGAAGATCAAAAACATTGGATCTTTCTGCCACAATCGGTGCATATCCAGGGCTCCACAGATGGCATGACTTATAGGGAATTGGCAAAGAAAATTCAGTTCCTTACCGAAGAGGAGTACACTACAGGAACCCACAAAGCCCGCTTTTCAGTAAAGGAGAATTTTCGGTTTTTAAAAGTTTCGGCTGTCGCTATTCCTTCGCTGCCCAGTTGGAAAACGGGTAAAAATAAAAAACCGCTGATGGGTGTTTCAGAAATAGGGGTAGAATGAAAGAAACAAGGTTCAAAGTCAGACACTTTTCGCAACAAAGTTTTTCGCAACAGTTTTTTTTTATATTCTTTTGTCTTGAAATCGAAGATTCGACGACACAAATAAAACATAAAAATACGAGATCCAAGTCTTGAAAAGACAAAAGAAATTAACATTAAAATTATTTTTCAAATCACGTTGCTCCGAATCCCTCACCCACCAACGTGCCTGTTTCACTCCTACCCTTCCATTCATTTTTTCAAATCAAAATAATTTTATATATTTGAAGTAATGACGTGTTGCAAAACACTCATATTTTTTTTCATCATTTGTGTTTGAGGAGTTTAATTAATTTTAAACTCCTTTTTTATTGTTGCCGTCAGATAATAACTTTATTTCACTACGAACCATAATCCACCCACTATTTTAACAGCCACTTCAAATTACTAGTTAAATAAAACTAAATTAAATAGTTAAAATCAGGTTTATTAACGCTGACCAGATACAGAATCAATAAATATATTTGTAATGGTAAAACACAGTTGATTAAAAAGAAAAGGATCCGTTTTTGAAGTGTTCCTTTTTTTTGTTATTCGCAAATAGATCGCGCGGATTTACAATTCGCCGCTACGGAAAGCAGATAAAATAACTGCTTCATAATTTATAGATACTTTCTCAAAAGACATACTGTGTAAAAAGTCACGGATTACAAATCCTCGGCATCGGGAAAATAAATCCGCAACCTCGGGAAATTCCCAATAAATCATAATTAATATTTTATTTATAAAAATAACAACTAACCTCACAAAACCGTAAAAACCAACTTATTATGAATAAAATACTCCTTCTATCAGGAATTTTTTCTGCAGTATTATTCTATTCACAAGATATTGTACTTGCCGAATTTGCCTCAGGATTAACAAGTCCTGTTGAGATCGCACATGCCAATGACAGCAGACTTTTTGTTGTTCAGCAGAATGGAATCATCCAAATTATTCAGCCAAACGGAACAGTCAATTCCACTGCATTTCTGAACATCAGCACGAAAATAACGTTCAGTGGAGAAAGAGGACTTTTGGGGCTGGCTTTTCATCCCCAATATACCACCAATGGTTATTTCTACGTATATTACAACAACACTGCGGGCAATATCACCGTTGCAAGATATTCGGTGAATTCGGCAGATCCGGATACAGCAGAGCCTGCTTCTGAAAAAATAGTACTCAATATCACGAAACCTTTTGAAAACCACAACGGCGGCAGCATGCATTTTGCATCAGACGGAAAATTATGGATTTCTACAGGCGACGGCGGAAGTGCGGGAGATCCTAATAATAACAGCCAAAACAAAAATTCGCTGTTGGGAAAAATACTCAGAGTTGATGTAAACTCTACCGCAGCATATAACATTCCACCAGATAATCCATTTGTGGGAATTGATGGTGCGGATGAAATCTGGTCTTATGGACTTAGAAACGCGTGGAAGTTTTCTTTCGATGCAGCAACAGGAAATGCAATGATCGCCGACGTAGGGCAAAGTCAGACGGAAGAAATCAACAGAATGCCGATAACGCAGGCGGGCATCAATTATGGATGGCGCTGCTACGAAGGCAATAGTGCCTATAATACAACCGGCTGTGCAGACTTTTCCACCATGACTTTTCCTATTGCAGTATATAATCACACCGGTGGCAAATGCTCGATAACAGGCGGCTATGTTTACCGCGGAACTGCCTACCCGGACTTAGTTGGTAAATATATCTTTGCTGATTACTGTTCCTCCCAAATCGGAATTTTAAATGCAGACAATTCTGTAGTTTGGACCTCTGCCTTTACAGGGAATAATTTTGCCACATTCGGAGAAGATTCAGGCAAAGAACTTTATGCAGCTTCCGTAAATAACGGCAAAATTTACAAAATAAGCACCACGACGATGGCAACTGGAGAACACCCACAGCGTTCCTTTAAGATGTATCCGAATCCGGCTTCTGGAACGATTTTTATTGATGGTTTAAAAACCAACAATAACACTGCAGAAATCAATAATGCTGAAGGAAGAAAAGTTTTGGAAACCAAGGTTAAAGACGATCTAAGCATCGATATTTCGACCTTAAAATCGGGAATTTATTTCATTACCATTTCATCTGACCATCTTAAAATTTATTCTCAGAAAGTAATAATTAAATAAAAGTAAGTCCGATAGCGGGGATTTGTAACCGATGGCGCAGACTTGTCTGATGGCGCAGATTTGCAATCCGTGCCGCTATTTAACACTAATAGCCATTTTATGCCAGACTTTCGATACACTTGTCACCATTAAATCCCTGTTGGTGCGAGGAGTGAAAATAGTATAGAAATCGTTAAGTCGCGGCCATATTATGCTCATCGTTTATAATGGTGAGCAACTCAAATATATGCATATACATTAATTCTACCCAACCTATAACGACCTGTTTATTAACGCCTTTCCATTGGATGATTTTGAGAGATACAAAGATGTAAAGTTGCACAAAAGCCCTACTCTTTTCCGTCTCACTAAAATAACCAGCCGTCATGTACCAAGATCTGCTACTGTAAGGATATAAACCATAGGAATCGTAAGGCCACCCTTAGATTTTCGCTTTTAAAACTTACCTTTGAAAAAAAATGTAAACTGTTGGAAACAGAACTCTTATTCTACCTCTGCGGCGCGGCATTCTGTGCCGGATTTATTGATGCTATCGTGGGTGGTGGCGGACTAATTCAGACTCCTTTGGCCTTGGTTTTTTTACCGCATCTTCCTGTTTCTACGGTAATCGGAACCCTTAAAATTCCTGCATTCAGCGGTACGGCTATCGCGACCAGCCAATATCTTAAATATGTAAAAATCAACTGGAAGTTGCTGGGCATCATGTCGCTCATTGCATTTGTTTCAGCATTTTTAGGATCGCAACTTTTAACGGTCGTCAGCAACGATTTCATAAAACCCGTGCTATTATTCATCCTGATCGCTCTTGCTGTTTACACGTTTTTCAAAAAAAACTTCGGGCAGGCAAAAGAAAAGCAGATTCCGTGGCATACCGCTGTCATCAACGGATGTATCGTGAGTATTGCAGTGGGGTTTTATGACGGTTTCATCGGTCCAGGAACAGGCACGTTTTTTATTCTTGGTTTTGTCACCCTCTTAGGCATGGATTTCCTTCATGCCAATACCAACGCTAAACTGATTAATTTAGCCACCAATGCAGGCTCTATTACGCTATTCTTACTGAAAGGAAAAATCATCTGGTCCATTGCTCTTCCCATGGCGGCATGTAACGCATTGGGCGGCTTTATGGGCGCCAAACTGGCGATTAAAAGAGGAAACCGATTTATCCGCTATGTGTTTATGCTGGTCATATTTCTGTCGATTGCCAGATTCGGGTATGAGGTGATGTTTACATAGCTTTTGTTTCGAATGGTTTAGGAAGTTTTTGAGGCATCATGAGCAGGCGTTTTATTCATAGAAAATTCCTCTTGCTATCTTTTGAGCACTTTAACCATTTTCAGGATGATTTTCACCTACCACAAATCCCTAAAAGTCTCTTTTTTCCGGCCCTAAAAGTCTTTTTTCCCGACCCTAAAGGGTGAAAGACTTTTAGCAAAGATAAGATCGAAATATTAGGTTTATTAATAGAAACATACAATATTTCGAGAGTAATAAATTAATATCCAACTCCAGAAATCTCCCACCCTTTAGGGCTGGGGCAAAAGGAGGTTTCGTGGAGCACCTGACCTATAATAAATATTTAAAATCATTGCTGCCAGAAAAAAGAAAAAAGGAATTCTGTGTGAAGTTCTGTTTTGGAAAAAGGTTCATAAAAAAGGTTTCAGGGGGTTGATTTTGACCGACAGCGGAGTCCACAACGCTCATGAGTACAGGCAGTGATCTTTTAGGAGTTTCAGCTACGAAGTAGGGACATCGACCAGCATAGGGCGAAGCCCTATGGATAATACAAGCGTTTCCAATTCAGCCCTGAAGGGGCGGTATCATTTTTTAGCCATCGTAGGACAAGATTGCAAAAATTAGATGGTCAACGAATACAAATGCACGCCAGCGGGAAATAGCGTGGCTCAAAGTCGGAGACTTTGCGCAGCGACGGGCGAAACAGTTCTAAACGGTGGGTAGCAGCAATTTTTTCTGCAATAAACAACAGGTCCAAAGCTTGTTCCGGGTCTGATTGTTCTAAGGATTTGGCTTTAGAAATAATCTCTGTTATTTCTTGGTTTGGGTTTTTTACGATGTTTTTTGATAATTGGGAATTTGGTAAAAGAAGTAAGCGCCTGCGAACAGTGCTGCTAAAAAAATTATTCCTACAGGGATAAGACGTTTTTTCTTTAAAAATTTCATTTTATAAAACTAGAAAATTGTGAGCAATGGTTGGTATTTGTGTTGGCGGGGACTTTAATACAAAGTCTTTGTAAATATAACAAATTGAACAATTAGCGAAAACCTCGCTGCGCAAAGTCTCACTGCTGCGCAAAGTCTCCGACTTTGAGCAATTCATGATCAACAATCACTCGCTACCCTCGCTGCGCAAAGTCTCCGACTTTGAGCAATTCATTATCAACAATCACTCGCTGCCTCGCTGCGCAAAGTCTCCAGACGTAAACCTCGCTGCGCAAAGTCTCCGACTTTGAGCAATTCATTATCAACAATCTGTTATTAATAATAATTAAGTAATTTCATCTATAACTATTTTACAGTCAATACAATTTCAAAATTAAAAATAAAAGACATGAAAGATGGATACCTAATTCGAGACCAGGAAAAACCACATTTCATTACTTGCACCGTAGTAGATTGGATCGATGTTTTTACACGGAAAAATTATAGAGATATCGTGATTTCATCTTTGCAATATTGTATTAAAGAAAAAGGAATGCTCTTGTATGGTTATGTCATTATGAGCAATCATCTCCATTTAATTGTTCAGTCCAAGGATGCAAAATTATCTGATTTGATCAGGGCTTTCAAAAAATACACTGCAAAAAATATTTTAGAGACCATACAATCTGAACCGGAAAGCCGACGGGAGTGGATGCTGGAACGATTTAAAAAAGCAACTGAAACTCATGGGAGAAATAAAACATATCAGTTTTGGCAATATGGAAATCATGCGGAAGAAATATACACCTTGCCCTTTTTATGGGGTAAGCTCAACTACATCCATTTTAATCCAATCAGGGCGGGTTGGGTTGAAAAAGCGCAACACTATATCTATTCCTCGGCAAGCAATTATGTTTTGGGAAAAGGTTTGGTGAATATCGAACTCGCGGATCCGCCGATGATTAATACTGCCAAAACCAGTGAGTTTTGGATTTATAATAGTTATGAGGAATGAAATGGTGGGGCTCAAAGTCAGAGACTTTGCGCAGCTCGAGACTTTGCGCAGCAGGAGCTCAAAGTCAGAGACTTTGCGCAGCTGGTGACGCAGCAGGAGACTTTGCGCAGCTGGGAGTCGGAGACTTTGCGCAGCAGGGGAGACTTTGCGCAGCGGGGATGACTAGTGTGGCTCAAAGTCGGAGACTTTGCGCAGCGGGGGGCTCAAAGTCAGTGACTTTGCGCAGCGGGGGAGACTAGTGTGGCTCAAAGTCAGAGACTTTGCGCAGCAGGAGAAAATCACGCTTGAAAACGTCACGGATTACAAATCCGCGACATCGGGTTACAGCTACGAAGTAGCGGCATCGATCAGCATAGGGTGAAGCCCTATGGAAAATTCAAGCCGTTCCAATTCAGCCCTGAAAGGGCGGTATCATTTTTTAGTCATCGTAAGATATATTGCAAAATTAGGTGGCCAAAGAATACAAATAAGCGCCATCGGGAGAAATATAGTAAGCAATTGATGTTGACAAGCACTGTAGAAAACGTCACGGATTGCAAATCCGCGACATCGGGAATAAAAAATAACCCAAACTATGGTCAAGATTTTCTAGTATTTTTTAAAGCAAAAAACTCCAGAATAACTATTTGGAGTCGCCTGGTTTATGTTTGTGTGGTTTCAAATCAGGATTATAAATCCGCAACATCGGGTTATAAATAGGCGACATCGGGTTTTCATCAATTTCATATTGTTCTATATCGAAAATCGTCACGGATTGCAAAACCGCGCTATCGGGGAAAAAGGGTCTAAACACCCTTTCACATTCGCTACCACTATATCACCTTTGCCCTTATCTACATCGCAAAAAAAACCCTATGAAAACCCTGAAAATTTATAACATCATCGCCACAATAATCATCCTCTTACTCGTTATTTGGGTTAAAAAACTTCAAAAAGATTTGCAGGAGACCGAAGTGCTTCTTGACCAATGTTCCGACCGATATTATCAGGAAATTAATAAAGACAAATGGTACCGTATAGATCATGATCCTTATTAAATTTACTTTGCTACTCGTTGGCAAAGTCTCCAACTTTGAGCCAATCAACTACAGCACCCTCTGCTGCCTGAAGCTTTTCGTGTGATCGCATCCAAAATGAAGCTTTCTTTCTTTTCTGTATTGTGTAATATGATCTT
>NZ_JAQYUS010000004.1 GCF_030686865.1 Kaistella sp. SH40-3
TAGCAGTAATTTGAGATTGTATTTCTAACGCCTTACTTTTCTCTTGGTCAAAATAATCTGCCCATTCTGCTTCTTCGGAAAGGGTGAGTTTTATTTTTTGTTTGGATAATTCTTCAATGAAATCTGCATAAGAGAGATTGTACCAGTCTTGCAGTTTTTTGTTAAGGTTTAAATTATCAAATTTCCTTTCGCAGGTTCTTAGGAATTTTGCTGAAATTTCCTGTAAGTCTTTGATTTGTGAAAGCATTAAATCTGCTTTCTCCGATAATACTAGATCTTGTTCATTAGAAATTATTGGCAATGGGAAACATGCTAAATTGTCAAGACTTATTTTAGCAAAAACCTTCCCTTTTATATCGTGCAACAATCTATAAAATAACGTAGCAGGTTTTGAATTTAATATTGCTAATAAACTTTTAAGACTAGGTCCATGATCTAGTTTGTAAATGCCATGCACTAATGTGTCAAAATAGTATTTTTTTAAATCTAATGATGCAATCAATTTATCTCCAGTCTTTCGTACTACTATTTTTTCACTTTCAAACAATTCTGGATTTCTCAATGCAAAATCAATTTTAGTTTGACTTTTCATTCCCTGCTTAGATTTAATATCTTCCACTTTTATAGTATCAATTAGATTTTCATCATAATTAATAAAATCTCCACTCCAATTAATTGTGTATTTATTAATATCCTTTCCCCATATAATCTGCTTATGATTTAATGTATCCTTAGCATCTGAAATTAGTATATGTTTAATATTTCCAGGATTCAAACCATTTTTGAGTTTATAAAAATCTTTAATTACATCTAACTTTAATAGTTTCAATAGAATGACTTCTTTATCCTGATTTATTATAGATATTTCGAAATTAGGTATTGTTAAAAAGAATTGTTGAGATTGATAACTTTCTGTTATTTTGGAATTAGTAATAAAATTAGAAATCTTTTCAGATTCAGCTAATCTAAATGCTTTGTTTAAATCAATTTCTTGTTTTATTTCAAAGTTTAAAAGTAAACTACTACCCACATCAGCATCTTCAAAAACCTCTTCTGTTATAGTATGTATTTCATTTATCTGTACGTAATGTAAAAGCTCTTCTCTTATAGTTTTATAAAAAGTATTGAATAATAATGATTTAGGAATAATAAAATGAATTATTCCTTTATCAAGAATCTGAAGCATTCTTTCTATGAATAAAATATAGAGATTAATTTTATAGCTTGTGAGTGGAAAATGATTAATGTAGTAAGCTTTTTCAATATCACTCATGAATATACCATAAGGGGGATTCCCAATCACCACATCAAAACCACCTTTAGCAAAAACCTGTGGGAATTCTTCTTCCCATTTAAATGCTTTTTCTCCTGCAACTTCTGGATCATCAATTAAGGAATTTCCACATTTGATATTATCATTTAAACTATTCAGCTTTCTGTTAGGTTCTGCTGTTCTTAACCAAAGAGAAAGTTTTGCAATCTCTACAGATTCCTCATTCAAATCAACTCCAAAAAGATTGTGTTCTAAGATGCTTTCACTGTGATAAGAAAAGATAATGGGCACATTTCTCAGTTTAGCTTCGAGTTCATCAATGTATTGGTGTTCTTTAATTAAAAAATTCAAAGCTTCATTTAAAAATGCTCCAGAACCACACGCAGGATCTACAATGGTTAACTGCAATAACCAATCTCTGTAATGGTCTAACTTATCGAGTAGATTTTTACTGGTTTTTTGCTGTCTTTTTTTATCTGTAAAATATTCCTCTTCTATAATTCCCAGTTCACCTTTCTTTTCTTCACATAATTTACCCACTGTATTCTCAACAATGTATTTGGTAATGTATTTTGGGGTGTAAAAAACACCATCTTTTTTTCTTTTAGATTTAGATTTGTCAATTTCCTGTCCTTCTAATTGTGCTTTTATTTCATCAATTTCATTCAGAGAATTTTCAAAAATATGACCTAAAATATTCACATCAACCTCACTGGCAAAGTCATATTGGGATAATCTGAACGTATGATCATATAATAATTGATCATCAATTGTAATATTGTCTAAAACCTCATCTTCTTTAAATAATCCACCATTGTAGGCAAAAACATCATGGTTTTTTCCCTTAAAGCCTGTGTTCAGATAGCCAAAGTATTTTTTGTATCTGTTGTAGAGTGGCACATATTCATCTAAGTCCTGTAGCTTATTCCACTGTGCTAAAATCTGTCTTACAGAGTTGGGTGGTAATAATCCTCTGTCTTCACCAAAGAAAAGGAAAAGCAGTCTGTCTAATAGTTTTTGAGATTTTTGAAAAAGTAATAATGGATCATAATCAGGATTAAGAAGAATTAAATTCTGAAATAATTCTCTTTTAAATACAGAGTAGTCCTTGTAAAGCTTTTTGGTAACTATATCCTCCTGATTGAGAGATTCATCTTTAAGTTTCTTTGGGATATTTTTCTTAATATTTTCAAAAGCCAGAATAAGATACATGAGATTGAATTGTTCCTGAGTCAATTCAAAAAGATTAAACTCAATATGTTCAATAGCATTATCTACATAAAACCTTAGTTTTTCAAAGTTAGAAGTAATAACATATTTACAGTTTTCCTGATTGTTTTTATATCCAAAAGCCTGATCTTCAACTTTAGATAAATCAGTGATATTCATTCTCTTTAACTCAATGATGGCAGTAACTACCTCATCAATAATAATAGCTCCATCTGCTTTTTTACTGTCCTTTACGTTCTTGTATTCGGTAGTGAGGTTAAAGTTGTGTGCAGGGTTCAATTGATATCCAAAAATAGACACAAACAAATCTCGCAGAAATCCTTCTTGATATTGCTCTTCTTTAGAGTTTCTAATATTTTTTTGTATAATAGGATTATGGAAGTGAGCACGAAATAAATCCCATTTTTCAATGAGATTTTCTTTATTTTGAGTTTGAAGGTATTTGGTGATTACAGTTTTCTGAAACAAAGCCATACAACAATTGAGTTTTAACAAAAATACCTAATTAAATTAGTTAAAAATGGATTTGTTATTAATTTTATAAATTATTTAAAACTTTGAATTTATTGGCAATAGTTATCATAGTTTAAATTTCTAATTACTAAATTTGACTTATCTATAATTGCTATTTATGTGCTACTACATTTCAAATAACCTAACTAAAAAAGAAATTAAAGATTCCTTTGGAGTTGAGTATAATGCTCCAGACTTTAAAGCATCTGGTTTTCTAAATGGATTCTCACATCCTAAAACACCCATTATAATGGATGAAAGTCCTGATGAAGCAATACTAGGAGATTGGGGATTGATTCCTTTTTGGGCAAAGGACAGAGATATTCAGAAGATGACTTTGAATGCGAGGATTGATACTCTCACAGAAAAACCAAGTTTTAAAAATTCAGTGTCTAATAGGTGTCTAGTTTTAGTCAACGGATTTTATGAATGGAAGTGGTTAGACTCGAGGGGAAAAAATAAGGAGAAATACTTCATTCAATTAGATAATGGTAATGAACCTTTTGCACTAGGAGGAATCTATAATATCTGGACTGATAAAGCCACCAATGAAACTCTTACCAGTTTTTCTATTGTAACTTCAAATGCCAATGAACTGATGTCTGAGATCCACAATACAAAGGATAGAATGCCCTTAATTCTATCAAAGGAAGCAGAAGAAGCCTGGCTATCTGATAGACCAGTAGATGACTTTGCTTTTCCACACTACAATCCCCAATTAGTTGCTTTGAATTTAGATGCGGGTAATCCAACAACACTTTTTTAGTTCTTATAAGAAGTATATCTGCTAGATAATAATGAATAAAAATTATTTTTGCATCTGTACTACAGGCTTTGCTTTTGAACAGATTAAATAAGTGAAATAAGACTTCTTTCCAGTTTTCTCATCTGTAAAGACTTCACTTTTCCATTTAATTGCGAGTTCCCATATATCCCATTTTCTTATTCCTTCCCTATAAGGATCTAAGTCATAGAATAGCACTTCAAAAAGTTGCTTTTCCTTATCTCCAACAAATTCAACTATTACAGATTGTGGTGCAGTGCCATTCTTCATATCAACAGTTTCTTTAATTCTAGCTTGTAGTTTCATTGGTCAAAAGTAGATAAGAATTGTATCAAATTTCAAAAGTATATTGCTATAATTTGTAGCAAAATTCGAGTCATTATAAATATTTATAATTAAAGATTTTTATAATTATTTGATCTTCTAAATTCTAGCTAGAACTTCTTTATTTACCTATATTTGGAAAAAGCTGTATTGTGAAATTAAAGAACAATAATCTATTAAATTGTACAGTTCTCAATTCTTATTGGAAGTGTTCGACTAAAATAGGCGATGTACAGAAGAAAATGTAAGATAATAAAATTCTGCCTTTTAAAATCATAAGAAAAAGATGAAATATTAAGCATACAAAAAAATTAATATAACATTATGAATAACAAGAAAATAAGTCTAAATATAGAAATAGAAGAAGGAGTAGAACCAGTTGACGCTCCGAAAGTAAATGTTACTGGAAATTTTAATACTGAGCATCCTCTTTTTAGTGAACTGGCACAGCATTTAGCATACGAATACAATATCTATAAAACTGATTCTAGAACCAACTTGGTCTTGCTAGAGAAGTTAGAAATATTATGTAAAAAAGCCAGAGAGCTCACTGAGGATCATTATGATGGATATAATGATTATTATGAAGTGAAAGTCATACAATGGAAAGATAAGGTGTTCTTAGAGAATAAAAAACCTGTAAAAATGTACGATGAAATAATCTGTCTTGGAACAGATTTATATCTTGTTAGGATCGAAGATAAATTTGGCTTAGTAACTTCAACAGAGGAGTTACTACGTGTTGAATATAATTGGGTTGATAAATTGAATGAGAACTGTTTGTATTCAAAACACGAAAATGGGGTAACAATTTATAATATGAAAGGAGAATTATTGATGAATGACTTAGAAGATACCATGGAACATTTCAACCCATTTGGAGATCATAAGGACTACATTTGGGCTAAAAGAGCAGGGAAGTGGGGCTTATTTGATCCGTTTATGAATCCCTTAATTCCTTTTAGGTTAGAATATGATAGATGCCAAGTCTTGTATGGAAAGAACCGAGATGATCTGTATATAAAAGTTTTTAAAGGTGATAAATGTGGACTAATAAATGGAGTTCTTAATATTGTGATTGTTCCCTTAAATGATCAGATTGCAGATATTTACCATAATGTTACCAAAGAATATGTCATAGTGAGGAAAGCAGGAGAAGATGAGTTTAATTTTACCCACGATGAGGTCTTAAAAATAGAAGATAAAGTAAGAAAGCAGAATTAATTTTTTTTTAAAATTTTTTAGGCACTCTATGAAAATGTGCGTGTAGATTGTTACAGAAACTCCCCCCCACCTAACTCCAAAAAGAAAAACTCCCCCAACCCCAATAAGAAAGCAACTTAAAACCCTGCGCTAAATATAAACAACACAAGCCCCTTTTCTACCTCTAACTCATTTTGAGTAACTCAAAAATTTTACTCATTATGAAAAAACATTTCAAAGGATTTGTAGCAAAGGTAGATTTGCTTAAATCAAAACATGCAACTGAAGACAAGAATGGACACATGCCTGTAATCCTATTAGGAATTGCAGGAGAAATGCCCAGTAAGAATGTTATCAGCGGAACAATTGCTGAGAATATGTCTTTAGACATTGGGGCAGTATACTTATTCACTGCAAAAGAGCAGGATTATGATCCTGAATATGGAAGGAATTTTACATTCATGAAATTATCCTATCCACTTGGAGCAATTGAACTATTACAAGCCTCAGATTTCGTAGGTAATCTTAAAGTTGTGGATGTAGACTCCACAGAAACTTCACCTATTGAAGAATTTGAAGAAGCTTTGTCTTCCAAGTAACACTAATCCCCTTCATTGGGGATTTTTTAATTTTTATAACCCGACATTTTGCCTAAACATATATTTAGTCTAGGAAAAAACTCGACTCTAATCTTAAAAAAAATTAATATGAACATTTTAAACGAAATACAGGTAAGTTATAGAACTGAAATTATTGAAAAACCTATGATTGATAATTCTCACACCGCCTTTAAATTATTTGTGAATTCCTGGAATATGGATAATATCGAATTTCTTGAAGAATTTAAAGTGATGTTTCTCAATCAGGCTAATAAAGTCTTAGGAATATACAGTTTGTCAAAAGGGGGAATAAACCAGTGTACAGTAGATATTAGACATATTTATTCTATAGCCTTAAAGGTAAATGCAAGTGCTATAATTGTAGTTCACAATCACCCAAGTGGAAACTTAAAGCCAAGCAGAGAAGATCTAAGAATAACCTCACAAATTGCTTCTGCAGGGGAAATACTTAAGATAAAACTTTTGGATCATCTGATTATTACTGAAGTGGATTATTTTAGTATTGAAGAATCAGGTTTAAGCGTGGATTAATAATAAGGCTGTTTTTTTACTGTTTTTGACTATTTAGAATTTAGCATAATAGTATAATTATAGCCTTTTTACTAAAGTTTAGGATTATTTATTAAGATCCAATTTTACTTGTATTTGTTGATTTAAAGTCATTGGTATATATCTATAAATCTACCTAAAACAGGTTTGAAATAAATTATATTAGGTAAAATTGAAAATGCTGAACTAATCCTTAACTTAGCTCTCTAGGGAATATTCTTCGTCAAGTAATTGAACAAGAGATATTTCCATGGCATCAGCTAATTTGTGTAACGTAAATATTGTTGGATTTGTTCTCCCACTCTCTATTCTAGAAATGTTAGTAGGGTCAACTTCTCCATCAATTCTGGAAACAAGATCAAGCTGAGTAAGATTTTTAGACAATCTTACTTCTCTTATTCTTTTACCTATGATTTCTAAAAAAACCGACTTTTCCACTTGACTTTATTGACAAGTCAAAAGTCTTGTTTATATTTGTTTAACCTATTGCCATATATGACAACTAAACAAGGTTTAGATTTATACAGAGGTTTTAAAAGTATTTAGAGATAGGTAATATTAACAATTTTAGATATGTCCATTAGTGTGTTTAGTGAAAATATTGCTCCTATCTTTTGTGTAACACAAAGGGAATAACAGTATCGTACAGGCAACACAATCCCCAGAATAAAAACATGAAACACACTTTTTATGGACATTAAAGAACTTGACATAGAACTATTCAAATTACCCTTCGAAAACTGGTACAATAAAGAAATTGAAATATTAGATCTTGTACAACATGATTTAAAATCAATGTTCGTAAGTACACTTACTGATTCAAAATTATTAGATCATTATTATTACTCTTTCAAGGTACTGAAGAAGAGAGGAGGTTTACGTGAAATATTTGCTCCCACATTTGAACTTAAAGAAGTGCAAAGGAAAATTGCTGATTATTTAATTTTTAATAAAAAACAGAACTTGAATGTTTCTTTTGGTTTTGAATTAAACACAAACATGGTTGCAGGAGCAATGCAACATACGAATAAAGAAATTGTTCTTAATTTAGATATTAAAGATTTCTTTAAATCTATTAATAAAAAAATGATTGGAGAATCCTTGAAAAGGACTTTTAACATTGATGATGTTCCCTGGAAATTTTTAGAAATAGTGACATTGCATGGATATCTTCCCACTGGAGCACCCTCATCTCCAGTGTTATCTAATATTTATTGTTATGATATGGATTTAGAGCTATTAAAATTCTCAAAAGAATATAAGCTGACTTACACGAGATACGCTGATGATCTTACCTTTTCAACAAATGAAAAAATAAATAAGAAAAAAATTGTGAAACTGATAACTGATATTACTAAAAAATATTATTTTGAAATTAATACAGAGAAAACAAAAGTTTACAATAAATCTTACAGGCAAGAAGTTACAGGACTTGTTGTCAATGAAAAAGTTAACTTAAAGCGTGAATTTCGCTATGATCTTAAAGCACTGCTATATAATTGGAAAAAATATGGCTATTCTGTAGCAGAAAAAAAATTTAAGGAAAAATACCCCAAAAAGAATTTTATCTCGACAGTAAAAGGTTGGATTGAGTTTTACGGAATGGTTAAAGGAAAAGAAGATCCTCAGTTTAAAAAATTTAACAATGCATTTGTAAGTTTGCATCGTACCGAAACTCACATTGCAACCTTTAATGAATTACTAAAAAACAATACAGTTGATGAACAATTTTGATTATAGGTTATTTTAACTTTAAGATAATGAAAAAATCAACTTCCTGTAAACTTTAATTTGTAAAAGATCTTATCATAGTAAATCGCATCAAGTCAGAATTCTGCATGATTGTAAAATATAGACTAACTATATCTGCAAAGTGGTTTTAAATAAAAAGGCATACTATTCGGCATACCCAAAAAATAAAACCATTTAAAACCCTTTATTGAAGCTACCTAACAGGGAGTATATAGAGTCGTGTCTCCGCTACTAAGTAAAGAGAATCATTTTAAATGCTTCTCTTTTTTTCTGCTTCTTAGTGAAGTTTTTGGGGATTTAGAATGAGTCACAAAACTTAGTAGCGAATGATGAATTTATCACTTTGCTAAATAATCAATAGTATTAAATTACTTAAATTACGAATCAAGACAAATCTTGAGGTTCAGGTAAGTGGTTTAGATTCAGGCTATAAAGAATTACCAGCACTCACATTTTTAAATTATACGATTACAATACTATTTTATAAAGAGATTTAAAATAATATTTGTATATTTGCACCATAATAACGCGGGGTAGAGCAGTAGGTAGCTCGTCGGGCTCATAACCCGGAGGTCGCACGTTCGAGTCGTGTCTCCGCTACTAAGTAAAGAGAATCATTTTAATGGTTCTCTTTTTTTGTGGGGTTGAGTGAAGGTTTTTGGGCAATTTAATATGTATGTGATAAGAATAAAATCTCCCAAATCAACTACCACAATATCTTCTCTTCCTTTTCAGCATTCCAAAATATACCACTTTCAAAATCACTTTTGATAAAACTGAAAATCCTTGCTGCAGATTCTTCCGGCGTTAAGGTCGCGTTGATCAGATTGCTTTCCCTAATAGTTGTTTTTACCCAACCGGGATGAACGGAGGCCACTTTTACTTTACCTTTTAAACGATTGGTTAATATTTTTGTATACATATTTAGCGCACTTTTAGACATACGATAAGCAATCGAGTCTGAAGTTTCGCACTCATCCATCGAACCCATTCTGGAAGATATATTGATAATCTTTCCATTTTCAGGAATAAGTTTAATTAAACATTCTGTAAAGAAAACCGTACCGGAAACATTGACTTCAAAAGTTTGGGCAAACGATTTTCTTTCCGGCTCCTGACTTCCTAAATCAGGTCCAACTCCCGCATTATTAATGAGAATTTCAATGTGCTGAAAGTTCTCAGCAATTGTTTTCTGAGCCTTTTCAATATTTTCAGGATTGGTAAGATCTAAGGCTAAAGGATAAAAATTTTCATCTTCAAATTCTTTAAGTTTTCCTTCTCTGTTTGTTCCAATGACAAAGTAGTTTTCTGCCAGCATCTTCTTCGTTAAAGATTTTCCAATTCCTTTGCTTACTCCTGTAATCAAGACTGTTTTCCTATTATTTTCTGTTTTCATGAATTACTTGTTATTATAAAAATATTATTATCCAACCTTATCTAAAAAAAGGGACTCTATTATCAGGTTTAGGATACGTAAAATTCTACAAATTGTTCTTTTGCAAAAATCGTTTAAAAACGACCATTAAAGTACTTCTTCATTTCTGTTGAATAATTTTTTCTAATTTCCAAATTGTTCAATTGCCTCAAGTTTATCATATTTTTCAGGTGCGAGTGAGAGTCAGAAAATCTAATTAAAAAACATGTTGCTTAAGTACCCTTAAAATATAATAATTATTTAACCAACTAAAAATAGTCATTTTAAATCTAAAAAAAAGATAGAATTGATATCCTATATCATTAAATTAAAATATTTCTAAAATTTTTTTTTAAAAGAAATAGCATTTGGAAATTTTTGAAATGGGTAAAAATCACCTGTAAACTCAAGATTAAAAAATGTTATTTATCGTTAAAATAAATTGTTTTTTTTATTTTTCATTGTAACTTACCTTTTATAATTCAACGTAATAGCAATTTCGGGCAGATGATAATTACAATACCATTTAATCATTTTCAATAAACTAAGGAGTTCATTACATCATATTATCGCTCTACAAACGGAGTCAGTCTCATTTTAATTCAAGAAAATAGTTTAAGAAAACCTTCTTTTTTATGAACTTATTTCTGCTTCTTTTAAACTCCGTTCAATTTAAAAAAATAAGGGAAAAATCATAAAAAATGGAAACTAAAAATTTAATTCAGAAAAGTATTGATACCGTAAGAATTTTAGCCGCAGACGCTGTTCAGAAAGCTGATTCCGGACATCCCGGAACACCCATGGCATTAGCACCTGTTGGTCACGTTTTGTGGACAGCGTTTATGAATTATAATCCGAAAAATCCAGAATGGGCAAATAGGGATCGGTTTATCTTATCGTGCGGACACGCATGCATGTTGCAATATGGTTTTTTGTATCTCACAGGATATCAAGTCACTATGGAGGATCTTAAAAATTTCCGACAGTTACACAGCATTGCCGCCGGACATCCCGAATATGGATTAATGCCGGGAATCGAAGTCACAACCGGGCCCTTGGGTCAAGGTTTTGCAAATGGAGTAGGAATGGCCATTGCTCAACAATATATGGCAGCGCGCTACAATAAACCAGATTTCAATATTTTTGATTATAAAATTTATGCCCTCTGTAGTGATGGTGATTTAATGGAAGGCGTTTCCGCTGAAGCCGCTTCTCTCGCTGGACATCTTGGGTTAGGAAACATGATCTATCTTTATGATGATAACCATATCACCATTGAAGGCGATACCGATTTAACATTTAATGAAGATGTCGTTAAAAGGTTTGAAGCCTACGGTTGGCATGTACAAAGTATTCCTGATGGCAATGATTTGGAATCCCTTTCAGCTGCAATTAAAAATGCACAAAATGAAACTACTCGTCCATCATTAATTAAAGTGCGAACTCATATTGGTTACGGAAGTCCCAATAAACATGATTCCGCAGCGGCACATGGTTCTGCTTTAGGTGAAGAGGAAGTAAGACTGGTTAAAGAAAATTTTGGATTTGACCCTGATAAAAATTTCAACGTTCCAAATGATGTTTTAGATTTTTACCGGAATGTTGGCGAACAAGGAATTCATAAAGAAGCAGACTGGAATGAACTTTACAAAAATTACAAAGAAAGACATCCAGATCTTGCCAAAGAATATGAAATGATTAGAGATGGTAAACTACCAGCCGATTGGGAAAAAAAATTACCGGTTTTTGAACCGGGTCAAGATATTGCGACGCGAAAAGCTTCCGGTAAAACACTAAATGCAATTGCAGAATATTTGCCTCAACTGATTGGTGGCTCAGCCGATCTTTCTCCTTCTACAGATACCCATCTTGATGCTTATGAATCTTTTTCAGCGAAACATCGCGAGGGTCGAAATTTCCACTTTGGGATTCGGGAACATGCAATGGGTTCGATTCTTAATGGAATGGCACTCAGCAAATTTATAATTCCTTATGGTGCGACTTTTCTAATATTTTCAGATTATATGCGTCCGCCACTTCGATTGGCAGCCATTATGAAACTAAGACCCATCATGGTTTTTACGCACGACAGCATAGCGCTCGGCGAAGACGGCACCACGCACCAACCAGTCGAACAATTAATTGGTTTGCGTTCTATTCCCAATATGACCGTAATTCGTCCTGCAGATGCCAATGAAACTGCGCAAGCATGGCGTGTTGCGATTGAACATAAAGATGGACCAGTTTGTATTGTTCTGACTCGACAAGGAATTCCCGTAATCGATCAGAAAAAATTTGCCAAAGCAGAAAATCTGGAGAAAGGAGCTTATGTTCTTTCTGATTCAGATGATGAACCAGATGTAATCCTTATTGCAACAGGTTCCGAAGTAAATCTCATTTTGGAAGCACAAGAAATTTTGAAAAAAGAAAACGTTAAAGCAAGAGTGGTCAGTATGCCTTCCTGGAATTTATTTGAAAAACAGAGTGATGACTATAAAGAAAAAGTGTTTCCAAATACGATCAGAAAACGTCTGGCAGTAGAAGCAGGCTCATCTATCGGCTGGTTAAGATATGTAACCGATGATGGAACTATTCTTGGAATCGACAAGTTCGGTGAATCTGCTCCAGGAGAAGAAGTAATGAAAGAATATGGTTTCACTGTCGAAAATGTGGTGAACAAAGCCAAAGTTATGCTTTCTAAAAAATAGGATGAAATTATTTTTCAACAAGGTTCTTGCAAACTTTTGAATAGTTTAATTAAATAAATTTTTGCTGCTTTTGCTGTTTAAATAAATCGAAAATGGAAAAATTCACCAATAATAAAATAGGAATCTGTGCAGATCACGGCGGTTTTGAACTGAAAGAAAAAATCATTTCTTTTTTGTTGAAAAATGAATTTCAACTTGTTGATTTTGGCGCAAAGGAATTGAATAATAATGATGATTTTCCAGATTATGTTATACCTCTTGCACAAGCGGTTTCCGCAGGAGAAGTCTTTCGTGGAATTGCCATTTGTGGAAGCGGAGTAGGCGCGTGTATCGCTGCTAATAAAGTTTCGGGCGTAAGAGCGGCTTTGATTGGAGATTATTTCTCTGCACATCAAGGTGTAGAAGATGATGACATGAATTTAATTTGTTTAGGTGGAAGAGTGACCGGTTACGCAAGTGCAGAAGAATTGGTACTTTCCTTTTTAAATGCAGAATTCATAGGCGCTGAAAGACATCTGCGGAGACTGCGGAAAATTAAGAATTTAGAAAAGAATTAATTGAAAAGACCAAAATTTTTTTGAAATATAAATTTAAAAACAAACAAAATGAACACCTTAAATCAAATACAAAATCACGGTCAAAGCATTTGGCTTGATTTACTCGATCGCGAAATCATGAATTCAGGAACTCTAAAAAACCTTATAGATAATGATGATCTGCGGGGATTAACTTCCAATCCATCGATTTTTGAAAAGGCAATTACCGGCAGTTCTGATTATGATGATGATATTACCAGGTTTTCAAAAACCGAAGACAGTAATGCGGCTATCTTTTTCGATTTGGCAATTTCTGATATTCAGAGAGCTGCCGATTTATTCAAACCTGTATTCGATAAAACGAATGGTGCAGACGGTTTTGTAAGTTTAGAGGTTTCTCCTTTTTTAGCAAACGATACCGATGCAACCATCGAACAGGCGCGTGAACTTTGGAAAAGGGTTGATCGAAAAAATGTAATGATTAAAATCCCCGGAACAAAAGAAGGATTGGTTGCAATTCGAGAATGTCTGCGGGAAGGAATTAATATTAATGTGACCTTACTTTTCGGACTTCCTCGCTATCGGGAAATAACAGAAGCGTTTATGGGAGGCCTTGAAGATCGACTCAATGAAGGGAACTCTATAAAAGACGTTTCCTCTGTTGCGAGTTTTTTCTTGAGTAGAATTGATGTGATGGTTGATCCGCTGCTGGATGAAAAAGGAGGAAAGAACTTAAGAGGAAAAATCGCAATTGCTTCTGCTAAAAAAGCCTACCAAATTTATCTTGAAATGATTGCGAGCGACCGTTTTAAAAAATTAGCCGAAAATGGTGCCCGAACCCAAAGAGTTCTCTGGGCAAGTACTGGTACGAAAGATCCTTCCTTCAGTGATGTTTTATATGTAGAGACTTTAATTGGAAAAGATACCATTAATACTTTACCAATGGAGACCATCGATGCTTTTCGAGATCATGGGAAAGTTGCAGATACTTTAACCCAAGATAGTGAGGGTGCAAATAAAACCATGGAAGATTTAAAAGACTTAGGAATAAATATTGATGAAATTACCCAGAAATTAGAAAATGAAGGAATTGAAAAATTTAACAATGCTTATGAAAAACTTCTGAAAAGCATTGATACCAAAAAACGCAATTTTTAATCATTGCCCGAATATTTTAAAATAACTAAATAAATTCTACTAAATTTAATCAGAAAATAACACAATGGAAATAAATAAACAAAACGCTATTGGAATGATTGGCTTGGGAACAATGGGCTCCAACCTTTTACAAAACATTGCAGACCACGGATATAACTGCGCTGGATATGATAACGATTCTAAAAAAGTCGATGCCCTCAATAATTTGAACCGAGAAAATATTCAGGGATTTTCTGATTTAAAAGAATTTGTAACTAGTTTAAAAAGTCCGAGAACAGTCATGATGCTCGTACCTGCTGGCAAAGTTGTAGACATCGTCATCAGTGAATTACTGGAGGTTATGGATCAAGGAGACATCATCATCGATGGAGGAAATTCGCACTTTATCGATACTGATCGTCGAAGTTTAGATTTAGAAAGTAAAGGTTTTCATTTTATAGGAATGGGAGTTTCCGGTGGGGAAGAAGGCGCAAGGCGGGGTCCGAGCATGATGCCGGGTGGTGATAAAGACGCTTATGAAACCGTAGCACCAATCCTTAAACAAATTGCAGCACAGGTCAACGGTGAACCTACTGTGGCTTATATGGGAGAACGTTCCGCCGGGCATTTTGTGAAAATGGTTCACAATGGAATTGAATATGCTTTAATGCAATTGATTTCAGAAGCCTATGAAGTTTTGAAAAAAAATCTACAACTCAATGATCAACAAATTCATGACGTATTTAAAAAGTGGAATGAAGGAAGACTGCAATCCTACTTAATCGAAATTACACGAGATATTTTTGACTTTAAAAAACCGGGTGAAGATCATCTCTTGCTCAATGATATTAAAGATGAAGCAAAAGCAAAAGGCACAGGCAAATGGACCTCACTAGCCGCAATGGATTTGGTTGTTCCAATTCCGATAATTGACATTGCTGTCTCTATGCGTGATCTTTCTAAATATAAAGATTTGCGAACCCAAGCAGCAAAAATTTATCCTCAGAAAAATAATTCAAATGATAACATTAACAAAGATGAAAATATTGTTCATTTAGAAGAAGCATTTTATTTCGCCATGGTTTCTGCTTACGCACAAGGAATGCATTTGTTGTACGTGGCTAATAAAGAGTTTGACTACAAATTGAATCTCGACTTAATTGCAAAAATTTGGCGTGGTGGCTGTATTATCCGCTCCGAATTTTTAGAAGACATCTATTCAGCCTATCAAAAAAAACCAGAATTGAAACATCTTTTTTTAGATGAAGATATTCACCAGCAAATTCTAAAAAGTATTCCTGGCATTCGGAAAATGGTCACAGATGCTGTCCTTCAAGGTATTGCTGTTCCAGCTTTTTCTACTTCATTAAGTTATTTTGATAATTTTAGAACTGAAGAAATGCCGGCAAATTTGATTCAGGCACAACGAGATTTTTTCGGTTCGCACACGTATGAACTAAAAGGAAAAGAAGGCGTTTTTCATACTGAATGGGAAGAAACTAAACCGTAAGATGATTATTTAATTAAAGTTTCAATTAAAAAGAAAACCATGACAAAAACATCAAATATAAAAACGAGTCCTACTATTTTTCTAATATTCGGCGGAACCGGAGATTTAACCAAAAGAAAAATAATGCCGGCTCTTTACAATCTTTTTTTAGATAATTGGTTGCCAGATAATTTTGCGATTGTAGGATCTTCTTCAACCAAAATGAGCGATGAAGCGTATATTAAAGAATTACAATCAGCGGTAAATGAATTTTCCAGAAATGGTAAAACCAAGAATGAAGACTGGCTTAAATTCTCTGCCAACATTACTTTTCAAGCTGCAGATATAACCGTGGAATCAGAATTTAAACCCTTTGGAAAAATAATAGACAAATATAAAAAAGAATGGAAAGAAATGCCTTCTGTCATTTATTACTGCGCTGTCGCTCCCCGTTTCTTCAGTATTATTGCAGAGAACATCTCTAAAGCCAAACTCGAAAACAATTGTAAAACAACGCGGATTATTATCGAAAAACCTTTTGGAACCGACCTAGAATCTGCGAAAGAATTAAATGAAAAGTTATTAAGCATTTTTAAAGAAACTCAGATTTACCGTATTGATCATTATCTGGGTAAAGAAGTCGTCCAAAACATTATGGCCTTGCGATTCGCAAACGCAATCATGGAACCGCTCTGGAATCGCAATCATATTGAGCACGTTCAGATTTCTGTCACCGAACAAATTGGCGTTGGGAGCCGAGGTAAATATTTTGAAAATGCTGGCGTATTGCGCGACATGATTCAAAATCACTTATTGCAGTTGCTCTGTATCATTGCCATGGAACCGCCCATTAATTTTGATGCTGATGAGGTTCGAGACCGAAAAGTAGATGTACTAAAAGCAATGCGAAAAATAGTTCCCGGCAGAGTTGAAGAAATGTCTGCCAGAGGACAATACAGTGCAGGTTGGATCAAAGGGGAAGAAGTTCTTGGATATCGTGAAGAAGAAAATGTGGATCCCAATTCAAACACCGAAACTTACGCCGCCATGAAATTGCATGTAGACAACTGGCGCTGGCAGGGAGTTCCTTTTTATTTGCGAACGGGTAAAAGACTTTATAAAACTGCATCAACAATTATTATTCAGTTTAAAGAAATCCCGCATAATATTTTCTCTTCTGAGGAATCCGGCGTTCCTAAGCAAAATCGTTTGGTAATTAGCATTCAGCCCGATATGGCAATTCGATTTCAATTACAGAGCAAAGTTCCCGGGCTCGAAATGAATTTAAATACCGTAGATGTTATTTTTGATTATTTCGGCAGTCAAAAAACAGATTCACCAGAGGCATATGAAACCCTTCTTCTGGATGCAATTACTGGCGATCAAACTTTATTTATGCGTGCTGATCAGGTAGAAGCGGCGTGGGAACTCATTATGCCGATTCTAAATTACTGGGAGAAAAACGCCGACACTAATTTTCCGAATTATGCTGCTGATTCCTGGGGGCCGGAAAATGCGGAAGCGCTTATTGCTAAAGATGGTTATCACTGGATTAACCTACCCGATAATAATAAAAAAGATTAAAATGAATTTAAATATTTACGACAATATTAATGATTTGATGACTATTTTAGCAACCACAATTTGCAAGGCATCAGAATTGGCGATTAAAAGAAATAGCCAATTTAATTTTGTTTTGTCGGGCGGAAGTTCTCCACGAAAATTGTATGGATTATTGGCCTCTGAAAAATATAGAAATAAAATTGACTGGACCAAAACCTATTTTTTCTTTGGTGATGAACGGTTTGTTCCAGAAAATGATTCGCAGAGAAACTCATTAATGGCGAAAGAAGTTTTGTTTGATCCTTTAAAAATTAAAGAATCCCATATTTTCAAAGTAGATACATCGGTTTCTCCTAAAGAAGCTGCATTAAAATATTCAGAATCGATTCAAAAACATTTTAAGGACAAGCCCATTGAATTTGATTTTATTCTTCTAGGTCTTGGCCCTAATTCGCATACCGCCTCACTTTTTCCAAATACTAAAGTGTTGGAAGAAACAGAAGTTACCATTAAATCAGTTTTTGTAAAAGAAGTTGATCAGTATCGAATTACGATGACTGCTCCTTTAATTAATCAGGCAAAAGAAATTGCGTTCTTGGTTTTTGGCGAAGAAAAAGCCGACGCAGTATATCATATTTTGAAAGATAAATCCGGTACTATAAATGAATATCCTGCACGGTTAATAAAATCGCCCGCCAGGAAAGTAGAATGGTTTTTAGATTCATCTGCTGCTTCCCGATTATTAAATTCAGATTAAAAAAGGAATCGCAATCGATTCCTTTTTCATGATAGTTCAAATAATTAAAGTTATTGTCTCTAAACAAAGACCATTTTAAATTTTTAGTAATTCAATCATTTTCGCTGGATCTTCTGCGGAGAAAACTGCATTTCCAGCTACTAAAACATCTGCTCCCGCGTCGAACAGTTTTGAAGCATTGTCTAAATTTACGCCACCATCAATCTGAATTAAAGCCGTTGAATTATTCGATAAAATTAAATCTTTGGTTTCAGCGATTTTTTTGTAGGTATTTTCAATAAATTTTTGTCCGCCAAATCCTGGATTTACACTCATTAATAAAACCAAATCTACATCAGCAATAATATCTTCCAACATTAAAACTGGGGTTGCTGGATTTAAAACCACTCCAGCTTTTGCTCCTTTTTCCTGAATTAAATTAATCACTCTGTGCAAATGAACACAGGCCTCATAATGCACAGAAACTAAATCTGCGCCATGACTGATGAATTCTTCGACATACTTTTCCGGTTCAACAATCATTAAATGCACATCAACAAATTTTTTAGCGTGTTGTTGTACCGTTTTCATTACGGGAAACCCGAAAGAAATATTGGGAACGAATCTTCCGTCCATAACATCTACGTGCAACCAATCTGCTTGCGACTGATTCAACATTTCAATATCTCTTTGCAAATTTCCAAAATCTGCAGATAGAAGTGAGGGTGAGATTAATTTTGTTTTCATTTTTACTTTATTTTCTATTTACTTTTACTTTTAAATTAATGATACTTTAGATTCATAGTTGGTTTAATCTTCAATAAAGTTTCATAAATTAATTGAATCACGTTGGCAACATCATCTTGCGAAACCATTTCTACAGTCGTATGCATGTAACGCAACGGAAGAGAAATTAATGCCGAAGGAACGCCGCCATTCGAATGCGCAAAAGCATCAGTGTCTGTCCCAGTCGCTCTGCTCGCCGCAGCTCGTTGGAAAGGAATCTTCTTAGTTTTGGCGGTATCAACAATCAGTTCTCGAATATTGTGATGAACACTTGGTGCAAAATAAATCACAGGACCGTTTCCACATTTCAAATCTCCTTCTTTTTTCTTTTCGATCATCGGCGTGGAAGTATCATGGGTAACATCTGTAACAATTGCGATATTCGGTTTAATGGTATCTGCAATCATATTGGCTCCATACAAACCAACTTCTTCCTGTACAGAATTCGTAATGTATAAACCAAAAGGAAGTTTCTTTTTGTTCTCCTTTAACAATCTGGCAACTTCAGCAATCATAAATCCGCCAACTCTATTATCTAAAGCACGAGACACGAAATATTTATCATTTAATTGAAAAAATTCATCAGGATAAGTAATCATCGTTCCGACAAAAATTCCTAAATTCTCGACTTCTTGCTTTGTTGATGCACCACAATCGATGAAGATATTATCTAATTTAGGAATCGGTTCATCAGAATTAATTCCTCTGGTATGAATTGCAGGCCAACCGAATACTCCTTTTACAATTCCTTTTTCACCGTGCAGATGAACAACTTTCGAAGGTGCAATCATTTGGTCAGAACCGCCATTTCTGATGACATAAATAAGGCCATCATCCGTGATATAATTCACGTACCAAGAAATTTCGTCGGCATGCGCTTCGATTACTACGCGGAATTCTGCCTCGGGATTAATGATTCCGTAGCAAGTCCCATAATGATCGACTTCAATTTTATCAACATAAGGTTTCAAATAGTCCATCCAGATTTTTTGGCCATTATGTTCATAACCAGTTGGCGATGCGGTGTTTAGATATTTTTCTAAAAATAGCAATGATTTGTTTTCAAATTTCATGAGAAAGGAATGAATTTTGTTGAGTTAAATTTTGATTTTATAGAAGGTAAAAATAATGAATTTTAATAAACTGCTCTTACTATTTCTTCTGTTTTTCGGACTTCATGCAAATGCACAGCGGGAATTAACTACACTTAAACCAATCAGTCAATACCCACCAGAACTTCTTAAAACTGATGAATTAGGTAATAAATATTACTACGACGAAAGCCAAAAGGCGAGGATTTATGAAATAAATGGGGAAAATGTTGTCGTAATGGATGAATTAAGGTTAATGAATAAACCCAAATTCAATAACCAACTTGACCAAAATTACTATTATTTTCTCAATAAAAAACTTTCCAGAGTTTATCCGCTTTTTCTAACTGCACTTGAACAATATGAAGATATTCAGCAAGAAATGCACACTCTTGACAAAAGTTCACAAAGAAAATATGTTAACGAGCGACAACAAAAACTTGCAGATGAATATGAATTACAGTTGCGGGATTTAACGACGACTGAAGGAAGAATATTTGCCAAGTTAATGAACCGCGCAACCGGTAAAACCGTATATGAAATCATCAAAGAACTACGAGGTGGATGGAGTGCTTTTTGGTGGAACGTGAAAGGCAATATTGCCGACGTCCGCATCAAGCAACCTTACAATCCTCATGTCGATCGAAGTGATGAATTTTTAGAATCTTTGCTGCAAAGTAATTGGAATAACGGATATTTGCAACCTTATCCTGGTTATCTTACTTTTAAAGTCAAAAAATAATATGAGAAAAATTGTACAAAACTCCGTGCTGTTATTGGCATTGTTGAGTTTTAATTTCGGTTATTCATGGGGAACTACCGGTCACAGAGTTATTGCAGAAATTGCACAAAATCATCTTTCTGGCAAATCAAAAAGACATTTGAAGAAAATAATTGGCGATCAGAAATTGGCTTATTGGGCAAACTGGCCCGATAATATTAAATCAGATACGACTGGGGTTTGGAAACCGACCGAGCGTTGGCATTACGTAAATGTGAATCCACAATCCAACATCAAACAGTTTACAGATAGTTTAAAATCACAGCAAGGACCAAATCTCTACACTCAGATAAAAGTTCTTTCGGATCAAATTAAAGATAAGAAAACATCAGCACAAGATCGGGAAATCGCTTTAAGATTTCTGGTTCATTTAGTGGGTGATGCCGCACAACCACTTCACGTTGGCAGATTAGAAGACTTAGGTGGAAACAGAATCAAAGTAAATTATTTTGGTGCACCAACCAATTTACATTCTCTTTGGGATTCTAAAATGGTCGATTTTGAAAAATACAGTTATACTGAATATGCCAGAGTTTTAGATGTAAAATCAAAAGAAGAAGTAAAGACAATTCAGTTAGGTACTTTAGAAGATTGGTTGTATGACAGCCAAAAAGCTGCGACCAGAATTTATGCGAATTCTAAAGCAGATGCTAATTACTCGTTTGATTACAACTATAAATTTCAGCCTTTAGTAGAGCGTCAACTTTTATATGGAGGATTGCGTTTAGCAAAAATACTGAACGAAGTTTTATAGAAACTTCTTTTTCAAAAGATCAAAAACAATTTTGTCAATTGGTAATAAGAATGGGTTTTCTTCGGCATCGAGGGAAACCCATTCTATTTTCTCTATACACGGATCCATTATAAGGAGTTCATTTTCATCAATCATTTCGGCAACATAATAAATGGTTAAAAGTTGCTCATTATTCCGAAATTTAGAAACTAAGAAATCTTCCTGCGTATACAAATGTTCGATATTCTTCACTTTAATATTCAGTTCTTCCTCTAATTCCCGCTGAACACATTCTAAAACACTCTCACCGAATTCAAGCCCACCACCAGGGAATTTTATAAGATTTTCGCCTACATATTCTTCATGGAGCGCAAGAATTTTTCCCTCTTTTAAAATTGCTGCATAGACTCTGACATTTATTTTATCAATCATAATTAAAGTTTAGATTTTTTATAAAGGAAACAAAGTTAGGAATTTTTCACTCGGCACTATTGTTTTATAGCATTAATCATTTCGCGTTTTCCGGGAGGACCGGCTTTCTTCTCTACGTTAAAGTTAAGATCTAATAAAACACGGCGGACACTTCCTTTAGAAGAGTAGGTCGTCAGCAATCCTCCTGGTTTCATGGTATTTGCAACCAATTCAAAAAGTGGCTTTTCCCATAAGTCTGGCTGAACTCTGGCGCCAAAACAATCATAATATACCAGATCAATTTTCGGCAAATTCAAATTCTTTAATTCAAAGAAATCACAGTGGTATTTGGTAAAAAAGAAGTTGGGTAAGATTTCAGTAGTTTCATTCCATTTACACTCGTGTATTTTCTGGTAACTTTCTTTGACCTTCTGTTTAGAAAAAAAAGAACCATACTCCAGATTTTTAAATTCCTCTTCAGTTATGGGATATTTTTCTAAAGTGAAATAGTGAACAATATGATTTTTGTCAGTTTTCAATAATTCATCAATTGTCACCAAAACATTGAGACCTGTTCCAAAACCGAGTTCTAAAATGTTAATTTCGTAATCATTTACTAAATTTAATCCATTATCTATAAATACATGTTGCGCTTCTTGTAGCGCTCCATGATGGGAATGATAGTTTTCATTTAAATCACTGATATATAATGTTTTGCTACCATCAGAAGTCGTTCGAATTTCTCTTTGCATGATAATTTTTTTCAAAATTAATTTAAAATTTTGATATTTAAAAAATTATTATAAATTTGTAGAACATCAATAAAAAATTATAATATGATAATTCAAAAATCTAATAATCCGAGAATCTCAGAATTTGATCCAGAGAATTTTTCTTTCGGAAATATGTTTAGTGATCATATGGTTATTTGCGAATATGAAGATGGTAAATGGGGTGACGTTAAAATTATGCCGTATGGACCACTTCCTTTTTCTCCGGCAATGATGGGCGTTAATTACGGTCAAGCTTGCTTTGAAGGAATGAAAGCCTATAAAGACAAAGAAGGTCAGGTTTTTCTTTTCAGACCCGAAAAGAATTTTGCAAGAATTAATAAATCTGCCTCTCGACTTGCAATGCCGGAAATTCCTGCAGAAGTATTTTTAGATGGCTTAAAAGCGTTGATTGATTTAGACAGAGACTGGGTTCCTTACGGTGAAGGAAATTCGTTATATATCCGTCCACTAATTTTCGCTACAGAAGAAGCACTGAAGGCAAGAATCGCCAATAAATATATGTTTGCAATTGTTGCGACACCAGCAAAAAGTTATTACTCAGCACCTGTTTCAGTGAAAATATCTGATTATTATTCAAGAGCTGCAAGCGGTGGCGTAGGTTCTGCAAAAGCAGCGGGTAATTATGCCGCTTCTTTTTATCCAACCAAACTGGCAAATGAAGAAGGTTATGAGCAAATCATTTGGACAGATGATGCTACTCACGAATATTTCGAAGAAAGTGGAACGATGAATGTTTTTGTGAGAATTAATGATACCATTTATACCCCACCAACTTCAGAAAAAATATTAGATGGTGTTACAAGAGACAGTTTCATTCAACTAGCAAAGAGAAGAGGAATCGATTTGAAGGTAGAACCGATAGCTGTAAAATCAGTAGTTGAAGCGCACAAAAATGGTTCTCTTAAAGAAGTTTGGGGAGTTGGTACTGCTGTAGTAACCACCGTTTTCAAAGCAATAGGGTATAAAGATGAGAAATTAGAATTACCACAATTAACCATTGAAGATAGTTTTGCCTTAACGCTTCAAAAAGATTTGGTTGATCTTCAAACAAATGTTGCCGAAGATCCATTCGGATGGAGAGTTTTAGTAGAAAAAAATATTTTAGAAACAGTTTAAGTTTCGATATAAATAAACAATAAAAGCCGGGAATAAATTCTTCTCGGTTTTTTCGTTTTTAAATGTAATTCGAATTGCTTATTTTCGCAAAAGTTTTTATGAAAAAAATAATCTTATTTGGTTCTTTTATTTTGATTGGCTGTGTACAACATGCGCCAACTCACCCGCCAGTAGGTGGGATTTTAAGTGAAAAAGATCTAGATATTTCGAAAAACAGATCTAGAAATCTTAATCTTATCGAAAGGAACCAGATCGAAGATTGGATTAAAGATCAAGATGAAACTTTTTTTCCAATGAAACTGAATTATTGGGTGAATGATAAAGAACTCCCAAATCATGCTCGGAAAAGCAATGGTGAAATGATTTCTTACCAATATGATATTTATGATTTTGATTGGGTGAAATTATATGAAAAACCAAAACAGAATAGAAACGTAGTTTTTGGTCGCTTCGAAGAATTAAAACCAGTGGAAGATGCCTTAAGATATATGGAAAAAGATGAGGAAATAACACTGCTTATTCCTTCTGCCTTGGGTTTTGGAACTTATGGTGATAATGACCAGATTTCAAATGATATGCCTTTGATAATTAAATTAAAACTACTTTAAAAATATTGCTATTTATGCTAAAAAAGAATTTATTAATCGCGTTAGCAGCGATTTCGATAACAAGTTGTACCCCAATTTATAAAAAAATGAACGTAGACAAAGAAACTTACGCAGGTCTGAATGATGGACTGTATGCAAATTTCCAAACTTCAAAAGGAAATATGATCGTGAAACTTGAAGACAAAAAAGCACCTGTAACGGTTGCTAATTTTGTTGGATTAGCTGAAGGTAAAATTGAAAATAAATCGAAAGCGAAAGGAGTTCCTTTTTATGATGGAACAATTTTTCACCGGGTAATCAAAGATTTTATGATTCAGGGAGGAGATCCTAAAGGAACCGGAATGGGTGATCCAGGATACAAATTCGATGACGAAAAAAACGACCTTCAACACACAGGAAAAGGAATTCTTTCAATGGCGAATTCAGGACCAAACACTAATGGTTCTCAATTTTTCATTACGGAAGTTGCAACACCTTGGTTAGACGGAAGACATACTATTTTTGGTAAAGTCGTTGACGGAATTGAAGTGATTGACACTATCGCGGCAGTTGAAAAAGGAGCACAGGACAAACCTAAAACTGATGTTGTTTTAGAAAAAGTTGCTATTTTCTCAAAGGGTGATGAGTATAAAACTTATGATGCAGCGAAAATTTTCACTGAAGGAAAAAGTAAAATCGCCGAGAACAATAAAGCGATTCAGGCTAAAATAGAAGCGGATAAAAAGAAGAAAGAAGAAGAATTTGCGACCAACCAACAAAAATTAGTAGACGATTTGAAAGCAGGAATGCAGTCAACTCCATCTGGATTATACTACAAAATTACAGCAACAACTGACGGTAAAAAACCAAATGTAGGAGACAATGTTTCTGTACATTATGCAGGTAAATTGGTAGATGGATCAGAATTCGATTCTTCATTTAAAAGAAACGAACCGATTGATATTACCATAGGAGTTGGTCAGGTAATTAAAGGTTGGGATGAAGGAGTTCTTTTGTTAAAAGAAGGAGAATCTGCAACATTTTTAATTCCATCTGAATTAGGTTACGGAGCAAATGGAGCAGGAGGAGTTATTCCACCAAACGCATGGTTAATTTTCGATGTACAATTGGTAAAAGTTAACTCTATTTTAACAAAATAAAATTTTAAAAAGAGAATGTTAAATTTCCTTTTCATATTCAAAAACAAAGCACTTCAAGAAATTGAGGTGCTTTTTTTGAATAGGAACATTAACCTTCTTCTTAATAAAGGGAAATTATCATTTAAAGACATTAGAAAAATAAAATAAATCAACTATAATGATTATAAAATCTACTTGAAAAAAGGGTGTTTTAACTGCAAATATTAACACAACAACCCTTTATATTTGTATTAGAATCATGAGGTAAAAACTATGAACCGTCAACCAACACAAATGATGAATTTTTATTAGATCAAAGTAATTAAAGTTTTAGTTATAACTCACGAATCGAAAACACATTTCTTGAAAAAAGAAAAGAAGGTGCATCATTGCGATGCACCTTTTATTCTGCTAATTTTTCACCGCAAATTTTACAAAACCTAGCATTATCATCATTATCGCCATTACCACAACGGTCACATGTTTTACCAATTTCCTGACGTTTATTTCTCATTTCCGCAGTCACAATTCCAGTCGGAACAGCAATGATTGAATAACCTGCAAGCATCAATAAAACAGAAAGAAATTTACCAAGTGGAGTACCTGGTGATACATCACCATAACCAACAGTAGTTACCGTAACAACTGCCCAGTAAATACTTTGAGGAATACTTTCAAAACCCTCTCTGTGCCCCTCAACCATAAACATCATCGAACCAACGATTACTGAAAATATCATTAAAAACAGAAGGAAAATATAGATTTTTCGGGAACTGTTTTTTAAAGCCGTAACAATAAAATAACCATCGTTCATAAAATCCATTAAATTAAGGATTCTGAAAATCCTTAACATTCGAAGCATTCGAATAATCAGAAAATACTTGGTAATTGGTATAAATAAACTGAGGTAAAAAGGTAAAATGGCCAAGAAATCTATTATTCCGAAAAAACTAAAAATATAGTCTTTCTTATTTTTAGTGGTGATGATTCTGAGCGCATATTCGATGGTGAAAAAGATGGTAATTACCACTTCAAAAATCACAAAAATTTTGTGTAGTTTTACATCGAAAACCCTTACACTCTCCATCATGACAATGAAAGTGCTGAGTAGAATTAAGACCAATAAAAAGATATCGAAAAGTTTACCCAGTTTAGTATCCGCTTTAAAAATAATCCGGAATATTTTCTTTTTCCAGCGGGTTTTTTCCGGCAAAAAATTATGTTCTCTTTCCATTGAAATTGGCTATATAATTACAAATTTAATTCTTAAATTCGTTGCAAACATAACAAAATGACTTTAAACCAAGTAATTTCCGACCTAAAAAACACTATCCCTTTAGCCCAAGCAGAAGATTATGATAACGTAGGTTTGCTTTGTGGAAATCTGGAAAGGGAAGTTACAGGGATCTTGGTTTGTCATGATGCATTGGAAAAAGTGGTAGATGAAGCAATTGCGAAGAACCTAAATTTAATTGTTTCCTTTCATCCGATTATATTTTCTGGCTTAAAATCAATCACCGGAAAAAATTACGTAGAAAAAGCAGTGCTAAAAGCCATTGAAAACAAAATAGCCATTTACGCCATTCACACTGCTTTCGACAATGATTATTTGGGGGTGAACTACAGAATTTGTGAAGAACTCGGACTTAAAAATCAAAAAATTCTAATGCCAAAAATGCAAAACCTTCAAAAGTTAGAAGTTTTTGTACCGCAAGATTTTTCTGAAATAGTAAAAGACGCTTTATTTAAAGCAGGTGCAGGAAATATTGGTTTTTATGATGAATGTAGTTTTTCACTTTCTGGGACTGGGACTTTCAGACCAATTGAAGGATCAAATCCATTCTCGGGCACGAAAGATGTTCGGGAAAATGCAAATGAAGTTTTGATTTCTGTGATTTTTGAAAAATACAAAAGAAATCAAATTCTAAATGCAATGAAATCTGCACATCCTTACGAGGAAGTTGCCTATCAAATAATTCAGTTAGAAAATGAAAATCAATATTCAGGATTGGGCAGATTTGGTGAATTTGAAAATGAAATGACGGAAGAAGATTTTCTGACTTTTGTAAAAAGGCAATTTAATTTAAAGGCGATTCGACATTCTAATTTTACGAACAAAAAAATTAAGCGTGTTGGTGTGTTGGGAGGAAGTGGAGCCAGTGGAATAGGCGCTGCGATTTCCCAACACTGTGATGCTTATTTAACAGGTGATCTAAAATATCATGATTATTTTCAGGCAGAAGGCAAAATGTTGATTTGCGATATTGGTCATTTTGAATCTGAACAATTTGTTACTGAGCATTTAGTTGATATATTATCACAAAAATTCACTACCTTTGCAGTCTCAAAATCTACCGAGAAAACCAACCCTGTAAACTATTTTTTATAAAATATGGCTAAAAAAACAGTAGAAATCGCCGTTGAAGACAAACTAAGAGCACTTTACGACCTACAAATTATTGATTCAAGATTAGATGAAATCCGCAGTACAAGAGGTGAATTGCCTATTGAAGTTGAAGATTTAGAAATCGAAATCGAAGGTCTGGAAAAAAGAGCAGAGAAATTTGAAGCTGAAATTAAACTTCAAAATGATGAAATCAATACGAAGAACGAAGTGATTAATCACGCGAAAACTTTGATTGAGAAATATAAAACTCAGCAAGAAAACGTAAGAAACAATAAAGAATTCGAATCTTTAGATAAAGAAATCGAATACCAAGAATTGGAGATGCAACTTGCGGAAAAAAGAATCAATGAGTTTGGGGCGAAAATCGGTCACAAAAACGAAACCTTAGAAGAACTTAATTCTAAAATTGCTGATTTAAAAAATCACTTGAAATTCAAAAAAGAGGAACTTGAAAATTTGGTTTCAGAAACTCAAAAAGAAGAGGATTTCTTGATCGAAAAATCACAAGAATTTGCTAAAAATATCGATGAAAGATTGTTGGCTTCTTACCAAAGAATTCGTACCAATTCACCAAATGGTTTAGCAGTTGTAGGTTTAGAAAGAGGTGCGCCAAAAGGTTCATTCTTTACACTTCCTCCACAAAAACAAATGGAAATCGCTCAACGTAAAAAAATCATTATCGATGAACATTCAGGTAAAATCTTGGTTGATGACGATTTGGTAAACGAAGAAAACGAAAAAATGAAAAGTATTATTAAATTTTAATTCTTTTCTGAAATAAATAAAATCCGGTTTGAAATTTTCAAACCGGATTTTTTTATTGCTCTTTATTAACTTTAATTATTTTAAAAGTATTTTACAATAGAGTCCGCCAGCGTTTTTGTCTTGCCATCAAAATGATGATTCCCTTTAAGATGCAGAAACTGGTAATCTTTTAAAGTTATTTCTTTTAGCGGAAAATACTTGTATTCCAAATCACTGACTACCAAAGTAAAAGGAACATTTTTGATTTGGTTAATTTCATGAACTACACTGTATCCGTATTCCTGTTCACCCATAATATATTCTTCAACATGAATCTCAAAATCGTTCACTTTGGAAGGCCCGATAATGATTAAATCCTGAATATTTTTCTGAAAATCAGCATCAAAACGATTGTAAATAAATGGTGCAACATCGGCTCCGTAAGAATATCCAATGATGATGATCTTTTTGTTTTTCCTATTTTTAGTTACTTGTTTCAGGTAATTTTCAGTATCCTGAGAGGCTTGAAAAGGAGTCTTTTTTTTCCAGAAATATTTTTTCGTATTCAGAGTAAAAACATCATAACCATATTGGTGAAGTTCCTGCGAAAAGGTTTTAGAAAAAGTATTAAAACCACCATCACCACTAATATAAAAGATAACGGGTTTATCGCTCTTGCTATTCCATTCGGTGATTGGGAACGCATTATTACCTTGACAGGAAATTAAGAATACAAAAGAAGAGATATTTAATAATTGAATTAACTTTTTCATTCTGGTTTTGAAATTTTATTTAAAGCGGCTGGGATTTGCAACAAATCAAAATCAGATCCGTAAATAAGATATTTATTTTCCCACTGATCTGCATATTTTTCTTTAAAATCCCGCAGACTTTGATAGTGTTTAAAACTCCCCACGCGGTTGTAGGCAAATTTCATAATTTCTTCTGCCGTATTATCGGGCTGTTTCATTCCGCCCAAAGGAGTCAGACCGAAATTGATGTATTGTAAATTCTTCAGTTTAGTATATTCCACCAACTTTACAATGAGAGCGTCCATGCTTCCGTTTGGTGCTGTTAAAGTTTTTCGAATCAAATCATAGGTACATTCTTCCGGTGCAAAATCTGGGATAATATTAATGAACGCCTCGATTTTTCCGTCTTGGTTTTTTAAAACAATTAAATCCTGTTCTTCAATTTCAACCCGATCAAACATTCCCTGCGAAAACACCATTTCCTGTTTATCAAATTCCTTTAACCATTCATCTGAAATGCTTTCAATTTCATTTAAAGTTTCTTGACTTTGCGGGCTGTAAATAATTTCTGAAGTATATCCTTTTTTTGATAAAGTATTCAAACCATTCCTCAATGATTTCCGATCTTTACCTTCTAATTTAAAGTTTTCCGTATTCATTATGGCTTCCTGACCAATAAATAATTGCTGTTTTTTTAAAGGTTCAAAGAGAAATAAACTCTGCTCATCAATTCGATAATACACCGATTTTAAACCATTTTCTTTGCAGAAATTTTCAAATTCCTGAATGATGGTTTCTTTATTACTTTCCTCACAAACTGGTTCTTCCAAAACAAAAGCAAAAGAATTTGTAACACGGTAAGAAACAAAGCCTTCTTCATTTTCAGAAAAAAACAACTGTTTCTCTTTTGATAATTTAAAGAAATCAAGCGAAGAAGTTCCGTACGTTTCTACTAAATTTTGTGCTTCCTCAAAATCGCTAGAACTTTTCTCATTAATCAATTTCTTCACATTAAACACAGAAAAAATAAGCAATAGCCAGGAAACAATTCCAAGGAAATAATTAAGATATTCAAAATCTCGCGCAAAACCAGTTTTCGGATTCAGACCATTATCTTGAAAAAGAAGAAAACTGTGAATCGTGTAATACAAGGATTCGGTCCAGGTAAAATCAATACCGAAATGACGTTTATCAATGAAGTAAAAACTCAGAAAATTAAAAAGCAGGACCGCCGCAAAAAGTCCTAATAACCAAGAGAAACCACGCTGCAGATATTTCCTATTCGTCTTAAGTACATATTCTTTTCTACATACGACTAAGAAAAAGATAATAATCAGAGAGACAATCGCTTCTTCATAATCGAGCGCTTTAATTAAATTCCCGAAAAAAGAAATAATGGCAAGAATCAAGGCGAAATACCAACCTCGCTTTAAACCTCGTAAAAGATATGCCGAAGTCACAATCAAAAGAATTCCGGCAATTAAAGTCAGGATTTTTGAAAAATGCATCGTGTCCTCCGAAAGATAAATCTTGCCGATTTTCAGTCGGTTCGCAAGTGGAGGAGTAATAACCGAGATAATATTGATGAGTCCTAAAATAAAGATGGCGAGTGCCGGAAGAATTCGGGCAATGATTTTTCTGCCGTTCCACATAAACGCAAAAATCCCCAAAAGTAAAGGCAGCCAAAATTCGAAAACCCGGTACAGCAAAGTGATTCCTAAACCCTGACTGTGAGAGAACCCAAAGTTTGCCAGGATATAGATCAGTGTAAATTCTACTGCGCCCAAACCTCTTAAAAATGGTGAAACCAACATCAGCAAAACAGAAATCGTATAACCTACTGCTGCGGCTGAAAATGAACCGGTTGCACCAAAAGCAAACATGGCAATCAACAGATGAAAGATTCCGCAAAACTCAATTACCGTAGAGATAAGTACGGTGATATAAAAATATTTTCGATCGATTTTACCGCCAAAAAACTCATCAATACTGTTCGATTTCGACGGGAAATGTTTGATCATAAATTGATAAATAAATCCTTTTTGACGAAGTGAATTAACCGTCCAAAAAACGGCAACAATAAAAACCCCAACTCCCAATAACCACATCCATGAATTCCCGAAATTTTTATTGACCATAGCAGCGTACGCAACGACCGGAATCCCAACTAAAAAAACGGTGACAATTCCGACAAAACCATAAATGGCACTCGCTTTATGAATACTGTTTTTATCGAAATTTCTGCGTTGAAGTTGAACAGGCGTAAAAGCAAGCGAACTTATTCCACCAGCAGGCAGAAAAACACTCAGGAAATTTCTTTTCAGAAATAATTCTATCGAATCAGAAAGTTTCAGTTTTACGCCAACCGCACGAAAACTTGCAACATACATGAGTCCCTGTAAAAAAACATAAAAGAAGGTGACGAGAATCCCGGCAAAAATCCAGATCGGTTTTGCCTGATGAAGCTGCGGGAGAATGGAGGACATTTCTTTTCTTTCACTTCTAAAAAAAACAAAGGCAAGAAAAAGAATGAGTACCGCAAGAATTTCTTGCCATCTAATTTTTAAAATGGCTTTTTTTAGAAATAAATATATTTTTTCAATCATAAACTTTACTCAAATAAATCATAAAAGGAAACTTTAACTGATATACCAATTTTTTCTACTGGTGAAAATAGTCTTTCTGATTTCATCACGGAAATATTTTTTCATTAAAAAAAGTAAAATAAATTACAAAAGAGAATCGAACTCATTATTTATTAATGAAATTAAAATCTGTTTAAAATGATTTACGGGATTTTCATTCATATCTCAATGCCTCAATTGGATCGAGTTTTGAAGCTTTCAATGCAGGATAATAGCCGAAGAAAACGCCTGTAATCGCACAAACAACAAAGGAAAGAATAATTGAATATTCTGTAATATACGTTGGCCAAGAAAGAAATTCAGTCACCATTTTTGTAACTGAAATTCCCAGAATAACACCGATGATTCCACCTGTAACGCTGATGAGAACGGCTTCTATTAGAAACTGATACAAAATATCTTTTCCCCGTGCACCGATGGACATTCGCAAACCGATTTCTTTTGTTCTTTCAGTCACCGAAACATACATGATATTCATAATCCCGATGCCGCCGACCAAAAGTGAAATTCCTGCAATTGCCGCTAAAAGAACGGTTAAGAGTTGACTGGTCGAACTCATGGTTGAAATTAATTCTGCCTGTGTTCTTACCGAAAAATCATCGTTGTTTCCGTCCGGTGAAAGATGGTGCTGTTTCCGAAGAATTTGTGAAATCTCATCAGATGCTTTCGATGAAGTATTTTCGTTGGTAGAAGATGCATAAATTGACTGAACATAATCAATACCTAAAAATCTTCGCTGTACCGTATTGAAAGGAGCAATGATAATATCATCCTGATCTTGCCCAAAAGTATTGGTTCCTTTTGCCTCTAAAACTCCTATGATGGTCATTGGGATTTTATTAAATCGAATGACCTTTCCGATTGGATCATCACCGTTTGGAAATAAATTGGTTAAAACTGTTTGTCCGATTAAGCAGACTTTATTGGACGTGGTAACATCTTTGGCAGTGAAAAGAGAACCGTCAGAAACATTCCAGTCGCGAATTTTAAAATAGTCTGCATTCACACCTTGAAGTTGAGTAGGCCAGTTATTCGAACCGTTAATGGATTGCCCGTTGGTTTGCACTGCAGGCGAGACGTAGGAAACATCAGGAGCACCTTTCAGAATCGCATCAACATCGTCCGTTTTTAAACTTTGCAATCCCGATGCGCCGATTCTTGCACCACCAGAATCATTCACATTACTGGTAGGCCGTATGTTAATCATATTCGATCCCATGGAAGAAAGTTGATCACTGATGCTTTTTTTGGAGCCTTCTCCAATTGCAGTCATTGCGATAACCGAAGCCACGCCAATGATGATTCCGAGCATGGTAAGAAAAGCCCGCAATCTATTTCGGACAATGGCTTTCCAGGCAATTTTGAATAAATTGGAGAATTTCATTTTTTTAGATTTTATAATCAACATCTATGGGCAGACTATCCAATGCTTCTTTTGCACTTTTAACATTTTCATTCTTAACATCCTTAATTACTTTTCCGTCTTTCAAGGTGATGGTTCTGCCGCTGAACACGGCGATATCTGGTTCGTGGGTTACGAAGACTATTGTTTTACCCTGCTTATTCAAATCCTGCATTAAAGTCATTATTTCATAAGAGGTTCTGGTATCTAAATTCCCTGTCGCTTCATCAGCCAGAATCATTACTGGTTCGTTGACCAAAGCCCGAGCAATAGCAACTCTTTGTTGTTGACCACCCGACATCTGGTTTGGGAGATAATCTACACGATCACTTAATTTTACGGTTTCTAAAGATTTTAATGAACGTTCATATCGTTCCTTTCCCGATATTTTTGAATTGTATAAAAGTGGAAGTTCCACGTTTTCCAAAGCAGTCGTTCTGGCGAGTAAATTATAGGACTGAAAAACAAAACCTATTTTTTGATTTCTTAATCCAGCGAGTTGGTCTTTGTCTAAATCTTTCACGTTAACCCCATCCAGCAAATATTCTCCGGTGGTAGGTTTATCGAGGCAACCTAAAATATTGAGCATGGTCGTTTTTCCGGATCCGCTATGTCCCATGATGGTCACAAATTCACCTTCCTCTACACTGAAACTTACGCCACGCAGAGCGTGAACGACTTCCGTACCCATTACAAAATCTCTTTTAACATCGATGATTTCTAATATTTTTGCCATCTTATTTAATTTATCTTGGTCCACCGCCACCTTTGTTACCGCCGCCTCTTTGTGGTAGAAACGGACTTTTCGCAGCACCACCTGATTTTTTAGTCAGTGTTTTGTAACCTGTAATAACGTTATCATTTAAACTTAATCCTGAAGTAACTTGTAAATCGGTATCATTGCTGGTTCCTGTTTTTATTTTTTTCATTGAAACAGACTGATCGGCTGCCAAAACCCAAACTGCCGCTTCATCTTTAGGCATATTAGCATTGGATTCTTTACCGTTCCATTGTTTTTTCTGACTTGCGGTATATTGAGATTTAATGGTGTAATTACTTGCTACCAAAGAATCTGGTTTAAAACTAATTGCCTGTGCTGGAATTTTCATAACTTTAGAAATATCACTCGTGATGACTGAAATATTGGCCGTCATTCCTGGTTTCAATTTTAAGCCAGGATTATCTGCATTAATGATGGTTATGTAGTTCACTACATTTGCGGATACGGTTGGATGTAAACGAATTTCAGTGACTTCACCATTGAAATTAAGATCAGGAAAAGCATCTACCGTGAAAGTTACTTTTTGTCCATTTTTTACATTTCCGATATCAGCTTCATCGATGGATGCACGCACTTGCATTTTGGTTAAATCCCTCGCAATACTAAATAAAGTCGGTGTACTAAAACTTGCAGCTACGGTTTGACCTTCGCTTACATTTCTGGATAAAACGGTACCATCAATCGGTGAATAAATATTGGTAAAAGATAAATTTTTATTAGCAGCAGAAAGTTGTGCATTAATCGACATAATCTGAGCCTTAGCCGCATTGTATTGGTTTTGTGCTACCTGCAAATCGGCTTTGCTAATTGCACCAACTTTATAAAGTTGCGCTTGGCGATTGTAGTTGTTTTGATTATATGATAAATTACTTTTGGCATTGGAAAGATTTCCTGCAATTTGTAAACTTTGATCCTTGAGGAGGGCGGGATCCAGTGTTGCAAGCAATTGACCTTTTTTAACCTGAGTGTTGAAATCTACAAAAATTCTGCTTATTGTTCCAGAAACCTGTGTTCCGACTGCAACGGTATCAACGGGCTGAATCGTACCAGTTGCGGTAATCGACTCTGTGATATCTCCCATTTCGGGTTTTACCGTTGTGAGTTCTATTTTAATTGCTTCACTTTTTTTGAAATAGTACCAAAGTCCAATTCCTAAAACCAAAGCCACAACTGCCCAAATCAGCCATTTTTTATTTTTCATTTTTAATGTTTTTATAAATTGATTTCTTGCCCAGCATAGAATTCATAGATTTTTTTATTCAGAACTGCAGAATATTTTGCCTGCAAATAATTTTGAAGCGCCTGAATGTAAATCAGTTTCTGTTGCTGCAATTGAACATAATCTATCGCACCTAATTTCATTTGAGCATTTACAATTGCGTAAGTTTCTTCATTGATCTTCATCTGTTTATCCGCCGATTCATATTGTGAAATTGAATTCTGTAGATTAATAAATGCTTGTTCGATTTGCTGGTTCAAAACAGTTCTTGCATTTTCTAAACTTAAATTAGCCTGGACGATTTCTATTTTTGATTTTTCTACGGCAGTTTTATAAATACGGTTATTGTAAATGGGAATCCCCAAACTTAAACCTACTGGCAAATAAAACTGATTTCCCAACTGACTAAAATAACTACCATTTCCTTGAGAATAACCTGTTGAAATATTTCCCGCTAAACTTAAAGTTGGTTTAATGGAGGACTGCGCTATTTTCAAATTGGTTTCAGAATTCTCGATATTTAATTGTCCGTACTTAATTTCGGGTCATTCGTTTTGGGCTAAATCCTGAACTTCCTGAAGACTTTTAAGATCATCACTAACCAAAATAGTTGAAGGTGCAGAAATCTGAAAGTCGTACGTTGAAGGTAATTGCAGTAACTGTTTCAAATTCAATAAATCCGTTCTCAAAGCATTCTGTGCAGCAATCAAATTGTATTCATCTTGCGCTTGCTGTGCTTGCAATTGCAGGAAATTTAATTTAGAAATACTTCCGGCATCATAGAGTTGATTGCCTTGTTTTATTTGAGTTTGAGTGGTGATTAATAAATTTTGAAGTGCTACAATATTTTCCTGAGACATCACAATATTCAAAAATGCCTGAGTTACGCTCAGCGTTATATTATTTTCAGCCTCTTTTACAGACAAGTCAGCCATTTGAACCAATTGCCCTTTTGACAAAACTGTATTATTAATATTATTGTCATGGTAAAGAATCATCGAGGAATTTGCGCCAATACTTTGGGAGTTTAAACCATTAACATGAAGACCATTACTGCCATTAACAGCGAAAATCCCTTGGGAAACACTTCCGTTAAGATTGGGATACTTTGCTGCTTTTGCCTGCAAAAGATCTTGATCTGTAGCGTTTTTTGAAAGCCGCAAAGAAGTAATACTGAAATTATTGACTTTTGCGTAATCAATACATTTACCAAGAGTCCATTGATCTGGATACTTATTATTTTGCGAGAAAGCATTTAGATAAAAAGCATTCAGAATGATTAGAAATACTATTTTTGTTTTCATAATTTCTATTTTGAACTCCTGTTTTTAATGTTAGGAAATATTAAACCAAACAATTGAATACTCTAAATTTTAACTTAATATTAACCTCAATTGAAGAAATAATTTAATCAAGGTTATGTATTTACTACTAGAGATTTTCTATTTTTTTTAACCGCAAAAGTTTCCAAAAGCGTTTCTCTAAATTAGTCAATAAATATTTTACAAAATGAGTTTATAAAAATCAGATTTTATTTTTTTGCACTCTTGTAATTTGCTACGTTTTACATTGGTATTTTACCTCTCTGTGGTTTAAGAAAAAACAAATTAAGCCGTTTTTACATTTCCTGTTCTTTTTAAAACACCCCAATTTTGAATTTCACTTTTCATGGCTTTTCTAATGGATTTAAATAAAATATAATACATCAACTGCCGATAAACCAAACGTTGCGGAATCATCCAAACCAGTTTGCTGAATTTTTCTTTTTCGAAGGCAAACGCCAACGCAGCGCCCGCAATATCAACCAATGAAAAAATCAAATAATATAAAATGATGTGATAAGGATCGGCGACAATTAAGCCCAAACCCGAGAGAATTAAACTTACCACCAAAAGCAAATCGGCCAGTGGAGCCAAAAACGGCAACAAAATTTGATAAAGCAAAATATTAGGTAAAGCCACTTTTCCGAAGTTTTTATATTTCTTTCTGAAAATCGCATCACGGTGTTTCCAGAAACTCTGCAGAATACCAAAACTCCAGCGGAAACGCTGTTTCAAAAACTGACCAATCGTTTCAGGCGCTTCGGTATAAGAAATAGCATTATTACAATGTTCAATAATGTATCCTAATTTATGAAGTCGCATGGTTAAGTCGCAATCTTCGGCCAAAGTATCGGTCGTGAATCCACCAGCATCGATAACTGCCTGTCTTCGAAAAGCACCCAAAGCACCTGGAATTACCGTAATACAATTTAACAATGAAAAAGCACGACGGTCGAAATTCTGAGAAGTAATATATTCAATGCTTTGCCATTTTGTAATCATATTGATTTCATTTCCGACTTTCACATTTCCTGCAACAGCGCCGACTTCAGTTGGTTTTCCCGCCAAATAAAAGCTGTTCATCAATTGAGAAACGGCATCGGTTTTAAGTTGAGTATCAGCATCAATACAAACAATGAATTCTGAATTGGTTTTTGAGATTCCGAAATTCAAAGCCGATGCTTTTCCACCGTTTGATTTGGTATAAACTTTTACTTTAGGATTTCCTTCAAAGGCTTTTTTTACGTTTTCAAAAGTTTCGTCCTTACTGCCATCATCTACAAAAACAATATCAATATTTGGACAGTCCTGACTCAATAAAGATTCCACGGTTCTTATTGAATTCACTTCTTCATTATATGCCGGAACAATAATGCTTACTTCCAAACCATCAGGAATTCCTTTAAATTCTGACCATAACTTTTTTTCCTTTTTGGTTTGAACATAGGCCAAAACTCCCATGAAAATCATCCTGCTTATTGAGAGAATAATCCCCATTAAAAATAGCGCGTAAATGACTTGTCCGATCCAGTAACTTGCTGAAGCGAAAAAGAAATTAAGGTCATTTTTCCAACTTCTCTTTACAGGTGGCATTAATTCAGATTCGGGGACTTTCATTAAATCTGCGACGGTTGTAAATTTGCAACCTTTGTCTTTAAAATATTTAATGATTCTTGGGAGCGCATCAACAGTCGGTTGTCTGGTATCACCACCAGAATCGTGAAGCAAAATAATACTCGCATTATTCTGAGTCGCAAAACGGATGGTTCGGTTGACGATAGAATCTGCATTCATTTTCGGATCCCAATCATTTGGATCGATACTTTCCCCAATTGCAATATAATTATCCCTTTTGCTTTGGACTAAAGGCTCCAGTTCCTCATACGTCTGCGGTTCGGAATCGGCATTATAAGGCGCACGGAAAAGAACGGTTGATTTCCCAGTGATACATTCGATTAAAGAACGGGTTGTTTTCAATTCCAAAGCCGCTCTTTCCGGAGACATTTTCGCCAAATTTCCATGGGTGAAAGTGTGATTTCCGATTTCGAAACCATTTCGGTTTATTCTTTGAACCCATGGAATATTGGCTTCGGCATTTTCGCCAATGAGAAAGAAAGTAGCAGGAACTTTTTCTCTTTCTAAAATATCGAGAATTTGCGGAGTGTATTTCGCACTTGGCCCATCATCAAAAGTTAAAATAATCTTATGTCCAGGACCGATTCGTGTACTGTCTTCTGCAAATTTCTCATACAGAAATCCCGATGGTAATTGGGAATAATGCTCAGAAGCAATTAAGTTTTCATTTTTATCTGTCAATATTTTTGTACGTCCTTGCTATGGCGAATAGAGGATATTAATAATTTCACCACTTCCAATTGCGGTTGGTTTGCTGTTAAAATTTGGAGGCATCATTTCCAAAATAGTATAATTGAAAGGTGTTTTCGCCAAACTTTCAGCACTTAAATCTCGAGCATAAAAAGACCAGATTCTAGGATCTTCACTTCCCAGTCTCCAGATTGCAGTTCCGGCATTTCGGTAATCATCAGAAAATCTTATGATATTATAAACCGTTGCTGCATCGGTAAACCAAACACTATTTTTAGAAGCAGGTTCATCATCACTTCCCGAAAAATTATAAGCATAATGAAGATTGTAGGAATTTTCATCAAAATCAATATTCGATTTAGAAATCTTGGCACGATCAATCACCTGGCTGTAAGTCAGATCTTCTGTTCGGGTGCCATTTTCATCTGTAATCCATTGTCGTCCGTACGCTCCCATACCGAGAATTAGTTTTTCTGAGGGAATATCTTTTGCGATTTGATCCAGTTGTTTTTCAATCCATTTCTGGTCGCTGACTGGTCCGGCTTGCGAGTTATCATTAAACTGATCATACGCCATGACGATAAAATAATCCGTGTAATCTTTTAAATAATTATGATTGTAATCGGTATTATCTGCCATAATATCAATGGAAACAATCAGCCCGTTTTGCTTGAATTGAGTGTAGAGGTTTTTCATAAAAGCATTCAAATATTCATCTGAATTTTCTTTCATTTCCTCAAAATCGATATTGATTCCCTGAAGATTATTTGCTTTTAAAGTCTTAATAATTTGACCAATTAGTTAATTCTGAATCTGCGGATTATGCAAAACGGTATGCAATAAATCCCCGCTGAAATCCCCTTGTTTTCCAGGAACAGAAATAAAATTATTAAGAATCGGCTGCACACTTAATTGATGGTATTTCATCACCGAAAGCGCTTCTTTGTCAATCCGGGAATCGAGTTGAAATGTTTTTGGATTAATAAAAAACCATTCTGGGTAAATGGTGTTCAACTTACTTCCATTGGCACGAAGATCAGAAAGCGAAAGGGGAGACCACGGAACGTAAAAAGCACCGCGAATCAGTTTTGCATTTACGACGTTGGTATTGCTTTTTTCTGCCAGAATTTTCTTTTGAAGAAAATCTTTGAAACCCTTAAATTTTTTGTTCAGCGGTGTTGCTAAGGTGAATTTATTATCTGGATTTACTTTAGATTCAAAAGATGCTCGAATAGAATTCATTTGTGGCATCGACGGATTTTTCCCTCGAACCACTGCAAGTCCGACAACGATAAGTACGAAAAGTAAAATAAAACCAACGGTACGGAAAAACCACTTGGTGAGGCTGTACCGTTTTGAACTGCTTGTTTAAATACCTGTCGTGAGTGTTCCAACATTTTTCATTTAATTTGATAATCAAAGGTAATTCAGTTTTAAAACGGATTTCTTTTTTGAAACTTTAATTTTGATGAATATTTTAAATAAAGTAGATTGTTAATAAATGCTTTTATCTATTATAATGGAAAGAAAAATTAAATCTCATTAATATGATACTTTAAAGAATTTCAAATAAAATCAATGTTTTTTTGATTGTTTTAATACTTACTTTTATTAATTTTACAATCGTTATTTAATCATCATGAATTTATCACCAGAAGGACAAAAACTCTTTAACAAACTGATTTCCGAAATGTTGGAAGACGGTTTTGTGAAAGTAAGCGAGTATACTTTTTACAAAAAACTAGGAAGTATGACTGTGTCTTTGGGAGATCGCGCACTCAATATCATGCACAATGGTAAATGTTATGGAATTATTCCTGAACGTGAATTTCTAAAACTGGCAAACGGTTTTGAGCCACTTCTCTTACAGTTAAAATATCTGTTAGCATTTTCGATGCGACAGGATATGAATCGTTTTGTGAATTTTCTATCAACTTATTTTTTGAACTAAGTCCGTCAAAGCAAAAGATTTTAAAATAGCATATCAAAAAAAATCCTTAAAATTATATTTCTAAGGATTTTTCTATTATTTGATTTCTACTTGATCTAAAAATTCATGAATTCGTTTCATGGCTTCTGTCAGGTCTTTTTCAGAGGCCGCATAAGAAAACCGTATGCAATTTGCATTTCCAAAAGAAACGCCGCCAACAGTTCCTACATGAGCATTTTCTAAAAGAAACATAGCAAAATCATCAGCATCTTTAATGTAAGTCCCATTTAAAGTTTTACCAGTATAAAACGAAATATCAGGAAAAAAGTAGAACGCCGCTTTCGGATAGTTTACTTTGAAGCCAGGAATTTCTTTTATTAAAGAAAAAACCAAATCACGTCGTTTTTTAAATTCATCAATCATAAAACGATATTCACTTGGATCTGTTTGCAAAGCCGTAATCGAGGCTTTCTGCGCCATCGAATTCGCACCGCTTGTCATTTGTCCCTGAATTTTTTCACATGCTTTTGCCAACCAGGTCGGACAAGCCGAATAGCCAATCCTCCAGCCGGTCATCGCAAATGCTTTCGACATTCCATTAATCACCGCAGTCTGTTCATAAACCTGCGGAAACTCTGCAATCGAAGTATGTTTGCCTTCGTAGTTAATAAACTCATAAATCTCATCAGAAATAATGGTAATCTGAGGATATTTCGCAATCACATTGGCTATACTTTCTAATTCCTCATACGTATAATAACTTCCGGATGGATTGCAGGGAGAACTATAAAGCACCGCTTTTGTTTTCGGCGTAATCGCTTTTTCAAGTTGTTCTGCAGTCATCTTAAATTCAGTGTCAATCGAAGTTTCTACGAACACCGATTTTCCACCCATCATTTTCACCATTTCATCATAACTCACCCAATACGGTGCAGGAAGAATTACTTCGTCGCCATCGTTTATAATTGATGCAAGTACGTTGAGAATGGACTGTTTGGCACCATTAGAAACGCAGATCTGCGACGCACTATATTCTAAATTATTATCTCTTTTTAGTTTACCACAAATTGCTTCTCGTAAATCCAGAAATCCGGGAACAGGCGAGTAGTGGCTGAAATTATTATTTATTGCTGCAAAAGCCGCTTCCTTAATATTATCCGGAACATCGAAATCGGGTTCGCCCAGCGTTAAACTGATGACATCGATTCCTTGAGATTTCATTTCCCGCACTTTGTTGCTCATCACAAACGTTTGCGAAAAACTCATCCGATTCAAGCGGTCAGAGAATTTTTCCATAGTTATTTTTAAAAGAATCAAAGATAATTTTTTAGTTTGAAAGCACAAACCAAATTATTGTGAAATCCTTTGTTTATTTTTGTAAAAAAATTGCAATAAAATGTCTTTAGAGTTAATCGAAAAATACTTTCCTAATCTTTCTGAAATCCAAAAAAAACAGTTCGCTGACCTTGACGGATTGTATCGGGAATGGAATGAGAAAATCAATGTGATCTCTCGAAAAGATATGGATTCCCTTTATGAAAAACATATTCTGCATTCCCTTGGAATTGCAAAAGTAATGGAATTTGCACCCAATACAAAAGTCCTGGACATTGGAACAGGCGGTGGTTTTCCCGGAATTCCACTCGCAATTTTATTTCCGGAAGTTCAGTTTACTTTGATTGATTCTATCGGTAAAAAAATTACCGTTGTAAAAGAAGTTTCTGAAGGAATTGGGTTGAAAAATATTACAGCAATCCATGGCAGAGCCGAAGATGTAAAAGATCAATATCATTTTGTAGTGAGCAGAGCAGTCACGCAAATGCCGGTTTTTCTGCGTTGGCTTCGAGGCAAATTCTTAAAAGAGCAAATTAATCCAAAACACAATGGCGTTCTTTATTTAAAGGGTGGCGATTTAGGCGAAGAACTTGCGGGTTTAAAAGCAGAATTATTTCAATTAAAAGATCATTTTGAAGGCGAGTTTTTCGATACTAAAAAAGTAGTATATTTATCTAAGGGAAATTTCAATTCCTAATTTTACTTATCATTAATATTTAAAATTCTGCCGCTATGAAAAATATTATAAAATTCAGTTTATCAGTATTCATGGTTGTTACCTTCATGAATTGTAATGACCGTAATGACGAAAACCTTGTTCAAAGTGTTGATCGGGTAAAAATAGACAGTGTAAAAGTAGCACAAGATTCTATGGCAGTTTTTACCGTTCAAACCATCAAAACATATTCTAATTTCTCGAACAACTGCGAGGGTTTTTACGGTTATGATTATGTGCATACCGATCAACTTACCCGTTCGGTGAGTGCATTTAAATTCAAAACTTCATCGGAATGTGGTGAAGAGTTTGCGCGTGCTTCCCAAATTAATTTTCAGCCGCAGGTTCCGGGAATTTATACTTTCAAATTTTGGAACGGAAAAGATGCTGCCGGACAAAACATCTGGATTGAGAAGACCATTAAAGTAAAATAAACTTAAGAAAGTTATTTAAAATACAAGCATCAAGAAATTAATTTTTCTTGATGCTTTTTTGTTGAATTTTCCTTATTTTTCCTTTTCTAAATTCGATTTAGATTAAAGTTATCCATTAAGAAAAGTATTCATGAAATTTTTAAATAAAATCATTACCGAAATTTTAGCGCAAAATTCTGATTTATCGACTTTTAATATTATTCTTCCAGGTAAAAGACCCGTAGTTTTCATCAAGAAAATATTGAAAGAAAAACAGTATTCCGGTATGCTGCCGAACTTTTTTACGGTAGAAGATTTAATTAAAGAAGTATCCGATAAACAGCCCGTTCAGGGAATTGCTTTGTGGCTTTTTGCTTTTGAAGTGTATCGGGAAATTCAACCTTCTGAAGATTTTGCCAACTTTTTGAAATGGTTTCCTACGATCCTAAAAGATTGGGATGATATTTTGAAATTTTCTGATTCTGACAAAGCCGTTTTAGAATACATGTTTGATGAAGAAAGAATTAAAAACTGGTCTGAGAATTTAGGTCGTTCAGAAGATCGGCCACTTAAGAAATTCCTCAATTTCTGGCAAAAAATGAATCTGTTTTTACCTTTATTGAAGTTGAAACTGAACGAAAAAAACTGGGCAACCTCTGGAATGATTCACGAAGCCGCAAAGAATAAGATTGAAAATTATGCCCAAAAAACGGAAAGTAAATTTGTGTTTTGTGGTTTCAATGCTTTTACGCCAGTCGAAGAAAAATTAGTACGAAACCTGATGCAATGGGACAAAGCGCAATGTTTTTTTCAAGCGGATGAATATTATATTAAAGATCAAAGACAAGAAGCCGGAAAGTTTTTGCGAATCATTAAAACCTGGAAAGAGTTTACTGAAACCCGAAATTTTAACTGGATTGAAAATGATTTTGCACAATCAAAAAATATCAAAGTTTATGAGGTTTCGGGAAATATAACCCAAGCGAAAGTTTTGCCTGAAATCTTTGAAGAAATTAAAGATGAAAATCTATCAAATACTGCGGTAGTTTTATTGGACGAAAACCTTCTCCCGACATGTTTAGATGCGATGAGCAGCGTAGAACATCTGAATATTACGATGGGATTTCCATTGAAAAATCTTGGTTTCAGTAACGCAATGAAGCAACTTTTTTATCTTCAAAAACAATTGGAGAAAAAAGATTCTTCTTATTATTACAATGATGTTTTATCGGTTTTAGAAGAACTGCCGAATGAGGAAATTGATCAGCAGATTATCTTAGATTTTAAAGCGAAAATTGAACAAAGAAATATTGTTTATATTTCAAAAAAACAGTTTAAGGAATTTTTATCAGACCTCTCTTATTTCAATTTGTTTGAAAAACCGACTTCGGTAAAAACATTTATTGATGAATTGATTGCATATTGTTATCAATTAAAATTCAGAGAATTAGATGATATTTTGTATGAAAACATTTCTCATTTTGAGAAGAGTTTTAAAATTATTAAAAATCAACTTTCGCCTTATTCATTTGAAATAAAAATGGAAACGCTGGAAGTTTTGATTAATCAACTGGTCAATTCAGAAACGATTGATTTTCAAGGGGAACCGCTGCAAGGTTTACAGGTAATGGGACTTTTAGAAACGCGATTATTAAACTTTGAAAATATCATTTTACTTTCTGCGAATGAAGGAAAACTTCCGTTGGGGAATTCCCAAAACACTTATTTACCTTTTGATGTTCGTCAGCATTTCCATCTGCATACTTTCTTAGAAAATGACAGTATTTATGCCTACCATTTTTACCGACTTTTGCAGGATTCACAGAATGTTCACTTGCTTTTTAATGCGTTGAGTTCTGGAGTAAATACCGGTGAAAAAAGCAGATTTATTACGCAAATTGAAATCGAGGACAAACATCATAACATAGAACATATTATCATCGAAAATTCTTCGGAGCCGATTAATAAGCAATTGATTCAAATTGAAAAAACACCATCAGTTCTGCAAAAATTAGAAGAATGGAAAAAGAGAGTTTCGCCTTCTCATCTTACTTCTTTTATTTATAATCCGGTTGATTTTTATCTGACCAAAATTTTGGGAACACGGGAAACGAGTGAAATGGAAGAGGAACTTTCACAAAGAAGTTATGGAAATTTAGTGCATTACGCACTTCAAGTGATCTATGAAAAAATACTTGGTAAAAAACTATCTGTTAATGATTTAGAGTTTTCAAATCAACAATTAGTCGAGGTGATGAATGAAGCAATAATTAAATTGAATCACCAAACCGATTTCTATGAAAAAGGAATGAATTATATTCATAAATCGATTGCCGAAAGAGTAGTGCGAACAATTTTGGAGGTGGATAAAAAATTAATTGCAGACGGAAATACTTTAGAAATTTTAAGCGTTGAAGGGAATTTTGAAAACATCGATTATTTTCTGAATGAGGAAAAAACCGACAAAGTTTCATTCTATGGATTTATTGACCGAATCGACCGATTGAATGGAAAGTTGAGAATCATTGATTATAAAACAGCGAAAACCAAAAATCTTTTAATTAAAGAAGCCAAAAAAGAAGAGGAAGCAGAGAAACTGGAACAGTTATTTTTCAGAGACGATTACAAACAGGCGATGCAACTGTGTGTTTACGCTTATGCGGTTTTAAATGAAAAGAAATATCCCGACAATTTTGTAGAATGTGGAATCTGGAGTTTTGCTGAAGCCAACAAAGGAGTTCAGAATTTACAGATTTATGGTGAAGATGAAATCACCAATCAATCATTGGTAAGTCCGATGAAATGGATTAAAAATGTGATTGTAGAGATTTTAAATCCGTCGAGTGATTTTGTGGAAGAAGTGAAACAATCTTGGTAAAGGATTTTTAACCACAAAGATTATCATTGAAGTTTCACATTACAAATAAAAAAAACCTTCAAGTTTTAAAATCTTGAAGGTTTACTTTTTCTTATCCGAAAGCATTAATTCCGGTAATATCCATACCAGTAATGAGCAAATGAATATCGTGCGTTCCTTCGTAAGTGATTACGGATTCTAGATTCGCAGCGTGGCGCATCATTGGGAAATCTCCCATAATTCCCATACCTCCTAAGATTTGACGTGATTCTCTGGCAACGTCAATCGCCATTTTCACATTGTTTCTTTTCGCCATTGAAATTTGAGCAGGCGTCGCAGTATGTGCATTTTTTAAGTTTCCTAACTGAAGACAAAGTAATTGTGCTTTGGTGATTTCAGTTAAAAACTCGGCCAATTTTTTCTGTTGCAACTGGAAAGATGCAATTGGTTTTCCGAACTGGGTTCTTTCTTTTGCATATTGAACAGCGGTACAATAACAGTCAATCGCAGCGCCGATTACGCCCCAGGAAATTCCGTAACGTGCAGAATTTAAACAAGATAATGGACCTTTTAAACCAGTCACTTTCGGTAATAAATTTTCTTTAGGAACTTTCACATTATCAAAAACCAATTCTCCGGTTTTCGAAGCACGAAGTGACCACTTATTATCTGTTGTCGGTGTTGTAAATCCTTCGAAACTTCTTTCAACAATTAAACCCTGAACTTTACCTTCTTCGTTTTTTCCCCAAACTACAGCGATATCACAAACTGGTGCGTTGGTGATCCACATTTTCGCTCCGTTCAATAAATAGTGGTCTCCTTTGTCTACGAAATAAGTTTCCATTGAACTTGGATCAGATCCGTGATTAGGCTCGGTTAATCCGAAAGCACCAATCATATCACCACTTGCTAATTGCGGAAGGAATTTCTTTTTTTGCTCTTCAGAACCATATTCATTAATTGGGAACATGACCAAAGAACTTTGTACAGAAGCAGCAGAACGAACGGCAGAATCACCTCTTTCTAATTCCTGCATAATGATTCCGTAAGAGATTTGATCTAAGCCAGAACCACCATATTCTTCGGGAATATAAGGGCCGAGTGCGCCAATTTTCCCCAGTTCTTTCATGAGGTTAGGAATATCGGTATGATTTTGTGCGGCTTCATCAATTTTAGGCATCACAAAACTTTCGACCCAATCGCGAACAGATTGGCGTATAAGTAAGTGTTCCTCAGTAAGTAAACTATCAATTCCGTAATAATCTGGAATGGAATTTAAAGGGTAATAAGACATATTAATTTTGTTTGCCCTAATTTAGGATAATTAAAGATTTTAAGAAAATATTTACGGAAAATTTACACCATCATTAATAATGATGAAAAATTAGTTATTCTTCTTCTGTAATAAACCGGTATAAATAGGGTGCTTTATTTGGTGAACCATCGAAGAATTTCTCTAAACGTTCTAAAGAATTTTCGGCTAAGATTTTCCTTTGGAAATTGTTTCTTCTAAATTTTTCCCCAAGCACTGTTTCATAAACCGTTTGCAATTCTTTCATCGTGAATTTTTCTGGCAGAAGATTGCTTGCAACCATTTGTGTATCTATATTTTTCCGGATATGTTCTAAACCCTTTGCAATGATTTCATTATGATCAAATGCCATTTTCGGCAAATCACTAACTTCAAACCATGCACAAGATTCATTAAAAGCATCGGGAAAGGTATCTACTAAAGAAAAATCAATTAAACTGCAATATCCTACAGTGATGAATCGTTGTAAGATCCAGTGATCTTTAGAGACATCAATATTTTTATTTTTCAGGAGAATTTCGTGAACATTATTTTCAGTTCGGTCTATTCTGCCAAAAGTATGAAACTGTTGCAGAAAAATATTTTCAAGATGTGTTCTTTCATACAAAACCCGAAAAGCGGCATCATCTAAATGCTCATCATTAAAAACAAATCCACCGGGAAGCGACCATAAATCTAAATCATGGTATTTTAAAAGTAGAATTTTTAAAATATCATCGTGAAAACCAAAGATGACACAATCTACCGACAAATTCTGTACAAAGTCTTTGGTATCGATAAGTTCCTGAAGAGACTGTTTAATTTTGGTATCGTCTATTTTCATAATAAAACAAAACTAATACTTATTTTCTTATTTAGAGACAAAGGTTTTAAAATAAAAGAACCCAATGATAAAAACGATTAGCACGGCAATCGAAATAAAAATTGCGTAATAAGATCCTAAACTATATTGAAATAAAAACGAAATAGAAATCGATCCAACTGAACTTCCGAGGGAGGAAAAAATAACCATTAATGAAGTAAAAATATTGATGTCCTCTTTTTTGATTCCAGAAATCATTTTTGAACTTACGACGGGATATAATGGTGCTAAAAACAAACCGATCAAAGGAAATATAAAAAGGATAATTTGCGAATCATTAACAGTCAATAGAAGATACGATATCATTAACATAGTGAAAATCAACACAACACACGCTAGAAAATATTTAGCCAAAGAAAACTTATGAATAATCTGAGAGGTAATAACTCTTCCGATATAGGAAAATAATGCTAAAAATGCCGAGGCCTGTAACGCAGAAAATGTACTGACATTTAAATATTTTTTATAAAACGAAGGCAACCACGAATTAAAATTCTGTTCGATAAATACGATTCCGAAAATGATGCTAAAAAACAAAACACTTTTTCGGGATAAAAACTGGGCGAAAATCTTTTTAGAAAACACTTCAGTCGTTTGTCCACCATCTATAAATTCGGTTTTAAGGAGCATTAAAAAATTGAGAAATGCCAATAAAGCGATGAACCAAAAACCAAATTTCCAGTCTGCAGAATATTCGCTCGCGAGCAACCAACCAAAACCAATATTGACTAAAAATATTCCCAACATAAAAGAAGCTTCTACGCTGCTCATTACTTTTGCCAATTGATTTTCGGTGGAAATATTATTTCTAATCAGTCCATAAACTGCAATTTTTGCCATGGCAAAACAAATCCCTATTAAACCAAACCAAATTTTATAAAACCAAAACTCTTCAACAAAGGGTAGAAGGGTGCAACATATACCGACGATGAAAAGAGAGATTAATAAAGAGTTTTTGTTTCCTAAACGATGGATGAAATTTACCGCAAACAAGGAAACGAAAGCAATTGGTAAATCTTTGAATGCTTCTAGTAGCCCCAATTTATTATAAGAAATCTGATTTCCAGATAATTGCAGAATTAGAATTCCCATACAGTTTAAAACCATAGAGAAAATCAAAAAACTCATTTTGAGCGGAAGCGTTTGTGCCGAAAAAATTTTAACAAACATTATTAAAAATTAGTTTTTTTATGATTCTAACGTTAATATTTGGGAGTTAAAATTAACACTTAACAAGGTCAAATTCAGGTGAATTTTCGTTAGAGTTCCCAAAAATACTTGAAATATTATAAATACAAAATAAAAGTTTGTTATGTTAAAATTATAATTAACTTTATTGTCTCAAATTGAGATAACAAAAACTTAAATAATATGAACTTAAAGTATTCAAAAAGTCTGGGATTAATCGCAGTACTTTATTTTGCAGCCGGAATGAATGCTCAAACCAACGATTCTATTAAAGAGAAAACGATTGAAGAAGTTGTGGTAATTGGGTATGGTTCGGTAAAAAAGAAAAATGTGACCAGTGCTATTGAAAACATTAAGGCCGACGTCTTCGAAGACCGACCTATTTACAATGTTGGACAAGCACTACAGGGAAATGCTGCCGGAGTAAGCGTGGTACAAAATTCGGGTAAGCCGGGTCAATCGTTAAATGTTAAAATTAGAGGGAATAACTCGATTTCATCTGGAGTTAATCCGCTATATGTTGTTGATGGGATTCAGACCAATGATGTGAGTGGAATTAATACCGATGACATTGTTGATATTACCATTCTGAAAGATGCAACTTCAACTGCAATTTATGGAATCAACGGTTCTTCTGGGGTGGTAATCATTACAACCAAAAGAGCAAAAGTAAACAAATCTGAGTTAAACTTCAATTCGTATTGGGGAGTTTCTAAACAGGTGAATAATGTTGATGTTTTAGATCCAGAGCAGTATCGTAAATTGATGGGTGAAATTAATCCTGCGTATATTGTGACGATTGATAACCCTAGATACGCCGGGATTCAAACAGATTGGAGAGACGAAGTTTTCCGTACTGGCTTTGATCAGAATTATAATGTGAATTATACTTTCGGTGATGATAAAATGAGAGCATATACCTCTTTAGGTTACCAAGGTGTTGAAGGTATCGTAGCTCCTTCAAAATTTGATAGAGTTTCTGCTAAAGTAAATTTAGATTCTAAAGTTACCAATTGGCTAAAAGTGAATGCGTCTTTAAACTATATTAATACAAAACTTAAAAATACCAATGACAATCAAGCGGGAGCAAGAGCAGGTGTAATTTTAAGCACATTGACGACTCCTACTTTTATGCCTGCTTATGCAGATCAATTAAAAGTAAGAAATACTGATGCTGCCGGAAATTATCTGGATGGTTATAAAGATGGACAGTTCGCAATGAACCCTTTTACTGCAGGTTGGGAAAACCCAGTTGCGTTTCAGTTCAGAGGTTTAGATAATACGACTACTCAAAGATTCTTATCAAACTTAGGTTTAGAAGTTAATATTCTACCAACTCTGGTTTGGAAACCTACCGTATCATTAGATGTGATCGATAGTGTAAATGATAAATTTATTGATGGTTACCGTTCTGTTTACGGTCGTCAGGAAAAAGGAACTGGTTCACAGAACTTTAATCTTTACCAAGACTTCAATTTTGAAAACACTTTAAATTATACTTTAAAAACTGGAGTTCATGATTTAGGTTTATTAGGAGGATTTCAGTTACACGAGCGTAATACTCAAGGTCAATATTATTGGGGAAATAGATTCCCGGAAGATTTAAGAGAATTCGTTTACAGTTTATCTGAAAATCCGAATCAAGTTTTCCGTAAAGAAATTTTAAGAGAATTATCTTATTTCGGTAGAGCAATTTATACTTTGGATAATAAATATACCTTAATGGGTGTATTCCGTTATAATGGAAGTTCTGCTTTAGATCCAGGAAAAAAATGGGGATTCTTCCCAGGGGTTTCTGCTTCTTGGAACATTAAAAATGAAAATTTCTTAGCAGACAGCAATGTTATTTCTGATCTTAAATTAAGAGGAGGTTGGGGTAAAACCGGTAACGCTTCTGGAATTCCACCATATTCTCATTTTAATTTAGAAAGATTAAATCAGGAAGGACCAAATGGTTCTTACTCTACTTATCAGTGGGCAAGTGATATTGGTTGGGAAGTTACCACCGATACAAACTTTGGTGTGGATGTCGCTTTTGCACACAACAGAATTAAATTAACTGCTGATTTCTACAAAAGAGAGACTGACGATTTGATCATGCCAATCGCAATGGGACAAATAGGAAACATTCTGCGTAATGTAGGTTCCATGGAAAATAAAGGAATGGAATTCACATTGAATACCATCAACTTTAAAAATGAAAACTTCACTTGGAATACCAATTTCAACATTTCATTTAATAAAAGTAACATTAATGAAATCGCCTGGATGCCAAATATTGACCGGGCAGGAATCGAAGGAATGGGCAATCTGGTAAGATTTACAGCCGGAACTCCAATTGGATCATTCTACGGTTATCAAATGCAAGGTGTAGATGCACAGACAGGAGATATTATTTACAAAGACTTAGATAACAGCGGAACTTTCAACACTGCAGACAGAACGTTCATCGGTGATCCAAATCCTGATTATACTTTCGGATTTAGCAATAACCTTTCTTACAAAAACTGGTATATGGACGTGTTGGTAACTGCTTCTCAGGGAAATGATATTTATAATGCTTCCCGTTTTGAATTAGAGTTAATGAATGACTTTAAAAATCAATCGACCGCAGTACTGGATCGTTGGACCACGCCAGGACAAATTACCAATGTACCAAGAGCAAACTCTTCATCAGCGATGGTCATTTCAGATCGCTTTATTGAAGATGGTTCTTATGTAAAACTAAAAAGTGTAACCTTAGGATATAACTTCGCCAAACCATTCAAAGGAGTAAACAAACTAAACCTTTACGTAACTGGTCAGAATTTATATACATGGACTGATTACACAGGATTTGATCCAGAAGTAAATGCTTTCGCCAATACCAACGGTGTTACAGGAATTGACTACGGAACATACCCACAAGTTAGAACCATAATCTTCGGTCTTAAAGCTAATTTTTAATCTTCTAAAATTTGAATTATGAAACTTAACAAAACCATATTTTATTTATTTTTAGGAACAAGTTTGGCTTTAGGCACAACTTCTTGCTCCGACTATCTTGATACGGAACCAATTACAGATCAGGCCGTACCTTTAAGCGATACTCCTTATACCACTTTAGCACAGGCAGATAATTTAATGGCAACAATTTACAGCGGACTAGGAAGTGAATACTGGCAGTTGGATTATTTTTTCAATGGCGATGCACAAACCGATATTGCTTATATGGGTGGAGATAATCCTCAAAATCAGCAACAGGCGGAATACAGAATTTTAGCAACCAACAGTAATGTGAGCCGTGACTGGAATTATCTTTATGGCTTAATTAATAACTGTAACAAAGTTTTAAATTATGTAGATAACATTACTGATCCTGCACTTACACCTGCCAGAAAAGCCCAGATGAAAGCAGAAGCGGCAACCATGCGAGCAATGTATTATTTTCATGCCGTACAACTTTGGGGAGACATTCCTATTGTGACTAAAGCAGTAATTGGAGTAAATTCACAAAATTTCGAGGAGGTATATGCTCAGGTGTATCCCGAAAGAAAACCAGTAAGTGAAGTTTATTCCTTAATTCTTTCAGATCTTGAAGGCGCAGCAGCAGTTTTACCTTCTTCTGCAGATAAATACACGGTTTCTAAAGCCGTCGCGTTATCTTTATTGGCTAAAGTAAATGCGACCAAACCAAACCCAGATTATGCAAAAGTGATTTCTTACGCTGATCAAGTAATTGGTCAGGGGTATAGTTTACTTCCGAACTACGAAAACCTTTTTGATAATGCGCATAATGCCAATGCCGAATCTATTTTTGAAATTAATGGAAATGGTGGTAGTATTTGGTGGTGGGGATCCTCTATGTTTATTGGCAATGATTGGAAAAAATTCAATAATCCATCCAACGATTTGGTAAGATCTTTTGATGCTGAAGGTGATGTCGTAAGAAAAGCATCTACTGTAAAATTTGAACCAGTAGGCTGGGCAGATAATTACTGGACGAGCGCCAATTATCCGTTCGCATGGAAACAGAGAGATACCAGCGGTAATCAAAATATTTATATTTTGAGATTAGCAGATATCATTTTATTGAAAGCAGAAGCCAAAGTAAAAACAGGTGCTTTTGGAGAAACTGCTGCATTGATTAATCAGGTGAGAAGCAGAGCGGGACTTGGTGCAGTAACTCCAATTACCAGCGAAGCAGACGGAATTAATAAAGTTTTGCAAGAACGTAAATTAGAATTAGCCTTCGAAGGACAACGTTGGTTCGATTTAAAACGTACTGGTAAAGCATTAGAAATTCTTAAAAACAGAAAAGATCAAAATGGAGTAGTACTTCCATATTGTGCGAATCTTACCGAACAAAGATTATTATGGCCGATTCCTCAGAGTCAAATTGATAATAATCCTAACCTTACACAAAATGCTGGGTATTAATGATGGAGTTTAAAACCTCATACAGTTTCTTTTATAAAGGTGCTGCACTGTGCGGTGTAGCACTTTTTTCTCTGTTATCTTGTGGTAACAGAGTCGGCGAAATCACCACAAAACCAATTGAAAATAAAGTAGAGGTTTGGTTGACTAAAGGTGATGAATCCGTAAAATTGCAGCAGCAAAACAGTTTAAATTTTACTTCAGTTGCAAATCAGTTTCAATTGATTGTTATTGATGATTCGCAGAAATTTCAAACCGTAGATGGTTTCGGATATACGTTGACTGGCGGAAGTGTAGAAGTAATTAATCAACTTTCTGCTCCAAAAAGAAAAGAACTTTTAGAAGAACTTTTCGGCAATTCGGCGAACTCAATTTCGGTGAGTTATTTAAGATTAAGCGTCGGTGCATCTGATTTGGATTCCGAAGTTTTTTCTTATAACGATTTACCGAAAGGGCAAACCGATGTGAATTTAACTAAGTTTAGTTTGGCGAGAGATGCTCAATTAATTTCGATATTAAAGGAAATTTTGGCGATTAATCCTTCCATTAAAATTATTGCGGCGCCATGGTCACCGCCTGTTTGGATGAAAGATAACGAAAGTACAATCGGTGGAAGTTTGAAGCCCGAATTCTATCAAACTTATGCTGATTATTTTGTGAAGTATATTAAGGGAATGAAAAAAGAAGGAATTACTATTGATGCCATCACGCCTCAAAATGAGCCACTTCATCCTGGAAATAATCCGAGTTTGTATATGACTTCTGACATGCAGCGAGATTTTATTAAAAATAATTTAGGCCCGACTTTTAAGAAAGAAGGGATTTCAACCAAAATTGTATTGTACGATCATAACTGCAATAAACCGGAATATCCTATAAATATTTTAAATGATCCGGCAGCAAAAGCATTTATTGATGGTTCTGCTTTTCATTTGTATGAAGGAAATATTTCTGCATTAACTACGGTTCACAATGCTCATCCTAATAAAAACCTTTATTTCACAGAACAATGGACAGGTTCAAAAGGAAATTTCCATGATGATATAAACTGGCATACCAAAAACGTAATTATCGGTTCGATGAGAAACTGGAGTAAAATTGCTCTGGAATGGAATCTTGCAAATGATGGAAATTTTGGTCCACATACTCCTGGTGGATGTACCGAATGTAAAGGTGCAATTACCATTAATCCTGGCGATCAAATTACTAGAAATGTGGCGTATTATATCATCGCTCATGCTTCTAAATTTGTTCCCGCAAATTCTGTAAGGATTGCTTCTACCGAAACGCCTACGATTTCTACCGCAGCATTTTTAACACCACAGGGAAAAACCGTTCTGATTATTCAAAATGATCATTCAGAACCAGAAAACTTTAACATTAAATTAAAAGAAAAACAGGCAACAACAAGCATCCCAGGAAAATCGGTTGCGACTTATGTATTTTAGCAGGTTCAAATAATTTATAAACTGCAAAATTTTAAATCAAATAAAAATATTATGAAAAGGACTTTAGTAACTCTATTTATTTTGGGCAGCATTGCTTCTATTAATGCTCAAAATTATTGGAAGAATAATAATGGAATTGAGGCTAAAATTATTTTAACAAACGCAAAAACCGGAGAGAAATTCGCAGAAAAGGGCAGTGCTAAATTTTTACCATTTGCTCAACCCAAAGAAACCGATGTTTGCGTTTTTGTAGATCCAGATTATAAATATCAAAAACTTATTGGTATTGGTGGGGCAATCACCGATTCATCTGCCGAAACACTTTACAAATTACCGAAAGCTAAACAGAAAGAAATCCTAGAAGCGTATTACGGAAAAACAGGAATTGGTTATACTTTGGTTCGTACCAATATGAACTCTTGTGATTTCTCCAGCGATTCTTATACTTATGTGAAAGATGGCGATACTTCGCTTAAATCTTTCGACATCAAACATGATGAAAAGTATAAAATCCCGATGATTAAAGAAGCACAGAAATTGATTGGTAAAGAAAATTTCCTGTTTTATTTTTCACCGTGGAGTCCACCAGCTTGGATGAAATCTAACAAAAGCATGCTGAAAGGCGGTCGTTTAGAAAATGAATATTACCAACCTTGGGCTGAATATTACATTAAATTCATTCAAGAGTACGAAAAACGTGGAATGCCAGTTTGGGGATTAACCATTCAAAATGAACCAATGGCAACACAAACGTGGGAATCTTGTATTTATACCGCTGATGAAGAAGGGCAATTCTTAAGAGAAAACTTGGGCCCAACTTTATGGAAAAACGGTTATAAAGACAAAAAAGTGATTATTTGGGATCACAATAGAGACTTGATGTTCCAAAGAGCAACGACCACTTTACAAGATCCAGAAACTGCAAAATATGCCCACGGAATCGGTTACCACTGGTACGAAACCTGGACGAAAAGCAAGCCACTTTTTGATAATGTAACAGAAACTGCAAGAGCATTCCCAGATAAATTCTTAATCTTTACGGAAGGTTGCAAAGAACAATTCGATTTCAGCAAAATCTACGATGTGAGTTTAGGAGAATTGTACGGTAGAAATATGATCAATGATTTCAACAAAGGAACATCTGCCTGGACAGACTGGAATGTTTTGCTCGATGAAAATGGAGGACCGAATCACGTTGGGAATTTCTGTTTTGCACCAATTATTGCAGATACCAGAACCGGCGAAGTTCATTATACTTACGAGTATTATTATATAGGACATCTTTCAAAATACGTGAAACCGCAAGCCCAAAGAATAGCAACTTCCAGTAATCGCGATTATTTATTATCTACAACTTTTATGAATGAAGACGGTAAAATGGTCAATGTGATTATGAACGAAGGCGATAACGATACCGATGTCTATTTGTGGATTGAAGGAAAAGCAACTAAACTTTTCTCTCCAGCACATTCGATACAAACAATTTTATTATAATTAATTTTTTCATATTCAGCGAAAAGAGCAACCAAATTGGTTGCTCTTTTTATATTTTTGAAATTAAATAATCTACTATTTTCCTTTAAACTTCTTATCAAAATCCGTACAATCAACTTGCTTTAAAGTATTTCCTTCGTATTTCAGTTTTGCAGGATTTGCGTAATTAGATTTGTTGCCTTCCAATTTTTGTTCGCCAATTCCCTCGATGATATTTTCTCCTTTTTTTAAGAAATAAATTTCCCTTTCAGAAGTCTTTCCTTCTGCTTCAAAAGTGTAAACCAGTTTCAAAGTATCGCCGTTCTGACTTCCAACAACATCACCCATTGAACTGTCTTTTTCGAAATTTTTATAGCGCATTTTCCCAATGATCGTACCCAAGTTATCTTCTAAAGAAACAAAGACAGAATCCTTTCCTGTGGCTTCCATATAACATGTTTGTAGGGTAGAGGACTCTACAGGATCACTGGTTTCTGGGATTACGACAAGAGAGTCAGTTGCAAAATCAGTATCTAAAGTTTCCGTTGATTTTTTTTCACAACTTATTGCCATTGAAATAATAAACGCAGAAAGAATAATTTTTTTCATAATATAATTACTAAATATTTGAAAATTCAAGTTACGGAAATTATTTTGAAAATTCTGTATTATGTTAAATAAGAAAACTGCAGGAATTCAGCATCAGTTTTAGTTTCCTAGAATTAATTCATTTAATTTTGATGAACACCTATTTTTGTCTATTTTTAATAAATAATGATAAAAAACAATCCATTTATAACAATTTTTCTACTTTTTTTCATAGAAGTAGTCTTATACATTTATATCGATTATCTCAACATTTTTTCTGCTGACAGTGAAGATTTAGTACTGATAATTTCATTTTTCACTATTCCTGTAATTGCAATTTTAATGAGAATTTTTTTAGTTGAGGAACCTTACAAAAGAAGTTTTAAATATTTTACCATCTTTTTGGTTATTGCTTCTATCATTGGGTTTTCAGTGCTTTCATTTTTAGGAGCTTTAGCAAAAGCCTATCAACATTAAAATCGATATGAAAAGTAAAATTTTAAATATTGTAAATATTATTTTGCTAGGCATTTTAGCATTATTTATCATGCTTTATTTTATGGCTAAAGTGAAGAACAAGGAAAATGAAAAAGTATTGTGGACTGCAGAAATTAGAAGTTTCTGCGAAAATTCAACGTCTTCAAATCCAAATATTATTAAAGTAATCGATGGTGTTTTTTATAATAATTTCAATCATTCAACCAGAACAATAGATTCAGATTCTAAGGATTTAACAAGTTCTGAAAGTAGGGAATCCATTTATTTTCCAAATTATACTGAACTATTACCAGATTCATTAAGTTTGAAATATTTCTCTGTCGATGAAAGAAAGTTCTATGAATTACAAACAAAAATCCCATATGATTTGATCAGAAACGCAGAAAGCAAAATTGCGAATCTTACCAAGTTATCTTGTGAGATTTTTCCGAAAGGAAAGATAGTTTTGAAGATTGATCAGGAAGATTTTCCTTCTATCAATATTATTTCATATCAAGCAAAAGAAACTTTAGGAAATCTGGATCAGTTGATTTATAAAAAAAGTCTGGGCGAAAAATACAATGATTATGAAGGAATTGAAAATATTAGCGATTTTTCAGATTTGCTTCAAAATAAGTATCAATGGGTTTTGGAGACAGATTTAGAAGCCAGAGATTATTTAAAAAACGCTAATGCTTATTCATTTGCTGAGCAGAAAGTTTATGATTTAGAAGAAGAAAGTTTAAATGAATATAGAAATATTCCGAAAACATTTTACGTGAGATTTGGGAATGTAAACAAATATGGAATCGACTTTTATTTTAATGCAAATGAAATTCTAAATGCTTTTCGCAAATTAGATAAAATTAAAGGAACACAGCCAATAACAATTACATTTAAATTATTTAAAAATAAACCTGCCGAATGTGAACTTTCTAAAAACGAACAGGTTATTTCTTTAAAAAATTCGTTTCCCGACAATCCGATTAAATATGTTGATTAGAAATTTTAGTGATTAAGTTCCTGAAAACCTAATCGTTGAGAATCGGCTGTGTGATTTTAAATGGAATGTGATTCACGATATTTAAAAGTCCTATTGGCAAGGATTGAAATGATGTTCAGTCATAATCTTAAAAAGTACAAATTTTCCAACTATTTCCGTTAAATATCCAAATTACAAAAAGTCCTATAATTTATATTATGTTAAATTGGATTTATTTCTGCCGAAAGGTGATTATCATGCCGTCTAAAAAAATCTTCTCTTACCAAGACTTTCAATTTATCTACATTTTCATTAAAGTTATTTACGATGTACTACTCAATAACATCTTTCTATTTTCCTTAATCAATCTTAATATTTTAAATCTAATCGGTCAATTTCTTATCTTTAAAAAAGAAGTTTATAAAAAAAAAGTCTCCCAATTTGGAAGACTCTTTTAAAAATTATTTATTTTTCAAACACTTTTCTAAGAACTGATCTTGTTCCCACAAAGTATGTAAAATACTTTCCTTGGCTGCATAACCATGAGATTCTTTTGGTAAAAGAACCATTCTCACCTGCGCTCCTAAATTTTTCAATGCCTGGAAATATCTTTCCGTTTGCAAAGTAAATGTTCCCGGATTATTATCCGCTTCACCATGAATTAACAATAACGGAGTTTTCATTTTATCAGCATTCATAAATGGTGACATCGTGTTGTAGATTTCCGGAACGTCCCAGTAGTTTCTCTGTTCACTCTGGAAACCAAACGGCGTTAATGTTCTGTTATAAGCGCCACTTCTTGCAATTCCACAAGCATAATCTTTGGAATGCGTCAAAAGGTTCGCGGTCATAAATGCTCCGTAAGAGTGTCCGCCAACTGCAACCTTTGTTCTGTCGATATAACCTAATTTGTCAACAGCATCAATCGCTGCTCTACCGTCGGCAACCAATTGCGTGATAAAGGTGTCGTTTGGCTGAGCGTTTCCTTCACCGATAATCGGGAAAGACGCGTCATCTAAAACTGCGTAACCTTTTGTAACCCAGTAAATAAACGAACCATAACTAGGGAAAGTGAAATCATTTGGATTCTGCGTACTTTGTCCCGCCGTATCTTTGCTCACATACTCTCTTGGGTAAGCCCAGATCAAAAGCGGTAATTTTTCCTTACGGTTTTTTCTATCGTAATTGGCTGGTAAATAAAGAGTTCCTGTTAATTCTACTCCATCATTTCTTTTGTAGGTAATTACTTCTTTATACACATTTTTAATGCTTTCAAAAGGATTGGCAAAATGGGTTACTGCACTTGCTTTTCCGTTTTTAATATTTCTTACAAAGTAATTGGGATATTGACTTGGCGATTGTTCAACCACTAAAACCTGTCCCGCTTTTGCATCTAAAATATCAACAATACTTTCTTTAGAATTCTTCAGTTTTGAAGTATATAATCGATTCTTTTTCAGGGTTCCCAAATCCAATTCATCGATAAACGGAAACTGTCCATCTTTCGTAAATCCTGCACCGATCAAATGCGCTTTACCATTTTTAATGTCAATTACATTTCTGCCAAACTCATTTTTATTCTCCGCAAACTTTCCAGGATCGCTGTAAACGTCTTGGTAATTACGATCATCAATAATTTTTGAAGAATTATCTTTTAGATTAATCAAATACGATTTTGAATTTCTGGTGTCATACCAACTGTCTGAAACGATGGCGAAATTTCCATTCGACCAATCGATTCCGCTAAATCTTTGCTGGGTTTTAAATAAAGATTTTGGAGCATTGTTAAATGGTGCTTCCCAAACGAAAACTTCATCACGATACTCTACTTTTTTAGCCTGATCTCCCCCATCCAATGCTTCAGCATAAACCAAAGTTGCGGGTTGATCATCTCTCCAACTAATATTTCTTTTTCCTTCTCTAACCGACGAAAAACCTTTTGGCATAATTTCATTCAGCGGAGTTTCATTCACCACTTTTACTAAATTTCCATTTTGATCATAAACCGTAGAAGTCATCGGAAATCTGTTCAACGGAACAATATAAGAATAAGGTCTTTGAATCGTTGTCAACATTAAATATTTACCATCTGGTGAATAATTCATACCAGTATAAATTCCTTCACTTTTAAATTTCTGCTGATCTCCATTAATGGAAATTTTCACCAAATCAGATTTTGCCAATGTTTCAAAGTTGGCTTCATCTTGTGGATTCTTTAATAAATCCTGATAAGTTCTGTTTTGTGAAACTTTTCCGTCGGAATTAGAAACAGTTGGTCCAGTTGGTAAATTTTGTTTCTCGTCAATTAAAGGTTTTCTATCCGAAGGAATCTGCTTGATCAATAAACTTTGAGAATCCGACATCCAAACATAAGGACTTCCCAAATTCGCGTTCAGTGGCTGATTTGATATCTTTTTTGCCGTATTGCTCGCAAGATCTAAAATCCATAATTCAACCGCATTTTTAGTGGTATTGGTAAAAGCCAATTTCTTTTCATCCGGTGAAAAAGAAAGATAAGAAATTCGTGGATTGGCTGGCAAACCTTTGACCTGTGCTTCTGTTTTATCTTTTAACTTTCTTGTTTTTAGATTATTAACATAAGTAATCGTACTTGAAATATTGGTCACAGGATTTACCCGCAATCCTGCCAGTTTCATTTCATCCTGATTAAGGTCATCAAGAGACTTGTAAGTGTCTCGATAAGAGAAAATCATCTGCTCTCTCTTACTGTCCATAAAAACCGATGGCGCTCTTTCGAAATCTGTCAGTTGCATAATCTCTGCAGACGGTTTTTGATAGTTAATACTTTCTTGGGCTGTTGCAAAAACTACGAATAGCAATGCAATAGCAGTCAGTCTTTTTTTCATATATACTCTTTTTTCAAAAGTATCAAAAATTAATGTTTTTAGCAAGACATAAAATAAAAAAACCACCAAAACATTGCGTGTTAATTGGTGGTTTCTAATTTTTTATAATAATTTACCAACGGGATTCTCTCCTTTTGGAAATCATGCTATCTATTGAAAACTGGCGAGGGCCGAAAGCGAAGATTAACGCAAACAGAGATAGGAATAACAAACTGCTTTCTTTCACACTAAAAGGATCAGCGTAATGAACACCAAATGCTGCGACCGACATTACGACTATAAGCGCTAAACTGGCTGCTCTGGTAAATAGCCCGATCATTACTAAAAAGGCACAAATAAGTTCCAGTAAAATGGCCAGAATTAATGTTGTCTTGGCGCCAACACCCATAAAGTTATAAAACTGAATTTCACCACCCGCCATCAATTTCTCTAATTTAGGAAGTCCGTGTAAAATTATCATTGCAACTGCAACGAAAATTCGTACTAATAACATTACAATATTATTGATTGCAGGAATGTCTTTTGTTGAAGAAAAGTAATTCATTTAATATATTTAAATCAAGAAATTAATAAAAACATCTAAAATACAAAATTTTCATCTAAATGTCTATCTGTAACCGAAATTTTTTAAATCCCGATCATTTTTACGCCAGTCTTTTTTTACTTTAACAAAGAGTTTTAAATGTATTTTTTTAGAAAAGAATTTCTCTAAATCGATTCTTGCCTCAGTTCCCACCTTTTTGATGGCATCACCTTTATGACCGATAATAATCCCTTTCTGGGTATCACGTTCTACATAAATCACGGAATCAATAAAAAGCATTCCGTCCGTTTCTTTAAATTGTTCAGTCACAACTTCTACTGAATATGGAATTTCTTTGTCGTAATTCAAAAGGATTTTTTCGCGTACGGTTTCATTTACAAAGAATCTTTCCGGTTTATCGGTATATTGATCTTTGTCGTAATACGGCGGGTTTTCAGGAAGCATTGATTTTAGTTTTGGTAAAATCACTTCGGTATTAAAACCTGTTAAAGCAGAAATAGGTAAAATCTCGGCTTTAGGAATCTGTTCGTGCCAGAACTCCATTACTTTTTCAAGGTCTGTTTGATTTGATGCATCAATTTTATTCACCAAAATTAAAACAGGAACCGGAATTTTATTTAATTTATCAACTAAAAATTCGCTGTGTTCTGATTTATCGGTAAGATCGATGATGAATAAGAAAACGTCGGCATCTTGTAAAGAATCCTTTACAAAATCCATCATCTTCTCTTGAAGTCCGTATTTCGGATCCAGAACTCCGGGCGTGTCAGAAAAGACGATCTGTAAATCCTCTTCATTGTAAATCCCGAAAATTCGATGTCTGGTCGTCTGTGCTTTTTGGGTAACAATCGCCAACTTCTCTCCCATTAATTGGTTCAAAAGGGTCGATTTCCCTGCGTTGGGTTTTCCAACTATATTTACGAATCCTGCTTTATGCGTGCTCAATGTGTAATAATTTTAAAGTAGCGCAAAGTTAAGGAATTTTCATTGGTCTAAATTTTATTCTTTAATTTAAAATTACGCTGATTAATCGTCCAGATTTATCAATTTTCAAAAGGCATAATTATTTCATTAATCAAAACCTTTAAAATTAATTATTATGAAGTCAATTTGGAACGGAGCAATAGGATTTGGATTGGTTAATATTCCGGTGAAAATGTATTCTGCAGTTGAGGACAGTAAACTCGATCTGGATATGCTGGATAAAAGCGATTTCTCAAATATCAAATTTAAACGAGTTAATGAAAAAACCGGAAAAGAAGTAAAGTGGGAAAATATTGTAAAAGGTTATTTAATGGACGACAAATATGTTGTGCTGGGCGATGATGATTATGCAGCAGCGAGTCCGGAAAAAACCAAAGTTTTCTCAATCGAACATTTTGTAAAAGAAGCCGAAATTGATTCTGTTTATTTTGAAGTCCCCTACTTTCTGGAACCTCAAAAAAATGCTGAAAGCGCCTATAATCTTTTATTGAAATCTTTGATTAAAACCAAAATGGCCGGCATCGGAACATTTGTGATGCGCGACAAAGAAATCTTCGGAATGATTCGTCCGTATGATGATAATGTTTTAATTGTTAATCGATTGAGATTTGCAAAACAAATTCGGGAATATGGAGATTTGAAAATTCCAACTCAAAAAAATCCAAAACCTGGAGAAATGAAAATGGCTGTTTCTTTAATTGAGCAAACTTCAGAGAAATTTAATCCGGCCGCCTTTACCGATACTTATTCCGAGGATTTATTAAAAATAATCAAGAAAAAAGCGAAAGGTAAAAAAGTGAAGAAAGTCGAAGACGCTCCAGAAGACAGTGGAAAAGTTGTTGATTTAATGGCACAATTGAAAGCAAGTTTAGAAGGTTCTAAAAAGGCTAAAAAAGTTTCTTAATTATGCCTTTAGAAGAATACAATAAAAAACGAAAGTTTGTCGATACGCCTGAACCAGAAGGTGCAGTTCAAAAAAATGACGGAAAATTAATCTTTGTCATTCAGCGTCATTCTGCTTCAAGACTTCATTATGATTTCCGGTTGGAAATGGATGGAGTCTTGAAAAGTTGGGCGGTTCCGAAAGGTCCTTCACTTAATCCTCAAGACAAACGTTTGGCAATGATGACCGAGGATCATCCGTATTCTTATAAAGATTTCGAAGGAACAATTCCTGAAGGAAATTACGGCGGCGGCGAAGTTGAAATCTGGGATTCGGGCACGTACGAACCTTTAGAAAAAGTAGAAGGGAAATCAGATGATTTGGTCATGCGTCATGAACTTCACAAAGAATCGCTCAAGTTTGTTCTTCACGGAAAAAAGTTAAAAGGTGAATTTGCCTTAGTGAAAATTAAAAATCCCAAAGATGGAAATGCCTGGTTGCTCATCAAACATAAAGATAAATTCGCCCTTGACGAGTACGATTCTGAAGAACATGTTCCTAAAAAATCGAAAGTAACCTTACGAGAAGAAAATCGGCCCAGTAAAAAAAAAATAAAAACTCCGGCTAAAGAATCCAAAACATTTAGAAATTATACGCCTGCTCTGATTGGTGAGAAAAAATTAAAAGATTTTATTAAACCCATGCTGGCACAAACCGAGGAAAAAGCATTTGACCATAAAGACTGGGTTTTCGAAATTAAATGGGACGGCTATCGCGCTGTTGCTGATTTACGGAAAAAAGAAATTCAGTTGTATTCCCGAAACGGACTCTCCTGTTCTGATAAATTTTCTAAAATTGTAAAAGCCTTAGACGATCAAAATCATCAAATGGTTCTAGATGGTGAAATCGTCGCATTTAATAGTGAAGGAAAACCTGACTTTCAAACTTTACAGAAAATCGGTGAAAATCCGAATTTAGCGATGACCTATCAGGTTTTTGATTTGCTTTGGCTGAATGGACATTCCACAGAAAATCTAAGTTTACTTCAACGAAAAGAATTACTGAAAGAGGCTTTGGTTGAAAATGAAGTCATCAAATATTGTGAACACATTCCAGAAAAAGGAATTGATTTCTTTGACCAAATTAAAAAAATGGACTTAGAAGGAATGATTGCAAAAAAGGCCGACAGCACTTATTCAGAAGGAGTTCGGTCTTCCGACTGGCTGAAAATTAAATTTCAAAATACAGAAGATGTTTTAATCTGTGGTTTTACAGAACCGAATGGCGGTCGTAAAAATTTCGGTGCAATAATCTTAGGAACTTATATTAATGGAAAACTGCAATATTGTGGACATGCGGGCAGCGGTTTTTCGGATAAAACATTAGATTCTTTATATGATTTATTCAAACCATTAATTATAAAAAATTGTCCGTTTGAAAAAGTCCCAAAAACGAATGCTCCTGCAACATGGCTTCAACCTGAATTGGTTTGTGAAATAAAATATACCGAAAAAACGAGTGATGGAATTTTCCGTCATCCTGTTTTTATGGGAATTCGGAGGGATAAAGAAAAAGAGGATTTGTTGGAAGAAGATCATGAAGAAGTAGAGAATTCTTCTACTTTTAAAATTAAAGATGAAGATAATAAAAGTGAAAAGGAACCATTAAAACTTCGAAATAAAAAGGTTACCAAAACGGTGAAATTAACCAATCAAGATAAAATTTATTTTCCCGAAAGTGGAATTACTAAAGGTCAAGTGGTCGATTATTATCAATCAGTTTCTAAATATATTTTACCACATCTGAAAAATCGTCCACAGTCCTTAAATCGATTTCCGAATGGAATTGAAGGTTTGAGTTTTTATCATAAAGATGCGGGAAACGATTCACCTGACTGGATTGACAAAGTTTCTGTCTATTCAGAATCTAATGAAAAAGATATTCAGTACTTAATCTGCAATACGGCCGATGATCTGGCGTATTTGAATAATCTGGGTTGTATCGATTTGAATCCCTGGAATTCAACCGTTAACGATTTAAATAAACCAACTTGGTTGGCTTTGGATTTGGATCCTTCGGAAAAAAACACTTTTGATGATGTTATTGAAACAAGTCTTTGTGTAAAAGAGATTTTAGATAAAGCCAAAATCAAAGGTTTTTGCAAAACGTCCGGAAGTTCAGGAATTCATATTTTTATTCCGATGGGTGCAGATTATGAAGTGGAACAAGTGAAGAATTTCGCCCATCTTTTAATGCAGAAAGTTCAGCAAAAATTACCGGACTTAACGACTTTGGAACGAAGTTTAAAAAAGCGCGATACGACAAAAATTTATTTGGATTATCTTCAAAACCGCACGGGACAGACTTTAGCGAGTGTTTATAGTATTCGTCCAAAACCATTGGCTCCAGTTTCAATGCCGATTTTATGGGAAGAATTAAAGTTTGGTTTTAAGCCAACTGATTTCAATATTCATAATGCTTTGCAACGCATTAAAAAGAATGGAGATTTGTTTAAACCCGTTTTAGGAAAAGGAATTGATATGTTGAAAGCCCTGGGAAATCTGTCTAAAGATTAAGAGAATTTTAATTTCGAGTCTATTAAAAATTGGACACTTTCTTTCGCCCACATTTTATAAGTCAATTCTGACGGATGAATTCCATCGCTGAAAAAATCATCGACCGTTTGATTGTCGTTTAATAATTTCATCCATTTTTGAATATCAACTTTGTTGGTCGGAAAGTAGATGTTTTTATTTTTTAAAGTCTGGCTGTAAAGATATTGTGCAAGCAGATCTTTATGATTTCCCAAAACAAATTGCATTTCTTTCGTCAATGCAGGAAATGCTTCAATCGTTGGTAACTGCGCAAATGAAATCGGAGTTTCTGGAAATTTCTTCCTCAAAGAATCAATTAATAACTGAATGTTTTGAAGCCATTTTTTTGGCTGCGTAAATTCAAAAGAATCATTCGCACCAATCCCAATCACCAATAAATCACACTTAGTTTCTTGAATTTTAGGAACTATTCTTTGATGAATTTTCTCCACATTATAGCCCGTTTTTGCGTAAACTTTCCAATCAATATTGGAGTGAAATGCTGCACTTAATTCATTAGAGAAATGACCGGCAAAACTGTTTTTGTGGAAATCAGATCCAACTCCGGCAAAAGAACTTTCACCAATAAAAAGAACTTTCAACGTTTGATCAGAATTGATATTGACAGAACCTTCCGGCTCTTTTGCTTCCGGTAAAAACTGAATTTCTTTTTTGATTTTCTTTCCCTGAAAATAAATAATCGGCAACAAAGGAATCGACTTCAAAAGATGCATGAAATAATTCTTTCTCATTCTGCTGATTCTTTTATTTCTTTGAAACGATTGGTAGAATTTCGTTTATCATTAAACCGAAACGCGTAATTTCTTCTTTGCTAAATTTCTTTGAGTAGAAATTGATATCAACTTCGAAACCTGCATTTTTTAAACGCTCGAAATAATCCATTCCGTACCAGCGAACGTGGTCGTATTGCCCGAAATGTTTTTGTCTTTCTTTCGGATTTTTAATGGAAAAATCTTCGTACGATTTCTCCAAAGAGTTTTTCATCGGAACCTGGAAAATTCCCCAGCCATCTTTTCTCATCACACGATACAATTCGCTCATCGCCTTCTGATCGTCTTCAATATGTTCTAAAACATGATTGCAAAAGATGATATCGAAACTTTCGTTTTCAAAAGGCAAGTCGAGAATGTCGGCTTTAATATCAACAATTGGTGAATATAAATCTGCAGAAGTATAATCCAGATTATCCATTTTTTTGAACCTTCTCAGGAATTCCTGTTCCGGCGCAATATGGAGAACTTTATAATTTTTAGTAAAAAAATCAGTTTCATTTTGAAGATACAACCACATTTGTCGGTGACGTTCCAAACTTAAAGTTCCTGGTGAAAGTGCATTCTCTCGTTGTTTCCCATAACCGTAGGGAAGAAATTTCCGGTAAGATTTCCCGTCGATTGGATCGGTAAATTTTGTTCCTTTAAAGAAAAGATAAATTAGTGGTCGTAAGAAAATGCTCAAATTAATAAGCAAAGGTCTTGGGATTGTATTTAAAAGAAATTTGGCAATTTTTTTCATTAAAAATCCAAGGTAAATGGTTTTTCTTCGTCGCTTACAATTCCTAGTGCTTCGTAAATATATTTATAAGTTGACAACAAAACTGGTTTTCCACCGATGATACATACATCATGTTCGAAGTGTGCTGAAGGAGACATATCAAGAGAAGTCACCGTCCAGCCGTCATCATGAAATTTTACTTTTTCAGTTCCCAGATTCACCATTGGTTCAATGGCTAGTGCAATCCCGTCTTTTAAAACTTTACCACTTCCTTTTTTACCATAATTCGGAACTTGCGGATCTTCGTGCATTTTTCTGCCTAAACCATGACCAACCAATTCACGAACAACTCCGTATCCATGAGCCTCACAATAGGTTTGAATTGCGTTTGAGATATCTCCTACTCTTTTTCCACGAACGCATTGTTCGATTCCTTTGTACAGAGATTCTTTGGTGATTCGCAACAATTTTTTAGTTTCTGGCGCTACTTCACCAACTTCAAACGAATAAGCGTGGTCACCGTAAAAACCGTTCATGAAAACGCCACAATCGACTGATAAAATATCGCCTTCGATCAAAGGTTTATCATTCGGAATTCCATGTACGACTTCTGCATTTGGAGAAATACAAAGGTTTTTTGGAAAACCATACATTCCTAAAAATGCGGGTTCGCCACCATGATCGCGAATAAATTCACCACCCAAATTATCAAGGTGTAAAGTAGTTACGCCAGGTTTAATTTCCTTGGCCAACATGCCCAAAGTTTTAGAAACCAATTGCGCACTTTCACGCATCAGTCGAAGTTCTTCTATTGTTTTTAACTGTATCACTTTGTAAATTTGTCTTTAAATTAAAGGGAAAGGATTTTGTGAATTTCGGTAATCATTTACCAAAATAAACCTTTCTTTTTGTCTTTTTTCATTTTAGAATAAGCCAAAACTTCTTTGCCTTCTACTCGAAATTCTATTCTTTCATTAATGATATTATAGATTTCTCCCCAACCAGGGAAACCGCCTAAATTACGGTCATCAATAAATAGATCGGCATCGATTTTTCGGGAAGCGTTTTCATTATCAAAAACTTCGCCTTCAAAACTAGAATTAACTGCATAAAACTCAACGCCATTTTTTTTGCAAAACTCCACTGCTTCCTCCAATGTTTTCCCATGTCGGTAAGTCCACAGTATTAATCTGTAGCCTTCGGACTGTAATTTCTTAAGGGTTTCAAAAGCAAAAGTTTTTGTTTTTCCGATTCCGGGATATCCATCATCTACGATAGTTCCGTCAAAATCAATAGCAAGTTTTTTACTGTTTTTCATTATTCTAAAATTTCAATGGTGCAAAGATAATAAATTTGTCCGTTGGTACGAGTTGTACTCGATTAGTGATTTCTCTTGAGGAATAAAAAATGCCAAAGAAGCTATTGACTTAATTGGCATTATAATTTTAATGATTAAAAAATTACGATTTAATCCATTTAAATTGATATTCTTGGTCTGGAGTTGCCATTCTATCGGTCACTCTTTGTAATCTTCCCGGAAGTTTCATTAAATATTCCTGTGCTTTTTCAGCAGATTCATTAAGTCCGGTAATATGTTCTATTTTCCAGTCTTGCAATAATTCTGATAAGATATTAATGTAATCTTGTCCTGTATAAACCATGGCTCTTTGTGCAGCATCAGAAAAATGTCCCCAAAGTTCACCTGCTTTCTGACCAGATTCACGCATTAAATGTGCAGGCATTACAATTTTTTTACGCATCATATCTTCGAAAGCCAACATCATTTCTGAAGGATCGAGTTCGAAAATTTTAGTTACGAAATGTTTATATGCTTTTGCATGACGCGCTTCATCAGCCGCAATTACGCCACACATTCTGGAAAGTTTGGTGTTCCCACTTTGTTTGGCCAAAGAGCCAACTCTTCTATGTGAAATATTAGTTGCAGTTTCCTGAAAACTTGTATAAACGAAATTTCGGTATGGATCCATGGTAGTTCCGATATCTAAACCATCTTGAATAAGGTATTGCGTTGTAATTTCTACTTCGCGCATGTTTACTCTACCGCATAAATAAAGATATTTGTTCAATAAATCTCCATGACGGTTCTCTTCAGCAGTCCAACTTCTTACCCATTGTGACCAACCCGATCTTTCTTCCTGGTTTACGCCATCAATTCCCATAATCCAAGATTCATAACTTGGCAGGGCTTCCTCGGTAATACAGTCACCAATCAAGGTTACAAATAAATCATAACCCATTTCCTGAGCATAAGTTTGAAGTTCTTCTACATCATATCTGAAACTGTCTGAAGACGGATCTGGTAAGAAATCTGTAGGTTGCCATATTTTTTCTGCGGGGGTCAAATAGGAGTCTATGAACTCGTTGACATTTTTGCCTAACGTTCTCATAACCTCTATTCTCATCATCTTATTGTACATGCTCACTCTTTTTATAGGTTTACGCAAATATATTTAAAAATATTATCTATTGCATAATTCCTCCGTTAAATTAAATATAAAACAGCCAAAATAATAAGCATCGGCTGAAAAAAATCGAAAATATAAATTATTTCTCTTCTGTGCTCTGCTACTTTTTAACTCACCAAAACTTCTCCCGTCATTATTTCCGGAATTTCAATTCCCATGACTTTTAAAATTGACGGCGCAACATCGCCTAATTTTCCAGGTTTCAGATTCCAGGTTCGGTCTTTATCCATTACAATCAATGGAACCAAATTGGTAGAATGCTGGGTGTTCGGACTTCCATCTGAATTTATCATTACATCTGAATTTCCGTGGTCTGCAAGAATGAAAACTGCATAATTATGTTCGTACGCTGCTGTTGCAACTCGGGAAATGCATTGATCAACTACCTCTGCTGCTTTTACTGCTGCTGAAAAGACACCTGTGTGACCAACCATATCGGTGTTGGCAAAATTTAAACAGATAAAATCTGCCGTTTCATTTTCAATCTCCGGAAGGATTTTTTCAGTAATATCGTACGCTGACATTTCAGGTTTAAAATCGTAAGTCGGAACTTCTTTCGGACTTGGACATAACAATCTTCTTTCTCCCACAAACTCTTCTTCTCTTCCACCAGAAAAGAAAAAGGTAACGTGTGGATATTTTTCTGTTTCAGCAACACGAATCTGTGTTCTTCCGTTTCTTTCTAAAATTTCACCTATCGTTTCGTGCAAAACTTCTTCATCGAAAACAACATGTACATTTTTGAAATTTTTATCGTAATTAGTTATTGTCACATAGTAAAGATTTAGCGGATGCATCCCAAATTCAGGAAATTCCTGCTGTGAAAGCACTTCTGTAATCTCTCGGCCGCGATCGGTTCTGAAGTTAAAACAGAAAACTACGTCATCATTTTCAATTTTTGCAACGGGTAAACTATTGTCCTTTAAGCAGATAATGGGTTTTAAAAACTCATCGGTTATTTCTGCTTCATAATGATTTTCAATACTTTGAATCACGTCGCGAGTTTCTTCACCGATTCCGTTAACCATCGCATCGTAGGCTAATTTTACACGTTCCCATCTTTTATCACGATCCATTGCGTAATATCGTCCAACAACTGTCGCCAATTTTCCGGTCGACGTTTTCATATGATCTAAGAGTTCCTGAATAAAAACTTTCCCGGAATGCGGATCACAATCTCTGCCGTCTGTAAAAGCATGCACATATACATTATCATTTAAACCAAACTCATGGGCAGCCGTAAGCAAACCTTTAAGGTGATTAATGTGTGAATGCACTCCACCGTCTGAAACCAAACCGATGAAATGCACGTTTTTATTATTGGTTAAAGCGTATTCAAATGCTTTGGTTATTGCGTTTTCCTTTCCTAAAGTTGCGTTTTCGACCGCCATATTGAGTTTTACCAAATTTTGGTAAACAACTCTTCCGGCTCCTAAGTTCATGTGACCAACTTCAGAATTCCCCATCTGTCCGAACGGTAAACCTACAGCAATTCCACTTGCTTCTAAAGTCGTATGTGGGAATTTTTCATAACAAGAATCGATGAAGGGAGTATTTGCCTGAGCAATTGCAGAAACTTTTGGATCTGTTCCTAAGCCCCAACCGTCGAGTATGGCTAAAATGGCTTTTTTTGACATTTCTATTTTATTTTTGATTGAATACAAATTTAGTGATTTAACAATTGTTTAGCGATTTATTTGGGATAAACTTATAAAAATCAATCCTAATTATTCAGTAGTTTCTCAAAGGCTTTTCTGGCTGAGCCACGAAAATAAACTTCACCACAATAGGTGTAATCTAATTTTTCTAAAATTTTCAACATGGGAATATTATCAAAATTGGTATCGACTTTTATACTGAAAACCTCATTTGCAATTGCTGTTTTTTCAATTTCTTTAAAAATTTGTGTAGCAATTCCCTTTCCTGCAAATTCATTAGAAACGGACACTCGATGAACCACAACATATTTTCCGTCAGACAGCCATTCGCCTTCTATATTTTCGTAAGCAGGTTCTATGTCGAATATAATTGCGGCGTAACCAAGAATTTGTTCTTCTGAGGTTAAAACATATCCGTAATTATTTTTAAGATCATTTTCTACTGTTTCTGGATTAGGATAGCCATCTTGCCATTGTCTACTTCCATCCTTTTTCCTTCTTTCAATGGCGTGTTGAAGGATTTTCCAAATTATTTCTTTATCGTCTGAGTTTGCTTTTCTAAAATGAAATTGTTCTTCTGGTTTTGACATTGATTTTGTTTTACTTTTACAAATTTAAAGAAGATTTATTTTTACTTAAGTTATTGACTAATTGAATGAATCATTTTTTATTCTTAATTTTAAAAAAAAGTGAAATGAAAAAGAAATTAGTCGTTTTTTCCGGCGCAGGAATCTCTGCCGAAAGTGGCGTGCAAACTTTTCGTGATTCAAATGGATTATGGGAAAATCACCGTGTAGAAGATGTTGCGAGCCCTGAAGGTTTTGAAAGAAATTCACAGATGGTTTTGGATTTTTACAATGCAAGACGGAGACAGTTGAATGAAATAGAGCCAAATAAAGCACATTTAATTTTAGCAGAATTAGAAAACTATTTTGACGTAGAAATCATTACCCAAAATGTTGATGATTTATATGAGCGAGCAGGTTCAACTAAAGTAACCCATCTTCATGGTGAACTGAAAAAGGCGCGTCCTGTAAATTCTGAAAGCCCTATTATTCCTTGGGAAAATGATTTGAATGTTGGAGATTTAAATTCCGAGGGAATTCAACTGCGTCCACATATTGTTTGGTTTGGTGAAATGGTTCCGGAAATGGATAAGGCAATGGAAATTGCTTCTCATGCTGATTTGTTTTTAGTGGTCGGAACTTCCATGTCAGTTTATCCTGCCGCAGGTTTAATTCATTATATCCCAGAAAACTGCAAAGTATATTTAATTGATCCGAATTTGGAAAATACCTATTCTGAAAACCAAAATCATTTTAAGACTACTGCTGTTGAAGGAATGAAATTGTTTAGAACGGCTATTTTAGAGAAGAATCATTAGAAATAAAAATGATAATCTATTTTAAAAGCCTTTTAATTAAGTTTAAAAAAATAAAAAGTCAATTTAAAAACTGACTTTTTATTATTCCTCACCATTTGTGTTGTTTTTTCTCTGAACTACAAAAGTAAATCTTTAACATACAAAAAGAAAGGGTGAAATCACCCTAAATTAACACATATCATGTTTTATTGCAAACATCACGATTCCTACTCTACTTTTAACATTGAGTTTAGCAAATACGGAATCTCTATATCCATCTATAGTTCTGGGACTTACACACATTTGTTCAGCGATTTCTTTATACGTAAGTTCAGAACATGCAAGTTTTACAAATTCTACTTCGCGTTCCTTAAGTGAATTTGTAATGTCACTAGTTACTCTTTCTTCTGTTTTAATTTTAAGTAGACTTTGGGTAACAATGTCAGTATAAAAAACACCTTTTTCATGCACGATATTAATCGCATCAAAAAGGATATTAGGAGACATATCTTTTAGTAAATATCCTTTTGCTCCTGCTTTCAACATACTGATAATTGTGGATTCATTATCTTCCATTGTTAGAGCAATTACCTTAAGATCAGGATACCTTTTCGCCAGTTCTGCAGTGGTCTCAATCCCATTTTTTCGCGGCATATTGATGTCCATTAAGACTACTTCAGGAAGATTCTTTTGCGTTTGCAACTGTTTTAAAAAATCCTCACCATTAAAGCAATTCATCACCACTTCAAATTTCGGATTAAATGAAATCATATTTTCTATCGCTTTAGAAACCAATTTATGGTCATCTACAATTGCAATTTTTATTTTTTCCATCATGTAGGTTTTTTATAAGTAATCTCTATTTGTGTCCCAAGATTTTCGGTCGATGAAATATTAAAACTGGCATTTATAATTTTTGCTCGGTTTTTAATATTGGTTAAACCGCTTCCATCGTCTCGCTGATTTGTGTTAAATCCAATTCCATAATCATTGATGTTAATTTGAATAAAATCAATCTGGTCTTCAATCTTTACTGATAGTTTATGTGACTTAGCATGTTTGATTACATTATTAACGCATTCCTGAATAATCCTAAATAGAATGAGTGCGTGATCTGGTTTTATTTCAAGATCATGATTATTAATCTGGAAATCTACATCCATTAGTTGCAATCTCTCGATTCTAGAAATCTCTCTTTCCAAAGATTCTACAAGACCGAAATGCGTTACCTGTTTGCTTATAAAAACTTTAGACAGGTTTCTAATATCCTGAATACATTCACCAATTAACATATTGATTTCATGTGCAATATTTGTTTTATCCTTTTCCGCAGCCATTTCAATTTTATTGGTCATCAACCTTGCTACAGATAATTTTTGACCTAAATCGTCATGAAGTTCCTGACCGATATAATTTAGGGTTTGCTCCTTAATCTCTACTTGCGCTATTGCCAACTCCTGTATAAAAAGGGCTTCTTTTTTTTGTTGAAACAAAAGAAGTTCTGATTTTTTTTTAATAAAAACGCCATAAACTAAAACCATCATTAATATTACAATAAGAATGATAAAAGTAGATATGGTCAGCAGAAAGTCGGTTTCTGTAAGGTTCACTTTTTAATATTAATATTTTTTGCTAAAATCGCTCCAATTATTAAAATAGAATAACCAATAACGTTAACAATCAATAAAATTAAGAAAAAAATGTTAATACTCATTAATTTCATTGCACTATTACTGATTATCAAAAGAGGAGTTACTCCCAAGTAGATAGACATCAACCCAATACACGCCCAAAGGGGGAAGTAATATTTGATTCTGAGGACTTTATCTGAATTAAAAGTTTCGTGCAAAACCAAATAAACATTTCCAAGTAACAAAAGCACTTCAATAAAATAAAATTTAAAAGGAAAAGTCGTAAAGAAATTGTCCGAAAAGATTGCAAAAAGACCATAAGATCCCAGAAATATAATAATGGTAATAAGATTTATTCTTTTTGACTTTTCCAACTCCAAAACCTGGCGGAAGTATAAAAAGAAAAGTAAGAAGACTAATAAATTTGTTCCTACGGAATACAGCGGAACACTATTGAATCTAGGAATACTAAACCGTATTGTAAAAAGAAATGTATCAATGCAGAGGACAAGCGCAGTTGCAATAATAAAATATATAATCCCGATTCCTAATTCTTTTTTTTTGAGGAGCATTAATACTAAAAATAATGCTACTAATGAAAGTTGAATAATACTTGCAACTTCTTTGTTCCATTCTATCATTATGCGAAATTTAATAAGGTGGACAAATTTGTCCGTAGTTTAAATTTGGAAGATCTTCTTCTTCACCATCGGCAATTTTTAATGCTATTTTTTCTGATAATGACGAATCCATATCATGAGGCGAAAAAAAGATGGTTTGATATCCCTGATATTTTGGATTTAAGCGAGAGTCGGAATTATTGTCAGCATATTTACCTAAAGTTACTCTGATTCCTTTATTTTTAATTCCCTTTTTCTCCATTCCCTCCCGAATCAAATTGATATATTCCTGCAAAACTTCTAAATCATAATTAAAATGTTTTGCATCATTTTTATCTTTAGGTCTTCTGGCGTTAATCGCTTCGTAATTCGTTTTGTCATACTCCTTAGCAAGTAGGTCACTTTGCTGTTTAGAAATCAAATGCTTTTGTAAATCGCTCATGGTTTTTTTTATTTAATTTTTAACAAATTTAAAATTAATTTACAGTTAATAACAAGTGAAAACACCCTAAACAAAATTTCATTGAAGATAATCAATTTAAAAGAGCCATTTTTTGCTATTAAAGTATAATTTCCCTAAATTTCGGATTCTCATTTTTTCCAAAGTTTCATCAACATAATAATCTTATAAAAATGTTAGAATTTTCTACAATTACAGAGAATTATAAAAAGGTTATCTCAACCATACCCTCGAATGTTCAACTGGTGGCTGTTTCAAAAACCCATCCCATAGACCAAATAAAGCACCTTTATGATTTGGGTCAAAGAATATTCGGCGAAAACAAAGTTCAGGAATTAGAAGACAAACACTTAGAACTTCCTCAGGACATTCAATGGCATCTTATCGGTCATTTACAAACCAATAAAGTGAAATATATTGCGCCATACATCGATACAATTCAGAGTGTTGATTCTGAAAAACTGCTGGCTGAAATCGATAAACAAGCGTTGAAAAATGAAAGAAAAATTAAAGTTTTGCTTCAGGTAAAAATCGCAGAAGAAGACACCAAATACGGTTTAGAAATTCACGAAGCAAAAGAATTATACCTCGATTACCTCAATGGTAAATTTCCTAATGTAATTGTTACTGGCTTAATGGGCATGGCTACTTTTACCGAAGATAAAAATCAGGTAAAAAAAGAATTCTCTTTACTGAAGCATCTTTTTGATCAACTTTCGAGGCAACAAAAACTAGAAATTTTATCTATGGGAATGAGTGATGACTACCCAATTGCAATTGAATGTGGTGCCAATTCAGTCCGTGTAGGTTCAGCAATTTTCGGTCACAAAAATTACGCCTAATTACCTTTTAGGAACGATTATTGCTACACAATCTGCAAATTTCAGACAATATTTTTATTAAATCCCTAAATTTTTATAATGCAAAAAATCTTAATTGTTGAAGATGAAAAATCTATTTCCGGCGTACTACACAGTATACTTTCCGAAGAATTACCTGATTATGAATTCATAATTGCAGATGACGGATTAGAAGGACTTAAACAAATAGAAAAAGAAGATTTCGCCTTGGTGCTTTCAGATATTAAAATGCCTAAAGTTTCGGGCACAGAACTACTTAAACAAGCATTGCAAATTAAACCAGACACCACTTTTGTCATGATTTCTGGTCATGCTGACATTGATACTGCCGTAGATTGCTTAAAAGTGGGTGCTTACGATTTCATATCAAAACCGATCGACATCAACCGATTGATCACAAGTGTAAAAAACGCTTTAGATAAAAGAAATTTACAAAAATCTAATCAGCATTTAAAAAGTGAAAACACGACTTTAAAAAAGAAGGTTAATAAAAAATTTCAGATGATTGGTCAATCTCCTGCTTTAAAGAAAATTCAGGATATGATTGAAAAAGTGGCGCCATCTGATGCGCGCGTTTTAATAACTGGTCCAAACGGTGCGGGGAAAGAATTGGTAGCACACGCAATTCATGCGCAAAGTGACCGTAGCAAAGGACCGATGATCGAAGTAAACTGTGCAGCGATTCCATCTGAACTAATTGAATCAGAATTATTTGGACACGTTAAAGGAAGTTTTACCGGAGCAATAAAAGACAAACAGGGAAAATTTGAATTAGCCAATAATGGAACTATTTTCCTGGATGAAATTGGAGATATGTCTCTCATTGCACAAGCTAAAGTTCTTCGTGCTTTACAAGAAAGTAAAGTTTCCCCAGTAGGAAGCGATAAAGAAATTAAGGTTGATGTAAGAGTTTTGGCTGCAACCAATAAAAATATGCAGGAAGAAATAAAAGCAGGGAAATTCAGAGAAGATCTTTACCACCGCCTTTCTGTAATTGAAATTTATGTTCCTTCTTTAGACGAAAGAAAAGATGATATCAAACTTTTAGTAAAACACTTTGCTAAAATTATTTCCGAAGAACATGGCACTGCTTTGAAAGATTTTGATGATAAAGCTATTAAAGCCCTAGAAAACTTTAGTTGGACAGGAAATATTCGGGAACTGAGAAACGTGGTAGAACGGTTAATTATTCTGGGATCGCAAACAATTACTGCAGAAGATGTTGCAAGTTTTGTAAGAAAATAAACGTTTCTTTTTTCTTAATTAAAAGAGAATTCTCCAAGATATAACCAAAGCATTAAATTTTGCTTTGGTTTTTTATTGTTTTCAATGTCAATTTGGCATATTAGATGCTTTTTGTTTTTTAGTTTTAAAGTGAAATTTATAAAATTAAAACGATGAAAAACAAAATCCCTCCGCAGAAAATTGGTGCTGAAAGTGAAGCAATTTCAATAATAACTTTTGAAAATGCAGAATTAGCGAAAGCTCATTTTGAAACAGTAAAAAAGCGCTTTTTGGATATTAATTCATGGGAACTTTTTGCTGGCGAAAATAAAGCTGAATTTTCTCTTCGTGACGAAAAAGGAAATCTCATTTTAGATCAACCGAAAGTGGGGAATTATGTGAGTATTAAAATTCCTTTGCTTCATAATCCAGATGATGATGGATTAGACTGGGTGAAAATTGAAGTTTTTGAAGAAGAAAAAGAAGAACACTATGAAGCAGTTTATATCAGAGTTAGGCCAACTCCAAATCCGAAAAGTTCTACTGATGAAATTACTCATTTTCTAAAGTCAACCGCGACTTCTAATTTTTTTATTACAAGAAAAGGGAAAGAAATTTCAGCAGAAGTTTATGCTCGAAACGAAGTTCCCAACTCAAAAGACAAATCGTTAACTGAAAAAATACGCAATAAATTAGTTGCTATTGGCGGAATGTTAATTGGCAGTAAAATTCAGTGGGAAGGTTTAACAGATGGATTATTAAAATATGAAAAATAAAGTTTATATCGGTTGTTCAGGCTTTACCGAACGAAGTTGGAAAGGATTTTTCTATCCGGAAGAATTACCCAGTAAGGAATATCTAAACTATTATTCAAAACACTTAAACGTTGTTGAAATTAACTCTACTTTTTACCGAAAACCAACTTTAAAAACCTTAGAAAAATGGTTTGATGAGAGTGAAGTTGATTTTCAATTTTTTATTAAAATTCCTAAAAACATAACACATCTTAAAAAACTCAATGAAACTCAGAATGATACTAAAGAATTTTGCGAACATATTTCTGCAGGTTTAAAAAAGAAATTAGCGGGATTTCTTTTTCAGTTGCCGCCTTCTTTTCAGTTTAGCGAAGAGAATTTAAAAAAGGTCTTACATACAATTGATGAAAATTATCTTAATGTTGTAGAATTCCGTCATCAATCTTGGTGGAATCCAGAAGTCCTTGAAACATTTAAAAAGAAAAATATTATTTTCTCTGGCGTTTCAATTCCGAAAGATATTCCTGATGATTTTATAATGAACAATCAAAAAACTTCCTACTATCGTCTACACGGAAAACCAGAAATGTTTAAATCTGAATATTCAGAACATGAACTTAAAAAACTGGCAACTGAGGTTCAAAAATTTAAAGGAGTTTCTTATGTTTTATTTAATAACACTTATGGAACTGCCGGAATCAAAAATGCCCTTTATTTAAGGAAGATTTTAAAATAATTTGTAATCAAATAGATGCTAACACTTATTCACATTTTGAAACATAAAAGTTATATTTAAAACATATGTAGAAAGTTTGCAGTAAATTTGAGGCAAATTTTTTTTTAATAATGGCCTTCTTAAGTAAAGTATACACCAAACCTTTTTTGAAATTAGCCTTACCCGTAATGCTTACGCAGGTCGGACAAGTTTCTGTGAATTTATTCGATAATATTATTGTTGGAAAACTTCTCGGTGCGCAAGCACTAGCGTCGGTTTCATTGGGCAATTCCGTCTTTTTTTCAATTTTTGTTTTTGCTTTAGGATTCTCTCTGGCAATTCCGCCTTTAGTTTCCGAAGCACATTCTAGAAATGATCATAATACCATTAATTCAGTTTTCCGTCATGGATTCATCATCAATATCTCGATTGGATTAGTATTGATGATTCTGCTGCTACTAGCAATGCCACTACTCTTTCATATGGATCAGCCCGTCGAAATTATTCCGGATACGATTTCTTTTTTAACGATTATGACTCTGAGTATTGTGCCTTTTATGGCTTTTCAAACTTTACGGGAATTTAGCGAAGGTTTATCTTTTACCATCGGAGTGACCAAAGCAACAATCATTGCCAATGTAATTAATATTATATTGAACTATGTTTTTATTAAAGGAATGTTCGGATTCCCTCCAATGGGTGTTAAAGGTTCTGCGCTTGCAAGTTTAATTGCGCGGATTTTTATGTTTGTATTCTTGTATTATGTATTGGTGAAACAACCCGGAACCCGAAGATACATTAAGCATTTCTCTTTAAAGATTGCCGGATTTTCAAAGGAAATGTTTTCTAAAATGTTGAAGATTGGTTTCCCTACCTCGCTACAGATGTTTTTCGAAGTAACGGCTTTTGCTGGTGCTGCATTTATCTGCGGATTAATTTCTGCAAATGATATCGCATCACATCAGATCGCGCTTTCCATGGCTTCTTTCACCTTTAATCTGAGTATTGGATTCAGTGTTGCTTCCACGGTAATGATTGGTCGTAGAGCGGGTGAACGGGATTTTGTAGGTTTGAAAAAAGTCGGGATTAACAATTTGAAAATCGTATTTATTTTCATGGCCTTTTGTGGATTGTTCTTTATTTTGGGCAGAGATATTCTCCCCACTTTCTTTACTAAAAAAGAAGATGTTGATGTTATTTTACTGGCTTCAAAACTATTGATCATCGCTGCATTATTCCAATTATCAGATGGTGTACAAGTTGTCGCTTTAGGAGTTTTAAGAGGCATACAAGATGTTAAAATTCCTTCCCTAATTACTTTTGTAGCGTATTGGATTATTACAATTCCATTGGGTTATTTCTTATGTGTTACAATGGAAATGGGCGCTTGGGGAATGTGGATTGCATTGGGATTAGGTTTAACTATATCTGCAGTGTTCTTAGTCATCCGATTCTTTAAACTTTCACAAAGAAAAATAGACGCATCACCTCTTTTCTAAATAGTAATAATATTAATAATAATCCCTGAAGAAAATTAATCTTCAGGGATTATTGTTTAAAGTCTAGGTTTATTCTGATTGCAGATTTTACAAGGAACGACTGACTTTCATAACTGAATTCTAAATTTTTAACATTACGAAACTCAACTCCTCTTTATAAGTTCTTTTGATATCATGAAGTAATTTTCAAAATATTTTTTATTTTTTTCCAAAGTTTTATTGTTTTCATTGGTTTTTAAAATATCTTCATAGGATATTATTATTTATCTGAGAAGTTTTGGTTTTGGACTTTACCATGGGAGCAGCTTCGTAATGCTTTCATTGTAGATTTAAAAAACATTCAATAATATAAGTTCGTTCTGGTTTTTTTTGGCTAATACAGAGCCACTTCTTAAATATTACAAATGACTTCTCAATATAATTAGTAGTCAAGGTTTTTAATTCATTTTCTTATAAAAAAACCCGAAACTTTCGTTAAAAGAATTGCGTTTTCATCCATAAACGAATTCGAATATTTAAAATAAAACAATGAGACATAATTAGTTTCCTGGTTTCCACTAATTGAAAGCTTCTACAAAAAACATTTAAAATCTTCGAAAAGTCCCTTTGATGAACTAATTCGTATTAATCGAATTAACTTTTAAAGAAATATAAATTACAGTTATTGCGTTTTTTCGCAATTTTCAAAGGTGTTTTTACTGACTGTTTAATACAATTTGCTGATTTTGAGAATTTCGCTTTTTTGAGCTATTTTTTTTTAAAACTATGAATCTACATTTGTAAGACAAAATAACCAATAAAATTATTTAACCATGAAAAAATTATTTGTAGGTGCTTTCGCACTAATGGCAGTAGCATTCATGAATGCACAAGAGAATCACGATGTAACAACACAATGGGGTAAATCCAATGTTGCCAATGTTGACCAACACGGAATGAAAAATTCTAATGGAATTAAGCAATGGGGCGATAAGAATGATGCTAAAGTTTCCCAATTTGGTAAAGAGAACGAAAGCACAATACTAAGTATGGGTGACAAAAATCACGAAACCGTATACCAAAGTGGAATGAAAAACAGTAACAATTCTTCACAAGATGGAGACGGAAATCATGCTACTACAAAACAGTATGGTGAATTTAACAAAGTTACTCAAAAACAGAAAGGAGATGATAACTCTGCATATGCACTACAATGCGGTAAACGTAATGTGGCGACTCAAACCCAAACAGGTGATGATAACGATGCAAAATCTGAACAATACGGTAATGATAACAAAGTTAAACAAACCCAAAAAGGTAATAGAAATGATGCTGTAGCTTGGCAAAACGGTGTAAGAAATGAAATTTCTCAAAATCAGGACGGTTATAGAAATTATGCTAAAGCGGAACAATTAGGTTATGATAACGAAATTACTCAGAAACAAAATGGTAGTTACAACAAAGCTTATGCTGACCAAACTGGAGATAGAAACACTATTAGCCAAACTCAAAACGGAAATTCACATTATACTAAAGACACTCAAATAGGATGTGATAACACAATTAGTGTTTTGCAAGAATCTGGTCATTCTAATGGTGGTTCGTGCTGTGCACCTCCAATGCCAAAAGAAAGATGTCCAAAAGGTTCAGGAGGTGGTTGTTAATAACCTTACCATCTGATATTAATTCATCCTTTGGGAGAAACTATTCAATAGTTTCTCCCTTTTATCCAAAAAATAATATCATGAAAAATATATTCTTAATCATTGCGAATCTAGTCAGTTTCTCGATGAATGCACAAAGCATTGATTTCAGTCAGATCAACAGTCTAAACGCTTTAAATATAATTAGCACATCGAACAAAGATCTTTCTGAATTCCTTTCAAAAAGTTCAGTTACTCAATTAGGAAATAACAACAGCGCTTTGATCTATGACAAAAGCAAAAGAAGTGATTTAATGATTCGGCAAACTGGTGATTTTAATACGACTTTAATGACTAATACCAATCCCAACTTGGAAAACAAACAGAAAGTAAATATTGAGGGAGACAATAATTATATAGACATTACTGGTAACAACAGTAATTCTAAAGAAATGCAGATTAATTTAAAAACGAACGATAAAATGATTTTTGTACGACATTATTAATAAAAAAAATTAAAAGGATGAAAAATATTAGTAAACGCATCAGTCTTATTTTCCTCTTTTTCATAGGAATTAATACTAATGCACAGGACTCCAATAAAGTAGGTGCAAAAATTGAAACTCATGATGTTGAAGGAGTATTTAATCTTAAAGCAATTGCTCAGAATGAAAGTGAAGTTTTCCAGTCACTAAATTATATCTTTCTTGCAGTCAAAAAAGACAAATCAAAAAATATGTCTTCTTCAAAACAAGAAAATAAATTTACCCTGCTTCCGAAAGAAACAAAAGTTCTTTCGGAAATTTCTATTAATGTGAACAAAGATGATGCACTGAAAGTTTATCTGTTTATTAAAGATGAAAAAACAGGAAAAGTCATTGCTAAGGATAGTTTAGAGATGAATTCCAAAAATATGAAAAATGCGGTCTCTTATGAGAAAACAACAAATGAAGAAAATATAATGATGACAAATTTGATCATTAATGACTCTAAAACAAGAATTGGTGATGAATTCTACAGAAAACTTTATTCTGTTTTAATGCTGAATGATATCAAATTTGGATTTAGAGTTCGAATTGCAGAATTTCCTACAACAGGAACCAATATGATGCTCCAAGTTTTTGCAAACGATGAAAATATTCTCGCCTTTATGGCCCGGCCAGACGATGACTATCTAGACGGTGCAGTTCAAGAGACTATTGCAGGTCTTATCGCATATGATCATGATCGCCAGGTAAATGATAAAGGTTTTATTTATTAACACAAAAATATTCCTATGAAAACACTTATTTTATATTTAATCTTGGGAATGAGTTTTATAGGCGCACAACAGTTCGTTTATAAACCAATAAATCCAGCCTTTGGGGGTGATACTTTCAACTACCAATGGCTTTTAAGTTCAGCTGCTTCACAGAATCAATTTAAAGGCGATACCTCACTTTATGATTCTTTAAGTTCTCTGGACAGTTTTACTGAAAGCCTCAATAGACAGTTATTAAGTCAACTCTCCCAAAAACTCTTCGGAGACCAGTTCGGAGATGGAAATTTAAAACCGGGGAATTACACTTTCGGTTCTATGTACGTACAAGTTACACAGTCTGACAAAGGTTTAATAGTAAGAATTTTAAATACATCCACAGGTGAACAATCAGAGATCATAATCCCGAACTAAAGAATTAATATCATGAAAAATTTATTAACAATCAAAATTTTACTCCTGTTCATTTCCTTAGGTATGATAAATAGTTGTGGTACGATGATGAACCTACCCGCCGAAGGAGATAAGTCCACCTTGGGAGAGATGACTCCTTATACCAAACAACTAAAAGAATTACCTGCTCCCGAAGAAAAAATAGTCATTGGAGTTTATAAATTTAAAGACCAAACCGGTCAATATAAAATGGCGGAAAATGGGAGTAACTGGAGCACTGCAATCCCTCAAGGAACCACTTCTATTTTACTAAAAGCTTTAGAAGATTCAAAATGGTTTCGCCCTATTGAAAGGGAAAATATTGGAAACCTTTTAAATGAAAGACAAATTATTAGATCTACCAGAAAAGAATATGAAGTTGCAAGTGATGGAAAAACAGTGATAAGTGATCAGTTGCCACCACTACTCTACGCCGGAATCCTTTTAGAAGGGGGAATCGTTTCTTACGATTCAAATGTAATGACAGGCGGAATTGGTGCAAGATACTTTGGTGTCGGAGGTGGAACTCAGTACCGGCAGGATCGGGTTACGGTTTACTTGCGAGTAGTTTCTAGCATGACTGGTGAAATTCTTAAAACCATTTACACCTCCAAGAATATTCTTTCAACTAGCGTTAATGGAAGTTTCTTTCGATACATCGATACCGAACGAATCCTAGAAGCGGAAATGGGGTTTACCCAAAATGAACCCGTAAGTTTAGCGGTTACTCAGGCAATCGAAAAAGCCGTTTACACTTTAATTTTAGAAAGCATTGAAGACGGAACATTCCGTATAGAAAAAGTTCATGAAAAAGAAATGAAAGATCTTCTTCAGAAATATCATGCGGAGCAAGAACAAAACACCTATCAATTGGTCGGTAATAAGTTTAATGATAAAGAACGTTCCCGAGCATCTGTATTGGCAATGGTTAACGGTGATATAATTAAGGGTGATTATACTGATGCTAAAATGAATGTAGGAGGAAGGGTCGCATTCAAATACTTTTTAAATGATCATATCAATGCCGAAGTGAGTGTCGGTTTCGAAACATTAGAAAACAAAGACATCGTTAAAAATAATTTTATGTATACCGATGTTAATCTTGAATATCTTCTATTGCCAAAATTTAGTTTTTCCCCTTATGCTTACGCTGGTCTGGGATCAATGTATAATGGGAAGAATTTTTTAAAATATCAATTTGGCGGTGGCTTAGAATATTTGCTGGGAAACAATCTTGCTCTTAGACTCAACGCTCAATATGATATGGGATTTGATGATACTTGGGACGAATTTGCCAACGGTAAAAGAAAAGATCAAGCATTTCATATTGGTGTTGGAATCAATTACTATTTCAATCAGGCGAAAAAACTGCAATCAAAAAAAACAAAACCATGAAAACTCTATTATATTCTTTATTCGGATCTCTCCTATTTCTCTTCTGCATTTCCTGCAGGGAGGATTTGGTAGGGAAAGTTACGACAGGAACGATTACAGGAAAAGTTGTTCAGAAAGGGACCAATACGCCAATTCCTAATGTTAAAATCTTTACGTCTCCAACAACTCAAACTATTTTCACCTCAGCAGACGGAACATTTAAACTGGAAAATATACCAATTGGAGATTATTCTTTAAAAGCAGAACTCACTGGATATCTTTCAACTTTTCAGGGTGTGAATTTAAAAACAGGACAATCAGTGAGTGTCATTTTTGAATTATCAGATGATGATTCATTAAACTCACCTCCTCCTATTCCTTTATTATTAACTCCAGTGGATCAGGCAGTTGATTTACCAACTTCTGTGAATTTAACGTGGAACTGTACCGATCCAGATAAAGGAGATTCATTGAAATTGAAATTTAAAATTATTGTCAAAAACAGTTTGAACAATATTGTCTTTGAAAAAGAAAATATTAAAACTAAATCTTATTTTTTAGATAATTTAATTTTTGGAGTTACTTACTTCTGGCAAGTTGTTGCAGATGACACTGTGAATACTCCCGTTTACAGTGAGATTCGCCAGTTTAAAGTTTCAGCTACTCCCAATAACAGATTCCATTACGTAAGAAAATCTGGTTCTAATTATTATATCGTTTCCAGCACAGAAACTGGGGAGAATTTTCAATTGACTCCAAATTCAGTAAACAGTTGGAGGCCTAAGTTGAATAACGAAGCTGGCTTAATTGCTTTCTTGAGAACTGTTTCCGGCAACACCCAAATTTTCACCACCAAAAAAGATGGTTCAGATTTGAGGCAAGTAACTACAACGCAAGCGGTACTGGGATATAATTATGAAGATTTAGATTTCAGTTGGAGCACGAACGGAAGTGAACTTTTATATCCCAGTTTTAATAAGTTATATAAAATCAATAAAGATGGTAGCGGGTTAACTTTAGTTTATACCACAACCGACGGAAATTTTATTACCGAATGTGACTGGAGTAATGATGGATCAAAAATAGCTTTAAAAACAAATGATGTAAACGGATACAATGCTAAAATATTTGTAATCGATCCTTTAGGAAATATACTGACTACGGTTTTAACTGGTCAATCTGGCGCTGCTGGTGGATTAAACTTTTCAGTTACTGGTAATCAACTTCTTTATACAAGAGATATTTCAGGATACGAAAGTGCAAATCACCGTCAACTTGATTCCCGAATTTTGTTATATAATTTAACAACTAATACCACAGTAGATCTTTCTTCTTTAAGCGAAAAGATTTTAGGTTCAAATGATTTAGATCCTAGATTTTCCCCTAATGACGCTGAGATCATTTTCATGAATACATCTAATGACGGAATTTCTGAAAAAAATATCTACAAAATAACATTGACGGCTGAAGGGACTGGCTATCCAAGAAGATTATTATTCAACACAGCAGAAATGCCAGATTGGGAATAAAATATTTATGCTTGTAACCCTTTAAATTTCAAATCAAATATAAACAATAAAGCAGATCTTTTGGATCTGCTTTTTTTAATAGGATAAAATTGATTGCAATCAGTAAACAATTAATTTATTTTCCATAGCGAATTTAACCAGTTTAGCGGAACTGTTAACATTAAATTTTAACATCATATTTCTTCGGTGTGAGTCGACTGTATGGGAACTAATAAATAATTTTTCTGCGATTTCACGGGAACGCAAACCGTCACAAATTAATAATAAAACATCTTTTTCTCTCACCGTTAAATCTTCGAAAGCACCTGTTTTTTTGTCGCTCTCATTCTCTACCCCACAGATGGAATTTAGAAGTTCATTTTTAACATCATAATTAACAAATATCTTCCCATCAATAACCTGTTTAATCGCTTCAGAAAATTCAGAACTATCGGTATTACTTCCCAGATATCCTCTTACTCCCTTGTCGAAAAACTTTTTAATATTTCGCACTTCTGTATTCGTGGAATGAATGATAATCTTTAAACTTGGATTTAATTTCAGAAAATTTTCAATCTGAGCGTTCACATCAATGCAACTTAAACCTGTAGAATTAATGATGAGCAGCGTATTATCGGTAAGTATCGATTTTTCAATATCTTCAAAGGAATTAAAAATTTCAATTTTTAATTTCTTCGTTACACTATTGTGATTTAGAAAGTACGTCATACAATCCAAATACAATCTTTGGTGATCATAAAGGACAATTTTAGTTTCCATGATTTTAGTTTTACCAAATTTACAACTTATTTTAATAATATAACATTTATTTAATAATTATAATGAGTTTTAATAACCTATTACGATTTAATATTACGTTATCTATTATCAAATCATTTAATGTTTATGAAAGTAATAATTTAAAGCGTATTTTAGTATCTTAATTTAATACTTATGTTAATATGAATAATAATTATGCACTTTTTATGATAAAAAATGAGAATTTTACAAATTTAGAATTTAAAATAATACTATTAATCAGCAACTTATATTTATTATTCTAAAATAAAAAGACAAACCTTTTGAGTTTGTCTTTATTTTAAAAGTAATAATTTACTAATTCTACCTATACATTAATTCAGGAAAATTTGGTATTTCTGTGTTTCATTAAATATCTCCAACAGTTCCCCATTAACCCTAATCATAGTTTGCATGCTCATGAGTTCTATTTGACTTTCATCTTCCGGATTTTTAATAAAGAAATTAAGTTTTTGCTCGCCTTTATGTTCATCAAACTGATTTCTAAAAAACTCAAGATCACTTTTTCTTAAATCGTTAATATCGACTACAATGGTCATTTTCTTTGCAAATTTTTCAAATGCTTCCTTCAGATCAATCACATCAGAAACATTGACGAAAACCCGACCGTCCTTAGATTGTGAGAATTTAATTTTAAAAATCACAAACCTTTGAACATCAATTCTATCGCGTAATTTCATGTAATCACGATCACCCAATCGGAAAGAATAACTTCCACTGTAATCTTCTAGCATTAGAAAGGCGACCTTTTCCCCGCTATTCATTCCATCTTTTACCGTGTACTCAGTAATCAATCCCGCGACCATATATTCTGGCGAATTATTCTTCAATGCTTGCTTTTCTTTCCAACTTAATTTGTCATTATTAAACAAGTCTGTTTGTTGATTTGCAAAAACGGTATTTTTAAAGTCTTCAATTTCATCTAAATTAAGGAAATTAAAAGTTCCTCGTGGCTCAACAATTTTCGCTGGTTCTTCAACCAAAGCATCCTCTTCATCTTCTAAAATATCTTGTGGAAGATCGACCAAATCTTCGTCTAAATCTTCAACTTCTGAAACTTCAATCGGTAATATCACTTTTTCTAACTCCAAAGTTTCATCTTTCTTACCTTCCAGAATTTCTTTCTTACTCAAAGCACCTTGTATAAACTGAAACTGATATTTATACTCATCTAAAGGATGCGCAGAAAGATAGAAACCGATAATTTCTTTTTCCTTGTTGAGTTTGTGCATATTTTGCCATTCTGGAGCAGGATTAATTTTCGGTTGTTCGATCTGAACTTCATCCGCAAAATCTGCAAATAATGAATTTTCGATTTCATTTTTACTGTCCTGAAAACTGTAGCCATAACGCAACAACCTTTCTATATTGGTTTTCCCAGAAGCATCAATATCAAAATATTGCGCACGATGATAACGGTCTACTTCATCAAAAGCACCAGCAATTACCAAACTTTCCGCAACTCTTTTGTTCATTTGCGAAGACGGAACTTTCTCAAAGAAATCGTAGATGTTTTTATAGCGTTCGTCTTTTCTGGCGGCAACAATCGCTTCACTTGGCCCTTCACCAATCCCTTTAATAGCGCCTAATCCAAAACGAACTTGCCCTTTTTCATTCACCGAAAAAGCATATTGAGATTCATTCACATCCGGACCTAAAACATCAACACCAATACTTTTACAATCCTCCATAAACAAAGTGATTTGCTTGGTATTGTTAATGTTATTCGACATTACACTCGCCATATATTCTGCCGGATAGTTTGCTTTTAAATAAGCAGTTTGATACGCAATCAAAGCATAACAAGTCGAGTGAGATTTGTTGAATGCATATTCCGCAAAAGCTTCCCAGTCTTTCCAGATTTTGTTTAATTTGGTTTCATCAAGGTTGTTTGATTTTCCACCTTCTAAGAATTTGGGGTACATTTTATCCAGAACATCTCTTTGCTTTTTACCCATCGCTTTACGCAAAGTATCGGCTTCACCTTTTGTAAAGTTGGCGAGTTTTTGAGAAAGCAACATTACTTGCTCCTGGTAGACTGTGATTCCATAAGTTTCCCCTAAAAACTCTTCGGTTTCTTCTAAATCATAAACAGTTTCCTCGACTCCATTCTTTCGATTGATAAAAAGAGGAATATATTTAATCGGTCCTGGTCTATAAAGTGCGTTCATTGCAATCAAATCCGCAAATTCTGTCGGTTTTAGTTCGCGCATGTATTTCTGCATTCCTGGACTTTCATACTGGAAAATCCCCACCGTTCTTCCCTCTTTAAATAACTGATATGTTTTGGCATCATCCAATGGAATTTCATCTGGATTAATGTCAACTCCGTGTTTTTCTTTAATGAGTTTAATGGCGTGTTTAATGATGGTTAAAGTTCGCAAACCCAAGAAATCCATCTTCAGCAAACCTGCATTTTCCGCCACGGAATTATCAAATTGCGACACCAAAATATCGGCATCTTTTGAAGCAATGGTAATGGGAACTAAGTTCGAAATATCTTCTGGCGTGATGATTACTCCACACGCATGGATTCCAGTGTTTCGAATACAACCTTCCATTTTCTGAGCAGCAGAAAGAACTTCATAACGATCATCTTTTGGATTCGCCAAAATATCTTTCATTTCCTGCGCCAGGGCTTTATCTTCCGGAGATAATTTATCAAATTTTGCAAATGCTTTCGCAATATTCATTCCTGGAACGGCCGGAATTAATTTCGCAATATTATTGGTATCAAAAATCGGAAGATCCAAAACTCTTCCTGCATCTTTTATGGCAGATTTTCCGCCTAAAACGGAGTAGGTAATAATTTGAGCAACATTGGCTTTACCATATTTCTCGACCACCCATTTAATGATTTTATCACGACCTTCATCATCAAAATCAATATCGATGTCGGGCATCGAAACCCTTTCTGGATTTAGGAAACGCTCAAATAGCAAATCATATTTAATAGGATCAACATTTGTAATTCCGGTACAATAAGCAACGGCAGAACCTGCGGCTGAACCACGACCCGGACCAACCCAAACGCCCATTTTTCTGGCTTCATTACAGAAATCCTGCACAATCAAAAAGTAACCTGGATAACCGGTTTTCGCAATAACCTCTAATTCGAAATCAAGACGTTCTCTAATTTCATCAGTGATTTCTCCATATCTTTTTTCAGCACCTTTATAAGTTAGATGTCTTAAGTAAGCGTTTTCACCCCGTTTTCCACCATCTAATTTATCTTCATCATTCAAAAACTCATCAGGAATACCAAACTCTGGCAGCAAAACATCGTGCTTTAAAGTGTAAGGTTCGAACTTGGCTACAAACTCGTCGTACGCTTCAAAAGCATCTGGAAACTCCCGGAAACTCTGCTTAAGTTCTTCAGTGTTTTTAATGTAAAACTCGTGAGAAGGCAAACCTCTTCTTTTACCAAAACCCTTTCCTACAGGCGAAGACAATTTCTCACCATCTTTAATACAATATAAAATATCTTGAATATGCGCTTCCGATTTTTCAGTGTAGAAGGTTTCGTTTTGAGCTAAAATTTTAACTTCATATTTTTCAGCGAAACTTAATAAAACATCATTCAAATAATGTTCTTCTTCGATTTCGTGATTTTGAAGTTGAACATAAAAATCATTATTAAAAGTTGTTTTCCACCATTGAAAAACATCTTCTCCTTTTTGCTCTCCAAATTCCAGAATCGCGTTCGGAATATCACCATTGGTTCCAGCAGTTACGGCGATTAAATCTTCTTTGTATTCGGCAATCATCTTTTTAGAAATCCGGGGAACTCCAAAGTAAAAACCATTCACAAAGCCCAAACTGGAAAGTTTTACAAGGTTTTTATAACCATTATAATTTTTCGCCAATAGAACCACATTTGTTCTACGGTCGGGATCATCTTTGGTAAATTGCTTCTGATCTGGTCGGTCTGAAATATAAAATTCACATCCGATAATTGGAATCAAAGGATCTTTGCGAGGTTCAGTTTCATCAAATGAAAGTCCCTCGTCTTCGGCTTTTTGTTTTTTATCTAAATATTCCTGATAGGTTTTTTTAATATTTCCATTGGTCTTTTCCACTTCTGAAACGAATTTAAAAGCACCCATCATATTTCCCAAATCCACGATTCCTACGGCTGGGAAATTGTTGTCCAAGGCTTTTTTAATCAGTTCGTGAATATGTGAGGATGCCTGAAGAGACGAGTAAATACTGTGATTATGGAAATTAAAATAATTACCAATTTCATCGGTATTGGTAAAAGATTTTTTCTTTTTCTTTTTAGAATCTGCAACCTGTCTTCTGATTACAATCGGAAAAGGAGCAATTGAACCCGGATGATGGTTGATATAATGTTGTAATTCTGCAGGAGTAAGCTTAAGTGTTTCGGCAGGAACAATACCAATCCTCACCATTTCGAAAAATACTTGTGCCGTTGCATTTACATCGGCTGCAGCATTATGAGCTTCGTCAAATTTTTCGTTGTACAACTTTTCGTAAAGTTCAGTAAGTTTCGGCGACTTATATCTTCCGCTTTTTCCACCGCCTAACTGACAAAAATCCGTCCCTAGTTTCATGGTATCTGCAGAAGGAATTGTCTGCAAATTATTTTCAATTTCTTTGCGGAAAAACTCGGCACCAACAATATTATAATCGAAAATAATATTATGCCCAACAATAACTTCTGACTTCTTTAAAACCTCTTTAAATTCTAATAAAACTTCATTCAAATCACGACCTTCCTCAGTCGCCATTTTTGTAGAAATTCCATGGATTCTTTGGGAGGAAAATGGAATATCATACCCTTCTGGTTTAATGATATAATCCTGATTTTCAAGCAAGTTCCCTTCTTTGTCGTGCAATTGCCAAGCAATCTGTACCATTCTCGGCCAGTTGTCGGAATCAGTTATCGGAGCGTTAAAGTTTTTAGGAAGACCTGTAGTTTCAGTATCGAAGATTAAGTACATTTTTCAGCGGAATTTTGGTAAAATTAGCATTAAATTTCTTTAAAAAAAAGTTGGAAAATTAGAAAAACGAAAAACAGTTTCAACAGAAAAAAAATATTTTTTTAAATATTCAACTCAGATTATTAGGAACTAAATCATTTTATTAAAAAACTGTTCTTAAATCCATAAATAGTGAATTTTTCAATTATAATAAAATTAATATTTTAATTCTAATGTTAAAAACTATATATAATCAAGCTTAAAAGTATTTTTATTTCAATCACATAATGTAAATTATGTGATTATTTATGTAACATTTAAAAAGTTTTTTATAAATATAATTTATATCTAATTTATAATTTTGTCTAAAACTTTATCCCATGAAAAAAATATTACTCATTACTACTGTGGCTTTTTCCATTTTTAGCATTCGAATTTATGCACAAACTTAAACACCATTTCTAGGACAAATTGCTTTTGTTCCTTATACTTTTGTTCCAAATGGTGGGCTGCATGTGATGGTCAATTATTGTCTATTTCACAGAATTCTGCACTTTTTTCCCTTTTAGGAACTAATTATGGAGGAGATGGGCAAACTACATTTGGACTACCGAATATGCAGGGTCAAAGCATCGTTGATGATGGTGCACAAACTTCAGGTTCTAACTTTCACTATAAAATAAAAGAGAATAACATAAGATAATCAATAATTTATTTATAAATTTATATTTAATAAAACAATTTAATATGAAAAAATCATTACTTTCTTTAGTCGCCTGTTTATTGATGGGCACAGTTACTTGTCAAGTACAAGTTTTGACAGATACATCGATGGAAACATCAGGTGCGGCAAATAATGGGGATTGGATCTCTACTTCCAGTAATTTTGGAACAACATGGTGTAATATTGCGGACTGTGGTACTGGCGGTGGGCCGATGGTCCCAAGAACGGGATCCTACTACTCGTGGTTTGGAGGGGTGAGTGCAGCAGAAATTGGAACATTAAAACAGACTTTCAACGTAGCGACAGCAGGTACTGCGGAATTGAAATTCTACTGGGTAATTCCATTTCGCGATGCCACCGATATTTTCAAAGTTGAAATCGATGGAACAGAAGTTTACGCATTAGAAAGTAGTACAAACATTTTTACAACATATCAAGAAAAGACTGTTTCTTTAGGAAACTTAGCAGCCGGATCACATTCCATTCGGTTTTATAGTGCAAAAACTGCTGGGCACAGTCATAATGTTGCTTTAGATGATGTTACCATAAACGTTACAAGTGGCATGGGAACGCAGAACATAGGATTGTCTACAGGCATCAATATTTACACGAATTCCCTAGATAACACAATCAACATCAGCAATAAAACGTCAGAGAAAAAAGCGACCATTGGGGTTTATGATGCTTCTGGTAAATTATTATTAGACAAGAATTATGATATCTCTACCACTGCAGTTATTTCAACCAAAGGATGGAAAACAGGAATGTACCTTTTAAAAATTAAAACTGACCAAGGCGTTATTTCTAAAAAAGTAATTATAAAATAATTCCCGAGATTACGATTTATAATTAAATTCTCCTGCTGCGATTTACAAATTTTCTAGTAACTCTGGGAGAATGTTTCTTTAGAATTTAATAAATAAACCCACTGCAATTGCGGTGGGTTTCTTGTTTGATTTGTAAAAGGTAGAGCACAGATTACAAGTCCTCGATATCAGAATTCGTTCAAAGTGCAAACTAGTACTAATATGCGCAGATAATTGATTGCCAAAAAATTGAAATCAATCCAGCTTTCTGTTGATGTTCCTTCCTCAAATTCCAAAATATCGACATAAAATCTTCTGGTCGATTTAATATCTTTCACTTTAAAGGCGTAATGAAATGCATTCATATTTTTAATTATAAGTATTTCTTGGAACTCAACGTATCGCTTATATATGGTGTGAGATTCTTTCGATTAGATTCAATATTAAAAATAACCCTTCCCGCACGAATCCTTTCGTGTGGTTATCATATTTTTAATTTATTAATTTTTTACGAGTAGAATCTATAAATTTCAATTGTATTGATAATATTGAAATCCAAAAGACTTCTATTTAAACAAATATATAAGTTTTTCTTAATTAATTTATAACCTCAGTCCGTCATTTCATCATACTTTCCTTTCTCGCCACTTCAAATAAATTGTTCTGTATAATATGATTTCCTCTAAAAATATACTCAATCGAGTCTCCTCTATTCTTTGAGATGGAATCCCCAATTTGATAAGGATCATCCAAACCTTCAGTAATACCATTTGAGTATTTTACATAAATGAAATTATGCTCATTTTTATTAACATAAATATCAATAACCTTTGTGTGTTTATTAATTTTCAATAATTGCTCTTCAGTTAAATCATTTGAGTTATAACTCAAATAAAAAAAAATAAAAAACACTATTAAGCCAAATAGTAATCCGACAATAATTATAGGTTTTTTACTGGATTTATCAAGTTCAATATTATAATTATCATCCATTTAAATACGTTTCTTATTTTGTTCACCACTCCCGCACGAATCCTTTCGAAACGGTAGTATTTATTTAAATTCAAATCCCGAAAAAAAAACATATTTTCGGGATTCAATTATTTTAAAAGAATGAGATTTAGTGATTAAAAATTTCTTCAACTTGGCTCTAAAGTTTTACAATTTAAACTCCAGTTTCACATTAAAAAATCTCCCCGTCAATCGCACAGGAACCGGATAATTATAACCTGTGTTCACATCATTTACCCATTGATTCGCAACGGTATTACTGATATTAAATGCATTGAAAATCTGAACACCTAATGTCAATTCTCTAAAATTTCCCCAGAAACCTCCGTTTACTTTATTGTCTTTTTGATCGATGAAAACTTTAGATAAACCAATGTCAACTCTTTTATAAGAAGGCAAAGTTCTTTGGTATTTGTAAGGTGCTTCGAAATCTGGTTTGCCAAATTCATCTAAAGAAATCGGTGTTCCAGATGGAAGTCCGTTTGCGTAAACCAAAGTTAAGTTTACTCTCATTGACGGAAACTTCGGCATGTAATCTTGATAGAACATAGAGAATCTAAAACGCGGATCTGTAGGTCTTGGAATATAACCTTGATTGTCGATATTTTCATAAACCCGGGCATAACTTGCAGAAATCCACGAATCAACTCCTGGTACAAATTCTCCAAATAATCTGGTATCAATTCCATACGCGTAACCTTCGGAATTATTTTCACCTGAATATCGAATTCTCACATTATCTAAATAATAAGGAATCAAATAATCCATTTTCTTATAGTACAATTCTGTCGTCAACTTAAACGGTCGTTCGGCCATTTTAAATTCATAATCATTCGCCAAAATAATCTGCATTGAACGCTGTGATTTGATGTCTGGATTAAAGTTCCCATCAACATCCTTAATCTCTTTATAGAAAGGCGCCTGGTAATAAACTCCACCAGAAACTTTGAACAACATATCCATATCCCAGTTTGGTTTAATTGCAACTTGAGCACGTGGCGAAATAATCGTTTCATCATTGAAATCCCAATGTGCCGCGCGAATTCCCGCATTTATAAAAACACGGTTGTCCCCCCAATAGAATTTTTTCGAATATTGCGCATATGCAGAAATTCTTGTTGGTTCAATATGATTCGCGCCAGAAATACTGTAACGCAAACGAAGTTGGGAGGGATCCAAAGTTCCTAGATCGACATAATTTCGGGGAGTGCTGTAACCCAATGAATCAACCAGTTGCCATTCATTCGTAAAGTCTCTTAAATTTTCTTTTTCGAATTTTACGCCAACTTCAAAATCGGTATTGACGTCTGGTGAGAATCTTGTTTTAAATTGTGCACCGTATGTTTTTACCAATAAGTCATTTCTGGCGTGATCGATTTGACCACCAACATCGTACGACGCAACTGGCGCTCCGGTTACAGGATCAAAAGTCTGCAACATATAAGCAGAAGCGATTGAGTAGTATTCCCGCTCACGGTTTTGGTAAGCAAAATTATCTAAAGTGAAAGCCCATTTTTTATTTGGCTTAAAATTAATGGAAGCCGTGCCCATCATATTTTTATATTTGTCGTCTTCTTTACCATTGTAGAAAACGCTTAATTTCAAAGGTGATTGCAAAGTTCCGAACTCAACTTCTTTCACTTTCGGAACCATTTCGTAATCGTTTTTACTCCAATATCCGATAAATGAAAATGCCCATTTCTCATTCAATTTATAATTGATATAGGTTTGGAAATCCATGTATTGCGGATTGAAATCAGTGTCTTCATTCAAAGTATTTAAAACCAAATTGGTATTTCGGTAACGACCAGAAATCATTGCCGATAATTTTTTATCCTTTGAAGCAAAACCGGTAGAAAGTCTTCCACCAATTAAACTCGCTTCACCTGAAAGTTCAAATTTCGTCGGTTGCCGGTAATAAATATTTAAAGAAGAAGACATTTTATCGCCATACTTCGCTTCAAAACCACCGGCAGAAAAATTGATGGATTGCACCATATCCGGATTAATAATACTCAAACCTTCCTGCAAAGAGTTTCTAATTAAAAACGGACGGTAAATTTCAATATCATTAATGTAGATAAGGTTTTCATCGTAGTTTCCACCTCTTACCATGTATTGCGAAGAAAGTTCTGCATTTGAATTTACAGAGGGTAAAGTTTTCAAAAGTCCTTCTACACCACCAGAAAGTGAAGCGACTTGCTGTGCTTCTTTGGCAGAAATCTCCATCGAAGTTAAGTCGGTTACTTTTGGTTTTCCTTTTTTCTGAAATACTACTTCTTCAATTTCCGTTTCCCGTTCCGATTTTACAAACAAAACATTTACGTTCTGAACTTTCGGATTCGGTTTGATATTTTTATTAAAACCTGTGAAACTGGATTTCTGAACGAATAAAGACTGATCAGAATCTGCAATCGGAATCTTTACAAAACCGTTAACATCCGTGGTAAAACTTTGATTATTATAAGAAACAGTGGCTTCTGAAACTGGTTTGCCATCTTCATCCAAAACTTTCAGATTGATTTGCGAATACGCAAAATACGGCATCACAGAAAGGAGAAATAGAATTTTCTTCAAGGTAAAAAATTTAGATTTTAAAGATAATAAAATATTACAGAATCGCTTCCCGTACGCGTGTTAATTTCTGAAGTAATTCTTCCAGTTTATCCAAGCGAAGCATATTGGCACCATCAGAAAGTGCAACACTTGGATCGGGATGTGTTTCGATGAAAAGTCCGTCTGCGCCAACTGCGATTCCTGCTTTGGCAATGGTTTCAATTAATTCTGGTCTTCCACCAGTTACGCCGGAACTTTGATTCGGTTGTTGCAAAGAATGCGTAACATCTAAAATCACCGGAGCGTAATTTCTCATCGTTGGAATTCCACGGAAATCAACGACCAAATCCGTATATCCAAAAGAATTTCCTCTTTCGATAATTGCCGTTTTTGGATTTCCGGAATCATTCACTTTCTGAACTGCAAACTGCATTGATTCGGGAGAAAGAAATTGTCCTTTTTTTAAACTCACACATTTTCCTGTTTTTGCAGCAGCAATTAATAAATCTGTTTGACGAACTAAAAATGCCGGGATTTGTAAAACATCAACATATTGAGCAGCCAAAGCAGCATGTTCATTTTCATGAATATCTGTCGTAGTTGGAATGTTGAAAGTCTCTCCTACTTTTCTAAGAATTTTCAGAGATTTTTCTTCGCCAATAGTGGTAAAAGAATCTACTCTACTGCGATTTGCTTTTTTAAAACTTCCTTTGAAGATGTATGGAATTTCGTATTTATTGGTCATTTCCACAATTTTATCGGCAATATTTAAAGCCATTTCTTCGCCTTCGATAATACATGGACCTGCAATGAGGAAGAAGTTTTTAGAATTTTTGTGGTGGATGTTGTCTAAGTATTGAATCATTTTTAATGTTTGATTTAATTACAAAAATACGGATTTTTTTGGGGAATAAATCGTTCAATTATGTTCAAAGCGTTTAAAAAAATCCATAAAAAAACGGACTGAAAGCCCGTTTTAATAAAATTGTTAAGAATTAAACTTCTTTACTGTTTTTTCAATCGTATTTATATTTCGCGAAGTCATTTTTTCTTTCAAAGACTTTTTTCCTAAAACTTTTCCGAAGTTTGAATCTAAAGTATTTCCTTTAGCAACTTGCCAGTAAAAAGTTTGATTGATAATGGCTCCTTTTTCATTTTCGGATTTTAGAGAATTATTGAATTCATCTAAAAGTAAATTCTCAATATTTTCTATTCCAACAAAAACGTAAATGTGCAAATCTTCCGATTTTGTAAACGGATTTTTATTAAAAATATCAACAACTTCTTTTTCAGTTTTAAGGAAAAGAAACGCTTCGTAATTAAAATATTCTGAAAGTGCATTTTCTAAAATTACTTTTAATTCAGAACGATTTTTATCAGAAGAAAATAGAATATTTCCTGTGACTAAAACGGAGGAAACTTCTTGCATTCCAGCATTTGTAAACACTTTAGAAACTTCTGCCATTTTCATGGAAGTTCCGTTGACATTTACTCCGCGAAGAAAAGCGCAATATTTCAATTGTAAAAATTTAAACTTGAGCGATAAACTTTTCTTTCATTTCATCAGACAAGAAAGAATACTCAAAAGAATTGCGAACCAATTGTTTTACATCTTCTAATGATAAATCTAAAGCCTCGATGCAAGCCAGATAATTTTGGGTAACATATCCACCGAAATAGGCAGGGTCATCAGAATTCACCGTTACTTTTAAACCTAAATCCAACATCTTTTTAATCGGATGATGATCGATATGATCAACATTTCGAAGTGCCGTATTCGAAAGCGGACAAACCGTTAAACCAATTTTTTCTTCAACCAGTCTTTCAACTAATTTAGGATCAGTTAAACAATTATTTCCGTGGTCAATTCTGGCAATTTTTAATAAATCCAAGGCTTCATAAATATATTCAGCCGGACCTTCTTCACCTGCATGTGCAACGGGAATATAGCCTTCTTTTATGGATGCTTCAAAAACTTTCTGAAATTTTGAAGGTGGATTTCCTCTTTCGGAAGAATCTAAGCCAACTGCTTTTATAAGATGTTTGTATGGAAGTGATTGTGACAAAGTTTCGAACGCGTCTTCTTCCGATAAATGACGAAGATAACTCATGATTAATAAAGAAGAAATTCCGAATTGCTTTTCAGCATCTTCCCTCGCACGCTGGATTCCATTAATAACGGTAGAAAATTCTACGCCTCTTTTGGTATGCGTTTGCGGATCGAACATGATCTCTGTATGAACAACATTTTCCTTGGCACATTGATTAAAATAAGCCATTGTTAAATCATAAAAATCCTGTTCATGGATAAGCACATTTGCTCCGGCATAATAGATGTCCAGGAAATCCTGTAAGTTGCCGAACTGATATGCTTTTTTTACATCTTCAATACTTGCGTAAGGAATTTCTATCTTATTTCTTTGCGCGATTTCAAACATTAATTCCGGTTCGAAACTTCCTTCGATGTGAAGGTGTAATTCTGCTTTTGGAACTTTTTTAATATATTCTGATACTGTCATTTTGAAAATATTTTTAGTTGGTGTGGTAGAAAACTATTGTGTTGCTTTCATAATCGCAGAAGTTATTTGCGCCTCTTTTTCCTTGGCATACGTAGAATCATAAGGTTCCATGATTTCGAACAAATACGTATAAAATGGCGTGATTTTTTGAACTTTTTCTGCTTCGTTAAATGCTTTTTCTTTACCCATTATTTGCAAATCTTTAATGAAACCATTGAATTTTTTGTCAATTGGCTCGAGTGATTTTACAAGATAATCATACCCTTTGGCTTTTTGCCCAACTTTCGTATAAGCATCTGAAACGGCACCAACAATTAGAGAATATTCCATTGGTTTGGTTCGCATTTGTCTGCCCACAAAACGCTGTTCTTTTGGTGATAAACTATTGTAATAATCGTATTCTTCAAAGATTCCTTTCTTCAATTCTTCGGCAAGTTTCAAACCTTTCTGTTCTTGTCCAGCCACAATATATCCGTAAACCATAGAACTTAATGAGCGTGGATCATTGTATTTTGAAACTGGAATTTCACGAGATGCTAAATCCAATACTTCAACTGCTTTTGCTTTTTGTCCAGATAATGATAATGCCTCTGCAGCACGACTCGCTGAACTTCTATAACTCACGATATTCTGGGTACAGGTTTCATCAAAATGAACTTTCAAATCTTTGAAATTCCCCCATTTATAATTTTTAACAATATTGTAAAGAGAGTTGGCATCTACTCTACCCATTTCTCCATCTTCACGTTCTTTGGTTTCAATCGGCACCAATCGGTAACTGAATCCATCATACTGAAGATAATCTCCTAAAAAGAAAAGATTCTCGGGATCATAAACTCCACCTGAAGAGAAATTAATCGGTCTCTTCCAATCGAAGTTTGCAAGAATATCCATCAATAATAAATTATTTTTGAACATGCTGTTTTTCTTATAGTCAATGGTAATATGATCAACAGTCTGCGCCAAATCTTTTTGTTCTATGGTTCCTGATTTTAAAGCATTCTGTTTGTTAACTGGTAAAATAAATTTAGAAACAGGTAAGAAATTAAATTTCTCAAATTTCGCTTCTCCGAAAATCATTTTTAAAATTTCATCTTTATTTTCAGATTTCATTTTAATAAAGTTGACGGCTTCTTTCATCGTCATAGAATCTTGAGTCAAATATTTTCTAAATTCAGAAAATGTTGTTTCTGGAGCACCTTGATCTTTCAGATTCGCAAAGATATTTTCCCAGTCTTTTTTACTCATGATAAAGATTTGGTCATTGGTCCCATCTCGGTAATCTTCATGAACAAAAGTTGAAGGAACAGGCATCGAATTATAGGTTCGTCTCTTCACCTGGTCGATATTCCAAGGCGTTGAAAGCAAAGTAAAATTCACTACTTTTACATCATCCCGAAGGCCAGAAGTTTCCTGCATTCCCCAAATCGGGTACGTATCATTATCACCATAAACAAAAAGGATATCATTTTGGGGTAAAGATTTTAAAGTTGAATAAGCGTAATCATAAGCCGCATAACGTCCACTTCTATCGTGAACATTATAATTCTGAAAGCCCATCATTAAAGGAATACCTAGGAGCACAACTCCCGCTCCAATATTTAAAGCATTCGATTTTATCTTGTCCTGCAAATACCAAAGAATTGCGCCGGCGCCTAGTCCAATCCAAATTGCAAAAGCATAGAAGGAACCAACCATTGCGTAATCTCTTTCCCGAACTTCAAATGGTTTCACTCCGGTGTAAAAAATAATCCCGACACTCGTTATAATAAATAAGGATAAAATTGCGTAGAATCTACCAAAATCGCGATTAAGTTGGAAAAAGAAACCTATTAAACCTAAAATTAAAGGCAAGAAGAAAAAGCCAACAGTACTTTCATTTTTGAATTTTGCAGGCATTTTACTTTGGTCGCCATACATTGCATTATCAATAAATGAAATCCCAGAAATCCAGTTTCCTCGATTGTTTTCCATATTTCCTTCCAGGTCATTTTGTCTTCCAACAAAGTTCCACATGAGATATCTTACAAAATAATATCCATTCTGGAAGGTGAAGAAGTAATCTAAATTTTGTGCTAAAGACGGTCTTTGAACATTGATTAGGTCATAAGGTTTTACCTGTAAATAATCTGCGGCTTTAATGCTTCCCTCTTCGTATTTTTTTCTTAGATCATCAAAAATCTGATGTGCTTCCTGACTTTCAGCAACATCTGCGTTATCATAATTAAAGGTAAAATCGGGAGCACCATACATTGAAATATAGTTTTCCATGACCGCTTTATCGTCATTAAACATTCGTGGCAAAATACTTACATGTTCTTTACTGTAAACGTAATTAAAACGTTCTCCCACTTTTAAATAAGTCCCGGTTTTTTCATCTTTTTCATATACATCACCGGTTTTTGTTGTTTTATAGCTTCCGTCTTCGTTTTTTTGAATTCCTTTAGCATCAAGAGTTGCCGTATAGTTTTGACCATAAGAAGTTGGCCAGTCACCGTACTGTTCACGGTTATAATAATCCAACATCCCGATTGCGTTATCTGGATTGTTTAAGTTCATTGGTGGATTTGCGGTGGCACGAATCGGAATCACCATCCAGCAAGAAAAACCAATCATCATATAAACTACAGAAAGTACGATGGTTTGGTTAAGACTTTTTTTGCTTTTTCGGGCATATTTAAGTGCGAAATAACAAATTGAAATTAATATGATAAATGCGATGATCGTTCCCGAGTGGAAAGGGAGACCAATTCCGTTTACGGCAAAGACTTCCATTTTTCCAAAAAGCGTCATTATTAAAGGGAAGATTCCTTTAAATACAATCGCCAGAATTCCTAAAGTAATGACATTTGCCCAAAGGAAACTCTTCCACGAGAACTCATAATTACGCGCATAATAAATAAAGCAAACAGCAGGAATTGCAAGCATTCCCATCATGTGAACACCGATTGATAACCCGGTAACAAAGAATAATAAAATAATCCATCGCTCGTTATCGTTCTCAAGATATTCATTTTCCCATTTGGTAATCAACCACAACAAAAGTGCGATGAACATTGATGCCATTGAATAAACTTCTCCTTCCACCGCAGAAAACCAAAAGGTATCTGAAAATGTAAAACATAAAGCACCAATTACTCCAGCGAACAGAATTGAAATTTCCTGATGTTTCGTAATGTCAGTGAAATCTTTGTGAAGCAATCTTCTTACAAGATGCGTAATGGTCCAGAAAAGGAACAATATTGTAAATGCGCTGAATAAAGCCGACATTCCATTGATAACCACTGAATAATTCTCTCCATTTCCAAAAGCGAATATCGCTGCAACTGCACCAATTAATTGGAAAAGAGCCGCTCCAGGAGCGTGAGTAACCTCTAATTTTACAGCGGAAGAAATATATTCTCCACAATCCCAAAAACTAAAATTCGGTTCAATCGTTGATAAATAAGTAAAAAATGCAATGACGAATACCACCCATCCTAATACGGTATTCCACTGTTTAAAAGCCCAATTTTTCATATAAAATTTTCAATGATGCGAAAATAAGGTTTTTAACTTATTATCTGTTGCTTTTAACAAAATTTAAACAAATGGCTTGGTTTTTGTCTAGTAGCATTCCGCTGAAAAATAAATTATTAGGATGACATATCTCATCAATTTTAATACTACCTTCGTTAATTATTGTTCAATTATTTATTTTTTAGTATTTTTGCACATGGTTTTAATAGACTAAAATGACGAAATAATGACTAATGTTCACGATAACATTCTAGGCTTAATTGGCAACACGCCTTTGGTTAAACTTAATAAAGTTACCAAAGAAATTCCTGCCACAGTATATGCTAAATTAGAATCTTACAACCCCGGCCATTCTACAAAGGATAGAATTGCAATCCATATTATAGAAGCAGCAGAAAGAAAAGGTCTTTTGAAGCCTGGTTCTACTGTGGTAGAAACCACTTCTGGAAATACCGGTTTTTCAATCGCGATGGTTTGCATCATCAAAGGTTATAAATGTATTCTTGCAGTAAGTGATAAAACAAAACAAGAAAAGATTGCCTATCTAAAAGCTTTAGGTGCGACCGTTTATATTTGCCCCGCAAATGTTGCAGCAGATGATCCCAAATCTTACTATGAAGTAGCGAAAAGAGTTGCTGCCGAAACACCTAATTCAATATATATCAATCAATATTTCAATGAATTAAATATTGATGCACACTACCAAACAACTGGTCCGGAAATCTGGAAACAGACAGAAGGTAAGATTACGCATTTAATCGCCTGTACTGGCACTGGTGGTACTTTATCTGGCTCAGCCAAATTTTTAAAAGAGCAAAATCCTAATATCAAAGTCATTGGCGTTGATGCTTCTGGATCTATTCTTAAAAGTTTTCATGAAACAGGTGAAATTCACAAAGAGGACATTCACCCTTATCAAATCGAAGGAATGGGGAAAAATTTAATTCCCGGTGCTTTGTTATTTGATGAAATTGATGAATTCGTTCGTGTTAATGATGAAATGTCTGCCTACAGAACTCGCGAAATTGCATTGAAAGAAGCCATCATGGGTGGTTACACTACAGGTGCAGTTACACAGGGACTTTTGCAATATGCTAACTCCCACCCGTTCTCAAAAGACGATGTAGTTGTTGCAATTTTCCCAGACCATGGTTCCAGATATATTACAAAAGTATACAGTGATACTTGGATGGCAGAACAAGGATTTATAAATAATGGCGTTCATAATTATAACGAAATTTATAAAACCGAACTGATAAAATAACAAAATTCCAAAAAAAATAGAATAAACCTTTTTGTAGTAAGCGAAAGGTTTTTTTAGTTTAATTAATTAACTTTGAGTATTAAAACAATAAAATAATAATGAAAGATATTTTTGCCCGCCTTAGAGAAAATCCAGGACCATTAGGACAATTTGCAGATTATGCAGAAGGTTATTTTGTCTTCCCAAAATTAGAGGGACCAATTGGACCTAGAATGATTTTTCAAGGTAAAGAGGTGATTTTTTGGAGTGCTAACGATTATTTGGGACTTTGTAACCATCCTGAAGTTTTAGAAGCAGATGCAAAAGCGGCGGCAGAATTTGGAATGTTTTATCCAATGGGTGCCAGAGCAATGTCGGGTGAAACTGAACAACACCAACAATTAGAAAGAGAATTGGCTGAATTCGTAAATAAAGAATCAGCTTACCTTTTAAACTTCGGTTATCAGGGAATGGTTTCTACCATTGATGCTCTTGTTGGCAGACATGATGTTATCGTTTATGATGCCGATTCACATGCTTGTATCGTTGATGGAGTTCGTCTTCATATGGGTAAAAGTTTTACTTATAAACATAATGATATCGATAGTTTAGAAAAAAATCTAGTTAGAGCGACTAAAGTTGCCGAAGAACAAGGTGGCGGTATTTTAGTAATCACTGAAGGTGTTTTCGGAATGCGCGGAATGCAAGGAAAGATTAAAGAAATCTGTGACTTAAAATCTAAATTCAATTTCCGATTATTGGTTGATGATGCTCATGGATTTGGAACTTTAGGAAAAACTGGCGCAGGTGCTGGTGAAGAGCAAGGTTGTCAGGATCAAATTGATGTTTACTTCTCTACTTTTGCAAAATCAATGGCAGGTTTTGGAGCATTCATCGCTGCAGATAAAGATATCATTAGAATCTTAAAATATAATTTACGTTCACAGGTATTTGCAAAATCTTTAACAATGCCAATGGTAATTGGAGGTTTAAAAAGATTAGAATTACTTCGTTCAAGACCAGAAATCAAAGCGAAACTTTGGGAAAACGTTCGTAAATTACAAAACGGTTTACTGGAAAGAGGATTCAACTTGGGAGGTTCGAACACTTGTGTAACTCCTGTAATGATGGAAGGTTCAACTGTTGAAGCCACGCTACTTTCCCGAGATTTAAGAGAGAATTTTGGAATCTTTACTTCGGTAGTAATTTATCCGGTAATTCCAAAAGGGATGATTTTATTGAGATTAATTCCAACCGCTTCTCACACCGATTCTGAAATTAATGAAACCCTCGCGGCTTTTGAAGCAATTCACGAAAAACTCGTTTCCGGATTCTATAAAGAACAGGAACAGAAATTAATAGAAGAAAAAAATCTGCAATTTAAGAACTCGTAAAATTTTTCAGGATATATTTTCGATATATACCGCTTGAAAAATTCAAGCGGTTTTTATTTATACAAAAAACTACAAATATGAGCCAAGTAATAATTACCAAACAGGATTTTAATAAAATCCACAGATCAATTACCGATGCTAAAGCAAAGAATAGCATTAAAAAAGAAGAAGCCGAAAAACTCCTCGCAGAATTAAAATCTGCAAAAATTGTAGACCAGTCAGAAGTAGATAGCGATGTTGTTACCATGAACTCGATCGTGAAAATTCACTTTCAGAATAATAAAACAAGCATGGAATTTCAATTGGTTTATCCGATTGATGCGAACATTAAAGAAAAGAAAATTTCTATATTTTCTTCCGTTGCATCTGCCTTAATCGGTTACCGAGTTGGTGACGAAATTGACTGGCTGATTCCTTCTGGCATGACGAAAATTGTTATTGACGAAGTACTATATCAACCAGAATCCGCCGGTGATTTTGATTTATAAATAATTTTTTAAAATAAAAGAGCCGAGCAAGAAATTTTAAGCAAGAAAACGAAAGTTGAAAATGAGGATCATTTTTTCACTGTTGTGGACTTGTAACAAAAAGTCACAGATTACTTTGTGACTTTTGTGGTTTTAAAAAAATCATGGTTCAAATCTCCTCGATTTAAAATAAATTTGCAAAAAGAATACTTTTGAAAGATCTTCTCCTCATCACGCCGCCATTTACCCAACTCAATACGCCTTATCCTGCAACGGCTTATATTAAAGGCTTTTTGAACACGAAAAACATTTCGAGTTATCAAATGGATTTGGGAATTGAAGTGATTTTAAAAATCTTTTCAAAAAATGGAATTCAAAAAATATTTGCAGAAAAAGTTAAAGAAAATAGTTCTGAAAACTCACAGCGAATTTTTGCTTTAAGGGAAGAATACATTAAAACTATTGATCAGGTTGTTCTTTTTCTACAAAATAAAAATCCTACGCTGGCGAGACAAATTTGCAGCATGAATTTTTTACCAGAAGCATCGCGGTTTAATCACTTGGATGATATGGAATTTGCGTTTGGAAATATGGGTTTACAGGATAAAGCAAAACATCTCGCAACTTTATATTTAGAAGATTTATCTGATTATATCATTGAAAACATTGATGCCGATTTTGGCTTCAGTCGATACGCTGAACGAATTGGACAAAGTGCAAATTCATTTGATGAACTGTATTCAAAATTAAATTCTGAACTAACTTTTACAGATGATTTTACGTTAAAAATATTAGAGGAAAAATTAGATTCCATTCAACCAAAAATGGTTTGTTTTTCTGTTCCTTTTCCAGGGAATTTGTATTCTGCTTTCAGATCTGCTCAATTCATAAAAGCCAATTATCCTGAATTAAAAATAGTAATGGGCGGTGGTTTTCCGAATACGGAATTAAGAGAATTAAAAGATCCTCGCGTATTTGAATTTTTCGATTATATCACTTTAGATGATGGGGAATTGCCAATAGAACTCGTTTTTGAAAATGCTGTTTCGATTAAAGATATTTCGGAAGGAGAATTCAAACGGACGTTCATCTTAGAAAATCAGCAAGTCACTTACAAAAATAATACGAAGAGATTAGATTATAAACAGGCATTTATTGGAACTCCGGATTATACCGATTTGCTTTTAGATCAATATATTTCGGTGATTGAAATTGCCAATCCAATGCACAGTTTATGGAGCGACGGAAGATGGAATAAACTCACCATGGCGCACGGTTGCTATTGGGGCAAATGTACTTTCTGCGATATTTCTTTGGATTACGTAAAACTCTACGAACCTATTTCTGCTAAAATTTTGGTAGACCGAATGGAAGAATTGATTGCTCAAACGGGCGAAAATGGATTTCACTTTGTAGATGAAGCTGCACCACCAGCATTGATGCGAGAAGTTGCCTTAGAAATTCTACGCAGAAATCTAGTCGTGACTTGGTGGACCAATATTCGTTTTGAAAAAAGTTTCAGCAAAGATTTATGTTTTCTTTTAAAGATATCTGGTTTAGTGGCAGTTTCAGGCGGACTCGAAGTTGCAAGTGACCGATTGTTAAAGTTAATAGACAAAGGAGTGTCTGTAGATCAGGTTGCAAAAGTAACCCGTAATTTTACCGAAGCCGGAATCATGGTTCACTCCTACTTGATGTTTGGTTTTCCTACCCAAACCGAACAGGAAACCGTTGATTCTCTGGAAATGGTAAGGCAGCTCTTTGAAATGGGAATTTTGCAAAGTGGTTTCTGGCATCAGTTTTCGCTGACTGCACACTCACCAATCGGAAAAAATCCCGAAGAATTTGGTGTGCAACCGATTAATGAAGAAATCTTGTTTGCGCATAATGATATTCAGTTCACGGATCAAACAGGAATTGACCATAGCAAATTTAGTTTTGGTCTGAAGAAATCTTTATTCAATTTCATGCATGGAATTAATTTTGACCTGCCATTAAAGGATTGGTTTGATTTTAAAATTCCGCGAACAACCATTCACCCAGATTATATTCACGACTGTCTTTTAGAAGAAGAAAACTTTATTTTTAAAGGAAATTCAAAGTTAATTTTCTTGGATAAAAACCCTCATTTAGAAAACTTTAACAAAAAAACGAAAGCCGGTTCTTTAGAATTTACGCGCTTAACTTTTCATCTTAAAACGAATATTGTAAAAATAGAATTGGAAAGAGAAAAAGCAAATTGGCTGATGAAAAATTTTGTAGAAAACTCGACTGATAATCCAAAAAAAATTACACTGCAACAACTTAAAACTCAGTTTGAAGAACTTTTTGAAGATTTCGAATTGTTCTGGTTTTCAAAACCAATTCAACTACTGAAAGAAAATGGGGTTATTTTGAGTTTGTGAGTTTTAAAGTACAAAATTTTTCAGTGGCTTAAAAAGTAAAATATTGGATACAAAATTGATGCGTGTAATTTTAAATAAACGTACATGAATCCAACAGAAGATTTATCGCTGAACAAAATCGCAAAAATTACCATTCTCTTTTGGCTAATGAAAATTGTCGCCACAACGCTCGGCGAAACCTTAGGTGATTTTATTGCACAAACACTCGATTTGGGATATCTTGTTGGAATCGGCATTACGCTGGTCTTTTTTCTGTTCACCCTTTATTTACAACTCAACTCTAAAAAATACACTCCTGCTTTCTTCTGGTTGGTCATTATTGGTACTACAACTTTAGGGACTGAAATCTCCGATTTTATTGACCGAAGTTTACATTTAGGGTATGCAGTGGGAAGTTTAGTTCTTGTTAGTTTTCTTATATTGACACTTTATCTTTGGTATAAAAAATACGAAAATCTGGAAGTTTATCCTATTTTTCAAAGACAGAAAGAAATCTTTTTCTGGGTTGCCGTTTTATTTTCTAATAGTCTGGGAACTGCATTTGGAGATTATCTAAATGATGGTTTAGGATTGAGTTATTTGGTTGGTGCAATGATCACGCTGGCAGTTATTCTCGTCGTTGTTCTGCTTCATTCTTATACCAAAATTAATCACATTGTTTTATTCTGGATTGCTTTTGTTTTTACCCGACCATTTGGGGCTACGTTCGGCGATTTTCTAACTAAACCAATTGCGAAGGGAGGCTTGGATTTAGGAACTTTAAATGCCTCACTTGTTTCGGTCTTCATTATGATTACTTTAATAATTATTGCTCATAAAAAGGAAATAACTCAACGATAATATTGCCAACATAAATTTTAATTATCATTCATAAAGTATTTGTAATTGATATTTTAATTGTTGGAAAATGTTGTTATTTTGTTGGTAATCTTACGAATTATGGCTAGTTCACGAATGACATAAAATAAAAAATCCCATCTTAAAAATAAGATGGGATTTATATTGATAAAAAGAAGTTTATTCTGCTAGAATAATTCCTTTATTATTGCTGAATTCTATCACTCCACTTTTCATGGAAAAAGAAAATACACTTTCCTTTTCGTTTTCTCTAGTGAAATGCTCACTGTACTGCTCCTTAATTTCATCGGTGAACACTTTTATTTTCCCCCCATTCAATGAGGCAACAATAGCGGCGTGATTTTTCATGATATGAAACTCACCATTTTTTCCAGGAAGTAAAACTGATTTTACTTCACCTTCAAAAACTACAAATTCCGGAGTTAAAATTTTAATATTCATTTTCTTTGGGTTCTAGATTTTGGGTTGTAGGTTGTAGGATTAGAAAACTATGACCTAAAACCAATTACCTAATTCCTAATTACGCGTTTTCCGCTAACATTTTTTCACCTGCTTCGATTGCTTCTTCAATGGTACCTTTAAGGTTAAAAGCGGCTTCAGGTAAATGATCTAACTCACCATCAATGATCATGTTAAATCCTTTGATCGTATCTTTAATATCTACCAATACTCCTTTTAATCCGGTAAACTGTTCTGCAACGTGGAAAGGTTGAGATAAGAATCTCTGCACTTTTCTTGCACGGTAAACTGATAATTTATCTTCTTCTGAAAGTTCTTCCATTCCTAGAATCGCGATGATATCTTGTAATGCTTTGTATTTTTGAAGAATTTCTTTCACTGCCTGTGCACAGTCATAATGCTCATTTCCTAAAATTTCAGGAGTCAAGATTCTAGATGTAGAAGCCAATGGATCTACCGCTGGATAAATTCCTAATGAAGCAATTTTTCTATCTAATACTGTAGTTGCATCTAAGTGAGCAAACGTAGTCGCCGGCGCTGGATCAGTTAAATCATCCGCAGGAACGTAAATTGCCTGTACTGATGTAATTGAACCATTTTTGGTTGACGTAATTCTTTCTTGCATCGCACCCATTTCTGAAGCCAAAGTTGGTTGGTAACCTACTGCAGATGGCATTCTTCCTAATAGTGCAGACACTTCAGAACCCGCTTGTGTAAACCGGAAGATATTATCTACGAAAAACAAGATATCTCTACCTTGACCAGTTCCGTCTCCATCTCTAAAACTTTCAGCGATTGTTAAACCAGACAAAGCTACTCTTGCTCTTGCCCCAGGTGGCTCATTCATTTGTCCGAAAACGAAAGTAGCCTTAGACTCTTTCATCGCTTCCAAATCAATTTTAGATAAATCCCAACCTCCATTTTCCATAGAGTGCATAAAATCATCACCATATTTAATAATACCTGATTCAAGCATCTCTCTCAAAAGGTCATTTCCTTCTCTCGTTCTTTCACCTACACCAGCAAAAACAGAAAGTCCACCGTGACCTTTTGCAATATTGTTAATTAATTCCTGGATTAGTACTGTTTTACCAACACCTGCTCCACCGAACAAACCGATTTTTCCACCTTTTGAGTATGGTTCTACCAAGTCAATTACCTTAATACCAGTAAAAAGAACTTCTGCTGAAGTTGATAATTGATCAAATTTTGGTGCTTCTCTGTGAATTGGCAATCCGTCTTCCTTAGACACTTGTGCAATTCCATCGATTGCATCTCCAACTACATTAAACAATCTACCATATACCTTTTCACCAACAGGCATTGTAATTTGTTTTCCTTGCGAAACTACTTCCTGACCTCTTTGAAGTCCGTCTGTAGCATCCATTGCGATACATCTTACAGAATCTTCACCAATATGTTGTTCTACTTCAAGTATTACTTTGTTACCGTCGGATTTTACGATTTCCAATGCATCATAAATGCTTGGGAGTTCTGCCGCATCTGTAAAAAGTACGTCGATTACCGGTCCGATAATTTGAGAAATTTTTCCTTTAAGTTGGTTTGCCATTGCTAATTTTTTTCTTGGTGCAAATATAATGAATATTGTCATATTTGCAATTGCTTTAAAAGAAGATTTTTGTCATATTTGCACAAAGTTATTTTGACGCCATTTTCAAGGCAATTATTTCCATTTTTATTAAGAATTTCATTTGAAAATTACAGAAAATTTCAACGGATCAAATTCCCAAAAACCTCTCGCACTCTCGATTGGTATGTTTGATGGCGTTCATCTTGGGCATCAAAGCATCATTAATAAACTGAATAGAATTTCGGAATCAAAAAATTTAGAATCTGGAATTCTTACTTTTTGGCCACATCCAAGAAAGGTTTTTAACCCGAGAGATGATTTAAAGTTGTTGAATACCATCGAAGAAAAAACGTATTTGCTCCGGAAAAACGGATTACAACAATTATTTCTAAAAGAATTCGATGAAGATTTCAGAAACCTAGCGGGTGAAGAATTCGTGAAACAGATTTTGGTAGAGAAACTTCAAGTCAAACATTTGATTATTGGCTATGATCATACTTTCGGAAAAAATCGAAGCGGTGATTTTTCATTATTAAAGAAGATGGGTCCAGAACTCGGTTTTGAAGTTGAGCAAGTTGAAGCGGTTTCTTATAAAAACCTTAACATCAGTTCAACCCAAATAAGAAATGCTTTATCCAATGGCGATATTCTTTCTGCCAATGAAATGCTGGGCTACAACTATTCTATTTCTGGAACGGTAATTCACGGTAAAAAAATTGGGAGAACCATTGGCTATCCTACTGCAAATATTGAAGTTGATTCCATAAAATTACTGCCAAAAAAAGGAGCGTATATCGTTGATGTTTTTGTAAAGCACCAACATTACAAAGGAATGCTCAGTATTGGAACCAATCCAACCGTTAATGGAAAAACGATTTCGGTAGAAGTTTATATTTTAGATTTTAATAAAGATATTTATGGACAAGAAATCTCCGTTAATTTTAGAGATTTTCTACACGAAGAAATTAAATTTAAGGGTCTCGAAGAATTAATGGTGAGATTAGATGAAGATAAAAGATTGACATCGGAATTCAAGTTTTAGGAATTCAACAACTCCTCTCTTTTTTTCTTTGTTAAAGATCGAACGATTAAATCGTAAGAATGATCGATCAACTTAAAAATTAACTCTGGTTTCAAACCTTCACACGTCACCGAATTCCAATGGGTTTTATTCATGTGATATGCTCCTTCAATTTGATGATATTGCTCTCGAAGTTCAGCACTCCATTCTGGATCTGTTTTTACTGAAATTGTTATCGGTTGCTTTTCTAAAGGAATTAAAGCAAACATCTTCCCGCCCACTTTCAACACCAACGTTTCTGGATTAAAAGGAAAAGTTTCTTCTACGCCTTTTTTAAGTTGACAATACTCTAAAATTTCATTGACATCCATTGTTATGATAAGTAAACATTATTTGATAATTAGTAATATGTAACATAACTACTCGCTGATTATTTTTGACACTTTAAAATTACTAAATTTGTGTGAGCGTTTAAGAATTACATATTGCTCAACAATTATTACTTATCTAAAAATTATGATCGCATTAATCATCGGCGCAACTGGCGCAACAGGAAAAGATTTAGTCTATCAATTACTTCAGGATTCTGATTTTAAAGAAGTTCATGTTTTTGTCAGAAAACCTTTAGACATCAACGATTCGAAACTAAATGTTCATATCGTCGATTTCAGTAAACCTGAAGAATGGAAAGATTTGGTAAAAGGTGATGTTGCATTTTCCTGTCTCGGCACTACTTTAAAAGCCGCTGGAAGCAAAGAAGCACAGCGTAAAATTGATGTCGATTATCAATATGAATTCGCGAAATCTGCAAAAGAAAATGGAGTTGAAGATTTTATTTTAGTTTCTGCTTATGGTGCAGATTCGAAATCGAAAATCTTTTATTCTCAACTAAAAGGAGAATTGGAACAAAAAATTAAAGATTTACATTTTAATAAAGTCACCATTTTTCAACCTGGAATGCTGGAGCGAAAAAGTTCTGATCGTTTCGGAGAAGTCACAGGTGGAAAAATAATTAAGCTCATCAACAAACTAGGTTTACTAAAAAGCCAGAAACCTTTGCCCACAAAAGTTCTTGCTCATGCAATGATCAATGCATCTAAAATAAAATCGAATGGTTATTCTAAAATTAAATTAGGAAGCATCTTCAGTTTCGCTGACAAACATAATTAGTTTAAGATATAAAAGATTATTAATTGCAATTCTCTTTAACGCAAAGGTTTAATTAATAGTGCTGTATAAAATTACAGGCGGAAAGGCGTTTCACTTAGCAAAAGGATTTTTAAATAGCTTTTAACTGTCAACAATTTAAACCATAAAGTCACAAAGTTTTTTTAGTTTAACAATTCGTGCATTCGGAGCAATTTCAAATAAAAAAGCCGTTTCAACATTACTGAAACGGCTTTTAATTTTAATATCTAGAAAGATTATACTTTCATGATCTCGGCTTCTTTCACTTTAAAATGATCGTCGCACAATTTGATGTATTTATCGGTAATCACTTGAATTTTTGCTTCTTCATCTTTAATTAAATCTTCAGAAACTCCTTCTAATTTGCGAAGTTCTTTCATTCCATCCTGACGTGCATTTCTTACGACAATCTTCGTAGATTCTGCTTCAGATTTCGCTTGTTTTGCCAACTCCCGTCGTCTTTCTTCCGTTAATGGTGGAACATTCAAAATAATATTATCCCCATTATTTGACGGTGCAAAACCAAGGTTTGAATTGATAATCGCTTTTTCGATGGGCCCAATTGCAGTTCGATCCCAAGGTTGAATCGAAATAGTCATCGCATCCGGAATCATCACATTAGCAACTTGGCTCAGTGGCGTTGGTGCTCCGTAATACTCTACCATAACGTCTTGTACCATTGTTGTAGAAGCACGTCCGGCTCTAATTTTCTGAAAAGCATGTTCCAAATGTTTGATGGCAGCATCCATTTCCTGCTTAACCATTCCTACAATAAGTTCTAATTCTTCCATTATATCTAAATTTCTGTTTTATTAATTAAAATGAAGCATTCAAAAATAGGACTATTTTTTTATAAATTCACTAAAGTTCCTACCGATTCGCCTTGAACTACTTTCAGAAGGTTTCCTTCTTTATTCATATCAAAAACAATAATTGGTAAATTGTTTTCTCTACTCAAGGTGAAAGCCGTCATATCCATTACTTTCAAGCCTTTTTCAAAAACTTCCTGAAAAGTTAAAGAATTATATTTCACCGCATCTGCATTTTTTTCTGGATCAGAATCATAAATTCCATCGACTCTTGTTCCTTTTAAAATAACGTTTGCATCGATTTCAATAGCACGCAAAGTCGCTGCAGTATCGGTGGTAAAATAAGGATTTCCTGTACCTGCTCCGAAAATTACGACTCTGCCTTTTTCTAAATGACGAACTGCTTTTCTTTTAATGAAAGGTTCAGCCACTTTATCCATTTCAATTGCACTTTGCAAACGCGTATAAATTCCCGCATCTTCCAAAGCACCTTGCAATGCCATACCATTAATTACGGTGGCCAGCATTCCCATATAATCACCCTGAACTCTATCCATCCCTGTAGCGGCACCAGCAAGACCTCTAAAGATATTTCCGCCACCAATTACGATCGCTACCTGACAACCAATATCAACTAACTTTTTAATTTCTGCAGCATATTCTTTCAATCGGTCGTTGTCGATTCCGTATTGGCGGTTTCCCATTAATGCTTCGCCACTCAATTTTAGAAGAATTCGTTCGTATTTCATTTTTACTTATTTTTACATTTTTACGATGCAAATATAAGGAAACACAGATAATTTCGTTAATAGAATTATATTTACACCGAAATTAATTTTGAAAAGTACTTAAATAAATTATTTTTGCATCTTTAAACAACACTTTTGAGAAAAATCACCATCACTTTTGCTTCATTATTTGCGGGCTTATTTTCTGCTCAGGTAGGGACGAATGTATATCCTTTTCTGAATATTCCTGTGTCTGCACGGCAAGCAGCTTTGGGTGGTGACGCTGTTTCAATTCGTGATTTCGATGTGAGTTTTGCTGGTGTAAATCCAGGTTTAATGAATTTGGATCAGGATCAAATGGTTTCTGTGAACTACGCTTCTTACCTGGCCGATTCGCAATATGGAACGATTAGTTTTGTAAAAGATTTAGAAGAGGGTCATTTAATCGGCTTCAATGCTCGATATATGGATTACGGTAAAATGCCACGAACCGACGAAAGTGCTCAGATTAGCGGAGATTTTGGTGCCATGGATGCATCTCTCGGGCTTTCCTACGCTTACCAGTTTGATGAAGATTTTACAATTGCAGGTGGTGCTAATTTCGTGACCTCAAAAATTGATAATTATACATCGATGGCAGTGGTCGGGACGGCTGGAGTTACCTATCATAATAAACAAAGTCAGGAAACTTTGGCTTTGGTTTTCCGTAATTTTGGATATCAGTTTAAATCATTTAATGGCACACGGGAAAATGTTGCTTTTCGTGTTGATTTAGGATATACCCGAATTTTAGATGAATTCCCGTTAGCATTTACAATTACTGCACACGATTTACAAAAACTTAATATCTCCCAGGATTTAGATAATAACGGACAAAAAATTAATTGGAGCCGAAAAGTTGCCGATCACTTTTCTCTAGGCGCCGAATTATTCCCTGAGCAAGCCTTCAACATTCGTTTTGGATATAATGTAAGACGCGGAAATGAACTTGCCGTGATCGATCAAAGAAGTTTCGCCGGATTATCCGCAGGTTTTGGAATCAAAATTTCCAGTTTTCGGTTTGATTATGCTCATGTGAGATATCACAACGCTTCAAATATTAATATGTTCGGGATTACTTTAGATTTAATTGAAGTATCTGGCAATAGAAGATAAAATTTTTCCACAAAAATTCATTTTTACCTTCAACCAATGTCTAAATCGGATTTCCGCTAAGTAGATCAAACAAGCCATCTCTTGTTACCTTAAGTTAATAAGTTATGATACGAAAAGGTTTGAAAAAATAGTCAATTGCTTAAAAAATCAATCAAGAAGATATCTACTAAAGTTCCGCAATTAATTTGTTCCCTCCAAAAAAAATCAGGAAATTTGCCTTATGAGAAAACCTGTAATTGCTATCGACGGCTACTCTTCTACTGGTAAAAGTTCGATTTCGAAAATTATCGCACAAAAACTGGGCTTGGTTCATTTAGATACCGGTGCGCTCTATCGTGGGATTACCTATTTTGCCTTGAAAAATTGTTTGGGTCCTGATGGTCAAATAAACTTACCTGAGCTCTTTAGCAGGTTTAATAAAATCGATTTGGAATTTAAACCCATCGATACCGAACTCGTGATGTTCCTGAATGGGAAAGATATTTCTACTGAAATAAGAACCAACGAGATTTCTGAAAAAGTTAGTTTAATCGCTTTGCAAAAAGAAGTTCGTGATTTCCTTTTGGATGCTCAAAGAAGTATGGCAGAAAAAGGCGGCGTTATTATGGATGGTCGCGATATTGGAACTGTAATTTTGCCCAATGCAGATTTTAAATTCTTTTTGACAGCAAGTGTAGAAGAACGGACAAAAAGGCGCTTTTTAGAATTAAAGGGATTAGGAATAGAAACTGATGAAACCACGGTGAGAGAAAACTTACTGTCGAGAGATAAAACAGACAGCGAAAGAGAAGTCGCTCCGTTGAAAAAAGCGGAAGATGCTATTGTTATTGATAATTCGAATTTTACAAAAAACGAAACTGTTGATTTAATTTTATCCTATCTGAATGATATTTAACATATTTTAAGACTACCTCTTTTTTATTTGGTATATTAATTGTAACTTTAGAATAGATGGAAAATCCCATCGAGGTAAAATTTATTAACTATTAAAATTAACTAAAATGTCGAAAAAAGGTAATAATAACGCAGCGAGTGTATTAGCAGGTTTATTAGCAGGAGCAGCAGCAGGTGTTGTTCTTGGAATGCTTTATGCTCCAGAAGAAGGTGCAGAAACAAGAAAAAAAATCAAGAGCAAAGCAAATGATTTAAAAGATCAAGCAGTTGATCAATATGGTAAAGTTTCTGAAAAAGCAAAAGAGCAGTTCGAAGACGTATCTGGAAAAGTAAAAGACCAATACGGAAATATCTCCACTCAACTTAAAGAAACTGCTGATAAAGTAGTAACTTCTGTGAAAGATGGTTATGATAAATACAAAGATCAGGCGGTTGCTAAAACCAAAGAAGTTGTAGAAGACGTCGAGAATGAATTAGACGGTTTGAGATCTTAATTCTCCCAACCATTAATTCCTAAAAAATAAAAAGGAACTTTATTTAAGTTCCTTTTTTTGTAAATTTAAAAAAAATATTATGGTTGACATTGTAAAAGAATTCGCCTCAAAAAAAATAGATCTGCTCAAAATGGAAGTGACTGAAAAGTCCTCTATCACAGTAGGAACACTAACCTATCTTTTACTTGCAGCAATCGCGGCGTTGTTTTTCATCATCCTTTTTAATATTGGTTTGGGTTTATTGATTGGCTCCTGGTTAGGTAATTACGCCTACGGAATTTTAATCATGGCTGGGTTTTATTTATTGATTATCTTAATCACTTTTGCAGCCCGAAACTTCATTAAAATTAAGGTAGCAAATAAAATTATAACATTTATAAATTCCTAAAGATGAGCACGAAATATAACAATTTGGAGGAACTGAGACGCAAAAAAGCATTGCTTAAAAAAGAAGTGGCGGAATTAGAAGATCTTTTGACTTTTGATAATGCAAAAGAAAGTTTGAGCGCTTTAACCAATGGATTTACAGATAAATATTTACAGGAAAATACAACTGTAGACGGAGAATCTAAAATATCTTTAAATACAACTTCTATTGTTAAAGAAATTTCTGGCAATATTAAAGATTCACTGCTGAGCAGAAGTTCAGTGTATGGTTTTGTGAAAAGTGATGCCGGAATGAGTGTTGTAGAAAATGCACTTAAAATTGGCGCTGTTTCTTTTGTAGGGAATTATGCAAGAAAAAATTTAAATAATAAAAGTTGGAAGAAGAAATTAATCGGTTTGGCTTTAATTTATTTAGCACCTTATGCTTTACGATTCATCCGTAAAAAAATCGATCTTTATCAAAAAAGCAAAACCACTTCAAGTTTTGAGCAATTGATCTAAAAAAAACAAAGTCGAATTTATTCGACTTATTTTCTGCCAAAAATCTGACCTAAAATAATTCCAGCAGACATCGCAACATTCAAACTTTCTGTAGTTTGAGATTTCCCAAAACGGGGAATCGTGACTTTATCGGTCAATAATTTTTCAATCTCAGGACGAATTCCGTTTCCTTCATTACCAAGAACCAAATTGAATTTTTCAGGAAATTTATAATCATAAAAACTGCTTCCATTCATATCGGTTCCGATAATCGGTTGGGTATTTTTGGTCAAATAATTTTCTAAATTCTGATATACAATATTTACCCGAAGAAAAGATCCCATACTTGCCTGAATCACTTTTGGATTGTAAAAGTCTGCGGTATCTTCACTACAGATGATTTGAGAAATGCCGAACCAATCTGCCAAACGTATAATTGTTCCTAAATTCCCTGGATCCTGAATCCCATCTAAAATTAGCTGCACACCACTTTCTTCCAGCAACAATTCTTCTTTCAATTCGCATACTGCTACCGAATCTTTCGGATGTTGAAGAAAACTTATTTTCTTTAAATCGTTCGGAGTAATTTCTGTTGCAGTAAGGTTTCCCAGTGATGAATCTGCAGGATTAACCGAAAAAACCTCATTGATTCTGTAATCAGAAGTTGGTATTTCTTTAATCGTTTTATTACCTTCAACCAAAAACAAATTGTATTTTTGTCTGAACTTCTTTTTATCAAGAGACTGTAAAATTTTTATTTTATGAGCGGTAAGCATTTTTCAAAATATTTTCAAAAGTATTACTTATTTTTTTCATCTGCAATCACTATTATCTTTTTGTACGCTTGTAGTACAACGAAAAAAGTTCCTGATGGTGAATATCTTTTGACCAAAAATAATTTCAGATATGAAGATGGAAAAGTACATGAAGACGAAATCCCCGATTATGTAAGTCAAAAACCGAATAAAAAACAACTTTTTCTTTTTCCCCTTGGATTGTGGATGTATAATGCAACCAATCCAAAATACGATTCTATTCTGGCAGAATACATGACGTATCCGAATGAGATGCGCGACCAGAAACTTCGGGATTCTCTCTTTATTAAATATAAACATCCGGAATATGTAGGCAAAAGTCTTTTTACAGAACGTTTCTTACAAAATATCGGGCAATCGCCAGTTATTCTTGATCAAGGTAAAACGGAAGCAAGTGCAAACGCTATCCGCAAATATTTAGTCTATAAAGGTTACTGGGATTCTGATGTAAAATTTAGCCAAGATTTGGATTCTGCTGCTAAAAAGGCGCAGGTAAATTATTTAATTACCCATAAAGATCCCACGTATATCAGCGATTATTATTATAATATCCCAGATTCTTCGATCAAAAGTATTTATGAGCAAAATCTTTCTAAAAGTTTAGTTCGCGGTAAAAAAGTTCTGGATCAGGAGGTTTTAGAAAAAGAAGTAAAAAGAATCGGCGAATTGATGAAAGACAATGGGTACTATAAATTTAATAATTCTAATGAAGAAATTTATTTTACCGCAGATACTTTGCAAAGTAGAAAAAATGTTCCTTTGACCATGGATATTCACAAAGATTCTGTGGATTCTCCTTATAAACTTACCACTATTGGTAAAGTTAAAGTTCATCTTCTAGAAAAACTCAGCGATTCTGTTGATACAGTAAAAGATTCACTCTTAAGAATTAACTTCTACAAACTCGATGACCAATATAAAACATTGGCATTGTGGAGACCAATTATTCTGCGTCCGGGAGAAGTTTATGACCAGAGAAATCTCGATTTAACAAAGAGAAATATTGCTGCAATGAATAATTTCAGTCTTATAAAATATGATGAAATTCTTCGCAAATCAAGTGACAGTATTTTAGATGTGAGTTATTATCTCGCGCCCCTTCCAAAATACGATTTAAAAGTTGCAACCGATCTTAACTATTCTCAGATTTTAAATTTCGGGGTTTCGCCTTCAGTCGATCTTACGAGCCGAAATATTTTTGGCGGAGCAGAAAACTTAACCACCAGTCTTTCGGGAACATTCGGTTCCGTGATTAGTTCCAAAAATACTGACAAGCGTACTTTGGCGTATGAAATTTCTGCACAGGCCTCATTGAATTTTCCAAGATTACTCCTTCCTTTTAAAACTTGGAAAATCGTTCCGAAAAGGTACTCGCCTACTTCCTCTATTATTTTAGGAACTACGGTTCAAGATAATATTGGCTTAGGTAGAATAGGCTTTAATGCTGGACTCAATTACTTTGCTAACGCTAATGATATCGTTTCTCACCGACTTTCGGTCTTCAATACGCAGTTAAGTTTAACGCAAAACAAAGATCGTTACTATGACTTTTTCCCCCAGGATGCAAGCATTCGCGACAAAATATTCCAGACTTATTCACCGACTTTGTGGCAAGATTTTCAAAATAATTTGATCACGTCAGATGCTTTCTCTTCTCAAATTGTAAACGATATTCCCTTTCAGCAATCTTTGGCAGGTGAACAACTTTCAGATCTGAATACGTTTCTGCAATCATTGATTAACAAAGACAGACAAACGCAGGACATTCTTATTTCCTCCATGATCTATAATTTTGTTTATAATGAAATCGGTAAAAAAGACCGACCAAACCCTTTCTATTTTAATGGAAAGTTTGAAATGGCTGGAAATGTTTTCAGCGTATTCAACAGCAGAAGAAGAGAAGATGGAATTGTTTCCGGACCATCCAGAACTATTTTTAGTATTCCCTATTCTCAGTTTGTAAAATTTGATTTCGATGTCAGAAAATATTTCACCTTTAATAACGAAAAACAAACGCTGGCTTTAAGACAGTTCATCGGAATCGGAATTCCTTATGGCAATTCTTCTACCATGCCCTTTGTACGGTCTTATTTTAATGGTGGATCTAATGATATTCGTGCTTGGCGTGTATTCGGCGGTCTTGGTCCGGCAGATTCCCAACTCGATGAGAAAGTTCGTTCCTATGTGATGGATAATGTAAAACTAACCACTAATATAGAATACCGAATGCCGTTTACCGATATGTTTGAAGGCGCCGCTTTTATAGATGCCGGAAATATCTGGAGTTTAAAAGACAGTGGTTTCGGGGATCAGTTTAAGTTTAATAAATTCCTCTCGCAAATGGGAGTTGGAACTGGTCTGGGAGTCAGAATTAATGTCGCTTATATCACGTTAAGGTTAGACGCTGCCTACAAAGTTTATGATCCAAATAAACCAACCGGCGACCGCTGGGTGATCAGCAAATGGCAACCGCTGAAACCAGTCTTGAATTTTGCATTTGGATATCCTTTCTAAGGAGAGTTTCTCAAAGATTTGTTTTAAGATAAATGTAAGTTTTTATCACTTTTATAAGTAATATGCCGGAAAATCACCGGCATATTTTTATTATCTTTGATAATACCAAAACAAAAATATGAATCTAGCGAAACCATTTATCCACATTGCTTTTTTAAGCCTCTCCATTTTTATTTCTTCTCAGGAAAAAAATCTGCAGAATATTCAGAAACTCACTTTCGGTGGTGATAATGCGGAAGCCTATTTTTCCCCTGATGGAAAAAAACTGACGATGCAGGTTACCAATCCTTTAATTGGGGCGCACTGTGATCAGATTTATCTTTTAGATCTAACCAAAAAAAACATCGGAACCAAAGATTTGAAAATGGTTTCTAATGGCGAGGGCAGAACAACCTGTTCCTTTTTTATGCCCGATGGAAAACACATTCTCTACGCCTCTACTTTTAAAGCCAATAAAGAATGTCCCGCAAAACCTGCACCTCGTTCTGATGGTAAATACCTTTGGCCCGTTTATGCAGAATTTGATATTTACGTTGCCGACCTTAACGGAAAAATAATTAAAAAACTCACCGATTCTCCAGGTTATGATGCGGAAGCCGTAGTCTCTCCGGATGGAAAATATATTGTTTTCACTTCCGACCGAACAGGTGATCTCGAATTATGGCGAATGGATATTAATGGTAAAAATTTAAAGCAATTAACTTCTGGATTAGGTTATGATGGCGGCGCTTTCTTTTCTCACGATTCCAAAAAACTGGTCTTCCGTTCTTCGCGACCTACAACGCCCGAAGCAATTAAAGACTATAAAGATTTGTTGGCTCAGCATCTCGTTGCTCCCACAGAAATGGAAATCTATACCATGAATATTGATGGAAGCGATTTAAAACAAGTCACTCATTTAGGAAAAGCGAACTGGTCGCCGTACTTTCATCCATCTGATAAAAAGATTTTATTCTCCTCAAATCATCATTCTACCAGAGGATATGATTTCCAGATTTACTCGGTGGATCTCGATGGAAATAATTTAACACAAGTCACTTACGAAAGTATGTTTAATGCGTTTCCAATGTTTTCACCTGATGGTAAGAAACTCGTTTTCTCCAGTAATCGAAATGGGGACAAAGCAAATGAAACCAACGTTTTTATCGCAGACTGGGTTGATACAGATACAGCAGAAAATGTCTCAGAACAAAATTTAAAAAACCATATTACCTACCTCGCTTCCGATGATTTGCAAGGAAGATTGGCCGGAAGTCTGGGCGAAAAGAAAGCCTCAGAGTATATTGCAAAAGAATTTACAAAACTAAAGTTGAAACCATTTATTGGTAAAGATTATATCCAGCCTTTTGAATATTCGGTAAAACTAAATCCGCATGAAGATGGTTCTTCAGTAGAAGTAAATGCCAGAAATGTGATTGGCTATTTAGATAATAAAGCCAGCAAAACAATATTGATCGGAGCGCATTACGACCATCTTGGTTTAAACGAGCACCACAACTCTACTTTAATGAATTCGGACGGCCAAATTCACAACGGTGCAGATGATAACGCATCTGGAGTTTCTGCAGTTTTAGAATTAGCCCGAATGTTTTCTCAAAATAAATCTCAAGAAAAAGCCAATTATATTTTCGCTCTTTTATCCGGGGAAGAAGATGGTTTAATGGGTTCCAAATATATGGCAGACCATTTACCGAAAGGAACAAAAATCGATTTAATGATTAATTTGGATATGGTGGGCCGTCTCAATAAAGACAAAGATTTATCTGTTGGTGGCGTGGGAACTTCTCCTCTATTTCCTGATTATATTCATCGCTTCAAACCTGCGGGAATCAACCTGGCAATTGACAGTTCAGGTGTTGGACCTTCTGATCATACCAGTTTTTATTTAAAAGATATTCCGGTTTTATTTATGTTCACCGGCACGCACAGCGATTATCATAAACCGAGTGACGATACGGATAAGATTAATTTTAATGGCGTCAGAATGGTTACCAATTACGTTTTCGGTTTAGCAAATGCTTTGTCGGAAACTGAAAAAATCCCTTTCACCAAAACCAAAATGTCAGCAAGCAAATCGGTTCCGAAATACAAAGTAACGTTGGGAATTATGCCTAGTTACGCCGATACCACAGATGGCCTTCACATCGATGGTGTTACCGATAACCGTCCGGGAGCAAATGCCGGAATGATGGCAGGCGATGTTTTAACCAAGATCGGTAAATGCGAAATTAAAGAAGTCTATTCTTATATGGAATGTCTGGCCAAAGTCAATTCAGGCGACGAACTTCCGGTTACGGTTTTGCGTGATGGCAAGGAAGTTATTTTGAAGGTGAAGTTTTAGGGTTTACTATTTACTAGAAGCATTTATAAAAAAACCACACGAAAGGATTCGTGCGGCAGCGTGGGACTGTTAATTCATTTCTTGTCTTTCAGACAAAACGAAAGTTTAGTTATAGGTGGCAGTTTCTTTATTCAATTAGGTTAGTTTTTAAATCCATTCTTTCATGTAGTATTCTAATTACTTCTATTTCATTTTCAGAAATTTGATGGAAAAAGATGATGTGCTTCCCAGATTTAAAACCAAACAAATTTTTGCTAATTTCAGTATAAATTTTTCCAAGATTAGGATTTTCAACGATAAATTCGCATGCCTCTTTAATTGCATCATAATATTTATCGGCTTGTTTTTCAGACCATTCTTGAAAAGTATAATTCCAAATGTCAGTTAAATCATTTATTGCTTCTTGCCTAAATATAACTTTAGTCATTTTTTCTTTTTTCAGATTTTAATTCTGCTAAATGTTTATCAAAATCAAAGTTTTCAACTCTTGGACTATTCAAACCTTGCTGGATAGCACTTTTTAAAGCAATAACTTTACTTTCTTCATTTTCCAAGAGCCTAAGTCCTGCACGAATAACTTCGCTAACATTTTTATATCGTCCGACCGAAACTTGGCTACTAACGAATTGGTCAAAATAATTTCCGAGGGATACTGAGGTGTTTTTCATTTCAAAATCTTTCTGTAAAGTTACCAAAAATTGGTAAGTACCCAAATAATTAAGATTAATTATTTTTATTTTAGACGGTTTTTATGAAATTGCCACCAACGTTTGGGTATTTCTGTTGGCGGGGACTTTTTATAACAAGTCTTTGTAAATATAACGAAAAGCACAACTAGCGAAAAATTTTATGATGTAAACTTCAACCCCGCTAATAGAAATACCTTCTTTACTTTACATTCATAAAATTAATACCTTTAAATAAACAAGACAGAGGTGAACTAGAAATACCGTTAGAGATTAGAAGTCTCAAATAACATATCAGTCCTCTGCCTTGTTTTAAAAGGTTGAAACAGCTTTAGATAGAATACCAGATTACCCAGATCTAATAAAGATTTTAAAGAATTTCAACATTAATTTAATACCCTACTAAATTATGAAAAATTACAGAATTTATCTCGGAATTGATGTGGCTAAATTAACCCTCGATTATTGCCTGGTAACAGAAGATCACCAGCTGGAAAGAGGACAAATTCTCAACACCCAAAAATCCTTGAACTTATTTTTAAAAGACCTCAAAAAAGGCGGACACGATTTAAAGGAAATACTTTTCGTATTTGAAAACACAGGCATTTATTCCTCTCTGCTATCGATGGTTTTAAGCGAAAGTGAACTTCACTATGCGCAGGTTCCAGCCCTGGAAATAAAACGATCTCTGGGAATTACACGTGGCAAAAGTGATAAAGTAGACGCCAAATAAATTGCATTTTACGCCAAACGAAACACCGATAAAATCATGCTTTCCGTACTTCCGGAATTGAATCTGCAGCAACTAAAAATCGTATTTGCTGAACGCGAGAAAACCATTGCTGCCATTAAAGTTTTTGAAAGAACCATGGAAAACGAAATGTTCCTCAGGAAAGAAGTTTTCGGCAGCGTAAAAGCCATCAATCGTCAAACGGTGAAACACCTAAAAAAACAGTTTGCAATGCTGGATGAGAAGATTAAAAAACTGATTCGCGAAGATGAAGTTCTGAACAAACAGCAGCAACTTCTAAAAAGCATTCCCGGAATTGGTGAGATCACTTCCGACTACCTTTTAATGGTGACCAAAGGCTTTACTGCATTCACAAACGGAAGAAAATTTGCGTGTTATTCGGGAGTTGCACCTTTCGAACATACCTCTGGAACTAGCATTAAAGGAAAAACCAGGGTCAGTCATCTGGCGGATAAAAAGATGAAATCGCTTCTACATATGGTTTCGCTCACTGCAATTAAATACGATCCTGAACTGAGAGATTATTACACCCGAAAAAAAGCGGAAGGAAAGCATACGATGTTGGTTTTAAACAACATAAAATGTAAAATTGTGTACAGAATATTTGCCGTGATCCAACGAGAATCAAACTTTGTCAACCTACAAAAATTTGCTGCTTAGTTTTTTCAGTTTTTGCTTGCTTTTTGTCATAGAATATGTTAGCAGGAGTTTTTAATTAACGGAAAGCTGGTTAATTTTTGTTTAATAATTTGACTTGGAATTTTGTTTGAAATTATTTCTATTAAATCTTTCGAATAAAGATTAGTTAAATATATTTTACTCATGTTTTTATGTTCTATTTCAATATAGAAGTATGAACATTGATAAGGAAGATTTGATAAGGAAGTTTTATTTATTGATTGATAGGTTCCAAATACTGTTATTTTTTCAATATTTTCATAATTGATTACGTCATTTCCAAATTGAAGTTTATCACTTTGTAAAGTTAGATTCTTGTTCTTATTATATTTTTCATAATTAGAATGAAGGATAATTACTGGTGCAAGGTAAAGTATCAAGTAAAATGCTAATAGAATTAGAGATAAAAACGGAAGTTCAGCATAAAATAAAACTGTCAAACCCAAAAAGAAGAATATTACGGTAACAATTATTAAATCTTGTAAAGCATGAAATTCGGTTTTATTGTTGATTTCCAATTTGATATCTGTTTTCATAAAATTACTGCTAACTTATTTATAGATGAAACCCAGTTAAACCTATCCCTCCCTTTTGGTATAGATAGGTCTCTTAACCATCATCTTTATTAATCATACCAATTTATAATATATTTCTAAATTATCCCCCCTTCCACACAAATAATTTCGATTAATCATCACAAATAATTATAATTTTCTTTTTTTACTAAAATTGTTAGGCTCTAGAAATAAGCAAATCCTTGCAAGACGCCATCTCATCACCCAAAAAAAATCATCAATTACGGTTGTTTACCCATAATTATACGTTCGCAACCGCTCCCGATACGTTCGGGACGTATAATTATACCCTCACCAACGTATAATTATACCTTCGGAACCGCAAATTATACGTTACCCTACGTATAATTATACGTTCGGAACCACAAATGATGGGGACAGAGCGTATAATTAGGGGTATTAGGTATATTACAACCAACTTTATGAAACAATACTCGTTTTTTATAACACAAAAAAACCTGCATCAATCATGGTGCAGGTTTACTTTTCTTTAAATTAGAGATGCTACTCTACAATTGGAGCTCCTTTTTGTTTTGGATTCTTCGCAAAGAATTGTTTAAGCTCAGTCATTTTCGTCTCATAACCTGGTGTTCCAGAACCAGCACGGTACGAGGTGTAGGCGTAATCTGATAGCGCCGTTTGGTAATTATCGTAATCATGCAGGATTTTGGCATTGCGCAAGTTGAGCGCCAGAGACTCTAAACGTGCGATCAAACTTTCATAATGACCACGGCTTTCATAATCGCGGTCAAACTCTACCCAATCTACATCGGTTACAGAAAGTTCGGGACTGTTCACATAAAAGTCTTTTACCTTGTTTACCAATAATTTGTTTTGTTCATTGATGCTGCCGTAGCGGCTGCGATCTTCCGGGGTCAGGGGAACATTTATATTTTGCAAGGTCGTTTCTAAATCGACCATCGCTTGTTTGATGGTGGTGATTTCGGCTGGTGTAAGATGTACACTTCTTAAATTAATGAGCGGCATAGTTTTATTTTTTAATTGGTTAATGGGATAAAGATAATTATAAGATTAGAAGCCAACCCATGAAAAACACCTAATAAAAAGGGTTAAAAGACCTGAAAGTAATTTGGAGGGAAAAATTCACGTCTTTCTTGTAATAAAAAGAAAGACAACAAAAAAGACGCTCAATAAAGCGTCTTTCTATTGTCTTTTTAAAATCTATAGTACTTATATTCTTCACCAGTTATGAACGAATCATTTCATGTGGTTTTTGTATAATGAACTAAAGTTTCTATTCTTCCGGAAACTCAAACAAATCACCAATTGTTCCTTCTTCCGGGATTTCCTCCTCCTCCTCATTTTCCGATTGATCTTGTGGATCAGGTATTTCAATAATTTCTTCTTCCGGCTCTGGAATGTTGATATTGATGGCTTTTACTTTTTCTTTAATGAATTGGTTTCCGATGGCTTTGATTCCTTTAACCGCAATGAACTCATCAATATTAATGATTTCAGGATCTTTTTCTACGCCTTTTACTTTGGCAAAAACAATTTCAGCCGTCGCATTATTGGCGACTAAAACATTTTCTACAAAGGATTTGGGATGTTCAGACGGCATAAAATGCTGAACATTCGTAGTGTTCTCCAGCAGGAATCTTTTTATAAAATAAATCTGCTTTTCACCATCAAAATAAATACAGGTAATCGGTTGGTCTGGATTCCATTTTTCCAGGATCAAATACTCATCATCGAAACGGTTACTTAATTCAAAACTCACCAGTTTGGCTTCTCCCTGAGCGTTGATGGTCAGGATTTTATCATCACCTTTGAAAGTTCCGAGCAAAGTTCCGCGTGCATCAGCATTTAATCGACGAACGGTATCATCAAACCAAATTTTTCTCGGTGCCAAAGTCGAATGACCTTCTTCTTTAAGATCTACTTTCTTAACGATATATTTGGTCACCATATTTCCTTTGGAATCACGGCCTTTAATCGCTAAGTCTGAGAAATCGATATCTATTTTATTTTTTCGAACGCGCGCATTTGGTTTCAATAAAACAGTAACCTTTTCGGCTTCACCATTCGGATTTGCAGAGAAATATAACATCTCAGAACCTTTCTTATCAGACGCTAATTTGTAGTCTGTATTACGCGTTACTCCGGTTACCGAAAAACGTTTCATATAATTAGGTCCGTCTTTTCCTTCGCGGTAAATCATATTGTAAACCGTGCGTTTATCATTCTTCTTCCAAATGGCAACGTGCACGATATTTTTCCCGATAAACGTTTTTGGTTCCACTTTCACCACCTTCATGGTACCATCTTTTTGAAAGGTGATAATGTCGTCGATATCGGAACAGTCAAATAAATATTCGTCTTTTTTCAGCGAAGTTCCAATGAAACCTTCGTCCCAATTCACATAGAATTTTTCGTTTGCTACCGCAACTTTGGAAGCATCAATAGTGTCGAAAATCCTTAGTTCTGTTCTACGTTCTTTTCCTTTTCCGTATTTTTTTTGAATATTCACGTAATAGTCAATCGCGTACGGAATCAAATGTTCCAGATTATATTTAACCTGCTCTATTTTTCCTTCGAGAGCAAGAATATTTTCTTTGAATTTATCCAGGTCAAAACGTGAAATTCTCTTGATTCGAATTTCTGTTAATCTTAAAATATCCTCTTCGGTTACGGCTCTTAGTAAATGTTTGGTATGCGGTTTTAAGCCTTTACCAATGGTTGCAATGACTTCGTCCCAAGATTTAACTTCCTCGATATCGTGATAAATTCTGTTCTCGATAAAAATTCTTTCCAGAGAAGAAAAATGCCAGTTTTCCTGCAGTTCATGCAATTCGATTTGCAATTCTTTTTTAAGCAAAGAAACGGTGTGCTCGGTGTTCTGTCTCAGGATTTCCGACACGGTCAGGAACATAGGCTTATCCCCTACAATCACACACGCATTCGGTGAAATCGGAATTTCACAATCGGTAAAAGCATATAAAGCATCGATGGTTTTATCGGGCGAAACATCATTGGTTAAGAAAATATTGATTTCTACTTCATCGGAAGTATTGTCTTCAATTTTCTTGATTTTAATCTTCCCTTTCTCATTGGCTTTAATGATGGAGTCAATTAAATCACTGGTGTTTTTCCCAAAAGGAAGTTCGGTAATACAAAGTGTATTTTTATCTTTCTGAATAATTCTGGCTCTGGCACGGATTCTTCCGCCACGTTCGCCGTCATTATAATTAGAAACATCGAGCATTCCACCCGTAATAAAATCTGGGAAAATCTGAAATTTCTTGCCCTTCAAATGAGCAATAGAAGCATCAATTAATTCATTGAAATTGTGAGGCATAATCTTGGTAGAAAGCCCTACTCCAATTCCCTCCACACCCGAGGCTAAAAGCAAAGGAAACTTTACTGGTAAGTCGATGGGCTCATTATTTCTACCGTCGTAAGATTTTGCCCATTCTGTTGTCTTTGGATTAAAGACCACTTCTAAAGCGAACGGCGTTAATCGCGCTTCAATATATCTTGCAGCAGCCGCAGAATCTCCGGTGAAAATATTCCCCCAGTTTCCCTGCGTATCGATTAATAATTCTTTTTGACCAATCTGCACCATAGCATCGGTAATCGAGGCATCACCGTGTGGATGGTACTTCATGGTATTCCCGACTACATTGGCAACTTTGTTATATCGGCCATCTTCCAACTCCCGCATGGAGTGCATAATTCTTCTTTGTACAGGTTTAAACCCATCAAAAATAGAAGGAATTGCCCGATCCAAAATTACATAAGATGCGTAATCTAAAAACCAGTCTTTATAGAGACCGGAGACTTTTTTCAGGGATTCTTCCTGGTGATTTTCTTGCTCTTCCATTAACTATTCTACTCTCTCGTTTGTTCTTTATTACCTTTAATGACTTTGCTGAGAGAAAACTTCAGGTCATTTAACTCTTTGTTTGTAAGATACGAAACGTCATATCGTAACGTAAGTTTACTGTTCTTTTTACTTGAAATAGTAGTGTATAATCTTTTTAGAATTCCAACATTGATGACTTCATAACTGAGTAACTTATACTTTGGGAACTCATCACTTAAACTCTTATCTAAAAAGGCAAATACATTTCTATTTTTAAAATTCAGTGCTTCACCATCGCTGTCATATTCGAAAATCTGTCTTCCTCTAAAATAAAACAACATGAGCAACACAGTAGGAAAAAGAAGCAAAAGCCATTGGGTCCAATCCATATAATCATAGACAAAATACTCCAGCAAAAAGGCTGCGACGCCAAAAACAAATACCATAATCACCAAGGTTCCCAGGAAATTAAAGTAATTTGCTTTGTTTCTGTTACTAAGTCTCATGAATTATGTTTTTTATTTCTAAAGATTTTCGATGCTAAGACTCCGTTTCTAATATGACTTCTTTTTTATCGATATCGGGATCTTCAATCACCAAATTCTCCAAAATGAACAGTTGCCGGTCCAGCGTATTTTTACCCATATAAAATTCCAATAACTGCTCTATCGTTTGATCTTTGCCGATTACGACCGGTTCTAAGCGAATATCTTTTCCAATAAAATGTTTGAACTCATCCGGTGAAATTTCTCCAAGCCCTTTAAATCGGGTGATTTCAGGATTTTTTCCTAATTCCTGCATCGCTTTTACGCGTTCTGTCTCAGAATAGCAATATCTGGTTTCTTTCTTATTCCGAACTCTAAATAATGGTGTTTGCAAAATATACAAATGTCCATTTTTTATTAAATCCGGGAAAAATTGCAGGAAGAAGGTGATCATCAATAAACGAATGTGCATTCCATCAACATCGGCATCAGTTGCGATAATGACGTGATTGTAGCGCAAGTCTTCTAAAGAATCTTCAATGTTTAAAGCCGCCTGTAAATAGTTGAATTCTTCATTTTCATACACCACTCTTTTGGTTAAACCATAGCAGTTTAGCGGTTTTCCTTTTAATGAAAATACGGCCTGAGTTTCTACATCTCTGGATTTGGTAATCGACCCGGAAGCAGAATCTCCTTCGGTAATGAAAATCATTGTTTCTCCTTTTCTTACCGCTTTCTGGTCATTATAATGCTGGCGGCAATCGCGAAGTTTTTTATTGTGAAGAGAAACTTTCTTGGCTCTTTCTCTCGCCAATTTCTGAATCCCCGAAAGTTCTTTTCGTTCTCTTTCAGAAATAATGATTTTACGGTGAATCGCTTCTGCAATCTCTTGATTTTGATGAAGGAAATTATCGAGTTTATTTTTCAAGAAATTGGTAATGAAAGTTCTTACCGTTTCTTTGCCCGGCTCTATTTCATTGGAACCTAATTTCGTTTTTGTTTGAGATTCAAAAACGGGTTCAATTACTTTTATGGCAATGGCGGCAATAATCGATTTTCGAATATCTGCTGCCTCAAAGTTTTTTCCGAAAAATTCCCGAATAGTTTTTACATACGCTTCCCGAAAAGCATTAAGGTGCGTTCCACCTTGCGTGGTGTTTTGTCCGTTCACGAAAGAGAAATACGTTTCAGACTGTGATTTATCTGAATGCGTGATCGCAACTTCAATATCCTCATCTTTTAAGTGAACAATCGGATAAATAATTTCACCTTCTATTTCTTCATCAAGCAAATCTTTCAGTCCATTTTCAGAGAAAAAGGTTTCGCCGTTAAAAACTATTTTCAAACCTGGATTCAGGTAGCAATAATTTTTGAGCATTTTCTCGATGTACTCTTTTCTAAACTTGAAATGCGTAAAAATCGTAGTGTCTGGAATGAAGGTAATTTCGGTTCCATTTCTGTCTGTAGATTCCGTTTCTTCAAAATCTTCCGTAATTAATCCTTTCGAAAATTCGGCAATTTTCATTTTGCCGTCACGGATGGATTTTACTTTGAAGAATTCTGAAAGAGCATTTACTGCTTTTGTTCCGACTCCATTTAAACCGACTGATTTTTTAAAGGCTTTCGAATCGTACTTTCCACCGGTATTCATTTTAGAAACAGCGTCAACTACTTTACCTAAAGGAATCCCACGACCGTAATCACGAATAATCGCTTTACCATCGTCGATTTTTATTTCAATTCTTTTCCCGGATTTCATCACGAATTCATCAATTGAATTGTCGATGATTTCTTTGAGCAAAATATAAATTCCGTCGTCCGCCGATGAACCATCACCCAATTTACCAATATACATTCCGGGTCTAATCCGGATGTGCTCTTGCCAATCGAGGGTTCTAATATTATCTTCGGAATAATTAACAGTAGTGTTGTCGCTCATATTTTGATAGAAACTGCTTTATAAAATCAGTAACTCACAAAAATAGCGAAAGCAAACTGATTTCTAAAATTTTGTGGAAAAGTTTTCGATAACTTTCTATCATTAATGAAATTAGGACTTCTATTTTATAATTTTAACATCAGTTTCTTTAAAAATGATTAATCCATTTTTCAAAAGCCAGCATGTAATCTGTCAGAAATTTCTCTGTTTTTTCATTGACTGTTTTACCGTCTTCCAGTAACAATTCATTAACTCTCCCGATATAGGCTTCTGGTTGCTGCATTATTGGAACATCCAAGAAAACTACGGCTTGGCGGATATTATGGTTAGAAGCCAAACCGCCCGGCGCACCTGGTGAAACAGTAACTACCGCACCCGATTTCCCTTTCCACACACTTTTTCCTGCAGGTCGCGAGCCAACATCGATAGCGTTTTTTAAAGCACCTGGAATGGTTCGGTTATATTCCGGAGAAACAAAAAGAATGGCATCTGAATTTTTAATTTTATCCCGAAAATCAGTCCATTCTTTGGGTGAATTGGTATCTATATCTTCATTATAAAGCGGTAAATTACCAATTTCTACGATTTCCATTTTTAAAGTTTTGGGAGCGAGGCGAATCAATTCGTTGGCTATTTTTCTGTTGAAAGATTCTTTTCTTAAACTGCCGACCAAAACTGAGATTTTCTTTTCCATCATTTTAATTTGAATTAAAGATACAGATACTCTTCATTAAAAACGTTATTAACAGCCTATTTAACAAATATTTATATAAAAAAAACAGCGAAAGAAAATCCTTCACTGTTTAAAATACATTTAGTTTGATTATTTTTTAATAAACTTTCTTGAAATTACTTCATTCCCGCTATAAATGTTTAAGATATATTGTCCGGCAGAAAGGTTTAAAACATCAATGTCTGAAGAAGTAGTTTCAATCACTTTTTTACCAGTCATATCGAAAATACGAACCTTTTGTAAATCTTTTATATTTTGAATTTTAATGAAATCTGAAGTAGGATTTGGATAGATTGAAACCTGAGATTTCTGAGAATCGGAAACCGCTAATAAAGTTTGAGTAATTTCAACATCATCCAAACCAAGATAAAGAATGTCTGTACAATCATAATGTCTGAATACCAGTTTAACATCTTGTCCCGCAAAAGATGAAATATCGACTTTTACCAATTTAGCGGTCTGAAAATATCCACCATCTAAAGTTTCTTCAAAGACAGGTGTTTCTGAACCGGTAAATTCTGAATCAAAAGGGATAACATAGACGGCATAATGTTCTTCGAAAAATCCTTCTTCATCATCGGCAGCAGAAACTTTAAAACTCAACTCTAAATTTCCCGTGGCAGGGATCGAAATTTTTGGGCTCGTTATGGTATTGTCAGGTGTCATTGCACCAAAAAACCAAGACCAAGACCAGGCAAAATCACCTGTAAAAGAAGGCGCCTCCGCTTCTGCAGCGTTTACAAATTCCCACGTATCCTCATCACCATCTCTATCTCCGATGGTCCACAGACTTCTGGTGGAATCTTGGTTAAAGTCTTCTTTGAAAACAACGGTTTGCCCGAAATAAAATGCTCCTAAACCTAATGCCGAAGCCAAAAGTAATTTTTTAATCATAATTAATTTAATTTTTGAGTTGACAATATATAAAAAAAAGGTTTACTAATAATTCAGTAAACCTTTTTTGGATGAAAGTAAATCAGTTTAATTATACATTAAATCTAAAGTTCATCATATCGCCATCCTGAACAATATATTCTTTTCCTTCTACAGCAAGTTTTCCGGCTTCTTTTACTTTGGCTTCTGATCCAAATTTTATAAAGTCCTCATACTTAATTACTTCGGCACGGATAAATCCTTTTTCGAAATCAGTGTGAATTACTCCTGCAGCCTGTGGTGCAGTCCAACCACGACCAATCGTCCAAGCACGAACTTCTTTAACACCCGCTGTGAAATAAGTTTGCAATTTTAATAAATCGTAGGCTTTTCTAATCAATCGGTTTACACCAGGTTCTTTTAAACCCAATTCTTCTAAGAACATTTCTCTTTCTTCGAAAGTTTCTAATTCATTGATATCTGCTTCGATTTGAGCGGCAAGAACTACGACTTCAGCGTTTTCTTTTGCAGCCATTTCTTCAATTTTTGCAATCCATTCGTTCCCGTTTTTAATTGAATTTTCATCAACATTACAAACATAAAGAACTGGTTTATTGGTCAATAACTGAACATCTGAAATAATGGATTCCGCAAAATCATCCTTCGGGAATTCTCGTGCGTTGTTTCCTTCTTCTACAAATTTCTGTAAATTAAGAAGGGTTTCGTAAGTCATCACATCATCTTTTTTACCAGACTTGATGAATTTTTTCGCCTTCTCCACTGCTTTGGTTAAAGTTTCAATATCTTTCAACTGAAGTTCGATATCGATAATATCTTTATCACGCATTGGATCTACCGAACCTTCAACGTGAACGATATTTCCATTTTCGAAACATCTTAAAACATGAATAATTGCTTCACATTCTCTAATGTTTGCCAGGAATTTATTTCCTAAACCTTCCCCTTTACTTGCACCTTTTACCAAACCTGCAATATCCACGATTTCTACGACGGCCGGTAAAACTCTTTCCGGTTTTACTAATTTTTCAAGTTCAAACAAACGCTCGTCCGGTACAGAAACTGTTCCGATATTAGGTTCGATGGTACAGAAAGGATAGTTGGCAGATTGCGCTTTGGCATTGCTTAAACAGTTAAAAAGGGTTGATTTACCTACATTGGGTAAACCTACGATTCCACATTTCATATCTTTAGTTCAAAGTTTATAAATCAAGGTTTAAAGTCGTCCTTAAACCCATTAAATTGAGAGTTGGCAAAGATAAAGATTTTGAGTGAGTTATGGAATAAAAAAAATCTGCCTTTAAACGAAGCAGATTTAAATATAATTTGAGAAGTATTAAGGATTTTCAGAAGTTGCATCTCTTGCCAAGTCGGCATCATCGGGTGCGCTGCCTAATTCTTTATCTAAATTGAAGAGTGATTCATCGGTCGCTTTTTCTCCGCCAGCAATTTTCAATTTGTCGATGAGATCCATGGCTAACGTTTCTTCCTCAATCTGTTCTTTTACAAACCATTGCAAGAAATTCCAGGTTGCCCAGTCTTTTTCTTCAAGTGCCATGTTTACGAGATTATAAATCTTTTCGGTATTATCAACCTCATGTTTAAAAACCTGATTGAAACAATCGCTCATGTTTTTAGGATCTTTGTCAGCAGGTTTCAAAGCCGTCACCGTAGGTTTTCCACCTCTATTCAAGATATATTCCATGAATTTTATCGAATGATTTCTTTCTTCTAAGGAGTGTCTGAAAAGGAAATTTCCGATGCCGTCATATCCTTTATCAGTTGCCCAAATTCCATAAGATAATAAGTATGTGATTGAAATAATTCGACATTCATTTGGGTGCTTAATGCCTGTTCCAACGTTGATGAAATTCTTTTCGTATCCATAATTTATTTTTTTAATGATTTAATTTTTAAGAGCAAGAATAATTCCTTTGTACAATTCTTATTTTATTTTAAGGATTCTTTAACAAATAATAGGTAGAACTTTTAATTCAAAATTGAAATAATAATAATTTTTATTTTAATTACAAAATTAATCACATTGATAATCAATTCAATATATAAATATTTAATTGTATCACTACAAAAATAGTTGTACAATTAAAATTTAATTCTACATTTGTATCACTAAACAAATAGTGATATGAAAATCTCTCAATTAACAAAAGCGGAAGAACAGGTGATGCACTATCTCTGGGACTTAAAAAAAGCTTTCCTAAAAGATATTCTAGAACAGTTCCCAGAACCTAAACCGCATACGAATACGGTTTCAACAATTTTGAAAGTTTTAAAAGAAAAGGACTTTGTTGATTATGAAGTCTTCGGCAGACAGCATCAATATTTTCCTTTAGTTTCGAAAGAAAAATACAGTGGAAAATCGATGAAAAGTTTGGTGAAAAATTATTTTGAAGGCTCTTATAAAAACGCTGTTTCTTTTCTGGTCGAAAAAAACGAAATGAGCGTTGAAGATCTTGAAATGCTCTTAAATGAACTTAAAAATAAAGACTGATGGAAGCACTATTTTTATACTTCGGGAAAGTTATTTTTACGTCGGGTGTAATGTTTTTGTATTACAAGTTGTTTCTTAAAGACAAGACTTTTCATCATTATAATCGCTTCTATTTGTTAGCGGCTGTCTTAACAAGTTTAACATTGCCTTTACTGCAAGTGAGTTATTTTACCCTTGAAGTAAACAGCAATATGTATTTATTAATTAACAGCTTACAAAATTTAAGTTCAACTAATAATTCAAATAATGATTTCAATTATTTTAAAATTGGCGCTTTTTTTACTGGATTGGTTGCTGTCTCTTTTCTAACGAAATTAATTTTCGGACTGGTTAAAATTCAGATCTTAAAAAAGAAGTTTAGCAAAGAAAATTTCGAAGAAATCAGTTTTTATCAGACCGATTTGGCGGAAGCACCATTTTCATTTTTCAAAAATTTATTCTGGAAAAATTCTATTGAACTTCAATCCGATTTAGGCCGTCAAATTCTGAAGCACGAAATGGTTCATATCGAACAGAAACATTCCTGGGACAAAATTTTCCTCGAAATCATCACTTCCCTATTTTGGTTTAATCCTTTCTTTTATTTGATCAAAAAAGAAATCAATTTAATACACGAATATCTTGCTGATAATAAAGCCGTTAAAAACTCGGACACCAAAGCATTTGCGCAGATGCTTTTGGCAACTCACTTTTCCGGAAAACAGTTACCTGCAACGAGTCCGTTCCTTAGTTCTAACCTCAAAAAAAGATTAACAATGCTTAAAAAATCAAAAACAAAATTCAGTTATGCGCGACGAATCTTAGCGTTGCCACTTTTATTTATCCTTTCGTTTCTCTACCTAATCAATGCGAAGAATAAAGAAATTATCAATACGAATCTTGAAATCGAAAACGTCGTATCTCAATTGAAATCGGATACGATTAAACCGAAAAACGAAACCAAATCGATCAGTCAGAACGATGTCGCGATCGGAGCTGATGGAACAAAACTGGACCAAGAACATCCTAAACTTTTCAGCGAGAATGACACGATCATAGTAGATGACGTTAGCGAATCTGCTGAATTCAAAAAGAGAATCGCTGAGGCTGAAAAATTGGCTAAAAAAGCAGAGCAAAAAATGAATTCGCCTCAATTAAAGAAGAGAATTAAAGAGGCTGAAAAAAGAGCGGCAGAAGCTGACCGATTGGTAAATTCTCCCGAATTTAAAAAGAGAATAGAAGATGCTGAAAAAAGAGCGACGGAAGCTGATCGTTTAGTGAATTCTCCAGAATTTAAGAAGAGAATTGCAAATGCAGAGAAAAGAGCAGCCGAAGCAGAAAAATTAGTCAATTCTCCAGAATTTAAAAAAAGAATTGAAGATGCTGAAAAGAGCGCGGCAAGATCGGAACAAAAATTAAAGTACGCCGAATTCAAACAAAATGTAGAAGGTGCAGAAATAATAGCAATCGAACCATCGACTTACAAACCCAATTCAGGAATAAAATTTACTGACGAAACAGACATTTTCATAAATGGCAAATCTGCTACGAGAGAAGAAATGCAAATACTGAATCCAAAGAAAATAGAATCGGTTGTCGTGACGAAGAAAGATTTTGATGGAAAGAAAAGAGGACAAATTCACATCAAACTTAAAAAATAACTAATTCTTTACATTAATTTCTAATTCTTCATATTTGAACAAACTACTTTTTCTTTCACTCTTTACTTTCTGTCTCGGAAATGCTCAAAATCAAAGGTTCAGTTATGTCTCAAAGGCAATTTTAGAAAAAGAAATTACAGCAACCGGATCAATGAATGTAAAATCGGATATGAGAAAAGGATTGTTTAGACACGTAATCATTAAAGAATCGCCTGATTTCAAAACTTTTTTGATGACACTTAGAAATGGTCAAGGTTAATATAGGCGGTAAGATGACTGATATTAATGAATTTATTCGTGATCGTGAAAAACAGCAAGAGGAAAACAATTTGAAAGGCAATAATATTCTCGAAGTCGATTTGCTGAAATAAATCAGTTAAATTCGGGATTATTATCATTATTAAACCACCACAAATTTTCTTAACTTTATTCTATTAAAAAATTAAATATTTAAAATCATGGAAAATCACAACCTTACCCACGAATTCCCTGAATTAGAAACCAAAATAAATGAACTTAAATTAAAAGACGACGTTTTTAAAAAAATGTATGTGAATTATGAAGAAGTAAACGCTCTTATTCAGCATTATGAAGAAGGTGAACAAAACCACACTACCGATGAGCACTTGACCGATTTGCGTAAAAAAAGAGTTCATCTAAAAGATGATTTGTACTCTTACCTTCATCAGAATTAAATTGATCTTTTCACAGAATACTTTTAAGAGCGGCTTCAACGGTCGCTTTTTTTTGTTATTCTAATTTTCGAAATCTTCATGTTTTCTATTTAAATCATTTATTTTTTAACGTTTTTATTTCAAAGAATAATTACTTTTACATTTCATCTTATTTTTAGTTCAAATTGTTCTCATTCCCTTTTTAAATATGGAGAAACTACCAATTCGGATTTTCAACGAAATCTTTATCAGTTCCAAAATTCAATTAGAAAAACTTTACCAACAGGATCGGCCTGCCATTTTATTTGTAAAAAAAGGAAAAGGACTTATTACCGTTCAAATCAATAAAATAGAACTCAGCGAAAATTCGGTGGTATTGTCTGAAACCAAATCGGTTTTTAAAATCCACTCTCTAAGCGATGATTTTGAAGTACGGGCAATTACTTACACCAATGAATTTGTGGAGAAATTAGGATTGAAACTGAATAAGTTAAAAGTATTTAAACATTTTAAAACCCACATCAACGAATCCGCTCATTTACCTAAAGATGAATTCCAATTACTTTGGAGCCAGTTGAATTTAATGACTGAAATTTTAAATAACCAAGTTCCGTTAACCTATAATGAAGATGTAATTGAGCATTTATTTTCCGCTTTTATTTATTCGCTTTCGAGTTCGCTTTTAAAACAGGAGAAGTTAAAATCGAATATGATGACGCGTCAGGAAGAGATTACGTTTGAGTTTATTAAAAATGTTTTTGAAAATTTCCGGACTGAAAAAACACTGCAGTTTTATGCAGATCAACAGAAATTAACCATACGCCATCTTAGTTCTGTAGTTAAAAGTGTTACCCAAAAAACGGCGAACCAGATTATTTCGGAGTTTGTGATGAACGAGGCGAAAATTTTGTTGAGTACCAGAAAAGACGCCATCCATGAAATTGCTGAAGTACTGAAGTTTTCTGATCCATATTCGTTTTCTCATTTCTTTAAAAAACATGAAGGGATTAGTCCAATCCAATATCGGCTAGAATCTGATCAGTAAAATCCTACATTTGAACATTTTCTTACTTGTTTTAATCATTGTATGAAAATGCTGTGTCCTCTAATTTTGCATAAAAATAAGGACAAATGAATAAACATATTACAATCGCCAGTTTTCTGATTACTTTTTTGTGGGCCGAAAATTTCCAGGCGCAAGAAGTTAAAGAATTGACCATCAGTGAAGCAACAACACTGGCTTTACAAAACCATCCGCAATTAGCGGTCTCTGCTAAAAAGATTGAAATCTCCAGACAAAATACCGAGGTTTCAAAACTGCAGAAACTTCCTTCTATTACGGCTTCTACCAGTCAGTTTTATTTGGGGAATTCTTTAATTATTGATAAAGATTTTTCAAATTCGATGTCGGTTCAATTGCCTCATTATGGCAGTTCATACGGCGTTCAGGCAAGCCAACTGATTTTTAAAGGAGGTCTAATTAATAAATCAATTGAAATTTCTGCTTTGCAGGAACAACTGTCTGAACTCGATTATGAAAAAGATCAGCAAGATGTGAAGTTTCTGGTAATGTCTAACTATCTGGATATTTTTAAAAACATTAATCAAAAAGCGGTTTATCTCAATAACAAAAACTTAGCGGAAGAACGATTAAAGAATATTAAAAAATTCTACGAACAGGGAATGATTACCCGAAATGAAGTCATTCGTGGTGAACTCTCCATCAAGAATATTGATCAGGGAATTTTGGTTTTAAATAACAACCGCAAAGTGTTGAATTACAATTTAAATAATGCGCTGGGTTTACCGGAAAGTACGGAGATCATCCCGATTGAAAATATTGAAAAAGAACAGCCTTTAAATGATTTGAGTTATTACATCAATCTGGCTCAGGAGAATAATCCAAGTCAAAAATATGTAAAAAGAAGCATCGAAATCGCTGATAAAAATCTTGAAATTATTAATACTGAAAAAATGCCGACAATCGCCGGTTTTGGTGGCTATGTTTTGAACAGACCCATAACCAGCACTTCACCGGTAATTGATATGTATTCCGGTGGTTATCAGGTTGGGGTTTCATTGAGTTATAATATCGATAATCTTTTTAAAACGAAAGAGAAGTTACAATTGGGTCAACTTCAAAAAGAACAGGTTGAGAAAACGTACAATCTTGTTGAGCAGAATATAAATATGCAGGTAAATGCCGCCTATATCAAACATCAAAATGCTATGGAAAACCTGGTTATTTTAAAAGAAGCACAAGTATTAGCGAACGAAAACTACAAAATTACGGAAGCGAAATATTTGAATCAACTGGCAGTTCAGGCAGAAATGACGGATGCTCAAAACCAAAAAATTCAGGCAGAACTGGATTATGTAAATGCAGAAATCGATTTGCTTTATCAATACTACAACCTATTGAAAGCGACAGGAACACTTTAATAAAAACTAATAACGACTAAGAAATTATACAATGGAAAATAAGGAAAATACACCAGTTTCAGAAAATACAGAATCAGAAAGTCACAAGGCGACCGCTCCAACAAAAGTAGCGAATCCTGTAACAGAAAAAAAAGTAAGCAAAAACAAATCAAATAAACTACAAAATACGATTGCAAACGCCGTAGTTTTTATCGTCGTGGCTTTCGGATTTTATTGGTTGATCAAAGAATATTTTAATGTAGGTAAGGAAAACTATACCGAATCTGCTCAAGTTCAGGAATTCATAAACCCTATTAATTCGAGGGTTGCAGGTTACATTAAAGAAATTAAATTCAAAGAACACCAGGCTGTTAAAAAAGGGGATACGCTTGTAATTTTAGATGACCGCGAAATTGAAACCCAATTAGCACAAGCCGAAGCCGCTTATCAAAATACATTGGCACAAAGAAATGCGACCAACTCTTCTATCAATACCGTTTCCAGTAATATTTCGGTTTTGGAGAGTAATATTGCCGGACAAAAAGCGAGACTTTGGAACGCAGAACAGAACTTAAAAAGATATCAAAACCTTTTAAACTCAGAAGCCGTAACCAGACAACAGTACGATCAGGTAAAAACGGAATATGACGCTACTAAAGCCTCGTACCAGACATTACTGAACCAACGGAATTCAGCACAACTTTCAACTTCAGAAGTAAAAACCAGAATTGGAATTAATGATGCCGAAATTAAAAGAGCCAAAGCCGCTTTGGATATGGCGCGAATTAATTTGAGTTATGCGATAATCACCGCACCGTATGACGGCGTGATGGGCAGAAGATTAATCGCCGACGGACAATTAATTCAAGGTGGTCAGCAGATTGCAACCATTGTGCTGGACGGTGAAAAATGGGTAACTGCAAACTTCCTGGAAAGTCAAATGCCGGAAATAGAAATTGGTAAAAAAATATTAATGAAAGCCGATGCTTTGGGCGGAAAAGAATTTGAAGGAACAGTGACCGCTATTTCTGCCGCAACAGGTTCCCAGTATTCTAATGTTGCGACCGATAATTCGACAGGGAATTTTGTAAAAGTTCAGCAGAGAATTCCAGTAAGAATCGAATTCACCAACAATAATAAAAAAGAAGATATCGCAAAATTACGCGCCGGTATGAATATGAACGTTACAATAACTCCAACTAAAAAGGAAACCAAATCTAAATAAAATGAGTTATTTCAGAACAATAAAAGTAACCGATGTATAACCAGGGATTATTTAACAGTTGGGTTCCAAAACTGGTTCAACTGCTGCTGATCATTATCTTCATCAGCGTAATTATACCGATTAACGGCGTTTATATTGGTAATGTTTCTGCAATGGTTGGCAGCACAGGAATGCCCTCGGAATATTTTGTGTGGGCCAGTTACGGAAGTACAATCGGAATGGGCGCTGCGATGCCTATCATTTTAAGAATGAAATGGCGATACAAAATTCGCGATAAGGTGACCGTTATTTTTATTCTGATGGCGATCTTAAGTTATGTTAGTGGAACCACAGACCGACCTTTGCTCATAGTCGCCAATTCGGTGATCATGGGTTTTCTAAAAATGATTGTCATGTTGGAGTTTATTATTCCAATTATGTTTATGATTAGTAAAGATGGAAACCGTGGGAAATTTTATTCTGTTTTCTATCCTTTCTCCATTATCATTTCGCAGATTGCCGGGTATTTTTTAGCCCTACTCGCTTTTGACCATAACTGGCAATTCGTTCATATCTTGAGTGCGGTTGTGAGTTTGGCTCTGGCTTTAGTGGCGTGGGTATTTATGCATGATAAATATTTCGGATTCAAAATGCCTTTATATTATATTGACTGGTTGAGTATTTTATTATTCGTTGCTGTATTTATGTTTGGTGCGTATGTTCTCTCTTTTGGAAAGCAATTATACTGGATACATTCGCCTAAAATTATTAGTGCCAGCATTGCATCTTTCGTAAGTTTAATATTATTGGTTGTGCGACAATACACCTTAAAACATCAATACATCTCTTTTAAAATATTTAGAAAGAACAATGTAATTCATGGTTTGATCATGTTGCTGTTTACAGGAATGTTTCTGAGTACGGGTTCCATTCAAAATATATTTACTGTCGGAATTTTAGGATATGATTCTGTTCTCAATGCAAAATTGAATTTATTAATGGTTCCTGGAATTGTGGCTGCAGGAGTTTATATGGCTTACTGGTTTAAAAAAGGTCGAGAGTTGAAGATGTTTATCTTTTTAGGATTTTCTGCAATGTTGGCTTATACCGTTATCATGTATTTTTCTATGGCTTTGCAATTCAATTTCGAAAGATGGATTCTTCCGATGTTATTAAAAGGATTTGGAATGGGGGCGCTCTTTATCGCAGTTTGGTATTACGCCTTAGATAAATTAGAAATGACTCAAATGATGGCAGCCACCGGTTTAGTTCTGGTATGGAGAACCTTCTTTTCTGTCGCAATATTTTCTGCTCTTTTTTCTTGGTTGCAATATCAGTTTCAAATAGAAGCCGTGGGTAATCTGGCCATTTATATGGATGGTAATTCCTTTAGTTTGAACCAAGTCATGGGAAATATGAAAGCCATTCAGTTTAATGCAATCCTCGCGGCTAACAAAAGACTGCTGGGGTACATCTGCATCGCAGGAGTTGGAGTACTCGCCTATATTTTAGCGTACGACTTCGGCGTAGACCGACATAAAGCTTACCGCGGATTTAAAATAACTTCAGAAAGAAGAAAACATAAAGCGAAACTGGAAAGAACACAATTACAAGAAATTGAAGATGCAGCAGGCGCTGTTATTTAGAAAAATCCTTATTTTCTGTTTTTTGAAAGTCCAACCGATTGAATTGATCGTTGGACTTTCTTTTTACATTAATGAAGATAGAGTTGATGAATCACTATTTATAAATGATAATCACGCAAATCTTAGAAAATATTTAGAATCGTACTAAATAAGAAAAATTAAGAAGAAATAACTGCCTGATTGAATAGGACTTCCCTATTCTACTGATGTTTTAAGCATCTGATTGTCAGAGCGAATCTTTTTTAAATTAAATTTTCTGTACATTTTAACATAAAATTTTATTAAATTCAAAAAGTTGTAAAAGTATTTCACGAAAAAAGATTACTTTTGCAGCGTCAAAAAACGAATATGCAAAACATTAGAAATATCGCAATTATTGCGCACGTTGACCACGGTAAAACGACTTTGGTTGACAAAATCATCCACGCAACCACTATCGCCCGCGAAAACCAGGCAGAGACAGGAGACCTAATCATGGACAACAATGATTTGGAGCGTGAAAGAGGAATTACCATTTTGTCTAAAAATATTTCGGTACAGTATAAAGATTACAAGATTAATGTAATCGATACTCCGGGTCACGCCGATTTCGGTGGTGAGGTAGAAAGAGTTTTGAAAATGGCTGACGGAGTTTTACTTTTAGTAGATGCTTTTGAAGGACCAATGCCACAGACTCGTTTCGTATTGCACAAAGCATTAGAATTAGGTCTTAAACCAATCGTGGTTATTAATAAAGTAGACAAACCAAACTGTCGTCCGGAAGAAGTTCACGACAAGGTATTTGATTTATTCTTTAACTTAGAAGCAACTGAAGAGCAATTAGATTTCCCAACATTCTATGGTTCATCAAAACAAGGTTGGTTCAACACGAGTTTAGAGCCTGCAGATGATATTACTCCTTTATTAGATGGTATTATTCAATATGTTCCGGAGCCGGAAACTTTTGAAGGAAGTTTGCAAATGCAGATTACTTCATTAGACTTCTCTTCTTTCTTAGGTCGTATTGCAATCGGAAAAATCAGAAGAAACTCTATCAAAGAAGGTCAGACAATTGGTCTTGCTCAGGAAGATGGTAAAGTAATTAGAGGTAAAGTAAAAGAATTATACGTCTTTGAAGGTCTTGGAAAAAAGAAAGTTCAGGAAGTAAAAGCCGGAGATATCTGTGCAATCGTAGGTTTTGATAAATTCCAGATTGGAGATTCATTTGTGGATCTTGAAAACCCGGAACCATTGCCAAGAACTGCAATCGATGAACCGACTTTGAACATGACGTTCTCGATTAACAACTCTCCTTTCTTCGGAAAAGATGGTAAATATGTAACTTCAAACCACCTGAAAGAAAGGTTGTACAAGGAGTTAGAGAAAAACTTAGCATTAAAAGTTGAACCAACAGATGATGCCAACACTTTCTTGGTATTCGGTCGTGGTATTCTTCACCTTTCTGTTTTGATCGAAACCATGAGAAGAGAAGGTTATGAAATGACGATTGGTCAGCCTCAGGTAATCATCAGAGAAATCGATGGTGTTAAATGTGAGCCTTATGAATCAATGGTTGTTGATGTACCGGATGAATATGCATCTAAAGTAATCGACTTAGCCACGCAGCGTAAAGGTGATTTGCATATCATGGAAACTAAAGGTGAAATGCAACATATGGAATTCGAAATTCCTTCAAGAGGATTAATCGGATTGCGTTCTCAAATGTTGACTGCGACTGCTGGTGAAGCAATTATGGCTCACCGTTTCACAGACTACAAACCTTTCAAAGGTTCAATTCCAGGAAGATCAGTTGGGGTATTAATCAGCAAAGGTCAAGGACCGGCAACTGAATATTCTATCGCAAAATTACAGGACAGAGGTAAATTCTTTGTTGATCCGGGTGAAGAAATTTACGAAGGAATGATCATTGGTGAGCAAAACAAACCAGGAGATTTAGTGGTAAACATCGTTGAAGCAAAACAGTTGAACAACATGCGTGCATCTGGAAAAGATAAAGACGGTAACATTGCTCCAAAACAATTATTCTCACTGGAGGAATGTATGGAATACATCCAAGGTGATGAAGCAATCGAGGTTACACCAAACTTCATCAGAATGCGTAAAAAAATACTTTCAGAAAACGAAAGAAAAAGAATTGAAAGAGGTGCAAAAGGGTAATCCTTAGATCCGATTTAATTATATTGGCATTTGCCAAATTGACAAAAGAGTTCCAAATTTATTTGGGACTCTTTGTTTTTTATTATCTAATTTAGCAGTATTAAAAATCACGTCATGACAATTACAAAAGAGCGATTAATAAAGCAGATTGAAACTTTCCCCGACGAAATTAGTATCGATGAAGTTATAGAACGATTAATTATCATTGAAAAATTAGAAACTAGAATTAAAGAATCTGATAATAATGAAACCATTTCTGAAGAAGATCTGAAAAATGAAATGGCAACATGGTTCGAATAAAATGGTTGAAATATGCTGAATTAGATTTGAAAGAAATTTATGAATTCATTGCACTGGATTCTAAAAGATATGCTCGATTTCAAGTCGAGAAAATTCAAAAGAAAACAGAAATTTTAAAGCAAGGAAATCTTGTTGGAAAAAAAGTCCTTGAAATTAATCATGAAAACGTACGGGAACTTATCGAAGGGGATTATAGAATAATTTATAGAATTATTTCTAATACCGAAATCCATATTCTGCTGGTGCATCATGGAGCGAGAGATTTAAGTGGAAGATTGTAAACATTCAATCCTATATGATTATAAAACCAATAAAAACAGAACAACAATATTTAGAAGCATTAGAAAGATTAGAACAAATTTTTGATGCTAAGGAAAATACGCCAGATGGTGATGAAGCAGAAATTTTGTCTTTACTCATTGATAATTTTGAGAACGAAAACTATGCAATCGAATTGCCGGATCCTACCGAAGCCATCAGAATACGTATGGAGGAAATGGATTTGAAACAGAAAGATATGATAGAAATAATTGGATCTAAAAGTAAAACGTCAGAAGTTTTGAACCGTAAGAAAAGATTGACACTTGATATGATTAGAAACTTACAAGAAAAACTAAATCTATCTGCTTCTCTTTTAATTACAAATTATCCGATTAAAAATTAGAAGAAAAAAGAATTTCTAGTCTTCAATAAAATTAAACAAAAACTTTAAAGTAAAATCTTCTTTAAAGTTTTTTGTATTTAAATCCCAAGCATTAATCACATTCCTTTTTATATATTTGCGACAATCATTTTTAACACTATTAAATTGAATTTCAGCATTTGAAATAAGCAATTTTAATAAGAGTAAACCGTTATTTATTTTCCCTTTAAAATTTATTTATGAAATATTCCTTTGCAAAAGCAACCACGATATTATTTTTAATTCTTTCCCTTTTCATTACTTCTTGTGCGACGAAAAAGCCAGTCGCAAAAACGACTAAGAAACCACCTGTAACGACAAAACCAACTCCGCCGAAAACAATTGTTCAAAAGCCTGAAACGAAATTGAATCTGCCGGAAGTAAATCGTGAATTCCGAGCCGCCTGGATTGCAACCGTGGCCAATATTAACTGGCCAACAAAAAATAATCTTTCAACACAGCAACAAAAAGACGAAGCCATCAAAATTTTGGATATGCTGCAAGATGCCAATTTCAATGCGGTGATTTTTCAGGCTCGTCCGTCTGCTGATGCGATGTACAAAAGTGATTTAGAGCCTTGGTCGTATTTCTTGACTGGCGCTATTGGCAAAGCACCCACTCCATTTTATGACCCCTTAGAATTTTGGATTGAAGAATCCCACAAACGTGGAATGGAACTGCATGTCTGGCTGAATCCTTACCGTGCGCATCACACCACTGGCGGACCAATTACCACTGAATCTATCGTAAAGAAAATGCCGGATCAAATCATCAAACTTCGCAACGGAATGTATTGGATGGATCCATCTGATGAGAAAGTGCAGGATCACACGGCAAAAGTAATTAAGGACTTGGTGAAAAGATATGATATCGATGCTATTCATATTGATGATTATTTTTATCCGTACCGGGAATATAATGGAGGAAAAGATTTCCCGGATAACAGAACCTGGAATGACTACCAAAAACGCGGCGGAAACTTATCCAGAGCAGATTTTAGAAGAGCCAATGTGAATAAATTCATCAAAAGAATTCACGATGAAATCAAAGCCGAAAAAAGTTACGTGAAATTCGGAATCAGTCCATTTGGAATTTGGAAACCTGGTTATCCGGAGGGAATTAAAGGAACCTCACAATATGATGAACTTTTTGCCGATGCCAAATTATGGCTGAACGAAGGTTGGCTGGATTACTTTTCCCCACAACTCTACTGGAAAAATGAGGGTCCACAAAGTTTTACTTCTTTGCTGAAATGGTGGGAAAGCGAAAACACCGAAAAGCGCCATCTTTGGCCGGGACTCAATACCATAGGACTCCGCGATGTTGCCGATCGGCCTGCAGAAATTGTAAGTCAAATTAATGCAACCCGCGCTATTCTGAAAAACGGAGCGGGAGAAATTCATTACAGTGTTGATGGTCTTTCTAAAAGCCCCGCAATGTTGAATGCGGTTAAAAATTCTTACAAAACAAAAGCCTTAATTCCAAAATCACCCTGGATTAAAACATCTGCTTTAGAAAAACCAATTCTTTTTGCTGAAGCCACAGGTAATTCAGTGAATGTAAAATGGAACACTTTAGATAATCAAAAAGTTTTTCAGTGGATTTTATTTGTAAAATACGGAGAAACCTGGGAAACTGAAATTTTAGAAAAAGATATTAATTCTCATAATCTGCCTTTATCTAAGAATGGTAAAAAGTTAAATTATGTTGCGATAAAATCAGTCGATCGATTAGGAAATGAAAGTGATTATGAGGCTAAGAAATTTTAATAAAGATTTTTTCAAAAACAAAGTTTTGCAGAAAAACCATAATCATGAATATTGCAGAACATTCATTGAAGAAATAAATCATTATTCTAAATTTCGTATTCACCAAAAAAAAATCCAGAACTATTCTGGATTTTTTTCTTTGGAAAATAGGCACAAAAAAACTGTTTCACCAATGGTGAAACAGTTTGATACAAAGTATCTAATTATTTAGAAAATTTCTCTTCCTGAGAAGTGAAATTGTGCTTCGATTAAAGCATTCTCGTCTGAATCTGAACCGTGTACAGCATTCTCGCCTACGCTTCTTGCAAACATTTTTCTAATAGTTCCTTCTGCAGCATCTGCTGGATTGGTTGCACCAATTAAAGTACGGAAATCATTTACTGCATTGTCTTTTTCTAAAACTGCTGCAACGATTGGTCCTGAACTCATAAATTCTACCAACTCTCCGTAGAAAGGTCTCTCCGCATGAACTTCATAGAATTTTTTCGCATCTTCATTTGTAAGCTGAGTCAATTTTAAAGCTTTCACTTTAAATCCTGCTTCTGAAATTTTTCCTAAAATAGCACCAATATGACCGTCTGCTACTGCATCTGGTTTGATCATGGTGAATGTAATGTTACCTGACATAAATCTTGTTTTATTGTGGCACAAAAATACAAAAAACTTTCCTATATTTGTAATGAAAATTCTTACAGAGACTAGCCGAATTAATTTGGCATGGAAATTGTAAATTTATTTCCGATTCTCATGTTTAATTTGAGTTTTCATGGTTATTAGTTTTTACCCAGTTTCGGCTGGGTTTTTTTATATCGCAGAATTCTCCTCTGCTTCCTCCATGATTTTTAAGTAAGTAACATAGCGTGTTTCCTCAATTTCTCCTTTTTCAATGGCGTCTAAAACCGCACATTTCGGTTCGTTGATATGCATACAGTTATGAAATTTACAACTTCTACCCGTTTTGAAAATTTCTGGAAAGTAATGTTGAATCTCTTCTTTCTGCACATCAATCATTGCAAATTCCCGAACACCCGGAGTATCGATTACGCTTCCACCAAAGTGCCAAAAATGCATTTGTGCAAAAGTCGTGGTGTGTTTTCCTTTTAAATGCGTTTCAGAAATTTCAGACGTTCTTAAATTCAATTCAGGCTGCATGGCATTCACCAAGGTAGATTTTCCAGATCCAGAATGTCCGAAGAATACCGAGACTTTATCTTTAATTCTATTTTTTAAAACTTCTAGATTCAATTTTGAGTAAGAAGAAATCTCTAAAGTTTCATATCCTATGTTTTGATAAAGTGCTTCTATTTCTGCGGTAAATTCTTTTTCCTCTTCCGAAAGCACATCCATTTTATTAAATAAAATTAATGGTTTAATATTGTATGCTTCACAACATGCCAAAAATCGATCGAGAAAACCATAAGAAGTTTCTGGATGTTTTAAGGTAAAAATAAAACACGCAACATCGATATTTGCAGCGATGATATGCGCTTCTTTCGAAAGATTAACCGCTTTTCTAATGAGGTAATTTCTACGCGGTTCGATTTTAGTAATCCAGGCAACGTCGTCCTGTTCCAATGAGAACTCAACCAAATCCCCTACGGCAAGTGGATTGGTTAATCTTGTTTTTATCAGTTTGAATTTACCCCGAATTCTCGCCTCGAAAAATCTTCCGGTTTCATGTTCTAAAACCTGGTACCAACTTCCGGTGGATTTTGTAATGAGTCCTTTCACGAATTATTATTGAGGAAAATTAATTTTAAAAATACACATTAAATACTGTTCTGAACTTCAATTGATTCTTCGTGAATTGCCTTGAAAACTTTTTCTATAAACTCCGCAGACATTCCAGATTCATCAGCTTTTTGAATAGCGTATTCGGTAATCACTTTCCATCTTTCTGGTTGGAAAATTGCGATATTATTGTCTTTTTTCAAACTTCCGATTTTCTCAGAAATTTTCATTCTTTGAGATAATAACTCGATTAACTGAAAATCCAGATCAGAAATTAAAGTTCGGTGTCTGCCCATTTCTCCGTCAAAAGCAGAAATATCAGAATTTCTAACCTGTAGATTTTGTAATAAATCAGCCAAAGTTTCTGGCGTAATTTGTTGTGCAGCATCGCTCCACGCATCATCCGGTGAACAATGGGTTTCAATCATCATTCCTTCATAACCAACATTCAACGCTTCCTGCGCAATTCCTGCCAAGCCAGTTCTGTTCCCACAAATATGAGAAGGATCTACCAACATCGGAATATTTGGATATTGATTTTTAAAATCCAAAGCAATCTGCCAGTTTGGAATATTTCTATATTTTGTTTTTTGATAGGTTGAAAAACCTCTGTGAAGAACTCCTAAATTTTTCACATCTTGTCCTAGTAATCTTTCTAAAGCACCGATCCACAAAGCCAAATCTGGATTTACTGGATTTTTTACCAATACTGGTTTATCAGTTCCTTTTAGGGCTTCTGCAATTTCTTGTACTGTAAAAGGATTCACAGTCGAACGAGCACCAATCCATAAGATATCAACATCTGCTTCTAAAGCAGCCGCAACATGATGTGCATTTGCAACTTCGGTAGCCGTTTTAAATCCATACTCTTCTTTTACTTTTTTCAACCAGTTTAAACCGATTACACCTACTCCTTCAAAACCGTTAGGTTTGGTTCGTGGCTTCCAAATTCCTGCACGGAAAATTGGGACATCGGCGTTTGATTCTTTTATTCTTTTTGCGGTTTCTAGCATTTGTGCTTCGCTTTCAGCACTGCAAGGTCCGGCAATAATTAAAGGATTGGAAAATTCTTTAATCCAATTGTTTTCTAAATTCTGTAAGTTCATTATAGTAGGTGAGAAAATTTAATTTTAATTAAAATCCAGTTTAAAGAGATCATCGAGTTCTTTAAGGACCGGATTTATTTCGGCAAATTTATCGAAAATCTTTCGTTTGGTGATGATTTCTTTTTTCATCGAAAGATCTGCCCGATATTCTATGTTAATATTGTAATTATTGACTATGTGCATAAAATGATTGAAGAAATCTGATCTTATTTTATCGAACTCAACTTTCGCTGACTCTGATGGGTAAGTGATTTCGACAATATCTTCATTTTTCTTCTGCAGTTTAAAGGAGTTGATGGCATTATAAATTATAATATCTTTCTGCTGAAGTTCCTTTAAGTATTTATGCCACTCGCTCTGTAAATCAGTTTCGCTGAAATGCTGACTTGGCAAATCTTTCTTAGTGCCGTCAATCACTTTCTCCTGTTCTTCCTCTGTTTTTTCTAAAGCCGCACTGATGCTGAATGGTGAAGGTTTTTTTACAATACCAATCGGTGCAGTAGTTTTAAGAACTACTTTTTTAATTTCTTCGGGAATTTCGTTGGAGACTTCTTTCGGTGCCTGTTTAGTAACTGCGGGAGTTACCATTACTTGAGAACTAAGAAACGGCGCTAAAATCAGATACTTTTTTTTTTAGAATCTGGTATATTTGCTGATAACGAAGAAAGTTGCATCAGTGCAATTTCTACGGTCAATCGTGGGTTTTTGGAATTCTTATAATTAATGTCTGCGTGATTACAAATTTCAATCGCATCAACCAATTGTTGAGCATTCCACTTTTTACTTTGTTCTAAAAACTTGATTTTTGTTTTTTCACCAACTTCAATTAAACTCACGGTTTGCGGATTTTGAGCCATCATTAAATCACGGAAATGACTTCCTAAACCTGCAATAAAAATATGCGAATCAAAACCTTTTTTTATAATTTCATTTAAGGCAAATAAAGTTTCAGAGATTTTATTCTCCTGCGCTAAATCTACAATGGTCAGATATTGTTCATAATCCAGAACATTTAAAACTTCGGCTGCTTTTGCCAAAGTAATATTTTTCTGGGAAAAAGTAGAAAGTCGGTCAAAGATAGAAAGTGCGTCACGAAGTGCTCCATCTGCTTTTTGAGCAATTAAATAAAGAGCGTCATCTTCATATTGAATTCCTTCTTTATCGGCGATTTTCTTTAAGTGAAGTTGAATATCTTCAATGGTGATTCTTTTGAAATCATAAATCTGACAACGGGATAAAATCGTGGGGATGATTTTATGTTTCTCGGTCGTTGCCAAAATAAAAATAGCGTGTGCGGGTGGTTCTTCTAAAGTTTTCAAAAAGGCATTGAAAGCTGCTTGAGACAACATGTGAACCTCATCAATAATATAAATTTTATACTTACCGACTTGAGGTGCAAATCGCACTTGATCGGTGAGTTCACGAATATCATTAACAGAGTTATTAGAAGCCGCATCGAGTTCGAAAATATTGTAAGCGAAACCATCTTCTGAGGTAGAACCGTCTCTCTCATTGATTTTCCGCGCAAGAATTCTTGCACAGGTCGTTTTCCCAACTCCTCTTGGTCCACAAAAAAGTAATGCCTGAGCTAACTGATTTTCTTCAATCGCATGCTCCAGCGTTTCTGTAATATGACCTTGCCCAACAACAGTATCAAACTCTTGCGGACGGTATTTTCTTGCAGAAACCACGAAATTTTCCATTGGTCAAAAATAGGGAAATAATTGAGAAAATAAAATAGAAGCGGGAAATTCTTATTTTAAAATTTCATTGTTCAAAAACTTCTATTCTTTAAAATAAAAAACTCTCAAAAATTTTCATTTTGAGAGTTTTTAAATATTGAAATGATCTTAAATCATTTTTCCTTCTTCCAGTATTTCTCGGGCTTGGTATTCCTGCACCAATTCGATGGCGTTGGTTACCACATCACTTAAAGCAGTGATGAATGTTCCTTCTTCTGCCATGCTCATGGCGTGTTTCAGGGCTTCTATTTCTTTCGGAATGCATTCGTAACTTACCGTACTGTCTGACTCCTGAATTCCAGAAATAATCAGTTCATTGATTTCTTCTTCGGTTCTGCCGCGCAGATGTTTTTCATTTCTAATGATGATATAATCGAACATTCTGCCCGCAATTTTACCACATTCTTTAATGTCTTCATCTCGACGGTCACCCACTCCGGATATGATTCCGATTTTTTTGGTAGCATCTACATTTTTCAGAAAATCTTCTATCGCTTCATATCCAGCTGGATTGTGTGCGAAGTCGATTAAAACCTGGAATTTTTTAAATTTAAAAACATTTAATCTTCCTGGCATCAACATGGGACTTGGTATAAAGGTACGGAGCGAATTCGCAATATCTTCAATTTCGAAACCATATAAATAAGTTGCCAAACTTGCCGCTAACACATTAGAAATCATAAATTTGGCCTTACCTTCCATGGTTATTGGAATACTTTGCGCTTTCGCAATACGAATTTTCCAGTCTCCTTTTTTAATGGTCACGAAACCTTCTTCGTAAACACAAGTTACTTTTCCTTCTTTGGCAAATTTCTTAATGTGAGGATTATTTTCATCTAAACTAAAAATAGCCACTTTAGAATCTAAATCCGGCATTAAACGCATTGAATATTCATCATCTGCATTTAAAACGCTCCAACCATCTTTTCGCACAGAATCCATTACGACTCTTTTAACTTTGGTTAAATCTTTCAAATTGTGAATGTCATTCATTCCAAGATGATCTTCTTTTATATTGGTTAAAACACCAATATCACAGGAACTGAATCCTAAACCAGAACGGAGAATTCCACCTCTCGCGGTTTCTAAAACTGCAAATTCAACGGTGGGATCTTTCAATATAAATTCTGCTGAAATTGGACCGGTTGTATCGCCTTTCGTCAACATGGTATTCTGAATATAAATACCGTCTGACGTTGTGAATCCTACTCTATATCCATTATTTTTAACGATGTGAGAAATCAATCTTGTTGTGGTGGTTTTACCATTCGTACCTGTCACCGCAATAATCGGAATACGAACGGGTTTCCCTGGTGGATACAACATATCGACCACAGGAGCGGCAACGTTTCTAGGTAAACCTTCACTTGGCGCAAGGTGCATTCTAAATCCTGGTGCGGCATTCACTTCTAAAATAGCACCACCACTTTCCTTTAAAGGTTGGGTAAGGTTTTCTGCCATGATATCAATTCCAGCCACATCTAAACCGATAATGCGGGAAACGCGTTCTGCCATAACTATATTCTCCGGGTGAACCATGTCGGTCACATCAATTGAAGTTCCACCCGTCGAAAGATTTGCAGTAGATTTTAAATAAACGATCTCGCCGTTTTTCGGAACGGTTTCTAAAGTATAATTTAATTTTTCTAAAAGTTCATTGGTATCTTTATCAACCAGGATTTCGGTTAAAACATTTTCATGCCCGTAGCCTCTTCTTGGATCTAGATTTTCTTTATCAATTAATTGCTGAATATTTAAATCGCCATCACCAATTACATGGGCAGGAACACGTCTTGCAGCAGCAACCATTTTATGATTAATGACTAAGATTCTGAAATCATAACCTGTAATATACCTTTCAACAATCACTTTTTTACCATAGTTCTGTGCATGTTCTAAACCGACTTTTGCCGTTTCAAAATCATTAACATTAATGGAAGAACCTTTACCGTGGTTCCCATCTAATGGTTTTAGAACAATTGGATAACCGATTTTATTAATCACCCTTTCCAAGCCTTCTTCATCATGAACCAAATCACCGGTTGGTACAGGAATCGCAGCCTCATCGAGCATTTTTTTCGTCAGTTCTTTATTACAGGCAATATCAACAGCAATAGAACTTGTGTTTCCCGTAATCGTGGCCTGAAATCTTGTTTGATTAACGCCATAACCTAACTGAACCAAAGAATTGCGACCCAATCTAATCCACGGAATATTTCTGGCAACCGCTTCCTCTACGATACTTCCTGTTGAAGGTCCCAGTCTTTCTCTCTCGCGGATTTCCTTTAAATTTCTAATGCATTCTTCTAAATTGTAATCCCGATTTTCAATTAAACATCTTGCAATTTCTACCGATTGTTCAGCCGCGTAAACGCCAGAATTTTCTTCTAAATAACTAAACACCACATTATAAACACCTGGAGTTTTGGTTTCTCGGGTTCTACCAAATCCCGTATCCATTCCCGCTAGGGTTTGAATTTCCAAAGCGATATGTTCGATAACATGCCCCATCCAAGTTCCCATTTCTACCCTTAAGTAAAATCCTCCTTCCACTCCTTCCGAACAACGGTGAGAAATTAGGCTGGGCATTAGTAATTGTAAACGATCTCTAAATCCATCGATTTTATTGGTGGGGAAATTTTCCATCTCTTCCAGATCCAAACGCATCTGAATGAGTTTTTTTCTTCTGATGCTCCAAATATTGGGTCCACGTAAAACTTGTATCTTATCAATTTTCATAGGTGATTGCTGTCTTTTTTTAATCGGTAAATTTTATTTGAAAATCAAAGATAAACGAAAACCTTAATAGTTAGGAAAAAAATAATAAAAAATAGAATCATTTTTTTAAGGATAACTTAATTAATGTAGCGAGTCCATAATCAATCTCCTCACTTATTATTGACCTTGCAAAGAATATTTTTTTAAATTTGCATCCTATGAAAGCAGTTGGAAAATTAATGATCATTGGTGGCGCCGTTAACAAAGGGAGTTTCTCCGAAACCGATTACGATCAAAATATCGAAAAAAATCTAAATTTTTTTGAAAGAGGAATTCTCCGAAAGATCATCAGCGAATCGCGCTTAAAAGAGAATTCGGTTATTGAAATCATTACCACCGCTTCTCAGATTCCACAAATTGTGGGACCAGAATACAAAAAAGCGTTTGAGTTTTTAGGGGCAAAAAATGTAAATATTCTTGATATCACCAATCGTGATCAAGCCAACAGTGATACCATTTCGGCGCGCGCAACTGCAGCAGATGTGGTAATGTTTACTGGTGGTGATCAACTTAGATTAACTTCAATTTTAGGTGGAACAAGATTTCACGATATCATTTTGCAAAAATACCAGGAAGAAGATTTTATTTACGCAGGAACCTCAGCAGGTGCGGCGGCGGCATCAGAAAATATGATCTATCAAGGTTCAAGCAGTGAAGCATTATTGAAAGGCGAGATTAAAACCACACAAGGTTTAGGCTTTATAGAAAACGTAATTGTAGACACCCATTTTGTACAGCGCGGAAGAATCGGAAGATTGTTTCAGGCCGTTGTTAATAATCCCAGAACTTTAGGAATTGGTTTGGGTGAAGATACAGGTCTTTTCATTGATAAAGATATTATGACAGCGATTGGATCTGGACTGGTCATTTTGGTTGATGGTCGTTTCATTAAAGATACGAATTTGACCAATATACAACTTGGTCAGCCTATTTCTATAGACAATTTAATCGTTCACGTTTTATCCCAAAATGATTTTTATGATTTAAAATCGAAGGATTTAACCATCGTAAATTCGCAATACAACGCGGTTCCTCAGGATAAGTAAATACAATTTAGCACTAAAGAAAATGAAAATAATTGTTCACGGTGGTTTTTTTTCCGAAAGCGACCAAAGTCATGAAGTGAAGATTGCCAAGCAAAATTCATTAAAAGAAATTGCCAAAACTTCTTTTGAGTTTTTAAAGACTCATTCTTCAGAAGAAACCGTTGTTCATGCCGTAAAATTATTGGAAGATGATTTACTTTATAATGCTGGGATGGGTTCTCAAATCCAAAGCGACGGAAAAATTAGAATGAGTGCTTCATTAATGAACGGAGCAACTCAAAAATTTTCTGGAGTCATTAATATTGAAAATGTAAAAAATCCGATTGAAGTTGCTCAAGTTTTAATGAAAGAAGACGACCGCGTTCTTGGCGGAAACGGCGCGAAAATATACGCCACCGAAAATGGTTTCGAAGATTTCTCCACCGAGATACCACAACGTAGAAAAGAATATGAAGCAAAATTAAAAAACGGCGGAAAAGGAACAGTGGGTTGTGTGGCTCTCGATAAAGAAGGCAGACTCGCAGCCGCAACTTCTACGGGTGGAAAAGGTTTTGAACTGGTCGGAAGAATTTCTGATTCTGCCACTGTTGCCGGGAATTTCGCTAATGAATGTTGTGCAGTAAGTTGTACTGGAGTTGGTGAAGATATCGTAAGCAACGCAACTGCAGCAAAAATTGTAACCCGAGTTACCGATGGTTTTTCACTAAATGACGCGGTCGAAAAAACATTTACTGAATTAAAAAAAATTGATGGTTTTGCGGGAGCAATTGCCATTGACTATAAAGGAAATATCGCTCATCAAGATTCTTATCCAACGATGGTTTTTGCCAGTTACGATGGAGATGATTTTGTAGTTTTTGAATAAATAAAATTAAAATTTTTCAACCACAAAAAATCACAACAATTTTATCATTTTTAAAGTGAAAAATAGAGGTTAATCAAGTTCAAAAAAGACTTCGAATTTAAATATTTTAAATAATGAGCTCAATTTATAAAATAAAAACTGCCCCAATTTGAGGCAGTTTTTTCATTTAAGAAAATACATTATTAAACCATTTTATCTTCAATCGCAGCTTGTGCCGCAGCCAGTCTTGCAATTGGCACTCGGTACGGAGAACAGCTTACATAGTTCATTCCGAGTCGGTGACAATATTTTACTGATTCTGCATCGCCGCCGTGTTCCCCACAAATACCTACTTTTAATTTTGGTTTTGTGCTTCGCCCTCTTTCTACACCGATTTTAATTAATTCTCCAACTCCACTTTGATCAATGGTCACGAATGGATCGTCTGGTAATAATTTTAAATCTAAGTATTGCGGCAAGAATCCACCGATATCATCTCTGGAGAAACCGAAGGACATTTGCGTTAAATCATTGGTTCCGAAACTAAAGAAATCTGCTACTTCTGCCATAGAGTCTGCTTTTAAAGCAGCTCTTGGGATTTCAATCATTGTTCCGTAGAGGTAAGCAATCTTTTTAAGTTTCAGTTTTTTCAAGGTCTCTTGATACACTCGATCTACAATCGCTTTCTGATGCAGTAATTCATGCTTGCCCATGGTTACGGGCACCATTATTTCTGGCATTGCGTGTTTACCATCTTTTATTAATTCACCCGCCGCTTCTAAAATTGCTCTCACCTGCATTTCTGTAATTTCCGGATAAGAAACTCCGAGACGAACACCGCGGTGACCAAGCATTGGATTGTTTTCGTGTAAGGCAAGAATTCTTCTATTTAAAATACTCATGCTTACTCCCAACTCTTTGCTTAAAGCCATTAATTTTTCTTTATCGTGTGGAACGAATTCATGTAAAGGTGGATCCAGAAGTCGTATGGTTACAGGTTTACCATCCATTACTTCTAAAGTCGCTTTAATGTCTTTTTTTACAAATTTGAATAATTCATCAAGAGCAGATTTTCTTTCTTTCAAAGTATCGCTCATGATCATTTTTCTGAGTAAGAAAAGTGGTTTCTCACTTCCTTCACCGTAGAACATATGTTCCGTTCTAAACAATCCGATTCCTTCTGCGCCAAAATAAGCGGCTTGTAAAGCATCTTTCGGATTATCAGCATTTGTTCTAACTCCTAAAACCTTTGCTTTTTCCACCAACTTCATTAATGATTGATAGGATTTATTTTTGTTCAGGTCTGTTGCTATTAATTCAAGAACGCCTTCATACATTAAACCTGAAGTTCCATTTAAACTTACCCAATCTCCTTCATGGAATTTTTTTCCTTCTTTGGTGATGAGCATTTTTTCATGTTCGCGAATTTCTATTTCGCTACAACCTACGATACAGCATTTTCCCCAACCTCTGGCAACTAAAGCAGCGTGGGAAGTCATTCCTCCTTTGGAAGTAATGATTGCCTGAGATTTGTGCATTCCATCTACATCTTCTGGTGAAGTTTCTTCTCTTACCAAAATAACTTTCTCTCCTCTTGAAGCCCATTCAACGGCATCTGCAGATTCAAAAACCAATCTTCCAACTGCAGCGCCCGGTCCTGCAGGAAGCCCTTTTGCGATCGGTTTATTTTTTAGTTCTTCAACATGGTCAAACATCGGTAGTAATAATTCTACCAGTTGATTTGGACCCACTCTCATAATTGCGGTATCAGCATCAATGAGTTTTTCTTTATACATATCGGTGGCCATTTTCACGGCAGCAACACCATTTCGTTTTCCAACTCTACATTGCAACATGTACAAAGTTCCTCTCTCGATGGTGAATTCTATATCCTGCATGTCTTTGTAGTGGCTCTCTAAACGTTTCTGAAATTCATCTAATTCTTTATATTGTGCAGGCATTAACTTTTCTAAGGTTACTAATTTTTTACTGTGATCATTCTTAGAAGAATTATTAATCGGCGCTGGAGTTCTAATTCCTGCCACCACATCTTCACCTTGTGCATTCACTAAATATTCACCATAAAAATGATGATCACCATTCCCTGGATTTCTGGTAAAAGCAACACCAGTACAGGAAGTGTCGCCCATATTACCGAAAACCATGGCCTGAACATTTACTGCAGTTCCCCACTCTTCAGGGATTCTTTCAATTTTTCGATATTCAATGGCACGTTTTCCATTCCAGGAAGCGAACACGGCACCAACACCGCCCATTAATTGATCCCAAGGATCTTCCGGGAATTCTTGTTTCAAATGTTTTTTGGTTAGGGCTTTAAATTCCTTTACCAATTTTTTCAAATCTTTCGCTTCAATCTCGGTATCGAGTTCTACGCCTTTCTCTTTTTTAAGTTCAGAAAGTTTTTCATCCATAATACGGCGGATTCCGATTCCTTTTGCAGGTTCCATACCGCCCGCTTTTTCAATCACTACATCAGCATACATCATCACCAATCTGCGGTAAGCATCGTAAGCAAATCTTTCGTCACCAGTAACTTTAATCAAACCTTTTACGGTATCGTCATTTAAACCAATATTAAGAACGGTATCCATCATTCCCGGCATTGATCTTCTGGCACCAGAACGTACGGAAAGAAGCAAAGGATCTTTCACATCACCGAATTTCTTACCCATTAATTTTTCAATTTTTTTAATGGATTCTTTTATTTCGGAGTTTAAAGTTTTCGGATATTTTCTTTTGTTTTTATAAAAATAAGTACAGACTTCTGTCGTAATTGTAAAACCAGGTGGAACGGGTAATTTCAAATCAGGATGACCTGCCATTTCTGCCAGGTTTGCTCCTTTACCACCCAGTAAATTTTTCATGGATTCATTACCGTCGGCTTTTCCTCCACCGAAGAAGTACACGTTCTTTTGCTCTTGTTTTGTTTGAGTTGCCATAGGATTATTTTAGGATTGATTATAATTTAACCATTTGATTCTATGTAAAGTTACAACTCTGCAAAACTTAGATATTAAAGGTTAAAATGATAAAAATCAGATTTGATTAATATCATAAAAGCATAAAAAAATGCGTCGATTGACGCATTTTTATTTTTAATAATTGAATAAAACCGATTCCTAGGTAAATCGACATTATGTAGGAACTCCCATTAATATTCAATTTTTTGTGTTAACTCAATTGGGTTATTTTTATTTTTGATTTTTTTTGTACAGATTCTATCATTTCCTTGAAGTTAGGTTTTACAATATTTCCGGCATCGTCATAACTTGTTACATCTGATTTATTAATCTGCGCAAAAGGATTGCTGTAAAAGCTTTTTTGAAGTTTTTTAAAATCTTCCCAAGAAATTTCTTTTTGCGATTTCTCTGGATATAGTTCTTTCCATGAAAAATTCTGTATTTCTCCCAATGTAAATTTATAATCTAATCGTTCATCTGAAAGCATTACAATTAAACCAGGTAATCCTTTAAAAATATAAGGTCCATCTTGAATTGGAATGTCAGTAGTAAACCAAGCGGTCCATTTTCTATCACCATAATTTACTTCCGCTTTTTGGCAGGTGTATTTTCCAATTGTTCTTTTTTCGTTTACAATATTCCACTTTAGTTCATCTTTAATTTTTATAGAATACACTGAAGACAATAGTGGAACAAAGACAAATTTTACGCTTTCGTTTTGATTATAATTTTTAAAAACATACAATTGATTGTTATTGTATTCCATATCAAATCCATCGGGAAAACCTCTCGCAATTCTTAAAGAATCAGAATTACGAAATTTCTCTGAACGGAATAAAGACTCGCCATCTTTAATATCTAAAAAAAATACTATATTTTCCGTTTTTATACTATCTGAATTCAACTTATAATTTAATTTATAAATAAAGCTGAATTTTGCGCGTAGAAAAAACTGGTAAGAAATACAAATAGTAATAAATTTGGTTTCATCGAAATATAATTAGGGAACTAAAAGTATAATTGGTAATATTCTCTAATAATTAAACAAAACCGAACCCCAAGTAAATCCACTACCAAACGCAGCAAGTAGCACCAAGTCTCCGCGATTAATTTTACCATTTTCAATGGCTTCACTTAAGGCTAAAGGAATTGAAGCGGCAGTTGTATTCCCAAATCGCTGAATGTTGTTATAGACTTTCTCATCAGGCAAACCGAAACGTTTTTGAACGAATTGGGCAATTCTTAAATTCGCCTGATGTGGAATAAACATATCTAAATCTTCTGGCGTTTTTCCGGCTTTATCTAAAGCTTCCATCATGGTTTCTGGGAATCTGGTTACCGCATGTTTGAATACAAAATTGCCATTCATGACTGGGTAGATTTCTTCATCGGTAACATTTTCTGGTTCCAAACGCATTCTGTCGCTCCAACCGAATTTAGAACCTGGGAATTTGGTGCATAATTCTTCGGCGTGTTTTCCTTCAGAATGCATATTTGTTGCCAGAATATCGCCCGCATTTTCATCTTCAGTTGCAGATAAAATTAGCGCTCCTGCTCCATCTCCGAAAATAACGGAAACGCCACGCCCGGCATCAGAGAAATCCAAGCCGAAAGAGTGAACTTCTGCTCCGACGACTAAAATATTTTTATACTGTCCAGATTTTATAAAAGCATTGGCAACACTCATTGCATACACAAATCCTGAACATTGGTTTCTTACATCTAAAGCACCAACGGTTTCGCAGCCCAGCATTTCCTGTAATAAGACTCCACACCCTGGGAAAAAATAATCCGGAGAAAGCGTTGCGAAAACAATATAGTCGATATCTTTTCCAGTCATTCCTGCCATTTTCAATGCAGATTCTGCGGCTCTAAACCCAAGATATGCGGTGGTTTCTTCGGAATCATTTCTATTTTTTCGGTGATGACGTTCTTTGATGCCGGTTCGCTCGGTAATCCATTCATCATTGGTGGTCATCAACTTGGCTAAATCATCGTTGGTCACTACATTTTCTGGTACGTAATGGCCGACTCCTTTTATATAACTTTTAAGCATGTAATTTGTAATTTAAACAAAGATAATTTTTATTTGACACATAAGTAATTTTTAAGTTAGCAGAAATGCACTAACTTTTTTTGCCACGAATTCACAAATATATTTTAAATGTATTATTCTGTTTAAGTAATCTCATCAATTTTAATTGAACGATGTAGAACTTTTAATATTGAATAAAATAAAAATGATTTAAAGAATTAATTCGGGAATTAGTGTCTGGGATCAACATCATAAATTTAAAGTGTTTGTTTATATTTTGTGGATTTAAATGTTAATTTTAACTTAAATTTGTCCTATGCCTATTGAAATTATTTATAAAAATGAACATTGTGAATGGATCGATGTAGAAAGTCCCACCGAAGAAGATCTGGAGTTTTTGCACAACCGCTACAATATCAATTCTCTTCTTTTGGAAGATACCGTAGATGCCAATCATTTACCAAAATTTGAGCAAGATGGCGATGTGAATTTTTTCCTTATGCGGGAAAATACGCAACTGGAACGATCAAATCTAAATACAATCAGCGATATTTCTACCAAACTCGGTGTTTTTTTATTAGACAAAGTGATCATCACGATTCATCGATTAAAGAACAGAAGTATTTACGAATTCAGAAAAGAAATTTTACTGCCACAAAACGAATCAATTTCCCGCGACCAAATCGCTTTGAATCTGGCTTTAAAAGTAATGAAATCTTACGATGATGAATCCAAAAATCTATTAGAAACAATGGATCAAATCGAAAGTGAAATTTTCCTTAAAACCACCAATCATTCTAATCATATCCGAAGACTTTATCGTTTAAAAAGAAAGTCGGGACTAAACACGAGAATCTTAAATATCTCTACGGTTTGGGTTGATAAGTTTAAAATGCTACAACTGGATGATACAGCAGTAACAGATTTAAAGGACAAACACAAAGATGTAATCGCCGATTTTGAACATTTGAATGCGCAGGTTGCCAGTTTAATTTCGATGTTTTTGGCGATGAGTGATCAGAAGGCGAATCAGGTAATGAAAGTGCTCGCAATTTATTCCATGTATTTTTTCCCGATTACTTTTATCGCAGGAATTTATGGAATGAACTTCGTTTTTATGCCAGAGCTTAATTTGAAATATGGGTATTACATAACTCTTGGATTAATGGCTACTATTACGGTCATCACTTTTTTTTATGTTCGGAAAAAGGGTTGGTAATTGATGTAGACCGCTTCGCTTTTAGACAATAGATGATAAATAATAATTCTTAAATCAAAAGACTGTGCGTAAATAAAATACTTATTTTTTATACAAAAAAAATCCCAACTTTTCAGTTGGGATTTACTTTTTAAAAGAACTTATTCGATTTAAAAATTCAAAATACGAACATCAATTCTTCTGTTTTGTGCTTTGCACTCCTCCGTATCATTTGCTGGACAAACTGGATGTTGAGAACCGTAACCTTCTGCATCTACTCGATCTGCAGAGATTCCCATTTCTAATAATTTCAGTTTTGCTGCCTGAGCACGTAAGTTTGATAATCTAAGATTACCTTCTTCGCTTCCGGTATTATCGGTATAACCACCTAATCTTACTTTCGCTGTCGGATAATTATTTAAGATCTCGGCCAAGTTGGTAAGTTGTTGTTCAGAACCTGGCTTTAAATCGCTGCTTCCTGTTTGAAAGTAAAGATTTTCTAGGGTAAACCATTTTGTATTTTCTAATACTTTCTGATCTTTTGATTCAAGACCCTTATAGAAAGCTAACAACTGGCTGTTTTTACCAAGACCAATTGATTTGTTCGTTAATTTGATTTCCTGAATATCTCCGGTATCATAAACAAAATCACCTTCATCATTAAGTGCTCCTTTAACAATTGCAATAGGAGCAATATATTCAACATCCACTCCTACAGTGGTTGGTGCTGTCATTCCAACCATTTGTTGTAGAGTTTCTAACTTTTCTTTTCGATTTATATCGATTTTATCTTTGTGTAAAACGGCTAAAGTTGGCGCAATTACTAAGGAAATGATTGACATTAATTTAATTAAAATATTCATTGATGGTCCTGAAGTGTCTTTAAATGGATCACCCACAGTATCTCCGGTAACTGATGCTTTGTGGGCCTCAGAACCTTTGTAATGCTTTTCACCATTGATTTCAACTCCTTGTTCAAAAGATTTTTTAGCATTGTCCCAAGCACCTCCTGCGTTGTTTTGGAAAATTCCCATCAACACTCCAGAAACAGTAGCACCCGCTAAAAACCCTCCTAATACTTCTGGTCCGAAAATGAATCCCATAATTAAAGGCGAGACCAAAGCAATTGCTCCCGGAAGCATCATTTTTTTAAGGGAAGCATCGGTAGAGATCGCTACACATTTTTCATATTCAGGAATTGCTTTTCCTTCTAAGATGCCAGGAATCTCCCGGAACTGACGACGAACTTCTTCTACCATCGCCATGGCTGCAGTACCTACCGCTCTAATCGCTAAAGAAGAGAAGATAAATGGAATCATGGCTCCAACAAATAGACCTGCTAATACGTCGGCTCTGTAAATATCAATACCATCAATACCCGCAATTCCCACGAAGGCTGCAAATAATGCTAAAGCAGTTAACGCTGCAGAAGCGATTGCAAAACCTTTTCCGGTTGCTGCGGTCGTATTTCCAACTGCATCAAGAACATCTGTTCTTTCACGAACTTCTTTTGGTAATTCACTCATTTCAGCAATTCCACCAGCGTTATCAGCAATCGGTCCGAAAGCATCAATTGCAAGTTGCATTGCTGTAGTGGCCATCATTCCAGCTGCTGCAATTGCAACACCGTAAAGACCTGCACAAAAATAAGATCCATAAATTCCACCTGCTAAAACAAGAATTGGTAACATCGTAGATTCCATCCCAACTGCAAGTCCACCAATAATGTTGGTTGCGTGACCGGTAGAGGATTGTTTGATAATACTGCTCACTGGTTTTTTTCCCATCGCTGTATAGTATTCAGTGATGATACTCATTAAAGTACCTACCACTAATCCTACGATGATTGCTCCAAAAACTCCCATTTTTGTAAACTCATGACCTCTTAAAGTCATTGTTTCAGGCATTAGATAATTCACCAAGAAATAAGAAGATATTGCTGTTAAAACAATACTTCCCCAGTTTCCAAGGTTTAAAGCATTTTGAACCGGAGCAATATCTAAACTGGTGGTTTCGCCAATTTTCACAAATAAAGTTCCAATTATTGAATAGATAATTCCTGTTCCTGCAATTAACATTGGTAAAAGAATTGGGGCAAAACCTCCAAAAGCATCAACAGATAAAGTTTCTCTACCCAATACCATGGTTGCTAAAACTGTTGCTACGTAAGATCCAAATAAATCGGCTCCCATTCCTGCAACGTCTCCAACATTATCTCCAACATTATCAGCAATTGTTGCTGGGTTTCTTGGATCATCTTCAGGAATTCCTGCTTCTACTTTCCCCACTAAGTCAGCACCAACATCGGCTGCTTTGGTATAAATACCACCACCAACTCTCGCAAAAAGTGCAATAGATTCAGCACCTAAAGAGAATCCGGTAAGAATCTCGATAGTTCTTTCCATCTCATGAGAATCAACACCCGCACCTGGAGCAAAAATCTGTTTAATAATAATATATAAACCACCTAACCCTAAAACTGCTAAACCGGCAACACCCATTCCCATTACGGAACCTCCGGTGAAGGAAACTTTCAATGCTTTCGACAAAGAAGTTTTTGCGGCTTCTGCTGTTCGTACGTTAGATTTGGTCGCAATCTTCATTCCGATAAATCCTGCCAAAGCAGAGAGGATTGCTCCTAAAACGAATGAAATACCGATACTCCAGTGAGAATTAGCACTCGACCCACCCATTACAGCCAACAAAATTGCAACAACGACTACGAAGTACGCCATCACTTTGTATTCCGCTTTTAAGAAAGCCATAGCACCATCTGAAATATAACCAGCAATTTCTTTCATGCGGTCATTACCTGCATTTTGTTTACTCACCCAAGAGCTTTGAACAAAAGTGTAGATTAAAGCAATAATACCAAATACTGGTACGAGATAAAATAATAAATCCATAAATTACTTTTTGAAGTTAATTTTGTTAATGTTAAATATTTGTTAACTAAAACGATTACCGAAAATACACAATTATTTTCGGATTTTAACAACTTTTAACGAAAATAAAAATAGACAAATGAAAACATTTGTCTATTAAAAATTATTATTGAAGTGGGAATTTATCCGCCAAATTTATTTGCATAATCAATTTGTGATGCCTTGATCACTTTCTTCGCATGTTCTGCTCCGTAAACTTCGTGGATGGTACATTTTGCTGGCTCATCTGGAAGATTTTTATAGGTTAGGAAATAGTGCATTAACCTTTTCACTTCTGCCTGTGGCAATTCGGTGATATCTCTGAAATGTCCAAAAGCATGGTCGCCTTTCATTACTGCAACAATTTTATCATCTGCTTCCCCTTTATCAATCATTTTAAAACCACCGATTGGCAATGCTTCCATCAACATTCCACCAGAGTGAATGTTATGAGAACTCAATACACAAATATCTAATGGATCTAAATCACCAGTAGAAACATTTTCTGCACCACTTTCTACGGCTAATTTCAGGACTTCGTCATGACAATACGTTCTTGGAATAAATCCGTATAATGCAGGAATAATATTGGAGAATTGCTGTGGTCGATCCACTTTTAAATAACCGCTCTGTTTGTCGATTTCGTATTTAATAGTATCACTCGGTACAATTTCCACAAAGACGTTTACAACATTCGGTGCTTCATCTCCCACAGGAATCCCGTGCCATGGATGGGCTTTAAAATTCGGTATCATTATTTTATTTTAATTTATAATTAAGTTTTCTTTTCTTAAGTCTTCAATACACGCTGAAATATAATCTTGCTCATTCATATAATTCATTAAAAAAACCGTTTTTAAATCTTGCAAAGTACTTTCATTGCTCAAATTTTCGTAGGTCTTATGAAGTAAATGAAGAATATTATTTTTACAGTTTACGACTTTATTCCAAGAGTTTTTGGTGAGATAAAGTTGCTGTGACGCATTATAATCAAACTCTTCATTAATCGTTTTTTCGATCAAAAATAAATATTCGTGCGCCGCTAAATTTTCATCAAATTTGGTTACTAAATTCGCCGGTTTAATTCTTTCTAAGAAAAGCGTTATTCTTTCATAAGCATGAATCCTTTGTTCCGACTGACCTTTCACAGTCATGAAATTAAGTTCTTGTTTTTTAAATCTGATATAACTGTACACAAACTGCCTGGTATATATCAAGAATGGAATAGCAATAACTAATGCAAAGGCATATGGAAACAAAGGCGATTCTATCATTGGTTTTTTCTACGGTGCAAAATTAGTGATAATTCTGTATCTCTTCATTAAATTTTTCAATAAAGTAGATTTAGAATTGGTCAAAATTGCATATCGATAAGAAATAGCACCAAATCTTTCGTTAAACTTGGCCACATTTTCTACTTCACTTCCCATAAAATCAAAATTTTTATCTCCAATAAATTCTTGCAGACAATGATCAATCATGATGGAAGGAAGGTTTGGATTTTGTAGCGGATATCCATTAATAAAGAGACTCAGATAACGACTTCGGCTTCCTTCATATAAATAAACGAAGGATTGTATTTTATTTTTAAACTCCAGAATAATTAATTTACCAATCTTTTTTTCTACCAGTTTCTGAAATATATTAAAATAATCATGGCTGTCTTTTTCGTTGGTTGTTCCTTTTGTATTCTTTAAGAAAAAATCTTTATCTTCTTCCTGATAATTGTTTTTAAATTTAATATTTCCGATTAAATCCCCAATAATCCTCACATTTCGGCGGCGGTGACTGCTGTAATTCTTTTTAGTATTGGCGTAATTTTCTTTTTTTAATAAATAAGAAGTCTTCTTTTTTGTTTCGAAATCAAATTGATTATCACCATTAAAAGCATAAATCAGAACCAAAAAATTCTGGTCTAAAAAATCATAAAATAGTTTGTTAATGTCCGGTTGGTCTTCTTTAGAAAAAACGCCTAACTGCTGACAGATTTTCGGCATAAGAATAAAAGTTAAACCCAATTTGCGAACATAGGAAACGGGCATTACTGCATCATAATCGCCATAAACCAAAAGAAACCATTGCCGATCTGAAACGATATCTAAAAATTGTTTATCGGCATAGTCAGTATTTTGGCAGGCATTCTCTAAACATTTGGAATATTTTGCGAAATCAATTTCGTGGTACTTAACTTTTTTAATCATAATAAATTTTCGTCTGCAAAACTCAAATAAGAGTTTTGAGCAATAATCAGGTGATCCAGTAACTGGATATTTAAAATTTTTCCGGCTTCTGTAATTTGTTTGGTGATTTTTAAATCTTCATTACTTGGCTTCAAATTTCCGGAGGGATGGTTGTGGGCAATGACAATTCCGGTTGCGAAATGCTCTAAAGCGGTTTTAAAAAGAATCCGTACATCAACAACCGATTGATTAATTCCACCCGAAGACAGTTTGCCTTTTCCTAAAATTCGGTTATTTTGATTCAGATAAATCGCCCAGAACTCCTCTGTTTGCAAATCTGATAAATACGGAAGCAAAACTTTATAGGATTCTTGACTGCTAGTAATTTGTACTTTTTCTGGAACTTCCTGTGCGGCTCTTCTTCTGCCGATTTCTAGGGCAGCAGCAATCGAAATTGCTTTTGCCTCACCTATTCCTTTAAATTTCATTAAATCTGAAATTTGCAAAAGAGATAAATTATGCCAGTTATTGCCAACAGAATTCAAAATTTTCCGGGCTAACTCTACGGCTGAATCTTCTCTGTTTCCACTTCCCATAATGATTGCCAACAATTCTGCATCTGAAAGTGAATTCTTACCTTTCAATAAAAACTTCTCTCTCGGTCGATCGTCTTCAGCAAGAAATTTAATGGACATTTTAATTGATTATCAGAATTAACTTATAAATTTAAGAAAATTACGTGATGTACCTTCAATTAAAATTACAAACCATGTATAATTTGGCCATCTTTCATAACCAGTTTACGATCTGTAGTATCTGCGAGATGAATATTATGGGTAACAATCACAAAAGTCTGATGGTATTTATCGCGTAAATCGAAAAAGAGTTGGTGCAAATCATCAGCGTTTTTGGAATCTAAATTCCCAGTTGGTTCATCGGCGAAAATAATTTTGGGAGAATTAATCAATGCTCTTGCAACGGCAGTTCTTTGCGCTTCCCCACCCGACATTTGATTCGGTTTGTGATGAATTCTGTGCGCAATATGTAAATCTTCAAAAAGAGAATAGGCTTTGTCAATTGATTCTTTCTCGTTTTTCCCTGCAATTTTTGTCGGCAATAAAACATTTTCTAAAGCAGAAAACTCCGGTAAAAGTTGATGATACTGAAATACAAATCCGATATTTTCATTTCTAAACTTCGACAATTGTCGGTCGGACATATGCACGAATGATTGTCCTGCCAACTCGAGTACTGTATTATATTTCTTGGGATTAGTAGGTTTATCAAGTGTTCCCAAAATTTGCAACAATGTAGATTTCCCGGCACCTGATTCACCAACAATAGAGACCACTTCTCCTTCTTTTATGTGTACATCAACTCCTTTTAACACTTCTAAATCGCCGTAGGATTTATGAATATTACTCGCTTTAATCATGGTTTCAAAAATAGTGAATTTTTGCGAGTTTTTGCGCAAGGGCGCAGTGCATTGTTGGAGTTCCTTTTTGTTTTTTGAAAAAAGATAAAAAGAACGACTGCACGCAGACCGACCCGAGGTTTGGGAAAAGCATTGGCGAGGGTTGCGCCCAAATAAAAATCCCTCCAAAATGAATTGGAAGGATTAAAAATATTTAGAGTAGAATATTTAGAGCAATAAACTTAAAGGTTGTTCTAAATACGTTCTCAGTGTTTGTAAGAATTGCGCTCCAGTAGCACCATCAACTACTCTATGGTCACATGCCAAAGAAAGTTTCATGGTATTTCCAACAACGATTTGTCCGTCTTTTACAATTGGTTTTTCAACAATCGCTCCTACAGAAAGAATCGCAGAGTTCGGTTGGTTGATAATTGAGGTAAAAGTTTCAATCCCAAACATTCCTAAGTTAGAAACAGAAAAAGTAGAACCTTCCATTTCGTTGGCTTTTAGTCCTTTAGATTTCGCTCTTCCTGCCATATCTTTTACGCTTGCAGAAATTTGATTGTAATTCATTTGATCTGCATTTTTCAGTACAGGAACTACCAACCCATCAGGAATTGCTACGGCAACACCTACGTTGATATTTCCGTGGTGAATAATCTTATCTTCTTTCCAGGTAGAATTCACTTGTGGATGTTTTCTTAAAGCCATCGCTGTTGCTTTAATAATCATATCATTAAATGAAATCTTAGTATCTGGTAAAGAGTTGATTTCTTTTCTTGCCTCTATCGCTTTATCCATGTTGATTTCAACGATTAAGTAATAATGAGGTGCGGTAAATTTACTTTCAGAAAGTCGTTTTGCAATAATGTTTCTTACTTGTGAATTTGGTGTTTCAGAATCTTGACCCTGAACGAAATTCATAGCAACTTGTGCTGGAGCAGAAGCTGCAGTAGACGATGAAACTTCTTGTTTCGCCTGTGCAGAAGCTGCACTTGGCTGATAATTCTCAATATCTTTCTTTACAATTCTACCATTTTCTCCACTTCCTTTTAAAGAGTAAACATCAATTCCTTTCTCTTCGGCCATTTTTTTAGCTAAAGGAGAAATTGCCAATCTTTCGGTAGAAGAATAAGCAACAGTTTGTCCTGGAGTATTTTCTGAAGCGGAAACATTCTCTGAAGGTTTTTCAGCAGCAGGTTTCGAGTCTGCTTTTTTTGCTCCACCAGAAGTAAGACCAGAAACATCTGTTCCTGCAGGTCCAATGATTGCTAAAACCGTATCAACTGGACTCGCTTCACCTTCGCCAACACTGGTGTAAAGTAAAGTTCCATTTACTTCTGATTCAAAATCCTGAACTGCTTTATCAGTTTCTATTTCGGCTAAAACGTCTCCTTCTTTTACGGCATCTCCAACTTTGAAATGCCATTTTGCTACTTTACCTTCGGTCATCGTATCAGAAAGTCGAGGCATTGTAATTACTTCAACTCCCGCAGGGATTTCTGTAGCAGTCGCAGATTGAGTTTCTGCTGCTGGTTGTTCTTCCGTTTTCTTTTCTTCTGTTTTCTCAGAAACTGCGCTCTCAGCATTTCCTCCAATTAGAGCCGAAATATCTTCACCTTGATTTCCGATAATTGCCAAAACAGAATCAACTGGTGATGAACCACCTTCTTCTGTGCCAACATATAATAAAGTACCATTAAATTCTGATTCAAAATCCTGTACGGCTTTATCAGTTTCAATTTCGGCCAAGATATCTCCTTCTTTTACTGCATCTCCTACTTTCTTGTGCCATTTAGCCACCTTACCGTCCGTCATCGTATCAGAAAGACGGGGCATTGTTATTACTTCTGCCATAATTTTCTCTTATTTTTAGATTCAATAAATGAAATCTGACTTAAAGAAAAATCAGATTTCAAATGAATTGTTTTTAGTTATTTTCTAATTTATTAACGAAAGGATAATCCTCCTGAGCATAGACATAGTCATAAACTTTATCTAAATCTGGGTATGGAGAGTTTTCCATAAAGTCAACACATTCTTCTACGAACTCTTTCGACTTTTCATCCAACGCTGTTAATTCGTCTTCAGTTGCCCATTTATTATCAAGAATTCTTTTCTTAACGATTTCAATAGGATCTTCTTTTTTGTACTCAGCAACTTCTTCTTTGCTTCTATAAGGTTCTGCATCAGACATGGAGTGTCCTCTGAAACGGTATGTTCTTGCTTCAATGAAAGTTGGTCCATCTCCTCTTCTTGCTCTTTCGATAGCTTCAAAAGCAGCTTCTGCAACTTTCTCTGGATCCATCGCATCTACCGCTAGACAAGGCATTTCATAACCCAATCCTAATTTATAAATATCTTCATGGTTGGCTGTTCTTTTTACAGAAGTTCCCATTGCATATCCATTGTTCTCTACGACAAAAACTACCGGAAGTTTCCAGTTCATTGCCATATTGAAAGTTTCATGAAGAGATCCTTGTCTAGCAGCACCATCTCCGAAGAAACAAATATTCACTGCTTTTCTGTCGAAGTATTTATCACCAAAAGCGATACCTGCGCCCAAAGGAATTTGCCCTCCAACAATTCCGTGACCACCATAAAAACGGTGCTCTTTACTGAATATGTGCATAGAACCACCCATTCCGCCAGAAGTTCCTGTAGCTTTTCCACAAAGTTCTGCCAAAATTCTTTTCGGATCTACACCCATCGCCATTGGATGAATGTGACAACGATAGGCTGTAATCATACTGTCTTTGGATAAATCCATAGCATGTGTAAAACCTGCAGGAATTGCTTCCTGACCGTTATATAAATGTAAAAATCCTCTGATTTTTTGTTTAAGATAAAGAGAACGGCATTTGTCTTCAAACCTTCTCCACATTGTCATTTCTTCGTACCACTTCAGGTAGACCTCTTGCGAAAATTCTTTCATGTGCTAACTTTTGCTATTTTTTTGAAACAACATATAATCCCTCGATTTTATGTTTGTTGGAAATATTTAGCAAAAATAACAAAAATCTTTGTCTTTATTGGTAGCATAAGAAAACAAAGTTCTGATTTTAATCATTTAAAAATATTACTTTTGAAACTATAAATCAATTTATGCAAAAAACTCCATCTCCTGCGGTGTTGAAAGTTTCAAATTTCATCTCGGGTTTCTTAAATCCAATGAATTCTTTAGTGATCTATTTCATTATTTTTAGTGTAAGAAATTTTACCATTTCAGAAGCAACGCAAAATTTTTTACCTATTTTCCTAATCACAATTGTTCCTATTTCTTCGTGGATTATTTACAATGTAAGAACAAAAAAATATACCAACTTGGATGTTTCTGATCGCAAACAAAGGAAAAGTCTTTATTTCTTTATTGAAGGGGCAATGATTGTGTACTTATTTTTTGTTTATTTGAAATACGAAAGAATCGACATGGCTTTACTATTCCTGTTGATTTTACTGATCGTAATGCAGATCAGCAATTATTTCATTAAAAGTTCGATGCATACTGCTATTAATATATTTGTTGCAACGTTACTCTTCACGTTGACTCCTACTTATGGATTGATTTGGCTTTTGCTTTCAATCTTGGTTGGAATCAGCCGAATTATTTTGAAAAGGCATACTCCTGCAGAAGTCTTTAGTGGCGCAGTTATCGCGGGAATCGTTTCTTTTATTTATCTTTATACTCATATTCAAATTCAATAAAAATTATGAAAATAAGTCATTTGACTCCAGGTGAAGAAATTTTAATGAAGGTATTGTGGCAGCTTGATACGGCTTATATGCGAGATATCGTTGAGCAATATCCAGAACCGAAACCACATCCCAACACCATTTCTACTTTTTTAAAAATATTGGTTGAAAAAGAATTTCTAACAACTGAAAAAGAAGGCAGGGTTTTTAAATATTCTGTCGCAATCCCTTTTGAGGATTACCGAAAATATTTGTTGAAGTTATTTCTTGAAGATTATTTTAATGATTCCGCCCTAAGTCTGGTAAAATTATTAATTCAGGAGAATCTTTTAAAAGACGAAACCATGGAGAATCTTTTGAATATGGAAGAAACCGCAATAACGGTTCACCCAAAAGAAGAGGAATCTGACTTAAGTGATTTTCTTAATGATATTACCGCTCCCAAAAAGAAGAAAAAGAAAAAAGAAAAGAGCGAAAAGAAGAAACACAAAAAGAAAGATAAATAGTTTACGATTACTGTTTACAGAAAAAATTCGTTTTTAATGTTAAATTTTAGTTTAAATGATAAAAAAATTCAATGAAATTTTTGGCAAAGCCGGTGCCGTAATCCGCGAGTATCCGATGATTTTGGTTATGGCATTTCTAACTGCTTTTTCTGCAATCTGTTATATTAACTACGATTCTAACAGTCGAGACTATTCCTTTTTTTATTTGAAATTTGGTTTGGTAACTTCTTTAGGGATTTCAGTGATGTACGCATTGAAGACTTTATCGCAAAGAGTTGGCAAAGAAATTCTCTTGCAATTATTCGGAATCATTTTTCTTGTATTTTTCTACTTTCTACTTCCGGCAAAAGAAGACCGGTTTACGGAGGTTTACGCTTTTCTTTTAATTCCTACGTTTATACTTTCTCACTTGTTGGTTTCGTTCATTCCTTTTATTGGACGGGATCAGGAACTAAATTTTTGGCAGTACAATAAAAACTTATTCATTAATATTTTCTTGACCGGAGTGTTCACCGGAGTTTTAACTGGTGGAATTATGCTCGCAATTTCAGCCGTTGACCACTTATTTGACTTTCATTTTAACAGCCGATATTATTCTAATACTTTTAGTTCTTTATCGATTTTCGGCAGTTGTTTTATATTTCTTCTTTTTAATGAAAAAGGTTTAGCCTATTTAGAAAAGAATGGAGATTATCCTGTAATTCTAAAGTTTTTCACGCAATATGTTTTAGTTCCGCTCCTTCTTATTTATGCGGTGATTCTTTATTTCTATTCAGCGAAAATCCTGATCAACTGGGAACTTCCACGCGGTTGGGTTTCCTATTTGATCCTTGCTTATTCTGTGGTCGGAATTCTGGCGATTCTTTTGGTTCATCCGTTAAAAGAGGATTCTACAAAATCATGGGTTCGGATTTTTTCTAAAATTTTTTATTATACTCTTGCACCATTAATAATCCTTTTATTTGTTGCAATCTTTACCCGAATTTTAGAATACGGCTATACAGAACCTAGATATTTCGTTTTGTTGTTGGCTCTTTGGTTAACGAGCGTTGTTCTTTATTATATTTTTATTCGAAAGCAAACCATCAAATTTGTACCGATGAGTTTATTTGTTTTTGGATTATTTTCTTTGACCTTTCCTTATTTAAACACTTTTTCAGTTGCGAAAAGAAGTCAGAAAAATGAATTGCTGACAACTTTAAATCAAAAAAACATTTTAGAAAATGGAATGATTGACTTTAATAAGAAAATTTCTGGAGAAGTTGCAGATGAAATCACAAATAAATTTAATTTTCTATCAAAAAGAAATGAAAATGAATTCCTACTAAACTTACTTCCCTTAGAATCAAAGAAAATATTTGAAAAAGACATTCACGACGGGAAATCATATGCTTTCAGCAATATTCGGAGTAAATTTACTGCTGTTAAATACACTAATAAGGATATAGAAGATAATCGAAATACAAGATTAATTTCGAAAAATAAAAGTGTTGATATTTCAGAATACCAACTTCTTGTTAAAGCAAACGGTTATGAAAATACAAACTTTGAATTTCAAAATAATAAGTTCGAATTAGAATCAACTAGAAATCCTCTCAAAACTAAATTCACTCTACTCTTCAATGATCAAGAAATTAATTTATTTCCTAAAATTAAAGAACTTTTTATAAACGCACCTCGCACTGGGGAGCAAAGCGAAGATCATTTATTCATCATCCAAAAAATTGGAGACTTTGAAATAAAGATTTTGTTTGATTCTATCAATCGGATTTCTTCACCTAATAAAAGTGATGAGTATATGATTAATTCGGAATCCGTTTTAATTCTTATCAAGAAGGAGTGATCATTTCTCGTAACAGTAAGGCATAAAAAAAGCGACCTTTAAAAAAGTCGCTATAATTATTTAGGTAAAATCTTACCAGTTAGAACCGCCACTACGACCTCCGCCGCTGTAACCGCTTCCACCACCACGATTTCCACCTCCGTAACCACCACCGCCTCCACGGTTGTTGTCAAAGTTTCTTCTTGGTTTGTCTTCTCTTGGCTTAGCTTCAGAAATGTTAAGTTCTTTACCGTCTAATTCTTTACCGTTAAGAGCTTCGATAGCGTTCTTGCCATCTTCGTCGCTCATTTCAACGAAACCGAAACCTCTCGATCTCCCAGTTTCTCTGTCGGTAATGATTTTAGCAGACGATACGTCACCAAATTCTGAAAATAAATCTTGCAACGACTGTTCTTGAGTTGCATAGTTAATGTTTGAAACAAAAATGTTCATCTTAAAAAAAATTATAAATTAATACTGTTGAAATTATAAATGAAAGTCAATAATGCGATGAACAATGATTGATTTCGGATATAAAAACGGGTGCAAGTTACAATTATAAATCAAATATGCAAGTTTTTTAACAAATATTTCACAAAACTTCGTTGCCTTTACCTCCTTTCAAAAGTATAAAACAATCCTCGTGGTTCAATTTTATACCTCACCCTTTTTTCAATTTTACAATACTTTCTGTATGAGAAGTCCCTATGAAAGACATTATTCATACAAAATGTTTTAAAATAAACGACCATAAAAATTCGACTTTTATACATAATATTTTGTTGAAATTTTAATTTGTATTTTCCATTCTTTCATTTTGATTTTGATTTTTTGGAAGAAAAATTTCCCATTACCAACGAGCTCATCGGCTGAAGACTTTTTTGAAATCATTAATATAAAGTATCATCGTAAAAAATGTGGGGTTTAGTTTACTCAAAAATAAAATTCAAAACCCACTTTCAACATATAAATGATTATTATCCACATATTTTAATAACTTTGATTTAAATATTTAACTATGAAAAAACTTTCTACTCTATTTTTATCTCTGACCTCCCTACTTTTATTTTCACAATTTACAAGTCCAGGAACTGGGATATCTTACAATCTGAATTCACTGTCTGCAGTTGCTCCAACAGTTTTGGTAAAAACGGGAACCGTTTATCAAATGACTGCTAATATTACGATTGCACCTGGCGACACTTTATTAATGGATGAAAACGACGCCAAGTTGAAAATTGATGCCGGTATACAATTGACCATAGGCGGTATTTATAATACCACGGCAACTAATTTTTTAATTACGGCAACTAATCCAGCAGCAATATTCAAAGGAATTAGGCTTGAAGAAGGTTCAGAAGCCACATTTAAAAACACCATTTTAGAATACGGTGGAGGTCTACAAGTTCTAACCGAAACATTTTTAATGGACAACTGTACCGTAAGATATTTTAAATCTGGTTTAGTAACTGGTGCGGCGATCAATTTCTCCCGAGGAAATCCTGTGGTAACAAACTCTAAGTTTATCGATAATGATTTACCGGCAGTTGGATCGGGCGCAAACGTGTCTGTGGCTCTTGAATTTACAAACAACTATTTGTCTGGAAATACAAAATTAAACTCTAACCGTCCGCAAATAAATATGGGACCAAGTGGATCAGGGACTACAAAGGTTTTAAATAATACCATCATAGGAAACCGCACGTTAACTAAAGTTGGTGGTATTTCGGTGTCGTCGCTTTTGGGAGTTCAAAACAAAGTACAGATCGAAGGCAATACCGTGACTGATAACCGATATGGAATTACGGTGGCAGGAAACGCATCTACTGGATCAATTTCTAATAATATTTTAACGAACAATAACGCTGAAAATATTCCTTCTAATGGTGGAAGCGGAATTTCGATTAACGGAACTGGTTCTTTAGGTGCGGGAATTAAAATCGAAAAAAATCAAATCCGTGGTCATCTTTGGGGAATTACTATTATCGGGACAATGAGTGCTGACTTAGGTGGTGGACCTTTAGGTAGTGTTGGTGAAAACGTATTTAAGGACAATGGAAACGGAGGTCAATTATACGCAGTTTTCAATAATACCGCGAATCCTGTAAATGCAACGAACAATTGCTGGAGAGAAGATGAACTTTCTGATGACGCCATGTTAGAAGCAGTAATTTCTCACAAAGTCGACGATGCTGCTTTAGGAACAGTAAATTTCAAACCGTATTTGTGCGCTCTTCCACTCGCTTCGTTGGAGACTAAAAATTTACAGGTCAATATTTACCCGAATCCGAGCAATGGGACATTTAATTTGAATTCGGAAAAAACAGGAAATATACTTATTACTGATATTTCTGGGAAAGTCGTTTATTCTGGAAATGTGGTGAAAGGGAAAAATACGATTTCTGTAAAGTCAGGTTCTGGTATATACTTCATGGTTTATCAGGCAGAAGGTCAAAGACAATCGACCAAATTGATTATTAAATAAAATATTTATTTCACAAATTTTAAACTCATTCTGTTTTGGTGCAGAATGAGTTTTTTGTTTTGATAACTTAAATACAATTAATGCGGAATCTGCGACCCGACTTGAGTGGAACTCTTTTTGTGGAACGAAGTGGAACAAAAAAGTGGGAACGGAAGGCGGAATTGTTCGCCATAAAAAAACAATATAACAATTATTTTAAAACTATTGTAACCTTTTGATACTTGGTAACGTATAATATAATGCAGTCCTAAAGTGGACCTTAATTTACTACATGAGACAATTAAAAATTACCAAACAGGTTACCAACAGAGAAACCGCCTCTCTCGACAAGTATTTGCAAGAGATTGGGAAAGTTGATTTGATTACCGCCGACGAAGAAGTTGAATTGGCACAAAAAATCCGCGCCGGAGACCGAGTGGCGTTGGAAAAATTGATTAAAGCCAACCTCCGATTTGTGGTATCTGTTTCTAAACAATACCAGAATCAGGGACTTTCACTTCCCGATTTAATTAATGAAGGGAATTTAGGTTTAATGAAAGCAGCGAAAAGATATGATGAAACCAGAGGTTTTAAATTTATCTCTTACGCCGTTTGGTGGATTCGTCAGTCGATTCTACAGGCATTGGCAGAACAGTCTAGAATTGTAAGATTGCCATTGAATAAAATTGGATCAATTAACAAGATCAATAAAGCCTATGCGCATTTGGAGCAGGAAAACGAAAGACCTCCGTCTCCAGAAGAATTAGCAGAAGTTTTGGATATGAGTGAATCTGACATTAAAGAATCAATGAAAAACTCTGGAAGACACTTGTCGATGGATGCGCCGTTGGTTGAAGGGGAAGATTCTAACTTGTACGACGTTTTGCGTTCTGGTGAATCACCAAGTCCAGACAAGGATTTGATGTTGGAATCACTACAAATTGAAATCGAAAGAGCACTACAAACTTTGACTCCGCGGGAGGCAGATTTGGTTCGTTTGTATTTCGGTTTGAATGGAAAACACCCAATGACTTTGGAAGAAATCGGTGAGACTTTTGATCTAACAAGAGAAAGAGTTCGTCAGATTAAAGAAAAAGCAATTAAAAGATTGAAGCATAATACGAGAAGTAAAATTCTGAAATCGTATTTAGGTAAATAATATTTTAAGAAATAATAAAAAAGGAACTCAACTCGAGTTCCTTTTTTTATGATGTTTCAAAATTTTTCCTTGCCAATTCTTTTCGAACTCTGCTTAAACTTTCCGGAGTAATGCCGAGATAAGAAGCAACCATCCATTGTGGGACACGCAGTAAAATATCGGGATACATTTTAATGAAACTCATGTAGCGCTCTTCCGCGGTATCTGCCAAAAGAGAATTCACCCGATTTTGTAAATTTCGAATATGTTTCTGCAAAAGCAAATCGTTGTTTTCTGCAGTTTGCGGGAATTTCTCAATCATATTGATGAAAAAATCTTTACTCAAAATGAATACCTCCGAATCTTCAACCGCTTCAATATAATATTTTGATTTTTGATTAAAATTAAGAGAACTGCGATCTGAAATCAGCCAGTTTTCTGGCGCGAATTGTATAATATGTTCTTTGCCATTTCTATCGAGAGAATACATTCTGAGCAAACCTTTTTCCACAAAAAAAGTATCTGTACAAATCTCGCCTTCTTGCAACAAGAATTCATTTTTAACTACTTTTTTCAACATACAGAAATTACTGCAAGTTTCAACTGCCTCTTTCGGAATTTCGAAAATCTCTGATAAATAACTGGTAATATTTTGAAGCGAATCCATATTTAATATTTAGATAAGATTTACAGAAATACTTTGGTGGGAAGCATCTTTCACTGCTTTTCCGTTTTCTAAAACAATCAGTTGTGGACTTTGATGGGTAACGCCAAAATCTTCTGCAATTTTATTTGAAATCGGTCGGTGTGCAATTAAATCAAGAAAATAATACACTACATCTTTATCAGAATTAGCAACTTCATTTTCAAAGTTTTTCAGCACCATTTTACTAATATGACATCTTGTTGAATGTTTAAAAATCACTATTTTTTTTTCAAATGATTTCTCTACGGCTTTTTCTAAATCTTCTTCAGATTCAATCTTATTCCAAAAAGAAATTGATGAATTTTGAGGTTCATCACTGCCAAATATTTTATTAAAAAAACTCATACTTTAACTATTTTAAGGTTGGTAAAAAAAGTAACAATTTTCTTACCAGTTATTTTCTGTCTTTAAATTTTCGATGTGCGCAAAATGATGGTCACAATGCCAGGCATAAAAGGCCAGACTTTCCAACAAGGTAATATTTCGGTGTTGTGCGGGATGATGAAAAGTGCTTTCGAATTCCCGATTGGTTAAGGATTTTAATTCGAAAACCCATCTTTTGTGCAAACCTTTTAGAATTTGCAAAGCCGGTTTAATATCCATATTAAAAGAATCCTGCAATTCTGCCCATTGTTTTTCATCCCAAGGTTTTACGGTTGGATTATCTTCTGTTAAAGCCAATTTGAACCGAATAAAACTATTCATATGACTGTCTGCCAAGTGATTGACCAACTGCCTAACCGTCCAGCCACCTTCCCTGTATTGCGTATCAAGTTGATCATTATTCCAATGTTCGACCAAGTGTTTTAACTTACTTGGGAAATCTTTCAAGGTCTGAGTATGCCTATCAATATCTTGATCAGAAATCTTTTTAGGCTCCTGAAATTTTCCAATCGGATATTTTTTGTGATCTAAATTGTCCATTTTAAAAAGATTTTTTGACGATTTGGCGCATCGTTTCATTTGGCTGAAATTTTGCGTTTTACTTTGTAAATTTACTACAAAATAAGTTGTGTTCAATGCAACGTAAAAATTTAAGAATATGAAAAAAGCCCTAATTATAGTCGATATGCAAAATGATTTTTGCGAAGGTGGCGCACTTGCAGTTCCTGGAGCCAATGAGGTTATTCCTTATATCAACTTGCTGATGCAGGATAATGAATATGATCAAATTATCTTAACCCAAGATTGGCATCCCGCAAATCATAAAAGTTTCGCTACTAATAACGGTAAAAAAGTTGGTGACAATATTATCCTGAACGGAATCCCACAACATATGTGGCCAGATCATTGTGTTCAAGGAACTTTTGGGGCAGAATTCCACAAAGATTTAAATAGAGACAAAGTTACCCATATCATTCAAAAAGGAACCAATGTAGATTTCGACAGTTATAGCGGATTTCAGGATAATAACCATTTTGTAAAAACCGGTCTGGATGATTTCTTGAAATACCACGATATTCAATTGCTGGAGATTGTTGGTTTAGCCTTGGATTATTGCGTGAAATATACCTGTTTAGATGCTGCCAAATTGGGTTACGTAACTTGTTTGCATTTTAATGGAACCCGTGCAGTAAACGCAAAACCCGATAACGCAAAAAATGCGATTTATGAAATGCTGCAAAATACTGTAACTATTTTAGGATAAAATTTTTGATTTAAGAATACCGAAACTCTTCATTTTTAATGGGGAGTTTTTTTCTTTGTTGATTTAATATTAATATTTTATTTTTAACAAAATATTTACTTTGAAAAAGTTCATTTTATTCTGCTTGCTATTCATCATCTCTTCCTGCGTTTCTGTAAAAAAACACAATGAAAAATTAGAGATTCCTATTTCTGTGGAGCACTTAAAAAAAGATATTGATTTTGCTCACCAGAAATTAGAAAAACTTCATCCCAAATTATATTGGTACATTTCTAAAGAAGATTTGAATCATCAATTTGACAGTTTAAAAACGACAATAAACAAACCTTTAAAGCCAAACGAATTTTACCAAAAACTCGCTCCTATTATTGCCAATATAAAAGAAGGACATTTACGGCTTAACGCTTATGATAAGCGATTGACAAAAAAAGAAATCAAACATCTCAAAAATCAGAAAGGATTACTAAACCGTTATAATTTTGTAATCGATAACGACAGAATCTTCGTAAAAGATAACGTTGATAAAATACCGAATATGTATGTTGGAACCGAAATAGTTGCCATAAAAGATATTTTGGTAAAAGATCTACTTCAAAAATATAAGCCACTCATTAACAGTGATGGTGAGAATACTACTTTTCAAAAATATTCGATGGCGAGAAGATGGCCATCTATTTTTACGGCAGAATATGGAATTTTGGACTCTGTGAAAATAGAAGCAAAATATCAAAATGAAATAAAGACCTTTTATATTCATCGGGAAAAAATCACCAAAGAAGAAAAGAAAAAAACCAAGCAGGAAAATAAAAAACAAACCAAAAGTGAAACCGGAAAAACCAAAGATTATAATATTATTACTAAAAGTTTCAACCGCGATCTGCAATTTCCTACCAAAGATTCTACGGTTGCTTACCTAAAAATCAAAACATTTTCTGGAACCTATTCTCGCAAATTTTATAAACAAAGTTTTGCAACCCTTAAAAAATCGCCTGCAAGGTATCTCATTTTAGATGTTCGGGATAATCTTGGTGGGTCACTTTCAGAGATCAATAACCTTTATTCCTATTTGGTTTCCGAAGAGTTTAAATTCATTAATGATATTGAACTAACTTCGCGTACATCGATGTTTTATGCCAATTATTTTAATGATGTTCCAGTTTTAGCCAAACCGATTGCGGCAATTACTTATCCAATATATTTGATTGGAACAGCATTTTCTGTGAAAAAAAAGCAGGATAAGTTTTATTTAAAAAACAATGATATTTTCCCCGTGAAAAAACCGAAGAAGAACCATTTCAACGGAAAAATTTACGTTTTAATTAATGGCAGTAGTTTTTCTGCTTCATCAATTATTTCCTCAAAATTAAAAGGAGATAAAAGAGCATTTCTTGTGGGTGAAGAAACGGGTGGTGCCAATGATGGAACGGTTGCTGGTAGATATTCAACCGAGAAATTACCCTATTCGAAACTCAAATTACCGATTGGATTAATGCTGATTCAACCGAATATCAAATTTACAGAAACAAAAAAAGGAGTTCTCCCAGATCTAGAAATCATTCCTACTCTACAGCAGATTTTACAGAAAAAGGATGTTCAATTAGAGTGGGTTATGGAAGAGATAAAAAAGCAAAAAGTTGCCCTATAATTAAACTTCGCAAAGTTGCTTAACTGTATTGAGCGCTTTGGGAAAACTGTTACTAAAATAAGTAATATACTCTTCTTCCGTCTTTATTGTTACGATTAACTTTGTTCCAAACTCAATTTCATAGAGGTCATAGTGCTCAATCGCACCTTCTTCAAAAGTTTTCTGCTGAGATACGCCATCGAGTACCAAACCGAAATGTACAAAGTGCATCGATTGAAATGGAATTACTTTTTCCACCTTTGCAAAAAGGCCATGTTCTCCCGGCGACAAAAAACGAATATCATTGCCTTCTTTAAGTTCTCCTTCATAGTAAGAGCCCGGGATAAAACTGGCGGTCCAATCTCGGTAACTTTGCTCATTCCAAAGAATATTCCAGACTTTTTCTTTGGATGCATTAATCTCAATCGAAAATTCTAATTGTTTCATTATGCCATTATATTTTATAAAAATAAAAATAATAAATATAAAACTATAAATATTCTTTGAAAAATTGTCAAAAATAATATTGATTTCACTGATAAAATTCTAAAATGCAAAAAACCGCATTCATCAAAAATTAAATATTGATAGGCCTACATTACTAAAATACAAAAGACTCTCAAAAATTGAGAGTCTTTTGTATAATAAGAGTCTAGAACTAGTTAAAACGTTCTACTCCTACGATTTCAAATTGCTTTTCGCCTCCTTCAAACGGCCAGTTAATTACATCACCAACTTTATTTCCGACTGTGGCTAAGCCGATTGGTGAAAGAATAGAATATTTTCCTTTCTTGATTTTCTGTCTGTCTGTTTGTACAAACAAATATTTCTCTTCTTCATTGGTAGAAATATTTTTTATTTTTATTTCACAATTAACCGTTACAACATCCTCTGGCAGTTCTTTTCTAAGAACTTGTTTTGCGGTTTTAAGTTGATCCAGGAGAATTTGTTCTTCTTCCTGTGTTGTTCTTTTTCTGCGTAAATGATCTTTGATTAAATCGTAAACTCCGGTTGTTAAAACTATATTTTCTGACATAATGATTTTTTAAAGTTGTTGTGGAATACTTAACTAGGATTCAGAAAGAAATTGCAATCACAAAGTAGGTGATTGTATTCTGTAAAAGTATTCGAAATTGATATGAGTATTTAGTGATTATAAACTACCCTGTCTCTGAATCTTGACAGGGTGTATTAGATGAACTCTTTAGAATCTTTGAGGAATATATCATCATGCAAATAAGAAAAAACCAACCACTTTCCTTCAAAGAATAAATTCCCTGAAAAAAATTTGATAAGTGTAGTGTTTGCATCCATATCTCACGAATATAGGGAAAAGATAAGACAATTCCAAACTCTTAACCTTTGTTAACTACTTCTAATCAAAAAAACCAAGTTCAAAACATTTTTTCCGAAAGGCATTTATCCTGATAAAAAAGAATAATTTTGTTTAAAATTAAAAATATGTTTTCAAAATTAATGTTCAGTACGTTACTATTTTTCTCCGCATTTCTATTTGCTCAGAATTCTAAAACAAGCAATACCGTTTTAGTGGGTGGAAAGCCAGTTCACACCTATTCGAAATTACCGGCAGTAAATAAGCAAGCGCCAAAATTTACTTTAACGGGTGTTGACATGAAAGATCAAAATCTTGACTCTTACAAAGGAAAATATTTAATTCTCAACATTTTCCCAAGTGTTGATACAGGAGTTTGTTCGGCATCAGTTCGTCATTTCAATGAAGATGCAGCAAACATTCCGAATACCGTAGTTCTTTGTATTTCTAAGGATTTACCTTTCGCACAGAAAAGATTTTGTGGTGCTGAAGGAATTAAAAATGTAGTAATGCTTTCAGATTTCCGTTCCGATTTCGGAAAAACTTATGGAGTAGAGATTACAGATTCTGCCATGAAAGGTCTTTTGAGTAGAGCGGTTGTTGTGATTGATCCTTCTGGAAAAATTATTTATGAAGAACAGGTTGATGATATTTCGCATGAACCGAATTATGAGGCAGCAATTAAAGCGGTGAAGATGTAAATTTTCAATTTTCAAAAATTGACAAAACATAAAAACCTGCAATAATGCAGGTTTTCTTTTTATCTGCAGAACAGACTTGAATACTTTTAAAATAAGTTTCTAATAATATGTTTAAAATTTAACTACTAAAATTCAAATATAAATCCGAAATAAGGAATGGGTGTTGAACGGTCGCTTTCTCCAGTTTCAAGTAAATAATACTGTTGATTCTGTGAATCATTTGGATTCGCTATAATTCCATTATTGTTGGCATCACGCTGAAGATTTACTATTGGCAAATTGCTTGGGCTTTTCGATCCGTAAGCATTTACAACATCCATATAAGCCGTTAACTGCCATTTTTTGAAAACCCATTTTTTTTCTGCTCTTAAATCTAATTGATGAGAAAGATTACCGCGGGCTGAATTTAATAAAGAAAAATCCTGAAGTGGTCCGTTGGCAATATTCCAGATGTTGACCAAAGCACTTCTCTGCAAATCATACGGCGTTTCTGGCAAACCAGATTGCATTCTAAATCTTGCTCCTAAATTCCAGTTTCTGTTCAAATATTTTCCGGCAGTAATTGCAAGAATATGTCGCGAATCCCAACTTGAAGGCAATAAATTTCCAGCAGCATTGGAGAATTTTGAATAGCCAAAAGTGTAAGCCATAATTCCATAAAAATTATTGACGGTTCTTTTTTGAGCCAAAAATTCAATACCATAAGTTTCACCAAAACCTCTTGAATCCAAAGGTTCATTTCCAACAACGCCAAAATTGGCGCCGACATTCGCTAACGAAATTTGGTTTCGAAGCGAGAAAGGATAATTTTTATATTTCTTATAGAAACCTTCAACAGTTAGTCGCAGATTGTTTTTCCCATTGTATTCTACTCCACCAACGATGTGCGAATTCCGAATATATTTTAAAGAATTTTCATTGGTAAAGTTCCCATTCTCCATAAAGCCAAGCGCCGTATAAGCCGGAAGTTGATAATAGATTCCAGTATTAAAATTCAAAGCAAATTCTGGATTCAATTTATAACTCAAAGAAATTCGTGGAGAAAATTGTTCTAAAGGATTGCTTGTTTTTTCATTATAATTACTCGCATCGAAACGAGCACCAGCAGAAACTTGAAGTTGATCATCAAAAAACTTTGAGGCCGTTTGAACATACATTCCATATTGGAACACGTTAATTTCAGATAAAATATCATCAAAATTCACCGCATTTTGAGTTACATTTTTTACCGTTGAATTATTGTAATATTTTGAAAAATTGATATTGGCTCCAGCACTGAACTGATAATCTGCCCACGTAAAATTTCGGTCGAATCTTACTTTATTTTCACTTTCCTGCGATTTGTAATTGTAAAGTAAATTATCCGGAGTTTCAATGTTTCGATAATATTTTAAAGCCTGATTATCGAGCATATTTCTACTTGCAGTCAAAAGCCAGTTTCCATTTTCAGCCAAGTGGCGATATCCTGCACCAATGGTGTAATTCCATTGGGGAGAAACTGGAAGTTGATCGATTAAAGTTAAATTAGTTAAGGTCTTTTCTGCATCATCATTAAATTTAAAACTGTCTTTGGCACCTAAACCGAGAAAAAATAATTCATCACCTGATTGGTATTTTTTAGAAACTTTAAAAGTGGCGTCATAATAACTGGGTAAAAAAGGCAAACCAATTGCTTTAAATAACAACTGCAAATTCGATTTACGAACACTGAAAAGTCCTGTCCAGGATTGATCTTTGGAAAGCGGACCATCAGCCATCAACTGCATATCATCTAAACCGATAACTGCTTTGTAACCGAGTTTATCTTTTCTTGCCTGCTTTAAATTAAATTCAAATAAAGAAGACAAAGCGCCATTTCTACCAGCTGGAAAAGCGCCACTATAAAAATATACATCTTTTACAAAATCAATCGTAATAATTCCTCGAGGTCCACCAGAAGCACCTTGGGTTTGAAAGTGATTGATTACGGGAACTTCGATTCCATCAATATAAAATTTATTTTCGGCAGAACTTCCACCACGGATAAATAAGTCATTTCTAAAAGTTGCCGTACTTCCAACGCCAGGAAAACTTAAAATCGCTTTAGAAACATCACGAGTTGAACCAGCATTTTTCTGCACTTCTTCACTGGTGATATTTCTTAATGATAACGGACTTTCTGCGGTCGTTTTATATTGCTTTTTGGTGAAAATAATTTCATCAATATTTTTCGCAATTCTATTTAAACCAATAGAAAAACTAAGATTTTGATTCGGAACAATATTAATATCATTTAAAAATCCTGTTTCATAACCATCTGAATCAATCTCCAAATTATAGTTTCCAGAAGGTAGTGCAGAAATAATAATATTTCCTACACCGGAAAACTCCTGTTGATTTTTTACAACCGTGACTTTGGCTGGAAGCGGTTTTTTGGTGAAATCATCAAACACATTAACGTTGATACTACCACTTTGAGCAGAAATAAAAATAGAAAGTACAAGTAGGAAAAAAGAGACTTTAAATTTCATTAAAAAAATTTTGGGCTAAATTACAATAAGCGCCCCAATATTGGGACGCTTATCAGGGTAAAAAAAAAACTACTATGGTAATAAAACTTTGTCTATGGCGTGAACAATACCATTAGAACACTGAACATCTGTCAAGATGATGTTTGCAGTTCTGTTATTCGCGTCTTTAATTTTTGCACCACCAATGGTTGTGATTGTAAACATTCCACCTTGGAAAGTTGTTACTGACATGTTATTCGTTAAATCTGTTGAAGCCACATTTGCTCCTGCAACAACGTGATATTTCAATACATTTTCTAAAGTTGCCTGTGGAATTGCTGCTAAATTAGGTGCACCAATTTCAGTTAACAATGAACTAAATGCAGCATTAGTAGGTGCAAACACCGTAAATGGAGAACTTGCTGTTCGACTTAAAATCCCTACAAAGTTTGGCATATCTGATCTCGTAAGCGCTGCAACTAAAGAAGTGAAATTAGGATTAGCCAAAGCGTGAGTAACGATTGTTGGTAAACCAATTACAGCATCAACTTTGTGGATTACGCCATTTGTAGCCATAATATCGGCTTTGGTAACATTTGAAATTCCGTTAATTTTCACTCCAGAAGCATTGTTGATAAACATGCTCAAATTTCTCGTTGTAGAAGCCCCTCCTTTTGCTAAAGTAGAAACGTAACCCGTAGTAATTTGGCTTGAAGTTACTTTCGCTGCTAGAACGTGATTTAATAAAATTTCTTTTAAGGCAGCTGCTGGAACATCATTTAAACTTGCAAATCCATTTGCAGTCAAGAAAGAAGTAAATGCCGAATTTGAGGGTGCGAAAACGGTAAAAGTTCCCGTTCCATCTAAAGTTGCAGCAAGACCTGCTTTGTCGATTGCCGCTTTTAAGGATGATAAATCAGAATCTCGCGATGCAATTGCGTAAATGGTTTGACTCATTACAGGTTCATCGTCATTGTTGCTGCAACTTACTGTTGCGAATCCTACAGCAAATAATACTGAAAGGACTTTAAAAATGTTTTTCATAATAATATTTTTTTTATTAATCAAATATAGGATGTTTTTTTACTTATTTAAATATATTAGTATTATTTAATACTAATAAGTTTTATTTATAGAATCTATATTAGCCTAATACCCAATAAACAAAGAGACCTCGCACAATTTGCGAGGTCTTTTAATTAAAAATAAATTAATTATATTAAAATAAATTTTCGTCTACTATATTTGGTAAGGTTACCTTCAAATTCGGTTCTATATCCATGGCACGTTTAATGGCGAAAATAGCACCTTCATTTCTTGCCCAACTTCTGCGGGAAATTCCATTGTTCACATCCCAGAAAAGCATTGATTTTAATCTTCGGTCTGCATCATCACTTCCATCGAGTAACATTCCGAAACCACCATTAATAACTTCGCCCCATCCAACGCCGCCGCCATTATGAATAGAAACCCAAGTCGCTCCGCGGAAACTGTCGCCAATCACATTCTGAATCGCCATATCTGCAGTGAATCGAGAACCATCATATATATTAGAAGTTTCGCGATAAGGAGAATCTGTTCCCGAAACATCGTGGTGATCTCTTCCTAAAACAACTGGCCCAATTTCTCCATTTTTAATGGCTTTGTTAAAGGCTTCTGCGATTTTCATTCTTCCTTCTGCATCAGCATAGAGAATTCTGGCTTGGGATCCAACAACTAGTTTGTTTTGTTGTGCCTCTTTAATCCAGGTAATATTATCTTGCATTTGCTGCTGAATTTCTGTTGGCGAATTTTTCATGATTTCTTCTAAAACTGCACAGGCGATTTCGTCAGTCTTCTGAAGATCTTCAGGTTTTCCACTGGCACAAACCCAACGAAAAGGTCCGAAACCAAAATCGAAACACATCGGTCCCATAATATCCTGCACATAACTTGGATATTTAAATTCTCTTCCAAGCGTTGGATTTTCTGACATTACATCGGCTCCGGCTCTACTCGCTTCTAATAAAAATGCATTTCCGTAATCGAAGAAATAAGTTCCTTTTTCTGTATGTTTGTTGATTGCGGCTGCGTATCTTCGCAAACTTTCCTGAACTTTTTCTTTAAATAAATCAGGATTTTCGGCCATCATTTTATTGGCTTCTTCAAAAGAAATTCCGACCGGATAATATCCTCCTGCCCAAGGATTATGAAGAGAAGTCTGATCTGAACCAATATCGATATGCAAATTTTCTTGGTCGAATTTTTCCCATACTTCAACAACATTTCCGAGATATGCCAAAGAAACTGTTTCTTTATTTTCCTGCGCTTTTTTAACTCTTACCACCAGTTCATCAAGATTTTCATGAATTTCATCAATCCATTTTTGCTCGTGACGAATCTTGGTAATTTTAGGATTTACTTCTGCACAAACCGTTATACATCCAGCGATATTTCCGGCTTTTGGTTGCGCACCAGACATTCCGCCTAATCCTGAAGTGATGAATAATCCGCCTTTGGGTTCTTTTTTAATTTTTCTGAAAGCATTCAAAACCGTAATCGTCGTTCCATGAACAATTCCTTGTGGACCAATGTACATGTAACTTCCAGCGGTCATTTGTCCATATTGTGAAACTCCCAACGCATTAAATTTTTCCCAATCATCAGGTTTTGAATAATTTGGAATCACCATTCCATTCGCTACAACAACTCTAGGCGCGTCTTTATGACTCGGAAATAATCCCATCGGATGCCCGGAATACATGGTCAAAGTTTGGTTGTCTGTCATTTCCGACAGATATTTCATGGTCAAAAGATATTGTGCCCAGTTCTGGAAAACCGCTCCGTTTCCACCGTAAGTAATTAATTCGTGTGGATGTTGGGCCACAGCATAATCCAAGTTATTTTGAATCATCAGCATAATTGATTTCGCCTGTTGAGAGTTTCCTGGATAGTCGGAAATGGATCTTGCTTTCATTTCATAATCCGGACGAAAACGATACATATAAATTCTCCCGTATTTCTCCAATTCTTCTCTAAATTCAGGCAACAATTCTGCATGAAATTTAGGCTCGAAATAACGAAGTGCGTTTTTTAGTGCCAGTTTCTTTTCTTCGTTAGTAAGAATTTCTTTCCGCTTTGGAGCGTGGTTAATTTGTGGATTGTATGGTTTAAGAGCAGGAAGTTCATTTGGAATTCCCTGTTGAATCTGTTCTTGAAAAGTCATTATATTTCAAAGTTGTGAGTTGATACTATTCGAAGTTTTAAAGATATTCAAATTAGAAAATACAAAGCAAAGAAAACAGGGAAAAATTCCCCTCCTCTAGATTTCAAACATTAAAAAACCTTACTCTAATAAAGTAAGGTTGAATTATTATGATAATAAATCTTCATTTTCTTCTTCATGATTATCTTCATTATCACTCAGACTGTAGAAATTATTTTCTTCGTCCTCAGAGCCGATTTCTTCCATTTCATCATCAGCACTTGAACCGGGAACATCCAAATCATCACCAACTTTTTCGATTTCCTGCTGCTCATTCTCAATCGGATTTCCATCTCCGTCTAATGAAATATGTTCTTCCTGATTAAAAATATCATTTTCAGAACTGTAGTTCATTTCTTCTAAATTCTCTTTTTGCTCGTGTGTATTATCTTGTGGTGTCATAATATAAGGTTTTAATGTATTCTAATAGTGTCAAAAATGATTCCAAGATACCTTAATACGCATTTAATTTAGACATAACCATCTTTCAATTCAGATAGAAAAATCTATATTTGCAGTTATAATTTCAATAATAAAGGTGAATCGTGTGCAAATCACGAACTGTCGCGCAACTGTAATCCACTCCAGGAAAGTCAGATCCCTCTATTGAAATTCTAAAATGCTTTCGCGATCTGAAGCAGAAAATTCAATTGACAATGCTGTTAATTTTTCTGTTCATTTCAATTATTAATGTTTTAATTCAATAACAATGAACTACGAAGAAAAAATCAAAAATTCAGAAACCCACGTTTTCAAAGTCGTTTTCCCGAATATTACCAATCATCATAATACAATGTTTGGTGGAACCGTGATGGAAATGATGGATGAAGTCGCTTTTATGACTGCGACGAGGTTTGCCAGAAAATCATTTGTGACCGTAAGTTGTGACCGTATTGATTTCAAAAAACCTATTCCTGCAGATACATTGGTTGAATTAATTGGTCGGGTAAAATATGTCGGAAACTCCAGTTTAAAAGTGAGTGTAGAAGTTTATGTTGAACAGATGTACGATGAAATAAGAGAAAAAGCAGTCGCCGGTGATTTTACTTTGGTTGCGATTGGCGCTGATAAAAAACCAATTAAAATATTTGAAAGAGAAGAAACGATCAAAGAACTATAAATTAGAAGCCGTCTCATAAATTAGTGAAACGGCTTTTTTTATGATTTTTTAAAAATTCAAGAATGGTCATGTCTATCAAAACCTCGGAGGCTCAATTTAAGTTTTGAGCCATTAACTATTTTTATAAATCGTCATCAAGCATTCTGTTTTTATTATTTTCCCATTCATCTTCATATGCCTTTTCTTGATTTTTCCACGCTTCCGGTGGAACTGCATTTTCCGCGTGCTTTTTAGGATGACTATTGCTAATTAATTTTTCTTCAACTGAATGATTCTCCAGATTAATAATCTCTTCTTTCTTATTATCCAAAGACAATTCGTCGTTTCCCTTTGGAGTATTAGTTTTATTATTCATGATACTTTAATTAAAAGGTTATTGGAGAAGTTGCTTCAAAAATTATTCCGAAAAACCTGATTTATTTTTATGAATTAGAAGTTATTCAGACCTAAAAAAATTATCATAATTTCCCATTTCTTATCTTTTAAAAACAAAAATAATTCTTAACAATTCAGAAAAATTTCTTAATTATTATTATTAAATTTGCCTCGATTGATATTATGGAAAAAAACGTTAAAAAAACCACGCCTAAAACGGCTGAACAAAATAGAACACTTTCTAAACCGCGCATATTTTTCGGAATTTTATTTCTAGTATTTTCGCTAGTTGCAACCCTTTCATTCATTTCCTATTTAATGAATTGGAAAGCAGATCAAAGCCAAGCAGGAACCATGCTCGATAAAACGATTCAATCATCAAATATCTTTGGGAAAATTGGTGATTGGTTGGGGAATATTTTCATTTTTGAAAGTATTGGAATTGCGGCGTTTCTTGTTGCTTTTCTCTTTTTCGTTTTGGGAATGATGATTCTGAAAAAAAATTATTTCAAACCTTGGAAAACCATCGGGCATTCTTTATTTTTCATATGCTGGTTGCCGATTTTAATGGGCGCGGTAACCCAAGGCCAAGGTGTTTTGAGTGGTGTTTACGGTTTTCAAATTATGGATTTTTTAAATTCTGTTATTGGAACTGCTGGACTTTGGATGGTGATTTTAGTTAGTATTGGTCTTTATTTTATTTTGGAATTTAATCTTCGTCCAAGCAGCATTAAATCAAAACTGAGCGATTTAAATGATAATACGATTGGTCGTGTTAAAGGCATGATGCCGCGTTCAGAAGAAAATTTCGAAGCAGATGAAGAACTGGAAGAAATTATTAATGAAAATGAGCAAAACATTACGGTTACTGAAGTAAATACAGTGCAGCAAAAGCCAAAAGAAGTTGTCATTAATACTGACATTGAACCCATTAAAACTCCGAATCAAACTTCATTTAATCAAGACGAACAAAAAACAACAGTAAACTTAAGTCCTATTACTTCTGTTGAGGAGACCCCAATTTTGCCGAAAAATGATGATATTGATTTTAAAGTTGAAGTTGCAAAAACCATTGACATTGTTGATGAAAGCGATCGTAAATCTCAGGAATTAGTTGATAAGCACGGATATTACGATCATAAATTAGAACTCGGTAAATTTCAAATGCCGCCTATCGATTTATTGCGTGATTACGGTAATGAGGAAATCTCCATTAATAAAGATGAATTAGAAGAAAACAAAAATAAAATTGTAGGTTTATTAAAAAACTTTAATGTCGGTATTTCCGAAATTAAAGCGACCATTGGACCAACTGTTACTTTATACGAAATCGTTCCCGAAGCGGGAATTCGTGTTGCTTCGATTAAGAAATTACAGGATGACATTGCTCTGAATCTTTCTGCTTTAGGAATTAGAATTATCGCTCCAATGCCCGGCAAAGGAACGATTGGAATTGAAGTTCCAAGAAAAAACCCGTCGATGGTTTCGATGAGAAGCGTTATTGCTTCTCAGAAGTTCCAAAATTCAGATATGGATTTACCAGTTGTTTTTGGTAAAACAATTTCCAATGAAATCTTCATGGCCGATTTAGCAAAAATGCCTCACTTATTGATGGCAGGTGCAACCGGTCAAGGAAAATCTGTTGGGATTAATGCAATTTTAACTTCACTCCTTTATAAAAAACATCCGAGCGAATTGAAATTCGTGATGGTTGATCCGAAAAAAGTTGAACTTTCACTTTATTCAAAAATTGAAAGACACTATTTAGCAAAACTTCCGGATGGTGAAGATGCGATTATTACAGATACGCACAAAGTAATTAATACGTTGAACTCGCTTTGTATCGAAATGGATCAGCGTTATGACCTTTTGAAAAATGCGTTCTGTAAAAACATTAAAGAATACAACAAGAAATTCTCTGAACGTAAATTAAATCCAGAAAACGGACACCGTTATTTACCTTACATCGTTTTGGTGGTCGATGAGTTCGCCGATTTAATTATGACGGCAGGAAAAGAAGTTGAACTTCCGATCGCCAGATTAGCACAGTTAGCCAGAGCAGTAGGTATTCACTTAATCGTTGCAACACAAAGACCTTCAGTAAATGTAATTACGGGTATGATTAAAGCAAACTTCCCGGCAAGAGCAGCCTTCCGTGTAATTTCAAGTGTAGATTCCCGTACAATTTTAGATTCTCCAGGAGCGGATCAACTAATTGGAAAAGGTGATATGCTTTACTTTAATGGAAATGAAATTATGCGTTTGCAATGTGCTTTTGTTGACACTCCAGAAGTAGAAAAAGTGGCGGAATACATTGGTGAACAAAAAGGATATGCAAGCGCTTACATGCTTCCTGAGTATTCTACCGAAGAAAACACTTCTACAGTTGGTGCTTTTGATCCGAACGAAAAAGATGTTCTTTTCGAAGATGCAGCGAGAATATTAGTTTCCACGCAACAAGGTTCAACCTCAATGTTACAAAGACAATTGAAATTAGGATATAACCGTGCCGGCAGAATTATGGATCAGTTAGAAGCCAGTGGCGTTGTAGGCGGCTTCAATGGAGCAAAAGCGAGAGAAGTATTGATCAGTGACTTAAATTCTTTGGAACAGTTTTTGGAAGAATTGCGAAAGTAATTTGAATTTAAACATCAGTTTAACTTTAAATTAAATTATTCATCCAAAAAATTAAAAAAGAATGATAGCGATATTGAAAAAAATCTCCTTAGGAATGATGGTTGTTGCGACTACTGCAAGTTTTTCTGCCCAGAAAATCGATGCGAAGGCAAAGACCATATTAGATGCCGTTGCAACCAATTATAAAAGTAAAGACAACGTTTATTTTAAATTTGTCTACGGAACTGGAACAGGTAAAAAGGTAACCAAGACCGAACCTGGAATTTTTTATTCTGCGAAAGACCTTTATAAATTAAAAATAATGGGTACAGAGCAAATCTTCGACGGAAATAAAATTTACAATATTTCTGCAGAAGACCAGGAAATTACCGTTGCAAAACCAACTGGAAGCGAACAAATGTTCTCTCCTCTTACTTATATTGAGCAATACAAAAAAGGATATAACGTAAAATATGTCGGAAAGTTGAATGTAAATGGAGTCAATTCTGATTATATAAAATTAACTCCTGTTAAGAATAATGGCATTAAAGAAGTGAATCTTTTTGTAAATGCAGCGAAAAAACAGATTGTAAAAATTGAACAGTTTTCAAATGACAATGCTGTTTCTGTGATTGCAATCAATGATTATAAGGAGAATCAGAAGTTGAGCAGCACCATGTTCACCTTCGATAAAGACCAATATAAAAACTATTTTGTTACCGAACTTTAGAACTCAATAATTCACGATAAATAAGTCACAAAGGAAAATTATTCTTTTGTGACTTTTTTGGTAAATTTGAACCATGATAAAAAAACTCGACGGTTACGTCATTAAAACTTTTTTCGGCCCGTTTCTTTTCATATTCAGTGTGTTGTTTTTCATTTTTGTGGTGAACATCATTTGGATTAGATTGGCGCAGTTTACTGGGAAAGGTTTGAGTTATTGGGAGATTTTGAAATTACTCTCTTATCTTTCTGCGATCGTAGTACAATTGGTTTTACCGTTGACGATTTTACTTTCCGCAATCATGACTTTTGGTGATTTTGGGGAACGCTACGAACTGGCTGCCATGAAAGCCGCCGGGATTTCGCTTACCAGAATCATGCTGCCGTTATTTGTTACTACCCTATTCTTCTCGGCTTTCTTGTTTGTTTTTTCCAATAATGTCGTCCCAGATTTTCAGCGGAAGGCGAAGAATATGCTCTACAATATCGCAGCAACGAAACCCGCACTTAACTTTACACCCGGACAATTTATTCAGCAATTGCCCGGATATAGTGTGAAATTTGATAAGATTACAGGCGAAAATGGAGAGAATTTAACGGGAGTTTTCATTCATAAAATGGCTACTTCCTTTGAAGATCAACAATCTATTGTTGCAGAAAAAGGGAAATTCGTTCCAGCGGCTAATCCGAATTATTTAAAACTGGTTTTATTTAATGGTCATATTTATGAAGATCAGTTGAATAATGTTGATTACAACGTGCGTTTAAAACAACCTGATCAGGCGATTAAATTTGATACTTTGGTTTCTCATTTTAATATCTCAGAAATTATTGATAAAGCCATTGAAGCAGAAAAAATTACCGATGATTACTCTTTTCAAAATGTGATAGAACTCAATTCAACCATCAAGGATACGAAAAAGAGCAACAATGATATTATGAAGAATGTGACCTACGAATTGGTGAGCCAAACCAACAGTTACGTTACTTATGTCGATCAGTCAAAAGCAAAATCGAAGGTTGTTGCACCTGCAAAAATAGATACGGTTAAAATAGAAAAGAAGCAGGATATGCTGTTTTCCGCATATAATAAATTAGAAAACATCAAACAATCTACGCTTGGGAAAAATGCACAAATTAAAGATATGCATGCTTATTTTGCACGGGTCGTAATGCATCAGCAAAGAATATTTTCTTATTCTGTGACCTGCATTATTTTCTTTTTAATTGGCTCAAGTTTAGGATCGATTATCAGGAAAGGAGGTTTGGGTTTACCCGTTGTAATTGCAATTGTGGTTTTCATTCTCTTCTATGTTTTAAATCTTACAGCAGAAAATATTGCGTGGGCGGGAAATATGGATCCTTATTTGGCGGCTTGGTTGCCCAATATTATTCTATTCCCGTTCGGTGTTTGGTTAACGTATAAAGCATTAACGGATTCGCAACTCTTCGATATAGAAAAATACAAATCTATGTTTAAACCGCTGATTAATTTGTTTTCAAAAAACAAAGAACACGAACGATACCGATAATCAGGTTTTCAATATTATTTAAAAATTAAAGGATGGTTTTTTCCATCCTTTTGCATTTGATAAAACTGCTCAGATCATTGAATAAAAAACTAATCAATCTACGGCTTTTTGTGAAGGTATCGTGAAAGTTTAATTCCCAAATCCGTCCAGATAATTTTCGTATTTCCGTTTCGTTCTAAATGATAATCAGCATTTGAAATTTCTTCTAAAATCGCTTCTATATTGGCACCATGAATAAATTTAGAAAAACTATCCCATTTAAAACTGCCTGATTCTATCTTTTTATAAACCAAACTTTCGTTCCCATAATTTTGAAGCAAAGCCAGACGAAACATTTCTGCGCAATATTCTAAAAAATTCAACTGCTTTTCTTTGTTCCAAGTTGCAATTCTTCTTCCCCAAAGAACGATATTCTTTAGAAATTCCGGTTTCTTCTTTACTTGGAAAGCCTCCCGAACCCACATGATAAACTGCTCTTCAAATTCAGAATCCATATTTTCAGATTGCAGTAATTTCTTTGCAGTATTCCAATTTCCCTGGGCTTGAAAAATAATTTTATTTTGATTATCAGAACTGATTTGCTTATTATTCATTAAGAATTGAGACAAATCATCTTCTTTAATTCTGGGTATTTCTACGATTTGTGTTCGGGAAAGAATCGTAGGAAGCATGAAATCGATATTGGAAGCGGTAAGAATGATGTACGTGTTTTTTGGTGGCTCTTCTAAAAATTTTAGAAACTTGTTGGCAGCATCGGAATTCATTTTATCTGCTTGCCAAACGATGAGGATTTTACTGCCGCCTTCAAAACTTTTTAATGCAAATTTTTTGTTGATTTCATCGATTTCTTCAACATAAATGCTGAGTTGTTTATTTTCTGATTCTAGAATTGCGCTCCAATCTTCGTTATTTGAATAAGGATTCTCCAACATCATCGTGCGGAATTCGTCGAAGAAAAGCGAACTTAATGCAGTTCGATTAACTTTAAAAACGGGAAAACTAAAATGCAAATCGAGGTGATTAAGACTATCAACTTTAGCGGAAGAATGTTCATTTTCCTTTCGTAAAATCTCCTTTGCAAATGCCATCGCCAAAGGAAGTGTTCCGTAACCGTCTTTCCCCACAAATAACTGTGCATGACTTACACGATTGCTTTTAATACTATCTTTAAGCAGATTTTTCAGTTCCTCGTGTCCTACAATTTGTTCCCAATTCATGTTTCAAAGATAAATATTTTTGAGCGATGATGCAGTTGAATTTCTATTGAAAAAATAATGATTATTAAATAAACGGCAGAACACTAATTTTATAAATTATTTAATACAGATAAACAGTTTTAAATATAATTTTAATAAAATTTGACGAAAAATATTCGTTTGATAAGCTTAACAAACTTTAACCAAAGTTACTTTCATAGTTCAGTATTATTTAAGATATTTGCGCATTATTTTTAAAAATAGAGAATGAAAAGATTTTTTGTATTACCAATGATTGCCGCAGGTTTTTTCCTGAACGCACAAACAATTGGTAATTCTCCATATGCTGCCTTTGGAATCGGTGATGTTAAGTACGATAATACAACTGATATCAGTTCAATGGGTGGCGTTTCTACTGCATACATCTGGGACTTTAACAACAATTTTAATTTCAATAACCCGGCAGCCAATAAGAATTTAGAGTTGACAACTGTAAAAGTTGAGGTAAGTAACGAAAACAATTTCTTTAAATCGAATTACGATAATATGAGTGTAACTAAGCATTCCTCTTATTTATCTAATATTTCGATTGCTTTCCCACTTTCAAACAAGGTTAAATTTGGACTGGGTTACCAACCTTACAGTTCAAAAAAATACAGTGTTTTGACAAAAGAGGTTGTGGAAGGTGGTAATACTCAAGCGAGCCTGAACCGCGGAGACGGAAATGTAAATACCGTACAAGCTGGTATATCTTATCAGTTTACACCAGAATTTGCCTTAGGTCTACGATCTAATTTCTACTTTGGAAACTTGTACGATATTAATGAATTGACTTTTTCTGATGCTGAATTAATCAACGGTTATGAAACCAAAAATAAAGTAAAAACTTTCAATTTTACTTTGGGAACTGCTTATCAGAAAAAATTACAAAAAGATAGAAAGTTAACTTTAGGTGCAACTTATACCTTCGGGAATACCGGTCAAATGGAAACCCGATATATTAACAGCACTTATTTCTACACGGCTGGAGAAACCAAGAATAATGAAAGTATTATCGACGAAAAATACAGCGAAGATAAAAACTTGATTCCAATGGAGTTCTCTTTGGGGGCAGGTTACGGTAAAGATGCGAAATGGTTTGTAGGAACGCAGTTGGATTATAAAAAAGGAGAAACGATTCAATTCTTAGGAAAACCTTTTGTAAATAACGACGCTTATAAAATTTCTGCCGGAGGATGGTATTTGCCAAACTACAATAACTTTAGAAATTACTTTTCTCGTGTAACCTACCGATATGGTGCATATTACGAAAAAGGAAACTTATCATTTAACGGAACAAATGTTAATCAATTTGCGATTACGGGTGGAATGACGTTGCCTTTTGAAAACAAAAGTGCAAGCAGAATGAGTGGAATCGATGTTGGTATTGAACTAGGAAAAAGAGGAACACTGGATAATAATTTGATTCGTCAAAACTTTGTTAACTTGAAAATAGGAATTAATTTTGCAGACAAGTGGTTTAACAAACGACTTTATGATTAAAAAATGAATTTCATCAAAGAAATATTCTATAAAAATATAGCCGGCTTTTTGAGTTGTGCTATATTTTTTGCTTTAGTTTCCTGTGATGAAGATCTTGCTAAAATTAATAAAAACAGAAATACCAATTTCCCGTCGCAGATCATTAACAACGCCAATATTTTACAGCGGGATTCGGGCATGATTAAATTGCGTGCTACTGCTCCACTGATCGAGAAATACGAATATATCGATTCGCCTTATATCGTTGCCAGAAAAGGAATCAACATTCTTTTTTATGATAAAAAGAAACCCGATGCTCCTGGAAAAATCTCAGCGAAATACGCAAAGTTCAACGAGAAAAAGAAATTCTACGAAGCCAAAGGAAACGTGAAAATAATCAGCAATGAGAATCAAATGTTTGCGATGCAGTCTGTTTATTGGGATCAGGTAAACAAAGTTATTTACACAAAAGACACCGTTTATGTTACTGATAAAGATGGTTCTACTCTAGTTGGCGCTAATGGAATGACCGCCAAAGATGACTTCTCTGAATATACGTTCTACAATAATTCAGGTGATATCAATGCTCAGAAAATTCCGGAAAAATCCAGATAATTCGATCTATTCTTTCTGACAAACGCTCTTATTTTTCAACAATAATTCATACATTTAAGAAACTTTTATCTTATGAATTTCCACGCTTTGGGTTTAATGTCTGGCACCAGTCTCGATGGATTGGATATTTGTCATGCATTTTTTGAAAAAAATGAAGTCGGAAAATGGAACTTTAAGATTCTACATGCCTCCACTTTTCCCTATTCCGAAACTTGGGAAAACAAACTTCGAAATGCTATTCATTTATCTGCGGAAGAACTCTTCGAACTCAATTCTGAATACGGATTTTATTTGGGTCAAAAAGCACAGGAATTCATCGAGAAATATTCTTTAGAAAACATCACTTTTATCGCTTCTCACGGACACACCGTTTTTCATCAACCACAGAAAAAGTTTACGGTTCAAATTGGAGATGGTCGTGCAATTAAATTGCTCACTCACATTCCCGTGATTTATGACTTTAGAAGTCAGGATGTTTTAATGGGCGGAAACGGCGCACCTTTAGTTCCCATAGGCGATGAGCTACTTTTTTCTGAATTTGATGCGTGTTTAAATATCGGTGGATTTTCTAATATTTCCTTTAAAGAAAATGGAAAAAGAATTGCTTTTGATATTTGTCCAGTGAATATTGTCCTTAATCATTTTGCCAAACAATTAGGAAAAGAATACGACGAAAACGGTGATTTTGCAAGAAATGGAATAATTAATGATACCATTTTATCAGCCTTAAATTCAATTGAATATTATCATCAAAATCCGCCAAAATCATTAGGAATGGAATGGGTTTCGAAACATATTTTACCAGAATTTAAAAATGAAAATCCAGCAACGATTATAGCCACTTTTACAGAACATGCTGCAATTCAAATCGCCGACATTTTTAATCATTATCAAATAAAAAAAGTTTTATTTACTGGTGGCGGAACTTATAATTCTTATCTAGTTGAAAGGATAAAAAGTAAAACTCAAACAGAAATTATTATTCCAGAAAAGGAATTAATTGATTTTAAAGAAGCATTGATTTTTGCCTTTATGGGAGTTTTAAGAATGAAGAATGAAAATAATGTTATGTCCTCAGCAACCGGAAGTTCCGACAATCATTGTTCTGGAATTCTCGTTTAAATAGTATTAATAAAAAAAATAAAATGTAGATGCAAATAGATATTAGACCTTTAAAATTAGATGATTACGACGAACTCAAAGAGACGATGCAAAAAGCATATCCTGCAATGTCGGAAAGTATTTGGTCAAAAGCAAGCATTAAAAAACTGATCAAAATTTTTCCTGATGGTCAAATCTGTATCACTGTTGATGATAAGATTGCAGCCGTTTGTCTGTCTCTCATCGTGCAATATGAATTGTATGGCGATGATCATACTTATAAAGAAATCACAGGTAATTACACCTTCAACACCCACTCTGACACCGGAAATGTATTGTACGGAATTGAAGTTTTTGTAGATCCTGAATTTAGAGAATTGCGTTTGGCGAGAAGATTATATGATGCTCGAAAAGAATTGTGTGAGAAACTCAATTTGAAATCGATTATCGTTGGTGGTCGTATTCCGAATTATCATTTGCACAGTCATGAACTTTCACCGAGACAATATATTCAGCAAGTTCGAAAAAAAGAAATTTACGATCCTGTTTTAAGTTTTCAATTAGCCAATAATTTTCTGCCAGTTCGGGTTTTAAAAAACTATTTACCCGAAGATTTACAATCAGCAGAAAACGCGGTTTTGTTGCAATGGAATAATATTTATTACAGCAAAAAACCAAATACGATGCAGGATGCTGTAATTCGTTTAGGCTTGGTGCAATGGCAAATGCGTCATTTCAAAGACATCGATGCATTCTTTGAACAGGTTGAATTTTTCGTGAATGTAATGGCCGATTATAAATCAGATTTCATTATGTTCCCAGAGTTTTTCAATACTCCTCTCCTCGCTCCTTTCAATGATTTAAGTGAAAGAGACAGTATGTTTAAACTGGCTGAACTGACCGAAGAAATTAAGAATAAACTCTCTCAATTGGCAATCGGTTATAACATCAACATCATCGGCGGAAGTATGCCTTTGGTGGAAAACGAAGAATTGTATAATGTCAGTTATCTCCTTCATCGTGACGGAAAAATCGATGAACACAGAAAAATTCACATCACGCCGAATGAGAAAAAATTCTACGGAATGAAAGGTGGCGATCAAATAAAAGTGATTGATACCGATTGCGGAAAAGTTGGTTTGGTGATTTGTTATGATGTAGAATTCCCAGAATTACCACGTATTTTAGCCGATCAAGGAATGAAGATTTTATTTGTCCCTTATTTGACAGATACTCAAAATGCTTATATGCGCGTTCGAAATTGTGCCTCTGCAAGAGCGATTGAAAATGAATGTTATGTAGCCATCGCAGGTTGTGTCGGGAATTTACCTGGAGTAAATAACATGGATATTCAATACGGACAAGCCGCGGTTTTCACACCATCTGATTTTGCCTTCCCATCAAATGCAATTAAAGGGGAAGCAACACCAAATACGGAGATGACTTTAATCGTAGATGTCGATCTCAATTTACTGAAAGAACTTCACCATTACGGCGCCGTACGGACAATGAGCGATCGCCGAAAAGATTTGTACGATACGATTTCTTATAATACAGAAACAGATAATGAATAAAAAAAATAAATCCCAAAACCATTTTAGTTTTGGGATTTATTTTTTATTCTGAAAGAAAATTGTATCATTTCAATAGATTATTACTTCACTTTTAAATACATTAAATTGGAAGAATTGGAAAAATTTGACATTTCCAAACTTTCATTAAAATTTTTATCTTTGTTAAATATGGAAATTATTAATAAAAGAACCGTTTCTCAAGAGATCTTGCTCAAAGCATTTGGTCACATGATGATTGCAAAAGCAACTGCAGATGTTTATGAAGAAAACCGAAATATTTGTAAATACGTTCACTCTACTTCCCGCGGCCACGAAGCGATTCAACTCGCCACCGCTTATCAGTTGACCAAAGAAGATTGGGTCTCACCATATTATCGCGATGAAAGTTTACTGTTGGGAATGGGTTTCGAACCTTATCAGTTAATGCTTCAGTTATTGGCGAAAGCAGATGATCCTTTTTCCGGTGGACGTTCTTATTACTCGCATCCATCAAGCCGGGAAGAAAGTTTACCGAAAATAATTCACCAAAGTTCCGCAACGGGAATGCAGGCAATTCCAACCACCGGAGTTGCGCAGGGAATCAAATATATCCAAGAATTTAAATTAAAGGAATTCGAAAATAACCCTGTGGTAGTTTGCAGTTTCGGAGATAACTCAATTACAGAAGGCGAAGTTTCAGAAGCATTTCAGTTTGCTGCACTTCATCAATTACCCATCATTTTTTTAGTTCAGGATAATGAGTGGGGAATTTCTGTAACTAAAGAAGAAGCCAGAACTTCTGATGCTTACGATTTCGCCGCAGGTTTTGTTGGTCTAAACAGAATGAAAGTTGACGGAACCGATTTCGAAGCCAGTTTCGAATGCATGAAAAAAGCCGTTGATTTTGTCCGTGCAGAAAGAAAACCAATGCTAGTTTGCGCAAGCACAGTTCTTATTGGTCATCATACTTCCGGAGTTCGACGAGAATTTTATAGAGACGAAGAAGATTTAGAAAAACACAGAGCCAAAGATCCAGGCGTTCTTTTGAGAAAACGACTACTGGAAGAAGGTGTTGACGAAGACCTTTTAAAACAAATAGAAAAGAAAGCCAGACTAGAAGTTGAACAGGCATTTCAAAAAGCCATCGATGCTGAAGATCCAAAACCTGAAACGGTAGAAGATCACGTCTTCGCTCCTTCTCCAATTACGGAAGAAGTTGGACAAAGAGAAGGAGAAAATCCGGAAAAAATAGTGATGGTTGATGCCGCGATTCATGCCATTCAGGAAATCATGTGGAAACATCCGGAAGCCTTACTTTATGGACAAGACGTTGGTGAAAGAATTGGTGGTGTCTTCAGAGAAACGGTGACTTTAGGAAAAAAATTCGGGAATAAAAGAGTTTTCAATACGCCCATTCAGGAAGCCTATATTATTGGTTCAACCGTTGGAATGAGTGCAGTTGGATTAAAACCAATTGTCGAAGTTCAGTTCGCCGATTATATTTATCCGGGAATCAATCAGTTGATTACCGAGGTTTCTAAATCCAATTATTTAAGCAACGGAAAATTTCCGGTGAGTAATATTATTCGTGTACCAATCGGTGCTTACGGCGGTGGCGGACCATATCACAGCGGAAGTGTCGAAAGTATTTTAGCCAATATTAAAGGTATAAAAATCGCTTATCCAAGCAACGCAGCAGATTTTAAAGGATTATTAAAAGCCGCTTTCTATGATCCAAATCCTGTCGTTATGTTGGAGCATAAAGGTTTGTACTGGAGCAAAGTTCCGGGAACTGAAGATGCAAAAACCATAGAGCCGGCTGAAGATTATATCTTACCTTTTGGTAAAGGAAATATCATTTTAGAAGCCGACAAAACTGAAACCGAAAAAGGCAGAACTATGCTCATCGTTACTTATGGAATGGGCGTTTACTGGGCAAAAGAAGCCGCTAAAAATTTCACAGGTCGAGTTGAAATTATTGATTTGAGAACCTTGATTCCTCTGGATGAAAAATTGGTTTTCGAACGTGCGAAATTGCATGGTAAATGTTTGGTTTTAACCGAAGAACAAATTCAAAACTCTTTTGCTGAAGCCTTTGCTCATCGTATTTCCAAAGAATGTTTCCGGTTTTTAGATGCTCCAGTTGAAGCCATGGGTTCACTCAATTTACCCGCCGTTCCGATTAATTTGGTTTTAGAAAAAGAAATGTTACCGAATGCAGAAAAACTCACCAAAAAGATAAATGAGATTCTTAATCACTAACTGCAGTAAGAAAAGCATTATCAACAATTTATTATTTTGGGCGCACATTTCCGGCTATCCATTACAATCTTTTTTTTAGATTCTTTCTTTTTGAAAAGTCTTTGAGTGAAAAAAAAAAAAAGGATTTCCATTTCTATCCGGGGCGCAACACATTTATAATAATTAGATTGTGAATCCGAATAGATTTTCAACACAAAGAAAACTTTGTCAAAGATCTAAAACTTTGACAAAGTTCATATCACAAAAAACCGTTCGATCTGCAAAATCTTTAAGATGTTGTTTTAACAATATTTAATAATTTCAATTCAATCTTCCAGGAAATTTTTTGCCGTAAAGTCTGGAAGGTTTTAGTATTTTTGTAGAAACCTCTACTCAAAATGTCCCAAGATATTCAGCAAAAAATAGAAGATCTGCGTTCAGAACTTCACCAACATAATTACAATTATTATATTTTAGACGAAGCCACCATTTCAGATTTTGAATTCGATTTAAAATTAAAAGAACTTCAGGAACTCGAAAAAAATTATCCCGAATTTTCAGATCCGAACTCTCCTACTTTGCGTGTTGGAGGCGAAATAACAAAAAACTTCCCGACGATTCAACATCAATTCCGAATGTATTCTCTGGATAATTCTTACGATTTCGATGATCTGGAAGACTGGGAAAAACGCATCATAAAAACCATTGAAGATCCGGTAGAATTTGTCGCCGAACTAAAATACGATGGCGCTTCGATTTCTATTTTATATGAAAACGGAAAACTGAAACAAGCCGTCACTCGTGGTGACGGTTTTCAAGGCGACGAAATCACAGCGAATGTAAAAACGATTTCAGATATTCCTTTAACTTTAAAAGGAGATTTTCCAAATCAGTTTTTTATGCGGGGTGAAATTTATTTAACCCGCAAAAACTTTGACAAAATAAATGCACGACGTGAAGAAGAAGGATTGGACTTGTTCATGAATCCAAGAAATACGGCTTCGGGAAGTTTAAAAATGCAGGATTCCGGCGAAGTAAGTAAGCGAAAACTTTCGGCCGTACTTTATCAATTTATTTCTTCTGAAATTCCGGCAGACACCCATTGGGAATTATTGCAGAACTCCAGAAAATGGGGTTTCAAAGTTTCGGATCAGGCAAAATTATGTAAAAACTTAGACGAGATAAAAGCCTTTATTATGTATTGGGACGAGCATCGACATGAACTTCCTTTTGAAATCGATGGAATTGTTTTGAAAGTAAATTCTATAAAACAACAGGCACAATTGGGTTATACAGCGAAATCTCCGCGTTGGGCAATGGCGTATAAATTCAAAGCCGAAAAGGTAGAAACCGAATTATTGACCGTGACTTATCAAGTTGGAAGAACCGGAGCGATTACGCCTGTTGCTAATTTGAAACCTGTTTTACTTGCCGGAACAATCGTTAAAAGAGCAAGTTTACACAATGAAGACATCATTAAAAAACTCGGTTTGCACGAAAATGATTTTGTATATGTAGAAAAAGGGGGTGAGATTATTCCAAAAATTGTTGGCATTAATGAAGAGAAAAGAAAATCGGATTCTAAGGAAATTGAATACATCACGAACTGTCCGGAGTGTGGAACTGAATTAGTCAGGATTGAGGATCAGGCGATTCATTTTTGCCCGAATGATTTGCATTGTCCGCCGCAGGTTGTAGGACGAATGATTCATTATGTTTCCCGAAAAGCCCTTGACATCGAAGGTTTAGGCGCTGAAACGATTGAACAGTTATATCGTGAAAAATTGATTGAAAATCCTGCAGATTTCTATACTTTAACAAAAGAGCAAATCCTTCCATTAGAAAGAATGGCAGAAAAATCAGCACAGAATATTATCGATGGCGTTGAAAAATCAAAACAAATTCCCTTCGAAAAAGTATTGTTTGGAATTGGTATAAAACACGTAGGAGAAACGGTTGCTAAAAAAATAGCGAAAAATTTCAACTCGATTGATGATTTGAAAAATGCTACTGCAGAAGAATTAATTCAGGTTGAAGACATCGGTGGAAAAATCGCTGAAAGTATTGTCAATTTCTTTAAAGATCCAGAAAACTTATTGATGATTGAACGTTTGAAATCTTACGGCGTTCAATTGGAAAAAGGAGAAAATACGAATGAAGTTATAAGCACGGTTTTAGAAAATAAGACTTTTCTCTTTACCGGAAAACTTTCTCTTTTTACCCGGGAAGCCGCCGAAGAAATGGTTGAAAAACATGGTGGAAAAAATATTTCTGCAGTTTCTAAAAACCTCAACTATTTAGTGGTTGGTGAAAAGGCTGGCAGCAAACTTAAAAAAGCCCAAGACATTGGAACGATAGAAATTCTTGATGAACAGCAATTTTTGGATCTCATTTCATAATTAAATGTTTGTTTGAATTATTATTAAAAATAGGATTACAATTATTTCAATAATACATTAAAAATGATTAGCAAACCTTAATACTAATAGTGTAACATTGGTTTTTCTTCAATTTAAATAATTTACAAAAAACATCAATAAAATATGTTTTAATTATGAATATACTCTAAAAGAACGACTATTAATAGGTTTTCATAAATATTTTATTGATTTAATTTTTGTATTGCTATTTTTTTCTACATTTGGTAAATTATAAAAAAATATTACCATATGAAAAAACATGTATTTTCTGCAGGATTAATAATGTTCCTAGTTGCGGGTCAGATTTCAGCCCAAGATTTTGTGAGCAAAAGAAACATTAACAGCAATGGCAGAGTCGATTTGATCACTTTTAACAGCGGTTTAAGTTTAAAAGGAATAAACACCGAAAGCATTCTGAAACAAAGTCTACAACTAGATTCTCGGGCAACTTTGCAAAGTATCAAAACTGAACTAGATCCCTTAAGTTCTTTATCCGACGAAAAATTCCAACTCTTTTATGATGGAATTAAAGTTCAGTATGTGGTTTACACGCTACATTCCCAAGATGGAAAAATGCAAAGTTTATCAGGAGATATTTTTCCGATTAGTGATGTAACAATCAAACCTTCGCTAAATGCTGGAACTGCATTAAATACTGCCATAAAACATACTAATGCTCAAAAATACATGTGGGACGATGCGGAATACGTTAAAGAAAACTCTTATAAAAAACCACAAGGTGAACTTGTTTTAGTTCCTATAGAGCAGAACGATGGTTCCTTCAAATTGTTATTAGCCTACAAGTTTGATATTTATGCAACACAGCCTTTAAGCAGAGAATATGTGTATGTTGATGCACTCGATGGTAAAATTTTATTAACCGACGCAATTATCAAACATGCCACTAATTTTTATGGAGATATTTCTGGCGGTCATCATCACGACTCAACGGAAAATTCTAATAGCCCATTAAGTAAACTAGCTTTAGTTAACGGAAATGCCGCCACAAGATACAGTGGATCTCAAGTAATTTCTACTACTTTGGTTGGATCAAGCTACACTCTGCGCGATTCATCTCGCGGAAGTGGCGTTTTTACATACAACCTTAAAAAAGGAACCGCTCTTAAAACCACTGATTTTACAGATGCAGACAATAACTGGACTGCTGCCGAATTTAACAATACCGCCTTTGACAATGCTGCTTTAGATGCACATTGGGGCGTTTCCAGTACCTATGATTATTTTAAAAGTACTTTTAATAGAAACAGTTATAATAACGCCGGCGCTGTTTTAAAGAGTTACGTTCATTATAGTTCTGCCTATGAAAACGCTTACTGGTCAGGATCTGAAATGGTTTATGGAGACGGTGCTTCTACTTTTGCACCATTAACTTCTCTGGATGTTACTGCTCATGAATTAGGACACGGGATTTGCGAATATTCTGCCAACTTAGTTTACAGTAGAGAATCTGGAGCGATCAATGAAGGCCTTTCTGATATTTGGGGATCGGTCGTAGAAAATGCTTTTGCACCTACAAAACAGAATTTCTTAATTGGAGAAGATATCACAAAGGTGTCGCCCTATTATTTAAGATCGATGAGCAATCCGAAGTCGGGCTTAAGCCCTCAACCAGATACTTATCTTGGAACCAATTGGAAAGCTGCAACCAGCAGTTGTACGCCAACTTCAGCAAATGACCAATGCGGAGTACACTACAACAGCGGAGTTTTAAATCATTTCTTCTATATTTTAACCCAGGGAAAAACCGGAACGAATGATAAAGGAAACGCGTATTCAGTTACAGGAATAGGTTTTGCGAAATCTGCGAAAATTATTTATAGAATGGAGACTTCTTATCTTTCATCCAATTCCACTTATGCTAACGTATTAACTTATGCAATTCAATCAGCAAAAGATTTATATGGCGCAGATTCACCTGAAGCAATTGCCACTCAAAACGCTTTATATGCAGTAGGATTAGGAACTGCTTATTCTACTGGAACAGGTGGTGGTGACACAACAGCACCTTCCGCTCCAACAAATCTAACTGCAAGTGATACAACTGCTGTAACAACCAATTTAAGCTGGACCGCCTCTACCGATAATGTAGCTGTAACAGGTTATGATGTCTACAGTGGCGCTACTTTGTTGGGAAATACCGCGAGCACATCTGCTGCAATTACTGGCTTAACCGCTTCTACAACGTATACTTTCTCTGTAAAAGCAAAAGATGCGGCTGGAAATACCTCTGCTTCAAGCAATGTTTTATCCGTAAAAACAGGTACGACCACCACTCCACCAGTTGCTTATTGCACATCAAAAGGAAATTCTACTTCTGATGAAAAAATCAATAAAGTAGTATTCGGAACTATAAGCAATACTTCTACAGGAACTGCAGGTTACGAGAACTTTACTTCACTTTCTACCAATGTAAATAAAGGAAGTGCTTACACGATTACCATTACTCCGAAATGGACTTCCACTTCCTACAATGAAGGTTACGCCGTTTTCATTGATTATAATCAAGATGGAGATTTTGCTGATGCAGGAGAAACTGTTTTCACGAAAGCCGCTTCTAAAACAACTCCAGTTTCAGGATCAATTACAATTCCTGCAACTGCTCTTAACGGAAATACCAGAATGAGAGTTTCTATGAAATACAATGGAATTCCAACTTCCTGCGAAACGTTCTCTTATGGACAGGTTGAAGATTACACCTTAAACATTAAAGCTGCAGGAACAGTAACAACGTTAGTAAACACAAACGCAGATACAATCAATATTTATCCAAATCCAGTGAAAGATATTTTGAATATTAATGCAAAAGGTGACTATAATTATCAATTAATTTCCATAGATGGAAAAATTGTTAAAGATGGCAATCAATCTGAAAACGCAGTCAACGTTCAAAATTTGCCAACCGGAATTTATATTATGAAGATTACTCAAGACGGAAAAACTTCCAGTCATAAAGTAATCAAAAAATAAATTTGATTTGCTTCAAATATCGGCTTCGGTCAAAGTCGGGAGAATTACTCTTCCGGCTTTTTTATTAAAAATAATCTAAATTAAATTCCTTGGAACTTTAAAAAACCTTAATTTTAAATGAATTCAAATTAATAATTCTTACAAACCTAAAATGAAAATCAATCTTACCAATACCTCATCAATCGAAACAACTCAAAAGTTTACTTTTTTTACCGAAGAAAACTGGCAAACAGAAAAAGCAAACTTCAGCCAAAATTTCGACGGTTTATTTTCGGCAAAGAAAGACGAAACTTTTATCCTCCTAGAAAATGGCACCGTTCATTTTTTAATCGGCTTAGGAGCAAATCCCAAAAATTTCAGTATTCAGTCAAGTGCGGAAAAATTCTCTTACGATTGTAGAAAAAAAATAAAATCAGAAAGCACTTTTATCAATACCGAAAACTTTAATACTGATCATATTGAAAGTTTAGTAAAAGGTTTGTTTTTAGGAACTTATGAATATCCGTTCAAAAGCGAACATCCTCTATTTAAACCTGGTTTTCAGTTACAAATTAATTCTTTTTCAGAGGAAGATTTAAAAGAATTACAACTCAAAACTTTCGCGATTTGCGAAGGACAATTTGCCTGCATGGAATGGCTCAACAAACCTCAAAATTTCAAAAAAGTTCCGCATATTTCTGGATTTTTAAATGAGATTTCAGAGAAATATAATTTAAAACAAACGGTGTTCGATCGCAAAAAATCGGAGGAATTAGGATTAGGCGCTTTCCTTTCTGTAAATCAGGGAAGTTCGCAAGAAGCAGCATTCACCATTTTAGAATATCATTCTGAACACCCAAATGCAAAAACGGTAGGATTGGTGGGAAAATGCGTCCTTTTCGATACGGGTGGAATTTCAATTAAAGGTTCAGAAAACCTTCATTATATGAAATCAGACATGGGCGGTGCAACTGCGATAATGGGAACTTTAATTGCTGCAGCGACTTTACAACTTACCGTAAATTTAGTGGTGATTTTACCGATTACTGATAATGCGGTTTCAAATACTTCTTACATTCCAAGCGATGTTGTTACCGCTTATAATGGGAAAACAATCGAAGTTCTAGACACCGATGCTGAAGGAAGAATGACTCTTGCCGACGGACTCTCCTATCTCGCAAAAAATTATAAAACCGATGCTTTAATCGATCTGGCAACTTTAACAGGAAGTGCCGTGAGAATGTTCGGTTCTACTTGTGCAGCATATTTTTCAAACAACAATGATTTGAAAAAATCTTTAGAACAATCTGCAGATGAAACCAACCAAAGATTATGGAATCTTCCACTTTGGGATATTTGGAAAGACGACTTCAAATCAGATGTTGCAGATTTCAAAAATATATCATCTAAACCTTTCGGAGATTGTATCGTTGCTGGTAAATTTCTGGAGCAATTTATTATGGAACATCCGAACTGGGCACATCTTGATATTGCGGGAGTTGCGTTTGGAAATGTGCGGTATATGAAAGAAAAAGGAGCAACTGGTTATGGTATGCAGTTATTGCTTGACTTTTTACAAAAATATTAACAAATAATTAGCATATTAGAAATTTTCTCTGTATAATTGAAATAGGATTCTCAAATATTGAACATTAGTTAATAATTGGTATTAATTACTTAATAAAAAAGTGTTTATATTTTTGATAATTCAATAATTATTAAATTTCATTATATGAAGGAGAAAACAATCGTTTGTATTTCCTGCTATTATAAAGGCTATGATTTTATGGATGAGATGAAAAAGCTCGGCAATAAAATCATCCTGATTGCATCTGAAAGCACGAAAGAAAAAAACTGGCCCTGGCATGCAATCGATGAGGTTTACTATATGTCAGAAATTGAACCATCCGTCTGGAATCTGGACCATTTGGTTCAGGGATTTTCTCATTTAATGAAAAGTACAAAGATTGATGTCGTTATTGCATTAGATGATTATGATGTGGAAAAAGCGGCTCTAATCCGCGAATCTTTTCGGATTCCAGGAATGGGACAAACAACGCAACGTTACTTTCGCGATAAACTGGCCATGCGGCAAATGGCCAAAGATTCTGAAATTGATGTTCCCGAATTCTGCTCTATTTTTAATGATGAAACCATCGACGAATTTGTAGAAATGGTATCGCCACCTTGGGTTTTGAAACCTCGGTCGGAAGCATCTGCAACGGGAATTATTAAAATTAAATCGAAAGACGAACTGATAACTGCAATTTCTAATTTAGGAGAAAAGAGACACCATTTCCTTTTAGAAAGTTTTAAACCAGGCGATGTTTTCCACGTTGATAGTTTAGTTTATAACAGTGAAATCGTTTTCGTTTCGGCATCACAATATCTTTCTCCACCAATGGAAGTTTCCCATGATGGTGGAATTTTTCGGTCTAAAACCTTAGGAAAAAACGCTCCTGAATTTAAAGCATTACAAATTGTAAATCAAAAAGTTTTAAAAAGTTTCGGTTTAAAAAATGGCGCAACACACACTGAATTCATTCGCGGAAAAGAAGACGGAAAATGGTATTTCCTGGAGACCTCTTCCCGAGTTGGCGGTGCACATATTCCCGATTTGGTCGAAGCTTCAACTGGGATTAATCTTTGGCGGGAATGGGCAAGAATCGAAAATGCCTGGCTCAAAAATACGCCTTACCAATTAGCAAAACCAAAAGAACTTTTTGGTGGATTAATCATTTGTTTATCCAGAGATAAACACCCTGATTTTAAGGAATTCGAACAACCTGAAGTTTATAAATTTTTACAGATGGATTACCATGTAGGATTGGTCTATCAATCGAATGATGGCGATAGAATTCAAGAACTTTTAGAGGAAGCCGCTTTAAAAATATATGACCATCACATCAGCATCATGCCACCCAAAAGTAAACCTACTTCCTAACTCAACGAAAGACCATTCATGAAAATTTCATCCTCTAAAATCTACAATTAATTATGGCGAGAATTGAGCATACCGATTATTATTCACATATTTTAGGAATAAGTTTAAAACTAGAAGTTACAGGACATTACGGTCATCCGATTATTATGTTTCCTACTTCGCAAGGACAATATACCCAAAATAACGATTTTAAACTGAACGAAAGTATCAGTCATTTTGTCGATTCAGGAAAAGTTAAATTGTATAATATAGAAACCATTGATAATGTTAGTTTTTATGATAAGAATATTTCACCAGCAGAAAGAATTAGCAATTATGAACTGTATGTACAATTCCTGATTCAGGAGTTTATCCCTTATATTCAAAGTTTACATTCTGTACATCGTGTGGCGGTTGCCGGAGCAAGTTTTGGAGGTTATCACGCTTCTAATTTCGCCTTCCGTTTTCCAGATGTGGTATCTCACTTATTCTGTCTTTCCGGTGCTTTTTCAATCAGAAATTTTATGGATGGATTTAGCAACGATCAGGTTTATTTCAATTGTCCGAGAGAGTTTGTGAAAAATGATGAAGCATTTAAATTCAAACATATGCACATTGTTTTAAGTACTTCTGATCAGGATATCTGTTTGGATCAAACGCGGGAAATGGCGGGAATATTAGGTTCAAAAGGAATCAATCACTGGTATGATGAACAAAAATGGATCAACCATGACTGGCCACTTTGGCGAATGGTTTTCCCAATCTTTATTAGTCGATTTTTTTCTTAATTTTAATAATTACAAAATTTATTATAACCAACATTAATTAAAAAAAATAAAAATATTATGGCAAAGAAAGTAGGAATTTTATTCGGTATGGAAGATACTTTTCCGTGGGCTTTTATCGATAAAGTAAATGAACTGGGTAAAGGAGAAATCATTGCTGAGCCCGTAATGATTGATAAACTGGAACAAGGTGGTGATTATGGTTACGCCGTGATTATCGACCGTATTTCGCAAGATGTCCCTTTTTACCGTGCCTATTTAAAAAATGCTGCATTAAGCGGAACTTATGTTATTAACAATCCATTTTGGTGGAGCGCAGATGAAAAGTTTTTTAATAATGCATTGATGCTACAATTGGGAATTCCACTTCCTAAAACGGTTTTACTTCCTTCAAACGACCGACCGACCAACACGACAGAAACTTCTTTTAGAAATTTAAAATTCCCGCATGACTGGGATTATATTTTCAATTACATCGGTTTCCCGGCTTATATGAAACCACATGATGGTGGAGGTTGGCGAAATGTTTACCGCGTTGAGGATGCCGAAGATATGTGGACCAAACTGGGAGAAACAGGACAGTTGGTGATGATGCTTCAGGAAGAAATTTTCTTTGAGGATTACTATCGTGTTTATTGTTTAGGTAAAAAGTACGTTCATATTATGCCATATGAACCAAGAAATGAACACCATCTAAGATATGCCACGACTCACAAAACAGAAGGAAAAGCACGTGAACAATTATTGAAAACGATTCACGACTATACTATTAAAATGAATGAAGCGCTAGGTTATGATTTTAATACCGTAGAATTTGCGGTAAAAGACGGAATTCCGTATGCCATCGATTTCTGTAATCCTGCACCTGATGCGGATCGAAATTCGGTAGGTGAAGAAAACTTTGCGTGGATTGTAGAACACTCCGCAAAACTTGCTATTGAAAAAGCAAAAGAATATGTTCCTGGAAAACCAAATATTTCTTGGGGGAAATTTGTGAAAGATTCTATTAAATAAACTCTTATTCAAAGGATAAATAGTGCAATTGCACATATTGATTGCACTATTTAAATTTTGAAAATATTATAATTCTAAAAAAAACACAAGATGCATAGGTTCACAATAGGCGTTGAAGAAGAATATCAAATTATTGATGCAGAAAGCCGCGATTTAGTTTCTCATGTTTCTAAAATAATTGAAGGAGGAAAAGCAACTTTAAAAGAAAATTTAAAGCACGAAATGCACGAATCCGTTATTGAAATGGAAACGGGTATTTGCCAGAATATTTCAGGAATCAGAGCAGAATTAACTGATCTGCGAAAAAGATTAATTAAAGTTGCCCATGAAAATAATCTCCGGGTTTCAGGTGGTGGCACGCATCCTTTCTCTCACTGGAAAAATAATCAGATTACAAAAGATGACCGTTACGATAAAATCGTGAGTGATTTGGGAGATGTTGCGCGGTCTAATTTAATTTTTGGACTTCATGTTCATATCGGTATTCCGAATCGGGAAGAAGGAATTCGGATTCAGAATGTCATGCGTTATTTTCTTCCGCATATTTATGCACTTTCGACCAATTCTCCGTTTTGGGTCGGTAGTAAAACAGGATTCAAATCTTATCGTCACGAAATATTTGCGAAATTTCCGAGAACGGGTATTCCGAGTTATTTTAATTCGGTCGCTGAGTTTGATGCGTATATTGATTTAATGATTAAAACGGGAACCATTGATAATGCCAAGAAAATTTGGTGGGATCTTCGCGTGCATCCCTTCTATCCTACTATTGAATTTCGTATTTGCGATATGCCTTTAAGAACCGATGAAACCGTTTGTCTGGCTGCTATTATGCAATGTTTGGTTGCTAAAATTTATAAACTTCATCAGCAAAATATGAGTTTCAGAAGTTATAGAAGATTAATGTTAAATGAAAATAAATGGCGTGCCTCTAAAGATGGTATTCACTCTCATTTAATAGATTTTGGAAAAGAAACCAGTGTACCTTTTGTAGATTTATTAAAGGAATTATTAGAGTTTATCGACGATGTTGTTGATGATTTAGATTGCAGAAAAGAAGTTGAATACGCCTGGGAAATCATGAAAAATGGAACCGGCGCCGATCGACAGTTAAAAATATATGAAGAAACTGGTGATCTTAAAGCAGTGGTCGATTACATGATTGCTGAAACCGAATTTGGAATTACTTACGAATAAATCAAATTATTGTAAATTTGACCCGTAATAAATTAGAATGAAAAACATAAAAATTGCCTTGCTTGATATGAATAACAACCATGTTAATCAGGGTATGCGCAATATTAAAGAGATTTCACAAACATTTAAGGAACATTCAGATGAAGATGTTTCCATCACGGTGTTTGATGTAAGATTTAAAGATGAGATGCCTGATTTTCAGGAATTTGATATATTCATTTCTTCTGGCGGTCCGGGAACTCCTCATAAAGAAGGTTATGCTTGGGAACAAAGATTCGATGATTTTTTAGATGGTCTTTGGGAACATAACAAACATTCTGAGCAGAAAAAATTTGCTTTTTTAATTTGTCATTCATTTCAAGTCGCCTCTATTCACTGGAACTTAGGAAATATCTGTAAAAGAAAATCCTACTCTTTTGGAGTAATGCCTATACATAAAACTGCAGAAGGCAAAGATGATTTTTTATTAAAGAATCTACCGGAACCTTTCTATGCAGTTGATTCCAGAGCATATCAATTTATTGAACCTAATTATGAAAGGCTGAATGAAATGGGAATGAAAGTCGTGGCTTTAGAAAAAGTTCGTCCGCATATTCATTTGGAGCGCGCGGTGATGGCGATTCGCTTTTCAGACGAAATCTTTGGAACACAATTTCACCCGGAAGCTGATTCAAAAGGAATGCTCGAAAATCTAAAAATTGATAAAAATCGATTAGCGATGATTGAAAATTACGGCGTAGAGAAATACCTTGAAACCGTTGATAGAATGGATGATCCAGATAAAATAGTATTAACACAATCTCAGATTTTACCGAGGTTTTTACAATATGCAACAGAACAAGTCATGAAGAGTTTGATGATGGCGTAATTGATTTCTTATCTTTTTAATGAATCAAAAGAAATTCTCAACAACACTAAAAATGCTAACTATTCATTAGTTAGTTTTTTATTGAAAATTCAATCGACTTGCAATAAAACTATTCTAAGATAATTAAGATATATCTCTTTTCAAAAGAAGATTTTTACGATTGATTTAAAAAAAAGAATTTCATGATACCAAAATACAGACAACAATTCAACCAGGAATATACGACCGAAAAATACAATGCTTTAAAAGATGAACTTGCAAAAAGAGCAGGAACAGAAGCGCTTTTCCGGGTTTCAGAAAGTCCTATTTTTTTAACGAAAGACTTTAAAAATAAAATCGATGATGCTTGTAACAGCATTATTTCTCAGATCAAAAAAATGTCTCCCGAGGAATTAGATCAAGCGGTGCCTGATAATTGTAGGGTTCCGAATGATCATCACAAACCTCATTTTTTAGCCATTGATTTTGGGATTTGTAAAAACCAGGAAACAGGAGAAATCGAACCTCAATTAATTGAACTTCAAGCATTCCCCACGCTTTATGCTTTTCAGGAAGAATATGAAGAAGTAGTTTCTGAGCTCTTTCCTTTTTTAAAGGATTTAAGAACTTCACTTCCGAAACCTGAATATATTCAATATTTAAAAGAAGTAATTGTTGCAGATGAAAATCCAGAGAATGTAGTCTTGATGGAAATTTTTCCGGAGAAACAAAAAACCAGTATTGATTTTGCTTTAACAGAAAAGTATTTGGGAATTAAAACAGTTTGTTTAACCAAAGTAAAGAAAAAAGGCAAGAAACTTTTCTATGAAAATGATGGAAGATTAATTCCTATTCACCGAATATACAACCGGGTTATTTTTGATGAACTGGATCATATTCCCAATCTGAAAACAGAATTTGATTTTCGCGAAGAAGTTGATGTTACTTGGGTTACGCACCCGAATTGGTTTTTCAAAGTATCCAAATATATCTTGCCAAAATTAGAACATGCTTATGTTCCAAAAAGTTATTTTCTCTCTGAATTTCCAGCTTCTGAAAAATTAGAAAATTTTGTATTAAAACCATTATTTTCATTCGCGGGAAGTGGCGTAAATCTTGATCCTACTCCATCAGATATTGAGGCTATTTCAGACAAAGAAAACTTCATTATGCAAAGAAAGGTTTTCTACGAACCATTGTTTGAAGACATTAACGGTGAATTTTCTAAATCAGAAATCCGTATGCTTTACCTTTGGAAAGAAAACGAAGAAAATCCTTTGTTAATGGATAATTTAGCGAGAATGACTAAGGTCGCAATGGCTAACGTAGACTTTAATAAAAAAGATGCCATCTGGATCGGAAGTTCCCTTGCCTTTTTTGAAAAATAAAGGGAACTATACCAGATTGATGTTCATTAATGCAGATCGCCCAAATCGATGTTTGCTTTGCCTTTTCCTTTTCGCTCCTTCACGAATAATACAAAAGGAATACAAACCAAAAACAGAAGTCCTAAATAAAGGAACACATCCATATAAGAAAGAACTGTTGCTTGTTTCAATACGGATAAATCCAGTAATTTATAAGCAGATTGTAAGGCGACATCGGGAGTGAATCCTTTGGCTTGAAACATCGCTTTCATCCCTGCAATTCTTTGTTGAACATCGAAATCATTTGCATCCAAGTGGCTTACTAAAGCCGCTCTGTGAATAGATGTTTGATTAGAGATAAAAGTAGTAATCGCTGCAATTCCAAAAGAACCTCCTAACTGACGCATCATTCCCGTGAATGAAGCACCCTGACCAATTTCCTGACCTTTTAAAGTACTTAATGCCAGTGATGTAATTGGAATAAATAGCAGACCAAGTCCGGCTCCCCTTACAATCAACATCCAGAAGAATGCATCTTTCCCCGTGTCTGGGGTAATAATATTGTAGCCCCAAAAACTATAGACAAAGAAAAGCAGTAAACCGAGCGAAACCAGAATTTGCTGTTTTACTCCACGCGTCAGTAACCGCCCTATAATTGGCATCATGACTGCAGTGGTTAATGCTGCGGGAATCATCAGTGCGCCGGATTCCAGCGCAGTCCATCCCATGACACTTTGGGTATAAAGTGGTACAATAAAGGTAGAACCATATAAACCGAATCCGAGAATAAAGGACATGATGGTACCAATTCTTAAATTCCCGTTTTTCAAAACTCTTAATTCCACAATTGGATATCTGAAAGTAAGTTCTCGCCAAAGGAAAAGAATAAATCCGATTATTGCAACTGCAGTTAGGGTGATAATTACTTTGCTGTCGAACCAGTCATCCTCATGACCTTTCTCTAATATGTATTGTAGGGAGCCAACAAAGGCTGCCAATAGTCCAATTCCCAACCAGTCGACATCTTTTGCTTTTCTTTTCTCTGCAAATTTCGGACTTCGAACAAATTGTAAAGTCATTAAAGTAGCAGCAAATCCAATAGGAATATTAATATAAAAAATATACGGCCAAGTGAAATTATCAACAATGTAACCTCCTAAAGGTGGACCTAAAGTTGGACCGATAATTACTCCTAAACCATAAATTGCCTGCGCCATACTTCGTTTTGCAAGCGGATACGATTCTGTAATAATGGTTTGCGAAGTTACGAGTAACGCTCCCCCACCGATTCCCTGCATTAATCTGAAAAATACCAATTCCCAAATGCTGGTTGCATTACCACAGAGAAATGAGAAGATGGTAAAAATAATAATTGAAGCGGCGAAATAATTTCGTCTTCCAAATTGCGCAGAAAGCCAACTGGTCATAGGAACAATAATTACATTACCGATTGCATAGGCCGTAATTACCCAACCCACTTCAGAAAGTGTTGCACCTAGGTTTCCTTTCATATCATTCAAAGCCACGTTTACTATTGTAGAATCTACAATCTCCAGAAGTGCACACAGAATGGCGGTTATGGTTATGATGACGCGTCGTGCGCCGTATTCAACTAAATCATCTTGCATTTTTATTGCTGGATATTTAATATCAAATCGATTGGGACTAAATGTAACATTTGCCCAATTTCTTCTTTACAATTATTTTAAATTTACGGTCGTTTTCACGTTCATTCCCGCACGAAGTTTTTTAGCAATTTGTGGTTTAAGATTTACAAAATCTATTCTTACCGGAAGTCTCTGCACCACTTTCACAAAGTTCCCACTCGCATTATCTGGAGGAAGTATAGAGAATGAAGATCCTGTTGCTGGCGAAAATGAAGTCACTTTACCCTCAAATTTTTCTTTAGGAAAAGCATCGATTTCAATATCAACGGTTTGTCCTTCTACCATTTTTGAAAGTTGAGTTTCTTTAAAGTTGGCAATCACCCAAACATTATTATCTCTCACCAAACTGAAAAGTTGCGCTCCAGCTTGTACAAACTGCCCTTTTTGAATAGGAACTTTAGCAACGAAGCCATCTTCTGAAGCAACAATTACAGTATAAGAAAGATTGAGTTTTGCATTTTCAACATCTACTTCTCTTTGTTTCGCTATTGAATTTGCTACACCAATCTGTTCAGAACTTGCTGCAGTTTGTGAGGTTACGATTCCGGTTTGCTGAGAAACTTGATTTTTTTGATCAATCAAAACCTGTAACTGTCGGTCAGCAGATTGTTTTGCTGCTAAAACAGTTTCATATTGCTGTTGGGTAATGGTATGATCTTTTACCAAATTTGCATATCGATTTAAATCCTGAGTCGTTTTCCAGACATTTACTTTTGCTGCTTCAATCTGGGCAGTTGCAGTCGTAATGGCGGCATTTGTAGAATTAATATTTTGTGAAGCAGCATGCGTTGCAGCAATTGCATTTTGCACATTACTTTTTGCAGTTCCCAAAGCAGCAATCGCTTGCTCAAGAATCATTTTCTGATCACGATTGTCAATGACAATTAACGTATCTCCTTGTTTTACAAACTGATTATCGCTGACTTTCACTTCAGACACATAACCTGAAATTTTAGAAATTACAGGACTCATGTTGGAGGCAATCTGCGCATCATCGGTCACTTCGTGTCCTAAACCATAAGAATAAGTTCTATACCCGATGATTCCACCGACGATTAAAACAACAGCCAAGATAATCGGAAAAGTAAGTGATTTTTTCTTTTTGATTTCTGGGAAAAGTTCTGGTTGTGTATTGTTATCTTCCATTTATTTAAAAAATATTTAAGTTTAATTCTCAGTATAAATTCTATTAATTCAAAGTCAAAGTTCCAGTGGTCTGTAATAGTTTTCGATAGGCTAAGGCTGCGTCTGCTTTTGCATTCACCACATTTACGTTGGCTGAAATCTGCGCAGTATCCGCATCTAAAAGTTCGGTGATGGTTGCTAAACCGTTATCGAATTTATTTTTAGTTACACGGAAATTCTCATTCGCTTGGGCAGCCGCTTTTTCGTAAACGGTAATTTTTCTTTTTGCAAATTCAGAATTCTGATAATCTCTGTTGATTTCTAATTTAATTTGATCTGTTAACAGTTCATTGCTTGCAGAAAGTTGTTTTTCTGTGGCGGTAGCACGCATTAATGAAGAGTTCTTTTTCCACAGATTATCAATGTTATATTGAATTCCCAAGCCAATATTTGCAGCATTTGTAATGGTCAGAATTTTCGGAATTTCTGCTGCGACATATCCACCAGTTAAAGCAATAGTCGGTAAACTTTCTGCTTTTGCTGCTTTGGTGCCAAGTTCCGCCGCTCTTCTTTGATAATCCAAGGCCTGAACATCTTTTCGCTGAGAAACAGCTTGATTTAAATAAAAAGAAACTGGCTGATTTTCTGTAAGTTCTGAAATGTAATTGGGATCAATTTCTATTTCAGTCGCATCTGGCAATCCCAATAATATATCCATATTGATATTGGCGATATTAAAATTATTGTTCGCTTCTAAAAGTTGAAGTTCAATATTTGAAGTTTGTAGATTCGCTTTTAACTTATCGTTTCTTGCGATTATTCCATTGTTCTCTAATTTCTGAAAAGATTCATCTCTTTTTTGAGAAGCCGTTAGATTATCTTCTAAAACTTTAATCTGTTGGCTAGCCTTAAACAAATTATTATACGCTTGAGAAATGGTATAAGCAATAGCCAATTTGTCGTTTTCAGTACTTAATTTAGAGGCTTCAATGAGGTATTCTGCAGACTGAATTCCGTACTTAATTTTACCACCTGTGTAAAGCGGTAACGAAGCGGAAACATTTCCGTAAAATGCAGAATTTGCTTTTGGTGCTGCGCTCCCTCCATTTTCAGAAGGTTTCAAAACCTTAAGGTCAACATTTGCATTGCCCAAAGCAAGTGCACTTCCAGAAACCTTCAAACTCGGAAGTCTGTTGTTTTTCGCCTCCAGATAATTAGCCGTTGCTTCTTCTATTTTTGCCTGGTCGATCTTTAGATTTTTAGAATTCTGAATTCCTAAACGTACTGCTTCATCTAGTGTAAGCAATATTTTTGCCTGCGCTTGCGCTGTTATTCCTATCGCGGAAAAACCAAGCACTACTATTGAACTATATATTTTCTTCATAACCCAGAAGGTGTTTTAATATGTTTTGAACATGTATTTTAATTTCATCGAAATATAGATCTTCATAATTTTCATCTGCCTGAAAAAACTCTTTGTAAATAGGAAGCGTATTGAGCGCCGTGAAAATAGTCCCGGAAACTGTAGAATGCACAAATTCTATCCTTGGTTTTTTATGAAATATTTTTTTCTCAAATCCTTTCTCAAATAGTTCAGTGTAAATGGCCAGAAATCCTTTTTTAGATTTTTTTAAAAACTCCGCGATTACTGGATTTTTACTATTCAATTGTTCCCGTTGTAAAATGCGATAAAAAGTTTTTAAATTTTTTACGCGATCTGCATAACGATTAATAATAATCACCAGTTTTTCCCACTCATTTAAATTTTGGTTAGCCAAAACATCTTCGCTAAATTTTAAACTTTCATTCATTCTTACCTCAAATATTTTTACAAAAAGTTTTTCTTTTGAGCCGAAATAATAAGATATCATAGACACATTTACTTTTGCTTTTTCCGAAATTTCTCTGGTTGAACTTCCTTCAAAACCCTTTTCAGCAAATAGTTTTTCAGCATGTAATAAAATGTGTTCTTCTTTGGTAATCATAGGTAGAAGATTTTTTTAGGGTGCAAATGTAAATAAAAAGACAAAACAATCAAACGATTGATTGATTTTTTTTATAAAATTTATTATAGAATTTATCGATAATACTTGATTCCGTTTTCTTCAATTAATTAAGTAATAAAATCCATTTTAATATTCCAACCTAAACAATTACAATATTTTAAAACAGATAATAAAATCACTTTTTCCAGTTTAAAACAAAAAAAGTTTATCGACTTAAATCAATAAACTTTTTATAGTAAATGGCGATTTTTATAATAGTAAGTACTCTATTTTTAGTCCTAATTATTTTAAATATTTCGTAATAGACTCGCTTGTCGGTTTGGTTGTACTGATGTAGGAATCGATTAAATGTCCGTTTTCATCAATTAAAAACTTGGTAAAGTTCCACAGAATCGCTGTGTTTTTTACTCCGTTTAAATCCTTCTCCGTTAAATATTGAAAAATGGGTGCTTTATCATCTCCTTTCACGGAAACTTTAGCAGCCATTGGAAAAGTTACTCCAAAATTTTTCTCGCAAAAAGCACCGATTTCGGTATTTGTTCCTGGTTCTTGTCCGCCAAAATTATTGGCAGGAAAACCAACCACCACTAATTTATCTGGATAATCTTTAGACAACTTTTCTAAATCCGCATACTGGGGCGTAAAACCACATTCGGAAGCAGTGTTTACTACCAAAATTTTCTTGCCTTTAAAATCAGCAAAGTTAATTTCTTTTCCATCTAAACTTTCTACCTTATAATCGTAAATTGTTTTATTCATGTTATTTTCAGTCGTTTTAGATTGTGAAATTTCGTTTTTTTGGTTTTTGCAACTGTGTAAAAACACACCTGAAGCTAATAATAGAACTAATAATTTTTTCATGAATTTTAAAATTTAAAAGTATTCGCTGGGAAGACTTTATTGGTTTCGATTTTGTTCAAAATCATAACATAGTCACTGTCTTTCTTTGGCGACGTAGATTCGATTCTGTAAGGCATCATCAAATTTCCAACCATTCTATAGTCTGAATATCCCAAAGTTTCATCTTTTTTAATTTCTTTCAAAAGCATGTAAGTTTTGGTGTCAAAATAATAAATTGTTTTATTCACATTTTTTGTCAACTCCACTTTATGGCAGTAGATTTCATCTACTTTTTCTTTGCCAAGATATTTCGCTTCAAAACCCTTGTTTTCCCAGTCGATAAAATCGTTATCAAAACTTTCTGCAATATAATTCGGATATTCCTGAATCTTATTCGCGGCGTAATTCATTGCGTACCCTTTTGTACCATCATAACCTTCTACCGCTGTTTCTTTTTTACCAATGGTAATGGCTGTTTTGGTAAGATTTGGTCTTTGCTGGTAAATCTTAATCGGATATTCATCATTGATTCCTAAAGTAACTTTACCTTGTAATAAAACGGAGTTGAGTAATTTCCAATTGGTTAATCCACCCGATAATTCAATGTTTTTGTCGATAATTTCCTTCGCCGTCTGCGCTGAAATTATAGATCCTATTGCTAATAATAAAACTAAAAATATTTTTTTCATATAATAAAATTACGCTCCGAAAGCGTTTTTATAAGATTATCTGTTACCAAAAATACTGTTCTATATGAACAGTTTTCAAATATATACTTTTTGAAATGAAAAGCGAATGACTTTAATTATGGTATTGATTATTTAACCAATTTTAAGAATGCTACACCTATTAAATTTTGAGATATCTTTTAAGAATTCTCACTATTTTTTAAAATCAGCCGTGCTTTTTCTAAATCTTCAGGCACATCGATTCCAACGCCTACGAAATCTGTTTCGATCATTTTGATTTTCATGCCGTATTCCAGATATCGAATGCATTCAATTTTTTCTGCAATTTCTAAAGGCTGCATTTTTAATTTTGCAAAATTCAGCAAGGCATTTTTTCTAAAAGCATAAACGCCAATGTGTTTAAAATATTCTGCTTTTACCGAAGTCTCACGCGGATATGGAATTACCGAGCGGCTAAAATACAATGCAAAATCCTGATTATCAGTAATTACCTTTACGTTATTGGGGTTTTCTATTTCCTCAATTTCATTTAATTTAATTTTTAAAGATGCCAAGGAAATTTCCTGATTGTGATCAGTATTAAAAACTGAGATTAATTTAGTCAGAGGTTCGGATTTCAGAAATGGCTCGTCGCCCTGAACATTCACTACAATATCGCAATCGATATTTTCTACTGCCTCTGCAATTCGGTCACTTCCTGTTTCATGTTCGCCCGTCATTACAGCATTTCCACCGATATTCTGGATTTCATTAAAAATAATTTCAGAATCAGTTGCAACGAAAACATCATGGAACAATTTGGTTTCAACCACATTTTGATAAGTTGTAGCAATGACGGTTTTTTCACCCAAAATCTGCATCAGTTTTCCGGGAAACCGACTGGCTTGATATCGAGCAGGAATAACGGCGATAATTTTCATTTTCTTTAATAATGAATTAAGACAGTTTGCTTAACGCTGATTCAAGTCTTGGCAACATATTTTTTATTTCATCTAAAGAAACTCCACCTGCAGAAGCTCGGAACCAAGGCATTTCGCGAGAATTTCCAAATGCTGAAAATGGAACTAAAGCAATTCCTGCTTCTTCAATTAAATAGAAAACAAGATCTGAAGAATCGACAATTACCTTTCCGTCTGGTTTTGTTTTGCCTACGTAATTCAGTTCTACGGTTAAATAAAGTGCTCCCATCGGTTGAATGCTTTCTACGGCGAATCCTTTATTTTTAAGTTCCTGAATTCCGTTATGAAGAACAGTCAAACTGGCAGCGATTTCTCCTTTAAAATGATTGACGAATTCATCTACTTTTTCTGGATGATTCAATAAAACCGCAACTGCTTCCTGCTCTGGTTTTGGAGCCCAAGCACCGATATGCCCAAGCAGTGCTTTCATCTTTTCGATAATTACAGATGGTCCGAAACTCCAGCCAACACGAATTCCCGTAGCAGCAAAACATTTGGAAGCACCGTCGATATAGATGGTATATTCCTTTAATTCTGGATACATAGAAACCGGATCAAAATGATCTGCACCAAATGTCAGCATCGCATAAATTTGGTCGTACATCAAATACAGTGGCTTTTCTCCTTCACCACGACTTTTATTTTCTTCAATTATTAATTCACAAATTTCAGCGAGTTGCTGCTTTGTAAACATTGTTCCGGTAGGATTTAAAGGCGAACAAAGCGCAAGTAAAACAGCACCTTTTAAATGAGGCTTTAAATCTGCAGAAGTCGGTAAGAAATTATTTTCCTGAGTCGTCTCAACTTCAACTTTCTGAGCATCAGTTAAATATGCGTAATGATTATTATTCCAGGACGGAACAGGATAAATCACTTTATCATTTTCATCAACAATCGTTTTAAACACTGCATAAATCAAAGGTCGTGAACCTCCGGCAACTAAAACATCATTTTCAGAATAGTCTAAATTCCAGCGGTTTTTAATATCCTTTGAAATCGCTTTCCGTAAAGATAAAAGTCCGTTTGCCGGCGGATAATTCGTTAAATTATTTTGATAGGCTTTCTGAATTTCTTCCTTTAATAAATCAGGAATCGGATAAATATTTGAATTCAAATCACCAATCGTAAGATTCGCAATTTCAGCACCTTGGGATTTCATGTCATTGACCTGATTTCCGATTTTGATGATTTCTGAGCCTATAAGGTTGGCTGCCAATTTTGATACTTTCATATACTTTTAGTATTGAGTATGGACTTTTATTGTAGAAATTTGGTGATAGATAAATTCAGATTTCAAACGAAAAAATGAAAGTTTGAAATCTGAATTTTGCAGTTAATTAGAGTTTTAAATCCTCTTTAACCTGATTTATTTTCTGACTTAGTAAAGCTGCTTTTTCTTTAAATTCTTCTTTTGAAGCAATTTGATCTTTCACAGAAACATAGAATTTAATTTTCGGTTCTGTTCCCGATGGACGAACACAAACTTTGGTTCCATCTTCTGTATAATAAATCAATACGTTCGATTTTGGTATTTCATCCATCACCGATTTTTTATGATCCATCATATTTAAAGAAGTCTGCTCCTGGAAATCTTTTACGATCGCCACTTTTGAACCTGCGATTTCTTTCGGTGGATTTTCACGGAAATCTTTCATCATTTGCTGAATTTCTTCCGCACCAGTTCTACCCTTTCTTACTACATTTACCAAACCTTCATAATACATTCCAAGGTCTTTGTAAATTTCGATCATATATTCGAACATGGTTGTATTATTGGCTTTACACCAGGCTGCGATTTCACAAGCCAATAAAATTGAACCACAAGAATCTTTATCTCTAACAAAATCTCCGGTCATAAAACCGAAACTTTCTTCACCACCACAAACGAATTTTTCTTTTCCTTCAAAATCACGGATCATTTTACCAATCCATTTAAAACCAGTCAAACCAACCTTGCAGTCAACACCGAATTTTTTAGCGATCTCATAAAAAATATCAGAAGTCACAATCGTAGAACCGATGAATTCTTTTCCGGTGATTTTTCCGGCTTTTTTCCATTGGTCTAAAATATAATACGTTAAAATCGTATTCGTTTGATTTCCATTTAACAATTGCATTTCTCCTTCCAGATTTCTAACAGCAATTCCCAATCGATCGCCGTCTGGATCGGTTCCCAAAACGATATCGCCATTAGTAATTCTCGCTAAATCCATCGCCATTTCGAGTGCTGCGGGTTCTTCAGGATTTGGAGAATCAACGGTCGGGAAATTTCCGCTTGGAATCATCTGTTCTCTTACCAAATCAACTTTCTTAAAACCTGCTTTTTTCAGCGCCTGAGGAACAGTTGCATAAGTTGTTCCGTGGATTGAAGTGAATACGATATTCAAATTATCTCTGCCAACATTCTGATAAAGAGAGTTTTCCATACAAGCATCGATGTAAACATCGTCTTGTTCCGGACCTATCCATTCGATTAAATCATCGTTTCCGTTGAATTTAATCTCATTGAATTTTACTGAATAAACTTCTTTGATAATATTTTCATCATCTGGTGGAACGATTTGCGCTCCGTCATTCCAATATACTTTGTAACCGTTATATTCAGGCGGATTGTGAGAAGCGGTTAACACTATTCCTGCATTACATTTCTTATCTCTCACCGTGAAAGAAAGTTCAGGAGTTGGACGATGCTCTTTGAAAAGTAAAACTTTAATTCCGTTTGCAGTTAAAACATCTGCACACATTTTACCGAATTCCTTTGAGTTATGTCGAACATCATAAGCAATCGCAACTTTAATTTCCTGATTAGGAAACGATTGATGAAGGTAATTGGCTAAACCTTGAGTTGCCTGACCAAGTGTATATTTGTTTAAACGATTGGTTCCAACACCCATAATCCCGCGCATTCCACCCGTTCCGAATTCTAATTCTTTATAAAAAGAATCTTCTAATTCATCAGAATTGGTATCAATCCATTCTTTAATTGTAGTTTGCGTTTCTTCATCGAAAGTATCTGTTAACCAGAGTTTTGCTTTTTCTAAAGTTGTCATATCAATATTTTTTTATTTCTAATTAAAGTTTATCTAAATTCAATTTAAAGCAATTGAAATTTAATCCAGTTCTTTGTGTTGAACGGTCGCCGTTTCATCTATTTTCAAAGCGCTGATTGGCTCATTGTAGTAATTCAACTTCGCTGTATTTTTAATGTTTCCTTTTAAAGAATCTTTCACATTTACCTCTGCATAATTTCCGTTCTTAGAATCTATTTTCAAATGGTCAATCATCCAGTAAGGTGCGATAATACTTGCGGTATCGGAGATTTTTAAAACAGCATCTTTGGTTTTTCCTAAAAAGTTAGCCCGACTTTTTTGAGTCATTTCAACTTCTGCTCTTCTCGAATTAACCGATCCAATAAATTTAGCGTTATTTTTTAAATTGAGTCGAAAATTATCGGTCTTAATTTCGCTCGAAATATTCAGTTCCACCGATTCTGACATTGAAACCTGTTCCAGATTATATTTCGAATAAATGGTGATATTATAAAAATCAACTCCTTCTGTTTCACGTTTTTCATTGATGGTTAATGTTTCATCCTTTACCTTAATTTTCAAATTATCACCAATGTTTTTATACGTTTCAACATTCACATAACTGCTGTCACTTTTAATATAAAACGCCCGAAATTTCCCATGGAGATTAAGGTTCACAAAATCTTCCACTTTGATGTCTTTACTGACAATATCACCTTTGGGAGCAATTTTTCCGCAAGAGAATAAACTGAAAATAAGTACGATACAAATTAAATTCTTCATTATTAAATTTTATCAAACCTGAATTTTATTTAATTAGATCACTTCCTCAATATGGTAATTCTCATGCTGACGATTTGTTCTGATAATCATTTCTCCCAAGAAACCTGCAATGAAAAGAAGTGTTCCCAAAACCATCATTGTTAATGCGATAAAAAACCAGGCATTATTGGTTAATAGATGTCCGTAAATTCCCTGCGAAACATCGATTAACTTGGAAATTCCCAACCATAATGCTGATAGAAAACCGACGATAAACATTACTGTACCGACGGCTCCAAAGAAATGCATCGGTCTTCCTCCAAATCTGCTTACAAACCAAAGGGTAATTAAATCCAAAAACCCGCGAACAAAGCGCTCTGTTCCGAATTTAGAAGTTCCGTAAGGTCGCGCCTGATGTTGAACCGGTTTTTCTGTAATCTTTCTAAAACCAGCATTGGCAGCCAAAACTGGAATATATCGGTGCATGTCTCCATACACATCAATCGATTTTACAACTTGTTTTCGGTAGGCTTTTAAACCACAATTAAAATCATGCAATTCTACTCCCGATAATTTTCTTGCTGCAGCATTGAATAATTTTGAAGGCATGTTTTTGGTCATCACATTGTCAAAACGTTTCTTTTTCCAACCCGAAACAATATCGTAACCTTCCGTTTTAATCATAGCATACAATTCCGGAATTTCTTCTGGAAAATCTTGTAAATCGGCATCCATGGTAATAATAACCTCTCCTTTTGCTTTGGCAAAGGCCGCATGCAAGGCTTGAGATTTTCCGTAATTACGTGAAAATTTAATTCCATGAATTTGAGGAAATTGAATTTTCAGGTTTTCGATGATGCTCCAGGAAAGATCAGTGCTTCCATCATCTACAAACCAAATTTCGTAGGAAAGATCGTGAGAATTACAAACTTTGTCGATTCTTGAAAATAGTTCTTCAAGAGATTCTTCTTCATTAAGAAGGGGTATGATAATGGATAAATTCATTAATTAATAAAAGATTATTGATACAAAATTAGGGGTTTATTTTTTTGAAACCGTATTTGTTTTGATGATTAAAATCAAAGTTCTGTTCTACTGCGGAAAAAACTTGCAAAGAAAGTAGATAAAATAACATAGAAAACTAGAATTGCAGCAAAATAGTAGGAGAATTGTCGAAAACTAAAAAAGTCTTTATCCTTTGTCATTTCATGCGAAATTCGCAGTTTGTTTTGGGCATATTCTTTTTCCAGTTCTGCTTTTTGTTCCTCCGTTTTTAAAATTGGTTTCGCAGTATTATACTCTTTTTCCATTTCAGTTTTCTGTCTGTCAAGATATTGAAAATTCAATAAATCTTTGGCCGCAGGATCAACGAAGTTTAAAAATAAATACATGGTTACTACGGAAAGAAACCCACCAACAAACATTGGTTTAAAGGCCCGCCCGAATATTTCTGGAAAACTCATTCTCGCTCCAGTCTTTCGAAGATAATGCACCGAATAATAGGAACCCGCTAAATAAACAACAGGAAGAACAAAAGAATTGATAAGCATGGTATTATCAAAATAATTGGTATTCATTCCGAAAAAGTACATAGCGAAGAAAATAACCATGGTTATTATAAATAACACAAAACCAATGGTGTAGACATTTTTAATCATATTGAAAGTAATATTTTTTAATTTTTTAAAGTTTAGAATTTTGAAATTTCAATTAAAGGCGTATCTTTGCAACGGCAAGTCCTAAACAACCAGCTCCTGAGAATCCTCCAGGGTGGGAACGCAGCAAAGGTAATCGGTTGTAGCGGTGTGATTTAGGTAGCTTGCCATTTTTTGTGCCTTATATTCTCGTAATTTCATTGTTCTTAAAGTTTTTTCTCAGTCTGATTTGATATTTCTCAATCGACAAGTCATCAATTTAAATTTCAAAATCCTCCCCTAATTTCGGTAAAGTGAATTCTATATTTCTTTCTGAGAAAAGTTGGTGAGCCTCCTCATGATTAATTTTGATCGGAGGAAAAGTATCGAAATGACAGCCAATTACTTTCTTCGTTTTTAATAATTCTGCGGCGGCAAAACTCGCTTTTCTTGCACACATTGTATAATGTGATCCCACAGGAAGTATTGCTAAATCGATATAACCAAATAGTTTCGCGAACATTTCCATATCTGCCATTACGCCGGTATCGCCCGCAAAATAAATATTCTTACCTGGAAATCTGAAAATGTAGCCAGCAGGTTCCCCACCATAAGTTCCATCAGGAAAAGAACTCGTGTGACTTGCGGGAACCATTGAAATTTTTAAATCTTCAATCTTCGCAGATCCACCGAAATTAATATCGATCGAATTCGGATGACCAAAGTACCCACAAATCTCAGGTTGCCCAATTACAGTCGCTTCTGGATGATGTTGAAGCACTTCTTTAACATCAGCAATATGATCTCCGTGCGCATGCGTAATCAACACATAATCTATTTTTTGCGCTGAAATATCAAAGCCAGATTTCTCTTTCTGATAATTATAAAAAGGATCTGATAATATATTTTTTCCGTTGTAAGTGAACAAAAAACAGTTTTGTCCGAGAAATTTTATTTTCATTTTGGAATTTTTAAGTTTTTAAAATTTTAATCAAAAGTAATTTAGCCCGAACGCAACCAAAATTGCCATAGTCAAAGTCATAATCCCAACTTGTTTCAAGAATGGATCCAACTCTTTCGGTTCTTTTACCTGCATAATTTTTCTTCGCAAAGCAGTCATGGGAAGCATTAAGATGAAAAAGATAAAAGCATAATATTTTCCTTCCGTATGTAAATCATTCATCATCATAAAAAACAACATAATGATTAATGGTAATTGCAACAAAATAATCTCGTAAACCATTGCACCTTTAAAACCTAACCTTAATGCTAAAGTTTTCTTTCCACTTAAGGCATCACTTTCAATATCTCTCATATTATTAAGATTCAGCACTGCTGCACTTAACAAACCTACTGCCGTTGCGGGAAGTAAGATATCCCAATCGAAATGTTTGGTAAAAAGGAAATAACTTCCACCCACCGATACCAATCCGAAAAAGATAAATACCATGATATCACCCAAACCTAAGTAGCCATAAGGCTTTTTACCAATAGTATAACCAATCGCGGCCAAAATACAGGCAACCCCCAGCCCAACAAACGTATAAAATTCGTTCATTAAATTATCTTTAAAGAAAGCCATATACAAAAGTGCAATCGTCGCAACCAAAGACAAAATAGAAAAAATTATCACGGCATTTCGCATTTGAGTTGCGGTGATTCTTCCGGAAGCCACGGCTCTTTGCTCCGCTTCATTGACTCGCAGTTTATCCGTTCCCTTAATTCCGTCGCCATAATCATTGGCGAAATTTGATAGAATTTGATAGAGTAAAGTAACAAGCAAGGCCATCGCGAAAATCTGCCAATCCCAAGTTCCTCCTTCTTCAACAATTCTCCATCTTGCGATGAAAGAACCTAAAATTATTCCACTCATAGAAAGCGGTAATGTTCGCAGCCGTGCTGCTTTAATCCAATCTGTCATATATTTTTAGATATAAGATACTAGATTTTAGATATTAGAGTGAATGAAAATTCTAACATCTAATTTCTAAACTCTAACATCTGCTTTACGATATCCATTTATTATCTCCGAAGTCGGGTTTTCTTTTTTCAAGGAAAGCATTTCTTCCCTCTTTTGCTTCTTCAGTCATGTATGCCAAACGAGTTGCTTCACCAGCAAAAACCTGCTGACCAACCATTCCATCGTCTGTTAAATTCATCGCGAACTTCAACATCCTGATCGACATTGGTGATTTTCCTAAAATCTCTTCAGCCCACTCGTATGCAGTGTCTTCCAGTTCAGCATGAGGAATTACGGCATTCACCATTCCCATATCAGCCGCTTCCTGCGCGGAATAATTACGTCCTAAAAAGAAAATCTCTCTGGCTTTTTTCTGTCCGACCATTTTTGCCAAATAAGCCGAACCGTAACCACCATCGAAACTGGTAACATCGGCGTCGGTTTGTTTAAAAATAGCGTGCTCTTTACTCGCCAAAGTCAAATCACAAACCACGTGCAATGAATGTCCACCGCCAACTGCCCAACCATTTACGACGGCAATCACCACTTTCGGCATGAAACGAATCAATCGCTGAACTTCTAAAATATTCAACCGGTGTCGTCCGTCTTCGCCTACATAACCCTGTTCGCCACGTGCTCTCTGATCCCCGCCACTGCAAAAAGCGTGACCGCCATCTTTCGGACTTGGACCTTCACCAGTAAGCAAAACAACGCCTACCGAAGAATCTTCGGAAATGTGGTAAAATGCATCATATAATTCTGAGGTTGTTTTCGGACGGAAGGCGTTGCGCACTTCCGGTCTGTTAATCGCTATTCTTGCTACTCCACCTTTTTTCTGGTAGGTAATATCTTCGTATTCTTTGACGGTTTTCCAGTCTGTCATTTTGCGTAAAATTTTGCGTAAAGATAAGGAAAATAAAAAGCCTCGTCAAAATGAAAAGACGTTTAAATTAGGACGGATTCGAAGTTTTCAGGAGCATGAAGACTGGATTTTTTTCAGGAGATTCCACCCGCTTTCCACTGTATCTTTTTCTCGTCGTGCCTCTTCAAAAAAGGATGCCGTTTTAATCGGGGCTATAAAGAAATGGGGTCTCTATTTTCAATTTTTTTTAGGAAACTAAATGATCTGGTAGAAATTACGAAAGAGAAATAGTAAATCTATTTTAATGAAAACGATTCAAAAAATAGCGTTCCTCCGGAACGCCCTCAATTATTCTCTATAATTATTCTACAGAGATACGATTCCTCCAGAATCAACATTTACATTATGAAAAAATAATCTAAAAACAGAAAAATCATTTATACGATGAGCAACTCTAGATTCTGTTTAACCAAAATCTTGCTCCAGAGGAGCAATAACTCAGTAGAAGATCTGTCAAAATGATTTAAAAGATAGCGTTCCTCCGAACGCCCTAACTATTTTCTATATTTATTCTACAGAGATGTAATCCTCTGGAATCAGGAATTACATTATCAAAAAATATTTGAAATAGAAAAAATATTTATAGAACCTGCAACTCCACATTCTAATCAACCGAAACCTTGCTCCAGAGGAGCAATAACTCCGTAGAAGATCAATTTGTTGTAATAGTTTCGCGTTCCGGAGGAACGCTATCTTCATTGTAAATAGATTGTAATTATGGCGCGGCGGTTCGGAGGAATGCAATCTAAATCTGTGATAAATTATTCATTAAAAAATTGACATTTTCTAAACAACATCCTCTTCAAAATGTTTCTGTCCAAAATAAGTTTCAATGGTAGAATGCTGTATTTGAAGATGCTCCAATTCGTGCTTAATTATTTCTTTCACTTCTTCAATTTCGGAAACAGTCAATTTTTCTGATATTTGTACGTGCGCCGTTAAAGCATTCTCTGTCGTACTCAAGGCCCATATATGAACATGTTGAAAATCTTCTACTCCATTGATTTTTAGTATTTTCTCTTTTACCTCTTTAGCATTCACATTTTCAGGAACGCCGTCTAGAGATAATTTCAAACTTTGAGTCAGTAAACTCCAGGTTCCGACTAAAATAACAATCGCAATTAAAATGCTCATTAAAGAATCTAACCAAAACCAATTGGTATAGATAATAATTACACCGCCAATCACCACTGCCAGCGAAACCAAAGCATCAGCAACCATGTGGAGATAAGCACCTTTAATATTGAGGTCTTTATCTTTTTCTTTTAAAAACAACCAAGCAGTGAAACCATTGATAAAAATTCCTACAAAGGCGACGATTGAAACAACCCCACCTTCTAAAGGTTGCGGATTTATAAATCTCCCGATGGCTTCATAAATAATAAATCCGACCGCAAATATTAATAATATCGCATTTGCCAGCGAGGCTAGAATTGTGGCTCTCCGATAGCCATAGGTATAGGTAGAAGTTGGTTTTCTTTTTAAAAGTTTAAATGCAATAAGCGACAAAACCAAACTCATTACATCACTCAAATTATGTCCGGCATCAGAAAGCAGAGAAAGTGAGTTGTACATCCAACCGTAACCTGCTTCAATAATGACAAAGCCTAAATTCAATCCTATACCAATATAAAAAGCACGATTCAAATTGCTTACATTTATTTGGTGAGAATGATCGTGGGAATGATTGTGGGCCATAGGTATGTTCGATGTTGAAAGTCAGAAGTCGGCAAGGAATACATTGCTAGAGCGTGTCATTTTCGGAAATTTCATCATCTTCCTGAAGTACTTTCTCTGCTTCATCGAAATCCCGTTCACTTACCAATAAATAATAATTCTGGGACATGGGAAATACTGTAATGTTGTTAACGTATTCGTTTTTAATATAACTCGGAATTTCTCGGGAAGCGAGTTTTGTTTTGGCTACTTCAATCTCGTACAAGTAAGAAGATTGAAAAATGGGAACTAATTCTGACATATTTTATTTTTGGAAAGTTACTCATTATTTAGGAATCTAAAATTGATTAAGTCTTATTTACGGAAGTAATTTTATGTTTTTAAATATAATAAAACCTGCATCAACTTAATCGTTCAGACAAATATTCAGTAACAATTATCGTGCAATCTAATTACGGTTGTAACTATTTTTCAATAATATTTCCACCTCAATTTATAAAGGAATATCTTCAAAAAGATTATATACGTTTCACAATCTGAACGTACTCTTTATAAATTATTGATTTTTAACACTTGAAAGAAAAACAAAAAGAAGTTTTAGCCCCGATCAAAGCGATATCCTCTGTGTTTTTTCAGAAAACACAGAGATAAAGCGCAGAGCGGGACTGGTTTTGTAGAAAACGGAAATATGGATGCTCCTAAAAAAATATCTTTAATAATTAATTAGCTAATTTTTCTTCTGTTAATGAACCAATACACGGGAACGCCTAATAAAATAAGAATGAATCCTGGCCATGTATATTGCGGTTTGAAAATGATTAAGAGGACACAAAACGCGGTTCCGATGAGTAAATAAATAATTGGTGTGATTGGGTACAACCAGGTTTTATAAGGTCTATCAAGGTTTGGCTGTTTAAATCTCATCCAAATTACGCCGAAAACGGTAACCATATAAAAAAGCACGATGATAAACGAAATCATATCAAGCAAGTCACCATATTGTCCGGAAAGTGCGAGCACACAAGCCCAAGTTCCTTGCATCCAAAGGGATTTACCGGGGACATTGTTTATATTATTTTCTGCCGCAGATTTGAAAAACAAGCCATCTTTGGCCATAGTTTGAAAAACTCTTGCACCTGCCAATACCAATCCATTGATACAACCAAAAGTAGAAACCATGACCAAAATTGCCATGATTATGGTTCCGGTACTTCCAAAAATAACTTCGGAAGCAGCCACAGCCGGCCGGTTATTATCTGCAAATGCGATTCCATCGCGACCGAGGGCGTGAAGGTAAATGAAATTCACAAAAAGATATAAAATCATGACCACTATTGTTCCCAAAACCATCGCTTTGACAACGTTTTTCTGGGGATTTTCGATTTCGCCAGACATAAATGTTACGTTTTCCCACGCTACAGAACTGAAAACAGAACCAACCATCGCCGCCGCAATTCCGCCTAAAAGTGTGATTCCACCGATAGATTTCCAACCGGAAGGTTCTAAAATATTTCCATTTTCAACACCGAAATTCTGAAAAGCATCCCATCCAAAACTCATGTTTTCAGCCCACTGGGAATTTTTTACTAAAATAACTCCGAAAATAATAATTCCTAGAAGCGCAATTATTTTAGAGGACGTAAAAACATCTTGTAGAATTTTTCCGTTTTTGAGGCCGCGGGAATTTATATAAGTAAGGAGCAAAATAATTCCAATTGCGAGAATTTGAATCCAGGTAATTTTAAAGCCACCACTTTGAAAAATTGGCTGTGAATTAAGTGCAGGAACTAAATAGGCGGTAAATTTTCCGAAAGCCATTGCTACTGCAGCGATCGTTCCGGTTTGAATAACGGTAAATAAACCCCACCCATAAAGGAATCCCGACATTTTCCCAAAAATTTCGGTAATGTAAGTATATTGTCCGCCCGCTTTTGGAAACATGGAGGAAAGTTCGCCATAAGAAATTGCAGCGGCCACCGTCATAATACCAGTAATGATCCAAACAGCAATTAACCAATAGCCTGAACCTAAATTCCGCATCATATCTGAACTGACGATAAATATTCCACTTCCAATCATAGAGCCCATTACGAGCATGGTGGCATCCCAAAGTTTGAGTTTCTTATTCATAGATTATTTATATTAAAGAAATATTCTTCTTTAAAAATTTTTTAATTATTATTTAAAAATTCCTTTTTTGAATAAAACGTCTGTCTTATTTCGAATTTGATTTTGAAAGAGGTAAATATATAAATTTTATGTAAAGATTTTAAAATTTTAATTACAAAAATTAAGCAAATAAAGTAAATCATTGATTTTGAATGAAATCTGATTAAAAAATATTTTATACTTTTGTAAAAATTAAATCAATGAAAAAATTAGTTCTTTTATTTTCCATAGCGCTTTCAACCCTCGCTTTCTCTCAAGAATCGACCGCAAAGAAAGCCGGCCCACCTGAAGGAAACGCAACAGTTGGAGAAGTTTATGGAGCAGGAGTTTCTGCAAAAGCAGAGAAGTCTGCAATGACAACGAAGAAATTAGATGCTAAATTAAAGAAGTCTACTAAACTGGAAAATGTTGCTGTTAAAGGTAAAGTTGTTAAAGTTTGTGATAAAAAAGGATGCTGGTTAACGGTAGAAACCGATAACAACGAGAAATTTTTCGTGAAAATGAAAGATTACGCTTTTTTCGTGCCGATGGCTTTAGAAGGTAAAACGGTCGTTCTGGAAGGAAATGTAGAAACGAAAGTTACTTCAGTAGATGAACAAAAACACTATGCAGAAGATGCTAAAAAGCCCCAAGCAGAAATTGACGCAATCACTACTCCACAAGAAGAAATCAGATTTATGGCGAGCGGAATTAAAGTCGTAAACTAAATTTAATTTGAATATCAAAACAAAAGCGAAGTCCAGAGACTTCGCTTTTTTATTATTCTATAATGAAGTCAACCTCTTCATCTAATTTTGGAAATTTTCTTTTGGAAACAAATGTTTTTCCAGTACAGTCAATTTCTTTCCAACCTTTCTTCCTACCGATATCACCTACTTCTACAATGATTGGTGTAAAGATAATTTCATCAGCACCAGGTTTTATTTCTTCTTTGTACTGGACCGCGATGTCTAATATACATTCATAATCGGTATTCAATCTTACGTTTCTGTAAATAAGATCGAAATGGGATTCCTTATTTTCTGGAATTTCACGATAAAATCCCCACCCATCAGTGGAGCCATTGAGTTCAGCAATTGCCAATAAACCTTCATACAATGCAAAGGTGTAATATTTTCTCGTTCCGGCTCTTTTATAATCTTTCAAGAAATGACCGCCTTCATATAAGATGGTAGGAATTCCCATTTTGGTAAAGTTATCTCCTGTAGAACTAGGGTAAAACTCATCTGAATATCTAGCGATTTGCTCAGGTATTTCCTTATTTAATTTTTGATAAATTTTAAAAATTACAGCCATCGCCTTTTTCCTCGTTTCAGTAATGGTTCTTTCGAAATCCTCGCTCGGTGCCAGAAAAGATAAAGTCGCAGGATGAAGATCATTAGTGCTGAAAATAGTTCTTTGTTCGTGAAGGTTTAGTGCATAATCGTAATTCCCATTTTGAGCCAAAGTTTTCAAAATGGGGAATTCTTTACTCGATTGTTTCAAAAAGTCTCTATTAAGATCAATATCGAGGTGGTTTCTTCTGGTCCATTTTTCCGATCCGTCTGGATTCAGCATAAAAATAAAATCCAATGTAATTTTTGAAAATAACTGCTCTTTCAATTCTGGTTGATGTTTAAAGATTTCTAATAAATCGAGCATTGCATGCGTAGAATTCGATTCATTGCCATGCATTTGCGACCATGCTAGAATTTTAATATCACCCGAACCTACTCTCATTTTATAAATAGGCTTGCCTGAATATGATGAACCAATCTCCTCAATAATATCGCTGTAATTCGTCTGTAGGAAAAAAAATAATTTTTCTGGGGAAATATACCGGTTTGGGAAATCAGGGTTTTGTCGGTAGTTTAAACTTGATGGCATTCTTTAAATTTTACAATTTCCAAATTTAGATTTTTCTTTTCTAAAAAAGAAATTTACTTTTGTGAATTAATTAAACATTGAAAAATGTCAGAATGTCTGTTGGTAAAATTGTGGATTACATTATTTTTAATCGATATTAATAATTTACTTAAAATCAATATTTTATTAGATTCACCTAAATCAAAAATTAAAGTTTACTTGAAGTGTAAAACAGTGTTGAAAACTCTGTTTGAGAGTAATAAACATAAACACATAATTGGTTTTTAACGCTTTGTATTTTATTTTATTTACAAATGTAAACTAGACGAAATTCTTTAATTTGATTATATTTGTGGTTTATATTTTTATGACAAACGAGAGTATTTTTTTATTAGGTTTCATCGCATTTATTCTTCTTATCCTTGCACTGGATTTAGGACTATTACATAAGAAATCCGACACAGTTTCTATGAAACAAGCTGGATTGATGAGTTTTTTCGTAGTGGCGCTATCCATGTGTTTTTATTTTGTTTTAACAAACTACGGTCACCTACTCCATGGCATCGATAGTATTGAAAAATTACAACAGATCATTTCTAAGCATCATCACCCTGTTAAAATAATACCTGGTGATTTAGTAAGTAGCATTTATTTATACAACCAAAATTTAGGACTCGAATATCTGACAGGTTACGTAGTAGAATATGCGCTTTCAATAGATAATATCTTCGTAATCGTTTTGGTATTTACAGCGTTCGGGGTTGCGCCCCGAAACTATCACCGTGTCCTTTTCTGGGGAATCCTGGGTGCGATTGTGATGCGGTTCATGTTTATATTCATAGGTGCAGCACTTATTCAGAAGTTCGAATGGATTATGTACGTTTTCGGTGCTTTCCTAGTATTTACTGGTATAAAAATGTTCTTTGATAAAGACCATGATGAAAAGATCGATACACAGAAGCATCCAATTGTGAAGTTTGCGAACAAGCATTTTAAAGTTCATAATCACTTTGTGGGCAATAAATTCTTTGTAACCATTAACGGAGTTAAAAAATTAACCCCTTTATTTTTAGTTCTTGTCATCATTGAATTCACGGATTTAATATTTGCTGTTGACAGTATTCCTGCAATATTTTCAATAACTAAAGATCCTTACATCGTCTTCTTTTCAAATATATTTGCCATCATCGGATTGCGTTCTATGTTCTTTCTGCTGGCTGGAATTATCGATAAATTCAGATTCTTAAAAGTAGGTTTAGCACTCTTATTGACCTTTATCGGTTTGAAGATGCTGTTCCATGAATTTCTTGATCAAATAGGTTTTTCAACGACAGATTCTTTATTCATTATCGTCGGAATATTAGGTGGAAGCATCTTCCTTTCTCTGGTTTTGCCTGAACACAAAAAGGATAGAAAACTTAAATACAATCCTAAAAATGATGATCATTATCGTAAATAATTTAATATTGTAAATAGGTAATGGTATTTAAAATCAATTGGTTACATTGCTTATTTACATTTGTAATCTCATTAATTTTAAGATAGTTTACTTTTGTAATTTATAATTGTAAAATTATATTTACATTTGTAATATGGATTTAAAGGAAAGAATTTCAAAAATTATCGCTTATTCTGAATTATCACTTTCAGAATTTGCAGATGAAATCGAAGTGCAGCGTTCGAGTATTTCGCATATCACTTCTGGCCGAAATAAACCATCTTTGGATTTTCTGATGAAGATAAAAAATCGCTTTCCCGAATTAGAATGGGAATGGCTGATTGAAGGTAAAGGTGAAATGCTTATAAAAATTGAAACTCCTGAAGAAATTAAGATAATCCCTGAAAAACCAAAAACAACTTCCCTGCCCGATTTATTCTCATTAATTAATGATGAATCATTTGGCGTAACAGAATCTGAAGATAAAATCAAAATTGGTATTCCGCGAGAATCAAATATTCCTGAACACATAGTTGAAACGGATAAAATATCCGATTCTCAGCGATTAGAGATTCCAGAATCAAAATCTATTTTAGAATCAGTTGATAAACAAGAAGTTAAGGTTAAAAGAATCGTTCTATTTTATGAAAATGGTAAATTTGAAACCTTCGAACCTTAAATTCTATTTTTCATTCGAATTTCTGAATAATCTTGAGTAATTTAATTTGTACATTTACTTCTACTCTAAAAACAGATCGACATGAAATTGGCTGACCTTGCAAAAGAACTTAAAATCCCCACTGAAAGTTTTATAAAATTTATTCAGGATTTTGATTTAGAACTTTCAGAATGTATTACGACCAACTTCGATGTTAAAGATGACTTTGCAAAATTTGCCAAAGAAAATATCGTCTTTTTAAAAAAATATTCAGAGGATCTAAACAAAACTAAATCGATTCAAGATATTGCAGAAAATATCGATCAGCCAACTGATAAAGTTGCAGCAATCATTAAAAAAGAAAAACCTAAACTATTTGATAACGGAAAATACAAATCATCAGTTTCCAGTTTTGGAATCGATAATCAGTTGGGCGGAAATTACAAATTTGTCTACAATTATTTCGGTAAAAGTACGAGGCTAGATGAACGTGATTTTATCGGATATCGTGATTTGTTTTTCTTTATATCCCAAGCATTAGAACCCTATTTAAGTGATTTATCTGTGCAGGATTGGGGCATCCATAAACCAGCAGGAATCGTTCTTTATGGACCGCCCGGATGTGGCAAAATCTTTTGGGCCAATAAAATTGCAGAAATTATTTCGTACGAATTTAAGGAGATTAAAAAACATTTCTTGGGAACCTCTTTTGTCAATAACGAGAAAAAAACTTTTAATGATTTTCTCATTCAAATGATGAAATCAGAAAAAGTACTTCTTTTTCTTGAAGACTTTGATCAACTCATGAGCGTACCTACCGAAGATCAATCCATAAATAGTTGCGATGACGAGACGAAAGAAATTATTTTACATTATATAGGTCATTTCGAAAAAGAAAAAATTCTGATGGTTGGTGCAGCAAATTCGTTAGTGAACATTGATAAAGAAATTCTTGCACCTGGTCGCTTCGATGTTTTTATCCCAATATTCCCACCTAGTTTAAAAGAACGATCCGAAATGCTCTTTTTCCATATGTCAGAAAATCTTTCAGATGATGCATTATTAATGAAAATATTGGAACATAATAAAGCACACCGACTTCCATTTTGGGTGGAGATTTCTAAAGAAATGCAGGCATTTTCAAACACCATGTTGATTGATTTTACGCAAAGTCTTAAAAAAAGAATTAGAAATCTATATTTGAAAGATCATTCTACAACAATAAACATCTCCAAAAAAATGATTGATGCTTCTTTAAGAGATGTTTCTTCTAAATTAACTGCGACGTATTTAGATCAAATTCAACAATTCCTTTTTGATGTTTCTTTAAATAATTATGAAGAATTTACACAAAGAATTGAAACCTTAAAAAGTGAATTAAGACATTATCAAATCATTGATGAACCTAAAAAACCAATCGGTTTTAGCCATAATGATGAAGAAAAATAAAAAAATAAACCATTGATTTTCAATGGTTATTTTATATATTTCTAATTAAAAGATTAAGATTCAATCATTTTAGAAACTCCAATTTCGTAAACTTTTGCATGTTTCAAATATTTAGAACGTTCACGAGAAGTTATCGATTCAAACTCATTATTCTTTAAAACAATAATCGGATCTTCGGCAATTTGTGGTTCCGCATTTGAGATGTATTTTTCTTCTGGACTTTCATCATCTAATTCTGATTTTCTTTTCTGAAGATGGTCTGCAAAATCTTTGAATTCAGGATCTGCGGAATGAAGAAAACGATATTCTGAACCTGCTTCTACAAAAAAATGAAGTTTTTTCGCAACTAATCCTACGTCTTGAGTTAATTCTGGATTATCATTTCCGTCTCTAAAACCAACTTCTACCAAATTTCCGTTGTTTTGGGAAGCATAATTTTCTGCATCTTCAAATGTTCCAAATCCTACAATTACTTCCTGATCACTCATTTGATATTTTACTAATTTTTCTGAATTATATGTTTCCATAGTTAATTTTATTTAATTATTTGTTAAATAATATCAATTTTTTAGCCATTAAATACAATAATATAAAGTTTAACGAAATTTTAAGAATTTTCCTATCTTTGAGATCTTATCAAATTTAATATGAAAAAACTCCTATTCTCAATTTCAATTTTGACTTCGGTCGCTTTTTTCTCCCAAGAGATCACTTTAGATAAAATCTATTCTGGATATTATCGCGGCAAAGGGATTTCTGGAATTTCATCTCTAAAAAATGGTGAAAATTATGTGATCATTGAACAAGATGGAATTGCAAAATACTCTTATAAAACCACAAAAAAAGAAGGAAATATCGTCGACGGAAGATTTGAGTCTTATACTTTTAATGATGATGAATCTAAAATACTTTTGTTAAAACAAAGTGAACCCATTTATAGACATTCATTTTTAGGAAAATTCGATGTTAAAGATTTAAAATCAGGAAAAGTATTAAACATTAATAATGGTAATTTCCTGCAAGAACCTACTTTTTCACCTGATGGGAACAAGGTTGCATTTATTGCAGATAATAACCTCTTTTATCAGGATCTAAATTCTGGAAAAATAACTCAAATTACAACTGACGGAAAGAAAAATTCAATTCTGAACGGACTTGGAGATTGGGTGTATGAAGAAGAATTTGGCCATGCAAAGTTGTACGAATGGACCAAAAATTCTGATGCAATTGTTTTTGTAAAATCCAATGAATCAGCAGTTCCAGAAATGTCGATTCCTATTTATGGAAAACAACTCTACCCTTCCGAAATGCGTTTTAAATATCCAAAAGCAGGCGAAAATAATTCGGTAGTTTCGGCTCAGTTATATCGTTTGGATTCTGCAAAGACAATGGCTTTAGATTTAAGCAATTTCAAGAATTATTATATTCCTGATGTTTATAAAACTGCAAAAGCAGACGAAATAATTTTGATTACTTCTGAACGATTACAGAATGCATCAGACGTTTTAAAAGTGAATACCAAAACAGGAGCGGTTACCAAATTATTTACCGAATCTGACAAAAGATGGATTGACACCGACAATGTAACCCTGGAGTTTCTGGCAGATAATTCTTTTATTTGGGGAGCCGAAAGAGACGGGAACAGACATCTGTATTGGTACGATCAAAACGGAAAATTGAAAAAACAAATTACGAAAGGAGATTGGGAAGTAACCAATTACTACGGATTTAATCCAAAATCGAAAGAAGTTTTTATTCAAACAACTGAGAAAGGAAGCATTAACAAAGTAGTTTCTAAAGTGAATATTGAAACTGGGAAACACACGTTAATTTCAAATCCTTCTGGAACGAACAGTGCAAACTTCAGCCAAAACTTTAATTATTTTATTGAAACATCTTCCTCAGCAACAAATCCTTACACTTATGTTTTGAAAAATGGAGATGGAAAAACATTAAAAGAACTTGAAAATAATAACGAACAACTAAAAAAATTACAGGCAGATAATTGGGTGGCTAAGGAGTATTTTACGATTCCAAACGAAGTTGGAGATCAAATGAATGCTTGGGTAATGAAGCCAAAAGACTTTGATCCTAATAAAAAATATCCGCTTTTCATGTTCCAATATTCCGGTCCAGGTTCACAACAGGTTACCAATGCTTGGGATATGGGTAACGGTCTATGGTTCAACCACTTGGTTCAAAAAGGATATATTGTTGCTTGTGTTGATGGTCGGGGAACAGGTTATAAAGGAACAGAATACAAAAAGACTACTTATTTAAATTTAGGGAAATTTGAAATTGATGATCAAATTGCTGCTGCAAAATGGTTCGGAAAACAATCTTATATTAATAAAGATAGAATTGGGATTTTCGGTTGGAGTTTTGGTGGATATATGGCCAGTTTGGCTTTGACCAAAGGCGCAGACGTTTTCAAAGCAGGAATCGCAGTTGCACCAGTAACAAACTGGAGATATTACGACTCGATTTATACCGAAAGATTCATGAGAACGCCACAAGAAAACCCTGGAGGTTATGATGATAATTCACCGACAACTTATGCTAACTTATTAAAGGGAAAATATCTTTTAATTCATGGTACAGCCGATGACAACGTGCATTTCCAAAACTCTATGGAATTTGCAGAAGCGCTGATTCAAAACAAAAAACAGTTTGAATTTATGGCATATCCTGATAAGAACCATGGTATTTATGGTGGACAAACCAGACCGCAATTGTACCAGAAAATGACTGATTTTATAATAGAAAATCTTTAAATATCTGCTGTTTAAAACAGCTATAAAAGCTCTCATAAGAGAGCTTTTATCTTTAATCTTAATAATATATATTTGCTAACATTAAAATTTGAAAATGAAACAAAAAACAACCAGCAAACACCCTAAGGGTTTACCCTATCTGTTTTTTACGGAAATGTGGGAACGATTCGGTTATTATTTAATACTCGGAATTTTCGTGCTCTACATGATCGATAGCGAAAAAGGCGGACTTGCATTTAATGATAAAAATGCGGACGATATCTTCGGAACATTTATCGCCTTAACTTATCTTACTCCGTTTCTGGGAGGTTTCCTTGCGGACAAAGTTTTAGGTTATATCAAAGCAATCTATCTTGGTGGAGCCTTAATGGGACTGGGATATTTAGGTGTTGGTTTGTTTAAAGAATTGCCACTTTTTTATGCTTCTCTCGGCTTGGTTATTTTAGGAAATGGTTTCTTTAAACCAAGTATTTCTACCCTTTTAGGAAACCTTTACAATGAAGAACCCTATAAAGGCAATAAAGATGCAGGATATAACATTTTCTATATGGGAATTAATATCGGTGCGTTTATTTGTAACATTATTGCCGCGTTCATGCGTAATAAATACGGTTGGGGACCAGCATTCATGACCGCAGGTGTCGGAATGTTTATTGGACTTTTCGTCTTTACATTGGGTAGAAAACACATTTTAGAAGCTAATATTCTAAAGCCATCTCAAGAGGGAGACACTAAAATTTCAGATGTTTTATTAAAGGTTTTCTTACCTGCAATCATCGCTGGAGTAATAGGTTGGATGCTGCCTGGTAATATTTTTGGAAGCGATTCTACAGATGCCTTTATCTTCGCTTGTATTCCGGTAATTTACTTCTACATAATGCTTTACGTGAAAGCAAATGCAGAAGATAAAAAACCTATTGGTGCTTTACTTGCGATTTTCGCCGTAAGTTTAATGTTTTGGGCTGTATTCAAACAGAATGGAACAGCATTGACCCGTTGGGCAAATAATTATACAGACCGTTCGATTCCAGCCCCGTTAATAGAGCCATTAAGAGCAATTAATTTAATTGATGGAAAAGACGGAGTTCAAGGAAAAACCTATCAAATCAAAGAGGTTTCTCTTTACGATGATCAGTACAGAACGATAAAGGATGAAAGTGGAAAACCAATTAAAGAACAAGGTTTAGATATTTATTTTAGAAATATTTCGGATGCTGAGCGAGCAAAACTCGAAGCAAATCCTTGGCAGGAAGTTGCGCTTTACAATACTGAATTGTTCCAATCAATTAATCCAGCTTGGGTAATTTTACTAACTCCTGTAGTCGTCGGATTCTTTATGTTCCTTCGGAGAAAGGGCAAAGAACCCACCACTCCTTCAAAAATTGTTCTTGGCTTGTTTATCTCCGCCTTATCGTGTTTGGTAATGGTTGGTGCCGTTTACGCTGGTAATAATGGATTGGTAAAGGTTTCTGCAATATGGTTAATCGCCTCTTATGGGGTAATTACTTTGGGAGAATTATGTTTATCGCCAATGGGATTATCGTTGGTTTCAAAACTTTCACCACCCAGAATTACAGCATTAATGATGGGAGGATTCTTCCTTTCAACTTCAATCGGAAATAAACTGTCTGGAGTTTTAGCGAGTTTTTGGTATGAATATGATAATAAGGCATATTTCTTTATTGTCAACTTTGGTTTACTGCTTATAGCAACCATTTTAGGTCTATCGATTTTAAAGAGACTTAATAAAATCATGAAAGAAAGAGGGATTAATTAATCGCTTCAATAAAAAACAAAGGTAAAAGTGCTGTATCATTCAGCACTTTTCTCATTTAATTACAGAATATCATTCTTCACAAAAAGAAAAAAAAACTATATTTGTTCCCTAATCGAAAAATAACAATTAAAAAAAATGGAGACTACACAGCCGCAACAAGGACATCCTAAAGGATTATACACCTTGTTCTTTACTGAAATGTGGGAACGATTTTCCTATTATGGAATGCGTGCCTTACTTACAATTTTTCTAACCGCTGAACTAGCGACTGGAGGTTTTGGGCTAGATCGTGCCGAATCATTATCAGTTTACGGTGTTTTTACTGCTTTAGTGTACCTTACTCCTATTTTAGGGGGTTGGTTTGCAGATAAAATCTTGGGCCAAAGAAAATCAATTATAATTGGTGGGCTGGTAATGGCGATTGGTCAGTTTATGTTAGCTGCTGGATCTTCTTTTGAATTATTTCCAGATCTTGAGACAAGAAAAAACTTGTTCTACCTAGGTTTAGGTGTTTTAATTTTAGGAAATGGATTCTTTAAACCAAATATATCAACCATCGTGGGTGATTTATATGACAATGATGATCCTAGAAAAGACGGTGCATTTACTATTTTCTATATGGGAATTAATATTGGTGCGTTTCTTTCTCCTTTTGTAGCGGGTACTTTGGGTGAAAAGGTAGGTTGGCCTTACGGTTATTTCGTAGCAGCTATAGGAATGCTTTTTGGTATTTTATGGTTTTATGCACGAAGAGGAACTTTGGGAGATAAAGGACTTCCACCAACTTATAAAGAGAAAGGTCTAACTGATTTGGTAAGAAAAGACTGGATCGATGTATTTCTTTACACCATTGGGATTGTTGCTTTCGTTTTCTTAGTAATGTTTATATGGAATAACAGCTCCGAAACCATTCATACCATTTTGGTGTGGATCTTAGGAATAGGCGGAGTTGGATTTATCGGAACTTCCATTTTTAAAGGAACAACAGGATCTACAGAATGGACGAGAGTTTTTGTAATCTTAATATTGGCATTTTTTAATATTGTTTTCTGGGCAGGCTTTGAACAAGCGGGTGGAACATTTAATCTTTTTGCGCAAGAGAATACAGACAGAGTTGTATGGGGATTTGAAATTCCTACCACGTGGTTCCAAAATATTAATCCAATTGTAATTGTAACAATGGCGCCTTTATTTTCAATCTTATGGGTGAAATTAGCTGCAAAAAAAATGAATCCGCGAACGCCTGTCAAATTTGCAATGGCAATGTTCATAGGTGCAATCGCTTTTTTTATTATGACCCAAGCACAAAATGGTGCAGATGCGGGCAATATTGTTAGTCCTATGTGGTTAGTGGTTGTATATACCCTTTTAACGATAGGAGAATTGATGTTATCACCTATTGGGCTATCCATGGTGACCAAACTTTCCCCAAGTAATATTACCTCAATTATGATGGGAGTTTGGATGGCGAGTTTGGCTTTAGGTAATTACCTTGCAGCAACTTTAGAGCAAATCTTAACTACTTATGATTTCGCTTTGTATCCATTTATTACTTATTTAATGTTGACTTCGGGAGTATGCTTACTTCTTCTTTCGCCTATATTAAATAAATTTATGAAAGGTATTCATTAATAGAATATTAAATAAAATCACAAAAACCATCGATAACTCGGTGGTTTTTTCTATTTTCGTTTGTCCAAAATTTATGAACAGCGAATATCTTGATTAAAGATTTCCTATAAATGGTTGTTCACCAACTCTAATTACAAATGACTCATTACTTATGAACCTAACTCTGGAACAAATTCAGGATTTCAAAGGAAAATATCCTAAACAAATCTGGTCACTCTTTTTCTCGGAAATGTGGGAACGTTTTTGTTTCTACGGAATGCGCGGAATGCTCGTTTTCTTTATGATTTCACAGTTGAATCTAGCTGAAAAAGAAGCCAATTTACAGTACGGTGCAACCCAGGCTTTTGTATATGCTTTTACTTTTGTGGGTGGTTTGTTCGCAGATAAAATTTTGGGATTCCGGAAATCATTATTTTGGGGAGGGTTTTTAATGATTCTTGGAAGTATGATTTTAGCCACAAACCCACACGATTATTTCTTTCTCGGAATTTCTTTTACCGTTGTAGGAACTGGATTCTTTAAACCAAATATTTCTACCATGGTCGGTAAACTTTACAAAAAAGGCGACAACCGTACCGATGCGGGGTTTTCCCTTTTTTATGCCGGAATTAATTTAGGCGCTTTGCTCGGTGGGTACCTTTGTATCGCTATCGGAAAAGGCGAATTGCTTTCTCACTTGATCCCGGAAGGACTTCACTGGAACGTCGCTTTCGGTTTAGCAGCCCTCGTAATGATCATCAGTCTGGTTAATTTTGTTTTTACTCAAAGAAGCCTAGGTCCAATCGGACTTCAACCAGTGAAGGTTCTGAAAGATGGCCAAGAAATAGCCATGGAAAAATGGAAAGAATATGGCGTTTATGCTTTATCACTTGTTTTTATTCCAATGATTATGGTAATGGTTGCTAAAACTGAGTATACAGATTATTTCATGTACATTGTTGGTCCGCTAACATTGATTTATTTACTCTATGAAATGTCTAAAGTTAATAAACAAGAAAGAAATAAACTTTTTGCCGCATTAATATTCATCTTATTCTCCATCATATTTTGGGGGATTTATGAACAAAGTGGAGGTTCGCTAAGTATCTTTGCCGCTCATAATTTAAATAATGATTTGCTTGGTTTAGATCCCAATGGTGTTAATAATTCTGGTGGTGCTTTTTTTATTTTATTAGTTGCTGTACCAATCGGTTTGCTCTGGATCTGGCTGAGTAAAAAGAAATTAGAGCCGAATACCATTATTAAATTCGGTTTGGGTTTTCTATTCCTGGGCTTAGGATTCTACGCAATTTATGCGACCAAATTTTTCGCAAATGCAGCCGGTATTACTTCATTAAGTTTATTCACCATCGCACTGTTTATTATTACGCTTGGTGAAATGTGCCTCTCTCCTATTGGTCTGTCAATTATGACTAAACTTTCTACCCAGAAATTACAGGGAATGATGATGGGAATGTGGTTTTTGGCTTCTGCTTACGGACAATATGTAGCAGGACTAATTGGCGCAAATATGGCAACAGCACGTGAAAGCGCTTCTAATATAGAAAAACTACAAGCCTATACTTCTGGCTACAAAGATTTAGGTTTATATGCTGTGATAGCGGGAGTTATCTTAATATTGATTTCACCTTTAGTTAAAAAATTAATGCAGGAAGTGAGATAATGTTCAATTTGGTATAAATTTAGCAATCAAGCCTAAGATGAAGAAATTTGCCCTTATATTCGCATTCCTGTCCATATTCTTGGCTTCTGCTCAAGTGAACTGGATGACTTTGGAAGATGCGATTAAAGCACAGAAAACGGTTCCCAAAAAAATACTAATCGATTTTTATACCGATTGGTGTGCTCCGTGCAAAGTGATGGATAAAAACACTTACAATCATCCTATCATATCTAAGTATTTGAATGAAAATTATTATCCCGTAAAATTTAATGCAGAAAGGAAAGAAAGTCTAAATTTATTTGGCAGAACCTTTACCAATGAAGGTTTTGTAGAGGGAAAGACAAAAAATTCAATGCATGATTTCACTAAATATATGAATGTGAATGCAATTCCTTCCATCGTTTTTTTAGATGAAAATGCAAATCCAATCACGATTTTACAAGGTGCTTTAACGGCGAAAGAATTAGAACCTTACATGCCTTTTGTTGTTAATAACGAATTCAAAAAAATAAATTCCCGAGAGCAATGGGAAAATTATCGCAAGAAATTTAAATACAGCATTAAAGATTAAATCGTTCTTTAGATTAATAAACTCAAGACTTTCAACTATATTTTGGAAGTCTTTTTAATTTTAACGAAATTCGCTCCTGAACTACAAACAAGCAATAACTTCACAACTTGACTTTAGAAACTTCCATCGAATTTTTAAAGGGAATCGGTCCCGAACGTGCCAAATTCATTAAAAATGTTTTAGGGTTTACGACCGTTGAAGATTTTCTAACCTTCTACCCTTTACGGTATATCGATAAAAGTATCGTTCATAAAATTGGAAATTTAAAAGCAGACCTTGAGGCTGAAATTCAGTTAAAAGGAAGAATAACCGACATTCAGGAAGTTGCTTACGGAAAAGGGCAAAAGAGATTAACCGCTAAATTTCGGGATGATTCCGGAACACTGGAATTGGTTTGGTTTCGGTATTCTAAATGGATGAAAGAACAGATTCCTTTAAATCAGGAAATTTTCGTCTTCGGTAAAATTAATGAGTTCAATGGCCTCTTTTCAATGCCACATCCGGAAATTGAAATTGATGAAAAGAAGGCCTTATCTGGAACACTTTTGCCCATTTATCCTGGAAGCGAAAAACTCTCGAAACGGGGATTGAACAATAAGTTTTTTCAAACGGTAACTGCTGAAATTGTTAAAAACCTACCCAATTTAGTTTCTGAAAATCTTCCCGAATCTTTACTGAAAAGTTTAAATTTAATCGGAAGAGTTCCGGCTTTGTACAATATTCATTTTCCGAAAGATTTGATCCATTTTCAACATGCCGACAATCGAGTCAAATTTGAAGAAGCCTTTTTCTTTCAGTTAGGTTATGGTTTAAAAAAACAGCATCATAAAGCCACCGTTATCGGAAATCCTTTTCCTAAAATCGGTGAAAATTTCAATCAGTTTTACAACAATTATATTCTGTTTGAATTGACCAATGCGCAGAAAAGAGTTTTAAAGGAAATCCGAACCGATATGAAAAAGCCGATTCAGATGAATCGACTTCTTCAAGGCGATGTAGGTTCAGGAAAAACAATGGTCGCGCTTCTTTCAATGTTAATTGCGCTCGACAACAATTTTCAGAGTTGTCTGATGGCGCCAACTGAAATCTTGGCGCAACAGCATTTTAATTCGATTCAGGAACTTTTAGAAAAAACAGATATCAAAGTCAGATTGTTAACGGGTTCTACCAAAACTTCGGACAGAAAAATTATTCATAAGGAACTTCTTACTGGTGAACTTTCAATTTTAATAGGAACGCACGCAGTTTTAGAAGATATCGTACAGTTCAAAAATTTAGGATTGGCTATTATTGATGAACAGCATCGATTTGGCGTTGCTCAGCGTGCGAAATTATGGGCAAAAAATAAAATCGCTCCACACATTCTCGTGATGACGGCAACGCCAATTCCAAGAACCTTAGCGATGAGTTTCTACAGCGATTTAGATGTTTCTGTCATCGATGAATTACCGGTTGGAAGAAAACCAATCATCACGGCTCACCGACGCGAAAAAGACCGATTATCGATTTTCCGATTTGCTAAAGATGAGATTGAAAAAGGCCGACAGATCTATTTCGTTTATCCTTTAATTGAAGAATCTGAAACTTTAGATTACAAAAATTTACTGGAGAATTTCGATCACATACTGGAATTTTATGAAGGCTTTAATGTTACAATGCTTCATGGCAGAATGAAACCCGCTGAAAAAGAAGAAGCGATGCAATATTTCGCTTCAGGAAAAGCCCATATTATGGTTGCTACTACGGTAATTGAAGTCGGCGTAAATGTTCCGAATGCATCTGTAATGATTATTGAAAGTGCGGAACGGTTTGGTCTGTCACAACTCCATCAACTTCGTGGAAGAGTTGGTCGTGGTGCGGAACAGAGTTATTGCATTCTGGTCACTTCAGACAAACTTTCGAGTGACAGCCGCACTCGTATGAGAACCATGGTCGAAACAAATGATGGTTTTAAAATTTCTGAAGTTGATATGAAACTTCGAGGTCCCGGCGATATTCTGGGAACCCAACAAAGTGGTGTCGTTGATTTTAAAAAATTGGATTTAATTGCAGACGGAAAAATCATTAAAGTCGCAAAATCAACCGTTGAAAAATTACTCGAAAACGATCCGCATCTGGAACATCCCGTTAATTTTGAATTGCGAACCTATTACGCCAAACAATACAAAGGAAAAAATAAATGGAGCCGAATTTCCTAAGTACAAAACTTTAACATTCCACAATGCCTTATTTGCGTTAGGTTTTAAATATTTTGAATACTTTTGTTTTCTATGAAAAAACACATTTCAATTCTCTTCTTATTTTTAAGTCTTTTCTTCTTGGGCCAATCTAAAATAACAGTTTTAAAAACTGGTGAAAGATCGCCGATTCCAAATGCATCGGTTTTCTGTAAAGGGAAAACTTTAGGAAAAACAAATAATGAAGGAACTTTAACCTTTAAAACAAAATGTAAAAGAGTTGACATAAAAGCCAATGGCTTTTATGAGGACGAAGCCGTAGTTGATAAAATTATGGAAATAGGACTTTCTAAAATCGATCCGAAAACACAATCGATTGAAGCAATAATTATCGCTGATAAAAGTGATCCTCGGGCTTTGGCTATTTTACAAAAGGTAAATGATAATTTTAAAAATAATTCTCCACATAGTTTAGATTCTTATTCCTTTAAATCATACGAAAAAATATCGTTTGACTTTGATGAGGACAGCATTAAACAGTACAATCAATATCTAATGCATCGTTTGGATTCTTTGAAACTGGTTTCTACAGCAGTACAGTCTGCCGAGAAAAAGAAAGATTCACTAGAAAATTTGAACGTGATGAAGTTAATGACGACGAGTAAATTATTCCTTTGGGAAAGAGCCTCTGAATTTTTATACTCAAAAAAATATGGTGAAAAAGTGAATATTTTAGATAATCGTGTTGCTGGTTTGAAGCAACCGGTATATGAAATGTTGGCGTTGCGTTCTAACAGAAATAAAATTCCGAAAGAAATCCAGGAGGAAAACCGAACACTTTATCGTTACTTTTTAACAGACAGTATTGATATTGACGGTAGAAAAAATTATGTAATTCGGTTTCGACAGGCAGATTATAAAAATCCAATTCAAAGAAGAAAATTCAACGGATATCTGTACGTCGACGCGGCGACCTATGGTCTGAAAAAAATCGAAAGTAACAGTAAGAAAAAAAGTGAAGGCTCCATCACAAGTATTTGGAAACCAATTGACAACAAATGGTTTTTACTTAAAGAGAACTTTAAAATAAAAATGGGTTCAACCGTTTTTGATGAAAAGAAATCCGACAAGAAAAAAGATGATTCAGACGAAAAATTAAAACAAAAATTTGGGAACTACGTTTTTGTAATGGCTGATTATTTCGATTTTAAAACTTCTATTGACGAAAACAAAAAAGATTTTTCCGGCTATTCAATGTCGGTGGAAAATTCCGATGGTGATATTCTTGAAAAATACAGAACGGATTCGCTAACCACGCGTGAGAGAATGACTTACACCAAAATTGACAGTGTGGGAAAAAAATATAATCTGGATCAAAAACTGAATGTTTTAACCGGTTTTCTCAAAGGAAAAATTCGGGTTGGAAATGTAGATTTCGATGCACTTCAACTGCTAAAATACAATCAATACGAAGGATTCCGCCTAGGTATCGGGGTTAAAATGAATGAGAAATTTAACAAGTACATTTCTCCAGATGCGTATATTGCCTATGGATTTAAAGATTCTGGCTGGAAATACGGCGCTGGAATTGACTTTAAAACAACTTTAAAAAAGACTTCCTATTTTCGTGCAGAGTATTATAATGATGTCGATGCAGCCGGGCGATTTAATGAAAATCTCTGGAACTTTAAAATGAAAATAAACAATTCCGGTGTTGACTTAAACAACGACCGATTTTACCATTTTGAAGGTTTTAAGGTTTCTTATGAAAATGATTTATCAAATGCTTTGACTTTAAGAGTTTCGGCGAAAAGAGATCAGGAGGAAGCAAAATTTGATTATAATTATAACAATCTGGGAAACAGTTTTGAAAACTTTGCAACTCAGTTAACGTTGAAATATTCGCCGAATTCAAAAAGTATGATGACACCTTCAGGAAAACTGACTTACGAACAGAATTATCCGGAGTTCTATTTCAATTATGAGCAAGGTTTAAAAACTTTTGGCGGCGACTTCGATTTCAGCAGATTTGACTTTTTAGTTCAGCATAGTTTCAAAACAAAAATCGGTGTTACGGGCGTTCGTTTGTATACTGGTTTAGTGACAGGAAACGCTCCAATCTGGCATCAGTATGCGATTAACGGTTTAGGAAACGGCGGAAGTTCTTTGAATTTCAACCTTACTTCTTACCTCGGTTTTGCGACGATGGAAGGTGGAAAATATTATAATGACAAATTTGTAGGTTATTATTTAACACACCGAGTTCCATTTTATTTCAGCACATTCGGCAAGAAAATTTCCAGTTTTGATATGGTTTATCGTGGAATTACGGGTGATATGAAAAACACAGCAATTCATGATTTCGAGTTCGAGAAACTGAATCACTTTTATCAGGAAATTGGTTTAGAAGCCAATAACTTTTTGGGAAGCCCATTCAATCTTGGATTCTTCTATCGTGTTGGTTATTATGCAACTTCGACGTTTAAAGAAAATTTCGCCATTCAGTTAAAACTCAATTTTTTAGGATTTTAGAAATGAAAAACATACAGATTAAAGCAAGTTCTTTTTTTGAATTGTTAAAAGCAAAAGATACTTCAATGTGGGAAATTTTCGCCCAGATGATTGATGGTGAAGAAAAGGAAATCATCTTTTTAGACGATGACGAAAAAATTCTTTTTAATTATTTTTTACCCGATAATTTAGACAAATTGAATGACGACCGGAAAAAATTTGCAGAAGAATACGCTGAAAAATTATCTGGATTGAACTAGTCTTTGGTTTTTTTACAGCAAAAGACTTAAAAGTTCAGTTTTAGAAAGCCAGTCAAAAGATTTCAAAGTTGTCTTTTACATATTTTGCGGTTAAAAAATAAAGATTGAATCACTTTCCTAAAAATAAATCAATCGTTTTCTTAGTTGCCGAAACATCGTGAGCACGCAGAACTTTCGCACCTTTCTCCAGAACTTTTAAATGAAGTTTCTGAGTTTCTTCCTTAATATCTAAAGGTGATTTGCCTAAGGGTTTATAGATAAAAGATTTTCGGGAAATACCGATAAGTAAAGGATATTCACCAAAACTAATTGCATCGAGTTCATCAATCATTTGATGTTGCTGCTTCACTGTTTTTCCAAACCCAAAACCAGGATCGAGAATAATATCTTTAATTCCGAGACTTCTTAATTGTTGAATTTTTTCCGAAAAATAATAACTCATATTCAAGATAATATCGTCTTGAATTAACTTTTCATGCATCGATTCATAAGTGGAATTAATGTGCATTAAAATATAAGGAAGTCCAGTTTTAGCAACGGTTTCGAACATTTTTTCATCAAACATCCCACCTGAAATATCATTCACCAAATCGATTCCTTCATCGAAACCAAACTTGACCGTTTCAGAATAAAAAGTATCTATAGAAATTAGAATCTCCGGAAATTCTTTTTTAAGGTTTGAAATTAGAGTTCCAATTCTCAAAATTTCTTCCTGTGAAGAAAGCAGTTGAGCATTTGGCCGGGTTGATTGCGCACCGATATCGATGATTGCGGCTCCTTCACTGATCATTTTCTCAACCTGAAGAAGAGCATCAATTTCATTATTAAATTGTCCTCCATCTGAAAAGGAATCCGGCGTAACATTCAGAATGCCCATGATTTGAGGTTTCGACAAATCGATTAACCGACCACGACAATTCATGGTTTTAAAATTAAAAAACGGCTTTTTAGAAATATCAGCATTCATTTCACAAAAATACAATTTCTGACAACTATCAACAGACAACTCTCAAACGAAATTCTTATCTTTGAAAAGTTTAGAAATCATATGCAAAAAACATCAAAACAGTTCGACGAAGTAATCAAAGTCTGCAGGGAATTATTCAGTAACAAACTGAGTGATTACGGTGCTTCTTTCCGTGTTTTACGAACTTCTTCATTAACAGATCAAATCTTTATTAAAGTTAAAAGTTTAAGAAATTTTCAAACAACGGGAATTTCCAAAGTTGGCGAATCGGAAGAAGAGAATTTTATCGCCATTGTGAATTACTCTATCATTGGATTAATTCAGTTGGAGAAAGGTTTTGCAGATGATTTCAAACAGGACAGAAATGAAATTCTGGAGTTGTACGACAAATTTGTTCACGAAGCAAAAGAGTTAATGCTCAAAAAAAATCACGATTATGGAGAAGCCTGGCGAGAAATGCGAATTTCTTCAATCACCGATTTAATTTACCAGAAAGTACTGAGAACCAAACAAATAGAAGACAACGCCGGAGCAACTTTGGTTTCAGAAGGAATTGATGCTAATTATTTCGATATGCTGAATTATGCGGTTTTTTGTCTGATTAAATTTTCTGAGGAAAAAGCAGTATTTAAGCCAAAAATAATATAGAATTTTAATTTGAAACAATATTTTATGAAAGCAATTTTAAGAATCCTGATTGGATTTATTTTTATCGTTTCGGGATTTGTAAAAGCCGTAGATGTTGTTGGATTCTCTTTCAAATTAGAGGAATATTTTTCACCGGCAGTTTTCAACATTCCTTTCCTAGAAAAACAAGCGATCATTTTAGCGGTGATTGTCGTAGTTTTTGAATTGGTTTTTGGTTTTTTCTTGTTAATTAAAACTCAGTTAAAATTTACACTTTCAATGCTTATTGCCTTGTGTGTATTCTTTGCATTTCTCACTTTTTATTCGGCCTATTTTAATGTCGTCACCGATTGTGGCTGTTTTGGAGATGCTTTGAAAATGGAACCGTGGCAAAGTTTCTGGAAAGATATTATCTTATTGTTCGGTTTATTACTGGTTTATTTCCTTTACCGAAATGACTTTAATGAGCCAGAAGAAAAAACCAAGTTTAAAAAATATCTATCTGCATTTGCTTTCCTGTCCATGGTTTTCGTTATCAATTGGGGAATTACGCACGAACCGGTAATCGACTTTAGAGATTATAAAATCGGAACAGATTTAAATGCTGAGAAACAAAAAATAGAAAAAGATCCCTCTGAATTTAAAAGTTTTTATTCCATTAAAAATGAAAAAACAGGCGAAGTTAAAGAGGTAAATCAGGATGATTATGTGAACGAAAAAAAATATTGGGAAGAAGGTTCGCCATGGATTATTGAGGAAGGTAAAACAACTTCGAAACTAATTAAACAAGGTTATGCTTCGGAGATTGCGAAGTTTAAACCAGAAACCGCAGAAGGCGCTGATTTGACAGACGAAATCTTGAAAGCACCAAAAGCAATTCTAATTTTCTCTTACGATCCTAAAAATGCAAACATCAATATTTTAGCCCAGGCAGAAGCAAAATTAAGTCAACAAAAAAAAGCTTTAGTTTTGGGAGTTTCTACCGACCCGAATACTTTTAAAACCATTAATAATGCAATGATGGACGGAACTGCAATTAAAACCATTGCGAGAAGTAATCCTTTTGTGCTTACTTTAGAAAAAGGAAAAATTGTGGATAAACGATCTGCAGAAGATTATATTAAACAAAAAAATTAAACGATAATGAATCAAAACCAACAAAAATCCAACAAATCAATCGCAGGATATCATTTACTAATGATTCTTTCAGCCGTTGATGGTGAATTTTCACCCGAAGAAGGAATGCTTATTCAGCAATATCTTGCGGAGGAATTTCCTTTTAAAATGAATTTGGATAATGAACTTGATGCAATTGCACTTTTACAAGCCGAAGAGTGGAAAGATCACTTTGAATTTCATGCACATTGCTTTTTAGATGATTCTACTGAAAAAGAAAGAAAATCTTTTATAAAGTTTGCTAAGACCTTAATAAAAGCTGATGAAGAAGTGACGGAACGTGAACATATGTTCTATCAACTTTTGAAAAACATTTGGAAACTCGATTAATTAAATAAATATTTGACCATGAGAAAGAATATCGTTGCAGGAAACTGGAAGATGAATAAAAATGTAATTGAAGCACAACAGTTAATGTTTCAATTATTAGAATACAAAAAGAATAATGCAACCAATTGTGAAGTCTGGATTGCGCCACCATCAATGTATTTAATGATGGCAAAAGATGTTTTTGCACATAATGAAATCGGGGTTTTTGCACAAGACATGAGCGAGCATGAATATGGTGCTTACACAGGAGAAATTTCGGCAGATATGCTCGAATCGATTCACGCAACCGGAGCAATTATTGGTCATTCTGAAAGAAGACAATACCACGGTGAAACCGATTCTCACTGTAGCGTAAAAGTAAAATTGGCTTTAGATAAAGGCTTAACACCTATTTATTGTAACGGGGAAACTTTGGAGCAAAGAAAATCTGGTCAACATTTAGAAGTGGTAAAAAACCAAACTGAAGTTGCACTTTTCAATTTAACTGCAGAAGAAATTAAAAAAGTCGTGATTGCTTACGAACCCGTTTGGGCAATTGGAACGGGTGAAACGGCTTCTCCTGCACAAGCGCAGGAAATTCATGCACACATCAGAAGTATAACCGCTGCTAAATACGGTCAAGAAGTTGCTAACGAAATTTCGATTTTATATGGTGGTTCTGTAAAACCTGATAACGCGAAAGAAATTTTCTCTCAACCAGATATCGACGGTGGTTTAATCGGGGGTGCGGCTTTGAAAGTAGAAGACTTTGGTAAAATTATCGAAGGATTTAATTCTTAAGAAATTCGATTTCAATCATAAAAAATGCGTCTCAAAATTGAGACGCATTTTTGTTTTTATCTTATCTTTAAAGAAAAGTTATTTTTTTTCTTTTTTTCTTTCTAAAACTTCATCAACCATTCCGAAATCTTTCGCTTCAGAAGAGGTCATCCAATAATCTCTGTCAGACGCTTTCTCAACCCACTCGTAAGTTTGTCCGGAATGTTCTGAAATGATATCGTACAATTCTTTCTTCAATTTCAACATTTCACGTAAGTTAATTTCCATGTCAGATGCAACACCTTGCGCACCACCACTCGGCTGGTGAATCATAACTCTTGAATGTTTCAAGGCAGAACGTTTTCCTTTTTCACCTGCAACCAAAAGAACAGCACCCATTGAGGCAGCGATTCCGGTACAGATTGTGGCAACATCTGGCTTGATGATCTGCATCGTGTCATAAATTCCCAAACCTGCATAAACACTTCCACCAGGAGAGTTGATGTAAATTTGAATGTCTTTTGACGCATCAGAACTTTCTAAGAAAAGCAACTGAGCCGTGATGATATTCGCCACTTGGTCATCGATTCCGGTTCCCAAGAAAATAATACGATCCATCATCAAACGCGAAAAAACGTCCATTTGTGTAACGTTCAATCGTCTTTCTTCCATAATATACGGAGTTAGATTGGTTGGTCCATACATTCCCATATACTGATCAGTCGCCAATCCGCTGTTTCCTAAATGTTTTACAGAGAAATCTCTGAAATCTTTTTTAATATCCATTATTTATTTTTTTCGTTTTATAATTTACAATTTCTGTTCCCTAAAAAAACTGTGCCCTTTTGTCAGTTGCCGGTTTAATTTCAAATTAATTTCATTCAAGAGGTTCTTTAAAATCATAATCCTTTTCACTGATTCATAATATTCTTCAGGATTTTCATCTCTTACTGAATCTAACTTTTTGACGATATCATAAATTAACTTTTCAATAAAATGACTTTTATGAATCAGAATATCATCTTCAATTTCGGCTTCTAATTTATCACCGGGTTTCGGAGGGAAAATATTACTTTTTTCCCAGTCGCTTAAGTCATCATCTTCAAGAATTGCGTTAGAAACTTTAGAAACAATCGTTTCATCCATTAAAGTTAAGAAAAAATTACTTTGAATAATTTCATTATTGGCCAATCCGTTTTTTAATTCTTCAATTATTTTCTTATTAATAGGCGATTGAGCCTCATAATTATCTTCATTAAAGTGACTGATGATTTCTTCAATCACGGTAATTTTAAACGGCTGATTATCGGCATCTGACTTTTCTAAAACCCGATCACCAAAGTTAAGCATATGTTTCACCAGTTTTTCCTCTAACTCCAGCAATGGATTTACAGATATTGAAGTTGGCGGCACAATTTCCATTTTCGGCCTTTCTTGTGGCTCTGGTCTTTGTTGCGGAGAAAACTGTTTGTTTTGAATTTGTTTCTGAACATTCAGTTCATTGAAAAGTGATTGCTCAGAAAGTCCAAATTTTGTGGCGACTTCTTTCAGATAAACCTCCTGTTTCAAAGCATTTTTAACAAATGCCACGGACTTTACGATATCCCGAATCGATTCTGCTTTTTTAATCGGGTCATCGCCGGCTTCTTTCAATAAAATCTCGGCTTTGAAATCGATAAAATCTTTCGCCTGAGTTTTAATAAAATCTTCCACATAGTGTTGTGGATGTTTTCTGGAGAAAGAATCCGGATCATCGCCGTCAGGAAAAAGGAGAATCCGAATATTCATTTCCTCGGCGAGCAATAAATCGATGCTTCTAAAACTCGCTTTAATTCCGGCTGGGTCGCCATCAAAAAGAATGGTTACGTTTTCTGTCAAACGCTTAATCAGTTTAATTTGATCAACCGTTAAAGCCGTTCCTGAACTGGCGACAACGTTTTCAATTCCACTTTGATGAAGCGCGATGACATCCATATAACCTTCTACCAAAAGGCACAGATTATTTTTAGAAATCGCTTGCTTTCCTTGACTTAATCCATAAAGAACGCTCGATTTATGATAAATTTCCGTTTCAGGAGAGTTCAGATATTTCGCAGTTTTTATATTGTTCTTAAGAATCCTTGCTCCAAAACCTAAAACCCTTCCCGAAAAACTATGAATCGGAAATAAAACTCTTTCCCGAAAACGGTCGATTCCATTCGGCGCATTTTCTGGAAAAATAGAAAGTCCTGATTTTTCTAAAATCTCTTTGGAATATCCTTTATTCAAAGCAAATTCTGTAAAAGCATTTCGCTGTTCCGGCGAATATCCCAACTGGAATTTTTTAATTATATCGTCCCGAAGTTCACGCTCTTTAAAATAAGAATAAGCGATCGTCTTTCCTTCTTCCGTTTCAAACAGTTGATCCTGGAAAAAATCGTTAGCAATCTCATGAATTTTATAGAGTAATTCTTTATCGGTTTGTGCCTGCTTCTGCGCTTCTGTTAGTTCTCGTAAATCTTCTTCAATTTCAATTCCATACTTTTTGGCCGCATGTTTAAGTGCTTCAGGATAAGTGAAATTTTCAATTTCCATTAGAAAAGAAATAGCAGTTCCTCCTTTTCCGGAGGAAAAATCTTTCCAGATCTGCTTGCTTGGCGAGACAACAAAACTCGGCGATTTTTCGTCGTGGAAGGGACTGAGACCTTTATAATTGGAGCCTGCCCTTTTGAGTTGTACGTATTCACCGATGATTTCCTCTACCCGAACGGCAGAAAATATCTTGTCAATTGTTTGCTTAGAAATCATTTGGTAAAAATAAGGAATAAGTTTTTCTTTTTCCTATTATTTTGGGCGTATCCTAAAAGGAAGAACCAAGTAAAAAGTAAAAAGAATCTAGAAATGTAATGGAAGATTTCAGAGTACGAATTAAAATATCTGAATCTCAATTCCAAAATTATCTCTGCAAAAAAACTTTTCGACGCTCGCTTCGCTCGCGCCTCCAAAAAAATTCAATAAATTTGACGAACATTTCCATTGATTATGAAAAAACTCCTACTCGCTTCCATCGTCACTTTTTCACTGATGATAACGGCACAAAAAAAATACGTTCTTGTGATTCACGGTGGTGCCGGAACCATTCTTAAATCAAGCATGACGGCTGAAAAAGAAAGCGCTTATCAAACAAAATTGACAGAAGCCCTTAAAGCCGGTTACGCAGAAATTCAGAAAGGCAATACTTCAATTGATGCGGTTGCTGCGTCCATTATGATCATGGAAGATTCGCCCTTATTCAATGCGGGAAAAGGAGCCGTTTTCACCGCTGATGGAAAAAATGAACTCGATGCTTCTATTATGTATGGCAAGGACAAATCAGCTGGCGCGATTGCGGGAGTTCACACCATCAAGAATCCTATTAAAACTGCGATTGCAGTGATGCAAAAATCAGAACATGTAATGTTATCGGGAGTTGGCGCAGAACAGTTTGCCAAAGAGCAAAATTTAGAAATTGTAGAACCTTCTTATTTCTGGACCAAAGAACGCTGGGATGGTTTGCAAAAATTGAAACAAAAAGCATTAAATACAACTAAAAAAGTCTCGCAAAATACTTTGCCAGAATCGTACGAAATAGATCAGAAATTCGGAACTGTTGGTGCAGTGGCATTAGACAAAAGCGGAAATATTACCGCCGGAACTTCCACAGGTGGAATGACGAACAAAAAATATGGCAGAATTGGAGACGCTCCAATTATTGGTGCTGGAACTTATGCCAATTCTCAAGTCGGAATTTCTGCCACAGGTTGGGGCGAATATTTCATTCGAGCCACGGCTGCAAGAACGATTGCTGCAAAAATGGAATATCAAAATAAAGATATGAAAACTGCAACTCAGGAAACCATTGATGAAATTGAAAAAATGGGTGGCGATGGCGGTTTGATCGCTTTGGATAAAGACGGAAATATCGCAATGCCTTTTAACACTGCAGGAATGTACCGTGGTGCAATTACCGATCAAGGCGAAATATTTATTGAAATTTATAAATAAACATGGAATTCAAAATTAATAAACTGGAAGACTGGCAAACGGTCATTGACAAAATTCTGCCTCAACTTCAACACAATATTTTGCTATTAAAAGGAAACCTTGGTGCTGGAAAAACAACGTTCAGCCAGTTTCTGTTGAAGAATTTAGGCAGCCAAGATGAAGTTTCCTCTCCTACTTATGCGATTGTAAATGAATATGATACACCAAAAGGAAATGTATTTCATTTCGATTTGTATCGCATGAAGTCTGCGGATGAAGTGGAAGATATTGGAATTCACGAATACTTAGATAATGCTTTTTTATGCATCATCGAATGGCCAGAAGTCTACGAAGTCGAACTAGCCCATTTTCCACATCATGAAATGACGATTGAAAATGAGGGTGACTACCGCGTCATTAACTTCCATTAAATTGTACTGAATTAATAATCAAATCATCGTATCTTTGCGTGCTGATTCAGTTGAATGAGTCGCCTTTATCAAACCTTATAAAATGAGTCATACCCACGTTTTTACACCATTTTCCGAACAAGACTTACTTCCACAGGAAGAAAAACTAGAAATCGTAAAAAAAGGAAAACAGTTTAGCATTGGCGTTCCAAAAGAAACCTGTTTGAATGAACGCAGGACTTGTATTACACCAGATGCAGTGCAGGTTTTAGTGGCGAATGGTCATCATATCATCGTAGAATCCGGTGCTGGAGAAGGCTCTTTTTTTACCGATTTACAGTATTCTGAATCCGGAGCAATAATTACTCAAAATCCACTAGAAGCTTTTCAACAGGATCTGGTTTTAAAAATTAATCCGCCGACTACGGAAGAAATTGAATTGTTAAAAATGAACACCTATCTGGTTTCAGCTTTACAAATCAATTTGCGCGATAAAGAATATTTTAAAAAACTCGCAGAGAAAAAAATAAATGCCATCGCTTTTGAATTCATTGCTGATGAATACAAACAATTATCATTAGTTCGATTAATCGGCGAAATTGCAGGAAATATTTCTATTCTGTATGCCGCTGAATTATTAGCGCTTTCTAATGGGTTAATGTTAGGTGGAATCACTGGTGTTAGACCTACAGAAGTGGTGATTATTGGTGCCGGAATTGTAGGTGAATTTGCGACTAAAGCGGCTTTAGGCTTAGGAGCGACGGTAAAAGTATTCGACAATTCTTTATCAAAACTTCGTCGTTTACACATGATGGTTGATGGACGCGTTCCTACTTCAATCATTGATCCGAAAGAATTGGCGAAAAGTCTGAAAAGAGCCGATGTCGTTATCGGTGCGCTTGCAAAATTAAGTACTACTCCCATCATCACTGAAGAAATGGTGATCGGTATGAAAAAAGGCAGTGTAATTATCGACGTTACGATTGACAATAGAAAAATGATTGAAACGTCGGAATTGACCGATATGGAAAATCCGTATATCATTAAGCACGGCGTGATTCATTGTGGTTTACCCAACTTAACCTCGAAAATGCCGCGTACGACAACAAAAGCGATTTCGAATTTCTTCCTTTCTTATCTGTTAAATTACGATGAAGAAGGAGGTTTTGAAAACATGCTCGTTCACAAAAATGAAATGAAGCAATCGCTTTATATGTACAAGGGTCGTCACACAAAAAAAATAATTTGTGACCGTTTCGATCTTACTTACCACGATATCAACCTTTTAATTTTTTAAATGAGAAAAATAAAATTCTTCTTACTGGGCTTAATTCCCGGACTTATTCTCGTGTTTTTTATCCTCAACAAAAAAGGAGCGAGTTGCAGTGGTTATCTTCCTAATTCACGAGTAATTGCAGAAACTTTATCAAAAGATTTTACCTATTCCGATCAATTTAAAAAGGAAATGGAACTTTGGAAAATCGACGAAAAATTTTTAAAAGACAGTATTATTACCAAAGGATCTATTGATTTCGAAAATAGCGATGCTCAGAAAAAACCTTGTCCGAGTTATGTATTGATTTATCCGAAGAAAAATCCTCGATACGAAATTGGATATGAAAAATGTGCGGAAACATCGAATTTCCAAAGTCTTAAAAAATTACGCTAATTCCTTTCTTTAGAATTCAATCGTTATGAAATCGCTATTAACGAACGTGGTAAACAATCACAAATTAAGTTTAGCGAGACCACATAACGTTTAAAAAAACAAACATCTTCATATGAAGTTAACCATCATCGGTACTGGTTTAATTGGTGGGTCAATTGCCTTAAAATTACGTGAAAAACATTTTATAGATTACGTTTATGGCGTTGATCGAAATGAGCAGCATCTAACTGATGCAAAAGAATTAGGGATCATTGATGAAGGTTCTTCACTAGAATATGCCGTACAAAATTCTGATTTAATTATCCTGGCAATTCCAGTTGATTCGGCCAGAAAATTATTGCCAACTGTTTTAGATTTGGTTAATGAAAAGCAAACCGTAATGGATGTTGGCTCTACGAAAGCCGGAATTGTTCACGTCGCAAATACGCATCAAAACAGAAACCGTTTCGTGGCTTTTCACCCGATGTGGGGAACAGAGAATTCTGGGCCAAAATCGGCGATCTCAGATAGTTTTACAGGAAGAGCGGGCGTTATTTGTGACAAAGATGATTCTGCGTCAGATGCTCTGAAAATGGTTGAGCAAGTTGCGGAACATTTAGAAATGAATCTGTTGTATATGGATGCAGAAGGTCACGATGTTCACACTGCTTATATCTCTCATATTTCCCATATCACTTCTTATGCGCTTGCAAATACCGTTCTAGAAAAGGAACGGGAAGAAGATACTATTTTCCAATTGGCGAGTTCTGGTTTTTCGAGTACGGTTCGTTTGGCGAAATCTCATCCTGAAATGTGGGTTCCGATTTTCCGTCAGAATAAAGAAAATGTGCTGGATGTTTTGAATGAACATATCACCCAACTTCGTAAATTTAAATCTGCGTTGGAAAAAGATAATTACGACTATTTGGAAGAGTTGATCCGGAATGCCAATAAGATTAGGGGTATTCTTAGGTAGAAGTTAAAAGTTGAAAACCACACGAAAGTATTCGTGCGGGAGCGAGGGTGGATCGGCGGATCGTCACGGATTACAAATCCGGGACATCGGATGCCACAACCATTCTTGAGGTTGATGTAATCTTCTTTTCGGCTACTATAATCCTCCTGGATGATGGTATAATCTACTTTGTGAAGGCTATACTCCTTTCTGCGGACGCTATAATCATCCTTGAGTGTTGTAGAATTTTCTTTGCGGGTGTTATAACCTTCTTTGTGGATGTGTTATTTCTTCTTGCGTTTGGAATATATCTTTTTGAGGTCGAAATTATTACTTTGGTAGAAGTTTTATTTTTTTAAAACTCTAGAAGATTTTGTAATATAAATATAATTATAAATTTTTTCTTCATTTTAGAACCTTACTTTTTAACGGAATTTTGAATGCACTTTCTGCTATTATTTTGGAGGGTTGTTCTGGGACGAAATCCGATGCGTAAATTATCAATTCAGTACAAATATTGATTAAAATTCGGAATGTTCAATTTTAGTATTAAATCTGCCACTACGCAAAACTCCTTATAGAGACAATGTTTTTTGCTTACGCAAGTTATGCCCAATGCTTTTTTCAATTTCACTATTTTCATTCAATCAATGAACATTTGATTTTGAAAAAAAATTGATAATTACCACTCCTAGTATGATAAAAGCAATTCCTAATATTGCTGGAAAATCTAAACTTTGTTTGTAAACAAAATAACCTACTAAGGAGATTAATACAATGCCAACTGCAGACCAAATAGCATAAGCAACGCCTATCGGAATTCCTTTTAATGCAAGTGTTAATAAATAAAAAGAAGTCATCATTGCCATAATAAAAATCAGTGTAGGCAATGGTTTACTGAAGTGTTCGGTTTTCTTTAAGAATGATGTTCCTATTGTTTCGAAAATAATTGCACCTGCAAGAAATAGATAGTTTTTCATTGTAATAGTTTGTATTGAAATTTGCGTTAGATTTTTAACTGCTACTTTTTTCTGCTGTTATTATTTTTTTAATTGTTTTATGAATGATTTTATAAATCCGTCTTTGTCCTTTTTTACCTCTTTTAGCATTGTTGCTATATCTGCAGGAATGTTAAGATGTTTTTCTGCCCACAAATGAATTTCCAAAATAATTGGTAATAAATCTATTCCTTTTTGAGTAAGTTTATATAGCACTTTTGCTTTACTTTCTGGGTGTTCTAATTTTTCAATAAGTTTGCTGTCTTCCAAACTTTGAAGTCTCGATGCTAAAATATTAGTCGCTATTCCCTCTCCTGATTTTAAAAATTCTCCATAAGTTGATTTTTGAGAAAACATCATATCTCTAATAATCAATAAAGACCACTTATCACCAAAAATATCAAGCGAATTACTAACCGGACATTCAGACCTTTTCTTTGTTTTTTCCATTATTTGAAATTATTACTTGCATTTTAAAAGTGTTGTTATATATTTGCACTTGCAATATGCAAGCAATTTAGTGATAAAATTTCAATCATCAATGAAAAGACCACCCAGAAAAAGGTTATTTAGGAAAAGTAAAAAAGTTGACAAATGGTAAATTCTTTCACATTGTGCTAGAAATGGCATGTGGTGAGGTCACTTAACAAGCATTAAAAACATTAGCCTCTTTTGGTCGAATGATTTATTTGAGTCCGTAAAATTGTAAACTTCCTTTTGATTGATGCTTAGGATTTAAAAGTTCCTAACCCTTTAAATAAAAGGGCTGTTTTACCTCTATCCGAAACAGCCAAAGTCCATCGTTTTACAGAAAGTATAAAATCATTTGGGAAAGTAGTTTTAAATCCTTGGACATAATTAATTGATCAATTTAAAAAAACAAAAAAATGGAATTAAAAAACAAAACAATATTAATTACTGGCGGAACTGCTGGAATGGGATTAGAGGCTGCTAAACAGTTTTTAGAAGCAGGTTGCAAAGTAATCGTAACAGGGAGAAATCAGGATAAATTAGATGCTGCAAAGAAAAGATATCCGTCAATTACGGTTATACAAAGTGATTCGTCCAAATCCGAAGATGGAAAATCATTATTTGACCAAATTGAAAAACTGGGAGGCATCGATATTCTATACAATAATGCTGGAATTATGACCTCGGCAAGTAATTATGGTATTCCCAGTGAGCAACATTTCCAAAATGCAGAAGCTGAAATCAATATCAATTATTTGGGCATTATCCGTACAAATAATTTATTTATGGAGATGTTGAAATCAAGAAAAGAAGCCGCAATAATCAATGTTTCTTCATTTTTAAGTTATGTACCTCTAAACGGTTCTCCTACTTATTGCGCTTCAAAAGCTGCGGTTCGTTTTTACACCGTTTCGTTACGTGAACATTTAAAAATGATCAACAGTAATGTAAAAGTATTCGAATTATTACCGCCTGTTGTTGCTACAGGAATGACAGAAGGATTTGAAGGTGTAAGCAAAATGTCATCAGAAGATTTAGTTAAAGGACTTATTTCTGGTTTGAGAAAAAATAAATACACCATGAGAATGGGCATCACAAAACTGGTTTATTACCTGCACCGCTTGTCGCCATCTTTGGGCCATAAAATACTAAACCCACCAAAAAATAATAAGGGATTAAAATAATGGTGAGAAATATATTACAGATAATAAATTAATATTTTTCTTTGCCACTCTGATTTTTAATTTTCATTCTTTCAAAATTTTTAAAATGCAATTTCAGTCAGTTCAGATTCCCACTGGTTTAAATTAGATATCTTCTGACAACCTTTATGGGACAAAAACTTTTTATTAAGTTTTTGTCCCATTTTTTTTAAAAATTTATTGTTTATTAAAAAAAATAAGGTGTCTGTAGGCAGGTAAATTTTCATTAACAGGAAGTGCCCGAGGGAATGTTTTGTTGTAAGAGCAATTCAGGCTTATTAAATTAGGGTCTTTAATTTCATCCTTTGGAGCATGAGGCAATTTACAACAAGTTATCTGCCGCATCGATTGACAAGGTTTGTGTATTTGCCACTAGAACAATTATTGATATTACCATCCCTAAACTTAAATTTTTGACTATACTATTTTTCTTTTGCTTTAAAATTCTACTTCATCAGGATTGAGTTCCGAAAATCCTTGTTCGGGAAGGATGCTGATAGCCTCCATATCTTCTTTGGAAAGGGTGAAATCAAAAACATTAAAATTTTGCTGCATTCTACTTTGTGTAATCGATTTTGCTAACGGAAGAATATCTCGCTGCAAGAGCCAACGTAAACAAACTTGTGCAGCCGATTTTTTGTATTTTTCACCAATCGATTTTAACACAGGGTTATCCAGTAAACGAGCCTGTCCGAGCGAACCCCAAGATTCAACAACCATTCCCAGAGATTGGCTGTATTTTGCCAAATCTTGTTGCTGATGCCCAGGATGTATTTCTATCTGATTTACCATTGGTTTTACGGTGGCAAATTCAAAAAGACTTTCTAAATGATGCTTCAAAAAATTACTGACACCAATACTTTTCACTTTGCCGTCTGCATATAATTTTTCAAAAGCACGCCAGGTTTCATTGTTCAATTCTTGCCAATTGGCAAACTGTTTTGCATTCGCTGGCCAATGGATTAAATACAAATCCAAATAATCGAGTTGCAAATCATCAAGTGTTTTTTGAAAAGCCTTCAAAGTACTTTCATAACCACGATGCTCATTCCAAAGTTTACCGGTTACAAAAAGCGCTTCTCGGTTGATACCGCTATTTTTTATCCCTTGTCCCACTTCTTTTTCGTTACCATAAATTGCCGCTGCATCAATATGTCTGTAACCTAATTCAATTGCTTCCTGAACTACTTTTGCAGTTACATTTTCTTCGGTTTTAAAGGTTCCGTATCCTAATGAAGGAATTTTTATTCCGTTATATAATGTGAATGTTTCCATATATTCTAATTTTAAATTAATGTTGTTTTAATAATTTGCGGTAATTCCTGTAATTTTTCTTTAACAATATCCCCGAATTCTTTGATGTAAGGTTGCGCGTTATGGTGATCTAAACCTTGTTGATTTTCCCATATTTCGTAGAAAACAAAAATATTTTTGTCGTCAATGCCTTGATGTATATCGTATTGTAAGCAGGCTGTTTCTTTTCGGGTTTGCTTAACCATATTATCCAAAATCGATTTTACTTCATTAAAATGCGCTGGCTTTATTTTGATGATGGCTGTTAGATAAATTTTCATATCAATTGTTTCTCAGTTTTAAAAATTGTGCTAAGATGTTCTAGGTATTCATTTCGGTAATTCTCTACTCTTTCTAAAGTGGCGTTTTTTTCCAAATCGTGAAAGTGGAATCCCTGCATTTTTTCCATTCCGGTAAAAGCATTCATTCTGTGAAACCCAAACAAAACACCATCATCTACCGAGGTTTCATTAAAAAATTCTCCGTGTAATGTGAAAGCAGTGTCTGGAGCATTCCAGGTGGTATTGACCATATATTTTTTTCCGTGCATCAATCCGCCAGTACCATAATTGATTGCTGGATTTTTACGCGAGCGGCCATCATTTTTATAAATGCCATTATTATGTCCGGCAGAAAACACTTCATCAATATATTTTTTCAGTCGATTAGGTACTTGAAACCACCAAATAGGCGTGTTGTAAATAATTATATCTGCCCATTTAAAATTTTCAACTTCATCAATAGGAATAAATTCGCTGTCGATGTCTGTAACACGTACTTCAAATCCGTTTTCTGTTAAAAAATCTTGTGTCCAACTTGTCACAGTTTTATTAAATGCTCCACCAGAATGACCGAATTTTTGCCCTCCATTAATTATAAATACATTTTTCATTTTTGTTTCTTTCTAATTACAGGGCAAAATTAGGTCGAATAAAACCATCATACAAATAATATGTTTTATACCTTTGTATCATAAAAATAATAATTAGTAATGGTAAATCTAGAATGGTATCGCACATTTAAAGCAATATATCGATGTGGAACGCTTACGGGTGCAGCAGAATCTCTGTTTATTTCGCAACCTGGTGTGAGTTTGCATTTGAGTTCGTTGGAAAATTATGTAGGTTACAAACTTTTTGACCGAACAGGCAGAAAAATGATACCGACCGAACGGGGAAAAATTTTATTTAATGTAGTTTCGCAAGGCTTAGAGATATTAGAAGAAGCAGAAAATAACTTTAAACGCAGTACCGAAAAACATACCCCTACCATTAGTATCGGGATGTGTTTTGAAACATTTCAAATTACTTTAGAGCAGTATATTTCTTCCTTGCCTTTTAATGTAATTATTCGCTTTGGTGATTACCATGAAATGTTGGATAACTTAGACAAAGGTATTTTGGACTTAATTGTTACGCCACAAAAAGGGAATATGCCAAATATAGAATACCAAGAGTTTTCTTCCGAAACTATTGTATTGGTAGGTGGAAAAAACACGGATGATGTCAGTTTTGACCAATTGATTAAGGCGAAAAACTATTCAGAAGCAGAAGAATGGTTGAATCAACAAAAGTGGTACGGAACGACTGGCGATATGGAACATTTATTTCGTTTTTGGCAGTTGAATTTCGGGCATACCCCTGATTTCCGGCCTAACTATATTGTCCCGAACCTTAACTCAATTGTACGTTGTTTAAGCAGTGGCACCGGCTTGGCGGTGATACCTGATTTTCTCTGTGACAAGGCGATAGAAAATGGACAAGTAAAAATGCTTTGGGAAGGTCACAATAAATTAGTCAATACGCTTTATTTTGCCTGTCGAAAAAAGACTTCTTATGCAGAGGAATTGGAAATGATAAAGGATTTATTTAAAAAAGAAATGGGGTGATATGGTCTGTGGTTGTTCTTAAGGTGCTGAAAATATAGGTTTGATGCATAAAGTTAATGACTCCAATCCCCTGGCTTTCAATTTTGCATATTGCCAAGTTCGGGCATCTATTTAATTATCTACTCTTAAAAACTCACCCTTCATATTGAACTCCAAAGAAATACCATTTTCTAGTTCAACTTTTTGATTATTATTGTCTAATTCCCAGTCAGTAATAAAGTTTTTAGGATAATTAATTTGAACATATTTTAGAATTTGATTAGGTATTACACTTTTAGGTAATTTAGAATTTCCTTCTATTTCTTTTATTTTATTTTTCGAGTCGAATTCTAATTTAATATTTTCTTTTAATATTACGTCATAAGATTTAGACATCAAATCTTTATCAATTGATGCTTGAATTATAGTATTATTAGGAAAATGTTTTTTAATATATGTTTTAATTTCTTTTGGCAGTTTGTTTTCAGTTATGATTCTGTCTTGAGCATTCACACTAAAACTAGCAAAGATTAAAATTAAACTTGCAAATAATGTTTTGATTTGTTTTTTCATTTTTTCATTTTTAAAGTTATTTAAGTCTTCATTTTTTTTAGCATGAACGCTAACGATTTATGCATATGTCAAAATTACATAAAGACCACCAAATAATGATGTATTTCTATGAACTTATTGATAAATTACATCATTGCTAAAATAGTAAAAATCACTTAACATCAATCAAAAATAACTTTTTTATTGAATGCAAATAGTTACGTTCTTTCAAATAATAAATAAAAGAATTTTTAGCCCCGATTGCAACGGCATCCTTTTGTGAGGACGAAGGACGAGCAAAAGATAAAGTGGAAAGCGGGACGGTTTTTGAAAGAAACGAAAATCTTCTTGCTCCTAAAAATCAGAAATATAATTCTAACATTCAGCGACATTAACCGCGATGGCGAGACCACCTTCGGAAGTTTCTTTGAAACGGTCATTCATGCTTTGAGCAGTTTCCCACATGGATTGAATAACCTCGTCTAAAGTCACACGCGCTTTGGCAGGATCGGATTCTAGAGCAATATTGGCTGCAGTAATCGCTTTCATGGCGCCCATAGAATTACGCTCAATACACGGGATCTGAACCAAACCACCAATCGGATCGCAAGTCATGCCGAGGTGATGTTCCATAGCAATTTCGGCAGCCATTTGAACCTGACCCGGAGTGCCGCCCATGATTTCGGTGAGACCAGCCGCAGCCATGGCAGAGGAAACGCCAATCTCGGCCTGGCAACCGCCCATGGCTGCAGAAATGGTGGCGTTCTTTTTAAAGAGCGTCCCAATTTCACCCGCTACCAAAAGGAAACGAATGACATTTTCGTCACTTTTAAATTCTGTGAAAACTTGGGAATACATGAGAACCGCGGGAATTACGCCACTTGCACCATTAGTTGGCGCCGTGATAATTCGTCCGAAACTGGCATTTTCTTCGTTCACAGCCAAGGCAAAACAGGAAACCCATTTGTTGATATTGGTGAAACTTAAATCGGCATCGACCAAATATTGATACCATTCGTGGATGTTTTTATAGACTTTATCGCCCAGCAGTTTTCTATTTAAACCCGCAGCACGACGGGTAACATTAAGTCCACCCGGAAGAACACCTTCTTTGTTTACGCCTTTATAAATACATTCTTTAATCTGTTGCCAAATATATAATGCTTCTTTTTCAGTTTCTTCTCTGGTTCGCCAAGATTCTTCATTTAGAAAAACGAGATCTGAAATTTTATCCAAACCTAATTTTGCAATATTTTTATCGATATCTTTTCCATTGTGACATGGATATAATGTTCTGGTACAATGGTTTTCGTAAGAATTGGCTTCTTGGGTAGCGATAAATCCGCCACCGATGGAATAGTAATCCTGAATGAGTTCTTCGCCATTTTCAAATATGGCTTTGAAAATCATTCCGTTTGGATGAAAATCGAGTGATTTCTGTTTGTTTAAAATCAAATGATGCCCGTAAATAAATGGAATTTCTTTTTCCCCATTTAGAATTAGAGTGCTTGAAGATTTAATGGCTTGAACTTTTTCATCAATTTTAGAAGTGTCAATCAGTTTAAAATTTTCCCCGGAAAGTCCGAGCATTCCTGCGATATCGGTTCCGTGGCCGATTCCGGTTTTTGCGAGTGAGCCGAAAAATTCCACAAAAACTTCTTTTACATCGTGAAGCTGGTGACTGGTTTTTATTTTTCTGATAAAACTTTCCGCTGCGTTCCACGGTCCCATGGTATGAGAACTTGAAGGGCCAATTCCAACTTTTATAATTTCAAAAACACTGATTGATTCCATATCTATTTCTAAAGGATTTGTCTAAACAAAGATAATTCTATTTTTGAGATTTGGGGAAGTGAGTTTTGAATGAAATTCGGTATTCTAATTCGGCAGTTATTAACCGCAAAGACGCAAAGAAATCTTTCCGATTCGAATGTTTTTGAAATGCTTTTTAAGGACGGAAAGGCGTTACACTTAGCAATGTATTTTTATTCATAGACTTTCAAGGGCGAACAAAGACCACTAAATTGTTCAATCTGTCTGTTTGCAATCTCTCGCAGATTAAGCGAATTATGCAGATTTTTTTCAATCACGGATCTCACAGATTTACACGGATAAATGTTCTGTGAAAACATGTGGAATCTGTGCGATTATAAACTCTCGCCGATTGAGCGGATTTTTTTCCTCACGGATCTCACAGATTTGCACGGATAAATGCTCTGTGAAAATGTGTGGAATCTGTGCGATTATAGACTCTCGCAGATTGAGCGGATTTTTCTCCTCACGGATCTCACAGATTTGCACGGATAAATGCTCTGTGAAAATGTGTGGAATCTGTGCGCTTAAAATTTCTCGCAGATTGAGGGGATTTTATTGTTATTTAAAAATCTCTGCTAATATTTTGGAAACTTGTTTTGGTTTGGTCGCCGGGAAAAGATGGGTTCCATTTTCAACAATGTAATCTGGTTTCGAATATTTGACGGGGAAAACGATGTCTTTGCTACCTAAAATTTGAATAACTTTTGGATTCGCTTCGAATTTCCAGTTGGAAACTTTGTCGATTCCCCATTTTAAATAATATTGATCGCGAACCGTAAAGTATTCCATCAGTTTTGGATTTTTCGGATCAACAATATTTCTGGCGACCGAATAGATTGCGGCAGATTTTATATTGAACATGCTTGTAGGCAGATATTTGGTAATCTTAGAAATTTCACCAAACTTTATAAATCTTGATTTCTCTTTATCAGATTTGATGCTTCCGAGAATTACTACTTTTTCTGCCGGTTTTATTTTATCGATTTCCTGTACGATAAGGCCACCGAATGAATAACCTAATAAAGCGAAAGGCTCTGAACCATCTACTCTATCAGCCATTCTTGAAACGTAATGATGAAAATCTTCTTTGTTTTCCGGAATGAGCCAATTTAAAAAAACGACTTCTAAATTATGGGGGAAATCGATTTTTTCCAAGACTTTAAAATCGGCTCCAAGACCACTGATGACATACAATTTCATAAAGTAAAAATAGAAAAAAGAGCAGACAATGCTGCTCTTTCAATACTAATATTTTGTTAAATTTACTTCGCTGTAATGTTGATCACCATATCGATTTCATCTTTTACGACAACGTCTTTGGCTGCTGAAGCATAAGCGATTCCGAATTTCTGACGGTCAAAAGAAAACTTGTCTGAAACCATATTTAAGACTCCGTTTTTCAATGAAATTTTCGCAGGGATAGAAACAGGATTTGTTTTTCCTTTTGCAGTCAAATCTCCATTAACTAAGTAAGGAAATGCTTTGTTATTGCTCTTTTTTACAGAAGTGATTTTATACGTTGCTTGCGGAAATTTATCGGTTTCAAAAAAGTCACCGTTTTTTAAATGGTTGTTTAATTTGGTTTGATACTCTCCTGTTAAATCAGTTGCATTAATGCTGTTCATATCCAAAGAGAAAGTACCACCAACGATGTTATTTCCTTTCATAATCACATCGCCAGATTTTAAATTAACTACACCATTGTGAGATGATGCTTCTGTTTTTGCTAATTTATAACCCCACCATTCAACGTTTGAGTTAATCACTTTTTTAGTTTGTCCAAACATCATTCCTCCGGCTAAAAGTGCAGCTAATACTAAATTTTTCATATTTTTTTGTTAAATTTTCAAGTGCAAACTTATTGAAAATTATATAAAGTAAGCATTGATGTAGGATAAGAAAAACTTATTTAGCCTTAAGCATGACATTCATTTCAACATCATTGCTGATTAACATATCTTCGAATATATTATATTTCAGTCCGAAATGTTTTCTGTTAAAAGTAAATTGCGCAGAAGTTAAAGTATAAACAGCATTGCTTTGAGAAATTTTCACCGGGAAAGCAAGTGGTTTAGAAACTCCCTTGATGGATAATGTTCCGGCAATTTGATAATTATAATTGGAATTATTTATCTTTTTTACCGATTTAATTTGAAAAGAAGCAACCGGAAATTGATTGGTATCAAAAAAGTCATCACTCTTTAAATGATTCTCGAGCATCTTTTTCATTTTGGGATCGCTGTTCATATCTTCAGCATCAATGGATTTCAAATCCATTACAAAATTACCGCCGATAAGTTCTGATCCATTAAAAACAAGATTCCCAGATTTTAATTTCACCGTTCCGAAATGAGAAAGAGATTCTGCTCTCAGTGTTTTATAAGCCTTCCAGCGAATCTCGGATGAAATGACTTCTTTGGATTGAGAAAATAACGCAATTGAGAATAAACCCAATAGTATAAGAACTAACTTTTTCATTACAATATATTTGATGAAACTATAACACTATTAAAAGTAAAAAACTTCGCCAAGAAGCGAAGTTTAGATATGCTAATGTAATTAACATTTTTTATAAAAAGCGGCGTACAAGGCTGCTCCATTGATGATTGTTTTCTCATCTTTGACCAAATAAATTGGAATATCTTTTAGGATATTTTCCATTTTGTCACTAATGATGAAATTCTTATAAAACTTTTTGTTGTTAAGAAATTCTTCCAGCATGATGAGGATCTCTCCACTAAGGAACAATCCGCCGGTTGCTTTCATTTTTAGGACTAAACTGTTGGCTTCCCGCGCAAGAAAAATCAAAAAGGTTTCAATAGTCATGGTACAAATACGGTCTCTTTTTTCGACCGCTCCACGAATAATTGCTTCAGTAAAATTTCCAGCTTCGATTTCCTGAGTCAGCCAATCTGGCTGAACCTGACGTTTTACATCTCTCAAAAATCGATAAACATTAAATAAACCGGCAGTTGAAAGTACAGATTCCCAACTTACAATTCCATATATTTTTTGTAGAAAAGAATAAAATTCAACTTCATCGTTTGTTCTTGGGGAGAATTCACAATGTCCTCCTTCGGTCGCAAAAGGTCTTAAATAAGAACCATCCCAAAATAAAGCCGCCTCACCTAATCCTACACCAGGAGACAATATAACAGCATTCCCAGGTGTAAAATTTCCAGAATCATGAATTACCAAAAGATCACTTTCGGCCATATTTTCTAATCCATAAGCCGACGCTTCTAAGTCATTAATTAAATAAACTTCATTAGCCTGCGTATCGTTTTTTATGTCTTCTGCATCTAATTTCCAAGGTAAACGCTGTGGTGCACTTTTCCCACCAATCACTGGACCAGGAACGGCAACCGCAATTTTTGAAATATTTTCTAAGGAATGTTCACTAATAAAAAGATTAACCATTTCTGAAAAAGAACTATATTCTTTAGTTGAATATGACTTTTCAGTTTTTAGAAACACCTTTTTATTTTCAGCGCCATAATGTCCGATCAATGTGATTCCGTCTCTAAGATCGGCAGCGATTAAAGAGACATTATCATTGTTATCTGAAGTAATACCAGGCAAAAAAAGTTTGAATTTATTGTTAGTTTCCATGTTGTAATGTTGTCAACCAAAGATAATAATAGTTTTTAAAAAAGCACTAAAAAAAACAAAAAACCTCCTCTGTTGCCAGAGAAGGTCGAAAAAATTTTGTTGAGTAAGATTATTTTCCTAGTGGAATGTTGTAACCAACTCCTACACCGATTGCACCAGCGTTAAAGTCTTGTCCAAGCATTTCTCCTTTGTCACCTGTGAAGGTTTTTTGGTAGTTCAAAGAGAAGTTCCAATCTTTATTGTGGTATCCAATTTCTGGTTTAATATACAAACCACCATCTGGTCTGTCAGCAGATCCAACATTTGAAGCAACTTTATCATCACCTACGATAAAACCGTAACCAATATCAGTTCCTAAATAGAATCCCATTTGTTTTGGGTAAACTCTAATTAAAGCGGCTACAGGGATTACTCCGAAATCGTTGTTATTAATATCCACTCCGTTTACGTTATTTGTTCTACCAAAGAAATGGTTATAACCTGTTGCAATACCTAAACCGAATCCTGGAGTTATTAAATTTTGATAAGATAAATCTACCCCTACAGTTCCACCAGCATTCTCTGCAGGAACAGCGATACCACCGTTAATTCCTACTTTTAGCATGTTTGTCATATCTGCACTTTGTGCACTTACTAATCCTGCGGTCATTAATCCTAATGCAAGGATTGTTTTCTTCATTGATTTCATAATTCTAAATTTTTTTACGTTTAAATTTTACAGGAACATAATTGTCAAAATCGTGCCAAAATAGAATAATCTTTTAAATATTTTAGATTAAATCACTTTAAATAACTGACTAACAGGTATATAGTTCAAAATAACAAATTAAACAAGCATTTAGATTTTTGTGCCATTTTATCAATAATAATTAAACGACCTATTTTAAATAAAAAAAGAGAGCCGAAATATCGACTCTCTTATTTTTTTAGAAAAAATTCTTTACAGATTTTCTAATGCATTATTAACATCAACATATCCACCTCCGTTGTAGATCTCATCTAAATTTTGAGACCTAAAAAAATCAACTGCTTTTCCGCTTCTGTTTCCGCTTCTGCAGAAAAAGATTTTAGGACCTTCCAATTTCTCAATTTCTTCTTTACGATCTTGTATTTCACCTAAAGGGATATTAAGCGCTGATTCTATTTCACCATCCATTTCTAATTCCATTGGTTCACGAACATCTATTAAATGGTATTTTCCTGATTTTAAAATTTCTTCTATTGACATATTATGTAATTTATTGGTTGTAAATATTTAAGTAGCAAATTTATAAAATATTGTTAGTTTTGCAATGCAATCTATGTTACAAAGTCCCGAAAGTTACGCCAACCTCATCAAAGCCAAAGCAAAAAAGTTTGGTTTTGATAGTTGTGGAATTTCCCGAGCAGATTTTCTAGAGGAAGATGCAAAACCATTTGAAAGTTGGCTCAACAAAAATTACAATGGCGAAATGTCCTACATGGAAAATTATTTCGACAAACGACTGGACCCAAGATTATTGGTTGAAGGTTCAAAATCAGTAATTTCTCTTTCATATAACTATTTCCCAGAAGAAGATTTGTTTGGAATTGATCAGTTAAAAATTTCAAAATATGCTTATGGTGAAGATTACCATGAAATCATTAAAGAAATTTTACGGGAAATGGTTGCCGAACTTCAGGAAGAAATTGGCGATTTTCAATATCGAGTTTTCACCGATTCTGCACCGATTTTGGAGAGAAGTTGGGCTCGAAAATCTGGAATTGGGTGGGTTGGAAAAAATGCAAACCTCATCACCAAACAAACCGGATCCTTTTATTTTTTAGCAGAAATCATTTGCGACTTAGAATTGCAAACAGATCACTCTACAACAGATCATTGTGGTTCTTGCAGAAAATGTATTGATGCCTGTCCGACCAATGCGATTGTTTCTGACCGTGTCATCGATGGCAGCAAATGCATTTCTTACGCAACCATTGAATTAAAAAATGAAATCCCAGATAGTTTCAAAAATAAAATGGAAGACTGGATGTTTGGCTGCGATATTTGCCAGGATGTTTGTCCGTGGAATCGATTTGCAAAACCTCATCAACAGGAAAAATTTAAGCCCAATTCTTACCTAAAAAATTTAGAAAAATCGGATTGGAAAGAACTATCCCAAGAATTATTTTCAGAAATATTTCGCAAATCGCCAGTAAAGAGAACGAAATTTGCAGGGCTGAAAAGGAATATAGAATTTTTGACCGATTCTACGATTCCAAAACTTTAATTAAAATTATTAAACGTAAAATTGCGTCCTTTTTTGTAAACATAAAAGCGCAAACCCTTTAATACAATAATAACATCTCTATCAAGTAAAAATATTCACATTGAAAAAAACACTTCAAATTATCTTTAAAGGTCTTGCCGGAATTATAGGCCTGATTCTACTCTACGTTATTCTTGCAGTAACAATACCTTTAATTCCTGTTCCGAAAAAAGCCACGACTGAAATTGCGGAAGTTCCCATTTATATTTACACCAACGGCGTTCATACTGATATTGTTCTTCCAATTAAGAATAATCAAATAGATTGGAGCAATAAGATTTTATTTGATAATACTCTTTCTAAAAGTTCAGATTTTAATTATGTTGGAATTGGTTGGGGCGACAAAGGATTCTATTTAGATACGCCAACTTGGGCAGAACTGAAAGTGTCTACGGCATTTTATGCAGCTTTCTGGTTGGGAGATTCGGCTATGCATTGCACTTTTTATAAAACAATGAAAGAAGGTGAGGATTGTAAAAAAATACTGCTCACTCGATCACAATATGCAGATCTAATTAAATTTGTAGATTCAAAATTTGATAAAAACTCAGCAGGACAGAATATTTTAATTCCGACGAATGCTGTCTATAGCAACGATGATGCATTTTATGAAGCCAAAGGAAGTTATAGTTTTCTATACACCTGTAATACCTGGACGAATGATGCATTGAAAACCGCTGGGCAAAAAGCAGCACTTTGGACTCCGACTGATTTCGGGATTTTTCAGCACTATAAATAAACCTGATTTTTATTTTTTCTACTACTTTGAAATGTCGTTTCATTTTAATGAATAACAAGCATTTGTTTGTAAAAATTAATTATTTCTTGCTTTACTAACTTGTCACAAAACAATTAAGAATTAGAAACAGTTTGGGAATATTACAAAAAAAGTTCCCGATGAAGGGAACTTAAAAAAGGAAAATCAATTAAATTTAATCTTTTGTTTCTAGACTGAATACGAGATCGAGTTCATCTTTAACATAGACCATACCGCCCATTTTTTTCGGGGGAACAATCTTAAAGTCAGAAAACTTCAATCTTTTATTTCCTACTAAACTGTTGTTATAATTAGAAAACTCTATGTTATATTTTTTAGCAACGGTCATCATTTTCACTTCGACTACTGCTTCAAATCTATTGCCTGTAGATTTTTTGAATTCTAAAAACTTAATCGTCATGTACGGATATTTATCCGATTGCAATACTTTTCTAAAATCAGCAGTCATCATTTTATTTCTGCAATCAAAATCCTCTACAGCAACGCTGATATTTGGCAGTTGACTTCCGGTAAAAGAATAAACCGAACTTGAGTTTTTGAATTTAGGATTACTACATTTAAATGTATTAATATTCGTCCAACCATTAATCTCCAGTCCATTTTTCTGCGCGAAAAGACTTGCTGAGAAAAGAATGAGCGTGAATATGATGATTTTATTTTTCATGATTAAAGATAGAGAAAGGGGTTAATAATCAACCCCTTTTCCCTTTAAAATATTTAAAAATTAGAAACCTATGGTCGCTTCAAACATTACACCGTTAAACTTACCTCCTCTTAGAGCACTAGTTGCTCCCCAAACTGCATCATCGTTATATTTTTGATTAACATACTCTACTTTTGCAAGTACATTTTTGGTCATAAACCAACCACCACCTAAGTTCAGTCTGTCGATTTTTCTTTCAGCTGCAGTGTCATTATCTTTTCCTGTTACAGAGTTATATCTTGCACCGAGGTAGAACTGTTCTTGACCACCAAGTCTGTAAAGCAATTCACCACCAAGTTGAGTATAATTTCCTCTGGTCGCAGCAGTTCCTTTTAGACCTGTTACATATTCATAAACTCCGAAGAATTCGAGTCCTTGATATTTAACGAATGGATTCACTTGGAAAGCTTTGACATTTTTGAATCCTGGGTTAAATCTACCAGTTGTAAAATTAGCTTCACCCATTTCATCATTTTCAGTTAAAAGCACAAAGTAGTATCTTGATCCTGCTCTGTCTCCATTGTACAATCTCGCAGTATTATCTCCATTAGTCTGAAGGTAGGATCCTGTTAATCTCACTCTTAAATCCTGATCAATCTGCTTGTCATATCCAATTTTACCATATACAGTAGGTGAATATTGTAGCGTAGTTTTCACTGCTGTTTGGTCTAGTTTACCATTAGAAACACCCACTACACCTATAAAGTTTTTGTAGAAAACATATCCTTCACCAAAAGCTTCAGTAGTGAAACTGTCCATAATGTAATTGCCTACGAACGGATTATTAATTGCTGATGCATTATCGGATCTTCTGAAGTGAGTATCACCATAGTTGATTTCATCCATACCGATTTTCACTCTCGCATATTTCATGATATCAGCTGCAAAACCTTCTTTGATGAAATCTAAATTATCCACCTGGATATATCCTCCTTTCACCCAAGCTTCGTGGTGGTGTCGTGCAGAAAGATAAGTTCTTAAGTGCATTTTCAAACCTTTGTACAAATAAGCATTTAAATCTAAATTGGCTGTAGGAAGGTTAAAATCTTTACCCATATCATTTAATTGATTCGGAGTTGTAGTTCCTGGACGAACTCCTAGGGAAGGCGCTTTTGTTTCATGATCAATTGCCTGAAACTGTAAAGCGAAATCACCACCAACAGATACCTTGATACCATCGAATTCTGGAGATTCCACTTTAGGATCTTCAAATACGTTACGTGATGATTTTTCTGGAGCCAAATAGTCTCTCATTGAAGTTGAAACATCCTGCGCACTGATGAAATTAATTCCAGCGACGAACATTGTAAGCATTGATGCTCTGATTAACATAGTTTTCATATTCTTAATTTTAATTATTTATAATGTTTGTTTTGTTTAGTTAGCTACTGCGTTTACGGTAATAGTGATCTCATTTCCTGTTTTCACAGAGTTCATCATAAATGCTGGAGGAGTAATTCCGTAGTCAGTCATTTTAATATTTGCCTGTCCCCATACGGTGTAAGAATTACCATTTTTTGTAACGTTTACAGGTAAGGTGATGGTTTTCGTAACATTGGTTACTGTTAATTTACCCGTCATCGTTCCTTTACCCATATTTACAGAACCTGCTGTAAAAGTAATGTTCGGATATTTATCTGCCTGAATTGCTTTATAAGCATTATTGTCCATCGGACCTTTTCCACTTTTTAAAGTTTTAGAACTCATTTTATAGGTTACATCCTGAATTGCATTTCCAGCAACAGTACCAGAAAATGTACCGGTTGTCGAAGTCATAGACCAATCATGTAATGTAGATGTACCGGTAACAGTAGTTTTAACATTATTACTGCTAATTTTTTGTGCAGCAACTAATCCTGAAAACAGTCCGAAAGCAAGGACCAATGTTTTAACGTTTACTAAATTTTTCATTGTATCTAATTTTAATATTTCCAGTTTGTTTTACCATCATTTTGTAGTACAAAGATATCCTGATAATTGTAATATTCATAATTTTTTAGAGGAAATATAAATGACATATATCTTATTTTCTTATATTATTACACAAAAAATATTAATATTGTAATAAAATTACAAAATAAGCAAAATAAAAGAAAGATTAATTGATTTTAAATAAAGAAAACGCAAAAATGTTAATTATTGTTAATTTTATCAATTGATGTCTTTGTAAAGACTTGACAGAAATCATAATAAAACATAAGTATTATTTAAAAAAAAGATATATTTTGAAATTATTTAATGAAGGAATCAACTTAAAAACAAGATGATTTAAAATTGAATTCTACAGTCTTTTGTCTCACAATCCCTAATCAAAATTACAGTGTGAAAACTACACGAAAAGATAAAATAAAAAAACCTCTGTAAATCTAAAGATTACAGAGGTTTATGGTACCCGGCACCAGAATCGAACTGGTACATCTTGCGATACTAGAGTTTGAGTCTAGCGCGTCTACCAATTCCGCCAGCCGGGCTTTCTAAATTGGTGTGCAAATATAGAATTATTTTTTATTTCAGAAAAATTATTTTCGGATATTTTCAATATTTAAAAGTCAATTTCTAACCCATCATATGCAAGAAACATATTATCAGGAAGTTCCATCTCTGTATCATCATGTAAACCCATATGATGAGAGATATGAGTGAGGTACATTTTCTTTGGTTTTAGTTCTTCAAAGAGGTCTATTACCTGTGGTAAGATAAAATGAGCGGGATGTATATCTTCTTTTCTGATGCAGTTTACAATCAAAAAGTCCAGGTTTTTTAATTTTTCTTTTTCTTCATTAGTAATGAAACTGGCATCGGTAATGTAAGCAAGATCCTTAATTTTATATCCAAAAATAGGAAGCCGATGATGCAAAACTTCAATTGGACTAATATCCGTTCCTAATATTTCGAAAGATCTGTTTTGAATTTCATGTAAATCAAAGGAAGGCGCACCAGGATATTTTACATCTGCGAAAGCATAAGGGAATCTGGATTTTATTTCATCCCCCACCCTTTTCATACAGTAAATTTCTATATTTTTTTTATTGCGAAAAATCAACGGACGCATATCATCCAAACCGATGACATGATCGTTGTGCTCATGTGTTAATAATACCGCATCGATCTGTTCTTCTCTGTTTTCAAGCATTTGCATCCGGAAATCGGGTCCACAATCAATCAGAATTTTTTTACCAGAATCGGTAGTCACCAAAGCCGACGAACGAAAACGCCTGTCTTTTGGATTTAATGAGGTACAAACCTCGCAATGGCAGGCAATCACAGGAACTCCCTGAGATGTTCCACTTCCTAAAAATTTCAACTTCATTTTTTTTGAGGTCGGTTTAATTCTGGTAAAATTACAAAATTTAGTGATTATGAAATGTCTCTACTTTCGGAGCCACTACTATTTATGCTAAAATTTGGACAATTTTGTTTTCATAAACATAAATTGAAAGCTGATGCTAGCATAAATGCAACAGAACGGAAATTTTCACCTCTCATTTTGGTGTCAAAATTTTAAAAAGATAAATAATCCGTAATTTAGATCGTTTGTGATACTGTCGATTGAAATTTTTAAAATTAGAATTGTCCTATCTATAAGCATTTGAGTGAAAATTAGAATTATTACTTGAATAATTTGTATTTTTACCAAAAAATTAGGATTGCCAGTGATTCCCCAAAAATTAACACCCAAACAAAAAGCCTTAGCGATTAATCTTGACCAAAACATTTACGGTACGTTTGCCGAAATTGGAGCAGGTCAGGAAACAGTTCGTTATTTCTTCCGTGCTGGAGGTGCTTCCCAAACGATTGCAAAAGCGATGTCGGCGTACGACAAAGACTTTTCTGATGCGATCTACGGAAAAGAAGCCAAAAACAGATATGTTACCCAAAACCGTTTACGCAAAATGTTGCGGTATGAAGTTTCTTTAATTGAGGAACGCGTATCGCGTGAAACTTGCCCGGGTAGAAAGTTTTTCTCCTACGCGAATACCGTTACCACCATCAATTTCGATAAAACGATGAAAGGCCATGGTTGGGTAGGTTTGAGATTTCAATTGGATGAAAAAGACGATTATAACGAGATTGTCCTTCACGTAAAATTCAATGAAAACGATGCCACCTTACAGCAGGAAACATTGGGAAGTTTAGGAGTCAATTTGATTTACGGTGCTTTTAATTACTCTGATAATCCGCGGAGAATGATCAATTCTCTTTTAGATGATATTTCGAAAGACAATTTAGAAATTGATATGATCGATTTCAGTGGTCCCGCTTTCTCATATGTTGATAACCGATTGATGAGTTTACAACTGGTGAAAAATGGGATGACTGATGCGGTTATTTTCAATGCAGAAGGAAACAATATGCTGCCTGCCGATATTCTTTACAAAAAAAACATATTTGCAGTAAGAGGAAGTTTCCGACCGGTGACTTTGGTCAATATTGACATGTTTGAGAAAGGTCTCAATATGTTTAAAAAAGACTGGGGTTGTAGCGAAGAAGAAACCGAGGTTTTATTTGAAATCACCATCGCGAATTTAAGAGCAGCCGGAGATATCGATGAAAGAGATTTCCTGGATCGGGTTGATGTTTTAGGAAAACTTGGTTACACCGTCATTATTTCTAACTTCTCAGAATACTATCGACTGATCGATTATTTCGCACCGTATACTAATGGTAAAATCGGCGTGGCAATGGGTGTAAACAATATGCTTGATGTATTTGATGAAAACTATTACGAAAATCTTTCAGGTGGAATCTTGGAAGCATTTGGTAAATTCTTCAGAAAAGGCATGCGCGTTTACCTTTACCCATACAAAGATCCCGAAACTCACGAATTATTGACTGCGAATAATTTAAAAGTTAAAGACAGTTTAAAAGAATTATACAAATACTTTAAACTCAATAAAAGGATTGTCGATATTCAAAATTACAATCCAGATTATTCTGAAATTTACTCCAGAATTATCCTAGATAAAATCGCCAATCATGTTCCAGGTTGGGAAAAAGAAGTTCCGGAAGGTGTTGCAGATTTAATTAAAGAGCGCGGAATGTTCGGTTATAAAGAAGAACTCATACTTAAAGAATTTATTTAATAAAACCATAAAATGTCAGAAATAAAAAAACGTCTTTCTATTATTTTAGAAAGCCCAAAACATAATAAAGAAGAGAAACTTCAAAAAATTTGTGCTTTATTGGATCAGGAGATTTCCTATTTCAACTGGACGGGTTTCTACTTTAAAAATGGAGACAAAGAAGAATTGATTTTGGGACCTTACGTTGGTGCTCCGACGGATCATACCATTATTCCTTATGGGAAAGGAATTTGTGGTCAGGTTGCTGTGTCTAATGAAACCTTTGTAGTTCCGGATGTTCATGAACAAGACAATTACTTAAGTTGTTCCATTGACACCAAAGCAGAAATCGTAGTTCCTATTATGAAAGACGGTCAGAATATCGGACAAATCGATATTGACTCTCACAAAGTAGATCCTTTCACTGATGAAGATCGTGAGATGTTAGAATGGCTGTGTGAAGAGGTTGCTAAGATTATGTAATCAAATAAACTTTATTTAAAAAAACGCGAAATATAAATTTCGCGTTTTTTTATTAAGTAAAGTTTTATATATAAAGTAGACAAAATACTGGTAAATCTAAGCAAACCATAAAAAAGCAATTACTTTAATTAAATTCGTGGCAAATAATTATATCATGAATCATTTAAACAATCACAATCTTTTGAAAGAACTTAACAAAGTTTATTATAACAACGGCGATTTACATAAAGATACTATTCTACAAACTTTAAGTCAATCTCTTTCATTTAATTATTTAAAAGAAACTTTAGGCATTTCAGAAAAAAAATTAGATGAAAGTATACAGTTTTTAGTAATTAATAGAAATATTGATGAGCACTGCCGAAATTCAGAAAAAAATCATCTAAACTATAAACTAAATGAAAAAGGCCGCAATTCATTAATTAATATGCACTACTATAATAAATTATGGTTTAAGGATAAAAATCTTATTATTCAATTAGTTACATTGTTAATTAGCATTTTATCTTTTATTAATTCTAATTATTCATCTCACTAATCTACGATAACGTCAGAGACAAAGAGTTCTTATCTTCTATAAATTAGGCTCTTTATCCTGCCAAATCAGCGATTCCTTTTCCATCTAATCTATAAACCGTCCATTCATTCATTGGTTTTGCTTGAAGTGATTCATAGAAGTCAATTGCGGGTTGATTCCAGTTCAGAACCGACCACTCCATTCTGCCACAGTTTTCTGCTTTTGCAATTTTGGTAAGTTCGATGAGCAACGTTTTGCCATATCCTTTTCCGCGGTGTTCTGGCTCAACATAAAGGTCTTCAAGATACAATCCAGGTTTTCCTACAAATGTTGAAAAATTGTAAAAATAAAGCGCAAATCCAGCCGGAATTCCATCTTCCTCACCAATAATAACGTGTGCGAATTTCTTTACAAATATATTTTCCTGAAGTTCTTCCACAGAAGTCACAACTTCATCTTCCATTTTTTCGTAAACGGCAAGTTTTTTAATAAGGTCAAAAATTACAGGAGTATCTTCTGGTGTTGCTTTTCTAATCGTAAACATTTCTTTTAATTTTTAGAATTCAAAGTTAAGATTTTTAAAGAGGAAAGAAAGCCACGGATGCACGAATTTCCTTACTTTAAAAAAATCTAAATTAACCAAAAGTATTATTCGTGCATTCGTGGCAAATAATAATTAAACAAAATCGCGAGAATTTAATTTAAAATCCAGTCCTAACTAGCCCCGATTGCAGCGGCATCCTTTTCTGAGCAGGAACGACGAGGAAAAGATATAGCGGAAAGCGGGATTAGGCTCCAAAAAAAAACCTCTGAGAAATTCTCAAAGGTTTGCTTTTATATTTTGGTCTTCTGAAAATTAAATTTCAGTATTCATATCCCAGTTTTGAAGATAATCGTGAACGTGTTTCAGGAACATTCCTCCCAAAGAACCGTCTACTACACGGTGATCGTAAGAATGTGACATGAACATCAAATTACGGATTGCAATCACATCGCCGTCTTTTGTTTCCAAAACTGCAGGTTTTTTCACAATCGCGCCAACTGCTAAAATCGCAACTTGAGGTTGTGGAATAATCGGCGTACCCATTAGGTTTCCGAAGCCTCCAACATTAGAAATCGTGTAAGTCGCACCTTGCGTATCTTCCGGTCTCAATTTTTTATTACGTGCACGGTAAGCCAAATCGTTGATCGCTTTTGCTAAACCGGAAAGGGAAAGTTGATCTGCATTTTTAATAACAGGAACAATCAAATTTCCGTCTGGAAGTGCGGTTGCCATTCCGATGTTAATGTTTTTCTTTTTGATGATTTTATCACCATCTACAGAAACATTGATCATCGGGAAGTCCTGAATCGCTTTTACAATTGCTTTTACGAAAATCGGCATGTAGGTTAATTTCTCACCTTCTCTCTTTTCAAATAAGTCTTTATGTTTCGTTCTCCATTTTACCACATTCGTAACATCGGTTTCAATGAAAGAAGTTACGTGTGGAGAGGTTCTTTTGGAGTTCACCATTGCATCAGCGATGATTTTGCGAACTCTGTCCATCTGGATTACTTCGTCACCTTCATTTAATTTCATTGGCGCAGAAACTGGAGCGGCTGCTTGTGGAGCCGGACTTGGAGTTGCCGCAACTGAAGGCGTAGAAATCACTTGTGGCGCTGCAGGAGCAGTTCTGTTTGCAACAAATGATAAAATATCTTCTTTGGTAATTCTTCCGTCTAAACCACTTCCTTTAATGGATTGCAATTCGTTGTCAGAAATTTTTTCGTTTTGTGCGATCGATTTTACTAATGGAGATAAGTATAAATCGGAACCTTCGAAACCGGTCGCAACTTTTGCGCTTTCCATGGCTGCTTCCAAACCTTTTACAACGTCGGAATCTACATTTGGAATTTCAGTTCTCACTTCTTCCGCAGATTTTGGTTCTTGAGGTTGATCAGCGACTGCATCACCAGCGCCGGCAACTTCTAAAATTGCGATTGCTTCGCCAATCTTTGCAACTTCATCTTTTTGTTTCAGGATTTTAATAATTTTCCCCGAAACTGGAGTCGGAACATCGGAATCAACTTTGTCGGTTGCAATTTCTACAACGGAGTCATCTTCCTTTACGGAATCTCCTTCATTGAACATCCAACTGATAATCGTCGCTTCCATCACGCCCTCTCCCATCGATGGAAGTAGTAATTTATATTCTGCCATTTTATATTTCGATTTTCACAAAGATAAAAAATTTTCCCATTAAGAAAAAACGAATTTTTAGGGCATTTTTTTGATTTTATTTCAATAATTAAGTTTTCTATTTTTACATTTGTCTAAATATTTATCTTAATGAAAAACCTGCATATCGTAGCCCTATTCCAATTCAAAGAAAGTGATTTAATGGACGCTTTGGAATTACTGAAAAAATTAGTTTTTGAAACCCGAAAAGAAGAAGGTTGTTTACAGTACGACTTGATCGAAGACAATACCAACAAAGGCGTATTCTTTATAGTTGAACTTTGGGAAAGTGACGAACATCACCACCAACACAATGGCACAGATCATTTGATGAATTTCAGAAATCAATCGGCATCGATGTTAGAGAAATCTGCACAGGTTTATAAAGGATACAAAACTTTCTAAATCATGAAGAAGGTTTCCTTATTATTGGTCTTATTTTCTGTCTTTGCCTTTTCTCAAAAATATACAAAATCAGAAATTTCAAGAATTACGGAAGGGAATATCGATTCAGCCTTGCCTATTTTTCAAACATCTGATTCCTTGCAGCATCGAGTTTTACTTGATCAATCGATGGATGCAAATCCAAAAGATAAATACACGAAGATTTTGGTCAACCGAATGAAACTTGCCCTTCTTTCCACGGGAAGCGGAGTTGGAATCGCAGCACCACAAGTTGGAATTAATCGAAATATCATTTGGGCAAAAAGGTTTGATAAAGAAGGAAAACCTTTGGAATATTTTATCAACCCTAAAATTCTCTGGCGTTCAGAAGTTTTGAATTTCGGTCCGGAAGGTGATTTATCCATCGAGGTTTTCAGAGATAACTTTTACAGAAGTCAGGTTATTCAGTTAGAATATTTTGATTTAAATGGAAAGAAACACACTGAAATTGTGGAAGGTTTTACGGCGGTTATTCTGCAGCACGAAATCGATCATCTCTCTGGGATTTTAATTTCTGATAAAATTGAGAATCAGAAAATAAAGACTTTCGAAAAAGTGGAGTTCTACAAGGAAGTAAAGTGATTTTTTTTGCGCACAGATTTAACGGATTTACACAGATTCGTTCTAACTATTTTCTGTAATTGCTATATTAGTTGAATTTTACAAATAAAAAAATCACCTTTTGCGAGGTGATTTTCAATTATCATTAAATCTGTGAGAATCCGTGCAATCTGTGAGAAAAATTCTTAAAAAATATGCGCTTCAAAAACGTCACAGAAATGTTTTTTAATCTTCTCTTTCACTTCAGCCATTTCCTCTTCAGAGAATTTGCGTTCCAATTCTCTTTGCAAAGAAGTCACACCTTTATCTTTAATTCCGCACGCAATAATATATTCAAAATAACGCAAATCAGTATTCACATTCAACGCAAAACCATGCATGGTCACCCACTTTGAAGTCTTCACGCCCATCGCACAAATCTTACGCGCATAAGGTTTTCCAACATCCAGCCAAACTCCAGTTTCGCCTTCACTTCTTTCCCCTTTCAAACCATATTCTGCAATCGTGCGAATAATCACTTCCTCCAAATTTCGCATATACAGATGAATGTCAGATTTAAAATTATCCAAATCCAAAATCGGATAACCCACAATCTGCCCGAAACCGTGATACGTAATATCTCCACCGCGATTCGTCTTCACATAAGTCGCATTAATTTCCTCCAACTTTTTCGCATTCGCCAGCATATTATGCTCGTCCCCGGATTTCCCAATCGTGTAAACATGCGGATGCTCCACAAACAATAAATAATTCCGAGTTTCTACCTGTTCATCGTCAGTTCGGTTGCGATTCGCCAATTTCAAATCGATAATTTCCTTCATCAATTTTTCCTGAAATTCAAAAGCCGGTTCATAATCCATCAACCCTAATTCCTGAAACTGCAAAGTTCTATTCTGTGTGCTTATCATTTTATTTTACTTTTTTGGGCAATCCCCTATGCGAAACTTTTCCAGCCGCTTGGGTCGGGCTATCCGTTGCAATTCCTCATTTCGGCGCTCGCTTCGCTCGCGCCTCTACTCTGGGATTTCCACTTCTATCCCTATTGCGAGATTCTGCTTCTTTCACCTCTTATTTCTAAAATTAAGAAAGAAGGTCCTTTGTTTTTTCCTTGGCAAATTTATAAAATTAATTTATTATGCTACGAATAAAATTTTCTCCTTTTTTTGCCCAGTCATCATTATTAAGCAAAATATTAACGAAAGCAGTTCCGATAATTCCACCATCTGCTTTTTCGGTAACCTTATCAAAATCAGATTTATTTTTAATTCCAAACCCAATCATCACCGGATTTTTCAAACGTAAATTCGCTAGTCGATTCAGATATTCTTCATTATTGATTTCTTTCGCCTCATTCCCCGTTGTAGAAGAACTTGAAACGGCATATAAAAATCCTGAACTTAAAGAATCTAAATATTTTATTCTTTCATCAGAAGTTTCCGGCGTTACTAAAAAGATAAAATTCAGATTGTATTTTTTTAAAATTGAACGATAATTCTTTTCAAATTCCACCGGTGGCAAATCAGGAATAATCAATCCCGAAACTCCGGAATCCTTACATTCCTCGCAGAATTTCTCAAATCCAAAACTTAAAACTGGATTAATGTAGCCCATCAAAATAATCGGAATTTTCATTTCTGACTTTACCCATTTCAGTTGTCCAAAAAGTTCGGCGATGGTCATTCCGTTTTTCAAAGCGATTTCGTGTGCTTTCTGAATTACAGGTCCATCAGCAACCGGATCAGAATATGGCATTCCAATTTCGATATAATCTGCACCAGAATTTTGGATTAATTTTAAAATTTCAGTCGTGTCTTTCAACTTTGGAATTCCCGCAGTGAAATATATATTGAGTTTTTTCATGGGTTTAAAAATTTAATTAAATAGTTGATACTAAACATTAATAATTCAATAACAGCAATCATCACAATGCCAATCGGAATATAAATCCATCTAATTTTAAAGATAAACTTACCTCTTAAAATTTTGAAAGCATCCAGAATTTTGAAACGATGTTTGAACAGAATTATTAAAATTAATACTTGAAATAAAATAGCATTTACTAATGCTCGTACATGAACTTTAAAAGAATAATCCTGAAGAATAATGTTGATTAAAATTGAACTTAAAACAAATCCACCAAGTATTCTTGTTCTCGGAATCATCAATAACACCGCTCCTAAAACTTCGAATATTCCAATGATGATAACATAAGGTTTTGAATAGGAATAAAATGCCCACATCAAAGACATTGGATCCATTGTATTGATGGGTTCTTTGTAAGACTGAAAATCTCCGAATTGGATTGGTTTTGAGACACCATAAATGATCATATACACAGCTACAATGTAAACTGCTATCCATTCGAAGATATTAAAAATTTCAATTTTTGTAATTTTCATTCTAAATGTTTCAAATAAGTTTCCATATCCTTGTCGCCTCTTCCACTTAAACAAATCACGACAACTTCATCCTTCCCAAAGGTTTTCTTTTCCAAAACCGCCAAAGCATGCGCAGATTCCAACGCCGGAATAATTCCTTCGATTTGAGTCAATTCAAAAGCAGATTTCAACGCTTCGTCATCAGTAATGCTGAAAAACTCTGCTCTATTTTCTTTAAATAAATTCGCATGCATTGGTCCAATTCCAGGATAATCCAGTCCAGCAGAAATCGAATGCGGTTCAATAACTTGTCCATCTTCGGTTTGCATGACCAAACTTTTACTTCCATGCAAAACTCCCAATGTTCCCAAGAAAGTCGTCGCCGCGGATTTGCCAGAATCCAAACCGAAACCGCCGGCTTCAGCAGCGATAATCTTCACGGTTGGTTCATCAACAAAATGGTAGAAAGTTCCGGCAGCATTACTTCCGCCACCAACACAAGCAATAACCACATCAGGGTTTTCGCGTCCAATCTTTTCCCTCAACTGCCATTTTATTTCTTCCGAAATTACACTTTGAAACCGCGCTACCAAATCCGGAAAAGGATGTGGACCAACCACACTTCCAATGATATAATGAGTGGTTGTGGCATTATTAATCCAATCTCTCAAGGCTTCATTCACCGCATCTTTTAAAGTTTTAGAACCCGAAGTTGCTGGAATAACGATCGCGCCTAACATTTTCATTCTACCAACATTTGGTGCTTGACGAGCGATATCAACTTCGCCCATATAAATAATACATTCTAAACCGAGCAGAGCACACACAGTCGCAGTTGCAACGCCATGTTGACCAGCACCAGTTTCTGCAATAATTCTGTGTTTTCCTAATTTTTTAGCGAGCAACGCTTGACCTAAAGCATTGTTAATTTTATGCGCGCCAGTATGATTCAAATCTTCTCTTTTCAGATAAACTTGCGTTTGATATTTTTCGCTCAAATTCTTTGCATAATATAACGGAGTTGCACGACCAACGTAATTTTTCAACAGATCTTGATATTCCTCTTGGAACTCTTCCGAATCAATTATTTCTAAATAATTATGTTGAAGTTCCTCTACATTTGGATATAACATTTCTGGCACAAACGCTCCACCGAATTCGCCGTAATAACCATTTTCATCTGGGTTTCTATATGTTTTCATATTATATATTTAATTTTTCAAGCCACCAAGTGGCGATTTAACAAAGGATAGGATAAAATCCTATTTGATAGCAATATGGGATGAAATCCTATTAATGCATGTCACATTAATCCCAAAGATATTTTTCATCATATTCCACATTATTTTCAATTAACATTTCTACAAATTCATTCTTGAAATTTAATCCCTCATGATGTTTTCTCTGATTCACGATGTAGTTCTTAACAATTTCCAGATTGCTTCTACAAACAGAAAATCCACCGTAACCGTCTTGTCAAAAAAAATGTTCATATTTACTAACTTTTGTTTTTATCCATTTGGAAGAATGCGCCTTAACTTCCTGAACCAATTTCATCAACGCAATTTTTCTTGAAAGCAAACATAAAATTGGATATGATTATCTGTTCCTCCAATTTGAATTGCTGTACTTTCGAAATCCTTGCAAATGGTCGCAATGTATTTGCACAATTCATTTTCTATTTTTTCATCGATAAAATCATTTCTGTGCTTTGTGATGAAAACGATATGGACGTAATTTTTGACTAATGATTGTGGCATGGTTGTGTTTTTTTGATTTCAACATTAATAGGATTTCATCCTATTCTTTGTTAACGCGTCACTTTGCGACTTAATGCATTTTTAAACTTAAGAATTTTTCCAATATCTTTATTTCCTGGTTCCAGTTCAAATTTTGAATTGATATCTAAAGCAAAAGGTTTCTGCTTTAATAATTTAATATTTATAATATTGTCTTCTGAGATTCCTCCACTTAAAAAATACGGTTTGTTGATTTCTAAATCATTTAAAATTTGCCAGTCGAAAGAATTTCCTGTTCCGCCAAACGATTTTGAATCGGTATCGAAAAGAAAATAATCGACTTCAGATTTTAAATTTTGGATTTTAAATTTTAAATTTCCTAAATCAGTTCCTATTCTGAAAACTTTGATGATTTTAATTTCCGGGTCTAATTCTATTTTTAATTCGGTGATAAAATCATCATTTTCATCGCCGTGAAGTTGGATAAAATTGAGGTTTGCTTTTTCAGAAATTTCTCTAATTTTTTCTGCACTTTCGTTAACAAAAACTCCGACCTTTCCGCTATGTTTGATTGCTTTTATTTCTTCTAAAGTCAAAGAATCCAAAACATATCTAGGAGATTTTTTATAAAAAATAAAGCCTAAAAAATCTGTCTTTAAAGAAACTAATTCTTCAATTTGATCTAGTTTTGCTAAACCGCAAACTTTTAATTTTAAATTAGAATCCATTCGTAAATTATTAAAATTAGATTGATACATTAAAAACAAACTCTTCAAAAGTACTTCCCGGATTTTCATCTCGCATAAAATACTCGCCCATCAAAAACCCATCAAATCCTTTTTCTTTTAGAAATTTAAAGTCTTCTACAGAATAAATTCCACTTTCTGCAACGGCCAGAACTTCTGTTGGCAAAAGGTTTTTTAAATTAACAGAATGTTGTAAATCAACTTTGAAATCTTTTAGATTTCGATTATTAATTCCGACCAAATCAATTTCTTTATTAAAATATTTTAATTCTTCTTCGGTATGAATTTCCAATAAAACTTCCAATCCTAATTCGTGAGATAATTCTGTAAATTCCTGAACTTGGTTTGGAGAAAGACAGGCCGCAATTAATAAAATAACATCTGCTCCATTCGCTTTCGCTTCGTAAAACTGGTATTCATCAATCATAAAATCCTTCCGCAAAATTGGAATAGAAATTTCATCTCTTACTTTCAAAATATCTCCTAATTTTCCTCCAAAGAATTCTGAATCAGTCAAAATTGAAATGGCACTCGCTCCAAATTTTTGGTATGATTTTGCAACGTCTAAAACATCTACTTGATCATTGATGATTCCTTTACTGGGAGATTGTCTTTTAAATTCAGCAATAATTCCACTACCCGATTTCACTGATTTTTTTAAAGAAAAAGTTTTTCGGTCAAAAAGTGGTGCATCTTTTAATTCCGTTAAAGAAATATTCTTTTTCGCTTCCGCAACTTCCTGCTTTTTTTGTTCAATTATTTTATCGAGAATATTCATTTTTAATCAATTAAAACATTTAGACAATTCAGGGCTTTTCCATCCATTAAACTTTCTTTAGCCATCATTAAGCAATTCTCATAATCACCATATTTCTCCGTATTCTTCAAAGCCATCGCTGCATTGGCTAAAACAACAGCGTTTTGTTCGTACGTTCCTTTTCCTTCTAAAATGGTTTTAAATATTTGCGCTGCTTCTTCAATACTAGTTCCGCCAAAAATAGTTTCTGCTTCGATATTTCTAAACTTCAATTCTTCGGCTGAATAAATCTTCTCTCCGTATTTATCTATGATTTTCGTATCGCTGGTCAAACTTATTTCGTCATAGCCATCCAAAGCATTTACCAGCAAAAAATCAGCATTTTTCTTCTGCAATAAATATTGGTAAATCCGTGCAATTTCTAAATTTGCCACACCAATCATGGTATATTTTGGTTGCGCTGGATTAATCAAAGGTCCCAACATATTGAAAAAAGTTTTTAAACCTAAATTTTTACGCATCGGTGCGATTGATTTCAAGGAAGTGTGGAAAATCGGTGCGTGTAAGTAGCAGAAATTTCCTTTTTCCAAATCGTTTTTCAACTCGGCTTCCGATTCTCTAAATCGATAACCTAAAGTTTCCAACACATTAGATGCTCCGCTAATTGTTGAGGCTGCGTAATTTCCATGCTTCGCAACTTTTTGTCCAGTTCCGGCTACGACAAAACTCGCCAAAGTTGATATATTAAAAGTGTTTTTTCCATCGCCACCGGTTCCAACAATGTCCACCAAATCATCGGTTCCCAAATCGATTTTTGGTGCGAGTTGTTGCAATGCTTCTGTAAAACCTTCCAATTCTGCGAGCGTAATGCTTCGCATTAGGAAAACGGTAACGAAAGAAGTCACTTCAATTTCATTAAAAATATTCTTTGAAATTTCTAATAAAATAGATTTCGCTTGGGCTTTGCTCAGAGTTTGGTGGTCGAATAAATATTGTAATATTTCTTTCATCTTTTTTATGTTTTCGTGTTATCATATTTTCATAGGGCTTCACCCTATGCTATTGATATCGCCACTTCGTGGCTTTAGTTCTTTAAAAAATTTTGGATAATCTTTTTGCCGTGTGGTGTTAAGATACTTTCCGGATGATATTGAACGGCCTGAACATCGTAATTTTTATGTTGAAGCGACATGATCATGCCGTTCTCATCAACTGAAGTAATTTCCAATTCGGCCGGGAAGTCTTCAGGATTTACGGCCCAACTGTGATATCTTCCAACTTCCAAATTTTCGGGTAAATCTCTTAAAAGTCGAGCATCTTTTTTGATGGTTCGAGCATTCGTTGCAACACCGTGATAAATCTCCGTTAGATTAATTAAACTTCCGCCAAAGGCTTCTGCAATCGCCTGCTGACCAAGACAAACTCCTAAAATCGATTTCGTTGGCGCATATTTTTCAATCAGTTCAATTAAAATTCCCGCTTCACTCGGAATTCCTGGACCTGGAGAAAGCACAATTTTATCATACTTTTCGATTTCCTCTAAAGTGATTTGATCATTGCGAAAAACATCTACTTTTTCACCGCTAATTTGCTCAATCATTTGAACCAAATTGTACGTAAAACTGTCGTAATTATCGAAGACTAATATTTTCATAATTGTATTTTCTTAAATTGAAGTTGCTTTTTTAACGGCCATTTTCAGCGCATTCAGTTTATTATTGACTTCCTGCAATTCATTTTCTGCCGTAGATTTCGCCACGATTCCAGCGCCGGCTTGATAATAAAGCGTGTTGTTTTTACTTAAAAAAGTTCGGATCATAATCGCCTGATTACAACTTCCATCGAAACCGACAAAACCGATACAACCTCCATAAAAGGAGCGCGAAGTTTTTTCGTAAGAATCAATTAATTCCATGGCTTTATATTTAGGCGCACCACTCAAAGTTCCCTGCGGAAAAGTGGTGGCAATCATTTCATAAGGATTTTGATTTTCAGAAACTTCGGCCGTAACTTCGCTTACCAAATGAATGACGTGAGAAAAAAACTGGACTTCTTTTAATTTCGTCACTGTGGTATTTTTTCCACAAATGCTTAGATCATTTCTTGCCAAATCAACCAACATCGTGTGTTCTGCAATTTCTTTCGCATCTTTCTTTAATTCTTCGGCAGCATCTAAATCTTTTTGAACTTCTCCTGTTCTTTTAAAAGTTCCGGCAATCGGGTGAATAATGGCTTTTCCATTTTTAATAATCAATTGACTTTCAGGGCTTGAACCCATTAATTTATAATCTCCGTAATCGAAATAAAATAAATAAGGCGAAGGATTAATATGTCGCAAAGCACGATAAACATTAAATTCATCTCCATTAAATTTCTGTTCGAATCTTCTGCTCAAAACCAGTTGAAAAACATCACCACGGAAACAGTGTTTCTTTGCAGTTTCCACTAATTCGCGATATTCTTCATCTTTTAAATTTGAAGTTTCATAATCGGTAATTTTAAATGGAAAAATGGGAGCGTTTTTCTGGTTGATCAAATTTTCGATTTCGATGGTATTCGATTTTAGTCCATCAATCTTATTTTCGATGATGAACATTTCATCGTTATAATGGTTGATTGCAATCACGTATTGATAAAGGCGATAACGCAATAATGGAATTTTATTTTCCTCTGAAAGTTCTTTAAATTTTATATTTTCAAAAAACGGAATCGCATCATAACTCGTATATCCGAAAAATCCCTGCGCCGATTTCCCGATTTCTTTAGATGGTTCTTCGCAAACAAAACATTTGGTAAAATCATTGAGTAATTCACTTAACTTTTCTTTTTTTAAAGCGATCTTTTGTGGATTTCCAAGAGGAAATTTAGTTTCTGCTTCCTCAAAATTTCGGATTTCGATTCCCGCAACTGCATTGATGGCGATAAAAGAAAAGTTGTTATCGGTATTTTGATTTCCGGCACTTTCCAGCAAAATTGTATCACGAAATTTATCACGAAGTCGAAGGTAAATTCCGACCGGCGTGAAAAGATCGCTCATCACCGATTTGATGGTTGTTTTGATGTTAACAGTTTGATTAAATTCCATGATATTTTTTAAAATTTAGATAAAAAAAAAAGACCTTAACGAGTCACGTCAAAGTCTTTTTATATGTTTTTACAAACAGAATACAAGATTTGCTTCAGACCCTTTTGAAGTTTGAATGATGCCACCAAGTAATGTTTGTTCTTGTTTTCATTTGTATAGAAATGTTTTTTTTATTGTCAAATGGAACGGTCAATATTCTACTGAAGAAATATTTTATCCGCATTTCATTGGAGCAAATATATAAATGTTTTTTTTATCTGCAAGTAATTTTTAAAATAATTAGTAATTATCTAACAATTCAAATCCTTCTTTTGTAACCGCAAAAGTAGCAAAAGACATATAAATTAAAAAGGTTTTCAAAAGAGTGCAAAATGGTAAAGTCGTTATTTCATGTGACTTTTGTAAACTTTTGATTCATTTTAACGTAAAACTTTTGTCTCTTTTGCGGTTTAATAAAAATTACACAGTTATTTACTCTTCTACATTTTTCAGCGCCATTAATAATTGATAAGCGCCTTTGGTCACAAACTTTTTACTTCTATTTTCATCTTTAAAGTTTAAAAGTTCTGTAAAACCATTTTCAGCATTTCCTATTTCTACGGGAAACATTTTGTAGGTTTTGGGTTTAACTTCTTCAAAAATGTATTGTTTTTCTTCCCAAGTTACGATGGCGTCATCGGGAATTACGATGCCTTCTTCCGAATCGGCTTCCATTTCTGCGTTCATAAAAGTTCCCGGAAGTAATTGCAAACTGTTATCGACAAAATGACAATGAATCAAAACACTTCGGTCAGCGGAGAAATCTTTACCGATGATAAAGACGCGGGCTTCATATTTTTTTGTAGGATTTTGATTGGTAAAAGCGAAAACTTTCTGACCTACTTTAATCTTACTTAAATCCTTTTCAAAAACCTTTAAAGCCAAATGTAAATCACCAGTATTGACGATATCGAACATTTTATCCATCGGCGAAACGTATTGTCCGATATTTACATTTACGGTAGAAATATATCCTGAAATTGGCGAAGTTACGGCAAAGGATCGGCGAATATTATTGGCGTTTAAAGAACCAGGATTAATTCCCATTGCACTTAATTTCTGCGCCATTCCTTTCATCATTATATTTTGATTTTGGCTTTCGTTAAAGGCTTTTTGAGTCACCTTATCAGAACTGGCTTTGTTCTCGTTTAAATCTTTCTGGCGCGAATAATCCTGTTGTGCGTATTGTAAATTCGATTTTGCCAAGAGATAATCCTGCTGCAATTGCACCAATTCGGGATTTTCTAAAGTTGCTAAAGTCTGTCCTTTAGAAACATAATTTCCAGGCATAAATATCGAGACTCGCACGTAACCGCCGCTTGGTGCGGAAACACTTGCCATTCCTTGCGGCGGAACATCGATCTGTCCGGTGAGCATAATTTTATGCGCAATATCGAGGTTATTTAAAGTGCTAGTTTCAACGCCCGAATTTTTGATTTGTAAATCGGTTAAAGAAACCTGATCTCCAACGACGGTGCCGATTTCTTCCTGAACCACTTCTTCTTTGGAACAGGAAAAAATCATGAGGCTTAAAAATATTAAAAGTACTTTTTTCATTTTAAAAATTTTGTTATTAAGATTCACCACCGATCATTTTTGAGGTGATTCCTTTTCGATTTGTATTTTCAGAAATGGCAATTCCGCCGAAGTGTAAAAGAACGAAAATCGGCATCCAGTAAACAGCGAGTTTATGAGTAGTTTCTGCTAGATTGGAAAGTGATTCTGAGCCGATCTCAAATTTTAAAATACTACCAGTAATTATTTGAACGGCTATTAAAACGTAAAATCCGACGTAGATAAAACCTTGAAATTTCTCTTTAGCAGAAGTTGTTTTTAGGAAAGGATTCGGAAATCTAATTCCTTTGACGATCATGTAAATTATTCTGGCTATAAAGGCAAAAGTAATGACATAAGCAGCGTAAACATGCCATTGAAACATAGGATCCTGAATGGAATGAACGATGGTTCGAAGACTTTGTTTGTCTAGATTTAAACTTTGAATTTGTGCATTTTTATTCATAGCCTCAGAAATTACGGCTTTGCTCATCCACACAATTCGGAGAAATCCGGTGGTAAATAAAACCAGAATTCCCAGTGCAAAAATCCAGTGAAGGACGCGGTGAAGGACGGTATATGTTTTCATTTTGTTTATTTTAAATTATTGTTGCGTTAAATTATTTAACTGAATTATTTTCTCATTCAGCAATTTTTGCGTGTCGATGAGTTTGTTTTGAATGTCTAAACTTTGGTTGATTAAAATAGACCATTCCAAATAGTTGATTTCACCTTCATAATACAATCGGTTTGCAGTTTTCATAATGGTCTCTGCATTTTTTAAACCTTTGGATTTGTAATAATCAGTTTCACTTTTTAGTTTTTCATACTCACCGAAAAGTGTTGCATGTTGATTTTTTAGATTTTTAGAACCGAGTTCATAGTTGTTTTCTGCAATGAGTTGGTTGATTTTCTGACCTTCAATTAATGATTTCTGCGCTCCGTTAAAAAGTGGAATTCCCACGCCAATCATGCCGGAATGAAAACGTGCTGATCTTTCATAAAACTGATCATCTGCGCCAGTTCCGTACATGCTGGAATTATTATACCCAATATTGAACGTCGGCAAAAGTTTGGATTTCTCTGCATTTAGTTTGGCCACTTCTATTGCTTTCTGCTGTTCCAATTGTTTTAAAACGATGGGATTTCCAGCGTAATTTATATCTTGATTCGGACCATTTATTTCATAGAAATTTGAATTTTCGTTTGAATACATTGTTTCATCATTGATCAAATAATTGAACTGATAAAGGGAAACTTCACGGTCTTTCTTCAAATTTGCCAACTGAATTTCTGCCTGACTTCTGTAATTTTCTGCCGTGGTTTTTTCCAGAATATTGCTTTCTCCTTTTTTCAGTCGAAGTTCGGCGCGTTTGTAATAATTGGTATAAATGGAATCGGCTCTCAACAGCAATTTTTCTTTTTCAGTCTGATAATTGAGTTCATTGTAAATCAAAGCAATTTCTCTTTTCAATTGCCATTTTTGAACATCTAAATTCAGCATGGAGTTTTTCCATTCTTCCATTAAAACCTGTTTCTGACTGTTGTAAAAACCAGGTAATCTGAAAGTTTGATTCACTGAAAACTTAGTATCCGTGTAAGCGGAAACAAATTGCCCGATTTCTCCGGAAACATTGAGCGGATCGATTACGGCAGCAGATTTTTTGATCTTGTCCTGATAATCGATTCGAAGTTGTCCGTTTTTTAAATTGAGATTATTTTTAAAGGCTTTTTCATAGGCCGATTCCAGGGAAATCGGTGTTTGTGCTTTCTGTTGAATTGCAATCAAAACTGAAAATGCTGTTATTATTTTTATAAGTTGTTTCATCTTTTTAAATTTAATTAAAGTCTCTTGATTTAGCGAAAATCTGCAGCCCGACTTGAGCGGAGCTCTTTTTTATTGGTGGCTGAGCTTGTCGAAGCCAGCAATAAAAAAAGCGGGAGCGGAAGGCGGAATTGTCTGCCCAAATAATTATTTTATTCATCGTAACCATCTTCTTCGGCACTTATTTCTACAATTTTTTTACGTCGGTCCGGGAAATGTTCTTCGAACCAAATGTAAATTAGGGGCAACAAATAGAGCGTGAGGAACGTGGCCAAGAGCAATCCGCCGATGACGACTGTTGCTAAAGGTCTTTGAACTTCTGCGCCTTCGCCTTGACTTAAAGCCATCGGTAAAAAGCCGAGTGAGGCGACTAAAGCGGTCATTAAAACCGGACGCAATCTTGTTCTTCCACCAATTTTTACGACGTCTTTTAAATCGGAATGATGTAATTTCTGACGGTTAAATTCGGCGATTAAAACGATTCCATTGAGTACGGCAACTCCGAAAAGTGCGATGAAACCGACGCCGGCGGAAATACTGAAATTCATTCCACGGATCCAAAGCGACATAATGCCGCCAATCATAGAAAGTGGAATTGCAGAGAAAATGAGCAAACCATATTTCACGGAATTAAAGGCGAAATATAGCATGAGTAAGATCAGCAGTAAACTGATTGGAACCGCGATCATCAAACGGGATTTCGCATGTTGAAGGTTTTCAAAAGTTCCTCCGTAAGAAATTGAATATCCGGGTGGAAGTTTGAAATCTTTTTCAACCACTTTCTGTAAATCTTCTACGGTCGACTGAATATCACGATTTCTGACATTGAAGCCGACGATAATTCTTCGCTGAGCATTTTCCCTTTGGATTTGATTGACGCTTTCTTTGAGTTCCACGGAAGCCACGGTGCTCAACGGAATTTCAGTTCCTAAAGGTGTTGAAATTAAAAGATTGTTGACGTCATCTACATTTTTTCTTTGTTCGCCATCTAAACGAACAACCAAATCAAATTTCTTCTCGCCTTCGAAAACAGAACCGGTTGATTGTCCCGCAAATGCAGTGTTGACGATATTGTTGACGTCTTCAACATTTAATCCGAACTGCGAAAGCGCTTCTCTTTTGTAGGAAATCACGATTTGCGGCATTCCGGAAATTGGTTCTACGTAAATATTTTGAGCGCCATCAATTTTCTTAGAAATCTCACCTAATTTTTCGGCATACACTTTTAAAGTATCGAGATCTTCACCGTAAATTTTACAAACAACATCTTGTCTTGCTCCCGTCATGAGTTCGTTAAAACGCATAGCGACAGGATATTGGAAAGAATACGTTACGCCGACCAGATTTTTCTTTAATTCGGCGGACATCTTTTCCGATAACTCATTATAAGTTGTAGCAGATGTCCATTCTTTGCGAGGTTTTAAGATGATCATCATATCACTTGCATCTATTGGCATTGGATCGGTTGGGATTTCACTGCTTCCGGTTTTCCCGACAATCTTTTCGATTTCCGGGAATTTCTTCATTAATATTTTAGAAGATTTCTGGACTGCATCAGTTGATGTTTTAAGATTACTTCCTGGTAAAACTCTCGTATCAACAGCAAAATCTCCTTCCGGCAGCGAGGGAATAAATTCGCCACCCAATCTCGACATTACGAATAAAGAGATGAAAAACATACCGACCACACTAAAGAAAACCAGATTTGGAACCTTTAAAACCAGATTTAAAGTACGGTGATAAAAGGCTTCAAACTTTTCCATCATTCTATCTGAAAAGTTTTTCTTTAAATCTATCTTTTTAGATAAAAACAAAGAACTCATCATTGGAATGTACGTCAGAGAAAGGATAAATGCTCCAAGCAAAGCAAAGATGACGGTTTGTGCCATCGGTTTAAACATCTTTCCTTCAATTCCCTGTAAAGTCAAAATCGGCAGGTACACAATCAGAATTATGATCTGACCGAAAACCGCAGAGTTCATCATGGTACTGGACGAAGTATACACTTCGCGATCCATAAATTCCTGGGAAATTTTCTTGTCCTGAAACTTGGTCAAATGCTTGAACCGATGCAGAATCGCTTCCACAATTATGACCGCTCCATCGACAATCAATCCAAAATCCAGCGCTCCTAAACTCATTAAGTTTCCGGAAACACCGAAAATATTCATCATGATAATGGCGAAAAGCATTGCCAAAGGAATAACCGACGCAACAAGAAGTCCAGCACGGAAATTTCCAAGAAATAAAACCAAGACAAATATGACGATTAGCGCCCCCTCCAATAAGTTTTTACCTACCGTACTAATGGCATTATTCACCATTTTGGTTCGGTCCAGAAACGCATCGATTTTCACTCCTTCCGGCAGCGTTTTTTGAATTTCTTCAATCCTGGTTTTTACGTCTTTAATGACTTCATTGGAGTTTGCGCCTTTCATCATCATTACGACGGCACCGGCAACTTCGCCGTCGCCGTTGTAGGTCATCGCACCGTAACGGATGGCTTTTCCGTATTGAACTTTACCGATGTTTTTAATGAGAATTGGCGTTCCATCAGCCAGATTTTTGACGACCGTATTTTCAATATCCGGAATTTGATTCATCAAACCTTCTGTTCTGATAAATAAAACGCTGGGGCCTTTTTCAATATAAGCACCACCGGTATTTTGATTGTTCTTTTGTAAGGCATCAAAAACTTCGGTGATCGTAACGCCCATCGATTTTAAAATGGCGGGATTTACGGCAACTTCATATTGTTTTAAATAGCCACCAAAACTGGCAACATCAGCAACTCCGGGCGTTCCGAGTAATTGTCGGCGAACAATCCAATCCTGAATGGTTCGGAGTTCCATGGGATTGTATCGATGCTCGTAGCCTTTTTTCGGACGGACAACATATTGGTAAATTTCCCCTAAACCCGTGGAAATTGGCGCCATTTGCGGAACTCCTAAACTTACAGGAATATCTTTCGAGACTTGTTGAAGCCGTTCTGCAACTTGTTGACGAGCCGACATTAAATCGATATCGTCATGAAAGACAATCGTAATCACCGATAAACCAAAACGCGAGAAACTTCGCATTTCCTTAATTCCCTGAATATTATAATTGATCTGTTCTAAAGGAAAAGTAATAAACCGTTCGACATCCGGCGCACCCAAACTTGGCGAAACGGTGATGATTTGAACCTGATTATCAGTGATATCAGGAACCGCATCAATAGGTAGATTTCTGAGTTCAAACAATCCATAAATAATTAAACCAAGCGTCATTAAAATGATGATCAGTTTATTTTTTATGGAAAATTCTATTATTTTATTAAGCATATTTTTTCTTTAAAAAGTTGCCAGCGCATGATACACTGACAACATTGTTAATCATCATGTTTATCACTTTTGGAAGCCGGACCGTTGCCTTCATAATTTCGATAATCGAAGTCCTGGCCCGTTCTGATTTCGGTATGGCGAATTTCGCCGCCTGTAGTCCCGGCTTTCTTTGCAAAAAATAATGCAACGACCGCGAAAATGCCAACAACAAATGGCGCATATTTAGAAATGACTGAATTTCTGAAACTGGCGATGAGCGCAACCAAAGAAATTGCTCCTAAAACATAGGTTAAGGCTGCGAAAATCTCAGAGACTTCTTCATGTTTTTTTATCAGATTTTCAGCAAGGCCTGCAATTTTTGTTGCAGAATCTTCCGCACCTTCACCCGTTCCCATGGCAACCATTGAAGTAATGGCTCCAAGAATAAAAATGATATAAGAATTTCGTTTGGTGACTTCTGATTTAGTGAAAATTCCGATAAGAAGTATTATAATTCCAACGTCAGGAAATATAATCGGCAAATGGTTTACCACCAAATGCAAATGTAATTCGTCCATTTTTTTAATTTAAAATTAGACTATACGTAAGGGTTAATGAATGTCAAAATCGAAAGACTAGACAACATTATTTAGACTGAAATTTTAAATTAAATTTTTGGCGGTTCCCAAATTTTAGAAAATACCGAAGGATAGTATTTTTCAGAATACGAAAAATGAGTCGAACGATCCACATAAATGGATTGTTGTAAAATGTTTAAACTTGGACTTTCTGGCGGAATATTGAGATTAACAATCGAATTGGAAAAATCATGCGTTTTGAAAGGCAGTTTCATATCCTGTTTGTAATCACTGTCTACAATCTGCTCATCAATATAATGCATCTTAATGAAGGCATAAATTGACATATCGTGATTCGCCATTTTGTGTGAAATAAAATGCTCAACCAATCTCGGCATTTTCACCAATTGTCTGACCTCACTAAAAGAAGTAAGATAAGTACACAACAGGAAATAAATAAACCATTTTTTCACAACACAAATTTACGGAAATTAGTACATAGAATATAATATATTGCAGATTTGGAATCAATCCAAATAAATATCATGTTTATCTGGAGGAAAATCTTTAGAAATGAAATGACTTTAAAAATGAAAAAATATATACTCAATTTATAAATCTATCTTGAATTTCAACATTGAAATCTTAGCGAAAAATTTACTAAATTTGCAGACTTAAAATAGCAAGAAAAATGCAGTTATCAGAACAGGAAATTATCAGGAGAGAAAAGTTACAAACCCTTGAAAAAATGGGCATTAACGCTTTTCCAGCCGATGAATATAAAATTACAGAAACAACCAAAAGCATTAAGCACGATTTTGTTGAAGGTAAAAAAGTGACCATTGCAGGTCGTTTGATGAGCCGTAGAATTCAGGGGAAAGCAAGTTTTGCGGAACTTCAGGATTCTGAAGGTAAAATTCAGGTTTATTTTAATAGAGATGAAATTTGTCCTGGTGAAGATAAAACGCTTTATAATGACGTTTACAAGCACCTTTTAGACATCGGTGATATTATCGGAATTGAAGGTGAACTGTTCAACACGCAAGTTGGTGAAATGACCGTGAAGGTTACCAATTTCAAGATTCTAACCAAATCTTTACGTCCACTTCCATTACCGAAAGTTGATGCTGAGGGAAATACTTTTGATGCTTTCAATGATCCTGAACTTCGATACAGACAACGTTATGTAGATTTAATCGTAAATCCGCAAGTGAAGGAAGTTTTCATTAAAAGAACAAAACTGTTCAATGCGATGCGAACTTACTTTAATAACGCAGGTTATTTTGAAGTTGAAACTCCTATTTTACAGGCGATTCCAGGTGGTGCTGCGGCAAAACCTTTTATCACACATCACAACGCTTTAGACATTCCATTATATTTAAGAATTGCGAACGAACTCTATTTGAAAAGATTGATCGTTGGTGGATTTGACGGTGTTTATGAATTCTCCAAAAACTTTAGAAATGAAGGAATGGACAGAACTCATAATCCAGAATTTACGGCGATGGAAATTTACGTTGCATACAAAGATTACAACTGGATGATGGATTTCACCGAGAAATTGTTGGAATTTTCTGCAATTCAAGTGAATGGATCTACAGATTCTACTTTCGGCGAACACACGATTAACTGGAAAGCGCCTTATCCACGAGTTTCGATGACGGAATCAATTCAACATTTTACAGGATTTGATATTACTGGAAAATCAGAAAAAGAAATCTTCGATTTCGCAAGATTCATCGGCGTTGAAGTAGATGAAACAATGGGTAAAGGAAAATTAATTGATGAAATTTTCGGAGAGAAATGTGAAGGAAATTATATTCAACCGACTTTCATTACCGACTACCCTATTGAAATGTCACCTTTAACAAAGAAACACAGAAGCAAAGAAGGTTTAACAGAGCGTTTTGAATTGATGGTTTGTGGTAAAGAAATCGCAAATGCTTATTCAGAATTAAATGATCCAATCGATCAAAGAGAGCGTTTTGAAAAACAAGTGGAATTAGGTAAGAAAGGTGATGACGAAGCAATGTTCATCGATCAGGATTTCTTGAGAGCCTTGGAATACGGAATGCCGCCAACTTCTGGTTTAGGAATTGGAATGGACCGATTGATCATGTATTTAACAAATAATCCATCCATTCAGGAAGTGTTATTCTTCCCACAAATGAAACCGGAAAAAGCAACGCCAACTTTCGAATTGGATGAAGAAGAAAAACTGGTTTTGGAGATTTTGAATTCTTCTGAAGAACCAATGACTTTAGGAGTTGTTAAAGTAAAATCTCAACTTTCTGGAAAAAAATGGGACAAAGCAGCGAAAAATTTAACGAAATATAATTTGGTTAAAGTAGAGAAAATTGATGATGTCGTTTTGATGAAATTGATTTAAAACAAAATTATACAAATTACCAAAAGCGAACTTTTACAGTTCGCTTTTTTTATTTCTAAATTCTATCTATTCACCTGCTTTTAACCAGTTTAGATAATCTGTCAATCAGATATTCTTGGAGAAAATTGGTATAAAATTAAAGATGTAAATTTGATGTATACAAAAACACCAAAAAAATTACATTATGAAAAGAAACGCAACAGCCATTTGGCAAGGTTCAGGCAAAGACGGAAAAGGAAATTTAACAACTCAAAGTACGACTTTGAACCAGACACAATATTCCTATAGTTCTCGTTTTGAAGAAGGTGTGGGAACCAATCCCGAAGAATTAATAGCAGCCGCTCACGCCGGTTGTTTCAATATGGCGCTATCATTCAAAATAGATGAAGCAGGTTTTAAAGCAGAAAATTTAGAAACAAAATGCGTCATTAATTTAGATTCAAAAGAAGGTAAAATAACAGAATCAATGTTGACTTTGAAAGCGAAAGTTCCGGGAATTTCTAAAGAAAAATTTGATGAATTAGTTGCTGATGCAGAAAAAAACTGCCCGATTTCTAAATTATTAAATACTGAAATCAAAGTTGAAGCAAGTTTAGTTTAACAAAAACTGAATAAAAAATTCACACTGAAAATCCTCAAACTTTGAGGATTTTTTTGTGGAAAACCGGCCCAATTTTATGACTTCTTTAACTTTCATATTCCGACGAAATTCAGTATATTTGTTAGCATTTTGAAATAGAAGAAAATCACTTTATTTTCACTAAAATTTTAATTAAAAAGTAGAGATAAATTCAAGGCGGATTCGCTTTGATGAATATAAAAAATATGAGCCAAAAAGAATATACAGCGAGTAGTATACAAGCGTTAGAAGGAATGGAGCATGTGAGAATGCGTCCATCAATGTACATCGGTGATGTTGGATCAAGAGGTTTACATCATTTAGTTTATGAAGTAATCGACAACTCGATTGATGAGGCGTTAGCCGGACATTGCGACATGATTTCTGTAGTCATCCATGAAGGCGAATCGATTTCGGTAAAGGACAACGGTCGTGGGATCCCGGTAGACATGCATGAGAAGGAGCAAAAATCAGCATTGGAGGTCGTAATGACCAAAATTGGTGCGGGTGGAAAATTCGACAAAGATTCTTATAAAGTTTCCGGTGGATTGCACGGTGTAGGGGTTTCTTGTGTGAATGCACTTTCTAATTCATTAATCGCAACTGTTTATAAAGATGGTAAAGTTTACCAGCAAAAATATTCCAAAGGAAAAGCCTTAGCAGATGTTGCTGAAATCGGTACTACTGATGAAAGAGGAACAGAAGTTTTCTTCCAGCCCGATGATACTATTTTTCAGGAACTGATCTATAGTTATGATACTTTAGCAAGCAGACTCCGTGAACTTTCTTATTTGAATAAAGGGATTACGATTACGCTAACGGATGAAAGAGTTACAGAGGAAGATGGTAGTTTTAAAAGTGATATTTTCCATTCTGAAGGTGGATTAAAAGAGTTTGTAGAATACATCGACGGAAACCGTGAAAGCATTATGAATAACGTAATTTTCATGGAAGGTGAAAAAGACAATATTCCGGTTGAAGTTGCGATGAGATACAATACTTCTTACAATGAGAACTTACATTCCTATGTAAATAACATCAACACCCACGAAGGTGGAACTCATCTTGCAGGTTTCAGAAGAGCGCTTACAAGAACTTTAAAGAAATTTGCTGATGAATTAGGACTTCCGGCAAAAGAAAAAGTAGAAGTTACCGGTGATGATTTCCGTGAAGGACTAACTGCTGTAATTTCTGTTAAAGTAATGGAACCTCAGTTTGAGGGACAAACCAAAACGAAATTAGGAAACTCTGAAGTTTCCGGTGCTGTTGATAAAATCGTTGGTGAAATGCTTTCTAACTTCTTAGAAGAGCATCCAAACGAAGCAAAAATTATTGTACAGAAAGTGGTTCTTGCAGCAAAAGCCAGACAGGCTGCGAAAAAAGCGAGAGAACTTGTTCAGCGTAAATCTCCGATGGGAGGAAGTGGACTGCCAGGAAAACTTTCTGACTGTTCTTCAAAAGACCCAGAAATTTCTGAATTATTCCTGGTAGAGGGAGATTCCGCAGGTGGTACGGCTAAACAAGGTCGTGACCGTCATTTCCAGGCGATTCTACCTTTACGTGGTAAAATTCTGAATGTTGAGAAATCAATGCTTCATAAGGTTTACGACAATGAGGAGATTAAAAACATCTATACGGCGCTGGGAGTTTCTGTGGGAACAGAGGAAGACAGCAAAGCCTTAAATATTTCCAAATTAAGATACCATAAAATTGTGATTATGTGTGATGCCGATATTGACGGTGCTCACATTGCCACTTTAATTATGACTTTCTTCTTTAGATATATGAAGGAATTAATTGAGAACGGTTATATTTATATCGCCCAACCACCTTTGTATCTTTTGAAAAAAGGAAGTAAAAAAGTTTATGCTTACAATGAAAAAGAGCGTGAAGAATTTACTTTGGAACTTGCTCCTGACGGAAAAGGTGTTGAAGTGCAACGTTATAAAGGTTTGGGGGAAATGAATCCAGAGCAACTTTGGGACACGACCCTTAATCCGGAAAAAAGAATGCTAAAACAAATCAGAATTGAAAGTTTAGCAGAAGCCGATAACGTATTCTCTATGTTGATGGGCGATGAAGTTCCACCAAGACGTGAATTCATCGAGAAAAATGCAATCTATGCAAAAATCGATGTTTAATGATATCTGAAAAATTCAGTAAAAGCCGCCCAAATAATTTGGGCGGCTTTTTAATGATATCGTCTGTAATATATCTTATTTGGTTTGAATTTAATTTGTTTTGTAAAATTTTATTATATATTTGATAAATTTAAAAAAATAAATTATGTTAACTTTATTACAAACTAATCCGTACGATGGCATGAATTCAGGAGATGTCGCCGGCGCGATGGCGATGGGTGTTGGAATGCTTTTTTTCTATTTAATCATCTATCTTTTCTTTTCATTCTGTCTTTACAAAATTTTTCAGAAAGCCGGAAGAGACGATGCCTGGGCAGCATTTATTCCAATTTACAACACGATTGTTTTGGTTGATATTGTTAAAAAACCCATTTGGTGGTTTATCATGTTGATGATTCCATTTGTAAATATCATTTTTGGAGTTATGATTTCTGATCGACTATCCAAATTTTTTGGAAAAGACACCTTAATGACAATTGTTTTAGTGCTTTTTCCATTTATAGGATTACCCATGCTTGCTTTTGGTGATGCTGCATACAACCCTAATGCTTTGCCCGACGAGCGTAAGTAACATTTAATTCTTACTATATAAAAACCGTCCATTCGACGGTTTTTTTTGAATCTAAAAATCAACTTTTTTAGCACCTAAATTTTTATTAACTTTCAGAATGAAAAATTTCTTGACCTTATCAATCCTACTTTCACTAACCGTAATGAGTTGTGACAAAGGGAAATCAACCACTGAAACATCCACTGAAATGGGTGAACAGATGACCACCAAAACAGACAAATTACCCGTAGATTCTATTAAAGTAGAAGACTCTCTAAAAGTTGATAAAAATTTAACGGTTAATTTTGAATCGAAATTATTGGTTTTTCCAACTTTAAAAAATAAGTCAATTCTGGATTCTATTTACGGTTCCAATCAAATTCATTTAGATGAATATTCGAAGGCAAACCTCGCGGAATCTTTAAAGAAAAAACAATCTGAGTTTTACGACCAGCAAAAAGAAGCGCTCACGAATTGGAAACCCGAGTTTGCACAAAACTGGTACAGCAATTCTAATATGAAGATGATTTCAAATGACAATGATTTCCTGACGATTCAATATACTCAGGATGGGTATACCGGTGGAGCACATGGCTACTACAATGAATTTTATAAAGTTTTTGATTTAAAGAATAACAAAACAGTTCAGTTATCTGAAATTATTACCAATAAAGATTCAGCCTTATGGCAACCAATTTTAATGGATAATTTTATTAAAAACGATACCGGCAAAGGACAGGCAGAAATGCTTTTAGTAAAAGAAATTCCGATTAATGATAACTTTTATTTTGACAAAGAAAATCTCTATTTCCTTTACAACCAATATGAAATTACCGCTTATGCGGCCGGTCCTGTTTTAATTAAAATTCCTTTGTCGGATATTAAACCTTTGTTAACCGATGACTTCCTTAAGCGTCAAAATTTTTTAATATTTTTTTAAGCAGGTTTTATCATCTGCTTTTTCTATTTTTGTTGCACATGAAAAATGTCGCTTTTATCATCAACCCGTTTTCTGCCAAGAAAAATTATCAACCTTTTTTAGATTTACTTCAAAAAAAAATTGAGCATCCGAATTTCTATATCTCGGAATCTTTACCAGGAACTGAAAAGTTCATTAAAGAAAAATTTGAAGCCACTGACATCTTTGTTGCAGTGGGTGGTGATGGAACAATTTCCTCTGTAGCGAAACAATTGATTAATACAGGAAAGATTCTGGCTATATTTCCCGCAGGTTCGGGAAATGGTTTTTCAAATGAAACTAATTTTACCAAGAATTTAGATGAACTTTTAGCAAAAATAAAAGCCAATAAACATCGGGAAATCGATACCTTCAAAGTAAATGACCGATTATCCATCAATGTCTCAGGAACGGGTTTCGATGGTAAAGTAGTCAAGCATTTCGAAAAAACAAGCAGAGGATTTACGAACTATATTAAAGTGACCATCAAAACTTTTTTTAGTTACAAACCGATTGAAGTTAAATTCTCATCTGATGAGTTTAAAAAATACGACGGAGAATATTTAATGTTGAACGTCGCTAACACCCGCCAGTTCGGCAATAACGCCTACATCGCACCACACGCAAGTACGGTTGACGGTTTGGCAGAAGTTGTTTTGGTCAAAAAATTTCCGTTGATTCAAGGTGCAGCTTTTGCGTGGAGAATGTTTAATAAAACTTTAAAAGAAAACGCTTACGTCACTTTCCTTTCTGTTCCCGAAATCGATTTTACGGTCAACACTCTAGACTGGCATCTGGATGGCGAATACAACGAAATTTTCTCTCCTATTCACATTCAAGTTTTACCAAAGAGTTTGAAAATTTTGATTTGAAAAATTAAATAATGGTCTCAATTTCCTTTAACCGCAAAAGAGACAAAAGTTTATCTTTAAAATAGACAAATCAAAGTTTGCAAAAGCATCATAAAGTAATCTATTTACCATTTTTGCAGACTTTTGAAATTCTTTTTATTTCATTTATCTTTTGATCCTTTTGCGGTAAAACTTATAATTTAAATTGTCAGACCTTTACTAAAAATTCAGACTTTACAAATTTTCTCCTGCCAGACCTTTTTTATAAATCTCGAGGGCTCTCAGTCGTGCAAATTTATGTTCTACGATTGGTTTTGGATAAGTATTCGTTCCGAATTCTTTCACCCATTTTTTAATGTATTTAAATTCTGGATCAAATTTTTTCTGCTGTTCTTCCGGATTGAAAACTCTGAAATACGGCGCCGAATCACAACCTGTGCCTGCACTCCACTGCCAGTTTCCATTATTCGCAGATAAATCGTAATCCATTAATTTTTCTGCAAAATAGGCTTCACCAATTCGCCAGTCCATTAAAAGATGTTTGGTGAAAAAACTTGCACAAACCATTCTTACACGATTGTGCATAAAACCAGTTTCGTTTAACTCGCGCATTCCGGCATCTACAATCGGATAACCTGTTTTTCCTTCTTGCCATTTATGGAGAAGTTCTTCATCATACAACCAGGAAATATTATCGTATTTTCTTTTGAATGATTCGTGAACTACTTTGGGATAATGATACAGAATCAGCATAAAAAATTCCCGCCAGATTAATTCTTTAAGATAAGTTTCATTCAGTTTTCTTGCTTCAGCAGCCAGTTTTCGAACGCTTATGGTTCCAAATCGCAAATGAACACTCATTTCAGATGTCGGTGTTGTAGGGAAGTTTCGGGTTTCGTGATAAGTCTTTAAAATAGAGGAATTAATTTTAGGAATTTCGAATTGATATTCGGTTTTTATAAAACCTATTTTCTCTAAAGAAATTTCCTGTTTTTCAACATCAATTAAATTTTGAAGTAGTTTCTCACTGGGATAAAACGCTACTTTTTCTGCTGCATATTTCAGCAACCATTGTTTTGAATACGGCGTGTAGATGGAATATGGCGTGCCATCAGATTTTAAAATATCGTCTTTATGAAAATGAACCTGATCTTTAAAAGACTGAAATCCAATATTTTTTTGACTTAAAAAATCGGCAATTTCCTGATCTCTTTTGATGGCAGCCGGTTCATAATCTTCATTACAGAGAATGTTTTCTATTTCGTAATCTTCGGTCAAATTTTTAAAAACTTCCAGAGGTTTACCGTGAAGAATTTTAATCGACTTTCCAGATTTTTCTAAAAACGTATTTAAAACCTGCAAAACCTGAACAATAAAATCGACTCGTTTATCTTCTTTATTTTCAAGTTTCGACAGAATGTCCGTATCAAAAATAAAAACAGGCAAAACCTTTTGAGAAGATTCTAAGGCTTTAAAAAGTCCGTGATTATCGGACAATCGCAAATCTCTTCGAAACCAAAAAACTGATATTTTATCAGGCATTTTCCACGATTTTCAAAAGTTCACTCGGTTCCTCATTTCGCAAATTGGTATAAATCGTATGATGGAAAGTATTGAGTTTTTTCAAAGAACTTAACAGACTTTCTTTTTCAGCGTCATCTAATTTCCCACACATTATTTTAGAAACTACGGTAATATCCTTCATCGATTCCTGAAAAACTTTTTTCCCTTTTTCCGTCACCGAAATTCTCGTACTTCTTTTGTCGTCTTTATCAGGGCTTTCTACGAACAGTCCGTTGCGAACCAATCTCTTGATAATTTCAATTCCGGATTGTTTCTCGTGGGCGTTTTTTTCAATCAACTGCATTTTTGTTAACGAGGGATAATCCATCAGTCGAAACAAATAAGTGAAATCTTCATTAACCAAATCAGGATGATTTTCCAAAGATTTTTTAATCAGATGTTTCGAATATCTGCCCAACATAATCACCTGTTTGGCAATTTCATTTTCAAGATCGAACACATCTAAATCAAACTTATCCGTTAAGTTTCTGGGCGTTTCCTGGTCGTATGCTTTTTCGTTCAGATACAAGCGAAAATCCTCCAAACTCGTTTGGGTGCTTGGTTGATTTTTCTGAAAAGTATCCAGTTCAGTGAGGATATCGATGATTAAATTTAACTCCATATCGTTATTGTTTTTTTAAAGTTTTATATTTCCTAAACCGCCGTCCAGACCAATTATTTGTCCAGTCATCCAGGAACTTTTATCGGATAAAAGAAATGCAACCAACTGCGCACTGTCTTCCGGTAAACCTATTCTCTGCAACGGATGTCTTTTTGCAGATGCGATTCTTTTCTCTTCTGTAGAAAGCAATTGTGCCGCTAAAGAAGTATCTGAAAGCGAAGGCGCAATGACATTAACCCGAATATTTGCCGCCGCCAATTCTGCTGCTAAACTCTTGGCAAAACCTTCAATCGCTCCTTTGCTTGCTGCAATTGAAGTGTGGAATGGCATTCCCACTTTTGCGGCCACCGTTGAGAATAAGACGATGCTTGCTCCTTTTGATTTTTTCAAAGCCGGTAAACATTTCTGAATGATCCGAACTGCGCCCATAAAATTTTGATTAAAATCGGCCAGGAAATCTTCTTCTGTTAACCGATTAAATGGTCTCAGATTAATTGAACCCGGACAGAAAACCAGTCCGTGCAATTCCTCCGGCAAAGATAAATTACTCAAATCATCTTTTGAAACATCTAACTCAAAAAATTGACTTCCTAATTCGTCAAGTTCCGGCGTTGCATGTCGGGAAATTGTGAAGAGATTTTCGTCTTTCAAAAGTCGGGCAGTTTCCAGTCCAATACCTTTTCCTGCCCCAACTATCAATATATTAATCATCGTTTTTATTTTTTTATTTTCTTACATTTTTCGCTGCAATATTTAACCGCTTCCCAATATTTCTCCCATTTTTTACGCCAGGAAAAAGGCCTTTCACAAACCGGACAAATTTTCGTCGGCAGATGTTCTTTTTTTATATTTTTCAAAACTGTTTAAGGTTTTGCATACGGCAATTGCTCTAAAAAATCACTGGAATAATAAGCATCTAAACCACCACTCAGAAGCAGATCGAAAGGTTTTACCAATCCGTCTTCTGCCAATCGGTTTTTTGGAATATGAATTTGCTCAATTCTTCCGATGATCATTTTGGTGTTGTTAATTTCAATATCTAAAATCTGCTGAAATTTCATTTCAATTTTAATTTCGGCTTCTTTCACAAAAGGAGCAAAACAGTTTTCTAAATATTCTGGATTTAAACCAGTTGTTTCAAACTCCGAAGTCTCTTTTGTATATCGTGCTGAAGTTTGATGTGCTTTTTTTATCCATTTACTATGAATATAATTTAAAGTATAAATTCCGGTTTCTTTGATATTTCTTAAAGTATCCCGCTCCACCGAATCCGGTCGGGAAATAAATCCAAACAAAGGCGGATGAGCGCCCAAGTGAATAAGCGAATTAAAAATCGCCACGTTTTCCTGACCCTCTTTCGATTTTGTTCCGATCAATGCAACCTGACGAATTCCCGCTAAAGAATTAATCAACTTCGTTCTGTACAGTTTTTCAGTTGTAGAAATATCTTCTAAAGTCAGTGATAAAATCTCTTTCTCTTGTTGCATCCTATCTTTTGCTAATTTTATTTCCGGAAATCGTTCTTTGTCTGGTACATTTAAACCGGTCGATTTCACTGTTTCTTTTAAATAAATGTTTCTGACTTACGCCCGAATTCACTCTCGCCCGCCATAAATTGAAAGAACTTCTTTTCAACTCTTTTCTCATCAAACCAATCACCTCTTTTTCTGCCAGAGCAAATTGATAAGTGATGGCTTCAAAAGGCGTTCGGTCTTCCCACGCCATTTCTATAATTCGGTCGATTTGAATATCAGTTAAATTCAATTTTATTGAAAGTTTTTATAATTATTAATGATAATATTTTCTGACTGAATGTCATGCATCAAATTGTACAAACCAAAAAATGTTCTGTTCATATAAATAAAATGTCTCGATCCACGATTTGCATTTCTACCTTTAATCTGCGTATTCTTCGCATATTTTTGTCCGAGGTCTGCAATGGCTTCAAAGAATTTTCCATCGGAGAAATCAAAATTTTCTTCCTGGAAAGGCGTTGTAAATAAATACAATAATTCATAGAATATTTCGGTGAAAAATTCTTTTTCCTCCGCAGAATCATCTGGCAGAATGATTTCCAGTTCTAATAATTTCTCATCTAAAAATGCTCTATTTTCTAAATTCTCCCGAACCGCCAATTCAAAATAAGGAATATAAAAATCCTCCGGAATTGTTTTCATACAACCAAAATCGATGGCGATTAAAGTTCCTTCTTGTGAAACCAAAAAATTCCCCGGATGTGGATCAGCATGAACTTTACGCAGTTTGTGAATCTGGAACATGTAAAAATCCCATAGCGCCTGACCAACTTGATTGGCTAATTGTGGATCTTTATTTTCCGCACAAAAAGTGGAAAGATGTTTTCCATGCATCCAGTCCATGGTGATAATTCGATCGTTGGATAATTCTGAATAGTAATTTGGAAAAGCCAGATTTGGCAAATTCTCACAACTTTGTCTGATTTCTAAACTTTGCTTAATTTCTAAATTATAATCAGTTTCTTCTAATAATTTATCTTCAACTTCTTTGAAATATTGGTCGGAGTTTTTTCCTTTAATATTGAACATCTTCATGGCAATCGGTTTTACCATCGCTAAGTCTGACGAAATTGAATCTGAAACTCCAGGATACTGAATTTTCACCGCCAATTCTTTACCATCTTTCATGGCTTTATGAACCTGTCCGATACTTGCTGCATTCGTAGAATTGGGTTCAAAATGATCAAACAATTCATTCGGCTTTTTACCAAAATAATTTTTAAAAATCTTGGCTACCAAAGGTGCAGACAAAGGCGGAACCTGAAACTGAGACAAAGAAAACTTTTCAACATATGCAGCGGGAAGAATATTTTTCTCCATGCTCAGCATTTGAGCCACTTTCAAAGCACTTCCTTTCAGTTCTTTTAAACTGTCATAAATGTCGATTGCATTGTTATTATTTAGATTTTCCTTCGCCTCTTCTTCGGTCTTGGTGATTTTCTCACCGTAATATTTTAAGTAATTCACGCCAACTTTTGCACCCGTAGAAATCAATTTACTTGCACGCTGGATTTTACTTGTAGGTATTCTATCTAATGTTTTCATTATTTATTTTTTACTTCATTAAAGAGAAACTTTCCTAAGTCGATTAGTTTCTTCAATGGTTTTATTTCAAAAAGTTCAAAACTCGTATCAACTGATTTCTCAATAAAAATGTCGGTTTTCTCAAAGTTTGGACTGGTATCTTCGAGCCAGAATTTTAAGGTTGTCATAAAATGTCCCCAGTATAATTCTTCAATTCCTTTATTTTTAAATCGTTCCATTTTCTCCACCCGATCATTGACATTGTCCATTAAAGGTTCAGAAATATCTAATGATTTAATAAAGCGTTGGAACTCTTTTTTCAAAGACCACAACTTCTTGACATTCTCTAAATTATTTTTATCCTGACCAATCAGATAAATCACCAAACTTCTATTTAAAGTCAACTGTTCGAAAAAGGTATAATAAAAGGACAGCAATTTGGTCTTCGCTTCGTCTTCAAAATAAGATTCTTCTGCAGTGATTAATAATATACTTTGCTCCATAAAATATTTCAAGTAATCTGCTTCGAGTTGGTCGAAGTTGGCGTAGAAAGAATAAAATTCGGATTCCGCAATTTCGTGGTCATCGCAAAAGGTAAAAATATTCAGTGGTTTCTTATTATTTCTTAATACATATTTAGAGTAGATATCTAAAATCTTTTCTTGAGTTAATTCTGTATTTTTCATATCTTGGTTTAAATTAAAGTACAAATTTAGTAAAAATATTTTCCATTTTGAAAATAAAAGTATATTTTTGTTCCATTATTTAAAGAATGAAAAAAGTAATTATCATAGGATCTGGATTTTCCGCCATTGCTTCTGCCTGTTATATGGCTAAGGCAGGCTATTCTGTTCAGGTCTTAGAAAAAAACGAGCAGTTGGGTGGTCGTGCATCTATGTTAGAAATAGATGGATTTAAATTTGATATGGGACCAAGTTGGTACTGGATGCCAGATATTTTCGAGCGATTTTTCGCCGACTTCGGTAAAAAAGTTTCTGATTATTATGAATTAAAGAAGTTATCACCAGGTTACAGAGTTTATTTTGGAGAAAATGATTACATCGATATTTCCGATGAACCCGAAAAAATTATTGCAAAATTTGAATATATAGAACCAGGCAGCGGAAAACATCTGCGAAAATTCATGGAAGATTCCCGTAAGAATTATGAAATCGCCATGACAGAAGTTGTTTATAACCCAGGCAAATCTTTCTTGGAACTCGTGAGTTTAGATACTGCTACCCGATTACATTTATTTGTTCAAAACATTTCACAGACCGTTCGAAAGAATATAAAGAATCCGAAACTCCAAAGTATTTTAGAATTTCCGGTTTTATTTTTAGGAGCAAAACCACAGAATACACCGGCCTTTTATAACTTTATGAATCATGCCGATTTTGGTTTGGGAACCTGGTATCCAAAAGGTGGTTTCAATGCAGTTGCAATGGGAATGGTAAAACTGGCGAAAGAACTGGGAGTTGAATTTCACATCAATCAAAATGTGACTGAAATTCAAACCGAGAACAGCAAAGCAAAAAAAGTTATTACAACCACCGATTCTTTCGACGCAGATTTAGTTATTTCCGGAGCAGATTATGCCCACACTGAAAAATTATTGAAAACGGAACAGAAAAATTACAGCGACCAATATTGGCAAAAGAAAGTTTTCGCGCCCTCGTCCTTCTTATATTATGTCGCATTTGATAAAAAAGTTCCGGAACTTCAGCATCACAATTTATTCTTTGATACCGATTTTGGTCAGCATGCAGTTGATATTTACGATGAACCGAAATTGCCAAAAAAACCTTTGTTCTACGCAAACTTCTCTTCTAAGACCGATTTAGATTTATGTCCGGAAGGAAAGGAAGTTGGATTTTTCTTAATACCGGTAGCCGTAGATTTAGAGGACAACCAAGATATTCACGATAGATATTTTGAATTAATAATGGATCGTGTACAAAAAAACATAGGCGTAGATTTACGGAGTTCTGTATTATTTAAAAAGAGTTTTGGCGTGCAGGATTTTAAAGAGCGGTACAACTCTTGCCGTGGAAATGCGTACGGCTTGGCGAACACTTTACTTCAGACTTCGATTTTAAGACCGAGCATTAGCAATAAAAAAATAAAGAATCTTTTCTATACCGGTCAACTGACCATTCCAGGACCGGGTGTTCCGCCCGCGTTAATCTCCGGAAAAGTAGTGACAGATTATATTCTTCAACATCAAAACAAAATATTCTAACCATGAATAATTTAGAAATATTTAACTCATTTTGCGGACAGTCTTCCAAAATGGTTACCGAAAAATACAGCACCTCGTTTTACAAGGCGTCTTCCCTATTTCAGCCGGAGATTCGCCAGCACATTTACAATATCTATGGATTTGTTCGGTTAGCAGATGAAATTGTAGATACTTTTCATGATTACGACAAAGTGAAATTGATGGATGATTTTGAAAGAAATTACCGGGAATCAAAGGAATATGGCATTTCTTTAAATCCAATTCTGCATTCATTCTGTTTAACCCAAAGAGAAAAAAACATTCCCCAGGATTTGGTCGATGCTTTCTTACATTCTATGAAAATGGATTTGGGAGAAATTAAAGATCTGAATGACGAAAAGTACAACGAATACATTTATGGCTCTGCTGAAGTAGTTGGTTTAATGTGTCTGAAAGTCTTTGTGAATGGAAACATTCCAGAATACGAAAGATTAAAACCATACGCTCAAAGTTTGGGTGCGGCTTTCCAGAAAATTAATTTCTTACGGGATATCAGCGCAGATTTTATTGATTTAAACCGCACCTATTTCCCGGGTGTTGATTTCAATAACTTTTCTAATCAAGATAAAATAGAAATTGAAAAAGATATTGCCAGAGATTTTGCCCATGCAAAAACCGGAATTAAAATGTTACCAATTTCCTGCAAATTAGCAGTATTTATGGCGTATAAATATTACTTTAATTTGTTTAAAAAAATTAGAAAAACAAAACCGGAATTGCTTTTAACAAAAAGAATTAGAGTTTCAAACGCCAGAAAAATGTATCTTTTCGGTGAAATGATTTTGAACAAAAACCTGAATTTACTTTAATGAAAAGAATTACTCTTTTATTACTATTATTAATTTCAAATCTGATGTTTTCCCAAAATTTAACAGAATACCGAGCCTTATTAAAAACTGGCGGAAACTCAGAAAAGTCGGCAAAAATGCTGATTGAAAAATCCAGCACAGACTATAAAAACTCCAAAGAACCAATCTATGAAGGATTTTTGGCCGTGGGGAAATTTTTTATGGCAAAACATGCTTTTAATCCATTGAAAAAAATGTCTTACTTTAATGAAGGAAAACAATTAATGGAAAAATCATTAAAATCAGACCCTAGGAATTTAGAAGTCAGATTAATGCGGTTAATTACTCAGGAAAGTGCACCTGCAATTTTAGGGTATAACAAGGAGATTAAAGATGACCGCAATTTTTTAGCAAAGGAATATAAAAACACAAATGACGAAGATTTGAAATTATACATCAAAGATTATTTAAAATTATAAAATGGAAATTATAGGATATATTCTGCTGACACTGGTCATTGTTGTAACCATGGAAGGCGTTACCTGGCTTACTCACAAATTTATTATGCACGGTTTCGGCTGGTATCTGCACGAAGATCACCATCAACCGGGCTACCCACATGTATTTGAAAAAAACGATGCTTTTTTTATCGTTTTCGCAATCCCAAGTATCTTACTATTCTACTTCGGAACACGAGGAGAAATCAACTGGATGTTTTTCGTTGGATTGGGAATTCTCATTTATGGAATCTGTTATTTCTTAGTTCATGATGTCTTAATCCACCGCCGTTTCAAATGGTTTGACAAAACAAATAACTGGTATTTCCGAGGGTTGAGAAAAGCGCATAAAATGCACCACAAACATTTAGGAAAAGAAGAAGGTGAATGTTTTGGGATGCTTTTCGTGCCTTTACATTATTTCAGAGAAGCGCGATTATCAACCGTAAAAAAATAAATTCTGCAATCTTAAATCTAGCGATGAAAATTAATTTGACCAAACAATCCGGAATTTACACTTTGACTTCCGAACAGATTTTACCACTTTCATTAGAAAAAGCGTGGGAGTTTTTTACGTTGCCAACCAATTTAGATAAAATTACACCGAAAGAAATGGAGTTTCGGATTACCAATAATCCCCCAAACAAAACCTACAAAGGACAAATCATCACTTATAAAATAGGAATTCTACCAGGCATCAGTTCCAACTGGATTACAGAAATTACCCATTTACAGGACAAACAGTTTTTCGTTGATGAACAAAGATTTGGACCTTACGCCATGTGGCATCACGAACATCATTTTGAAGAATTAGCAGACGGTAAAGTTTTAATGACCGACATCGTTAATTTCAAAATGCCGTTCGGAATTTTAGGTGATTTCTTTGCCGGTAAATTTGTGCGAGATAAAGTGAAATTTATTTTTGAAAGTCGATACACCATCTTAGAAAAATTCCTAACACCATGAAAATACTTCTTACAGGCGTAACCGGTTATATTGGCAAACGACTTCTGATTCAGTTATTAGAAGAAGGTCATCATTTGGTTTGTTCTGTAAGGGATAAAAATCGGTTTGGACTTAAATTATTTAAAGAAAAACTTAATCAAATTGAAGTCATTGAAAATGATTTTTTAGATGAATCAACTTTAAATAATATTCAAAAAGATATTGACGCAGCGTATTATTTAATTCATTCCATGTCTTCCAGCGACGGTGATTTTCAGGAAAAGGAAAAAGTTTCTGCCGATAATTTTCGTCGTGCTTTAGAAAAAACAAATGTCAAACAAGTTATTTTTCTGACTGGAATTATTAATGAAGAGAAGTTGTCAAAACATCTTCAATCCCGTAAAGATGTTGAGCAGGCATTGCAAAGTTCCGTGTACAGTTTAACAAGTCTTCGGGCTGGAATTATTGTGGGTTCGGGAAGTGCGTCTTTTGAAATCATTCGTGATTTGGTGGAAAAATTACCCGTGATGATTACGCCAATCTGGCTCAACACCAAGTGTCAACCAATTGCGATTCGAAATGTAATGCAGTTCCTGGTCGGCGTTTTAGGAAAAGAATTTACCTACAATCAAAATTACGATATTGCGGGAACAGATATTCTGACTTACAAACAAATGCTTTTGCAATATGCGGAAATACGTGGTTTGAAAAGATATATTTTCATCGTTCCAGTGATGACTCCAAAACTGTCTTCTTACTGGCTTTATTTCGTGACTTCAACCAGTTATTTTCTTGCGGTAAATTTAGTTGACAGCATGAAAATCGATGTGGTTGCGAAAAAAAACAATCTCGCCGAACAGTTAAATATTCATCTTTTCTCTTACCACGAAGCTATTCAACAGGCCTTCGATAAAATCAAGCAGAATGATGTTTTATCGAGTTGGTTTGATTCCTTTTCAAATCAATTCCACAGTCGAAAAGTTTGGCAATATCTGGAAGTTCCGGAAGAAGGTTGTTTCAAAGATATTCGCGAAGAAAAAGTAGATGACGAGGAAAAAGCCTTTGACCGTGTTTTTAGTATCGGCGGAAAAACAGGTTGGTATTACGCCGATTTCCTGTGGAGAATTCGTGGTTTTTTAGATAAACTTTTTGGCGGCGTTGGATTAAGAAGAGGCCGTCGAAATATGAATAATTTAGAAGCCGGTGATTCGGTAGATTTCTGGCGCGTTCTTTATGCAAACCGTGAAGAGAAAAGACTTCTACTTTTTGCTGAAATGAAACTTCCGGGTGAAGCGTGGTTGGAATTTAAAATTAAAGATGGTGTATTGCATCAGGAAGCAACTTTTCGTCCGCTTGGATTATCGGGAAGATTGTACTGGTATTCTGTTCTGCCCTTTCACGGCTTGATCTTTAATGGAATGCTGAAAAAATTAGCAGGAAAATAAAATGGCTGTAAAATAAAAAAACTTGCCTCTTTGCTGTATTATTTACTTTAAAAGTTAAAGTTTTGAAGAGCGATTAAAGATAATCTACCGGTCAAAATTTTAAATACAACAAAGGCAAGAAATGAGATTGCTCTCTTTTTTTCATCATGTGTTTTAGAATCTGTGACAAAGATAAAACTACCTTTCCTTAATCAACTTAACATATGTTAATTCCGCATTGTTTTGAGCCGTTCTGCACGAATTCTTGAAAGATGAACGGCAGAGATGTTGAACCAGAAAGCAAGGTGTTTCAACGGCACCACATCTAAATATTTCGAAAAAGATTTTTCTAAGAGTTCGTAGTTTTTACTTGCATCGTTAAAATGAATGGTCGTCGTAATTTTAAATAAATTGATGAAATGATTTTCAATAATGGCGATTCCTACCTGCGCCCAATCGTGATAATCGACATACAGATTCGATAAACTTTCCCGATCAATATGACAGATCAAGGAATCTTCATAAATATGAATATTACAATTACTCGGCCCTTGGCTATTGAAACTCTCATAGTCGGTAATAAAACTCATTTCGGGTTCGAGCCAAAGTGTTTTTTCTTCGCCATCTTCACCCAGAAAATAACAGCGCGAAATCGATTTTTCCACAAAGAAAACATTTTTACAAAGTTCTCCTGCTTTCACAAGATAATCGCCGGCTTTGTAATCAGTCACTTGGAATTTCTCTAAACCTTTATTTAAAACCTCTTGATTAAAATCGGGTTTATAAAATAATATTTTCTCTCTAAGTTGTTGTTTGAACTTCGTTGCTGCCATAATTAGATGTTTATTCTACTGCTACAGAATCGTCACCACGTCCGTCTGCAACTGCGATTGCATTTCCGTTTTCGTCGATGATAATGAGTTCTGTTCTTCCAATTTGGGAAGTTCTTTCGATTTTATAATTATTCTTTTGTAAGTCTGCGATCGTGGATTCTGGAAAATTCTTTTCAACCAAAACACTTTCAGGTAACCATTGCTGATGAAATTTCGGTGAATTTACGGCCATATTTGGGCTCAGTTTAAAGTCCACAATATTTACAATCGATTGGTAAACGGAGGTTGGAATCGTAGTTCCACCAGGAGTTCCCACAATAATATATGGCTTCGAATTTTTCATCACGATGGTTGGAGTCATTGAACTCAACATTCTTTTTCCTGGTTGAATGGCATTTGCTTCACCACCAACGGCACCAAACATATTGGGAACGCCTGGTTTTACAGAGAAATCATCCATTTCATTATTAAGAAAAAAACCTGCGCCCGAAACAACGACTTTACTTCCGTACAATCCATTTAAAGTTGTCGTCACTGCAACTGCGTTTCCATCTTTATCGATAATTGAAATATGCGTAGTTTCCGTAGATTCCTTGGGTTGCGGAATAATTTTGCCCACTTCGGAACTCGGTGTTGCACGATTCATGGTAAATGATTTCCAACGGTTTTTTAAATACTCTTCAGAAATCAGCATTTCGGTTTTATCTTTAATAAATCCTGGATCGCCCATATATTCTGCGCGGTCTGCAAAGGCACGACGTTCTGCTTCAACCATGATCTGCACCGCCGGAGTTGAGTTTTGCTGGTATTTCTCTAACTTTTCGAAATTGCTCATTTTCAGCATTTGCGCCAGAAGAATTCCACCACTTGATGGTAAGGGCATTGAGACGATTTCGGTTCCTTTGTAATCAAAGGAAATCGGTTTTCTTTCGACTACTTTATAATTCTTCAAATCATTTAAAGTAATGATTCCGTTTCCGCGTTTCATTTCATCGATGATGAGTTGTGCAGTTTTTCCTTCGTAGAAACCTTTCGCACCATTTTTCTGAATGAGTTTTAAAGTTTCTCCCAATTTTTTTTGAATCAATAAATCACCTTGTTTCCACGGAGTTGATTTCTGAAATACCGTTTTGTTTTTATTATGTTGGTTAAAGAATTCCATTTGATTATTCAGCAAACTGGCTTCTTTCTGCGTGATGGCAAAACCTTGCTCTGCCAAATCGATTGCAGGCTGAATCAGTTTTTCCATTGGAAGTTTTGCATGTTTTAAAGTCGCATAAAATCCCGCTACAGAACCCGGAATTCCCACGGCTAATCTTCCGTTTTGGGAAAGATCGGTATTGGCATTTCCTTTTTTGTCGAGGTACATATCTCTGGAAGATTTCTCCGGCGCTGTTTCCCGAAAATCAATGGTGAATTTTTCTCCATTATTCTTTACGCCGACCAGAAATCCGCCGCCGCCAATGTTTCCGGCTTGTGGATAAACAACTGCTAAAGCGTATTGAGTGGCGATCACGGCATCGTAAGCGTTTCCGCCCAATTTCAAAATTTTTGCTCCGGCTTCACTTGCTAGTGGATGTGCAGAAACGACCAGACCTTTGTTTTTGGTGTGAATTTCTTTTACAATATTTATGTCCGTGAATTGTGCAAATCCCAACTGGGAAAAGACCAGAAAGAAGAAAATAATTTTTTTCATATGACTACTTATTTTTTATTAATGTTTGTGCATACAATCTTCTATAAAAAATATTATCCGTTTTAAAGGAAATTCCACCTTGAGGAATCCAACCTTCTTTTATTTTGGTGTTAACTTCTTTGATAAGGACGTCTAAAAATTGATTTTCAACAACCGTGTATTCCATTATGTAATTTTTACCAAAAATAAGAAAATTGAAAGTTAAAAACGAAGGATTTCTGATTAAATCCTGAACTGCGACCCGACTTGAATGAAGCTCATTTTTTTTAGCGCTGGAAGGAGAAAGGCAAAAAAAAAAGCGGGAGTGGAAGCGGGAAATTGTCGCCCAAAAAATTATTTTGTGAATAGTATTTCTTTTGATAATCGATTTTATTAAATTTGCGTCAATCTAAAATCTAAAAATGGAATCCAAAACGGAAAAAATTCTTATCACTGGTGCCCTTGGGCAAATCGGTACCGAACTTACCAATCGATTAGTTGAAATTCATGGCGCAGAAAATGTGGTTGCTTCCGGACTTGACCGTTGGGATAAGGACCTGACTTCTGCGGGATTCTATGAAAGAATGGATGTGAGCAATACGCAACTGGTTCGCCAGGTCATTAAAGATTACGAAATTACGACGGTTTATCACCTGGCTTCTCTGCTTTCGGGAACCTCGGAAAAACAACCGCTTTTTGCCTGGAAACTGAATGTAGAACCACTGCTTAATTTCTGTGAAATGGCAAAAGAAGGTTTGCTTCAGAAAATTTTCTGGCCGAGTTCTATCGCGGTTTTTGGGAAAGGATTGCCGAAAGAAAACGTAGGACAGGAAGTGGTTTTGAATCCAACTACAGTTTACGGAATTTCTAAAATGGCGGGTGAAAAATGGTGCGAATATTATCACGATAAATTTGGAGTTGATGTTAGAAGTATTCGGTATCCGGGTTTAATTTCGTGGAAAACTCCACCTGGTGGCGGAACTACGGATTATGCGGTAGAGATTTTCTACGAAGCAATTGAAAAGGGAAAATACACCAGTTTCATTTCAGAAAACACAGGAATGCCAATGCTTTATATGGATGATGCAATTAAAGCAACCCTTGATTTAATGGCGGCTCCGAAAGAAAGTCTAACTGTTCATACGGCTTATAATTTGGGTGGAATGTCTTTTACCCCAAAAGAACTGGCAGCAGAAATTAAAAAAGAAATGCCTGATTTTACCATTGATTACAAACCCGATTTCCGTCAGCAAATTGCTGATTCGTGGCCAGCATCGATTGATGATTCGGTGGCGAAAAAAGACTGGGGACTTTCTTACGAATACGGAATTACCGAAATGACAAAAGATATGCTGAAAAATCTAAAGATGAAGTTGGCTAAAAATTAATAAGACTTTTTTTCGCTTTTTTAAAGTTTTAAAATAAACGTTTCTCTTAAAATCTGTAATTTCAATTGGATTTCTCTGATTGATTTTGCAGATTTTTTTTATACTTTCACCAAAACAATCGCATAACGAAATGATTCTATTGACTTTTAATATTATTAATCCAGATCGGATTTTCGAAAATACCGGAGCATTGAAGAGTGAAGAAATTTTAGAAATCACGATTCAAAATACCAAAGCACTTTTGCGGAGTTTAGAAAGTCAGGAAATCCTGGCGACTTTTTTTATTGAAATTTCACTCATTGCTCATTTGGATAAATTAGTAAAGAAAATCATTAATGATGGTCACGAAATCTCTTTCTACAATATTGATTCTACGATCGAGCAAATTGAACTCATCAAGAAAAACACGGAAGATTTAATTGGAAAGCAAATTCGGGGAATTCGCATGAAAGAAGCTGCATTTGATCTAAGTACCATTCAAAGTTTGCGGTTTACCTATGTTTCTTTAATTGAAGAAACTGCTTTAATATTTCCTTTTAAACGGTTTGAAAGAAAAGCACCGTACACCGAAGAACATGGTTTAAGTATTTTACACGACAGTATTTCGCCCTACTCCCAAATTCCTTATAATGATTTTGTTTTCCAGATGATTCCACTTTCTTATTATGAAAGTATGGTGATCGAAACCATTAAAAAAGATGAATTTGTTTTAGTTTACCTAAACTCCTGGCAGTTTACTGATTTTGAAAAACTTCAGTTTGAAATTCCTTTTTATAAAAAATACAGATCAGGAAAAAAACTTCAGGATAAGGTGGATCAGTTTTTAATTTGGATGAATGAAAATGAGTTGGCATCTGCACGGATAAAGGATTTTGCTGTTTAAAAGAACGATAACCACCGCATTTCATATTATGAATTATTTAGATTTTTAAACATATTTATACAAAAACATCACAAATTAACATATTTTATTGTGGATTCTATTTATATTTTCAAATTTTAGCATACACTAATTAAATTTTATAATATGAAGAAACTTTTACTCTTTGCCAGCATGATGGCATTACCACTAACCGCAAATGCACAAATGCTGCTGAACGAAAATTTCCAGTCTGGAAGCATTCCTGCAACCTAGACTGTTGCGCAAACAAACACTGTACAAACTTGGAGTGTTTCTGACCTTGGAGCATCCGATTTTAGAGCAACTGTTGACTATGATCCACTGCCTGGAGCACAAAATGAAATGCTCATTACGCCCAGTATGGATTTTACCACAGCAACATCATTTACATTAAAAGCCAATATTGGTTTAAGTTACTACTGGTCAGTTGATCCAGAAAATAATTATGATGCCTTTATTAAAATCTCTACAGACAATGGAGCACCTGGACTCAACTCTGGTCAGAAAATGATTTAGGAGTATTTACGAACTGGACAATGAACCCAGTAGTTATTAATTTAGATTCTTATGTTGGAAATCCAAATGTGAAAATTGCGTTTCAATATGTAGGGCTAGATGGTGCCGCGTTATATGTTGATAATGTAGTCGTTGCTGCACCGCCAACTGCTGCACCAAATTGTGCAACACCAACTTCTCCCGCAAACGGTGCTACTGGCATTGTTTATAACTCTGTAAACCTAACATGGACTGCTCCAACAACTGGTTCTGAAGCAGCTTCTTATGACGTATATCTTGATAAAAATGCTAATCCAACTACATTGGTTGGTAACGTCACAGGAACAAGTTATACGGCATTAAACTTAGATGCCTCTTCTACTTATTACTGGAGAGTGGTTCCTAAAAATGCGGCTGGATCTGCGACTGGTTGTTCGGTCTTTTCATTTACAACCATTGCTCCCACTTATTGTACTGCAGGTGCGACCAATACAAGTTTTGAAAAAATAAGCAATGTGAGTTTTGCTGATATTAATAACAACTCCACTTCTACAGCGGGATATGAAGATTTCTCTCAAGTTGTTGGAAATGTTACTGCAGGTCAACCTTACCCCTTTACCGCTTCTTTTACAGGAACTTCTTTCGGAGACGATCAAGTTCTCGTTTGGATTGATTTTAACAATGACAAAGATTTCGCAGACGCTGGTGAACAAGTTTTAGTAACTCCTAAAAAAACATCACCTTGGACTGGAACGATTACTATTCCTGCAAATACTTCTGCAGGTCAGGTTCGTATGAGAGTTAGATTACACGATTCTGTATTGACTCCAAACTTAACGCCTTGTGGAACTTCTAGTTTTGGACAAGTTGAAGATTACACCTTAAACATTACCGCTTTGGCAGTCTCAGATGTTAGCAAAACTCAGGTTAAAGTTTATCCGAACCCAGTGGTAGACATATTAAATGTTGAAGCTGCTTCTAAAGTAAGTACTGTACAGGTATTTGACTTAACAGGAAAAGTAGTTTCTTCACACGCTTTAAGCGCAGTGAAAAATCAAGTTGATCTTAGCAAATTGGCTCCAGGAGTTTATGTTGTTAATATTCAAACTGAGAATGGAACGCAATCTGTGAAAATTGTTAAAAAATAAAACCGATTAATTTCTATTTAAATGAAGGTCTGCGAAATTGCAGACCTTTTTTTGATGTTTTTTTGCCTGTATGCACGAATAAAGTCAAACTAAATTCTATGGTAAGTTTATCTATTTTTTTTACCGTATTAGAATTTTTATTTAAACCAATAGAAAATACTTTAAATAAAAACACTCATGTATTCATGGCAGTTACTCTCACTGATTTCCACAGAGGAACACAGATGAATACATTGTTTGTATAGAGAGTTATTAAAAAAATCTGTGTAAATCCATGGTATCGGTGCGTAAAAACATCCGTGCATTTGTGGCAGTTACTCTCACTGATTTCCACAGAGGAACACAGATAAATACATTGTTTGCATAGAGAGTTATTAAAAAAATCTGTGTAAATCCGTGGTATCGGTGCGTAAAAACATCCGTGCATTTGTGGCAGTTACTCTCACTGATTTCCACAGAGGAACACAGATGAATACACTGTTTGTATAGAGAGTTATTAAAAATATGTGTAAATCCGTGGTATCGGCGCGTAAAAACATCCGTGCATTTGTGGCAGTTACTCTCACTGATTTCCACAGAGGAACACAGATGAATACATTGTTTGTATAGAGAGTTATTAAAAAAATCTGTGTAAATCCGTGGTAGCGGTGCGTAAAAACATCCGTGCATTCGTGGCAGTTACTCTCACTGATTTCCACAGAGGAACACAGATGAATACACTGTTTGTATAGAGAGTTATTAAAAAAATCTGTGTAAATCCGTGGTATCGGTGCGTAAAAACATCCGTGCATTCGTGGCAGTTACTCTCACTGATTTACACAGAGGAACACAGATGAATACATTGTTTACATAGAGAGTTATTATAAAAATCTGTGTAAATCCGTGGTATCGGCGCGTAAAAACATCCGTGCATTTATGAAATTATTCCAAATAAAATAATGCGGGATTATCCCAGATTAATACCTTTAAAACGTTCAAAAAATTATATTTTTGCACTATGCGAAGTCTCTTTATCCTTATTCGCCGATCCCTTAAAAGATCATTTGACAGGATTCATAACGAAAAACTGAAGCACAATTTGCTGCAGGCGATTCCGTTTTGGATCGGTTCTTTTATCACCGCTATTTTCGCTGTATCCTACGCCCAACTCTTTCAGTGGGGCGAAAACCTGATGCACGCAATGATGCGCTGGCACAGTTGGCTCATCTTCATCGTAGCGCCAATTGCTTTTGTTTTGTCGTGGTGGCTCATCAAGAGATTTGCGCCTTATGCGAAAGGAAGCGGAATCCCACAGGTTATGGCATCGGTAGAATTAGCCAATCCGAAGGAACATTATAAAATCTCCAAATTACTCAGCATCAAAATTATTTTATTCAAAGTTCTTTCCTCCATTATTTTGGTGATTGGTGGTGGCGCTGTAGGGCGAGAAGGGCCTACAATCCAAATCGCGGGATCCGTTTTTCGGAAGATTAATGAATACCTGCCCGAGTGGTGGCCAAAAATATCGAAGAAGAATATGATCATGACTGGTGCAGCAGCCGGACTTTCCGCAGCATTCAACACGCCGCTGGGTGGAATTGTTTTTGCCGTGGAGGAACTTTCGAAAACACACATCAACTATTTTAAAACAGCCTTGTTTACTGCGGTAATTATTGCAGGACTTACGGCGCAGACTTTTGCGGGTTCTTATCTTTATTTAGGATATCCGAAAACGAGTGAAATCAGTATGATGATTATCTTTCCCGTAATTTTGGTTTCGGCAGTTTCTGGAATTTTTGCCAGTCAACTTTCCCGAATGATGATCAACATCAGCAACTGGAAAAAAAATTTAAAAAGCGACCGCTCCAATATTATCTTCCTGGTTATTTCGGCATTAATCATCGCTACTTTGGCCTATTTCATTAATGAGGAAATATTGGGTTCAGGAAAAGGAATTATGCAGCGAGTGCTTTTCACCGAGGATAAAAATGAAGAATGGTACATGCCTCTATTCCGAATGATTGGTCCGGCATTATCCTTCACTTCGGGTGGCGCGGGCGGCATATTTGCACCCGCTTTAGCAGCCGGAGCCAGCATGGGATCAGTGATTGCGGGCTGGATTAATTTAACACCGCACGAAACCAACGTGGTTATTTTAGCTGGAATGGTGGCTTTCCTCACCGGAATTACGCGCGCACCATTTACCTCTTCAATTATCGTTTTGGAGATGACCGACCGCCACAGTTTAATTTTCTACCTCATGCTGGCCGGCATGGTTTCCTCGCTGATCTCCGTGCTGGTAAGCAAACACTCGCTGTACGATCAACTAAAAGTAATGTATCTGGAGGAATTACGGAAAGAATAAGGAGCAACAAGATTTTAGTTGCTCCCAAAACCAATCCTGCTCTCCGTTACAATCCCTACTTTCGGACTTCGCTTTGCTCTTCCCTCATTCCGGGGATTTTCACTGCGATCAGGGCTAGAATTTCGGGCAGTTTCTCTTATCATAAGACGAGTATTTTTTCCTCAAGTTGGCTACAAAAAAACCCATTAAACCTCTAATTATACGCTCTGAGCCCATCATTTGGGATTCCTAACGTATAATTATACCTTGGTCTACGTATATTTTGGGGTTGCTAGCGTATCATTATAGGTTAGTGACCGTATAATTTGCGGTTCCGAACGTATAATTTAGGGTTGCGAACGTATAATTATGGATAAACAACCGCAATTGATGATTTTTCAGTTAATTAAAATTGTTTTAAAAAAGTTTTTGTCCTTAAAACAGAGGGTGAAAGAAGAACGGTGATCTTTTATAATAGCCATGCGAAAGGATTCGAATTCGAGCAAGGAGTTTAAATTTTTGCAACAATTTAGAACGGGCATACAATAAATTACATTTATCTTTACTTCTTAAAACCAACTCATTATGATCTGGACAGCGAAACTTATACAACACAGAAGTGAAAGTAGAATTGCAGTACAGTTTGAAAAAGATGTTACTTTAATCAAAAGAATAAAGCAATTTGAAGGCGCGCGCTGGAGCCAGCAAAAGAGACTTTGGCACCTTCCCGATACGCCCCAGAACAGAGATCACTTTAAGATTGAACACTACGAAAACACCACCCCATCTGCAGACGGAATCGTGCAGTTGCAAAAATTCACTCAGTGGTTATCTTCCAGAAGATACAGCCAAAGTACTATAAAGACTTACACAGAGGCCTTAAGATCTTTCTTTATTTTTTACCGCAACAAAGACATTGCGGAAATCACCAATGAAGATGTAATCACTTATAATACTGCTTTTCTTCTGAATAATAATTTTTCGGCTTCCTATCAAAATCAAATTGTGAGTGCCATAAAATTATATTTTGCCACCATTGTAGAAAAGAAAATAGATATTGCAAAAATTCATCGTCCACGGCGGGAAAAGATTTTACCGAATGTATTAAGCAAAGAAGAAATAAAAGCGATTTTAGAGGCACACCAGAACATCAAACATAAAACGATGCTCAGTTTAATTTATAGTTGCGGCTTAAGACGAAGCGAACTTTTACATTTAAAACCGACAGATATTGACTCGAAAAGAAACATTGTAATCATTCGCCAATCAAAAGGCAAGAAAGACAGGATTACGCCTTTATCGCCAAAGATCCTGGCATTATTACGAGAATATTACAGCATTTACAAACCCACCACTTTTTTATTTGAAGGTTCACAAAAAGGAAGTTGCTATTCTGAACACAGTTTGCATAATGTTCTGAAACAGGCTTTAGCCAAGGTAAAAATAACAAAACCAGTTACCTTGCATTGGTTGCGACACAGTTACGCCACTCATTTATTAGAAAGCGGCACCGACTTGCGTTATATTCAAGAATTACTGGGACACAACAGCAGCAGAACCACTGAAATTTACACTCACGTAAGTACAAAAAATCTACAACAAATTAAAAGCCCATTCGACGATTTATAAGAAAAAAATGATATATTTGGAAATATATAATGTAATCCATTTATGATACTTATCACTACAGATTTGGTAGGTTGTGTATTATTTTGTGGAACATATAAGTAAGTTACCAGAAACGCCATAGAAAATCCGGCATAAAACAATGGTTCCGAATATTGGACAAACTTGAATCGTAAAAGAAACTGAATCCAGACCTAACTTTGACAACGCTGAGAGGTCTGAATTCATTTTCTATCGGACTAAAAAAAACGCTGACGAAAATTTTCAAAAAACCTCTGACTTAACGAAATTTTCAATGACCATTTCTGACAACTTTTTGGACAAATTCTACTCGACTTTAACAAAAAAATGGACAAAATTTTGCTGGACTAAAACTGCTGAACAAAATGCGTTCTGAACTTTGCGCAACCGAAAAAATTTTGAAAAAATAGAGGTTTAACAGTCAAAAATTGGACAAATCGACTTGGACAAAAATTGCGCAACTGAATTTTGGACTTTTTTTTGAAATTTATTGAAAAAATATCACTGAATAATTGAAAATATTTCTAAATTTAACGAAACAAAAACAAACGAAGGAACAGGCGCATCTGGTAACATCGGTTTGGCAATATGGCGGATTTAGTGCTAATTTCAAGTTCGGTTCTTCGATTGAAATTTAGTACAAATTTGAAATTTTGTGCTTCGATTTCCGCCACATCGCCAAGCCGCAAAACGTTATATGATATGCTACCAAAAAACCGAATAATGAAGAAAATTTTACTTTTTATAATTAGTTTAGTAACTTTTCAAACTGCATTTTCTCAAAATGCTGACGAATTAAATATGCAAGCCAAAGATCTAATTCAGCAAGGAAAATATAATGATGCATTTCCTATTTTAAAAAAATCTGCTGAATTAGGAAATGCTGAAGCCCAATACAATCTTGGATATTTTTTGCAAAGTGGAACGACAGGAATAAAAAATGAAAAAGAAGCGATTGATTGGTATAAAAAATCGTCTAATAATGGTTTTAATAATGCCCATTATGCAATGATGATGGCTTATGGAAATGGAAACGGAATTGAACAAAACTCTGAAAAAGCATTTGAATATGCTCTAAAATGCGCAAATAATGATGATGAAACTTGTATGTGGAATGTTATTAATTGCTATTTAAGTGGAAATGGTGTTAAACCTGATAATTCAAAATTTAAAGAATGGATTATAAGACTTGCAAAACTTCCAAATCCTGAAAACCTTGAATTAAGTGGAAATATAACTTCAGCAAGATTAGAACTTGCGAACTTTTTTAAAAATGGAAAGTATTTTGAAAAAGATAATTATCAAAGTTATTTATGGTATTTGATTTATAATGAATCAAAAGTAGATTTTAGTATTTTGAAGCAAGAAGAAGCAATCAAGGAAATTAAAGAACTTGAGAAAGATTTATCAAAACAACAAATAGACAATGCGCCAAAAGACGCCGAAAAATTACTCGGACGAAATTTGAATAATCTAAAAGAATTATACAAAAACTCACTCTAAAAAAAGCACATCATATAACAGCGGTTTTGCAATAGTGCGGGATTTTCACAAGTTTAAAAGTTTTAGATATTTCGAAGTTTAGTTTATAATAGAAAGATTTACCATATTTAGCCGCACCATCGCAAAGCCGCA
>NZ_JAQYUS010000005.1 GCF_030686865.1 Kaistella sp. SH40-3
GATAGGCGCAGTTGCCTGTGTTGCGCCTGCGGCAGGCAATTGTGCTTATCGCTTGTTATGTGTTGTTTTATTCTTTGCTAAGATAATAAAAGCAAGCACAGTTTGAGGCATGAGGATCTTAATAAATGATTTAAAAATATTGCTCCTATCAGACCGTAATGATAGGTGCCGTTTTTTTAAATCCAGTCTAAATAAATCACTCTAAAACATGGGTTTTGAAATAGTTATAATAAAAAACTTGACTTTGTCATTTTTTTCTCATAACTTCACCAAGCCTTAAAGCGGCTTCGCTTTGAAAATAAAGTTTTCCGCAAATCTCATTTGTAAGGCTTGAAGAAAATACATCTATTTTCTTATTTCAAAACCCACCTTTTTACGTTTCATTAAAGACTGCTTTTATAAGAAGCCGAATCTCAAATTGCACATAACTTGTTTATATGTCTTACTTCGTCAGACAAATACAACGGATTTCGTAGGGATTTGTCTGATATTGGTGAGACTTATTTCTGATCACTAAGTTATATTTTTTTTCGTTACAAATCATCAAACGGACTTTTTATGTGTTGTAAACTTTTGGTGCTTACATGGGTGTAAATTTCCGTTGTTCTGCTGCTGTTATGTCCAAGTAATTCTTGAATGTAACGTAAATCTGTTCCGCTTTCTAATAAATGAGTTGCATAACTGTGTCGCAGCCAATGTAATGTAACTGGTTTTTTAATGTTGCATTTCTCTAAAGCTTGTTTTAGTACACTTTGAAGACTTTTCGCAGAATAAATAGTACCCGGTTCTTGGCCTTCGAATAAATACGTTTTGGGCTTGTAAATCTGGTAATATACCCGCAACGAGTCTAAAATCTTTAATGACAAAGGCGTAATTCGGTCTTTTTTTCCTTTCCCTTGTCTGATCAAAACAATATTCCTTTTCGAATCAATGTCAATCGGTCGTAGTTGAAGTAATTCACTACATCGCAAACCACAACTGTAGATCAATGACAGCATCATTTTGTGTTTCATATTCGCATGTGCTTCTAGGATATTCTTTACTTCTTCTTTGCTCAAAACATTTGGTAATGTTTTAGGCTTTTTGGGACGTTCAATTTTATCTACTTCTATTTTAGTTTTGCGAATTGTTCTAAAGTATAATTTTATAGCACTAGTGACTTGGTTTTGGTAAGATGCTGATAATTTCTTTTTCAAAATATAATCATTATTAAAGTCAAGTACATCTGCATTGGTGAGTTCACAAATATCATTCGCCTGATTATAAACCAGAAATGATCTTAATGCCTCCGAATAAGTTTTGATTGTATTTTGGCTATATCTTTTAGAAGAGAGCCAGCGAATGAATTGATTAAGATGTTGTTGTCCATCTTCGGAAAGTGTGGTGTCTTGTTTCTGTATGATTTTGAACCGTTCTCTATTTTCTCGCGTGTCCGGAATATGCCATAGTTTTTTCTGCTGACTCCATCGCGCTCCACTAATTAGTTTTATCCGTTGGATCATCTCTTTATCCTTCTCGAATTCTACACCAATTCGGTCTTCCTCTCTATGCTTTATTAATTTTGCAGACCAAATCATAATGCTCTGATTTTTAAAGATAAAGATATATAATTAATCGTTGTAAATTAAGTTTTATGTAGAATTGTAGATTTACTGATAAAGAAATCTGTTTCAGTTCCTCGAATATGTTATATTGGAGAGCGGAATCCGTAATAAATTTATCACACCTTAATAATCAATTTATGATCATTAGTCCCTATTTGTCTATAAGTTTTTGATTGTCAATTTTAAACACTTGAATATGACCGGATTAGGCAATCATTATAAAAGCCATTGAAAAAAAGAGAGACTAATATACGAAACCGTAATGTTTCCCATAAATTTGAATAATAGAATTAATTGAATAAAAATATTCTTTTTTTAATTGCCTTTAAACGGATTTTCTGTATTGATGGTTGAAATATTATATCGCAAAAATGAGGTCGTTGATTTCTCTTTATTAATACTAGTGGATTAATTGAACTTTTAAATCATTACCTTGTAAATTATAGGTTGCGGTTCTATACCAAAAAAAAAGTAGTCCTAATTTTTCGATCATTTTAATAGGATTAAAAATAAACTAGCATCAAAAAGATCACTTTTTTATTGGCAGTTAGTTATTTAATTATGATTTTTTATACATAAGAAGTTGCGGATCAAGTAGATTTACCTGTCTCCCTATTTTTGAAACTTTAAATTTTTATAGAATCCTTTTTTAAAAACTGATTCCTATCATAAAACAATCGTAGATTATGGTCTTTCAATACATTAAAATAACTATATTTGTAACGGATTACTAATAAATGCATATTAATTCTAAAATATTATTTTCCTGTTTTATACTGGTTTTATTTCTAGTACCTAATTTTGTATTCGGGTGCGTCATAAATAATAAGGCTGATAAAGTAGAAAAATCGTTGGTTGCATTAGAGTTCAGACAGTCATTCGTCGAGATACAGCCGGAATGTTCCAGCGGAGACTGTGAAGATGAATGTTGCCATCCTAAATCCCATCAATGTTCAACAGGCGATTGTTCTGGTAGTTGTAGTGGGAATACCTGCAATTCCTTTCAATTTCCAGTATTTGTTGATGGTAGTAAACTGATAAATTCTCAAAACAAGTTTGATTTTACTTCCAAAAGATCGCAATTCTATTATCTTAATCCGTTTTATTCTAATGGATTTCACACCATTTGGCAACCGCCAAAAATAGGTTAAATACCGTTCTTACAGCCCGAGTTATGCGATGTTCTAAAGTGCGTTTGTCCTTTATTAACTCGTTATACTTCTTGTGCTCAACTTTTTGATCCACCGAAATGCTACTATGGTCATATTCATAATAGTATACGATTAACTCGTAGAGCCAGTCTATGCGTCACGCATCTTCTAATTCAATCTTAATCTTAAATCTAAATTTCATGAAAAATTTGACATTTGGAATAATGGCCGTATTGGCCTTGTTTCTCTATTCTTGTAACAGTCCTGAAACCGGAAAAAACAATGCTGTGGTAAATGCTGCTGTTGTTAACAATCAGCCCAAAGTTGGCGACCTTCTTCCAAACGATGAAGTATGCATGGTGAATAATGCCTACATGGGTAAAAAACAACTGGAAGTAAAATATGACGGCAAAGTTTATTACGGCTGTTGCGCAGATTGTCAGGAGAAGATCCCGACTCAGGAAAGCGCACGTATTGCTTTGGATCCAGTATCTAAGAAACCTGTCGATAAAGCAACTGCGATTATTGCAAAGGCAGACGAAAATGATAATGTATTGTATTTCGAAAACCAATCCAACTATGAAACTTATTTCAATAATTAATAACTTAAAAATCAAAACAATGAAAATAGCAGTAATAGGTCTTTTGACCCTTGGCGCATTAACAGTAAGTGCCTGTAAAGAAAACAAAGAACAAACCGCTAATACCACCATGCAGCACGATATGAACGGCATGAAAGATGGCGAAACGATGGAGGGTATGTCCATGAATGAAAACATGACCGTTGTTGAAGCCAAAAAATCCTCCGCCAATCTGGATGATCTCACTTCAAACTATATGCAACTAACTTCAGCGCTCGCAGATGATAATGCTGGGGAGGCAGCTTCTTCCGGAAAAGATATGGTACAGTCGCTAGCGAAAATTGACCAAACCAGTTTTTCGACGGAGCAAAACAAAGAATACGCAGATATCGTCGCTGAGATTAAAGAACATGCAGAACACATCGCGGAAAATGCTGGAAATATCGAACATCAAAGAGAACATCTGGATTTGTTAAGTGCAGATTTTTATGATTTGGTTAAAGATTTCGGCGCTTCAAAGCCGGTTTATAAAGTCTTCTGCCCAATGTATAATGACAGCAAAGGTGCTTTCTGGTTAAGTTCTTCTAAAGACGTTAAAAATCCTTATTACGGTAAAGGAATGCTTACCTGTGGGGAAGTGCAGGAGGAAATTAAGTAAACTGATAAAATATCATGATTCAAAATTTAATAAGATTATCTCTTAAAAACCGATACTTTGTACTGCTGATTGCAGCAGGTCTGTTTATCTGGGGGATCTTTGCCGTCCGAAATAATCCGATTGATGCGATTCCTGATTTGAGTGAAAATCAGGTAATCGTCTTCACGGAGTGGATGGGAAGAAGTCCACAGATCATCGAGGATCAGGTAACTTTTCCCTTGGTCAGTAATCTGCAGGGGATTCCGAAAATTAAAAATATTCGAGCGTCCTCCATGTTTGGGATGAGTTTCGTGTATGTTATTTTCGACGATGATGTCGATATTTATTGGGCAAGAACACGGGTCATGGAACGGCTCAATTATGCACAGCGATTACTTCCACAAGATGTTACTCCAACGCTCGGGCCCGATGGTACAGGCGTAGGTCATGTGTACTGGTATCATTTAGATGCACCAGACATGGATCTGGGCGATCAGCGTGCCTTACAGGATTGGTATATCAAATTTGCCCTACAAACAGTACCTGGCGTTTCAGAAGTCGCCTCTTTTGGTGGGTTCGAAAAACAATACCAACTGGTGATCGATCCGGTAAAATTGCAATACTACAATATTTCCTTATTAGACGTAATGAAGGCGGTGAAGACCAATAATAATGACGTCGGCGGCCGAAAATTCGAGATGGCAGATATGGCTTACATCATTCGCGGTCTTGGTTACATCAATAATATTGAAGATATCGAAAACATTGGCGTCGGCAATAATCAGGGCATTCCAGTTCGTGTGAAAGATGTTGCATCAGTGCAAATGGGTGGCGATCTGCGGACGGGTATTTTTGATGTTGACGGCAAAGGTGAAGTAGTGGGCGGAATTATCGTTGCGCGCTACGGTGAAAACGCCGATAAAGTGATCAATGATGTAAAAGAGAAAATGAAAGAGGTAGAAAAAGGACTTCCGGAAGGGGTTACTCTAAAAACATCTTATGATAGAAGTACTCTTATAGAAGCAGCAATAGATAATATTAAAACCAAACTCGTTGAAGAAATGATTGTGGTGGCTATTATTGTCATTGTTTTTCTTTTTCACTGGCGCAGTGCTTTGAGTATTATTATTCAAATCCCGATCACTATTGCGATTGCCTTTATTTTGCTCAATGCTTTTGGACTTTCCTCCAACATCATGTCGCTTACAGGAATTGCCTTAGCAATTGGGGTTATCGTAGATAACGGAATTATAATGTCTGAAAATGCGTACAAAAATCTGTCGGATTGGCAGAATCATAATCAAAACAAAAACTCCTAATAATGAAGACCAATTGGTTTAAAAATATATTCCGGAAGAAAAGTAAAAAGCCGGATAGTTATAAAAAAATACCCGAAGATATTCGGATGAGTATTATTGAGAAATCATGCAAGCAGGTCTCAAGAGGCGTATTTTTTTCTACAGTGATCATTGTGGTTTCATTTCTCCCCGTATTTATGTTGACTGGGCAAGAAGGAAAACTGTTTCATCCTTTGGCTTATACTAAAACTTTCATACTGATAGTTGATGCGTTTTTGGTTCTTACTTTGGCACCAGTGCTCATATCCTTTTTTATGAAAGGAAAGTTTAAAGATGACAGTACGAACCCTATTAACAGAGGCTTGGAAAGGTTTTACGAACCTTTGATCAGATGGTGTATGAAGTGGCGAAAAACAACGCTGGGCATCAATCTTCTCGCTCTTTTAATTAGTATTCCGATGGTGCTGAATCTCGGTCGGGAGTTTATGCCGCCTTTGGATGAAGGATCGATTCTTTTTATGCCCGTAACACTGCCCGATATTTCGAATTCAGAAGCCAAAAGACTGCTGCAGGTTCAGGATAAAATTATTAAAAGTGTTCCAGAGGTAGATCATGTTTTAGGTAAAGCCGGTAGAGCGAATACTGCGACCGACAATTCGCCCATTTCCATGATTGAAACCATTATTTTATTAAAACCTCAAGATGAATGGAGAGACGGAACAACCAAAGAAAGTTTGATCAATGAATTGAATGCTAAACTTCAGATTCCAGGTGTCACTAATGGCTGGACAATGCCTATTGTCAACCGGATCAATATGCTTTCCACTGGAATCAGAACTGACGTTGGTGTTAAAGTATACGGTGAAAATTTAGATAGTATTTACGCCTTATCTCAACAAATTAAAAATGAACTTGTTGGTATCGATGGTATTCAAGACATGTTTGTAGAACCAATCACTGGTGGTAAATACATCGATATTGAAGTTAAAAGAGATGAAATCAGTAGATATGGTTTAAGTGTGGATGATGTAAACGCCGTGGTAGAAAGTGCTTTGGGTGGTATGAAACTGACCACGACCATCGAAGGTCGGCAGCGTTTTTCGGTGAATGCACGCTATGGGCAAGATTTTCGGAATAATATAGAATCGCTCCGCAGATTGCCTTTACAAACCATGAAATTTGGTTCGATCCCTTTAAATAATGTAGCAGATATACAACTCTCCGAAGGCCCTCCCATGATAAATTCAGAAAACGCCATGTTGCGTGGCGCAGTTTTATTCAATGTGCGAGACCGGGATTTGGGAAGTACAGTAGAAGAAGCCAAGAAAAGGATAGATACCAAAATGGCGAAAATGCCAAAGGGATATTATGTTGAGTGGAGCGGTCAATACGAGAATCTCATCCGTGGTGAGCAAACGCTCAAAATGATCATGCCACTCGTTTTAGTGGTCATTTTCCTCTCCATGTATTTTGCCTTTAACTCTTATCGCGAAGCCTTTTTTAATCTCATCAGTATTCCGTTTGCCCTAATTGGCGGCGTCTTCATGATTTCGATTTGGGGCGTAAACCTTTCAGTAGCAGTTGCCGTAGGATTTATCGCACTTTTCGGGCTCGCCGTAGAAACCGGAATTGTAATGGTCATTTATCTTAACGATGCCATGGTGCAATTGGTGGCTAAGAATGGAAACTCTCGGGAAACCATAACCAACGAAGAACTGCGTGAATACGTTATTTTCGGTGCTGCGAAAAGATTGAGACCCAAAATAATGACTGTTTGTGTCACACTTTTTGGTCTGGTTCCTATTCTTTGGAGTCATGGCGTAGGTAGTGATATGATGAAGCCCATTGTTTTGCCAATGGTAGGAGGTGTTTTCACTTCAGCGATTCATATTCTTTTGGTAACGCCTATTATCTTTTTGATGCAGAAAGAATGGGAACTGAATAAACTTGGGAAAATAGATGTGCTTGATGCTTCCCATTAAAACTTTAATGATAATTAAAATGAAGAAAATAACACTCCTACTAATAATTGCAATTTTTTCTGGCAAAATGGGAGCACAGCAAATGCCCTTGTCTGAAATTTTAGACAGTATTGCCGCCAACAATCCAGTGGTGAAAATGTATGATGCAGAAGTGAGATCAATGGATGCAGCCGCGAAAGGTGCCAGAAGTTGGATGCCACCGACGGTTGGTGCAGGTCTTTTGATGACTCCCTATAATCCACAGCGTTGGAGCAGAAAAGGCGAAATGCTGGGTATGGGTTCTTTTGCGGTTTCTGTGGAACAGATGATCCCGAATAAAAAGAAAATGGATGCCAATGAAAATCTAATGCTGGCGTTGTCATCTGTCGAAAGAGAAAAATTGACAGCCACTTTGAATGAAAACTTTCAGGATGCAAAAAAACTCTACTACGACTGGATCGTCTTGGACAAGAAAATTAAAGTGGTTAAGGATAATAAAAACATGCTGGACTTCATGATACGGAATGCAGAAATTCGGTATAAAAACGGCCTCGGTAAAATTTCCGCCTACTACAAAGCCAAAGCAGCACTCGGTTCCGCAGATAATATGCAACTCATGTATGAAAATGACATCAAGGTGAAACGAATTCGCTTGAATGCTTTGATGGGAAGAAATGCAATGGAAGAACTGGAAGTAGAGCCTGATTTTAATTTAAATGAATATGGATTGGAACTTTTTGATCCAGAACTTTTTTATCAAAACAGAAGCGATTTGCGTGGTATTGACAAAGAAATTAACATCGCAAAATTGAAACAGGATCTGGAAAAACAAAATTTGCGACCAGAATTCGGTGTAAAATTCGAAAACATGTTTGCATTTGGAGGTCAGCCGATGCAGTATACCCTTATGGTGATGGCAAAAATTCCGCTGGTCCCGTGGGCTAGAAAAATGACCGACGCCAATATCGAAAGTTTACAGATCAAAGAAGAAGCATTACTTGCCCAAAAAGCCGTCATGGTGAATGAATACAGCGGTCGAGCATATGGAATGCGAAATGAATTGGAACTAAATAAAAAACAGATTCAATTGTATGAAAATACCATTATACCGGCCTTAAAAAATAATTACAAATTAATGCAGTTGGGTTACGAGCAAAATACGGAAGACCTTTTTACACTTTATGATGCGTGGGAAAAACTCAATATGACGCAGTTAGAATATTTTGATATTCTGACAAAAGCGCTCCAAGCCCAAACTGAATTAGATCGATTACTTGAAAGAAGATGAAAAAACTAATACTATTCACGCTCATGCTGTTCACTTTATCAGCGTGTGAAAAACTAAAATTCTGGGAAGACACCAATTCGCAAGCAGCAGAAATGCATACTTATACGTGTCCAATGCATCCGGAAATAATTTCAGATAAACCTGGAAAATGCCCGAAATGCGGAATGGATCTGGTGCTGAAAGATGCGCCTGCACAAAAAGAAGATGGTATCAAACTGGACGATCTTTTACAACCCACCAATAACTATGTGGTTTCTCAGTTGCCCGTTACTCGTCTCGCAAAGGAAAATGTCCCAACCACCGTTGAGGCATTGGGCATCGTAGATTACGACACGCGCCAGATCGGAACGATCTCTTCCCGAATTGCCGGAAGGATCGAGAAATTGTATGTTCGGTACAAATTCCAAAAAGTTTCCAAAGGTCAACGGATTTTGGACATTTACAGTCCAGAGTTACTCACGGCACAGCAAAATCATTTATTCGTGTTGAAAAATGACCGTTCAAACGCTATGATGATCAATGCATCCCGACAAAAATTGCTTCTTTTGGGAATGCCGGCGTCGCAGATTCAAAGTATCAGCAGGAAAGGGAAACCAGATCTGAGCGTTCCTGTCTTTAGTAATTACAGCGGATATATTCAATCTGCCGGAGGTATGGAAAACCAGTCACAACCGAATGAAGTAATGCAGGCCAATTCAGTAACTGCAGAATTGCCACTTAAAGAAGGCATGTATCTGCAAAAAGGAGAAAATATATTTACGGTGTACAATCCCAGTCGAAGTTGGGCACTCCTCAATATTTTTGCAGAAGATATTGCTTTGGTGAGCAAAGGACAGTCGGTTACAGTTATTCCGCAAAACGATCCTTCAAGTCGGTTTAAAGGTACCATTGATTTTATTGAACCTTTCTTCCGTCCAGATAGCAAAACAGTTACAGCAAGAGTTTATTTCGACAACAGCGTAGCGAAAATACCGATTGGTACTCAGGTAAATGCCGAAATTTCAAGCCACTCTAAATCAGCCGATTGGCTACCAAAAACAGCCGTAGTTTCTTTGGGTATTGATAAAATTGTCTTTAAGAAAGCACCTGGCGGTTTTACTGCTCACAAAGTCGGAACCGGCGCTATCGTAAAAGATAAAATTGAAATTGTAAGTGGGTTGAAACCCGAAGACGAAGTAGCAGAAAATGCTCAATATCTCATGGATAGCGAAAGTCTGATTAAAGTAAACAAGTAAATAAACAAAAAATGAAATTCAATATTCTACTAATGGTACTGTTGGTTTTTCTTTTTTCCTGTAAAAAAGAAGAAGATCCACACGCGAACCACGATATATACTACACCTGCTCAATGCATCCACAGATCGTGGCAGACAAACCTGGTAAATGTCCCATTTGTCATATGGATCTGGTGCCTGTAGAGAAGAAAAAAAATGATGACCCGAACGCACTTGTCCTGAATGATGAGCAGATCAAACTGGGCAATATCAAAACAGTCAGTCTCGGAAATGATGAATTGTCCGACAAGCTGACGCTCACTGGAACACTCAATTTCAATCAGTATAAAATGCATTCTGTCAGTTCCCGCGTCATGGGCAGAGTGGAAAAATTATATTATAAAAACATCGGTGAATACGTGCCTCAAGGTTCTCCTTTAATAGAAATTTATAGTGAAGAACTGAATAATGCCAAACAGGAATATCTTTTGGCATTAGAGCGGCAACATCTTTTTAAAGGAAACACCTCCATCGATTTCGATCAGTTGCTCCAAAGTTCCCACAATAAACTTTCGCTTTGGGGAATGTCGCAAGGACAGATCCGTCAATTAGAAAGAACGCGAAAAGCACCGCTCACTACAACAATATATAGTACTGGGTCAGGATTCATCACAGATTTAAATATATCAGAAGGTGCATATCTGTCAGAAGGTGGAACCATTTTGACGCTTGCCGATCTTTCTACACTTTGGGCAGAAGCTCAGGTTTACTCTTCCCAAATGGCACTGATCCATCGGGATACAAAAGTGATTGTTTCCATCCCCGATATGGATAATTTGAAAATTGAAGGAAAAATCGATTTTACCAATCCAGAAATAAATTCCGCCAGCAGAATCAATCTGGTGCGGGTTTCCATTCCCAATAAGGATAATTTGCTAAAACCCGGAATGCCGGTTTATGTTTTGGTAGAAAATGAGTCTCGCAAAACGCTCACTTTGCCAACAGACGCTGTGATTCGAGATGGAAAAATGGCGACGGTTTGGGTAAAAACTGCAAAAAACACCTTTGTCAATAGAATGGTAAAAACAGGTTTAGAAACGGACGACCGTATTGAAATTTTGTCGGGCGTAAAAGAAGATGATGAAATCGTGATTTCGGGAACTTACCTGCTCAATAGCGAATACATTTTCAAAAAAGGTGCAGATCCAATGGCGGGTCACGATATGTAGAAGATATAAAACTAAAATGTGAAAAAATTAGCAATCATATTCATTTCAGTAGTCATTCTGTTTTTGGCCGTGCAGGTTATTCCTGTGCAAAGAAATGAATTGCCAATTCCTGCAGGTAAAAGTTTCGTAATTAAATTTAATGTTCCTGATAATGTCAACCTAATCCTGCAAAAATCCTGTTACGATTGTCATAGCAACCATACCAATTATCCGTGGTATGGAAACATTCAGCCAACTGCTTTGCTTTTAGAAAAGCATATTTCGGAGGGTAGAACGAAACTTAATTTTGATGAATTTAAGGACTACGGTGAACGGCGACTTCGTTCTAAATATACAGAAATAGTAAAACAGATTGAGCAGGATAAAATGCCCTTAACCTCTTATCTCTGGCTTCATCCCGAGGCCCAACTTTCTAAGTCAGATAAAACATTATTGATCCAATACTTTCAAATACAATAAACGATGATAAAAAATTTCTACATAAAAAATATGGTTTGTGACCGGTGCATCAAGGTGTTGCGTGAGGAGTTACAGAACTGCGGCATAGAAGTTTTGCATGTCGAACTGGGTGAAATACAGCTTTCTATGGAAAATCCTGAGGACGAAACAAACCTCCATTCAGTCTTAGAAAAAAATGGATTTTCCCTCATTGAGAGTCCGGAAAAACAACTCGTGGAACAGATTAAAATAGAACTCATCAAACTCTTGAATGATTTGCCGCTTGAATTAAACCAAAATCTTTCTATTTATCTTGAAGATTTAATGCACACCGAATATTCTAAAATAAGCAAACTGTTTTCAACAACTGAAGGAATCACAATTGAGAAATATTTCATAAAATTAAAGATTGAGAAAGTAAAGGAACTCATTCAAAATCAAGAATATAACTTTACGGAAATCAGTCGGTTGCTCAATTATAATAATGTGAATTACCTGAGTAGACAATTCGCAAGCGAAACGGGAATGAGTTTGACTTTTTATAAATCAAATAACGCTAATAACAGAAATCCATTAGACCGAATTATATAGATTTAAACCAATATTATGATACAAAAAAAATGAATATCGCCGTATCATTACCTAATTATTAATGCTCCAATTTTAGGATGAAGGAAGATAAAGCTAGTCAGAACGAAAGCCTTCTTGAATGGAGGAAAACGCTCTTTTTAACAAACTTTCTAAAGCTTACTACTTGGTAAGATATTTGAGACATAAGGATCTGCAATGGAAAAAATGAGGACAAAGTTGAAATCATACCATTCAAAACTTATTATTTTAAAAACAATTTAAATTTTATTACAATGAAAAAATTAATTTTCACAGCCCTATTTTCAGTATTTTCAGTTCTAAACTTGTCGGCTCAAAAAAGCGATGCGGCAGTTTCTAAACTTTATGAAAATTATTTGGGAATTAAAACGGCTCTTGCTACAGACAATTCAGATGCGGCTTCAAAAGCTGCCGATACTTTTATTAAATCTGTCTCCATGGTAGATTACAAAGTATTATCGGAAGGGAATCTGGATGTTTTGCGTAAAAACGCAACAAAAATCGCAGAGAGTCGCAGCATCGAAACTCAGAGAGAATCGTTCAATGGTCTTTCAGGCAGCATGATCGCTTTAACTGAGAAATTCAAATTGGCTGACCAATCTGTTTTTGTTCAGTATTGTCCAATGGCAGATGCTTCTTGGTTGAGTGCTGAAAAAGAAATCAGAAATCCTTATTACGGTGCCTCTATGTTGAAATGTGGAAGCGTAAAATCAGAAATTAAGTAAACTGATGATCTGTAGCTACGTCGAGATTACATGAATATGTTAATTTTAACTGTAGCTAAATTTTATCCGTAATTACATGAACCTTGAATAAACTAACAATCAAGAACTTATAAAGATTTGATTGTTGGTTATCGGGGTTTAGAGAATCAATTCACTACAAATCAATTCAAACATTTAATAATGAAACACATCTATCACATTCAAGGAATGACTTGCGGCGGCTGTCGCAGCCACGTAGAAGAAACACTTTCCGAGGTAGAAGGTGTTTCAAAAGTTCACGTTGATCTAGATAAATCAGAAGCTACAATCGAAATGGGTTCTCATATTCCCCTCGAAAAATTTCAGGAAGCTCTGAAAAAAGATGGTGATAAATATACCATCCATAATCCCGGTGAACATCACCATATTGAACCGAAAGAAGAAAAGCCGAAAGAAAAAGGAAACGGAACTTTCTATTGCCCAATGCATTGCGAAGGGGAGAAAACCTACGATAAAGCGGGCGATTGTCCGGTCTGCGGAATGGATTTGGTAGAAGAACAAAAATTAAGCAGTTCGAATTCGGAACAATGGACTTGTCCAATGCATCCAGAAATTATAAGAGATGAACCGGGAGCATGTCCGATATGTGGAATGGATTTGGTGCCGATGGAACCTGATATTTCTGCGGAAGAGAAAACCTATAAAAAATTACTAACAAAATTATGGATTGCCAGTATTTTTACTTTACCCATTTTCTTAATGGCGATGAGTGAAATGATTCCAAACAATCCACTCTATAATTTGATGGAACAGAAATACTGGAACTGGGTGCAATTTGCTTTGTCGATTCCAGTTGTATTTTATGCGACCTGGATGTTTTTTGAACGTGCCTATAAAAGCATCAAGACGTGGAATCTCAATATGTTTACACTAATTGGAATTGGTGCTGGAGCAGCTTTCCTTTTTAGTGTTTTTGGAATGTTTTTTCCGGATATTTTCCCAGAACAATTTAAATCGCATACTGGAGCAGTTCACGTTTATTTTGAAGCTGCGACAGTGATTTTGACTTTAGTTTTATTGGGACAGGTATTGGAAGCAAGAGCGCACAGCAAAACAAATTCCGCGGTTAAAGAATTATTAAAACTCGCACCAAACCGAGCGATTAGAGTTAAAGACGGCATTGAAGAAGAAGTAACGATTGAACAGATTGTGATTGGTGACATTCTGCGTGTAAAACCTGGCGAAAAAATTCCCGTGGATGGTGCAATCACAGAAGGCGAAACCTCTGTAGATGAATCGATGATTACGGGTGAACCTATTCCCGTAACCAAATCAATAGATGATAAAGTAAGTAGTGGCACCATCAATGGCAACCAATCCTTTTTAATGAAAGCAGAAAAAGTGGGGTCAGATACGTTACTTTCTCAAATTGTGGAAATGGTTAATAACGCCAGTCGAAGTCGCGCACCTATTCAAAAGTTAGCTGATACCGTTTCAGGGTATTTTGTACCGATTGTTGTACTCGTTTCAATTATTACTTTTATTGTTTGGGCGGTTTTTGGACCACAACCGGTTTATGTTTATGCTTTCGTCAATGCGATTGCAGTTCTTATTATAGCCTGTCCCTGTGCTTTAGGATTAGCCACACCAATGTCTGTAATGGTGGGTGTGGGTAAAGGTGCTCAAAACGGAGTATTGATAAAAAACGCCGAGGCTTTAGAAAAAATGGATAAGGTGGACACTTTGATTATTGATAAAACAGGAACCATTACCGAAGGAAAACCAACTGTTGAAAAAATAGGAGTTTTCGGAGATCACTTTACGGAAAAAGAAGTTTTACAGCTCATTGTTTCTTTAAATAAAATGAGCGAACATCCATTAGCAGATGCAACCGTAAAATATGGAAAAGAACAAAATACAGAAATTATAACTGCTGAAAATTTCAGTGCAGTTACAGGCAAAGGTGTTGAAGGAAAGGTCAACGGTAAGAAAGTCGATTTGGGTAATGCTAAAATGATGGAATATGCCAAGGCTGAAATTACTTCTGAAATGGAAACAGAAGCCCAGAATTTTCAGAAACAGGGAAAAACGGTTTCATATTTATCTATCGATGGAAAAGTTGCCGGATATGTGGTTATTGGTGACAAAATAAAACCGACCAGTGCAAAAGCAATTAAAGAATTAATGGAAAAAGGCATTGACGTGATCATGCTCACAGGAGATAACCATGATACTGCACAAGCGGTCGCGAAAGAACTCAATCTTGTCCATTTTAAAGCTGGAATGCTACCTGAAAATAAACTGCAGGAAGTAGAGAAACTTCAGAAAAACGGAAAGATCGTAGCAATGGCTGGAGACGGAATTAATGATGCACCTGCCTTGGCAAAAAGTGATGTTGGAATCGCGATGGGAACCGGAACTGATGTTGCCATTGAAAGTGCAATGATCACTTTGGTGCAAGGCGATTTGCACGGAATTGTAAAAGCAAGAAATTTAAGCGACGCTGTGATGAAGAATATCAAACAAAACTTATTTTTTGCTTTAGGTTATAATATACTAGGAATTCCAATTGCAGCGGGAGTTTTGTTTCCAGTTTTCGGAATCCTTTTATCTCCGATGATTGCAGCGCTGGCAATGAGTTTCAGTTCCGTATCAGTGATCGGTAATTCACTACGTTTAAAAAACATTAAAATTTAAAAATAAAATTATGGAAAATTCAATGGACCACTCAAAAAGTAACGTGTACACCAAATTTGTTTTAATGCTTGCGGCTTCATTTGTAGCGATGTACATTACCATGTATCTCAATACCTACGAACTGGATCATGTTTATTTCAGCATGACCAGATTTTATATGGTATGTCTTGGAATCTCTGCTATGGCTTTGATCATGTTCTTTTTTATGCGAAAAATGTATCAAAATAAGCAGAAAAACCTTGGAATAATAGTGGGAAGTGTAGGTTTGTTTTTCGCTGCACTCGGTTTGGTTCGTGAGCAAAGTCCTATCGTAGGTGATGTTCTTTGGATGAAAGGAATGATTCCTCACCATTCGATTGCTATATTAACAAGTGAGCGAGCCGATATCAAAGATCCTGAAGTAAAAAAATTAGCCGAAAGCATCATTTCTGCGCAAAGAAAAGAAATTGAAGAAATGAAAACAATGATAAAAAGATTAGAGAATGAAAAATAAAATACCCAACTTTTTAAAATTATGCACGCTGCTCTTCCTTGTCGTGTCGGTTCAGGGATTTTCGCAGGACCATAACATGCACATGCAGAAAAAAGAGACTACAAAAGAAGATGGCAAAATTTCTTTTGGCGGAAAAACAGTTCGGTATGATCTGTATGTAAAAGACACGCTCGTAAATTTCACCGGAAAACCAGCCAGGGCAATTGCCATCAATGGCAAATTAATGGCGCCAACTTTATATTTTACAGAAGGTGATACGGCCGAAATTTACCTTCACAATCAATTGAAGGAAAATACAGGTCTTCACTGGCACGGCGTAATTCTTCCCAATGAAATGGATGGTGTTCCGTACTTGACTACGAAAGAAGTGAAACCTGGTGAAACGCATCTTTACAAATTCCGTATTTCTCAAAATGGTACTTATTGGTATCATTCACATGAGGGAACTCAGGAACAGATCGGGATGAATGGTATTTTGGTTTTTAATAAAAGAGATACTCAGCCAAGTAAAAAGTTCGCGGCAGACATTCCGGTGATTTTGGGAGAGTGGACCGATGAAAACCCAAAACAAATTATGCGAAGATTGCACATGGATCGTGGAGATTACTGGGCCATCAAAAAAGGTACTGTTCAGAGTTATTCTGAAGCCATCGGAAAAGGACATTTCGGAACCAAATTGCTTAATGAGTGGAAAAGAATGGAAGCCATGGACGTGAGTGACGTTTATTACGATAATTTCCTCATTAATGGACAAATTTCGTCTAACTACAAAAACTTAAAAGCCGGTGATAAAGTACGGCTTCGAGTAGCAAATGGTGCATCTTCCTCTTATTTTTGGCTGAATTATGGGGGCGGGAAAATCACCGTTATTGGAACTGATGGCAATGAGGTAGAACCTGTGGATGTTGACCGTTTAATTGTAGGTGTTTCCGAATCTTATGATATAGAAGTTACTGTTCCGGAAAATAAAAGTTTTGAATTCCGTGCAACTTCGGAAGACCGGCAAGGTCATGCCTCACTTTATTTAGGAGACGGAGCAAAAGTGGATGCGCCTAATCTGCCAAAATTAATGCTGTTTGAAGGCATGAAGATGATGAACGACATGATGTTAATGAGCGGCGACATGAAGCCGATGAGCATGACGATGGGTAACCAGGTGATGGATATGAATGAAGTGATGTATCCGGAATTGTCAGAAAGCCAGCGCATGAAAACCATGCAGCACATGATGGAAATGATGGGAACGAAATCTGACATGAAAATGAAGGATGGAAAAATGGAAATGGATCACAGCAAAATGGACATGAAATCTGACATGAAAATGAATGATGGAAAAATGGAAATGGATCACAGCAAGATGGAAATGAAAATGAAGGATGAAAAAACGGAAATGGATCACAGCAAAATGGACATGAAATCTGACATGAAAATGGATGATGATAAAATGAACATGGATCACAGCAACCATGACATGGGATCTTCAGAAGAAAAAACCATCAAGCGTCTTAACTATAATATGTTAAAATCTCCCTTCAAAACTATTTTGCCCAATGATAATGTAAAGGATTTGAAGTTTACTTTGGAAGGTAACATGCGTAATTATCTCTGGACATTAGATAATAAAACCGTGGCTGAAAGTGATAAAATTTTGATTAAAAAGGGGGAAGTCGTAAGAATCACCATGTACAATAATTCCATGATGCGTCATCCGATGCACCTCCACGGTCATGATTTCCGCGTAATTAACGCTAAAGGGGAATATGCACCTTTAAAAAATGTAATTGACATTGCACCTATGGAAACTGTGACGATAGAATTTGCCGCGAATCAAGATGGAGACTGGTTTTTCCACTGTCATATTTTATATCACATGATGAGTGGAATGGGAAGAGTTTTCAGTTATGAAAATTCAGCACCAAACCCACAATTACCGAATAAAGAAGCATCATACAAACAGTTTCTAAACAAGAACCGAATGATTAATACTACTGCAATGTTGGATGTAGCGTCTAATAAATTTCATTTTGAAAACATGACGATGTTAGGAGCGAGATGGTTGAATGTGAATGAATTACACAGTAATTATGATTTTACACATTACGAAGGAAGTGTAAAAGTGGGTCGGTTTTTAGGAAAATACCAATGGGCGATGCCTTATGTCGGTTTTAGAAGTAACAAAAATCATGATATGGCAAAAACCTGGTTCGGGCAAAATGTAATGCCGCAGAATCAAAATGTAGCCATTGCCGGAGTTCGCTACCTTCTTCCATTCTTGGTGATGGCCGATGCAAACATAGACCATAATGGAAAAGTACGTTTGGAATTAGGCCGAGAAGGAATTCCAATTTCACCCAGAATTCGTGGAAATTTTGCCGTTAATTCAGACAAAGAATTTGATTTTGGCTTAAAATATATCCTTCAAAAATGGGTTTCAGTTTCCACAAATTACGACAGTGAATATGGATTTGGAGCGGGTTTAACCTTCATGTATTAGATAAAAAATATCCAATAAAATTTTTAAATCCGTCTCCTTTTTAAAGTGGGACGGATTTTATTTTTAATGTTTTTGTATTACTTAAACAATTATAAAAATATAAAGCCTTGCGGTGAAGTAAAAATTGGGTGCAAAATTGTTATTAAGACGCTATGAAAACTTTTGAGGGCATTAATTATATTATAATATGAACTTAAAAAAAATTGCAAACAAAGCGCTTATACATTACAACCGACAAATTAATCTAAATGACTAAAAATCAATTACAATAAACAATAACACTATGGAAGATTCTAACAACAGCAAGCCCATTATTTATTGGTGTAATGGCGTAAATTGTAGGAAGAAAAAGGGGAAACTTTTAGATTTCTATGTAAAGAAATATAATCTGAAAAATATAATCGAAATTGAAAAAATGGATTGTAATAATAGATGCCAACAAGCTCCCGTTCTTCATCTTCATCCCGAAGATATATGGTTTTCGGAGAAAGATTTGGGAACAATCATCAAAAGGAATATTTTAAATAAATAAAATTTTCTCGTCTTTTTTTCCAAGAGACTTAATGTATCGTAAGAAGATTTTAGTTCCTGAAGGTGATGCTGAACAATTGTCGTCTGTGAATGGTAATACTTTGATATTGTGGACTCCAGTTGTATAATTAATTCATTCATTATAGATTGGCCTTTAATAGCGGTTTATTCTTTTTCTGAAATAGAAAATTTATCTACTAATGATTTTGATACAATTCTCTAAACCCTGCAGACCTAAATATTATTTTTTGTGAAATATTTTTGCCGCAACCAGAATGAAACCCGAACCAATAAAATTAATGCAGGAACTTCAACTAAAGGACCAATTACGCCTGCAAACGCTTGTCCGGAATTTAATCCGAAAACTGCAATCGCTACAGCAATCGCTAACTCAAAATTATTCCCTGCTGCTGTAAATGCTACCGCTGTCGTTTTATCATATTCTGCTCCTGAGGCTTTGGTAAAGAAAAATCCAATGATAAACATTAAGGTAAAATATATTAATAATGGAATTGCAATAATCACAACGTCCATTGGTATTTCCACAATCAATTCTCCTTTTAGCGAGAACATTACTACAATGGTAAATAAAAGCGAAATTAAAGTTATTGGCGAAATTGTCGGAATGAATTTGTTGGTGTACCAATCTTCTCCTTTAAATTTTACCAATATTAGTCTACTTAAAATTCCCATTACAAACGGAATACCTAAATAAATGGCGACACTTTCTGCAATAGTTCCGATTGAAATATCCACAATTGCACCATCAAAACCGAAATATGGCGGTAGAACTGTTATAAAAATCCAGGCATAAAAACTATAGGCAAAAACTTGAAAAATACTATTTAAAGCGACTAAACCTGCTCCATATTCACTACTTCCCTCCGCAAGGTCGTTCCAAACTAGGACCATTGCTATGCAACGAGCCAGACCAATTAAAATAAGACCAACCATATATTCGGGATGATCTCGCAAAAATGTAATTGCTAAAACAAACATTAAAACGGGACCAATTATCCAATTAAGAATGAGCGAAATAGAAAGGATTTTTGTGTTTCTGAAAACCTTTGGCAATAATGAATAATTGACTTTTGCCAATGGTGGATACATCATCAAAATCAAACCGATTGCAATCGGAATATTTGTAGTTCCGCTACTAAATGAATTGATGATGTTTGGAAATGTTGGAATAAAATATCCAAGTCCAACTCCTATTGCCATTGCGACAAATATCCAAAGCGTTAGATTTCTATTTAGAAAACTTAATTTTTTTGAAGCCATTTTTTATGAATTTATTTGAGAGAAAACGTAAAACATTTCAGTTGCTATTTGCAGACTTCTTTCACTGTACTTTTCTGCTTGTTGTGGCGTATCGTCAAATGCTTTTGGGTCTTGAAAAGTGATAGGAATTCGTTTTTCTGCGCCAAACACAATTGGGCAGGCTTCATTTGCAGAATCACAAGTAAGAACTGCACAAAAACCAGATTTTGGGTTAAAATCATCATTCAACTTCTTTGAAAATCCAATTATTGGATGCTCGTTATCTGCATATTTAATGGAATAAACAGGATTATCATTTTTAGAAATTGTGTTTATCTGAAAACCTGAATTTTGCAAAGTTTCTGCAACCATTGGAAAAAGTGCGGTTGCTTCTGTTCCGCCTGAATAACAAAATACATTTTTAATATTGAAGTAAAATGCCATTGTTTGCGCCCAAACTTGTGATAAATGGCTTCTTCGTGAATTGTGAGTGCAGATAAAGTTGATACGAATTTCTTGATTTTTTGAAACCTCTGCCTGAATAAAATCAGTTAGCGATTGTAAAATTGCTTTACGTTCGCTTGAAATTGTTTGAGGATTTAATTCTTTGATTAAATTTTCTATTTCTAAAAATAGAATTCGCTTTGTTGTCATCATTTTTTTGATTTTTTTTAGCAACAACCGCTTCCGGGTTCACAAGAAGTTGCAGTTTGAATTTCAGATAAAATGTTTTTAGCTTTTTCAGCGGGAATGCCACATTGGTCTTTAGCCAAACAATCAGTTTGTTTATTTGTCAATAAGAAATGTTGCCCGTCAAAATCAAGTCCGAATTTTCCAATCGTATCTGCTTGATATTCTACTTCGATTTCTAAATCTGCTATTTTCAAAACTTTTTCCGAAAGTTCAATGATCTTCAACAACTTTTCTGGATGCAATCTGTGGTCGTAATCATTTGCATTCCATAGTTGGAAGTTTACGACTTCTTCTTTTCTTTCAGTTCCACCACAATCCATAAAATGTTTTATGATTTTACCGACTTCTGTAACGTGAAAGTGATTTGGTACTAATTCTCCGTTTGGTAATTGAAAACCTATACGTTCGAGTTCTTTTAATACTGATTTTACTTGTGATAATTTCATAACTTTATTTGTTTATTGCGATTATACGATTAATTCGTTCAAATTTTTTTAACAGCAATCTTGGTTTTCGATTAAGTCTTGGTTTAGAAATTCAGTGATTACAGTTTTCATTGCTAACCAATTTTCATTATTAATACAGTAGCAAACACTTGTTCCTTCCACGGTTCCTTTGATCAAACCTAAAATTTTTAGTTCTTTTAAATGTTGCGAAATTGTTGGTTGGGCCAATCCAATTTCGTTTACCAGATCTCCGCAAATGCAAGAATTAATTTTAAACAAATGTTGTAAAATCGCTACTCTTGCAGGATGTCCGAATACTTTCGCAAATAATGCAATTTTATTTTGCTCTTCCGTAAATTTTTCTGTTTTTGAACTTCCCATTATGTTTTGTTTATTGCAATATTACGATTAATATCAATAGTCTGAAAACTAAAATTAGAGGTATATTTTTTATACTTCAAATAAATGTAGTTTTTTAAAATTTTTCTCCAATACTTTCACCGATTTTTATGGTCGTTTCAAGACCTTTCGAGGTATTAACTAATAAATCATGATCAATTTTAATTTTGTTTTTCTCAAATAACAGGACAACTGTCGAACCTCCAAATTTAAAATAACCTTTTTCTTCCCCTTTTTTTACATTCGTACCTTGATAAGTTTGAATCATACTTCCAACCATTGTTGCCCCAACTTCGATCATGACAACATTGCCGAAAACCGGATTTTTTATAACGCAGTACTCGCGCTTATTCAGCCAGAAGATTTCTGCTTTTTCACGCAGAGCCAAAGGACTTACCGAGTAGTAATTACCGTCAATTTTAATATTTGAACTTGCCGTGATTCCACTTACCGGAAAATGTGTTGGTCAGAATCCGAATGCGATTTCTCACTATCATAATGATTTTTCACAAAACCTAAAAATGAAAGAGAGTGTTCTGTCTTATTCGTACTATGCTTTACAAAATGCTGTATCAAGTTTGGAAATTTCAACATTTCACCCAATTCTGTATTGGCACACACAAAAATAAGTAGAAATGATATCGAAATTATTTTCTTCAAGATTGTAAAAGAACAGATTTAATTATAGAAGATGAAATAATATCAGGTAATTTTTTAGAATTTATTGAAAGATTTACTCTTTTTCGGATTGTCGAAAAATCAAGAATAATATAATTTCCGGTAGCAATTTTTTATTTAACTTTGCAAAGGTGAAGATTTTCAATTATATATTAACAATTTATTTAGCCGTGCTATTTTGTATGCCTTGTTCGGATAATGAACAAAGCACTTTTGAGGTGGTTACTACTAAAATTGAAAAAGTACAGAACGAACATTCACAAAAACATAAAGACGATTTTTGTTCGTCTTTTTGTATGTGCAGTTGCTGTGGTAGGAATGTTGTAGTATATCAACAAATTCCTGCAAACTTTATTGGTCATTTTTCAAACGAATTCTATTCATCAGAATTTTTTCATATTCCAAACCCATACTCCAACTATTTCGGCAGTATTTGGCAACCGCCTCAATTAGGTTAGTATTATTAAATAAAATTTACGGTTTTGCTTTTCTGCGAACGCGTACTTTTTATTATCTAAATTTTACTTTAATCTAATTTTCTTTATCAATGCTAAATAAAATCATTGAATTCTCCATCAATAATAAATTGGTGATCGGAATTTTCACTATTGCGCTCATTATTTGGGGCGTCATGTCCCTTCGAACCCTTCCTATAGATGCCGTACCAGATATTACAAATAATCAGGTACAGGTAATAACATTAAGTCCATCACTGGCAACACAGGAAATAGAACAGTTTATTTCTTATCCTATAGAACAGACAATGTCTACTATTCCTGAAATTCAGGAAGTGCGATCTATTTCCCGCTTTGGTTTATCTGTTGTAACCATTATTTTTCATGATGACATAGATATTTACTGGGCACGCCAGCAAGTCTCTGAACGGCTTCCTGAAGCAAAAAGTTCCATTCCTGCAGGACTTGGTAATCCTGAAATGGCACCGGTTTCTACTGGTTTAGGTGAAATTTACCAATATACGGTTCATGCTAAACCCGGCTTTGAGGATAAATACGATGCTACAAAACTGCGAACCATACAAGACTGGATTATTCGAAAACAATTATTGGGTACGCCTGGAATTGCGGAAGTAAATAGTTTCGGAGGTTTTTTGAAACAGTATGAAATTGCACTAAATATTAATCAATTACGGAGTTACAATTTATCTATTTCGGATGTTTTCACAGCATTGGAAAAAAATAATCAGAATACCGGTGGTTCATATATTGATAAAAAACCCAATGCCTATTTTATCAGAAGCCAGGGCTTGATCACAAGTCTTGGAGATATTGAAAGGATTGTAGTTAAAAATTCGGAGAGTGGTCTGCCTATTACCATCAGAGATGTTGCAAAAGTTCAGTTTGGGACTGCTACCCGATACGGTGCACTTACCAGAAATGACAAAGAAGCGGTCGGCGGAATTGTAATGCTATTAAAAGATAATAATGCTTCTGAAGTAGTTGGACGAGTAAAAGATAAAATAGACCAAATACGGAAAACTTTACCTGACGGAGTAGAGATAGAACCCTTTCTGGACAGAAGTGAATTTGTAGACAGAGCCATGAGTACTGTGCAAAAAAACTTAATAGAAGGGGCGTTAATTGTAATATTGGTTTTAGTTCTTTTTCTCGGGAATATTCGTTCAGGCTTAATTGTGGCTTCGGTTATACCTTTAGCAATGCTATTTGCCGTAGCATTGATGAAAGTTTTTGGCGTATCTGGAAACTTGATGAGTCTTGGGGCGATCGATTTTGGACTTATTGTGGATGGTGCTGTAATTATCGTGGAAGCAACCATGCACCACATGAGGAAGTTGAAAACAGGAAAAATTTCGCAGGCAGAAATGGATATTCAGGTTTCCGGTTCTGCAAAAAAAATGATGAACTCCGCTGCGTTTGGTCAACTTATTATTTTAATTGTCTATTTACCAATATTGGCTTTGGTAGGAATTGAAGGCAAAATGTTTCGCCCGATGGCACAAACGGTTTCTTTTGCAATATTTGGAGCATTAATTCTTTCGCTTACTTATGTACCGATGATCAGTTCACTTCTATTGAGTAAAAATATTAGTCATAAAAAGAACTTTTCTGATAAAATGATGGAAAAATTTCAGCGCGTTTATGATCCGTTGATTAATGGTGCACTGCGATTTAAAAAAACTGTCTTGATTGTTGCAATTGCGCTTCTCGGATTGTCAGCAGTTATCTTCAGTTCTCTTGGAGGTGAATTTCTACCAACGCTGGAGGAAGGAGATTTTGCTGTAGAAACAAGATTATTGGTAGGAAGTTCGCTGGAGCAGACCGTTGAAAAAATAGAGCAGGCATCAAGTTTATTAATGAAAACTTATCCGGAAGTGAAGGAAGTTGTGGGCAAGATTGGAGCATCCGAGATTCCTACAGATCCAATGCCGATAGAAGCCACAGATATAACGATATTATTAAAACCTAAAAAAGACTGGACGAGTGCAGATACCCGGGAAGAATTAGCGGAGAAAATGCAGAAAACTTTAGAACAGGTTCCGGGAGTTACGTTCGGTTTTTCGCAACCTATACAATTACGGACCAACGAATTAATTTCTGGTGTACGACAGGATGTAGGTATCAAAATTTTTGGCGATGATTTAGAAACGCTTTCAGATTTAGCGAAGAAAATAGGTGGATTAATTCCCTCAATAGATGGTGCAGAAGATTTATATATAGAACAGGTGAGTGGTCTACCGCAAATTTCAATCAAATTGAACCGGGATAATATCGCGCGATATGGGTTAAATGTTGAAGAAATAAATAACGCTATTAACACTGCATTTGCTGGTGGTGTTGCCGGAACGGTATTCGAAGGAGAAAAACGTTTTGATCTGGTAGTTCGGTTAGAACAAGGAGAACGCCAAAGTATTGAAGATGTAAAAAGGCTCTTTGTTACTGCCAGTAATGGAAACCAGGTTCCGTTGGAGCAGGTTGCAGAAGTAAGTTATCAATTGGCACCTAACCAAATACAGCGTGAAGATGCCAAAAGAAGAATTATTGTTGGCTTTAATGTTCGGGGTAGAGATATTGCCTCTGTAGTAAAAGACGTTCAGGCAAAAATTGACGAAAAAGTAAAAATGCCGACAGGCTATTTTATAACTTATGGTGGCCAATTTAAAAATTTGGAAGAAGCCAACAAAAGACTGTCTATAGCCGTGCCGATTGCATTGGGATTAATTCTTTTGCTGCTATATTTTGCGTTTGGTTCCTTAAAATACTCACTACTAATTTTCACCGCAATCCCGATGTCTGCCATAGGTGGAATATTTGCCCTTTGGTTAAGAGGTTTACCTTTTAGTATTTCGGCTGGTGTAGGCTTTATTGCTCTGTTCGGTGTGGCTGTTTTAAATGGAATCGTATTAATAACAGAGTTTAATCAACTTAAAAAACAAGGAATGAAAGATATTAAGCAAAGAATTCTCGCAGGTACTGCTATAAGATTAAGACCGGTTTTAATGACTGCTACCGTTGCATCATTAGGATTTTTACCTATGGCATTGGCAACCGGAGCAGGAGGAGAAGTACAAAAACCATTAGCAACAGTTGTTATAGGTGGTTTGTTCACCGCAACATTTCTTACACTTGTACTTTTGCCGGTACTTTACTCTTATGTGGAGAATATAAAACCTTCCCGACGTAAGTTGAAAAAGACAAAAATTGCAGGATCAGCAACGATTATTATTTTGTTTTTACTTTCAGGTTTTAATAATGGAGTTAAAGGTCAGATTACGACAAATCCATCTTCCTCTGTAGGGACCATAGATTTGAATTCGGCAATTTCTGCTTCCCTGAATTCCAATCCAAACACAAGGGTTGCAAAATTAGGAGAGGAATACCAGTCTGCATTAAAAGGTTCTGTGAGAGATTACGGAAAAACAAATATCAATCTCACTTTTGGACAATATAATAGTCTTATTGCTTATGATAACAATATTACCATAAGCCAAAATATTCCGAATCCGGTTTATTTGAAAAGACTGACAGAACTTGCAGATGCCAATATAAACGCATCCAAAATGCAGGCAGGAATTTATAAAAATCAGATAACCTATCAGGTAAAAAGTATTTATTATAGTTTACTCTACAGAAAAGAGCAAAGAACATTAAATGAGGAATTAATCGCCCTTTATGAAAAAATACTTCGTGCCGCAGATATAAGATTTCAGACAGGTGAAACAAATATTTTAGAAAAATACAATGCCAATACCAGATTGCAGGAAGCGATTTCTCAAAAATTGCAGACGGAAGAATATATAAAAATTCATCTGGAGCAATTGAAAAGGTATACCGGAAATCAAACCATCGAAGATATTATGGAAACAACGCTTATCGAAAAGTTTTTAGATGTATCACCACAGAGCGCAATTTTTAATAATAATCCAGACTTGCTTGCTTTGAAAAGCCAGATAGAAGTCGCTAAAGAAGAAATCAGAGTTGAAAAAAGCAGGTTACTTCCCGATTTTAGCGTCGGTTATTTTAACCAATCGTTGGTAGGTAATTTCGAGAAAAATGGAGTTTCGAAGTTTTACGGAGTAGGAAAAAGATTTCAGGGTGTAGAATTGGGAATTAGCATACCCATTTTTGCAAAAGCGCAAAAAGCAAAAATCAAAGCCGCAGAAATTAACCAGCAAATACAGGAAGCAAAAGTAGATGCATTTTCTTTCAGTCTTTCTCAACGGGGTTCTACACTGCTTTCGGACCTAAAACGGTTGCAAATCCAGATCAATTTTTATAGGGAAACAGCATTGCCACAGGCAAAGTTGCTTATTACAAAATCACAGCGTGCCTTTGAGGTTGGAGAAATGGATTATTACCAGGTTAGTCAATCCATAAACAACGCCGTGGAAGTCCAAAAACAATACATCGAAAGTTTAAATCAATATAATCAAACAGCCATCGAACTGGAATTAATTTCTGGTTTATAATAAATAATTAAAGTTCCAAAATCATGAGTAAATCAAAATATTTATATATCATCGTCTTAAGTTTTATGTTGTCAGCCTGTAATTCCGATAAAAAGGAAGAAACAGCAGTCACGGCAAATGTAGAAGTTCCGCACGATGCAAACAGCGTAGAATTTAGTGAAGCGCAGTACAAAAGTGTGGGAATGGAATTGGGAAATATAACCAATACTAATCTTTCCAATTATATCAAAGCCTCTGGAGCTATTGAAGTTCCACCGCAAAATCTGACCAGTATCACCTCTTCTTTTGGAGGTCATGTAAAATCCATGAACGTAATCGAAGGAAAATATATTGGAAAAGGAACCGTGGTGGCAACGATAGAAAATCCTGAATTTCTACAGATACAGCAGGATTACATGGAAAGCAATAGTCAGATGTCTTATTTAAGACAGGATCTTACACGCCAAAAAGAACTGGTAAAAGAAAATATTGCAGCCAGAAAATCTTTACAGCGGGCGCAAAGTGAGTATAATAGTATGTCTGCACGAGTTGCCGGATTACGGGCAAGACTTCAGGTTGCGAACATCAATCCTGCTTCTGTTGCAAGAGGTAACATATCTTCGCGCGCCAACATTTATGCACCACAAAGCGGATACGTAACAAAAGTATATACCAATATTGGAAAATATGTTGGAACTAATGAGGTTGTCGCAGATATTGCAAATACAGGTAATATGATGGTAAAAGTGCAGGTTTTTGAAAAAGATGTTGCAAAAATAAAAGTTGGTCAAATTATTCGATTTCAGGCTACTGGTGACGCCGAGGAAAAAACTGCTAAAGTTTATCTGATAGGGAAAGATATACACGGAGACAGAACTGTAGATGTTTTGGCAAGAATTCAGAATGTATCTCAAAATCTGTTGCCGGGAATGTTTGTAAATGCTATCATAGAACTTGGATCTGTGGAAACACCAGCATTGCCAGATGCGGCAATTGTAGGTTCCGGAGGTAAGAATTTTATTTTTATTTTAGAAAAAACTTTAGAAAAAACTAAAGATAAAGATGGGAAGGAAAAAGAAAAACAATATATCTTTAGGAAGGTAGAAGTGCAAACCGGTGTAAGCGAAAATGGTTTTACTGCGGTTACTTTGCCTGCAAAATTTAATGAATCCGATAAAGTAGTTTTAAAAGGGGCATATGACCTGCTTTCTAAAATGAATAATATGGAGGAAGAGGAGTAATCTTGGGATAATTTTAAAACCTTAAAACCTATTTACAAACCATTTGTTTCCATAAAAAGTTGCCAAAACTAGCATCAAAATATTTTTATGATTTCAATTTATTTATACGCCTTAATTCCAGTTGTTTCCATTTTATTGGGCGGGATTACCGGATTATTTAAAAAACCAAACGCGGGTTTTCGGAGTTCTGTGTTGCATTTTGCGGGCGGAGTGGTTTTTTCAGTTGTTGCAGTGGAACTTCTGCCGGATATTATTAAAAATCACAGGCCTATTGAAGTGGGAATTGGTTTCGGACTGGGCATCGCGACGATGTTGGCTGTAAAATATTTTTCAGAAAAATTTCAAAAAAACGCTGAAAAATCGGCAGTAAAAAATTCTTTGCCGATGGGACTTCTGGTGGCATTGGCCATCGATTTACTAATAGATGGCGTGCTTCTCGGCGTTGGTTTTGCGGCTGGAAGCACCGAAGGAATTCTGCTTTCCATCGCTTTGGCTCTCGAAATTTTTTCTCTGGGATTAGCAGTAGTTTTGGCTTGTATGGATTTAAATTTTTCAAAACAAAAAAGCCTGACTATTTTATTAGTTTTGGGTGCCTGCTTCTTTGTCGGAGCCGTTTTAGGAATTACATTATTAGCAGGATTATCACAGGAATGGCTGGAATTGGTGCTGTCTTTCGGTCTCGCTGCTTTATTATTTTTGGTAACTGAAGAATTATTGAAAGAAGCGCACGAAGAAAAAGAAACACTTTTGCAGACGAGTATGTTTTTTGTAGGATTTTTAATATTTCTACTGGTAGGAATGGTAGTTTAAATTAATTAAGATTAAAAAAATAAGCATAATCGTAAAGTTCAAAAAATGAATTTTAATTTAAAATTTTTAGGTTCAAAAATTAAACTTGATAAATTATTATAATAAGATACAAACGATATATTCAAAAATTAAAATATAAAAAATGGCAAAAAAGAAATTAAACTTAAGGGATATTGGAACGGAAAAACATGCCGGAGAGCATTCCCACGATGCTGGACATAATCACGATAATACGGACAAAACAACGTTACAAATGTTTTTGCCCGCCATTATATCATTCACATTATTAATAATTGCTATTGCTTTAGATAATTGGATTACCCAAAATTGGTTTAATGGATGGGTAAGGATTGCCTGGTATGTTGCAGCGTATATTCCCGTGGGATTACCAGTTTTAAGAGATGCGTTTGATAGTATAAGAAAAAGTGATTTCTTTTCAGAATTTTTTTTGATGAGTATCGCTACGATTGGTGCGTTCGCCATTGGAGAATTTCCTGAAGGTGTAGCAGTGATGCTTTTCTATGCTGTGGGTGAAGTTTTTCAAACACTTGCAGTACAGAGAGCAAAAACTAATATAAAAACACTATTAGACCAAAGACCAGATGAAGTTACCGTTTTAAAAGATAACCAAGCAACAACTGTGAAGGCAGAATCTGTAGAAATCGGAGATATTATCCAACTAAAATCTGGCGAAAAATTAGGTTTAGATGGAGAATTGATTTCAGAAAAAGGTTCATTTAATACAGCGGCGCTCACAGGAGAAAGCAAACCAGATTCTAAAACTAAAGGTGAAACTGTTTTAGCAGGAATGATAAATCTAAATACCGTAGTAGAAGTGAAAGTAACTACCGCATATAAGGATAGTAAACTTTCTAAAATATTAGAATTGGTACAAAATGCAACTTCACAGAAAGCACCCACAGAATTATTTATAAGAAAATTTGCAAAAATCTACACACCAATCGTCGTACTATTGGCTGTTCTCATTACCATAGTTCCAATGTTTTTCGTACAGGATTATACTTTCAGCAAATGGCTTTATAGAGCACTGGTTTTCTTGGTAATAAGTTGTCCTTGTGCATTGGTAATTAGTATTCCACTAGGATATTTCGGAGGAATTGGCGCTGCAAGTAAAAACGGTATTTTGTTTAAAGGCAGCAACTTTTTAGACGTTATTGCTACTATAAAGAATGTTGTGATAGATAAAACAGGCACAATGACGGAAGGTGTTTTCAAAGTTCAGGAAGTTATTATTCATCCAGATTTTGATGAAAAAACAATTTTGGCGATGGTCAACAAATTGGAAAGTCAAAGTACACATCCGGTAGCAACTGCGATTCATAATTTTGTTGGAGAATTGGATTCAAAAATAGCATTGGAGAATGTAGAAGAAATTTCAGGTCACGGTTTAAAAGCAAACGTAAACGGAAAAGAATTATTAGTCGGTAATTTCAAATTATTAGACAAATTTTCTATTAAATATGATTTAGACCCAAGTTCAATTGTTTATACTACCATCGCAATTGCGTATGATAATAAATTTGCCGGCTATTTGACCATCGCAGATTCGATAAAAGAAGATGCGCAAGAGGCGGTTACTAAACTGCATAATCTTAATGTGAAAGTAACGATGTTAAGCGGTGACAAAACCAACGTCGTAGAACTTGTTGCAAAAGAATTAGGGATTGATACGGCTTTCGGAGATCTACTGCCCGAAGATAAGGTAGAAAAATTGAAAGCAATTAAAAGCAAAGGCGAGAGTGTAGCATTTGTGGGCGATGGCGTAAATGACGCTCCGGTCGTCGCACTTTCAGACGTAGGAATTGCAATGGGTGGATTGGGAAGCGATGCTACTATTGAAACCGCGGACGTTGTAATTCAGGATGATAAGCCGAGTAAAATTGCAATGGCCATAAATATTGGAAAGCAGACAAAAAAAATCGTTTGGCAAAATATCATTCTGGCATTTGCCGTGAAAGCCGTTGTTTTAGTTTTAGGAGCAGGAGGTTTGGCAACAATGTGGGAAGCGGTTTTCGCGGATGTTGGTGTGGCATTATTGGCAATTTTAAACGCTGTAAGGATACAACGGATGAAATTTTAACGAATGCATCGAGTAAAAAATTGACCACTTTATTATAAATCCTTATTTTAGCATTTGCTTAAATAAACAAATTGACTATCTTTGTGCGATGGACAATAATTCTTGCATACGACAACAGGCAGACATTAAGCAAATTAACCGTTGCAAAAGCCGAGTCTCTGAGCTTAACGATTCGTTTGATTACTTATCCAACGGACTTGAATTAGCGGGAAACAATGTAAGACTGAGAATTCTCTTTCTGCTTTATGAAGAAAAACGACTTTGTGTTTGCGACATCAGCGACATTCTTGGTATGAAAATTTCGGCAATTTCTCAACACTTGCGAAAACTTAAAGACCGAAAACTAATTGAAACCGAAAGAGAAGCACAAACCATTTTTTACTCTTTGACAAAAGAATATGAAAAAATGCTAAAACCGTTTTTTAAAATACTTGACGAAAACAAAATTTTAGAAACAATATGAAAACCGACAACAAACTAATCGGAACAGGAATTTTCACAGCTATTGCAGCTTCACTTTGTTGCATTACACCAATCTTGGCTCTTATTGCAGGGACAAGCGGACTTGCTTCAACCTTTTCTTGGCTCGAACCTTTCAGACCATATTTTATCGGCTTGACAATTTTAGTGCTTGGTTTTGCTTGGTATCAAAAATTGAAACCTAAAAAGCAAATTGACTGCAACTGCGACACGGAAGAAAAACCAAAAAGCATTCAGTCAAAAATGTTTTTAGGAATTGTTACGGTATTTGCAATTGTTATGCTTGCCTTTCCATATTATTCAAGCATTTTCTACCCAAAGACAGAAAAACAAATCATAGTAGTTGATAAATCCAATGTCCAAAAAGCAGAGTTTACAATTAGCGGAATGACTTGTACGAGTTGCGAAGCAAATGTAAATCACGAAGTGAATAAATTGACAGGGATAATAAATTCAACTACTTCTTACGACAACGGAAAAACAGTTGTAGCGTTTGATAATTCCAAAACCAACATTGCTGAAATTGAAAAAGCAATTAATTCAACAGGATATTCTGTAACCAACAAAAAAGAAAATTAAAATGGAAGTTATATTACAATCAACAATCACTTGCCCGAACTGCGGACACAAGAAAGAAGAAATAATGCCGACAGACGCTTGCCAATATTTTTACGAATGTGAGAATTGTAAACAAGTTCTTAAACCAAAACAAGGCGACTGCTGTGTATATTGCAGTTACGGAACAGTTGCTTGTCCGCCAATTCAACAAGACAACAAATGTTGCTAACGAAAAGAATGCAAATGGTCTAGAAACCATCGACAGTTGATATAATATCAATTTTTTAAAAATCACTCCAATGTTTCTTATTCTCGAAATAGACATTATTCGTAGTTTTTCACCAAACTAAGTTTGTATTAAAAAAAATAGATAATTAATCATTGACGTAAGCTGTAGAGCAATATATAATTAAATGTTATGAAAGAAATAGAAATCATTTTGGTTCAAAGAGGCATAAAAACCAATAGCAATGACATTATTGGTAGCAGAAAAATTATTAGAATAAAAGTATGCGATCAGTCATAAAGATTTATCAAAACAATTCGAAAAAGCAGATAATGTTACTTTATTTAGAACACTTAAAACATTTTTAGATCATAAACTAATACATACCATTGATGGAGGTGCATTTGGATAAAGATAACTATCATTCTAATCCTATCTAAATACTGTTATGATTAATCTATTCGAATCAGCATAAAATTAAATGATTTATTATAACGTAAATAATTTTAAAATGAACAACCACCTAAACTGTTGGAAATGTGTAGTAATGCTATCCTGTCTATTAAGTTGGCTACGGGTTTTTCGGCATACATTTAACAATAAAAAAATGAACAGGGTTATGGATGGAAAAACATTTATGACCCTTTCTGTTATTAATTAAAAAAATGAATCAGAATAAACAACACTGGGAAAAAGTATTTTCAACCAAAAACCCAAATGAAGTGAGCTGGACACAAGAATATCCCAAAACTTCAATAGATTATTTAGAAAATTTGAATTTGCCTAAAACTACCATTATTATTGATATTGGCGGTGGCGATAGTAATTTCGTTGATGCACTTTTAGAAAAAGGATATGAGAATATTTGGGTATTGGATATTTCTGCTACTGCATTAGAAAAAGCTAAAAAACGATTAGGGGATAAAGCAAAATTGGTACATTGGATTGTTTCGGATATTACAGCATTTAAAACCGATATACAATTTGACTTTTGGCACGATAGAGCCGTTTTTCATTTCGTAACAGATGATGAAAGTATTCAAAAATATGCACATTTAGTAAGTCAATCTATCAAAGAAAACGGTCATTTTTTATTAGGCACATTTTCAGAAAATGGACCTCTAAAATGCAGCGGATTAAATATAAAACAATACGATGAAATTACGATGAAAGCTACATTTAGCAAAAATTTTGAAGCCGTAAAATGCTTTACAGAAAATCATACAACACCTTTTAACACGACACAGAATTTTCAATTTTGCGGATTTAAAAAAAATAATAGTAATAGATGATATTTTATTTAAAACCCTTACCCATTTTTATACTTGCAGGATTTTGTGAAATTGGCGGTGGTTATTTGGTTTTGGTTAAAGGAAGATAAGCTTGTTTGGTATGGCGTTTTTGGGGAATTATTTTAGCTTTGTATGGCTATGTATTGACGCTACAAGTCATTCATTTGGAAAATCCTATACCGTTTATGAAGGAGTATTATAATTATGTCTATCCTTTTTGCGTAGAAAATTGATGGTGTTAAACCCGATAAATATGATATAATAGATGCTTCAATTTGCTTTATATTTGTATTATCCTTTTTATGCCCAAAAAATAAAAATTAATTATTATTTCGCTACTATATCACTGCGCTTTAAATATTCTACATCCGAGTATCTCAAGCCGGTAAAAACATTGAAACATAAAAACGTCACTGGATATGCAGATAAATTGATAAAACTTTTTGGAGTTGATAGTGAAAGCAAAGAATATGATGATTTAGAAAAAGACAGTCCAGAAGATGATTTTCTCAGAACATGATACTTTCAAAAAGTTCAATTGATATTTGGAACAGCTTACAATAAAGGTAGATGTTATTATTTTTAAGAAATTGCTATTAGGTAAAGAATTACTATGTAATAAAAATCATCTGATTGATTCTCTTCAAGAGATTTTCTTTAATCTCGTCTGATAACTCTGTATAAAATTTCTTTTAAGTTGTTCACTGAGAAAAGAACGGCTAGTCAATTCAATGACTTCATTCTCGTGAGAAGTTAAATTTTTGAAAATTTTGGATATTATTTTTTCTGGTATTTCAGCTTTTTGACCCAACAAAATAAACTGCTCTTTTATTTTTCCTTTGGCAATGGATTTCGGTAAAAGAACGTCGCTTAAAGCAAAATCAGCATCTTCAATATGAATCTTAGTGTTGAGTAGATCATAAGCCGGACTTAATTTAAAATCACCTTGCTCTGTTTCTATTAGAGAAAAGTTTTTTAGATGAGCATCTCCATTTGAAAATAAATAATTGAAAAGAATTAATGTGAAAAGTTTTGGTGCTTCTACTTTTGAGGCAGGTACAAATTTTTTCAATGTTTCAAAAAGTTCCAAGCAATTTCCTTGGTATTTGTACTGTTCACCGTGTGTTGCAGGTGATTTTTGTAATAGAGAAGCAAAATCCTCAACAGCTAATTTTTCCCCGTTTTTTTTGACATCAAATCTTTTAGTAAGATAGGCGGGTTTTCCATTTTCAAAGAACGTCAAAGCATTTTCCGCAGTTTCTATTTTAAAAATTTGCTGTGCGATTTGCATCGTGAGATGTTCGTTTGCTGGTGCAAACTCATAGTTTTTTGGAAGGTCTGAAATTGGTTTCAAAATATATTGTCCGCGCTCGTCTTCAGTCGTTAACCGTAATTTTGAATTTTCGATGAGCAATGAGTATTTTTCCTGAAAACCTGAAATAGAAATATGCAGTTGATTTTCATTAAATACCGACCGCTCTTTGGAATCTGATGGCGATGTGTAGGGCAGAACAGGACTGATTTTTTTACCGTCAAACATTTTCTTTAAAACAATCGGACTGTAAGTATCAAAACCTTCTGTGAGTTTTCCTGGACAATATTTTATTTTATGCTGATCCATTTTTAATTCTTTCAATTGTTATAGCTCCCACTGTATCTGTGTTTGCAGTAGTTAAAAGAATTCCGAAAGCATCGGATTCATCAATTTTGTAAGTTTGGCAAACCATTCTTTTATTAATTCCTTCTGGCAAAAGATGGTAGAAAAATGGGAATAATTCTTTAGAGACGAATTCTTTCTGTGTTTTAGGGAGCGTTAGGCTTATGGGAGGTTTATTGGTGTCCAACAGCCAATCCTGATCATATTGAAAAATGAAACTACCATCATCATTCTGCTTCAGTACTCCGGCTGGTTGACCTTTGTATAAGACTTTTGCGGATCTCATTATTTAATGTTTTTAATTTCCAATTTAATTTCCAAACCTAAAGCATCGCAAATTTTTTGCAATGTTTCTAGCGTTGGATTTCCTTTTCCGCTTTCCAATTGTTTCAAGGTACGAAGTCCTACACCAGAAATTTCCGCAAGTGTTTCCTGCGTTACATTTAAAATTTTTCTACGTTCTTTGATGGGTACTATTAAATTACTTAGTGTCATATATTGCACTTTAAGTACAAATATACATCATTATTTTAATAATTAAATCATAAGTGTTATTTAATGCACTTTTTTAAATTTAATTTGGAAATTTTTACAGTTTAGACATTAAAGAGCTATTTATTGCACTTTTATTGGTTTCTAAAAATAAAATCCTGTGATCTGCACATTGAAGCCGATTATTCAATTAAAATTAGTTGTTTTGTTAATTACGCCTAGGTTGCCTTGAGCTTTAAATTTTTTTGGAAAGAGAGTAATACATTTAAGGTTGATATTTTTGTAAGTGTGAAAAAAGAAGTAACTTTGATAAATAAACCAATCAAAACCAACATTTTTTCAAGGTGAGTAATTAGGTGAGTAGCTGAGAAGTAATCTTTGAAAAGGCGTATGAATAGAGATATTTAAAGAGCATGTGACGGTTCCTAGTTCTCCGCCCAATAATAAGATAACCCGTTGTATTACAGCGGGTTATTTTTTTGTGCAATTTAATCACTATCTCTTTCCCCGCAGGTGAGATTTATCTTCAACTCAATTCTATTTTTACAACATTGAAATCGTCAGTTTTAATTCTGCTACGAGTAATATTATGATGGGGAATTGTTTTTATACGGGCGTTTCAAACACATATTGAAAACATATAGTTATGCATTAAACAGATTATTAAAAGATTCAGGTTGTTATTTTAGGAGTAATAATGTTTAGGAGAATTTTATTGAATTTAAGTATTTAATCTTGTAACACTGTTAACATACATTTTTACCCAAATTTACTTTAGTTTGTGATACCTGTTATTGATAAAAAAAGGATCGAAATCTTGCGATTCCAACCCTTCTCATTCTAGAAAAATTCTGTCTATTTAACTTTTGAGAGATTACCTATTTCTATAAACTGTCTTTTAATCGTATAATTTTTCAGTAAAAATTCAATAACATAATATCCAGATTTTAACTCTGAAGTATCCAAATTTTGAATTCCTTTCATGGTTTTCATTAGAAGACCTTTCGTATTATAGATTTTAATAGTTGTGATATCAGAATTTTTCATCTCAAAAAGTACATCAATTATTTCAAAATTAATTTTTTAGTTTCTGTATAAGATCCCACGTTAAGTTTAACAAGATAGACTCCTGATTGTAAACGGGATAAATCTAGATCTTTTTTGAAGAATCCTTGTGTTTTAGTAATTTCTGTTTGGTGAACTAATTTACCAGAAAAATCGTAAATACTGATGTTTCCTTTATTATCGAAACCAGTTTTTAAATCATACAAAAGAGTTACTTGTTTGTTCGGTGCAGGATTAGGATAAAGGCCGAATGAAACTTTAGAGTTTACCTCATTACTTCCTAATAAATCGGTAATGTCTTTATATTTGAAATACATATTTCCTGTCGTTGCACCACCATTCTCAGTAAAATACATTCTGTAGTATTTATTGTCTTCTTTGATATAGTAGACCATATCAGCAACCAATCCTGAAGTTGGTTTCCAAGAGTGTCCAATTGTGGTAATTCCTTTTTTGAAAGCAGTTTCAGTAGGTAAATTAATCGAATTTGTTGCCTGTGTTTCGGTCGCTTTAGCGACGGTAATTCTTGGACTTTGAATAATTCCGGAAAGTTGATACATCATTACGTTATTGTAGAAAGTCCAGTATTTGGTCAACATGAAGTCCCATTCTGCTTTCGGAGGTTCTACATTATTTACTTCCTGATTATTTAAAAGTGAAAAATAATTGAAGTAAGAATCTGCAGTTCCGTTAGCGATGGTTTTTGTTGTAGTTGCTTCCCAAGCAGCGCCATTCCATTTTGAATATTTAAAGGTATAACCACCAAAATAATCCGTAATCATGAATTTGATATACGTGTCATTTGGATATTTTAAAACATAGATTGTTTTTCCATCAATATGATGTGACCCGATGTTATAACAACCCCAACCTGTGGAAAGAATATTACACGTTAGATCAGCCTGTTCGAAAGCGCCTTCTTCTAAAGATTCGGTAAGGTCTGGATTGTAAAGAGGTTCTCCCCAGGTTGAAAGATTTGCGATATTGATATTGTCCCATTGTGTAGGATCTGTAGAGGCTTGATACGTATCTATTCCTTGTGCATCGTTAACTCTTGTTCCGAACGCGGTGGTTCCGTTTCTGTAAAATGCGACGTCCCAAATTTTTGCGTCTTGAGAAGTTAGTTTATTTTCCGATAAATCGAAGAATACCTGATTTTTATACGCAGCACCTGTGGTTGCATTTACTTGAGTATAACCGTTAGCATCTGTTTGTGCATTGACGTTGTTCATTATTCCTGCGGTTAGGAATGCGGAAAAAATAAATAGTGTTTTCATTGTTTTTATTTAGAATAATTAAAATTAATTTTGGCAAATGTAATCTTTATTTAGAATAATTAAAAATAATTTATTAGTTTTGCCACATAATTTTTAAAAATGAGAAAAACACTACTTTCTATAATTACAATATTTCCTTTATCGGTCGGGGTTTTAGTGCTTGCACAAAAAGATTCGGCAACTATTCAGGAAGTTGTTATTACCGGACAGTATAGCCAGCAATCGATTAAAAAGTCACTTTATAAAGTGGAAGTGATCACCACTGAGGATATCCAAAGGATGGCGGCGAACAATGTTGCCGAAGTTTTAAATCAAACTTTAAACATTTTAATCATTCCGGATAAAAATTCTGGTGATTCAAAAGCCAACATTTTAGGAATGGGCGCAGATTACACTAAAGTGTTGATCGATAATATTCCAGTAATTGGCGATACCGGTTTAGGAAGTAACATTGATTTAACCAAAATTAATCTGGATAATATCGAGAGAATAGAAATTGTAAAAGGTTCTATGGGAGTTGAATTCGGAAACAATGCAGTTTCTGGGGTGATCAATATTATCACCAAAAAATCATCCCAAAAGAAATGGAATGTGAGAGGTTCTATTCAGGAAGAAACGGTTGGCAAAGAATACGATTGGGTAGATTACGGCAAAGGAAGACACGTACAATCATTAAGTGTTTCTCATAATATTTCGGATAAATGGTTTGCAGATTTATCTTTAAACAGAAATGATTTTCAAGGTTTTTGGGGAGATAAACAAGGTAAGAATTATTTTGAACAAGATGGAAATCGAGGTTACGAATGGCAACCGAAAGAACAGTGGAATCCGGCATTTTTATTGAAATTTTCTTCACCGAAGACTCAGTTTTTCTACAAAGGAGATTATCTTTCAGAGGAAATAAATTATTATAATCCTGTCGTTGAGCAAAAATATCTGGGTGCAGGTGAAAGAACATTTGTCGCAGCCGACCGGGATTATTTAACCAAAAGAATGTTGCATCATTTCAATATTCAAACTGAATTATTTAAAAAATCAAAATTCTCTGGTGATTTGTCTTATCAAAAACAAACCAGAAAAAACAAAGACTATATTTTCGATATTCCGGCAAGAGAAACCATTTCCACCAATGATGAAAATGTGTATTATCAAGCAGAAACTTTCTACTCCAGAGGAACGCTCAGCAATTTTTTGGATTCTGAAAACACAAATGTTCAAATTGGTTACGAAGGAGATTACACCAAAGGTTTTGCAGGATTTACAACCGGAAGTTTTGCCGGTAATAACGTGATAAAAGATGTTTTGAGTGGAGGAGTTTTTGCGTCGGCAGAATTTAACCTTAGTGAACATTGGTTCTTACGACCAGGTGTGCGGGTTAATTTTTCCGATACTTTCAGTACAAAACCTAATTTCTCTTTGGTCTTTAAAAATAGAATTAGCGACCAGTCAGAATTTCGTGCGATTATAGGATCTGCGAATAAAAACCCAACTTTCGAACAGTTGTTCACTTATTTCGTTGACAGTAATCACGATGTTCGTGGAAATGAAGATCTTAAGCCTGAAAATTCTTTCTCAGGAACTTTATATTATACGAGAACGAGCAAGCCTGGAACAAATTTGAAATGGACATTGGATGTAAGTTCCATGTATTTACAAGTTCAGGATCGTATCGAAATGGCTTTGGTTAATGAGTCGCCTTTGCAGTATAAATACATTAATATTGACACCGATCAAACTTGGTTGAATACTGTTTCAGGTAAAATCTCCAATCAGAACTTTGGGTTTAATTTAGGATATTCAATCTTAGGGAGAGCCTTGCAGTTTGCTGGAAATACGGATAATACGTATCGGTTTTCTTCAGAAATTAACTCTTCGTTCTATTATAATTTGTTGAAACAAAGAACTTCATTTTCCATCTTCTTTAAAGGAATAGGAAAAAGCGACCGAATTGTAGAAGACAAAACTTTAGGAATTAATCAATATCTATTAACGGAACAAAAAGCATTCTCTTTGATGGATGCCTCGATTTCTCAGAAAATCTGGAAGAACCATTTTACTTTAACTGTTGGAGCGAGAAATATTTTAGATGTTTCTGAAGTTCAGAATACCTCAACAACTGGCGGTGCTCATAGTGGCGGAAGTTCTGCAGACCGACTTTTTTATGGAAGAAGTTATTTCACTCGTTTAAATTTTAATTTTTAAAAATGAAAAAAATAAAATACCCTTTTATCTTATTGCTGGTTTTGTCTGTTTTTACCTCGTGTATTCGGGAAGATAATACGCCGGTGAAAATTGAACCGATCAGTGGTGCGGTTGTAGATCCTGATATGGGCGGACCTACAGAAAAAAATCAGGTTTGGATCGAATTAAGTACTGGAACCGTGAAAACCACTTTGCGTGAAAACTGGGATTTAGGTTTCTATTCCGGAAATGAATTTCGTGTTATTCTTAACAGTTCATTGGTAATGGCTGCCGGAAAAATAGAAAACAGTTTCAATATTGATGCGGTGAATTCGGCCTCAGTGAAAAACTTGAAACCTTTGGTTCAGGTTGCGAATTTTACCGATAACTCCAAATATATTGATGATCCGAGTGGTGATATTTTAAATCAAACTACAGGTATTGAGGACATCAAAGCAAATGACGATGAGAATAATGTTTACTTAATTAATATGGGTTATAGCACTTATAATGGAGCAACAGTTCCGGGAAGTGTTTATACTTTGGGCGACGAAAGAGGTTGGAAGAAAATCAAGATTGTAAGATTCCAGGACGGTTATAAAATTCAGTATGCTAATTTGGATGAGACTACTCACAAAGAATATATCATTACTAAAGATTCAGAATACAACTACAAATTCTTCTCTTTCTTTAAAGGAACAGAAACAGAGATTCAACCTAAAAAGAAAAACTGGGATTTATGTTTTACCGTTTTCACCAATTTGGTACATAATCCAGATAACAATCTTCCGACTTCCTATATTTTCCCGGATGTTGTGCTTCATAATATATTGGGGAATGTAGGTGCTTATGAAATCACTACCGCAAACGGACAAGGTGAAGTAGACTATAACAAGTTTACCAAAGAAAATATTGATCATTCTCAATTTGTTTTTAATGATCAGCGAACCATTGGTGGAAATTGGAGAACTACGACTGGCGCAAACGGTGCTGAAGTTTACAGCAATAAATTTTATATCGTTAAAAATAGCGATGGCTTCTACTTTAAACTTCGTTTTTTAAGAATGAAAAATCAGGAAGGATTTAGAGGTTATCCTCAATTCGAATACAAGGCACTTTAAATAAAAAGATAAAACAAAACTTTAATAAATACTATTATGAATTCAAAAAAACTGTTTTCAGTTCTTGCAATTGGAGCGGCAATGTTTGTTCAGGCACAAAGCCAGCAAGATGTAAAAGCAATTAAGGCAATGACCGGTTGTTATGAAGTAAGTTTCAATTTTGCTGAAACCTTCTCACCTCAAAAAGATTACGAAAAGAAAAAAAATTACAGATCTGGCGCTTTGGAGTGGATTACTGTTGCTGAAGAAAGTCCTAAGAAAATCGAACTTCAACATATTTTGATCGTGAATCCACAAGGTTCTGGTAAAGATGCAGTTGTAAAACACTGGAGACAAGATTGGGTTTATGAAAATACTGATCTTCATACTTTTAATAAGGACAGCCACTGGAAATTTACAAAACTAGATCCGGTAAGCGTGAAAGGACAATGGACACAAATTGTTTATCAGGTTGATGATGCACCAAGATATTCTGGTAACGGAACTTGGGTTCATGTAGATGGTAGAAATTATTGGGAAAGTACAGCAGATGCTCCGTTGCCAAGAAGAGAATATACAACCAGAAAAGATTATAACGTAATGGTTCGTGGTAATCACCAGGAAATTTATGACTGGGGATGGATTCATGACCAGGACAATAAAAAAGTTTTAAGAACTGACGGTTCAAAAGACGTAACCATCGTTGAAGAAAAAGGCCGTGAATATTACACTAAAGTAGAAGACGGAAAATGTATCGTTGCCCAAAATTACTGGAATGATTATGCGCCACTTTGGTCAACAGTTCGCCAAACTTGGGATGAAGAATTGGCGAAAAAGAAAGACTTGAATGTTTTACCAAACGTTGAAGATATTTATTTGTACAAAGATTTAATGGAACTTACTCCAAAGCAAACGAAAGAAGCGAAGGAATTAGTGAAGAAATATATTGTTACTAAATAAGGAACATTAATAAAAAAGAGCATTAATTTTTTAGACTGAATGATGCTTTATTAGAAGCCTCGATCTCCGGATTGGGGCTTCGTCAATTTACAAAGGTTGTTTAAAAACGATCTTTCATTAGTTGTTATTTACAGTTTTTTACCATTATGATTGTACGGGTATTCATTCTTTTTAATTAGGTGATAATTATCATGTTACTATTCTTATTTAGAATCAATAAAAACAATAGTTTTGCTGAAAATTAAAAAACAATGAAACAGAAAATTGCAGTATCCGCTTTAGTATTAGGTGGTTTTTTCGCGCAAGCACAACAAGATTCCATTAGGAGAACGGTAAGCGTAGAGGAGGTAGAACTTTTCGGCGAAAGAAACAAAGTACAGGAAGGTTTACAAGTTATTACCAGATTGCCTTTAAAAACAAGAGATCAAATTCAAAGTATCTCTGTTGTTTCTGCTAAAGTAATCGAAGAACTTGGTGGACTTACCGTAACAGATGTTGCAAAAAACATTCCGGGAGTTACCCAGTTTGGCAGTTATGGTGGTACCAAAGAAAGTATGTCTATTAGAGGTTACCGAGGTGTTCCAGTTCTTAAAAACGGTGTGCAGATGGATTCTGATTTCCGTACAGGTTCTATGTTAACCGATATGCAAGGTGTTGAAAGTATTCAGGTGATTAAAGGTTCTGCTGCAGTTACGCAGGGAATTGGTAACGGACTTGGAGATGCAGGTGGTGTAATTAATATCGTAACAAAAACGCCAAGATTTTTTAATCAAACGAATGTTGGCTTCAGATACGGAAGTTGGGATTTTTACAGACCAACAGTAGATTTTCAAAGAGTTTTAGATAGTAATGGTAAGGTAGCGGTTCGTTTTAATGGCGCTTATCAAAATAGTAACAGTTTTAGAAAATATGTAAATACGGATCGTATCTACGTGAATCCTTCTATTTCTTACCGACCGGATGACAAAACAGAAATCATCGTCGAAATGGATTACATGAATAATAATGTAACCCCAGATCGAGGAACGGTGAATTTAGCAGATGGCGATACAGAAGCATTATACAGAATGCCAAAAGATAAATTCTTAGGATTTGCTACGGACAATGCCCATACTGAAACTTTCAATTTTGCGACTTCAGTGAATAGAAAATTGACTGATAAATTAAAGTTAAGAGCGGCGTTCATCAGTTCATCTTACGAATCAGAAACAATTGGTGCTGCTTTGGCAAAACCAAAAGATAAAGGTTGGGAATATAGAAACAGAACATTAACAAAATCAGGTCGTGAAGATTTAAACAAAGTATTCCAGTTTGATTTTATTGGTGCCGATGTAATGACAGGACCTTTGAAACATACCTTCCAAGTTGGTTTTGACTGGAAAGAATCGAATGTAACCACGACTTCTTACATTGCAAAAAATGTAGATCAAATTAATGTTTTAGAAAATATTAATAATTTCCTGCCGGCTGGTATTGATGGTGAGAATTTTACCTTAGCAGCAGCAAATCCTATTGTGAATACCAAAACGCCAACTTATGGATTAATGGCGCAAGATGTGATTACGATTAACAAATATGTTAAAGCGCATTTAGGGATTCGATACAGTAGAATCAACGGTTCAACTGAAGAAACAGATATCGATGCTTGGAATCCATCATTAGGTTTAATGATTTCACCAATCGAAAATATGAACGTTTTCGGATCATATACAAGTACAACTTCTTTGCGTTCTGCAAAAAATCCTTTGATTGAAGGTGGAGTAGTAGGAGCATCGAATACCAAACAATTTGAAGCGGGTGTTAAATCGGATTGGCTTAATCAAAAATTACGTTTCAACGTTACTTTATTTGATATTAAAACCGATAATCTTTCTTACTCTGTTTTAAATGATCAAGGAAACGCAACAGGATTCTTCGGTCTTGCCGGTGAATTAAGAAGAAAAGGAGTTGAAGTAGAATTGATTGGAAGAATTTTACCCAACTTACAAGTGATGACTGGTTATGCTTATTTAGATGCGCAATACCAAAACAGTCCGGCTTATGTTGATGGTTCTGCGCCAATGAACAGTCCGCATCATACCGCAAACGGTTGGTTAAATTATAAATTCAATACCGGAGTTTTAAACGGTTTAGATTTCGGAGCGGGAATTTATTATGTAGGAGAAAGACCGGTAGATGAATTCACCCAGAAAACAATTATTACAGGACACGCAAACAGCGTAACTCCAGGAATGAAACCTTTCGACATGCCGGCATATACTACGGTTGATGCGCAAGCAGGATATACTTTCACAAACGGACTTGGTCTAAGAGTATTTGTTAATAATATCTTTGATGCCATCGGATACAGTTCTTACTTCAGAGGTGGATATATCGATCAAATTCAACCAACCAATTTCTCAGCACAAATTAATTATAAATTCTAAAAATCAAAAACATGAAGAAAATAGTAATGAAATCATTTTTCGCCATAGCGCTTTCTTTAGTCGTAATGTCTTGTTCGAAAGAAGAAAAGAAAAGAGGCGTAGATTATGCACAATTCAAAACAGAAGTAACCATGACTCCTGAACAGGAAAAAAGTTACGATGAGATTACGAAAAAATATGCAGATTTAGGAGCCCAAAACTTTGAAGCAGCAAAAGCACAGGGCGCACAAATGGATCGCGTGGCTTTATCAATCAAAAATGAAGAACTTCGTGCAAAACAAAGCGAAGAAATGTCAAAGGTTTTAGACGCTCCCCAAATGGAAAAATTCAACAAGTTTGTCGATTCTAAATCTAGAAAAAGACCAAGATATAACAATGAACTTCTAGAGAAAATTAAAACAGAATTGGCTCTTTCTGAAGATCAGTTTGCAATGTTAAATGCAGCAAACGACGCTTTCGAAAAATCATTCTTTGATGCTCATGATATTTACCACGGTAATAATGACTTAGCAAAAGAATACTGGACAAAATTCGATGCTCAAAGAAAAGAGGCAGTGAAAGGAGTTTTCACCCAAGAACAAAACGAGAAATTCTTAGACTTAGTTAAAGATCAAAAACTAAAAGAAAGAGAATAAAGAAACATTCATATCAACACTTTTTTTATTATTGAAAAGCATTAAGACCAGTTGATCTGTCTTAATGCTTTTTCCTATTCTATAATTATGAAAACCTCCCGTACACAGAAAGTCCTTTTGAGAAAAAGGAGAAAAAAAGAATCGCTCTTTAAATATATAATGGGCCTCATCCATCTTTGGTTCGGGTTGCTTTCTGCTTTGGGCATTATTTTGGTGTGTTTGTCGGGATGTATTTATGCCTTTAAAAATCAGATAACGGATCTTCTGAACAGTGATATTGTCTTTGTTGAAAAGAAATTAGAACCTCGAAAAACACCGCAGGAACTTCAGAAAATGTTGTTGACTGAAGAAAAGGTTTTAAACAGTATTGTAATTCCGGTAAATAAAGACAGAAGTTATGTCATTTCTTACACTAAAAACAATACAGATTTCACGAGTTATTTTAATCCATATTCCGGAGCAGATTTAGGAATGCCGGCCGTAAGTACGAATCGGTTTTTTGAAATCATTCTCGATCTTCATCGTAATCTGTTGATGGGAAATGTAGGCAGACAAATTAATGGTGCAGGAATTTTGATGTTTTGCGTTTTAATATTTTCCGGATTTATTCTCTGGATTCCAAAAAAATTAAAACATTTGAAACAAGCCTTAACGGTAAAATTCAGTGGAAAATTTCAACGTATTAATTATGATCTCCACAACACGCTTGGTTTCTATGGAGCGATCTTGCTTCTTTTTATGGCGGCGACTGGTTTATATATCACCTATCCCTGGGTGAAAAATGTGATGATTGTTTCCCTTGGTGGTGAATCTATTAGTAATATCGCAGAAAGTTCTTCCACAGAAAATGATGCTTTTGGAGATATCTTTAAAGATATGCTCAATCGTCAGAAAGAGAAAACCAATTTGAAAGATGAAAAAGAAGTTTCCTTACAAGAGATTTTGACTTCTACAGATAAAATCCTTCCGTACAATGCAGTCACAACTTTGGAGTTACCGACTAAGGATAATCCGCGCTTTGTGGTTACCAAAATAAATACCGATAACTGGTTGGGTGCCATGTTGCCAGATCAAATTACTTTTGACAAAACGGGAAACTTTAAATCAAAAGAATTGTTCAGCGATAAACCATTGAATAAACAATTTACATCATTATCCAAACCTCTGCATACCGGAGAAATATTGGGATTAAAAAGTGTTATTCTCTATTTCATTGTTTGTTTCATCGGCTTCTCTTTACCGATTACCGGATTTATTTTTTGGTTTAATCGATTTAAAAAAAGCAAATCATCAGTAAATAAGAAGGGCTAGAATATATTTTCTGGGCAAAAAAAACTGGATTAAACCAAGTATCTTAAATTCAAAAGTTATTTCACATAAAAGAAAACTGGATGTACTAATTTAGTATATCACTAGTTCATCAGTTGATATCCTTACATCACTACTTAACATTAAAATATGAAAAAACAAAACTAAAGGCTGTTGGTTTAAGGCAACGAGTTATTGATATAAAATAACTTAAATCAATTATTATGGAGTTTGTAAAGACCAGTTTTTGAAGCCGACAGAAATAGCACGAAGATTATTTAAAATGACAGTTACGATTAAAAATAGAGAATTCGAGCGTGCTGTGAAATTGTAAAACTTTGTTAAGGCTTTAATATTTAATTACTTTTGCAACAACAATTTGGCAAGCATTTTTGTCATTTTCAATGAATTTAAATTTAACAATTCGATTAGTGCAATTGAACTTTAGTCAATTTATAAAATAAAGTTATGAAATCAACTGAAAACTTTACCACTATTCAATTTACTCAATGAAAACTTAATTGGAAAAGATGGAAAATCATTATTATCACATCTATTATTATGTAGGTCAGGCCTTACGTCGCCCTGAATTTGTATTGTATTTTCACCAGGATTGAAAGAGCAATTAGTATTAACTACACCGTCTGGTCGCATAGATCGTTTTTGATAATTGATTTCTGATTCGTCGCAAAAGATATATTTAAGATCAAGATTATCAAATAGACTTACAGAGGTATCTTTTCAAGTTATTATCGCAGGTTAAATATTACTTTATTTAAAATTTAGTGACGTAAAAACATTGTTTTGAGTATAAAAAATATCAAGTTTTTTCATAGCCCTAAACATTCAGGTAATTTAATAGGCTGTTATCTGATTTTAACTTCTATAAACATATTTAAAGAGAATTGATAACGATTCCTAGTTTTCCGCTCAAAACTCTATAAGTTTTATACTTCTAGGGATTTTTTTGAAAATTTTGGATCAAGAACCTATTAATTTCAATTCAAAAAAAAACTATCTTTGTTTGATAATGCATCTTAAAATCAATCCTTTACCGTATGATCAATTTGCTCCAATCAAAAAAGAAAATTGTCATTAATTCTGATATTGATGGGATTTTGTCGGGTTTGATGTTGCAGGAATTTTTGGGATGCGAAGTGGTTGGATTTTCTAACAGTGCAGATAAATTGTGGATCAGCGAGGATCAGTATGAATATCGAAAGGAGTTTGTCTTTATTGATATGTTTGTGGCTCCCGAAAACCTTGCGTGTATCGACCAGCACATTGTTTCTTTTAATGAAGAACATAATAAACGATTGGCATTAAATCCCCAGAAAATTAATCCCAATATTATCCGTGGACGGTATTTCTCTCCTCAAAATTCTTATTTCTCCAAATACCCTTTTGGAACCGTTCATTTCATCATTGCGGAACTGGAGCGAAACAATATTGATTTAAGTCGCCTATCACTATTTAAAGAAGGTCATGAATTACATCCGATTGATTTCTTTCTACGTGCTGATGATGCTTTGCTGACTTCTGTGAAAAATTATCCACAGAATGCAAAGGATTGGTGGAATTGGCTATTAAAATATTCTGCACAAGGAAATACAACAAAACAATTTATTGATTACACTTATTCCCGCTTAAATGTGGAACAAAATAAACGAACTGTTACCCAAAAACTTAAAGGGGAACCTTTCTATTGTGAAAAATCAGATGGCGGTTTTGTTGAAATTGCTGATTCCGAAAATTCACTGATTCCGAATTTCAAATTGTATGTCGATTATTTGGCAGAAATTACCAATTTGTCTCCTTTACATATTCCAGAGAAATTTAAAATCGTAGAAGGAATTGCAGAGCGAACTAACTTTAATAATGAGCATTCCCAAACCTTTGTAAACGAATCCAAAATTTTGGACAAGAAAATATTTTCCTACGCTTTTGTAAAATCATTTGGACAAGAAAACTCATTGAGTTATACTCATTCATTAAAGTGAAGGAACTGATTTTGATTTCGAATAATGATTAATAACTTGTCGGTCACCAAAAAGAAATCTTGCGAAAAGCTGAACCACATCTACGTTTACGGCGTTCCCGAATTGTTTATACGCAACCCGATCGCTCTCGGGCAATTTGAAAGTGTCGGGGAATCCTTGTAATCTGGCACATTCCCTTGGCGTGATGTATCTTTTTCGTTCACCCACAATTGAAGTTTGCGTAATGGCAACCAAAGCAGGGAAGTGGCTCGGCTGTTTTACGCGTAATCCAGATGGGCGAAAATGCATTAGCGTATTCCATAAAGTGGGCTGATCAACTTTTCCGGCTTGCCATTCTAGTTTGGCTTTGGATCCTTTGAAAAGTTTGATGGTTTCTGCTTTTTGAAGCCATTGATTAATGAATTCCTTATTCGTTTCGTAGAGTTCGTTATTTTTGAGAATAAAGTTCTTTTTCCATGCCGGGAATGCTTCTAAATCTTCCTCCAAATCCAATTCTGTAAGTCGGTCTGCCCAAATGGGAAATCCGGGTAAAGGTTTTTTTATATTTTTAATGAATTCATCCCAGTAATTAATGAGTTGAATTTCATCTTTAGATAAGTGATAAGTTTCTAAATTGGTAATCTCCTCATTCTTTTGAAGAACCTCATCAGCATTGGCTTCTTTAATGTTGGTTTTGTCAAAATGAAATTCCGGAAGTTCACCCAAATCTGCCCTTTTACAAAGAATGAAAACACGCTCGCGATGTTGCGGATGTGCTAAAAAATGTGGACTAAAGATGATGGGTTTTTCATGAATATGGTAACCCAGATCTTTGATGTTTTCATAAATCGTTTTCCAGGTCAAGCCGTTATCGTGGGTAGCCAAATTCCGAACATTTTCCAGCAACATATATTTGGGTTGATGCTTTTTGGCAATTCGTAAAATGTCGTAAAATAAGGTTCCTCTTGGATCATTAATACCTTGTCTGTTCCCGGCTTTAGAGAAAGATTGGCAAGGGAAACCACCACAAATAACATCATGTTCTGGAATGGATTTTTCATCAACTTTAGTAATGTCGTCCGCTGGCAATAATCCGTAATTATTGAAGTAAACTTGTCGGCAGTTTTTATCAATATCTGAAGCGAAAACACACTCCCCACCTAATCGTTCCATCGCTTGATGAAATCCGCCAATACCACAAAAAAGATCTATAAATTTGAATTTCTCCAACGATTAATAATTTGAGTCCAAAAATAGCGAAAAAATACTCGGTCCTTAGGTTTCGTTAAGTGATTTCTAGATGAGATTACTGTGAGTTTTTCTAACTTAAAAACTTTAAGACAAAATTAATTTTCGCCCTGTTTTTTAATGAATTTCTTAAAATGGCAAATCAATATTTTCTGGATTAACGAAATCCTTGGAATACGGATTCTCCAGAAAACTTAGAAAAGGTTTTTGAAACTGAATAATATCTCCTCTTTCGATGCCATAAACCGACCAGTAATTGGTTAATAATTGTGCAAAAATTTCGTCATCCCAAAATCCGAAAACAGGACGATTTGCATTAGCTGTAATAGGAAGTGCTTCTATCGTAATTCCGTGATCGGTGTTTTCAATTTTATATTCTGGTTTGTACTGTAAAATATAATCTGAATAATGAAATCTTGCGAACAGTTCTTCAAACTGAATAGGATGTAAAACATGGCCTTTCATTTTTTCCAGAATATCTTTTTGCTTCTCGCCGATAACTCCATTATCCTGTAAACACGCAATAAACCCAAAACCATTCACGCCAAACTGGAACAATAAATTAACGGTATCATCGCGATAACTGAAAATATCGGCCGAATATTTTAATGGAAAAACGGCAATACTCCACGGTTTATTTCCCACAAAAGAAATTGGTTTTACAATCGATTGCATCATCAAATGGAAGTTTCCAAAACGTTCCCGCAGCGTATCAGACAAATCGAAATTTTCTCTCATTCTGAGTTTGCGTGCGCTTTCATACCGCATTTCGTAATACAACATTCCATAAACCATTCTTCCAGTCCAAAGGAAAAGCAATTGTTCATCGAGGGCTGCCATGCCTTCATATCCTTTTTTGTAAGCAACTTGAATTTTTTCTTCTAAGTCTTCAAACGCTTTTTTCACGCGTGGAGAACACGGTAATTGAAGATCTGCGTAAGTGTAAGATTTGGATTTATCCATCATTTCAATTCGGTCACCGCCAAATTTAAAATGATCCATTAACCAAACTGGATAAACAGACATTTTTTCGGTGGTTAAATCTCCGGTAAGAAAGCAGAATTGTTCGTCGAAAATTAAATCCTGAAAAGGATTAAAAAGTGATAAAGACATAAATGAGTAACAAATTAAGTTTTGAAAATTCTTGCAAAGTTAGCCATAATGGATGGATTTGTTTATTCAATTTTTATAGAAATTCCATCTTTAAACCAAAGAAAACTTATGATTAGAAAGAGAGTAGAGTATTATTAATCTAAAATTACATCCTTTGTATTATTAAAATCTTTTCAAATTATATAGGTTTCTTTCCTTAATTTAGTTTTTTAATAAATGAACATGAACGAAAATATTTTAGGTTTAGTCGCAGGTGGAATTACCTCAGTCGCCATGCTGCCTCAACTCATCAAAGTTTTAAAGGAAAAGGATGTAAAAGATTTGTCTTTATTAATGATTCTTTTCTTAATCACAGGATTGTCTTTGTGGGTTTGGTATGGTTTCATCAAAGACGAATTGCCTATTATTTTGTCTAATGCTTTTGCTGTATTGGTTAATGTTTCTCTGCTAATTTCTTATTTTATATATCGTAAAAAGTAGATTTCCATGTGGCAAAATTAATGGTTGATTTTATCTTTTTTTAATCAAATCAATTTCTTTCTTTAAACTCAAAAACATTTCCTTCACCGTCATCATATCCAAAGTCTCCGTCTCAAATTCTGCGGTATTAATACTGCATGCATATTCCCAAATTTCGACCAATTCAGAAAGTTTAATATCATAAGGTTTATACAACGGATTATCCGAACTCACCGTAATGCTTTTTGAAGTTTTCTTTTCAAATCTTTTATAAACAACACCTTCATTTTGGGTAATGAAAATATAAGTCTTGTCTTTCTTCAAATCACTCACATTTTCCACATATTTCCCCACGATGAATGTTCCGTCTTTAAAAGGCGGCATCGAATCTCCACTCGCCGGAAAAGCCCGAAACTTCCCGTTCCTCAAAAACGGTAAAGAAATGGTTTGTAGTTTTTCAATATATTCGGGATCGCTATACCCTTGCAAATAACCCATCTGGGCTTTTTCGGGAATAATTTCTATTTTGTTTTCGCCTTTTTCATCCACCATAATCGGAAGGATGGTACGGTTATCAGGAAGTTTCATCATCTTTTCTAATGAATATTTACTCAAGTCCAGACCGACCAATAAATCGATGCTTATTCGGTAATATTTCGACAGACGAATCAGGATTTCGATAGGCGGTTCACTGGAACCATCTTCATATTTGGCGTACCGTCCGCGCGTTATAAGAAGGTTATCTGCGATTTTCTGTTGCGAGTATTTTTGCTGACCTCTCAGATACCGCATGTTTTCTGATAAAATTGACATTGCTATAAATTATAGCAACAAATATACAAATAATTGATATAAATCATACTAATTTTGTACCATGGAAAGAGCAATTGCACATATGGATTTGGATACTTTTTTTGTGTCCTGTGAAAGATTACAGGAATCGAAACTCAACGGAATTCCCGTCATCATCGGTGGTGGTGACCGTGGAGTAGTAGCATCCTGTTCTTATGAAGCGCGTTATTTTGGCGTTCGTTCTGCCATGCCGATTAAAATGGCGATGAGGTTATGTCCGGAAGCAAAAGTAATTCGTGGTGACTACGAACGATACTCTAAATTTTCAAAAGAAGTCACCGAAATTATTCAGGAGAAAGTTCCTGTTTTAGAAAAAGCCAGCATCGATGAATTTTATATGGATTTATCCGGCATGGATCAATTTTTTGGCTGTTATCAATGGACCAGGGAAATTGCAGATTCTGTTACGAAAAATACGGGGTTACCGATCAGTTTCGCTTTGTCCACGAACAAAACCGTTTCCAAAATTGGGACCGGAGAATCGAAACCCGTCGGAAGATTAGAAATTCCGGCTCAAAATATAAAACCTTTTCTTAATCCTTTATCTGTCCGGAAAATTCCGATGGTTGGCGATGTTACTTTTCAATTGCTTTCCCGGGTTGGAATCAGAACAATTCAGACTTTAGCCGAAATGCCCGTTTCGGTTTTGCAGCAAATGATCGGTAAAAATGGTAGCGAACTTTGGAAAAAAGCCAACGGAATTGATTTGACTCCCGTGGTTCCTTATGCTGAAAGAAAATCACTCTCCTGCGAACATACTTTTATGAATGACACGATGGATATTTTCGAATTGAAAAGACTGATTTCAGGAATGGCAGAATCGTTGGCCTATCAACTCCGAAAAGAAAAATGGCTGACTTCCACAGTAGTTTTAAAAATCCGATATGCCAATTTCGATACCGAAACCAAACAGTGTAAAATCTCTTATACTTCTATCGATCATACTTTAGCCAGAGTCGCTTTGGATTTATTTGAAAAACTCTACACCCGAAGAATGCGACTTCGTTTGGTCGGATTACGATTTACCAATCTCGTTCACGGAACCTATCAAATGAATTTATTTGAAGACAGCGAAGAATTAATGAATCTCTACCAAGCCATGGACCGAATGAAAAACCGTTTCGGCAAAAATGCTTTAGGACGAGCGTCGGGATTTGAATTGGTTTCCTGAATCATAAAATTTTTCAACCACAAAGTTTTATTAACTACAAATCGAAGATTCAATGATTCCATTAAAAATAATAAATAAGAAGAAGTAAAAGTCACAAAAGTTTTATTTTTTTTAAGTTATGCAAAAGACCAAAAAAGGTGATGTTAACATTTCCCTTTGCTAAGTGTTAACGCCTTTGCGACCGTAATTTTTAAAGAGTCCTTTTGTCCAAATCTTTGCGTCTTTGCGTTAAATATTAAACGTAAGATCTAAAATCTAGAATTTAAAATCTATAATTCAAAATTAATATCGTGTTCCTCAATTCCCACACTTTTCACAGTCTCCGCTACGGCACTTTATCGGTTGAAGAACTGGTAAAGCAAGCCGCCGATTCTGGTGCGAAAAGTTTGGTTTTGACTGATATTAATACGGTTACGGCGATTTATGATTTTAAAAAAGAATGTGAAAAAGTTGGCATCAAACCAATTGTTGGAATGGAAATTCGTAAAGAAAACCAACTCCTTTATATTACGATTGCCAAAGATGAAACCGGAATTGCAGAAATCAACCGTTTGCTCACCAATCATAATTGCGATGGCGCAGAACTTCCTCAAGTTTCACCAAATTTTCAGAAAGTTTTTGTGATTTATCCTTTGGGAAATATTCCAGATGAATTAAAAGAAAATGAGTTTATCGGCGTTCGGGAAGAAGAATTGAATCTTTTGATTCGTCCGGAATGGAAAGGGTTTTTAGATAAAATGGTCATTCTGCATCCGATTACTTTTAAAACTAAAAAGGAATTCAATCTGCACCGAATTTTAAGAGCCATTGATCAGAATACTTTGATTTCAAAACTGTCGGAAACTGATTGCTGTTCACCGAATGAAGTTTTTGAACCTGTAGAAAGTATTCTTGAAAAATTCAAAAGATATCCAAAGATGATTCAAAATTCCCAATTCATTCTTGATCATTCTGAATTCAATTTTGATTTTAAAACGCCAAAAAATAAAATATACTTTACCGAAAATAAAGAAAGCGATGATTTACTTTTAAGGAAACTCGCTTATGAAGGTTTGGATAAACGATATCCGGAAAGAACTCAAATCGTTATTGATAGAATTGAGAAAGAACTGAAAGTCGTTACTGAAATGGACTTTGCTGGTTATTTTCTGATCACTTTGGATATTGTGAAATACAGCATGAGTCGTGGTTTCCTGCATGTCGGTCGTGGAAGTGGCGCAAACAGTATCGTAAGTTATCTGCTTGGAATTACAGAGATTTGTCCCATTGAACTGAATCTTTATTTTGAACGTTTTCTGAATAAACAACGTAAAAATCCGCCTGATTTTGATATTGACTGGAGTTGGCGCGAAAGAGATGAAATTTTAAAATATATTTTTGAGCGTTACGGAAAAGAACATGTTGCTTTTTGTGGAACGAATGTCGAATTTAAATACCGTTCTATTTTTCGGGAAGTTGGGAAAGCCTTTGGTTTGCCTAAAGAAGAACTCGATGTTTTGGCGAAAAACCCCATGGCAATTCACGATGATAATAAAGTCGTAAAACTCGTTCAGAAATACGGAATGTTATTGGAAAAATTTCCGAACCAAAGAAGTATGCATTCTTGCGGAATTCTAATTTCCCAGGAACCGATTACGAATTATACGGCTTTGGAAATGCCACCGAAAGGTTTCCCGATTGTGCAGTTTGATATGAATGTGGCGGAAGATATTGGTTTTGAAAAATTTGATATTCTTTCTCAGCGCGGATTGGGAACCATTAAAGATACTTTGGATCTCGTTAAAAAGAATCAGGGAATTGATATTGATATTCACAACACGACCCTTTTTAAAAATGATAAAAACTGCAATGATTATTTAAGTTTGGGAAAAACGATTGGGTGTTTTTATATTGAAAGTCCCGCCATGCGTGGATTATTGCGACGTTTGAAATGTGAAGATTATAAAACCTTGGTTGCGGCATCTTCGATTATTCGTCCCGGTGTGGCGAAAAGTGGAATGATGAAAGAATATATTTTCCGACATAATAATCCCACGAAGTTTGAATATTTTCATGATATTTTTAAAGAACAACTCGGTGAAACTTACGGAATCATGGTTTATCAGGAAGATGTGATTAAGATCGCGTTGCATTTCGGAGGAGTTTCTGCAGATGATGGCGATGTGTTGCGACGGGCGATGAGCGGAAAAAGTCGGTCAATTCAAAAATTGCAGGAAGTACGCGACCATTTCTTCGAATCCTGCGCAGAAAAAGGTCATCCCGAACAATTATCAAAAGAAGTGTATCGCCAGATTGAATCGTTTGCAGGTTATTCTTTTTGCAAGGCGCATTCCGCTTCTTATGCTGTTGAGAGTTATCAGAGTTTGTATTTAAAGGTGAATTATCCAATTGAGTTTATGGTTGCTGCGATTAATAATGGTGGCGGTTTTTATAGAACGGAAGTGTATGTCCATGAATGCAGAATGGGCGGTGGAAAAATTCATAATCCGTGTGTGAATAAGAGTTTATTTGAAACGACAGTTTACGAAGAAGATGTTTTTCTAGGTTTCATGCATATTGAAAAATTAGAAAGTAGAATTGCGAATTTTATTCCGGAAGAAAGAAAGAAAAATGGCGATTATATTTCTTTAGAGAATTTTATTAAACGTGTTCCGGTGGGAATTGAAACGTTGCAGACTTTGATTTTTGTAGGTGCTTTTCGATTTACGGGAAAACCGAAAAATGAACTTTTGATTGAAGCGCGTTTGCTCATGATTCATTTCAAACCTGAAAATCGATTACCTTCTTTTTTTGAAACTCCAGTTCAGGAATATCAACTTCCGGTGTTGAAAAGAAATCGGTTTGAAGATGCTTTTGATGAGATAGAAATTCTCGGGTTTTCCGTTTCTTGCAGTCCGTTTGATTTGTTGCAGACAAAATACCGCAGTATCATCATGGCAAGGCATTTACCGCAGTATCATAAACGACAAGTGAGAATGTTGGCGTATTTAATTTCCAGAAAACACGTTCCGACGAAAAAAGGAACCATGTTTTTCGGAACCTGGATTGATGCAGAAGGAAACTTTTTTGACACGGCACATTTTCCTGATAATTTACAGAAATATCCTTTTCAGGGTGGCGGTTGTTATTTGTTGTTGGGACAAGTAGAAGTTGATTTTCATTTTCCTACGATTACGATTTTCAAGATGGCAAAAATGCCTTTTATTCCAGATCCAAGATATGCCGAAGATCAGCAGAAAAGTTATGAAGTACACAAAAAAATAAATGAAGATGTGAGCATGACGACGAGAAATCCTTATCCGCAAGAACATGAAATTGGATTGCCGAGGAATAAAATGGTGGTGAAGTGATGTTTTAAAAATTAAAACTATCTTTAAACTTCAAAAAATTAAACATGAATAATTCTAAGTATTTTATACTTCCTCTGGCTTTTGCGCTTTTGCAAAGTTGTGCCGCCAATCTTTCTTATTCGGGTTCGCCATTTAAGAAATCGTATGAATCAATTACATCTGACGAACTGAAAACCCATCTCTATATCGTTGCTTCCGATGAAATGGAAGGTAGAGATACGGGAAGTGAAGGGCAGAAAAAAGCCGGACGATATTTGATTGAACAGTATCAGAAAATGGGTGTTTCTCATCCAAAATCGATGAGTTCTTATTACCAAACTGTGCCGAAAGAAGCATTAAATGGAAGAAGAGGAAGTTTACCTGAATCAGAAAATATTCTTGCTTTTGTAGAAGGTTCAGAAAAACCAGAAGAGGTAATTGTGATTTCTGCACATTACGATCACGTCGGAATGTCGAATGGGGAAATCTACAACGGAGCCGATGATGACGGAAGTGGAACTGTTGCACTTTTGGAAATTGCAGAAGCCTTTCAAAAAGCAAAAAAATCTGGAAAGGGTCCTAAACGTTCGATCTTGTTTTTACATGTTACGGGTGAAGAGCACGGACTTTTAGGTTCGAAATATTATGCAGATCATCCGATTTTCCCGATGGCAAATACGGTTGTAGATTTAAATATTGACATGATTGGAAGATGCGATCCGGGAAATTGTGGTAAAGATTATGTCTATGTAATTGGTTCGGAAATGTTGAGTTCTGAATTAAAGAAAATTAATGAACAAGCCAATAAAGAAACCGTCAACTTAGAGTTAAATTATAAGTATGATGATCCTAATGATAAAGATCGTTTGTATTATAGATCAGATCATTACAACTTTGCCAAAAATGATGTTCCGGTGATTTTCTACTTTGATGGGATTCATGAAGATTATCATAAACCTACTGATACACCTGATAAAATAGATTATGTTGCATTAAAAAAACGTACGCAATTGGTTTTCGCAACGGCGTGGGAATTGGCGAATAGAAAGGACAGGATCTTGGTTGATAAAAAATAAGAGGTGTTGAAATAGTTCTCTTTTTACTGATATTAGTTAATTCATTTATTTTTATACGAAGATTATTAATGAACATTTTAATAAAAAATCATTTATAATGAAGGTCACAATGATTTGAAATTAGATACCAAAACTTTTTCTTTAATCGTAAATGCTGACAAAATGATATTGGTTAAAACTGCCGAATTTCATTAATTAAAAGATGGACAAAACTTCAGAGTTTCAGGTTATCTTTAAGATGATTAATGTATTATATAACAAAAACGAAGACCATATTTATTTCATAAATGCGATTAAGAGAAGAAGGAGGGGTTTTGAAGAATGGTTTTTTTTTGGATGTTTTTTCTTTTAAACTATAAATCCTCTAAATTTCTCAGTCTTTTTTGTTTCAAACCTTTAAAATAAGTTGGCGTAAGACCGGTAATTTTTTTGAATTGATTTGATAAATGGGCAACACTGCTGTAATGAAGTTTGTAGGAAATTTCGGTAAGATTCAGTTCGTCGTACAGTAGAAGTTCTTTAACTCTTTCAATTTTGTTCAAAATAATATACTGCTGAATGGTGATTCCCTTCACTTCCGAAAAAGTATTGGCTAGATAAGTATAATCGTAGCCCAGTTTTTTGCTGATGTAATCTGAATAATTCACTTTGGGGATTTCATCAGAATAATGAATCATTTCAATGATAATGGCTTTTATTTTTTCAATGATGATGTTCCGCTTATTGTCTAGAAGTTCGAGGCCAAATGTTTTAAGGTTTTTACTCAATTCTTCCTTCTGGAAATCAGAGATATTTTCCTTAATCTCAATAGTACCAAGTTCTACATTTACACAATGAAGACCAATCTTTTGCAGTTCTTGCTTCACGATCATTTTACAGCGCAAACTGACCATATATTTGATGTATATGAACATGTTTTCAGGAAATTACTTTTTCTAAATAAAAGGGAAATAGAATCATTGTTAAAATCTTTTTCAATTTGATTTTTCCCTATTGATTATGTAATTTAAAGATACAAAAATCAGAATAAGTCGTAACTGTTTTTTTTATTCTATACATGTGCAGTTAATAGGGATAAATTCCATCGCTTATAAAAAATCAAAAGTAAATTGATATTTAAATTATTTGGTTTATCAAGGTATTACGCCAAAAAATAAAATTTAAACTCATTAAACAAGCAAACAATTTTTTCCGGAGAATTTACATTCATTATGAATTCTATTTTATTTAATCACTCCCATATTTTCGCGAGTGAGAAAAATGTAATTTATAAATCATATTGTATAAAATAATTGAGAAATACAATATTAACTTTATCTATTAATTTGATCAAAAATACATCATGATTCCATACGACCCGTTTTGGATGATTTTACACCTGCAATATATTTGCTAATGGTATATCGCAAAAGAGATCAATACTTTTAATTTAATAACAGAAAATTAAAACGTGAAAATTCTACAGCATAGTAAGTTTCTATTAAAAATAAAATAATGAAAGATTAATTTAAAAATAAAACAAAATGAAAAATGCCAACATCGGAATTTCCGAAGAAAACAAACAAGTAGTTTCAGACCAATTGTCAAAAATATTGGCCGATGAATTTCTACTTTATTCCAAAACATTGAATGCTCATTGGAATATTGGAGGACCTGATTTCCATACCGCACACGTTTATCTGGAAACACTTTACAATCAACAACAGGAAATCGTAGATACCGTGGCTGAAAGAATCCGTGCAATTGGACATTATGTTCCGGCACAACTAAGTAAATATCTGCAACTGACCCATCTTTCCGAACAACCACTTGATAAGAATGATAGCCAATCACTTTTTGAGGAATTGTTACATGATCACGAAAGTATCATCATTTTTTTAAGAGAAAATATAAAACCGATGGCAGACAAATTAAAAGCAGAAGGAATCAGCGATTACATTACAGGTTTGATGGAATATCATGAAAAAACTGCTTGGATGCTTCGGGCTCATTTAAACTAGAAATAGGTTGAACTCAAATTTTAAAACTATCCTTATTGAAAGGAAAAAGAGATATGATATTCGATATAAAGAGTTTTGCTCAGTCATAAAAAATCAATTAATTTTTATAAAATGAAAAAATCAATTTTAATCTTAGTAATGCTGGTATTGGGTTTTCAATGCTATGCGCAAGATGTACTTTACAGTGCCAGTTTAAAAAAAGGTGATGTTCCAGCGGTTGTCCTTAAATCCATAGAAGCGAATTTTCCCAATTATGTTGTAGAAGAATATAATGCAGTTCCCGTAAAATACGTTGGGGGAAATGTGTATGTTGATAAGGATGTAGATCTTTCAGATGTCGACAGTTATCAAATAGTGATTTCTTCTAATGGAAGAAGACTTGTCGCTAATATGGATGACAATGGTAAACTGATGAGCACGATAGAATATGTAAAAGATATGAAAGTACCTGGCAATATTTCTAGTGCTATTGCTGCAGCATATCCTGGTTGGATGGTTGATAAAGACAGTTATCATATGACTAATTACGCGAACGGAAAGAAAATCGAACATTACCGATTTCTTTTAACCAAGGATGGAAAAAAACAACGGGTTCATACTGATCTTAAAGGGAATATTATAAAGTAAAAATCAGCATCTATCGTTATCAAAATTTACGGTAGATATTGAAATAAATATAAATGACCACATCGTTAAATTACTTAAATCCTATTTCTCAAAGGGTTTAATGATTCCCATTGCGGCATAATAGGCAGCACCAATTAAAGCGGTCTTATCATTGAGAACTATTTTCACTGGAATTGTTTTCAGCAAATGTTCCATACGGCCGATGTTGATAAAGTTTTTGTAAAACTCTTTTTTATCGATTAGTGAAAGGATTTTTGGCGCAATTCCGCCGCCGATATAGATTCCGCCGGCTGCTTTCGTTTTTAAAGCGAGTTGGGATGCTTCTATACTCAAGAATCTTAGAAAAAGTTGAAGGGTTTCAGCACAGATGGAATCTTTGTTTTCTAGAGCAGCACGAGAAATTACTTTGGGAGGATCTTCATTTTTAAATTGTTTCGTAAGCCAATCGGGTTCTTTTTCGTTTTTGGAATGTCTTAAAAACTTATAAATATTTTCAATGCCATGTCCTGAAACAAGGCGTTCCCAACTAACATGGTCAAATTTCGTTTTTAAATAGGTCCATAATTCCATATCCAATGGATTGGTCGGGCTGAAAGAGCAGTGTCCACCTTCGGTAGCAAACGGATGGTAATGCGACCCGTCCCAATACATTCCTGCTTCACCCAGGCCTGTTCCGGGAGAAATAATTGCGGCATTGCCTTCCGCTTTTAATCCTTCAGTCAGGATTTCAAAATCTGCATCTTCAAGTGTTGAAAGTCCGTAAGCATTGGCTTGCAAATCATTAATGAGCACGATACGTTTAATATTTAAATCAACTTCTAATTTTTTAGCATCGATTTCCCAAGCAAAGTTAACTCCTTGAACTTTATCACCATCTACCACACCTGCAACTCCTAAACAGGCACAATCAATTTTAGACAATTCATCTCCGTGAAAACTCCCCATTGCTTTTACAAAAGAATTGTGATCACTTGTTGGATAGCGTTGTTGTTTAATTGAAATCAATTTCCCTTTTTGAATTTGAAATAGTGCCATGTCGGTTTTGGTTCCGCCAATGTCTGCGGCTAAAACTAATCCAGATTCAGGTAACCGATTTTTTCTTGAAGGATAGGCCATTGGTAATTTCGCATCTGAAATATCAGGTAAGCAAATTGATTTAAAATTCTCCATTTTTCATTATTTAGAAATTAAACACATGTAGAGTAGAGTATCGTAAAGATGGTTTAGATTTGCGAGAGTTATGTTATATTATTGAAGTTAATGTTATATAAATGATAGATTAACTTTCAGTAAAACTTATTAAATATCTTAATTGATAGTTGTTTTGTAGCCTCACTGGGAATCGAACCCGGATCTAAAGTTTAGGAAACTTTTGTTCTATCCGTTGAACTATGAAGCCGAAAGTGAATTCAAATTTAATACTTATCTAGGAAAAATTCTTTCTAAAATTTTTTTTTCTGACCAAAAAAGCCACCTCCGAAAAGTTGGCTTTGATATTTAATACAAGGGGTCTATAATTTTTATTACTTCGGACTTCCTACAATTTCTGTTTCAAATATTTCCCCGTATGCGATTTTTTATTATTCACCAAATCTTCGGGAGTTCCTTCAAAAACAACTTCGCCACCGTATTTTCCGGCTTCCGGGCCGATGTCGATAATGTAATCTGCGGTTTTGATAATATCGGGTTGGTGTTCAATAACGATTACTGAATGTCCAAGTTCTATTAAGGCCTGAAGGGATTTTAATAATTTATTAATATCGTGAAAATGCAAACCTGTTGAAGGTTCATCAAAAATAAATAATGATTTATCGGTCGTTGCGCCTTTTACTAAAAACGAGGCTAACTTTACTCTTTGTGCCTCACCGCCGGAAAGGGTAGAGGAACTTTGGCCCAATTGTAAATAGCCCAAACCAACGTCCTGCAAAGGTTTTAGTTTGGTAACAATTTTCGGCTGCTCATTATCTTTAAAAAACTCCAGCGCTTCGTCAACGGTTAAATGAAGAATATCTGAAATGTTCTTTTCGTCGAATTTAATTTCGAGGATTTCGTTTTTAAATCTTTGTCCTTTACAGGTTTCACATTCCAATTCAATATCAGCCATAAACTGCATGGATACGGTAATTACACCTTCACCTTTACACTCATCACATCGTCCGCCATCCACATTAAAAGAAAAATGTTTTGGCATTAAACCCTGCATTTTTGCCAGTTTCTGTTTTGAGAACAAATCACGAATATCGTCGTAGGCTTTGAGGTAAGTCACCGGATTTGAACGCGAAGATTTACCAATCGGATTCTGATCGATGAGTTCAATATTTTTAATGAGTTTCGTCGGGAAATCTACAGAATCGTAATTGCCCTTTTTTCCGCCCATTCCCAGTTGAATCTGAATGTCATTGGTCAAAATTTCTTTCATTAAAGTAGATTTTCCACTTCCTGAAACTCCTGAAATTACGACCAGACATTCCAGCGGAATATCAACATCAATATTTTTCAAATTATTTTGTCGAGCGCCTTTAATATGAATCCATTCTTTTGGTTTACGACGGCTTTCCGGAACTTTTATTTCTAATCTTCCAGTCAGATATTTTGAAGTTAAAGTGTCTGCATTTTCGAGTTCATCAAAGTTTCCAGCGAACACCAATTCGCCACCAAGATACCCGGCTTCCGGACCAATGTCGATGATGTAATCTGCGGCTTTCATTACGTCTTCATCGTGTTCAACAACGATTACGGTGTTTCCTAAATCACGAAGACTTTTTAAAACTTCAATTAAATTTTCAGTGTCTCGGGAATGCAGACCAATCGAAGGTTCATCTAAAATATAGATCGATCCAACCAACGAACTTCCGAGTGAAGTCGCTAAATTAATACGCTGACTTTCCCCACCAGAAAGCGTATTCGAGGTTCTGTTAATGGTTAAATATCCCAAACCAACTTTATCCAAAAATTCTAAACGCGTCGTAATTTCGTACAGCAAACGTTTTGCAATTTCAGCATCGTGTTTGTTGAGTTTTAATGATTTTATTAATGGTAAAAATTCATCTAAAGGCAATTCAATCACCGACTGAATATTATGTCCGTCGATTTTTACCCATTTTGTTTCTTCGCGCAAACGCAAACCTTCACAAGTCGGACAAAGCGTTTTTCCACGGTATCTGGAAAGCATAACGCGGTATTGAATTTTATACAAATTCTCCTCCAGCATTTTGAAGAAATTATTAATTGAAGGAAAATCAGAAGTTCCATCTCCTTTCCATAAATAGTTTTTCTGCTCCTTTGTTAACTGATGATAAGGCTTATGAATAGGGAAGTCTTTGGCTTTTTTAATGAAACTTCTTTTCCATTCGCTCATGCTGTCGCCTTTCCAACTCGCCACGGTTTCTTCAAAAACGGATAAATTTTTATTGGGAATCACCAGATCTTCATCGATGCCAATTACTTTTCCGTAACCTTCACATTCCGGACAAGCACCGTAAGGATTATTAAAACTGAAGAAATGAACATTTGGTTCCATGAATTCCATTCCATCCAATTCGAATTTGTTGGAAAATTCTGTAATTTTCCCGGTCTCAATATTTTTTAAAGAGCAATAGCCGCGACCTTCATAAAAAGCCATTTGAATAGAATCTGCCAATCTCTGTAAGAAACTTTCGTCCTCTTCATAACTGAAACGGTCGATCACCAATTGAATTTCCATATCGGCTTCAGGTACAAAACCGAAACTTTCTAAATCCTCGATTCCTGCTACATTTCCGTTGACTTCTAATCTCGTAAAACCGGATAGTTTTAAAGTATTGACTTGCTCCGTAAATTTTTCAACATCAAATAGTAGAGGAGTCGTTAAAAGAAAAGTCTGGTTTTCATTTTTTTCAATGAAAGTAATAACATCGGTTACCGAATCCTTCTTCACTTCATTTCCCGAAACTGGCGAAAATGTTCGTCCAACTCTGGCGAAAAGCAGTTTTAGATAATCATAAACTTCCGTAGAAGTTCCAACGGTTGAACGTGGATTCGAAGAAATAACTTTCTGCTGAATCGCAATTGAAGGAGCCAAACCTTTAATATCATCAACTTTTGGCTTTTCTAATTTACCTAAAAACTGTCTTGCGTAAGAACTCAAACTTTCCACGTAGCGCCTTTGTCCTTCAGCGTAAATGGTATCGAAAGCGAGCGACGATTTTCCACTTCCCGAAACTCCCGTGATTACGATGAGTTTGTTTTTAGGAATCAGAACATCAATATGTTTCAGATTATTAAGATGCGCATTTTTTACAAAAAGTTGTTTCTTAATATCGATATCTGTGGGTGTAGTCATTATAAAATTTAAAGGCTACAAAATTACGGAATTTTTAAGAGAAATTTCCTGAAGATAATTTGGAGTTCCGGATATTTTTTGCAATATTTGTTTCAACAAATAAATGTAGTAATATCATGAGAAAAATTTTGAATGATCTGATTACACATTTGATGAAATTAAGATAAGTTTTAACTTTAATCTTCAAAAGGAATGCAGCGCTTCGGTGTTGCATTTTTTTTGATTACACTTTTTTTTCTTTTATTTTTGCAAGATGTCAAAACGGATTCTTCTACTTTCCACTTCTCTTTTTATGCTGAATTTATCAGCACAGAAAGAATCGATTTCCAGTTATAATGTGATTACGGTTAACTATAAGCATAATAAGAAAATATTCGCTTATGCCGAAGGTCAGTTGCGTGGTATTTCAGATTATTCTTATCCGGACTATTATGAAATTAAAGTTGGTGTCGGTTATAATTTGACCGAAAATCACAAGCCTTTAATCGGAATTGGAAGATATGTAAACTACAAAAACCATTCTTTAGAAAAAGAAGAATTTCGGGTTTGGTTGCAAGATATTTACGATATTAAGGTCGGCAAATTTAAATTCGAAAATCGTTTTAGAGCCGAAAAAAGTTGGTTTTATAATAGTTTGAAAGATGAACATTCTGATCGGATTCGTTTGCGTTATCGACTTAATATTTCAATGCCTTTAAATGCAGATAAAGTTGCACCTGGAACGCTTTCAGCCATGGCTTATGATGAAACATTCTTCGTTGTAACTGATGATCCATTGTTTGCAAGAAATCGGGTTTTTGGTGGATTTTCTTATCAAATTGATAACAACTTTGCGATTACTTCTGGGTATCTTTGGCAAAGAGAATTTGCTAATTCGGGCAATAAAAACTTACATTTTATCTACCTCGGCTTATCTGTAAATATCGATCGCACAAAATCACAGAAAAAAGACTTGCCAGATCTGGATTAATGTTGGTAACTTTTTCACGGAAACAGTTTTTATCACCCAAAATATTGCATTTTTTAGGGTTTAATTTATATATTTGTGAAATTAATAATAATTGATTTTTATGAAATTTATTGTTTCAAGTAGTGAATTACAGAAAGCCTTACAGACAGTGAGCGGAGTGATCTCCAATTCTCAGTCCCGTCCAATTTTGGAAAACTTTTTGTTTGAAATCGAAAAAGATATACTGAAAATTACCGCTTCGGATGGTGAGACGACTTTAATTACTTCCTTGGATGTGAAGTCTGACGTTGAAGGTAAGATTGCAGTTCCCGCAAAAATATTTCAAGAATTTGTGAAAACTTACGGTGACCAACCTTTAACGCTTTCTGTGAAAGATGCTGAAGATGGAAACGGAAAGTTGCTCGAAATTTTGGATGAGAAAGATAACTTCGCAGTGGCACTAGATCACGCAGAAGATTATCCGGAAATCCCTGAATTCGATGCGGCTCAAAGCGTAACGATTTCTGCAGGTATCTTATCTGAAGCATTAAATAATACTTTATTTGCAACCAGTAATGATTCTCTTCGTCCAGTAATGACGGGAGTTTTGTTCCAATTCAAAGAAGATGAAACCAATTTCGTTTCTACCGATTCGCACCGTTTAGTGGTTTATAAAAGAACCGACTTAATGAATGCTGAACCAGTAGAATTCATTATGCCGAAAAAACCTTTGGCAATTTTCAAAAGCATCTTAGCATCTTCTAACGAAGAAGTTTCTATTGAGTTTAATGAAAATATGGCGAAGTTCACTTTCGGAAATAATATCTGGATCTGTCGTTTAATTGATGGAAAATATCCAAATTATTCCGCGGTTATTCCAAAAGAAAATCCAAATATTTTAACGATTAATAGAACTCTTTTATTGAACTCCATTAGAAGAGCCTCGATTATGTCGAACAAATCTACGAACCAGGTTCGTTTCAAATTATCAGGAAATATTCTTCATTTGCATGCAGAAGATACTGAGTTTGCAAACAAAGCAGATATGCAGATTCCTTGCGATTACAACGGAGAAGATATTAATATCGGTTTTAGTTCTAAGTTTTTAACGGAAATGTTATCCGTACTTTCTGCTGATGATATTACCATGAAAATGTCTCAACCAAACAGACCGGGAATTATCGAACCAGTTGATGGTTTAGAAGATCAAGAAAAATTACTGATGCTTTCAATGCCGGTTATCGGAATGTAAGAAAAACAGTTTTAAATAATTGCACTAAATATTAATTGAGATTCAAAGTTTTTGAATCTCAATTTTTTTTTAACCTTCAAAATCACGATATTTGCACCTTTCCGGTTTCAAGGTCTTTATTAATGAAATCGAAAATATAACATCTGAAATTTACGACAGAAATGAAAATCTCAAACAACTGGCTGAAAGAATACATAGACACTGATATCAAATCTGAAAAGATTGGCGAATTCCTGACCGATATTGGTTTGGAAGTAGAAGGAATCGACCCTTTTGAATCGGTAAAAGGAAGTTTAGAAGGAATCGTTGTTGGGAAAGTTTTAACTTGCGAACAACATTCCAATGCTGATAAATTAAAAGTAACAACAGTTGATGTTGGATCTGGAAAAATCTTAAATATCGTTTGTGGAGCGCCAAATGTTGCAGCCGGACAAACTGTTCCTGTAGCAGTCGTTGGAACGAAAATTTACGGAAAAGACGGAAGTTCGTTTGAAATTAAAGAAGCCAAAATTCGTGGTGAAGTTTCTCAGGGAATGATTTGCGCAGAAGATGAACTGGGCTTGAGCGATGATCACGGCGGAATCATGATTTTAGATGAAACGAAATTTGAAGTAGGTAAAAACTTCGCAGATTATTTTGATCTTACCAACGATAAAGTTTATGAAATCGGTTTAACGCCAAACCGAACTGATGCGATGTCGCATTACGGTGTTGCCAGGGATTTGAACGCCTATTTAAGTACGCATCAACTTGCTTCTACCTTTGAAAAAATGGTTTCTCAACCTTTAAATAATGAAGGAACTACCGATTTTCAAATTGAGGTTGAAGATTCTGAATTGTGTCCAAGATATATCGGTGCAGTGATCGAAAATGTGGAAGTAAAGCCGTCTCCGGATTGGTTAAAAAACCGTTTGAAAGCGATTGGATTAAGTCCGATTAATAATATTGTAGATATTACGAATTATATTCTTCACGGTTTTGGTCAGCCGCTTCATGCTTTTGATGCTGATAAAATTGCAGGCAAAAAAGTAAAAGTTGGAGTGAGTGAAAAAGGAACAAAATTCACCACTTTAGATGGTGTTGAAAGAACGTTGAACGGAACCGAAATCATGATTAAAGACGGCGAGAATAACCCAATGTGTATTGCTGGTGTTTTCGGGGGACAGACTTCTGGAGTTTCTGAAACTACGAAAACCATCTTTTTAGAAAGCGCTTATTTCAACCCGATTGGAATTAGAAAAGGCGCGAAATTTCACAGTTTAAATACCGATGCTTCTTTCCGTTTTGAACGCGGAGTTGATCCAAACATGACCAGAACTACGCTGACTCATGCCGTGAAAATGATTGCTGAAATTGCTGGTGGAAAAATGGTTGGTGAACTTCTAGAACATTATCCTACAAAAATAGAAGACCATTATATTATTCTTCGTTTTTCTAAAGTTGAACAAATTTTAGGAACGAAAATTCATCAGGAGAAAATTAAAGAAATTCTGAAGTCTTTAGAAATTACCGTTTTAAATGATATTCAAAATGGATTAGAAATTTCTGTTCCTGCATACAGAGCCGATGTTACGAGAGAAATCGATGTTATCGAAGAGATTTTAAGAATCTACGGGTACAACAAAATCGATTCTCCGCAGAAAATTTCTTTTACACCGGTGAAATTAAGTTTTGATGATCAGGATGCTTTGGAAAATGCTTGGGCGAGAACTTTACAAAGCAATGGTTTCAATGAAGTGATGAACAATTCTTTAACTTCTGTAAAAGACGAAACTGATGCGGTTCGTTTGTTAAATCCATTAAGTGGAGATTTGGCATTTATGAGAAAGTCTTTATTAGAAGGACTTCTGGAAAATGCAGATTATAACATCAAAAGAAAAAATCAAAATATTAAGTTCTTTGAATTAGGTAAAATCTACCACAAAAAAGGAACCTATTTAGAGAGAAAACAACTTGCGATTTTGGTTACAGGAAGAGATGAAGCAGAAAACTGGTTACAGCCAAAATCTACTACTGATTTCTATAGATTAAAATCTTATGTGAAAGTTCTTTTAGACGCACTTCCGGTTTCAATCGAAGAAAAATCTTTAGAAGATGCACGTTTTTCAGATGCAATTGAATTATCAGCAAATGGAAAAACCGTAGCGAGATTAGGAAAAGTTGCTCCGGAATTATTGAAAGATGCGGATATCGAGCAGGAGTGTTTCTATGCCGAAATCGAATTGGAAGTTGCTCAGAGTTTCAGAACAAAAGAGAATTTGAAATTTAAAGATATTCCGAAATTCAATAAAACCAGAAAAGATTTGGCTTTATTGATCGATAAAAATGTGACTTACGCTGAACTTTATAAAGCAGCCAGAAGCAATCCTTCCAAATATTTAAAGAATATTAATTTATTTGATGTTTATGAAGGCAAGAACCTTCCGGAAGGCAAGAAGTCTTATGCAATGAGTTTTGAATTATTAAACGAAGAAAAAACTTTAGAAGATAAAGACATTACCGAAGTGATGAATTCTTTGATTAAAACCTTCCAGAAAGAATTTTCTGCGGAGTTACGATCTTAATTTTAAAATTTAAATAAAACCTAAAAAGCATTTCTGAAAAGAGATGCTTTTCTGTTTGTACGGAAGAGATTAAATCCTGCAGCAAGTCATTAAATCAATATATTTACTTAAATTTACGGTATTAAAATTTTAAAAATGAAAGCAATTCACTTCCCACAGAAGAATATTTTCAGAAATATTTCCTTAGCGATTTTTACGGCTGCAACGATTGTTTCCTGTTCAACCATGGCAACTTCCAAATCAAAAGTTGGAACACCACAACCGAATATCGCAAATACGCAATGGACTTTAGCCGATAATGTAAAAGGTAAAAAGCCGACTTTGATGATTGAGTCTGCAAGAATTACCGGTAATGGTGGCTGCAATAATTACTTCGCCGATTTAATGATTGACCGTACTGTTGGAAATTTTTCAACCAAAAATATTGGTTCTACAAAAATGGCGTGCGACAATATGAGCGAAGAATCTAATTATTTCAGTATGCTCGGTGCTGCAACCAAATATGTGGTGAACGGAACTACTTTAGAATTGTACAAAGACAATCTTTTATTGTTGAAATTTAACAAGTTATAAATTTTAATTCAATAAAAATTGACATAAAAAAAGGAACTCAAATTTGAGTTCCTTTTTTATTTTTTTTGCTATCTATTCTTCGTCTTCTTCTTCATCATATTTAGCGAGTTCTTCGTCGCACCATTTGAAAGCTGCTTCGACTACTTTTGTAGCTTCGTCTGCTACTGTTTCTTCGTCATCTCCTTCTAGATCGTCGAACCATTCTACTTCCTCTTCCTCAACATTCAAAACAAATCTTGGGTATTCGGTGTGAACTACGAATAAATCTTCAGGAAAATCTGAATTGTCTGCTAATAAAAACTTTGGTAATTTCATTTTCTAATTGTTTATAACTGCGTCAAAGATAATAATTATTTATTGAAATTGATTCTTGTCAATTTTAATTTTTTGTAAAACTTTGTATTTTGTTAAAGTGTTATTTTTCAGCGTATCATCTGGTTTAAAGGTTACTTTAACATTTGGGTTTACGGTGCTGATTAATTCTGCGATTCTAATTTTATCCAGTTGTTCTTCATTTTCCATATAGAAATTAATGCGTCCATTTTCTAAATTTTCAGCATGAAGAAATTGTGTGATTTCCTTTCGGTTTTCTAAATAATTTCCACGCGCTAACCAAGTGAATGCAAAGCCAGTCATTAAACTTAAAACCGTAATTCCATAAGTGAACTTTCCGATTAATTGCCACAGTTTTTTAAAATAAACCAACCATATTGGAAGTGAAAATGGCGCTAGTAATCGGTAGTCTAAAGCATTAACGGAATAAAAATATTGAATGAAAAAAGAACAGGCAATTCCGAGAAAGCCAATCGTGAGAAAAAATTTCTCTGTTTCTTTTAATTTTGTTTTAATGAAAAGGTAAATCATTAAAGCAAAATTTAATAAACCAATTCCTATAATTCCGTAATTAACGATTCCACCCGCCGGATTTAGGATATGAATGAAGGGATTAAAAACCGTGACCATTCCCAGAAACAGTTCTTTTAGTAATTTGGAAGTTGGGTGCAAACCGATTTCTAGAAATTTATTAACGTACTGATTATTAAAATAATCGATGAATAAAAACTTGTACAAAATCACGAAGATCAATCCAATAATTCCTGAATAAATAAAAGTTTTTCCATAGGTTTTTCTGTAATTTAATATACCAAAAACTCCAGTTGCAAACATGATGAATAAAGCAGGATAGCGAATATTATATAATCCAATTAAAGCCAAACTTAGATATAAAACTGCTTTTATACCTTTAATATTTTCTGTAATAATTTGATGAGCCAAATAAAGAAAAACGAACATTACAGGTAAAATCAACGTTTCGCTCATCGTATAAGAAAAGATAGAAACGAAACTAAAAAGTCCGCCAACTAAAATTATTTCTTTATAAAAGAATTTCTTTTTCCAGGCGAAAAATACGAGGAATAAATATGCTAAAACTCCAATCGTTTTACTTGCCCAAAATTCATCAAAACCAAAGAGCGTAAAAAACTTTAAACTCAGCGGATAACCGAGTGGAGTAGTTGTATTATCAATTGTGGGAAATACTTTCGACGTTCGCATATACCGAATTGAGTCTGGATTTACACGACCTTTTTCATTCCATAAAAAACGAAGAATGATCATTACAAAAGTTGCAATGACCAATAGTATTTGAATTGATTTTTCCTGGTTCTTTTTCATTAGAATAGAAACCTTCAAGGTTTTTAACATCTTGAAGGTTTATTAAATTTAAAATTACTTCGCAAACATTTTCGAAACCTTCTCGGCTTTTCTACTTTCGGAATAATCATAAAAACCTTCTCCCGATTTCACGCCCATTTTCCCAGCGGTAACCATATTTACAAGCAATGGATTGGGTGCGTATTTTGGGTTTTTAAAACCGTCGTGCATCACATTCAGAATTGCTAAACAAACATCTAATCCGATAAAGTCAGCCAATTGCAAAGGTCCCATCGGATGTGCCATTCCCAATTTCATTACCGTGTCAATTTCCTCAACACCAGCAACGCCGTTGTATAACGTTTCGATGGCTTCATTAATCATCGGCATCAATATTCTGTTCGCCACAAATCCAGGATAGTCATTCACTTCAACAGGAACTTTTCCTAAGGTTTTGCTCATTTCATAAATCTCGTCAAAAGTCTCTTTCGAAGTAGAGTAGCCTTTGATGATTTCTACCAGTTTCATAATCGGGACTGGATTCATAAAATGCATTCCAATTACTTTTTCCGGACGGTTGGTAACCGACGCGATTTTGGTAATAGAAATAGAAGAAGTATTGGTCGCCAGAATACACTTTTCTGGAGCCAACTCATCCATTTGTTTGAAGATTTTTAACTTCAAATCTAAATTTTCGGTAGCGGCTTCTACGATTAAATCTGCCTTTGCAGCACAATCTCCTAAGTTGGTAAAAGTCGAAATATTGCCTAAAGTATTTGCTTTTTGGTCTTCAGTCATATTTCCTTTTGAGATAATACGATCCAGGTTTTTGGTAATCGTGGCTATCCCTTTATCTAATGCAGATTGCGAAACATCAACTAAATTAACGGTGAATCCGGTTTGTGCAAAAGTATGCGCAATACCGTTTCCCATGGTTCCGGCGCCGATTACTACTATGTTTTTCATATATTTTTATTTTTAAAATCTTAATTATTTATAAACTTCTGGAGTACTGTTTTTTTTCTTCAACATAAATTGGGTTTGCGTTTCCGGTTACCATAAATTTAGTTTTGATGTAATTTCTTTCTCCATCAATTTTGGGAGCGAAAACGGAAAAATGCAGATGTGGGCCTTTAGTCCAACCCGTATTTCCACTATATCCTATTAATTGTCCTTGTGAAACTTGTTCGCCAATTTGCACCGTAGAACCGTTTTGTTTCAGGTGAACATATTCTGCTAAAGTCCCATCGTTATGTAAAATCGTAATTTTATTGTTGAATCTCGCACAGTCTTTTGTAATACAATTTTTATTATTATTAATGATAACCTGAACTATTGTACCTTCTCTTGCGGCAAAAACCTGTTCTCCATTTTGCAAACTGAAATCAATCGAATTTGCATTCTGATGAGAAAATTTCCCGTTGTATCCCTGGTAAACTGAATGCTTTTTATGCTTTGCGAAAGGTAAAGTATAAGCAATATCTTTTTCTTTAAAATCGATGTTCACATCTCCTAAAACGTAGTAAGCAGTATAATTGAAACGAGTGCCTTTTTTGGGATCGATGCTTTGTAACTCAGTCAAAAGAAATTTTTTCGCTAGTGCTGGGATTACCGTAACACTTTTATCTTTCGCCGAAGAACTCATGTTTTCAGCGGTGAAACTATATTCTACAGAAACTGGTGCGTGCTCGTCATTGTCGGCATAGAGTACAAAAGTTTTGCCGACATTTTCTCGATATATTTTTAACTGTATAGAATCTTGCGCGAAAGAAATACAAGAAACTACCGCAAGAAATAAAATTAGAAACTTCCTCATTCAAATTAATTTTTAGTAAAATAATCAAAAACAATTTTAGAAATATCGGCAACTATTTTAGTATTCGTCGCTTCACTTTCCATAGAATCTGAAACAAAAACGCTGATTGTATAATGCTTTCCATTTGGAAGAGTGATAATTCCGATGTCGTTTTCTGCAATGGTTAATCCTTGATTGTTTTTTCCAGAAGAACCGGTTTTGTGGGCAACTGGTGTTCCTTTTGGTAACTGCGCTACAAGTTTTGTAGCTCCGGTATTGGTTTCGACTAAAGTTTTCATTAAAAAATCAGTGGAATTTTTAGATAAAACTTTTCCTTCATAAAACTTTTTCAATAATAAATTTGCAGCATTAGTCGTGGTCCAGTTCCAGTACATAAACTCGTAACCTTGATGCATTTTCGCTTCGTCGGCTTTTATCTGAAATTTTTTAATTCCTTGATGATCGATGAATTTTTGAACGGTTTCTGTTCCTCCAATTAATCTTAGTAAAATATCACAACCGTTATTATCACTTTGTGCAACCGTATATTGAATCATTTTACCTAAAGACATTTCAATATTTCCGTCGGGATATTTCTCCCGAATCGGACTCCATGTATCGGGTAGAAGTTCTGATTTCTTGATGAATATATTTTGATCTAAACTCAGTTTCCCTTCATCAACTTGATTCAAAACCGCCAATGCAATATGAAATTTGAAAACACTCAACATCGGAAGTTTTTTATTTCCGTTGATGTTTAAACTGAAATTATCGTCTAATGAAAGAACAGAAACCGCCACAGTTGCTTGTTTCCCTTTAATAATGTTTTTAAGGTCTTTCTTTAAACTTGATTTTTGGGCAAAGGAAAAAACCGAACATACAACAATTAATAGCGTTAATAATTTCTTGGTCATTTTTATCATCATTAATAATTTTTAGTATAACTTTTTCCTTCTTCTAAAAGCGTTGCTTCTCTTTCAGAAGTTCTAAATTTCGTTTTTATAAATGTTCTTTTTCCGTCGATTCGATTAATGAAAACTGCGAAATGCAAATGTGGTCCGCTTGCAAAACCAGTACTTCCGCTATAGCCAAGGAGTTGATCTTTTTTCACGTGATCCCCTTTTTTAACGACTGCGCCATGGAATGTAAGATGGGAATAATCGGCAAAAGTTCCGTCGCTGTCCATGATGACGATTTTGTTATTGTATTTCGCACAAGAAATATCGGGACAATTCTTATTGTTATTATTGATGACGGTAACTACAATTCCGTCGCGTGCAGCCAAAATTTTACTGCCCATTTTTAAATCAAAATCTAATGAAAATTCATTCTGGTGAGAAAATTTTCCATCGTAACCTTGGAAAATAGTCTGCGTTTTTCCTTCCTCGAAAGGCAATGAATAAATATAATCATCATCAAAGTTTTCCTGCAGCGAATTTCCATAATTGTAAGTATTGGTGTAAGAAAAAGAGTTCGCTTGATTTGGATTGATGGGAGCCAGTTTTGCAATCAGAAACTTTTTTGCTTTTGCTGGAATCACTACTATTACCTCATTTGGAAGCGTACAGGAAAGATTCGTCAGTTTAAAATCAAACTGCGCAGACATCGGCATTTCTTCCTTATTATCTGCGAAAATAAAAACCTCGCGGTTAATAACTTCATTGTAAAACTGAATATCCCATTTCTCTTGGGAGAAAAGGAAAGTTTGAATAAACAGAAATAGTATTAATAATATCTTTTTCATTTAATTTTCATTCAGGTACGCTAATATTTTCGAAGTCAAGTATTTTCGTTCTTCTTCATTAGCGTCATTGTCCATACTGCTGTGTTTTATATCAGTAAACTGAACGGTAATTCCAAATTTTTTCTGTTCTTCACCAGAAGGTAAAACGCCTTCGTCGGCAGGATAATCGCTTGAACGTAAAGTATAAACTTTTGGTTTAGACGTTCTGGGTAAATCCATTCTTCTGTTATCCATTGCGATTAATTTATGAATCAATTCGGGATGTTGATGTGCAAAGAGAACAGATATATCTCCACCATTAGAATGACCAATTAAAACCAGTTTATCAAAATTTACTGAAGAATATTCTTCTTTCATTTTATTCAAAACAAAACCAATATTTTCTGAACCTCTTTTCCAATTTGGCATTCTTGTAACTTTTAAAGGTTCATCCATTGCAAGAAGTTCATCCGTATCTAATTCATGTTGGATGCTGATTACAAAATAACCTTTGCTGGCAAGTGTTTCCAATAAATAAGTGTAATCTTCAATGTACTCATCTCCCTTATTTCCACCATAACCATGACTGAAAATTATGGGAGTTTTATTCACTAATTTTTTATCTAAATGTCCGTAAATGGCAACAGGAATTAGTCGATTGCGAGATGAATCGGTATACTTTTCTAGAGCTAATAAATATTTATGATTCGAATGGTCAATCGCTATTTTTGATTTACAACCTAAAAGCGAGAATAAAATAATTATAATTAAAGATTTTTTCATTCGAAATATTCTACTAATTAAGAAATTAACCTCACAATTTCCAAAGCCACCTTCAACGCTTCCGTTCCGTCTTCCAAAGAAACTTCCACGCTTTTATTTTCAGTAATCGCATCGGCGAAACTTTCCAGTTCATCTAAAATCGCATTGTTTGGTTGAATGTTCGGATATTCAAAAATTATCTGATTTTTTTCACCGTCCGCATTTTCAATAATCATATCAAAATCACTTGGGTTTTCAGGAGCCGGTTTCATGCGGATTACTTCTGCTTTTTTCTCTAAGAAATCTACAGAAATATAAGCGTCTTTTTGGAAGAAACGAGATTTACGCATCGCTTTCATCGAAATTCTGGAGGTTGTTAAATTCGCAACACAGCCATTTTCAAATTCAATTCGGGCATTACAAATATCCGGAGATTTCGAAACCACTGAAACACCACTTGCATGAATCGCTTTCACTTTTGATTTTACCAAAGAAAGTAAAATATCCAGATCGTGAATCATTAAATCCAAAACTACAGAAACATCAGTTCCGCGCGGATTGAATTCTGCCAAACGGTGAATCTCAATAAACATGGGATCTTTGATGAAATCTTTGGAACCAATAAAGGCCGGATTATATCTTTCTACGTGACCAACTTGTGCTTTAATTCCAAATTCACGGCATTTGTAGAGGATTTCTTCTGCCTGTTTCAGGGTTTGCGTAACTGGCTTTTCAATAAAGAAATGGATTCTTTTATCAATCGCTTTCATCGCGTAATCGTAATGATATAAAGTCGGTGTTACGATATCCAGCATTTCGATTTCATTTAAAAGATCCTCGAAACTTTCAAAATATTTATATCCGAATTCGCTTTCCAGTTTTTTACCGTTTTCTTTATCTGCATCATAAAAGCCGACCAAGTCGTACTTTTCTGATTGTTGAAGTAATTTTAAATGGATTTTTCCTAAATGACCTGCGCCAACTAAACCTGCTTTAAGCATAGAAAATTAATTTTTGTAAAGATAAGAAAATAGATGAAAAGACATGAGAATAAGAGACACGAGACTAAGAGACCGTAGATAATTATGTGAAAATAGAAAATTTTAAAATCTCTAATATCATGTCTTTGAATCTCGAGTCTATTTCCTATTTTTGTGACATGCAGGATTCGTACGTACATAAAGGAAAAAGAAAAATTTTGATTGATTATCTCCGTGATAAAATGGGAATATCTGATGAGAACGTTTTGGCGGCAATTAACAAAGTTCCACGTCATCTTTTTTTAGAAAGTGTTTTTGAGGATTTCGCTTATGAAGATCGGGCTTTTCCGATTTTAGCGAAACAGACTATTTCTCACCCATCAACTGTTGCGGAACAAACCGCCCTTTTAGAAATAGAAGAGAAGGATAAAGTTTTGGAAATAGGAACTGGAAGCGGATATCAAACTGCAGTTTTAATTGCCATGGATGCTTGGGTTTATACCATTGAACGTCAAAAAGACCTACACGATTTTTCTCAGAAAAAATTTAGAGAATTACATCTTCGTCCGAAATTTCAAAGTTTTGGAGATGGTTTTTTGGGACTTCCAACTTTTGCTCCTTTTGATAAAATTTTAGTTACGTGTGGGGCAGAAGTTCTGCCCACAGAATTACTTCATCAGTTAAAAGTAGGCGGAAAAATGGTGATTCCTTTAGGGAAAACGGACGAGCAAATCTTAATGCGATTCACCAAAAGATCCGAACGTGAATTTGAAAGAGAAGAATTTGGTGCCTATAAATTTGTACCGATGTTGAACAATACCAATCATTAAATGAATACAGAAATACTCGTTTTTAAAACAAGAATCGGCAAAAGTTTTGTCGCTTTATATCTCCTGATATTTTTGATTATTTTATCGATGAGCATCGTTACTTACTATTCAGCCAATGATTCTTCAATGTTCAGTTTTATGGCAGGAATCAGTACTGTTGCTTTAATTTTTATGTCATCTACTTTTTTTCTATTGAAAATTAAGATTGAAGATGACTTTTTATGCGTTGACCTTTTTTATCCAATCTATAAAGTTGACATTAGAACAATTACAACCATACAAATGGGTAAGACAATGTGGTTTGGTTTTCACAAACACGGCACGGCTACCAAAGGTTTAATCATTTCTTCACAATTCAAAAACGATGTTTACATTACTCCACAAAATGAGCAAGAATTTCTTCAAAAACTACTGAATATTAATCCGAACATCAATATTAAGAAAGACTAAATTGTTCTTTTATATTTACGCATTGAAGAAATTTATGATTTCTTTCGATTCTATCAATGTTAATTAACTTAAAAAAGAAGTTGCAAATTCGCTAATTCAGATTATAGATTGTATTTTTGCCATCGTTCAATTTATTCTAAATTAAAATACCTGAAATCAAGAATAAACTTTTTTTCAGTTAAAAGTAAAGTTTTAGATTCTCATGAAAAAAATTCAAAGTATTCTTATTTCGACCAGAACCATGGCGGTTTTATTATTAGTTTATGCTGCTTCAATGGGTTATGCTACTTTTCTGGAAAACGATTACGGAACTCCCACTGCAAAAGCACTGATTTACGACGCCAAATGGTTTGAATTGGTAATGCTTTTACTCATTTTTAACTTTATCGGGAATATCTCAAGATACCGACTTTGGCGCCGGGAGAAATGGCCGGTTTTGGTTTTTCACCTTTCATTTATTTTAATATTTCTTGGTGGTGCAGTCACTCGCTACATAAGTTTTGAAGGGGTTATGCACATCAGAGAAGGGGAGACTTCTAACGAAATCATCACCGACAAAAATTTCTTTAAAATTCAAATAGAAGAAAAAGGAGATGTTCTTAATTATGAGGATATTCCTTATTTAATGTCCCCTCTTCACAAAAACTTTAAGGCAACTTATCAATTCCACGATAATAAAATTTCTGTAAAAGCGCTTGATTATATCCAACGTAAAAAAGACAGTATCGTACTTAATCCTTCTGGTACAGAGTATCTTCACTTGGTTTCTACAGGACAATCTGGGCGTGAAAATATCTACATCAAACCAGGCGATTCGAAATTGGTAAACGGAATGTTAGTTTCATTCAACAGAGCGATTGACGGAGCAGTGGAATTCAATAATACCAATGGAACTTTGTTAATCAAAACTCCAGTAGAATCTGAATATATGACGATGGCGACCCAAGCAAAAGGGATGACGAAAAAAGATGAATATGAGCCTTTAGTTTTAAGAAGTCTTTACACCATCAACGATTTGAAGTTGGTTGTTCCTGAAGGTTTGATGAAAGGAAACTTGATTGCTTATGAAGGTGACCGTAAGAAAGATGCTAATGTTTCTGATAATTTAAAAGTAGAAGTTCAAGGACCAAAATCAAAACTGATTGTTGATCTTCCAGTTGAAAAAGGAAATCCAAATGCCTTCAAACAAGTTTCACTTGATGGGATGAATATCATGCTTGGTTTCGGACCGAAAGTTTATAAAACACCATTTTCTTTAAAATTAGAGAAATTTGTGATGGAAACTTACCCAGGAAGTTCTTCACCAAGTGCTTACGAAAGTCACGTACAAATCATTGAAAAAGGAAAACAAACGCCTTATAAAATTTATATGAATCACGTATTGAATCACGAAGGTTACCGATTCTTCCAGTCAAGTTTTGATCCGGATCGAAAAGGAACTGTACTTTCTGTGAACCACGATTTCTGGGGAACATTGCTAACGTATATTGGATATTTCTTCCTGTTTGGTGGAATGTTTGTAATCTTCTTCTGGAAAGGAACTCATTTTTGGAAACTGAATCAAATGTTGAAAAACGTAAGCAAAAAGAAAGCAGCAACGCTTTTATTAATATTACTGACTCTCAATTTTAATGCGCAGTATATCGAAACCCACGGGAATACCGATGGTTCCGGAGCGCCAGTTCATTCTGCCGATGATGGACATGACCACGGTGCCGCAGATTTATTGAATGAAGACGCAGCGCCTCAAAAGCAACAGAAGGTAGGAATGTTAAGATCTCCGAAGCCAATTACCGCTGATGAAATTATCGCAAGAAATAAAATTCCTAAAGAACACGCCGATAAGTTCGGATATTTGTTAGTTCAAAATTACGAAGGTCGTATTGTTCCGATGAATACTCAGGCTTTAGACGTTCTTAGAAAATTGTATAAACACGATAAATTTAATGGAACAGACGGAAAATCAATGACAGCTGAACAATGGTTTTTGTCAATTAATACGGATACTGCAAGTTGGACCATGGTTCCGATAATTAGAGTGGGTTCGAAAGGAGGAGAAGAGTTAAGAAAAAAAACCAAAGCTATTTATAAAGATCATAAGGCTTTAGGTGATGAATATTATACGTCCCTAATGAGTCTTTTCCCAGCTGATAATACGGGTGCTCTTCATTACGTTTTGGAAAAGGACTACCAGGAAGCCTTCCGAAAAAAACCTGCAGATCAGACCAATTATGATAAAGAAGTTATTGCAGTAAACGACCGTGTTCAGGCCTTCAATGAATTCTTCAGTGGGCAGTTCATGAGAATTGTTCCCGTGAAAAACGATCCGAATAATACTTGGCATTCGTGGTTAGATCAAAATTTCGAACCGGATACTGCTTCACAAGAAGTGATGGGACCATATTTCTCAGAAGTTTTAGCAGCACAAAAATCAGGAGACTGGAGCAAAGCAGATGCTGAGTTGGTGAAATTAGAACAATACCAAAAAACTTGGGGGAAAAATGTAGTTCCGAATGAAACGAAAGTTAATCTTGAAGTATTTATGAACAAAGCGAACATTAACTTTTACTTATTGATGTTCTATTCTGTAATAGGTGGTTTAATCTTGCTTTTAGGTTTCTTCGAGTTATTCAAACCGAATAAGATTTTAAATAAAATAATCAAAGGATTAATTCTTGTTGGCTTAATTGGATATTTCGCGCAATTCTTAGGATTGGTAGGAAGATGGTACATTTCAGGTCACGCACCTTGGAGCAACGGTTACGAAGCAATTATCTTTATCTCCTGGGTCGGGATTACCGCCGGATTATTATTATACCGAAATTCAAATGCACTAATTCCTGCCGCCGGATTTATGGTAGCAGTAATCATGATGGGCTTTGCACACGGTGGTTCAGCGCTTGATCCGCAAATTACACCGCTGGTTCCGGTGCTGAAATCATATTGGTTAATTATCCACGTTGCCATTATTGTTTCGAGTTACGGTTTCTTCGGTCTTTCCATGGTAATCGCAATTATCACATTGTTCTTCTATATTTTCTCCGACAAAAAAACCTATAAAGTTCACCATGATACCACGATTAAAGAATTAACCATCGTTTCAGAAATGTCTTTAACCATTGGATTATATGCCTTAACTGTCGGAACCTTCCTTGGTGGAATTTGGGCCAATGAATCTTGGGGAAGATACTGGAGTTGGGATCCAAAAGAAACCTGGGCCTTCATTTCCGTTATGGTTTACGCCTTCGTTTTACACATGAGATTAGTGCCGGGCTTAAGAGGAAGATGGGCCTTCCACGTAGCCTCTTTATTCTCCATCAGCACAATTGTGATGACGTATTTTGGAGTAAATTATTACTTAAGCGGATTGCATTCATACGCCGCAGGAGATCCGGTTCCTGTCCCAATTTGGGTGTACATCGGTATTGCATTCATGTTCACCTTAGCCATCGTTTCGTATTTCAGATTCAAAGCGATTAACAAGAAATAAATTAAATAGTAAGTCCCGAAATTAATTTTCGGGATTTATTTTTTAGGAGCAAGTAGATTTTCGCTTCTTAGAAAACCGGTCCGGCTGTCCACTATATCTTTTAATTTTTTCTGTCGAAAAAAATAAAAAGGATGCCGTTTCCATCCGGGCTATAATCAAGATTGTTTTTTTCTTTTATAAGTCTTCTAAATATTCAGTAAATTTGTTTGAATTTAAAAACACCAAACATTCTAAACTTTTGAGCGCACACCTAACTATTCTCGGCTTCAACTCAGCAATTCCCACCGTGAATTCGTCTCCCACAGCACAATTCCTGGAAATGGATGAGCGTTGTTTTCTCATTGATTGTGGTGAAGGAACGCAAGTGCAGTTGAGAAAAGCAAAAGCACGATTTTCCAAAATCAATCATATATTTATTTCGCATTTACATGGCGACCACTGTTTCGGATTACCGGGATTAATCGCATCTTTCCGATTATTAGGAAGAGACACGCCTTTGCATGTTTACGGCCCGAAAGGAATCAAGGAATTACTCGAAACAATTTTCAAACTGACAGAAACGCACAAAGGTTTCGAAGTCATTTACCATGAACTGCAAAGTAAGAAATCAGAAAAAATTTACGAAGATCACAAATTAGAAGTTTTCACGATTCCTTTGGATCACCGTATTTACTGCAATGGTTACCTGTTCAAAGAAAAACCAAAAGAGAGACATCTCAATATGCAGGAAGTTTCGAAATATCCCGAAATAGAAACCTGCGATTATCAAAATATAAAAAACGGAAAAGATTTCGTTTTAAGTGATGGCTACGTTTTGAAAAATGAAGTGTTAACAACTGATCCTAACCGGTCAGTTTCTTATGCTTTTTGCAGCGACACGCGTTATTCAGAAAGTATTTTACCCATCATCAATGAAGTAGATTTGCTTTACCACGAAGCCACTTTCTTACACGATCTAAAAGAAATGGCAGATTACACTGGACATACCACCGCTTTAGAAGCCGCCAGAATTGCGAGAAAAGCCAACGTCGGAAAATTGATTGTCGGCCATTTCTCCAACCGCTACCATGATTTAAATGTATTTCTGGATGAAGCTCGCCAGGTTTTTCCAAATACGGATTTACCAAAAGCGTTAGTTCCAGTTGAGATTGGTTGAGAGTTTTAATTAAGGAATTTACTTAGAAAGTGTTTTTTTTAATTCTTGATTTTTGCGTTGAATTCTAAGAAGAAATTGAAAACACTATATTTAAATCAAATTAATTAAATTTGTAATTATGAGTACAGCAGAATTAAAATTAGACTTAATTAGTCAAATTGCGGGTATAACTGATAAAGTTAAACTTAAAGAATTGATGCAATTACTTAAATTTCAAACCGAAGAATCTACTTACATCACCTCAGAAGAAGATAAAAACGCAATTTCGGAAGCGCGTAAAGAAATCGCTCAAGGAAAAGTCTTCACCAACGAAGAGGTGCAAAAAGAGATTAAGGAATGGTTAGAACAATAATTTGGACTGAAAAAGCCAAGAAAGAATTATTTGAAATTCTTAAATATTGGAATAATCGTAATAAATCAAAATCATTCAGTTTAAGATTGAACAATTTAGTTGAAGAACAATTGAGTTTAATTACTGAATTTCCCAAAATCGCGAGGGCAACCGATATTCCAAATGTTAATGTGAAGGTTGTTCACAAATACTTACTTTATTATGAAATTGTCGACGACGTATTGTACGTTTTAACATTTCGAAACGGTAGCAAAAATCCTAAAACATTAAAGATTAGATAAGATTTTATTTTCGAATCATTTAAAAAGCCCATTCACTCAATCCAACCGATGACCTTTCAAGAACTAAAAGATTTCCTCGACGAAAAAGCCGATCTATACAATCACATCGACTTTATCGAAAATGATCCCATTCAGATCCCACACCGTTTTTCTTTAAAACAGGATATTGAGATCGCTGGATTTTTAACCGCGACAATTTCTTGGGGAACCCGAAAATCAATCATCAGTGATGCAGAGAAAATCCTTTCTTGGATGGGGATTTCACCGTATGATTTCGTCTTAAATTTTAAAGAAACCGACATGGATTTCTTTAATCACAATTCCGTGCACCGAACTTTTAATAAAGAAGATTTAAATGAGTTCGTCCGAAACTTAAACCGACTTTACAAAGAAAATGACTCTTTGGAAAATCTCTTTTTAGTAAAAAAAGATGAAACCAATTTTTACCACAGTCTCCATCGCTTCAGAACAGAATTCTTTAGAGAAAACGAAATTCACCGAAGTACAAAACACGTAAGTTCTACTTATAAAAACTCCTCTGCAAAACGCTTAATCATGTTTCTCCGCTGGATGGTTCGCCAGGATCGAAAAGGAGTAGATTTCGGAATTTGGAAAAATATCGATCAGAAAAACTTATCAATTCCTTTGGATGTTCACACGGGAAATATTTCCCGCAAACTCAATCTCATCCAAAGAAAACAAAACGACTGGAAAACCGTCGAAGAAATGGATCTGGTTTTAAGAAAGTTTGATGATCAAGATCCTGCGAAATACGATTTTGCACTTTTTGGTTTAGGAATTGCTAAAGAGATTTAGGACTTTAAAACCAAAAAGTAACAGAAGTAAAGTTCACTAAAGTCATTGCTTTTGTAAGTAAAGAAAACAAAGTTTTTGAAAATCTCTAGATTTTCTATTTTGTGAACTTTTAATTTTAAGTAATTTGCACTCCATAAATTTTTGTGACTTTTGTGGTTTAAAAAGTGAGGTGCTTATTTAATAATTTGACGTAAAAAATATGAAAGACAGAGAAGAAAAAACCAAAGAAAAGATCGAACTTCTGGTTCGTATAACCGATGGCGTAATGTGGTGGATTGGTTCTATTCCGTCTTTGATTGTACATTCAATTATTTTCATAACTGCTTTTTTACTACCGATTTTCGGATTTGTCGAATTTGACAAAATGCTTTTGGTCTTAACAACGGTACTTTCTTTAGAAGCAATTTATCTCGCCATTTTCATTCAGATGTCAGTAAACAGAAGTCAGGAACATATCGAAGATTTGAAAGACGACGTAAACGAAATCCAGGAAGATATTGAAGATATCCAGGAAGATATTGAAGAGATTAGTGAAGATATTGATGATATCCAGGAAGACATCGAAGATATTGCCGAAGAAGAAGATGACGAGGATCACAATGAACGTGCAAAAAACGTAATGTTAAAAAGCAATGTTTCATCGAACAAGAACGATATCAAAGCAATGAGAGAAGTAATTGCCAATCTTCAAAAACGTTTGGAAGATTTAAAAAGTGAAGAAGAAAAATCTAATCTTCCGCCAGAAAAATAAGTTTCAATAGACCTTCAGATTTTTCCTAAAACCTTGTCAAGGTTCTGAACCTTTACAAGGTTAAACGCTACCTTTTTAGCATTTTTGAAGAGCACTTAAGTGACAAGACTTTTGTGACTTTGTGATAAAAAAATCAAGTTTATATTTTAAAAAAAAACCATTTCAAATCTGAAATGGTTTTTTTTATTTTTAAGAATGCTCTTTCCAGAGTTTGCTAAAAGCAATAAAATCTTCTACCGATAATTCCTCCGCCCGTTTATCCATAAATTCATGCGTTTTCAACGCTTCCGGAATATCCAGCGCTTTCCAGGAATTTGATAATTTCTTTCTTCTTTGCCCGAAGCCCGCTTTTACAATTCGCTTAAACAAAACTTCATTTCCGGCTAAACCTTCTTTTGGATTTCTTGTCAATCGAATAACGCCCGACTTTACTTTAGGAGGTGGATTAAAGACGTTTTCATGCACCGTAAACAAATACTTCACATCGTACAACGCCTGAACCAGAACCGACAGAATTCCGTAGTCTTTCGTTCTCGGGACAGCAGCCGTTCTTTCAGCAACTTCTTTCTGAAACATTCCAACCATTTCTGGAACATGATCGTAATAATCAATAATTTTAAATAAAATCTGCGATGAAATATTATACGGGAAATTCCCAATAATTGAGACTTGACCTTCAAAGGTTTCTGCAAGATTTAATTTTAGAAAATCGCCGATAAAGTGTTTTTCTTCTAATTTCGGATAATGGCTTTTTAAATATTCGATGGATTCAGTATCAATTTCTGCCACGAAAATTTCAGCATCTTTTTCCAAAAGATATTTGGTAAGTACGCCCATTCCGGGACCAACTTCCAAGACCTGATTACTATTTCCGTAACTCAGTCCATCCACAATATTTTTGGCAATATTTTCATCCGTTAGAAAATGTTGACCGAGGTGTTTTTTGGCTCTTACGCTCATTCAGAAATTTAATTTTTAAAATTAAAAATGAAGGTCATAATCCCAGTTTTCTAGGTTACACCTTATTTCTTTTAAGTTTTTTTTAACAGCGATTTTCCGCGTTTGTCCGCAAATTACGGAAGTTTTTTTCTATTTTAGCAGAAATTTTTTATTTAATGGCTAAGACAGTTGAGGATTTTAACAAAAGACGACTTCGCTCCAGCAATATTACCGTAGTAATAAGTATTGCATTGGTGTTATTTTTATTAGGGTTAATGGGACTTATCCTTATTAATGCTCAAAAATATTCAGATTATATCAAGGAGCAATTGGTGGTGAATGCGTATTTTGATGAAAATTATGATGCAAAAGATTCGGTGAAAATCGCGAAAATGGAAGCAGAGACCTTTAAGAAAATTCAGGTTTTGGCTCCCGTAAAAAAAGCGACTTATATTTCCCGGGAAATGGCTGCAGAAGAAGCAAAGAAAAGTATGGGCATTGAAAGCAGCGCGCTTTTCGACGAAAATATTTTCCCTTCGTCTATTGAAGTTGCCTTGAAACCCGAATTCGTAGATCCGGCAAAAATCGATGAAGCGATTAAGCAGATTAAATCGACACCCGGAATCATTGATGTGAAAAACAACAGTACTTTGATGGTTGAAGTTTATAACAACCTGAACAATATCTTGAAATGGATTTTAGGATTTTCAATCTTGTTTTTAATCTTAGCAATTGTCTTGATTAACAACTCAATTCGTTTAAAAATATTCTCTAAAAGATTTATTATCAAAACCATGCAGTTGGTTGGTGCCAAGCGCCGTTTCATCTTAAAGCCTTTTATTAAAGAAGCAATTATTCTTGGCGTAATCGGTGCTTTAATTGGTTTAGGCGTTTTATTTGGTGCCTGGTATTACTTCGTTACTCAAATCGGAACTCCGTTTGCGCAGGACAATAATCAATTGATTATTTTAGTTGTGGCTATTTTCTTATTGGGTGTTTTTATCACCGTATTCTCGACGATTTTCGCAACATGGCGTTTCCTAAGATCGAATGTTGATGATCTTTATTATTCTTAAAAATGAGCAAAAAAAATAAACAGTTCTCTGCTGATACGATTGGTAAATCGGTAGAAGTTTCAGAAAATAATCCTTTCTATTTCGGCAAAGAAAATTACAAATTGATGCTGATCGGTTTAGCCTTAATTGTAGTTGGATTTCTATTAATGATGGGCCCTGATGCCAACACCGTTGATGGAAAATACGATCCGAATGTTTGGAACGAAGATATTTTCTCGATCCGCCGAATTCGTATTGCCCCAATGTTGGTAATTGCAGGTTTTGCCGTTGAAGTGTACGCTATTCTGAAAAGAAAGAAAAAATAATTATTTTTTACAATACATCACTTTGTCATCGTTTATCTTTGACAAAGTTTTTTTTTAATATCAATTTACATGGATTTATTCAGAGCAATTATCATTGCAATCATCGAAGGTCTTACCGAATTCCTTCCTATTTCTTCTACCGCACACATGGGTTTTATCGCAAATTTAATGGGCATGGAAGAGACAGAATTCTTAAAAATGTTTCAGGTATCAATTCAGTTCGGAGCAATTTTAGCCGTAGTCGCTGCTTACTGGAAAAAGTTTTTTGATTTTCAGAACCTTAAATTTTATTATAAACTGGCCTTCGCAGTTCTTCCGGCCTTAGGATTAGGATTTTTATTCGATGATAAAATAGAAGAATTTCTTGGAAACCAGGTTGCAATTTCAACCGTTTTGGTTTTAGGTGGAGTCGTTTTACTCTTCGCAGATTCCTGGTTTAAAAATCCAAAAATCGATGATGAAAAGGACATGTCGATTAAGAAAGCCGTGATCATTGGTTTTTGGCAATGTTTAGCAATGATGCCCGGAACGAGTCGGAGTGCCGCTTCAATCATCGGTGGAATGACACAGGGATTGACTCGAAAAGCCGCTGCAGAATTTTCATTTTTCCTGGCAGTTCCTACGATGTTGGCCGTTACTGTTTATTCCATTTTTGTAAAAACTTGGGGCAAAACGACCGCAAATCCTATGAAAGGTTATGAGATGATTTTGGCTTCAAATGATAATATTATTGCGTTTGTTGTTGGGAATGTAGTCGCGTTTATCGTGGCGTTAATAGCGATAAAATCGTTCATTGGATTGCTTAATAAATACGGTTTCAAACCTTGGGGTTGGTACCGGATTATCGTGGGAATCGTGTTGTTGATTTATTTTTTGAAGTTTCAATAATTTGATTTGGGCAGACATTTCCGTCTTCCACTCCCAATCTTTTTTCAATCCTGAAAGGATTAAAAAAAGGATTTCCGTTCAAGCCGGGCTGCAAGGCAGAACTTTTCACCAATTTAGTTTTTAAAAATGACCGATACCGATTTCTTAGAAGGCCAAATAATACTCCTCGACAAACCTTTGGATTGGACGAGTTTTCAAGCGGTGAATAAACTGAAATACAAACTCAAAAAAGAATTCAATCTTCCGAAGAAATTTAAAATCGGTCACGCCGGAACTTTGGATCCGCGTGCCACAGGATTACTAATTGTCTGCACCGGAAAATTCACCAAGATCATTCCTGAAATTCAGGATGCTCCAAAAGAATATTTTACCGAAATAAAAATCGGCGTTCAAACAGAATCCTACGACACCGAAAAACCGGAGATTCTTCAACAGGATATTTCAAATATTACGGAAGAACAAATCAAGGAAACTTTAGAAAAATTCCTTGGCGAAATCGATCAGAAACCACCCATCTTTTCGGCCATTAAAATTGAGGGAAACCGCGCCTATGATCTAGCCAGAGCAGGTAAAGAGGTCGAGATGAAAACCCGTAAAACCACCATTAATTATATCACCGATATTGAGATAGAATTACCTTTTGTAAGATTTACCGTTGGCTGTTCGAAAGGAACATATATTCGAAGTTTAGCCCACGATATTGGTCAGGATTTAGGAGTGGGCGCTTACCTCACCAATCTTCGCAGAACAAAAATTGGAGATTACAAAATTGAAAATGGGAGTTCAGATTATTTGAAAGACGAATACCGATTTGAAAATTTCAATCAGTAGCCTTGATATGAAAAAACTATGTTTTATTTTTGTATTAATTTCCAGTCTTGGATTTAGCCAAAGTAATCCTGAGAAAAGACCAATACAGGGTTTTTATTTCAGTCCGGAAGTAAGTGCAGGATTTAATTTATCGAATATTATTGCAAGTAATCGAGATAAACAGAACAATCCAGAAAATCAATATACAACCTATCCCAACGATTTTTCTTACGGAATTTCAGCGGTAGCAGGATATAATTTTATACCGAATCTATCTTTAGGTGGCGGAATAAAATACACGTACACCACAGATAATTTTCATATTGTGTACGGAATTATCCAACCGAAAATCCTTTTCAATGTTGATGATGGAGAACCTGTTTTCATTGATTTGACGTATGGATTTCAACTGAATAAATCGGTGGTTAATGATTCAGATTTGTATGGAATTAAAGTGGGAAAATTAGTTTCTCACAGTACACGGTTAAGCCAGCAAGGCGGCTTATATTTTGAAGGTCAACAATTAGGAAATACTGGAGTTACCTTTGTAGGGTTATTTTACGGACTAACGATCTTCAGTAATAAAAACTATAATGAGTATGGAAAAGACTAGAATAAATAAATATCTTTCAGAAGTTGGTTTTTGTTCCCGCAGAGAAGCAGACCGACTTTTAGAACAGGGAAGAATAACCATCAACGGCGCAGTTCCGGAAATGGGAACTAAAGTTTCTGACGACGATGAAATCTTTGTCGATGGCGTGACCATTCGAAAAACAGATGAAGAACCTGTTTATATCGCATTGAATAAACCGGTCGGAATTGTCTGCACCACGGATACCAAAAGAGAAAGAGACAATATCATCGAATTCGTGAATCATCCGAAAAGAATTTTCCCAATCGGAAGATTAGATAAACCGAGTGAAGGATTAATTCTTCTGACGAATGATGGTGATATTGTGAACAAAATTCTTCGTTCCAGAAACAACCACGGAAAAGAATATATCGTACGAGTTGACAAACCAATTACGCCGAAATTCCTCATGCAAATGCGTGGCGGAATTCCGATTCTGGATACCGTTACCAATAAATGTGAAGTAGAGCAGATCGATAACTTATCGTTCCGTATTGTTTTAACGCAAGGCTTAAACCGCCAGATTCGCCGCATGTGCGAATATTGTGGTTATGAAGTAAAAAAACTGAAAAGAATCCGTGTTTTAAATATCAAACTCGATCTTCCAATAGGGAAGTGGCGGGATTTAACCGCAGCAGAAGTCAGCGAATTAAAAGCCTTGGTGGCTGATTCTGACAAGACCGTTGATTAGTATTTTTCCTTTAAATAAAGATAAGCCGTTAAGTATTTATTTAACCGTTTGAAATCTCTTTCGGTCATAACATTATTAAATCTCGTTAGATTCATGTTATCCTGCAAGTCATTTAATTTTACCGAAACGGCCAGTTTTGACTGTTCCGTTTTTTTGATGAATTCCATGTAGTCAATATCAGTCGGATTTTTAGTAAGACATTTTATAGCAAAAATTACTTCTTCAGAAAATCCTTCTTCAACCAAAGTTTCATAGGTGATTTCTGGGCAATCTTCGATCACATCGTGAAGAACGCCAACGATTTTTTCGTCGTACGTTTTTCCGGCATTCATTACCCGAATTACATGACCGATGTACGGCGTTCCGAATTTATCAGTTTGTCCCTTGTGCGCTTTCTGGGCTAATTTTATGGCTTTGTTAAGCAGTTCGTCTTTGGTCATTTTGTTTTTTATTAAAGATAAAATTTAAAGTAAAATAGAAGTTTGTTTTTTTAAATATAATTAAATACAAAATAAATTTTTAAGAAGGGTTTGAGGGTTTTGATAGGACCTTCATTTTTTTGTTCAATTCCTCTAAAAGAGCGAGTTGCTTCTGCTGAATATCGCAAAGATGCTTGTATTGATCGATTATCGAAAGGTCTATTTTCTCATGAAGATTTCTAATTTCAATCTCAGATTTCAGGTTGATCATATAATCGTTAATGGCTCTTTTTCGGTCTTTAACTTCTTTTCTATTTTGGCTCATCATTATGATTGGAGCCTGTACTGCAGCGATACAAGACAAAATAAGATTAAGTAAAATGTAGGGATAAGGATCAAAACTTTTGTTGTACTTAATTTCCGTATTATATAAAATCCAAATCATCAATAAAACGCCAAAGATGATGATGAACTTCCAACTGCCGCCCAACTCTGCTACTTTATCAGAAAGTTTTTCGCCATACGTCCGCTCTTCGTCATTATCCTGAATGGTCGTGGTGATGAATGTTTCCTCCGTTATGGCCTTATCGATAATCTCGTGCATTTTGTTAAGTTGGTCGTCTTCACTTTTTAGCAGATCGATTACATACTTTTTATTTTTCATAATGAAAGGTCTAAGGAATTAGCAATAAAACTTAAATAAAATTAATTCTTATTTTTCAATACTCTTTATTGGAGCCAGAATTTTTTCAAAAGAACGAGCACAATAATTCCAATCCCTGTAATGGCCGTTCCAAAAAGAATTTCTGCGATCAATTCCAGTCGGTGCGTCCATTTTTTATTTTCACTTTTAATGGAGGCAAAAGATAAGATTACCGAAAGGCATAATAATAAAGCAACGATACTTGTAAATTCATCTAAAATAGAATTTACGGTCGCCGAACTGATGTGCAGTGATGTAATTACGATGAGACAAAATCCCAGTAAATTAGAAGCAGTCGGAAGAATATGTTGTGAAGTTTTATTGGCCATTGATGTACTTTGAAAATATATTATTTCCCGCACCTTTTTTCTGAAATAGTTGATCCATTTTCGTGCGCATAAAATCGTTAAAGTTTGCGAAATAGTTCTTCGTTTTGAGAAATAGTCATTTTGATGATCGGTGTTCGACGGTAGAACTTAATTGAACGAAGTAGTTTAAACGCTTCAATATTTTTTTTTAATCGATCTTGAGACGATTCATTATTAGATTGAGTCGTAAAAAATTACTTCAGTTTTTTCTTAATCAGCAATAGTTTTAAAAGATTTTTATCCTATATAAAAAATGCTCTTGTATCTTAAAATAAAATTGAACGCTCCGGTTACGAAGTGTTTTTTTGTTTTTATCTATTTGGAAATATAAGGAATTACCCAATTATTTTGTCAATTGCTTTTGCGAGTTTATGGTCTTTCTCAGTAATCGCATTCCCTTCGTCATGCGTACACAAACTGATATTCACTTTGTTATACTCATTCGACCAATCTGGATGATGTTGCTGGCACTCTGCAACCAATGCGACTCTGGTCATAAAGGCAAACGCTTCGGAAAAATTTTTGAACTTAAAAGTCTGTTGAAGTTTTCCATCGATTTCTTTCCACATGATTTTATATTTTAAAGATTAGAATATGTTGTTGATAGTCAAACATTATTTATTTGGTTTTATCTTTTCATTTTCCGGAATCGCATTCAAAATTTTGTGCGGTTTATCATTTCTGGCTTTTCCCTTTAATGCTGCATAAATAGAACTGTCTTTAGGTTTTGCATTCGGCATATGAATAGTTTGGACTCTTTGCTTAATTTTTGAATTTGCTGACGAAAGTTTGAGTTGCTCGGAACTTTTTAAATTCAACATATCCAAACTGTCCACTTTTTTTTCTGGATTAATTTTAGGCAGAACCTGTTGACCAAAAAGGAAAGACGTGAACATTAGCGAAAATAAGATGGTGATATTTAGTCTCATCGTTTTTAAATTTTATTAAAGATAGAATTTATATTTAGTGTAAAACTGTATTTCTCCTAGAATTTTCGTTAAAATTTATATTTGTGATATTTATTTTCGAGAGAATTTAACTCTAGGCGGTTAACTGTTAATTATGTTTTTTTACAAAAATTATTTTATAAATTTCCAGCGTAACCAAAGGGACAAGACCCAGAAATAATGCCATGATCCAACCTTTGGAATCGGGCATATGGAGTTTGAATGCGTTTCTCAAAACCGGGATAAAAAGCAAGGTTAGCTGTAGGAAAAGTCCCAGTAAAACAGCTCCGTTTAAATAATGATTGCCAAAAATTTTGATCTGATAAAAAGGTTTTTTGCTGTTTCTTAATCCTAAAGAATAGAAAAGTTGTGCACATACCAAGACCAAAAAAGCCAGCGTTCTCGCATTTTTCACTACTTCCTCCGGAATGTTTTTCTCAAATGGCGTATAACCGAGTTCGTAAAAGCCGTACCAAAAAGCAAAAATGGTAATCAAACCGATAAGGATTCCGCCGATGACTACATGAGTTCCAGCGCCGTGGGAAAAGAAATTTTCATTGGCATCTCTTGGTTTTTCCTGCATTACGTCGGGATCATCACCATCCATTCCCAGGGCGATTGCGGGCAGAGAATCCGTGAGAAGGTTGATCCACAAAAGTTGGGTCGCAATAAGTGGAGCCGGCCAGCCAAAAGCGAGTGGCAGAAACATGGCCAGGACTTCGCCCAGATTACAGGTCAGTAAAAAGACCACCGATTTTTTAATGTTCTGAAAAATATTTCTTCCCTGTTCTATGGCAACAACAATCGTAGAGAAATTATCATCGGTCAGGATCATATCGGCGGCGTTTTTGGCCACATCGGTGCCGGTAATTCCCATTGCCACTCCAATATCTGCGATGTGAAGTGAAGGTCCGTCATTCACTCCGTCACCAGTCATCGAAACGATATTTCCGTTTGCTTGTAACGCTTGTACGATTTGCACTTTGTGTTGCGGGGAAACGCGCGCAAAAACGCGATAGTTAGTTACTTTTTCAATGAATTCATCTTCGCTAATTTCCTCCAGTTCCGGTCCTGTAAGAACTTGGTCAATACTTTCCGCAACTTCTAAATCTTTTGCAATGGCGAAAGCGGTATTCTTGTGATCACCAGTAATGATAATGGTTTTGATACCGGCATTTGCGGCAAGTCTTATGGAAGGTTTCACTTCTTCCCGTGCGGGATCGATCATTCCCACCAAACCGGCGAATACTAAATCTTTTTCCATGTCCTCCGGAGCTAAATTTTCATCTGCAGGTTTGTAGGCTAAAACGAGGGTTCGTAAAGCATTGTCAGACATTTTTATCGCTGCCTCACTGAAATTCTGAAGGTCTTTTTCTGTAATGGCTCTGATCTCTCCTTTATCAAAAATCCGGGTAGCCACTTTTCGAAGACTTCCCAAAGCACCTTTCGTAAAAACGCTGCACCCACTTTCAGATTTCACCAGAACCGACATCATTTTACGGTTACTGTCGAAAGGATTTTCTCCGATACGTGTATATTTCTGACCTAAGTTTTTGCGGTCGAGTCCGAGTTGATCGCCCAGAACAAGCAGGGCAATTTCCGTCGGATCTCCTGTTGCTTCTTCGTTTTCGAGCGTTGCGTCGGAGCAGAGAATCATTCCTTCAGACAGTAATTTTGCCGATTCAGAAATGGTCGTATTTTCTGTTTCTTCCAATACCATTAAACCTTCTGAGGTAAAGATTTGAGTAACGGTCATTTTATTCATCGTCAGGGTTCCGGTTTTATCGGAGCAGATGATGTTCACAGAACCTAAAGTTTCTACCGCCGGAAGTTTTCGGATAATGGCATTTTTTCGGGACATGGCGGTAACACCTATGGAAAGCACGACGGCGACAATCGCAGCCAGACCTTCCGGAATGGAGGCAACGGCGAGTGAAACTGAAATCAGGAACATTTCCGCCAGATCACGCCCCTGAAGCCAGGAAACTCCGAAGATGAAAATACAGATTCCGACGGCGATTTTCCCAAGTGATTTCCCGAGTTCGCTAAGTTTCTTTTCTAAAGGTGTTTTAATGTTGGAGTCTGTATCCAGGAGATCTGCAATCTTTCCGACTTCGGTGGTCATTCCGGTATCGACTACAATTCCTAAACCCCTTCCGGCAGTGACGATGGTCGACATAAAGGCCATGTTTTCAATTTCAGCCAGCGGCATTTTGATGTTGTCAAAAACACTTTCTGCCTTTTTATGCACGGGCAGAGATTCTCCTGTTAAAGAAGATTCTTCGATCTGCATGTTCACCGTTTCCAGGAGACGTAAATCTGCGGGAATGATTCGGCCTGCGTCTAAAATAACAAGGTCGCCCGGTACCAATTCGGCACTGTCTATTTCTTTGGTCTGCCCGTCACGTTTTACGACGGCTTTCGGCGAAGACATTTTCAAAAGCGCATCGATCGCCTTTCCGGCTTTCACTTCCTGATAGGTTCCAATGGCGGCATTAAGGAAAATGACAAGCGTAATAATCACCGAATCTATATATTCGCCCATGAAAGCGGTGATGATTACGGCAGCAAAAAGGACATAGATGAGCCAGTCATTTAGTTGAGAGAAGACAATTTTTAAAAGAGATTTTTTCTTTTTGCCTACCAAAATATTTGCGCCAAAATGTTCTTTTCTTTTCCGCGCTTCATCTTCAGAAAGTCCTGTATCAGCCTCCACCGAAAGCAACATTAAAGTTTCGTGAACAGATTTGGTGAACCAGTGTTTTATTTCTTTATTCATAAGGAGAATTATCTTTAGAAAATTGGTAAGTGCAATTTACCGCTTTAAAGGGGGATTTCATAAAAATATCGCAGTGAAATTTAGAAAAAAGAAGTAATGGAAAAAGAGAGGAGAAAAGGAATTAGATTTTAGATTATTTTACAAAATCCTTTGAAATTTAGAGAAAATGACAACCTTGACAAGGTTTTTTGAGTATCAAAGTACTCAATGCTTTGAAAATCTGCAGCGCCGGAAAAAACCTTTTCATTGCTGCAAAAGTAAGGTCATTATAATCTCTGTCCCAATTTTTAACAAACTTTATAGATTCAAGACTATTAAACTGGAGTGGGAGTTATACTTTGTTATTATTAGCCACACGAAAGGATTCGTGCGGGAGCGGGGAAAGGATTTGTGCGGGGGTGGGGGAAATTCAATTTAATTTTTTGTGCTATCAGTGATTTTGCAAAAAAATTTTCGATTTCCTGTAAGATTTGTATTACTTTTTAATTTTAAAGTTAAATCATTATTTTCAAATGATTTAATATTGAGAATTTCAGCACTTTGAAAAGATCCGTCACTTTTCATAATTACTATTAAACTTTCATTAGTGACAGCTATATTTTTAAGATTTGAAAATCCAAGAATGTTTCCCGCGAAAACTTTTGCATTTTCAATTTCAATACAATGAAATTTTCTCCAATACTTTAATTTTTCTTGTTCCAAATCGATTGTAAGAATTTTGTGTAAACTCTTAAAGTATTTTTCAATGAAATTAACATATTCAACTATTTGACTTGGGTCTAGTAATGAAATAACACTTCCGTGAGCGACCTCATTTCGCATTTCTACTAATTCATCTAACTTTATAAATTGATTTTCGGAATTTGATAAATTAAAATCTGTATGTTTACGAAATTCTTGATTTAAATCTAAATCTATTTGTTTAAATAGTTCACATACTTTTGCATGTTTCATATTACCAGATAAAATGGTAAAACCATCATAATTAAGTAAATAATTTGGAACATCTGTAAGGCAAGAATTTAAATTTCTTATCAGATCAACTTCCTTTAGATGTTTATATTTAAGGTATTTATTATCAAAAACTTTTAGTGTAAGATCTGCAGAGTTTCGAATATTCTTTTTTTTAATAACTTCTTTTAAATTTGAATATTCCGAAATTACTGTACTTAAATTCTCAAGGTATGTTTTGATAAATCTATCACAATAGTTTTCTACAATACCATATAGAGAAATTATTAAAGATTTATAATTAAAGGTTCGTTTCGTTATTGAATTGACATATATGTATAGTGAACTTGTCTCACCTATTTCCGTAGTAATATTCTGAATATACTGCAAATGTTGTCGTAATTCAATTATTTCATCGTCAAATTTTTTTAATGAAGAATTCATTATGCAATTGAATGTTCTATTAGATTAGTAAAATATTTGATTCTAGCTTCTACATTACTCCTGCTGTTATATTTTCCGTCAAATAGATCAATTTTTTTTCCTCTAGATTCATACGTTATTTTTTCTAAATCTTTAAATTTTGATTCTCGAATTGTTGATTGATTGCTTAAAATTACCTTTTCCTTATCAAGATTCATTGAAAATGCCTGCATTATTGAATCGTAAATAGTTTTTGTAGGAGTACTTTTCTTTTGAGTGCTTTCCGGCATATAAAATGCGCTTTCTCCAAAAAGAGAATAAACAAGTTCGACAGTTTTTGAAAAAATATTTTTTAACTCAATTAATAGATTTGGTTGATATTGATTAGCTATTTGCAAGTAATTGTCTAAGAATTGTTCTTGTGACCTAAAGTTAGAAAGTTGTTCAATATGTCGGTAAGCAAAAAATCTTAAAATCATTTCAACGTCTTCCATTTTTCTAAAAGTCTCATCTACCAATAGTTCGTCTTCATTCATCAATTTACCATTGGAATATTTGTAAGATGTATAATTCCATAATTTTCTAAACGTATCATTTTTAGACAACTCGATACAAAATTCATTGAATTTTCCGGCATATAGCGCATTTCTAGTTTCCTGGGGAGTTAATTTATCCCCACCACTGTTAAGTCTTCCAAATACCATTTGTTTAAGCGAATCTGCAATTTCTTTATCTTTAGCAGTTTCATTTAAAAGCACAATTGAAGAAAGATACCTACGGTCAATACCTTCTTTAATATTTTTTGGAAGTTGAGAATATTTTCTACCATTTAATTCTTTCCATTCTTCTAGACCACTTAGCGCAAATTTATCAGTATAAAAATCATTTATTGCTGTAAGTCTTTGTAAGCCATCCATTACCTCATACTTTGCATAAACAACTTCATATAAAAAAATTGGAGGTATTGGTACATTTATAATAAAGGATTCGATAAGTTTTGACTGTTGTACAGTGCTCCACCTTTTTCTTCTTTGATATTCTGGATTTAAATCATATTTGCCACTTTCAAGCATTGACGGGATAGTATCTAAAGGATAGCGCGCTTGTTCGGTAATAATTCTAATTTCACCTTTTGAATATTTTTCATTAATATCAGAATCAGATATTACAGAACTTTTACCTTCATCTAGCTTATAAAAGTTTATAAATTTTTCCCCGTTTAATAAGTTCATATTGATTATTTGTTTCTTTTTAATAGCTTTATCGAATGTAATTATTTCAATGTTAAATATACAAACAAATCCAATATTCCATTAAGGTAATTTGAAAAAATTATTAACTTCATTTTATGATAATGCTAATCATGAAAAAGAACGCCCCGATTTCTCAGAGCGTTCAAACCACATATCAAACTATTTCTAGTAAGATCCTTTTTCCACGAAATGCGCTGCAACTTTTTCAGTTAAGGCAACTACATTTGGCATATTGGTGTATTTTGTAAATCTGCGTAATCCAGAAAGCATCATGCGCTGTTCGTCGCCTTCTGCGAACGAGACAATTCCTTCTTTCGCTGCGGTAGAAATAGCTTCTACAGCTTTGTAAAGATTTAATCTCGCCATTGCTGCTTCTACAGAATCGGTATCGAAATGTTTTTCTGCTCTTAAAACTGCAGATTCTGCCATATAGATCTGGTTCAGAATTTCAGAGGCATTTAATAAAAGATGCTGCTGTTTTTCGATTTCCATCATGTATTTCTGAAGCGCTGCTCCGGCAACCATTAAGAATACTTTCTTCAAGTTGTGAAGAATTGCTCTTTCTTCAGACATATATTCTGAATAATCTGGAACTTCAAAAGACGGAATTCCCATCAATTCTTTTCCGATCGCCATGGCTGGTTTCAACAAATCAAGTTCGCCTTTCATTGTTTTCTTGATCAACATTCCTACGGCAAGAAGTCTATTAATTTCGTTGGTTCCTTCATAGATTCTTCCAATTCTGGAATCTCTCCAGGCTGCTTCCATTGGTGCATCTTCGGAGAATCCCATTCCACCGTAAATCTGAATTCCTTCGTCTGCGATATGTTGGGTTAAATCTGAAACGTACACTTTAAGAATTGAACATTCTACGGCATATTCTGCCAAAGCGCTTAATTCTGCTTCTGCGTGAGACATTCCACCCGCAACGAATTCCTCAATTTTATCTTCTACATTTTTCGCTGCACGGTAAGAACCTGCTTCAGAAACGAAAATTCCTGTTGCCATTTCTGCAATTTTCTTACGGATCGCTCCGAAAGTTGAAATAGAAACGCCGAACTGTTTTCTTTCATTTGCGTAGTTGATGGCAAGTCCTGTAATTCTTCTCTGTCCGTCAATGTTTGCAGCGGCTAATTTAATCCGACCTGCGTTTAAGGCGTTGATCGCGATTTTGAAGCCATTGTTTCTTTCGCCCAATAAATTTCCTACCGGAATTTTCATATCGTTAAAGAAAACCTGACGCGTAGAAGAGGAGCGGATTCCTAATTTGTGTTCTTCTTCGCCCATGGTCATGCTGTTTGGATCTTCCAGTTCAGAACGGTTGATGACGAAACCTGTAATGTTTTTATCGTCTTCAATTCTTGCGAATAACGTGAATGTATCTGCAAAACCTGCATTCGAGATCCACATTTTCTGTCCGTTGATGATATAATGTTTTCCATCTTCTGAAAGAACGGCTCTCGTTTTCCCGGAGTTTGCATCTGAACCTGCATCAGGCTCTGTCAGACAGTACGCTCCGAATTTTTCACCTGTTGCTAAAGCGGGAAGGTATTTTTGTTTCAATTCTTCCGTTCCGTACAAAAGGATAGGAAGCGTCCCGATTCCCGTATGCGCTCCGTAAGCAGTTGCCAAAGAACCGTTCGCGCCGGAAACCACATCGCAGGTCAACATTGTACTCACAAATCCCATTCCGAGACCGCCGTATTCTTCCGGAACTGCAATTCCCAAAGTTCCCATTTCACCCAATTTCCGCATGGTTTCTTCGGTCAGTGCGTAATCTTTTTTCTCGAAACGCTCTCTGTGTGGGATGACGTCTCTTTCCATAAATTCAGTAATTGAATCCCGAAGCATTTTTTGCTCATCGCTCAATTCTTCAAGACTGAATAGTTCTGCTGCAGGAATATCTTTGATGATGAATTCACCGCCTTTTAATGTTGTTTTTGTATCGCTCATTGCTATTAATTTTAATATTTGTTTTGTTGAATTGACGAATAGATGATAGACGGATAGATAATAGATTCTAACTGCTTCATATTGTCTGTCATTTTGTAGTCTATTGTCTGTTGGTCTATTATCTTTTAGTCTTTTAATGTGTTTTGGAAAACCATCGTAGCACGTTGAAATTCTTCAATTTTACTTTCTAATGAAACAGTAAGTTCATCAGAAATATATTTTTTATAGTTTGCTAAAATAAGTTGGGTTTGCAATTCGAATGATGAACCTAAAGACATATCTAAGAAATGACTGAAAGATTTATTAGTTCTACTTGAACCTTCGGCTACATTTGATACTATTGAAACGGAACATCTATCCATCTGACTTCGCATTCCAAAATTTTCAAAGGACGGAAAGGCGACAGTGATATCTGAAATGTTTTTCGCAATTTCCATAGCCTAATGCCAAATTTTCAATTTTTTGAAATTATGTCTTTTAAAATCGCTCATAATCAAATTTTTGTTTAATTAAAATCTCTTTATCGTTTCTCAGTCTATCATCTATCCGTCTATTATCTCTTCGTCTTTTAGAAAAGTTCGAAAATACTCGCTGCTCCCTGTCCAGTTCCTACGCACATTGTTACCATTCCATATTTCATATTTCCACGTTTGCGCATTTCATCCAAAAGTTGAACGGTTAGTTTTGTTCCGGTGCAACCAAGTGGATGTCCAAGTGCGATTGCTCCGCCGTTTACGTTGAGGATGTCAGGATTAAGGTTGAGTTCTTTTTTCAAAGCAACAGATTGAGAAGCAAAGGCTTCATTCAATTCAATTAAATCGATGTCTTTTAATTCTAAACCGGCTTGTTTTAATGCTTTTGGAACGGCATATAATGGACCCATTCCCATGATTCTTGGTTCTAAACCTGCTGCTGCATAAGCGACTAATCGTGCTTCCGGTTCCAAACCTAATTCTTTCACCATTTCCTCGGACATTACAATTACGAATGCCGCACCGTCACTCATTTGAGACGAGTTTCCTGCAGTTACAGATCCGCCATTTGCAAACACCGGACGTAACTTTGCCAAACCTTCTAAACTCGTATCTTTTCTTGGACCTTCATCCATCGTAAAGTCGTATTTCTTCGTCTGCATTTTCTGGTTCTCGTCAAGATAATTGTATTCTACCGGAATCGGAACAATCTGATCTTTGAATCGGCCAGTTTCGTTTGCTTTCAATGCTTTTTGATGAGATTCAAAAGCGAACTGATCTTGCTCCTCACGGGAAATTTTAAATTGGTTGGCAACTTCCTCTGCAGTATAACCCATTCCCCAATAATAATCAGGATTGGATTTTGCCATATCGCTTTCCGGAACTGGTTTGTAACCACCCATCGGAATGTAAGACATTGATTCCGTTCCACCTGCGATGATACAATCAGCCATTCCCGCCTGAATTTTCGCAGAAGCAATTGCAATCGCTTCAGATCCGGATGCGCAATATCTGTTCACCGTAACACCCGGAACTTGATCGGTATTTAATCCCATTAATGAAATTAAACGCGCCACGTTTAAACCTTGTTCTGCTTCCGGCATTGCGTTACCAACGATTAAATCGTCGATTCTGTTTTTATCTAACTGCGGCACTGCAGCCATTAACGTTTCGATAACTGTTGCTGCCATGACGTCGGGACGCGTGAAGCGAAGTGATCCTTTCGGAGCCTTTCCGACTGCGGTTCTAAACCCTTTAATTATATATGCTTGTTTTGACATTTGTTAAATTTTTAATTTTATTTCATTCCATTTCATTGGGCTTCACCCAATGCTTTTGATTTCGCCACTTCGTGGCTCAACGATTGAAAATTAATTTCTAAGTGGTTTCCCTTTCGTTAACATGAACTGGATTCTTTCCAAAGTTTTTCTCTCACCACACAATTGTAAGAAAGTTTCTCTTTCCAGATTCAATAAATATTGTTCTGTAACAATTGTTGGTTCCGAAAGATTTCCACCTACAAGAACGTTTGCTAATTTGTCAGCAATCAGTTTATCGTGCTCAGAAATATATTTCCCGGTTAACATTTGGTCGGTTCCAACTAAGAACATTCCTAAAGCATCACGTCCTAAAACTTTTACTTTTTGTTCGATTGGTTGCGTGTAACCGTGTTCCGCTAAACTTAAAGCGAGCATTTTTGCAGTTTTGATCTGACGGTTTTTATTCACCACCACGATGTCTTTATGGTTTTCTAAAATTCCCATATCGTAGGCTTCGTAAGCAGAAGTCGCTACTTTACCCATCGCGATATTCATGAACATATCACGAAGTCTGTTGTTCTTCACATCATCAGAATGGAATTCACGGGAAACTCTCAACGCCATTTCTTTCGTTCCACCACCACCAGGAATTACACCAACACCAGTTTCCACTAATCCGATATAGGTTTCTGCCGCTGCAACAACGCGGTCAGCATGCATTGTCATTTCGCAACCACCACCTAAAGTCATTCCGTGAGGAGCAACAACTACAGGGATTGTAGAGTAACGAACGCGCATCATGGATTTTTGGAAATAAGCAATTGCCATATTCAAATCATCCCAATCTTGGTCGATCGCCATCATTAAAATCATTGCTAAATTGGCTCCAACAGAGAAATTGGCACCTTGGTTTCCGATTACCAAACCGTCATATTCTTTTTCTGCTAAATCGATGGCTCTGTTCAAACCATCTAAAACTTCACCTCCTAAAGAGTTCATTTTAGAATGGATCTCGAAGTTTATAATTCCATCGCCCAAATTCTGAATTGAGGAACCTGAATTACTCCAAAGGGTTTTATTTTTTCTAATATTATCAAGAATGATAAAAGATTCCTGACCCGGAATGTTATTATAGTTTCCAGAGTTTTTGTCGAAGTAAATACTTTGACCTTCTTCGTTTACTTTATAGAAAGTTGCTACGTTTTTCACCCAATCAGAAACTTCATAACCGGCTTCTTTTGCCAGTTCAATTCCTTTTTGAACTCCAACTGCATCCCAAATTTCGAATGGTCCATTTTCCCAACCAAAACCTGCGCGCATTGCATCGTCGATTTTGTACAGTTCATCAGAGATTTCCGGAACTTTATGAGAAACGTAAGCGAATAAAGCGCCTAAAGATTTTCTATATAATTCTCCGGCTTTATCTTTTCCACCGATGAGAACTTTGAAACGGTCGATTGGTTTATCAATGGATTTGGTTAAAGCAAGCGTTGGAAATTCTGTTTTTCCTTGAAGTTCGTATTCCATGGTGTCCAAATTCAAACCTTGAATCTCAGATTTACCATCGGCATTTTTTACTTTCTTGTAAAAACCTTGTTCCGTTTTAGAACCCAACCATTTGTTATCAACCATGGTTTGGATGTATTTCGGAAGTTTGAAAACATCGTTGAAATCGTTGGCTTCAGCGCCACTTTGACTTACTCCGTTCGCAACCATCACCAAAGTATCCAATCCAACAACATCTGCAGTTCTGAAAGTTGCAGATTTCGGACGACCGATTACTGGACCGGTTAATTTATCAATGTCAGAAACATTTAAACCAAGATTTTGAACTTCATGAAGTAAATTCATAATCGAGAAAACTCCAATTCTGTTCGCAATAAATGCTGGAGTATCTTTCGCTTCTACCGTTGCTTTTCCTAAGAACTTCGCGCCATATTCCATATAGAATTTCACGATTTCAGGATCAGTTTCCGGCGTCGGAATAATCTCTAAAAGTGGTAAATATCTTACCGGATTAAAGAAATGCGTTCCCGCAAAATATTTTTTGAAATCATCACTTCTTCCTTCGATCAAGAAATGAATCGGAATTCCAGAAGTGTTCGAAGAAACTAAAATTCCCGGTTTTCTAAACTGTTCGATCTTTTCGTAAACCGATTTTTTAATGTCGAGTCTTTCAACAACAACTTCTATGATCCAGTCGGTATTTTTGATTTTTTCTAAGTCATCATCAAAGTTTCCAACGGTAATTCTTTCCGCAAATTTCGGAGAGTACAAAAGTGCCGGACTTGATTTCTGTAATTTTACAAAGTTCTCCGCAGCGATTCTGTTTCGGAAAACTTTATCTTCTTTCGTTAGACCTTTTTTCTGTTCAGCTTCCGTCAGTTCAAAAGGTACAATATCGAGTAAAAGCACTTGTACACCAATGTTGGCGAAGTGTGCCGCGATACCAGAACCCATAATTCCTGAACCTAAAACCGTAACGTGTTTGATGCGTCTGTTCATATTCCTTATTATTTTTTATTATTTAATTCATTGGCTATTCTCAAGATGTCGGTCATGACTTCCTTAAAAACATCCAGTTTTTCTTCTGAAATTTGTTCAACAACTTTTTTATTAAAATTAACTACAACTTCTTTGGAGAGATTTCTGGAGTTAAGGCCTTTTTCAGTCAGTTTAATGATTACTTCACGTTTGTCGCTCGTGGTTTTCTCTTTATAGATATAGCCATTGTCTTCTAAAAGTTTAATGATTCTTGTTAAAGAAGTTGGTTCGATTGCCATTTTGGGACCTAGATTCGTACTCCGAGTTCCTTCTTTAGGATCAATTTTTAGAAGAGTAAGTGCCTGAACGGCTGTTGCTGCATGGTCTTGTGCTAATTCTGAATACATTTTCGAAACCGCAAGCCAAGTAGATTTCAATATGAGATCAATATTCTCAACTTTTTCACTGTGCCTTTTGTTCATAATATTGTTGTAATGTGGTTATGTCAAATATAATTAATATTATGCATGCATAGTATATTTATTCTGTTAAAATTTTGTTAATAACTGAATAGCAGTACTTTAAAAGATATGAAAAGCATAATACTATGCATGCATAGTACTTTAGAAACTGTTGAAGAATAGGGATTTAATGAAGGTTTTGGATAAATAAAGCAATTTCCTCAAAAGAATGGCAATTTTGTTGAAAATGATGGTTTGAAACTACCCAAATTTGCTCTTTGAATTCAAATTTGAGAAAAGAGAGGTCAGTTTTGAAGTTTTTTTGAAGAAAAGAGTAGAGCATTTCTTTGTGCAGATTTGGTGCGAAAATTTGAGGAGCCACAAATCCTTCCGTAAATGCAAAAATGTTGGGATTTAATAGTTCATCATGCAATAGCAGAATTTCTTCTGTAATGCCGGCGTCAATTTTTTGAGTATTAATGAGCCATATCTTATCTGCAAATTCTTTCGCCAATCGCCAATCGTGGGAAGAGAATAGGATCAATTTATTTTGTTTTTTTGCTAAATTCCGCAGTAATTTTAGAATGATTATTTTATTTTCTTCGTCCAAATGAGTCGTAGGTTCATCTAAAATAATCATCGGAGAATTTTGTGCTAAAGCACGACCGATAAATGCTTTCTGAAGATTACCATCAGATAACTGACTTAAGGGAAAATCCCGGTATTGTGTTAAATTCAGACTTTCTATAATCTGTTCAACTTCTTTTTTGTCTGTGTCGTTTAATTCGAAATAGTAGGGATAGTGAATATATTTTCCGAAAGAGATTAAATCCCGTAAAGTATAATTTGCGGGAATTTGCGATTTAGAAAAAACGACCGCAATTTGTTCTGCCATTTCTTTTGATGAAAAAGTTTTGGTGTCTTTTCCATTTAATAAAACGTGCCCATCCAAGAACTTAATTTGATTCAGAATACTTTTAATTAAAGTTGTTTTCCCAACACCGTTATTCCCGATTAAAAGACAAACTTCACTTAAAGCCAAAGAGGTATTAACTCTATTAATTAAAGGAGTTTTATAACCAATTGTTGTATTTTTTAATTCTAGAAACATTTTTTTTAAATTGCAAAGTCACAAATGCTTTTCCTTAAGTCAAATTTTATTTTCGAATATTTTAAACTTTTTATTACCTGGCTCTTTTATTATTCAACATCATCGTCAAAATTACTGGAATTCCAAATAGGGAAGTGATCACATTCAAAGGAAACTGTGTAGATTCTGAAATAATAGAGAAAAATTCCATTATTAATATTCCTAATAACATATTTAAAATCCATTGTTGCCACAGTTTTGCGGGATTAAACAGCATTCTGCAAAAATGTGGAACTACAATTCCTATAAATAAAATTGGGCCTAAAAATGCCGTAACTGAAGCTGATAAAAGTGAAGAAGAGATTATTATAAAATATTTTAAGTGTTTCAGATTTACGCCTAAACTTTGAGCATAAGCTGTTCCCAGGGAATTTCCTATCAAAGGTTTGATGGTTTTGAAACTTAACATTAAACCAATTAGAACGAAAATACTTAAAACAATGATTTGATTCGTAGAAACCTGATTATTCGCACCGAAACTCCACAAAATATAATTTTTTAAACTTTGATTTTCTGCGTAAAACTGCAATATCGAAACTACTGCTCCTGCTAAAGCAGAAATCAAAAAACCAAAAATGATCAGAAATGACTTGTCCTGAAATCGTCCTGAAAATGCCAGCAAAATAATCATTAAGAACAAACTTCCGCCGATGGCTGAAAAACTTAAAAAACTATTCTGCAAAAATTCTGGCAAAATAAAATCTTTAGAAAAGAAAATATAAAATGCGACACTCAAACTTGCCACAGACGTAATTCCCAAAACGGATGGTCCCGCTAAAGGATTCTGAAAATATTCCTGCAATAAAAACCCAGAAGTCGGTATCGAAATTCCCGCCAACATCATAACCAAAATACGGTTGATACGAAGTTGCGCGATCTGCGAGTTTTCAGAAGTTGAGGAGAAAAAATCAGAAAAACTTAAATCCATAAAACCGATATTCAAATTGATGACGATTGAAATAAGAATTCCAATGACAATAAAGATTCCAGTGATTTTAAAGTTTTTTGACATTTTTAGATAACAAAAAAGCCACAAAAATTCTGTTATTATTAAAGGTGAAAAAAAGGAAAAATTGAAAGATGATTGAGGATAAACCTTCTCCATCAAAAATACCTCTTCACTATAATTTTACAGTAATTTTTGTGACCTTTAATTGTTTTTATTTAAAAGAATTAATTTTCTCTGTTAATGCTTCCATGCTCATCATTCCCACAGTTTCGTCGGTTTTATCGCCTTTTCTCATAAAGGTGAAAGGAATAGATCCACCGTCCCACTGTTTGAAGTTTTCTGCAAAAAATCCAGGAGTAAGCATTGAACCATCTACTAAAACGACATTATTTGAAAGACCATGCTCTTCTGCGAATTGTTTCACTTTTGTGTCCCAATCTTCTTTTGGATCTAAACTTACAAACGTAAACTTCACCGGTTGTGATTTCAATTCGGTCATTTTTTCTTTGAAATGCGGAATTTCTCTAACGCATGGAGGACACCAAGTTGCCCAGAAATTAGTTACATATAAAGTGTCATTTTCTTTTTTACCAAGGAGTTCAGAAGTTTGATCTTGACTTAATTCAACACGTTTAAATGGAGCAACCGCTTCCATTGAACCTTCTGATTTATTTGCAGTTATGGAGTCAGCACTTGCGTCATCAGTAGTTTCTGTAATTTTAACTTCTTTTTTACAAGCCGAAAGTGCAGTTAATAACACCACACCAAAAATCAATTTTTTCATTTTATTTTTATTATTTTTGAATTCTTAATAATTATGGAAAATCTCTTATCTAAAGCAAGACCAATAAAATTTCACCGGTTAAAATTAGCGAAAAAGGCAGAGCTGACCAAAACAACCTTTGCGCTAGAGTTCGAAATTACCGACGAATTGTCAACCAAATATCAGTTTGAGGCTGGGCAATATGTCACGCTTCAATTCATCGCCAGCGGAAATGTTGTACAGAAAGACTTTTCAATGACTTCGGCGCCACATGAGGGAAAGATTTCTTTAGGAATTAAAATTAACAGCGAAGAAAGTGTAGCCAATTCTCTTTTTAAAAATTTAAAAGTAGGAGATGCAGTAGAAGTTTCGGAACCTCGTGGAAGATTTACATTAATTTCCAAACCTCATGAATTCCGTACTATCGTGGGATTTGCAGGAGGAATTGGGATTACACCCATTTTAAGTCATTTCAAAAATATATTGTATTCCGAACCCAGAACGCGCCTCTTTCTATTTTATGGAAACAGGAGTAAAAAGCAAGTTGCCTTTAAAAATGAACTGGAAGAGTTGGTAAAGCAATATCCTGATCGATTAGAAATTCATTATTTTTACTCGCAGGAAAAAGTGGGGAATGGACTTTTTGAAGGACGATTAAATGCGAAAAAAGTAGCTTTAATCATCAATCAAATTTTAATGTTGGATGATACTGATGAAGAAAGCACAATTTGGGATGCTGTTGATGAAGTCTTAATTTGTGGGAAAGGTGAAATGATAAAATCAATTGCTAACGCTTGTTACAAACATGGAATTCCGAAGAAAAATATTCATTTTGAATTGTTTGAGGAATTTAATGAAGACATTTATCCGGTTGAAAAAGAATTTCCTTTGATAGAAGATATTGAAGTTGATTTTAAACTTTTTAATAAAGAATATAAAACCACTTTGAACAATAATAAAATGCGACTGTTGCAGCAATTATTGATTCAGAAATTTCCGGTTCCTTATTCTTGTAAGTCAGGGATTTGTGGAAGTTGTGAATGTGTTTTGGAAGAAGGAGAAGTAGAACTTTTAGAGAACGAATATTTGACGGAAAAAGAAGAAGCATCCGGAAAAATATTGGCCTGCATGTCTGTTGTATTAAGTAAAAATATTAAAGTCAATTTTGATTTAATTTAACCGTTTTGAAAAAAGTATTAGACTTACTAAAATCATTTTTTAATCTCATTGAAATTGGGATTTTAATTATGATTTTGGCTAATATTTGGGTTTTTGCAGTTACGAATGGAAAGACTTACACTAAAATCTCGAAAATTCCGCCGCGGGAAACAGCGCTCGTTTTAGGAACCTCTCCGAAAATGAAATCCGGAATTTCAAATCCTTATTTTACCTCGCGAATGGACGCTACGGCTCTTTTGTACCATCACGGGAAAATTAAAAAAATCATTGTGAGCGGCGAAAAAAGCAAAGGTTATGATGAACCTGCTGCCATGAAAGATTACCTTATTTATCAGGAAGGGGTTCCCGAAAATATCATCATCGAAGATCCAAAAGGTTTTAAAACACAAACCAGTATTAAAAATTGCCTGCAGATTTATCATCAAAAAGATGTAATTATTGTTTCCCAGGGTTTTCATAATTTGCGTGCTTTGTTCTATGCCAGAAATAGCGGTATGAATGCTTTGGGTTTTGATGCACAAGATGTTTTAGCCAATAAAAGTTATTATAGAAATCAGTCGCGTGAATTTTTGGCGAGAGTAGTAGCGGTAATATATTACGTCTTTAATATTGAAAGAAAAGTGTAGTTTTTTTTTAAAGACAATTAAGACTAGATTTACTGAAGAATTTACGACAAAATCTTATATTTGTAAAAACAAAAAATATGCTCGTAATCGGAATTGCAGGAGGAACCGGATCTGGTAAAACTACTGTTGTCAATAAAATTCTTCAGCAACTTAACACAGAAGGTGTTAATGTGCTTTCTCAGGATAATTACTATCATGATAATCCTAATTTGACATTACAGGAGAGAGAAGTTTTAAATTATGATCATCCGAAATCGATTGACTTTGATTTGCTTATCAAACATGTAAAAGCTCTGAAAAATGGCGAAACGATTGAGCAACCTTTGTATTCTTTTGTAACGCATTCCAGAACGGGAGATCACGTTTCCATCGATCCAAGAAATGTTTTGATTGTTGAAGGGATTTTGGTGTTAACCAATTCTGAACTGTTGAAAGAATATGATTTAAAAGTTTTTGTTCATGCGGATTCTGATGAAAGGTTGATTCGTAGAATTAGACGTGATACGCAAGAACGCGGTCGGGATCTGCAGGAAGTTTTGCACCGTTACCAAACGACTTTGAAACCAATGCATCAGGAATTTATAGAACCGTCAAAAAATGAAGCCGATTTAATTGTTCCAAATATGAAGCAAAATACCGTAGCGATTGATTTTCTTTCAACGGTTATCAATAATACTTTGAAACACACTCATTAAAATGGAAGACTTAATTAAAGAAATTAAACCCAAATCACCGAAGTTAAAATTCATTCAAAAATATTTTGTGAATAAATATTTCGTGACCATTTTTCTTTTTTTAATGTGGATGATTTTCTTCGACAGTACTTCGTTTTTAGTTATTAATGAATTGAATGGGGAAATTAATAAGTACGAAAATCAATTAGCCTACTATCAATCAGAGTACCATAAAAATGATGATTTCTATAAAAAATTGATGAACAATAAAGATGAGAAAGAAAAATACGCCCGTGAAAATTACTTCATGAAAAAACCAAATGAAGAAATTTTTATTTTGGTTGTAGACAGTACGAAAGCGGTTCAGAAATAACTCACGAGATAAAAGTCAGCAACTGACGCCATCAAAAATATGTTCAAAAAAACTTCACTTCAAGACTGGGAATCTGTTGTTCAAAAACAATTGAAAACAGAAAATATCTATGAGATTTTATCCAAAGAAAACCTCGAAGGAATCGTTGTTAAGCCGTATTACGATTCTGTTTCAAACACTTTAAGCAATCTTCCTAAAGTTGAAGAATCTACACATCTTGTTTCTCTTTATCACGAAAGTGCAGAAGAAAACGTTTTCGCTTTTCTTTTAAATAATAATGTGGAAAATTTACAGGAGAAAGTACTTTTTGTGAATGATAAAGATTTGGCAGAACATATATCTGTTGATGAAAGTAACCGTTATTTTTCTTTAATCGATGTTTTTTCAGAAGATCAAAGTGGTGAATTAAATCAGCAATTGGCGAAAGAACTTTTGGCGAAAGATTTTGAACGAAATATTTGTATTACTATTTCTTTACATCAAAATGCTGGAGCATCTATTGTTCAGCAGTTAGCAATCGCCTTGGCAAAAACAAAAGAACTGACCGAAGTTTTCGGCGCAGAAGTTTTAAATAAATTAAGTTTCAAAATTGCAGTTGGTGGAAATTATTTCTTTGAAATTGCGAAAGTTCGAGCCTTGAAATTAGTCTTTAATGAATTTTCAAAAGAGTTCGGTTTAGATGAAATTCCATTTATTTTTGCAGAAACCTCGTTGCGTAATAAATCAAAAAATGATGCAGAAAATAATTTAATCCGTTCGACTTTAGAACTTTCTGCAGCCATGATTGGTGGCGCAGATGCAGTTTTTAGCAACGATTATAAAATAGAAAATTCTGATTCTGTTTCAGAAGAAATTTCCTTTAAACAGCAAATCGTTTTGGCTTACGAAAGTATCATTAATGTTTTTGATGATGCCGGAAATGGATCTTATTATGTAGAAGATTTAACCCAACAATTCGCAGAGAAATCCTGGCAATTGTTTTTAGAAATAGAAAATAAAGGCGGCTATTGTGAACTTTTAAAATCTGGTTGGATTCAACAGATAATTTACGACCAAGCCATCAAAGAACAAAATTGGGTTGAAGAAGGAAAGGTGAAAATCATAGGCGTGAATCTTTATCCGAAATTAGAGAAGACTAAATCTGCTGAAGAATTATATTCATCAAATGAAATTAAAGCGGTTCGGTTAGCAGAAATGTTTGAATAGTTTTTGCCATGAATGCATGAATTTTTATTTCTTTTTTCCTTTAAAAAGATTTTAATTCCAAATTCAAAACAACCATGTGTGGTTTAGAAGAAATACTGTGAAAAACATCCTTAATAAAGAAATTCAACAATATATCAATGCAAATCTTACAACGGATTTGCATTCTTTGTTATTGAAAAAATCACCTTTCCCAGAAATTTCGATGCAGGAAATTGTGCAGCAAATAAAAGGGAAGAAAGTGGCTCAGAAAAAGTTTTCGTATTTGTTGAAAGACGGAATTATATTTCCACCCAACTTAAATTTAGAACAGGCTTCTTCGCAAGCAACTGCTGAGTTTAAAGCTAAAAGTTTAAGTGGAAAAAGTTTCATCGATTTAACTTCCGGCTTTGGTATCGATCCTTATTTTTTATCTCAAAATTTTGAAGAAGTTACTTTGGTCGAACAGAATGCTGAACTTTTAGCAATTGTAAAACACAACTGGAAAACTTTAAATAAAAAGGCGAACTTCATTAATGAAAACTTAGAAAATTTCTTAAAGCAAAATGATGAAAAGTTTGATTTGATCTATCTTGATCCGGCAAGAAGAGATGAACATAAAAATAAGAAATTTCTGCTGGAGGATTTGTCGCCGAACCTTTTGAAAATTCAAGATCAGTTGTTGAAAATTTCCGATCAAATTATCATTAAACTTTCACCGCTGATTGATATTTCTTATTTAATTTCAACTTTGAAGAATATTGTTGAAATTCAAATTATCGCGGTGAGAAATGAAGTTAAAGAATTGTTGGTTTTTATTTATTCAAATAAATTAAAAGATCAAATTGCAATTACTTGCATCAATCTTGAAAGTGAAGAAAAACAATTTTCTTTTAATTTTGATGAAGTAAAATCTGCTGTTTCAGAATTTTCAGAAGCCCTTCAGTATCTATATATTCCAAATAATGCGGTGTTGAAATCGGGTGGATTTAATTGTATTTCAGAGAAATTTAATTTAAAAAAATTGCATCCTAATTCACATTTTTATACTTCAGAGGAACTTTTGGAAAATTTTCCAGGACGAGTTTTAAAAGTAGAAATCATAGATTCAAAACAAATTAAAAAAGGGGAGAAGTACAATATCATTTCCAAAAATCATCCTTTAACCCCTGATGCAATTAAGAAAAAATATAAGATTATGGATGGTGGAAATGCCTATTTAATTTTCACCCAAACTCAGAAAAGTAAAATTATTTTAAGAACTGTTTAGAATTTATAGAAAAGCTTTGTTAAAAATGGTAATATTTCATACTTTTGGGGCATTGAAAATTATAAAAATTCTTAATCATCATAAATAAGATATGAAAAAAGTTATTTTAGCAGTAGCAATCGCAGGTTTAGCAATCAGTTGTCAGAAAATTCAGGCAGGTGGTAACAAGGGAGTTTTGAAAATGGAAAACGGTGTCGAAAGATACAGCGATGATGTGATGAGCGATGAGGCGACAGCAGCAGTGAATGCAGCAGATGCTAAAAAATCTGCAGAGATGATGTCTGCAGACAGTTCTAAAGTAGTTGCTCAGCCAGCACAAGTAATCAAAACGGATAGTGTTAAAGCAACTGAAATGCCTACTTCTACTCCGACTAAATAGTATTTTTCAGATATTAAAAGGTAAATGTCTTGCTTCGGCGAGACATTTTTTTTATTTTTACAAAGTTCGATTTTAAATAATTTTAATTAAAATAAAATGAAAGAAACCCTCAGTTACATTCAAGAAAATAAACAGCGTTATGTTGATGAACTTTTTGAATTGTTAAAAATTGCTTCGATCAGTGCAGATCCTGCTTATAAAGATGAAGTTTTGAAATGTGCAGATGAAGTAGCAAAATTCTTAAAAGATGCTGGTGCAGATGATGTAGAAGTTTGCGAAACCAAAGGATATCCTATTGTTTTTGGACAAAAATTCCTCGATAAAAATTTACCAACAGTTTTGGTTTACGGTCATTACGATGTACAACCACCAGATCCATTAGAATTATGGACGAAACCACCATTCGAACCTTATATTGAAAAAACTGAAATTCACCCAGAAGGTGCAATTTTCGCCCGAGGTTCTGCCGATGATAAAGGTCAGTTTTTCATGCACATCAAAGCTTTTGAAGCGATGATGAAAACCAATACTTTGCCTTGTAATGTTAAATTTATTTTTGAAGGTGAAGAAGAAGTTGGCTCAAAAAGTTTAGAAGATTTCGTGAATGAAAATAAAGAAAAATTATCATGTGATGTTATTTTAATTTCAGACACGCATATTTATTCGAATGAACAACCGACTGTAACAACAGGTTTAAGAGGTTTGAGTTATGTAGAAGTTGAAGTAGAAGGACCAAACAGAGATTTGCATTCTGGTTTATATGGAGGTGCTGTTCCTAATCCGATTCACGTTTTGTCAAGAATGATTGCTAATTTAATTGATGAAAACGGACATATCACCATCGATGGTTTTTATGATAATGTAGAAACGGTTTCTGATGACGAACGAGCGGCTATGAATAAGTTGAAAGACGATCCAGAACATTTCAAAAAATCAATCGGTTTAAATGGAGTGGAAGGTGAAAAAGGATATACAACTTTGGAAAGAACATCGATTCGTCCGACTTTAGACTGCAATGGAATTTGGGGTGGATATATCGGTGAAGGTGCGAAAACCGTGATTCCGTCAAAAGCATTTGCGAAAATTTCTATGCGTTTGGTTCCTTATCAAACTCCAGATGAAATTACCGAAAAGTTTACCAAATACTTTGAGAAAATTGCACCTGCAAACGTAAAAGTAAAAGTAAATCCGCACCATGGCGGAATGCCTTACGTTTTACCTAGCGATACGAAAGAATTTTTGGCGGCAAAAACAGCAATGGAAACTGCATTTGGAAAAGAAGTGCTTCCGTACAGAAGTGGTGGAAGTATTCCGATTACTGCGATGTTCGAGCAAGTGCTTGAGGCAAAATCAGTATTGATGGGATTTGGATTGGATTCCGATGCAATTCACTCGCCAAATGAGCATTATGGATTATTTAATTTCTACAAAGGAATTGAGAGTATTCCATTATTCTTTGAGAATTACACAAAATAGATAGAAAGCACCTTTTTCAAGGTGCTTTTTTATTTTAGTAAAATGACTGCTTTTTAGACTGATAGATTTTGAAATTATCTGCCTTCACTTTTTAAAATGAGAGAAATTCTGCTACGTCACAGACTTTTTTTATCTTTATAAAAATAAAAAGTAATGAAAAATAAAGTCGCATATATTACTGGCGGAACTAAAGGGATCGGTTTAGGAATCGCAGAAGTACTCCATAAACATGGAATCATAGTTGCCGTTTCTGGACGTAATAAAGAAGATGCAATTACAATTGCCGACCAATTATCTACTATGGAAGCACCTGTTTTTGGTATTGGCTCAGATGTGAAAAATTTTGAAGACGAGAAAAATGCAGTTGCCGAAATCACCAAAAAATTTGGGAAAATAGATTACGTTATTGCGAATGCAGGACTTGGAGTTTTCAAACCTGTTGATGAACTTTCGATTGAAGAATGGTCGTCAATGATCGATACCAATCTTACCGGAATTTTTCACACCTTGAAAGCATCTGTTGAAGAATTAAAGAAAACAGAAGGCTATTTTATAACCATTTCAAGTTTAGCAGGAACTAATTTTTTCGAAAATGGTTCTGGTTACAATGCGTCAAAATTTGGTGCAGTTGGGTTTACTCAGGCAGCAATGCTGGATTTAAGAAAATATAATATTAAAGTTTCGACCATAATGCCTGGTTCAGTCTCAACTCATTTTAATGGAAATGAACCTTCAGAAAAAGATGCCTGGAAAATTCAACCCGAAGATATTGGTGAATTAATCTTGGATATTTTTAAAATGAATCCGCGTACTTTACCGAGTAAGATCGAGATTAGACCTTTAAAACCAAAAGGTTAATTATGTACCAAATATAAATTTTTTTAAAATACTATGCATGCATAGTAAATAATTTTTTATCTTAGCAAACAGTAAAACAATAAATATTAACACATGAAAATATTAGTTTGTATCAGTAGTGTCCCAGATACTACGTCCAAAATTAATTTTACCGCAGACAAATCTGCGTTTGATAAAAATGGAATTCAGTGGGTTATTAATCCTTTAGATGAATTCGGTTTAACCAAAGCCATTAAATTGCAGGAATCAGCGGGAGCAACTGTAACGGTAATTAACGTTGGTGATGCTACAACAGAACCAGTAATCAGAAAGTCTTTGGCAATTGGTGCTAACGATGCTATACGAATTAATGTAGAGCCTAAAGATAGTTACTCGGTTGCTAAAGAAATTGCAAATATCGCTCAAAGTGGTGGGTACGATTTAATTCTTTGTGGTAAAGAATCCATCGATTATAATGGTGGAGCAGTTCCGGGAATGATCGCTCAGATGTTGAACCAACCTTTTGTGAACGCTTGTGTTGGCTTAGAAGTTAGTGGTTCTGAAGCAACTGCAGTAAGAGAAATCGAAGGGGGTAAAGAAACCATCTCCGTAAAACTTCCAGCAGTTATCGCAGGTCAAAAAGGAATGGTTGATGAGAAAGATTTAATTATCCCGAACATGCGTGGTATTATGTCTGCCAGAACAAAACCTTTGACGGTTAACGAACCAATGAATAACGAAGTAAAAGTAGATGCGGTTTCTTTTGATTCAGTACCTGCAAGAGCGGCAGTGAAAATGGTGGCCCCGGACAATCTTGATGAATTGGTAAGATTACTTCACGAAGAAGCGAAAGTAATTTAATTCTTAAACTTAAACAAAATCAATCATGGCAATATTCGTATATGCAGAAAATATAAACGGAATCTATAAAAAAGCAGCGTTCGAGGCAGTTTCTTATGCCAAAGCAATCGCTGATAAAAATGGGGACACGGTTACCGCAATCTCTATTAATCCAACAGATTCTTCCGATTTATTATATAAATATGGTGCAAATCAAGTTCTTAATATTAAAGATGAAGGATTAAAAAACTTCAGTGCAAAAGCATACGCCCAGGCGGTGAGTGAAGTAGCAGACGGAAATGTAATTGTTTTTCCTCACACTACAGATGCTTCTTCAATTGCGCCTATGTTGGCGATTATGAAGAACTATTCTTTAATCACCAACGCAATTGATACTCCAGAAAGTATGTCGCCTTTTCAAGTGAAAAGAAGAGCGTTTTCTGGTAAAGGAATGATGCACGCAAAAGCAGATGCCGCTGGCGTAATCGTAACGATTTCTCAAAATGCTTACGGTGTTAAAGAAAATACAGTTTCAGGTTCTGAAGAAGTGAAGAATCTATCGGTAGCAAATGAAGATACCAAAGTAATTTCTCACGAACAGAGTTCAGGAAAATTGGATTTGAAAGAAGCAGAAATCGTAGTTTCGGCAGGACGTGGAATGAAAGGTCCTGAAAATTGGGGAATGATTGAAGATTTAGCAAACCTTTTGGGTGCTGCAACAGCTTGTTCAAAACCAGTTTCAGATATTGGCTGGAGACCTCATTCAGAACACGTAGGACAAACGGGGAAAGCCATTTCACCTAACTTGTACATCGCAATAGGTATTTCGGGAGCGATTCAGCATTTAGCAGGAGTAAATTCTTCTAAAACGATTGTGGTAATTAACAGCGATCCAGAAGCTCCTTTCTTTAAATCAGCAGATTATGGAGTAGTAGGTGATGCGTTCCAAATTATCCCAGAATTAACTCAGAAAATTAAAGCCTTAAAAGGATAAAACTTTTTTTTGATTTACAAACTTAAAGTCCGAAATTAAATTCGGACTTTTTTGTGATTTTTTCATGATATTTTTCACAAATTCACTTCTTCCAAACCCATCTTGTTAAAATTTCATTTATATTTGTCTTATGGATTATAAAAAATTAACCATTCGCGGAATTTCCTACAGCCAAACGCAATCTGGTGCTTACGCATTGCTTTTGGAACATGAGGAGACGAATATTAAACTGCCAGTTGTGATCGGTAATTTCGAAGCGCAATCTATTTCTTTAGGTTTAGAGAAAGATATTCATCCGCCGCGTCCTCTAACTCATGATTTATTTTCAAAGTTTGTTTTAGCAACTCATTTTGAGATTACATCGGTCATTATTTATCAAATCATCGATGGCGTATTTTTCTCCAATATTAATTTTAAAAATAAAACAACCGAAGAAGAGTTAATCTTGGATGCAAGAACTTCTGATGCTGTTGCAATGGCCGTACGTTTTGATGCGCCTATTTACACCACACAGCAGGTTTTGAATGAAGCCGGGATTTTGTTAGAGCTCGATGTGCCTTCAAAGGAAATCGCAATGGAAGAAGATATTCCGGTTGAAGGAAATTTATCCGGTCTTAGTAATGAGGAGTTAAATAAACTCTTGGAAGATGCAGTAAAAGATGAAGATTTCGATGCTGCCTTGGAAATCCAGGAAGAAATTAAACGTAGAAAAAAGAAAATCGACTAAAATTATCATACTATTATGAATTTAAAATTAAGACTTACTGTATTATCGTTTCTACAATTTGCAGTATGGGGTGCCTATTTAACCTCTATGGGAAATTATTTAGGATCCGTAGGGCTGGGTTCTAAAATAGGATTGTTTTATGCAACTCAGGGCATCGTTTCGATTTTCATGCCGGCGATAATGGGTATTGTAGCAGACAGATGGGTTCAGGCCCAAAAACTTTTGGGAATATGTCATTTTTTGGCAGCCAGTTTTTTAATAGCCGCAGGATATTATGGAATGACCGCTGGTGCTGATGTCGAATTTTCTAAACTGTTTACCCTTTACAGTTTAAGTGTGATGTTCTACATGCCAACGATTGCACTCTCTAATTCTGTGGCCTACGCATTATTGGTTAAAAATAATTTTGATACGATAAAAGCATTCCCACCCATACGTACTTTTGGAACGATTGGTTTTATTTTAGCGATGCTTTTTGTTGATTTTACAGGTCATCAGGCCAGTTATACGCAGTTCTATATTTCCGGAATTCTTGGGATTATTCTTTTTATATATTCATTTACATTGCCACAGTGTCCGACCAGTAAAAAAGAAGAGAAAATGAGCGTTTCTGACGCTTTGGGTCTAAAAGCATTTAGTCTTTTTAAAAACAAAAAGATGGCTATTTTCTTTATATTTTCCATGTTACTGGGAGTTTCACTTCAAATAACAAATGGATATGCTAATCCTTTTATTACAAGTTTCAAAGAGATTCCTGGTTACGCCGATACGTGGGGTGCAAATCACGCCAACGCTTTAATTTCCCTTTCTCAGGTTTCTGAGACCTTATGTATTTTGTTGATTCCCTTTTTCTTAAAGAAATTTGGTATTAAGAAAGTAATGTTGATGGCGATGTTTGCGTGGGTTTTAAGATTTGGTCTCTTCGGTTTAGGGAATCCAGGAACTGGGGTTTGGCTATTCATTTCGTCTATGATCGTTTATGGTATTGCCTTTGATTTTTTCAATGTTTCAGGTTCTTTGTTCGTAGATAAAGAAACGGATAAAAGCATTCGATCCAGCGCTCAGGGCGTCTTTATGATGATGACCAATGGTTTCGGTGCTACAATCGGAATGCTTGCCGCACAGGAAGTTGTAAATCACTATGTGTTTTCACAAACTGATCCTCTTGCTCAACTTGCAGGTTGGCAGACTTCCTGGTATATATTTGCTGCTTATGCATTGATTGTTACCGTATTATTTGCAATATTATTTAAGCACAAACATCATCCTGAAGAGGTCGCAGATTTAAGACATTAATTTTTTAAAGAATACAACACACTTTTTTCAAAGTGTGTTTTTTTTTGTAATTTGGCGTACTTTTAAAAATATAAAATCTACATAATGAAAGAAGTATTCATCGTATCAGCAGTAAGAACTCCAATGGGAAGTTTTCTAGGAAGTCTGGCTTCAGTACCAGCAACTAAATTAGGTTCAACTGCAATTAAAGGTGCGCTAGACAAAATAAATCTTGACCCAAAACACGTTCAGGAAGTGTATATGGGAAATGTACTGCAAGCAGGTGAAGGTCAAGCACCGGCACGCCAGGCTGCAATGGGAGCGGGCTTATCAAATCACACTCCGGCAACTACGATTAATAAAGTATGTGCTTCAGGAATGAAAGCAGTAATGATGGCAGCACAATCCATTAAAGCAGGTGATCAAGACGTGATCGTTGCAGGTGGAATGGAAAACATGTCTTCTGTTCCTCATTATTATAATGCAAGAAATGCTACGAAATTAGGTGATGTTAAAATGTCGGACGGAATGGTTCTGGATGGTTTAACAGATGTTTACAATAAAGTTCATATGGGAGTTTGCGCAGAAAAATGTGCGGCTGAGTACGGATTAACCAGAGAAGATCAGGATAACTTCGCTATAGAATCTTACAAACGTTCAGCAAAGGCTTGGAGCGAAGGTAAATTTAAAGACGAAGTTGTTTCAGTTGAGATTCCACAAAGAAAAGGAGATCCAGTTATTTTTTCTGAAGATGAAGAATACAAATCTGTAAACTTTGATAGAATCGGAACTTTGCCAACGGTTTTCCAAAAAGAAAATGGAACAGTAACGGCTGCTAATGCTTCAACTTTAAACGACGGTGCATCTGCTTTGATTTTAATGTCTAAAGAAAAAATGGACGAATTAGGTTTAAAACCTTTAGCAAAAATCGTTAGTTATGCTGATGCCGCTCACGAACCTGAATGGTTTACAACGGCTCCTTCAAAAGCGTTACCAATCGCTTTGAAAAAAGCAAACTTAGAAATTTCAGATATCGACTTCTTTGAATTTAATGAAGCGTTTTCTGTAGTAGGTTTAGCAAATAATAAAATTTTAGGATTAGACAGTTCCAAAGTAAATGTGAACGGTGGAGCGGTTTCCTTAGGTCATCCACTTGGAAGTTCAGGTTCCAGAATTATTGTTTCTTTAATTAATATTTTGAAGCAAAACAACGGTAAGTACGGTGCGGCAGCGATTTGTAACGGTGGCGGTGGCGCTTCGGCAATTGTTATTGAAAACCTATAAAATATTTAACAGTCTTTAAATCAAGCCATTAAGAATAACTAGTGATTTTTTCAGTAGATTCTTAATGGTTTTGTTATTTTTGTTCAATCAATTACTTAACACATGTCGGAAAACGAATCTCTACAAACTCCAAATATCAAGAATAATCCAAAGATCATGAAAGCGTGGGCTTTGTATGATTGGGCAAATTCTGTTTATTCATTGGTCATCACTTCAACTATTTTTCCGATTTATTATTCGATTCTTACGACGGCTTCAGAAAAAACGGAATTTGTAGAAGCAACAGGACAATGGATTAAAGTTCCAGTTCGTCACATGATTACCATTTTTGGAAAACAATATCAGCCTGATGCGATTTATGGATATTCCTTAACGATTTCCTTTTTAATTGTGGTTTTAATTTCACCCTTTTTATCTTCGTTAGCAGATACGATCGGTAACAAAAAATCATTTCTACAATTTTTCTGTTACTTGGGAGCGACTTCCTGTATGGGTTTAGCGATGTTTACAGGAATGCAGAATGTATTTTTAGGATTACTTTTCAGTATTACAGCGAGTGTTGGATTCTGGGGAAGTTTGGTTTTCTATAATTCATTTTTACCGGATATCGCAACGCCGGATAAACAAGATGCGCTTTCTGCAAAAGGCTATGTTTACGGTTATTTAGGTTCTGTAGTTTTAGTGATTATTTGTTTGGTAATGATTCAGGTTTTTGCGAAAGATGCCGAGCAAGCGAAAATGTACACCCGAATTTCTTTCCTATTAACTGGTGCATGGTGGTTTGGTTTTGCGCAATATACCTTTAAACATTTACCGCAGTTTGGAAATATTAAAGAGCAGTTACCGAAAGATTTGGTACTTTTAAATTATAAAAACATCTTCAAAAAACATGAAGAACATGGTGGTGTTTGGGTCGTGTTAAACGATAATATTCATTTCTATTTTGATATTGCAAAACAAAGTTTCCGGGAATTATTTAAGGTTGGCCGAACTTTATTTCAAGATCGCAACTTAAAATTCTTCTTATCGAGTTTCTTCTTTTACAGTGTCGGAATGCAAACTATTTTCTTAATGGCGACGCTTTTTGGCAAAAGTGAAATTAATTTAGAACAGGATAAACTGATCATGACTTTGTTATTGATCCAGATTGAAGCAATTATTGGAGCCGTAATTTTCTCCAGATTGTCCAGAAGAATTGGAAATAAAAATGTGATTTCAATTGCTATCATTCTTTGGATTGTTGCTTGTTTATCAGCGTATTTCCTCAACAAGGAAAATCCAAATGTAGAATATCAATTCTATCTGATTGCTGGAATTATTGGTTTGGTGATGGGAGGTTTGCAGGCCATGTCTCGCTCGACTTATTCCAAATTATTACCGGAAAATAGTATGGATAATACAACCTATTTTAGTTTTTATGATGTTTTGGAAAAAATAGCGATTATCATTGGAACATTCATTTTTGCGACAATGATTGAACAATATCATAATATGAGATATTCTGCTTTATCGATGTCTGCATTTTTCTTTGTAGGATTGGTGTTAATCCGTTTTTTGAAGGTGAAAGTAAATAAAGTAAAGTAGCGAATTTTTAATTTTTTTAACTTTTCATTTTGGATTAATAATTGCTTGTTTAATTGCGAAGTTGTTAAATTAAATTTCCGTAAATTTGCAACAGTAAATCAATGGACTACATTACATTATGACCAACCCTTTATTTTACGCAAAGATTCTTTTGTTCGGCGAATACGGTATTATCGAAGATTCGCAGGGACTTACGCTACCGTATAGTTTTTATAAAGGAACTTTGAAGTTTTCTGATTTAGAAAGTGATTTCGAGGAAAAATCGAATGAATCACTTTTAAAATATTCAGAATATTTAAAGGATTTACAACTTCCGAAAACTTTTCAACTCGATATTTCTAAGTTCAAAAAAGATATTAAGAAAGGTCTGTTCTTCGATTCTAATATTCCGCAAGGATATGGTGTAGGAAGTTCAGGTGCTTTGGTTGCAGCAATTTTCGAAAAATACTCGTTAAAAAGTTACGGGCCGGAGCAGGTTTCTAAAGACGAACTTAAAAATCTTAGAACTATTTTTGGTCAAATGGAAAGTTATTTCCACGGAAAAAGTTCAGGAATTGATCCACTGATTTGTTACATGAATCTTCCGATTCTTATTGAAAGCAAAGATAGTGTAGAGAAGGTTTCTGTGCCAGCAAGTCATGAAGGAAAAGGAGCGATTTTCTTAATCGATTCAGGAATGACTGGAGAAACTGGACCAATGGTTCAAATCTTCTTCGAAAAAATGAAAACCGAAGGTTTCCGTAAAACGATGAAAGAAGAGTTTATCCGTTACAACAATGCCTGTATCGATGCTTTCCTGAAAAAAGAAATGACGCCACTTTTCAGAAATTTAAAAAGTCTTTCTGTATGGGCATACGAACATTTCAAACCAATGATTCCTGAAAGTATTTATAATGCCTGGAAAAAAGGTTTAGATACCAATGCGTATTACCTTAAACTCTGCGGAAGTGGAGGTGGCGGTTATATTTTGGGTTTCACCAAAGACTATCAGAAAGCAGAAAAAATGCTCGAAGGTTTTCATAAAGAAGTAATTTATCGGTTTTAGATAAATTGCGCAAGTCGGAAGCCACCAATCAAAATTCAATTTTAATTTAGAAGTTAGTGACTTACGGTCTATGAAAAATCCCTTATTTTATCGATTTTCACAGTTCATTGCCTTTCTTATGGGCGCGCGGGTTTTCGTGACTTTACTACTTACTTTTGCTTTATATGTTTCTACTTTTTTTCTCTTTAATCAAGAAGAAAGTTTGAGAAATTTCGTCTTTGATTTTAGAGTTCACGGCATTATTTTCTGTTCTATTTTAAGCATTCTGGCTGGCGGAATTATCAATCAATTTTACGATCGGGAAAAGGATCAGGTTACAAAACCATTCAGAACAAGAGTTCAGAATTTCCTGAAACAAAAATATTTCCTTTACGCTTATATTGTTCTGAACACATTTTCGCTGGGAATTGCGGGAATGATTTCTATGCGGGTTTTCTTTTTCTTTTTAATCTATCAGTTCTTGATGTGGTTTTACAGTCATAAATTAAGTAAGTTATTGATTATTAATAATCTAACTTTTGTGAGTTTGTCTTTATATCCCTTTTTCGGAATGCTGTTTTACTATAAAACGTTTTCGCTGCACATCTTTTTAATGTCGATTTTTATCTTTTTAATGCTTTTAATTATTGATGTTATTAAAGATACTTTAACCAAAAACGCAGACAAAATTTTCGGATATTATACCATTCCCAACTATTTCAGCACTCAAGTTTCAAACACAATTATTGTAATTCTTTTAATTTTAGCTCAAATTTCTTCTGCATTAATCATTTTGAAAATGGGCTTGCACAGCATCATGAGTTATTATTTTGTTGCCAGTATTTTCGTTCAGATCTGCTCTATTATTTTAGTTTTAAACAGAGCCAAATATTCGAAATTTGCTAATTTGAATTTACTCAGAATCTGGATTTTTATTGGAATTATTTCAATGTTAGCAAATGGAATTCATCAGTACTATTTTTTCTAAGTTTCAAGTTTAATCATTTTACTAAGTTTGTGAACTGATCATTTAGCAATACTTTTTTTTGAAGTTTATTGATTTTAAGGACTATCTTATTGCATTGCCGTATTTAAACAAATAAAAAATACCTTATCTTTGCAGATAAATTTTTCAGAACATGAGCAGAGACAGTAATGGTAATAAGAAGCCACGCATAAGCAAAATTTCTAATTCAGGAAGTTCCCCAAAACCACGCGGAACAAAATCTACTCGTCCGCGAACTGAAAAACCAGTTGAGAGAAAAGAGCCTAAAGAACCGAAAGCACCAAGAGAACCAAGATTAATGTCTCAGTCGGAAGCGAAGTCTTACGAGAAAACATTTGATAAACCGACTTCCCGTAAAATGGGAAAAAGAATTGGAAAATCTTACGACAGCAGCAGTAAGTTTGAAAAAGGACCTTCAAAATCTGGAGTTAAAAAACCATATAAGAAACCTTTCGTTCCAGTTGATGAAGCGGAAAAAACACGTTCTTTTGTTCAAAAAAGAAGGTTTGATAAATTAGCCAAAGAAACGCCGAAAGAATCAATCCGATTAAATAAATATATCGCTAACTCAGGAATCTGTTCCCGTAGAGAAGCAGATGATTTGATCACGCAAGGTCTTGTAGAAGTAAACGGGAAGCCTGTTACGGAGATGGGTTACCAAGTTCAGAAAACCGACAGAGTGGTTTTCGACGGACAGGGAATTACGCCAGAGAAACCGGTTTACGTTTTATTGAACAAACCAAAAGGTTATATTTCTACTACAAAAGATGACAAAGCCAGAAAAACCGTTTTGGATTTGGTAGCAAACGCATCGCCTTACCGATTGTTCCCAGTAGGAAGATTAGACCGTTCTACAACCGGAGTAATCTTGTTAACGAATGATGGTCACATGACGAAGAAATTGACGCATCCATCTTTTGCGATGAAGAAAATCTATCATGTAACTTTGGATCGTAAATTAGACAGAGCCGACTTAAATATGATTCAGGAAGGTATTCGTTTGGAAGAAGGAATTGCCGAAGTTGACAGCATTTCGTACATCGAGGGTAAACCGAAAAATGAAGTCGGAATCGAATTGAGTATTGGCTGGAATAGAGTAGTGCGTCGTATCTTCACAAAGTTAGGTTACGAAGTTGAATTACTTGATCGAGTATTGTTTGCTGGATTAACCAAGAAAAACATCAAACGTGGACACTGGAGAATCTTAACTGATCTGGAAGTGAATAATTTGAAAATGTTATAAGTTTTCTTTAAATAAAATTAAAGAATTTTAGAAATAGAAAACCCTTTTTGCTTGTTGCAGAAAGGGTTTTTACTTTATTAAATTTTATTTAAAGTTTTCTGTAACAAAATTATCCAAATGCTACTAACTTGTTAGATTACTCAAATATGTCTTCACTGGAAAAAGAATTTTTAGAAAAAATAGAAAAACACAAAGGCGTGATTTTCAAAATTTCTAAAATGTATATGGATAATTTCGAAGACCAAAAGGATTTGTTCCAGGAAATTACTTTTCAGGTCTGGAAAGCGTATCCAACTTTTGAAGGTAAAAGCCAGTTTTCAACTTGGCTGTATCGAGTTGCTTTAAACACGGCGATTATATTTTTGAAATCTGAGAAGAAGCGAAGTTTCATTCAAAATGATGAAGTTGAAAATTTCAAGATTATTGCTGATGATTACGATGATGACCAAGAAAAGAAACTCACAGTAATGTACAAAGCAATTCAGCAATTGAATGAAATCGATAAAGCATTAATTTTTTATTATTTACAGGATTATTCCGGAAAAGAAATCGCTGAAAATATGGGAATTACAGAAGTCAACGCAAGAGTGAAACTCAATCGTGCAAAAGAAAAACTAAAACAACTTATTTAAATTCAACATCATGGAATTAGATCAATTAAAAAATATCTGGGAGAAAGAAGAGGTGACTGAAACACCTATAATCTCTACAGAAAAACAGAAAGAAATTCATCTTCCGCTGGAAAAAATCCGTAAAAATATGCTGATGGAATTTTGGATGAATTTAATCAGTATGCTGATTTTATTGCCATTAATGTCTGTGTTCACAGAAAATCAGTATATCAGATGGACTTTGTATTTTATATTTTTATTCATAGTAGGATATTATACTTTTAAGTTTAATAAATTATATCAAAAACTTTCAATTCCACAGTTGGATACTTATCATTCTTTGATGGAACTCAAGTATGATTTAAAACTAAACGTTGAACTTTACAAATCATATTATGTAGCAAGCGTTCCGTTTTTCATGGGCATATTTTTTTTACTATTAGAAAAACGCAACTTCTTCACTGATGAAAATTTGATAATGCATTATGCTCCTTTTATTTTATTTTTCTCAACCACTGCATTAATATTAGGAATTGGAAGTTGGTGGTCGGAGAATTATTATGGAAAATATATAAAGCAAATTAATAAAATGGTTAGCGATTTAAATCAAAACCTGGTTGATCTTTAACGATTATAAATTCGATTTGTTCTTACAACTGGAATTCAAAAAACAAAACTTCCCGAGCAATTCAGGAAGTTTTATTTTATATAAAAATGAAATTTACTTTAAAGCAGAATTATTAAGTTCTGCCAGGACTTTTTGTAATTCATCATAAGAAAAACCATCTGCACTCAAAGTCAAGAGGTAACGGTTTTTTAAGACGGTCTGAATTTTAGAATTAATTCTGTCTCCGTTTTTATCTTCAGAAATAATAGATTTTACTCCATTGATTTCAGTACTTTTTTCAAAACCGGTTTCGGTCGTTTTTTCTTTATTTACATTCAGACCCATCATCATGATAGAAACCATTGCACTGCCTGTTTCTCCGGCACCATCGATAATTTCTACTTTAATTCTCTTATTATTGTCGTCTGCATATTTTGCTTCTGCCGTAGATAAATTCATCATGGCATTGTCACCAACGGTAAGTTCTCTTCTTTTTAAGCCCAATAATTGTTCAGGTAAGACGGCTTTCAATTCGTCATTCGTCAGTGGTGGAATATTCTTTAAATTTTCAATATTCTTGGTAACATCCTGCATAGAACTACTGACCTTGTTATAGTTTTTTGCAGTGGTGATCATTTCAGAAAGTCCGCCAGATTTTTCTTCTTTTACTTTTTCCTCTTTGGAACACGCGACAAGCATTAGGACTGCGGTCGTCATCATTAGTTTTTTCATGGTTATAATTTTTAGTTTAAACAAAAGTAAGAAATTTATTCTCATTGTAAAATGCTGATTTATAATACAAAAACACTCCCCGAATTGGAGAGTGTTTTCATATACTTAAAAACGGATTTTAATAATTTAATTAAATTCCATCAATAATTGCATTCAAAGTTGAGGAAGGTCTCATGGCTGCATCAGTTTTTACAAAGTTTGGTTGGTAATATCCACCAATATCCTGCGGTTTTCCTTGCGCCCCAATTAACTCTTCATTAATTTTTGCTTCCTGCTCGACCATCGCTTTTGCCACTGGAGCGAAGATCGCTGCCATTTCAGCGTTCTTCGTTTGTGTTGCTAATGCTTCTGCCCAATACATCGCCAAGTAGAAGTGAGAACCTCTGTTGTCGATAGAACCGATTTTTCTGGACGGTGATTTATCATTCGCCAGGAATTTCTCATTTGCCACATCTAAAGCATCTGCTAAAATCTGCGCTTTTTCGTTATTTTGAGTTTGAGCCAAATGTTCTAAACTCGCCTGTAACGCCATGAATTCTCCTAAAGAATCCCAACGCAAATATCCTTCCTGAATAAATTGTTCGATATGTTTCGGTGCAGAACCTCCCGCTCCGGTTTCAAATAATCCACCACCATTCATTAACGGAACGATCGAAAGCATTTTTGCCGAAGTTCCTAACTCTAAAATAGGGAAGAGGTCAGTCAAATAATCTCTCAATACATTTCCGGAAACTGAAATCGTATCTAAACCTTTTCTAATTCTTTCTAAAGTAAAAGTCATCGCATCTTCGATATTCATAATGCGAATATCAAGACCATTTGTATCGTAATCTTTCAGGTATTTCTCAACTTTTTTGATCATTTCACGGTCGTGCGCTCTTTTATCATCTAACCAGAAAACTGCTGGAGTATCTGATAATCTCGCTCTGTTCACGGCCAATTTTACCCAATCCTGAATCGGTGCATCTTTTGCCTGACACATTCTGAAAACATCGCCAGCCTGAACCGACTGTTCCATAAATACATTTCCATCAGCATCAGAAACTTTTACCGTTCCATCTGCCGTCAATTGGAATGTTTTGTCGTGGGAACCATATTCTTCTGCTTTCTGAGCCATCAATCCAACATTTGGAACAGAACCCATTGTTCTTGGATCAAGTGGACCATTTTTCTTCATATCGTCAATTGTCGCCTGGTAGAAACCTGCATAACATCTGTCCGGAATCATGGCAACAGTATCTTCTTCTGTTCCTTCCGCATTCCACATTTTACCGCCGCCTCTAATTAAAGCCGCCATAGAAGCATCAACAATAACATCAGAAGAAACATGGAAATTGGTAATTCCTTTATCGGAATTTACCATCGCGATTCTTGGTCCGTTTTCAATAGTTTTGGCGATATCCGCTTTAATTTCTGCTTCTTTTGGATGACCGGAAATTTTTTCGAAAAGTGTGGCTAATCCGAAGTTTGGATTAATATCTAATTCGTTGAAAGTGTCTTTATATTTTGCGAAAACATCTTTGAAATAAGTTTCTACAATTGCTCCAAAAATAATTGGATCAGAAACCTTCATCATCGTTGCTTTTAAATGTCCGGAAAGAAGAACATTCGCTGCTTTTGCTTCTGCCATTGCATCAGAAACAAAACCTTTCAACGAAGAAAGACTCATAACAGATGAATCAATAATTTCTCCGGCTTTCAAAGGTGAAAGTCCTTTCAGTTCTTTTACAGAACCATCATTTCCAAAGAACTCAATTTTAAATTGCGAATCATTTTCTACAGTTACTGATTTTTCAGTCCCATAAAAATCTCCGCTGGTCATATTGGCAACAGTTGTTTTAGAATCTGCAGACCAATCGCCCATTCGGTGCGGATTTGCTTTTGCGTAATTCTTAACTGCTTTTGGTGCTCTACGGTCAGAATTTCCTTCTCGTAGAACTGGATTTACTGCACTACCAAGAACTTTCGCATAGGTGTTTTTAATTTTTTCTTCTTCTGCATTTTTCGGTTCAGCCGGATAATTAGGTAGAGCAAAACCGTGTTTTTGTAATTCAGCAATGGCTTCATCTAACTGTGGAACAGAGGCTGAAATATTCGGAAGTTTAATAATGTTTGCATCCGGAGTAGTTGCCAGTTGACCCAGTTCGTCCAGGGCATCTTCTACTTTCTGATCGTCTTTCAGATATTCTGAGAAATTTGCCAAGATTCTTCCAGCAAGTGAAATGTCTTTTGGTACAATTTCGATGTCTGCAGTTTTGGTAAACGCTTGTACAACAGGTAAAAAGGAATGAGTTGCCAGCATTGGCGCCTCGTCTGTCAGCGTGTAGACGATTTTAGATTTTTCTGCCATTATATTTGATTTTTTATTTAAAAATTAATGAAGCACAAAAGTAGTGATTTTAAAAGAAATTGGGGAATGATAGACCTTATTATTTGCCTCAGTATAATGCTTAATTATTTTATAAGATCGATATTCTTTTTATCTATCTTGAGAATTTTTCTATTACTATTCCGATTTTGTGGTAATAACGTAGTTTTACTTTTTCAAATTGAAATGTAAATTATGAATATCAAAAAAGCATCTTGAGTATGTTAATTATTAGTGATGAGCGTTATGTTATCTGCTCAATATGTTGAAAAATCAAGTTCCCTAAAGCAGGAAGGAGCATTAAGGTTAGCAAAAGAAGCCAATGCGGAAGCCCAAAAATTAGACAAGAAAGTTGCGGTTGCAGTTTTGAATAATTCCGGAGTTGTTTTATTGTTATTAAAAGGCGATAATGTTGGACCTCACAATACAGAAGCGTCTCGCAGAAAAGCCTACACTTCATTTTCTACCAAAACCGCCTCTTGGGATGTAATGAATAATGCGGTTAAAAGTACCGATGCCCTCAACCTTAATACTTTACCGGAACTTTTAATGTTGGGTGGCGGAATGGCTATTTTTAAAGATGGCGATTTGATTGGAAGCATCAGGATTTCTGGTGGTGGAAGTGGGGAGAATGATCACAATATTGCGAAGAAAACCGTTGAGAATTTAGGATTTAAAATTTCGAAATAAAGATTACATTTGGTCTTTACTTTATAGCAAAATGATTTTTAATTTTTAAAGAGAAATTTTCTAAAAGTAAATAAATTTAACTTCAATAAGACATAAGTGAATCTACAGAGAAAGAAACACTGGGAAACCGTGTACGAAACCAAAAACCCGGATGAAGTAAGTTGGACGCAGGAAATTCCGAAAACTTCTTTGGCTTTTATTCATTCATTTGGTTTAGATAAATCTGCGAAAATCATAGACATCGGTGGAGGAGACAGCAAGTTGGTTGATCATTTATTAAACCAAGGTTTTGAAAATATTACTGTTCTCGATATTTCTGAAAAAGCCCTGGAGAAAGCAAAAATACGTTTAGGTGAAAAAGCAAAAAAAGTAACCTGGATTGTCAGCGATATCTTGGATTTTGAACCTACAGAAAATTATCACGTTTGGCATGATCGCGCTGCTTTTCATTTTTTAACAACCGAGAACGAAATCGAAAAATATAAATCAATTGTAAAAAATTCTGTAGATGGCTTTTTAATCATGGGAACCTTTTCTCAGAATGGACCTTTAAAATGCAGCGGTTTAGAAATTAGTAAATACAGTGAAGAAAAATTGACTTCAACTTTTGAGGATAATTTTGATAAGATAAATTCTGTTTTAGAAGACCATCAAACGCCATTCGGTACCACGCAGAATTTTCTATTTTGCAGTTTTAAAAATCGCTAAAAACCTGATTAGTTTCTAAATTATTTAGATCGCAATTTTTAAGGTAGACGATAATTCTTACCATTTAATTTTAATTTTGAAATGAAAATTTAAATAGAGAATTAAATCATGTGACTTTCAGTAAAGTTGTCAAGAACTTTAAGTAATTTAGTAAACACAATAATACCTCATTAACTTAAAAAGTCTCAAAATGGATTCTCAAAAAAATGTTATCGTAGTTACTGGCGGAGCGGGTGGAATTGGTTCAACTTGCGCAAAAACCTTTAAAAATAAAAAATTAATTATCACCGATTATTCTCAGGATTTGGTTGATCGAGCAGTTTAACAATTGAAAGGAGAAGGATATGATGCAGTGGGTATCTCCTGCGATATCACCGACAAAAATGATGTTGAAAAATTGGTAAAATTCACCGCCGAAAATGGTTCTTTTAAAGCATTGGTGCATACTGCCGGAGTGAGTGGAACCGTGAAGGATCTAAAGAAATATATGATATTGACTTGGTTGCCTCGGAAATATTGGTTGACGCATTTTATGATTTAGCCACTGAAAATTCTGTTGCTGTGCTGCTTTCTTCGATGATGGGACATGATGTTTCACCAAACGCAGAATATGATAAGGCGTTAATGAATCCACAAGAGTCTGGTTCTTTCGAAACAGTGAGTCAGTTTGTTGGCGGAAGTTCAGATGTAATGTACAATTTTGCAAAACGTGGCGTTCATTTACTTACGCAGAAAAATGCAAATAAATGGGGACACAAAAGAGCAAGAATTGTAAGTGTTTCTCCCGGAGTTATCGAGACTCCTATGGCTTTGAAAGCAGCAGAAGAACATCCTGAAAGAATGGAGATGATTAAAAAAGCAACTCCTCTACAAAGAAATGGCAAACCTGAAGATATCGCAGATGTCGTTCATTTTTTAGTCAGCGACAAGGCACGGTTTATTACGGGAACAGACATTCTGGTAGATGGCGGCGTGATGCTAAATATAAAAACGAATAAATCTTAAGCCTTTAACAAAATAGTATAATAAAAAAGAGATTCCTTTCGAAATCTCTTTTTTCATTTTTAATCGAATAAGTCTCTAACTTTTTCGAAGAATGTTTTTTCTTTTCCAGATGGTTCCGCTTGCATTTCGCCATTTGCCAATTGTTTTTCGAAAAACTCCTTTTGTTCTTTCGAAAGATTTTGCGGCGTCCAAACATTGATGTGAACAAACATATCTCCGGTTCCGTAACTGTCGATGCTCGGTAAACCTTTTTTAGAAAGTCTTAAAATCTTTCCGGATTGCGTTCCTGCATCCACCTTTATTTTAACTTTTCCGCCAACGGTTGGGATTTCTTTATGAGTTCCCAAAGCCGCTTCAGCAAAAGAAATATACAATTCCTGATGAAGATTATCACCTTCACGTTTGATGGTTCCGTCAACTTCTTCCTCTACAACAACAAGCAAATCTCCCGGGGTTCCGCCGAATGGTGCATCGTTTCCTTTGCCTCGAACATTCAACTGAATCCCTTCTCTTGCTCCTGCCGGAATATTGATGGTTACTTCTTCGTCCTCTTTAATTAAACCTTGTGAGTTCGCGCCCGCCGGAATTTTATCGGCAACTTTACCAATTCCCTGGCAAGTTCCACAATGCGTTTGCGTTTGCATTTGGCCGAACATGGTATTCATTACCTTCACCTGAACTCCAGATCCATTACAAGTGTTACAAGTTTTAGAGGTCGCTCCTGGAGCTAACTTCATCTTTTTCACTTTAATGGTTTTCTGAGTACCATTTACCATTTCCTCAAGATTCAATTTGATTCTTACTCTCAAATTACTTCCACGCAACTGTTGTCTTTGCTGACCGCCGCCACCGCCGAAATGTCCGCCGAAAATATCACCGAATTGAGAGAAAATATCGTCCATGTTCATACCGCCACCGAAGCCTCCGCCACCGAATCCGCCACCACCATTCATTCCGGCGTGACCATATTGATCATAACGGGCTTTTTTATTTGCGTCACTTAGAACCTCATACGCTTCTGCAGCCTCCTTAAATTTTTCTTCGGCGGCTTTATCACCAGGATTTTTATCTGGGTGAAATTTTATAGCCATTTTACGATATGCTTTCTTTATTTCCTCTGCTGTAGCGTTTTTAGATACTTCCAGAATTTCGTAGTAATCTCTTTTTGACATAATTTTCTCGTGAATTTCAGATTAATAACTGAAAATATTTGTAATTTGTTTTACTTGAGCAACTTATTACGTTTTAATCCAAACATTTTTATCGTCATTTTATGACTACAATAAAGACTGAATTATATAAGTTGATTTTTTAAGTTTTAGTTTCCAGTAACCACTTTTGCGAATCGAATAACACGGTCAGAAAGTTGATAACCTGTTTCAATCACATCTACGATTTTACCTTTTAAATCTTCTGAAGGTGCAGGAATTTGTGTAATCGCTTCGTGGAAATCAACATTGAAATCGTCCCCGGCTTTAACATCAATTACTTTTAAACCTTTCTCAGTTAACTTATTTTTTAATTTTTGATAAATTAACTCTACGCCTTTTAAGTCGGCTTCATTTCCGTTTTTAGCAATTTCCTTTAAAGCACGTTCGAAATCATCTAAAACATCCAACATAGAAATCATCATATCCTGATTCGCATATTGAAAGAATTCCATTTTTTCTTTGGTCGTTCTTTTCTTATAATTTTCGAATTCAGCAAAAAGCCGAATATAACGGTCTTTTTCTTCTGCCAAAAGGTCTTCTGCTGATGGCTCTACTGTCATGTTTTCAGTAGTTTCTTCTGGAGCATTCTGCGTAAGATCGTCTTGCGGATTTAAGTTTTCTTCCTGAATATCTTTGTTGTCTGACATAATATTAAATTTTATACCGAACCTTTCACAAAGATTTTGCCAAAAGGAACTTTAGGACATTTCGGCACATTTTAACTTAAAAGGTGAGGTTATATTTCAATAAATGTCTGATAGAGTAATACAAGATTAAGGATAAGAATAATACCAGAAATAATCCATACTAAAGTTTTGAGCCAAGGTTTATTTACAAATTCTCCCATTTTTAATTTGGAATTGGTAAACATTACTAATGGAACGACGGCAAAACTTAACTGCATCGACAATATTACCTGGCTTAAGACGAGTAAATCGGTCGTTCCTTTTTCGCCATAAATTATGGTAACAATTAAAGCGGGAATTACGGCAATTGTTCTTGTAATCAATCTTCTTAACCAAGGTTTTAATCGAATATTAAGAAAACCTTCCATAACGATTTGGCCGGCCAAAGTTCCTGTTAAAGTAGAATTTTGTCCGGAAGCCAATAAAGCAATTGCAAAGAAAATGCTGGCAAAAGTAGTTCCCAGAATTGGTGCGAGCATTTTATGAGCATCGTGAATATCTGCAATGTCTTTATTGCCGGTAGTATGGAAAGTTGCGGCGGCAACAATTAGAATGGCAGCATTAATAAAAAATGCGATAAATAAAGAAACTGTACTGTCTATGGTGGCGAACTTTATCGCTTCTTTTTTGCCTTCGTGATTTCTTTCGTAGTTTCGAGTTTGTACAATACTGCTGTGCAAATATAAGTTGTGAGGCATTACAGTCGCACCCAGAATACCAATCGCGATGTATAACATTGACGGATTTGTGAGTACTTCTTTTTGGGGAACCAGTCCACTAAGAAGCGGGAAAATATCTGGTTTACTTAAAATGATTTCGTAAACAAAACTTCCTAAGATTATAAAAGTTAATCCTGCGACGATACTTTCAATAACCCGGAAACCTTTTGCCTGAAGGAAAAGAATGATGAAGACATCAACTATTGTTATAGCGACTCCCCAAGTTAAAGGAATTCCGAAAAGTAGATTTAGCGCAATTGCTGATCCTATTACTTCTGCTAAATCACAGGCAGCGATTGCAATTTCACACAGAATCCATAGAACGAAATTTGTTGTTGGGTTAAAGTGGTCACGACAGGCCTGTGCTAAATCCCGTTCTGCAACAATTCCTAATTTCACAGATAAATGCTGGAGAACCATTGCGAAAAGATTCGAAATTAAAACTACAGAAAGCAGCGTATAACCGAATTTTGCTCCACCTGCAATATCGGTCGCCCAATTTCCGGGATCCATATATCCAACAGCAATCATTAAACCTGGACCTGCAAACGCAAATAGTTTTCTCCAAAAGCCAGCGTCTTTCGGAATATTAATAGAAGAGAAAACTTCAGGTAAGGAGTTAGCGTGTTTTTCTCTTCTCCACGGCCTTTTCAAATCGCTCACTAAAGTTAGGTTTGTCTAACAAAAATAAATAAATAATTTTTATGAAACATTAAGAAATAAAAAAAATCCCGAAAAAATTCGGGATTAAATATTTGATTTGAATATTGATTATTTAGTAAAGCGTACAGCCATTTTTCTATCTGCAGCTCTTTCGTCGTTAGATGCTTCAGCAGGTACTTTTGCAAATTCGCTTCCGTAACCTTCTGCACCAACAACCTGTGCTGCTACTCCTAATTTACCTAATTCAGCTTTGATAAAGTCTGCTCTTTTTTGAGACAATTCTTTTTTCTTAGCGGCATCTCCTGTTTTATCTGTATAACCACCAATCTTGATTTTAGCATCTGGATAAACTTTTAAGATTTCAGCAAGGTTTTGAACTTGACCTTCAGATCCTGGCTCCAATTCTGTTGCAGAACCAATTTTAAAGTTCACATTATCGAAGTCGTACCAAGTATCTTTCAGAGAAGCATCATCTGCATTCTTGTAACCATCAGATTTTAGGAAAGTGATCATTGATGCTTCCATTCCATTTGCATATCCTTTGATCATTTTACCATTGAGGTCTATGTCTGTAACTTCTTTTGTTGGCATCATTGCAGCGCTATCATTTACCATCGTCGATGCAGAATCTGAAACCATTTCTGTGTTATCCGTTGTTACAACTTCATCTTTCTTATCTTTATTGTAGTTGTTCCACAAGAACCAACCAGCTACCCCTAATAGTAAAAGTGGCAATAGCCATTTCCATACTGATCCTCCACCATCGCTATTATTGCTAGGAACTGCAGTTGAGTGGGTGTTTCCGCCTCTGCTTACTTCTACTTTTGGTTCATCATAAGAAGTTACTTTTACTTTGTCAGTATCATGACCACCAAACATATTTCCGACTCCTAAAGAGGCTAAAGAAAGTCCTGCTGGTAATAATGAAGAAACAATTCCTTTTTGATCTTGCAATAAGGTTTTTATTCCTGAGGCGCCAATATTATTATCTGCAGCATATTTTCCCACAGAACCTAAAGTTGCTCCTGTCACCATATTTAATAATGAACTAGAAGAAGAGTTGCTTACACCCGAATAGGTTGAAATTGCATTCACAATACCTCCAATTTTATCCCCAAAAATAGCAGTTAAAACTGTTGTAATTAGAGAGTTGTTTGCTGAACCTCCTAGCAAATTACCAAGTATTCCGCTGGAAGATGCACCAGTTATCGCGTCAAGAACTCCAGGTTTATCCGCATTATTTGCCAAACCTCCAACTACTGCGGGAAGTAATCCGCTAATTGCTTTCGAAATTCCAGATTCGCTTTCTCCCAATTGTGAAGCAGCTTGTGAAATTAGCGCTGGTCCTAATTGTCCTTTGATAAGATCAATAATGTTTAATGCCATAATAGTTTAATTTTAAAGTTAATTAATCGAATATAAGCAAAGTTTAGTCCAAAAACTTATCAATTAGATAATTTATAATAATATTAACATTTTATAAAATCTTATAAAAAGACAAATATTTAATAGGATTTAGCGAAAATTACTCTCTGAATTGATGGTTTTCCTGTTATCATAGAAATGCCATCTTCTAATTTATTATTTAAAGGAATACAACGGATTGTTGCTTTTGTTTCATTTTTAATTTGCTCTTCTTCTTCCGCGGTTCCGTCCCAATGCGCAGAAATAAATCCACCTTTTTCTTCTAAAACTTTTTTAAATTCCTCATATGAATCAACAGAAGTAATATGAGAATCTCTGTGGTGTAATGCTCTTGCATAAATATCTTTCTGTATCGTCTTCAATAATTCTTCGATATAAACCTCAATATTTTCAAGAGGTTGAGTTTCTTTGGTTAAATTATCTCTTCTTGCGATTTCTACAGTTTTGTTTTCTAAATCTCTTGCACCTATTGCAATTCTAATGGGAACTCCTTTCAATTCATATTCTGCAAATTTCCAACCTGGTTTATTTTCAGTTCTATTGTCATATTTCACAGAAATACCTTTTGCTTTTAATTTATCCTGAATTTCAAATGCAACTTCATTTATTAGATTTAATTGATCTTCCCCTTTAAAAATAGGTACTATTACCACTTGAATCGGTGCCAAAGTTGGAGGTAGAACCAGACCTAAATCATCTGAATGCGTCATTATTAAACCACCAATCAGTCGGGTAGATGTTCCCCAAGAAGTTCCCCAAGCATGTTCTATTTTGCCTTCTTTATTGGTAAATTTCACATCAAAAGCTTTTCCGAAATTTTGTCCTAAAAAGTGTGAAGTTCCGGCTTGTAAAGCCTTACCATCTTGCATTAAAGCTTCGATACAATATGTTTCATCTGCTCCTGCAAAACGTTCTGAAGCGGTTTTAATACCTCTAATTACAGGGATGCCCATAAAGTTTTCCACAAAGTCGGCATAAACATGAATCATTTTTTCAGTTTCTTCAATTGCTTCTTCTTTTGTAGCATGTGCAGTGTGACCCTCTTGCCAAAGAAATTCTGCTGTTCTCAAGAAAAAACGGGTTCTCATTTCCCAACGAACCACATTGGCCCATTGATTAATAAGGATTGGCAAATCACGGTAAGATTGAATCCAATTTCTATAGGTATTCCAAATAATCGCCTCAGAAGTTGGACGAACAATTAGTTCTTCTTCTAATTTAGCTTCTGGGTCTACGATTAATTTCTTAGGATTGTTAGGATCGGTTTTAAGACGATAGTGCGTTACAACTGCACATTCCTTTGCAAATCCTTCTGCATTTTGTTCCTCTGCTTCGAAATAACTTTTTGGAATAAAAAGAGGGAAGTAGGCATTTTGATGGCCTGTTTCTTTAAACTTTTTATCCATTTCATCTCGCATTTTTTCCCAAATTGCATAACCATATGGTTTTATAACCATACAGCCACGAACTCCAGAATTCTCTGCCAAGTCAGCTTTAACAACTAATTCATTATACCATTTACTATAATCTTCTCCTCTCGAAGTAATCTTTGCCATTATATATTTTATCTATTGATTTAACTTACAGGTACTTTTAATATCTAAATTAAAAAGGTTATTTTTACTCAAAATTTTACCGCTTCAGTTGGTATAATTTTGGTACAAAGTGCAAATATAAATCAAATTAAAACTTTTTCACCTTATCATGAAAAAAATTACTTATAAAAAAACAATTGAATTGCTAAAGTCCAAAGCGGTTTTAGCATTATTAGGAGGTTTTATTTTAACTTCTTGTGGTGCGACAATGGGTGGATATAGTGAGACAGATGGAGTTTATTATGATCCTAATAAAGATACCATCCCAGAAGGTGTTGTAATGAACAATGGAAATCAAGTTGGTAACTATTATGATTATCAAAATAATGACCAGGAAAATAGATATTTGAACTCCGACAATAGAAATCAAAACTGGCAAGATTCCCAAAGTTCTGACTGGGGGAATTTTACAGGAACCGAAACTTATTATAATGATTCTTGGGGATATCCTTACGGAATGTATTCAGGATATGGATTTGGGATGAGTTTCGGATTTGGATCTTCTTGGGGGTTTAATGGTTATTATAATCCTTGGGGATTTGGCTATAGCCCATTCTACGGGTATATAAGTCCTTACTACGGGTACGGATCTTACAGTCCTTATTATGGATACAATCCTTATGGTTATTATAATCCTTACTACGGAAGTTACAATCCTTATTACGGAAATAATGGATACGGTTATGGAGGATACAACAGCTACAATGCACCGCATTTTCAAACGAAAAGAAGTGGTTCAGATGGTTCTGGTTTTAGAACAGGTTCAAATGGAGTAAGATCAAATACCAACCAAAATGCTGGATTTAGAAATGATAGTCAACGTTATAATACGCAGCAGAATTCTAGACCGAGATATAATAACCAATCGGGAACGATGACTCAGCAGCAGCAACAGCGTTATAGGAATACGCCGCAACAAAATAATGCACCGAGACAAAATACAGAACCAAGGTACAATACAGAGCCTAGACAAAATAATTCGCCTCGCCAAGAAATGCCTAATTATAACCAACCCACCAGAAATAACTCTAATGATGGCGGAAGATCTGGTAATTCAGGAGGTGGTTTTAGTAATGGTTCGTCGGGTTCAAGTTCAAATTCTGGGTCAACCAGATCATCAGGAGGTTTTAGACGATAATTTTTAATACAAGCATATTTTAAAAAATGATAAAAAAGTCTTTTATAATTTTAGGTATAGCCGCGGCGTACTTCGCAAATGCACAGGATATTTCTACCAATAGAAATACCGCAGATGTTTATTCAAACTCATCATCAACTGGTACTGCTAAATATAATGCCATGGCTGGATCGATGGGTGCTTTAGGTGGGGATTTTTCGGTAATGAATACTAATCCAGCTGGGATAGGTGTTAACATTACGAGTGAAATGTCAGGAACTTTATCTATTCAGAAAAATAACAACTCAACTTCGTTAGCAGGAAAATCACTTGATTACACCATTAATAAAACGGATCTTAGTAATGTAGGTGGTGTTATGGCTTTTCAATTAGATGGATCTACGCCTTGGAAGTTTGTAAACATCGGCGTAAATTATTCAAATCAATCTATTGAGGATTATTCTGAAACTCCTGGTAATAATAATGTTAATTTTGATATTTATGACAGCACCAATGCTTTAATAGATAATGTGGCTTTATCTGGTCACGCCTATAACCGATACGGTGATGTGTCTAAAATGAGTGTAGCAGTTGGTGGTAATTATGACAATAGAATTTACGTTGGAGCAGGTTTGAATTTTCACTCTGCAGCCATCGATCAGTATGATTCTGCAGCGTTTACTTCTAGTTTAAATGGTAGTACAAGCGTTTATGACAAGCAATACACCCCATTCTCAGAATCATCAACAGGTTTTTCTGCTTCAGTTGGAGTTATCGGAAAAATTAATCCGCAATTCAGATTAGGAGCATCAGTGGAAACACCAACTTGGTGGAGTATCGCAAGAGTTTATAACGAATATGATAATCCTACAGACGGAACTTACACGGAAGATCGAAACCTTTCTACTCCAATGAAAGCAACGGTAAGTGCAGCATATGTTCCTAATAAAAACTTTGCAATCAACGTTGATTATAGTTTAGGATTAACCAAACCAAAATATAAAGTTTACGGAGATGCAGAAAGAGAATTGAATAATTTCTTCAGCGATCATTCAAAATCTTTGTCTGAAGTTAAAATTGGTGCGGAATATAGAATCGCTGCCTTGCGATTAAGAGGTGGATATGGATTTGCCTCAAGCCCTTTTGATTCAATGAATATTTCAGCATTCTCGGATAATGGAACAGCAACCAATACTTCTTTCGATAATTTAATTGTAGGAAAAAGAACGACAATCGGAGCTGGTATTGGTTATGATTTTAAATCTTTCTATATTGATGCTGCTTACCAAAATTTGAGTTCAGATTATAAAAGTCCATTTTTAAGAGGTTCTGCAACCAGTAATACTGGATATTTTTCTGATAATTATATTGTAGATTCAGATGCAGCGGTAGTTTCGACTGTTAAAAATAAAAAAGATAACTTCTTTATTACCCTTGGTTGGAAATTTTAATTGATTGAAATTTAGAAATAATATAGAAATGGCTCCAATTAATTTGGAGCCATTTTTTATTTTAAGATTTTTAGTGTTTGTGAAAAAGATGTCCAGTCATTGCTAATAAAACTCCTAAAGTCACATAACCGATTTTGCGCCAATCAACATTATGATTCTTATTGCTTTCGAAAATAATTACCGATGAGATATGGAGGAAAATCCCACCAACTAAAGCTAGAAAATAAACTTCTAGATCGGGATTAAAGTATTTCCCTAAGACTAAACCCAATGGTGATGCCAAAGCAAAAATTGCAATAATTAAAAAAGCCGAAGCCGAGAATTTTTTATTCTTCACCAAAAAAGCACCCAGGATAAATGAGATTGGAATGTTATGAACCAAAATTCCTGTTAAATAAGGACTCAAGATTACTTCTTCATTCGCCAAAGGAATTCCTTCTAAAAATGCGTGAATAAAAAGGCCAACCATCAAAGCCATAGGGAGAATATTCTTTCCTTCTGTGTGATGGTGAAAATGTCCGTGCTCGAAACCTTTGGTTAAATTTTCTAGTAACATTTGCAGTAGAACACCACCAATTACCCAAAGTCCTATGTTGTGATGATCTCCCGAATATACTTCTGGGAAAACCTCATTTAAACAAATGGTAATTAAAAAACCAGCACTTACAATCAAAAGACTTTTTGCAAATTTCTCCCGATCACCAAAGTATTTCCCCAGAAAAACCCCGATTAAAACGCTCAGAATTAATAAAATACTAATCATAATTTGCTTATTTTAATTTTGGATTTTCTTTTTGAAAATGTTGATACAACGTGGTGAACTTTCTAAATTAAAATCATTCAGTTGATAGTCACCGAAAATTTGAACTTTTTCAAAACCAAATTCTGCGGCATAATCACTAATTTCTTCTAAAGTGTGCAATTTTACTTTTTCATAAAAATGATAGTCTTTTCCAGCATCATTAAAATAAATGTCTTTAATGATGTTTTGGTTTTCAATTTTCTTTTTAATCGTAAAATTAATTCCTTCTTTCGTAATGATTTCTTCTTCAATTAAAGAATTCTCCACCCATTTTGCATTTAAAAAATCCAATACAAAATAACCATTTTCTCCCAAAACATTTGAAATAGATTGAAAAACTTTTCGATCATCGTTTTCATCATCAAAATACCCAAAACTGGTAAAAAGATTAAAAACAGCATCTGCTTTTTCCGCTGATATTTCCCGGAAAATTTCATTCCGCATATCATGAACTTCAAATTTTAAATTTGAATTTTCGAACTGTTTATTATAGGAAATGCTTTCTTTTGATAAATCCAAACCCAAAACTTCGTAACCCATTTTGTTCAAAAACACAGAATGTCTTCCTTTTCCGCAAGCCAGATCAATAATTTTCGAATCTTTCGGAATATTTAAGTAGTTGATTAATAGAGTGATGAAGTTCTCTGCTTCTGCAAAATCTCTGTCTTTATAAAGAATATGATAATAAGGGGTATCAAACCAAGTTTCAAACCATGCCATTCTGCAAAAATAACTAAATTTGCATTTCTAAAACGATAAGTTGTAAAAAGATTTCTTTTGTTAATAATCATCTTTTGAAATCTTATAAATTCAATTTGTCATTTTAAAAGAGCCTTTAATAATAAACTCAATTCACTTTTAATAAATACCAGCAAATTGTTGGTCATCAATATATGGATACAGAAAATTTAAAAATACAGATTAAAACGTTTTTCGGACTCGAAGAAATTTTAGCAGAAGAAATCAGAAAACTTGGCGGAACAAATGTCGAAGTTAAAAACCGTGCGGTAAATGTTGAAGGAGATTTAGGTTTTCTTTATAAAATTAATTACTCAGCAAGAACGGCGTTGAAAATTTTAGTTCCGGTTTTGACTTTCAAAGCGTGGGACGAAAACCGTTTCTACGACAAACTTTTCGATTTTCCGTGGGATGAATATATGACCGTTGATCAATCTTTTGCAATCGATACAACCATTTATTCTGAAAGATTTTCGCATTCTCAGTTCATGGCTCAAAAAATGAAAGATGCGATTGTCGATTTCTTTAAATTCAAATACAACAAAAGACCGAACGTTGATACGCAAAATCCAGATGTTAAAATTCATCTTCATATCGACCGAGAATTGGTAACTGTTTCTTTGGATTCTTCCGGAGATCCTTTATTCAAAAGAGGTTATAGGAAAGAACAAGGTGAAGCGCCATTGAATGAAGTACTTGCATCAGGAATGTTACAATTAGCAGGTTGGGACGGAAAAGGAAATTTCCTTGATCCAATGTGCGGTTCCGGAACATTATTAATTGAAGCAGCCATGATTGCGATGGATTTACCGGCTCAAACTTTCCGTAGAAGATTCGGATTCCAAAACTGGTTAAATTATGACGAAGAATTATTCAAAACAATTAAAGAAGTTCGTCTGAATCGTGTGAAAGAATTCACCGGAAAAATTGTTGGTTACGATATCGATTCGGATATGCTGCACGCTGCAAGAATCAATATCGAGTCTGCCGAAATGGAAGATGTGATCGAAGTGAAACACCAGGATTTCTTCGAATCTAAAAAAGAATTGTTCCCATTAATGATGGTTTTCAATCCACCTTATGACGAAAGAATTGTAATTAATGATGATGAGTTTTACGCAAAAATTGGAGATACTTTTAAGAAAAACTATCCCAATACTTTGGCTTGGTTAATTTCTTCCGATTTAGATTCATTAAAAAGAGTAGGATTACGACCTTCAAGAAAAATCAAACTATTCAATGGAAAACTAGAATGTCGTTTTATGCAGTACGAAATGTATGAAGGAACGAAGAAAATCCACAAATTAGAAGGGAGAGAAGGGGATAGTTAATCAATTCCATTTTCTTTTTTGAACTTTTTGAAAAATTTTTAGAAATAAAACTTTTGTGCCTTTTGTGGTTAAATAAACTATGCAGTCAATCTCAATAATCATCGCCATCTACAACAGAAAAGACGAACTTTTCGAGTTGCTCAATTCCTTGTCACATCAAACTGATAAAGACTTTGAGGTGATTATTGTAGATGACGGTTCGTTGATTAATTTACGTCCGACCGCAGAATTATTCAACGAAAGTTTAACCATAGAATTTTTTAGAAAAGACAATTCCGGTCCGGGATTATCACGAAATTACGGTGCAAAACGAGCCAAAAATGATTGGCTTGTTTTCGTCGATTCAGATGTAATTGTCGAAACCGATTATATCCAAAATATAAAGAAGAACATTTCCGAAATTCCGTGTGACGCTTTTGGAGGCGCCGACAAAGCCCACAAAGGCTTTAATCTCATGCAAAAAGCGATTTCCTATTCCATGACTTCCGTTTTTACAACAGGCGGAATTCGTGGCAATAAGAAAGCGGTGACCAAATTCCAGCCACGAAGTTTCAATATGGGCGTTCGAAAATCGGCTTTCGAAAAAGTAAATGGTTTTTCAGAAATGCGAATCGGCGAAGATCCTGATCTTTCAATGAGACTTTGGGAAAACGGTTTTACGACTGCATTTTTTGATGATATCGGTGTTTATCATAAACGCAGAGTTGACTTTGGGAAATTCTCAAAACAAGTTTATCAATTCGGTTGTGCGCGTCCGATTCTCAATCAGCGTCACCCGAAATATGTGAAAATATCTTTCGCCTTTCCATCACTTTTTTTACTGGGATATTTCCTCGGATTTATCGAATATTTTTTCTTTCAAAAAGGCCTTATTTTAGGTTTTTACGGACTTTACACCTTCATCATTTTCTTCCACGCTTTATACAAAACAAGAAACGTCAGCATCGCTGCAATGGCGATTATGGCGACTTATATCCAAATGTTTTCGTACGGTTACGGCTTTTTAAAGTCCTGGATTCTACTCAATGTTTTCCGCCAAAAACCAGAAGACGCATTTCCTTCTCATTTTCATAAATCGTAGTCAAACTGAGTTGGTCGACTTTTTGGGCGCACAATTGACTTCGTCGAAAGGCATTATTTAATAATTGTTTTTTGGAGCCTTTTCCGGCTTTCACTACTCGCTTTTTTTATCATTGTCTTCGCTTTTGCTCAGACAACGATAAAAAAGAGCTCAAACATGCCGTTCAATGCGGGGCGCAGTTTCGGCTTAAAATCACTATTTTTGCAAAAAGATAAGCATGCAAAATTACCTGGAATTTAATTTCAAAATACAGCCACTACAACCCTGGAACGAAATCTTAATGGCAGAACTCATCGAAATCGGTTTCGACAGTTTTACCGAAGAACACGACGGGATTTTGGCCTACATTCAAACCGAATTATTCAAAGATGAAGAACTGAAAGAAGTTCATTTGCTTCAGAATCCTGAAATTAGTATTTCTTATACTTTCAAAGAAATGCCGAATATCAACTGGAATGAAGAATGGGAAAAAAACTTTTCACCGATTAATATTGAAGATCAAGTTTCTATTCGTGCAGAATTTCATCCAAATCAAAACTTGCCGCACGAAATTATTATTCAGCCAAAAATGTCTTTCGGAACTGGACATCATGCCACAACTTATTTGATGATTCAGCAAATGCTCGACATGAATTTCGAAAATAAAACTGTTTTGGATATGGGTTGCGGAACTTCTGTTTTAGCCATTTTCGCTAAACAACAAGGAGCGGGAAAAACCGTAGCAATTGACATCGATGAATGGTCTGTTGAAAATTCAATTGAAAACGCAGCAAGAAATAACGTAGAACTTGAAATCTCTCAAGGAACTGCTGAGAATTTAGGTAAAGAAAACTTCGATATTATTTTAGCGAACATCAACAGAAATATTCTGATTTCAGATATTCCGACTTATGTTTCAGTTTTAAATAATGGCGGACAATTATTGCTTTCTGGCTTATGTTTCTTTGATGTAGATGATATTCTGGAAGTTTGTACGGCACAAAAATTAACTTTAAAAAAGAAAATTCAACGGGAAGAATGGGTTTCTTTACTCTTGGAAAAATAAGTTAATTGATAGACAAAAAAAAACCGCTTCGAAATTTTCGAAGCGGTTTTTTTTGTCTGTATATACTTTTTTTGATAATTAGAGTATGACTTAAATCACCAATTCTAATCTTTGCCCATTCTAAATGAAGTTCTATATTTGGCCCTAATTTATAATTATTCTAAATAAAAATAACATGAAGAAATTTTATTTCGCTTTAGGTTTATGCTCTGTAACAATCGTTCAGGCTCAACAATTTCAAGAAGTTCAGAACTTACCCTTCAAGAATTTTTATTATTCAGCCTCCGCAGTTGGGGATATTGATAACGATGGTTTTCAGGATATCTTTTTTACTGGCGCAATTGATTCTGATAATAACAATAATGTTGATGTAACATTTAACGAATTGTACAGAAATAACGGAGGTCAGTTTACCTCTTTTCAGGAATTTAATACCAATGCGGTTCATTTAAGTGATGTGAAATTCATCGATTTTGATAATGATGGTTTTCAGGATATTATTACCACTGGTTTAAGTTATAACGATATTGTAAATTATCAGCAATACCGTTTCAGAAATACAGGAAATGGATTTGAGTTGATGAAAAATTTACCAGGAAAAATCTTTGGAAGTTTAGAGGTTTTTGATTTTAATCATGATGGAAAACAAGATTATGCCTTAAATGGAGTTCGATATACTCCAAACGGCTTTACCTATGATCTCGATCTTTATCTAAATAGTGGAAATGATTTTACAGAAATAAAAGCTTGGTCAGAAGGGACACAAAATGGTGATTTCAAGGTAATTGATGTTAATAATGACAATGAATTAGATTTAATAATTTTAGGTTTTAATATCGACATAGAGCCGATTTTTAAAGTATATAAAAATACAAACGGCACCTTAGTACTTTCTCAGGAATTACCAGTAATTAACGGCGGAAAAATAGCGTATGCCGATTTTAATAATGATGGTTTTTTAGATTTCGTTGTTCACGGAACAGATAAAGAATATAATGGCTATCTCGCTTTTTTTATAAATGATGGAACAGGGTATTTTACCGAAAATATAATTGAAGGTGAAGGTTTTGATGATTCAAATGTACAAGTTGGTGACTTAAACAATGATGGTTATTATGATTTTATTATTAATGGTAATGATGAGAATTATGATGGACAGGTAGATATTTTCATTTATAATCCGGCAACAAATAATTTTGCAAAATCAGAAAATAATGAATTATATAAACTTGGAAGTGGTGGAAGTATACAACTTTTTGATTTTAATAATGATAACAAACTTGATGTTATGATTAATGGTTTCGATTGGACGGATGCTGATAACCTGCCCAAAACAAAACTCTACCAAAACTCTTTAGCGGGAAATAATCAAAAACCTAGCGCTCCAACTGTTCTTAATACTATTGTGGAAGCAGATAAGATTTTATTTAGTTGGTCTGGGGCTAATGATGATAAAACACCCGAAAATATTTTGCAATATGAATTAAATGTAGGTTCGGCATCAGGAAAATCTGATATAGCAAAGTATGTAGTGACTACCAAAAATTGGTATTTGAAAAAAGCAGGACTTTCATCTGAACTTTTCTGGAGTGTAAAAGCAATTGATGCTTCGAGAGCATATTCTAACAACTCGCAAGAAAAAACACTTTCGATCCTAGGAGTAAGCGATAACCAAACTACAAAAACTACGGTATATCCTAATCCTGCAAAAGATATTCTACATATTAACACAAACGAAAAAATAGATGCTGTGAAAATCTATAATTTGGCTGGTCAACAAAATGTGGCAAAACAAATTAGTGATAAAGTGATCGATGTTTCGACTTTAGCCAAAGGAATGTATCTCGTAGAAATTACTCTTCAAAATGGTGAAAAAGTAACAAGAAAGATTATTAAGAACTAAAATTCAGTTCTGTTTAATATTAAAAAAGATTACCTGAGTTTTTAGGTAATCTTTTTTAATTATTATTGATTATTCAAAGATTAAACCAAGATATTTTAACAAAAAAAAGGAATGACAAGCCAAATTAAAGGAATGTTATATCCTTATCTCTGTAAAACTTATTATTCCTTTAATAATAAAAAAACTTTTAATGAAGTTTCTTACTTAGTGACCTCGACAGGATTCAAACCTGTAACCTCCTGAGCCGTAATCAGGTGCGCTATTCAGTTGCGCCACGAGGCCTGTTTTTCGGTTTGCAAATATAATACTTTTTTATTTCCTTTGAAGAATGAAATCAACTTTTTTTACTTTTTTATCACTTTTTCTTCTTTTCGCTTGTAAAAAAGAAATTAAATCTACGTCAGAAGATTGGCAAATTATTTCCGAAAATGTTCAATTTAAAGAAGATGGAAATAATTTTCTTCTAAAATCAGGGAAATTTAATTATTCAATTCCAACTTCTAAACTTCCTTACAAAAAAGTGATTTTGTTGAATGCAAGTTTGGTTGGCTATTTTACAGAACTTAATTTAGAACAAAACATCATCGGAATCTCCAGTCCGGAATATGTTTATTCAGAAAAAGTTCATCAACTAATTGATGAAGGAAAAATAGAGAATGTAGGAAATGAACAAAAATATAATTTGGAGAAAATTATTGCTCTAAAGCCTGATGTGATTTTCACCAATTATATTGCAAGTTTTGAAAATACTTATGATTTAATAAAGAAAAACGGAATCGAAATTATTTTCCTCGATGAATATTTAGAACAGAACCCTTTAGAAAAATCAAAATATTTATTGGTATTCGGGGAACTCTTTAATAATGAAAAAAAGGCAATTTCTAAATTAGAAAAAATTAGAAAAAGTTATGATTCTTTAAAAACACTAGCGAAAACTGCTGCTGATAAACCAATTGTTCTTGCCAATGAAATGTATGGAAGTCAATGGTTTCTGCCAGGTGGGAAATCTAATTTAGCCCAATTTATTTCTGATGCCAATGCAACTTATATTAATGCTGATAATAATGATACAAAAGCAATCCCAATGAGTTTTGAAGAAGTTTTTGCAAAAGGGCAGAAAGCCGAATACTGGGTGAATATTGGGAATCATGAAAACAAAAAAGAGTTGCTACAGATTAATCCGAATTATACCAAATTTCCAGTTTTCAATAGTGGTAAACTCTACACGATTACAGGAAGAACCAATGGGAAATCAAATGATTACTTCGAAAGTGGAGTCGTTAGAGCGGATATTGTGCTTAAAGATTACCTCAAAATTTTTCATCCCGAATTATTACCAAATTACCAATTAACATATTTAAGGGAGTTGAAGTAAATTTTATTTCTATTTTTGCACCTTTGAAACTGTTCACTTATTGACTGATTATTTATGTGGAAGAAAATTAAAAGACTTATCTATATCATCATCCTGGCAAATATTCTTTTTATTGTCTGGGGTAAATTCTTTAATCCGCCCATCACCTTTACTCAAATTGGTGGTTTGTTAGAATATGGAAAACTCGACAGAGATTATATTTCTTACGATGAAATGGGTGATAATGTGAAGAAGGCAGTAATTGCTTCGGAAGATCAAAGGTTTTTCGGGCATAATGGTTTCGATTATAAAGCCATTGAAAAAGCAATGCAACATAATCAGCAAGGCAAAAAGATTCGCGGTGGAAGTACGATTTCACAGCAGACCGCAAAAAACGTTTTCCTTTGGCAGGGAAGAAGTTGGATTAGAAAAGGTTTCGAAGCAGTTTACACCTTCATTATCGAATTGGTTTGGGGGAAAGATGTTATTCTAGAAAGATATCTGAATTCAATAGAAATGGGACGTGGTGTTTTTGGTGTAGAGTCTGCCTCACAATATTATTTTCATAAAAGGTCTAAAGATTTAACCAAAAGTGAAGCCGCCTGGATCGCTACTGTTTTGCCAAATCCCAGTAAATACGATCCCAAGAATCCGTCTGCTTACCTCAATAAAAAGCATAATTGGATCATGCGACAAATGAATAATATCACGCTTAAATAATTTATCTTTACAGAGATTATGGGGATATTATTTCGACATAGAGAAAGTTTCTCAGTTTTGCTTACCAAGTTTTTTAGTTTTAAAAATGAAACTAAATCATTGGATCCATTAATTGAATTGCTGCCAAGTATTCGGTCCAGCGATTTTCATGAAGTTTTAGAATTTCTTCGCGAGAACAAAGAAGTTACCGAAAATTTGGGATATTATATCCGTAATATATTCGAAGGTAAACCTTTCAACCTTTCTTTGACAGAGGCCAATATCCTCTCTGAAAATGCATTTTATCCTGAATTAAAGAAAAGATTGCTCGATAAATTATTGCCGAGTGTGGAGAATGAAGAAACGATTTGGTATTTGGTCGATACGGTTTCTGTTCGGCCGAAAGTTGATTTGGAGTTTTTTAGAAATCTTGATAAAGAAGATCTAAATGAACTTTTCAGATTATTGAAGATTGACGATTATATTCTAAAACCACAAGTAAAAAATGAGTTGCTTCTTTCATTAAACATTCTTTCCTGGCGAATTATAGGAAATGCAATGGATGTGCAGGTGGTAAATATGGCGCCGGAATATCGGAATTTTGATAATCCATTTTTGGCCATGCAAAATGAAATTGATTTACTGAATCAAAGTTACAAGGAAAATCCAGATTTTCATTTGACGTCGAAAGATGTGAATTACAAGCAGATTAAAGTCTTACTGCACCAATGTTTAGATTTTGTTGCGTTGGCCTTTAAAAACTCCTCTAAATACGGCATCTCCGGAAAAATTAATCAGTCATTAATCAAAATTAGACAGCAGTTAGATAGGATGTCTGATATTCTATCAGTAATGATCTTTGACAAAGAACAAGATGTACTTAATAATTCTAAACGATTGTCTTTCAAAATATTAGAATATAAATCTCACAAAAATAATTTACGCGAATTAATTTCCGACAGCACCACGCTGAAATCTCACCTGATTACCAATCACACTGCGGAAACAGGTACGCACTACATTACTTCAACGTCTAAGGATTATATGAGTATGTTTTGGCGGGCGAGTGGTGGTGGCGTCATTGTAGGCGCATTGTGTGTTCTGAAGTTGCTATATGGTTATATTCCAGGCAGTGATTTTTCGCATGCATTCTACTATGCATTTAATTACGCGATGGGATTCATTATGATTTATTTAATGAATTATACTTTGGCTACAAAACAGCCAGCGATGACTGCGGCAACAATGGCGAAAGTTCTTTCTGAAGGAGAAAATACCCGTAAAAATTATGTTGATTTTGCGCATTTAGTTTCGAAATTATTCAGGTCACAATTCATTGCTTTTATGGGAAATGTCTTACTTGCGTTCCCAATTGCACTCGCGATTATTTACGGAATGGACGTTATTTTTAAACAAAATTTCGGGGCAGAAAAATCGGTATCGCTCTTAAAAGATTTAGACCCTATACAATCGAAAGCTATTTTCCATGCGTGTATTGCTGGGTTTTTCCTCTTTATTTCCGGAATCATTTCGGGGAATGTCGGGAATAGTTCGGTGTTTTATCACATTCCGAAACGAATTGAGAAAAATCCTTTCCTAAATTATTTTGTAGGAAAAAATACAGCTAAAGGACTTTCAGAATATTATGCAAAAAATTGGGCAGGAATTATTTCGAATTTTTGGTTCGGTATTTTTCTTGGAGTTACAGGTCCAATCGGGCTTTTCCTCGGCTTAGATTTAGATATTCGTCACATTACCTTCGCCTCAGGAAATTTTGCATTGGGATTATATGGTGCTGATTTTTCAGTAAGCAGTGCTACTTTCTGGATCGCATTCGGAACGGTTTTCCTGATTGGTTTTTTCAACTTTGCCGTGAGTTTCGGCTTGTCGATGATGTTAGCATTCCAGTCAAGGAAAGTAAATTTTGGAGAAGTAAAAGAAATTTATCGCGAAATATTCAGGTATTTTATGAAAAATCCTTTACGCTTTTTTGTGCCGATTTCTTCAAATTTAGACAACAGCACCAAGGAAATGGTAGACAATACAATTGTTACAAAACCAGAAGATCAATAAAATGTTCCTCGCCAAATTTCTCCTGAAACTTTTTTAAATAAAAGGTTTTTCGCATTCTAAAATCGTTTTTCAGCAAGGGAGATTTTATTCTTATCTCTAAAATTTTCTTGTTCAAATTTACAGATTCAATTTCATTGAAAAGTGCATCATTCAAATATTCATGCAAGAAATCTTTAACTTCAAAAGCCAGTAATTTATTTTCAAAACCATATAATCTCGCGAATGATTTCACGAGTTCTGAGGATTGATATTCTCTTTTCTTTTTTTTCATGATAACTCAAATATCTTACTTTCCTCATTAATTCTTTTCACAATATTTTCGGTTCTTTCCCGACTTGTATCGGTGATAAATATTTGGCCGAAAAGTTCCTGATTAACGAGTTCTATTAATTGTGAAACCCGCGAATCATCTAATTTATCGAAAATATCATCCAGTAAAAGAATGGGCGTTTTACCCGTCAATTCTTTAATCCTGTTCATTTGTGAAAGTTTCAGTGCAATTAAAAAAGATTTTTGCTGACCTTGACTGGCCGTCTTTCTCATGGAAATTCCGTTCATCTCAAAAAGCAAATCGTCTTTATGAATTCCTTTCGATGTGTAAGTCAGAATTCTGTCTTTTTCTAAATTTTGTTGAAGCAAACTTGCGAAGGAATTATCCTTTAAATCGGACTCATAAATTACAGTTACTTTTTCTTTTCCGTTAGAAATAATCTCGTAATAATTTTGAATTAATGGCACGATTGAATCTACGAATTCTTTTCTTTTTTCAAAAATTCTTGTGGCAAATTTAATTAAAGGCTCATTATAAATTTCTAAACTGTCAGCATCGAAATATCTATTTCTGGCGAAATCTTTTAATAACGCATTTCTTTGCTGAACCGTTTTTTGATATTGAATTAGGTTAAAAAGATACTCAGAATCAGTTTGTGAAATCATGGCATCCAAAAATTTACGGCGACTTTCTCCCGAATCAGAAATCAAGTTCGAGTCGTATGGAGAAATAATAACGCTAGGCAAAAATCCTATATGATCAGCAATTCGATCATAGGGTTTATCATTTTTTTTAATGAGTTTCTTCGCTTCTTTTGGTTGCTGAATTTTGATGATGTTTTCTTTTTCACCATCATCAATTGTTCCTTCGATGGTAAAGAAATCTTCATCAGTTTTAATGTTATTGACGTCTTTATTTCCCAGAAAACTTTTTGCCATCGACAAATAGTGGAGTGCATCGAGAATATTTGTTTTGCCCACGCCATTATTTCCGACAAAACAATTGATTTGTTTAGAGAAATCGAAGTCTTGTTCCTGATGATTTTTGAAATTCTGAATTTTTAAATTGGTGATGATCATAGTCCTAAAATGGTTTGAAGTCTTTCAGGATTTTCATGATTTTCCCAAAATGAAATAATATAAATTGTTTCTTTCTCTTTCGAAATTTTCCATCAATCTAAATTTCTGTAAAGATAAAAATTTCATTTCAGACCGCTCTCAAAAAAAGATGCTTGAATTTTAGTTTTCAAAATTTACAAAATGAGGAATGTCGGTTTTAAAAGAGTTAAATGGCAACTGATTATTTCGGTAATCATTAAATTCATAAACTGCTTTGTTATCAAATGGAACATTCGGATAGTAAACGAATGAAAGTTGAATTTTGTTGAAGACTAAATATGGATTATTCAGCAGAACACCGATCCCAAATTTGGAATGAGTTTTTGTTTTGAAAATATTTTCATTATTCTGGGCAATCCATCCTAATGAGATTATGCTATAAGGACTGATATGAAAATTTTTCCAGGTTTTATTGACGAATAATTGCATTTGATGTCGAAGTATTAATTTCTTTGTCCCACTGAAATCTTCACTGTAAGCCGGAAATTCTTCTTGCCCAGAAATCGTCATTCGGTCTTTATAATTGAAATTGTAACGCTGACTTCCCCAAGCAAAAGAAGGAGAAAAGAAATGTCTGACTTTGCCAAATTTATACTGATGCAAGTTGGTAAAATAAGTCCCTTCTAAGTTTATAGAATGGCTGTTTTCTTGTTCTTCCGTAAGAAATCTACCGTACTCGGCTTTAGCGGTAAAATATCCCCAGTTGATAAAACTTCCTATTCCTGCAGAAACACCTCCATAAGGAACGATTTCGCCACTTCTACTGAGTAATCCTAAAGTGATTCCAAATGATTTTCCGTAGGGAATATCCTCTGGAAGATTATACTCGAAAATATTTTTTCTCACCGAGAATTTTCTTTCTACATAGTTGGCTGAAGCTAAAAAACTATTGTAAGAAGTGAAAAAATTCTGGGAATCTGAAACTGGATGATCCTTATATTGATAATTTTGAAAGCGACCTAAGAGCGCAATGTTTCTAGATATCTCTGCCTTATTACCTATGAAAACAGGAAATTGGTATCCTCCCCATAAATCTTGATTATACACTTTAATCTGAACTTCAGGATAAATTTCTTCATTTTTCATTGGCATTAATACCTTTTTCTTAAAATACTCGAAGGTAAATCCACCTGCCCATCTTGTTAACGGTGAAAAGAATTCTCGACTTGCATTAAAAGTAATTCTTTCATTATCTACATAATCTTTCTCCCCAGAAATTCCCGCATCAATGAAGGTGCCGTAGATATTATTTGCTTTATATTCACCGTAAATATTATTTTCTTTTTCTTTAAAATCATTGGAATAAAGAAAACTGACTTCGTGTCCTAAACCCAAAAAGTTTTCTTCAGTAATTCCGGCTCCAATTTTACTTCCAGATAAACTGAGTTTAGGTTTAATGCTCCAGTAATCCAAAACTTTAACCATAACATCAATAGAATCCCGTGTAGATGTACTATCAATAATACTGATATTGACCCGATTGACGAACTTCATTTTTCTTAATAAACGTTCTGATTCATATAATTTCTGCGCATTGTATTTTTCGCCTTTTTTGAAAAGGAGATAATTGCTGATCGTCGATTTTTTGGAATCAATGTGAATGCGGTCTGCAAGCCGAACATACCAAGTAGAATCTTTGGGTTTACTCGTAATTTCATATCCGAACGGATCGATAGTTTGAATGTCTATCGATCGGATGATTTTGTCGTTGTATGAAATTCGGGAATATTCTTTGGTCCTGGATTCTACTGAAACTGAATCTGCATTACGCCGAAAAAGTAAACGGTGAAGAAATTTTGTGGTTTTCCTTTTGTCAGAAAATTCTTCAATTTTGTAGTAAAGAGAATCTTTTTTCTCTTGTGCTGAAGCATAAGAAATTGAAGATAAGAAGAGAATAATCAGAAAAGTAAATTTATGGCTCAAAAGAATTTTTTTAGATAAAAAGTGAATATCAATTAATAAGCCAATATAGTATTAAAAATAACATTGGCAATCCACTGCAACTCTCAACCCAAAACGAAAAATAAGAATCTCTATTAGAACTTTCTGAAAAATAGATCATTACAAATGTTACGATTGAAGTATGGAAAAATGCAAGTGAATAAATGCTTTTCAAACAAAAAATGGATATTAATAAGGCAATAAAAATTAGTCCGTACGCCAAATATTTTGTGTTTTGAATCCCAATCAATCTAGGGAAAGTTACAATAGTGTCTGACTGCATATCGCGAATATCAAAAGGCAAAACCAAAGCGGTGATAAAGATCCAACTGATCCAGAAAATCTCCGAATTAAAATAAGGGAGAATTAACCAGGAATTGATTAATGCCCAAGTTAAACCGACATAAAATATTTTGAATAAAGGTATTTCCCGTACAAAATATTTCAAAAATTTACTGTCGTAGAGTAAGCCTAAAACTACGATGATCAGCCATTTTACCAAACGGCCATCGTTGTGATTATAAATAATTAAAGCCGCGGAAATTATTCCGCAAATGACATTGAAAGCGAGAACTTTATTAAAGATTTTTCCGCTGCCTTGATATTTCGTGTAAATATACCCGCTAAAATAAGTAATAAAGATTAACGCAATGGTCGGGGTTTTGATAATGTTCTGCTCAAACATAAAGAATACAGCAAACAAAGTTCCCATTAAAGAAACATAAATTTGACTATTGATAATGTATTTTTTTAGTAAATTTAAACAGTGCTTAACCATAAACCTTAATGGTTTTAAAAAACCTACAAGGTTTTACATATTATAAAACAAATCTATGAAAAATAAATTTTTTACTCTCGTTCTTTTTCTTTTTACTTTACCTGCTTTTTTTGCCCAAAAACAATATGATTTGCAGTGGAAAAAAGTTTCAGAAAACTATAAAACTGGAAAGTTCAAATCCAATCTTCCTCTAATTTCAGAAATTCAAAATCAAGCCATGAAAGAAGACAATCCGGTGCAACTTATGCGTTCTTTGAAAGCAGAATTCAGTATTATTAATCAAACTTATGATGATATTCAAAATGATACTTCCAGTAAGTTTTTCACAAAATTAAATGGTTTAGATGCAAAACTAAAAGGTGATGAAAAGTTTTTGTATCAGGTTTTATTAGTTGAGTTTTTTAATGATTATTACAATGAAAATCAGTGGCAGATTAATCAAAGAACCAATATCAATAATCAGGATTTTTCACAGATTGAAACTTGGTCAAAATTAGATTTCAAAAATTATTTAGCGAAACATTTTACTGATTTAGAATTAAAGAAATCTGAACTACAAAAAATTTCAATGTCGAAGTATAAAGAGATTTTTGAAGGAACCGAAAACTTGGATTATTTCCCGACTTTGTTGGATTGGAATGCGACTAACGAAATTAAGTTCTATAATAATTCGCAACTTTTTACACCGAATGAAAAGAAAGTCAATCAATCAAAAATTTTAGGAATTTATAACGAATTGATTTCAAAAAACTCAGGAAACGCAAAACTCTATTTTCAACATCAAAAAATAAATGACGATTGTGCTTTTTCAAATTGTAAAGACAAAATTCAACAACTTCAAAATTTAGTTAAATCTTCAACTGAAGGCGATTATAAAGTTTTGATTATCGCTGAAATCCTTGATCAATTAACGGCTGATCAAAAATATAACGAAGCGCTTTTATTAATTAAAAACACAAAGCAAGAATATTCAAAATCTAAATTTTTAAATAATATTCTTAATAGAGAAAATTCAATTCTTCAACCCAGTTTGTCCATTAATTACGAAACTCATACGCAAGCAAATCTGCCTATTCACTTGGTTGTCGACGCAAAAAATGTTTCTAAGTTTTCTTTGAATATTTATGAAGTTAAAGATGATCAGCAGAACTTTTTAAAATATATAGCAAACTCGTATGATAAAACTCGTTTTCCGGCGGTTAAGAAAACTTTGGTGAGAAAAGAAAGTTTCGATTTACAGGATTTAAAAGATTATAAAAATCATAAAACTTCTTTGGAAATAAAATCACTTCCTTCAGGAATTTATCTCGCGGAATATGTGGTTGAAAATTCCATTCAGGAAAATTTTTATTTCATTGCCACGAATTCACGAATTATCTTTAACAAAAAAGATGAACGAAAAACAAGTGATGATCAATTACAAATCGTGAATCGCGAAAATGGAAAAGCAGTTTCTAATGAAAATTTGAAAATCTTTGAATTTACAAACGATAATAAAGCCAATTCTTTTACGGCAAAAACGGATCAATCTGCGATTTTTAAATTTCCTGTTTCTAAAGATAATCAGTATTACCGATACTATTTGGTGCAGCAACCTTCGACGAATGATTATAATTTAATGCAGGTTTACGGCAATCAATATTATAATGAACCGAAAACGAATGGCGAGAAAAATCTCGCGCAAATATTTATCGATCGCGGAATTTATCGTCCCGGACAAATCGTTTATTTTAAAGTGATTAATACGAAATTGCTTTTGGATAAAGAATCTGTAGCGTCTGGAATTTCACAGGAAATCACTTTAAATGATGCTAACGGCGAAAAAATATCTTCTCAGAAATTCACCACCAATGAGTTCGGATCTTACCACGGAAGTTTCACTTTACCTAATGGAAAACTGAATGGACAATTTTCTTTGGAAGTTGAATCTGATGATTTAGATCGTGATGCGACCAAATATTTTAGGGTTGAAGAATACAAACGTCCAAAATTTGAAGTTACTTTTGATCCGATAAAAGAGGAATACAAATACGGCCAAACCATTGAACTGAAAGGAAAAGCAATGATGTTTTCCGGTGTTGCTTTGAGCAATGCAACTGTGAATTATGAAATTAAAAAACAGAATATTCGCTGGAGATATTTCTGGTGGTTTCCAAGGGGAAATGATAATCAAAATTCAATTCTCGGAGAAGTTAAAACCAATGATAAAGGAGAATTTATTATTAAACTAGATCTTAAAAAAGACGAAACTTTAGAAGGAATTCAGGTTGATAATTATGAGATTAATGCTTCTGTGACTGATATTAATGGTGAAACACAATCTTCTACAGAAAATGTAAAAGTTGCCTCGGTTTCGCATTATATTAAGACCGATGATATTAAAGATACTTTTACTGATGAACCTTTAAAAATTACAGTTGAAACCAAAAATTACAACGATCAAAATTTAAAGAAATCGTATCATGTCAAATTGTCTAAACTTCAGCCGAAAGAGAGAATTTATCGTTCTAATTTTGAAAGCCAAATTCAGGATTTACCAAAGTTTTCAAACGCAGAATTCATTCAAAAATTCCCACATGATTATTTCTCTAAAGAAGAAAAAGATTGGAAAGTGGAAAAAATCTTGATTGAAAAGACAGAGCAACCGTCAACTGACAACTCTCAACTGTCAACTAATTTAAATCTCGGAAAACTTGCTGCTGGAAATTACAAACTCGAACTCTATAATATCGAAGGAAAAGACACCATTAAAATTGAAAAAACTTTCGAGGTTTTCGACAAGCGATTTTTAGCGGATTCACAAAAACCTTATTTAAAAGTTCTTCAACCAAAAGCAGAATTTAAAAGAACTGAAAAAGCGAAAATCTTTATTTATTCTGGTATCCCAGATGCTTTAATCAATGTTTATGTTCAAAACGGAAATGGCGAAACTTTAACCGAACAAAAGAAATTTAAAAATGGAATTTTAGAATATGAAGTTTCGTTTCCGAAAGACGAAAGTATTGATCAAATCAATGTTCAGTTTCAGTTGGTTGCTTTCAATGATGTACAAACGCAATCGGTTAATTTGACAATTGCTTCCGACAAAAAACCTTTGCGAATTGAAACCGTAACCTTCCGTGATAAATTACAACCTGGACAAAAAGAAAAATGGACCGTTAAAGTTTTAGGTGAGGATAAAGAAAAGATCAACGCTGAAGTTTTGGCGAATATGTATGATAAATCTTTGGATCAATTCGCCAGCAATTCTTTTTCTTTCCGTCAAATTTATCAGAAAAATTTCATCCTAAATTCTTATGGAATTAATGAAAATTTGGCTCAGGAAAATTTTAACAAAAGAGTTTCATATTTAAAACAGAAAGGTGTAAATATTCCCTATTTTAATTGGTTTGATGGTCGTTTCGGGGGCGATTTCTTCACGGACACAGTTTCAGGAGTTCAAATTGATGCTTCGAAAAATGTAAATATTAAAATTAGAGGTGCCGCTTCACCTACGATGCAAGATTCTACAGTATCACAAGAGGTCCAGGGGGCACTTGGAATTAAAAAAAAGATATCAGCATTGACAGGAAAAGTTTCAGGTATCCAAATTTTAACGAATTACGAAATAAACGAAGTAGATTTCGAAAAAATTCCCGTCCGTCAAAATCTAAACGAAACCGCATTTTTCTATCCAAACTTAATGACTGATAAAGACGGAAATGTGACTTTTGAATTTACCTCGCCGGAAGCATTGACGCAATGGAAACTCATGTTTTTAGCGCACACCAAAGATGCACGTTCTGCAACTTTAGAAAAATCAGTCATTACACAAAAAGAGTTTTCTGTAACGCCGAATTATCCAAGGTTTTTACGTGAAGGTGATAAACTGAATCTGCAATCAAAACTTTCAAGTTTGGTTGAAAAAAAATTAAGTGGAGTAGCGCAACTTCAGATTTTAGATGCTTTTACCAATGAGGATATTTCATCTAAATTTAATTTGGATGAAACTCAAAAATCCTTTGAATTAGCAGAAAATGGAAATTCTGTTGTGAATTGGAAATTAAAAGTTCCAAATGATGTTTCATCAATGATTATTAAAATCGTAGCAAAAGCCGGAAATTTTTCTGATGGCGAACAAAAAGCAATCGCTGTTTTACCGAACAGAATGTTGGTTACAGACGCCGTTCCAATCTTCGTAAAAGAAGGTCAAACTAAAACTTTTACTTTAGAAAATTTAGCAAAATATACTTCGAATACCGCAACTAATTTCTCTAATACTTTGGAATTGACGACCAATCCGATTTGGGAAATTATGTTTGCATTGCCAAGTTTGAAAAACGATCAAAATAATTCTGCCGATGTCATTTTCAATAAATGGTTTGCCGATGTTTTGGCTTCCGAAATTTTTAAAGCGAATCCGAAACTGAAAACTGTTTTTGAAGAATATCAAAGCAAAGGTTTATTGGCTTCTAATTTGGAAAAAAATCAGGAGTTGAAACAATTGTTGCTGGAAGAAACGCCGTGGGTTTTAGAATCGAAAAATGAAACCGAACAAATGGAAAAACTCGCTAGATTATTCGATGCTAATAATATGCGAAATTCCATCAATGAAGATTGGAGCGAATTGCAGAAATTGCAAAATCCTGATGGTGGATTTTCCTGGTATCAAGGTTATCCGAGTTCTTATTACAACTCGCTTTACATCTTGAAAAATCTCGGGAAAGTTAATGAATGGCTCAAAGGAAATACGGCGGATTATCAATCTTCCGAACAGAAAGAAATGGTTGCAAAACTCATTAATTATGTAGATTCAGAAGTTTTTAAATATTGGGACGTGAAGAAAGAATACGTTTGGAATAATTATGTTCTCGACTATTTAGACACTCGAAATTATTGGAAAAAAGACTTTCCATTAAAAGGAAAAGGAGCACAACTGAAAACTTTAGTTATTCAAAAAGCACCAAAAGCCGAAATCAAAGATTTTACGTTCTTCGGTTTGCATCGTGCTGCTTTACTGTTCAATGATTATAAACTGCCAGTTTTATCTAAAAAATTATTGACTTATTTAAAAGAAACTTCAACCGAATCAGAAACGCAAGGAATTTACTGGAAACAAAATCTAAACGATTGGGGATGGTACAATTCCAAAACCGTTAATCACGCCGGAGCGTTGGAAGCCTTCAATAAGTTAACTCCAAACGATACCAATTTTATTGAAGAAATGAAGATTTGGTTGATTACCCAAAAAGAAGTGAATTCTTGGGGAAGTTCGCGCGGAACAGCGGAAGTTATTTTTACTATTTTAAATTCCGGAAAATCTTGGACATCAAATGAAAGCGATAAAGCCACGATTATTTGGGGCGGAAAAGAACTCACCAATCCCGATACGAAAGCAACGGGTTATGTGAAATCAACTTTAAAAGAAGAAAAAATTGATAAAAATTTAGGAACAGTTACCGTTACCAAACCAGGTCCCGGAATTGTTCAAGGTGGATTATTTTGGCAATATTATGAGGATTTAGATAAAATTAAATCTTCTGAATCTTACCTTTCAATCATCAAAGAATTGTACAAAAAAGTAAAAACCGTGAATGGTGAAGAATTGGTAAAAATTGCAGAAAACTCCCCATTAAAAGTTGGCGATAAAGTCACCGTAAGAATGATTTTAAACACCGACCGAAATATGGAATTCATTCATTTAAAAGATATGCGAGCAGCAGGTTTTGAACCTTTAAATATCATTTCCGGATACGAATGGAAAAACGGTTTAGGTTATTATCAATCGACGAAAGATGCGTCCACGAACTTCTATATTGAAAATATGCCGAAAGGAAAATATGTTTTCGAGTACGATTATATTTGCAACGCATCAGGAATGTTTAGTAACGGAATTACGACTTTGCAAAATTATTACGCGCCACAAATGAACGCGCATACGAAAGGAACAAAAATTACGATTACCGAATAATCTACTTTGTCAAAGTTTTATCCAAATCCGTTTCAGTTTTGAAGCGGATTTTTTTTGGTTGGACCGAAAAACTCAAACGCATATTTTTTCGTAGATTTATTTAGGAATAGAGGAGGATCAATTTCAACATTTCCCCGACATGGGAAAATGCGTTTTTTGACAAATGTCAAAGGATTTGATTTCCATTCTCCGCAACTTTGTACCATCAAACAAACAAATAGAGAAAATGAAAACGTTTAAAAATAATTTGGGCAAATTGCTGCTGCTTTTTCCAGCATTCCTATTTGCGCAACAAGCACCGACTTTACAGGAATTGATCGATCATGCTTTGGTGAACGACGGAACATTAACGCAACAAGCGCTTGAAAATAAATACACCAAACTCGATGATCAAAAACTGAAAGATGTTTTTCTTCCGAAAGTTGAAGTTTCCGGAAAAACCGGTTATCTGTACGCAAGCGCTCATTTAAAATCTCCGGAATTCGGTATTCCTGCAATTCCTCCAATCTTTCCCGGTGCGATTATTCCCGAAGGTCAACTTAATAATAACCTGAATATTTCCGGAATTTCTGCCATGGCAAAAGCCGAAGCAACTGCTTTAATTTATTCCGGTGGAAAAGTGAAATATCTGAAAGAAGCGAACAAGGAGAAAAATATTTCAGAAAACTTATTGATGCAGAAAAGCCGTGATGAAATCATTACGGAGATTTCAAAAGCGTATGATCAAATGGCTTTGGTTCAGGAATCGAAAAAAGTTTTAGACGAAGCGAAAAAACGTTTAGACATCAATAAAAAAACGGCTGACAAAGCATTGGGTTACGGATTAATTACGCCTTACGATCACAAAAAAATTGAATTGGCTCAAGCAACTTTGGATTCCAAATTAGTAGAGTACGAAGGAAAAAAAGAATTGCTGATTACCCAAATCGAAATATTGACTGGAATCGAAAGAGAAAGAATCGCTTTAATTCAACCACAACTGCAAACGATAATTTACGAAGTTCTCGATCAGAATATTGAAAATAGAGTAGAGATTCAAGCCTTGGATCACGGAATAAAAGCCACTGATTTTAAAATTAAAGCCGAGGAAAGATGGTGGATTCCAAAAGTTCAGGCACAAACTTCAGTGAGTTATTTTGGACTTTTTAATAATAATATTTCTACTTCAAAAGAACTCTTGCCAAATACCGGAAAAAAACTGGATTTGAGTCCGGCTGCTTTAAATATTTTGCCAATTTTTCAGGCTGGGATTGGTTTTAAATGGGATGTCTTAGATGGAAATGAAGGAAAATATCAGGTTGAAAAAGCCAAGATTGAAAAAGAGATTTTAGAAAATAAAAAACGCGATGCCTCCAAAAAATTGAATCTGAATTTAGCCAATAATCAAACGAATTATACGATTGCAAACGCCCAAATAAAGTTGAAAGAAAAATCCAGAGAAATTGCAAAACAAGGTTTAGAACAAGTTGAGAAAGAATTCCGTTACGGAACCAAAACTTCATCTGCCTTAATCGATGCTGAAAATGATTTAGAAAACGCAGAACTGGAATATCAGAACGCCATCTTTAATCAAAGAAGAAGCGCTATCGAACTTATGAAATCTACGCAGAATTTGCAGATTGAAAAACTTTAAATTAAAGAGGACAGACTAAAAGATAATAGATAATAGACTTTTAGATAAGAGAAAAAGACGGACGAAAATTCCTTCAACATTACAACAACAAACAAACAATAGACATGAAAAATACTATATTAACTTCTTTGGCTTTCGCAAGTGTTCTCGCACTTTCGGGCTGTAAAGAATCAAAACCTGAAAGAGCAATTGTGGGCAAAACGAAAAAGGAAATTGTTTCCTTCGCACCAAAATTAACCGGAAGAATTCTCACCATTAAAGTAGAAGAAGGACAAACCGTGAAAGTGGGCGATACGCTTGCAATTTTAGATGTTCCGGAAGTTTCCGCGAGAATTGCGCAGGCAAAAGGTGCAACTTCTGCAGCCAGAGCGCAAGTTCAAATGGCGAAAAATGGCGCAACCAACGATCAACTTCGTCAGTTGAAAGCCAAACAAAAAGGTTTACAAGAGCAGTTTCAATATGCTCAGAAATCTTTTAACAGAGCAAAAAATATGTATAATGATAGTTTACTTTCGCCCCAAAATTACGACGAATATTTTGCAAAATACCAAGGTGCAAAAGCACAGTTGGATGCGGTGAATGCTGAACTTCATGATGTACAGTCCGGAACGCGCTACGAAAAAATTGAAATGGCTCAAGGACAAGCAAATCAAGCAGCCGGTGCATTGCAGGAAGCGAATATTGCGAATTCTGAAAAATATATTATCGCCACCAATGACATGGAAATTGAAACCATCGCTTTGAACAAAGGAGAATTGGCAACGGCAGGTTATCCGCTTTTCACAGGTTATATTCCTGAAACTTCGTATTTCCGATTTACGATTCCTGAAAGTAAAATTGCAAAATATCAAAAAGGAATGACCGTGAAAATGTTGGTGAATTATAATAAAAAAGAATTTACCGGAAAAATTGTCGCCATCAAACAACTGGCAAAATATGCAGATATTACGACCGCTTTCCCTGATTACGAACCGGAAGAAGCGATTTACGAAATCAAAGTAGTGCCCGAAAATCAGAAGGCAGCAAAAGATATTTTGGTGAATTCTAACGTGACTTTAAAGTAATTGTATAATTAAAAGTCACAAAATGAAACAGATCAAATATTTATTAAAAAGGGAATTCCGCCTGTTCTTAACGAACAAAACCTTGATTTCGGTTTTCTTTTTAGCGCCGGTTTTCTATGCGTTATTGATTGGATTTACTTACCAATCCGGGAAAGTAGAAAACATTCCCGTGATCGTGGTGAATCACGACAACACGCCTTTATCCGATCAACTTTTGGAAATGCTTCAGGACAGCAAAGCGATAAAAGTGCTGAGTTACATCAACGAACCAGCAAACCTGAAAGATGAAACCATAAAAACGGAAGCAGCCGCTGTAATCATCATTCCCGAAAGGTTTGAAGCCATGATGCTGCAGAAAAAATATCCGGAAGTGAATGTTTATGTGAACACCTCAAACGTGTTGACCGCAAACTTTGCGACGAAAGCCATTCAACAAACTCTCGGAACTTTTTCCGCCGGAGCAGAAATAAAAGCCCTACAAAAAAAAGGGATGAATGCCGATTTGGCAAAAACCCAGTTCGAACCTTTCAAAGCGAATTATATTACGCTCTTCAACACGACCAGCAATTACCTTATTTTTATGTGGCCTGCAATGATGGCGGTCGTTTTACAGCAGGTGATTTTACTCGCGATGGCTGTTTCATTTTCGGAAGAATTTAAAAGAGAATCTTTCATCAAAGATTTCGCAGGGAAGGAAAAATATGCCGTTGCCGTTATGGCGATAAAATGTCTGCCAATCTGGGTTTTTGCGAATTTCAACATTCTTTTCTTTTATCTGTGCAGTCTCTATTTCAAGATTCCCGTCCCGGATAATGTCTGGAATTTCTTTTTAATCACGGCAGTTTTTGTTGTTGCAGCAACCAATCTGGGCGTTTTGGTAAGTATCGTAATTCCAGATGCGCTGAAAGCAACTCAGTATTTAATGGTGATCGCGTCACCTGCATTTATCATCAGTGGATTTACGTGGCCGACTTACGCCATGCCGGAATTTATCAAAAACTTTACGGCAATTATTCCTTTAACGCCGTATTTAGAAGCGCTGAAGATTATGGTTGTTCAAAACGGATCTGCAATTTTGACGAAAAAATATCTGGTTCACTTGCTGATTTTAGGTTGGGTTTATTTCATTATCGGCTGGATCGCTTTGAAAATTAAAATCCATTTCCTATTCAAAAAATACAATATTTCAGAAGATTACGAGGAGGAAATTCCTACGGAGGAGAATCCGAACTTAATCATCGACGATGAAAATTTTCTGAATTAAAAAATAACAGTTTTCATACTGTTTGTTTGTTGAGAACGTCTGGACTTCGGTTTAGACGTTCTTTTTTTAGTGTTGTTATGGCAGACATTTGGCAAAGCCGAATCTTTTTTATTTTTTATTGTTTTTTATGGCAGCGATTTCCGCCTTCCACTCCCAATCTTTTTTTGCCAATGCTTTGCCCCTACAAAAAAAAAGGATTTCCGTTCAAGTCGGGCTGCAGATTATGCTTCTTTCACCAGTAATTATTAATTCAAAGTCTCTGCATCTTTACCAGATTCTTTTAGTATTTTTGTGAAAACCACATTACGTGAAACTTTTAGAACAAATTTCAAAATACATCAAATTAGATCCGATTACGGAAGACTTTTTCCGAACTGAAACGCAAACCAAAACTTTTCCAAAAGGCGAATTATTAAGCCATCAGAATTCCTACAACCGCAACGTTTATTACATGGAAGATGGTTTGGCGCGAACCTATTATTTTGAAAAAGGAAAAGACATTACCACCAATTTTTATTCAGAAGGAAAATCGTTTGGCAGCATCGACACGATTTTCGCAAATGTTCCTTCCATTTATAATATTGAAACTTTAGAAGAAAGCACCATTACCTTTTGTGACTATAAAAAGTTAGAAGAACTATGTTCGGTTTCTTTAACTTCAGCCAATTTCAGTCGGTTTATTTTGGGGAATTTAATGACGCAAATGACCAAAAGAATCAGTTCACTTCAACACATGACGGCGAAAGAAAAATATGCCCAACTTTTGGAAGAAAATCCCAACATTATTCTGCGTGCTCCTTTGGGAATGATTGCGACTTATCTGGGAATTTCGCAGGAAACATTAAGTAGAATCAGAAGTGAAATTTAATTTGAAAATAGTACGTTAATAATTTCTATTTTTGTTAAAGTAAAACCAAACTATGCAAGACATCTTCAACGCGAAAGAAGCACAAAACTATATCGACAGAATCAACAAACTTACTCCCGAAACGAAAGGGAAGTGGGGTACCATGAGCGTGGACCAAATGCTGGCTCACTGCAACGTCACTTATGAAATGGTTTATGAAGCCCAAAAACATAAAGCACCAAGCGGAATTGCGAAGTTTATTTTAAAGAATTTTGTAAAACCAAAAGTAGTGGGAGAAAAATCCTATTCGCAAAATTCGCCAACGGCACCACAGTTTAAAATACATGGAGATCAGGATTTCGATTTAGAAAAAAAACGATTAATCGGCTTCATTCAAAAAACACAACAGTTAGGGAGAGACGCATTTGACGGAAAAGAATCGTTCTCTTTCGGAAAACTAAAAGCGCAGGAATGGAACAATATGTTTGCGAAACATTTGAATCATCATCTGGAACAATTTGGAGTTTAATATGAAATATTTTTTAATACTATTTTTAGGAATATCGACGGGCTTATTTGGTCAGAGTCAGAATTTATTTTCTTCCAAAGATGCAGACCTTACGTCTAGAATTCATAATAAGGATACGTTTTATGCTGGTGAGGCTGACAAGGATAAATTTTTTAAAATAAAATTTGACTCCATAAAAAAGAATGTCCAAAAACCTGAAAGATATTTGGTAGAAGGAGTTACAAACTTTCAGGGGAATCTGACTCCGTTTAAAGGAGAGATTATTTTCAAAGAAAAATTCGATGTAAAAAATGAGCCAGACAGTGTTTTGCTTTTTGGAGATTTTAACTTTCAAGAACAATCTGAAGAGGCAAATCCGGGAATCTTTACAGGTAAAATTAGAATTCAGACCGATAAAGAAATGTCACCAACGCAGCATGGTGCAACCGTAACGTTCAAGGGTGAATTGAAAAAAGGAGAACATGAAATCCACCAGATTTGGTTTTCGAATTTTACACCACATAATATCGATAAAGTAATTTTTAGATAAAAACACAATCATGATGAAAAACCTAACCCTTTTATTGCTGCTCATCAGCAGTTTTGCCCTGGCTCAAATGCCCAATATTTCGAGTGTCTGGATGAATAATTCCCAACCTTATCTGGGAACAATCAGTGCCGAAAAGATGCCTATTAAATTGAGGATTTTAACTTCTGAACAAGATAGAAAGAACGATCAGGAATATTTTGTTTCCGGCTTTTCTTTGGTTGAAAAAACAAATACCAAATTCGAGGGCAAACTTAAAATCACCAAATATAAACCGGGCACAAAACGAAATACGGTTTTCGGTGAATATGAATTTGCAGAAGAAAGAACAGGAAAACACTCAGGAATCTTGAAAGGAAAATTTATTTACACTTTTATGTGGAATAAAAAAACCGAGAAAATCGAAAAACAATTTATCGAATTCATCGGTAATTGGAAAAGTTATGACGGTGTTTTAAATTACCCAACCAACTGGGAAAATCAATAATTTAAATTTAAAATTATGGCAACAGTAAATCCTTATTTAATGTTTGATGGAAACTGCAAAGAAGCATTTGAATTTTATAAAAATGCCTTCGGAAAAGACTTTGCAGATATTAATTATTTCGGCGATATGCCCCCACAGGAAGGAATGCCACCTTTGTCCGACGAGCAAAAAAACAGGGTGATGCACGTACGATTAGAGATTTCCAAAGAAACGATTTTGTACGGAAGCGATGTTCTCCCTGGAACTCACGGATTTTCGCATGGAAATAATTTCTCGATTTCGATCAATGCAGATTCCCGCGTAGAAACTGAAAATTTATTTAATAAATTATCCGAAGGTGGAGTAGTGACCATGCCGCTCGAAGATACTTTTTGGGGCGCTTATTTCGGAATGTGGAAAGATAAATTCGGTATCGACTGGATGGTGAATTATGATGATCCGACGAAAGTTCAGTCAAATTAAATGTTCTTTTTAATAATGCTGGAAAAAACTTTCAACTAAAAAAACCCTTTCAGCCTTTTAAAGGCTGAAAGGGTTCTGTAAATTTTATCGATCTAATCTAGATATTTACGTTTTCCAGAATAATCGCGTAACCTTGTCCAACGCCGATACACATTGTTGCCAACGCATATTTTTTACCGGTTTTTTGAAGTTCCAAAGCCGCAGAATAAGTAATTCTGGTTCCGCTCATTCCAAGTGGATGACCGAGTGAAATTGCGCCACCATTTACATTAACTCTTGCATCGTCATTTGCGATTCCGAGTTCTTTTAAACAGGCGATACTTTGGGCGGCAAACGCTTCATTCAACTCGATAATATCAATTTGATCTAAAGTTAAGTTCGCTCTTTTTAATGCTAATTTGGTCGCTTCAACCGGACCAATTCCCATAATTCTTGGTTCAACACCAACAACGGCAGAACTTACGATTTTCGCCAAAGGTTTTAAGTTGTAGTTTTTTACGGCATCATCAGAAGCAATAATTACGGCAGCAGCACCATCATTTAATCCTGAAGAATTTCCTGCGGTTACTGTTCCGTTTTCCTTCATGAAAGCCGGTCTTAATTTTCCTAAAATTTCTACAGTAGAAGTAGGTTTGATGAATTCATCTTTATTAATGACAATTGCATCACCTTTTCTTTGCGGAATTTTGATGTCAGAAATTTCTTCTGCAAATCTACCAGATTCTTGTGCTTTTGTCGCTTTCATTTGAGAATTCAAAGCAAATTTATCCTGTTCTTCACGGGAGATTTTATATTGGTCTGCGAGATTTTCTGCAGTTTTTCCCATGGCATCAATTCCGTACATTTTTTCCATGGCAGGATTCACAAAACGCCATCCAAAACTGGAATCAAACATTTTAGAATCTGTTCCAAACGCCGATTCTGATTTAGAAAGAACATAAGGCGCTCTCGACATTCCTTCAACGCCACCAGAAATGAATAAATCTCCTTCTCCTGATCTGATCGCGCGCATTGCGTGTACAATCGAACTCATTCCAGAGGCACACAATCTGTTTACCGTTTCACCCGGAACATTAATTGGGATTCCAGCCAAAAGCAAAGCCATTCTCGCAACATTACGATTGTCTTCGCCGGCTTGATTAGCGCAACCGATAATCACATCATCAATTTTATCTAAAGGTAAATCTGGATTTTTCTCAATTAAACTTTTTAGGACAGAAGCCATTAAATCATCCGTTCTTACGGGTGCCAAACTTCCTTTGAAATTTCCAATCGCAGAACGTGTTCCATCGATGATATATGCGTTATTCATTTTTTATTTTTTAGTGAGCGTAAATTTAAGAAAATAAAAAAGACTCTTCGAATAGTCAATCTTTAGTTTTAAAAATTTAGAAATCATGTGAATTTTGTTTCTGCTAATTTTTTGCAAGTTCATTTTATTACTAAAAAATAACTTATTTTAGATAAAATAAAATTTTAAGTAAAAATATAAACGTCTTCGGCAGATTCTTTGCATTGATGCTCATTTTTCGATAGGTTTAAAGAATAATAAAAATCAGATAACATTTTTCTTTTCAATTAATGGAATGATTTATAAAACTAAATACAGACAACTTATACATTATTCGCTGATTGCGTGTACTTTGTGCATTCAAATCATCATCTGTATCTTTATTTATAACGAATATTTTAACGGAAAGAAAGTTGAAGTTATTGAGAATCAAATTCAGGAAACTCACGTTCTGAAGAATTTAATGGAAAATTCCAGAAAAGATTTGTTGAGCGCACAAGATAATTTGCAGAAATACGTCTTTAATAATGATAAAAAATATTTAGAATCTTATTTTCAATCTTTGCGTAATCTAAATAAAAATTTGGACAGTATTAGCGCTTATAAAAATATTAATCCTTCTTTAAAAAGTTTTATTAATTCGAGAAAATCTGAACTTTCAAAACTTCCGAATCTGGAGAAATCGATTAATTCTGTTTATCGTGAGTTCAAGAAACCTGCGCCCGAAAAAGTTCCTTTTAAAATAAAAGATTTTCAAGTCAAAAGTATTCCGAAAATTTATGATACTAAAGTAGAGTATCGGTTAGACAGCGTCCAGAAAAAAACGCTTCTGAACCGACTGAAAGCAGCGGTAAAAAATGATGTCGACGTTCAAAGAGAACTCACAATTATTTCGACCAAATACGGAGATTCTGTAAATACTGACCAAATTAAAAACGACATTGATAGTATTATAAACGCGGTAAATAACCATTACGGCAATGAAATAAAGAAGTATGAATCTGGTATTACGGCCTCGCAAACCAAGAATAATAATCTGTATCAGATTTACGACCAATTGATTGTCTATAGCAATAATTGGATGGGGATTTATAATATTGCGGTAAGTGATTTCAGTAAAAATCTGGAAAAAGATCTGTACGAACAAAATTCAATTAACAATAAAATTAGAAGATATTCGGTGTTGGGATTAATGATTTTGATGTTCTTTGTAATGATCGTCATCGTTTACTACAACAGACAATCTTATCTTTATGAGAAAAAATTGAAGTTGGCTTACGAGGAAATTAACAAAAACCTGAATTTTAAAAATAAAATTTTAGGAATGTTGAGTCATGAAATCCGTTCACCTTTAAAAATTATTAATATTTTTATCGATAGAATCAGCAAAAAAACAAAAGATGAAAATATTGCAGATTATTTGAAAACCATAAAATTTACCAATAATTCCTTATTAATTCAAGCCAATCAAATATTGGAATACACCAAAAATCAAGAAAAGAAAGTTGAATTAAGACCTATAGAATTTAATCTTCGAAATGAAATTGAATCGATATTTCGGGCATTTGAACCTTATATCGAATCAAAAAATAATGTTTTTGAAGTAAAAAATAATATTCATCCTGAAACAATTGTTTTGGCTGATAACATTAAGATTCATCAGGTTTTCACGAATATTTTGGGGAATGCGAATAAGTTTACAGAAGACGGTAAAATTGAAGTAAATTTAAATACGAATCAGGTCAACGAAAAAATAGTAAGACTCAATGTTTCGGTTTCTGACACTGGCGCAGGAATTTCGAAATCAGATATTAAAAAGATTTTTGAACCTTATTTTCAAGGAGTTGTTTCTACTGAAATTGATAATCTTGGTGCAGGTTTAGGTTTAAATTTATGCAAGGAAATCATTGATCTTTTTCAGGGAACTATTTCCGCACAAAGTACTTTAGGAAAAGGAACAACCGTAACTTTCGCCATTAATCTGAATATTGCAAAATGAATAAATCGATAAAATTTCTGTTGGGTGATGATCATAATATTGTTCGTCAGGGACTTCAATTTATTATTGGAGATGTTTCTGAAAATCCCGAGATTATTCATGCTTCGAGTTTGGAACAGATTTTAAGTCAAATTAAATCGAACTCTTTTGACATTGCTATTTTAGATGCACAGTTTCCCGATGGGAATTCGCTTTCAATTATTGCGGAAATAAAAAGTCTTCAACCCGAAATTAAAATTCTGATTTTTACCAGTTTTGAGGAAGAAAATTATTCTTTAAAATTTATTAATGAAGGTGCTGATGGTTTTCTCAATAAGTTAAGTGAAGAAAACGAAATTCAAAATGCAATTAAGGAAATGGTTGAAAAAGGAAGTTCTTTTCCGCCATTTACCACAAAAATGTTACAGTTATCAGATGAACATATTGCGCTTTTAAATCCTTTAAATCAACTCACCGAAAGAGAATTGGAAATTGCATTATTATATGCAAAAGGATTTGGAAACCTCGAAATTGCAAACAGTTTATCGCTTCGACAAAATACCGTAAGCACCTTTAAAAAAAGGATTTTTGACAAACTTAAAGTCGACACTTTGGTTGATTTAATTGACTTGGTAAGAACGCATCATGATCTCTAAAATGTTGTATTGTAGATAAATATCTACAATACTCTCGACAAACATCGACTCGATTTTCCCGAAAAAAAAATCTGTTTCCCTTTACTTTGTAAGTGAATTTAGTTAGTAACTATAAAGTTTAGGAAAATGAAAGAAAATCGAATAAAAAAAGAATTTTTGCGTGATAAAATATCTCGTGCGGTCTCAAAAATAAAAGCATTAAGTAAGAAGGAATTCGGCGTTTTAATTGCGGTTCAAATTGTAATGTTTAGCGCTATTTATGCGGTTAATAATTTTAGTCCTTATTTTGAAGAACTTCATTTTGTAAGAATGCAGACGATTTCTGGACGAATTTTAGTGTTCTCTTTGTTAACCATCTTAATATTCCAGGTTTCGTTTCTTATTTATATTGCTTATTTATTTTTTAAATATAAAGCGGTGAAATCAGTTTCAGATGAAGAACTGCCAAGTTGTACCGTAATTGTACCGGCGTATAATGAAGGAAAGTTGGTTTATGAAACATTATTAAGTATTGCTGCAAGTGATTTCCCGATGCATAAAATGGAAGTTATTGCGGTAGATGATGGAAGTAGCGATGATACTTGGTTTTGGATTAACAAAGCAAATACCGATTTAGGAAATACGATTACGGTTTATAAACAACCTGAAAACAAAGGAAAAAGACACGCACTACATCTTGGTTTTACTACAGGAAACGGCGACGTTTTTATTTCAATCGATAGCGATTCCGTTGTAGAAAAAAATACGATTAGAAATTTGGTGAGTCCTTTTGCAGTCAACAAAAACTGTGGTGCAGTTGCTGGAAATGTAAAAGTTTTGAACAAAAACCAAGGCATGATTCCAAGAATGCTGAACGTAAGTTTCGTATTTAGTTTTGAATTTATGCGGGCTGCACAAAGTTCGTTAGGATTTGTATTATGTACGCCTGGAGCATTATCTGCTTATCGTAGAGAAGCGGTTTTACATTGTCTTACAGATTGGATTGACCAAACATTTTTCGGACGTGCGGCAACAATTGGAGAAGATCGTGCGATGACGAATTTAATTTTAAAACAAGGTTACGATGTTCAGTTTCAAAGAAATGCAAACGTTTTAACCAATACGCCGACTTCATTTAAAACTTTACACAAAATGTTTACAAGATGGGGCAGAAGTAATGTTCGTGAAACATTGATGATGAACCGTTTTATTTTTAATGATTTTAGAATGAAAAACAAAACAGGCGCACGATTTATTTTTATCAATCAGTGGGTGAACTTACTTGCTGCTTTTCCTCTAATGATTTTGATGTTCTATTTTTTAATGACTCATCCGCTTTTATATCTAAGTTCAGCACTGACGGGAACTTTTATTTTTGCGAGTATTCAGATGTTGTTTTTTAGTAAAAAATATAATTTTATCGATGCGCTTTGGGCTTATCCGTACAGTGTGTTTTATTTATTTGGTCTTTTCTGGATTTTCCCTTTTTCAATTGCTACGGTTAAAAACGGAGGTTGGTTAACGAGATAAAATTCAATTTAGATAAGAGAAAGAAATTGCTCCCTTTAATATTCAATTATTAAAGGGACTTTTTTTTTAATATTTTGAAACAACTGCTGATAAAAATAATTATGGCCGCAATCAAGGCTGCTAAATAAATCTCCTGATTAACTTCTTTATTTGCCATTGCAATAGCAACCAAAGCCCAAACGGCAACGAAAGCAAACACAGGTGCGTTCTTTTTCCAAGTCATGAAGGTGTGAATTAGAGACGCAATTATGATTAAAATGATTGTCCAGGAAACATCTGAAATTCCCAATCCGCTCCATTCAATTTTAGTGAGCCACGCAGCGACGGCAGCGATTAAAGCAACACTTACCCAACCAGCGTAAATTTGAAAAGGAAAATTAACGAACCATTTTTGTGCGTTTCCTGAATTGTATTTTAATTCTTCCATTAATATTATTAAAAGAGAGATAAACGCGATTAAAAGAACGATTACGGATAAACCAGTAAAATCGTAAAGCCACGTCAAAATCCAGGCGCAATTGGCGAGACATGAAACGACAAACCACCAGCCGATTTTTTCTACAAATCCGTCCGATTCATTTTTAGAAGGATTGAATAAACTTCTGCCCGTATAAAAGACAAATCCAATTAAAAGTAAATAAATGAAACCCCAAATTGAAAAGGCATAACCTGCAGGCGTAAATAAATTGTGGTATTGATTAGAAACATTCGCGATCGTTTTACCATTAAAAATTCCGGTATTGCTTAAATAATTAAAGATGATGGTGAACACCAAAAAGAGACCATTAGATATTTGTAATTTTTTAATCATCGTATAAAATTTACTTTAAAGTTTAAAGGGCAAATGAAGGTACTAAAATAGATAATTTAAAATCTAAAATTCTTGCAATCATTAAAATTAAATGCTGATTAATCATAAGTTTCCCACCATTTCTCATACTTTTTAGAATCATCTTCCCAAGTTGTTTTTTCTCCAATTTTTGGCGTAATAACTCTCAGATTCTCTGTGTTTAATTCTGTAATTTTTTTTAATGGTTCATCCCAAGGATGGGTGGCCAGAACAAATTTAGAATGATGAACCGGAATCATTCGTTTGGCATTCAAATCTTTCATGGCCAAGAGTTGCTCTGCCGGAATCATGTGAATGTATCGCCAATCCTTATTGTATTGTCCGGTCTCCAGGATTGCCAAATCAAAACCATTAAATTTTTCACCGATCTTTTTGAAATGAGAATCGTAGCCACTGTCGCCACCAACGTAAATTTTCTGCGTTGGAGTTATTAAGGCGAAACTCGCCCAAATGGCTTGGTTTCTTTTAAAACTGCGTCCCGAAAAATGGCGACCTGTTTCACAGTAAATTTTAAATCCATTTCCGAGATCAAAGTTTTCGCCCCAATCAAGTTCGATTATTTTTGAGGATTCATAATTCCAATGTTCCAAATGTTCGCCAGTTCCTAAACCGGTGATGACTTTACCAACCTTTGGGTTTAATTTCTTCACCGTTTTATAATCCAGATGATCCCAGTGATCGTGCGTGATAATCAAATAATCCAATTGAGGGATATCTTCGACTTCGTAAAGATCAGTTCCTGCCATTGCTTTTCCCGTGAAGGAAAAAGGTGATGCATGTCCACAGAAGACAGGATCTACCAATATCTTTTTTCCATCGACTTGAATGAAATAAGAGGAATGTCCAAACCAGATAAATACATTTTCATCTGGACTTATATGATGTAAGTCAGTTTTTTCAAAATTAAATTTTTGCATAGGAACTTTTCGCGGTGTATTTCCAAAGAGAAACCGAAACATTACTTTGGCCATGTTTGTATCCTCTGCAAGTTGTGGCGTAGGACTTATATTTTGAAAAGCACCGTCTTTATAATTGGGAGATTTTAAAATCCTTTCCAGCCTTTTGCCTGAAGGTTTCTTTCCAAATTGAGGATGATTAAAAATGAAAAAAACTGCGGCGGAAATTGTTAATAAAACAATAATAAATATAATCATTTCTGAATGTTAAAATAGTAAAAAAATAAAGCACGAAAGTAAACCAAATATTTATCATGTTACTTGTCTCACATCAGTAATTTTGCTTAATTTTAAGTAATCAAATTGTTTAACCCAATAAATTTATAAAATTATGCACGATAATGTAGTTATTAAACAACGTATTAATGCGCCAGTTGATAAAGTGTGGAGCGCAATTACCAATCGTTCGCAAATGAAAGATTGGTATTTCGATATCGCTGATTTCAATACTGATTTACACACTGAGTTTAGTTTTTATGAGAAAGATGGTGAGAATAAATATCAGCATCATGGGGAAATTTTGGAAGTTATTCCCAATGAAAAATTGAAATATTCGTGGTCGTATCCCGAAATTACAAAAGACAAAACAATTGTTAAATGGAATCTTCAAGATGAGGGCGATAAAACTTTAGTAATACTCACACACAAAGGATTGGAAAATTTTGAACATTTGGGTGAAGAGTTTAGCAAAGATGCTTTTGACAAAGCCTGGACGAAAATTGTTTCTATTAAGTTGAAAAATTTTATCGAAAACTAAACTGCCTTTTTTAAAAATGTAAAACACGCCCGAAAGCGTGTTTTTTTTATTGATATTTATTTTTAATTAACCTCTTAACTGTTCTTCTTCCAATTTTCTTTTTTCTACTTTTTTAAAGGTGTACGCACTCATTATAATACTGAATTCGTATAACAAAAGAAGTGGAAATGCAGCCATCATCATACTTAAAACATCTGCCGGAGTAATAATCGCTGCAACAACCATAATTAAAACAATGGCGTGACGACGATACGTTCTCATGAATTTTGGCGTAAGAATTCCGATTGCTGTCAGGAAATAAACGATCACCGGGAAAAGGAAAATAACTCCCATTCCTAAAACGATTTGAAGGAAAAGAGTCGTGTAATCACTTAAATCAAATAATTGGGTAATGGAATCTGATACTTTAAAAAGCAATCCGAAATTGATGGCGAATGGAAGAATTAAAAAGTAACCGCAAAGAATCCCACAGGCGAAAAGAATCCAAACGAAATTTATCAGCCAAACCGAATTTTTTCTTTCTTTCGGATGAAGAGCCGGCGAAATAAACCGCCAAAGTTCCCAAACCAAATAGGGGAATGCAGCGACCATTCCACCAAAGATGGATACTGCCATCATTACATTAAACTGTTGAAATAATTTCTTCTGTTGAACCGCAAAATGAGCGGGAAGTGTGATACTGTCGTGCCCAATCAGTTCACGCGAAAAATGATTTACCACCCGAAACGTTAAAAAATCATTTCGTGTGGGTCCGAAGAAAATATGATCCATTATCCAGTTGACATTAAATCCAACCACAATCGCACAGATTACAACGGCAATCATCGAGCGAATCAAGTGTGCTCTCAATTCTCCGATGTGTCCCCAAAAAGACATTTCCTTTCCTTCACTCACGAAATTTTAATTTAAAGTTTGTTACTGGCCTCCTCAATTACAACCAGCGTATTTTGAAGTTGCGAAATTAATTAATTATTGGCGAATAACTTGCAAATCATTTCAATTATAATCAATTGATCCCTTCATCAAGAAGGCGGTGAATATCGATGATTCCAAAATATTTCCCATGCTCTGTCACTATTAACTGACCGATATTTTTATCTTTTAAAATCTGCATTGCTTCTTTTGCCAAAGCATTTTTATCAACGCTCTTCGGATTTTTACTCATAATATCTTTCGCAATGAATTTCGATAAATCCTGTTCACTCATTAGCATTCTGCGTAAATCTCCGTCAGTAATTACACCAGTTATTTCCTCGCCTTGCGTCACAACGGTAATTCCATGTTTTGAACTGCTTACCGAAATTATGATGTCCCGTAAACTGGCTTCTTCCGAAACCTGTGGTTTTTGTGGAGATAAAAACTGCTCGACTTTTGCGGTAAGATTTTTACCTAAACTTCCGCCCGGATGAAATTTCGCAAAGTCAGATTCTTTAAACCCATTGAGTTCCATTAAACAAACTGCTAAAGCATCACCTAGAGCCATTTGAACTGTGGTAGAACTTGTTGGAGCCAGTTTAATTGGGCAGGCTTCTTTTTCTACAAAAGTATTAAGAACAACATCTGAAAATTCAGCAAGTTTGCTTTTTAAATTTCCGGTCATTCCGATGAGATGAGAAGAATATTCTTTAAGAAATGGCGCTAGTGTCACAATTTCCGGCGAGTTGCCTGAATTTGAAATACACAGAACCACATCTGTTTTTTGAATAACCCCCAAATCACCATGAATTGCTTCTGAAGCGTGCAGAAATTGCGATGGCGTTCCAGTAGAATTAAGGGTTGCAACCATTTTATTTCCGACATGTGCAGATTTGCCGATTCCTACAATGATGAGTTTGCCTTTGGATGATTTAATTATATCTAGGGCTTTTAAAAATTGGTCGTCTAAACGATTTTTAAGATGTTCAAGTTCAGCAATTTCGATTGAAAGAGCATTTTTTGCAAGTTGAAGAATTTCCTGATTATTCATAAAATTGAAAGGATCATTTTTTTAGGAAGTAATAATGTCAAAATCTAATTTATCATCTAGAAGTGAATGCTTATTTATTCTATTTCTGTAAAATACAAAAATATTAAATGAAAACTTATTCAAAAATAAATGGCATTTTTTTTTAATGTGATAATTATTAATTAACTTTGATTAATGTGCAAATTTAGGAAACAATTATTAGAACCTTACCTAAAATGTAAATTTCCCGCAGTGTAAAAATGAAAATAATTCTCAAAAAAACGCTGCCACAAAAATGTTAATGTAAAAATGAATACAAAAAACACCGATTTATCTAAGGAATTAAAGAAATATTTCGGTTTCTCAAAATTTAAAGGTCAACAAGAAGAAATTATAAAAACCCTTCTAAAGGGTGACGATGTTTTTGTTCTAATGCCAACCGGCGGCGGTAAATCCCTCTGCTATCAACTACCAGCGTTAATTTCTGAAGGAACTGCGATTGTAGTTTCACCGTTAATTGCCTTGATGAAAAATCAGGTCGACGCTATAAACGGACTTTCGTCTGTAGAAGGAATTGCTCACGTTCTAAACTCTTCGCTCAACAAAACGCAGACAAAACAAGTGTTTGACGATATTAAGTCGGGTGTAACTAAATTATTATACGTTGCTCCAGAATCTTTAATTAAAGAGGAATATCAGGATTTTCTACGTGAGGTTAAAATCTCATTTGTTGCGATTGATGAAGCACACTGTATCTCCGAATGGGGACACGATTTCCGTCCAGAATACAGAAATTTGAAATCGATTATTGATAAAGTTGCGGATGTTCCTGTGATTGCTTTAACGGCGACTGCAACTCCAAAAGTGCAGGACGATATTCAGAAAACTTTGGGAATGAGCAATGCGCTGGTTTTCAAGGAAAGTTTTAACCGTCCTAATCTTTATTATGAAGTAAGACCGAAAGTAAATATCGACCGTGAAATTGTAAAATTCATCAATGCCCGTAAAGGAAAAACAGGAATTGTTTACTGTTTAAGCCGTAGAAAAGTAGAAGAGTTTGCTCAGGTTCTTCAGGTGAATGGAATTAATGCCTTGCCTTATCACGCTGGTTTGGATCAAAAAACGAGAGTGATGAATCAGGATAAATTCTTGATGGAAGATGCTGATGTAATCGTTGCTACCATTGCATTTGGAATGGGAATCGATAAACCCGATGTTCGTTATGTAATTCATTATGATATTCCCAAATCACTGGAAAGTTATTATCAGGAAACTGGTCGTGCCGGAAGAGATGGAGGAGAAGGATATTGCTTGGCTTTTTATGATCCAAAAGATATTGAGAAATTAGAAAAATTTTTAGCGCAAAAACCTGTTTCAGAAAGAGAAATTGGTTTACAACTTTTGAATGAAGTAGTAGGTTATGCCGAGACTTCGATGAGCAGAAGACAATATATTCTCTATTATTTTGGAGAGCAGTTTGATCCTGTTAATGGCGATGGTGCGTTGATGTGTGATAATGCTACAAATCCCCCAAAACTAAAAGATGCTTCTAAAGAATTAAGATTGGTTCTTAATTTAGTAAAAGAACTGGAAGAGAAATTCAAAACAAAAGATTTAATTTCTGTCATTGTCGGTAAAGAAAACCCGGTTACCAAATCTTATAAATTAGAAGCCACTAAACATTTTGGTATTGGTAAGAAAGAAACCGAAAATTTTTGGAAATCGATTATCCGTCAAGCATCTGTACAAAATTTCCTACAAAAAGACATCGAAACTTATGGTGTTTTAAAGTTAACAGAAAAGGGAAACCAAGCACTTTCTTCAAAAACTGATACAGAATTTCTCATCGCAGAAGATCGAGAATACAATCTGGAACAAACAAAAGCAGATTCAGATAAAGTGCAAACTGATTCAGTTGGTGGTTTAGATGAAATTCTTTTCGGTGAATTGAAAGATCTGCGTAAGAAAGTTGCAAAGAAATATGGCATTCCACCCTATACGGTTTTTATGGATCCGAGTTTGGAAGATATGACGGTTCAATATCCTATCAACATTGAAGAAATTGGAAAAATTTATGGAGTTGGTGAAGGAAAAGCAAAGAAATATGGGAAAGAATTCGCCGACTTTATTAAAAAATATGTAGACGAAAATGACATAGAAAGAACGCAGGATATGGTGATGAAAACCGTCGCCAATAAATCAAGTCACAAAGTTTTCATTATTCAAAGTACCGATAAGAAAATTGATTTAGAAGACATTGCAAAAGCCAAAAATATTTCAATGGATGAACTGTTGAAGGAGATGGAACGTATCGTTTATCAAGGGACTAAATTGAATATTAACTATTATATCGATGAGAATTTTGATGAAGATGTTGTTGAAGATTTCATGGAGTTTATGAAAGGAAGTGAAAGTGACAGTATGAAAGTTCTCTTGTCTGAATTCGGTGATGATTTGAGTGATGAAGAGGTAAGAATGTTGAGGATTAAGTTTATTTCGGACGTCGCTAATTAAATTGTGAATCATGGGAAATCCAATGATAGAAAAGAAAAAAGAACTCATCGAGTGGATTAATCATCTTAAAGATTTAGTACTGATTCAACAAATGGTGGATTTAAAAAATAGTCAAACCGCCTCATTAATTTCAGATATCAATTCTGAAACAATTATAGAAAATGATTTTGATGAGCAGTTTGCTGCAGGAATGACTTCTGATGAACTACTGGAAAATATTGCTGAGCATATTGAATCTATCGCGGAGGAAGAACCTTCTTCTGTAGTTTCTGATACACAATCGGAATATGCGGTGAAAGATGATTTTGACGAAAGGTTTGCGAAAGGTTTAACTCCAGAAAAGGCGCGGGAAGAATCCAAGAAAAAAATTAGAGAATGGTGGGGGAAATAAATTATTCACCGCTATTTATTGATGAATTAGATGATCTTGCAAAGGTTCTTTATCAACAAAAATATTTTAGTTTTGTGGAAGATGTGGATATTTATATTGATAAAATTTACGACTTCATAGAAAGTAAAATAGAATATCCAATCTCCAAAAATTCTCCTGAATCTTTCGACAAATTCGGAAAGAAATATCTTCGTTACAAAGCCAATAATCAAACTTTCTGGTATATTTTCTTTGACCAAAAAGACAATCAATTTATTATCAATCACATTTTAAATAACCATTCCCAGGACTTTCCGGAATTGTTGTAAATTCGCAATTAACCGTGTCAAGGTTTCATACCTTGACACGGTTTTTAAATACAAAGCATGCAGAAAATCTCCATCCTCTTTATACTTCCCGATTTAGAAACTGGTGGCGCAGAGCGAATTGTCACCACGATTGCGAATCATTTGCCACGAGAAAAATTTGAACCCAAAATTATGCTTTTGCGTAAAGAAGGTGGTTATCTGGAATTTTTAAAAGACGATGTTGAGATTATCGATCTAAAAACTCCAAGAATTCGCCATTCTTTAAAACCTATTTTAAAGGAAATTCGCAAAAGAAAACCTGATATTGTTTTCAGTGGTTTCGGTGAAGTCAATGCATATTTGGCTTTGTTTATTAAGTTTTTTCCGAAAATAAAATTCATTGCTCGAGAAACCAATGTTGTTTCTAAACATGTTACCAGAAAGGAAATCCGATTCTTTTATAAGTTTTATAACAACTATAACAAGATTATTTGTCAGAGCGACGACATGCAAAATGATCTGATTGAGAATTTTAAAATTAAAAAAGAGAAATTGATTAAAATCAATAATCCGGTCGATTTTGATTTTATTAATGAAAAACTCGCGATTTCAGAAAAACCTGAATCTTTTAAAGATGATTTTAAAAATATTGTCGCCATCGGAAATCTATCTTCCAGAAAAGGTTTCGATAATTTGTTAAAAGTTTTTACTCATTTAAAAAATGAAAATATTCTGCTGCACATTTTAGGTGATGGACGAGATAAAGAATTGCTTCATCAAATGAAAAACGATTTAGGTTTAGAAAATGTCATCTTTCACGGACAGCAAAACAATCCTTATCAGTTTTTAAAGTTCGCAGATTTGTTTATACTTTCCTCGCGTTACGAAGGTTTCCCAAATGTTTTATTAGAAGCCGGCGCATGCGGAACTTATTCTTTAGTGAATAATTGTCCAGGCGGAATTACCGAAATTATACAACCTGGAATTAATGGTGAAATTTCAAATATAGAAAACCACAAGGAATTTGCTGATAAGATATTGAGTGTGATTAATGAAACTCATGATTCTGAAGCCATCGAAAATTCTATTTCTTCTCGGTTTTCGAAAAATTTTATCTTGAAAAAAAATGAAGATGTTTTCTTGGAAATATGCAATCAACCCTTTCAGCCTTTAAAAGGCTGAAAGGATTTGAATCAACTCAATTAAATTCAAAAAAGTTAAAATTTTCAATTAAGTATGATTTTAATCATATTCTAATTTTCATTTTTTGTAAACTTTATAAATTTTAAAAATATTTATTTTGTTGATTTACAAGTGTTTAAATTAAAATATTTGTAAACAATTTTTTATTAAAAGATACTTCTGTATATTTATTTCGTCAAAAAAATAATTATGGAAGCGAAAGTGCTATCAAAAAAAACTACAATTTATACTTACGATGAAGCAATTCAATCATCTTTAAAATATTTCGAAGGTGATGATTTAGCAGCGAAAGTTTGGGTGAGTAAATATGCCTTAAAAGATTCAGATGGTAATATTTACGAACAAAATCCTGATGATATGCATCACCGAATTGCGTCGGAAATTGCCAGAGTTGAAGCGAAATATCCAAATGCTCTTTCGGAAGAAAAGGTTTTTGATCTCATTAAAAAATTCAAATATATTATTCCGCAAGGAAGTCCGATGACGGGAATTGGCAATAATTTCCAGATTGCTTCGCTTTCCAATTGTTTTGTAATAGGCAGCGGAACGCAAAGTGATTCCTACGGAAGCATTATGAAAATTGACGAAGAGCAAGTTCAGTTAATGAAACGCCGCGGTGGAGTTGGCCATGATTTGTCGCATATTCGTCCGAAAGGTTCTGCGGTGAAAAACTCTGCTTTGACTTCCACCGGATTGGTTCCTTTTATGGAAAGATATTCGAATTCTACGCGGGAAGTTGCGCAAGATGGAAGACGTGGTGCTTTGATGCTTTCCGTTTCTGTAAATCATCCGGATTCCGAAGATTTCGTAGATGCAAAATTGGAGCAGGGAAAAATTACAGGCGCCAATATTTCCGTGAGAATTGATGACGAGTTTATGAAAGCCGTTGTCAATAAGGAAAATTATATTCAGAAATATCCTATACATAGTGCAAATCCAAAGTTTCAGAAGGAAATAAAAGCGACTGATCTTTGGGATAAAATTATTCATAACGCCTGGAAATCTGCGGAACCTGGTATTCTTTTCTGGGATACGATTATTAATGAATCATTGCCGGATTGTTATGCAGATCTTGGCTACGAAACAGTTTCCACAAATCCGTGTGGCGAAATTCCTTTGTGTCCGTATGATTCTTGCCGATTGTTGGCGGTGAATCTTTTCTCGTACGTTGAAAATCCGTTCACGAAAAAAGCGAAATTTAATTTTGAATTATTCAAAGAGCACGTTGGTTATGCCCAAAGAATGATGGATGATATCATAGATTTGGAAATTGAAAAAATTGATGCGATTCTAGCGAAGATTGACGCTGATCCGGAAGGAGATGAAATTAAATTCACAGAGAAAAATCTTTGGACAAAAATCCGTCATAAAACAATCGAAGGAAGAAGAACCGGCGTTGGAATTACAGCAGAAGGCGATATGTTGGCTGCATTAGAAATTCAGTATGGAAGTAAAGAAGGAAATGAATTTTCGACTTTGGTTCATAAAACTTTGGCTTTGGCGGCGTATCGATCTTCCGTAGAAATGGCGAAAGAAAGAGGTGCGTTTGCAATTTATGATGCAAAAAGAGAAGAGAAAAATCCTTTCATTTTAAGAATGAAAGAAGCAGATCCGGAATTGTATGAAGATCTGAAAAAATACGGTAGAAGAAATATTGCTTTGTTGACGATTGCGCCAACTGGAAGTACATCTTTAATGTCGCAAACCTCGTCTGGAATTGAGCCGGTTTTCATGCCTGTATATAAAAGACGTAGAAAAGTCAATCCAAATGATCAGGATATTCGCGTCGATTTTGTAGATGAAGTAGGAGATTCTTGGGAAGAATATTTGGTTTTTCACCACCGTTTTAAAGAATGGATGGAAGTCAATGGAATCGACACCGACAAAAATTATTCGCAAGAAGAATTAAATAAAATTATTGAGCAATCGCCGTATTATAAAGCGACTTCAAATGATGTGGACTGGTTGAGCAAAGTGGAAATGCAGGGTTCTATTCAAAAATGGGTGGATCATTCAATTTCAGTGACGATTAATGTTCCGAATGATGCGACGGAAGAATTGGTGAATCAACTCTACATCAAAGCGTGGGAAGTAGGTTGCAAAGGCGTGACGGTTTATCGTGACGGTTCACGTTCCGGAGTTTTGATTTCGGCAGACGAGAAGAAAGACGAAAAACCTGAAATGATTACGTCAGTTTTCCCAACGAAAAGACCGCACATTTTAGAAGCCGATGTCGTTCGTTTTCAAAATAATAAAGAAAAATGGATCGCTTTTGTCGGTTTAATTGAAGGTAAGCCTTACGAGATTTTCACTGGTTTGGCAGATGATGAAGAAGGGATTTCAATTCCACGTTGGGTTAATGATGGTGTGATTATTAAAAACCAAGATGGGAATGGAAAATCGCGTTATGATTTCCAGTTTAAAAATCAGCGTGGTTATAAAACGACCATTGAAGGACTTTCTCACAAGTTCAAACCCGAGTTCTGGAATTATGCAAAACTGATTTCCGGAACTTTAAGACACGGAATGCCGATTGAAAATGCGGTGGAATTAATCAACCGTTTAGAACTCGATTCTGAATCCATCAACAACTGGAAAGCCGGTGTTGCGCGTGCTTTAAAACGCTACATCGCTGATGGAACTGAAGCCGCTGGAAAATGTTCCAGTTGTGGTTCTGATCAAGTGGTTTATCAGGAAGGTTGCTTGACTTGCAAGAATTGTGGGAACAGCAAGTGTGGTTAGAATGTCATTGAGAGAAGCGGAACAAAGTGAAGCGACGAAGCAATCTTAACTATTTATAATTTTAAAGACGCAATTTTTGCGTCTTTTTTCGTATTAATCGTTTTTTATATTTAAATAATTTAACTATATTAGAGATAGTAGGAGACAATCATAACTCCTATTTATTAATATTAATGACAAATGTTATTAAAATCGGTGATACTTATTATTACCAAAATGCGCCAGTGAAAATTATTTCAATTCTTGGAGACGAGATTGTTGAAATACTTGGCGAAAAAAATGGGATTCCCTTTAATGTAAAGGTTCCCATTTTAGATTTGAAAGGTGAATTAGAAAAAGAAAAAGTATTCTTTTTTTAATTCCAATTAGAACTTCTACGAAAAGTTCCGAAGCAAATGTACTAATGTATATTTAAGCCACAAAATTTGTGGCTTTTTATTTTTTAAGATCCACTATAGATTTTTTTTGCACTTCTTTAATCAAACTTCTGTTAATTATTAAAAGTGGGTGTATCTTTTATCCCAATCTCATAGCCCTGATTGCAGCGGCATCCTTTTGCAAAACGAAGTGGCGCAAAAGATACAGCGGAAAGCAGGTTCCCGGCTCCTAAAAAATCCACAAAAATCTCTGCAAAACCACACCATCCAAAGCGAAAATATTTTGTAAATTTGCCCTACTTTTAATAAAATCATAAAAAGATAAATATGAGTCAATTCGATGTTACCGTAATCGGTTCCGGTCCTGGTGGTTACGTTGCTGCAATTAGATGTGCGCAACTGGGTTTCAAAACAGCAATTATTGAGAAATATCCAACGATGGGCGGTACTTGCCTGAACGTGGGTTGTATTCCGAGTAAAGCGCTTTTGGACAGTTCTGAACATTTCGAAAATGCAAAACACAATTTCGCGAATCACGGAATTATCATCAATGAGCCAAAAGCAGATTTGGCCAGAATGATTGCTCGTAAAAATGAAGTGGTGGAACAAACGACCAAAGGAATCCAGTTCTTGATGGATAAAAACAAGATTACTGTGTTCGAAGGGATTGGGAGTTTTGAATCTGCAACTCAGATTAAAGTGACGAAAAACGATGGTTCTACGGAAACGATCGATTCTAAATATACGATTATCGCGACGGGTTCTAAACCGAGTACGCTTCCTTTTATTACTTTGGATAAGGAAAGAATTATTACTTCTACGGAGGCTTTGGAACTGAAAGAAATTCCGAAACACCTGATTGTTATCGGTGGTGGAGTTATCGGTTTGGAGTTGGGTTCTGTTTACAAAAGATTAGGTTCTGAAGTAACAGTGGTAGAATTTATGGATAAGATTATTCCTACCATGGACGGCGCTTTGTCGAAAGAATTGAACAAAGTTTTGCGTAAACAAGGAATGAAATTCAACCTTTCTACGGGCGTTCAGTCTGTTGAAAGAAACGGCGATACCGTAAAAGTTACCGCGAAAGATAAAAAAGGCGAAGAAGTAGTTTTCGAAGGTGATTATGTTTTGGTTGCTGTGGGTAGAAAACCTTACACCGACGGACTTGCTGTTGAAAAAGCAGGCGTTGATTTAGACGAAAGAGGAAGAGTGAAAACAAACGAACATTTGCAAACGAATGTTTCGAATATTTACGCAATCGGTGATGTTGTAGCAGGAGCAATGTTGGCTCACAAAGCGTCTGAAGAAGGAACTTTGGTGGCTGAATTGATCGCTGGACAAAAACCACATATCAATTATAATTTGATTCCGGGTGTTGTTTACACTTGGCCGGAAGTTGCTGCTGTTGGTAAAACAGAAGAGCAATTGAAAGCGGAAGGTGTTGCCATTAAAGTGGGTAATTTCCCGATGCGTGCTTTAGGAAGAAGCCGTGCTTCAGGTGATGTTGATGGTTTCATCAAAGTAATTGCTGACGAAAAAACGGATGAGATTTTAGGAGTTCACATGATCGGAGCGAGAGCGGCAGATTTAATCGCAGAAGCGGTTGTTGCAATGGAATACAGAGCGAGTGCTGAAGATATTTCGAGAATGTCTCACGCTCACCCGACTTATGCTGAAGCGATGAAAGAAGCGGCTTTGGATGCGACTGGAAAGAGAGCGATTCATTTTTAAGGAGAGCCAAGTAAAAAGTAAAAAGTAAAAAGAGCCAAGGTTCGATTGTGAAGAGCCAAGGTAAAAGTAAAAAGAGCCAAGGTTCGATTATGAAGAGCCAAGGTAAAAGTAAAAAGAGCCAAGGAGAGATTTACGGATTGATCGGCGGTTCGGTTTATTATCATATTAAAAGAGAAGTTTCTGCTTCTCTTTTTTTGTTTGAAAGTCTGAAGCAATAATGAAATTTTGGCCTAGTCAGAATCCGAAGGATTCAACAAAAATAGCCGTTGGTGAAACCGACGGATTAAAAATATTTATGTAATTAAAACATTGTAACCCGAAGGATTCAACAAAATAACCGTTGGTGGAACCGACGCATTAAAAAAAAATTATAAAAGTAAAATATCATAATCCGAAGCATTCAATTATAATCGATTGAAAATCGCGGAACATCAATCATCAGAAAAAAGATTCGAACATTCTCGGCAAAAGAATTTTTAATATGAAAATCCGCTTTGATAAAGATTTTTAGCGAAGGTTAAAACGTTTTTTCAGTAATTCTCGATTATTGTACTCATTTGCAGTTATTCGTTAAAATGACGTGATAGTCGATGTTTTTGGCATCATAATAGCCTGGTTTTTTGTAACAATCTTTAAAATGTAAAAAAATGAAAACAATCTCTACTATCGGCGTATTATTTTTAAGCCTGAGCACTTTTGCGCAAGAAGCTGGAAAGGCAGGCGAGCTTTTAAGAAATGATGCGAAATCAACGGAAATGCAAACTCCAAGAAATAATACTTCTGCAAAAACCAATGACAAAGTCTTGGATAATTCAAAGTACAGAAACCCAATGAAAACTACTAGTTCGCAACCAATCTCAAATAATGATTACCGGTGGAATTATAACTACGGAAATTCGGAAGTCTTTTTAAGAATTCCCCAAAATGGAAATTATACGGTAGAAGTTGGCGATCAGATGATGAGTAACTCTACGGGAAAATTCCGATTTTTCGATGTTCAGTTTGGCACTGTTCCGATCGCAATTTATGAAAACAATTTTTTGATTTACAGAACGAATCTCCGGTTGCAAACCTACACACGACTGGTTCTGGATTTCTTTCCAAACAAAGGATTGTATCTGCTCGGAAATTATCCGGTGGAGAATAATCTATACGGAATTACGGAATGGGACGACATTTGGAACAATCCTTACGGCAACCAAAATGGGTATTGGAACGGAAATTCGGGGTATTCTGGAAATGTTATGAATAATCAGGATTTTAGCAGTTTTATATCTTCGGTAAAAAGAAGTGGAAGTTTTGATAAAGATAAAATGTCGGTGATAAAGATGACTGCACGAAATGCAAATTTTACTTCGCAGCAAAGTTACAGTTTATTAAAAACGATGGATTTTGACGATAATAAACTGGAGGTTGCAAAATTACTTTATACAAGATGTGTAGACCGCCAAAATTTCTATTTGGTTTTCGAGGCTTTTGATTTTAGCGCGTCAAAAATCAAACTGACTGATTATATCTCAAAATACAGGTAGACCTGTTCGTCATAAAACAAAAAAAGAGAAGTTTCGGCTTCTCTTTTTTACTTTATTTATTGACCATTAAATTTATTTCTGGTCGCAATAGAAGCTTCATAAATTCTCTTTCTGATTTGCTGAATTTTTCCGACCGGCTGTAAATTCTCCGCATTCTCGAATGGATTAAAATTTAAATTCTCGATGGCTGGATCTTCAGAATTAACAAAGGAAGCTTTTGGGATCGTAATTTTCCCTAAACAATATTTTGGCGCGTTTTTCCAGTCTCTCATCAGATCATTTACGGGTTGGTCTTTCAGATCTTCACAAAGTTCAACAAATAATTCGTAGGTAGATTCCTGCGAAGAAAGAAACCAATGAATGGAATTTTTCTGAGGTTCCCCTTTACCAATATTGGGATTAATGTTTACGGGCTTCAAACTGAGTTTCATTATGTAATCCCCAATCCGGTAACATCCGATTCCGGCGTATGCAAAGGAAAAGAAAAAATCATTTCTATGAGATAAAAAATTTAAAATCTTTTTAGTGACATCTACTGAAAACATCGAACTTACGAGAGAAAACCCGTTTTTCATTAAATGGGGTAAATCTAAAGAAGAAACCACAAAGTTGTCATTTTTGGTGACTAAAAAAGTGTTCACTGAAGTGAAAAACTTTAAAAATACCGAGGGTGAATTCGTAGGAAATAAAGGAAAGTTCACCAATGGAAAATTAGCGTCCTGACCCTTAACATTCTTAATTTTTAAGGAAAAGCCATACAGCGGATTTTCTCTTCCTTTTTTATTGATAACTAAATTCCCATTTGAAAATCTTGCGAGAATATCATATTGTTTCCGGTCAAAAATTTCTGTTAAAAAATCCGGTAAATTTTCTGATATTTCCAGAGATCCTTTTACCGTTGCATAAGTTTTGGCGTGTGCATCGCGTGTGGCGTAATTTACCTCACTGATTTCGGCAGAACTTTTAATGAACTTTTCCACAGAAATAACAGATCTTGCTAAGTCTCGATTTTCCTGGACTGAAAGCTCATCGAATTTAGAGGAATATTTTATAAGTGATTTCATATTTTTTCTTTAAGCTCAGCAACAACCATTCCTTAAAATTCGCAAGAAAATACCTTATCTTTGCACCTTACAAATATTCACTATTATTTTATCTTTCATTATGGAACTCGGAAAAACCCAAACTTTAAAAATTGCAGAAAAAAATTATTCAGGATTATTTCTGGAAGATGAAGAAGGTACAAGATGTTTTCTACCGAAAATTTTTGCGTCTGAAGATGCAGAAATCGGCGATGAAATGGAAGTTTTTGTTTATCAGGATGACGACAAATTAAAAGCAACGACCGAAAAAGCCAACGCTGAAGTAGGAGAGTTTGCCGTAATGACTTGTGTGCAAAGTTTACCCGCCGGTGCTTTTATGGACTGGGGAATTATCAAAGATTTATTTGTTCCGTACAAACAGCAGCGCGCAAAGATCGAAGAAGGTCGACGTTATTTAGTTCAAGTTTATATCGATGATGTTTTGGGATTAATTACCGGAACTACGAGATATAAGAAAAATCCGCATTACGAAAATCTACCTTTTCAAAGAGGGGAGAAAGTAAACTTAATAATAGCCGGCGAGAGTGAACTGGGTTGGAATGTCATCATTAATAAAAAATATGTCGGATTGATTTATACTTCTGATGTTTATAAAAGACTGTTCCCTTTGTCAGAAGAAATCGGGTACATTAAAACAATTCGTGAAGACGGTAAAATCGATGTTTCTCTACAACCGGAAGGGTATGAAAATATCGATGAATTTCAGAAAATGATTATCGATAAATTAGAATTGAATTACGGTTTAATCTACCTTTCCGATAAATCTACACCAGAAGAAATTAAGGATGAATTGCAAATGAGCAAGAAGAATTTCAAGAAGGCAATTGGTGGTTTATACCGTGATAAAAAGATTGAAATTTTAGAAGATAAAATTCGATTGATCAAGGAAGACGAATAATTTTGAATTAGATCATTATTAAAATATAAAAGAGCAGAAATTTCTGCTCTTTTTTGTGGTTGTTATCGTAATCGTCTTTCTTACCATCTACCATCCAAACACTTACGACAAATAATATAAATTATTCTTTCCTAACCAACAGTATCCAATCGTCTTCTAACAACTTATACCCGATATCATAAACAAACCTGTATTCTGCGCCATTTTTGTAAACTTTTAAACTCGTAAAATATTCAAAATCGAAACCTTCAGAGATTAATTTATTACGGGTGGTTTTCGCTTTGCCTTCTATAAATCGTTGTTCAGATAAGACGCGGTGATTTTTGCGCATCTTATTATTAATGTTGCGCATCAGATTCGACGAATCTTTGTTGTGTTTATTGTTGTAAGCGTTTCTGCAGCCATCATTGCAAAATTTCTTATCGCTTCTTCCGATAATTTTATCGCCACATTCCAGACAGTTTTCCATAATAATCATTTGATAATCAAATATATAAAAATATCCATTTGTAAACGGATATAATTTTGAAAACAATGCATATTATTCATTTTTGTTTTTAAAATTTACTTTATTTCGACTATTATTTTTGATTTTAACTAAAAAAAATTAAAAAATTATGATATCATTGTTTTTTTTATATATTTGCACCCACACAAATGGTTCGGATTAATTAAATGAAAATAATAGGAAATTTATTTTTCCTTCACTTTATTTATTGATTCGTAACGACACAAATGAAAAAAATATTTATACATGAAATTTATAATTTCAGGGTTATTGGTTGTCCATACATCCCTATTATTCTCTCAGGTAGGTATTAACACCTCCTCACCAGATTCCTCATCCGCTCTTGAAGTATCCAGTACCAGTTCATCATCCGTAAAAAGAGGATTTATCGGTCCAATCGTTACACTTACGAATCTCTCTATCGCAGGCCCAGTTACGGCTCCTGCAGAAGGTTTGGTTGTGTTTAATGATACCGGCACGGAAAGTATTCCAGTCGGGTATTATTTCTGGAATGGTTTTACCTGGAACTCGCTAAATAGAACAAGAACTACAAGCACTACCGTTTATACAGATATTCGTGCGGCTGTTTTGGGCTATGATCCTTCTTCTTCTGGCGCTTCAGCTCCCGTTGGTGCTAATTCTGGAACCATTACCGCAAGTGGTAAAAAGTGCGCAAAATTTTCTACCGGTACCGATGCTAATAACCATTCTTATTGTAGTTACAACTTAAACAAAAATGTTTCGTTTCAGGAAGCTTTTGTTTTGGCTAAAAGTTTAGGAGGTTATCTGCCAGTAATTACAACTGCGAACGAATGGAATTTTGTTAAAACAAACCTTCTGACAAGTGGCGGTATAGGAACAGGAACCAATTATGCAGGCGCAAGTTGGCTTGGTTATAAAAAGACTCAATATCCAGGAACGGCTTTTAACAATAGTTTTATTTGGATTACTGGTGAAACTTCTAGAATCGCTTGGGCAACTACTGGAAACAGAGGAGCAAGCCTTGAAGTGAATTTTTTACCTGGTTCTAACGGAATTAGTACTGCTACAGACGGCGCACTGGTTTTAGCCGGAAATTGCACTTATATTTCCAGTGATAGCAATAGAAACTGGGGAAGCAATAATTGCAACAGTTTCAATAATTCCAATTACCTCATTGTAGAATTTCAACAATAACCAGATATGAAAAAAATAATATTTAGTTTGCTTTTATGTTCTGTTTTTTCAGTAAAAGCACAGGTCAAAATAGGAGGAAGTACTCCAGCCTTAATGCCTAATAACGTCGCTTTGCAAGTTGAAGCCGCAAGTAAAGATAAAGGCGTGCTTTTCCCCAGAGTAGATTTGATGTCTTTAACTTTGAAAACACCTATTACCAGCGCACCTAGTCCGGGATTAATCGTTTATAATAAAAAATCAGACGGCGACAACGGTTTTTTAGCAAAGGGTTATTATTATTGGGAAAATAACCAATGGAATTTAATTAATGCTAAAGAAAGCGATTCTAATTTTGTTGATGTAATTACCACAGAGCAATTGGGTTATGTTCCTACAACTGCAAGTGGTTCTATAATTAACGTTCCGGGAACTACTAAATTACGTTGCGTGAAATGGGAAGAACTGTTGGGTGGTAATGGTCATGTTTATTGCCTATACACCTCAACTACACCACTTTCTTGGAATGCTGCCTATCTTCTTGGTAAAAACGCTGGTGGTTATTTACCAGTCATTACAAGCAATAGAGAATGGAATTTCATTAAAGATAAGGTTCTTACCGATGGTAATAGTGTTGGTGGTGGAAATTTTACAGCCAATGCATGGTTAGGTTTTAACAGAGATACTTTTTTCCAGAAAGGGGCTACGGTAACTGATTACAAATACAGATATCGCTGGATTACTGGAGAAATATCTTTATTAGACTGGAGTAGTACGACTGCCACAACGGAGAATCAATTTGTTACTGCGCTTCCTTTTAATGCAGACAGTGTTTCACAGAACTGCGGTAGAATTAATACTGCTGCTGGTAACTGGTCGGTTGTAAATTGTGCAACAAATAATACAGCAGGTCTCATTTTAGAATTTAATCAATAAACAGATGAAAAAAATTATACTTTTATTCGTACTAGCATTTTTAAATATGCAAGCACAGACAAAAAACGTCGGCATCAATATAGCCTCTCCAGATCCATCAGCGATATTAGATATTTACGCTCAAGACAGAGGTTTTCTAGGACCAAAAGTTGAATTAACCTCTAGAACTGATCAATCAACATTGGGAACTACTCCCGCTGGAATGATGGTTTATAATACCAGAATACAATTGGGTACTGTAGATACAGAATTGATTAAGAGTTATTATTACTGGAATGGCAGCCAATGGATTGCGATGAATACTGGTTATAATAACAATAAGATTGCAGGACAGGATATTACTTTTGTACAAACGTTAGGTTACAATCCTACAGGGTATGTTAATTCTCAAAATATAATTGTTGGACCTGTACAAAATGGAACAAATACCTATACCAGAATTGGTTGTTACAAATGGGATACCGGAACGAATGCAAATGGACACCGATATTGCGCCTATAAAATTGGCACTTCTCCTCTCATACCATCTAATCTTACCGATTTAACGCAGAATGCTACCTGGGCAAATGCTTTTAATATGTCTAAAACGGTAGGTGGATATATGCCGACCATTACTAATAATGAGGAATGGCAAATGATTAAAACGAACATTTTAAATTTAAATGTTGCAACCATTAGCGGTACAACTTATAAAGTTAAAGATTATACTTCCTGGATTGGAATGAACAAAGTGACTTATGCTGGAAATGCTAAAGAATTTATCTGGATAACGGGAGAAAGAAGTTCATCCTTGGGAAATACAGCAATTCCTTTTGGGCCTTTCAATGGTGGAGAACCCAATGATACCGATAATGATGAAGGTTGTGTACAGATTTTATCACCCACCGTCTCCACTACCAATGAGTGGAACGATTTGTCTTGTACCGCTACCTATTCTGCGAGGTTTGGTGTAATCTTGGTAGAATTTGATAATTAATTAGAAAATTAAAATCTCCAGCATTTATTTAAATAAAAAGGCTCTAATTTTGTTAAACAGATAAGAGCCTTTTACATTAATTGTTTTTTCGAAATTTTTCAGAATAACTTTTCAACTTATACAGTTAGTGAAATACTAGTTTTGAAAAACTAATTTTATCATTTTTTTCTGGTCTCTTTTGTGATAAAAAGTTTTTATTTTTCTAAAAACTGTCGCAATACATATTGTAAAATTCCGCCATTTCGGTAATACTCAATCTCAATCATAGAATCTAATCGCGCAATAACCGTGAATTTAATTTCCGTGCCTTTTTCGGTCTTAGCCGTAATCATAATTTCTTTTAAGGGTTTGATATCGTTTGCAATTCCTGTAATCGAAAAGATTTCTTTACCTGTAAGTCCGAATTTTTCTGCTGTGTCGCCTTCTTTATATTCCAGTGGTAATACACCCAAACCGACTAGATTACTTCTATGAATACGCTCGTAACTTTCTGCCAGTACTGCTTTTATTCCCAATAGGAAAGTCCCTTTTGCGGCCCAGTCTCGGGAAGATCCGCTGCCGTATTCTTTCCCGGCCAAAACCAATAACGGAATTTTTTCCTTTTTATATTTAACGGAAGCATCATAAACCATCATTTCCTCGCCAGTAGGTAAATAAGAAGTGAAGCCGCCTTCTTTCTGGGCTAATTTATTTTTGATTCTCACGTTGGCAAAAGTCCCGCGAACCATTACCTCATCATTGCCACGTCGAGATCCGTAGGAATTAAAATCCTCTTTCTTTACTCCTTTGCTTAAAAGGTATTTACCTGCTGCAGAAGATTCATTAAAAGCACCTGCTGGAGAAATATGATCTGTTGTTACGCTGTCTCCTAAAACCAACAAAGCTCTTGCATTTTGAATGTCCTGCAAAGGTTCAGTCTCAGTTGGAAGATTGTGGAAAAAGGGAATTTCTTTAATATAGGTGGAATCTTGATTCCAGTCGTAAAGTTTGCCCGTCGGAACTTCCAGGTTTCTCCAGATCTCATTTCCGTCAAAAATTTCACCATAGTTTTTTGCAAAATCATGAGGAGAAAGAACGCGAACTAAAATTTCATTGATCTCATCATCAGTCGGCCAGATATCTTTGAGATAAACAGGTTCCTGATTAGAATCATAACTGATTGGTTCGGTAGTCAAATCGATATCAACTCGGCCGGCAATCGCATAAGCAACCACCAACATTGGCGACATTAAAAAATTCATTTTTACCTGTGGATGAATTCTGGCTTCAAAATTTCGGTTTCCTGATAATACCGAAGAAACAATCAAATTATAATCATCAACTGCCTGTGAAATTTTTGGGGATAAAGGTCCTGAATTCCCAATACACGACGTACAGCCATAACCGACCAAATGAAAATCAAGCGCTTCCAAATCTTTCATTAAATCTGCTTTTTCAAGATAATCGGTAACCACTTTTGAACCCGGTGCGAGAGAAGTTTTTACCCAAGGTTTTACATCAATACCGTGTTCTCTGGCTTTTCTGGCAACTAGACCAGCACCAATCATCACAAACGGATTGGAGGTATTAGTACAGGAAGTAATCGCTGCGATTGCTACCGCACCATCAGAAAGCATGAATTTTTCATCACCTCTTGTAATCCAAACGGTTTTCATTCCATCTTTATCTGTGGCTTCAATTTCTAAATTCACAGATTTTTGTTCGGCTTTTGGAACTGGTAAATCACCACCTTCATTATCAAACCGAGTTATTGATTTTTCAATTTCGCGGTCTTGAAGATGAATATATTTTCTATTAAAAGAAGTGTGCAGTAAATCGATAAATGTATTTTTAAAATCTTTTAAAAGAATTTTATCCTGAGGTCGTTTTGGACCAGCAACGGTTGGTTCGATTGTAGAAAGGTCAAGTTCCAAAACAGAAGTATAAGTGATTTTATCTTCATTTTCCCGCCAAAGCATATTCGTTTTGCAATAGGTTTCTACCAAATTAATTTGAGTTTCGGAGCGATTACTTTTTCGCATATACTCCAAGCTTTTATCATCGATAGGGAAGTAGGTAATGGTGCAGCCAAATTCTGGCGACATATTTCCAATTGTTGCCCGATCTGGAACAGAAAGATTGGATAAACCTGGGCCAAATACTTCTACAAACTTTCCAACCACGCCAAATTTTCGAAGTAGATTAGCGATCGTTAACACTAAATCTGTAGCGGTAGAACCCAACGGAAGCTTTCCGCTCAATTTTAAACCGACAACTTCGGGCATAATAAAATAGAGAGGTTGACCCAGAATTGCGGCTTCAGCTTCGATACCGCCGACACCCCAAGCAACGACACCAATCCCGTTAACCATGGGTGTATGACTATCGGTTCCAACCAAAGTATCAGGAAAAACTTCACCATTTCTCTCGATGACGCCTTTGGATAAATATTCCAGATTGATTTGATGGCAAATACCCATTCCCGGCGGAACAACGCTGAAATTATCAAAAGAATTCTGTGCCCATTTTAGAAATTGGTATCGCTCTTTATTTCGCTTGTATTCTTCATCAATATTACGGGAATAGGATTCTTCGGTGCCGAAATAATCAACTTGGACTGAGTGATCAATAATTAAATCTACAGGAACTAATGGATTAATAGTATCTGGATCTTTACCTTTTCTGGCTACTTCAGCCCGAAGGGCGGCAATATCAACTACAGCAGGAACTCCCGTAAAATCCTGCATTAAAACCCGTGCCGGTTTGAAGGGGATATCCTTGTCGGAACCTTGGGGCAACCAGTTTAATAAGGTTTCAATATTTTCTTTAGTAATCGAAAAACCATCGTAATTGCGAAGTGTATTTTCCAAAAGAATCCGAATTGAAAAAGGCAGTTGGTCAATTTTATATCCCTTATTTTTTAATTCAGAAAGACTGTAATAGTTATAATTTCCTTCTTTGGTTTGAAGGCTTTTTTTTACTTGAAAAATATCTTTTTCCATAATATTGATGTTTTAATAGTAAATGATTTAAAACTCTGATGAACCAAGAATTGATACACTGCTTCAAATGAAAAAATGAAAATTATTACTCTGAATAACTGAAAAGGATTTTTTAAAGCAATGGCGTTGTAAAGACGATTAGCTCATTTTCATTATTAATGATTTTTAGAAAAGTATAAAAACCTTAATATATTAACCTGAAAAATTTCGACTTAAATTTCCAGGTTGTTTGCTCCCCTCAAAGTTAGGAAATAAAGGAAAGCAAAAGTGAAATTTTTTTTATGACCTGATTTTGAATGTATTATCTCTTCCTTAAACTATTTTAAAACTACAAAAGATGCAAAAGTTTTGCTATTATAAAACATTAAAAGATTTTAAAATATAATCTTCAACAGCAAATAATTCAGATTTTTTTAATTAATCCTGTTGTTTTTTTGGACTTGGAGTAAAACTCACCACCTTATTTTTGATGGGTTTAATCGTTTTCAAATAGGCGAAAATGGCGCTTATGTCTTCATCGGTCATTTTCCCATACATTGTCCAGGGCATCATGGTATTAAAATCTCCAGGTTTAAGTTTGGTGTTCAGTGTTGTAGAATCTGACCTTGAATGAAATAAATCGAGAAACATTTTTTCTGTCCAGTCTCCTAAACCAGTTTCTTTATCTGGAGAGATATTGCTAGAATGTACAACCGAGCCATCTGGAAATGGAAAATCTCTTCCACCTCCAAACTCAGTTCCTGCAACCAGACTTCCTTTCTCAAATTTGGTGTGACATTCTACACAAGCCGCAGCATTCGCAATATATTTTCCATAATTAACGACCTCGGTTTTTGCAGGTATTTTTGTAAAGTTTGCTTTGTGAGGAATGGTATTGATGATAAAATTCATCGGGAAATCAGACGTAGAATTAGGTACTACATTTTTGATGGGTTTTAGAGTTCGAACATAGGCGATGATGGATTTTATGTCTTCCTGATCCATTTGACCGTAGTAATGATAAGGCATTACGGGAAACATTGCTTCACCTTCTTTGTTGACTCCAGTTGTTATTACTCGAAAAAGTTCACCGTCTGTGTAATGGCTTATTCCTTCTGGAGTAATATTTTTCGCATAATATCTTCCCGGGAAACCAAATTTTTCATCGAACAAGTCGCCACCCATTCCAATAGTTCCCTCAGTCGCTGGGCCTGCAAATCTTGTCCAATCACGTTTGGAGTGGCAGTCCATACAATTGGTAACATGGTTGGCGAGATATTTCCCGCGTGCAATTCGTTCTGGAGTTCTTTCTATAGCCATGGTTTGCGCTTTTCCAACATTGGGTAAGAAAAACTTCACGTAGCATAAAATCGATATCCCAATAATCCCTATGATTATAAAAAACCAAAGTAGAAGGTGTATAAGTCTTCTCATCATTTATAGTTTTTAAATTAAATACTTTCTAATCAATGTTAACCAATAAAACAAATCTTAACTTCCCGAAATTTTCGCAAACTTGGGTTATTAAAAGAATAAAAAATTGTTTACTAAATCGTTAAAATTACAATTAATAGATTGATTAAAATAAGTATAACCAACTGATATTGAATTGATTGATATTAATGAGTACAATGAGGAAATAACCCATTAATATTGTAAAGAATTTACTAATGATTTGTAAAAACCATTAGCAAAATATGTGAGAAATTCACTTTCGATTTAATACAAGAAATTACTGCTATTTAATAATAAATAGATGAATAATAAAAAGAAGTTCGCAGGTTGGATTATCCAGGTGTTTTTTGACTTTTAATAGTAAGTATAAATCCAAGAATTAGGAAAATCAAAAATATTGGATAGAGGGTGAAAAAAATAGTATGGCTCGAAGTTATTGCTAACACTAAAGATAATAATAGATGGAGGCACCCAATTACAATAATTCCGAAGGTTCCAATGGCGAAAAATGGATGAAATTTTTTCATGGTCTTTTAGTTTTAAAAGGAATACTAAATTTACGAATCACTCCGAAACCGCACTATTTATTTGGTTGGTTATTCATTAAATGATTTGTTTTATGAAATTTAAAGATATTAAATTTAAACATATTCTAAGTTTTTATATTGAAATAAGCACAAAAACCAATGCGATTATTGCAGGAAGCGCCTGAACATAGAATATTTTTTTACTCGCAGTTATTGCTCCAAAAACTCCGGCAACAATGACGCACGATAAAAAAAATATCGCAATATTTGTTTTCCAAACGGTATCATTTATGAAAAACGTCCAAATCAGTCCTGTTGCTAAAAAGGCATTGTATAAACCTTGATTTGCAGCCAACCCTTTTGTAGGTTTAAACAAATCGGCCGGAATCTGCTTGAAAGTCTTTTTGCCAATAGTTTCCCAGGCAAACATTTCAAAATACATAATATATAAATGCTCAACTGCGACTAAACCGATTAATATTTTTGCGAATAATTCCATGGTGTTTTTGCTTTTTTGAATTGTTATGTTTTTATTTAAATTTTATAATTTTTGTTTTGAAATTTTTCATTGCTAGTATTGATGATGTTCAGTTTCTATTAAAAAAATGAAAAAAAGCACGGTTCACAAAAAACGGTGCTTTTAAATTGATATCTTAAAATTTACTCTGTATGTCCGTACAACGCATTATACAGTTTGATGTATCTTTCTTTTACGGCTTTTCTTTTCAATTTCAAAGTAGGAGTGAGGAGACCTAATTCAATAGACCAGACTTCTGGCGTGAGTTCGAATTTTTTAATCTGTTCCCAACTTCCTAATTTGGTGTTCAGATAAGCGATTTCTTTTCCTATTCTTTCTTTTAACTCCGGACTTTTTACCATTTCTGCTGGTGTGTTTCCAATCTCTAACTGTTTTCTTTCTGCCCAGTTTTTAATAAAATTGAAATCGGGTTGAACTAGAGCACATGGCATTTTTTCACCATCGCCCACGACCATAATTTGCTCAATGAATTTTGAGGCTTTTGCTAAGTTTTCAATTACTTGCGGTGCGATATATTTTCCACCCGAAGTTTTGAACATTTCCTTTTTACGGTCTGTGATATGTAGATAACCTTCTTCGTCAAGATGCCCGATATCACCGGTTTTAAAGAAACCATCAGCAGTAAATGCTTCTTTTGTCATTTCTTCATTTTTGAAATAACCTTTAAAAACAGAAGGACCTTTTACGGTGATTTCCCCATCTTCCTGAATTTTCACTTCCAGATTATCTAAAACATGACCAACTGTTCCTATCTTAATTTTACCAAAACTGTTCACTGAAATTACGGGTGAAGTCTCTGTTAAACCGTAACCTTCTAAAATAGGAATTCCGGCATTTTGGAACATCTTATTTAATCGTGCAGATAACGCTGCAGAACCTGAAACGAGGGTGATTATATTTCCACCAAGACCTTCTCTCCATTTTGAGAACACTAATTTATCCGCAATAATTTCTTTTAAGCCAGATGGTTTTCCTAATTTTTCTTTGGCTTTATTTACGCCCAGAGCCCATAGGAATATTTTTGATTTTAATCCGCCCGCGCTGGTTCCTTTATCGTAAATCTTATCATAAACCTTTTCGATTAATCTAGGAACTACGGACATAATGTGCGGTTGAACTTCCTTGATATTGTCGCCCATTTTTTCAATACTTTCAGCGAAATAAATAGCATAGCCATTATACTGATAAAGGTAAAAAAGCATTCTCTCGAAAATATGACAAATCGGCAGGAAACTTAAAATTTTGATATCGGTGTACTCAAGACCTTTTACTTCTGGGATTCTTGGATTAGAACCCAGCACATTCGAAACAATATTCAAGTGAGAAAGCATTACGCCTTTTGGTTTTCCTGTTGTTCCGGAAGTGTAAATAATGGTTGCTAAATCTTCTGTGTTAATCGATTTCGATAGATCTTCAACTTCGCCTTGCGTGGCTTCATCGCTTCCCAAATCAATAATTTCGCTCCAGTTCGGCACGCCACTAATTTGATCAAAACTAAAAACTCCTTGCAACGTGGGAACATTATCTCTTATTTTCATTACTTTTTCATACAAGTCAGCATCTGACACAAAACAGTATTTAACATCTGCATTATTAAAGATGAAATCATAATCCTCAGCAGAAATACTCGGGTAAACCGGAACAGAAACTGCACCGATTTGAGAGATTCCCAAATCCATTACAGCCCACTCAGTCCTTGTAGCAGTCGTGATTAAGACGATTTTATCACCAGGTTTTATTCCTAACTTTAGCAGTCCACGTGACACTTTATTTCCTAACGTAACGAACTCACTGGTTGATGTTTTTTCCCACTTTCCATTATATTTGGTGACAAACATATCTTCTCTTGAATATTTTTCTAACGCATTGTGCGCAAAATCAAAAGTTCTTTTTATTGACATATTATAGTTTTATTTGGAGATTAATTTAAAATTAACGTTAATTTGATATTGATTTGATGTAAAAATATCATTTTTATTTAAATGTGCAATAGCAAATTTTGAGGAATTAATAATTTTCTTTTTTAATTTTTAGAAATATTGTATTTTTACAACCAAACAATTTTTAAACCTTATGAATTTTAATTTATCTGAAGAACAGTTAATGATTCAGCAAGCTGCAAGAGATTTTGCACAAACTGAACTTTTACCAGGAGTTATAGAAAGAGACAACGCACAGAAGTTTCCGCACGAACAGGTAAAGAAAATGGGCGAATTGGGACTACTTGGTATGATGGTAGATCCAAAATATGGCGGTGCAGGAATGGACAGTGTTTCCTACGTTCTCGCTATGGAAGAGATTGCAAAAGTTGATGCTTCTGCAGCAGTAGTAATGTCGGTGAATAATTCATTGGTTTGTGCTGGCTTAGAAAAATACTGCAACGAAGAGCAAAAAATGAAATACTTAAAACCGCTTGCAAGTGGTGAAGTAATTGGTGCTTTCGCTTTATCAGAGCCAGAAGCAGGTTCAGATGCTACTTCTCAGCAAACAACAGCAGTTGACAAAGGAGATCATTATATCTTAAATGGAACCAAAAACTGGATCACCAACGGGGGGAATGCAACATATTATATTGTAATTGCGCAGACTGATCCAGAGAAAAAACACAAAGGAATCAATGCGTTCATCGTTGAAAAAGGATGGCCAGGTTTCGAAATCGGTCCGAAAGAAGACAAGTTAGGAATCCGCGGAAGCGATACCCATTCTTTGCTATTTACGGATGTGAAAGTTCCGAAAGAAAACAGAATCGGTGAAGACGGTTTTGGATTTAATTTCGCAATGGCAGTTTTAAACGGTGGTAGAATCGGAATTGCTTCTCAAGCTTTAGGTATTGCTTCTGGTGCTTACGAACTAGCCTTGAAATATGCTAAAACTAGAAAAGCATTCAAAACAGAAATCATCAATCATCAGGCAATTGCTTTTAAATTAGCCGATATGGCAACGTCAATTATGGCTGCCAGAATGTTATGTTATAAAGCCGCAGTTGAAAAAGATGAAGGAAAAGATATTTCTGAAATAGGTGCAATGGCAAAACTATATTCTTCTCAAGTTGCCATGGACACTACGATTGAAGCAGTTCAGATCCATGGTGGTTATGGTTATGTGAAAGAATATCATGTAGAAAGAATGATGCGTGATGCTAAAATTACTCAGATTTATGAAGGAACTTCTGAGATTCAAAGAATCGTGATTTCGAGAAGTATTGCTAAAAACAGTAATTAGTAAAAAGTAAACGCTATGAAAAAAATTTGGATTGTTGTAATAGCCGTTCTTTTGGTTTTAGGAAGTTTTATGTGGTATAAATATTTTTTCGTGTTTGCGGAAGGCGTCAAATCAGGATACCTTAATTACGCTACTAAAAAAGGATATATCTTTAAAACCTACGAAGGAAAACTCATTCAGGAAGGTTTTGGTGCCGGTAAAGCCGGTGGATTGACCAGTTATGAATTCGAGTTCTCAGTAGAAAACGAAGCCGTTTTTAAACAGTTAGAAGAGAACAGCGGAAAGCAGTTCGATTTGCATTACAAAGAATACAACGGTGCAATTCCATGGCGTGGAAATACGAAATACGTGGTTGATAAAGTAGTCAACATGAAATAAAGAGAAAATCCTTTCAGCATTCTGAAAGGATTTCTTATTTTTAGAAAATGAAAGAATATATTTTAAAGAAGGAAAGAATTTTTCACTTTTTGTCCCTCGCCTTAATCGCTGGTTCTATGTTTATCCCAGAGCCAATTCAAAAATTAATCGTTTTAGTAACGGGAATTTTAGGCTTACTGGTTTTGTCTTCCTTAAAAAAGCAGAAAACATTAGTAATCATTTATTTGGTTTTATTTTTCGCCGCCGGAATTTTCTATTATTTTATGATGAACGGAAAAATGAATTTTTAATGACTTAATTTTTTGGACGGCTAAAGTCAACTTTTTTTAAAACTCAAAAAGATAATTCTGAGATTTACCTTTGCTAAGTGGAACGCCTTTGCGATCTTAAAAAAAAAAAGAAAAGCATTGCATTTGTAATAAAATCTTTGAGCCTTTGTATTAAATCAATTTCTATTAAAAGATGAACAAATTTATACCAATTGCCCTTCTATTAACTTGCGCTTTTAATGCACAAGTATTGCCCAAATTCACCGACGATATCGCAATGAAACTGGCCGAAAAACCACTGAAATGCATCAATCAGGAATATCCCAATAAAACGGCTCATATCATTAATAATGAAAAGGAAGCGACTTTAACTCCTACAGAATTACATCCAAGTTTCTACGGTTGTTTCGATTGGCATTCCTCTGTTCACGGTCATTGGATGTTGGTTCGGTTATTAAAGTCAAGACCACATTTGGCCAATAAAAAAGAAATCATCGAAATTTTGAATGCATCTTTTCAGCCGGAAAAATTGAGAGAAGAAGCAGCCTATTTTACAAAATATGCAGTTTCAATGAATTTCGAAAGAACGTATGGTTGGGCGTGGTTATTGAAATTAGATGAAGAATTAATCAGTTGGGATGATCCACAAGCAAAGATTTGGCATCAGAATTTAAAACCTTTAACCGACGAAATTCTAAGACTTTGGAAAATTTATTTGCCCAAACAAACCTATCCAAACAGAACAGGAGTTCATCCTAATTCCGCATTCGCAATGGCCTTTGCAATCGATTGGGCGAGAGCATCAAACGATAAAGTCTTCGAAAATCAACTGGTTGAAAAAGCAAAATATTTTTATTTAAAAGATCAAAAAACTCCAGCTTATCTCGAGCCAGATGGAAGTGATTTCTTTTCGCCAAGTCTCGAAATAGCAGATTTAATGCGCAGAATTCTTCCACAGAAAGAGTTCGTAAAATGGTTCAATCATTTTTACGAAAAACGAAGTATTGCGAATATTTCGGAAATTCCCGTTATCAGTGATATCAATGATTTTCAAACCGTTCATTTGGTCGGACTATCCTTTACCAGAGCCTGGACGATGAAAGGGATTTCTAAATCATTGGCAACTAATCATCCGCTTAAAAAACAGTTTTCTACAACCTCAGATAAATTTTTAGCCAACGCATTACCGTTGCTTTTCAAAGGGAATTACGGTGGAGATCACTGGCTAGCGAGTTTTGCAGTTTATGCTTTGAGTGAAGAATAAATTATAAGTGCCATAAAAATTTTAGATATAAATAGGAACGGGTTTTAGCCCGTTCTTTAAATTTAAAATGCAAGTGGCTTTAGCCAAAACCTAAAATATTTTTTGCATTTTTCTTTGTTCGATGAATGCGTTAAAATTTGTTTAAACACAGATTTCACGGATTTCCACAGATTTTTTTTAATAAAATTAATCTGTGGAAATCTGTGCGATCCGTGCGAATAATGTATTTTTTATTCTACAGTAATGACGAGATTCTTTTGTGGTTTAAAATTATTCTTTCGGTAAATATTTCGAATAATCAGGCTCAGCAGAATCGTCGTTATTTTCCTTTTCTACAATTTCCGATGGAGTAGTCGTTTCTGTTTTTTCAACAGGAATATTGGTTTGATTTTCTAAAGATTTCGCTTCCTTGTTTTTCTTATTTCTTCGTATTAAATACAAGATTAAACCCGCAATTATAAAGATGGGCCAAAAGGGTAGAATCGCAATCATCACGTTTCCAATAACTTCAAAACCACTCATAAATGCTGATGAAGATTTTGAACCAAATGAATCAGAAAGTTTATTATTATTATTGTTATTATTATCTGTAACGATTTGATTTGATGTTGTTAACTCTTTCTGAACTAAAGTAATTTCTACATCATACATTTGACTCGAAATATAATCGTTTCCCTGACTTTCCAAAGATTTCGATTTCACTTCACCTAATCCATTTGATAGGTTCGAAACTAAATTATCGAAATTATACAACGGAACTTTCGCCGTGATATATTCCCTTTCAAAGCCTTCCTGTTGACTGAAATTTTCAGAAACCAAATCCGCATTACTTTCCCGAATTTTCTGTTTTAAAATAGATTTTGCTTGAGAAATGTCATCCACCTGAATTTCTAAAATCGCAGTTTTTACCAAAGGATTTTTCTCGATAATCGGTGGAATAACAACCGTATTATTTTGATTGGTTTGGGGATTTTGACTTTCTGAATTTGGTGGCAAAGTTGCTTTTTGAGTTTGTGTTCTTTTTAGAATTTTATCCGCCGTTTTGCTTAAAACGGAAATTACGTTTTCACCATTTTGAAGCGCTTTATTTGCCGAGTCTAAAGTTTTTGCAACGTCCGTTCCAACTTTTACATTCTTCGTAATTTCTGCAATATCTTTATTAATGGAATCAATTTTCCAACTTCCGGTTTTTAAAGTACTGTCGATTTTTTTAGTCTGTTTTTCTATTGTTGGAATAAGAACTTTTCTGGCAATTCCATCGGAATCATTAATTCTTTTTGAAATAGAATCGATAGTTTTCAAACCGTCGTTGGCTCTGGTAAAAAGACTGTCGGCTCGTTTTATTGAGTTGGTTGCCTCTGAAAATTCCTGCTTGCTGCAAGAACTTAAAGCAGTCAAAAGAATGAATGTGGCAAATATTTTTTTCATTTTAATTTTTCATTTTAATCGTGGCAAGATAATCAAATAGCATTCCCTTAAATATAGAAAAAGACTCTTAAAATAATTAAGAGTCTCTCTATCTGTGTTTTGCAAATTAATTTACAAAGACTTTACAATTTAATCTTTCTTAAATTCACTGATGAAATGCAATTTCACATTCGGGAATTTTTCCTGAGTCATATGAATGGTAAAAGAAGAATCGGCTAAAAATACAGGTCGTCCGTACTTATCTTTTGCCATAAAGCGCTGTTTCAATCTTGCGAATTCCTTGAACTCTTCAGATTTTTCATCTGCTTCAATCCAACATGCTTTATGTATGGAAAGCGGTTCATATGTACATTTCGCGCCATATTCATGTTCCAAACGGTATTGGATAACTTCATATTGAAGCGCTCCAACCGTTCCGATAATTTTTCTGTTATTCATATCCAGCGTAAATAATTGCGCCACACCTTCGTCCATCAACTGGTCGATTCCTTTCGCTAACTGTTTCGCTTTTAGTGGATCATCATTATTAATGTATCTAAAATGCTCTGGTGAGAAGTTTGGAATACCTTTGAAACTCATTTTTTCACCGGCTGTCAAAGTATCACCAATCCTGAAATTTCCAGTATCGTGAAGTCCGACAATATCGCCTGGGAAACTTTCGTCAACCACTTCTTTTTTATCCGCGAAGAACGCATTTGGAGAAGAGAATTTCATTTTCTTATTTTCTCTTACTAAAAGGTAATTTTCATTTCTTTTAAAAGTACCGGAAACGATTTTCACGAAAGCCAATCTATCACGGTGTTTGGGATCCATATTGGCGTGAATTTTAAAAATAAATCCAGTAAAATCTTTTTCTTCAGGTTTTACCAATCTGGTGTCACTTTCCTTTGGTTGAGGATTAGGTGCGATTTCAATAAAAGCATCCAACAATTCGCGAACTCCGAAATTGTTTAATGCAGAACCGAAGAAAACAGGTTGTAAATTTCCAGCCATATAATCTTCTCGGTTAAATTCCGGATAAACTTCCTGAATTAATTCTAATTCTTCTCTCAAAGTTGCTGCGGCTTTTTCACCAATCGCCTCATCAATTTTAGAATCACTGATATCATCAAACTTGATCGCTTCACCAACCCTTTGTTTTTTCTCTTCTAAAAATAACTGAATATTATGTTCCCAGATGTTATAAATTCCCTGGAAATCACTTCCCATACCAATCGGCAAAGAAAGTGGAACAACGGTTAAACTTAATTTCTGCTCAACTTCATCCAACAAATCGAAAGCATCTTTTCCTTCACGATCCAATTTATTAATGAAAACAATCATCGGAATATTTCGCATTCTACAAACCTGAACCAATTTTTCAGTTTGTTCCTCAACTCCTTTTGCTACGTCAACTACTACGATTACAGAATCCACTGCGGTTAAAGTTCGGTAAGTATCTTCGGCGAAATCTTTGTGACCAGGCGTATCTAAAATATTGATTTTATGACCTTTATATTCAAATGCCAAAACAGAAGTTGCTACAGAAATCCCTCTCTGTCTTTCAATTTCCATGAAATCGGAAGTCGCGCCTTTCTTAATTTTATTCGATTTTACCGCACCTGCTTCCTGAATTGCACCTCCAAAAAGCAAGAGTTTTTCTGTAAGTGTTGTTTTTCCGGCATCTGGGTGGGCAATAATTCCGAAAGTTTTCCTTTTTCCTATTTCTTTGAGTAGATCTGACATAATTATATTTGAGACTGCAAAAATCGCTTTTTTTTATCGAAAATGAAAATGGAAAAGATTTCTTCTTTTTAATGGGTTAGAATTTTTGTGAACAAATAAACTCTTGGTCTTCGTCGGTTTTTATTTAAAGATTTATCTTTGCGCAAATTAATAGTTCATGGAAGAAAAATCGGTTGCGAAAAAATATATTTTAGATGGTAAAGGAGTGCTTGCTTTGGTAGGTGGATTTCTTGCGGGAAGTTTTGTAATGGCTCTTTTGAACGTTATCTCAATGTTCGTTTTTAATGTCAATATGCAATATCACGATTACTACCTTTTACTGGCAAACGCAGTTGGATTTTTATCAGCAATTTTCGCTTTCGATTATTTTATTTGTCGCCCCTCAACTGGCAGGAAATTAAATTTTAATATGTCACCCACCAATTTGATGACCTATTATTTAATTTTCCCCATGATGTTTGGAATGATGTTGATCGGTGAGTTTATAACTTCACAAATTCCGACTACAGGACCATTTTTTGGCGAATATTATCAGTATTTTTCTAGATTAATGGATCAGATGACCAACGATAAAGCCACTTTAATTTTAATGGCCGTAGTTATGGCGCCACTTTTCGAAGAAATAGTTTTTCGCGGAATTATCATGAAAGGGCTTATTAATAAAGGAACTAAACCCAAAACTGCGATTATTATATCCGCTGTCATTTTTGGATTGGTTCATGGAAATCCGTGGCAATTTGTAGGTGCAGTTTTATTGGGAAGTGTTTTGGGATTGGTTTATTATAAAACAAAATCTTTGCTTTTACCAATTCTGTTGCATGCCTTTAATAATTTATGTTCTGCAATTCTTATATTTTACGGAAATACAGAAAGTTTTGCCGACACATTTAAAGTTTCAGAATGGCTAATTTTAGCAATTGGAATTGTGCTCTTTACCACTTTCTATATTCTGTTTACTAAAAAATACAGAGTTCATTACACCGAAAATTAATTCACTTTGTCAAAGTTAAAATCTTTGACAATTTTTTTTAATACTTTATTAATATTATTCATTACAATGAAAAAAGAAATTCTCATAGCGACGCACAACAATCATAAAAAAGAAGAAATTCAGCAAATACTAGGAAATCATTTTGAAGTGACTTCGCTCACAAATTATGATATTCATGATGAAATTGTAGAAGATGGGGAAACCTTTCACGCTAATGCTTTAATCAAAGCCCAGTATTGTTTTGATAAAACGGGGAAAGCCAGTTTAGGAGATGACTCTGGTTTGGTCGTTGATGCGCTTGATGGAAGACCTGGGATTTACTCTGCGCGTTATGCTGGTAATCACGATTTTGGGAAGAATATGGCGAAAGTTTTGGAAGAATTAGAAGGTGTAGAAAACCGAAAAGCCTATTTTATAACGGTGATGTGCTTGGTTGATGAAGCAGGAATTAATTATTTTGAAGGTAGAGTTTATGGGAATTTAACAAAAGAAATTCGCGGTGAAAAAGGATTTGGATACGACCCAATTTTTATTCCAGAGAATTACGAAGTTACTTTTGCTGAAATGAAAGCAGAAGACAAAAATAAAATCAGCCACCGGAAAAAAGCCATCGAGTTGTTTTTAGAATTTATGGAACATTAGGTTTTATTATTTTTGAGAAAGTTTTTCCTCAATCACAGTTAATGCAGATTTTACATCGCGCATTTTCTCCATAGAATCAGCATCGATTTCAATGTCAAAAACTTCTTCAACATCTAAAATAACATCAACCAAATTGGCAGAATTAATATTTAAATCATTGATGAAATCGGTATTTTCATTGATGTTCTCTAATTCGACCTCATTTTTAACATAAGGTTTTACAATTTCTTTTAATTTTTGAATAGCCTCTTCTTTGTTCATATTAAGATTTAAATTTTATTAAGAATATTTTTTAAAGATAATACATCCGTTTACATCTCCAAAACCAAAACTTACTTTTGCTGCGATATTGATTTCTTTTTCGATTAAATGCTGTGGAATACAATCTGAGTCGATAATCGCGGAAATGTCTGGATTTAAATCTTCACAATTAATATTGGGTGCGACAAAATTTTCAGACAGTTGTAAGACCGTTGCCACACATTCAACGCTTGCTGCTGCAGAAAGACAATGACCTGTCAACGCTTTTAAAGAATTGATGTAGGGGAAATCTTTACCAGATCGGTTTAAAGCGGTTGATAAATTTTGGATTTCGGTTGCATCTTTTGAAGTCGCCGTGAGATGTCCACTGATATAATCGATAGCATTTGCGTGAATTCTGGCTTCTAAAAGAGCATCTTTCACACATTTTTGAACCGCAGTAGAATTTGGTGCCGTCATACTTCCACCGCCGCGCTGACCACCACTATTCAAATTTCCGCCGAGAATCTCGCAATAGATTTTTGCATTTCTTGCTAAAGCAGATTCCAAATCTTCAATGACCAAAGCACCGGCGCCACTTCCTGGAACAAATCCCGCTGCAGAAGTACTCATCGGACGAGAGGCAGATTGCGGATTGTCATTCGATTTAAAATTACAGACTTTTATGGCATCAAATCCTGCCCAAATATAGGGTCCGGAATCACTTGTACTTCCGGCTAAAATGCGTTTTGCTTTTCCAGCTTTTATGCGGTCAAAAGCCATTAAAATACTTTCTGTTCCTGTAGTACAAGCAGAAGAATTGGTAGTTACTTGATTTCCCAAACCTAATTTCCCGCCGAGATAAGCGCTAATTCCACTATTCATGGTTTGGGAAACGGCGGTGCTTCCTAATCTTCTGGTTTGGAGTGCATCAATCTTATAAATACTTTCCCGAAATTTTTCAATACCTGAAGTTCCTGCGCCGAAAATCGTTCCGCTGTCCCAATCTGGATTTTCATCTAGAGAAGGTTCTAAACCCGCATCTTTCCAGGCCTCTAAGCCTGCGATAACGCCGTACATAATTCCGGTAGAATTGAAATTGCGAAGTTCTAAATCCGTAAAATATACGTTTAAATTATCTTTATCAATCGGTGGCGTTCCGGAAACCTGACAAGAGAATTGCAAGTCGGCTAATTGCTGATCAAACTGAATTCCAGAGCGTCCTTCTTTTAAAGCAGAACGGAAATTTTCCAAACCAACGCCATTCGGTGCAACGACGCCTAAACCGGTGATGACAACTCTTCTTTCTTTCATAATTTTTGCACTGATATTTATTAAAAATTTTCGCACAGATTTCAACGGATTTCCACAGATTTTCAAAATGCTAACTCTTTGCAATTCTGTGCTATTTGCGTGTAATCACTGAAATGCTTCGTGCAGACTTCGCAGTTTTTTATTCCACGACATCCGTGTAAATCTGTGGAATCTGTGTGATAAATTGAGTTACTTAAATTCTATTGCCGTTCTAAACTATTTAATAATTCCTGCAATACTGCCTTCACACACAATTTCTGATTGTTCATTCGACATCTTGACTTTACATTTTAATTTATTAAATCTAAAATATATTTTCTCTGAAATCACAGTTACTTTTTCACCCGGAAAAACGGGTTTCAAAAATTCGATATCTGTGGAAGTTAAACCAATTTGACTTTCTTCGGTCAAATCATTTCCAACCAGAAAAATTCCTAAACAAACCAGTCCGATTTGTGCCATTGTTTCGGTTAAGATAACTCCGGGAGTAATTGGATTGTTTTTAAAATGACCTTTATAAAAATCTAAATCTTCTTTAAAAGTGAAAGTTCCAGTCACGCCATTTTCGTCAACGCTCACCAAATCATCCACAAACAAAAATGGAATAGCATAGGGCAGTTTTTCTAAAATTTCTTCGTTTTTCACTTTGATACTTTCGCTTTCGTGAAGATGCGAAAAAAAAAATATTTTAACCTTGGTGAAAGCAATTATTTTAAAGTTTTACATGTCATCATTGATATGTTTTTGGATTGATATTTTTTAATAGATAAAAAACGAGTGAGACTCTTTATTGAAATGACCGTGAACTTTAAGAAAATCTTATCATGGGTCAACAAGACTCTGGCCGGATTGTTGGTAATTTGCTTCTACAAAAACTGAATAAATGAAACTTTTAGAAAAATACACTTCGAAAAATTTAAAATTAGAAAACAGAATGGTGATGGCGCCGATGACAAGAAGTCGCGCAGACAATGATGAACACCTTGCGAATGACCTGATGCAAAATTATTATTCGCAAAGAGCAACGGCCGGTTTGATAATAACTGAGGGTATAAATGTGAGTAAAAATTCTGTAGGATACATCAACGTTCCTGGTCTTTACACCGAAAAGCAAACAGAATCGTGGAAAAACGTAACTACCGCTGTGCACGCAAGTGGTGGGAAAATATTTGCTCAATTGTGGCACGTTGGTCGCGTTTCGCACCCTGATTTTCATAAGGGAAAAGTACCTTTAGCGCCTTCTGCGGTAAATCCTGAAACGCAGTCTTATACGTACGAAGGTTTCAAGGATACCGTTACACCGCAGGAAATGACTTTGGAAGATATCAAACAAACCGTTAAGGATTTTGCCAACGCTGCAGAAAATGCAATGAAAGCGGGTTTCGATGGTGTTGAAATCCACGGTGCAAACGGTTATTTGTTTCACCAGTTTTTTGCCCTGACTTCCAACAAAAGAGAAGACAATTATGGAGGTTCCATTGAAAATAGAGGTAGGTTTTTATTTGAAGTGTTGGATGCTGTTATCGAGAAAATACCTGTTGAAAAAGTTGGCTTGAGGCTTTCTCCAGATTTCGATGGTGTTTTTGGTATGACGAAAGATGACGAAACGACAGAAATGTTTGAATATTTGGTGAACAAATTAAATAACTACGATCTGGCTTATCTACATTTCAGCGGATTTGCAGGTCAGGATGATGATCCTTTAAAAAGTATTCTGGAAACCGCCGATCATTATCGTAAAATTTACAAAGGAACATTTATGATCAATGGTGGATTTAAAAAAGATACAGCAGATAAAGCGATAGAAGATGGTCTTGCAGATCTGGTTTCTTTCGGAGTTCCTTTCATCAGCAATCCGGATCTCGTACAGCGTTTTGCGGTTGATGCACCGTTAAATGAAGCAGATCAGAATACTTTTTACACGCCAGGTGCAAAAGGTTACACTGACTATCATTTTTTAAAATAAGGAAAATTTATAGGGAAATTCGTTTTTAAATTTCTTTCAATTGTAATTAAAAGGTCAGTCCAAAATTGGGCTGATCTTTTTTAATTTTATTGTAAATGTTCGCCGCCATCGACGGGTATTACACAGCCATTAATCCAAGCGGCTTCATCCTGACATAATAAACTGACCACATTTGCAACATCTTCCGGCGTGGTTAATCGTTTAAAAGGATTGCGCTTTTTAGTATATTCTTTTATTTCTTCATTTCCAGGAATCATTTGTAAGGATCTTGTATCAGTAACTCCGGCTTGAATACAATTTGACCTCAAACCAAATGGAGCAAATTCTAAAGCGATATTTCTACTAATTGCTTCTAAAGCGGCTTTTGCAGCAGAAACGGCGCCGTAATTATTGATGGGTTTTTTACTTCCTTCACTTGTAAAAGCGAGAATTCTCGCATCTTCTGCAAATAAATTTTTATTAAAAATCAATTTCGTCCAATCGTATAAACTTGTTGCCATGGCGTGAAGCGTAATTGCGAAATCATCTTTTGATAAACTTTCATTTTCCAATCCGATCATCGGTTTTAAATTTCCTTTGGCAATGCTATGTAAGAGACATCGGATTTTTCCTTCCAAACCTAAAACTTGTTTCAATTCTGCTAAAATATCTTGTTGATGTTGCGGATTTAAAGCATCTTTATTTAAACTTAAAAACTGAATGTTTTCATTTTTAATTAAAGAAAATTCTTTATTAATGACTTCCATTTCAGCGCGAGAACTGCGATGAAGAATACAAATATTCATTCCTTCGCTTGCTAGTTTTTTGGCAGAGGCTAAACCTAATCCGGAACTTCCGCCCAAAATCACAGTCCAATAATTTGTGTTTTCAAATCCTCTTACCATTGCAATAAAACTCTTTGTGCAGAAAATCCAGGTCCAAAACTTAACATTAAACCTTTCTCGCCTTTCTGCGGTTTTTGATTTATGATTTCTTCCAATACGTAAAGAACTGTGGCGCTCGACATATTTCCATAAAGTCTTAAAATCTCTTTTGTAACGTCAATATTTTTACCCAATTCTGAAAACAGTCCTTCCACCATTTGAACGATCTTTTTTCCGCCTGGATGAAAAATAAGGTAATCGACATCTTTAATTTCTAAATTTTGTTTTGCTAAAAACGGATGGATTATATTTGGAAAATGTTCCCCGATCGTGTCGGGAACTTCGATATCCAAAATCATTTGCAACCCAGAGTTGGTCAGTTTAAAACCCATCATGTGCTCATTATTATAAAAATGATACATTTCTTCCGCCAGAATTTCTGGACCTTCAGCATTTTCTTCGGAAGAGAGTAGGACGCACGCAGCACCGTCTCCAAAAATCGCAGCACTTACAATGTTTGCCATGGAGAAATCTTCCAGTTGAAAAGTCGCCGTCGGACTTTCCACTGCGATTACTGCAGCCCGCTTTCCTGGATTTGCCTGAAGAAAGTTTTTTGCATAAATAATTCCGGAAACTCCGGCTGCGCAACCCATTTCTGTCACAGGTAATCGTACAATATCCTGACGTAAATTTAATTTGTTGATCAGATAAGCATCAAGCGACGGAATCATAATTCCGGTGCAACTTACGGTGATAATGTAATCCAAAGATTGCGGATCCCAATTGGCTTTTTTCAAAGATTTATCTAAAACCTGTTCGCCTAATAAAACAACTTCCCGAGCATAAATATCATTTTTATCTTCAAAAGATGTTGCCGTGAAAACTTCGATCGGATCCATGATGGAATATCTTTCATCCACTGCGGCACCTTCAAAAATCTTTTTGACTTTACGCACAAAACGGCTGTCTTGGTTTACTAACCATTGATCTAAAAAGGGTAAAACTTCGGAAGTTTTTCGGGAATATTTTGGGAGTTGCTTGGCAACGGTAACTATTTTTACACTCATAATTTTTCAATAATCCATTGGTAGCGAAAAGCCCACTTCCATTTGATGCTGTATTTTTTTAATCCTAATTCGGTTGAAAATTTTTCTAAATCTTCTCTTTTGAAACCTCTTAAAATAGAAATTAATCCGTCTTCCGCGGTCATTTTTTCTAATCTAAAGATAAAGATAATTGCCTGAAAAAGTCGGTAAGCCAATTTACTTCTTTGTAAATCATTGACGACGATTCCTTTTTTCACCAAATTTAAAATTACACGAATTATTTTTAAAATTTCATCATCTTTAAAGTGATGTAAAGTAAGCGTTATCAAAGCAATGTCAATATTATATTTTGAGAAATCGTAGAGAAAAATATCTTCTGCTAAATACGTGATATTCTCAAATTCCGCCGAACATTTTTCTGCGTGCCGAATCGTGGCTTCATTCGCGTCAATTCCTATTAATTGAAACTTTAAATTATTTTCTTTTCCAAACTTCGAAAGCATTCGCAGCATATCACCGCTTCCGCAACCGAAATCCATGATGGTGATGGTTTTATCTTTTGGGAAATCTTTGATTAAAGTTTTAACTCCATCTAAAGTCACCGAATTTCCGCCAAGTAATTGATTAATTCTGGCGATGTCATCCAAAGCGGTCACTAATCCGTCATTATCCATCGAGAAATCGTCCATCGATTCTTCAAGATCTGTTCTGTACGTCGTATCTAAAGCCATTAATTTTGAGTCATATTGATTTCTTTTCCGTGGGTTTTTCTAATGATAATAGGAAGTAGGAAAGGAAGATGGGTTATTAAATTTGTCAAAACTTCTGAGAGTTTTGAATGTTCTAAAATACTACCTAAAATTCGGCCATACCATAATCTTTGTTTGAAATTTTTATTCCAGTTTGAAGAATAGTTCTTTTCCATTTCCTGTCTCGATATTTTTCTGGATAAAAAATCTATTGTTTCTTCTGAAGCCAATTTTGCACTGTGAATCGCCATTGCCATTCCGTTTCCGCATAGAGGATGAATTAACCCAGCCGTATCGCCCATCATTAAAATATGGTTTTCTACATTTTCTTTTTTCTCAAAACAAATCTGACTGATGGTCAAAGGTTTTTCAAACACAGAAGTTGAGTTTTCTAAAATATTTTTTAAATGAGGATTTTGGGAAACAACTTTTTCCTGGAATTCTTCAATATTTTTAAATTTCTTGAACGATTTAAAATTAGTTAAATAACAGATGTTGAGCAAATTGTTTTCCACTTTTGAAACGCCACAATAACCACCTTTAAAATTATGCAAACCCACAACATCATTTTCAAATTCGCCTTTATAATGAGATTTCACCGCCAGCCACGGAGATTTATTTTTTAAAAAATCACGATTCATTTTTAAATCCAAATTGGATCGTTTTCCAAATCCGCCCAAAACTACTTTAGCGGTCAAAGTTTTTCCAGAAGCCAAATGAACTTCAAAAAAATCATCTTTAAAAATGACTTCATTCACTTGATCTTCAACAATCTGACATTTTTGTGAAAGGGCTTTTAAATAAAGTGCGTGGTCTAAAGTATAACGACTAATTCCAAAACCACCAAGCGGAAGTTTAGTTTCAATCGTCCGTCCAGATTCTGATGAAAATTGTAACGATGTAATCTGGGTTGGCTTTAATTCCTCAATATTGATATTCAACCAAGCGAAATAGGAAAGGACTTCATTGGAAATATATTCGCCGCAGACTTTATGTTTGGGATAAGAATTCTTTTCGATAACAATAACTTTACAACCCATTTTCGTGAGGTGTATCGCACTTGTTAAACCTGCTAAACCACCGCCAATGATGAGGACTTCGGTATCGCAATTTGGATTCTTCAATTTTTTATTTAAATGTAGTAAATTTTAAACCACGAAATTTTTTAAAAACCACAAAGTCACAAAAGTTTTATGGTACAAGTTTTCGATTTGCTTTTTAACACATGAGTCACATTAGTTAAAGTTTAAAAACACAACGCTGAAAAGCACACATGAGTTTTTAATTTCTCTTAACTCCTTAAGCAAAATATTAACGGTAAAATTTTCCTATCATTCTTATGCAATCTTTTGATTATCTATATTTCCAGCCAAATTTCTTTTGTCTCTTTTGCGGTAAAAAAAAACCTCACTTTTCCGCAAGGTTCATTATAATTAAGTTTGATGTGTTGCATCAACGAATCATCAAATCAACACATCATCAAATTAGATCTTCTCATTCTTAATCTCCTCCACAATTTCCGGATTTAAAAGTGTAGAAGTATCACCGAAATTAGCAAAATCACCTTCTGCAATTTTTCTCAAAATACGGCGCATGATTTTCCCGGAACGGGTTTTTGGCAAGGCAGAAACAAACTGAATTTTATCCAGTTTCGCGATCGGCCCAATCGTATCGGAGATCACGTTGTTGATTTCTTTTCTCAAATTATCTTTATCACGGTCTTCACCGCTGTCTTTCAACATAACAAAACCGTAAAGCGCACTTCCTTTCACATCATGTGGATAACCAACAATTGCAGATTCCGCCACGGCTGGATGTAAATTCACACTATCTTCAATCGGTGCAGTTCCCAAATTATGTCCGGACACAATGATCACGTCATCAACACGTCCGGTGATTCTGTAATAACCAACTTCGTCTCTCAAAGCGCCATCTCCCGTAAAATATTTTCCCGGAAAGGCGGTGAAATAAGTTTCTTTATATCGTTGATGATCACCCCAAATTGTTCGCGCAATTCCAGGCCACGGAAAGCGGATACAGAGATTTCCATCCACTTGATTTCCCGTAATTTCATTTCGTTTATCATCCATCAAAACGGGCTGAATTCCTGGCAAAGGCAACGTTGCATAAGTTGGTTTTGTTGGAGTGATAAAAGGCAAAGGCGAGATCATGATTCCTCCTGTTTCCGTTTGCCACCAAGTATCAACGATCGGACATTTTTTCTTACCAACATGATCGTTATACCAATGCCACGCTTCATCGTTAATCGGTTCGCCAACGGATCCAATTACTCTCAAACTCGACAAATCATGTTTTTCAACCCATTCGTACGATTCTTTTGCCAAAGCACGAATAGCCGTCGGAGCCGTATAAAATTGCGTCACTTTATGTTTTTCAATCACTTCCCAGAAACGATCCGGTTCCGGATACGTTGGAACACCTTCGAAAATAACGGTCGTCGCACCATTTGCCAATGGTCCGTACAAAATGTAGGAATGTCCCGTGATCCAGCCGATATCCGCGGTACACCAATAAATATCGTTCTCCTTATAATTGAAAACATTTTTAAAAGTATAAGCCGTGTAAACCATGTAACCAGCGGTGGTGTGCAACATTCCTTTCGGTTTTCCAGTCGAGCCGGACGTATATAAAATAAACAAAGGATCTTCCGCATCCATGATCACCGAAATAAAATCAGACGGCGCTTTGTCATAAAGAGGCGCCAACCAAAGATCGCGTCCTTCCTTCATTTTCACGTCGGAGCCGGTTCTTTTTGCGACTAAAACTTTTTCTACGGTCGGACATTTTTCTACTGCTTCATCGATGATTCCTTTTAAATCAATTGATTTTGTACCGCGGTAACTTCCATCCGAACAGATGATCATTTTCGCTCCACAATCGTTGACTCTGGATTCCACAGCGTTGGCCGAAAATCCTGCAAAAATCACCGAGTGAATCGCGCCCAATCTTGCACAAGCCAACATCGAAACCGCCAGTTCCGGAATCATCGGCAAATAAATACAAACCCGATCACCTTTCTGAACGCCCTGATCACGCAGAACATTCGCCATTTTACAAACCCGGTCGCGCAATTCGCTGTAGGAAATATGTTGCGCCTCCTCTTTCGGATCGTTGGGTTCAAAAATAATCGCTGTTTTATCGCCCCGTTCGTTCAAATGCCGATCGATACAATTCTTCGTAATATTCAGTTTGGCATTTTTAAACCACTGAATTTTAGCATCTTCCATATTGTAATCCACCACTTTGGACCACCGTTGATACCACACAAAATTCTCATCGGCCACTTTATCCCAGAATTTTTTCGGGTTTTTAATCGATTTTTTATACTGTTTAAAATAGTCCGGCAAATCGTCTATCACGTAATTTTTCATAATATTTAATTTTTTTTAATTCTAATTTTATTTCGGAGCCAGGAACCTGCTATTCGCTCATACTCCTCACGCCAAGGCTTTTCCCAACGCTTGTTCCGGGGTAACCGCTTCTATCAGGGCTAGTTACGACCCGTTTTATTTATTCCAATTTTCGCTTATTTAAAATTCAGTTTTATAAAACCTGCATTTCTCAAAGAAATATTTTTCCAACCCTCAATTCATCTTTGATAAATCTTAATTTTACTTAATTTCTAAATGGTTAAATTTTGTACGGGCAAATCTTCTATTATTCAAAACCCTTTGCTAAGTGAAACGCCTTTGCGCCCGTAATTTTATGCAGTATTATTAATAAATTCTTTGCGTCTTTGCGTTAAAATATTTCTCGTAATTGGACACAACAATTTACAAATAGTTCTTTTTATATTCATCCATTTTCAACTGCAATTCCTCCACTACACTTTCATCATCAATCGTCGACGGCATTTGATATTCCTTTCCATCCAACATTGTCCGAATCAGTTTTCTCAAGATTTTCCCAGATCGTGTTTTCGGTAAACGATTCACCACCAAAGCATTTTTCATACACGCTACAGCACCAATTTTTTCGCGCACCAATAAAACAAGATCCTTCTCCAAAGTTTTCTCATCCGCTTCCGAACCTGATTTTAAAACCGCAATGGCGAAAGGAATTTGACCTTTCAAATCATCATCAATTCCGACCACACAGCATTCTGCAATTTCTTTGTGAGCAGAAACCACTTCTTCCATTTCTGCGGTAGAAAGTCGGTGACCCGCGACATTGATGACGTCATCAACTCTTCCTGTCACGAAAACATAACCGTCTTCATCTTTAATGGCACCGTCGCCGGAAAAATAGTAACCCGGAAATCTGGATAAATATCCAAATTTAAAACGTTCCGGATCACCCCAAATTCCCATCATCGCTCCAGGTGCTAAAGGAAGTTTGATCACCAAATAACCTTCATGATGCGGTTCAAGTTCATAACCTTCTTCACTGAAAATTTTTATATCATAACCCGGAATTGGTTTTCCAGCCGAGGCTCTTTTAATTTTAACATCTTCAACTCCCGGCATTAATCCCAACATCGGCCAACCTGATTCTGTCTGCCACCAATGATCAATTGCGGGAACGCCTACAAATTCCTCATACCAATCCAAAGTTGCGACATCACATCTTTCGCCTGCCAAAAACTGCGTTCGTAAAGAGGATAAATCATATTTCTTTACCAGTTTCCCTTCAGGATCTTCTTTTTTAATGGCACGAATTGCAGTTGGAGCCGTAAACATGATGGATACTTTATGCTCTTCGATCACGCGCCAAAAAGTTCCAGCATCCGGAGTTCCGATTGGTTTTCCTTCAAAAATAACGGTTGTATTTCTGTTGATCAAAGGACCATAAACCGAGTAACTGTGGCCAACTGCCCAACCAATGTCGGAAGCCGCCCAAAAAGTTTCGCCTTCATTTGCACCGTAAATATTCTTTATTGAAAATTTCATGGCAACGGCGTGACCACCATTATCTCGGACAACTCCTTTCGGTTTTCCAGTCGTTCCGGAGGTGTACAAAATATATAAAGGATGCGTAGATTCTACAGAAACGCAATCGGTTGGTTCTGATTCTGTCATTAACTTTTCAAAATCAACCAACGAAGAATCGTTTTTAAAATCAACCCGATTTCCTAATAATTTTCGATCAAAAGCCACGATATGTTCCGGTTGATGTTCAGACATCGAAACTGCTTGTTTCACGAATGGCAAATACGGAATTCTTCTGGATACTTCCATTCCGGAACTTGCGGTGATAATCGCTTTTGGATTACAGTCGTCAATTCTAATCGCTAATTCCTGTGGCGCAAATCCACCAAAAACAACGGAATGCGTTACGCCTAATCTCGCACAAGCCAACATTGCAAATACAGATTCCGGAATCATCGGCATGTAAATAATCGCGGTGTCGCCTTTTTCTAACCCTAATTTTTTCAGTCCGCCCGCAAATTTGGAAACGTGTTCTACAACTTGGCTGTACGTATATTTGATGATTCTATTCGTCACCGGAGAATCGTAAATAATGGCAACCTGATCGCCAAATCCATCATTGACATGTTTGTCAACTGCCAGAAAACAGGTGTTTAATTCACCATCTGCAAACCAAGTTGGATAATTTTCACCGTCGTCGGTTAAGATATGTTTTGGCTTTTTAAACCATTCAATTTGTTCTGCCTGTTCTGCCCAGAATTTTTCTTTTTGACTAATACTTTCTTTAAACATTTGATCTGCGTTCATGATATTTAGGTTTTAGGTAGTGGGTTTTAGGTTTTAGTCTAAATTCCCAAAATTGAGTTTTATTTATTGCTTATTATCGATTTCTTATTGCTTATCTGTCAAAAGTTCTTCAACCCGTTCTGTCAGTTTTTTTATCGAATAAGGTTTGGTGATGTAATCATCTGCGCCGAGTTCCAGCCCTTTTTTAATATCTGCTTCACCACTTTTTGCGGAAAGTAAAATGACTTTGATTCCACTTAGGTTTTTATCTTTTTTAATTTCTGCAAGCGTGGTGTAACCATCAACATTGGGCATCATAATGTCCAATAAAATCATATCGGGAATTTCGGTTTTCAACAGTTCCAAAACTTCGGAACCGTCTCGTGCGATAAAAACTTCATAACCTGCTTTCTTAAATGCATATTCCAAGGTCATGATGATTTTGTGTTCATCGTCGGCGATTAATATTTTTTTCATTTTTCTTTCATTTTGCCGTAGGTTTCTCCTACAGTTGTTATTGTTGAACGCTTCGCGTTCTTCGTTCTTTTGGGCGACCGCGAAGCGGTCGAATTTCTTTGCCGTATGTGAAACTTACGGACTAGGTTTATAAAAGATATTTTTTATCAAATTCAATTTCATTTTCCAGTAATAATCTGCGGTATTCGGATTCAAAATCTTCATCATGGTGATGCTTTTTTTGATTTTTAATATAATTAATGATCATCTCTTTATCTCTGATGCAATATGTAAATGCGCCGTAACCTTCCTGCCATTCTTCAAATTCGGGAAACAGATCACTTTGTTTCATCCATAAGTTACTGGCAATTTTAATGTCTTTTACCAGATCGCTCAGTCGAACGGTTGGATGCAAACTGGTGAAAATATGGAGATGATCCGGCATTCCATTAATCCTGTATAGCGTGCATTTTTTGTTTTTAATAATTCCCCAGATATATTTATACAATTCGTCTTCGTGTTCAGAATTGAGGGTTGGTTTTCTATGTTTTGTAGAAAATACAATGTGATAATATATTTGGGTGTAGGTTGACATTTTTTTTATTCGTTCGGTTGTTGAACCCTTCGGGTTCTTGATTCTTTTTTTTAATATTTTTTCCGTACGTTTCACATACGGCTATTGTTGTTGAACTCTTCGAGTTCATTGTTATGTTCTTTAATAGGTAAGAAAATTTCGAACGTTACTCCAATTTCCTTGTTTTTTACTTCGATGTCGCCGCCATGTGCGATCATTATTTTATTACAGATCGCTAAACCTAGTCCGCTTCCTGTTGGTTTTTGAAGGTTTTGATTTTTTGATTGGTAGAATTTTTCAAAGATGAAGGCCAGATCTTCGGTCGGAATTATTTTTCCGGTATTGAAAATCGAGATCTTCAACTGGTTTTCCTGTTTTTGAAATTTCGTTTGAATCATTCCTTGTTCATTGGTGAATTTCAGCGCGTTTCCTAAAATATTTTGAAAAACCTGAATCATTCTGGATTCGTCATATTCAAAAATTTCATTTTCTAAAAGATTGACTTCCGAATGGTGAAGACTTCTCTGTTCAAAAAGGTGAAGCAATGGTTTCACTGACTTACGGAAAGTTTCAATGATATTAAAGGACTGAATATTTAAGGGAATAGTTCCGGTTTCCAATTTATCTAAATAGAGAATGTCATTAATAATTTCACTTAATCTATCGGATTCTGAAATAATGTTTTCCAGGAAATCTTTCTTTAATTCTGCCGGCATTTCTTCATCATCCAAAAGAATTTCACTCGTCGCGCGAATTGCGGTAAGCGGTGTGCGAAGTTCGTGGGCGACGCTATCCAGGAATTCGTCTTTTTGTTTGTCTTTTACAATGAGATTTTTATTGGCGTTTTGAAGATCATCAGATAGTTTTAATAACTGCGAAGACTGGTCGCTCAACTGTTTATTGATAGAAATATTTTCCTTTGATTCTTCTAAAATTTTTAAAACTTCCGGAAGTGAAATTTTATCTTCTTTGGTTACGCCTTCAATTAAAATCTTGGCTGATGCCGTTCCGATTCTTCCGCTTAAAAGGTTCTCTGAAAACTTGATGAAACGGGAATCAGCCGTATCACTATCGTCGGTGATTTTATATTTTAAATTGAAGATTTTCAAGGCTTGCTCTGTCTTTTTCTCTCCTAAAAATCGAACTAAAATCTTTTGAATATCAGAAACATTTGCCGTTCCTTTCCAAATATAAGCGCCCTCGTGATTTTGGATATAATCATTAATATCTACATAAATTTCGGCGTAATTTCTTTCCCTATAATCAGAAACTGTATTGGTAGAAATAAGCGTAAATAAAACGCAATTAACTAAAAGACTCCAAAAGAAAATCTGTGGAATTGATGATAAATAGGGAATATTAAAAAAACTGAAAAAACCGTGATTGAAGAAAGTACTTTGTTGATAATTTTCAGAAAAACTTGGCAAGACCAGACCTAAATAACAAATAATAACTCCCACAATAATTCCAGTCATCGATCCTAAATAAGTTCCGCGTCGCCAAAAAATCGCACCGAAAAAAGAAGGTGCTAACTGTGCGATTAATACGAAAGAAACCAAACCAATACTGAATAAACTTTTGCCTAATATAAAATATTTATAAAAAATAAAACTCACCAAAATCAATAAGAAAATACTGATTTTTCTAATGTTAACGATGTTTTTGGTGTTGTCTGTTTCCGACCCAAATTTAAACCGATCCAGCCAACCGTAAGGAATGATGATGTTATTTGAAAGCATGATCGAAAGGGAAATGCTCGAAATAATGATCATCGAAATACAGGCGCTTAATCCACCGAAGAAAACCATCGTTGAAATAATCGTATTTCCAAATTTCTGTGGAATGAGAATAGAGTAGAGTTCGGGATTTACATCTTCACCAAAAAATAAAATCTTTCCGCCCCAGGCAATTGGGAACACGAAGAAGTTGAAAATTAAAAGATATAAAGGGAACAACCAAATTGCAGTTTTGATGTGTTTTTCTTTTCTGTTTTCGATAATCGCCGTGTGAAATTGTCTTGGCAAAAGAAAAATCGCTGACATTGAAAGCATCGACATTAAGAACCAGTTGAATCCGCCTTCTAAACCGTTAAAGGTGTTTTTGGCTGCGAAGTCCGGTAACTTTTCGGCTTGGTTGTAGATATCTTCGAAACCATTAAATACACCATAAACTACGAAGATTCCGAGAGTGATGAAGAAAATTAATTTTAAGAAACTTTCAACTGCAACAGCAGAAATAATTCCAAGTCTTTTTTCGGAAGCATCTACATATTTTGTTCCGTAATAAGATGAAAATAAGGCAATTATCAAAACAACATAGGTTGCCGAATCGAAAAATATATTCGTAGTTTGATCCGTTTCCGTTATTAAATGAAAGGTTTCCGAGATGGCTTTAATCTGTAAACCGACGTAAGGAATAATCGCAAACATACAAACCAAAGCAATTAAAGCGCTTAACGAACGGCTGTTTCCGTATCGCAAAGAAATGAAATCTGCGATACTACTGATTTTGTTAACCCGGGAAATTCGAATGATTTTTGAATTGATATAAATCCAGGCTGGAATAATAATAATGGGTCCAATGTAGATCGCCATATATTCTAAACCTTGATTTGCTGCCACACCGATACTTCCGTAATACGTCCAGGCCGAGCAGTAAACTGCTAGAGAAAGTGCATAAACGTACGGATTGTTTACCCAAAAACTGCTTCTTCTCTTCTCCGCGAAATACGCAATAAAGAACAGAAGACCCAGATAGAGTACAACCAGTGCAAAAAGCAAATAACTATTCATGAAATTTTTTAAAAATAATAAATGAAGTGAGACATGAGGCTGCCCAAACAAAAAAGATATAAACGTAAATAATCGGCAGGCCAATTAATTTTTGTGAACTGTTGAACAAAAGCAAAACTGGCGCATTGAATAAAATAAACAATGCAATACTTAAAATAATCAGTTTTTGTTGATGTCTCTTTTTCATATGAAGTTTCTATTGAATTTTAAAAGTCATATGGAATCGTTTAATCGCCATTTTGATTTTTTTAGAAAATATATAATTGACGATTTCATTTTAATAATTAAAAGAAAACAACGGGAAAGGAATTTCCCGTTAGTTTCCTAATTTTAAATTGTACTATACTTTATCGTCGGAATATTCTCCTGTAAAAGAATACCAACCGAAGATTCCTAAACCGCCTACGATGATCGGCATCAGTACGGTGAGGATGATCCAGCCAAATACGTTGTCTTCTTGTTTGTCCGACATAATTTTCGGAATTCCAAACATACTTAAACCGTAGTAGGCGACTACCAGTGCTAAAAGCATCCAGACAATTCCTAATATTTTTTTTACTTGATCCATTTTTTTTGTTTTTTAAAGTTACTGAAAATTTGAAAGATGATGCGTTTTAAACTACGGGATTTTCAACCTCTGTTTCCTCTACCAATTCATCTTCTTCTAAACTTTTATTTTTTGTTTTTAAGTAAAGGGTTCCGATAACCAAGCAGACTGCGGCGACTACGATTGGATACCATAATCCTTCGAGATACCATTCGGAATGTCCGGCGCTTTTTCCGGAGACGACGAGATAAGTTGCAACTGCCGGAAGCAATCCTCCAAACACTCCATTACCAATGTGGTAAGGCAATGACATCGAAGTGTAACGAATTTTCAGTGGGAACATTTCTACCAGGAAGGCGGCAATCGGTCCGTAAACCATGGTCACAAAAACCACTTGTATAAATACTAAAACAATGAGTAACCATCTGGTGTCCGGATTTACCGTAATCGCTTGTTTGATAAGCGGTTCTTCTGGTTTACCGTTAACCATGCTTGGGCCGGCTGCTGCCCAATGTACGATGCTGTCTTTTTTCATTACCGTTCCGTCTGTAAATATTTTTTCCTGATGGAACGTGATCAAACTGTCTGTTGGAATTTTTGCGTGAACTTTTACGGTTCTCTTTTCTGTTAATCCGTTTTTAGCAACAACTTTACTTTCGATTTTTACCGAGTTGTACATTGCCTTATAGATTGGTCGGTAAGCGATAATTGCCAATAACATTCCGATCATCATAATTGGTTTACGACCGATTTTATCAGATAGCCAACCGAAAAGTACAAATAATGGAGTTGCCACAAAAAGTGCTAAAGCCATCATCGTATCAACTTGTGCAGATTCAATATTCATTACTTTCTGCATAAAACTCATGGAGTAGAATTGACCCGTGTACCAGATAACTCCCTGTCCCATTACGGCTCCAAATAAAGCAAGCAATACGAATTTGAAATTAAATTTGTTTCCGAAACTTTCTTTCAAAGGATTTTTAGAAGTTTTTCCTTCTTTTTTCGCTTTGGCAAAAAGTGGTGATTCAGCCATATTACGACGGATGATGTAAGAAACTCCGACCATTAAAATAGAGATCCAGAATGGAATTCTCCAACCCCAACTGTCAAATTCTTCTGGCGAAAGTGAAGTTTTGGTTACCAGAATTACGATCAACGAAATAAATAAACCTGAAGTTGCCGTCGTTTGAATCCAGGATGTCCAGTATCCTCGTCGGTTCGGTTGCGAATATTCGGCGACATAAGTTGCGGCTCCTCCGTATTCTCCACCTAATGCTAAACCTTGTAAAAGTCTTAAAATTAAAACCAAAACCGGTGCAGCGTACCCAATTGTTTCATATTCTGGAACACAACCGATTAGGAAAGTTGAGAATCCCATGATCAAAAGCGTTACCAGGAACGTGTATTTTCTACCGATGATATCTCCCAGTCTTCCGAAGAATAAAGCCCCAAAAGGTCTTACTACAAATCCTGCCGCAAAAGTTGCCAGGGTAGACAAGAAGGCCGCAGTTGGGTTATCTGCCGGAAAAAATTTAGTGGCTAATACCACGGCTAAACTTCCGAAAATGTAGAAGTCGTACCACTCAATCAGTGTCCCAAGTGAGGAAGCCATGATGACGCCCCAAATGGTTTTGTTTTTCTTTCTCTCCGCAACATAAGCATCATGCTCTTCCTGCGTTTTAAATTTTTTGGCCATAATTTATTTGTTTTTTATTTTGTGAAATTTGGTTTAAGACAATTTTGGAAATTGGTTTTTCCTTTAATTAAAAAGAATACATCACTCTGACTATTGCTCGCAGGTTGCCCACATCTTTCATGTTATTTTGGGCTTTTCCTTCGGCATTTAAATCGCCCCATTTTGCGGCGGTGTATTCAATTTCGGGAGAAATGTTGAATTTGTTTTGTTTGAAATCAACTCTTGCTGAAGCACGCCACGCATCGTCCAGAACTCTTGCTCCGGAAGCGCCGCGAACGTAAAGGTTTTTGAAACCTGCATCAACACCCGAATTTTTTGTGTACCCAAAGAAAACTCCGGGAGCCACTTTTGGATTTGCACTCGCAACATCCACCCAGAACGCTGAAGTTTTTGTTGGTTTGTAAGATTCCTGTCCGTTTGGTTCTGTATAACCTGCGAAACCGCCAAACATAACTAAATGATGAAGATTTCCACCTGTAATTCCGTAAAGTTTAGTAATGATTTTATCATTCGCATATTTAAAGTAACCGAAGAACATTTCAGAATTTACTTTTTCATCTGAAACTAATCCTGCCGATTCAATAACCGGTTTCAAGGATTGATATTCTGCGCCGGCTCCAGCCGTTACTGTTTTCGTTTTGTATTGTAATTGTCCATGGAACGTTGGAATAGAAGAATTAAAAGTCGCACTGTTAACAGAAGTACCAGTTGCATTTGCAGTTTGGAACTCTCTGTCTTTATAAGCAACAAGACTTAAAGTTAATTCCGGAGTTAATTTTTGAGCCACTTTAATTTGACCTGCCCAACCGAATGGATTAAAAATAATTCCAGAATTAAAGTTGGCAACGCCGGGGAAAACATCAGGAACAACGGAAGGATACCACGTTTGTCCGAAAGTAACTGCAGTTTTAGGCCAGGCTAGAGTGGCGGTGGCGTGGCGAAGTCGCATTAATCCGGTACTTCCACTTCCTGCTGAAGATTTATTTAATTCTGTATTTCCGAAGAAATCTGCTTCAATATTTCCGCTTGCTTTTGCGCCCCAAACATCCGGACCTTTAAATCGAATTCCGACTCTGGAAGTGATTGCTAGAAAATTACTTCCTCCTGCAGCATTGATATCTTTTCCGTTCGCATCTAATTTTTCATCGAGTGGATAAAGATTGAGATGCATTTCTCGGGAGTACGCAGATTGTCTGCTGTCGAAATTATATTCCGTTCGAACCCAACCATAGAATGAGGCGTCCCATTCTTTCGGCTTGGCTTTTTCTGCTTCCAATGCTTCGATTCTTTTTAGAAGATCTTCATTAGAGGGAGTTTCTTGCGCTAAAAGTAAGTTTGAAAAAAATAGAGAAGAAACGATTCCTAACAAAACAGTTGATTTCTTCATAGATTAATAATTTTTAGTTTGTTTTTTTGTTGAAACGAAATTGAAACTAAAAATTTGATTGAAGAAATTTAATATATATCAGTGTAATGAATATAGTTGATTGTGAGTTCTTTTAAAATAAAGGTGAAAATTGATACTTTTATTTTTTAAATCTTTCCCATTTAATCATCATGTATTTATCACCAAACTCAGTGATGACCAAGCCTGAACCTTTTAAGTTTTCTTCCTTTGACATGTATTCTAAAAGTTCAGTTTGTTTAAAAACTTTATACATTGGATGAAAATCAGAATGTGGCGGGCGGGTAATATTGTATTTCTTGATCCAGGAACTTACCGTATTATGTGAAACGCCGATGATTCGTTCAATCTCACGGTAACTTAAACCTTCCAAATAAAGTTGAAGCGCTTTTGTAACCACGTAATCGTCAATTTGTTTCCCCAATTTCTTAACGGTGAAATAGTAGTTGCAGTCTTTGCATAAAAACCTTTGACGCTCGTTAATAATACCGCTTTTGACGATATTCTTTCCACTACATTTCGGACAGGAATTTGGCATAACTATATCTTTTTAGCAAAGATATATTAAATTAGCAATATTGTAAATGTAAAATGCAAATATTTTAAAGTTTTCTTATTGAAATAGAATTATCACAGTAGAAAACTCCTTTTAATTCAAAAATTTTAAATTGATTTTTAGCAGATATAATATCCTGTAATAGTTATTTTATTGGTTTAAAAATCTTTTTAATTAAAATTAAACAGCAATTAATTATTGTTTAATTTGTTTTCTAAAGATTTTTTATCTTAAATTTGCCACTTTAAAAGTTATAAATAAATGAAAATAGAAGTTTCTTCAGATAAACATTTGAAATACGCAGAAGAAATACGACAGGAAATTGCAGATTCCGCCAAGCAACGTGGAACTGGGATTTCAAAGCGGTCTTTTGAATATATCTGCGAAAAAATTTTAGAAGGAAAAGCAGTAGTTGCTTTTGAAGACGACGGAACCTGGGTAGGGTTCTGTTATGTAGAAACCTGGTCACACGGCGCTTTTGTTGCTAATTCTGGCTTAATCGTTTCCTCGAAATTCAGGAATTTAGGATATGCCACTTTAATCAAAGAAAAAGTTTTTGAACTGTCCAGAGAACGCTATCCGAATGCTAAGGTTTTTGGATTAACTACTGGATTGGCGGTGATGAAGATCAATGCTGAACTTGGTTATAAACCTGTAATCTATTCAGAATTGACACAAGATGAAGAGTTTTGGAGCGGATGCAAAACCTGTGTGAACTACGAAATTCTAATGAGCAAAAATCGACAAAACTGCCTTTGTACTGCAATGCTTTTTGTACCGAAAAATGATATTGAACAAATCAAAGTTGAGAAAGATGAAAAAAAGTGTAGTACTAGCATTTAGTGGTGGATTAGATACTTCGTATTGTGCGAAATATCTGACTGAAAATTTAGGTTACGATGTTCATGCAGTTACCGTCAATACTGGAGGTTTTTCTAAACAGGACGAACAGGAATTGAAATCGAAAGCAGAAAAATTAGGTGTGATTTCTTACACTTTTATTGATGCCGTTCAACCTTATTATAATGAGTGCGTCAAATATTTAATTTTTGGAAATGTTCTGAAAAATAATACGTATCCACTTTCTGTAAGTGCAGAAAGAACCGTTCAGGCGCAGAATATTGCCAAGTTTGCTTTTGAAATCGGTGCAACTGCAATCGCTCATGGAAGTACTGGAGCAGGAAATGATCAAGTTCGTTTTGATTTGATTTTTCAGATTATGTGTTCTGGTGTCGAGATTATTACGCCGATTCGGGATTTGTCTTTGTCAAGAGAGGAAGAGATTTTATTCTTAAAAAATCACGGTTATGAAATGGATTTTGAGAAAGCAAAATATTCAATTAACAAAGGACTTTGGGGAACTTCCGTGGGCGGAAAAGAAACCTTGACTTCAAAATACAATTTACCTGAAGACGCATTTCCATCTCAAGTTGTAAAAACCGAACCTTCTGATTTAGAAATAGAATTTAAAAAAGGAGAAGTGATCGGTGTAAATGGCGAGCAATTTTCACATCCGGTTGCAGCGATTCAGAAAATTGAGGAACTGACTTCTATTTATGGAATTGGTCGTGATATTCACGTTGGCGATACAATTGTGGGGATTAAAGGTCGAGTTGGTTTTGAGGCTGCAGCAGCGACCGTGATTATTAAAGCGCATCATTTATTAGAAAAACATACGCTTTCAAAATACCAGCAAACCATCAAATCTCAATTGTCAGATTGGTACGGAAACTGGCTTCATGAAGCGCTTTTCTTGGATCCCGTGATGAGAAATATCGAAGTTTTTCTAAATGATTCTCAAAAAACCGTGAACGGAAAAGTATTTATAACACTTCATCCTTATCGTTTTGTTTTAAATGGAATTGAATCTGAAAACGATTTAATGTCCGATAAATTTGGAAGTTACGGCGAGTCAAATCTTGCTTGGACTGGCGAAGATGTGAAAGGATTTACCAAAGTCTTAAGCAATTCATTATCGATTTATCATCAAATAAATAAAGCGAAATGAAGTCGGTAGGAATAATTGGCGCCAACGGTTACACTGGAAGCGAACTCGTTCGGTTATTGGTATTTCATCCAAAAGTTGAACTTCAATTTTTGTACAGCCGTTCGAATTCTGGAATCAATATTTCTGAAATTTATCCGGATTTAATTTCGATTTGTGAAATGAGTTTAACTAGTCAAACAGAAGAAGTTGACATTTTATTTTTGTGTTTGCCACATCATGAAAGCAAAAATTGGTTGATTGAAAATCCTGTAAAAGAAAATGTTTTGATCATCGATTTAGGAAATGATTTCAGATTAGAAAGCAATTTTCAGGAAAGAAATTTTATTTACGGTTTACCAGAATTTTTTAAAAATGAATTAAAATCTGCCAAAAGCATTGCAAATCCCGGTTGTTTTGCCACCGCAATTCAACTGGCATTATTGCCTTTAGCAAAAGAAAAATTGCTAAAGGATATTTATACCACAGGAATCACAGGTTCAACTGGAGCGGGACAATCTTTACAATCGACCACTCATTTTTCCTGGCGTAATGATAATATTTCAGCGTATAAAACTTTAACACATCAACATGTCGATGAGGTTTTGAAGTCCTTGAATCAATCTAATAAAAAAGAAATCGAACTTCATTTTGTTCCCTGGCGCGGAGATTTTGTAAGAGGAATTTTCACCAGTTCAATCATTAAATGTGATTTAGAATTAAATGAAATTCAGGAAAAATATTGCGATTTTTATAAAGACGCCACTTTTGTGACCATATCAGAAAAACCAATCGACATGAAGCAAGTCATTAATACCAATCGTTGCGCGATTCACATTGAAAAAAATAAAGAAATTATTGTTGTTCATTCGGCAATTGATAATTTATTAAAAGGTGCTTCCGGACAAGCCGTTCAAAATATGAATATCGCCATGGATTGGGAAGAAAATACGGGTCTAAACCTAAAACCAATCGCGTTTTAAAAGCAAAAAGTAAAGTCCCAAAGGGACGATTTAATTAAGAATAGGACAAAGTCCTATCAAGAGATAATCAGCAACCATTATGAATTTATTCCAAGTATATCCTTTATTTAATATCAATCCTGTAAAAGCGGAAGGTTCTTTTCTTTGGGATGATAAAGGCGAAAAGTACCTTGATTTTTATGGAGGTCATGCCGTGATTTCTATTGGTCACAATCATCCTCATTATCAAAATAAACTAAAAGATCAGTTAGAGAAAATCTCGTTTTATTCAAATTCTGTTCAGAATAATTTACAAACAGAATTAGCAGAAAAGTTGGGTAAAATTTCAGGATATGAAAATTACTCTCTCTTTCTTTGTAATTCTGGTGCAGAAGCAAACGAAAATGCGTTGAAACTGGCTTCTTTCCACAACGGAAAAAAGAAGGTAATTTATTTCTCCGGTTCATTTCATGGCAGAACTTCTGCCGCAGTTTCTGTAACAGATAATCCTAAAATTGTTGCGCCAGTTAATTTTTCAGAACGTTTTATTAAATGTGAATGGAATAATGTGAATCAGTTAAAACAATTGTTTTCGGATTATCAAGGTGAAATTTCTTCCGTAATCATCGAAGGAATTCAAGGAGTTGGCGGAATTATTTTACCAACAGAAGAAATGATTCAAACTCTTAAAAAACTTTGTTCTGAAAATGAGGTGATTTTAATTATGGATGAAGTGCAATCCGGTTACGGACGTTCAGGGAATTTTTTTGCGCATCAGGAATTTGATATTCAACCAGATTTAATTACGGTGGCGAAAGGAATGGGAAATGGTTTTCCGATTGGTGGTTTTTTAATCAGTCCAAAATTCGAAGCCAGTAATGGTTTATTGGGAACAACTTTTGGCGGAAATCATTTGGCGTGCGCTGCAGGAATTGCAGTTTTAGAAGTCATTAAAAATGAAAATCTGATTCAAAATTCAGAGAAAATGGGCGCTTATATTGAATCTAAAATTCTGAATTTTAATCATATCAAATCCATTAGGCGAAGAGGTTTAATGATCGGAATTGAACTCGATCAACCTTGTGCAGAAATCCGTTCTAACTTATTGACGAAACATCATGTGTTCACCGGGAATTCTAATGATGCAACTGTTTTAAGGATTCTTCCATCGCTCAATATTACAGAAAAAGAAGCCGATTTATTCATCAATGCTTTAAAATCTGTTCTTCAAAATTAGCAACCTTTTTAAGGTTCATCACAATTGCCAAATGGCAAAACTTAAATATAAATTTAATGAAAAATTTCACATCAGTAGAAGATATTAATGATCTTCAATCAATGATAAAAAAGGCGCTTCACATTAAAGAAAATCCTTTAGCGGAGGGGAATAAAGGAAAAGGAAAAACAATCGGACTGGTTTTTCTAAACTCCAGTTTACGAACCAGATTAAGCAGTCAAATTGCTGCTCAAAATTTGGGATTAAATGTTCTTATTTTAAACGCATCGCAGGAAGCCTGGAATCTAGAATTTGCAGATGGCGCCGTTATGAATAGCGGAACCGTGGAGCATGTTAAGGATGCGGTCGAGGTTCTGAATCAGTATTGCGATATCATTGCGGTGCGTTGTTTTGCAGGAATGCAGAATAAGGAAGATGATGTAAATGAAAGTATTTTGTCTCAGTTTCTGAAATATGCAAAAGTTCCGGTTATTTCTTTGGAATCCGCAACGAGACATCCTTTGCAAAGTTTTGCAGATTGTATTACCATAAATGAAAATTGGCCGTTCGACAGGCTCACGATGAATCGCAAGCCGAAAGTCGTGCTAACTTGGGCGCCACATATTAAACCGATTGCTCACGCCGTTGCCAATTCGTTTACTGAATGGATGCAAAATATGGAGGTCGATTTGGTAATTGCTAATCCTGAAGGTTATGATTTAGATCCGAAATTTGTAAAAAACACGCCCGTTTTTCATGATCAAGATGAAGCCTTAAAAGATGCTGATTTTGTCTATGTTAAAAACTGGTCGTCGTTTGGAAATTACGCTGCAATGCCCGAAGTTAAAGAGAATTGGATGTTAACGCAGGAAAAATTGAAATCTACGCAAAATGCAAAAGTGATGCATTGTTTGCCAGTTCGTAGAAATGTAGAATTGAGTGATGAAGTGATGGATAGTGATCATTCGATTATTTATCAACAAGCGAAAAATAGAATCTTTTCGGCACAAACTGTTTTCAGTGAAATTTTAGATGAATTATCGTCTTAAAAGAAAACGATTATGGATAAACAGAAATTGTATGTCATTAAAATCGGCGGTTCTTTAATTGATAAAGAGAAAGATTTAATGAACTTTTTAGAAGGATTTGCTTCAATAAAAGCATCAAAACTTCTAGTTCATGGTGGCGGAAAATTGGCTTCTGATTTAGCAGAGAAATTAAATATTCCTCAACAAATGACGGCTGGTAGGAGAGTGACGAATCAAGAAACTTTGGATATTGTGACCATGGTTTACGCCGGAAAAATCAATAAAAATATCGTTGCAAAACTTCAAACTTTTCAATGTAATGCGATTGGGTTTTCAGGTGCAGATGGAAATTTAATTAAAAGTGAAAAACGTTCGGTTTCAAATATCGATTATGGTTTTGTTGGCGATGTCGATTCGAAAAGTGTGAATGTTGATTTGCTTAAAGAATTTTTAAATCTAAAATTAATTCCGGTTTTTTCAGCGATTACGCATGATAAAAAAGGGAATTTGTTCAATACGAATGCGGATTCTATCGCTTCTGTCTTGGCGATTTCGCTTTCAAATTTTTATGAGGTTGAACTTTTATATTGCTTTGATAAAGATGGAATATTAGAAAATGTTGAAAATCCAGAATCTATTGTAAAGACTTTAAATCCTATAAGATGTGAACAGTTAAAGTTTGATAATAAATTGAATAAAGGGATTTTACCCAAACTCGAAAATGCTTTTAAAGCCAAAGAAAACAAAGTGAATAAAGTGGTTTTGCTGAATGAAACCAAATTTCAAAACCAAATTAAATTTCAAAATGAAGGAACAGAAATCAATATATAGTCAAGAAGAATTGCTCAAGAATGCCACAGAATTATTAAAGAAAATAATTGCAACACCATCTTTGAGTAAAGATGAATACGATGTTTCGTTGGTAATCGAAGGTTTTTTCCATCAAAAAAATATTCCAACAAAAAGGTTGAAAAATAATATTTGGGCAGTCAATCAATTTTTCGATGAAACCAAACCTTCCATTGTTTTGAATACGCATCACGACACGGTAAAACCGAATAAGGCGTTTACGTTTGATCCGTTTATTCCCATTGAAAAAGACGGAAAAATTTTTGGATTGGGAAGTAATGATGCAGGCGCTTCTTTGGTTTCGATGGTGCAGGTTTTTCTACATTTTTATGATAAAGAGAATCTGTCGCATAACTTAATTATCGCTTTAACTGCCGAAGAAGAAATTTCCGGAAAAGACGGAATTGAAGTGCTTTTCCCACAACTTCCAAATGTTGAATTGGCGATTGTTGGCGAACCGACTCAAATGAATTTAGCCATCGCAGAAAAAGGACTTTTGGTCATAGATGGTGAAATGTCGGGAACGGCTTCTCACGCGGCGCATCCAAATCAAGACAATGCGATTGTGAAATGTATGGCGGATTTACAGCATATTTTGAACTTCAAATTCCCAAAGGTTTCACCTTATTTGGGTGAAGTAAAAGTTACGCTTTCAGTGATTAATGCAGGAACTCAACATAACGTGGTTCCCGAAAAATGCAACTTTACTTTAGATGTTCGTGTGACTGATGAATACAGTAATAAAGAGGTTTTTGAAATCATTGAATCTGAAATGAAATCCAAATTAACTGCCCGATCTTTTAGATTAAATTCTTCGAGAATTGATGAAAATCATCCGATTATAAAAGCAGGTTTAGAAATTGGCAGAAAAACTTACGGTTCTCCCACGTCTTCGGATCAGGCGATTATCCCTTGTACATCTGTGAAAATTGGTCCTGGCGATAGTACCAGATCTCATACCGCCGACGAATTTATTTATATTAATGAAATAAAAGAAGGCATTGAAATCTATATTAAAATTTTAGAAAAAATAATGTAACACTATTTTGTTTATGATTTCACTTTAGACAGCCACGAAGTGGCGAAATATAATAGCATAGGGTGAAGCCCTATGAACAATGGAAATAAATATGATCAAGCCACGAAGTGGCGAAATTAATAACCGCATAAATTAAAATATTATAAACCTGCTTTTAAAGGTTTTTAAATAAAAGAAATAATGAAAAAAATTTGGCAAAAAGATAAATCTCTAACCGACCAATTGGTGAATAATTTTACCGTTGGAAAAGATTTAGATTTCGATGATCGGTTGGCGAAATACGATGTTTTGGGTTCAATCGCGCATTGCAAAATGTTAGCAGAAGTTGGGTTAATTTCTAATGAGGAATCGCTTGAACTATTATCAGTTTTAAATGAAATTTTAGAAAGCATCGAAAATAATACTTTCGAAATCGATCCGGAAGCAGAAGATATTCACTCTCAAATCGAATCTATTTTAATTGAAAAATTAGGTTCAACGGGAAAAAAAATCCATACTGCGCGCTCTAGAAACGATCAGGTTTTACTGGATGTTAAATTATATTTATTAGATGAGATTCGTGAAATTGGTGAATTAACAGATTCTCTATTTCAGTTATTAATTCGTTTGGCAAATCAGCATAAAAACGTTTTGTTACCAGGATATACCCATTTTCAAGTTGCGATGCCATCGTCCTTTGGATTGTGGTTTGGCGCTTATGCAGAAGCCTTGGTCGATGACGCCGAATTGCTGTTGTCGGTCAAAAATATCATCAATAAAAATCCATTAGGATCTGCGGCTGGTTACGGTTCTTCGTTTCCGATTGATCGGGAAAGTACGACCTATCATTTGAATTTTAAAAATTTAAATTACAATTCAGTTTACGCACAAATGACGCGCGGTAAATCAGAGAAATTATTGGCTTCTTCAATGTCGGTTTTGGCCGGAACTTTAAGTCGTTTTTCTTATGATGTGTGTTTATATTTAAGTCAAAATTTCGATTTCATCAGTTTTCCAAAAGAATTTACAACCGGAAGCAGCATTATGCCACACAAGAAAAATCCGGATATTTTTGAGTCGGTAAGAGCGCGTTGCAACCGAATTCAGTCTTTGCCGAATGAACTTATTTTGCTCACCAATAATTTACCTTCCGGCTATCATCGAGATATGCAGTTGACCAAAGAAATCCTTTTTCCAGCGATTGATTCTTTAAAAGAATGTCTGGAAATTCTGATTTATACTTTGCCGAAAATCGAGGTTAAAGAAGGGATTTTAGAAGATGAAAAATACAAGTATATTTTCAGCGTAGAAAAAATTAATGAAGAAGTAAAAAACGGAAATTCATTTCGCGATGCTTATATTAAAGTCGGAAATGACATTGAAAACAATGATTTTAAGTATGATACAAAAGATCTAAATCACAGTCATCAAGGAAGTATTGGCAATTTATGTTTAGATGAAATTAGCCATCAATTCCATAAAATATCGTGTAAAATATTGGCTTAATCGAGTTTGAATTTCGTAGTCTTTTTTACTTCATGTAAAGCGATCGAACTGTGATATTGCCAGATATTTGGCGAGTTAGAGATGACATTAACAGCGAAGTCGTTGTAAGAGTTAATGTCTTTTGCGATAATTTTCAACATATAATCATATTCCCCGGAAAGGCTTATAATTTCCTGAACTTCATCAAAAGTTTCGATGTGTTTTTCAAAATCTTCCAAGGTTTTTTGAGATTGCTCTTTCAGTCGGATATTACAATAAACAATAATATTCAGACCCAGTTTTTCACGGTTAAGGATGGCGACATATTTCTCGATAACGTTCTGTTTCTCAAGTTGTTTGATGCGTTCGTAAGTCGGCGTAAAAGTCAAACCGATTTTCTCCGAGATTTCTTTCACCGATAAAGTCGAGTCTTCCTGAAGTAAACTGAGAATCATTCTGTCCTTTGCATCCATAAATTTGATTTTGAACAAAAATATTAAAAATAAGGCGAAAACTCTGTGTTCATCAAGAATAGTTTTATTTGTTGAAAAAACCTTTTTCAGATTTCAGAAAAAATGATATCTTTGCACCTAATGAAAAGAAGATTTCCATTAGACGATTTACATAAAGGCAGCAATGCCGATATTCACGATATTTATTAACAACGAAGTCATTTTGGCTTCGTTTTTTTTTGATTTAAAAACTAAAATTATGCTCAGAACAGCCGATTTATCCGTAGAAAAAATTAACAAATTGCTTCAGGAAGCCGACGAGTTTTCGAAAGGTAAAGTGTTGAAAGCCAAAAGTGAAATCTATGTTTCCAATCTTTTTTTTGAAGACAGCACCAGAACAAAAACAAGTTTTGATGTTGCCGAAAGAAAGTTAGGTTTGAACGTGGTTCCTTTTGATATTTCCGCAAGTTCCGTTAATAAAGGAGAATCACTTTATGACACGGTGAAAACATTGAAAAGTCTTGGAATCGATCTTTGTGTGATCCGTCACAAAAAAGAAAAATTCTATGATGAATTCAAAGACATTGATATTGCTGTCATTAATGGTGGCGATGGAACCGGCAATCATCCATCTCAAAATCTTTTAGATTTAATGACGATTCAGCAGGAATTCGGAAAATTTAAAGGGTTAAAAGTAGGAATTGTTGGAGATGTAAAACACAGCCGTGTAGCAAATTCTAATGCAGAAGTTTTAAGAAAACTGGGTGCTAAAGTTTATTTCTCAGGTCCGGAACAATGGTTTGATGAAGGAACAATTATTAATGGAACATATTTATCCATCGATGATTTGGTAAAAGAAGTTGATGTTTTGATGTTATTGAGAATTCAACATGAAAGACACGATAGCGACGAAAAATTAAAACTTTCTTCTGATAAATACCACCGTCAGTTTGGTCTAACTACAGAACGCGAAAAAGCAATGAAGAAAGATGCGATTATTATGCATCCAGCCCCGATTAACAGAGGAGTTGAGATTGCTGATGAATTGGTAGAATGCAGTCGTTCACGGATTTTTAAACAAATGGAAAACGGCGTTTTTGCAAGAATGGCCATTTTGAAAACTGCCTTGGAAGCAAAAGGATTTGAATTCGAGTAAAATAAATCTATAAAATTGCTAAGGTTCGTTCCTTGGTAAATGTAATTGACGCAGTATTATGAAAGAAATTCTTGCGTCTTTTTTCTAAAAAATAAAAAGTGAAGATTTAGTAAAAAGTAAAAATGAAAAAGAAATTAATTTTAGAATCTGGCGAAGTTTTCCATGGAAAAGGTTTCGGAGCCAATCAGGATATTGAAGGCGAAGTCGTTTTCAATACCGGAATGACCGGTTATCAGGAATTGATATCTGATCCTTCCTACTGCGGGCAAATCGTTTGTATGACTTATCCACTCATCGGAAATTACGGAATTAACCGCGATGATTACGAAAGTATTGAACCTGCAATCAAAGGTTTAATTGTTAAAGAAGTATGTGATTTTCCTTCCAATTTCAGAACCCAAATGGATTTGGATGAATTTTTTCAAAAAAGAAATCTCTGCGGAATCTCGGGAATTGATACCAGAAGATTAACAAGAGTTCTGCGAAATTCAGGCGTTGTAAAAGGTAAAATAGTAAATTACGATGCTGATGAAAATTTAGTGATCGAAAATTTAAAAGTATCTGTTTTAGCCACTGATCAGGTTGCTCAGGTTTCTACCAAAACATCGTATGCAAATCCGGGAAGAGGTTTGAAAGTAGTCTTAGTTGATTACGGTTCAAAACTCGGAATCTTGCGTGAACTTGCTCAAAGAGATTGCGACGTGATCGTAGTTTCTCAGGATACAACCGCTGAAGAAATTCTATTGATCAATCCAGATGGCATCATGCTTTCCAACGGTCCTGGAGATCCTGAAGATGTAAAAGGTGCAACAGAAATGATTCAAAAACTTTTAGGTAAAGTTCCAATTTTTGGAATTTGTTTAGGACATCAGTTAATCGCTTTAGCAAGTGGTGCAAAAACCTTTAAATTAAAATTCGGACATCGTGGTGGAAATCATCCTGTTTTAGATCTGAAGAAAATTAAAGTGGCGATTACTTCTCAAAATCATGGTTATGCTGTTGATCAGAAATCTTTAATAAACACCGATTTAGAAGAAACACATATCGCTTTAAATGACAGAACCAACGAAGGTTTGAAACACAAAATTCATCCTTGTTTCTCTGTGCAATATCACCCGGAAGCAAGTCCAGGTCCCGAAGACGCGAATTATTTGTTCGACGAGTTTATTGAAATGATGGAAAATTTCAAGAATCAAGATGCAAGAATCAAGATTCAAGATCATGCATAATTTTGAAAAATTACTTTTCTGGCAAAAATCGATATCGCTCGCGAAGAATATTTATATTATTTGTAATGAAATCAACAGCGATGAGAAATATGGTTTAATTTCTCAAATGAAAAGATGTTCAGTCTCTATTCCCTCCAATATTGCAGAAGGTTCTGGAAGAAATAGTAATAAAGAATTTAATCATTTTTTGGCAATTGCACTTGGTTCTGCTTTTGAACTTCAAACTCAACTAATTTTGGTGAAGGAACTTCATCTTTTGAATGAAGATAAAGTTAATAAACTCATGTTGGATTTAATGGAAATTCAAAAGATGATTTATTCATTCAAAAACACTTTAAATATTAAACCCTAATTGAAAGTCTTGAATCTCGGTTCTTGATTCTTAAATCTAGTAAAAAATGAAACGTACAGATATAAAAACAATTTTAGTAATCGGAAGTGGTCCAATTATCATCGGACAAGCCGCAGAATTTGATTACGCTGGAACTCAAGCATGTTTATCTTTGAGAGAAGAAGGTTATAAAGTAATCCTTATTAATTCAAATCCGGCAACCATCATGACCGATGTGGAAATTGCCGATAAAGTATACATCGAACCGATTTCTCTGGAATTCGTAAGTCATATTATCCGTAAAGAAAGACCCGATGCGCTTTTGCCAACTTTGGGTGGACAGACTGGTTTAAATATGGCCGTAGAATTAGAAAATTCCGGAATTCTTGAAGAATGTAAAGTGGAAGTTTTAGGAACTAAACTTTCCGCCATCAATCAAGCAGAAGATCGTGATTTATTCCGGAATTTAATGCGTGAACTAAACGAACCTGTTCCAGATTCTGATATTGTAAATAACGTTCAATCGGCTTTAGAGTTCGCTCACAACATCGGTTATCCCGTCATTGTTCGTCCGGCTTTCACCATGGGTGGAACTGGTGGTGGAATCGCTCACAATGATGACGAATTGAAAGAAATTACTAGTTTCGGATTGAAATATTCACCGGTTCGTCAGTGTTTGATTGAAAAATCAATCGCCGGTTTTAAGGAAATCGAGTACGAAGTAATGCGCGACAAAAACGACAATGCTATTGTGGTTTGTAATATGGAAAACATCGATCCTGTGGGAATTCACACGGGAGATTCGATTGTGGTGGCGCCTTCACAAACGCTTTCTGATCGGGAATATCAAATGTTACGAAACTCTTCATTAAAGATTATTCGCGCTTTAGGAATTGAAGGTGGTTGTAATGTTCAGTTGGCTTTGGATCCAAATTCTTACGATTATTATATCATCGAAGTGAATCCAAGAGTTTCGCGTTCATCGGCTTTGGCGAGTAAAGCAACCGGTTATCCGATTGCGAAAATCGCGGCGAAAATTGCAGTCGGTTTGACTTTAGATGAAATTATGAATCCCGTAACAGGAAAAACGTACGCATGTTTCGAACCTGCTTTGGATTATGTGGTGACGAAATTCCCACGTTTTCCTTTCGATAAATTCGAAACTGCTGACCGACGTCTTTCAACTCAAATGAAAGCAACGGGAGAAGTCATGGCGATTGGTAGAAACTTCGAGGAATCTTTGCAGAAAGCAATCCGTTCTCTGGAAACTGGTTTAAGACATATCGGACTGAAATCAAAAGATGCCGCTGCTTTAACGGACGAAGAAATTGAAAGAAGAATCAGAGTTTGTGATGATGAGCGTTTGTTCATTATTGGTGATGCATTACGAAGAGGTTACGACTGGGAAAAAATAGTAGAGTGGAGCAAAATTGATAAATTTTTCATCTGGAAAATTAAAAAGTTAATCGATTTTGAAAAAGTAATTGCTGAAAATAAATTCGATAAAGAAACTTTACTCGAAGCCAAAAAATTAGGATTTTCAGATTTAAGTATCGCAACATTATGGAACGCTACTCAAAAAGAAATTTTTGAATTCCGTAAAAATAATGGAGTAATGCCGGTTTATAAAATGGTCGATACTTGCGCTGCAGAATTCGAAAGTGAAACACCATATTTCTACGGAACTTATGAAGAGGAAAACGAAAGTGTTCCATCTGATAAAGAAAAAATCATCGTTCTCGGTTCTGGTCCGATTCGGATTGGTCAAGGGGTAGAATTCGATTACGCCACGGTTCACTCGGTTTGGGCGATTAAAGAAATGGGTTATGAAGCGATTATCATTAATAATAATCCGGAAACCGTTTCCACAGATTTCTCGATTTCCGATAAATTATATTTCGAACCAATCACGGAGGAAGATGTCATGAACATCATCGAACTCGAAAAACCAAAAGGAGTTGTCGTACAGTTTGGTGGACAAACTGCCATTAATTTAGCCGATAAATTAGCAGCACACGGAGTTCAGATTTTGGGAACTTCACTCGAAGATTTAGACCGCGCTGAAAACAGAAATAAATTTGAAGCCGCACTTCAGGAAATGGGAATTCCGCAACCTTTGGGAAAGACCTGTTTTACGAAAGAAGAAGCGTTGGTGATTGCTAATGAAATTGGATTCCCGGTTTTGGTTCGTCCAAGTTATGTTTTAGGTGGAAGAGCGATGGAAATCGTTTATGATGAAACGGAACTTGCTCATTATATGACGAATGCGGTAAAGGAAAATTCAGAACATCCGATTTTGATTGACCGATATTTAACTGGAAAAGAAGTTGAAGTTGACGCCATTTGTGATGGTGAAACAGTCGTGATTCCAGGAATTATGGAACACATCGAAAGAGCAGGAGTTCACTCCGGAGATTCGATTGCTGTTTATCCGCCACAAAATATTAACGCTGAACAAATCGCAACTTTAGTTGATTATACCGAAAGATTAGCGAAAGGATTGAATGTAATTGGGTTAATGAATATTCAATATGTTCTTTATCAAGGCGGAGTTTATGTGATTGAGGTGAATCCAAGATCGAGTAGAACCGTCCCTTTCTTATCGAAGATTACAGAAATTCCAATGGCGAATTTAGCCACGAAAGTAATCCTCGGAAAAAAATTAAAAGATCTCGGATACAAAAACGGTTTGGCTCCAGTGAAAGATGGAGTTTACGTAAAAGTTCCTGTCTTCTCTTTTTCAAAATTAACGAGAGTTGATATTTCCCTCGGACCAGAAATGAAATCCACCGGAGAAGTAATGGGGAAAGACACCACGCTGGAAAAAGCCTTATACAAAGGTTTAGTCGGTGCCGGAAGAAAAGTTCCTTTGCATGGCGCAATTCTTTTCACCGTTGCCGATAAACACAAAGCAGAAGCGTGTGAATTAGCAAGAAGATTTCAGGAAACTGGTTTCAGAATTTGGGCAACCGAAGGAACTGCAAAATATTTTGAAGACCACGGCGTACCAACAAAAATCGGTTACAAAATCGAAGAAAATCCAGAAATCAATTTGATCGATTTAATTCAAACCGGAAAAGTTCAATACATCGTAAATACCATGACCAAAGGAAAACAATCCGAAAGAGACGGTTTCCAAATTCGCCGAACTTCGGTGGAGAATGGTGTTCCTTGTTTGACTTCAATGGATACAGTTGAAGCGATTTTAAAAGTGATTGAAAGCATGAGTTTCAAAATGGAGCAGATGTAATTCTACTTTGTGAAAGTTTAAATCTTTGTGAAAGTTTTCATAAAATGAGCCCTTGAAGTTATTTAACTTTGAAGGGTTTTTATTACTATTTTTACAAAAAGTAAATCAAAATGAATAGGAAATTCTTGAGAATGATTTTGTTGGTACGAACAATTTTAAATGAAAATGGTAAATTAAAAGTTGAAGATATTATAAGAAAAATCGAAAAACAATTTGAATCTTATCAAGATATTAAAAGTTTAAAGATGGATAAGTATTCCGATACTACTTTTAGTAATGATAAAACTGCAATTAAAGATTCTTGGAAAATCGATTTAGAATGTGATAACTTAAATCGATATTCAATTAATACAGAATTTGAAGGAGTTTTTCAGAATGATTTACTCAATTCTGCCATTTTTTTATCATCATTAAATACAGATTTACTATTGCCCGGATTCGTTATTCCTGAAGCCAGAAAGAATACAGGTTTGGAAAATTTCTTTAAAATTTCTAAAGCAATTGAAGAAAAATTAGAACTTCAAATTTCCTATTTCGATTATAGTACTGAACTAGAGAAAAATAAAAAAATTCAACCGTATCGTTTGAAACAGAAAGATTTTAAATGGTATGTTTTAGCCACAGATTCTAGCGATGTCCCTTTTAAAAGTTATGCGTTGGAAAGAATTCGGGATATTGAAATTGTAGGAAAATTTAAGCCGAAGGAAATCGATTTTGAAACACCTTTTCACAACGCAATAGGAATGTTTACCAATGAAGAACCCGTTAAAGTGGTTCTAGAATTTGACCCTCGAGACGGACATTATCTTAAAGCCAATCCGATTCATCTTTCCCAAAAAGTACTTTCTGAAAATAAGGAAACCATTCAGTTTGAGTTTTTTGTAAAACCGAATGAAGATTTTATTATGGAGATAATGAAACGGACTTGGTCTTTAAAAGTGGTTGGACCGGAGTTTTTGAAGGAAAAATTTTTGGGTTTGTGGAAAGATGCGATTGAGAGGAATAAATAGAAAAAGCCACTTTTTTTGAGTGGCTTTATATTAGTTTTTAAGTCTTTTTTTACTAGAATCACTTCGTAATCTAACAGAAATTATTTCCTCTTTTTTTATTAGAGTATTTATATCAGATAGAAATTCCGAACCATCATATTTTAAGAATAATTTTACTCTTTTCGATTTTGCTGATTTACAGTTTGTAACAATACAAATTCTATAATTTTTTTGATTTTTTTTATCTAATTCTTTTAGTTTTTTATACTCATTTTCACTTAAGTTGATAGTGTAAAATTTACCAGATAAGCCTTTAACTTCTAGTAATAAGTTTTCGTTCCCTTTAATTGCTTCTAAATCCCATCCGCAATTATCTGTTTCGACATTTTTCACTTCATAACCTTCTTTAGTAAAATGTTCAGTAATATCTTTTATTGCAGTCTTTTCAGTTTTTTTTGATTTCTTTTCATTCTCCTTTCTATCAAAAATTGAATATTCATTTGGATCTAATCCTTTAGATTCTACAAATCTTTTTAAATGTGACTTATCATTTTTTTCAAATATTGTATTTTCATCAAAAGTATTTAGTAAATCATTCAGTTGATAACTATTCGCTTCAAAAATTTTACTTAAATTTTGCCTTTCTGTAAATTTTTCAACTCCTTGCGCATAACTTTTAGGAGTCTTAATTTTAGTATTCTGTCCTAGCCATGATACAAATTTTTCCATATTTTTTATTTTTCTTAAATATACATTTTTAACTTAAATTTTCTTCTAAAATCTACCATTTTATAAACAATTTCTATCTATATCCAAAATATTCCCAACCGCACAACGATAATAAAAATGACCACCATAAAAACAATCGGTTTCGTTTTTGTTTATCGTAATTTCTAAAAATTGATAACCCAATAAATTTCTTTTATTAAAAGTGAAATGTTGCTTTTCTTTTGGAAAAGAAGTAGTTAGTAATTTTTCAATAATAAATGCATTTCCGAAAATATTGTGCAAATCTTTATCATCATCCATCGAAGGATTTTGCCCGAAAATAATCGTTCCGCCGTTTGTGTTCAAAAATGCGCAAGTGCTTTCCAGAAGTTGTTCTACACTTTCTTCTCGGTCTCGATAATCAACGAAGTCTATTTTTTCAAAAGAAGTCGATTTAATTCGATTGAGTTCTGCTAATAATCCTAATCTTCTTGCCGAAAAAGGAATTTTATTATTTTGGTCTTGTTCAAATTTTAATTTTAATAATTCGAAATATTTTCGCTCCGTTTCATTTCCAACTTTCATACTTCTCGCTTCACGATGTGAAAGATTGTAATGCGCTTCAATCATATATTTTGTTTCTGCTTTATCTGCAATTCCAAACTTATTTACATCTTCATTTATACGCAGATAAATTCCAATTCCCTGATCATAGTTTTCAGGATTTTTATAGGTGATTTTTTCAGAGTTTGCATCTTTTGTAATTTCTCCTTCACTTTCCAAGACATGAATTGCGGTTTTGTAATATTCAAATGCTTTATTACGGGCATTCACAATGTTTTCATCAGTAAAAACTTTTAAATAAAGTGTTTTCAATCCTACATTATTGATTACATATTGTGTTTTTACAACATAACTAATGAGCGGTTTTTTGGTTTGCATAATTTCTAATTTTAAATAATTTCGATAATGTTTTCTAATTCTTGATCGTTAGTTGGGAGTTCTATGATGTCTGAAAAAGTGGTGTGTTTATTAACTTCTTTCACTCCTTTGAAATCTCTTATATAAAGTTTTCCTGTTTTTGAGTAGGTTAGTGAGCAAGAAATATTTTCGTGCGCATAAACATAGAAATGAACTCCATCTATTTCTACATCGGCATAAAATTCAAATTTATTTTCTGTTGAATAAGTTTGCACCAAAAGATCTATAATTTCGGTTGAATATTTTCGATAGTTTTCTGGAATAAAAAGGTATTTCGTGACGAAGAACGTATTTTGAAAGGATAAAAAAATCTTTTCAAATTCTAAATAGGAATCTGTATTTAAAATTTCCTTTTGATGGTAATTTTCTTTATCGTAAAAAATTTGTGTTGCTTCCTGTATTTTCAGTTTATCAAAATAATTTAATTGATAATTTTCTTGTTTTCTGCGTGAGAAAGAATTCTTGGTACCGCCTTTTTCTTCATTTTTGATTTTGAAGATTGTTGACTTGCCATGTCTTTCGGATTGACTTCCAGTCAGCGCTAAAAATCCGTAAGAATCTAATTTTTCTCTTGCACTTCCATGAATATGCTGATTGAAGACTGCATTTTTTCTAATATATTTATTAAAGGTGTACCTAATTTGACATTGTAGAATTCGATCGAAATTTATATTTCCATTTTCTCGAGTATTAATCGTGCTGTCCAGATTTGTAATTTTTTCCAAATCTGAAGATTGGTCATTTTCAAAATCCCAAATCTCGATGACTTCTTTTTTGACGGCTTCTTTCAGTACTTTGGATAAGTAGGAAAGTGCTTCTTCTTTTGCAATTTCATAGTTTTCATTACTGAAATTTGTTGTTTCCATTCCTAATAGCAAATAATGGATTGGCGGGATTTCAACGGTGTAAGTTGTTTGTGACATAATTTTTTAGTTTTTAAAATTCTACTGCAAAGAAAAGAGTAGCGACTTCCAAAAACAGGTAGTCGGAATATTTATTTGTAAAATGTTTTGTTTATTAATAGAAACTCGGCTCAGTTGCTTCAAAAAGCATATAAAAAACACTTCTAAAATTTAAACACAAAAAAAGCGAAGAACAATTCTTCGCTTTTATATTTTTAAAAAGAATGGTTTTCTTAAATCGTTCCCATTACATACATTTCTTCCATTGTTGGTGTCGCATTTCCACCTTCTTTTTCAAGTGTGATTGCAAAGGCTTGTGGCTTCTCAACAGATTTCATAGGTTGAATGGTGCCATTTTTCTTTTCACTGTACATTCCCATGTCCACAGGCTTTCCGTCTACAATTGCCCAAAGTTGATATTGTCTGCCGGTTGGTGCAGCAGGTAAATTTTTAATGTCGAGGTACACTTTATTTGAAGAATCCCAATAGACTTCTGCCAGCATATCTGGATGTTTTTCAACGCCTTTTAATTGAATTCTTCTTGAATTCATCAACATTGTATTCATTTCTTCCAAACTGGAAACTTTATTTGAAAGTTCCGTATTATTTTGAGCGAATTTTTCAATCTGCGCACTTTTCGATCCAACTTCATATCCTAAATATCCCAATCCAAATAAAACGGCTACAGAAGCAGCTTTCATCCAAAGAGGGAAATTATTGGTCGTTGTTTTTGTGGTTGTTTTTTGATTTAAAGGAATTATTTTACCGTCAGATGATTCCGCATTTCCAAATTCTAATTTGCTGCGAATTGCATCTTGTAAATAAGATGCTGGTTCAATTGCCTGTTCGGTCGCCAATTTCTCAAAAGTTTGTTGTGCTTCGAAAACTGCAACTTGAACTTCTGCATTATTTTTCATCACACATTCTAAAATAGAAGATTCCTCGCTGGAAAGATTTCCCATCGCATAAGCTTCGATAACGCCTGATGATATGTAAGTTTTAATGTCCACTTTTATTTAAGTAAAAAAAATAAAAAAATAAATTTAAATTCTTTCAAGATTTCCTTTAGTTCTAATAATGCCGCTCTAGTTCTGGTTTTCACTGTTCCGAGAGGGATTTGTAATTCTTCCGCAATTTCTTCTTGGGTCAAGCCACCGAAATATGCTTTGTTTATAAGGATTCTGTAACCTTCTCTTAGTGTATTTACCATTTTGCCGACTTCATTAAATTCATGATTTTGTTCCGTGGAAAGTCCCACACCATCACTTACGAAATCGGGGATGCTTTGGTTTTGTAAATCGTTCTGAAAAGATTTAGATTTTAACCGGTCGATGGCAGAATTCCGCGCTATATTCAACATCCAGGTGTAAAGTGATGCTTTTTTGTCATCGAAACTTTTTATAGAATTCCAGATTTTAACAAAAACATCCTGCAAAACTTCATTGGCTTCTTCTTTATACCGAACGATTCTAATAATTACCCCATACAAAGCGCCCGAATAATTCCTGTACAAATAATTAAATCCCTTTTCATCTCTATTCATTAATAGAGATAAAAGTTGGTCGGGAGAAATTGTTTCGTTTTTCAAAAGAGTTATTCGATGTCAAAAGTAGTTTTTTTATTTAAGATATAAAACCAAATCTTGAAGTTCTCCGTATATCATTTTATAAGCAATATTGATAATGAAAAATTTAATAAAAATAGGAGCAGTCATTTTATTGGGATCATTGAGTTTTCAAAATATGAATGCGCAGAAAATTCAGAAAGTAAATGGAAAATCAATCGTTAACCCTTATTACTCCCGTACAGATACCAAAATATTAAAAATTCCAAATTCAATGTGGAAGAAGGTTTTGAATGCCGATTTATATTCCGTTTCTCGTCTTAATGAAACTGAAATGGCAAATACTGGGAAGTATAATAAATTCGATGGAATTGGAACTTACTATTGTGCGGCGTGTGGAAATGCTCTTTTTAAATCAGATGCAAAATTCGCAAGCACTTGTGGCCGGCCAAGTTTTTTTGAAACAATTCGTCCAAAATCGGTCATTTATAAAAGAGACGAATCTTATAATATGGTAAGAACCGAAGTTCGATGCGGAAGATGCGATGCGCACTTAGGACATTTGTTTGATGATGGTCCTACGGCTAACAAAAAAAGATATTGCATGAATTCTATTTCCCTTGAATTTGAACCCATTGTAAAAAATTCAAAATAATTTCAAAAAAATAAATCCAAATCGAATTTCACTTCGTAAATGATAATAACACAAATTTAATATATAACATTAAAACAATTTAAAATGAACTTTTTAAAAATTACAACAGCAGCTTTAGCATTAACAATGACTCTAGCAATCGGAAACAATGCCAATGCACAGACAATGGCTAAAAAACAAAATACAGTAATGGTCGGAGGAGCGCCAATGTATCCTACCAAAAACATTACTGAAAATGCATTAAATTCAAAAGATCACACGACTTTAGTTGCCGCAGTAAAAGCAGCAGGTTTAGTTGAAACTTTATCAAGCAAAGGACCTTTCACTGTTTTTGCTCCAACGAATGAAGCGTTTGCTAAATTACCTGCCGGAACGGTAGATATTTTGGTAAAACCAGAAAACAAAGAAACACTTACTAAAATCTTAACCTACCACGTTGTTCCTGGAAAAATTTCTTCTAAAGAATTAATGACTTGGATCAAGAAAAATGGTGGAAAATACATGGCTAAAACAGTTCAGGGAGAAGAATTAACCTTCTGGATGAAAGGGCAAAAATTATACGTAACAGATGCAAAAAACAATTCAGCCCAAATTACCATTGCAGATGTTAACCAGTCAAATGGCGTAATTCATGTGATCGACACGGTTTTAATGCCATAGTTTCATAGTTTTATTTTTAATGATGCCACTTAGATTTCGGTTTAAGTGGCTTTTTTTATATCTTTATTCGTTTTTAAGCCGCTCTTCATTAATATTTAAAATACGATTTATGAAAAAATTATTCGCAACGGTATTGTTATCATTTTCTTTTTTGGGATTTTCTCAGTATAATGTTCCTACCGCAAGTCCACGCGAGAAAGTAGAACAGCAATTCTCAATGACCAAAATTTCGGTTGATTATAGCCGACCAGGTGTTAAAGGTAGAAAGGTATTTGGAGAACTCGTTCCTTTTGGAAAAGTTTGGCGAGCTGGTGCAAACTCTGCTACAAAAATTACCTTTGAACAAAATGTTAATTTCGGTGGAAAAGATGTAATGGCTGGAACCTATGGACTTTTTATAATTCCAACAGATAAAGAATGGAAAATTATTTTAAATAAAGATTCTCAACAGTGGGGCGCCTATCAATATGATGAAAAACTGAATGTTTTAGAAGTTACCGTTCCAGTTCAGAAATTATCTGATAAACAGGAATGGTTCGAGATTTCTCTAAACCCGATGGATGTTCATTCTACAGATTTAATTTTTAAATGGGATATGACGAAAGCAGTAGTTCCGATAAAAGAAGCCAAGCCCGAAACAGTTGCTAAAATCATCGATAAACTTAATGAAATTAAGCAAATCGAAAAAGATGCTGCTCCTAAAAAATAATTTAAAGTGAACTTCGGTTCATTTTTTTTATGAAAATACTTGTCAATTTTTCGGTTGCAAAATGATTAACACTAAACTATTTTTGCTTTAAATTTACAAGATGAAACTCTCGAACGAAATAATGTACAATGCCTCATTCAATAAAAACCCTGACTTCGAAGGCGTTTTCTGGATGGGTGTAAAAACGACCGGAATCTTTTGCCGCCCAACTTGTACTGCTCGAAAACCAAAACCTGAAAATGTAGAGTTTTTTCAAAATACAAAAGATGCCATCTTAAAAGGTTATCGCCCTTGCAAAGTTTGTAAGCCATTGGAAAATCCAGACGAAACTCCGGAATATATTCAGAAAATTTTAGAAAAATTAAGGGAAGACCCTTCTTTGAAATTCAAAGATTCTGATTTAATTCAGCGTGGATTAGAACCTGCAACAGTAAGAAGGTGGTTTCAGAAAAATCACGGAATGACCTTTCAGGCTTTTCAAAGAATGTTTCGTTTAAATACGGCGTTTAAAAAAATCCAGCAAGGAGAAAATATTATGGAAACCGCTTATGAAAGTGGTTTCGAAAGTTTGAGTGGTTTTAGTGAAAGTTTCAAATCTGTATTTGGAGTTTCGCCGAAAAATTCGAAAGACCAAAAAATCATTGATTTAAAAAGAATTGAAACTCCCATCGGAACTATGTACGCCGCCGCCGTAGAAGAAGGAATTTGCATGCTCGAGTTCACAGATCGAAAAATGCTGGAAACTGAATTCAAAGATTTAGCAAAATCATTAAATGCAACGATTGTTCAAGGTGAAAATCTACATTTTAAAACTTTAGAAAAAGAACTTTCAGAATACTTCGATGGAGCAAGAAAAGAATTTACCGTTCCACTTTCACCAGTCGGAACAGAATTTCAGAAATCGGTTTGGAAAGTTCTAACGAAAATTCCTTATGGAGAAACCTGGAATTATAAAAAGCAGTCTGAAATTTTAGGAGATGTAAAAAAGGTGCGCGCAGTGGCTAATGCGAATGGAATGAATAAAATCTCCATCTTAATTCCGTGTCATCGAGTTATTGGCAGCAATGGAACTTTAACCGGTTACGGTGGCGGAATATGGCGAAAACAAAAACTATTGGAATTAGAAAAAGTCATTCTTTTTTAAGTTCCAAGCAAAGCAATTTTTTCTAAAATCTTTCTTTTCTAAATCATAAAGAAATTAACAAGTCAATTGCACGCTGCCAATTCGCCAGAGGCGAACTTTGCGCCTTAATTTTTTATAAAGAAATAAACCTTCGCGTCTTTGCGTGAAAATTTTCAGAATAATTCACAACATCATACATCATACATCAAACATGAAACCTGAAGAATTAAAAAATATCGCAACACTTTGGTTCAAAGCCTTCAATGAACAGGATTTAGAAAATCTGCTTGAACTGTATGATGACAATGCACAACATTTCAGTCCGAAATTAAAAATCCGAGAACCCGAAACCAATGGATTGATACAAGGCAAAGAGGCGTTAAGAAAATGGTGGAAAGACTGCTTTGAAAGACTGCCAACATTAAAATATCAAGTTAATAAATTAACCGCCGATTCTGACCAAGTCTTTATGGAGTATACCCGAAGAGTAGACGGAGAAGATGATATGGAAATTGGCGAAGTTCTGGAAATTAAGAACGGTAAAATTGTTTTCTCCCGAGTTTACCACGGATAATTTTCATCAAAAAAAATGTATAAAATACGAGAAGACTGGTAGCCCAAATTTTAATTATTTCTAAACGGTAGCCAAAACTTATTTTTATCTTTGAAAAACATCATCTATGAATTTCTCTATTCAACCAACTTTAGAAAATAAAAATATCAAATTGATTCCTTTGCAGGAAAGTGATTTTGAGAGATTGTTTGTGGTCGCATCTTATCCGGAAGTTTGGGCGATGCACCCTAATAAAGAAAGATATAAAAGAGAAGTTTTTCAGAATTTTTTTACTGGTGCCCTGGAAAGCAACGGTGCTTTTTTGATTATTGATAAAAATTCAGATGAAGTTTTAGGCAGCACAAGATTTTATGATTTTAATGAAAAGGATAAAAGCATTTTCATTGGCTATACTTTTTACGGCACTAAATCCTGGGGGAAAAACATCAATGCCAGCGTTAAAAAAATGATGTTGGATTACATTTTTCAGTTCGTAGATAAAGTTATTTTCCATGTTGGTGCAGGCAACATCCGTTCGGTAAAAGCCATGAATAAACTCGGAGCAGAAAATCTGGGGGAAGAAGAAGTAGCCTATTTCGGAGAGGCTTCAAAAATGAATGTGGTTTTTCAAATCAAAAAAGAAGACTGGAAATTAAAGCAGAATTTACATTAAACCTATTTACCGGAACAATCCTGAAACAGTTCTGCGCCAAAATAAAAAATAAAAAGCCACGCAATTCCTTTCACCGTAAAAAAGATAAGGCCGCCGATGCCGACGCGCTTAAACCATTTTTTAAATTTCGAATTTTTATCTTCAGGTTGTAAATTTTCCATGGAGAACTTTTTTCAAAATTAGTGCAATTATTTTAGTCATTCAAATTTTAACGACCTAATAAATGTCATTTATTATTTTGGGCGTTTAGTATGCTGTTCATCGTATTTGTGGTATTGTTTTGTAATCCATTAATTCCTTTAAAATTTAATAAAACTCCTGTAAAATTTTTCTGATTTCAGTAATTTTTCTATCTTTAAGGACAATTCAAATTAATATTATGTCCCAAACAATTCAGGATTTTGGAATCGAAAAATCCCTTTCTAATTTAGGTATTACAAAAGAAAATAAAGGCGTCTCTTCCGGCGGAAATTACTTTGCCAATGGAGATTTACTCGAAAGTTATTCGCCCACAGATGGCAAACTCATTGCAAAAGTTACAACAGCAAACGAAAGTGATTACGATCAGGTAATCGAAACAGCCAAAAAAGCGTATTTAGAATTTCGCCAAATTCCCGCTCCCAAAAGAGGAGAACTCGTTCGTCAGTTTGGCTTAAAACTACGTGAATACAAAGACGATTTAGGAAAACTGGTTTCTTATGAAATGGGAAAATCGCTTCAGGAAGGTCTGGGAGAAGTTCAGGAAATGATTGATATCTGTGACTTCGCTGTAGGATTATCCCGCCAACTTCATGGGTTTACCATGCATTCTGAAAGACCAGGTCACCGTATGTACGAGCAATATCATCCGCTTGGAATTATCGGAATTATTTCTGCTTTTAACTTCCCGGTTGCGGTATGGTCCTGGAATACTGCACTTGCCTGGATTTGTGGAAACGTTACCATCTGGAAACCTTCAGAAAAAACACCACTTTGTGGAATCGCCTGTCAAAATATTATTACCGAAGTTTTAAAAGAAAATAATCTTCCTGAAGGGATTTCTACCATGATTGTGGGCGACCATAAAATCGGTGATAAACTGGTGAATGATAAGAATGTTGCCTTAATTTCCTTTACTGGTTCAACCAAAGTTGGAAGAATTGTAGGAACAAATGTGGCGAAAAGATTCGGGAAATCGATTCTTGAATTAGGCGGAAATAATGCTATTATTTTCACCGAAAATGCGGATTTAAACATGTCAATTATCGGCGCAGTTTTCGGCGCGGTCGGAACTGCCGGACAAAGATGTACTTCGACCAGAAGGTTAATTATTCACGAATCTATTTTTGATGACGTTAAAAACCGTTTGGTAAAAGCGTACGGACAAATTAAAATCGGAAATCCTTTAGATGAAAATAATCACGTTGGACCATTAATCGATAAGCAAGCCGTTCAACAGTATCTTGATTCCATCGAAAAATGTAAGAAAGAAGGTGGGAAATTCATCGTTGAAGGTGGAGTTTTGGAAGGCGAAAATTTCGAATCTGGCTGTTATGTAAAACCATGTATTGCGGAAGTTGAAAATTCATACGAAATCGTTCAACATGAAACTTTTGCACCGATTCTTTATGTGATGAAATATAAAACTTTGGAGGAGGCAATCGCAATGCAGAACGATGTTCCCCAAGGTTTGAGTTCTGCAATTATGACGACTGATATGCGTCAGGCAGAATTGTTCCTTTCGCAAAATGGTTCCGACTGCGGAATTGCGAATGTGAATATCGGAACTTCCGGAGCAGAAATCGGTGGGGCTTTCGGTGGTGAAAAAGAAACCGGCGGCGGTAGAGAATCCGGGTCTGATGTTTGGAAATATTACATGAGAAGACAAACCAATACCATTAATTATACCGACAGTTTGCCTTTAGCACAGGGAATTAAATTCGATTTGTAAAAATAAAGAAACTAAAATTTTAACCTTGGACTTCCGACTTCAGTCTTTGGACTTTCGCACTTCCAAATTTTAATAGAAAAAATATGAACAACGCAATTGCATCTCATCCAGAACCAACCAATACGGTAAAAGAAACTTTGTCAAGGCACATGCTCGCTGATGGTTTCGATTTCGTGATGGATTTTGATAAATCTCAGGGTTCCTGGATTCATGATAGAATTACAGGAAAAAATTACCTCGATATGTTTTCGATGTTTGCCTCGGCATCTATCGGTTACAATCACCCTTATTTAGTGGAAAAATCTGCCTGGCTGGGAAAAATGGCCGTGAACAAACCAACTTTAGCCGACGTTTATTCTCAGGAATTTGCCGATTTCATGACGGTATTTGAAAGAGTGGCGATTCCAAAAGAATTGCAGTATTGCTTTTTTATCGAAGGTGGAACAATGGGTGTTGAAAACGCCATGAAAGCATGTTTCGACTGGAAAACCCGTAAAAATTTCGAAAAAGGATTAGACCTTGAAGCCGGAATATGTATTCATTTCAAACAGGCTTTTCACGGTAGAAGCGGTTATACTTTGAGTTTAACAAATACTTCTGATCCAAGAAAATATCAGTATTTCCCGAAATTTGACTGGCCGAGAATTCTGAATCCTCACTTGACCTTCCCGATTACGGAAGAGAATTTAGAAGAAACCATTAAGAATGAAAACTTGGCGCTTTTAAATATTGAAGAAGCAATTCTATCTAATCCCAATAAAGTAGCGTGTATCATCATCGAACCCATTCAGGCAGAAGGTGGCGACAATCATTTCCGTGACGAATTTTTTGTGGGTTTAAGAAAGCTTTGTGATCAAAATGAGGTACTATTAATATTTGATGAGGTTCAAACAGGTATTGGAATTACCGGGAAAATGTGGGCTTTCGAACATTTCAGCGTGGCTCCGGATATTATTTCATTTGGTAAAAAAGCACAGGTTTGTGGCGTTTTGGCCAATAAAGAGAAGTTCGATGAAATTCCAAATAATGTTTTCCGAGAAAGCTCCAGAATCAATTCTACCTTTGGCGGAAACTTTATTGATATGATCAGATTTCAATTGGTTTTAGAAGTGATTGAAAAAGAGAATTTGTTAGAGAATGCACAAGTGGTGGGCGAATATCTATTATTGGGATTACAAGGTTTAGCCCAAAAATATCCAAACAAAATTTCCAATGCCAGAGGTCGAGGATTAATGTGTGCAATTGATTTACCTAGCGGCATTGAGCGCAATCATTTGCAGGAATTAATGTATGAAGAAAATGTGATTATTTTAGCATGCGGTGATCAATCGATTCGATTCCGTCCGCATTTAAATGTGACCACTGAAGAAATTCAAATGGCAATGGATAAGATTGAAGTTTGTCTTGCGAAAATGCAATAATAATAAAGGATTCAAGTGGTTTTAAATTGTAAACTGTCTGAATCCTTATTTATTTTTGATTATTAATAACTAAAATGTAATTATTTTTTTGTAATTTTAACAATCAAAATTGAAATGAATTATGGAAAGAGAAACAAGAGTATCAGTTTTTGAAAGCGAAATACCTGCTGAACTACAATTGGTAAAGTCAAAACTGGAAGCACAAGAAATCATGACTTTTTTAAATGATAAATACATGTCTTTTACAACTACACCAACCGCGAATACCGTTCATTTAATGGTGAATTTGCAAGATGAGAAACAAGCCTTAGACATAATTGATAAAATGCTTAGGGAATCAGAATTTAATACAATTCACAACTAAATTAATAATCATATTTTTTAAATTTTACGTTTTACAAGAATCGAAATCCCATTAAGGATTTCGATTTTTTTTGTATAAACTTAATGAACTTTATAAACTCTCAATCAGTACGAAGTTCAAGTTTGTAAATGTTAACTGACTCTAATTTTACAATTTATCCTTCATCATTTTAATAAATACAGAAGGTTTTAAATCAAATTTTCGACGGAAATTATCTGAGAAGTTTTCAGTGCTAGAAAATCCTGCAATCGAGGCAAGTTCCTTAACATCCTTATTAATATATTTTACATCATTTTTAAGATGGTCAATAATATAATCTAAACGCAGATCACTAATATATAGTGCAAAATTTTTCCCTTTATAAGTATTGATGATTTTTGAAAAATAAGTAGAATTAGTACCTAAATCCTCACTTAAAGATTTCTGAGAAATCTGTGGATCCAAAAATTTATTTTCATTTTCAAACTGTTCTAATTGCGTTAGAATATTTTCTACAAAAAGAGGGTTAAGACCAGGTATTTTATTATAAAATTCATAATCAAATTTCTGAATGTGATGTATATCAGTTGAATAATCAAACGATTTTTCATCCTCAGCGCTTGCGTTTTTTTGCTGAGCAATAATTTCCTCAAATCTCTTTTTGTAACTTTGTTTTTCCTTTTGAATACGAAGACCGAAAAGTAGAAATCCAACTAGGAAAAAGACAAATATTACTACGAAAATAATTCTCTGATTTTGCATCGAACTTTCAATTCTATTTTTTTCTGCTACCAGTTTTTTGGTGTCATATTCCTTAACAATCCTTTGGTACAGATATTTATAATTTTTCTCATATGATCTGTCGAGTACCATTAGTTTGTTAATGTATTCAAGTTGCTTTTCGGTATTGCCAGTAGATTTATAATATTTAATTAAAATTTCATAGGCCGATCGGAACTGGGGATCAAGTTTTTTGGTTTGATTATAATGTTTATCAATTTCTTCCAAATATTTTACGGCTAATTTTTGTTTTCCTGTGTTCCAATAAGACATTCCTAAATAGAAAACTTCCGTATTGTGTTGCCATTGATCATTGTACAATCTAATCGCTTCAGAAAATTTTGAGATTGCAGTTTCATAATCTTTTGAGTAATAAGCATCTGTGCCTTCAGAAGATACAAAATAGGGAATGTATTGATTGAGTTTGTTTTGTTCGAGATAATCAAAAGCTTCTTTTAAAAGCGCTTTGTTTTCTATAAAATGTTTAAGTTTTGTATTAGAATCGATAAGGCTCATTAGTGAATAGATATAATACACTTGGTAATTTTTTCCCAACGCTGTTTTATTTTCTAAATTTTCCTTAAAAAATTTTAAACATACGATCAATTCTTTGTTAGCATCTTCATACTGCCCTAGATAAATTTTATTTTGAGCGATATAATAAATAGTTTTATTGAATATATAACTATCACCAGACTCCTGTGATAATTTATTAGCTACCAAAATATCATCCAGCGCCTTTTGATAAAATTCTTCAGACATATTGATATTGCCCCGATTAAGGTAAGCATCCATTACCGTTTTTTTAACCTTAGAATTTTTTGCTGCAAATAATGCACTATCTGCATATTTTATGTTTAAAGGATATTTGCTATTTACACTTGCGTAACGATAGGCGAAAAATAATGCTTCATTATTCTTTTCATTTTCAGATTTTTTAATGTAAAAATTAATGAGTTCCCACATCTTTGTAGGATTATTTGTGTTAGAATCAATGTTTTTTTCAATCTGCTCATTAGTTAAATTGGACTTCAACTCGGTTTGAGCACCAAAAGTGGTGTGAAAATTTAATAAAATTAGAATAAGAATAGAAAAAATATATTTCAGTTGCATAAATCCTTAATAATGTGATTATCAGTAATGTAAATTATTTTTAAACACTTGTTTTACAATAATACTGTAATTTTTTTGAAAAAACAGTACATAATTTACAATTTACTTGTTATTTTTTACAAAGTAACGGTTATTATTTTTGCTTAATAATTAGCAACTACCATACATTTGTAAAAATTAAACGTATGAAAAGATTAGCAGTTATATCAGCAGTAGTTTTTACTACACTTACATTAAACTCTTGCAGACAGGCAGATGATGTATTATCTCCAGAAGAACAGGCAACTTTACAAAAAGTAAGAGATTCTTCTAATGTATCATCACAAAGAGATTATGTTGATTCTATAAATAATAATCAAGGTGCTAATACCGCTTCATTTGCAGAAGACGGAGAAATTGTTCCACCACCAAAAAAGTAACCCCTTAAATAAGATATTTTTTTTTCATCATTTGTGTTGGTTCTTCCTCGAAGTTATTCGGGGAAGAATCGTTTTTATACGTTTGGTAATATAGTAACTCACAAATATAATATTTGCTTTATCATTTTATTATTTTTTTAATAATCTTAACTTCTATTTTATATGTACACAACTAAATATAGAAAAATTTTAAAATATCTTCTTTCCAAAAATTTCTCCTCTAAAGTTTTTTGCTCCTTCATTTAAAATATTTTTTATTTATAATTATTAAGTGAATCGTGTTAAAAGAGATTTGCTTGTAACCTTCAATTTATATGTAATTAAATATCATTTTCTTAATTATCAAATTTGTAAAATAATGGCACAAAAAATATTAAATTTTAAAAAAGTTTATTTTCTTAGTTCTCAAATTCAATTCAATTAATTATCTTTGTAAAAATTCAGATTTATATGGAAACTACCTATATCGAAACACAGCAGATTTCATTTCAAGACTTTAAAAACCAAATCCTGGAAGATTATAAACTGGGCAGAATTTCCCGGGAGATGTCTTATCTCGGAAGAAGGGAAGTTTTGACTGGAAAAGCGAAATTCGGAATCTTTGGCGATGGTAAAGAATTACCGCAATTGGCCATGGCCAAGGTTTTTAAAGATGGTGATTTCCGATCTGGATACTACCGTGATCAAACTTTTGCATTGGCAATTAATGCTGTAACGGTAGAAAGTTTTTTTGCGCAATTGTATGCTGATACCAGTATTGAGCGCGAACCCGCTTCTGCCGGCCGACAAATGAATGGACATTACGCTACCCGTAGTTTGAATGAAGACGGAAGTTGGAAAAACTTAATGAAGCAAAAAAATATTTCTTCTGATATTTCCCCAACCGCTGGCCAAATGCCTAGATTATTAGGATTGGCCTTGGCTTCGAAAGTATACAAATCCGTAAAATTTGAAGGTTCAGAAAAGTTTTCAGATAACGGAAATGAAGTTGCTTTTGGAACCATCGGAGACGCTTCTACTGCAGAAGGACATTTTTGGGAAACTTTAAATGCCGCTTGTGCCTTACAAGTTCCGATGATCACCTCAATTTGGGATGATGGTTACGGGATTTCTGTTCCTACCCATAATCAAAGAGCAAAAGTAGATATCGCAGAAATGCTTTCAGGCTTCCAAAGAAAAGAAGGAGAGAATCAAGGTTGTGAAATTATTCAGGTAAAAGCCTGGGATTATCCATCGCTTTTAGACGCTTATGCAAGAGCAGAACATTTTGCGAGAACAGAAAGTGTTCCTGTTGTAGTTCATGTTATTGAAGTGACGCAGCCGCAAGGTCACTCAACATCTGGATCTCACGAAAGATATAAAGATGAAGACCGATTGAAATGGGAAGGAGAATTTGACGGATTACTAAAATTCAAAGAATGGATTTTAGATTACTCCATCGAAATTGAAGGCGAAGAACAACAGTTGGCCACTGCAGAAGAATTAGAAAAAATTGAATCTGAAGCAAAATCTTTTGTAAAGGCGGGACAGAAAAAAGCCTGGGAGAATTATCAGAAAACGATTCAGGATTTGAAAGAATCAGTACTTCCTTTGGTTGAAAATTTAAAATTACAAAATGCTGAAGTTGCTGCAGAATTAGAAAAATTCAATGCTGTGATTTCTGTAGCGAAGAAAGATATTTTCCATTTGGTAAGAAAATCATTGTTGCTGACAAGAGCAAATCCATCAGCAGAAAGACAAAATCTTCAAACGAAATTCGAAGAAATTTACGCTGTTGAAAAAGAAAATTATTCTTCTCATTTATATTCTCAGTCAGAATGGAAAGCAACCAATGTAAAAGAAGTTGCGCCAGTGTTTTCCGATGCTTCAGAAACCGTTGACGGTAGAGTAGTCGTTCGAAATAACTTTGATAAAATTTTTGAAAAATATCCTGAAACTTTAGTCTTTGGTGAAGATGCCGGTAATATCGGTGACGTAAATCAAGGTTTAGAAGGACTTCAGGAAAAATATGGCGACATAAGAATCGCTGATACCGGAATTCGGGAAGCCACAATTCTTGGACAGGGAATTGGAATGGCGATGCGTGGTTTAAGACCAATTGCGGAAATTCAGTATTTGGATTATATTCTTTACTGTTTGCAAGGAATGAGCGACGATTTAGCAACCGTTCAGTACCGAACAAGAGGCGGACAAAAAGCACCGTTAATCATCAGAACACGTGGACACCGATTAGAAGGAGTTTGGCATTCAGGTTCACCAATGGCCGGAATTCTTAATCTTTCAAAAGGGATTTTAGTTTTGGTGCCGCGTAACTTAACGATCGCTGCAGGGTTTTATAACACCATGCTTCAAGCGGATGAACCGGCATTAATTATCGAATGTTTAAACGGTTACCGTTTGAAAGAAAAGCAACCGGACAACATAGGCGAATTTACCATTCCTGTTGGGAAAATTGAAGTAACGAAAGAAGGTAAAGATGTTACTTTGGTAACGTACGGGTCAACCTGGAGATTAGTAATGGAAGCAGCAGCAGAATTAGAAAAAATCGGAATTTCTACGGAAGTGATTGATATTCAATCTTTAATTCCATTTGATTTAAGCCATGAGATTTCTGAAAGTGTGAAGAAAACAAACCGACTAGTAATCATCGATGAAGATGTAGAAGGTGGCGCATCTGCGTTTATTCTGCAGCAAATTTTAGAAAAACAAAAAGCATTTAGATATTTGGATTCTGATCCATTAACTATTTCTGCCGAAAATCACCGTCCGCCTTATGCGAGCGATGGCGATTATTTCAGCAAACCAAGTGTTGATGATATGGTTGAGAAAGTTTACGCTTTGTTTACGGAAACTAATCCAACGAAATTTCCGAAAATCTAATAAATACAATTTACTTTGTCAAAGTTTAAAATCTTTGACAAAGTTTTTTTAACACTCAACCCTTTCAGCCTTTCAAAAGCTGAAAGGGTTTTTAATTAAGGCTATTAAACCTCAAAAAAATTCCGTAAATTCGCATTAAATTTTTAAATAATGAACTACGATATTATTGTCATTGGGAGTGGGCCTGGTGGATACGTTACGGCAATCAGAGCCGCACAATTAGGTTTTAAAACTGCCATTATTGAAAAAGAAAGCCTGGGCGGAATTTGCTTAAACTGGGGTTGTATCCCAACAAAAGCATTGTTAAAATCTGCACACGTTTTTAAATATTTGAAACAAGCCGAACAATACGGTTTAAATAAAGTAGAAAATCCTGGTTTTGATTTTTCAAAAGTCATCCAGAGAAGTAGAGGAGTTGCCACGAAAATGAGTGGTGGAATCGCTTTCCTGATGAAGAAAAATAAAATCGACGTTATTATGGGAACAGCAACCTTACAAAAAGGTAAGAAAGTTTCTGTAACCGATAAAGATGGTAAAGCCACTGAATATTCAGGAGAACATATCATTATCGCAACCGGAGCACGTTCAAGAGAATTGCCAAATATTCCACAGGATGGAAAAAAAATAATCGGATACCGTCAGGCAATGACACTTCCTGAGCAACCAAAATCTATGATTGTTGTAGGTTCAGGTGCGATCGGAATTGAGTTCGCAGATTTCTACAACACTATGGGAACCAAAGTTACTGTGGTAGAATTCATGCCGTTTATTTTACCTGTTGAAGATGAAGATACTTCAAAACACGTGGAGAAATCTTTGAAAAAATCAGGGATTGAAATCATGACCAATGCTTCCGTAGAATCTGTTGATACTTCCGGAAATGGCGTAAAAGCAACCGTAAAAACAGCAACTGGAAATATTACTTTAGAAGCAGATATTTTACTTTCAGCCGTTGGAATCTCCTCCAATATTGAAGGTCAAGGTTTCGAAGAAGTTGGAATCCAGACTGATAAAGGAAAAGTTTTAGTGAACGAATGGTACGAAACTTCGGTTCCGGGCTATTATGCGATTGGTGATCTATTGCCAACCCAGGCTTTAGCGCACGTTGCGTCTGCGGAAGGAATTACGTGTGTTGAAAAAATCAAAGGACTTCACGTAGAAAAAATCGATTATGGCAATATTCCGGGATGTACGTATGCTCATCCGGAAGTGGCGTCTGTTGGTTTAACCGAAAAGCAAGCGAGAGAAAAAGGATACGAACTGAAAGTAGGTAAGTTCCCGTTCTCGGCTTCCGGAAAAGCAACTGCAAACGGTGATACCGATGGTTTCATCAAAGTGATTTTCGATGCGAAATACGGTGAATGGCTTGGTTGTCACATGGTTGGCGACGGCGTTACCGATATGATTGCAGAAGCAGTTGTAGCGCGTAAATTAGAAACTACCGGTCACGAAGTGTTGAAGTCAATTCACCCGCATCCAACCATTTCGGAAGCAGTGATGGAAGCAGTTGCGGCCGCTTATGGCGAAGTGATTCACATCTAAAATATTCAAAATATTGATATAGAAAACTCCAGTAATTTGCTGGAGTTTTTTTATTTGGGGCAACTTAATCCGCCGTGAATTTATAATGAACTTGTCGAAGTGTTCCAAATTTTTTATTTCATTTCTTTTCGTAAAAAGCACTCCACTAAAGTCAGTTTGCAGAGTGGATATTTTATAAAAACTATTTTTTTTAGAAAACCCGATGTCTCTGATTTGTGATGCATGAAGACAATTACAAATCCCATATAATCTGATGGACGGATTTGGTGTCACCCATTACGCAAAGTCTCCTAAATTTGAGCCACAATAACCAAAACCACATCTTCAATTTGTGATTCCCTGTTTTTTATTAGTCCTTTTTCATCATCCTAATTAAGTCATTTAATAAAAAAATTCAATTTAATACTACTTAATATCAGCATTAATCATATAATTATAAGCCTAAGACGCAAAAATATAAGTTTAATGCTTATAAATATCAGTCTAAGACGTAAAACTATAAGCCTAAGTCGTAATAATGTAAGTCTAAGACTTATTAATATCAGTTTAAGACTAATAAATATAAGCCTAAAACATAAAATACAATTTATACTTGCGGTCTCAATCCTTTCGTGTGATCCAGTCAATAATCCGTGCCTTACCCGACAGCGCTAATTTTTAATCTGGGTCGTGCATTCTTTATTTCCCAAAAATTCTTATCTTAACATCAAATTATTATATATGCACATGAAATCTTTTATTCCGGTTTTTTTATTGACAGGGGCAGCATTTTTTGCTCAAACTAAGAACGATATTGTCGTTCCTAATGAAAATTTGATAACTGAGAATATTCCAGCGATTCCGAAAAGTTTAAGTACGACCATCAAGAAATATACGGAAAGCAGAAGCGCCAACTTTACCGCAATTCACCCGAATGGGAAAGAGTTGATTATGGTGACCAGATTTGCTTCAACCAATCAATTGCATCATTTAACGCAACCTTTAGGGAACAGAAAACAAATTACGTTTTTTGACGAACCTGTGAATTCCGCGGATTTCGAACCAACAAAAGGAGATTATTTGGTCTATTCTAAAGACATTGGCGGAAATGAATTCGGTCAACTTTTTAGATTAGATTTAAAGACGATGGAATCTACCTTATTAACCGATGGCGGAAGATCCCAAAATGGAGGAATGCGCTGGAAGAAAGATGGTTCAGGATTTTATTTTTCATCGACCAAAAGAAATGGTGGCGACCGGGATATCTATTATATGAATCCTTTGAAGCCAGAAGAAACCAAATTAATTTTGGAAGTGCAAGGCGGCGGTTGGGGAATTTCTGACATTTCTGAAGATGGTAAAAAACTCATCATCGGAGAATATGTATCTGCCAATGAATCTTATCTCTATTTATTCGATACAGAAACCAAAAAACTGGAACCAATCACGGATAGAAACGAAAAACAAATTGTGCAAGCGAGTGCGAAATTTGCCAAAAACTCAGATGAGATTTGGTATGTAACCGATCGCGATAATGAGTTTAAAAGATTGGCTTTAATGAATTTGAAAACGAAAAAGATAAACTATTTCACCACTGAAATTCCATGGGAAGTTTCGGGTTTATCTTTATCGAAAGACAAATCAAAAATCGCTTTTGAAATTAATGAAAGCGGTTTGAATAAACTGTATTTAATGGATACTTCGACCAAGAAATATTCTGAAATTAAATTGCCAGTTGGCTTAATCAACAGCACTGCTTTTACAAAAGACGGAAAGTCGCTCTTCTTCTCGCAATCAACTTATGATTCTTCTTCAGACATTTACCGTCTTGATTTGGCTACCAACAAAATTGAAAGGTGGACAGACAGCGAACAGGGGGAAATGCCGAAAGCCGAAATGGCAAAACCAAAATTGATTGAATGGACGAGTTTTGACAAGATGAAAATCTCTGGATTCTATTATCCTGCTTCTAAAAAGTTTACAGGGAAAAGACCAGTGATGATCAATATTCATGGTGGTCCAGAAGGTCAGTCGATGGCATCATCATTAGGAGCAAATAATTATTACACCAATGAAATGGGCGTTGCGGTAATTTACCCAAATGTCCGTGGTTCTTCAGGTTTTGGTAAAACATATATCGCGAGTGACAACGGTTTCAACAGAATGGATTCGGTACAAGATATCGGAGCATTATTAGACTGGATTGCCAAACAACCAGAATTAGATAAAGACCGAATTATGATCATGGGCGGAAGTTATGGCGGTTTCATGACCTTGGCGACGGCTTATGAGTATGCAGACAGAATCAGATGTTCCGTGGATGTGGTTGGAATTTCTGACTTTAATACCTTCCTGAAAAATACCGAAGAATACCGACGTGATTTAAGAAGAGCAGAATATGGCGACGAACGCGATCCGAAAATGAGTGCGTTTTTCACCAAGATTGCACCTTTAAACAATACCGATAAAATCAAAAAACCCATGTTCATCATCCAGGGAACCAACGATCCTAGAGTTCCGGTAACGGAGGCGATGCAAATGCGAGATAAATTAAAAGCGCAGGGAAATACCGTTTGGTACTTAGAAGGAAAAAATGAAGGACACGGATTCCGAAAGAAGGAGAATGTAGATTTTCAAAGGTTAGCGGTAATTAAATTTATGCAGGAATATCTTTTAAAATAAAAGAGACCCTTTAATTCTTAAACATAAAGCCGCAATTTCGATTGCGGTTTTGTGCTTTTAAATAACATTTAATTATGAAAAATTATAAACTCGGATTGGTGCTTTCGGGCGGAGGAACAAAGGGGATAGCGCATGCCGGCGTATTGAAGTTTCTGGGGGAACAGAATTTACGACCAGATGTTTTGGCTTGTTGTAGCGCAGGTTCAATTGTCGGATCATTATACGCAATTGGTAAAACTCCCGAAGAAATGCTCGATTTCTTTAAGTCGGTCTATCTTTTTAACTGGTGGCACTTTGTTTTTAATAAGCCTGGTTTGATCTCATCAGAAATTTTTGCGACTTATCTAAATCCTATTTTTGCCGACATGCGAATAGGTGATTTAAAGATTGATCTCAAAATTGTTGCAACAGAATTGGTTACAGGCAAGCAGAAAGTTTTCGGAAAAAAAGATAAGGTGGTAGATGCGATAATCTCTTCCTGTTCGATTCCCGGAATTTTTACCCCGTATGTCATCGGTGACGAGATGTATAGCGATGGCGGAGTTTTAGATAATTTTCCGGCAGATATTATTTGTCATGACTGCGATAAATTAATCGGTGTATATGTATCGCCGTCTCACAAGGTAGAAGTGTCAGAATTAAATTCTATCAAAGCAATTACCACACGCGCTTATGAGTTGCTTTCTCACCGTACAGAAATGTATAAATTCTCTTATTGCGATTGGTTTATCAGTCCACAAAAATTATCGAAATATGGTATCTTCGAAAAGAAAGCCAGCCGTTTGGAGGAGATTTTTAATATTGGGTATCAGGCAGCAAAAAGTTCTTTCGAAGAATGTAGTTTTAAATTAGAAAAGTAAATTGCTCGATCACTATTAAATTAATTGCCATTTAAAATAATATTGATTGTCCGTAAATAGTAATAATTTGTAATTCGTTGTGAACTTTGTTAAGTGAAACGGCTTTGCGAACTTAAAAACGTGCGGAAAACAGCATATTTATTAAGAAAACTTTGCGCTCCTTGCGTTTAAAATTTTCATTATTATTGAATATGGATATACATAAAAATAATTAATGAAAAATTGAAAAGCAATTAATTGTAATGAAAGTAGTAAGCATAACATTCAAAAATAATAAAATGAAATCACTGAATTGTGTTACTGGTTTCTTAATTTTGACCAACTTTTAATTATGGAAAAATTTAATCTCGGTTTTGTACTTTCTGGGGGTGGAACAAAAGGCGTGGCTCATGCTGGAATTTTAAAATTCTTGGCAGAGAAAAATATTCAACCAGATGTTTTGGCTTGTTGCAGTGCCGGTTCTATAGTAGGAGCACTTCACGCAGCAGGAAAATCACCAGAAGAAATTCTCGATTTTTTTAAGTCAGTCTATTTTTTTAACTGGCGACATTTTACTTTTAATAAACCAGGATTGGTTTCCTCTATGATTTTTTCAACTTATCTAAAACCTATTTTCGAGGACATGACCATTGGCGATTTGAATATAGAAGTGAAAATTATTGCCACAGAACTGGTTTCGGGAAAACAAAAACTTTTTGATAAAACTGATAAAGTAGTTGATGCGGTAATCGCTTCGTGTTCTATTCCGGGCATTACAACTCCGCATATTGTGAACGGTGAAATGTTTAGTGATGGCGGCGTTCTTAATAATTTTCCAGCAGATATTATTTCCGGTGATTGTAATCAACTGATTGGCAGTTATGTTTCGCCACCGCAAAATGTGGAATTATCAGATTTAAATTCTATTAAAGCAATTACGTCTCGTGCCTATGATTTGCTTTCTCACCGTACAGAAATTTACAAATTTGCATATTGCGACTGGTTTATCACCTCTCAGAAATTAGCGCAGTATGGAACTTTCGAAAGGAAAGCCAACCGTTTAGAAGAAATCTTTGAAATCGGATATCAGGCAGCGAAGAATTCCTACGAAGACAGCGCTTTTAGTACAACAAGTATTTAGGATAAATTAAAAGTCCCACAATTACAGACGCAATCGCCATTAAAAACACCGAGCCCGCTGCGATATCTTTAATGATTTTAATGCTAACATCATATTCTGGCTGAATCATATCACAGATTTTCTCAACACAGGTATTCAGGATTTCTAAACTTAAAACCGCAAACGCAACGACTAAAATGATGGTTGCTTCAATTGCAGTTACTTTAAAATAAACAATCAGGAAAAGGTTGATGAGAAGAGCCAGAACTTCAATCTGAAAATTGCGTTCCGATTTCAGCATCCAGATTACGCCTTGGATGGCGTTCCAAAAACTTTTATGAATAGAAGGTTTCCGCATTACCAGTTTTTATCGACCATATAAATTAACTGACCCATTACCGCTGCTCCTAACAATAATTCTCTTCTGTTTACTTTATCGAAAGTATCTTCTTCGGAATGATGAATGTCGAAATATCTTTGCGAATCTGGACTTAATTCGGCTAACGGAACACCCAAAGGTTCCATAGGTTCGATATCGGTTCCTGCATATTCCAGTTCGAAATTATGAACGCCATAAGGTAAGAAAAGGTTTCTCCAGGATTGAACTTGCTTGCGTTTTTCCGGACTCATGACCAAACCAAATCCGCGTGGGGTAAATCCGCCGCCATCACTTTCGATTGCGAAGAGATGCTTTTCATTGTTTTTCTTAATGTTTTCAGCATATTGATTTCCTCCTTTTACGCCATTTTCTTCGTTGGCAAAACATACCACTCGAATGGTGTGATTATTTTTAATTCCCAATTTTTTAAAAGTTCTCAATACTTCAATACTTTGCACAATTCCAGCACCGTCATCTTGCGCACCTTCGCCAACATCCCAGGAATCTAAATGTCCGCCAACTACGATTACACTTTGGTCTCTATTTCCCGTAATTTCTCCAATGACAGTATGCGAAAGTTTCTCGCCTTTCATGGTTGCATTAGAATTCAATTTGGCAATTACCTTTTGAGTTTTCAAAGTTTTCTCCAGTTCATCGGCACTTTTTGGTCCTATGGCAACAGCAGGAATTTTCGCCATATCATCAGCATCATAACGCATCGCTCCAGTATGTGGAACATCATCATAAGCCGAAGAAAGCGAACGGATAATCACGGCTTTTGCGCCTCTTTTTCCAGCCCAAGATGCAGCACTTCTTCTGTATTTACCAGCATCTCCATAGGCTTGTCCGGTTGAAATAAACTGTTGGTTAAAGGCATAGTTAAAGAATATAATTTTCCCTTTGATGGCGGCATCCGGAAGTTTGTCGAAGTCTTCTTTATTCTTTACAAAGACAATTTCTGCTTCTACATCTTTTCCCTTTGATCCTTCAGAATTCCCTAAAGAAAGCATTTTTAAAGATTTCCATTTTCCGTTTCCTTCTTTTATTTGAAGAGATTCTTTGCCTCTTTCCCAGACTGGAACCATGACTTCTTCTTTCCAAACTTTATCTGCACCAGCTTCTTTTAATTTTTGAACTGCCCAATCAGTGGCTTTTTCGTACGCTGCCGAGCCGCTTAAACGGTGACCGATGTTTTGTGTTAAATCTCTTAAGCTTTCGTAAGCCGTTCCATTAACCAATATTTCATCTGAAATATTTTTGAATTGAATAGAATCAGCGTTTTTTTGTGCAAATAGAAATCCGCCCAAAAAGAGCGGAAGTACTTTTATAATAGAGTATTTCATAGGGTTTGCTAATTAGTAAACCCAAATTTAAATAAAATTAATAACAATTAGATCTATTATTGCTTCATATCAAACATAATCAAAGCGGTTACTAATTTTGGTTCAATATAAGTGCATTTTGGCGGCATGATTATTTTGTGGTTAGAAACCTTTAACAAATCATTAAAACTCACCGGATGAATCCCGAAACCAACTTTATATTGGCCCGAATCTACACTTTCTTTAATTCGGTTAATCCCTTCGACGTTTGAGGTTCCCTTAATATAAGTGATTTTTTCCGTCGTCTTCGGATCGCTGATTCCCAGAATATCTTTTATAATAAATTCTTCTAAAAGGAAATGATCTAGATCGTTCATCGAACTTTGTTGTTTTCGTAACTCATGTTTTACATGCAGGGAATAAAATTTTCCACCTAAATACATAGAGATGTGGAATTTTTGAGAAGGGTAATAAGGCTGATCTCCTTTTTCATGAATAAGGAAATTTTTTTCTATCGCAGCTATAAATTCCTTTTCACTTAGACCGTTTAAATCCTCCAATAATCGGTTATAATCATGAATTTTTATGGACTGATTAGAAACCACGTAACTAAAAACATAATTGTATAATTCAGTACCGTTATGTTTTTTGTTTTTGTTTTTTTGATTTTCTGCGTTAAGGGCGGTAGATCCAATTCTGTGGTGACCATCTGCAATATAAAACGAATCAATTTGTTCGAGAACTTCTTTAAACTGAAGCATTTTCAAGCGGTTATCGATTTGCCAAACTTTGTGTCTGGTACCATTATCATCTACATAATTAAGAATAGGGACATTCTTTTCTTCATGATTCATCAGCATTTCCACTTTCGGATTTGCCATATAAGTAAGCAAAACGGGCTCTGCCTGTACATTTACTTTATCTAAATAATAAGACAGTTTTTCCTTTTTCTGAGTCAGCGTAGATTCGTGCTTTTTAATTTTACCATGTTTAAAATCATCAACACTAACCAAACCTAGAAGACCACGAAATACCGTTTTATTCGGTAAAATTTGCGAATATAAATAATAGGATGAATTGTCCCGAACTAATTTTCGAGCATCTAAAAGTTCCTCGAAATTTGTTCTGATTTTTCTAAGATTACGGTCAATATCTTTTGATTTGCTAACCACATAAGGTTTAATCATTTGAATGTAGGACGAATCTGTTTGAGATTTTTTATTGATCTCTTCCTGCGAAAAATTATCCAACGGATGGGTAGGGAATATCTCTACATAATCTTCGCTTGGTCGGATTCCTCTAAATGGTTTAAATATAGGCATATGGTACTACAGTTTCTTTTTAATCTCTATAATTTGCTCTGCAAGTTCTCTTCCAATTTTCTGTTGTGCGTCCGCAGTATTTCCTCCTAAATGCGGTGAAAGAGACAAGTTTGGATTCATCAAAAGAGCCAGTTCTGGGCTGGGTTCATTTTCAAAAACATCAAGTGCAGCGCCGGCTACTTTTCCATTTTCAATCGCATCCAGTAAAGTAACTTCATTCATGACGCCACCTCTAGCGGTATTTACAATAAAAACACCGTCTTTCATTAATTTAAATTCCGCAGCATCAATAATATATGAAGTTGTTTTCGGAGTATTGATACTCAAAAAATCTACGTCTTTTAAAAATTCTTTTGTATCGTTTGTAGAATTGATCTTAAATTCTACTTTTTGACCATCAAAAAAATCAAGAGATATTGTTTCTGTTTTTGGTCTTCTGGTAAGGACCTTAACTTTCATTCCTAATGAAATCCCGATTTTTACAACTTCCTGACCAATTCCGCCAAAGCCAATTACTCCTAAAGTTTTACCTTCTAATTCTACCGCAGATGAGAATGATTTTTTCAATGCCTTGAAATGCGTTTCGCCTTCCAGTGGCATTAATCTGTTGGACTCATGCAGAAATCTCGCCAAAGAGAAAAAATGGGCAAAAACTATTTCAGCAACAGAACGACTTGATGCATTTGGAGTATTGATGACGTAAAGTCCTTTTTCAATCGCGTATTCAACATCGATATTATCCATACCAACGCCGCCGCGACCGACGATTTTTAAACCTGGACAGCCATCTATTAATTCTTTTCTAACTTTAGTTGCGCTTCGAACCAGTAATACATCGACTTTGTTTTCATTGATAAAATTGATCAGATGTTCCTGGGAAACTTTTGCTTCTAAAATTTCGATTCCCGCATTTTTCAGCAGATCTTCTCCGGCTTTAGAAATACCGTCATTAGCAAGAACTATCATTTATATTAAATTTTGCATTACGTCAACTAAAACCTGAACACTTTCGATTGGCATTGCATTATACATACTTGCACGGTAGCCACCTAAACTTCGGTGACCATTCAGACCACTGATTCCGGCTTCTTTCCAGGCGTTATCGAATTTTTCTTTTTTAGACTCATCTGTTAATTTGAAAGAAACGTTCATCAGCGAACGGTCTTCTTCTTTAACACAGAAGGTTTCAAATAAAGGATTGCGGTCAATTTCTCCGTACAATAATTTTGCTTTTGCTTCATTTCTTGTTTCTGCCGTTGCAATTCCTCCGTTATTTTCTAAATGTTGTAATGTTAAAAGAGAAGCGTAAACCGGGAAAACCGGTGGGGTATTGTACATCGATTCTTTTGCTACATGTAAAGAATAATCGAGCATTGAAGGAATGTCTCTTCCTGTTTTTCCTAAAATTTCTTTTTTCACAACGACCAAAGTTGCTCCTGCAGGACCCATATTTTTTTGAGCACCAGCATAAATTAAATCAAACTGTGAAAAATCAATTACTCTTGAGAAAATATCTGAACTCATATCACAAACCATTACCGTATCTACTTTGGGGAATTCTCTCATTTGAGTTCCGTAAATGGTATTGTTAGAGGTACAGTGAAAATAGTCGTATTCGCTTCCTACTATATAATCTTTTGGAATAAAGGAATAATTCTCTTCTTTTGAGGAACTAACAACATCAACGGTTCCTAATTTTTTTCCTTCTTTAATCGCACCTGCAGCCCATGTTCCCGTATCTAAATAAGCGGCTTTTCCGTTTTCAGATTTCATTAAATTAAATGGAACCATGGCGAACTGTAAACTGGCGCCACCACCTAAATATAAAACTTCATAATCATCACCTAAGTTCATTAATCTTTTTACGATGGCTCTGGCTTCATCCATTACAGCCACAAAATCTTTGCTACGGTGGGAAATTTCTAAAAGTGATAATCCACTGCCGTTAAAATCGAGAATTGCTTCGGCAGATTTCTGGAAAACTTCTTGTGGTAAAATGCAGGGACCTGCACTGAAGTTGTGTTTTTTACTCATACTTTTTGATTTTTATAAGAACTCGAGCGACTGCAAAGTCGTTGATATTCTTGAGTGAGAAAGATGTTAAAAAGGTAAAAAAAAACGCCCACATTTTGTGAGCGGTTTATTATTCTCCGTGTAAAAATGCTTTTTTCTCGAGTAAACTTTCCTCTGATTCCACATGGTCTTCATCTGGAATACAGCAGTCGACAGGACAAACAGCCGCACATTGCGGTTCTTCATGAAAGCCAATACATTCGGTACATTTATCGGTAACAATGAAATAAACATCATCGCTTACGGGTTCTTGTGGATCATCGGCATCAATGGATAAACCTGACTTCAAAACTACTTTTCCTTTGAGTGCAGTTCCATCGGAGGCTTTCCAATCTACCGCTCCTTCATAGATCGCATTGTTCGGACATTCCGGCTCACAAGCGCCACAATTAATACATTCGTCTGTTATTTTAATAGCCATTGCTACTTTATTTTTTTAAATTTGTACAAAGTTACAAATAATTCCGTGCATCATACAAGTTTTCTCTAGTTTGCTGATGAATACACGAATTTATTTTTTTAGGTAACAAAACAAAAGCAGCAAAAAGCAACCAAATTAAGAGTTTGTTGTACTACTTGTTGTACTTTTATGTCATACTAAAATCATCCAGAAAAGTCCCTTTTCAGCACATTTTACAGAAAATTAGTAGTCGTTTCTCTAAACATTACTAACCTTAAATTGTTTTACTATGGCATCGTTAAAATTTGTACTAAAAACGCAGCAACTGGATAAAGCCGGAAATTGCTCTCTTTACATCAGGCTCATTAAAGACCGAAAAACTAAATTTATTTCAACTGGAGTAAAACTTAAACCTAATCAATGGGATGGAGACAGTCAGAAAGTCAGAAAATGTTATCCCAACAGTACCAGAATGAATGCTGTTTTGGCGGTTAAGATTGCTGATGCTACCATGATGGTTTTAGAAGAAGAAAAGAAAATCCAAAACATTACAGCACAGCAGATAAAACAGGCGTTAAAAGGCGAAGATCGAATCAATTTTTTCGATTATCAGCAAAAAACTTTTAATCGTTTACGAAATACATTAGCAGCGGCAACAATATATAATTATGAATCATTGATTAAAAAATTCAAAGAATTTATTGGTCATGATGATCTGACTTTAAACGATATAACCGTATCACTTTTGAAAGACTACATTAATTTTCTCACCGTGGTGAAAAAAAACTCTAACATTTCAATCAAAACTTGCCTAATACCTCTTGCTAAAATTTTCAACTCTGCGATAGAAGATGGTATTATTGACAAAAACATTTATCCCTTTGATAAAATAAAAATTAGAACAAATGTTCACAAGAGAAATTTTTTATCATTAGAACAGTTCGAAAATTTCAAAAACTATAACAAGGAAAGAAAATGTAAGGTTAAACTTTGCCAGGATATGTTCATCTTCGCGGTGTCCGCTGGAGGTTTACGATTTTCTGACGTCGCCACTTTGCGGTGGGAAGAAGTGGATATGGAAAAGGGTATTATTGAAAGGAAAATTAGTAAAAGTGGTAGAGTACACCGCATAAAAATTGGTACAACTGCGGCTGAAGTTCTTTTGAAGTACTATTCCAATAATGTCGAAAAGCAAGCCTTTATATTCCCGATTATTCTAAGAGGTAAGTTTGATCTTGGAAATCCGGAATTCAAAAGAAAAAAAATAGCATCTGCAAATGTGATTTGTAATCTGCATCTGCGTAAAATTGGCCAAGAATTAAAATTTCCTTTCCAGTTACATTTTCATTTAAGTCGTCATACTTTCGCGACGCAAGCTCTGAGTAGGGGAATGCGGATCGAGTATGTCAGCAAGTTAATGGATCATTCCAAAATAAGTACAACTCAAATTTATGCTAAAGTAATCGATGATGATTTAGATAAGGCAGTTGATCAATATGTAATGTAGATTTCATATGAATTGCTATTCATTGGATATGAATTTTTGCCAATTAACACTTATTTATTATCATATTTATTAAAAAATGGCTCTGTTTTGAAAATGGAGTCATTTTTATGCTTTACTTTTCATAGTTTAGCATTTGCTAATAAATGAAATTTCGGTGACTGATACCTGAATTGTTATGAAATGAGAGAAAGCGACCTAGTATAAAACACACAATGACTGAAAATATTCTCTGACAATTAGATTTAAAATACATTATAAGGATGTTAGTAAACCATATCATTAAAGAGTCTGTGCCGTTCGCACAATTTTCGTCTGTTAAGTTGACGGAAACTTTTAATCCGTTATTTGATGTTGAACAAGACACTGACCGTGGTTCAGAATACTATTGCCAGCAATTAATATCAAAAGTCTTTTCAATAACCCACTCTCAAATTCCCGAATTTATTTGTCATCATTGCAAACAGGTATCAGAGTCCATGCTTTGGTTAAATAAATTCGAAAAACTCATTTCTGTTAATGATGAATTATTTAAAGGCGAGCGGGGTCAGAGCAGATTGGTCAAACTTTATACATCTATCGAATCGAAACGCAATACATTAAAGTCTTTAGATCTTAATGTAAGTCTGTTAAGACCAAATAAGAAGCAAATTAATGCAGAATCAGAAGAACGTTATTTCTCATTTTGGGAATTAAAGAATAAACTGGCTACCTTAAGCAGTGACAATGAAAAAATCCTTCTTTTAATGGAAGAGAAATTTGAATATCTACAGGCCAATATTGAATTTGTCAACAGAAATCTTCAGGATTATAATCTGCAATGCAAAAAAGAGATTGAGCATTTATATGCCTTAAAAAAGTTGAAAGAAGAAATATCGAAAATTGATAGTCCGGAAGTTGTACAAAAGACTTTTCAGGGAAAAATAAAACTACATGGTCCAACAAATATTTTAGTCCATGCTTTTAAACAGATGATGTATGGTTTAAAACCAAACGGCAATTTTTATATTCAAATGACAAACAGTGAGTTAGCAGATTTTATCTGTGATAGTTTTCTGGATCAACACGGAAAGACGCTTTCAAAATCCACAGTGCTCACATACCTGTCTCCAACCAGAACCGATAAAGATCCGAATAATGACAGTGCTGTTACTTGGAAGTCTGATTTTTGAATTTCAGAAAATCTTATAATACTATTGATAATTAAGTGGTTGCAAAAAACTTAGTCCGATCAGACTAAAAAAGACCAATCAGACTTCCGGAACCTTTATTCCTTTGCTTCATAATCTTAAAACCAATAGTATTATGGAAGCAATTATTTTAACCAAAGAACAATTTGAAGGTTTAATCGCTAAAATCGATGACCTCTCAAGGAACTTCAATTCTCGGAATGGTTCAAAACAGGACCAGTTTCTCGATAATGAAGAATTCATAACCATGATGAAGATCTCCAGAAGAACCGCCCAAACTTGGCGTGACGAAGGCAAGATTTCTTTCTCTCAAGTCGGTAACAAAATCTACTACAAACTTTCTGATGTAGAGAAAACGATGCAGGAGCATTACAACAAATCCTTTGCGAAATAGTAATTCATTTCCCGCTTTTTTCTGAAATCTAAAAGCCCTCTACATTTCAGAGGGCTTTTGTCTAAGACTCAATGTCTAAAGTTCAGTATCTACCATCTAACCTCCAAAATCTAATCAAAATGAAATCAACCATATTTATAAATTTCAATGAAGTTGTTGAAAACAAAGACATCCTGAAAATATTAGATGATATTAAAACGGGCGTATATATTAACCCGATTACTTATCTCAGAAAATCACTCGCCGATAATAAAATGGAGGCTGCAGAAAGAGCCAAGAAATCACTTCCGGCATTCACACCCTCTGCAACTTTTAAAAGGGGCCGTAAAATGGAATTTCTTACAAAGTATAATCCTTTAGTGGTTTTGGATATTGATAAACTTCCAAAGGAAAAACTAAAGGAGTGCCGGAAAACCTTACTGGAAGAACCTTTAGTATTTGCCTCATTTCTAAGCCCCTCTGGCAACGGTATAAAAATTCTGGTCCAAATAGAAACCGAAAAAGAGAATCACAAAGAAACCTTTCTGGCTTTACAGAAACACTTTGAACAACTTCTCCAGGTTGAAATCGACAAATCAGGAAAAGACATCACCCGTCTATGTTTCGTCTCCTTCGATCCCGAATTATTCCTGAACGAAAACTCCACCGTCTTTACAACAGCATCGAAGCAATCTTCCACTGTAAGTAATCACAACCATCCTTCATCCAGCATCAAACATCAAACACCCATCACTTACGACGCAGTCTACGAACACACCGTCCGTTTTACCGAAAAAAAAGAATCATTCGTGGACGGTAACAGAAACAATTTCGTCTTCCAGTTGGCGAATAATCTCAACAGGAAAGGGATTCCGGAAGCAATGGCTCTGGGTTATATTTTAGCAGATTATGACTACAACAGTCAGGAAGTTGCCACCGCTGTAAAAAGTGCTTATGCAAATACTTCAGACTTTAATACCGATGATTTTAAACCTCAAAAACAAACTGGAAAATCCGCGCAATCTGCGAGCGTAAAAGAACCTGATAAAAATACTTCAAAATCCCGGTCACTGAGCGGAGTCGAAGTGAGTGACGACGAAGAAACGCCATCCTATATCGATAAACTGGAAATGTTCCTAAACAAACGATACAACTTTCGCTACAATTCAGTGTTAGGAAAACTTGAATTCAAAACCCTCACCGCTCATCTTTGGAAACCGATGACTGACTTTGCAGAAAATTCAATCCTCCGCGAGATCCTGAAAGCAAAAGTGAAGTGCAGTATCAATTCCTTACGGAATTTGCTGCACTCCGATTATTGCGAAATGTATGATCCATTCGAAGACTATTTTAAAGATCTTCCGGAAGTCCAGGATGACACCGATTGGCTCGAAAAATTGGCAGATACCATCACTACTTCAAAACAGGACCTTTGGAGAATATGTTTCAAGAAATGGTTTGTTGCTATGGTGGCTTGTGTACTGAATGAAAAACAGGTAAATCAAACCGTCATTGTCTTTTCAGGAAAACAGGGTCTTGGTAAAACAACCTGGATAGAAAAACTAATGCCCACACCTTTAAAAGAATATATCTTTTCAGGGACTATAAATCCTAGCAATAAAGACACTTTAATCCACTTGGCAGAATGCATGTTGATTAATCTTGATGAACTCGAAAATCTAAACAGAACCGAAATTGGCTCCCTAAAAGAAATCATTACAAAAACCCACATCAGGATTCGTAAAGCCTACGGCCATAACAACGAAAACATGCCACGAAGAGCCAGTTTCGCTGGCTCAGTAAATACCGCGCAATTCCTAAATGATACTACTGGCTCGCGCCGTTTCCTCTGCTTTGAAGTAGAGCACATCGAATACACCCATGATATTGATATTAATTTAGTGTACTCGCAAGCATTGAAACTGTACAACGATGGTTTCCGCCATTGGTTCAATCAGGAAGAAACAAAAGAGATCAATGCGAATAATGAACAGTATCAGTTGAAATCGCCGGAAGAAGAATTACTTCTGACTTGGTTTGAACCTGCAAATAGACACAATGCAACCTACTTTTTCAATACCACACAGATTGCACAGGTATTAGCAAGCAGAGCGAATTTAAATATTACAGATACTTCAGTTCGTAAAATTGGTATGGCTTTAAAGAAGCATGGCTTTACCAGAATCTCTAAGAATAAGATTTACGTTTACCCAATTCTTTTGAAAGAATTTGAAGAGGTCGATAAGGAAAACAAGCAGTCTGGGGACAAATTACCTGATACATTATTCCAGCAAATTTAAAATCAAAATAGATACGTCGGATTTCATTTTAACGAGTGGTTGCTGAGCATGTCGAAGCACACTCATTTTCTTTGATAAACGTTGTTTTATGGGAGTAAGTGGAGTAAGTGATTTTTCAGTAAACAATTTTTATTTTTTTTAACTCAAATAAAATAGGCTGAAATAGAACATTTCAAAGCAAAGGGCGAAGTACCCTTTATTACTTTGCGTTCAAATCATCGTTTAAAATAGTTTTTTTTGAAATTAAAAAACAAATTATTCTTTTTGGCCAAATTCAGTTACTTACTTACTCCATGATTTATTTCCTCTTTTTTCTTCGGTTTGCTTTTCGTATTTTTGGAAGTCCCATCAAAAAAATAAATTCTTTCACATTTTACATGAGCAACTTTACACAGACCTTTAAAAATATTGACGACTTATTGTACAAAGATTCAGGTGCAGACAGCGAAATCGACTATATCGAGCAGTCTTCCTGGATTTTATTTTTGCGCTATCTCGAATCTTTAGAACAGGACAAAGAAGATCAGGCAATCTTGGAAGGAAAAGAATATCAATACATACTCGAAGAAAAATTCCGCTGGAGTAGTTGGGCAAAACCCAAATCGCAAAACGGAGTGGCAAGTCATCATCTGGAATTATCAGGTCCCGATTTAGTACAGTTTGTTCAAACCGAACTTTTTCCTTACCTCGCAGAATTTAAGAATTTACACATCGATAATCCTAAAACGATTGAATACAAAATCGGTGAGATTTTCTCGGAACTTAATAATAAAGTAAAGTCTGGGTATAATCTTAGGGAGATTATCGATATGGTAGACCAACTGCCTTTCGGTACTTCCAAAGACAAACATGAACTCAGTCACCTTTACGAAACCAAAATCAAAAACATGGGGAATGCCGGCAGAAATGGCGGGCAATATTATACCCCACGTCCGCTGATTCGTGCCATGATTTCGGTGATTGATCCGAAAATTGGAGAAAAAATTTATGATCCCGCTTGTGGAAGTGCAGGTTTCCTTTGCGAAGCGTACGATTACCTCTATCAAAAGATGGATAAGACCTCGCTGAATTTGGCGACACTTCAGGACGAAACTTTTTACGGAAAAGAGAAAAAAAACCTCGCCTATATCATCGGTACCATGAATATGATTCTGCACGGCATTGAAGCACCAAACATAACGCACACTAATACTTTGGGCGACAGCATTCGAGATATTCAGGAAAAAGACCGTTACCATATCATTTTAGCCAATCCGCCTTTTGGTGGTAAGGAAAGAGTTGAAGTACAGCAAAACTTTGATATTAAAACCGGGGAAACCGCTTTTCTCTTTATGCAGCATTTTATTAAATCTTTGAAAGCAGGCGGAAGAGCATCTGTAGTTATTAAAAACACCTTTCTTAGCAATACCGATAATGCTTCTGTGGCATTGAGAAAACACCTTTTGGAAACCTGTAATCTACATACGGTCTTAGATATGCCACAAGGAACATTTCTGGGTGCTGGTGTAAAAACGGTGGTCTTGTTTTTTACCAAAGGAGAACCCACTACCAAAACATGGTTTTACCAAATGATCGCAGGCAGAAGTATGGGTAAAACAAATCCTTTGAACGATAATGATTTAAAAGACTTTGTCACTTTAGAAAAAACGAAACCTGAAACCGAACAATCCTGGATGCTCAATATTGCTGATATTGATCAAAACACTTTTGATCTTTCTGTTAAAAATCCTAATAAACCCGAAGAAGAACCTTTGCGCGAGCCGGTCTTAATATTAGAAGAAATGCAGTCTTTGGATGAGGAAACCAATGAGATTTTATCAACTTTAAATGAATTGGTAGGATGAAGAATGAAGTTTTAAAAGTAGAGAACAGGATCTTTGATATTGAAGGTGAAAAAGTAATGCTGGATAGTGATCTTGCAAAAATGTATGGTGTTGCAACGAAAGTTTTGAACCAGGCAGTTAAGAGGAATTTAGACAGATTCCCAAAGCAGTTTAGATTTGTATTATCAGAATTACAATATGAAAACTTGTGGTCACAAATTGTGACCACAAGTGGATCTTCACAAAATCACGGAGGTAGAAGAACAATGCCATTTGTATTTACTGAGCAAGGTGTTGCGATGCTTTCCGCCGTATTAAAAAGTGATACAGCAGTAAAAGTAAGTGTAGAAATAATGCAGGCTTTTGTGCAGATGCGAAACAATATCAATAGCAATATTTCCCTATTGCAGTTATCACAGGATTTTGAACAATTCAAATTGCAAACTGGTGGTAACTTTGATAAGATCTTTAAAGCGTTGGAAGGAAATACAGAAATTCCCAAACAAGGTATTTTCTTTGAAGGGCAAACTTATGATGCCTTTGTTTTCATGAAACAATTGATTGGCAAAGCAAAAACCAATCTAACGATTATAGACAATTACATTGATGAAACCGTTATTACAATGCTTACGGCTAAAACAGAAGGTGTAAAAGTGAATTTACTTACCAAAAATATCAGCAAACAATTAGAATTAGAAGTAAAAAAAGCAAATCTGCAATATCCGTCGATAAGATTGAAGAAATTTGATTCTTCACACGATCGTTTTATCATTATCGATGGCAAAGAAATCTATCATCTTGGTGCATCTTTAAAAGATTTGGGAAACAAGTGGTTTGCATTTTCAAAAATGGAGGTAGGAAGTGTAGAAATTTTATCAACTTTAAATGAATTAATTTAATATGACTAAGAGTATTGAAATTAAAAAATTTGAAGATTTTTTTGATATAACATCAAGTAAGAGAGTTTACAAATCAGAATGGACTACCGACGGAGTACCTTTTTACAGAACACGAGAAATAGTAAAGATTTCTAAATATGGTTCTGTGGAAAATGAATTATATATTTCGAACGAAATGTATAATGATTACAAATTAAAATATGGTGTTCCACAAGAAGGGGATATATTAGTTACTGCTGTCGGCACACTTGGTATCTGCTATTGTATTAAAGAAAATGATAAATTTTATTTTAAAGATGGTAATATTATTTGGTTAAAAAAAAAGCAAGAAATAAACAGTAGATATGTAGAATATCTTTTCAAATCTGAATCTGTTATTAAGCAAGTTAATAGTCACATTGGCGCAGTAGTAGGGACATTTACTATTGAAAAAGCAAAAAAAACTAAAATACCTGTTCCTCCACTTACCCAGCAACAAGCCATTGTAGAAAAATTAGATTTCGCTTTTGAAGCCATAGAAAAAGCCAAAGCCAATATTAAAAAAAATATACAAAACGCTAAAGAACTTTTTCAAAGTAAACTGAATGAGATTTTTTCGCAGAAAGGGGAAGGTTGGGAAATTAGATCTTTAGGTGAATTAGGAAAAGTGTCAATGTGCAAAAGAATAATGAAGGATCAGACTAAAGATGAAGGAGATATTCCTTTTTATAAAATTGGAACTTTCGGAAAAAAACCTAATGCATTCATCAGTAAAGAAATTTTTCATGAGTATAGTAGAAAATATTCTTATCCTAAAAAAGGAGAAATTTTACTTTCTGCTTCAGGAACGATAGGAAGATGTGTTGTATTTGACGGTGCGCCTTCTTTTTTTCAAGACTCAAATATTGTTTGGATTACTCATGATGAAAAATTAGTTTTAAATGAATTTCTATTTCAATTTTATAAAATATGTGACTGGAATCCATCAAAAGGTGCGACAATATCAAGACTTTACAATAATGATTTAAAAAAAATCAAAATTAACTTTCCAAAAATTGAACAACAAAAAAAACTGATTCCCCGTATTGAAAAATTACAAGAGCAAACCGATATTCTTCAAGAAAAATACAAGCAAAAACTAGCCAATCTGGAAGAACTGAAGAAAAGTATTTTGGAGAAAGCTTTTAAAGGGGAGTTAGCCTAAGCTGATATTTTAATGTTGTCAGACTTTTAAACTTGGACAGAATTCACAAGATGACAAATTATGAATTGAAGATAGAATTAAGTTCAAACTTGAAGATATAATTACACACAAATAAAACACAAAATACTATGGCGAAAATTAAAAGATGGGGTGAGAACCTTGATGTAAAAAACATTGTAATACATCAACTTCTAAAAGAAAGTGGCGATAGACTAGTAAAGGCTAAGCTATCAGAAAATCTTCTGCATATTGGTGATAAAGAAAAGGTTTTTTTGGGTAATCTAGATCACTCGTATCATAAAAAATCAAATCCAATTTATGGGATTTTTGCAAATGAGTACCCGCATTTTAAAACTTTATTAAAATCGTATCTTAGTGGAGAAATAGAATTTTTTGAGTTTTCAGTGGAGGTTACTAATTATTACGAAACTGTCTTAAAAAGAACACCCGCTTCGACTGGTGGATTCATGATTTTATGTGAATATACTAACACTACAACCAATTGTGACTTACTGCTGGTTTTAATGATTAATAATAAAGACGGATATTTGATTAATGAAGAAGATTTAACTCTCGAGAATGTTAAAAATTTAGATTTAAGCAAAGTAGATGTTGCCTGTATCATAAATCTAACTGATTGGGCCAAAATAGAAGACGCTGAACCAACTGATCGTACAACCTATTTGTCGTTCGTAAAAGGTTTGAAAGAAGTTAGTTTTTATTTTATGTCTTTTATTGATGTAAATAATAAAAATACAAGTTCTGAATCAACAAGTAGATTGGTTAGAGCAATCGATGATTATGCTGATAGAAAAGGATGGGATCGAGATACTAAAATTAATAAGAGAAATAGAGTATTTACTCATTGCGAAGAATGTATGAACGCAAAAAGAGAAATTTTACTTTCAAGTATATCTCCTTTTATGAATGAAGAAAATCCGCAAGATTTTGAAGATTTTTGCATGAGCGATGATTATAAAGTAAGTGCTATAATTAGTGGGGATCGAACTAAAATGAGGAATTTAAAAACCATAATTTTCGCAGATAAGCAACTTAAAATAGAATTTGATACAAAACTTGTTTTAGACGAACTAATTATACTTAGTCCGAATGAAAAAAATTTAACAATAAAAAATATTTCTCCACTATTACGGGATAAAATATTAGCGCTTACAAAAAATGCTTAATTCTATTGTAAATATCATAGAAAAGTCATCTGCAGTAGTTGTAGATGGTGATTATTTAATATGCGATTACATTGTAGAAGATACTTCAATAATATCATTATTATTCACAAATGAATATATCGATAACTCTTCTGTCGATTCAATTGTTGTTGGTAATTTAATAAAGATTGAATTTATTTTGTCAAGAATATTTTCACTAGGTTTCTTTTTAACTGAAGAATCTTTTATTCTTAAACATCGGTATAAATTTCCTTCTTATCCCATATACATATTTCAACAAAAAAAATACTTAAAAGATAATTTGCCATTCGTAAATCAGTATAAAAGTGTAATCAAATTAGTTGAAAATATCATCACTAATTCCAAACATTCTTATGAAGAGTTAAATATCCAAAATGCAATAATTTTACGAAATGAATCTTCATTGTATCTACCATTAAAATACAGCAATGAAGATTTAACTTATCTAAAAACTTCCTCAATTGAAAAACTTCATTTATTTACTGGCTTGCTTTCAAGTAAAAGTTTTGAAGATAAAAAAGATGCTTATTTAAATCATTTAGTTTCATATTTAAATAGCATAGATGATGATCAAATACGTTTTTCATTTTTATTAAAAAATTTCGAAAGATTTTATGACAAGGCACAAACCTCGTACAATTATTATTTACGACAATATACTTACTCTAAATTTAAGCTAGAGTTGGACTCGAAAGCATTGGAATTTAATCAAAAAATACAAGCTGTAATAAATGACTCTCAAACAAAATTAATCGCAATACCAACAGCATTAGTTCTAGTTTTAACGACATTAAATTATGAAGATATTAATTCGCCTAAAAATTATTTAGCAATAATTGGTTTAGTAATTTTTTGTATTTTCATTCAATTGTTTATTAATAACCAAAAATCTGCAATAAATTTCGTTCAAGCGAATATTAAACATTATAAGTCAACATTTAAAGAAACTGAATTAACGGAGATGGAACAATCTTTTAGTAAAGTAAATGAAGAAAAAAATAAACAGATTAAAAGATTACAAATAATAGAAATTTTATTGTGGTTTATTCCACTATTAACGATATCTGTTATATTATTTTTAAATACTTTAAAAATAATATCTAGTGGAATGATTATATTATATTTTATTATTTCACTAATTATTTATTTTCAAGCGCAAAAGTGAAGATCAAAAAATCTTAATTATTGCATAGCATGAATTAAAAAGATTATTAAATAAACAATGAACGAATCCGAAACAAGAGCCGAACTCATAGATCCACACTTAAAAGTGCGTGGATGGCAAGAGGTACCAGACAGCCGCGTTCGTCGGGAATATCCCATTACGAAGGGCCGTTTGATTGGTAATAACAAAAGAACTGCACCCAGTAAAGCCGATTATATTCTGCAATACAAAAACAGACATGTTGCGGTCATTGAAGCCAAAGCAGATACCTGTTATTACACCGAAGGGCTTGGTCAGGCAAAAGATTATGCAGAACGTTTAAATCTTCGTTTCGCTATTTGTACCAATGGTCTTAAATATTACCTCGTTGATATGCAGGGAGACGAGAAGGATATTAATGAAGTTCCTACGCCGGAAGAATTGTGGGAAATGCTCTATGCAAAGGAAGAAAAACAACATCCTGCAGAATTTAATTGGCAGCAGAAGTTTTATGATATCCCTTTTGA
>NZ_JAQYUS010000006.1 GCF_030686865.1 Kaistella sp. SH40-3
TTAATAGCAATTTGTTTTTCTAAACTTTCAGGTTCATCAATTAATTCTTGCAATGCCTTTTTAGGATCATCATCTTTAAAGAATAAAGACTTTAACCAACCAATACTTCCTGATGTGAATTTCTCACTACTAGTTTCTACTATTTTTTCTGCGCCCTTTTTAGCTAATTCTGTCAAAAAAGGATATAACAATGCTAATGTTGAAATTGTAATTGGATCCATAAAATAATTTTGTGCTTATTGAAGGTAATTTTTTGTACACGTCAAAAGTAGTATTTTTTCATAATATTTTGCTGCTGTTACTTTGGGTGTAGAAAACCAGTATGCCAGAAGGTATTAGACCTAGCTTGCAATCCATTTTCCACATCACAGGTGATAGTCGCCCAAATCGATCTCCCCGTCGGCGTACACCCGCTTCAGCAGTGAGTTTTACTCTTCCCAGTCTTTCGTACTTAAGCTCACTGTTTTTTATACAGGTATACTTTCTAAACCATTTTTATAAAGTCGCGGCACATATTTAAATTCTTTAAATATTAAAAAAGAGGGACAAGTCCCCCTTAAAACTATTACTTCTTTTTAGGAATTTTAATAGTTTCTATTACAGTTGTTTTAGGTCTTTTTTCAGCTTCCTTAACTGTGACAAATTGCCCAGTACCTGCGTCCCTTCCAACTTTAATAACAGTGTTTTTCTTGTCTGCCATTTTAGTAAATTTTAAAATTAATTCAACATCACCAGTGAATTATTCTGGTTAAGGATTGTTTATTTCTTTTGATACTCTTTTATCATTTTCTCTTTTAATTGCATACCGTATTTACCTATGGATTGAGCTGGTAGCTATAATAATATTAACTCTCTTCGTTTATATTAAACCTTAATTTCTAAGTTTTCTCGAATATGTTTAACATGCTCCTTAGTCCTATATTTCATCCTCGATTTGAACATTTACTTCTTCTCTGAGCTTAATATTAGAATGCATAAAGTTTCTAGCCGCTAAAAGTCTTGATACTTCATTATACACTTGCTTTTGAGCTTTTGTATCTCTAATAGTTACAATAAGCGTAAAATCTTGGTTTAATTCTTCACCATCTTGTATTGCTAAGGTTTCAGCAAAATCTCTATAAGTTCCTTTAATTTTAGCATACCACTTTCTATTATTTGCTAAACTATCGCGTTGTCTTGAATCTTTCATTTCGCTAAGATTTACCGAATATTTCTTTACAGGCTGATACTTCTTTCCATAATTGAGCAATACTCTTTCACGCGCATATTCGCTTTCAGTATCTTTAAGATGCAAACTTTTGTAATTAGAGTCAAGTAAAACATTTTGAGTGTCGTCTGGACCAATTTCATTGAGAATATTTGCTTTGGTTGTGTCACGGTTTTTAATGTTTTCATAAGTACCAAACTTTAACTCTAAATTTGATTGACAATATTCTGCGCCTTGTTTTTCTCTCAATACTGGTTGGCCAACTAATGTTATTTTAATTTCTCCGTAGAAAAAACCATCATCATCAATTAAACTTTCCGGAAAAGGAAATTCTAAGATTTCAATAAATTCGCCACGAGTTATATTTTCTTGCAAAATCAAAGTTATTTCGTGAGGATCATTATAGATTATTTCATCAGCTGAATCAGGAATTCCAAAACCCATTTGATTCACTCTTTCGCTAATAGGAAGACTTATTCCTGTTGGATATTTTGCAGAATGAATGGCCAAAGCTTTTAAAAGAGTAGGATTAAAAGTTTCATTAATTTTAAAATTTAATTCAGATAACAATGAAGTTACTCTTGGGGTTGCGAAACTTGTTCCCATAATTTTCACAGCACTCCCATCATGTGAGATCGCATTTACTCCATTTTGAATTGTTCTACCACCATCTAACCCTGCATTTCCTCCAAAAGACACTAAGTCTGGTTTAATACTATTTGCAGGACCAGGACCAATTCTCGTAAACGGTGATGGATGATTAATATCAGCTATATCATGTGTATTTTTTGAGTGAGCAACTGACCCAACTACTAAACAACGAACTGAATCACCTGACCTTGCTACTCTACTTTTAGGATGACCTTTTTCAAAATTTCTACAATTTCCAGTAGATTTACATATAATCACATCATTTGCTAATTGAATATCGTCTAATGCCTTTCCAAAATCTGAAAAATCATTAATGCTGGATTCAGAAGCAGTGCCTAATGATAAATTCCAAATTTTAATGTGATTATTGTTCTTTATTGCTTCTCTAATATTTTCTACTAATTCATCTTCATCTATTGATTCTTGTTTTTGATCAGGAAATACTGTTGCATCAAAAATTTTACAACCTGTATTCCCCGTCCAATTTTTACCTTGTAATTGATCCCCATAAAGAATTATACTTGAAACACAAGAACCATGCATTGGATCAATTAACTCATCCGGATATGAAGAGAATTTATCCTCAAGTAACCAAGGTTCTAAATATGGGTTCCTTGAAACACCAGAATCTAAGACTCCTACAATTGGATATTCAATACCATCTGTAGGCCATTTTATATCAAGAGTATCTTCAGATTCTATGCTATCGGTCTCCACTTGATATTTAGGCATAAAAGTTATAGATTCTAATGCTTCAAAACCTGAGATACTATCTAAAACGCCTTTTGAAGCATTTTTGATTTTAAATATTATTAAACCAGAAGAATAATTTACTTCTTTTACTTCGATGTTAAATTCGGTGCAATATTTAATAAAAGCAATTTTGACAGCATTATTGATTTCATAGTTCAAAAAGTCAATTAATGAAATTTTGACCGCTTGGTTTTCTTCAATATCCACTATAAAAGGTTTGAATACTTCTATTGATTCAATAGCAGAAATACCACGTGGATTTTTTAGATAATTGGCTATATTGTTTTTTATCTGTAAACCTTCTTCAATGCTGTCAACCTTAACAATTGCGCTATTTGAATCAAGAAAGCCAATAATATTGTTTTTGGTTACTTTACCATTAAAAATTTTCTGAATGTCTTTTCTATGTGATTTAGCAATTGCATTATCATCAATATCAATTTTTAATGTCGCTGGTATAAACTCTCTTGAATCATTACGTTTTTGAAATACATCAATTAATTCATTAATTGGTGCAATGAAGCTTTCTGCTCTTTCGGCAAGCAAATGTCCGGATAATTCCCATTTAGGAACATTATCTCCACCACCACCTTCAACTCTTCTGTCGTCAATTTTTTGCCTTTTCTGAAAAAGCTTAATTGGTAAATTCTTTTTTGCCATTTTATTCTACATTTAATGCGTTTCTAACTTGTCTAATTGAAATAGCTAAATAATTTGCTATTTGTTTCTGTGGGATATGGCTTTCGTTTAAAAACCTAATCATTTCCTCTGGTAGAAATCTGTTGTTGTTTTTATATTTAAAATATTCAGAAAAAATATCTTCGTATTCAAAAACTGATTTTTTTATTATTGAATTATAATATGCACTGTTAATGATTTTAATAATCTCTGAATGGGATAAATTACTCATATAAGTTTTAACCATTTCAAATTTCTTATCATCTGTCGCTAAATCAGAACCAATTTTCTCAAAATAATTTTCAACTAGATTTTTTATTTCATCAGAATTTGGCTTGTTTACATTTACCACTTTTTCAAATCTTCTCCATATTGCACTATCTAACAATTGTTCGTGATTAGTTGCTGCAATCAATATCCCTGTTTCTAAAAATTCATCTATATTTTGCAAAAGACTATTGATTACTCTTTTTAACTCTCCAGTTTCTTGACTATCATCTCGTGCTTTTGCTATAGCATCAAACTCATCTAAAAATAAAATACAAGGCTTACTTTTTGCGTAATCAAATAATTTCCTTATATTCTTCGCAGTATTACCTAATAAAGAAGAAATTAAAGAATCGAAACGTGCCACTACAATTGGAATATCTAGTTCTTTAGCAATATGTTTAGCTAATGTTGTCTTACCACAACCTGGAGGACCGTAAAGTAAAAGAGAGAGATTAATATCTAAACCTTTACTTTTTATTTCGTTTTTAGAATTTACTAAGGAAATAAAATTATTTATTGGCTCAACAATACCTTCAGAAACAATTATATCACACTTTATGTCTTGTGGCAATATGATATCTGCAATATTTAACCTTGTATCATGATCAACCGGGGCATCAAATAATTGATCTTTAAAAACAGGCAGACCTTTCGCTCCTTGCAGTGTTTTCAAAATTTTGTCCGCCAATTTAATATCACCATCATCTCTTATTTTTTTTGCTAAATGATTAGAGTAGCTAATTACCTTTTTATGGTCATTATTTAATCCACCTTCAATTATTTTTATTAGTTCAGTATACATTAATGTAAATTGTTTTAAATTTTGTGATACAAATGTAATCAAAAACGTAATATAAAAACACTAAAACGTAAATTTATTTTATTAAAACGTTATTATACCATCTAAAACCGTTGTTAAATAATAGTTTAGCGTAACAAAAATTCTTCAATATTTCAATGAGTGGCCTGTGGTGAAAACTCTGTTGCGGTTTTTGCCATTTTTGTAAAATTTTAGGTTAACCTCAAAGGTAAATTGGTAAAACCATAAAGCCTTACGGAAAACCGTAATTAAAAATTAGAAGTTAATCTATATTTAAAGTTTTTTATTGTTTTCACACTACTTGCCATTTATATATTTATCTATCTTTATCAAAAAGCAACTTATGAAAATCATAGCCCCTTATCAAATCAGCAGCGAGATCATCAATCTTATACACCAAGCTAAAAAATACCTTATTCTGGCATCTCCTTATATCGACATTCAGAAATGGGAGGCCTTTAAGACAGAACTGTTAAAAGCGCAAAAACGACAGGTGAAAATCAGTGTTTATATTAGATATGACAATAACAATTATAAAAGTTGGGAACAATTAGAAGCATTTAATATAAAACCTAAATTAATTGAAGCTTTGCACGCCAAATTATATTTTAATGAACACACAGGCATCGTCACATCAATGAACCTACTGAACAGTTCTAATTTAGGCGCTTTAGAATTTGGAGCCATATACGATACGGCCGAAGAGCTATCCGAATTAAAAAACTTTGTGAAATCATATCTATCTCCTATGGTAGAAAAACAAATCCCTACAGATGAAGATCTTTATCTCTCGAAAGAAAAATTCACCACAATTCTGATCAATGCTTTAGAAAATGAATTACAAAGAAGAGTATCCTGTCGATGGGATGGCAGATCATTTTTACTGAATGCTGAAAATCAGTTTAACTTCAATATTGATAAAGTAAAGAACAGCTTTTACATATATGGCATTATTTCGGGACTGGAACATGACAATTACAGTTACTTTTTAAAAAATACCGACTTACAAAAAAATGCAATCCTCACTTTGCAAAATAATTCTATAATTGTTACGCTTAATAAAAAACTGTCTTCAAGCAATTTTGATCATCTGCTAACCAATGAAAAAACAGAGGTTTTAGATTGCATTCTGGAATACGTAACTGATCTACTAATCTTCAAAAGATACTGCTACGAGAACAGGAAAATGCTTAGTAGCGATTTGTAAAAATGTAGCTTAACTTTAGCTGGAAATTTTATTTGCATATCCAGTACAATCGTATATGAAATTTTTATAGAAGAGTTTAGATTAATTAATTTTCTTGCAAAGGGAAAGTTTTCGTATTTTTAGTTGGCCTGCAGAAATACCCACCCGTTGCGCTTGTACTTATAGCAGCGTAAGGAAGCTAACGTAACAAAAATGAAAATTTAGGAAATATGGTAGAAATTGAAAATTACATCGAAAACATAAAAATTAAATTCCCACTTACCGAAGACCTGCAACCTTGGGAAATTATTGATAATTTAGAAAACATATTATTGCAAAAAATAAAAGTATTAGACAATAATTATAAAATAGAAAATAATATTGCGATCCATAAAACAGCAATCATTGAGCAAGGAGTAATATTGAAAGGTACAGTAATCATTTCTGAAAACTGTTTTATTGGAGCACACGCATATTTACGAGGACCTATATTTTTAAGCAAATCTGTAAAGGTTGGACCAAGTTCGGAAATTAAACAATCAATAATTTTTGACAATGCTGCCATTGCACATTTCAATTACATTGGAAATAGCATAATTGGACAAAACATAAATTTTGAAGCCGGTTCGATTTGTGCAAATCATTACAACGAAAGACAAAACAAAAATATATGGGTAACACAAAACGGAACTATTATTGACACAAAAACAGAAGAATTTGGTTCATTAGTTGGGGACAATTCTAAAATCGGAGCAAATGCCGTTTTATCACCAGGAACAATTTTAGAAAAATGCAGTATTGTAAAGCGACTTGACCTAATAGAACAAACAAAATAACAAAAGCCGAACACACAGCACCCGTTGGGGGCAGCTTTAATTGTAATGGATGATCGTTTTCAATTCGTATTTTCTTCAACCTGAAAATAATCGAGTACAGGAAAATTTGCTGATTGTTCCAGGGCAGAAAATAGGACGAAATGGATTTCTGCATGGGAGATATAACATTTTATCAAATTGGAAAACAATTTCCCTATGGTGCATGGAATGAAAAAAGGATGGGTTGTTGAACAAATTGGGTGTGGAAATACTGAATAGGATGACAAACAACACAATCATTTCAGAATGAGAATGGAATACCCAACGGATAGGGTTCAAATAAAAAAGAATATCGAAAGAAAGATTAGAAAATAAAATTGTTCTTATTACAGGTGCTGCGCGAGGAATAGGAAAAGCTATAGCGGAATTGTTCTGCTCTGAAGGAGCAACGGTTATTGTAACGGATCTATTAGATGAAGAAGGAAAAGAACTATCTAAAGAATTAGGGAATCCATCCGAATATTTCCATTTAGACGTGAAAAGCGAAGAAGAATGGGTAGAAGTAACCCATAAAATTTTAGAAAAATATGGACAATTAAATGTTCTGATTAATAATGCTGGAATAACAGGTTTTCTTGAGACTAACGGTCCATTTGATGCAGAAAATGTTGATTTGAATTCTTGGAATGAAGTACACCAAGTTAATTCTAATGGAGTGATGTTAGGGTGCAAGTATGCTATCAAATTAATGAAAGAGAAAGGAGGAGCAATCGTAAATATTTCATCAAGAAGTGGAATTGTTGGTATTCCAACAGCAGTTGCATACGCTTCAAGTAAAGCCTCCTCTAGAAATCACACGAAAAGTGTTGCGCTTTATTGCGCAGAAAAAGGATATCATATACGATGCAACAGCATACATCCAGCAGCAATAATGACCCCTATGTGGGATATGATGTTGGGAACAGGAGAAGAAAGGAAAAAAATGATCAAATCTATAGAAAACGGAATTCCACTTGGTCATTTTGGAGAACCAATCGATGTGGCATATGGAGCATTATTTCTATCGACAAATGAATCAAAATATATTACCGGAACAGAATTGAATATAGACGGCGGAATATTAGCAGGAAGCGAGGCGACCCCTGAATAATGTACTCTCCGAATTCTCGGACTTTCGAGGTTACTTAAAAACTTGTAATACTCTGGATTCGTCAATATATCAATTTTCTGCAAAGGATCAATACCATATCACTGAAAAAAGTACTTCATCGTTTATGAGCTTTTTAACATTTCCAGCTCATTTCCAATATACATTAGTTGATATGTTTGTCTATTTGAAATAATATTTTTAACTTACTTTAAAACCCAGTGTCGTAGCTAAGATAATTTTGGGGAGGAAGAATAAATATAGCATAACAAGCCACAATCCGAATGTTAATTTACCAAAAATACAATTTTGTCAAAAAAAAGTACTAGTTCGCTTCTGATGTCGGGTACTTTTAATCACTATTAATCTAGTGATACTAAATTGTTTTTAATTTTCCCAGTTAATAACAAGGAAAACCACTTGAAAATAAATGGTTGTTTCTAAATAATTTTTGCACAGTTAGTTGAGCCTAAAAAAGCGTCGTTGGATTTGCCGAATCCAGATTCAAAGCAACTAATTGGGGATTGTAATGTGGAAATGCAAAGTCATCTACTGGTCTATCAGATAGCCATGCTTCTTCTGCTTCCTTGGATAGAATTAAGGGCATTCTGTCTTTTGTATTGTGAATCTCAGACATCAGTTCATTCGCATTTGAAGTTACAATAGAAAAACTGGTAAGGGTTTCATTGGAGTCTTTATCAGTCCAAATATTGTAGATTCCTCCTAGGGCAAATGGTTGATTACCATTATCTAATTGAATGAAGTATTTCTCCTTACTTTTTCCTTTAGAATCTAACCACTTCCACTCATAAAATCCATTGACTAAAACTAAACATCGATTGGAGACTGAATTTTTAAAACTGGGTTTTTCACCCAGGGTATCAATCCTCGCATTTAAAGTCATCTTCTGAATATCTCTGTTCTTAGCCCAGAAAGGGATTAAACCCCAATCTCCCAGTATAGCTTCATCAGGATTTTCATCCATAATGATTGGTGTTTTTGGAAAAGAAAAGCCATTGAGAAAACCAGATCCTTTATAGGCTGGGGCATTATACTCTACTCCAAAGGAATCCTTTATTTCTTTTTTAGTGAGATTATTTGAAATGTAATAGCACATAAGATTAGTATTTTATCTGAAATCAAATTTAACAGTTTTAAAAATGAAACCCTACTCCCTTTTGAGAGAATTTGGAAAATTTCCTGTCATTCCCAATAATTGTTTGTAGCAGTTTATTCAAAAGCGTTGTCATCATTGCTTTATTTGCTAATGGATCTGATATTTTTTTTTCAGAATCAGTCAAAACATTCATCTAAGATCTACCTGAATCGGGAAATTCCGAGAGAAACTCTGAATTCTAGTGTTGACAACTTTTAAGTCAGAAATTCTCACCATTTTTCCAGACCCTTAACTATCACCATTTGTAATTTTACTTAGCTTTAGTCTTTACATGAAGTCTAATACTCCTTCAAATAAATTTTCATGAAATCGCTGCAACTTAGATAATTAAATCATAAATCATTTGTAAAATAATTACCTTGCAGTCTTTAATTTTAATTAATTGTATCAATTACCTATTATGAATGCGATTCAACGAAATAATGTAACCATCAAAGGAAAAGGAACATCCGCGATGCTGTTTGTGCATGGATTTGGCTGCGATCAAAACATGTGGCGTTTTATAACACCGGCTTTTGAGGACGACTATAACGTTATTTTGATGGATCATGTAGAGGCGGGAAATTCGGATTTGGCCGCATACACGAGTGAACAGTATTCGCAACTCGAAGGATATGCTTCTGATGTAATAGAAGTTTGCAAGGAATTAAAAATTGATGATGTGATTTTTGTCGGTCACTCCGTAAGTTCGATGATAGGAGCCATTGCTTCACTGCAAGCACCAGGCCTATTTAAAGCCCTGATTATGATAGGTCCCTCTCCTTCTTACGTTAATGATGGGGAATATGTAGGCGGATTTACGAAAGAACAGATTACCGAATTGATGGATGCATTAGACAATAATCACCTTGGCTGGTCGATGGCCATGGCACCGATAATCATGGGAAATCCAGAGCGCGTAGAACTTGCAGAAGAACTGTCTAACAGTTTTTGCAGAACCAATCCCGATATCGCCAGAGAATTTGCACGGACGACTTTCTTTTCTGATAAGAGAGCAGTGTTGCCGCAAGTAACCACCCCGACTTTGATCTTGCAGTGTTCAGACGATGTGATCGCGCCGGAAGAAGTGGGTATTTACGTGCATGAAAATATAAAGGACAGTAAACTCGTCATCATGGAAGCGACTGGACACTGCCCGAACCTTAGCGCGCCCGACGAAACCATTGCAATTATGAAAGCATATCTATAATGAGCTCTCTTCCAAACGAAAACAACAGTATTCCACCCCAAGAAGCCCAACAGTTTTTTGAAGAGTCGTTTTCGGGTTTCCTAATTGCGGATGAAAAGAACACAATTGTTCGCAGTAACAATCGCGTCTTGAACTGGTTGGGGATTTCACGTGAGGAAATAACCGGTAAAAAGTTTTCCGATCTTCTATCTATCGGAAGCAAAATCTACTTTGAAACCCACCTTTCCCCGTTATTAAAAATGCAAGGTTATTTTGACGAAATTCTCATTGAACTGAGTGCGACAGCGGTAAAAAAAGTCAAAATCTTTATCAACGCCAAAGAGTCTGTTGTCAAAGAAGACGGCTCTAAACTGATTTACTACACGCTGGTAGAGGCTTCGGATCGTATGCAGTATGAACAGAATCTGCAGTATGCAAAACGTATTGCGGAGAATGATTTAGAAGTAGAAAGGAAAAACCTGATTTTACGAGAACAGCTGATCGCTGTTCTGGGGCATGACCTTCGAAATCCCCTAAGTGCAATTACGATGACGGTCGAATATTTGGACCGCTTTATTACAGATGAAAAGCAAAAAAATCTGATCGGAGTTATCAAACAAAGCGGATACCGCATGAATGAATTGATCGGCAACGTCATGGATTTTGCGCGTACTCGAATGGGCGAAGGAATTGTGATTGCCCCACAGCATGTCGAACTGAAACCAGTTTTGGAACACGTAGTAGAAGAACTTAAGTTTTTATTCCCAAACCGAAAAATTGAAGTTGACCTTGCGCTGCTTGACCCAATATTCTGCGATGCGGACCGCATTGGCCAGCTCATATCCAACCTTTTAGCGAATGCTTTAACGCATGGCAATCCTCAATCTTCAGTTAATTTTACAGGACAGCACGAGGCGAATAAATTGAAGCTTTCTGTGGCGAATGACGGTGAACCCATTCCGGAATCACTGCAGATCATTCTCTTTACTCCTTTTAAAAAGGAAGGAAACCGCCCCAGCAAAAATGGCTTGGGATTAGGTCTTTATATTGCAGACCAAATCGCGAAAGCGCATGGAGGAACCCTAACCTGTACCTCCACTGAAGAAGAAACCCGGTTTACATTTGAAATGGAGGTGATCAATTAATAATATTTTTAATAAAACTTGGGTACGAAAAATTAGAAAAATCACCAATCTGATTTTCACTTGGCAGTTATATAGCAAAATACTTCTATCTTCCATATTAGATCTAATTTGCAAGGGAAGTGACAGGTTTATACAATGTCTTTTTCTGTCCTGCGGAAAGTTTAGTAGCAGCTATCCATTAAAAACGAGTCAAATAAATTTGAAGTTAGATTGGTATATTTGTTTATCGATATTCAATTAAAGTATTGACCTTCAAAATTCACTGATGAGCAAATCAAAACTTAACACTTACTTTCACTCGTTGTTTCCTATCGAAAAAGAAGTTGTAGAGAGAATTACAGCAACATTTTCTGATTTCACGATGGATAAGAATACAGTACTGCTTCAAAAAGATGCGATCAGTTTAAAAACCTACTTTTTAGAGGAAGGATATATGCGTTCCTATATAATTAATGAAGATCACGAAGAAATTACCACTAACATTTTTATCGCTCCTTGTTTTGTAAATGATTTTCTATCTTTTTTCAGAAAACAGCCCATCAAAGAAACTTATCAAACGATAACGCACTGCTCTTTTTGGGAAACCGACTTACAAAATGTACAAAATAACTTTCATAACATTCCAGATTTTAGAGAGTTTAGTAGGCTTCTATTCGTTATTAATTATGCGAAACTACACGATAGACTCATTGAAATGGCCAGCCAAAAAGCGGAAACGAGATATATGAATCTCTTAAAAAACAATGCACCTATTTTACAAAACGTTCCCCTGAAAGTAATCGCTTCTTACTTAGGTATTACAGACAGTTCATTAAGTAGAATTAGAAAAGAAACAAGCAAATTATAATTTCTTGCCATTTATCAAGTATATTTTGAAACAAAAATTTTAATATTTGCAAAAAAATTGAAATGGAGAAAAAGCATGTTGTTATCATTGGTCTTGGGGGTGTTGGCGGTTATTTTGGGTTTAAGATCTCTCAGCAAAACGAAGTAGATCAAAAAAATAAAATCTCATTTGTTGCCCGAGGGGTCACCTATGAGACCGTAAAAAAAAGTGGTTTACAACTACTTTCTCCAGAACACCCAAAAGCTATAACCAGGCCTGATGCTATCTACCAAAAAATTTCCGAAATTCAAAATCCTGATCTTGTTTTGATTTGCGTCAAAGAATACGATTTGGAAGATATTTGCAGACAATTGTCCAAAGTCATTACAACAGACACCGTTTTACTGCCCATGATGAACGGGGCAGATATTTATGACCGCATCCGTAAAATACTGCCAAAATCAATCATATTACCTTCCTGCGTTTATGTTGCTTCTCATATCAAAGAAAAAGGAATCGTTGAACATAAAGGCAAACCAGGTCAATTAATCGTTGGAAAAGACCCTCAACATCCTGCCAAAAACATCGACTGGATTATCGATTTATTAGAGAAGAGTAAGATCCATTTTCAATTTAAAGAATCTGCTCAGGTTGATATCTGGACGAAATTTATATTTATTGCAAGTTTTGGTTTGGTAACCGCTAAATATAATTCCTCTATCGGAGCGGTTTGTAAGGTTGAATTACAAAAAGAGGAAGCGACCAATGTAATGCTGGAAATAAAATCAATAGCTGATAAAAAAGGAATTAACCTTTCAGAAGATATTATACGAAATACTTTTGATAAAGCAGCATCTTTCCCACCGTCAACGCCAACATCTTTACAACTTGATGTGCATTCGGAAAAAGCTAATAATGAATTAGATCTTTTCGCTGGTGCCATCTTAAAATATGGCAAGGAAACGAAAGTCCCTACCCCATTTTCTGAAAAAATATACTTAGAAGTAAAGGCAGATTTTTAAAGAGATTATAAAGCGTCGTTTAATTTATCTTAATGTCTCCAATAATATTTCCACAATCTTTATATTGTATTTTTTGAAATTTTTTACAAGTGATCTGTATTTTTCTCGTCTAAAGTAAAAGGCAGATCACTTATTTTCCCTTTAATTTTAATCTATATTTAATCTTCGTATCATCTTGCAGGTGTGATTGTTTCCTTTGCGGGTCTAATTGCATTTGCATCAGATAAATATCCCACAAAAAATCAGCAGCAAAACTTCAACGCTTCTCACTGCGACTTCTTATGGGCCTTGCTTTTGATCATGGTTTGCTTCTTTTCGTTCTTATGCAATACTTTTTTAAGTAAATTCATATCATCACCAATTTTCCGATCTTGAATTTTTGCATAATGTTGAGTCATTTGAACATTAGAGTGTCCCAACATCTTACTTACTGTTTCAAGTGGCACCCCATTATTTAATGTTACAGTCGTGGCAAAAGTATGTCTGGCCGTATGAAAACTAATATCAAAGTCCAATCCGCATAAAGTGGCAATCTCTTTTAAATACTCATTCATCTTCTGGTTGCTTAAAACCGGTAAAACCTTCTCAACGTTTACACACTTTATGTTGGTCTTATAACGGTCCAAAATCTCATTTGCAATAGGAAGTAGAGGAATACTTGCCTCAACTTTTGTTTTTGTTCTTCTAATTTTGATCCATTTTTCGCCATTTGCAGTAATTGATATGTTTTCATGTGCTAATTTCTTAACGTCTGAATACGCTAAACCTGTAAAACAACAAAATAGAAATATATCGCGAATAGTCTGCAACCTCTCAGTACTGAACACTTTATTTTTAACTTTTTCTAATTCATTTTCTGTAAGAAAGCGTACATCTGTAATGACAATTTTAGATTTGTAAGTAGCAAAAGGGTTTTTAATAATCCACTCGTTATCTAAACATATATTAATAATTTTCTGAAAATTTTTAATATACTTAACTGCTGAGTTATTGGCGCAATTACGTACCGTTCTTAAAAAAAATTCATAATCTGAAATAAATGCAGGATTAATTTCTTTTACGTCAATATCCGAAATATTATATTTCCACATCATAAACTGCTGAGTATGTCTAAGAGATGTTTCATACCGCTCCCAGGTTCCATGAGCAAATCCTCGCCCTATTAATTCTCTTATTTGATTATTGTGATCTTGAAAAGCTTCTACTAAAGTTACTTTTCGTTCATCAATTCCCAGAAATCTATTCTTCAGACATTCACATGTAATAATTTTTCGATTGTTTAGAAGATAGTTGTAAGATTCGAACATTTTTGCCCGCAGACTTTCGAGGAATGAATTAAAACATTTTGCATGAGAAGAATTTCCAAAAACTTTTCCAGCTTTCGAATTCCATTCTTTCGTTTTAATCGTTTTTCCTGTCGAAATTTCTTTTCGTTTTCCATCAATAGTAATTCGCATATAAACTGCTGAAAGTTCAGAATTACCTTTTGTTCTTTTCGCATAAAATAGTAAACAGTAGGTTTGCATAAGTCATGATTTTAAAGGTTAATAAATTTATTTCGAAACCTCTAAACCTACAAGATGTTCAATAGATGAATAACCGATGAATAGGCTGTTTAATGCTAAATTCGGTGAGTACCTTTTTTTATTTTTCTACTACTCACCTTGGTACTCCCTTTTGTTTTGCATTAATTTGATATAATTTGATATATCATAAATACAAAAAAGCCTTTAAATACTAGTATTTAAAGGCTTTTGATGTGTTTTGGTTGTTCACCAAGCGGAGAACTAGGGATTCGAACCCCAGGACCTGTTACAGTCAACAGTTTTCAAGACTGCCGCAATCGACCACTCTGCCAGTTCTCCAATGAAATTGATTTCTCTTTTTCAGTGGTGCAAATATAAAGACCTTTTATATATTCACCAAATTATTTTGAAAAAAATTTTTAAACTCTTCATTATCAAAGTGAAAATTAATTTTTAGCGAGTTGTAAACCGAGATAAACTGCGATTAAACCCACTATTACACTCAATAAAATGTAAAAGAGCAATATAAAATAACTTCCACTTTCCCAAAGTGAAATGTTTTCTGCAGAGAAAGTAGAAAAAGTTGTGAAGCCTCCACAAAAACCGGTAATCAAAAGAAATTTTAAATAATTATCAATTCTAAGGAAATAAGAAGTAAGAATCCCAATCAAAAAACACCCGATTATATTCACCACAAAAGTTCCCATGGGAAAGGAATTTACATTCCATAACTTTTGGGTATAGTTGGAGATTAGGAAACGCAGAACGCTTCCTAATCCTCCTCCTATGAATATGTAGAGTAGATTTCTCATTTAGGTTGTAGAAATTAGGTTGTAGGAAATCAGTATAAAATTCTATTGCGAAATTAATAATGACGGCTCAAATAATAACTCGGCTCTTTTCTTTTTTTCCTGACTCTTCTTACTTGGTTCTTTTATGATTACACTAATTCTCCCAAATATTTCTCAGCATCCATCGCGCCCATACATCCACTTCCGGCTGCGGTAATCGCTTGTCGGTAATGACTATCCTGAACGTCACCTACAGCAAACACTCCCGGTAAATTTGTTTTGGATGAACCTGGAATGGTATTGATATAGCCGTTTTCGTCTAAATTAACTTGACCCTGGAAAATCTCGGTATTCGGCTTGTGACCGATCGCGATGAAAATTCCGTGAACATCAATTTTAGAAGTTTCCTGAGTTTGGTTGTTAATCACTACCGCTCTTTCTACTAATGACTTTTCACCTTCAATTCCGATCAGTTCGTGGTTGAATAAGACTTCGATATTTGGAGTATTACTCACACGGTGAATCATCGCTTTCGAAGCACGGAAATGGTCTTTACGCACAAGCATCGTAACTTTGCTACACAATTTTGCTAAATAAGTCGCTTCCTCTGCTGCCGTATCCCCTGCCCCAACTACGACAACCTCTTTTCCTTTGTAGAAAAATCCGTCGCATGTTGCACAAGCAGAAACTCCTCCGCCAGAATATTTTTTTTCGTCTTCAAGACCCAAATATTTTGCAGTCGCACCTGTTGAAATAATAACAGTTCTTGCCAGGATTTCTCTGTTTCCAGCCCATAATTTATGAATACCGCCAACTTCCTTAGAGAATTCGGCTTTGGTGATCATTTCGTAATGAACTTTGGTTTCGAAACGTTCGGCTTGCTTTTGCAAATCCATCATCATTTCCGGACCCGTAATTCCGTTCGGATAACCTGGGAAATTATCAACTTCTGTAGTGGTTGTTAATTGTCCGCCCGGCTCCAAACCAGTAAATAATTCAGGTTTAAGGTCGGCTCTGGCTGCGTAAATTGCAGCGGTAAAACCAGCAGGTCCTGAACCTATAATCACGCAGTCTAAGATATTTTCTACCATTATTTATAATTAGATTTAAAATTGATATTTAAAGTTTTCAAAAATCGTGATTTATTTTGGGGTAACGAAGTTTTTGGCGATGAATTTTGTCAATGACTGGAAATGCAGCGATTAAAGAGGTGGGTATTTGCACATGTTAAAAATCAAGTTATTCAAATTAATAAAGCATCTTTAAAAAATTATAAAACCGAAACTCAAGTAATAATCAATAATAAAAAACCTTCATTTAGAATCCTGCGTTGCGACCCGGCCTGAATGAAGTTCTTTTTGCGCAACGAAGTGTAGAAAAAAAACGGGAATGGAGGACGGAATTTGTCGCCCAAAAAATAAGTTTGAAACACTATCTCAATTTTAAAAACATTCCAAAAGGAGCGGAATTACAATTGCACTTTGTAGTGATCGATATGCAAAATCTTGTAAACCAATTCTTTGAGCAAATCATTATCGGTCATATTGATGGCACCTAAACCTTTGCTTTTTAGATCGATTTCACGCAGAATTGAAATGGCCCGAGTGCAATGTTTAAGATTATAGAACCTGGCTGCCTCTCCGAAATCTTTTAAGAAAAACGGATTGATTCCCATGGCGGCTGCCTGATTTTGCGGTGATTCCCCTTTCATAGTGTGGAAAAGGATGAGGTTGGAAAAGAAGTTGTACAAGTTTCCAGTGGTCATCACAAAGGCGTGGGTTTTCGATTTCCCCATGTAATGTGCGATTTTGAAAGCATTCACTTCGTCCTTTTTGCCAAGGGCTTTGATGAGTTCGAACACGTTGAAATCTTTGCTGATTCCGATATTGGTTTCGATTATTTTTTCATCCAGGATTTCGCCGTCTTTCAGAATCATTTTGAGTTTCTGCAATTCATTCGAAATACGAGATAAATCGGTTCCTAAGTATTCTGCGAGGATGGTCGGAATATTCGGTTTGGCTTTTAGTCCCAACGTTTTGATTTCGGAATCAATCCACTTTGAAACATTATAATCCTTTATTTTTTCGCTTAAGAAAAGCATTTTCTTTGTTGAAAGAATTTTAGTAAAGGCTTTCCGCGCATCTACTTTTTTGTATTTGTAAGCGATGACTAAAAGCGTGGATTCAACCGGGTTTTCGGTGTAGAGTTTCAGTGCTGTACTGTCTGCTTCGGTGAGCACGATGTCCTGGGCTTCTTTTACAATGATGACTTGCTTATCGCCCATCATGGGAAATTGCCTTGCGAGGGAAAGAACTTCAGAAAACGTGGTATCTTTTCCGTAAACTACAGTTTGGTTAAAGGCTTTTTCATCTTCCTCTAAAACATCATTTTCAAATGACTTCAAAGCCACATCCATAAAATAAGGTTCTTCGCCATGGAAAAAATAAATAGGCAGAAACTCTTTATTTTTAATATTTTTGAGGATTAAATCTAATTCTTTCATAAATGGAACTTCCGAAACTGAATTTTAATGAGGATTTTGACTTTCAAATCAAGAGAGACAAAGATAAGTTTTTTATTTATGATTTGGTGCGGAAATCCTGGCTTCTGCTCACGCCCGAAGAATGGGTTCGACAACATTGGGTGCACTATTTTCACTTCATTAAAGGGCGAAATCTATCCTCTTTAATTTCAGAAAAAAAGTTGATTCTAAACGGAACGACGAAGAGAATTGATTTGCTGGTCACCGAAAAAACGGTGGCTAAAATTTTAGTTGAATGCAAAGCGCCACACATTAAACTGACGGAAAAAACTTTTGAACAAACTGCCCGATATAATTCTATTTTAAATGCAGATGAAATTATTCTGAGTAATGGTTTGCACCATATTTCCGCTAAGTTTGTTGACGGAAAATACGAGTTTTACCAGGGTGAATTTTAATCAAAATTTATATGCGTTCTACGTTAACAATCTTTATCGATTATTCCTTTCACCAACAGTTGGTTTTTGATATTTTGAGCCTTAGTTTTGCACCATGACTAAAACGAACGGCTCTTTTACTGCAATCATCCCTTTATTGATCTTCGTATTTGTTTTCTTAGGCGCAGGTATTTACAATAATGATTTCTACGCTTTGCCCTCTCCTATTGCAGCATTGATTGGAATTGTTTCCGCCTTTATTTTATTCAAAGGTAAAATGAACCACAAAATCGATACTTTTTTAAAAGGTTGCGGAGATGGTAAAATATTGACCATGTGCATCATTTACCTTTTGGCGGGCGCATTTGCCACCGTTTCAAAAGCCACTGGAAGTGTGGATACAATCGTTAATCTTGGTTTAAATTATATTTCTGCAGCCTATTTTCCGGTTGGGATTTTTGTTATTGCGTCTTTTCTGTCTTTCGCTTCCGGGACTTCGGTTGGTTCGATTGTTACTCTGGGACCAATTGTTATTGATCTGGCAGAAAAAAGTGGTTCTCCGCTGGGTTTAATTGGCGCGGCTTTGCTTTCGGGAGCGATATTTGGAGATAATCTTTCCGTGATTTCCGATACCACGATTGCAGCCACTCAAAGTATGGGCTGTGACATGAAAGATAAATTCAGAGCCAATTTTAAACTCGCGCTTCCGGCGGCGTTAGTTGCCATTCTCATTTTTGTTTTGATAGGATTCAATCAGGAACCGACTTCCGTTATTATGGAACAGAAAGATTTTAATTTTATGCTGATCCTTCCCTACTTACTGGTTATTGCGCTTTCTATCATCGGCATTAATGTTTTCGTAGTCCTATTTTCAGGATTGCTTTTCGCCGGAGTTTTAGGAATGGGTTATGGAACGTTTGGTTTAATGGAGTTCGCAAAAAACACTTATGAAGGATTTACAAGCATGACCGAAATATTTTTACTGTCGCTTCTCACAGGCGGTCTAGCGGCCTTGGTTGAAAAAGCGGGCGGAATTAATTTCCTACTGAGAAATATCAATAAAATAATCAGTTCAAAGAAAACCGCTTTATTAGGAATCGGCGGTTTGGTAAGTGTGGCCAATTTTTGCGTTGCCAATAACACCATTGCCATTTTAATCTCCGGAAAAGTCTCAAAAGAAATTACCGACAAGTATGAATTAAAACCACAGGAAAGTGCGTCGGTACTTGATATATTTGCATGTTATGTTCAGGGTATTATTCCTTACGGCGCCCAAATTTTAATTCTGATTTCTTTAAGTAATTTTAAAATGAGTTACACCGATTTGGTTCTGAATTCTTTTTACCTGCATCTTCTTTTAGTAATTACTTTGGGTTCAATTATATTTAAAAGCACTAAAAAATTAACGTTTAGTAAGTCAACAATTTAAAGTAAAATTAATGAGCATTAAAAATATTATTTTCGATTTCGGCGGCGTGGTAATGGATTGGAATCCGCGCTACTTTTTTAAAGATCATTTTAACGATGATGGAAAGATGGAACATTTCCTGAAAAATATTGCGACCGATGAATGGAATGCAGAACAGGATCGCGGCAGAAGTTTAGCAGAAGGCACTGAAATTCAGGTTGCAAAACATCCGGAATGGGAAAACGAAATTCGGGCGTATTACGATAACTGGACGATGATGTTGAAGTCTGATATTCCTCACAATGTTGAAGTTCTGCGAAAATTAGAACATTCAAAATATAATCTTTTCGGCTTAACGAACTGGTCGGCAGAAACTTTTCCGTACGCTTTGGAAAACTATGATTTCTTTAAAATATTCGAAGGTAAAATTGTGGTTTCCGGAACTGAAAAACTCATTAAACCAGATCCAGCGATTTGGGAAGTTTTGTTGAACCGATATCAAATCAAAGCCGAAGAATCAGTCTTCATTGATGATAATGCTAAGAATATTGAAGTCGCTAAAAGTTTAGGATTTATCTGTATTCATATTAAAGAAGATACCGATTTGGAAAAGGAATTGAGAGATTTAGGAATTCAGTGTTAAAAAATAAAATGCCAAAGTTGATGAACCTTGGCATTTTTGATAAACTTATTTAATTTTTAATAAATCGATGAACGAGGTCTCCTTTTTTCGTTTTTAATTTCAACAGATACACCCCTTTTTCTAAAGTAGAAACTTCAAGAGATTTCAATATTAGTACATTTTCATTTCTCACCACTTTGCCTTCTACATTCAGAATCTGATAATTTTGGATTTGCAGATTTTCCGAAAAATAAATTTGATCAGTCACTGGATTTGGATAAAACTTGACAGAATTTAATACTTCATTCTGAGTTCCTAAAATACAGTTATCCTCAATTGCTACGGAAACATTGGACGGCAAAGTATCATCACAATCTTTAATTATTTTATTGAAAGTTGCATTTCCGGTCAGATTGATTACCGTTAACATATTTGTAAAACCATCTTGAAAGTCTAGGATTTTAATCTTGTTATTTTGGGCCAGAATCGTTTTCAACACAGGATTGTTTCGAAAAGTTATATTTGTCAATAAGTTATCATTAACAGACATCCAATTCAGTTTCGTAAGATTGGTCAAATCTAAATTTGTTACTTTATTTTTGTTGATATGAAGACGTTCTAAAATAGTATTCTGCGACAGATCCAAAGCAGGAATTTGATTATTTACTAAAAATAACCGCTTCAGATTAGGAAGTGTTCTAACGTCAATTTCCGTGAGTTTATTCTCATTAATATAAAGCGTTTCAATATTCCCATTAAGCGGCAGCACAACTTCAACCAGAGCATTTGAATTCAATTCTAAAGTTTTCAATGCAGATAATGAACTAACATCTAATGTTCCTGCCAATTTGTTCTCGCGTAGGTTTAAAGTGGTAAGTTTGGTATTTTTAGAAACATCAATGGTTTTAAAATCCTTTTGAGTTAAACTGAGTTCAGTTAGATTGATAAAAGATTCAATACCTTTTACATCGGTAATCAACGGATAACTTGCAAGGTTTCTCATTGAAGTCAAAGTTTTTGCTTCTTCAAAAGAAATCTCGTGGTCTATGTTGGCATCAACAGCCGGATAGGCTTTGATGATGGCATTTTTAAAATTGATGTCAGTAAACTCCACATTTTGCGCCGAAAAGAAACCTCCGACGAATAAAAACAATAATGCTTTTTTCATATTTCTAAATTTAATTATTTAATAAAAAGGAGAAAAAAGAAATATTGAAATCGTCTTACAAAATAACGACGACGAGAAAAAACAAGAATGTTTTCCCGCTTCAACATCTCTTTTTTCCCGAAGAGATCATTAATAAAAATAAGGCAGGTCTCCTGGCTTGCTGGTAATTTGTCGGCCTTCCCAATTTAGAATCAGTGGCACAAAATGACAATACTTTTTATAGCGTACAGTTGCGGGTACAGCTCAAGATTTTAACTTGATTCCCTATTAATGTGATCTGAATTTTTCAGATTACAACCTTATTTTATCAGTCGCAAAGATAAATTTTAAACTTAGGAACTGAAACTGACATTTATCAGCCAAAAAAAATCCCTATTTCTAAGAACAGAGATCATATGAAATTCTAATCTTCACGGTTTACCAAATCCATAGAAAATGCAGGCAGGCAAATCGCCAGATAATCACAAGGATTTTCAAACGGATTGCTGTAACGAACTCTTGCTCCTTTTTCAATGAGAATGCTTTGTCCCGTTTCTAAAACTACGATTTCTCCATCGATCTCAAATTGTTTTTTGCCTTTGATGATATACGTGAATTCATCAAATTCCGGTGTTTGAAAAGGTTCACTCCAATTGGGTGGCGCAACCATATGTGCGATTGATATACCGGAATTTCCGGTGGAGTTTCCCCAGATTTCTTCGATGAGTTTGCCGTCAGTTGTCGGAACAATGAACGGTGATTTTTGAATTTTATATTTTGACATCTTGATTTATTTTTAAGAAGTTTAAAATTACAAATTAAAATTTTATTTCCGTTTGAATCTCTTTCCGTACATTTAATTAATCTTAAAAAATTTAAAAATATGATACGTTCAATTTTAGCAACTATATTTTTTATGTCAACAACACTCACCTTCAGTCAGACTCTTAAAAAGGTTTCTTATCAGGACGGCGCTCAAAAACTCAGTGGTTTGGTAACTTCGAATGCTGGAAAGAAACTTCCTGGAGTTTTAATTTTACCCGCCTGGAAAGGGATTGATGATGAAGCCAGGAATGCTGCTTTAGATCTTGAGAAACAAGGTTACATTGCTTTTATCGCAGATATTTATGGTGAAGGAAACATCCCCACCGATAACGCTTCGGCTGCGAAAGTTGCAGGTTATTACAAACAAGACTTTAAAGCCTACCAAAAACGAATTTCATTAGCCCTGGAACAATTAAAGAAAAGCGGTGCTAATCCAGAGAAAATCGCAGTAATTGGCTATTGTTTTGGTGGAAGTGGTGCTTTGGAAGCGGCAAGAGGAAAACTTCCTGTAGTTGGCGTAGTATCAATTCACGGTGGTTTGGCAAAAGATCCAGCGAGAATGAATGAACCACTTTCTGCAAAAATTCTGGTGGAACATCCAGCGGATGATGCAAGTGTGAAACCTGAAGATTATGCACAGTTGGTAAAAGAAATGAATGACGGGAAAGCCGATTGGCAGATTATTACATATTCAAATTCAAAACATACTTTTACGAATCCAGAATCGAAAGATTACAATGCAGTGATGGCGAAAAGAGCATGGAATCATACTTTATTATTTTTAAAAGAGATTTTGAAATAATGTTTTTCTTATTCTTTTGTCTTGAAACAAAGGAATCAAAAGTTCAAGGATTTTACAAAAACTGAATATTCTTATACAACAGCAGTATGACATTTCTTTAAATACATGTTTTTGTCATTGACGCAGGAAGAATCACATTTGTTAAATACCTTTTTTATTCTTTTGTCTTGAAACAAAAGAATCAAAAGTTCAAGGCTTGGAAACTCCGGCTAAAAATTTATTTTCAAACCTAAAATCTCCAAAACTAGCGCGAATCAAAATTATTTTATGAGTATTAAAATAGTGTCGCGCTTCGAACATGGAGATTTTTTAACGGTTTCAAAATAAATTTTCTTAACGCCTACGCTTCCTATGCCAATTGATATTGCAAATTCCTAGTTAGATCTTTTTAGAAAATTTATAAAGAATAAATCCTTTTCATAACTGAAAAGGATTTATTCTTTATTGCAAATGATTTGATTTAAAACTGCATTTCCGGAATTTCTCCGTCGATGATTAAGTCTGCTTCTGTAGATTTCATGATATCTTCAACAGAAACTCCAGGCGCTCTTTCCAAAAGTTTGAAACCGTTGGGCGTTACTTCTAAAACCGCCATTTCAGTCACTACTTTTTTCACACAACCAACTCCGGTTAAAGGAAGCGTACATTTTTTCAGGATTTTACTTTCGCCGGCTTTGTTAACGTGCATCATGGCAACAATAATATTTTCAGCCGAAGCCACTAAATCCATGGCACCGCCCATTCCTTTCACCATTTTACCCGGAATCTTCCAGTTGGCGATATCACCATTTTCAGAAACTTCCATCGCTCCAAGAATCGTTAAATCAACTTTCTTACTTCTGATCATTCCGAAACTGAAAGCAGAATCGAAAAATGATGCTCCGGGAAGTGTGGTGATCGTTTGCTTTCCGGCATTAATTAAGTCCGGATCTTCTTCACCCTCGAAAGGAAAAGGTCCCATTCCGAGAACCCCATTTTCACTTTGAAATTCCACAGAAAGATCCGGAGAAACGAAGTTAGCAACCAAAGTCGGAATCCCAATTCCGAGGTTAACGTAATAGCCATCTTTTACTTCTTTGGAGATGCGCTGCGCGATTTGTTCTTTTGTTAGCATAATGTAAACTTGAACTGCAATTTATTGCTTTTTCATTTCCTATACAAATGCTATTGAGACATTCTATGGGATGACCCAAACAAACCAATTAATATCTCTAATTTTGCAGCCAATTATTTTTTTTTAAATGAAAACACTTTTTAAATATTTAAAACCTCATAAATGGCTTTTGATTTTATCTTTAGTCTTCGCCACCATCAATCAGGTATTTTCGTTGTTTGGTCCCGCGATTACAGGAAAAATTCTGGATCAATTAGTGACTAATCCCAACTTTTTCGACAAAGAAAAACTTTTAAGCAGAAGTCTGGAGGAATATTTATACGGCACCAGCATGTACCACGGCGCCTTTTATTTTATAGGATTATTAATCGGTGTTGCGATGGTGAGTAGGATTGCAAAGGCCTTTCAGGATTATACCTCGAGTGTCATCACCCAAAAATTTGGAGCCAATATTTTTACCGATGGTTTACAGCATTCTATGGCCTTGCCTTTTCAGGAATTTGAAGATCAAAGAAGTGGTGAAACGTTATCGATTTTAACGAAAGTTAGAGAAGATTCCGTGAAATTCATCAACAACTTTATCAATATTTTCTTTGGAATTTTGGTCAGTATTATTTTCGTTTCTGTTTATGCCATTCAGTTACACTGGGCGATTATGCCGGTTTATGTGGTGGGAATATTTTTCATTGCCTTTATCACCAATTTATTAAGTAAAAGAATTAAAAAAATTCAGAAAAACATTGTGGCTCAGACTACCAGTTTGGCGGGAAGTACCACCGAAAGTCTACGTAATATTGAGATCGTAAAAAGTTTGGGTCTTACGCAGCAGGAAGTTAAAAGGCTCAACAGCAATACCTACAAAATTTTAGGTCTGGAATTGAGAAAGGTGAAAAGCATCCGTTCTTTAAGTTTCATTCAAGGAACCTTGGTGAATTTTCTACAACAGATGATTACGCTGACTTTGCTCTTTTTAATTTTTAAAAACATAGTGACGCCGGGACAATATTTATCATTAATGTTTTACGGATTCTTTATTTTCGGCCCGATGCAGGAAATCGGAAATATCATTATCTCTTATCGTGAAGCCGAGGCCTCCTTATTTAACTTCGATAATTTAATGAAAAAGCGGACTGAAGAAAAACCACTTAATCCGAAAAAAATTGGGGCCATCAATAAATTAAAATTTAAAAATGTTAGTTTCAAACATCAGTCTGCTACTTACAAGGCGCTGAACGATATTTCTTTTGAAGTTAAAAATGGAGAAACGATTGCTTTTGTCGGCCCGAGTGGCGCGGGGAAAAGTACTTTAGTAAAATTACTGGTGGGATTATACCGTCCAAATGAAGGATCTATTTATTACAACAATATCAATGGTAATGAATTCGATATCGATGAACTGAGAAATCAGATTGGTTTTGTAACACAAGACACACAACTTTTTGCCGGAACCATTAAAGAAAATCTTCTCTTCGTCAATCCGGAAGCGACAGATCAGGATTTGAGTATGGCATTAAAAAAATCGAGCGCTACGGCTTTGATTGAAAGAGCGGAAGACGGTTTAGATACCATCATCGGTGAAGGTGGATTTAAATTAAGTGGTGGTGAAAAACAAAGAATCGCAATTGCCAGAGCCTTGTTGAGAAAACCGCATTTATTGATTTTTGATGAAGCAACTTCTGCTTTAGACAGCATTACGGAGGAAGAAATCACAACGACGATTAGAGATATTTCGGAACAGAAAGAACAGATTACTGTTTTAATTGCGCACCGATTAAGCACGATTATGCATGCCGACCGAATCTATGTTTTAGAACGTGGAAAAGTGATTGAAACGGGTTCTCATGAGAACTTACTCGCAGAAAAAGGATTGTATTACGCGATGTGGCGTCAGCAGATTGGGGAACGGAAATCGTAAATCACTACAAATTCCTTTACTACTATTTCGCGTTAAATCTCCCTCGAAATTCTCCCGGAGTTACGCCCAAAAGTTTTTTCACATAACGGGTAAAATAAGAATAACTGCTGAAATTCATTTCTTCTGATATTTCGGAAATATTAAGATTATTATTTTGAAGCAAAAGAATAATGCGTTCTTTTGCGTGCCGTTTTATCCATTCTGATGCGGTTATTCCAGAATGAGTTTTACAGAGATAATTGAGATATTTAGGAGAAATATTTAATAAATCGCTGTAAAATTTTACTTCGCGATGTTGCAAACAATGCTCCTGAAGCAGACTGATAAAGTGTTCATACTGATTTCCGGTTTGTAAACTGTGTTTGCGTTTTTCATATTCATTGGCAAATAAATTCCACATTTCTAAAATAAAAATCTGCGTCTGCAACGTCAGCATTTCCTCATAAAATCGGTGATTGGTTTCTAAAAACCGTTCGTTGATCTGTTTAAAATTGGTTAGAATTTTTTCTTTTTCTAAATCCGAAGCAACTGGTTTCACTGGAAATATTCGGGAATGAAGTTGCGCATTGATACTCCATCCTTGATCAGGAATATTATGGATCAATAAATCTTTTTCGATTAATAAAACACTGCTTTTAAAATTTTTTGAAAATTTAAAATCCGATAATATACTTTCTGCAAACCAAAAAAGGAACTGTCCACTTTTACATTCCATTTTTTGATCATTAAATTTAAACTGAAAATTTCCTCTTTGACAAAAAAGATGAGTGTGATAAAACTGTTGAAAGTTTTCCGGAAAATCAGTTTCCTTTGAAACTTCAAAAAAAAGAATCCGTGCTAAACCGCTGTTAATCATCACCAATTTGTTTTTGCTAAAATACGTAATATTTGACATTTATAGCGCATTTAGTGTCATATTTGGATATACGATTTGATGTAATTTTGTAATTAAATATTTGCAAAATGAGTGAAATAAGAAAATCAATATTCGAAAGTTTAAAAAACGGAGAAACAATTACATCCGATCATCCTGATAATCACCAACTGAGAGAATCTGCTTTTGCAACCATCAAACTTTTACAAAAACTTAATAATAGTTTTGAGCCTAATGAAATAAGAGAAATTTTAAGTGAGATAACAGATTCTGAAATTGATGAAAGTGTTGCAGTTTTTCCACCATTTCACATTAATTATGGTAAAAACACGAAAATCGGAAAAAATGTGTTCATCAATTTTGGCTGTACTTTTTTGGATCTGGGCGGAATTACCATTGAAGATGGCGTTCTGATTGCCCCAAAAGTGAACTTATTAACGGAAGGACATCCATTAAATCCAGCAGAAAGACATTCATTAATTCCAGGAAAAATTCACATCAAAAAAAATGCGTGGATCGGGGCAAATGTTACGATTTTGCAAGGCGTGACCATCGGTGAAAATTCAGTAGTTGCGGCAGGTGCGGTTGTTTCAAAAGATGTGGATGATAACACAATTGTAGGTGGAATTCCCGCAAAAATTATAAAGAAAATCAATTAAAATAGAAATATGAAAATAGTACAAATCCTTTTTATAATCACCGCATCAATTTTAGTAATGTCTTGCAATCAAAATAAAGAAAAAATGGAAAATACAAAAAACGAATTGGAGACCATTTTCCCCAAAGGTGAAAAAGGTTCAAAAGAATTCTTTACCGGAAATGCTTATCCAACTTCTTTGGTTGAAGCAGACAGCGTTTACAATACGTTTATTGGCAATGTTTATTTTGAACCTGGAGCAAGAAGCAATTGGCACAGTCATCCTTCTGGTCAAATTTTGATTATTACAGACGGAATTGGCTATCATCAAATTGAAGGAAAACCGATTGAAATTATTAAAAAAGGAGATGTTGTAAAATGTCCACCAAATGTTAAACATTGGCACGGAGCAAGTGTTGATGTAGGTTTACAACAACTTTATGTAATTCCTGATACCCCAAAAGGCATTGTAAAATGGAACGATCCGGTGACGGATGAACAATATTTAAGCAAAAAATAAACTCAAATTTAAAATGAAAAAATCAATAATAATTACACTTTTATTTATCCTAACAACACAAATTTTCGCACAAAACAAAACATCAAAACTGAAAAAAATGGATACAGCTGAACATTATACTTTTGCATTAAGCGATAAAGTAACCCGTCAAAAAGTAAGTTTTAAAAATCGCTACGGAATTACACTTTCGGGAGATTTATATCTTCCCAAAAATGCCGGAACAGAAAAATTAGCCGCTCTCGCAATTAGCGGACCTTTTGGTGCTGTAAAAGAACAATCGTCTGGTTTATACGGCAATCAAATGGCAGAACGAGGTTTCGCAGTAGTAGCATTCGACCCATCTTACACAGGCGAAAGCAGTGGCGAACCGAGAAATATTGCATCGTCGGATATTAATACGGAAGATTTTAGTGCAGCCGTAGATTTTTTAGGACTACATAAAAATGTTGACAGAAATAAAATTGGCATCATCGGAATTTGTGGTTTTGGTGGTTTTGCATTGAATGCAACTGCGGTTGACAAAAGAGTAAAAGCCGTAGCGACAACGAGTATGTATGATATTCCCAGAGTGAGTTCCAATGGTTATAATGATAAAGTTACCGTTGAAGAACGTACAAAAATGCTGGAAAAATTGAGTTTACAACGTTGGAAAGATGCTGAAAACGGAACCCCTGAATATGGTGGGAAAACTAATCAGGATACTTTGACAGGAAATGAGCCACAGTTTGTAAAAGAATATTGGGAATATTACAGAATACCTCGTGGTTTTCATCCTCGTTCGATTAATTCAAACGGAGCGTGGGCAACTACTTCTGTAATGTCATTGACGAATAGTCAAATCTTAGAGCATCTAAAAGAAATTTCACCTCGACCAATGCTTTTGATTGCTGGTGAAAACGCACATTCGAGATATATGAGTGAAGATATTTATAAATTGGCGCTAGCGCCTAAGGAATTAATGATTATTCCGAATGCGGTACACGTAGATTTGTACGATCAACTCGATAAAATTCCGTTTGATAAACTGGATTCATTTTTTAAGGAAAATTTGAAGTAAAAACTCAATTATGAAATTTCTTTGTTTAATAATTTTGGCAATTCTATCAACATTTACAAATAGTATTTCTTGTACTGAAGTTAAAAATGCGAACGTAAATACAGAAAACTTCACCCAATGAAAAACCCTAAAATAAAGATCACTGTGAATTCTAAAATTTTCACGGCAACGCTTTTAGACAATAATTCGGCAAAAGCATTTAAAGAACTTCTTCCTTTAACAATCAAGATGAACGAGTTAAATTCAAACGAAAAATATCATGATTTTTCGCAGAGTCTTCCAACAAATTCTTCAAATCCTGGAATGATAAACAATGGAGATTTAATGCTATATGGATCAAAAACTTTAGTCCTTTTTTACAAAACATTTTCAACATCTTATAATTACACAAAATTGGGAAAAATAGATGATGTAAAAGGTTTAGCATCTGCATTAGGTTCCGGAAACGTAACCGTAACTTTTGAATTAGAATGTTAAAAAGTTATTAAGTCATAAAAAAATATATTCCAACATTTAATAAAGTCTACAAGTATCAGTTTATTATTTTTTTCAATTCTATTCCATAATAATTTAAAAAGCCAAAACAAAATGAACACAGCAATTCCAAAAATCAGCGACTTCGCAACAGGCGAAGAAAATACAGGTTATGCACAATATTTTTCTGGGAAATCTTGGTTAGCGCCTTTAACCAGCAATAAAGATTTGAATGTTCCGGTTGCAAATGTAACCTTTGAACCAGGTTGCAGAAATAATTGGCACAGTCACACCGGCAGACAACTTTTAATAATTATTGGCGGCGAAGGAATTTATCAGGAACGCGGAAAAGCCGCACAACTTTTGAAAAGTGGCGATATTGTGGAGATCGGACCAAATATCGAACATTGGCACGGCGCAACTTCCGACCGTTGGTTTTCGCATCTTGCTACTAATGGAAACCCATCAACCAATAAAAATTCTTGGCTGGAACCTGTTTCCGATAAGGAATATGAAGAAACCAACAATCAAATTAAAAAATAATGATCAAGCGCAGGAAGATATTTATTTTAATTAATTATATTTAAGAATTACCGCCTACATTAATTATAAGCCAATTAAAATCTATGATTAATCAAAATATGCTTTTTCATGCTGCTTTAGGTTTTTATGAAAATGGAATTGCTCTTGCAAAAAAAATTAATCTCGAAGCAGGGAATAAATCATTTGAAATCGCTCCTGTTGCCGCAGTAAATATGAGTTTTGCCGCAGAATTACTATTGAAACTTTTATATCATTTAGATAATAATAAAGAAAAAGGTGGGCATAAACTCGATGAAATATTTTACTTTCTTGATGATAATCTTCAAAAAGAAATTGAAGACATATATAACAAAAACAAACTTAATTCTAAGAATGACATCTACCCTATAAAGTTATCATTCAATACAGAAAATAATAATCCGCAAGATCAAATCGATCAGTTTGACATCGGAAACTTAACATTGGGAAGATTATTAAAAATCCATAGTGATGGTTTCGTAAAGTGGAGATATGCTTATGAAATTAAAGATCAATATTACAACTATGAATTTAACTTCAATTTGATGAATGAATTTATAAAAGCGCTTTTGAGCATCATTGATATTAAAATCAATCAAAAATAAAATAGATTACAAAAAAAAACATTTCCCTCACGGGAAATGTTTCGTTTAATCATCACTTGAAGTCTTCAAATCAGAAGACTTTCAACTTCTTTTTCTAACTGTTCTTTGCTCAATTCTTTTCTCAAATTTCTCGCCCTGAAAAATTCTTTGAACCATAATTCCCGGAATATGAATTTCGTTGGGATCAAGTTGTCCAGGTTCTACTAATTTCTCCACTTCAGCGATGGTGATTTTTCCACTTCCCGCCATTGGCGCATTGAAGTTTCTTGCGGTTCCCTTGAAGATTAAATTTCCGGCGTGGTCACCTTTCCAGGCTTTTACAATGGAATAATCTGCTTTGAAAGCATGTTCCAGAATATGCATTTTACCATCAAATTCTTTGGTTTCTTTTCCTTCTGCGACTTCAGTTCCATAACCTGCAGGTGTATAGAAAGCCGGAATTCCATGTTGGGCAGCGCGGCATTTTTCGGCTAAAGTTCCTTGTGGCGTTAATTCTACATCGAGTTCGCCGGAAAGCATCTGTCTTTCGAATTCTGCATTTTCGCCCACGTAAGAAGCGATCATTTTTTTGATTTGTTTTTTCTGTAAAAGCAAACCCAAACCAAAATCATCAACGCCGGCGTTGTTTGAAATGCAAGTCAAATCGGTAACATTGCTTTCTACCAAAGCATGAATTGAATTTTCAGGAATTCCGCAAAGGCCGAATCCACCAACGATTAAAGTCATTCCATCGCTGATTCCGGCGATGGCTTCTTTGGCATTTTTTACTCTTTTATCAATCATAATCTTAACTTGTTATTGTGCACTCCACGCTCCGTCTAACGTAAAAGTTGTTCCGGAAACGGTGGTTGCATTTTCTGCTGCTAAAAATACGGCAATTTCTCCTAATTTCTCAATAGGAACGAAACTTTTTACGGCTTGTTTTTGCAACATCACTTTTTCTACCACTTCATCTTCGGTCATGTTGTGCGCTTTTGCCAGATCTTTAATCTGACCTTCTACCAGTGGCGTTTTCACATAGCCTGGACAAATTGCATTACAAGTCACATTAAAAGGTGCGCCTTCCAAAGCCAAAACTTTGGTTAAACCCACTACTCCATGCTTTGCGGTTACGTACGCCGATTTAAACTCTGAAGCGCGAATTCCATGAACCGAAGCAACATTAATAATTCTTCCGAAATTCTGGCCTTTCATTTTTTTGAAAACAGCTTTTGAAGCATAGAAAACGGAGTTCATATTCAAAGCAATAATCTGCTGGTATTTTTCAATTGGAAAATCTTTAATTGGGGAAACATGCTGTATTCCGGCATTATTCACAAGAACATCAATTGAACCCATTTCTGAGTAAGCGAAATCTACCAGTTCCTGAACGCCTTCCGGAGTCATGAGATTAGAGTTTTTGAAAACTGTTTTCACACCGTACTTTTCGCCCATTGATTTTGAGATTTCTGCTCCATTTGTTTCTAAACCGTTAAAAACGATATTGTCTCCATTTTTCGCAAATGCCTCTGCGATTCCTAAACCTATTCCACTGGTGCTTCCTGTTATTAAAACATTACGACTCATTTTATAAAAATTTAAGAAGTTCTCTATTCAATTTTTCTGCCTGATCCACAACAACTCCGTGACGGGAATTTTCGATGACCACCAATTTTGCATTTTGCATTTTATTGACATATGCTTTTTTGTAATCTACCGAAGTATAATCCATATCAGAAGCAATGACCAAAGTTGGATTTTTAAGTTCGGAAACCTTATCATCTAAACCCCATTTCATTAATGATCCGAAAGTATAAAGATACGCATCTTCATCATTATCAATGATTCTCTGCAGAAATTCTTTACGCCACTGCTGCTGATTTTCTTCGGGAAACATTCCTTTTGAGATTGTTTCTGCCAAAGAGGTAAATCCTTGTTCTTTAATAATTTTGGTTCTTTCGGCAAGAATATCTACGCCAGAATCTTTGGCATTATTAAAGTCTGGACCCGAATTTACAATCACTAATTTATCGACCATTTCCGGATGTGAGTAAGCCATATTAAAGCAAACTGCACCACCCATTGAAAACCCTACGAAACTGGCTTTTTTAATATTTAAAGAATTTAAAAGTTGAAAAACATCTTCGGTCATTATCTCTACACCTTGTTCTTTTGGAACCCTTTCAGAATTTCCGTGCGCTCTAAAATCAGGTGCAATCACTCTAAACTTCTGGGATAAAACCGGGATCTGAAGATCCCAGTCTTTTTTTGTTGACCCTAAACCATGCAGCATTACAACGACATCACCTTTCCCAATATCTGCATAGTCAATGTCAATCCCATTAATGGTTGTTAAAGCCATTGATGAAAAAATTATTTGTTTTTGTTTTTGAAGAAATCAAATTGGTATCTAAATTCTACAGAAACTAATCTTTTGATGAATGGTGAACCCGCGAATTCTCTGATATCAACATTGAATAAGTTCGTTACGTTTGCACCTAAAGTTATTCCGTTACTGAAATTGTATCCTGCATTCATATCAACTGTGAAACCTCCAAGCGGTCCGTAGTTCCAAGTTCTTCCAGCTGCGTAATAAGAATTTTCAGTAATGTCGAGTGTTCCATCACCGTCTAAATCCTGAGTTTTGGCTGCAGTAGAAACTCCAGAGAAGAAGTCATATTTCTGCACGAATCTTCCGTAAACTGCACCAAAGAAAGTTGGCGTAGAATAATTTAATCCAACTGTTAATTTATTGGTTGGAGTATTGATTGGCAAATCGGTATCTAACACTTTACCATCTTTGTTTCCATCATTATTCATATCATCTTTATCTAACTTACGTCCGAAATAAGAATAGTTTACCACTCCTTTCAAAGCATCGGTGAAATAATAATTAAATCCTAAATCCACACCGTAAGTATCTACTTTACCAAAGTTAGAATACGTTAAAACATACGCTGGGTTTCCGCCTGGAATTGTTGACAAGGCTTGATCACCTCTGTGGGTAACTGTTTTTCCTCCTGTTGCGATTTGCGTTAATGGGCTGATGAAATTCTCAGATAAGTTATAATAAGCATTCACATCGATATAGAATTTCTTAGCAATGTCGCCTTTGTATCCTACTTCGAATGAATTAATGGTTTCAACTTCTAAAGGTTTGATTTTGCTGCCATCAGATAAAGTAAATCCAACGCCGTTCCCCAAAACTAAACCTCCAAATAAATAACCTTCTAAATTTAATAAAGAAGGCACTGCCATTCCTTTACCATAAGTCAGTCTAAATGTTCCGTCGCCTAATTTTTTAGTAATCGCCGCTTTCGGCAAAAGGTTGGTTCCATAATAATCATGATTATCAACTCTTAAACCTGCCAAAAAGCCCCATCCATTAACTTTATATTCTGTCTGTGCATAAACACCAACTTGGTTAACATTGATTGGACCATCAAAATCGAGCATGTACGTATTTTTTGTAAATGCCATATCTCTCTGGAATTGTGCACCACCGATTAAGGTAAATGCACCCCAAGTATTATTGTACTGCCCTTCTGCTACAAATCTTTTTGAATCATCTTTGAATCGAGAACCTCTTTGCAAAGCAATTCCGGCAGTTGGACTTGCACCAAACCACTGCTCATTAAAAGATCTTTCTTTTGCAACCGCATCTGAAAAACCTGCATTAATAAATGACACATAATTCTGGGTTCTTTGATTCATCGCATAAGTATCTTCGGTATTACTCCACTGATAGTAAGAGTTTAGGAAAAATCTTGGGTGAATAAATTTCAATTGTAGTTCATCAATATTCCAGTCTTTAATTGCATTTCTACCCGCACTCGTAACGCCAATATTATTGTTATTACTGTGTCCGTAGTAAGCCACTAATTCTGATAATGATCCAACTTTATAATTTAATTGAGTATTGAATTTAGTACTGTTAAAGTCTCTGTCTAAATCAAGTTCTTTGTACGCCTTATTATTTACATACACAGAATCCGTGTAGTCAAATTCGGTTCCCTGAGTATGTTCAGCAGCAACTTTAAAAGCAAATTTTTCACCGATTGCCTGTGCATGGCGAAGTCTGGTTGTAAATACATTTTGATTTCCGACCCCCAAAGCCAGAATCGTTCCTTGCGAACGGAAAGGGTTTTTACTTAAAGTATTCACCAAACCATTGTGAGCATTCGGTCAATATAGTGTTCCGTTTGGTCCTAAAAGGATTTCAACTCTTTCAATATCTTCTTTAATAACCGTACTGAATACTCCAAAAGGAAGACCAGTTGCTACCAAAGTAGAAATACGATCATCAGTCACCTGTAAGTTTTTAGATTTAAATGCCGAGTTGAAACCACGAATATTGATTCCGGTTCCCAAAACTCCTGCTCTTACAAAATCAACCCCTTTTTGTCTCGCTGCAAGTTCGCCTACGTTGAAACTGGTAAATTGCTGAATATCTTTTGCCGTAATGATATCTACGGTCGCAGGAACATCAACCAACTTTTGTAATTTCTTACTGGCAGAAACAGTTACCTCGTCTATATCTCTTACTCTAACGGTATCAGCAACTTGTGCACTCGCAAAAACGACGCCTAACAAAGATGCTAAAATGATTGATTTTTTCATAATCCTATTAATTTTTTTGTAATTATAAGTACAATGATAAGCGAACTTCATTAACAAAAATTAACAGATTATAAAGTTTTAAGGTATGACTTTCTTTAATAAAACCTCTTCCATTTTGAATAATATCGCTAAAATACCACTAACAATAGAATTATTTGAAGTAAGACTTAAAAAATAATTTTAATTCTGGAAGGTTCTTAATCAACAATTCGGTAATTTCCTGAATGAAATACTGATTGCGTTCAGTTACTTTAATGGTAGCCAAACTATCATTTAAAACACTGTAATACTTCTCTTTAGAAATTTTATTTTCAACAAAAGACGCCGTAGAAATTAACCAAAGTAGATTCGGAACAAAATGATCCGACTTATTGCGCAATCGCTCCAGGTCTATTAAACCAAATTTTTTCTCCAACTGTAGAATGGCGACGTAATTCTCATTTTTATACAAGACATTTAAATAAGAGGTAAAGAAATGATGCCATTGTAATTTAAGGATTTCTGACTCATACTTCTGAAGGAAATAGATACCGATATTTTCGGCTTTCTTGCTTAAATTTAATTCATTTAAAGCGCGCAAATAGTAGGAAATATAAATAATTCTCTGCAAACTATTGTGCGTTTTCTCGTAAATAGAATGGTAGTTTTCTAATAAATCCAATGCTTCTTTATGCTGATCCAAACGCAGATAAATTGACACCAGATTATTCACGTACATCAAAGTATCTTCATTCATCTGGCGAATAGAAAGTTTGCCATAATAAATAGCTTCTACGTAATTTCTTTGCTTGGAATGAAGTAAAACCCGACTTGAATAATAGTTATATAAAAGTCTTCTGCAATACAATTTTCCTTGACTGAAATATTCATCAATCTGATCAAAAATCGTTTGCAACTGTTTCAGGTTTCCGTTAGTATTATACATAAAAGCCAATAGAATAAAGGCTTTATAACGATTATTCCCATTAATCGTTTCTGCTTCGAAAACCTTTTTTAACCATTTTTCCCAATAGATAGAAGTGTCTGAAGTTCGGGTAAACTGATCCGTAATTTCGATGGTTGCCTGGTAGAGTTTCTCTTCGATCTCCTTCGCACGGTCGTACGATTCTTTGTAATTCTCCAGAAAATCAGAGATGATAATATGATCCTCATACCGCATTCTTATTAGAAGATAAGAACGATAATCCCGAATTGTTTGATAGAGAATTTGAAAATTAAAGGTAATTCCTTTATAATTTTTAACGTAATCAATCAGCACCTTCTCTTCGGCTGAAGTGATTAAATCGAGCGCTAATTTTTTATTAAAATCGAGCAGCCATTCTGCCACCTGATCAACATCGCGCAGTTGCAACTTTTTCTCAGCCCAGGTTTTTATATGATGGTATTTCCTTTTATCAAAATCAGGATCAAAGGGCAATTCATTTTCGGCTTCCAGGGAATTGTGAATTAAATTCTGGAAAATCTCCTGCTTCTCTTCTTCCTGAAAATTACCTAAACTTTGCAAATATCGGGCTTCATGCGGCAAAAGTGCTTTGCTGAAATCTTCAAAAACTTTTAATTTCGGTTTCATTATTTACAGGACATAAATTCTTTAATTGCTGCATTAACTTCGGTCGGTTTTTCGAATTGAAGGAAATGTCCCGCATCGTCAATCATTACCAGTTTACTTCCGTTAATAGATTCTTTCGCCGTCTTTGACAATTCATCGATTGTTAATAAAGGATGCAAATATTTGTTCGGAATCAGCATATCATTTTTAGAAAAAAGGAATAAAGTAGGTGTTTTTATTTTAGTTAAATCGTCAATGACTTTATCATCCAGCATTCCTTTTACACTCTTTTGGATTGCAATCGCATGCTGTTCAAAATCAGCGGATTTTTTAATATTTTTTCGATCCTGAATCATTTGTTCTGCTTCTTTAAGCATTTTGAAAAAGTTCATTTGATAATTTCTGTCGATCTGCTCATCAGAAGTTGCCATAATCGTTTTCGGATTCATGACCATATTCATGGCGTTACCTTCAAACTCGGTAAACTCCTCAATTCCTGCGGGCGCAATTAAAATCAATTTATCTAATTTTTCCGGATATTTTGAAGCGAATTTAATGGAGGCTTGTCCGCCCATCGAATGACCGACCAAAGTGAATTTTTTCAGTTTTAGTTTTTCAGCAAACTCGTTCAAAATATCTGCAAAATAAGTTGCGGTAAATTCATCAGCGTTTTTAAAGGATCTACCGTAACCCGGCAAATCGATTGCGATACAGGTGAAATCCTTTTTAAGTTCTTCAATATTCCGGTACCACGCATCAGAATTACTGCTCAAACCATGCACGAAAATTAAGACCTTTTTCCCTTTTCCTTCTTTCACGTACGCAATTTCACCTTCTTTTAACTGAAGGTATTTGGTAGGAAAATGATAAGGTAAAAGCGTTTCTTTCATGGTCTTAGTATTTTGCGCTGTACTTTGTAGAAAAAATAAACTGATAAAAAAAATGAAAAATATTTTCATATTAAAAATTGCTATTTTGTTTTTGATGCAGATATAATCTTTTTAAATCTTTTCGGGAAACCTTACCGAAACCAGTTATCGGAAAGGCAGTCATTAAAATAAATTCTTTCGGATGTTTAAATTTCGCCAATTTATCTTTCATAAATTCACGGATTTCCTGATCAGAAATCTCCTGATTCGTTTCCAGAAAAGCCACTCCTTTTTTTCCCCAAACATCATCTTTTACAGGAATTATCATTGATCGTAAAATGGATGGATGTTGGTTCAAGACATTTTCAATTTCCTGAGGGAAAATATTTTCACCGCCAGAAATATACATATCATCGATTCGACCTTTTAAATAATAGAAACCTTCTTCGTCGCGAGTCGCCAAATCTCCGGTGTAAAACCAGGAGTTTTTAATTTTATCTTTCGTCGCCACAGAATTATTCCAGTAACCAGGAGTTACGACGGCTCCTTTAATTCTTAATTCGCCGACCTGATTGTTTTTTAAAGAATTTCCTTTGGCATCGACAATATCTAATTCAACATAAAAATTAGGTTTCCCGATAGAGTTTGGTTTGGTGATGTTAAAATCCTGATGAAGCGAAGTAATGCTCGGTCCCGCTTCGGTTAATCCATAACCCGACCGAATATCGACTTGCTTTTCATTTTTCCATTGTTTGATGATTTCTTTACTAATGATTTCACCACCAGAAATGATAAATCTTAAATGAGAAAAATCGGCTTTTGAAAATCCTTCGCATTTCGAAATCATTTGAAGAATCGTTGGAAGTGCCATCAATAAAGAGATTTTTTCATTTTCTAAATGGTATAAGATTTTATCAGCATTGAATTTACTCAACATCAAAATCTTTCCGCCATTGTGCAATAAAGGAGTGACAAAAATATTCCAGCCAGAAGTATGGTAGGGCGGCAGAATACTCAGCGTGGTATCTTCATCGGAAATACCGAGTTGCATGGTCGTATTCAAACTGTTCCAGAACAACATTTTGTTGGTGTACAAAACCCCTTTCGGTTCAGCAGTTGTTCCTGAAGTATAGAAAAGAAAAATTGGAAGTTCCTCATTGATTTCATTTAATAACGGAAATTCTTTCCCTGTAAAACTGGAAACCTGATGATTAAAATCGGCAAGTGTAATGGTTTCGAAAGAATCTTTAATTAAAGAAATCGGAGAAGAAAAGAACTCACTGTAAATAACGAGTGAAGGTTTGCAATCCCTCAATTGATCAAGAATTTCGGGTGCAGAGAGTTTATAATTTAAAGGAACTAAAATTAATCCCAATCTTTGACAGGCAGAAAAAAGCGCAATTAGATTGATGGAATGCTCCATTAAAACTGCAATCCGATCGCCTTCTTTATAATGTTCCTGTAAGAAATGAACCATTTCATTGGCCCGCAAATGAAGTTCGCGATAGGAAAACTCTTCGCCACTTTCTAAATCAGCGACGGCAATTTTCTGTGGGGAATAATCTGCCCACTTCGCAACCCAGTCTAAAACACTCATGCAATACTTGCTTTATTTTTATTAAAGGTATGTAAAATCACTGCAACAACAACGGAGGAAACGATTGCAATCGCGGCTGAAACTCCAGGATTGCCAACTGGTCCTTTCATGTATGGAGTTAACTTTAAATAGAAAATTCCGAAATGAACGAGGATGGCAAAAATCGAAGCAATAAACACCGTTGATGATTTTACATTTTTTACAAATGTTCCAAATAATACGGGAACAAATGCTGCAGCAAAATAACCATAAACTCCCATTTGGCCAAAGATCCCAACGCTTAAATTGGGTGATTTAATCTGTTGCCAGGAAAGATAAAAACTTACGATGGCAAGAAATATTACAACTACTTTATTAATCGCCAATCCATTATTTGTAACTTTCTGCCCAAATAAAGGCTCCAAAATATCGGCTGTTACGGTAATTGATAATGATTGAATTAAACCTTCTAAAGTGGATAATCCCGCAGAAATTAATCCGACAATAACGATAATTCCGGCCGCGGCAGAAAATCTTTTAACTACGTAAATCGGGATAATTTCATCCATTCTCATTTTGACTCCATCATTCATTAAATCAGGGAACATGATTCTTGCGTACAAACCAGCAATTACAATTAAGAAAAATATAACCATCGCAGAAATTGCAAAAAACAAATAGGAATTTACTTTTTCTGGATTCTTTAACATTAATGATTTGGTCATAATATGTGGCTGACAAACAATCGCCACGCCGACAATTGCCTGACAGATAACGACTTCAAAGAAATCCCGATACAAAGGACTTGTGGTATTAAAAGTGGTGGTTAAGTTGGGATCGATGACATTTAGTTTTCCAACGAAAGCATTAAAACCTCCTTCAAATAAATCGACTCCGGAAAAAATCATCATCAAAGCAACAACAACCATAATCAATGCTTGAATGGTATTGGTGTAAACCATCGAGTTCGCACCACCAAACATCATGTATCCAAAAACGAAAATGGTAATTCCGAGCAAGACATAAAATGGTTCTACCTGAATTGATTTTGAAATAACCTGAGTTAAACCAACATTAATTAAAACAATAAAAGTGATGAGCAACATCGCAACAACGGCGAAGAAAAATTTGTAATATTTATTATTGAAACGATTGCCAATCCATTCTGCCATCGTTTTCGCCTTGATTAATTTACCATATTTCGCAAAACCTTTGGTAAAGAAAATTAAAGAGGCAAAGGCTGCGATTGGTAAAACGATTGCCATAGAAAGAATTCCGGCGAAACCATAAAGTGCGATAAATCCAGGGTTAATTACGAAGGTCGCCGCACTCGTCATGGAGGCTGCGAGAGACAGTCCGACGATCCAAGATGGAAAACCAATATTTCCCACGGCGTAATCGCTAATGCTTTTCGCCTTGGAAGCACCGCGGATGACGAAGAATAAAATAACGCACATATAAACCACCAGAACGATGTTGATGTAAAGAGGCCATTGGTTTTCAGAATTCATAGTTTAACTTTAGAAGAGCAAAAAACGGAATTAAAATTTCAGTATTCGTTTTTAGATTTGATAAAACAGGTATGACTTATATGAAAATATCGGTAATTAAAACCAAATCCCTTTATTAAAAGTACATTAAATAAGGTATGACCAAATATAGTGAATTCTTTTAAAATATTGTAAATGAAATGTTTGTCAGATTAAAAAATTGTAGTATTTTTGCAACCTGTTAATCAACCTCTGACGAAGGGCGTGAAAGTTGTTTAGCTTGACAAAACAAATTTTTTTATAAAAAATGGATTTATTACAGTACGTACAAGACAAGTACATTGCAAAGAAAGAATTCCCAAAATTCAAAGCAGGTGACACGATCACTGTTTACACCGAAATTAGAGAGGGTGCTAAAACCAGAACTCAGTTCTTTAAAGGTGTGGTTTTGCAAATTAGAGGAACAGGAGCAACTAAAACTTTTACCATCAGAAAAATGAGTGGTGATGTTGGAGTTCAGAGAGTTTTCCCGATGAACATGCCAGCTTTGCAAAAAATCGAAATCGACAGAAGAGGTAAAGTTAGAAGAGCAAGAATTTTCTACTTCAAAAACCTTAGAGGTAAAAAAGCGAGAATTAAAGACGCTGCTTACAAAAAGTAATTCAGGTTACAAACATAAAAGAAACCCATCAATTTATTTTGATGGGTTTCTTATTTTCATAATTTGAGGGAAAGTTAGTTACTTTTCAATCCTCAATTTTGCTGAATACTAAATTCCTATTCCACGAACTTTTACCGTATCAATTCCTTCTGATAATGCTTTGGCATTTTAATGTATATAAAAATCAGAATAAAAAAAAACCGCCTTGAATGAACAAGGCGGTGTAGCTATATGAATTAAAAACTATTTTTTAATCATTAATTTTGAAGAGTAGTTAATTCCTAATCCTTCCACTTTTACAATGTACACTCCGTTCGGTAGAGTTTGTGTATTCACTGCATCGCTTGAAGCAATTTTCTGGCTGGAAACTAACTTGCCAGCAGCATCGTAGATCTGCACGTTTACTTTACCTAAAACATTTGAAGAAGATTTAATAAAGAATTCATCTTTCGCCGGGTTTGGATAAATACTCATTACCTTATTAATTGCAGTATTACTGGTAGACAAACCCTTACACTCTCCAGGAATATCAAAATCTTCAACTTGATCATTAATGTTTGTTTTTAAACCTGCAGAAGCATTAACTCCTAAACCTCTATTGGCAAAAGTTTCCCAAATCATACATTTGTCGGTTCCGCCAGACGCAAGGTCGGCCGCTAAAATAGCATTCCGCCCATCGATAAAGGTTGGAGAACAAGCCTGTAATTTCAGTCCATCTGTTACTAATTGTAAAACTTTTGTACTTCCGTTGGTTGAATTAGCCATTACATCGGATGAATAACCATATTTTTCAGCATATTTCCAATGAAGATCCCAAAGCATTGTTGCCCAAACAAACCCAATCGAATGGACGGTAGGTGCAGTATTAGTTCCCATTCCATTTGTTTTTCCATAGGTGAAATTGTTTATTGCAAAATCAGGCGAATATTTGGCCGGACGAATTCCACCACCAGATATTAATTCTGAAGATGCAAATGTTCCTATGCCTCGTGCTACATCTTTGTTGTCACCTGGCTGATTGGTTAACATTAGTGCAAAGAAATCAGACCAACCTTCTCCCATTTGCTCTTTTGTATAAGTTGTGGAAAGGCAACTATAACCATCTCCAGTTAGTCTATTAGATATTCCGTGACCATATTCATGAATTACAATTCCATTATCCAAACTACCGTCTTTGGTTTTTTGGTTAACAGCATCGTATTTTAATGTTATATTTACATTTTCGGTAGTTAATAAATTTTTGATATAAACACCTTCATTGTTTTCTACCAAAACCGATGGTATAGTAATTGTCGCATCTTCACCTGCCATTCCCGCGGTTGGCGAAGAATTTGGTAAGTTGTAAATAATTGCCGCTAAAGCACCAGCATTTTGAGCATTTTTCACTTTTACCGAAAAACCACAGGTCCCTCTTTCAATAAGACCTATTTTTCCTGCTAATGATCCAGCCGGAAGATCTGTACAACCATCAATATCATCAACCATTTTCACATCACCAGTAACACCGGTGAGTGTTAATGTTGGTCCGAATGTCGTAGAAACGTAATTAGGCACTAAACGCCCCACAGCTTCCGCCGGAGTATTATAATAAACCCGGTCTACGATTTTGCCATCAAAAAGATACATTTGCATTCTCGGTTTACTTCCATCAGATGGTGTATAGAAATTGGCATTATTTCTTCCACCGCCGTCTTGAGCCTCTGCTCTAACATAATCATTTTGTGCTCCACCTTTTCCGAAATTGTAAGCTTGGAAATTTCTAGCCGTTTCCGTAAAACCTAACCGATAGAAAATATCGTGAACCTTGTTATTAACATAGAATAAATTAGTAATTGACGCATTTAAATTAAATGTCGCGTTATCTTCTAAAATAGGAAAATCAAAAACTCTGGAAGGTCCACCATCTGCAAAATCCCCATCTATATTCAAACTTTTTCTGTCTTCGTACGCAAACACATTATTACCTTTGGTGGTTGTGAAGGAGCCGGGCGCCACATTACCGGATATCGTATGCCACCCATCTGGTGACGCGTCAGAAAACCAAGGATTTTTGACTAAAGAACGTTCTCCATGATTAGGACTCTCTACAGGAAAAGCATACACCCGGTAACTTGCATTTAAAGGTGCTAATGCCGCCGGCCCCATTAGGCTATTTGCATCGTTACTAAAGTTATGTGAAAATCCAGCTGGTAAGTGCTCTGCATAATGATGACTAAACGAATCGTGACTAAATTCACAAGAAAGTGTTAAATTACTCTTACTTAAAATGTCTCCGGCGGCAGCGTCTGCAAGAATTAGCCAGTAGTTAGAAGTTCCTTTTTCTTCAAAAACGAATTCATAACATAATTTCAAATCATTGTTTTCAGTTTGAAAATAAATTAGTCTATTTTTTACGTTTGAATCGCCGTCTTTCTCTGCATCTTTAATTCCGATCAGTTTATACTGCCCAGCATTTTTTAAATCCAGGGTCTGCGCGACTTTCGCAAATATAGAAGTATTGCCAACTGCAGCACTCGGTTTTGAAGCGATTGCGTAATTTTTGGCAAAAGTATCATTATAATAAGTTACTTTTTCAGATTTAATTAAAGCCGTACCGATGGCATTATGAACCGGAATGCCATTATAGGACTGTTGTATTTTCACCACATCTCCTTTCATTGATGTAGAAAAATCTTCATTAATAATTTCGAAATTCTTTAAATCAGATTTCATAAAATCACTCTTCGCAGAAATATGATTCTTAATAATGGTTTTAAAGTCTTGTGCATTTGCCTGTCCAAAAGAGAGCAAAAAGCAAACAGCCGCAATCTTCAAGGGTAAATTTCTATTTTTCATATATATTATTTAATTGGCGCCGAATATATAAAAAATATCACTCTACTTTAAAATTTTATTATAAAAAAAACAATTTTATTATACAAATAATAAAATAATACCTGAAAATCAGAGTATTTATTTTACTCTTACTTTAAATATTAAGAAATAAAACTGCTTTCTAATTTTGATTCAAAGACAAAAAAACGCCCCAATAATTGAGGCGTTAATTATAATATGAAAATTAAGGATTATTTACCTTCCATTTTCTTTTTCAATTCTGCTAATACGTCTAAATCACCAAGAGTTGATTTTTCTTCGTTGTTTGAAGAACCTGTTGATTTGTTAGATGAAGTATTAGATGATGCTTCTCTTACGTTTTTCTTTTCTTCGTCTCTGAAGATACCAGTATGAGAAACTACTACTCTTTTGAATTCTTTGTTGAATTCGATTACTTTGAAATCTGCGCTATCTCCTTTCTTGATTTTAGATCCGTCTTCCTTCTCTAATAATCTTGATGGACAGAATGCTTCAACTTCTAGATCTTCGAACTGAACCTGAGCTCCTTTATCGAAAACTTCAGTTGCTGTTCCTGCGTGTACAGTTCCTTCAGCATATTTAGTTTCGAATTTATCCCAAGGGTTTTCTTGTAATTGTTTGTGACCTAAAGATAATCTTCTTGCTGCGGTATCTAATTCTAGAACTACAACTTTCAATTGATCTCCAACTGCACAGAATTCTGATGGATGCTTGATTTTCTTAGTCCAAGAAAGATCAGAAATATAGATTAATCCGTCGATACCTTCTTCTAATTCTACGAATACACCGAAGTTAGTAAAGTTTCTTACTGTTCCTGTGTGCTCTGAACCTACTGGATATTTAGCTTCGATATTAGACCAAGGATCTTGGCTTAATTGCTTCATACCTAAAGAGATTTTTCTGTCTTCTCTGTCTAAAGTTAAAACTTCAGCTTCTACAGTGTCTCCTACTTTTACAAAATCACCTGCACTTCTTAAGTGAGTTGACCAAGACATTTCTGAAACGTGGATTAAACCTTCAACACCTGGCGCAACTTCTACGAATGCACCGTAATCAGCAAGTACTACTACTTTACCTTTTACTTTATCACCAACTTTCATGTCAGCAGAAAGAGCATCCCAAGGATGAGCTTCTAATTGCTTCATACCTAATTGGATTCTTGTTTTCTCGTCATCAAAATCAAGGATTACCACTTTCACAGTCTGTCCGTCTTCCAGGATTTCTGATGGGTGATTAACTCTGCTCCAAGAAAGATCTGTAATGTGGATTAATCCATCTACACCTCCTAAGTCAACGAATACACCGTAAGAAGTAATATTCTTAACAGTACCTTCTAGTACTTGACCTTTTTCTAACTGAGCGATGATCTCTTTTTTCTGACCTTCGATATCTGCTTCGATTAACGCTTTGTGAGATACTACAACGTTTTTGAATTCCGGGTTGATTTTCACAACTTTGAATTCCATTGTTTTACCTACGAATTGATCGTAATCTTTAATTGGTTTCACGTCGATTTGAGATCCTGGCAAGAATGCTTCAATACCATGAACGTCAACGATCATACCTCCTTTTGTTCTTGATTTTACAAAACCGTTTACGATTTCTCCAGTTTCGTGAAGTTCGTTCACTCTATCCCAAGCTTTCAAGATTCTAGCTTTTCTGTGAGATAATTGTAATTGACCTGATTTATCTTCTCTTCTGTCAACCATTACTTCAACCTCATCACCTGCTTTAAGCGCTGGGTTGTAACGGAATTCGTTTAAAGAGATAACTCCTTCAGATTTGAAGTTAATGTCAACAATCGCTTCTTTGTCAGTAAGTCTTACAACTTTACCAATAAGAACGTCGTTGTCCTGAAGATTGTTAAGAGATCCGTTATAGATTTCTTCTAGATCACTTTTCTCCTGTCTTGATTCTGCATCTAGACCTGATTCAAATGAATCCCAATCAAAGTTTTCTGGAGCTACGTTTTGGTTCAAAAGAACCTCTGCTTTGTCTGTCGTTTCTGACATAATAAAATAATTTGTATTCTCTATCTTTCAATATCTGGCTTAATGTGGTACTTTGAAAAATACAGAAGATGTTAGTTGTTAATGTTTTAACCTTGCCAAATGCTTCCACAAAAAGTGGTGCAAAATTACGCTATTATTTTATAATACCTATCATTATTAATAAAATTTCTTAAGGATTTTAATATATTTAAAGTCTTTAATAAATGCATTCCCTTACCTTTGCAAAATGGACTTACAGACAATCTACCAAAATTTGCAGATTCAGGACATGAATCAAATGCAAAAAACTACTTATAAATCTTCGGAAAATAATAAAGACGTTATTCTTCTTTCTCCCACCGGATCAGGAAAAACACTGGCTTTCCTCTTTCCTATCTTAAGGAATTTAGATAAAAACAAATCGGGAATTCAGGCCATCATTTTAGTTCCTTCGCGAGAATTAGCCTTGCAAATCGAACAGGTTTTCAAAAGCATGGGAACCGATTTTAAAGTCACAGTTTGCTATGGCGGACACGATAAAAAAATCGAGGTTAACAATCTTATTCAAGCACCAGCCGTTTTGATCGGTACTCCAGGTAGAATCGCCTACCATTTAAAAAACGATAATTTTGATCCTGAAACAATCGAAACTATGGTTTTAGATGAATTTGATAAATCACTGGAATTTGGTTTTCATGATGATATGAGTTTCATTATTAATGAAATGCCAGATCTTAAGCAAAGAATGCTGACCTCAGCAACCGCAATGACTGACATCCCAGAATTTACCGGAGTTGTTCGTCCAGAAAAAGTTGATTTCTTAAAAGTGCTGGAAATAAAACCAGACTTTCAATTAAGAAAAGTAATGACGACCTCTGAAGAAAAGTTAGACACTTTATTCACATTGCTTTGTAAAATCGGAAATAAAAGAACACTTATTTTCTGTAATCACCGAGATGCAGTTGATCGTATTTCAGAATTATTAAAGGAAAAAGGAATTTCCCGCGAAACCTTTCATGGTGGAATGGAGCAAGACGAAAGAGAACGTGCTTTGCTGAAATTCAAAAATGACTCTTCGCGAATTTTAATTACCACAGATTTGGCTTCCAGAGGTTTAGATATTCCTGAAATAGAATCTATTGTACATTATCAATTGCCACCAAAAGAAGATGCTTTCATCCACAGAAACGGACGAACTGCCAGAATGAATGCAAAAGGTTACGTTTATTTAATAATCACCGAAGATGAAAATTTCCCTTTCATCAAAAAAAATACACCAGAAGAAGTTCTAACGCAGGATTACAAAATGCCGGCAAGAACTCCATTTCTCACCATCTACATCAGTGCGGGGAAAAAAGACAAGGTAAACAAAGTAGATATCGTAGGGTTTTTAATTAAAAAAGGAGAACTTGAAAAAGACGACATCGGTTTAATTGAAGTTAAAGACACTACGTCGTACGTTGCCGTAAACAGACAAAAAGTAGTTGCTCTTTTGAAAAAATTAGAGGTCCAAAGATTGAAGAATAAAAAATTAAAAATCGAAATCGCTTACTAAAATCACGTGCTGGGTTTTGCCTTTTTAAAGTCTCAAATTTTATGTATTTTTGTTTTCTGACCTATTTCAAATGAAAGTTAATTTACCCGACAAATTGTATTATTCTATTGGCGAAGTGTCCAAAGCTTTTGATGTCAATGCGTCTCTTATTCGATATTGGGAGCAGGAATTCCCCATTATTAAACCCAAAAAAAACAAGAAAGGAAACCGGTATTTCACTCCAGAAGATATTAAAAATCTGAAAATTATTTATCATCTGGTTAAAGAAAAAGGATATACGCTCGATGGTGCCAGAATTGCGTTAACAACGAATGCTAAAATCTCCGAAACAGTATCAATGATTGACCGGCTGGAGTTTGTAAAAGCAGAATTACAAAAATTAAAAGAATCACTTGTGGAAAGACCCGACTAAAAAGGGTCTTTTCCCTTTATAAACTTAGGTGTTTTTCTCTTTTGGAAGTAAATATTTCAATCTAGTTTTATTGAAAATTAGAACCATGAGATTCAATGTACAACTTTCAGCAGCAAAAAATTACTTTTTAGGTTTTGCAACTTCCGGATTATTTCTAATAGGGGGATTATATTTTTTCAATTCTAATAAAGCGCCGGAAAGCAGCCCCGTAACATTTACAGAAAGTTTAGAAGCAGAAAAACTGACTGGGAAAAAAATTCAGCTAACCGAATTTAACCCCAATGAATTAAATGAAGCAGAGTGGATGAGTTTAGGTTTTTCTGAACGTCAGGTAGCGACCATTCTAAAATATAAATCAGTAGTTGGCGGAAATTTTAAATCAAAGGAACAATTTAAAAAATGTTATGCGGTATCGGAAGAAAAGTATAATGAATTAGAACCTTATATTTTACTTCCTTCAAATGGCACTGTTTCCAATTCTTACAAAAACTATAATAACATTTATAGTCCCAGAAAGACTTCTTATAACTACACCAGTTCTTCTAACAAAGGATTAACTATTCCTGGCAAATTTAATCCAGATGACTACAGCGTTAACGATTTCATCAATTTAGGATTTACAGAAAAACAAGCATCTTCTATTTTAAAGTATAAAAACTACTTGGGCGGAAGTTTCATTAGCAAAGAAAAGTTTAAGGAATGCTACATGATCAACGATGAAAACTACCGAAAACTTGCACCTTATCTTCTACTTCCAGAAAGTGCTCCAAGTAATAATTATGAAAAGAAATCGTTTTCACAGACCCAACAAACTCCAGAAAAGCCTGCGCTTACTTATCAGCCATTTGATCCAAACACGGCCAATCTTGAAGGTTGGAAAGCCCTTGGCTTCTCGGAAAAACAGGCGCAGGTGATTATTAATTATAGAGATAAAAATCTAAAAGGCAGTTTTAAATCATTAGAAGATATTGCCCGTTGCTTTGTGATATCTGCAGAAAAATTTGAACAAATAAAACCATATATCGTTTTAAATACAGAAAACATAAGTACAAAAAACAGTGACAATTCATCAAACAATTCTTCTCAATTATCACCAAACCATTCTACTAAAAATGCAAACAGTTCAGAATCTAAAACTGATTTCAAGAGAATTGATTTAAATGAAATTACTTTTAAGCAATTAATCGAATTTGGTTTTGATGAAAAAGCTGCGGCAAGTTTTATTGGATTCCGAAATAAATTAGGTGGTTTTGTCAACACAAAACAGATTATAGAAACTTATAATGTAGACAGAGCAACTGCGGAAAAATTAATTTCAACGGCTCCTTTATTTACAGAAAACGTCCCCAAATATACGTTTATGGACGCACCAGAATCTTGGTTAAAAAGCCATCCTTATTTCAAATATTATGCAGATAAAATAATTTATTATAGAATTACTTTTTCTAATGAAAAGAAATTCTTTCGGACCATGAACATTAAACCTGAAGCAGAAGAGAGAATGCGCCTCTACCTTAAATAAAAAATCAGTCTCCGAGGAAACTGATTTTCTTTTAAAATGATTATGATTATTTCTTAATAAACTTCAAACTTAAATTATCAAGTTGCAAAATATAAACTCCAGGAAGTAGTTTTTGAACTTCAATAGAATTTCTATTTTTAAATGGTCCATTTAATTTTTGAACTTGCTTTCCAGAGAAATCAATAATGGCAGCATTCTGAATTTTATCAATCTGTTTTCCCTTAATATATAATGTGTTTCCTACTAATGGATTTGGATAAATTGAGAATTCATCTTTTTTAGCAGAACTCACATCGGCTGCGGCTAAGATTCCTAAATTTTCGCAATAATCTGTTGGATAAGACTGCCATTCTGAAAGATTAAAAGTATAGTTTGGCTCTGTCACTGCTGGCGAACGATAAAGAGAAACATTCCCTAACGTATCGAAATTATTGAGTCCTCTTGTTCCAATTGCATCAATTGTGGATGTGCCATAGCGAAGTTCTAAATAATTACTTCCATTGAAAGTTAATTGCGGTGCCGCCGAAACAAATCTTGCCTGGTCATTGGTAATACAAGTGAAATTTGAATTCGGATTAAGAATAACAAAGGTTGAATTATCTTCTACAACACCTTCTAACTCGTAAGGAGCCGGGAAATAATAGTTCGTTCCACTATAAAACTGCGCACTAATTCTGTATTTATTCAAATCTACAGCATGACCTGTTTTATTCGTAATTTCGAGTGCAGCATTATTCTCTGATCCTTCCAGATATTTGGTAATCATTAAATCTTTAGAATAAATATCCTGATCCAAAGTGGTAATCGTCAACACATTGCTTTCTGAAGATTCAGAATAATCGCCATAATAAGCCTTTACTGTAAATTGATAGGTAGTTGATTTATTTAAGTGGTCAACAATCATATTCGGAGTTTTACTGTAACCAATATAAACCCCATTCTGATAAACTTTATAACCCAAAATATTAGAATCAGTAGATGAAGTCCAGTTTAAGTCGACAAAATAAGCACTTATTTGAGAACTGGTTAAATTTTCTGGTGCTTGTGGTACAGCAACCACAGGACTTTGCGCCCAAATTTGGTCAACCCATTCTGGATGGTCGATAAATGGATTTCTATTTTTTTGAATTCCATATACAATATTATTTCTGTCAATTTCTTTTTGGGAAACCGGATCTTGATGATGCCATTGTAGAAGCATTGCCAAAAACCATGGTTCATACGCTTTCTCTTCTGTTCCATCCAGCGGACTGGTGTCGTTTGCGGGCGATGTACCATTATAAAAATTAAAAGAATTTAGTTTACCTTCATAGCGAACGACATAATACAATAAACTTCTGGCGATATCTCCTTTAAATTCTGAATTAGGCTCGTAAACCCTTCCTGTATATCCGGAGTTAGGAGTCGCATTTTTACTGATTTTAGATCCATTCGAAAAAGTATAATAATTGGGCGTTCCCGCAATTCCGTAAGGATAATTACTGCGTAGTTGATTAATCCGAGCATCGGTTGGAATTACAAAAAACAAATCAGAATACATTGGGTAGTTACTGTTGAAACTACTTTGTGGCATCATGTGTTCTCTGTTATAACCTAATCCTTCCGCTCCAGCAGAACTGATGAGATTATCTTTTGTATAATGATAAGCAGTCGTTCCGGTAGGGTTACTGCTATAAATATCTAATAAATAGGTAGAATTTGAAGCATCATAGTCAATGTAACGATCAAGATCTGTCTGTCCGTAAAAATTGGGTAAATCGCCGTAATGCCAAGTAATTGTTTTATTAGAAACGATGTCGTGAAGTTTCGATTTAAGTTCATAACCGCTCAATCCAGTCGTTCCATCATAATAATCGGCCGGCGCCTGAGAAAAAAAATATGCAGGCAAAAAGAAAATAGAAAATAGAATTTGTTTCATTAGTGAAGATTTTCGTTAGCTAAATTAGAAAATAAAGTCATGAGTAAAGTAAATTTCACATTAAACTTTTAACAAATAATTAAGACAAATGAATTGATATTTAATTAATTAATCTAAGCATAGCATTTTTATAAAAGAAAGCTTTTTCAAACTTAAGCATTTTATATATCTTTGAAGACAAATACTTAATATGAACAGTGAAACGACTAACAATCTAAATATGATTGCCGAAACCGCCAGGGATTTTGCAGAAAAAAATATACGTCCGAATATTATGGACTGGGACGAAAGTCAAACTTTCCCCGTAGAACTTTTCCATCAGTTAGGTGAAATGGGATTTATGGGAATCGTAATTCCTGAAGAATACGGAGGTTCTGGATTAGGTTATCATGAATATGTAACGATTTTAGATGAAATTTCGCAGGTTGATCCATCAATCGGACTTTCTGTTGCAGCTCACAATTCATTATGTACCAATCATATTTATGAGTTTGGAAATGAAGAACAAAGACACAAATGGTTACCACAATTGGCTTCTGGTAAAGTAATCGGAGCTTGGGGATTAACTGAACACAATACAGGATCTGATTCTGGAGGCATGAGCACCACCGCTGTAAAAGATGGAGATGATTGGATTATCTCTGGAGCCAAAAACTTTATCACTCACGCAATTTCAGGTGATATCGCTGTAGTGATGACCAGAACTGGAGAAATCGGTGCGAGAAATAATTCAACTGCATTTGTTTTAGAAAAAGGAATGGCAGGTTTTACTTCGGGTAAAAAAGAAAATAAATTAGGAATGCGTGCATCAGAAACCGCAGAACTGATCTTTGATAGCGTAAGAGTTCCCGATGCTAACCGTTTAGGAGAAGTAGGTTCAGGTTTCAAACAAGCGATGAAAATTTTAGATGGTGGTAGAATTTCTATCGCAGCTCTAAGTTTAGGAATTGCCAGAGGTGCTTACAAAGCGGCTTTAAAATATTCGAAAGAAAGACATCAGTTTGGGAAAGCGATTAACCAATTTCAGGCGATTAACTTCATGTTGGCAGATATGGCAACAGAAATCGATGCTGCAGAATTATTGATACAAAGAGCATCAAACCTTAAAAACGCAAAACAGCCCATGACCAAAGAAGGTGCAATGGCAAAATTATACGCTTCTGAAGCGTGTGTAAGAATTGCAAATAATGCAGTACAAATTTTCGGTGGATATGGTTATACCAAAGATTTCCCCGCAGAAAAATATTACAGAGATTCTAAACTTTGCACTATTGGCGAAGGAACTTCTGAAATCCAAAGATTGGTTATTGGAAGAGAAATTTCAAAATAATTTTTTCTTTAAATAAAATAGAAAGCCCGGATATATTCTGGGCTTCTTTTATTTAATGAGTTGAATAAAATTGAATTCTAATTTTTAATTTGAATGTTTATCTTTGTTAAAATTTAAAATTGAATGGATAAGATTGATTCTCTAAATCAGGTGGCAGAATTCCACAAAACGTTTAACGCACCCATTTTAGACCACCCTGCAATTCCAAGTGCAGATCGCTGCAACTTAAGAATATCTTTATTACAGGAAGAATTGAATGAACTGAAAGATGCCATCGCCAATAATGATTTGGTAGAAATTGCTGATGCATTGTGCGATTTACAATATGTATTGAGTGGTGCAGTTTTAGAATTCGGTTTGGGGGAAAAGTTCGTAACTCTTTTTAATGAAGTTCAGCGCTCGAATATGTCGAAAGCCTGCACAACACAAGAAGAAGCCGATGAAACCATCGCTTTTTACAAAGAAAAAGGAGAAGATGCTTTCGCTCAAAAATCAGGTGTCAAAATTAATGTTCACCGTGTTTCTGATAATAAAGTTCTTAAAAACAAATACTATTCGCCTGCTGATTTAAAATCAATATTAGAAAACTAATCAACCTTATTAATGAAAAAATTGACCAAAATAATATTTACCGCTTCTACTCTATTTTTTGCCTTGCAATCTTGTGAATCTCAAAAAATTGTCATCAACAGAGAAGTAGAATCTAAAAATGACGGAAAAATGCTTTTAGGATACCAAACAAAAAATCAACTTTTAAAAGAACCTTACAGCGAATGGTACGTTTCAGGACACGACGACTATCAGATTGATCAGAAAGCGCTAGCTGAATTAAAAAAAGAAAAATTAAGTTCTTACAACATTACTTTGGTAATGGGAACTTGGTGTGAAGACAGCCACCGAGAAGTTCCAAGACTTTTTAAAATTTTGGAAGCGTTAAACTACCCAGAGGCGAAACTCACCATGATTGCTGTTAATCGCAAGAAAGAAGCACCAAGCGGCGAAGAAGGTCCATTTAATATTCAAAAAGTCCCAACAATTATTGTTCAGAAGTATGGCAAAGAAATTGGCAGGATTATTGAGAATCCTTCTACAGGATATCTGGAAAGAGATCTCCTTGAAATCCTTAAAAAAGACAATACTTCTATAAAAGATTTAATAAAATAAATTGAAAAATAAAAAAATAATACTGTCCTTTATTGGTGGAGCAATCGCAATGATTTTTCTTTTCTTGCTGTGGAATTCCATTACAAAAAAAGCCGATGACAAAGTTCAAAACGATTATTACATCATCACCAACCAAATTAGAAAGATGAATAAAATGGTCGTGATGGAACAGGATTTCTCCAGCATGCAGAAAACCAAAATCACGTCAAACATATTAGGAAGTTCAATTTTACCTGCAACGGAAAAAGAAATCATCACCTTTACAAAAACCAATGCACAGGTAACTTACGATTTATCTAAAATGAAAATTAAGGTAGATTCCATTAATAAAAAACTGATTATTGAAGAATTGCCAAATGCAGATATTCGCATAATTCCTAGTGTTGAAATTCAGTCGATGGACGATTCTTTTTTCAACAGATTTAGCGACAAGGATTTTCAAAAAATAACCAAGTCTGCAAAAGATAATGCGTACAAAACCGTCAACCAAAATCGCCTTAGAGATGAAGGTCGTAAACAACTTTTAGAAAATCTGGATCAAATATTTGTTTTGGCAAAGGCTTTGAATTATAAAATAGAAGACCAAACTGGTCAACTCGATTTATCAAAACTTTAAAAAAATACAATTATGGATTCTGAAAATAATAAAAAGAGCAAAGACGAAAATGTGAAGAAAGAAAATCAGGATTTTCCGAATCTTCCTGCGGCAAGCGATAAAATAAAAAACGAGAATGTTCTAAAAAAACAAATCAAAAAAACATCTGAATTAAATCCCGATGGAAAGACAGATAACATTGATGAAAAAAGCGAAAATTAATTTTTTCGCTTTTTTTTTGTTAAATGTTAAAATATATTAAAGTCCATAATTAGTCGTTGAATGTCACAAAATTTGCATACCATATGTAACGCATATGATTTTTCACCATCAAATTTTACCATCATGACTTACAATATTATCGGGATTTTCCCAACCATCGACGATGCAATTTCGGCCGCAAACCGGCTGGCAAAAGCAGGATATATTAAACAATTTTCTGGTTTTACAGCCAATACAAAGTTTCAACCCGAATCTTTAGTAGAGGATCATTTTGTGGATCAAAATGAAATTATTGTATATACTCCAAACTTGAATCGTGCTTTTAAAGCAAAAAATATTTTAAAAAAATTTGGGGCAGACATCAAAAGAGCGAATTGGTTCGGCTCTGAAAAAATTCAAAGAAAACAGGAATCACCTACTCATTTATCTCCTATTAAAACAAAAAAGCAACAATTAGAAAACAAATCTCAAGATTAAATTTGTGACAGTTTCATTCTTAAAAAAAGAAAATTTCTTAAAAAACTTTTACTCAATAACTTTAAGAGTAATTGTAGTTACAGTAAGCGCCCTCAAAGTAAATTTGAGGCGTTTTTTTAGGAGCAAGCAGATTTTCTGATATCTTTAATACGTCACCTGTTTTGCACTGCAATCTTTTTTGGGTTTTGTCTCATTCCTCCACAAAACAGAAAAAAAGGATTTCCATTTCACCCAGGGCTAAAACTTCTTATCTATCAATTTAACAAGAAAAATAGAGGCAAATCTCAAAAGCTTTTACTAAAACTAAACGATTATCTAAAAAAATCGCTACAATAACCCAGAAAGTAAAAGACTCTTTCATAGAAAATCCGTATTTTTGCTTCTTAAAATTTTTAGTTCAAAATGATTAAAATTACTCTTCCCGATGGAAGCATCAAAGAATTTGAAAGCGAAGTAACTCCGCTTGATGTAGCAAAATCAATTAGTGAAGGTTTGGCCAGAAACACCATTTCCGCAGTTGTAAACGGAACACAGGTAGAAATATCCACGCCAATAACCACCGATTCTACGATTCAGTTGCTCACCTGGAACGATGATTTGGGGAAGAAAGCATTTTGGCACTCTTCTGCTCACCTACTCGCTCAAGCCATTATGGAGTTTTATCCACAGGCGAAATTAACGATAGGACCAGCAATCGAACAAGGTTTTTACTACGACGTCGATTTTGGAGATGAGGTTCTGTATGAAAAAGATTTCGAAAAAATCGAAAAGAAAATGCTGGAGAATGCAAAGAAGAATTCAACCTTCGCACTTTATCCGGTTTCCAAAGCCGATGCTTTAAAAGAATACGCAGACAATCCATATAAAACAGAATTAATCACCAATCTTAATGATGGTGAAATTACCTTCTGTACTCATGATAACTTCACCGATTTATGTCGAGGTGGTCACATTCCAGCCACAGGAATTGTAAAAGCCGTGAAAGTTCTCAATGCAGCCGGAGCGTATTGGAGAGGCGACGAAAAGAATAAACAATTGACCAGAGTATACGGAATTTCTTTCCCTAAACAGAAAGATTTAACCGAATATTTAGAACGTCTTGAAGAAGCAAAACGTCGCGATCATAGAAAATTAGGTAAAGAACTGGGAATCTTTGCGTTCTCTGAAAAAGTAGGTGCAGGTTTGCCATTATGGTTACCAAAAGGAACTGCATTACGTAAAAAATTAGAAGAATTTTTATCAGCCGCTCAGAAGAAATCGGGTTATGAATTCGTAATGACGCCGCATATTGGTGCCAAAGAATTATACGTAACTTCCGGTCACTGGGATAAATATGGTGCAGATAGTTTTCAACCTATAAAAACTCCAAACGAAGGTGAAGAGTTTATGTTAAAACCAATGAACTGCCCACACCACTGCGAAATCTATAAAGTTGGACAATGGTCTTACAAAGACTTACCAAAAAGATTTGCAGAATTTGGAACAGTTTACAGATATGAGCAGTCTGGTGAACTTCATGGACTAACCAGAGTTCGTGGATTTACACAAGATGATGCTCACATTTTCTGTACTCCAGATCAACTTTTGGCTGAATTTGAAAATGTTATTGACTTAACACTTTACGTTTTCAAATCTTTAGGGTTTGAAGATTTTGTAACTCAGGTTTCCTTACGAGATCCAGAGAACAAAGAAAAATATATCGGTTCTGATGAAAATTGGAAAAAAGCCGAAGATGCAATCATCAAAGCTACTAAGAAGAAAGGATTGAACTACGTGATTGAAACTGGTGAAGCCGCTTTTTACGGTCCAAAACTGGATTTCATGGTGAAAGATGCTCTTGGTCGTAAATGGCAGTTAGGAACCATTCAGGTGGACTATAACTTACCAGAAAGATTTGATCTTTCTTACATCGGAAGCGATAATGAGAAACACAGACCCGTGATGATTCACCGTGCGCCATTTGGCTCTATGGAACGTTTTATTGCAATATTACTTGAAAATACTGCAGGAGATTTCCCACTTTGGTTGGCTCCAGATCAATTCACCATTTTGCCGATTAGTGAAAAATATGTGGATTATGCAAAAAAAGTTTCACAATTGCTGGAAAATCACGATATTTGCGGAATAATTGATGAGCGTAGTGAGAAGACCGGACGAAAAATCCGCGATGCAGAACTCAATAAACTCCCGTTTATGCTTATTGTCGGTGAAAATGAAGAGGTTAACGGAACGGTTTCTGTCCGTAGAAGAGGCGAAGGTGACTTAGGCGCAATGAGCGTTGACGACTTCATCACTTACTTCAAAAAAGAAGCAACTATTTAGAAAATTAGATTTAAACAATTAAAATTAAATACCATAGCACAAAAATTTCATTACAGAGGTAGAGGTCCACAGAGACGTGTTCAAGAAGATTTGCACCAGATTAATCAAAAAATTCGGGCAAGAGAAGTACGTTTAGTAGGTGATAATGTGGAACCCGGCGTTTATTCGCTAGAAAAAGCTCTTGAAATAGCAAAAGATCAGGAATTAGATTTGGTGGTTATTTCAGATAAAGCAGAACCGTTTATTTCCAGAATTCTGGATTATAAAAAGTTTCTCTATGAGCAAAAGAAAAAGCAGAAAGAACTAAAAGCCAAGCAAGTAAAAGTAACGGTAAAAGAAATTCGATTCGGACCTCAGACAGATGAGCACGATTACGAATTCAAAAAGAAACATGCCGAAAAATTCTTAGAAGAAGGTTCAAAATTGAAAACCTACGTTTTCTTTAAGGGACGTTCGATTATCTTTAAAGATCAGGGAGAAATCCTTCTTCTTAAATTAGCACAGGAATTAGAGCACGTCGGAAAAGTTGATCAGTTACCTAAATTAGAAGGTAAGAGAATGATTATGATGATGAGCCCGAAAAAACCGGCCAAATAATTTGAATATTTGTTGAGGTGACGATTTAAAAATCACTTTGCCTTAATTTATAAAAATACTAAAGAGACTTTTTAGAAGTCTCTTTTTTTTTGCATTAAACTCTCCGCTATTTTAAAGAGGTGATTTTGTTTTTGACACAATCTCACTTCTATAATTTTTTTGAATGAAACTTCAATAGAATTTATGTTTTTTGCTGTTGTGTTAAAAAACTTATAAAGTTGAAGTTAACCATTCTTTTGTCATCACTTTTGATATTAAAATTAATTATTATTAAATCACAATTATTAATATTAAAAATTAAAATATGTCATACACCATCGTGGGAATGTTCCCAAAGAACGAAGATTTAAGTAAAGTATCAGAACAGTTAAACAATGCAGGTTTTCCAAAAGAAGATTATACTGTTTCGCGCTATTCTACTGCTGGAATTAATGAAAAAACGTCAGGTGATTCCAAATTGGAGGCACACGAAAAAACTTCAGGATTCTGGAACTGGCTTTTCGGAGATGATGAAGAAGAAAAAAACAAATACAGTTACGCCAGTAGCAAGAGTCATATTGTAACGGTTTACACTGATGATATGGAACGTGCAGAAAAAGCGAGAAAAATCATGAATGATAAAGGAGCGATTAATGTAAACGAATTCACCAAAGAAAGATATCCGGAACCTACTGCGAAACATAATGATTTAACTGAAGCGCAATACGCCAGAATTATCAGTAAAGCAAAAAACAATCTTTATTTTACCGATGGAACTCGGTTTTATGACACTGCAAGTGATGGAATGGAATCAGATATGGATTCGGAAGGACCAAGAAATACCTATTAAAAAAAATAATTATATCCAAATTCCATCATATTCAAATCTTTTTTTCAAAGTACGAAACTGGATGATGTACCTCAAAAATAGGCCAAATAAATTTTACGATCTTATGATGTGCGGATTTGGAGATTCATCGTTTTGGATTAAAAAATAAAAAAAGAGATTCTTTTGAAGTCTCTTTTTTTATTGATAATCATTCGGGAATTTTACACCAAAATCATAGCGCTAATGTATCGGTCTGAAAATGACCTTTTTCATGCAGATACCAATACCTCAAACTGAAAAGCAACCCAATAAATGTCATTCCCACTCCGACCAGTGCGGGATAATTGAAGGAATATCCATTTTCCAACGGAATTCCGCCTAAAAAAGCACCGAGCGCATTTGCACCGTTGAAGCCCGCCTGCATAAAAGCAGCTGCCATCATTTCACTATTCGGCGCGGCTTTCATCATCATAATATTAATCGGTGCCGCGACCGCCATCGACAGTCCGCCACATATAAACGTGAGGATCAAAGAAACAGTTTGATTTTCCGAGAGGAAAAATACGCCGACGAGCGAAATCATCATTAAAAACAATAAAAGAGAACACGTTTTCTCAGCTCCCAAACGATCCGATAAAAATCCACCAGCCAGGTTTCCGACGACCATACCCGCACCCGCAAGTACCATTACATAAGCCATGTAGGCGCTGTCTATTTTTGACACCTCTGTCATCAAAGGCGTAATATAACTAAACCACGTAAATAATCCGCCAAACCCGATCGCCGTAATCAGTAGTACCAACCAAGACTGTCTGTGTTTCAGAAATTTTAATTCTTCCAAAAAATGAGTTTCTCCTTTTCTTTCGATGTTCGGCAGCCAAAATTTTAGAGAAACTAACGTTACTATTCCAATAAATCCTACAATTACAAAATACCAGCGCCAGTTAAAAGTATGACCAATATACGTAACTAAGGGAACCATCGCGAGATTTGCGACGGTGAGTCCTGTAAACATCAGTGAAATATTAAAGGCTTCTTTTCCTTTCTTTGCCATTCTTGCTGCGACCACTGTTCCCACTCCGAAGAAAGCACCATGCGGCAAACCGGAAAGAAACCTGATTATCAACATGGTAGAATAATCCGGTGCGAGTGCCGAAAGTCCATTGAACAAAGTAAATATCACCATTAAAGCGATTAACACTTTTTTAGGTGGAAATTTTACGGCATATCCTATAATTAAAGGTGCGCCAATAACCACACCCAAAGCATATGCTGAAATTAAATGACCAGCCTGGGGAATGGTAATCGCTAAAGTTTTCGCGATGTCGGGCAATAAACCCATCACCGCAAACTCCGTGGTTCCGATACCTAAACCTCCAAGTGCCAGTGGGATAATTCTTTTATCTAAGTTCATTTTTCTATTATTGAAGGTGCAAAAATGAGAAAAATATTTCACGATCACCTCTATTTCTGTTATTTAAAAATGATTTATACCATCGACCGCATCTTTAAGGAATTCAAATACATGAGTCGCTAAAAAAGTTAGAACACTATTAAATTAAAAAGTAAAGCGAAATCTTATCAGATTTGATAAAGAAATTTATAGTGATATGACGGATTCCTCCAGTAATATAAATGAGGTTTTATTCCTGAGTACTTGCAATATTTCAAGAGTTGATTTATAATCAGCACACTCTCCCACTCTTTTAGTAAGCATCGAAAAGTACCAATGTGAATCGGTAGATTTCCCTTTTTACTTAAAATTTTATGCAACAGCATAAAACTGCTAATTCCGAATATTCCAAAAAAACCTTATATTAATCAGAAAAATAAAAACGATGGACAAACTAAATTTACCACCGAAATCTGAGAATTTCCCGTGGCTGATCATGTTACTGATGTCGTCGGTGACTTTTGTAGGAATACTTTCGGAGTTAATGCCTTCTGGCGTTCTGCCTCAAATGATGGATGATTTAAAAATAACGGAAGGGCAAACCGGCAACCTCGTCGGATATTACGCAATTGCCTCCGCAATTTTTGCCATTCCCCTTATTTCTATGACGATGAAGTTCAACCGTAAAATGCTTTTGCTGATTTTACTCAGCGGTTTTTCGATCTCGAATATTGTGGCGGGATTGCTGCATGATTATTCCCTGATTATTATTTTAAGAGTAATCGGTGGAATATGTGCCGGCGTAATGTGGCCTATGATTGCTGCGTACGGGATGCGACTCGTAAAAGAGAACCATCACGGGAAAGCCATCGCTGTAATTATGGCGGGAAATACTTTAGGAATCAGCGTCGGTATGCCAGTCATGACTTTCATCGGAAATGAATACGGCTGGCGAACAGAATTCATTGGACTCGGTGTAGTCATTTTAGGAATCGCACTGATCAGTTTCTTCACTTTACCCTCAACTCCTGGAGAAAAACTGACTAAAGGTTCCTCGCCTTTTGCACTTCTCAAAATTCCTGAAGTTCTAATCGTACTGTTGCTAACTTTGTTGGCCGTAATCGCTCATTACGGCGTGTATGTTTACATTACAGGCCTTGTAGATGAAATTCAACTTGCGGGAGGAATAGAAAGTGCTTTGCTTCTTTTCGGCACCGGCTCTCTGATTTCAGTACTGCTCGCCATCAAATATACCGACCAACATTTAAGACTGCTGACGGTCGCGATGTTCGGTTTGCTGATTATTTCGATGGGATTGTTTTTGATGTTCGGAAGTATTACGGGAATCGGTCATGTCGCTTTCTTTTTATGGGGACTTTCCTTTGGCCCGTTGGTCACTTTATTACAGGCTGCCGTAAGCAGACAGGTAGAAAGTGCAAAAGATGTCGCGACTTCCGTGCAGTCGTCGGTATTTAATTTATCGATTATGATCGCCACTTCACTGGGAGGAATCTTACTTGCCCAGTTTTCACCGATGAGTTTAATTTATTTAGCCATAGGTTTATCGGTACCAGGCTTGGTCATCTCTTTCTTGTCTAAAAAAAGTCTGGGTTCTGCCTTGTAATTTTATTCGACTCAAAATAAAAAAGACTGCTATCTATTTGATAACAGTCTTTTTTGGTTTAAGTTTTTGTCGATGTAAGAATCGCTAGATTTAGATTTCCTTTGAAGAAATAATGTTATTCTTGTGCTTTCCTGAACTGCAACAAGTATTCTTTATTAAAGATCTAAAGCAATGTTGAATTCCTGTTCTTTTTTGCGAAAAAGGAAGTCGCCGTTTCGGACGGAAGCAAGCACCTCTACTCTTTTTCGAATGGCTTCATATACCGAAGTTTCATTAAGAACAATAAAGTTCGCAGGTTTACCAACATCTAAACCATAATGATTCTGAATGTTTAAACACGTTGCACCGTTATAAGTAATCAAATCAAAATTACTTGCTATTTCACTCGGCGACATGATCTGCGCTAAATGAATTCCATTGTCTAGGATATTCATCATATTTCCGTTTCCCATCGGATACCAAGGATCGTTGATGGAATCCTGGGCGAAAGCCACATTAATTCCTTCTTCAATAAATTCCTTTACTCGCGTTAGACCGCGGCGTTTCGGATAGGTATCCTGACGTCCCTGAAGATAGGCATTCTCGGTTGGACAGGAAATAAAGTTCATCTTACTTTTCTTGAAAAGATCCATCATTCGGAAGGCATAGGAATTATCTGCTGAACCAAAGGAACAGGTATGACTCGCGGTTGTTCTGGTTCCATAATCTTCCATCAGCACCAACGCATTGAGCAGTTCTACGAAACGTGAGTTGGGATCATCGGTTTCATCACAGTGAACGTCGATCTGTTTGTCATATTTTAAAGCCAAGTCTACAATGTCATGAATGGATTTTTCGCCAAATTCCCGGGCCGGCTCATAATGCGGAATTCCACCCACGACATCAGCGCCCATTTTTAGGGCTTCTTCTACTAAATCCCGTCCGCCTTTGTAGGTATACATTCCCTGCTGAGGAAAAGCAACGATCTGAATATCGACGGTATCTTTCAGATCCTGTTTCATTTCGAGCATCGCTTTAAGCGCAGTGAAATTTGGATCGGTAACATCAATATGTGTTCGGATGTGCTGAACTCCCTGAGAAACCTCGTCCTTAATTCCTTTCATTGCGAGTTTTTTCACACTTTCTACGGTCAGCGTTTCTTTAAATTTTGGCCAAAGTTCAATCGCTTCGAAGAGCGTTCCTGAACCCGCGCCTTCCTGACCCAGTTCAGATAAGGTATATACATAATCCAAATGCAGATGTGGATCTACATAAGGCGGCAAAACCAGTTTACCTTTCAAATCGATTTCCTCTTCACAAGATGGAAGGTGAGTTCCGATGTGCGTAATTTTTCCATTTTCTACGATAATCTCTGTAGCATCGGGATTGCGATAAATTTTCGCATTAAAAAATTTCTTTTTCATAATAAATTATTTTAATGTTTCAGATGAATCTCTTTTTTGATCTGTCTATTAAATTACCTGGAAGTTTTAAAAAAAAATCGACCAAGTCAAAAGTTTGATATTCAGATTATAAACATCAATAATATAGTGAAAAGAAATATTAATTCCAAATTTATCTATTTGTGAAAGTAGGTTTTGCGTGGCGGAAAAGAATAAAGCACAAAGACATCTAAAAAAGATTTTTGAAATGTATTTCTAAATATAAGAGGATTTATAGTTGTGGCAGTTTTTAATTCAATTGAAATTAAAGAAGATGCTTTTCCATTTTAATATTGGCTCTGTCATAAAGTCCTTCGTCCATTTTTGTTTCGTTAAAACCATATTTGCGGTAAAGATCAATAGCAGACTGCAATTGGGTGTTGGAATATAAAATTAAAGTTTTAATTTGTTTTTTTTTCGCGACCTGCAGACAGTGTTCGAGCAAAAGTGTTCCGATTTTATGGCCTTGTGCTTTTTCGGAGACGGCCATTTTTCCCAGTTCAAATAGGTTTTCGTCTTTCTTTAATAATGAAGCGGTTCCCACGATTTCGCCATTGAGTTTTGCATAAAAAATAAAACCACCTTTATCTATGATTTCTTCTTTTGGATGTGAAAGCGACTGAAGATCGGTTGGTTCCACTTTAAAATATTTTTCGAGCCATTCGTAATTGAGGATTTTGATGGCTTCTTTCAAGTCGTCTGAATAATCTATTATTTCAATTTTATTTGATGTCATAATTTTTGGATTCTGAATTTAATTAGTTTCTACGAATTACTACTTGCAAACGTTCCAACAAAAATAATTTAAAAATGTTGAAAGTTTAAATTCTAAAAATGAGGACTATGGTAGAATAATCTGATTTAATAATAAATCTTGATAGTTGACGTTGCTTCTGCGTGAGGGATAGAAACGGTTACCCCACAGCAAGCGCTGGGAAAAGCATTGGCGCGACGAGTAGGAGTGGATAGCCCGACCTGAAGGAGGGAATGGTCTCGTCTTCAGTCGAGATGATAAACGACTGAAGGGCACGCCTAAATATTTAGTAATATTCGAATACAATATCTTTTTGTAATTGACCGAAATTTTGTACTTTTGCAGTCTGAAAAACATGGAGTGTTCTGAACAAGATGCTTTGAGTTTGGAAGAAAGACATTGATAACAAATATAAAAGCAGCAAGAAAATGCCAAAATTAAAAACGAAATCAGGTGCTAAGAAGCGTTTTAAGCTTACCGGAACCGGAAAGATTAAAAGAAAAGGTGCCTATAAAAGCCACATCTTGACCAAAAAAGAAACGAAGCAAAAGAGAAATCTTACGCAGACTTCTTATGTTGCAGAAGTGGACAAAAAGAGTGTTTTACGTCAATTAGCTTTAAAGTAGTTTTTTATAAATCATTCGGTTTATAAGAATTCAACAAATTCAGAAATTTTAACCCTGAAACGGTGCAGAAAAGTGTAATGAAATAATTTACCGCCCTTTTCAAAAAAACAAATTTAATTATGCCAAGATCAGTAAATGCAGTAGCTTCTAGAGCTCGCAGAAAAAAAGTTATTAAATTGGCCAAAGGTTATTTCGGTAGAAGAAAGAACGTTTGGACAGTTGCAAAAAATGCCGTACAAAAAGCAATGCAATATGCTTACCGCGGTAGAAAAGAGAAGAAAAGAAACTTCAGATCTCTTTGGATCACGCGTATTAACGCTGGTGCAAGAGAACACGGTATGTCTTACTCCCAGTTTATGGGCGCTCTTAAAACAAACAACATTGAATTGAACAGAAAAGTTTTAGCTGATTTAGCAATGAATCATCCTGAAGCGTTCAAAGCAGTTGTAGATTCAGTAAAATAAATGTAAAATTTTTTGTTATCAATTATAAATCCTAAACGTTTGTTTAGGATTTTTTTATATATTTGATAAAAAAAATTACATGAAAAAGATTCTACTTTCTTCTTTCTTCCTTTTTTCTACATTTGGCTTCTCCCAAAGTTTTATACAAGCATATAAGGATAGAGCCACTCAAGTTAAGCAAACAAATATTAATACTATTTTAAATGATTTTGCAGCACTTGGTATAAAAACAACTGGTTCTACATCAAATAATAATGCGTTGGCCTGGCTAAAAGGTAAATATGCTGAATTTGGCTATGAAAGCACTCAAATCACAGAAAATAAATTCACTTACAGTGGCAAACAAAGCACTAATCTTATCGTTACAACAACAGGTACAGTTTACCCTACTAAATTTGTAATCATTTGTGGGCATTACGATACTATTAATGGTCCAGGTGTTAATGATAATGGTTCTGGAACAGCAGTGATTTTAGAGGCTGCCAGAATATTAAAAAATATCTCAAATGAATATTCCATCAAATTTATCCATTTTTCTGGAGAGGAGCAAGGTTTACTAGGAAGCAAAGCGTACGTTGATAATGTTGTTAAAGCAACCAATCCCAAAATGGACATTGTTCTTGTACTTAATCTAGATGAAGTTGGTGGTGTAGCAGGAAAGGTCAATAATCAAATTGTCGCTGAAAAAGACGGAACTCCTACATATCCTGCTGGTGGAATGTACTCTGGTTATCCATCTACCAACAATGCTGCTTCTGCTGTAAAAACAACGGAGTTAAAAAATTCGATCTTGAACTATTCCAACATTACTCCTGTAGATGGTTATATTGAACGTTCGGATTATATGCCTTTTGAAAAAGAAGGCTATGTTGTAACCGGATTATATGAAGCTAATCAAAGTAACAAGCCGCACACTGCAAGTGATACTTATGTGAATATGGATCCCGTTTATGTTTATAATGTTGCACAAGGCGTTGTGGGAGCCATACAACATTTTTCTACAGCAGATATGTCCCTCACACTAGGTACAAACGATACCAAGAAAAATTTGAAAGACCTAGTAAGTATATTCCCTAACCCAGCAAATGATTTTGTAAATATTGGATTGGAAGGAAAAGGATATGCTACAACTATTTTAGATCTTTCTGGTAAAGTAGTTCTGCAATCAAAAGATCAACAAAATTTAGACACTTCAAAATTGAAAAATGGGGTGTATATGGTACAGGTTACCACGACTGGTGACAGCACCACTAAAAAATTAATCATTAAGAAATAAATTCATTTTTTAAACCTCTTGAAAAACCTGACTCAAAGTCAGGTTTTTTCCATTTAAACTTTATTTCCGGCTTCTTTCCATCAACACTTCTTCGATTTCCGGTAAAGTAAATGCTTTTGCTTTCAATAAAATTAAAAAGTGATAGAGTAAATCTGCCGCCTCATTTTTAAACAAATCGGCATCATCATCTTTTGCTTCGATGACCAATTCTACGGCTTCCTCTCCTACTTTCTGCGCCATTTTATTAATGCCTCTTTGGTACAAATCATAGGTATAAGAATTTTCAACTTTCTGATCAATTCTTTCGGAAATGGTTTCTTCTAATTCATATAAAAAACCCTTCGAATTTTTATCTTCAAAGCAACTGAAAGTTCCGGTATGACAAACATTTCCAGCAGGCTTTACCTGAATTAATAAAGCGTCGGAATCACAATCTTCTTTGATATTTTTTACATAAAGGTAATTCTCAGAGGTTTCTCCTTTTAGCCAAATTCTATTTTTGGTTCGGCTAAAAAAATGAACCCGTCCATCTTTTTGAGTTAATTCTAACGCTTCCTCGTTCATGTATCCCAACATTAAAACCTGTTGTGTACGGTCATCCTGAATAATTACGGGAATTAAACCATTTCCTTTTTCAAAATCTAATTTCATCATCTTATGGATATTTTGTTTTGTTTTAAATTTTCTTTTAAGTCAACTATTTTTATTTCATTAAAGTGAAAAATACTCGCTGCTAAAGCGCCGGTTACTTTTGTTTCGGTAAAGACTTCGGTGAAATCCTCCATCTTTCCGGCACCACCAGAAGCGATAATTGGAAGGTGACAAACTTGTGAAACGTTCTGCAGCATTCGGATATCGAAACCATTTTTCGTACCGTCAAAATCCATTGAAGTCAGCAATAGTTCTCCGGCTCCTAAATCAGCAACTGTTTTCACCCACTCCAAAGTTTTTAGTTGAGTTTGAATTTTCCCGCCGTTAATGAAAACATAATCTTCACCATTTATATTTTTGGTATCGATGGCAACTACGACGCATTGATTTCCGAATTGTTGCGCTATTTCCCGAACCAATTCTGGTCGTCGAACTGCAGCAGAATTGATGGAAACTTTATCGGCACCGGCTTTTAATAAGGCTTCAACATCTTGAGCGGAAGAAATTCCACCGCCAATTGTAAAAGGAATATTGATTTCTAAACTGAGTTTTTCAACCAGTTCAATTAGAGTCTTTCTTCCTTCTAAAGTCGCCGTAACATCCAAGAAAACCAATTCATCTGCGCTGTCATTGACATATTTTTTGGCGAGTTCAACTGGATCTCCGGCAATTCTTAAATCTTCAAACTGAATTCCTTTAACCGTTTTTCCATCTTTAATGTCCAAACACGGAATGATTCTTTTTTTCAACATTTTATAAAAATTTTTGAAGTTCTTTTAAAGTAATTTTCCCTTCGTACAATGCTTTTCCGATAATCGCTCCAGAACAACCGAGTTCTTTTAAATCATCCAAATCTTTCATCGAGGAAATTCCTCCACTTGCAATTAAAGAGATTTCACATTGACTTAAAATTTCTTTGTACAACTCGAAAGAAGGTCCTTGCAACATTCCATCTTTTGAAATATCGGTGCACATCACATCCTTAATTCCTTTATTTTGATACGATTGAATAAAGGCAATTACATCAAGATCAGAATCTTCTAACCAACCTGAGGTTTTTACTTTTCGGTCTAAACAATCTGCGCCTAAAATTAATTTCTCTGCCCCAAATTCTTTGATCCATTCTTCACACATTTCTGGATTTTCTACTGCAATACTTCCAATCGTAATCTGATTTGCTCCAGCATTAAAAGCACTTTCCAAACTTTCCCGTGTTTTAATTCCACCGCCGAAATCAATAATCAAATTTGTTTCAGAAGCGAGGATTTCTAAAGTTTTTAAATTTTTAATAGTCTTCGCTTTTGCACCATCCAAATCGACCAAATGTAAATATTGAATTCCATTTGTTTCATATTCTTTCGCAATATCGAGTGGGTTTTCGTGGTAGATTTTTTTCGAATTGTAATCTCCTTTTGAAAGTCGAACACATTTCCCGTCGATAATATCTATGGCTGGAATTATTTTCATTATTAAAGTTTTAAGAAGTTTTGAAGAACTAAAGAACCAACATCGCCAGATTTCTCCGGGTGAAACTGTGTTCCATAAAAATTATCTTTCTGTAAAGTCGCACTGAAAGGTAAAATATAATCACATTCAGAAGTCGTGTTTTCGCCAATCTCACAATAATAACTATGAACAAAATAGAAGGTATCGGTTTCTGAAATTCCTTCTAAAAGAGGACCATTCATCTTCTGTAAATTATTCCAGCCCGTGTGAGGAGCAATATCTGTCGAGGGAAATTTCTTCACTTTTAAATTAAAGATTCCCAAACATTTGGCATTTCCTTCTTCCGAAAAATCGCACAGTAATTGCTGACCCAAACAGATTCCTAAAAAGGGTTGTTTCAAAGTCGGAATTAATTCATCCAATTTTTTCAGTCTCAAATAATTCATCGCAGTTGACGCTTCTCCAACTCCCGGAAAAATAACTTTTTCAGCATTTCCAATTTCTTCCGGATTTGAAGTAATCAAAGTTTCATAACCCAACTTTTTTACGGCATTTTCAACGGACTTTACATTTCCGGCAACGTAATCGATAATCGCAATCATAATATTCCTTTGGTGCTTGGGATGGAGAAATTATTGTCGTCTCGCTTCACTGCATTCCGTAAAACTTTTGCAAATGCTTTAAAAATAGATTCAATTTTGTGGTGTTCATTTTCTCCTTCACATTGAATATTGAGATTGCATTTTCCAGTATCTGTGAATGATTTAAAGAAATGATAAAACAATTCAGTCGGAACATCACCAATTTTTTCACGTGTAAAATCGACATTCCAAACCAGCCAATTTCTTCCACCAAAATCCAATGCAACTTGTGCCAAACAATCGTCCATCGGCAAAGCAAAAGCATATCTTTCGATTCCTTTTTTCGATCCTAAACCTTGCTCAAAACAAGTTCCTAAAACCAAAGACGTATCTTCAATCGTGTGGTGTTCATCAACCTGCAAGTCACCATTTACCAAAACTTCTAAGTCAAAATTCCCGTGTTTTGAAATCTGCTCGAGCATGTGATCAAAGAAAGCCAAACCAGTCTTAATATTCGATTTTCCGCTTCCGTCGAGATTTAATTCAATTGAAATTTCGGTTTCTTTGGTTTTTCGATTGACTTTCGCTTTTCGTGGAATTTGTTTTAAATATTTATAAATCTCGTCCCAGTTCTTCGTTGTTAAAGTCGCATCTTCGAAAGTCTTTTCCGCTATAAAAATTGATTGTGTTCCTAAATTCTTTGCCAACTCAACATCAGTTTTTCGATCACCGATGACGAAGGAATTTTTCAGATCGTAATTGCCGTAAATGTATTTTTGAAGCAATCTGGTTCTTGGTTTTCGATTGGGAGAATTTTCAGATTCAAAACTGTGATCAATTAAAATATCTGAAAAAACAATATTTTCATTGGCCAAAGTTTTCAGCATTTTCTCCTGTGGAATTCGGAAATTTTCATCCGGAAAAGAATCGGTTCCCAAACCATCTTGATTCGTAACCATGACCAATTCGTAATCCAACTCCTTCACAATCTTGGCTAAATTCTGAATCACTTTTGGATAAAATTCTAATTTCTCCAAAGAATCTACTTGTAAATCTGTCGGCGGTTCTATAATTAAAGTTCCGTCGCGGTCGATGAATAATACTTTTTTCATGATTGGTTTATTTCTGATAATACTTTTAATAATTGTGAATTTTCTTCAGCAGTTCCAACACTAATTCGAAGGCAGTTTTTTAAATTGGGATGTCTTAAACTTGTCAAAATATTTTTGTCTAATAATTTCTGATAGATCAATTGTGCATCTTCAAATTCAACGAGAAAGAAATTAGCATCGGAAGGATATATTTTTACGACCTCATTAATTTGATCTAAACCTTCTTTTAATTTTCTCTTTTCTTCCAGAATGAAAGAGATGTTATTTTCGATTTCTTCCACTTTATTCAATTTCTCCAAAGCCAATTTTTGACTTTCTGAACTGATATTGTAAGGAGGTTTAAGTTGTATGAACAAACTGGCAATTTCAGGTGAAGATAATCCAATTCCAATGCGTAAACCAGCCATTCCAAACGCCTTTGATAAAGTTTTCAGAACAATTAAGTTTGGATATTTATTTAATAAACTAACTGTAGAATCTTCAGGAGAAAACTCAATATATGCTTCATCGACAACTACAATTCCATTAAAATTTTGAATATAAAATTCTAAATCAGCAATCGAATTTCCCGTTGGATTATTCGGTGAACAGAGAAATAAAACTTTGGCCTGACTTTTTGAAACTGTATTTAAAAACCAATCTTTCTCTAATTCAAAATCAGAATTCAGTTCCAGTTTTTCAACCTGAAGATTATTCATCTTTGCATAAATTTGGTACATCACAAAACTCGGATTCATAATCAGAATGGAATCTTTCGCTGGTTCGCAGAAAATTCGCATCGTCAAATCAATCAATTCATCGCTACCATTTCCTAAGAATAAATTCTCCGTTTTTGCTAGATTAATTTCAGCCAGTTTCTTTTTTAACTGAATTGGATCACCATCGGGATAACGGTTAAATTCACCGAACGGATTTTCATTCGCATCCAAGTAAACCGCTTGTTTATCAATATAAGAATCGCGCAAAGTCTGGTAAGAATTCACTCCCACTAAATGTGGCCGAATCATTTCATTTAAATTAAATTCCATTTTGTAAAGATTTTAAGCGCAGTGAAACTGCATTTTTGTGAGCGGTCAAACCTTCCGCTTCTGCCATAATTTCGATTGTTTTTCCAATATTTTGAAGTCCGATTTTCGAAATTTCCTGAATGGTGATTTTCTTAACAAAACTATCGAGCGAAACGCCGCTATAGTTTTTAGCAAAACCGTTGGTTGGCAAAGTGTGATTGGTTCCGCTCGCGTAATCGCCGGCTGATTCCGGCGTGTAATTTCCAAGGAAAATAGATCCTGCGTTTGTAATTTTAGAAATATAACTTCTCGGATTTTCGACCGATAAAATTAAATGTTCAGGTGCATAGAAATTACACATTTCAAGGGCTTCATCCACAGATTTCAATAAAATACAAAGGCTGTTTTCTAATGCTAATTTTGCAATATCGTTTCGTGGAAGTACAATTAATTGTTTTTCAATTTCATTTAAAGTTTCATTAAAAGTGATTTCATCCGTCGAAATAAAAACGACTTGCGAATCGGTTCCGTGTTCCGCTTGAGACAATAAATCTGCGGCGCAAAATTCAGGATTTGCCGTTTTATCTGCAATCACTAAAACTTCGCTTGGTCCTGCTGGTAAATCGATGGCAACATTATATTCCATCGCCAATTGTTTTGCTTGCGTCACAAATTGATTTCCGGGACCGAAGATTTTATCAACTTTAGAAATCGTTTCTGTACCGAAAGTTAATGCAGCAATCGCTTGTGCGCCACCAACTTTGAAAATTTTTGTAATTCCACACAATTGCGCTGTATATAAAATTGCAGAATTAATCGAACCGTCTTTTTGCGGCGGCGTACAAAGAATAACTTCTTTACAACCCGAAATCTGAGCAGGAATTCCCAACATTAAAACCGTTGAAAAAAGTGGCGCTGTTCCGCCTGGAATATACAATCCTACTTTTTCAATCGCTCTTGATTCTCGCCAACAAACAACTCCTTTTGCAGTTTCAATTTCTTGAGAAAGTTCTTTTTGAGCAACGTGAAATTTATAGATATTTTCTTTAGCATGATTGATTGCGGTTTTTAATTCTTTTGAAACTTCATTAATTGCAAATTCAATTTCTTTTTCAGAAACCAATAAGTTTTCAATACTAACCTGATCAAATTTTTCCGAGAATTCTTTTAAGGCAGAATCTCCTTCATTTTTCACTTTCAAGAAAATTTCCTGAACTGTATTTTTTAAATCTTTCTTTTCCAGCGTTGGTCTTTGTAGCAAAGTTTCCCACGTATTTTGCGCTGGATATTTAATTATATTTTTCATGATCAATTAAATTACAAAACCATTTTTTCAATTGGAATCACCAAAATTCCTTCGGCTCCAAACTTTTTCAATTCATCGATAATTTTCCAGAATTCATTCTCGCGAACAACAGAGTGAATACTACTCCATCCAGATTGTGCTAAAGGCAAAACCGTTGGAGATTTCATTCCTGGCAAAACCTCGATAATTTTTTCAATAGAATCGTTTGGAGCATTGAGCAGAATGTATTTATTTTCTCTTGAATTAATGACTGCTTGAATCCGGAAAAGAAAAGATTCAAGAATGATGGAAATATCTTCCGGAATATTTCGGCTGGAAATTAAAACGGCTTCACTCTTTAAAACTTGCTCCACTTCTTTCAATCCGTTGTGTAACAAAGTACTTCCACTACTAACCAAATCAGCAATGGTATCTGCTAAACCAATGCTTGGAGCGATCTCGACACTTCCGGAAATTTCAACAATTTCTGCATTGATATTATTTTTATCAAAATAATTTTTAAGGATTGATGGATAAGATGTTGCAATTTTTTTCTGATTGAAAAAACTTAAGTCGGTATATTCCTGGTCTTTCGGAATTGCGAGTGATAATCGACAGTTTGCAAATCCTAACTTTCGAATTAAATCGACATTTTTGTTTTGTTCCAAAACTTCGTTCTCTCCGATAATTCCAATATCTACAATACCTTGTTCTACATATTTTGGAATATCATCATCGCGAAGAAAGAGAATTTCTAAGGGAAAATTGGTGGCTGAATTTTTTAATTTACTTTTAAAATCCGGAATTTTAATTCCACATTCCTGCAAAAGTTCTAAGGATTTTTCGCTTAAGCGTCCGGTTTTTTGAAGGGCAATTTTTAATTTGTTCATGTCAATTTTGAGATTGGGTCTGAACAAATGCTTTAATTTTGGATACAAAAAAAACCGTCTTTGCTCAGACGGTTTTTTATTATTTTATTCATTTAATGCCATAAATTAATCAACTCGTCTTTAGATGAGATGATGATGATGGAATAAAGCGATTGTATTTTTCATGTTGTTTTAACTGTGCAAATATATCTAATAAAAAATTGAACCTGCAAGAATTAATTTCTATTTAACTATAACTTCTTGATAAACAGCGTATAAATTTTTAGCGATTTCTTCATCATTAAATTTCTGAACAAATTTTAAACTTTTTTCTGCTCTGCGATTTCTTTCAGATTCATTATTCCAGAGAAATAAAATCTTGGCTTTTAGGTCTTCGAAACTGTGAGGATTGATGTAAACAGAATTCTCGCCACCTGCTTCTGGCAGACAACTGACATTACTTGTAATCACTGGTGTTCCTGAAAAAAGAGATTCGATAACAGGAATTCCGAAACCTTCAAAAAAACTTGGATAAACGAAAACATCTGCTAATTTATAAACTGCCGCCAATTCTTCCATCGATACATTTTCTAAGAACTGAACTTGATTTTCTAATTTATTCTTAACTAAATATTTTTTGACTTTGTTAAAATATTTTGTTTTTTTTCCAATGACGACTAAAGGGATTTCTGCTCCATGAATGGCTTTGACAATATTCAATAAATTTTTTCTTTCTTCAATCGTTCCAACATTCAGGATAAATCTTTCAGGAAGATTGTATTTTACTTTAATTGAATTTATAAATTCTTCGCTTTGATTTTCCTTAAAAACATGATGGCAACCTTGATAAACGACACGAATTTTTTCTTCCGGAACTTTTAAAAACTGAATAATATCCTGCTTGGTCTGTTCAGAAATTGCGATTATTAAATCGGCTTGTTCTGTGGCTTTTTTGAATTTCCAGAAATGAATTTTACGGTCAAAAAAAGAATAATATTGTGGAAATCTCAGGAAGATTAAATCGTGAATAGTGACTACTTTCTTAATCGGATTATCGGTCCATTTTAAAGGTAATTCACCAGAAAGTCCGTGGAAGATATCGGCGTTAATCTGTTGTGCATCTTTGCCCATTTTAAATTGTCGCGACATTGTTCCTTTTGAAGTTTCAACGAAAGAAACGTTGGGCAAATTCAAAACATCTTTCCCTTTTTCGGATTGCTCTTTATTTAAAAGCACATATTTATTTTCCGGAAAATAAGTCGCTAAAATCCGAACCAAATCGCGGGAATAGTTTCCTAAACCCGAACTGTTATTGAAAAACCGTTTTCCATCAAAAGCAATTCGCATCTTAAAAATTTTTAGAACGGATAATATAATTCGGTCTTTCTTTCACCTGTTTGAAAATTTTGCCCAGATACATGCCTATAATTCCCAAAATAATCAACTGCAAACCACCGAAGAAAACTACGGTCATAATTAAAGAAGCCCAACCGGAAATTTCAGTTTGTGTGACAAAAGAATGAATGACATAAATTACATATCCTAAAACAGCAAATACCGAAAAGATAAATCCAAGATACGCCGCTAAATAAAGAGGTTTCACACTGAAAGCCGTAATCCCAGTAAAGGCAAAACGAACCATTTTATTGAGGTTATAACTGCTTTCACCCGAGGCTCTTTGTGCGGCGATATAAGGAACGCCGATCTGACGAAAACCTACCCAAGTAGATAAACCGCGCAAGAAAATATCGGTTTCGTTCATTTCGCGAACCACGTCAACTACTGAGGAGTCCATCAATCGAAAATCTGAACCACCACCCTGTACGAGATTTACATCGGAAATAGTGGATAGCAAATGATAAAACAGAATTGACGTTCTTCTTTTGAAAGCCGAGATTTGTTTAGGATAAGTTCGTATCGTATAAATAATATCGAACCCTTCTTCCCACTTTTTAATCAGGTCGGGAATCAGTTCTGGCGGATGTTGTAAATCAGCATCCATGGAGATTACAGCGTTTCCGTTAGAGCAATCCATACCGGCTTTTACGGCAGGTTGATGTCCGAAATTGCGGGAGAATTCGATGAATTTTACTTCTTCAAACTGACTTGATAATTCTTCTAATTTGGCTTGAGTTTGATCGCGACTCCCATCATTTACAAAGATAATTTCGAAAATGTAATTGTCGAGTTTAGCGAAAACTTCTTTGATTCGCTGATGAATCAAGGCGACATTGTCTTCTTCGTTATGAGCGGGAATGACGATGGAAATTTTCTTCACTTTTGAAAAATTAATTAATCGAGTTGGTAATCTTTGGCGAAATCTTTGGTCAGCAATTCATAAATAACGCGGAACCAAACGATGCAACAAGGTAATGCTTTTAGGGAATATTTCATAATATAATTATCCTTGATGAATTTCGGAAATAAATCGGAAAAGGAGAAACAGGTTAAAATGATTACGAAAATTAACATTCCGATAATTAAAGGCGATTTTTCTTTTTGCATCAAGAACCAAATCATGACTCCAGCCACGGCGATAATGAAAGTTGGAGATTCTGAACCCGAACTAAAAAGCACGATGAATAAAAGTGTTGACGCCAATATCATCAATTGAAACGGCAGATTTTTATATTGCTTCACTCTTAAATAAGGCAAGCCAAAAAGGGCCATTCCGGGAAGTAAAAATGTAAGATTAGAAATATCAGCATTTCCGGAAACCCGTCGTACAATTCCCATCAGTGAATAATCCTGGCGATTTCCTAAAACCTGATTGGAAGCATTTTTTTCTGACAACGACTGAAACCAATCGGCATACGATTGAATCCCAAAATGAGCACTTGAAAGTACCATTGGCAATATCAAAAATAAAATACCAAATCCTGCTAATGATAAGATAAACCTCCATTTATTCTTAATAAAAAAGAAAGCGGAAAGTCCAGCAATTCCGTATAACTTGACGAAAAATCCTATTAAAATTGAAATGGCTGACTGGGTTTCTTTTCTTTCATAAATGTAGACTGCGGATAACATTAATAAACCTGTCAGCGCTATATTGAACTGTAAACTCACTGCAGCCGTAATAAATTCCTGCAAACATAACCAGGCGAAAAACGCTTTTTTAGCGTTAGAAAAAGGAAGTTTATGAATGGCAAAAAGGAACACCAAAGTATTGGCAACATTCCACAAAACCATGCCCAACCAATCTGGCATGATCGCAAAAGGTGCTATTAAAACACTAAAGAAAACTCCATAATGATTGGAATCAAAATGAACATCTGGATATAAAAGATAAATATTTTTCTCGGCTAAAGTATTGGTAAAAACATTTTTAAAAATCATGTAATTATTATACTTTTCCGGTCCACCACGATATTTTGTAATGGCTGATAAGATGGTCACAAGAAGATAAATCCCAAAAATATATTTGAGATTTGATATGAATTTTAAAAATTTATCTTTCAAATTAATGTAGAATTTAAAATTAAACCGCTACATTATTTTCTCTTAAAGCATCATTCAAAGAGGTTTTCTTATCCGTAGATTCTTTTCTTTGTCCGATGATTAAAGCACAAGGAACCTGAAATTCTCCGGCGGGAAACTGTTTGGTATAACTTCCGGGGATTACTACCGAACGAGCCGGAACCCTTCCTTTAATTTCAACTGGTGTTTCACCCGTTACATCGATGATTTTTGTAGATGCGGTTAGAACAACATTTGCTCCTAAAACGGCTTCTCTTTCTACGTGAACGCCTTCTACCACGATACATCTTGAACCAACGAAAACGTTATCTTCAATGATTACCGGTGCTGCTTGCAAAGGTTCTAAAACCCCTCCAATTCCTACTCCACCACTTAGGTGAACATCTTTTCCGATTTGTGCACAACTTCCTACTGTTGCCCACGTATCGACCATGGTTCCAGAATCTACATACGCTCCGATATTTACATAAGATGGCATTAAAATTACGCCAGGCGCAATGTACGCACCTTCTCTTGCAACTGCGTGCGGAACAACGCGAACACCTTTTTCGGCGTACCCTCTTTTCAAAGGCATTTTGTCGTGAAACTCAAATGGACCCACTTCGATCGTTTCCATTTTCTGAATTGGGAAATACATCACGACTGCTTTTTTCACCCATTCATTGACTTTCCAGCCATTATCTGTTGGTTCAGCAACTCTAAGTTCTCCTAAATCCAGTTGACGGATTACTTCGCGGATTGCTGTTTTGCTGTCTTCATTCTGTAACAATTCTCTGTTGTCCCAAATATTTTCTATGGTTTGTTGTAACATATTTTATCGTTTATTTTTTTATTTGTGTGCTCTTTTGTTGTTAATAAAAATATTTTTTTTAACGCAAAGGCCGCAAAGTTTTTATTATATAATGTTTTTCGTTCGTTTTTTAAGGGCGAAAAGGCGTTACACTTAGCAAAGTTCACAATGAAATTCCCTTTCTATTAAATAATAGATAATTCCTTTCTGTAATAAAACTGGATACAAATTTACAAAACTCTTCGGGCGAAAAGATAAGCATTGTTCCAATACTTTTCATTAAGTGATGAAATAATTACACCTTTGGAAGTGGAGGAATGAATGAATTTAACTTCACCATTATTACCGATATCATGCACGATTCCAACGTGATTTACTCTCCTACCCCCTGAGGTTGCGAAGAAAACCAAATCTCCGGGTTTTGCCTCTTTAATCGAAATTTCTTTTCCCTGATTGGATTGATCTTCAGAACGGCGTGGGAGTTTGGTGTCATTCTCATCGAAAACTTTACAAACCAGGCCAGAACAATCAAATCCAGAAGAAGTATTTCCGGCATATTTGTATGGTGCTCCCAAATATTTCTGAGCATCTTTCAATAATTCATTCACCGTGTTTGAGTTTTTCCCTGAATAATAAGATTCCAAATTTTTTAAACCTGCTGATTTTACAACAGTCTTGGTGGGAATTGTTCTTTTAACTACCACATTTTTTGAAGAACCACAGGAGATCAAAACTACAGTTGAAAAGACAATCAAAAGATATTTTTTCATTTTTATTTTTCAATTTTTTCAAAATTAATGAAAATATTTAAATTTGCGTTTAAATTATTTGAAATTTCCTTTTTTAAAAGCCTTTCCAGAAGCATTTTTAAGTTATTTCGATTCTACTTTAAAAAAAAGGATTTATATTTAAAATCCCGAAACATCTAAAATTAAAAATGACGTATCAAGATTATAAAACTTATTTTAAAAAAGAGATTTCCGAAAAGTACACAGATTCTGAAAGTTCAATCCTGTTCGATATTTTCGTGCAACATCTTATGGACTGGAATCAATTTGCACTTCGAAAAGCAATGACTGAAAAAGTTGAAAATAAACAATCAAAGGAACTTCAAAATATCATTGATGAGTTAAAAACGGGAAAACCCTATCAACAGATTTTAGGTGAAACAGAATTTTACGGTTTAAAGTTTTTCGTTGATGAGCATGTTTTAATTCCTAGACCAGAAACGGAGGAACTTTTGGAACTGGCAATTGAGAAAATTAAGGCTGGAAGTCGGAAGTCGGAAGCATTTAAAATTCTGGATATTGGAACTGGGTCTGGGATTATTCCGATTGTGTTAAAAAAACATTTTCCGGAAACAGAAGTTTCGGCGATTGATTATTCGGAAAACGCTTTGAAAATGGCACAAAGAAATGCGGAGTTTCATCAGGTTGAAATTAATTTTATTCATCAGGATTATTTGAAGGCAAATTTGATTGAGGTTTATGATGTTATTATTTCTAATCCGCCTTATATTGGAATGGAGGAAGAAGATGAGATTGCAGACTCGGTAAAAGAATTTGAGCCTAAAATGGCGTTGTTCTCGCCGACGTCAAATGCGTTGATTTTCTACGAAAAGATTGCAGAAGATTGCAAAAATCATTTGGCTAAAAATGGTTTTGTTTTTCTGGAAATTAATCAGAAGTTGGGTAACGAAACTTTGGAACTTTTTACGGATGTTTTATCAGAAGTGGAATTGATGAAGGATTTATCGGGGAATGAGAGGATTGTTTGGGGACGTTTTTGAGTGATTGGTTGATTGAGTTATGGAGTTGTTGAAAATTATCAAACTTTCAAGGTTTAGGAGTTTTGGGAGAGATTACTTTGTCGGTGTTTCTACTTCTCGCAAAGTTGCGAAAGCCTGTTCTCATTGATATTTATAATATTCTTAGAGCCTGTTTAAAATTATCAAAAAATAATTTTAAACACATTAGTCACATAAGTTTTAGGAAAAAAATACTTTTAAAAGCTCTCATAAGTTTCGAAAATCAAAGATTTTCAACTTTGTCTTCTAAATATTTTCAAAGCGAAAACTAATTCTTATGTGTCTAATTTGTTTTATTAAAATTTAAACGGACTCTTAAAGTTGGATGAACTAATTTTTTAATTTAATATAATTGTTCGCATACCCAAACAAAAAATTATTAACTTGATAAGGAAATTGCTCATACAATGAATTTCCTTCATTGAAAGAAAACCCATTTTTAAAATCTTTTTGGGCTTCTAAAAGTAAAATTTCACCTTCTTCTTTTTTATTAAGATTTATTAAAGAAAGTGCTTTGTAATATTTGGCATCCGAAAATTTCTCATACTGTTCTAGTGATTTATTGAGATTGTTTATTGCATTCTGATAATTTCCTTTTTCATATTCTATAATTCCTAAATAAAATAGTTCATAAGGATTTACGAAATTATTTTTCTGTCCAAATGCAATTGATTTTTCAATAAACTTTTGGGCTTTGTCAAATTCATTTAACTGCAAATAGCACAATCCTATCCAAAAACTGTAAGGATGATCCATTATTATTCCGTAGTCACCATTGATTTTCGTTAAATAATTAAACTCTTCCAAAGATTCGGAATAGTTCTTTTGGAAAATACATTTAATAAAAGCTCTGTATTCTCGGTAATGATTTGTAGAATCAAGTTCGATGGCTTTATCTAAATATTTCATCCCAAGTTCATATTTTTTTTGCTTAAATAAGGGCATTGCTTTTTGTTGCCAAAAAAAAGGTTCTTTCGGAAGAATGGCAATTAAAGAATCTAAATAAAGTTGATGTTCTACAGAAAAAAGAGAAACCTTGGCATCTTTAGTGACAAGCTCTAAAAAGATTTTCTTTTGCGTTGCATCTAATTCTTTAATCATACTTGAATTTTGAGAAAAAAGTAAGAAAGGAAAGAATAGAGTTAATAGTTTAAGGGTGATTCTCATTAATTTTTGTTTGTAAAAATGTTATAATCATTATATATTTTAAACGGCTTTACAACACTTATAAATAATTTCTAAAGTAACTAATTATTTCGGTTATCAGATTATTCGTATTATTGTTAATTCCATGATTCGCATCTTCGTAAATTAATAATTTTGTTGAAAATTTATTAGATTTCAATTTATCAAATAATGCAAAAGCATTTTCCACATTAACTCTTTCATCATTGGCTCCATGAATAATGAAATTTTTCAAGTTCTTATTTTTCAGTAACGGAATGGAAAGCAACGATGAGCGTTTATCTAATTCTTTATTCGGTTTTTTTTCAAAATCGGGAATGAGTTCTTTATAAAGCTGAACCATTTCTGGTCTGTCTTTTTGGTTTAAATCTGCAATTCCGCCGACTGTAATATTCGCCATTATTCTATCCGTTTCTTTCAAGACTAAGAAATTGGTCATAGCACCTCTGCTAACTCCTAACATGCCAATTTTATTAGCATCAGCATTACTTTGATGATCAATAATTTCTAATAATTTTAGAACATCTCCAATGTCTTTTCCTCCAAATTCATCTTTCCCTTCACTTCTACCACTTCCGCGTAATTGGGAACCAATAATAATAAAGCCTCTTGCTGCTATTTTAGATAGAAAATCAGTTAGTGTTGATAACGTCACCGTACCAAACTCTCTGTTACCACCTCGATTAAAAATAATTACCGGATAAGTGCCTTCTGCTTTTGGCTCGATTAAGAAACCTCTTATTTTAAGATTATCAATGGAAGAATAATTATATCCATAAATATTTACCGAATCCAGGTATTTATATTCTTCTTTAAAAACCGGTTGTTCGTTTTTATTTTTCGCAGTATATCCTTCATGTTTTTCTGTAAATGCCTGTTCAAGATTAACTAACGAATTTTGCGCGCTAAATATTCCGGATATCAATAATAGATAGAGGTAAAATACTTTTCTCATTAGGACTGATAAATTTTTAATAAAGTAAGAGTTAAAGGGACTTTATAAATTGATTTTAAAATAGGTGTTACTAATTATCCAACGATACCAAATCTTTTATTCTTAAAATCAAGAACTATGATTTTGTCATAAAAGAAATCATTTCCGATAATTCCATCAATGTCTTGTTGTTTAAATCCAAAATAATCTTCGTCTGTGAACCATAGTTGTTTTACCATAAAATTATTATTTCCTAACTGAATGTTTTTATTTATGTCAACAGCTCTTAAAATTAATGGATTGTTAAAATTCTTTAAATTGAAATTTTCAACAATCTCTTTATTTTCAATAACTTGCTTCATATTTTCTTTATAAGTAATCATTGGAAATATACTCGCCCCACTATCATATAAAAAATAATAAGTTTTATCATCAATTCTTATAGGTACATGCAATTTGTTATTAATATATTTTGCGTCGACAAATTGTATTTGTTTCAGAAGTTTTCTTTTTAGTTTATCTGATACTTCAATCTCTTTTTTAGAAAAATTTATGGTTACATATTTGTCTTTGAATATATCAGAGCCGACCACTCCACAAACTTCACCCTGTTCAAAATTTAATAAACCTTGAAGATCATAGTTTTTTATCTCAAAATTATCAATTTTTAAATTTTGATTTTTGACGACAAACATACTATGTCCTGCCGCAAAATCATTAGGTCTAATTTCCTTAGATTTTATTAACTCTGTTTTTTCAAAACATTTATCATAAATTAAAGTTGTATTTGCACCTAAATCAAATTGAGATCTGTATGTCTGATTTTCAATTGTGAAAGGAACACTCATTGCAATTTTGTCAATCAATTTTCCATTAATTGAATCTTTTTCCCAATTAAATGCAATAGTTTGTGATTGAGCATTTGTCGAAAAAGTGCACAGTAAAATTATTAGAAAAGTAAATTTTGAATTCATAAATTATTTTTTTTAATATTATAATTAAATTGGACGATTCTAATAATTATCGTAACAAATCAATTTCTAGGATATTATTATCTTTTTTTAACTTGTCTTTTTCTCGCTTAGAAATTTCTAACCAAATTTCAGTCCCTGTTTTCATATTGCCATTGCGATCGGGTTGGTCGGGAATACTCCCCATTAAATCTGCTGCCGGATTTCCCCGGTATTCTTTAAACTTCTTTTTAAACATATTATAGTCTAACGATGGTAAATCTTTTAAACTGACGGAGGAAGGATAGACAAAGTTTGCTGCGGAGTTTTTCACGCCTATTAACTCAAATACATGTTGATCGTTTTCGTCTGCAACTTTTACAATAAGTCCAGGCAAGCCTCTAAATTTATAAGGTCCATCGGGAAAAGGAATAGCTTTGGTGAAATAGGCAATCCATTTTCTACCTCCAAAAGTGGTTGTTGCCTTTTGAACTTTATACCCCAGTATTTCGGCAAATTCTGATTCTAATTTCCAGTTAATCTCACGGTCATCTTTTAGTAAATATGATGTTATTCCTAAAGTAAGTTTATGATCAAGTATTTTCTCATTTGGATATTTTAAAATTCTGTACGTTGAAATATATTCACTTTGAGTATATCGGGGATCATTGTTTCCCTTATTTCTTCTATCTAAAAGTGTGGAATCTATTTTCATTTTTTCTAAACTATAAAACTCCGATTGATCTTTGTTAATGTTTAAAATCATTAATTGCGAAACCTTATTTTTTGTTGCAGTAGAATCTGGTATAAATTGGTATTGATAAGTGAAAGTTTGACTCTGAAAAACTAAATAATTGCTTAGTAAAAAGAGTAAAGATAAAAGAGATTTTTTCATCATATTTATTAAATGATTTCATTGCAAGATAATGTAAAAATTTATTTCAAAAAGGTTGAACTTAAAGTTGATTTTTCTATTGTTTTTGATGGAAAATAGCGTAGGCAAAATGAACGCAGAAAAGTTAAGTTATTGCGTTATTGAAAATTATGAAACCTTCAAAATTTTTAAAATCTTGAAGGTTTGAGTTTGGATGGAAAAGTTATTTTGTAAATCTGGGTGAGACAAACTGCCCGAACTTATAGCCCCGATTGACTCTGTATTATTTATTTTTTTTAAAGGAATCGTCGAATCTCATTCTTCGATTTGGAATGGAAATCCTTTTTTCTGTACTTTCGTCTTTAGACCAGAGTGCAGAAAAAAGATTGTAATGGAAAGCGGGACCGAAATTTCGAAGAAGCGAAAATTTTGTTGCTCCAAAAAACCTTAGCCAATCCTCTTTTTCACGAAAACCATATACGCCATATAAATCAACGGCAGCGCCATGATTCCTAAGTATAATCCGTTATCGATGGCTCTTTCGGGCTGAATAGCAACGGCGTAAACTAAACCGAAAAAAGCACCACCTAAATGGGCGGCATGTCCAACATTATCGTGCTGTCTTGGATTGAGCATCATGTAAACTGAATAGGCGAAATAGGCGAACCCGAAAAGGTAACCCGGAATTGCAATCGGAATAAAGAAGAAGTAAATTCCCAGATCTGGAATCATCGCAATGGATGCAAACAAAATCCCGGAAACTCCACCACTCGCGCCAATCGCTGAATACCAAGATTGATTCTTATAAAGATAGAGTGAGAAAATATTTCCTAAAAGGATAGAGCCAAAGTAAACGAGTAGAAATCCGAACGCGCCAAAAACTTCGATAACGATGGGTCCGAAGAAATACAGCGTCAACATATTGAACATTAAGTGCATTAAGTCGGCGTGTAAAAAACCGGCAGAAATTAAACGCACATATTCTTTGTTACGCAAAATTGCACCGACATTGAACTTATATTTTTCGAAAAGTGCGTGATTGCTAAAAGCGATATAACTGATGATTGCGGTTGCGGCAATGATGATCAATAAAACTGGACTCATATTATTTTACAAAATAAAAGTTTCGGAGACCGAAACTTTGGTTTAAACTAGTTCTGAAGTTAAACTTCGGGAAAGTAACTTTTCGTGCATGGGTTTTAGTTTTTCTAAACTCCCGGTTTTTACGGTGCATTTGCCTTTGTAATGGACCAAAAATGTACATTGTTCGGCCTGCTCCAAAGTGTGCTCACAAATCTCGACTAACGCATCGATGACGTAATCAAAGGTATTAACATCATCGTTCCATAAAATTATTTTATAGACTTCGTCTTCTTTTTCTAAGACCGCAACATCTTCTTCGTATTCGCGCTGCGGATTTTCGTAATCCTTAATATTGGTTGGAATATTATACTGTAAACCCATTTTCTTTAATTTTAAAAATGATTATTCTTTAAATTAAATTTCTCCAATCTCGTTGGTCAAATCACTGTCAATACTTTGCTCTTCGTAGGTTAGTTCTATAAGATCAACGCTTTTATTCTGCATTTTCAGAATTTTTACGTGGTAATCATTAATGTTGAATTCTTGATTTTCCTCAGGGATATCCTGTAATTCATGTAAGATATATCCGGCTAAAGTATTGTATTCACCATCTTCTGAAAGTGGAAACATCTTCGGTAAACTTTCATTGATTTCATCTAAAGGTTGTGTCGCCTTTACCCAGAAAACGTTCTCGCCGACTTTGTCAACAATTCTTTCTTCCTCGTCTTCTTCATCCTGAATCTCCCCTACCAATTCTTCCAAAATATCTTCCAGGGTTACGATTCCTTCCGTTCCACCAAATTCATCGATCACTACAGCTAAGTGCTGTTTTTTCTGTTGGAATACTTTCAGCAAATCTGAAATCTTTTTACTTCCTACCACAAAAAACGGATCACGCATTAGTTCTTTCAAATCTGCATGATTAATCTGGCCTTTTCGCTTTACGTATTCCCGGATGATTTCTTTTGCATAGAATATACCAACAATATTATCAATTGAATTTTCATAAACCGGAAGTCTGGAATACCCACCTTCCATAATAATGTTAATGATTTCTTCTATTGGTTGCTCAATATCGATTGAAGAGATATTCTGTCTTGGAATCATGATTTGTTTCGCAGAGTGATCTGTAAAATCGAATGCATTTTTAATAATCTCATAATTCTCTTCTTCAATCGCGCCTGAATCTGCAGACTGCTTCACCAATAATTGCAATTCTTCGGTCGAGTGAATTTCCTGATCTGACGCAGGGTGAATTTTGATCAAACGTAAAAAAGCATTAGACATGTGGTTCATCGACCATATGAATGGTTTAAATACGGTATAGAAAACACGAAGTGGCATTGCGATAGCCATAACGGTAGGTTCTGCTTTTCTTATTGCAATTGATTTCGGAATTAATTCCCCAAAAACAATATGCATAACCGTAATAATAAGGAAACTTAAGATTAATGAAATTGTTGTAATAGTAGCTTCTGCAACTGCTAATTCGAAATAATGAAAGAGGTTTTCGATTACGTGATGCATTGCACTTTCACCAACCCAACCTAAAGCAAGAGATGCTAACGTAATCCCCAGTTGCGTGGCAGAAAGATATTCATCAAGATGCTTAATGATGTGTTCTGCTTGTTTCGCCATAGAATCCCCGTCTGCAGCTTTCAACTGAATTTGGGAGTAACGAACTTTAACGATTGAGAATTCTGCGGCTACGAAAAAACCATTCAGTAATACTAAGAACACAGCTAATAATAGCTTAATTATGTCAGAATCCATTTAGAAATTTAAAAAATATTGCTACAAAGATACGCAAAATTAATAATTAAAATTAAAGTATTTTCAACATAAGATATTTATAGAAAAAGAAAAACATCTGAAAATCAGATGCTTTGGATGTAAAATAATGGGGATTACTTTTTAATAAATTTAATACTTTGTTTTTTCTCTCCGTCTTTGGTAGGAACTAGTAGATACATTCCTGGAGAAAGATTTCGAACATCAACTTGAAAATCTTTAGAGTTTCTCAAGATATTTTCATTCTTAACCATTTTTCCAGAGGCATCATAAATACCAAGCGACAAAGATTTAAAATCATCTTTCATGTTTAAAAGCAATTGATCTTGCACCGGATTTTGTTTTAAAGAAAGTTCATTTCCAAAAACTCCGGCCTCATTACTTTTCATTGTTGCACCATTCCCTATGATCATTTGCCAAGAAGCGATTGAACTTGGTTCTCCCGTTCCATAGTCATATAAAATCAATCTCCATTCTCCATCCAATTTTTTACCTGGTAAAAAAGCTGCTAAAGTTCCCGGATTATGCGTTGGATAGGGTGCATTCCCATAAGTTGGTGCGTAATTTCCAGCTGGTATTGTTGCAGTTGAAAGTATAGAAAAATCGATCAACGTAGTATGGGTAGAATTAAAACTCAAAATATTTGTACCGGAGAATTTGGAAGAATCTCCACAAGATGTTACTAAATTAGCACCTAATCTACGGATCAATGTAATTGCTTGTCCTTCAGGATTTATGAGATCTACAGTAACATCTCCTAGCCATTGTGAATTTAAACCTAAATTAATTGTAATTTTGGATGCATCTGAAATTGTACCAACGATAGGAATATTTATAACTGTCATTTGAACGCCAGGTTGGACATTATACCCGCATCCACCAATTCTGGTTTCTGCTACAGCATCTGCAGTAGGAGTATTATTTTGATAAGTCTGCGCTTGGGTAAAACTGCACATTACAGTAAAACAAATTACAAGAATGTTGAGCTTTTTCATAATAATTAATTTTTATTTAGAAACAAACATATTCAATTTAATACCTAAAGTTCAAGTATAAACACCTATTTCACAAGGGTTTAAATACGCCAAAATCACAATATTAGTTTGCTGATTATAAAAAAAAGCATCTGAAAATCAAATACTTTAATATAAAATGAATGAAGATTACTTTTTAATAAATTTAATAGATTTTTTTCTTTCACCACCTTTTATTGGAACTAAACGGTACATTCCCAGGAGAAAGATATCTTACATTAATTGAAAACCCTTACTTTTTCTAATAATACTTTTAGTTTTTAAAACAATGAAACTTGCCACTAAAAATTAAAATTTATTAATAAATATTATGGTAATGAAATCACCTATATGGTTAGTAATAAAGCACTTAATCTGAAAACGAACAACTTTACTACCCCTTCTTATAAATAAGACAAAAGAAAAAGACCGTGAAAAATCACAGTCTTTATATTCTTTAAAACAACTTTTTATTAAGAATTCTTCAATGCTTCGGCACCACCCACAATCTCCAAAATTTCATTGGTAATTGCAGCTTGACGTGCTTTGTTATAGAAGATTTTCAAATCATTTCTTAATGCTTCAGCGTTGTCGGTTGCTTTGTGCATCGCAGTCATTCTGGCTCCATGTTCAGATGCTACTGAATCTAAAATTGCTTTGTAAACCTGAGTTTTAATCGACTTCGGCATTAACACATCTAAAATTTCCTTGGCGTTAGGCTCAAAAAGGTAATCTGTATTTGGTGCTTCTGCTTTTTCAGGTAGAGCGATTGGTAAAATCTGTTCTTTCTTTACTTCTTGCGTTGCAGCATTAATGAACTTATTATAGATTACGTACACTTTATCAAAACTACCTTCGCGGTAATCTCTCATCACGTTTTCTACGAAATTAGAAACGACTTCGAAACTGATTCCATCAAAAATAGCACTTTGGTTATCGTACACTTTTTTGCTTCTGCGAACCGCATCATAAACTTTTTTACCAACGGTAAGAATTTCTATTTCGTGCTGCGAATCTGCAATCGAGTTATTCAATTCTTTAATTACAGAAGAGTTAAATGCTCCAGCAAGACCTTTATTAGAAGTAACCACGATGTAAAGAACTTTCTTCACTTCTCTTTCTTCGGTGTAGGTAGAAACCCCTTCTAAATCTACTGTAGAACTTACATTTTCAATAATTTCCTGCAACTTCTCTGAGTAAGGTCTCAACATCACAATAGCATCGGTTGCTTTCTTTAGTTTCGCTGCCGAAACCATTTTCATCGCACTCGTAATTTGCATTGTGGAAGAGATTGAAGTAATTCTCCCGCGTATTTCCTTTAAATTTGCCATTCTTTGAAGTCAATGTTTAAAATTCAGTATTCAAAATTAGAAATCTTGAATACTGAAAATTGAATATTTTTTAGTTGTATTTCGACGCTAATTCGATAGCGGCTTGTTTTAGAATATCTGTAATTCCTTTGTCAATTTTTCCAGATTTAATGGCTGCCATTGTTTCAGGATGTTTTGATCTTAAGAACGCTACATATTCTATTTGGAATTCTTTCACTTTATTAATAGGAATGTTTCTTAACAAGTTTTCTGTTCCTACATAAATCATCGCAACTTGGCTATCCACAGGAAGTGGAGAGTTTACAGGTTGTTTCAAGATTTCCACGTTTCTTTCTCCTTTAGAAATAACTGCTTGAGTTGAAGCATCTAAATCAGAACCAAATTTAGCAAACGCTTCAAGTTCTTTATATTGTGCTTGATCTAATTTTAAAGTTCCAGAAACTTTCTTCATTGATTTAATCTGAGCATTACCTCCCACACGAGATACAGAAATACCTACGTTAATTGCCGGACGAACTCCTGAGTTAAATAAATCTGTTTCCAAGAAAATCTGACCGTCAGTAATCGAAATTACGTTCGTCGGGATATAAGCAGAAACGTCACCCGCTTGAGTTTCGATAATTGGAAGTGCAGTTAAGGAACCACCACCTTTTATCAAAGGTCTCAATGAATCCGGTAAATCGTTCATCTGCGCAGCAATTGTATCATCTTTGATCACTTTCGCTGCTCTCTCCAATAATCTGGAGTGAAGGTAGAAAACGTCTCCTGGATAAGCTTCACGGCCCGGTGGTCTTCTTAACAATAGAGAAAGTTCACGGTAAGCAACTGCTTGTTTTGATAAATCATCATACACGATTAATGCTGGTCTACCGGTATCACGGAAAAATTCTCCGATTGCTGCTCCAGCCATTGGTGCATATACCTGCATTGGCGCTGGATCAGCAGCGTTTGCCGCTACAATTACTGTATATGCTAAAGCTCCTTTATCTTCTAATGTTTTTACGATCTGTGCAACCGTTGAACCTTTTTGTCCAATCGCTACATAGATACAGAATACAGGCTCACCTGCATCATAAAATTCTCTTTGATTAATGATTGTATCAATTGCAACCACAGTTTTACCTGTTTGACGGTCACCAATGATCAACTCTCTTTGTCCTCTACCAACTGGAATCATTGAATCAATCGCAACAATACCTGTTTGTAATGGCTCAGTTACCGGCTGTCTGAAAATTACTCCTGGCGCTTTTCTTTCCAAAGGCATTTCGTAAGTTTCACCTGTAATTGGTCCTTTACCATCAATAGGGTTTCCTAAAGTATCAACTACTCTACCCAACATTCCTTCCCCAACTTTAATTGATGAAATTCTTTGAGTTCTGTTCACCGTATCACCTTCTTTGACCAATTTAGATTCACCCAAAAGAGCTACCCCTACATTGTCTTCCGCAAGGTTAAGAACGATTCCTTCAACACCGCTTTGGAATTTTACCAATTCACCGTACTGAACATTTTCCAAACCGTATACTAAAGCAATACCATCACCGATGGTTAATACCGTTCCTACTTCTTCTACATTCGACTGCGTCTCGAAGTTGGCTAGTTGTTGTTTAAGAATTGCAGATACTTCTGCTGGATTTATTTCTGCCATTTTATGGTTGTTTTTGTCTTAATTTAATTGAAATTCTTTGTTCAATCGGCTTAATTTAGATTTTACCGATGCGTCTATTTGTTGATCTCCTACACGTAAAATATATCCGCCCAAAATATCTGGATTGATAATAGAAGTAACATCAAACTGGTTATCATGATTAACAAGTGTCGTAGACTTCAAAATATTTTTAATATTCTCTTCTGAAAGTGGTGTTGCAGAAGTCAAAGTAATTCTCTGCACTCCGTTCATGTCCTCCACTTTATTAACGAATTCTTGACCGATATTGCTCAATTGTCCTTCTCTACCATGTCTGATCACTAATTGAATTAGATTTCTAGTCACAGGAGAAAAACTTTTGAAAATCTCATCAGCAACGCTCATTTTTTTCTTCAACTCAATGATTGGAGAATTAAAAAAACTTTGCAAGTCTTTTGATTTATCTATGGTGTTCACCAAGTCCTTCATTTCACCAAAAACAGAAGTTGTATTTCCTGTCTCCTGGGTAAAATTAAGTAAACCTTGTGCATATCTTTTTGCAACTTTACTTGTACGCATACTAGTTTAAGTTAGAAGAATTAAGAATATTAGCAACCAAAGCATCTTGTGCATCGTTGTTGTCTAATTTTTGTTTCAAAATAGATTCTGCAATGTTTACAGACAAAGCACCGATTTGGCTTTTGATATCCGCAACCGCCGCAGATCTTTCTGCCTGGATGGTTTGTCTCGCCGCTGCAATCATTTTATCACCTTCAGCCTGAGCAAGTCCTTTTGCTTCTCCTACAATTCTGTCTTTAATATCTCTGGCTTCTTTCAAAATCTGATCACGTTGGATTTTTGCCTCACGGATGATGATTTCATTTTCAGCTTTCAAGTTTTCAACTTCTTGTTTCGCCAATTTAGCCTGGTTCAAAGAATCTACAATGGTAACTTCTCTTTCATTAATTGCAGCCATAATTGGCTTCCAAGCGAATTTTGCCAATAAAAACAAAAGGATTAAAAAGGTTAAAGTCATCCAAAACAATAAGCCAATTCCCGGTTCTATCATAATTGTAATTTTTTGTAATTTTTTTTCTATATGGAATTTAAAAAATTCTTAGCAGAGCCAACCGCGCTGCTAAGAATTGATTTCTGAGGTTTCTTATTTAACGAACGCTCCAAAGATGATCGCGATCAAACCAGCACCCTCGATAAGACCAGCAGCAATAAGCATTGCTCCTTGAATTTTACCTGCTTGCTCTGGTTGTCTTGCAATAGCATCCATTGCATGTCCACCGATTTTACCAATACCTAGACCAACGCCTAATACTGCTAATCCGATTCCAACGTAAATAAGTCCTGTTCCTTGTGAAATGATTTCCATAATAAAAAAATATATAGGTTAAAAATATTCTAAGTTAATTAATGTGCTCCTTCGTGTTCGTGTTCCGCTACTGCGATTCCAATAAACAAAGCAGAAAGCACAGTAAAAATATATGCCTGTAAAGCTGCTACTAACAATTCCAATACTCCGATAAATAATCCAAGTGGAACTGAAGCAAAACCTAAAAGCGGTGTTTTAAAGATAAAGATCAATGACATAATCGCCAATACCATAATGTGTCCTGCAGTAATGTTTGCAAAGAGACGCATCATTAAGGCAAAAGGCTTTGTGAAAATTCCAATAATTTCAATCGGAACCATGATCGGGTATAATAATAAAGGTACTGGTGGCATGAAGATGTGTTTCCAATAATCCTTGTTTGCACTGAAGATGGTAATCAATAAAGTAATAATTGCTAAAACCGCTGTTGTTGCAATATTCCCAGTCAAGTTATAACCGAACGGCGCGAACGGAATCAAACCAAACATATTATTAAACCAAATAAAGAAAAACACAGTCAATAGATAAGGCATGTATTTTTTATACTTTTTCGCTCCAATATTTGGAATCGCTACCTCATCTCTAATGAAGAGAATAACCGGCTCCATAAATCTACCAAATCCACTAGGAACTAATGATTTTGCATAACCTCTCGCCATTCCAATAAAAACAAGAAGCATAAAGAAGATCGAAATAAAAATCGCTGCTACGTTTTTGGTTATTGAAAAATCATAAAAAGAATTTTCTGGTGTATGTTTCCCGCTCATTACCGAGAATAACTTCGCTTGTTCTAAACCTTGGGTTGATTTTACAATCCCATTTTCTAACGTATAACCGTCGTGTTCATGACCGTGAGCAATTGCACTCGACATAAACATATGAAGTCCGTTTTTATCTTTAATAATAACTGGTAATGGGATAGAAACATGATGTTCCTCAGGAGTTCCCTCGTTTAAAGTTAAGATATGCCACTCATTCGCATCGCTAATGTGGCTCATAATCATCTCCTTCGCGTTGAATTTTTGATTATCATCTACAATTTTTTGTTCTAAAGTTTCCGTAGATGTAGCTTCAACTTCTTGTTGTGCATAAGTGAAAACACTTGATAGCGTAAGAAATAAAACGAAAAATAAAGAAGAAATTCTCTTGTTCATAGGTCAAATTTATCGGTTTGCAAATATATTGAAATTATTAAAACTTACCAATACAAAAAATTGATTTTTATCAGTTATTTTCAGGAACGGTTCAATAATCGGATTACTTTGAAATATAAGGCGAAAGAAGTCACCAAAAAGATTCCGATTAAGAATAAGAAATTGGTTTGATTCGTCTCTAACTTAATCAACCAATATCCCACCCAAATAATATCTTTAAAAATATTGATGACAAGAAATAACATGGCAGGATTTTCTGTTTTCATTAAATATTTTTTAAAAATGTAAAAGAGAATTACATTTAAAAATGTCGCACAAACCAATAATAAAATTATATTTATAATATCCATGGCGCAAAAATAAGCAAGTTTATTATAATTGAACGAAATTCCTTATTTTCTAATTCTACACAATTCCCAAAAAGAAAAAGGTTTTTAGAAGCAATCAGCAATCAGCAACTTCACACATATTCTTATTTTCTTCTCTTTTAATGAAAGAAAATACTAAACCTCTTATATTTTATACAAAAACACATTAATTATTGATAATATTGTAATATTCACTATTTTAGTTATTTAAATTCTCATTTATCATAAACTAAAATACTGAATATGCTAAAGCGAACCATTTTATTAGAGAACAAAACTTCGGTAAGTACGAAAAATCTACAAATCGTCATCCAAACAGAAATGCGGGAAAGCACGATCCCGGCTGAAGATATTGGTTACTTGGTCATCGATCATCCACAAGTTTTTGTGAGTATTCCTGCAATGAATTTATTGATTGAAAATAATGCAGCAATTGTTGTTTGTGGAAACAATCATTTACCGAACGGAATGTTCCTAAACCTCAACAGCCATCACATACAGCAGGAGGTTTTTCGAAACCAGATGGAAGCAAGTTTGCCATTGAAAAAGCAACTATGGCAACAAACCGCTATGGAAAAAATTAGAAATCAGGGACTATTATTAGAACGAATAACTGGCGAAAAGAATAGTTTTGATTTTATAATGTCCAAGGTTTTGAGTGGTGACACTTCTAATATGGAAGGAGTTGCTGCCAATATGTACTGGAAAACATTCTTTGAACATTGCGATATTAAAGTTAAAAGAGAACGATTTGGAAATTTTCCTAATAATTTCTTGAATTACGGTTATGCAATTTTGCGAGCAGCAACAGCAAGATCTCTATCCGGAAGCGGACTTTTGAATACTTTAGGAATTCATCACAGAAATAAATACAATGCTTATGCTTTGGCAGATGATATGATGGAACCTTACCGACCGCTGGTTGATGAAAAAGTTTTTGAATTAATTGCAAAGAGTGATGAGCAAGAACTTACGACCTCAACGAAGGCTGAGTTTCTAAAAATCCTGACGCAAACCGTGTACTTCAACGAAGAGAAAAGTCCATTGATGATTGGTCTGCAAAGAAGCGCAAGTTCTTTGCAGCAATGTTTTACTGGAGAAAAGAAGAAAATTAATTATCCAAAATTATGGATCTAAATGGTTACCGAATTATGTGGATTTTTGTTTTTTTTGACTTACCGACAGAAACTAAAAAAGACCGACATAATGCGTCGAAATTTAGAACCAATTTATTGAAAGACGGTTTTAATATGATGCAATATTCTGTGTATATGCGGCATTGCGCCAGTAGCGAAAGTGCAGATGTACACGAAAAGCGGGTTCAACTATTATTACCACCTTTTGGTAAAGTGAGTGTTTTGCGAATTACGGATAAACAATTTGGAAATATTATGAATTTTTGGGGAAAAGCAGAAGTTCCTAAACCGCCAGGTCCAGTACAATTGGAATTATTTTAGAATAAAAAAAATGCTTCAATCTTGCTTTATCAGTGCAAAAAAGAAGCATTTTTTTTAACGATATTTACTTTTAATTCTTTGATTACTAGAAGGTAGCGAGCCAACTAATATCGTCTTTTCTAATCTTTAATCAAACCACAACGATCATTCCTTTGGCGTAATCGTATGCATTAATATCGTCTTTTCTAATCTTTAATCAAACCACAACGACTTGCGAACCTATCAGCAAAGTATCTGAAATATCGTCTTTTCTAATCTTTAATCAAACCACAACCGGTGTTAAGCGTGAGTTTAATCTCTGCGAAATATCGTCTTTTCTAATCTTTAATCAAACCACAACTACTGCTTCCGGTAATGGGAAACCTTTGAAATATCGTCTTTTCTAATCTTTAATCAAACCACAACGGAAAATCCGTTGCAGAAAATCGGGACGATTTTCCGTTGTGGTTTGGTTGCTTATGACCTTGAAACAACGATGTCAAGGAATGCGTATTAATAATTCTGTCTACCAATGATCGTAATAATCTCTATTTCATCACGATCAATTTTATAAAAAATACTATCTACACCGCAGACGCAGAATCGATACAGAGGATTCTGCTTTGCAATAGGAAACATCAACGGGTTTGATGCAATTTTATCAAAACAATCATGCAACATATTAAAATATTTGTCGGCTTGCGTTTGTCCGAACTTAAACCGCCCATATTCGTAAATTCGCCACAAATCTTCTTTCGCCTCCTGGCTTAAAAAATAGTTATTCATTTGAAAATCTACCTTTAAATTCCGCTAATAACTCTTCTCTTGTTTGCTTTTTTGCGACGCCACTTTTTTCTCCACGCTCCAGTTTCATAAGCACATAATCATCATAAGCTTCTCGTTCTCTCGCTTGTTTTATCAAATAATTTACCGCTTCACTTTTACTGTTAAACTCTTCAGCATCAATCTGGTTTTTTAACCATTCATCATTTTGTTTTGCTAATGTAATACTTTGTCTTGCCATGATTAATATTTTAATGTGGTGTAAATTTACACCAAAAAAAATACAAAATACTATATTTTTTGAATTTTTCCTGAGACTGAAATTGTTACTTTTATAACATTATTTGAAACAATCCCTTTGATTCCCATTCTTTTTTCTTCAATTTTATTGTTAACTGATGATGTTATTGCATATCTAAAGGAATAATCATTTTGTGAAGTTTTCTGTACACGATACAAATGCTCTTTCAAATGATAATAATCTGGATTTTCCCAATTTATTTCATCATCATTTAATCCTAACAAAAACATATCATTGATTTGCAATGTTGTAATTATTTCTTTGCCATCAAATGGTAATTTATAAACTGGTTCTCCTGTTCTTTTTCTTTCTACAACTGTCCAAAACGTAATAACATCTTCTTTTAGATTTCCTTTTTCATCCTTATAAATTAAAACGTGGTGATTATTTCTAGGGTTTACCCATTGGTTAAGATTATCTTTCAATTTTTCTGCACCACTAAAATTTTCTCGCATTCTCACTTTTAAAATTGGAACTGGCTTTCCATTTTGGTTAGGCAAGAAAATTTGTGGTACTTTCATTCCGTTTTCATCTGCAATAAAAAATGTATTTGCAGGAATTTTATCTTTTACTAAGCCACCTAATTCTTGAATTCTTTTTAAAATTAATTTTCTAGTTGTTTCATCAACCACTTTTTCTAATTGTTTTAATGTCGTTAAAGAGTCAATTGGTTTCCGTACATGAAACGCTTCTTCACCATTGAAATTTCTTTTTCCAAAAACAGTTTCTTTATGCAATTGCCCTCTCGCTGCTACACCAACATTTTTATATTTTTTACCATTTTTTTCTGTAATATGCGTTCTAGTTGTAATATCATTAGATAGTTTCTTATGAGAAACCAGAATATTTTCTACTGCAATATCGGCGTCACTCACAAAAGATTCCCAAGGCAATGGAAAAATTTTCATTTCATAACTTCTGTTATACCTGTTCCACTTTGATAATTCCTGAACATAAGATAATTTTGTACAAGCCATTACCAAAGCGTCTATGGCATGATGACGATGATCTTCTCTTGTTTTTACATTATCATCATTCAACAAACTGTTTAAACCCCATTTATGACGAAGGTTAGATGTTGCTTGTCCAGGAGAAACAATCACTTTTGTGCAAATTTTTGACAAATAGTTTTTCGCCTCTTTACTGATATATCGCGTATCATTTAACTGGCGAGAAGAAAAATCATCATCAAATTTTTGTTTTACAAATTGTTTGAATTTATGGTAAGCATTCGGATATTCTTTGGTGTCATAAAATAATCTTAAGGCTCTTTCTTTTATTGATGCCCAATTTTGTTCGTCACTTCCATAAAATTCGAAAGGTGTTTTGTCTCCTTTTTTCCTATTTTCATCTGCAAAACAAAGCGTTTTATTTCCAAAACTATCGTTCAAAGAACGACTCCACGGATGAATGTGTTCTATTTGCACCTCACCAGAAAATAATTGTGAAACAGAAATTGGTTTCCCTGTATACGGACAGGTTTTTTTACATTCTTCCCAAAGTTTATAGAGTAAAATATTATCATGTGTAATTCGAGTACCCAATTCATTCAACCTATTTTTTACTCGATCATTTTCCCGCTCTAACCTTTGATTATCTTTTCTGATTTTATGACGTTGAGATTTTGAAATTTTTAAATCCCTAGCCATTTCTACTTTTATCTCGTCAATTTTACCATGTTCACTTATAAGTTCGTTCACTAATTTTCGCAATTCAAATAAAGCAGTGATTACAACTGGATTTCTAATGGCTTGAATTTCTTTATCTGCCTCTTTTCCTAAAGGTAATTTTTCTAATAATTCTTGTACATCAATTGAGGCTGAATGATGATACAACTTTCTCAATTGCTTTTCTGAAACAGTATAATCCTTTCGCAAAATATCTTTAACAATTTCAATAAAACCACCTTTGTTTTTGGAACGAACTATTTCATTAATATTATCAAAGAAGAAATATCTTTTCTCCTCAGACAGATTTTGCCATTCATTGCCAAAAACATTTTTTATTCCTCCTAAAACTACAGCAACATCATAAGTGTAACCCATTTTTAGAAACGGTAAAATATTCAAAATTGCTTTTCTACTTAAACTAGCATAGCCATCTTTTACATTAAATTTTGAAATACTTTCTGCTTGTTCTTCTGTGAAATTCCAATTCTTTAATGCGTATTCTTTCAAATTAGATTTGCTGTCAAAAAAATATAAAACGTGCCAAATATCTTCTTGCTCTTTTTCGGAAAAATCAAACCATTTTTTACCAAAATATTTTTTGTTTGATAAGTTTGAAATTGTATATGCACCAACTATTTGGTCATCATCTTTATAATTGAATTTAAACTCAGTACTTTCTTTTCCTATAGATTTTCTTAATTTTTTAAAATCTAATTTTTCCTTTTTAATTGGTAAACACATTAATTCATAAGCAAATTTCTCCTTCTCTTCTTGCGAAATTTTCTTCCCGTTATACTCCACCGTATTTACCCATTCCCAAACTCTACGTTTTTCATTGGGAATCGCACTGATTGGGCATTTAGTTTTGGTAGGTTCAAAAGAACAATTTCCAACTAAATGTTTTTGCGAGCGAAGTGGTCTTTGATGAAATAAAATTCCATCTTCTTTGTAATTATCTAATTTTCGACCGCCAAACAGCGTTTTTAAATCATCATTAAATTGAGAATAATATTGCTTTTGGTTTTCCCAAATCAATTCAAATTCATCAACATACATTTTACGAGTTGTATATCTGTTTCTAATTCTTTCTAATCCATCTTGAAACGGCTCATTTTCTTTTGGATAAACCTCAGAAAGATAAGTACCCAAAGTTTTACCTTCAATATGTTCTTGGGTTTTTGTAATCCCTATTTTTCCTTCTTTTGCGTTTCCTTTAAAAATTATCCCATCATCAGTTCCGCCTTTTCTACTATTGCTTAAAAACCCACGTCTTTGAATTAAATGATAAAATATTCTACCAATTTCTCCCAAAGAAAGTTTCTCATTCAATGCTTTTTTACGCAGTTCATAGGGATTTAATGAAAACCAAACTGCTAATTTTTCCTCTGGAAATTTTTTTGCTTTTTTCCATTCTCTAAAATCCTTTGAATTTAAAGGACACATCTCATTTTCAGAAAGTGCTTTTAATAAAATTTGCTTTCTTAATCTTCTTCTAAAAAACTGTCTTCTTACTCCTCTTGCTCCAGTTCTACTTGCATTTTTTGACATTTCTCTCCCTTCTCCTTCAGCTAAATTATCAACACCCATCGGGAATATTCTACTTCCAATTCCAACTATTTTATTCTCTACATCATCCACTATCGCCCAGCCAATCGAGTTTGTTCCTAAATCTAAACCTAAAATTTTTGCCATGATTACTGTATTTTCAAATATCTTTTAAAAATAGGAAAAATACGGATTGAAAGTTCATATTTGATTAAAATAATATTTTATATATTTGTGATAAGATAATTTTATTCTAATCTTTAATCTTATCACAATAAGGCTATATGCCGTAGATGAAAATCTTTAGTCCTGCTTCGGTGGGACTTTTTTTATTTGTAAATTTCATTTTTGCGAGAAGAATTGAAATTTTTGAATCATTCTATTTAATTCATTGCCAATAGGTCACTTTTGACTAGTCCTGAAAAATTAATACAGATTATAGGGTAAAAATAATTAATTAACCAAAGCAAAAACGTTTTTGCTTTGGTTTTTGATTTTGTAAGTTTTCATTTTCAATAATTCCTAGTCGTGCATTTGATTTGGAGTTAGGTAATGATTAGAAAAAGGAGGGCGTATTTCATTGTGAATTTCAATTGATTCATCTACGATTCTTCTTCTCAATTTAGTTTCCACGTTATTGACTTGTCCTAAAATAGATATACACAAAAACAAGTGTAAAGTTCATTTAGGATTATCATTTATAAGTGTATAGTTATATCAGGATTTATTTATTAATCTGTATAGTTATTTTAGGACGGGTCACAGGACGGGTCAAGGACGGGTCACCCCAATTTATACTTCATAGATGCTTCACGGATACTTCATGGATAAAGCATGGATAGTTCATGAGGAGTTCATTAAAACGGAACTATCAAAAACAAACATTCCACAAAAGAAAGAACTGAAAAATCCCTTACAAAAGTATAAATTAGCGCTTGACTTTTATAAATTCATTGCGTTGTAAAATTGAATAAAAATAAAAACACTCTTCATCTCTCCCGAAGTTTTGTTATCGATCCCAGCAGATATTCTCCGATTTGCAACCACCATTGAAGGCAAAAAACGACCGTAAAGTACAGAAATATCTGCCAAAATAATTAAATTTTCAACAGCAGATAGAGTCAAAAAGTTCCCAAAAATAAATTTTGCTATTCTGATTTAAAAAAGTCCCTATTATTTTGCTTATTTTTGCAATTCTTAAAGATAAATTATGTTCAATAGCTTACAGGATAAATTAGATAAAGCGCTTCAGAATATTTCGGGGCGTGGTAAAATTTCAGAAATCAACGTTGCCGAAACGGTAAAGGAAATTCGCCGAGCGTTGGTTGATGCCGACGTTAACTATAAAGTAGCGAAAGACCTCACCAAGCGAGTTCAGGACAAAGCACTCGGTCAAAATGTATTGACCAGTTTGACGCCGGGACAGTTAATGACCAAAATCGTACATGACGAATTGGTAGAATTAATGGGTTCTACACACGAAGGAATTAATCTTTCGGGTAAACCTAGTGTTATCTTAATTGCTGGATTACAAGGTTCCGGTAAAACAACCTTTTCTGGAAAACTAGCGAATTACTTAAAAGAAAAAAGAAATAAAAAACCACTTTTGGTAGCGTGTGACGTTTACAGACCGGCTGCAATTGAGCAGTTGAAAGTATTAGGATCACAAACAGGAATTCCTGTATATACAGAAGAAGGTGCAGTAAACCCTTCGTCGATCGCAGAAAACGCTGTTAAGTTTGCCAAAGAAAACGGTCACGACGTAGTAATCGTAGATACCGCAGGACGTTTGGCTGTTGATGAAGCGATGATGAATGAGATTAAATCCATTCATTATTTCATTAAACCGCAAGAAACGCTTTTCGTAGTCGATTCGATGACGGGACAAGATGCAGTGAATACAGCGAAAGCCTTTAACGACGCCTTAAATTTTGACGGCGTTGTTCTTACGAAATTAGATGGTGATACCCGAGGTGGTGCTGCACTGACCATTCGTTCGGTAGTTGAAAAACCGATTAAGTTTATTTCGACCGGAGAAAAGATGGAAGCCTTAGATGTTTTCTATCCGGAAAGAATGGCGGATCGTATCCTAGGAATGGGTGATGTTGTTTCCTTAGTAGAAAGAGCGCAGGAACAATTTGACGAAGAAGAAGCGAAAAAACTTCATAAAAAAATTGCCAAGAATGAATTTGGTTTTGATGATTTCTTAAAACAAATCAATCAGATCAAAAAAATGGGGAATATGAAAGATTTAATGGGTATGATTCCTGGAGTTGGTAAAGCCATTAAAGATGTAGATATTCAAGATGACGCTTTCAAACATATCGAAGCGATTATTCATTCGATGACTCCTGAAGAAAGAAGAAGACCCTCTATCATCAATACACAAAGAAAAAATCGGATCGCAAGAGGCGCCGGAAGAAAAATTGAAGATGTAAATGCTTTGATGAAACAATTCGACCAAATGGGAAAAATGATGAAGATGATGCAGGGACCGCAAGGAAAACAAATGATGGAAATGATGAGCAAAGGAATGCCAAAAGGAGCAGGAATGCCTGGTGGTAACCTTTTCGGCAGATAAGAGATACACCATACTCTATAAACCAATATCCTGATTTGCTTCAGGATATTTTTTTTGCATATATCTACGCATTTATTAAAACTAGATTTATTTTTAATCGAAAAGAGTGTGTAATGTTATCCAATCTTATAGTATATTGGCATAAAAAAAACTGTTTCACTTTTATGAAACAGTTCACTTTTTAAAAAAACAAATTTTATTGTTGATCTTTCAAAGCGGCTTGAGCTTTCGAGTTAGGCAGATAAATCTGGAAGCCAACTCCTAAATAAAGGTTACCCTGGCCGGAAGTATTACCACCGCCTACCAAACCCTGGTATTTTAAAAGTCCTTCTAAACCTACACTTGGGGTGATGAAATAAGCATATCCTGCCCCAATTCCCAAATCAACTCCGTTGGTAGAGTTACCTGTGCTGGAATTGTTTCCTCCAAACCCGGCGCTACCCTCTGCGAAAAAAACACCGTTGTTAAGTAAGTTGTCGATTTCGTTGGCACCAAAATAATATCTGGTGAAAGGAGCAGCACTCCAGTCGGTTTGAGTATCACTTGATCCTTCTGGACTTATTACACTAAGACCAACCTGAGCACCAACGGCCCATCTGTCCTGAATAAAGTAACCTAATTTTGGAGTTAAATTCATACTAAACCCATTGGTAAATTTAACATTTGCAACTTGTGAACCAACCATCCAGTTATTTTTTTGCAGTTGTGCGTTGGCTGTAACTCCCATAACAGCCACGGCTGCTGCGACTAATAATTTTTTCATAATAATTTTATTTAATGTTTGTTAATTGTTTTAAAAAATGGGTGATGATGTTAAGTTTTTAACAAAAACTAAGCCCAAACCTTAATTGAAGGGTTTTTTTTTCACATTTCATTAAAAACTTCTATTAACTGAGGTTACCAAATAGTATTAAAAATTACGTTACAATTGGATAAAGCATGGATTGTAGCGCGCTGCTATATGGAAAAAAGAAAATGAGGGAAAGGAAAAAAATTTCAGTATACCATTAGTATATTGAAGCGGAACCTCAAGCATATAGACAACGAATGGTTAAAGTACCGCCGTGGGATTATTTTTACGAGCCTAAAAATGAAGGAAAAACATAGAGGAGAAATTGAGCGGCTCTATCCTTCAAAAAAAAAGTGCTGTGATATTTTTAAAATTGACAGGTAGAAATAAATTTTCAACGCAATAATAAGGCAGAACAAGCCCATCACTAAAAACAAAAAAGGCCGGTAAAAAACCGACCTTCTCATTTGATATGAAAAAATGATAATGTCTTAGAATTTATAAACCAATCCTAAAGCGATGTTGTTTAAGTCTAAACCAACACTAAAGCTATCTGTAGCTGTAGCACCATCAACATCTGGTTTTACAGAAGAGTAATTAAGAACTCCCCAAGTTGCTTCTACAGCAAAGTTTGGTGAAAGAAAATAGTTAATCCCTGGCGCGAAAGCGAAGTTAAATCCGTCTGCTTTACTTTCAGTTGAAACATTTCCTGCTTTAAGTGTGTTTTTTGTGTTAGCATAGTTTGCTGCCAATTCACCAAATACAGAGAATCTAGATGCAGGCATCCAGTAATATCTACCGAATGCACCAACTGCGAAAGTATTATCTTTATCAGATGTTTCAACAGTTGCTACTGTATTTTTATCATTAGAGCTTGTAAAACCTACTCTTGCTCCAATCGCCATGTTAGAGTTTACAAAATAACCAACGCTTGGCGCGATAGTAAAGGTATTATTTTTAATATCTCCTGTGGTTTGGTTACTGAATCCTACTGATCCAGTAATGAAAGTATCACCCATGTTAAATCCAACTGTCTCAACTTCCTGAGCATTCATTCCTGCGAAAAGTGCAACTGCACCTAAAACTGCGAATTTTTTCATTGTTCTATTTTTAATATTTAGAGCGCAAAAGTAATTAAACAAACGTTTAGGAGCCAAGAAAACAGCTTGCGTATCCTTAAAAAATGATTTTTTTCATATTTGCCTTTTTTAGAAAAAAAAAAGTTTTTTCTAAATTAATTTATGCTTATTACCACGCCTCTTGTAACGCTCATTTATTCTTCCCGCTGTCTTTTTTCTTCATTACCGTAAGCGTGAATAATTTTCCGAACTACAGGATGTCTTACTACATCTTCTTCGGTGAGATAGACAAATCCAATTTCATCTACATCAGCAAGAATTCTCATCGATTCTTTTAAACCTGATTTCTGACGCATAGGCAAATCAACCTGACTTGGATCTCCGGTAATAATGAATTTTGCGTTCATCCCCATTCGCGTCAGAAACATTTTCATTTGCGCATGCGTTGTATTTTGTGCTTCATCCAGAATTACAAACGCTTCATCTAAAGTACGACCTCTCATAAACGCCAGTGGTGCTACTTCGATCACTTTCTTTTCCATAAATCCCTCCAGTTTTTCGTGCGGAATCATATCCCGAAGTGCATCATACAAAGGCTGCAAATAAGGGTCGAGTTTTTCTTTAAGATCGCCGGGTAGAAAGCCCAAACTCTCCCCTGCTTCAACAGCAGGTCTGGTTAAAATAATTCTTTTCACTTCCCGATCCCGCAAGGCTCGAACTGCTAATGCAACACTCGTATAAGTTTTACCCGTTCCTGCAGGTCCGATTGCAAAAATCATATCTTTCTTTTCAGAAACCTTGACCAGTTTTTTTAAATTGGTGGTTTTGGCTTTAATGATTTTTCCATTAACGCCTTTCACAATGATATCCTGATCAAAAACCAACTGCTTTTCGGTTTCGTCTTTTAGGTTCATTAAACTTTCAAAGTCTTTTAAATTGATCGAATTATTTTTAGCGATAAAACTCACCACATCATCTAACTTTATTTTCAAAAGATCCAACACTTCCTCAGGCCCCAAAGCAAGAATGAAATGATCTCTTCCCGTAATTTTCAGCGTAGGAAATTTCGATTTTAATAAATTAAAATATTGATTATTAACCCCATAAAAAGATTTGGCATCAATTCCTGTAATTTCGTATTTTAGTTCAAACATGTATCAGCGGTTTTGTGATTGTTATTTTTATTAAAAGTATCATTTTTATTTCAAACAGGTAGCGAAGTTTTCCACAATGATGTTTAAAATATTTTATTTAACCTAAATTTGTAATCCTTAAAAAAAGAGATGGCAGTTATTACTTTTACTTCAGATTACGGATTGATAGATCACAGAGTTGCCGCTGTGAAAGGCGCAATTTTAAATTTAAAGGAAGAGGCTACTATCGTTGACATTACTCATCAAATACAAGCTTACAATCTTTTGCAAACCGCTTATATTGTAAGAAATGCTTATTCTTATTTTCCGAAAGGAACGGTTCATATTATCTCTGTTGACAGTTTCTATACCAAAGAACGAAAATGTATTTTATATAAAGCCGATGATCATTATTTCATCGCTGCTGATAATGGTGTGCTGAGTTTGATTTTTTATGACATTAATCCAGAGGCTGTTTATGAAATCACTTTTAACAACCGTTTTGATGATGAAGTAAGATTTACATCGACTGATATTTTTGCACCAGTAGCCGTACATCTTCAAAATGGTGGCTTGCCTGAAGTAATCGGCAGGAAATTCAACACTCCAAAACAACTTTCTTTCCCGCGTGCAGTCTTTAATGAAAGCGAAAAAATGCTGATTGGTGAAATTATGTATATCGATAATTTTGGGAATGTGGTTTCAAATATCTCTAGGAAAAACTTTGAAAAAAGCAGTGTTGGTTTTGAAAGTTTTATCGTGAAATTTAGAAATTTAGCATTGTCGAGAATTCATAATCAATATACTGATCTGGTCAATGACTGGCAGAATGAACAGGAATTTCATGGCAAAGCTGCTGCAGTTTTTAATGATGCTGGTTTGCTAGAACTTACCATTTATAAAGGAAATGAAGAAAGCGGAGCCAGAAGCCTTTTCGGCTTACAAGTAGGCGAAAGTATTTACGTTCAATTTCAATAAAAAAAAGCCGACAGTTAAATGTCGGCTTTCCTATTTAGAATTTATTAATACTGTTTTATTTATTAATGATTTTCTTAACCACTGTTTCTTTTGAAGTAACAATGCTCACCATATAAGTTCCTGCAGGTGCATTAGAAAGATCAACTTTCTCCTGAGAAGACACAGATTTGCTTCCTGTTTTTACTACTTTACCTGAAGCATCAAAAACCTGATAAGACAATACCTGGTCTTTCGCTTTAATAGTAAAGACCCCTTTATTTGCACTTTCAGAAATAGAAATTCCATTGTTAAGTGAATTTTCATTCGTTGCCAATGTTATACAATCGAAAGTTGCAATCCAGCCTGGAGCAGTATTATTATTATCATTAGGGGTAAATCTAAAAGTAATGGCACCAGTAGCATGAGTTGATGTAAAGGGACCTGGAAGATTATCACCACTAATATTTGTTGCACCAGCGAATCGAGGTGAAGCGATGTTAGGTCCATCATAAATAATTACATTATCACCACCTTGCTCGGTCGCAAACTGGGTGAAAGTCATTTTTAATTTATCCGTAGAATTTGCTGGATAAAAAGTTTTTATGAAAGATTGGTTGTCTAAATAGTTGGCATTCTCGCCACCAGAATCCGTAAATTTCAAACCTGAGCACCAATCACCATCGGTTAAAAGAATTTTCTCATACGCAAAAGCTTGCGGGCCTGAACATTCTGCTCCCACTCCTAATAAATAATACGTTCCCTCCTCTAAATTATTAAAATTTAGAATTTTAGCGTTCGATACTCCTTCAGAAATTATGGTTCCGTCTGGATTAGAAAGTCTGTATTTCCAACTTGTTCCACTATTATCTGAAATGGTTGCTTTTAAAGAGTTTTTAGTAACCTCATTGATTGTAAGTCCAGAAACCGTAACGGTACAAGAAGCAACACAGTCTGTTCCTAAACATCCTGAAGCCTCAATTCTACTTCTGATTAAGGCACCTGGCTGTTCCCCAAATCCGTTAGCAAAGTTAATTCCTACACTACCTACTAAGTGACAGTAACTCATTATTGTTCCTCCATCACTTGGCAAATCTCCACTTGGACAAGTTCCATTTCCTGGATTTCCAGATGCTGGTCCGCAACCATCAATTCTGGTATTATCACCATTCCATACACAATCGTGAGTATGTGGTGAACCAAGATTGTGACCAATCTCGTGCGTCATTGCTTCGATGTTCCATGAATAAGTTGGAACATTTGAAAAGAAAGAATTTACACCTGAATAAGAATATTTGTAAGCGCCACACAAAGAATTAACATAAGCGATACTTGTTGTCGCCGGATTTCTTAGTAATTGTGCTACATCTCCGTTAAAAGTAGTTCTACCCAGTCTGAATTTCCCTAAAATTTCACTAGGTGTTCCAGTATAAGGATCTACCGTAGTCCAAACAAAAACTTCGCTCAACGCAACAGTAATACCATCATTCTCATACAAAGTAGAAATATTATTGTGCATCGCTGTTACCCAGTTCGTCGTGGTAATAACATTTGAACCATTTTGAGTGTAAGGTCCGTAACCTGCTTCATAGTAAATCCTCACACAAGTTGACGTTTTTTTAGACGTCATTGTAGATGGATTATATGAAACTGACAGATTTTGATTTTCAACAAGTTCATCTGATCCGCAAACAAAAGGATTATCTCCTTTTAATTTTACATCATTATAAGAAAGGTAATCCTCAGAATTTTTTGCTTTCCCGATGACAATGTTTCCTACCTCTTTAATTGAAGTTACCCCCACCACATCATCACCAAAGAAACTAATGGCAACTAATGATTTCTCATCTCCTTTTACAATTCCCTGGTAGTAAACCCCTGGTTTATAATCGGTGTATCCTTTGTCCGTATTAATTTTGAAATCCTGAGTGAAGATATTATGCTTCACTAATTCTACAGAAATTTCCTTTCCTTCAAATGGGAAAGTCATTTCTAAAGCCTCTGGTTTCTCAGAAACTATTCTGCTAATTTCAGACTTATTCAGTTTCATTACGGTAATGTCTTCAGCCGCCGTTTTGTATACTGTTTGTTTTTGAACAGATCGATCTACCGTAAATAAATCATATCTCACAAAAGATTTTTTTGCAGCTTTAGAATCTCTTACTTTTTGGGCGATAGGCTTCAAATCTTGTGCAAACCCAAATCCTAAGAATACGAAACTGAAAAACAATTGGAAAATTTTTCTCATAATTTTTACTATTTAATTTAATTATTTACAAAAAAAACAAAAATAATCCGAATTATATCTATTTGCATGAAATTTAACATTTGAAAAGTCTGCATTTTTCAATTTTCTAAATTGTGAGATAATTCCGTTATCTTTGCACTTAAATTTTTCAGATGCTTTATACCATTATCAAAGCCGTTCACATCATTTTCATGGTCAGTTATTTTGCGGGTATTTTTTACCTCGTAAGACTCTTCGTCTATTATAAAGACACCGATGAATTCGAGGAGCAAAAAAAACTTATTCTTCGTGAACAATATGTCTTCATGGCGCGAAGGCTATGGAATATCATTACTGTTCCTGCCGGAGTAATTATGTTGGTTTCAGGTCTAATAATGATTTTCCTTAATTTTGGTTTAATGAAAACGCCTTGGTTTCATTTGAAATTGACCTTCTTGGTTGGACTTGCCGTTTACCATTACTGGTGTTGGAAAAAAGTTTTGCAAATTAAAAATCTTCATGGTAACATTCTACCAATTCCAAATATCAAACTTCGCCAGGCCAATGAAATAGCGACTTTCATTTTATTTCTCGTAGTTTTTACAGTCATTTTAAAATCAATGGTGATTATATTTTGGTGGCAATTAATCGTCGGATTTATCGTTCTGGTACTTTTGATTATGACGACCGTGAAATTAGTCAATAAGAAGAAATCTTGATTATGAATAGTCAATGGTGAATGGTGAATTTTTGCACCTATAACCCAAAACCTATCCCCTACAACCTAAATTATATGTTTGCAATATTTAAAAAAGAACTTTGGACTTATTTCGGAAACTGGAGCGCCTGGTTAATTATCGGTGCATTTAGTTTAATAGGAACGCTTTTCTTATTTTTCTTTGAAAATGATTCAAATATTTTCGACATTGGATCGGCAACTTTGCAGAGTTATTTCGTACTCGTTCCATGGCTTTTGATGTTTATCATTCCAGCAATTTCAATGAAGACTTTAGCAGAAGAACAACAGTCGGGAACATTGAACTGGTTATTCTCACAACCGATTAAAATATCGGAAATCATCCTTGGTAAATTCTTATCTGTTTGGTTGGTCGGGATTTTATGTTTGCTGCCTTCGCTCGTTTATTTATACACCGTTTATGTTTTAGGCTTTCCAGAAGGAAATATCGATTTAGGCGCAACTTTCGGAAGTTATTTCGGTTTAGTAATTCTAATTGCCGCTTTTTCCGCAATTGGAATTTTGGCTTCATCGCTTTCTCAAAAACAAATTATGGCGTATTTGCTAGGCGTCTTCATTTCTTTCTTTTTGTATTTCGGAATCGAACAATTGGCGAGTTATAAATTGTTGGGTGGCGCAGATTATGTTCTTTCCAATATTGGCTTTTATCAGCATTTCCTGGCCTTTACAAGAGGATTAATCGATACGCGAGATATTTTCTATTTCCTTTTAGTGATAGGAATTTGTTTATTCCTGGCCAAAATCTTTGTAGAAAAGAAAAAGTAATTCAATTTTTTATCGCTTTTAAAAATGAACAAAAAAAACCTCATCTATAGTATTCTTATCCTCGTTTTATTACTGGGAACTTTCGGGATTTTCTCAAAACGTTTCGATTTAACACAAGAGAAAAGATATACGCTTTCTGCTTCTACCGTTAAAGTTTTGGAATCGGTTAAAAAACCATTGACTTTCAATGTTTATCTTGAAGGTGATTTTCCTGCAAGTTTCCGTCAGTTGCAAAACGAAACGAAATTTATGTTGGAAGAATTCAGAAAAGTGAATCCAAAAATCGACTATAAATTCATCGATCCGATTAAGACGAAAATGTCAAAAGATACTTTGGCTGCCATGGGAATGCAACCTTCGATTTTGCCGGATATGAAAGAGGGTAAGATTTCTGAAATCGTGATGTTTCCGTATGCTGCCATTAAATACGGTTCTCATGGAACTGCAATTCCTTTAATCGTTAATTTATCTGGAATTGATGCTTCTGAACAGTTGAGTAAGTCGATTGAAAATTTGGAATATAATTTTGTTTCCAGCATTAAATCGATAACGGCAGAACGCAAAAAAAATATCGGAATCCTCATCAATCAGGATGAACTTCGTCCAGATGAATTCCGTGGATTTATGGAAATGGCTTTGGAAAATTATAATGCCGGACCGATTATTCCAAAAAACCAAACTGAACTGACTTACGAAGATGTTCCACAACTTCAGCACATGGATGCTTTGGTTATCGCGAAACCGAGAAAGGCTTTTACTGAAAATGAAAAAGTAATTATGGATCAATACATTATGAATGGTGGAAAAACCTTGTGGATGATCGATGCCGTGAATGCAGAAATGGACACTCTTTTTCATGCTAAAAAAATCATGGCTTATCCGATGGATGTTAATTTAACCGATTTCTTTTTTAATTATGGAATTCGATTAAATGCCGGATTGGTCAAGGATATGAAAAAATCCGCACTCATTAGAATCGTGTCGGGTGAAGTTGCCGGTAATCCACAATACAGCAGTTTTCTGTGGCCTTATTTCCCTTTAGGGATTGCTGAAAATAAAAATCCGATTACGAAAAATATCAATCCTGTTAAATTTGAATTTCCGACTTCCATTGATACTTTAGGAAGAAAAAACATTAAGACCAAAGTTTTGTTTGAATCCAGCGAAAGAACGAATATCAAACAAGTTCCTAATTACGTTGCTCTGGCAGAAATCGTTCGAACTGATTCCTTGAGTGAACTCGACAAACCAACTCAACCAAAGATTTATGCGGTGAGTTTAGAAGGAAAGTTTAATTCTGCTTACGCGACCAGAAGTGAAAGAAATATTTATCCTAATTTCAAAGCACAAAGTCCAGACAATAAAATGATTATTATCGCTGATGGTGATGTTGCTCGAAATCAAATTTATAAAGGAAACCCTCTCCCACTCGGCGAAGATCTATTAACCAAACAATCTTACGGCAACGAACAATTCTTGAGAAACGCTCTCGATTTTCTTTTAGACGATTCTAATTTAATGGAACTACGAAACCGAAATATCGAAGCAAGATTACTCGACCGACAAAGAATCGACGAAGAAAAAACTGATTGGCAATGGTTGAATTTACTGCTTCCTTTAGGAATTATCGGCCTGTTAGGAGGATTTTTCTATTGGTGGCGAAAGAGAAAATTTGAATAAATCAAAAACCTTCAAGGATACAATCTTGAAGGTTTTTTTTAAGAGTTATGGGAAATATTCCCACTTCTCTTTAAACAACAAACAGTTTACTTAACTACGTCATGAGCACTCAACATATTTTTAGGATCCAGGATTTCGTCCAGTTTTTCTTTTGACAGAATGTTTTGCTCCAATACCAAATCATAAACAGTTTTTCCAGTTTCCATGGCTTGCTTAGCGATTTTGGTACTGGCTTTATAACCGATATATGGATTAAGCGCGGTGACAATTCCGATACTGCTCATCACTGAATTTTTACAAACATCGCGGTTTGCAGTAATTCCATCGATACATTTTGTTCGCAAAGTATCCATGGCTCTTTGTAAGTAAATCATTGACTCAACAATCGAGGCACAAAGTACAGGTTCCATCACATTCAGTTGTAATTGTCCGGCTTCTGCAGCAAAAGTTACCGTCAAATCATTTCCAATTACTTTAAAACAAACTTGATTAACCACTTCTGGAATAACAGGATTTACTTTACCCGGCATAATAGAAGAACCTGGCTGCATGGCAGGAAGATTAATTTCATTAAGTCCGGCTCTTGGGCCTGAAGATAATAATCTTAAATCATTACAGATCTTAGAAAGTTTCACGGCCAAACGTTTAAGTACTGAAGAGTAAATTAAATAAGAACCTGTATCCGGCGTCGCTTCTACAAGGTTGGGAGCAGATACAAATGCTTCTCCAGTCAGTTTAGCCAATTTCTCTGCACAAAGTATAGCATATCCTTGCGGAGCATTAATTCCTGTTCCGATTGCTGTACCGCCCATATTAATTTCTAAAAATAAATTAGAAATGTTATTTAAAAGAGTAATCTCTTCATCTAAATTTGCTGCAAATGCTCCAAACTCCTGACCCAAAGTCATTGGAACTGCATCTTGCAATTGGGTACGTCCCATTTTAATAACATCACTAAACTCCTCTCCTTTTTTTCGGAATGAATTGTTCAGTTCAGCCAAATGCTTTACCAAAATTTGATTCATTCTAATCACAGTAAGTCTAACAGTAGTAGGATATACATCATTAGTTGACTGCGAAAGATTTAAATGATCGTTCGGATAACAATGCTGATAATCTCCTTTTTCGTAACCCATTATTTCTAAAGCACGGTTCGCAATAACTTCATTAGCATTCATATTAACCGATGTTCCTGCACCACCCTGAATCATATCTACCGGAAATTGATCGTGGAACTGACCGTCGATAATTTCCTGACAAGCCTGAGAAATCGCGGCCATCATTTTATCATCCAAAAGACCCAGTTCATGATTGGTTTGAGCAGCCGCAAGTTTTACATAAGCAATCGCTTTTACAAACTCTGGGTACTCACCCATTTTGTTACCTGTGATGTAAAAATTGTCTACCGCTCTTTGAGTTTGAACTCCATAATAAGCATCTTTTGGTACTTGTAACTCTCCGAGTAAGTCGGACTCTATTCTGTAATTTTTCATAATAATGATTTTGAAATATTAATATTTATTTATTTTTAATTTTTGTTAATGTTTAAATTTAATTTGCTAATGTTTAAACATCTAATAATTTCTTTTTGCTTTCCGTTTTTTAGAAGGCTTTAATTCTATACATCACTCCTAAACTAACTCGGTCAGTGTTATAATCGTGCAAAGAAGGAATCGCTTTAGTATAAACATATTTTCTACCGATATAGGCTAAGAAAATCCGTAAGTCTTGATCTTTAAAGGGTAGATATTCAACTCCACCCATGTAACCGTAGGCTTTTCGGAAATCATCATCATAATTCTCTACGTTTTTCACAGACGTGGTTTCATACATTCCTTTAGCGAAAATATTCCATTCTGGTTTTGGCTGAAATTCTGCTTTCAAAATCACCGTATTATAGGTAACATCTTGAAATACTTTCTGATTGTTGAGCGCCAACCATTCGGCTCCATCTTTCGTAGCGATTCCCAATCGGTCTATCTTTTCATCAGCATTCATATAATCTAAAGTTAACTGAAACTGCTTCAGATTATATTTGGTCCCCATGGTAATCATCGAAGAATAATTATCTTCAGCTTCTGTCTGAATACCGTACGCCCATCTTGTCTGGAACTTTTTGTTGAGAAAACTACCATTCCAATTGACGATATAAGCAAGCGGATTGTGAGACTGTTCAATTCCCTGCGCTGATAAATCACCGTAAATATCTTCTAAATAGGAGTTTCTGCTATTGGTGATTTGAAACTGAAATTCTTGATTTTTAATGGGCGTATAAATAATTGCTCCTCCCATCATACTGTTGTCCATTGCGCTAATAAAATCAGCATATTCGTGAACATTGATTGCATTCTGATCAAATTCAAATCCGCCCCAAGCCTGACGCTGTTTCCCAGTTATAATGCTAAATTTATCATTGAATTTATAACCTACATACATATAGTCGGTTGCTTTACCAATATTATCTAAAGACTGTGGATTGGTAGATCTGTTCAACCTTTGTCTGAAACGATAAAATATTTTATCAGTAAGATTACCTTTAATTTCTAATCGAAATTGTCTTGCTTTAAAGGCCATATCTGCTTTTCCATCATCTTCTGTTACAACGTCAAAACTGGACTGTATATGGAAAAAAATGTTGAGTTGATCGTTGTGTCTTTCCAAAGATCTAATTTTACTATCAGCTTCTGTATTGGTCGGATTATCCTGTGCATAGACGCCTAGAGAGAATAAAGATGCGAGGGCGACTGTTATATACTTTTTCATGATGTTTACTATTTAATTATTTACATAAAGCTGATGATGAGATATCCTACAGCAATGGCAACGATGGTTGACACAAATCCTGGAATCTGGAAAGAGTGATTGATTACATACTTACCAATTCTGGTGGTACCGGTTCGATCGAAGTTAATTGCGGCGACTACGGTAGGATAATTTGGTAAGAAGAAATAACCGTTCACTGCTGGGAACATTGCCAGTAAAGCTAGTGGAGGAATTCCTAAAGCTAATCCCAGTGGATAAAGCGTACGAACCGTTGCTGCCTGACTGAACAATAGAATTGACATTACAAATAAGGCAAAGGCAAATAAGAACGGATAAGTGGTTACAACACTTTGTATATTTTCTTTAAAGAAGGCCAGGTTACCGTTGAAGAACGTGTCACCCATCCAGGCAATCCCGAAAATTGCGATTACTGCCTGCATTCCTGCGATGAAAATACTGCCGTTTACTGCTTTGGTTACATCAGCTTTAGCGAAAATTAAAATTAATCCAGCCGTTGACATCATAATGATTTGAATGATTTGAGCCATGGTTACTTTCACGATTTCACCATCAATAAGAAATGAAGGACGTAAAGTTGGGATGGATCCAAATAAGACTACAGAAAAAACACCGAGTAAGAAAAGAACTACTGCAATCAGTGGTCGTGTACTGTTTACTTCTGCTGAAATTGCTGTATGATCTTTCGGTGTAATTAAACCTTCTTGTAATCTTTTTAAATAGATAGGATCTTTTTCTAAATCTACTCCTACAAAACTCACTGCTAAAGCTCCTGCTAAAACACCTATGATTGTTGCTGGTACACAGACCATCAAAATGTCAATCATTTCAATTCCTTGTCCACCTAAAAGTGATGTACTTAATAGAGCTGCGGTGGCTGCTGAAATAGGACTTGCTGTAATCGCTTGCTGAGAGGCAATCACCGAAATACTCATCGGGCGCTCTGGACGAACTTTACTGTCTGTTGCAATCTCCGAAATAATCGGTAGTAAAGAGTATGCGATGTGTCCGGTACCTGCTAGAAAGGTAAATACATAACATACAATCGGACCTAGGAAAGTAATTGATTCCGGGTTTTTCCGAAGAATTTTTTCAGCGACCTTGACCAGATAATCTAATCCTCCGGCTGACTGAAGTGCTGAAGCTGCAGTAATCACTGCAACAATCATTAACATGACTTCGATGGGAGCTTCTCCGGGTGGTACGTTAAATACAAATACCAGGATTGCCATCCCGATCATTCCGAAGATTCCTAAACCGATTCCGCCAACTTTGGCTCCTACAAATATGGCGGCTAAAACCACTATAAGTTGTAAGTAAACTGCGTATTCCATGTGCTTGTTTTTTATTTATGTAAAGGTGCGATGGAATAGAATGGATTCAAATTTTTCCGCTGTGCAGTATATTTCAGCACGCGGTTACTTTCGTCACATGTCGGTGTGAACATTTCTTTTGTTGATTTATCTCACCTCACGACTTTTAAATTTTTATTTTAATCAGCGTATATTGCTCCCTTATTAAAAAACGATGATTGTACCCGAAGCCTATTTAGAAAATCCTATTTTTGATCACTTATCCGATCGCGAAAAGGCGGTTCTGAATGCGAATGCCTCGTTAATGCAATTTGATCAGGAAGAAATGTTTATTAAAAATGAAAGCTTATTGTTTTCAGTATTTTATATTTACAAAGGAGAGGTGAAAATTAAAGACGATAAGTGTCGTCTAATCGATCTATATGGAGAGACCGATTTTATAGGATTGCGTTATTTGTTTAATGATGATCCGGTTTTTTTCTCAGCTTATGGTGTGAAAGGAACCCAGGTTATTCAATTTGAGAAAAATGTTTTCAAAAAATTTGTCACTACCAATGCAATGTTTCTGGTAGATGTTTATAATGAGTCCTACAACAATATAACCGCGCTCACCAGAAATCTTTTGAGTTACAAAGCCCATAAAATCAATGGTGCATTGGCAGATTTTCTCTTACATTACAACGACAGAGGTTGTCTGCAATTTTTGAAACAGAAAGAAATCAGCGAAGTTTTAGGCTATTCACGAGAGAATGTGAATAAATGTTTGAATGAATTTACTTCCGAAGGATACATTAAATTTACCGACGAAAAGATAGAAATTCTTAATGATGAAGGTTTGAAAGCCATTCGGAAATTCGGCTAAGATTGATTAGACATCTTTAATAAAGTCTTCATATTCATAAAATACTCTTTCGAATCCTTCCATTTTTTCTATAAAAAATTCAAAGATTTCCTGCCACGTATTTTTATTGTAAATCGAAACATTTTCTTTGGTGATCCAAAATCTAGAAATGACTTTGCCGTTTTCTAAAGTATAGAATTCATCTTTGTGAATTTCCCCTAATTCCTCTTCTAAAATAGATTCCAACGACCACATTTTCTCGAAATAAGCATTTCGAAAAATCTCATCATTCATTTCTATATCTAAAGAAACTTCGGCTTTTTTAGCATCAGCATTAAATTTAAAAGAGAAATCTTTAATCTTGGTATTGTATAAAATCCATTTTCTGGGAAAACTTTTCCCAAAGGCGATCCAGAATTCTTTTCTTAATTTTTGTGCTTCTTCTTTGCTAAACATTCCACTGAATTTATGACCTGCGAACTTACTTAAAATATCACATTATAAACAATGCAGTGGGCAATTTTTAAGGAAAATCGTTTGGCAATTATTTTTCTACCTAAATAAATATTTTCAGTTCTTTCTATTTAAATAAATAATATGCGTGAATTCGTAGCAAAGTTTGTTGTGTTTAAAACCTTACTTCTCTATCTTCTGAAAAGTTTTACTTAATTTTACATCATGCTTTCTAAAAAATCTCAGTATGCACTCAGAGCGCTTTCTTTTCTCGTGGAGAAAAAGAATCAAGGACCTGTTTTGATTTCAGATATTGCCAATGAGAAAAAAATTCCGATCAAATTTTTAGAAAACATTCTTTTGGAACTTAAAAAAGCCGAAATCCTGGATAGCAAAAAAGGAAAAGGTGGCGGCTATTTTTTTAATGCGAATCCGGCTGATGTTTCGCTTGCTACCATCATCCGTTTGGTGAATGGTCCGATTGCAATGATTCCTTGTGTGAGTCTTAATTTTCATGAACAATGTCTAAATTGCAATCAGGAACATTGTGGTTTACATGATGTCCTGATCGAAGTTCGCGATGCCTCTTTAGCGATTTTAGAAAAGAAGACTTTGCTCGATATTGTAGATTAATTCGATCCCTTTTTATTTATTTTAATAGTCCACCAATTTGGTAGGATAATAAATTTATTGCAAATTTGCTGACATTAAATAAAGAAATAATGTTCTCAACAGAAGAAATTCAGCAAATAGAAACCCTTTCCCTAGAGCAAAGCCTGTTTAAATTGTGCGAGATGATTCCAGACGGAATTGTATTTTCCACTTCTTTAGGACAAGAAGATCAAATCATTACCGATGTTATTTTTAAAAATAAATTACCCATAAAAGTATTTACATTGGATACGGGAAGATTATTTTACGAACATTATGACCTTCTTTCCAACAACAATTCAAGATACAAAATCAAAACAGAAGTCTATTTTCCGGAAGCAGATGATGTTGAAAAATTTGTCAATGAAAAAGGAATTAACGGCTTTTTCCATTCTATAGAAAACAGAAAAGAATGTTGCTACATCCGAAAAGTAAAACCACTCAATCGTTCTTTGCAAGGAGCAAAAGTTTGGATTACCGGTTTAAGAAGTGAACAATCTGAAAACCGACATTCTTTAAAAATGCTGGAATGGGACGAAAGCAGACAACTCTACAAATTTAATCCACTTCTCCACTGGACTTATGATGAAATTTTAAAATACATTGAGGAACATCAAATTATGGATTTGCCTCTTCATAAAAAAGGGTTCATCAGCGTTGGTTGCAAACCGTGTACAAGAGCAATTGAACCCGGTGAAGATCCGCGTGCCGGAAGATGGTGGTGGGAAGAATCTCAGAAAGAATGCGGTCTTCATTCAGAAAAATAAAAATTCTAAAACTCAATTATGTCAAAATATCATTTAAATGATCTGGAGCAATTAGAAGCGGAAAGCATTTATATCATGCGGGAAGTTGCGGCTCAGTTTGAAAAACCTGCACTATTATTCAGCGGTGGAAAAGATTCGATTACATTGGTTCATTTGGCGATGAAAGCCTTTGCGCCTATGAAAATCCCTTTTCCTTTAGTTCATATCGACACCGGTCATAATTTCCCGGAAGCCTTGGCGTACCGAGATTTTTTAGCCAAAGAAATCGGTGCAGAATTAATTGTCAGGAAAGTGGAAGATACGATTCACAAACAAAAACTGACTGAACCTAAAGGAAAGTTCGCTTCCAGAAACTGGTTGCAAACGCATACTTTATTAGAAACGATTGAAGAATTCCAATTCGATGCCTGTATTGGTGGAGCGCGACGTGACGAAGAAAAAGCCAGAGCCAAAGAACGTTTTTTTTCCGTTCGGGATGATTTCGGACAATGGGATCCAAAACTTCAAAGACCGGAATTATGGAAAATCTACAACGGACGAATTCACAAAGGTGAAAATGTTCGGGTCTTCCCTATTTCAAACTGGACGGAACTCGATGTTTGGAATTATATTAAAAAAGAAAAAATTCAATTGCCCTCTATTTACTTTTCACACGAAAGAGAAGTTTTGGAATATGAAGGTCAGTTAATTGCAGTTTCAGATTTTATTCAAATTGATGAAGATGATGTTATTTCTACAAAAACCGTTCGATACAGAACTGTGGGAGATATGACTTGTACGGCAGCGGTAGAAAGTAATGCCGCGACTTTAGATGAAGTTGTTCAGGAAATTACCGCCTCAAGAATTTCGGAAAGAGGCGAAACCCGAATCGATGATAAAGTGACCGAAGCCGCAATGGAGGATCGTAAGAAAGGCGGATACTTCTAATTAAAAACAAATCGTTTTTAGAACCCTAATTCTGCAGCCCGACTTGAGCGGAAATCCTTTTTTTGTAGGGCAAAAGCGATGGAAAAAAAGATTGGGAGCGGAAGGCGGAGATGCTGCCCAAATAAAAACCTTTTAAAGAAAGAAAATAAAGAAATGGATATATTAAGATTAATGACGGCCGGAAGCGTTGATGATGGTAAAAGCACCTTAATTGGTCGCCTTTTATACGACAGCAAAAGTATTCTGGTCGATCAACTGGAAGTCTTGGAAAAGCAGTCTAAAAATAAAAATTCAGACGGAATTGATTTGGCGATTCTTACCGATGGATTGCGTGCAGAAAGAGAACAGGGAATTACGATTGACGTCGCCTACCGATATTTTTCAACACCGAATCGGAAATTTATTATTGCGGATGCTCCCGGTCACGTTCAATACACGAGAAACATGATTACCGGCGCGTCTAATTCTGATTTGATGATTATCCTGATCGATGCTCGACAAGGTGTGATTGAGCAAACCAGAAGACACAGTATTATCGCTTCCCTTTTAAAAATTAAACACATCGTCATTGCGGTGAATAAAATGGATTTGGTTAATTATTCAGAAGAAGTTTTTGAAAATATTAAAACCGATTATCTGGAAATTGCTAAAAAATTGAACCTCAGCAATATTCAGTTTTTCCCAATCTCTGCTTTAGATGGCGATAATATCGTCGATCGATCTACGAAAATGCCTTGGTTTAAAGAAAATTCTTTATTAGAATATTTGGAGCAAGTTGAAATCAATAAAGAAATTAATCTGGAAGACACGCGCTTTCAAGTGCAATTTGTTATTCGTCCGCAAACCGAAGAACTGCATGATTATCGAGGTTATGCCGGCGAAATCGTAAGTGGAATTTACAAGAAAGGTGATCGTATAAAAGTGCTTCCGCAGAATATAGAAACCACGATTATTAAAGTTGAAACCGGCGGAAAAGAAGTCGATGAAGTTTTCGCACCTCAACCTGCTGTTATTCATATTGAAGATGATATCGATATTTCACGTGGTGATTATTTTGTTCATGCAGACCAACTTCCGACCGTGGCTAATGAATTTGAAGCGTTAGTTTGTTGGATGGATCATAAAGAATTAGTGATCGGGAATAAATATTTTCTGCAGCACAGAAGTAAGTTGATTAAAACGATTATCAAAGAAATTGATTATAAATTAGATGTCAATTCCTTAGAAAAAACGCCAACTGATTCTGTCAAATTGAATGAAGTCGTAAAAGTTACTTTAAAAACCGCGAGTCCTTTAGTACATGATTCTTTTGAAAAAAACAAAGGAACAGGAAGTGCGATTTTGGTCGACGAAACAAGCAATTCAACTGTTGGCGCGGTAATGATTCTATAATTCATGAGCGAAGTTCAACCTAATAATATGCATCCGTTATTCCTTAATTTGGAAAGGATTCCCGTATTATTGGTTGGACATGATGAATTGATTCTCCAAGCATTAAAACAAATCGTTCGGAATTCTATCCATTGTAAAATCAAAATTTTTGATGAAAATAGTTCAGAAGATTTAATTGAATTCTCGAGAGGCAGATCAAACATTACTCTTTTCCCTCGAAAAATGGAAGAAGATGATTTACAAGATTTTGCCTTGCTAATAATTTCAACTGAAGATCATGAATACGAAGAACATCTTCTTCAACTTTCTCAAAATAAAAATGTTCTGATCAATGTCATCGGGAAACCACAAATCAGTGATTTCTCTTTGGTTTCAGTCATTAAAAAAGAAAATATAAAACTGGGAATTTCATCTAATGATTATTCGCCAGAAGTTCAGGAAAGAATCAACCGAATTATCGAACACAGCATTCCATCGGACTTGGAGGAGTTTATTGGTAAATTAAAATTCGCCTATAAAAACCCTTTGATGAATCGAGAAGATGAACTGAAATCGCTCGACACGATTACGGCTGATTATCTTGATCAGAAACAAAAACATCCTCTCGCCAATTCTGAATTTGAGAATTTAGAAAAAATAACGAAAGCCGTTCGCCGTCGGTCTAATATCTATCTTGGTATAATCGGCGTCATGGTTTTAATTGGCGTTTTGTCTTATATTCTTTTTGAATTTCAATTATTCCCGGATATCAATGCATTTCTAAATGCCGACAATCATATTTTTTATAAAATGCTGGCGGTTGGTTTCGTCGCAGAACTGGTTGTCGGAAGTACGGGAATGGGTTACGGAATTATTTGCACCACGATTCTATTAATGTTGAATATTGCACCACCAATTATTAGCGCAAGTATTCACTCGGCAGAAACATTTACGTCTGCAGCGGGAAGCATCAGCCATTTCCGCTTAAAGAATGTAAATATGAAACTGGTGAAAGCCTTGGCGCTTCCGGCAATTATTGGTGCGATTATCGGCGCATTATCTCTTACTTATTTTGGTCAACATTATGCGCATATTGTAAAACCAATTATTTCCTGTTACACTTTATATCTTGGAATTAATATTTTGCGGAACGCTTTCAAAAATAATAGAAAGAAAAAACGCACTCAGAAATCTAGTCGAAACATCAAAGTTTTAGGATTATTCGGCGGGTTTATCGATTCCTTTACCGGCGGCGGTTGGGGACCAATGGTTACGGGAAGTTTATTAAAAGACGGCCGAACGCCAAGATACGTGATTGGAAGTTCTACCCTTTCGAAATTTATTTTAACCATTACGAGTGCAATTACTTTTGTGATAACAATCGGCATTCAACATTGGAATATAGTTCTCGGTCTTTTAATTGGTGGAATTGTTACCGCACCTTTTGCAGCAATGCTTACGAGCAAAATTCCGATTAAGAAAATGTTTGTGGTTATTGGGATTCTTATAATTAGTTTGAGTGTTATTTCGATTGTAAAATCGTTGACTTAGTTTTTTTAACCACACAAGTCACAAAAGTTTTTAATGGCTGAAGTTTTAAATAATGCTGCTGAAAGTTCACAAAACGTCTATTGAAAAGTTATTAAACCACAAAAGTCACAAAAGTTTTTAATGGCTGAAGTTTTAAATAATGCTGCTGAAAGTTCACAAAACGTCTATTTAAAAGTTTTTAAACCACAAAAGTCACAAAAGTTTTTAATGGCTAAACTTTAAAATAATGCTGCTGAAAGTTCACAAAACGTCTATTGAAAAGTTATTTAAACAAAAAGTCACAAAAGTTTTTAATGGCTGAAGTTTAAAATAACGCTGATGAAAAGTTCACAAAATATTTCTTGAAAATTTTTGACCGCAGAAAATCCAAAAGGTTTATTTATCAGGACATTCAAAAGGTTGTAAAAGGTGCTAGGAATAACGCTCTTAATTATTTACATTCTTTTGTACTATTTTTTTCAATTACCTTTTACTTCTTTTGCGGTTAAAATATAAAAACCTTCCATTACAGAAGGTTTTTAAATATATTTCGGAACAAGTTTTTAAATAACTCCTAAATCTTTTCCTACTTTTTCGAAAGCAGCAATCGCTATGTCTAACTGTTCTCTGGTATGAGCCGCAGAAAGTTGAACTCTGATTCTGGCTTTTCCTTTTGGCACAACCGGATAAAAGAAGCCGATGACATAAATTCCTTCATCCATTAATTTTTCCGCCATTTTTTGGGCTAAAGGTGCGTCGTATAACATTACCGGAACAATCGCAGCATCGCCATCAGGAATATCAAAACCTTTGGCTTTCATTTCTTTTCTGAAGTATTCTGCATTTTCCATTACCTTGTCTCTCAAAGTCGTATCGTCGGAAATCATATCCAACACTTTAATCGCTGCCCCAACAATTCCGGGAGCGAGAGAATTCGAGAATAAATAAGGTCTGGAACGCTGTCTCAACATATCGATGATTTCTTTTTTACCGGAAGTAAATCCGCCAAGCGCGCCGCCTAATGCTTTTCCTAAGGTTGAAGTGATGATATCTACTCTACCCATTACATCGTTTGCTTCGTGAGTTCCACGACCGGTTTTCCCGATAAACCCTGTAGCGTGAGAATCATCAACCATGACCAAACAATCATATTTTTCTGCTAAATCGCAAAGTCCTTTCAGATCTGCAACAATTCCGTCCATGGAGAAAACTCCGTCGGTAACGATGATTTTAAAACGGTGATTATTTTTGGAAGCCTCAATTAACTGCTCTTCCAGATCTGCCATATTATTATTTTTGTAACGGTATCTGGCTGCTTTACACAAACGCACGCCATCAATGATTGAAGCGTGATTTAATTCATCAGAAATAATGGCGTCCTGATCAGTAAACAAAGGTTCGAAAACGCCACCATTTGCATCAAAACAAGCAGCATATAAAATCGTGTCTTCTAAGCCTAAAAACTTAGAAATCTTGGCTTCTAATTCTTTGTGAATATCCTGAGTTCCACAAATAAAACGGACGGACGATAATCCGTAGCCACGACTTTCGATCATATCCTGTGACGCTTTCATCACTTCGGGATTATTTGATAATCCTAAATAGTTATTCGCACAGAAATTCAAAAGAGTTTTTCCGTTGGCTTCAATCACAGCAGATTGCTGTGAAGTAATGATGCGTTCGGTTTTAAACAAACCATCATTTTTAATATTTTGAAGTTCGTTCTGAAGATTTTCCAGATAATTTTTAGAAATCATATTTAAATTATTTTGAAACGCTAAAATACGAAAAAAAGCACTCTTTCAAGTGCTTTTCTAATTTTGTTATTAATAACATAAGGTTACTTCAACGCTTTTATTCTTTAATAAATTTCAAATTCTTTTCTGCAATTTTTAAAAGATAAACTCCTTTTGGAAGGGTATTTACACCAACTGAATTTTTAGCAGAAAGCATTCCTGATTTCACCAATTTACCATCAACACTGAAAATCTCATACGATTCATCTTTAGTAATTCCATCTACAGAAAGTTGGTCTTTCACCGGATTGGGATAAATTCTAATCTCATTTTTCGCAGCATCATTTACAGCAAGAATCGAAGTGTCTTTTGTTACTGTAGAACCTTTGGTAATAATTTGATTTTCATAATTAAATTGAACTGAAGCCACCGTGAAAGTCAATGCTTCGGCAAAATTTTGATTATTTGAATTATTGTTTAAAACCAAATAAGCAACTTGTCCAGCAGTTCCGTTTACTTTAATAGGCAAAGGCATTTCAAAGAAACTGACGGAAGGATGACTTTGAGTTTGACCCACTTTAAATCTCAAAACTTTATCAGCAGTTTGATTCCACTTAATTTGATACGTAGGATATCCCTGACCGTAAATCCAATCGTTGAAGAACTCGGTAAAATCTTTTCCTGTAGATTGTAAAAATGTATTCTTTAAATCGGTTGTAACTGCGTACTTATAAGCCAAATTGGGTTGGTTATGATAATCTTTTAAAGCCTGATAAAAAGCAGCATCGCCTAAAATCCATTTCATCATTCTTAAAACAAATCCACCTTTAGAATAACTTAATCTACCATTAAAAACTGCATTGGTATTTCCTAAATTGGCATCATCAACATAAACACTTCCACCTGCTGAGCCGGTAATATAATTCATTTCTGAAAGTAAATAACTCATAAACTGACTGTTGCTCATGAGCAGTTTTTCATTGGCAAGGTGTTCACCAAAGGTCGCGAAACCTTCATTAAGCCAGATGTCATTCCAGGCACCACAAGTTACTTTGTCACCAAACCACTGGTGAGCCAGTTCATGTGCGATAATTCCTTTTCCCCAAGAGCCCATGGATGACATGGTAGAATGTTCCATTCCACCGCCCCAACCGAATTCCATGTGACCGTATTTTTCATTTCGATAAGGATATGGGCCAAAATTTTCTTCGAAAACATTCATAATATCTTTGGTCCAATTGATATTCGCCATCGTCGAAGAATTGTTTGCTGTAGAAGGATAAACATAATTCACAAATGGAAAAGGTGGCGTTCCCATCACATCATTAAACTTCGTGTAATTCGTAATTCCCAAAGCCACTAAATAAGCGGGAATCGGATAATTGGTTTGCCAAAAAGTTAATTTCTTACTTCCCGGTAAAATCGTTTCAGAAATCAACTTCCCATTTGAAGCGACATTGTACTGAGAAGGAGTGGTAATTTTTATATCTACTTTTTCTATTTTGTCATTCATACTCTGCTTCGTTGGAAACCATTCCTGTGCGCCATAAGGTTCAGACAGCGTAAATAGAACAGGCGTGCCACCTTGCGTTTCTACGGTAAAAGCGTCACCTGCACTTCCGAAAGTATCTGGTGCTCCGGAATATTTGATGTACAGGGAATCAATCGTCGCTGAAGCAAGCGCAGCTGGAAAATCGATTTTTATTTCTTTCGTTGGTAATTGTGTAAACGATAAATTGGTGCCGTGGTATTTCACTTCAGAAACCGTAAGTACATTTGAAAAATCAAAATAAATACTCGAAATATTTTGATTGGGAATAAAATGATTGGTCACCGTTCCGCTTACATAATATTGTGCAGGATCAAGATTCAGATCTAACCGCTGATATTTCAAATCATAATTCAATGTGTTGGGATTTACATTATAATTAATCATTTTCGAATAGCGCTGTGCTTCACTTCGCATCATGCTCTTTCTTTCTGCTTCTTCGTTTTGACCAAAAACATGCGCAAAATAAAGAATTAAGGCAAGTACATAAAATTGCTTCATTTATTAAATTATTAGTTTCTAAAGATAAAAAAAACCTTCCAATAAATATTGAAAGGCTATTCTTTTTATGAAATAAAGATTTAGAGATTAAGCGTCGGCTCTAGGATTTGTTCCATTCTGCTTTTAACTTGATCTACAGAACCTGCGTAATTATTAATAAGTAACGAGAAAACCAGTGTTTTTCCAGAATTCGTTTTCATATAACCAGCCAAAGTTTTTACTTTATTTAATGTTCCTGTTTTCGCAAAAATCTGTCCGTTTCCGGTATCATAAAACATTCTTTTCAATGTTCCTGTTTGACCACCAATTGGCAATGATTCCTGGAATGTTTTGTAATATTTTTCATTCATCAGATTCGCTAAAAATTTCACCTGAGCAATTGGCGTCACCACATTACTTCTGGAAAGTCCGCTTCCGTCATAGTAATTTAAACCTTCAGTATCAAAACCAACTGACTTTAAATGTTCATTAACGACCCGTCTACCCGCTTCTAAGGTTTGGTCACCTAATTTCTGAAAACCAACCATTCTCAACGTCGCTTCTGCTAAAGCATTATCACTGTGCTGATTAGTATACATGATGATTTCTGCCAAAGTCGGTGACTGGTAAGCAGTGATTACTTCTCGTTTTTCAGGATTAGGATCAGTGGTTCTTGTTACCACTTTACCAACTATAGGTAAACCACTTTTAATCAATGATGCACGTAAATTATTGGCTAAATAAGCGGGCGCATCCGGAAGTTTAGTTGTTAGATTACCACCATCAAATTTATCAGCATACACCATTTGACCAATGTAAGGCGAGATATAGTAATAGTTTTTATTCTCAGAAAACGGATTTGATTTCTTTGCAATCAATTTTTCATTTTGAGGATTGATTTCATGGGTAGTTCCAACGGGTAAATAATAATTTCCGTTTTCTAACCAAACGACACTTTCCGGTAACAACTGTGATTTATTTGCTTTGAAAACTCCAGTTTGAATGATGATATCTCCATTCACTCTTTTTATACCTTTATCTGTAATGGCTGCTTTAAAATCGGAAATAATGCTGCTGTAAGAACTCGCGCCTGCTTTACTGGTTCCCAGCGAAGGATCACCACTTCCTACGATATACAAATTCCCATTAAGAACTCCATCTTCAATAGTTCCTGAATACTCTAACTGCGTAATCCACTTAAAGTTTTCGCCCAAAAGATTCATAGCGGTCTCTGTGGTCAATAACTTCGTAGTAGAAGCCGGAATCAAGGATGCATTTTCATTATAAGAACTGATAACTTTTTTCGTTTTCGGATCATAAACAACAAAACCCCAGTTTGCATTTCGCAAAACAGGATCATTCATCATCGAATTCAATTTGATGTCTACAAGTTCTTTTGCGCTTAGAAGTTTTTCAGCGGACTCTTTAGAGGAATTTTGATTTTCGTAAGATTGAGGATAATTGGTAGAAGCGAAGGTTCCCTGCCCAAACGCAAATGCAGAAACTGCTATTGCAGAGGAAACCAGAATTTTTTTGATGTTAATCATTTAATTTTATTATTTGATTATCTATTTAATGTTCGGTTAAAAGAATATAATTCTTACCCAAAACATCTTTTTAACGTTCAAAAGTATAAAATATTGTTGAAGGACAGTGAATTAACGGTGGTAAAAACATGGTAATAACTGTTAAACTTTGTTAAAAGTCAACATAAATCACCTTTTTAATTGAATGATACGCTGTAATCTCATCAAACTCGGCCAAACTTTTGGTTACCAAACCTTTATACTCTGCATACTTTTTTCCGCGCGGTAATTTAAGTAACAGTTGATATTGATACATTAAATTAAGTTTTCCGATTGGCGATTTTTCTGGACCGAGAATACATTCTTCGGGTAAATATTTTCTAAGAATTGAACCTAGAAACTGTGAGGCACGATTTACTTTATCTTCTCGGCGATGCTTTAATTCAATCATAATCAACTTCACGAAAGGCGGATAAAGGAATTTCTTTCTCTCTGTCAACAAATGTTCGTAAATCATCGGCGTATCATGATCTTTAAGCATTTGAAAAATAGAATGTTGCGGATTATAAGTTTGAATTAAAACTTTCCCATTTCCAGAACTTCTGCCGGCTCTACCAGAAACTTGCGTGATCAATTGAAACGCTCTTTCTTCCGCCCGGAAATCTTGTACATATAATAAGGAGTCCGCTTTTGGAATCGCGACCAGTTCAATATTATCAAAATCTAAACCTTTGGAAATCATCTGAGTACCAACAACAATGTCGGTTTCGCCTTCTTCGATTTTCTCGTATAATTTCTCGTAGGCAAATTTCTTGCGCATGGAATCAACATCCATTCGGTCAACTTCTGAGTCCGGGAAAATCTTTGAAACTTCTTCGTGAATCTGTTCTACACCAACCCCTCTCACATTCAATTTTTCGGAATGACATTTCGGACAGGCTTTTGGTTTCGCCGCTTTTTGTCCACAATAATGACATTTCATTTCATTATTATATTTGTGATAGGTCATCACCACATCACAATTTGAGCAATAGTTAACATAACCACAAGTTTCACATTCCACAACATTGGCATAACCACGGCGGTTATGAAGAATCATAGTTTGTTTATTATGATCGAGTTCTTTCCTAATTTCATCAATTAACTGCAAAGAAAAACTACCAACCAACTTTTTAGAATCCTGCGCTTCTTTAAAATTAATGAGTTCAAACTGTGGAATATTTACATTTCCAAAACGTTCGCCTAAGAAAACATATTTCAGTTTTTCCTTTTTTGCAGCGTAATAAGATTCTACTGAAGGAGTCGCAGAACCTAGAATAACATTGGCTTTATAGAATTTCGCTAAAACCTGGGCCGCATCTTTCGCATTGAAAAACGGAGAAGTTTCCCGCGGTTTATAACTGGAATCGTGTTCTTCATCAACTACGATTAAACCTAAATTCTCATATGGTAAAAACAACGCATTCCTCGTTCCAATAAGGATTTTGATGTCATTATTTTTAATTCTTCGCCAAACTTCTACCTTTTCGAAATCGGTTAACTTCTGATGATAGAATCCTAATTGTTTACCATATTTTTTTTCTAAACGCTGAACAATCTGTTTGGTGATCGCAATCTCAGGAAGTAGAAATAAAACATTTTTTTCATCTGCCACCGCTTCTTCAATCTTTTCTAAATAAACGTGCGTTTTCCCGGAAGAAGTTACGCCGTGAAGCAAGACATTTTTACCTTGTTCAAAGGCTTCATCTATTTCTGCTTTCGCCTGAAGTTGGATATCACTCAGTTTTTCTAATTCTTCAGTTTCTCCTTCATAACTTTCCAGTCTGTCTTTTTGAAGATAATATTCCTGAACCAGATCTTTTTCAATTAGTGATTTTAATTGCGCCTGGACAAATTTTCCTTCATGAAAAACATCGGATTTTTTGATTAATTTTTCAGGATGTTCGGTTTGTTTCTCTAAGAGTAAAAGAAATAATTCCTGCTGTTTTGGCGAACGTTTTAATGATAAAAGAATTTGAGGTAAATCAGAATTTTTTACCGTTTCTTCATTAATCTTTAAATAGGCAATTTCCTTTGCTTTGTACTTTTCAGCGATTTTTTCATCAATTTCAATGTATTGTAAATCGATTAAAGATTTTATGGTTTTTACAATATCTCTTTTCGGAATAAAGGCTTCAATCTCCGTTAAATTAATGAGTTGCCGAACTTCTAAGGCCTGAATCAGATACATTTCATTGACATCTAAATTCTCGAAATCGATAACAACATTTGGTCTTAATTTGAGATAAGTTTCACTTTCTAATTTTAAAGAACCCGGAAATGAAAAACGATAAATCTCGCCCAAATTACAGATATAATAATCTGAAAGCCAGTTCCAAAACTGAATTTGTTCTTTTGGTAAAATCGGTAAATCATCTAAAATATTGATAATTTCTTTCGGTACAAAAGTTTCGGGTTCTTGATCATGAAGATCGAAAACGATTCCTGTATAAATCTTTTTCCCACCAAAAGCCACCAAAACCCGCATTCCAACTTGAATGGAATCCAAGAGTTCAACGGGAACTTTGTAGGTGAAAATTCCTTTTAAATTTAAGGGAAGAATGACTTGGGCGAAACTCAATGCGTGAATGTGTTGATTTGTTGATGTGCCATTATTGTTAATGTTTTACAAATTTAGAAATAAATTTCGGCTAAAGCCAATCGCATTTTTGGAAATAAAAAACGGGCTAAAGCCCGTTCCTATTAATAATGATTGTTTTGAAAATTCAAAACTTAAAAATTATTTCAAAATTATTTTCCTTTTCTTCTGTCTAGTTCTTTTTGAATCAAACCTAATTCACGTCCTGTTTGTCCTGCTACAGAAGTATTTTCCTGCGCTCTTCTCGTCAAATAAGGAACTACATCTTTTACCGGTCCGTACGGAAGATATTTGCAAACATTATATTTTTCAGCACCCAAATAATAAGTGATATTGTCACTCATTCCGTACAGTTGTCCGAAATAAATTTGTGGATGATCGTGAGGCAAGCCCATCGCTTTCATTTTCTCCATCACCAGTTCGGTCGATTTTTCGTTGTGTGTTCCGAAGAAAGCAGAAACTTTATCTAAGTTATTTAAAACAAAATCGATCGCTCCATTATAATTATCATCAGACGCCTGTTTGGTCGGCTGAATTGGATCAGGATATTTCATTTCTGCTGCACGCGCTCTTTCTTTTTCCATATAAGCGCCACGAACGAATTTGTAACCAAGGAAATAGTTTTTCTCTTTGGCTCTTTCTAAATCTTTCGCCAAATATTCTAATCTTCCCGTTCTGTACATCTGAATAGTATTCCAAATAATGGCTTTTTCTTTGTTGAATCTTTCCATCATTTCATTCACCAGATTATCGGTAGCATCTTGCATCCAGGAATCTTCAGCATCAACCATTAACACGACATTTCTATCGAATGCCATTTGACAAACATCCTCAAATCTTTTTACGACTCTCGCCCACTCTTCTTTTTGTGAAGTCGTTAATTCTACTTTTTTACCAACTTCTTCATAAATCTCAATTCTTCCAAAACCTGTTGGTTTAAAAACTACAAAAGGAATCGCTGGATTACCTTCCGCAAATTTGATGTTCTGCTGAATTTCGGTACAGGTATCATCAAAAACTTTTTCTTCTGCCTTTCCTTCAATCGCATAATCAAAAATACTTCCGACATGATGTTTAAACATTTGTTTCACCACTTTCATACTTTCTTCATGGGTTTCGCCACCGCAAAACTGTTCGAACAAAGTTTGCTTTACAATATCTGTTACAAAAGGAAAATTATTTTTGATGGTAAAATTCAGTGCAGAAATTCCAACATTCGTAATCATAGGTTGTTCAATGGCTTTAAACATCCAGTATGCTTTTTTCAGTTGAGAATCTGTTTTGTCTGCGAAGGCAATTTGGGTATTATCGAAAATGCTCATAATTTAAATTAAAGTTCAACAAATTTAATAATACTCTATGAATTGATAAGACTAAATTAAAGTTTAATTTTGTGATAAATTTCAGTTTACATGATTTCAATATTAGATGAGGATTTCTCGCAACTCAACAGTTTTATAACCAATTTAAAACCGACTCAACTTTTAATTTTAGTTGATGAAAACACGCACGAACATTGTCTTCCCACACTTTTAGGGAATTTAGAAACCGAGATTCCTTTTGAAATCATCGAAATTGAAGCTGGCGAAGAGTTGAAAACTTTGGAAACTGCAGCACAACTTTGGGAAATCTTAACCGAATTTGAAACTGATCGCAAAGCCTTAATGATTAATTTAGGTGGCGGCGTCATCACTGATATGGGCGGATTTATCGCTTCAACTTACAAAAGAGGAATTCCTTTTATTAATATTCCAACGACTCTTTTAGGAATGTGTGATGCGTCTATTGGCGGAAAAACGGGAATTGATCATCAATTTTTAAAGAACATTATTGGAACTTTTGCACATCCAGAACAGATTTTTGTCTTTCCAGAATTCTTGCATACTTTACCTTTTGAGGAACTTCGAAGTGGTTTTGCCGAAATGTTGAAACACGGTTTAATTACGGATGAAAAACATTGGAACGATTTAATTTCCATTAAAGAATTAACGCCGGAACACATTTTCCCTTTCATTGAAAGATCGATGAAGATTAAACAAAATGTAGTTGAACAGGATTTTACGGAACAAAATATTCGGAAGACTTTGAACTTTGGTCATACGATCGGTCACGCTGTTGAAAGTTTATTTCTATTAAAAGGGAAACCAATTATGCATGGAGAAGCCGTTGCACTGGGAATGATTTGCGAAACGAGAATATCTTTTCTACAAGATTTGATTTCAGAAGAAACTGCTAATGACATTGTTGAAAATATCAGAAAGTTTTATCCTCACTTAAATATCAGCGGATTTTCATTAGAGGAAATAGTCAATTTAATGATGAATGATAAAAAGAATACAGCAGGAAATATCAATTTCTCTTTGCTAACCGGAATTGGAACTTCAACTTTTAATTGCTCTGTAAATCTTGAAAACATCAAAAACGCATTGCTTTATTATTAAAATTTGGTGTAAAAAGTAACTAAACTGCTGAACTGAATTCCTGCACAATTATTGTGCAGGAATTTTTTATTTATAGCAAACTACTGGTTTAAAGTCAATTAGAATTAATACTATTTAAACCCTTGTTTAATTTTTAGGTAGTTTATATCATTTTGGCACACCATTTGAGAGTACTACAATCGTAAAACAAATTTAAAAATGTAATGATAATGAGGATTAAATGATTTTAGAAATTCTAAAAATTTAATTTCTAAAAGTTGTAAAGTCCAATTATTAAAAACGTAAAAATTAATTAAAAAATTTAAGATTATGAAAAAGTTAGTATTAGGTGCAGCAATCGCAATGAGTTCATTGACATTCGCACAGCAATTTGGTGTTAAAGGTGGTATGAATGTATCCTCTATATCTAAAGATGGAGGTTTAAGTGATACTTCCTCAAAAATCGGTTTCAACGCAGGTGTTTTCATGAACGCTCCTTTAGCGGAAAACTTTAGCATCCAACCCGAAGTTTTGTATAATGATTTAGGATCAAAAGTTACTTACGGATCTAATGATCAGAATTCATACAGTACTAATTTAGGCTATATCGCAGTACCTGTAATGTTTCAGTACAATGCTACACCGGAGTTTTACTTAGAAGCCGGTCCGCAAGTGAGTTTTCTTGTTAATGCGAATAGTAAATTGAAAGATGGTAATAATTCAACAATCACTGACTGGACAAAAACAGCAAAAGATAATTTAAATACTGTTGACTTTGGAGTTGGAATAGGTGCTGGTTATTACTTCACACCACAACTAGCTCTTACCGCAAGATATGTAGCCGGAGTAACAAAAATCGGAAATGATGATAATATTATCGGAAAAGCTTATAGTGATTCCAAAAACAATAATTTCCAAGTTGGTTTAGCTTACAAATTTAGTAAGTAATAGCACACTTCATATCAAAAACACAATTTATATAGAAAAGGTTGGGATTAATTCCCAACCTTTTCATTTTTTATTTATCGGTGTAATCAGGATGAGGACCTGCAGGAACTGGATATTCTTCAGTAAAACACCCAAAGCAATGGTTGGTGCTTCCAAGAATTTCCTTCAGATTTTCCATGCTTAAAAACTCCAGGGAATCAACGCCCAGGTATTTTCGTAATTCTTCAACAGTCATATTGGCAGAAATCAAGTCATCTTTTGTTGGGGTATCGATTCCCAGATAACACGGCGCAATAATCGGTGGAGAAACACTTCTGAAGTGAATTTCTTTAACTCCGGCATCTTTCAGAATTTTCACCAAACGTTTAGAAGTTGTGCCACGAACGATGGAATCGTCGATAATCACTACTCTCTTTCCTTTAATTTCAGAAATAATTGGATTCAGTTTTAGATTTACAATTCGTTCCCGCATTTCCTGAGTCGGAACGATGAAACTTCTACCGATATATCTGTTCTTAATTAAAACCGGACGAAACGGAATACCGGAAGCAACAGAAAAACCAATCGCTGCAGGAACTCCAGAATCTGGAACTCCGATAACGATATCTGCTTCTACAGGCGCTTGCTCCCAAATTTTCATTCCGGATTTCTCCCGAGTTTCGTGAACATTAATCCCTTCCATTATCGAATCTGGTCGGGCGAAATAAATATATTCGAAAGCACACGTTCTTTTCTCGCAGTTTTCTATGGCCATGAAACTTTGTAAACCGGCTTCATTTTCGTTGGTATAAATAATTTCTCCAGGTAAAATATCACGAACGTATTGCGCTCCAACAGCGTCCAGCGCTACAGATTCTGAAGCCACAACATAAGTCTTTTCATCAATCGCACCTAAAACCAACGGACGAATTCCATGAAAATCACGGAAGGCAAAGAACTTATTTCTCGTCATTCCAACGACAGAATACGCACCTTGAATTTTTCCCATGGTCGTTTTAATCGCCGCACGCAACCCTAAATCAAGATGTTTCTGAATTAATCTCAGAATGACTTCAGAGTCAGAAGTTGCCCTAAAAACTACGCCTTCCTCTTCCAGTTCTCTTTTTAATTCCGCTGCATTGGTTAAATTTCCGTTGTGTGCAATCGTAAGAATGGTCTGATCATATTCATTCTTGGCAAAAAAGGGCTGGAAATTATATTTTTTCTTGTCGCCTGCCGTGGTATATCGCGTGTGTCCAATCGCAGAATTTCCCATAAAGGTTTCTGGTTCTCGGATTTCTTTGAACACATCGAGCACCAAACCTTCATCTTTAATATTGAAAATTTTGCCCTGTTTCATTACAGAAATCCCACAGGCTTCCTGACCACGGTGCTGCAAAGCAAAAAGTCCAAATTGCGACATCGAAAACGTATCAACATCGTTATCTGAATAGATTCCGAAAATCCCACATTCCTCAGCAGGAGCGTCAAACGGATCATCTGTTTTAAGAAGATTTCTACCGTACGTATTTTCCTTAAATTGGTTTAAATAATCTTCTCTGTGTTGTTGTAAATCTTTCATTTTTAGTTTTCCCAAAAATTATTTTTGAAGAACTTTTTTCAATCGTTCATAAATTTCTACATACGCTTCTGTCACTTCACCCAAATCGCGTCTGAAACGGTCTTTATCGAGTTTCTTCATCGTATCTTTATCCCAAAGTCTGCAAGTATCTGGTGAAATTTCGTCAGCCAGGATAATTTTACCGTCCGAATCTTTACCTAATTCAATTTTGAAATCAACCAAGATAATATTCATTTGATCAAAAAGATCGATTAAAATATCATTAATATCAGACGTCAATTCGTACATTTCATCCAGTTCCTCATACGTTGCTGCACCCAGGAAAACGGCGTGGTGATCATTGATGAGTGGATCTCCAAGATCATCTCTCTTATAACATAGATCAAAAATGGTTACGGGAGATTTTACTCCTTCTTCTACACCTAATCTTTGCGCCATACTTCCGGCAGCGTAATTACGAACCACCATTTCCAATGGAATAATGTGGACTCTTTTCACCAACTGTTCTCTTTCGTCTAACTTTTTGATGAAGTGAGTAGGAATTCCTTTTTTATTCAAGTATTCGAAAATCAAGGTGGTAATGGCATTATTCATTTCCCCTTTTAAATCAAATTGTCCTTTTTTTTGCGCATTGAAAGCGGTTGCATCATCTTTAAAACGGACAATCACTTCATTGGGATTATCAGTTTCGAAAACTTGCTTTGCCTTTCCTTCATAAAGCATTGCTCCTTTTGTCATTTTTACTTTTTATTAAATTTTTACTTTCTATTTATTTTGTAGGGTTAAAACCCTACTCTTTTTTAAATCGCCACTTCGTGGCTTGCGGAATTATAATTTAACTAAAATTCCTGTAAGAACTGCGATGCCAAAACTTAGCAAAGTTCCTATTAATACATACTCTGTAAGTTTCCTCTGTTTTGCTTCTGCGAGATCACTGAATCTGAAAACCGATTTTGCGGCAATCATAAAACCTACGCCTTCCCAATGGTCGACCAAGATGAAAACGAAAACCAAAAGTCTTTCTAAAATTCCAATATATTTTCCGGCATTTACCAGAGATTCTGTTTGTAATTTACTGTGTTCAATGGTAATTGGTGTCCAAATAGAAATAACCGTTTTGATTAATATAGAAGATGGAACCGTGAGAAATACGATTGCAGTTATTAATTTCAAACTTTCTGCATTGAAAAAATCTTCCCATCTGAAATAAGGAAAATAGAAAACCGAAACCGCTCCAATCACTAATATATGAGCAAGTTGATCGATAAAAAACCAGGTTCTTTTGGTCTTTGCATTCTGGAAATTCAGTTTTGTCCAGTCGATTAAAAAATGGGTGATTCCAATAATTAAAGCAATCCACCATAATTTCAAATTCCATAAAAACACGAATGCCAGCACCGTATGCAACAAAACATGAATGTATAAATAGATACTGCCACCCTTTTTCTTCTCCTTAGCAGCAACCCAAGAATTAGGCTGAAGAATAAAATCTCCTAATAAATGTGCTAATATGAGAGGAATAAAAATCATTTATAATTCTGAGATTTTCTTTCTGAAAAACTGATCGGTTTCGTGGATCAAGTCGAAGTTTGCTCGTTTAAGCCTTTGACTAACTGATGATTGTGTGATATTCAATTCTTTTGCAAGGTCGTCCTGCGTTAATTCTGAATTGCATAATAACTGATGAATAATTTCGGCAGTTGCAACGGTCCAGTTATCAAAATCAATGGAAGCCCATTTGAAAAGGATATTCAGATCTCTGTTTACTTTTTCATTTTCAGTTTGTATAGCCAATGTTCTTCCCTGAGATTTGATGTCGGTCAATAATCTTCCTGAATTCACGTAAGCAGAACCATTTGATTCGGTAATTTTCTCAGATTGAAAAACTTCATTTCCAATCCCGATAGCAAGACGAACATCTAAATTTTCAAAACTTCTGATGAGTGATTTTAAAAGAAGCGCTCTATGGAACACTTGATCTACACTGCATTTCAATTGAAATTCATCGCCTCGATAAACTTCCCAATTTTCGGGCGTCGTTGACCACGTTCCCATTAAATTTTTCAATTTTGGAAGCCATGTTTCAACATCTGATTTTTGAGAATTAATAATATCTCCGGTGATAATCGCAATCATGTTACAAATATAAGCAATAATCCTTATAAATTAAAAATATAAGGCAAACACCTTATAATGTTTTGTTAAAATCCACTGTTAAATATAAGTCAATCCACTAATATATAATGAATATAAGCAAATTGACTTATAATTAAATTTTCTATTTATTTAAAATACTCAACTCCGTTTTTAAAGATATTGTGATAATTCGCAGTTGGAATATTTTTCATTAACCCTTCAGCAAAACGTTCCGGATGTCCCATTCTTCCAAATATTTTTCCAGATTTTGAAGTGATTCCTTCAACACCGAATAAAGAGTTATTTGGATTGAATGGCATTCCGTGTGCAACCTTTCCATCGTGATCAATGTATTGTGTTGCAATCTGACCGTTTTCGTACAATTCCTGAATCACCTTTTCTGAAGCCATAAAACGACCTTCACCGTGCGAAATCGGAATCGTGAAGACTTGATCTTTCATTCCTTTTAACCAAGGCGAATCGTCATTGATGACTTTCACATCAACCATTTGAGAAATGTGACGACCGATTGCATTGTGTGCTAAAGTCGGTGAATCTGCATCTAAATCCCGAATCTCACCATAAGGCAACAATCCAGATTTCACCAAGGCTTGGAAACCATTACAGATTCCGAGAATCATTCCGTCGCGTTCCAATAATTGACGAACTGCATTTTTCATCTTCTCATTTTTCAAAACATTGACGATGAATTTTGCCGAACCATCGGGTTCATCTCCGGCAGAAAAACCACCCGATAAAACTAAAATTTGGGACTGATTAATTTCCGAAATCCAGGCATCCAAACTTTCATTTAAAAGTTGGTGATTGAGATTAATTAAGGGTAACCCTGAAACTTCAGCGCCTTCTTTTCTAAACGCATTTTGAGTTTCATATTCACAATTTGTTCCTGGGAAAATCGGTGCAAAAACTTTCGGTTTCGCTAAATTGTGTTTTAAGATATGAATCGTTCGCGGCTGAATTGAATTCAATTTTGAATCAATTTCAACAACCACTTTCGCTTTTTCTTTGGTTGGAAAAAGTTCTTCAAAAGTCCCTTTCCATACTTCAAGTAATTTTTCGATATTAAATTCAAAACCACTGATTTTCAATATATTTGAATTTTTAACTTCACCAATAACTTGAAGTAAATCATTTTCTAAAACCTCTGAACTTTCGATGATTAAACTTCCAATATTGTTTGTTAAAAGCAAATCTTCATCTACTTTAATTTCCGCTCCAAGATGATTACCAAAACTCATTTTCGCAAGAGCAACTGCAACTCCACCCTCTTTAATCGTCTTCACCGAAACGATCTTTTTCGACTTAATATTTTCAAATATAAAATCAAAGATCTGTTTCAGATCTCCGTAATTCGGCATTCCATTTTCTTGCGAAATATGGTTGAACAAGTACAATTTATTTCCGGCTTTTTTAAACTCCGGTGAAATGATAGTTGCCTTTTCTCCGTTCGCACAAGCAAACGAAATCAAGGTCGGTGGAACATGAATATCCTGGAAACTTCCACTCATGGAATCTTTACCACCAATCGCAGCCAATTCGAAATTCATCTGCGCATCATACGCACCAAGTAAAGAAGCCAATGGTTTTCCCCACTTCTCCGGCTGATTTCCTAACTTCTCAAAATACTCCTGGAAACTCAAACGGATGTTTTTATAAGCACCACCCATCGCAACAATCTTCGCAACACTTTCAACAACAGCATTCGCAGCGCCAACCAAAGAGTTTTGAGACGATATTTCGGCATCAAATCCCCAACTTGCCAAAGAAACCGTTTCGATATTTTTAGCGTTTAAAATCGGTAGCGTTTGCACGCTTCCTTCCATTTCGGTCAACTGATGTTTTCCGCCAAACGGCATGGCCACAGAAGTTCCACCAACAGAAGCATCGAACATTTCAGCCAATCCTTTTTGGGAAGCGACATTTTTATCGGAAAGAATCTTTAAGAAATTCTCTTCACTGAATTTTATAATTTGATTTTCAACAGGTTGCAAGTGTGAAACTTCAGCATGCTGCATTTTCGCACAACCATTGGTATCTAAAAATGCTCGGCTTAAATCAACGATTTTATTTCCTTGCCAGAACATTTGCATTCTGCCAGAGTCCGTTACTTTCGCAACTTCAACGGCTTTTATATTTTCTTTTTCACAGAACCTGATGAACTTTTCTTTGTCTTTCGCTTCAATGACAACTGCCATTCTTTCCTGGGATTCAGAAATCGCAAGTTCAGTTCCATTTAAACCTTCATATTTTAAAGGAAGGATATCGAGGTTAATTTCCAGTGAATCAGCAATTTCGCCAATCGCAACTGAAACTCCACCTGCTCCAAAATCATTTGATTTTTTAATTAAAGTCGTGACTTCTGGATTCCTAAAGAGTCTTTGAATTTTACGTTCTTCAACAGCATTTCCTTTCTGAACCTCGGTTGACAAAGTATGAATCGAGGTTTCATCCTGCACTTTAGAACTTCCACTTGCGCCACCAACTCCATCTCTTCCGGTTGCGCCACCTAATAAAATAACAAGATCACCATTTTGAGGCTGCTCTCTTTTTACCCAATCTTTTTTAACGGCACCAACGACAAAACCAACTTCCATTCGTTTTGCTTTGTAGCCATCGTGGTAAATTTCATTCACCGAAGTCGTGGCTAAACCAATTTGATTTCCATAAGAAGAATAACCGTTTGCGGCTTGTTTCGTAATTGTACGTTGTGGAAGTTTTCCCGCTAAAGTTTCAGAAATCGGTTCTAAAACATTCGCGGCTCCGGACAAACGCATCGCCTGATACACGAAAGCACGTCCGGACAAAGGATCACGAATTGCACCACCTAAACAAGTTGAGGCACCACCAAAAGGTTCAATTTCAGTTGGGTGATTATGGGTTTCATTTTTAAATAACAGATACCATGGTTCTTTCTTACCGTCGAATTCTGCTTCTATTTCAATCGTACAGGCATTTATTTCATCGGAAACAACCAGGTTTTCCAATTTACCTGTCTTATGAAAATATCTTGCGCAAACCGTAGCCAAATCCATCAAAGAAACTGGTTTCGCTTCACGGCCCAAGAATTTTCTCTTTTCTAAATAATCATTAAAAATCGTTTTTAAAGTCGACTTAAAAGAATCATTAAACTGAATATCAGTCAATTCAGTTTCAAAAGTTGTGTGTCGGCAATGGTCGCTCCAATACGTATCCAGAACTTTAAGTTCCGTTTCTGTTGGATTTCTATTTTCTGTTTTAAAATAATTTTGAATAAATTCTAAATCATCAATATCCAAAGCAAAACCATGGTTGTCGTAAAACGCTTTTAATTCTTCCGCAGAAAAATCGGTGAAACCTTCATGAACAATAACTGGATCTGGAGATTCCTCTGCTGGAATTTCTAATTTTGATAAATCTTTAACCTGAGATTCAACTTTATTAATTAAATGATTTTTAATGGTTTCTACGTCAGATTCAGAAACTCCGAATAATTCGACGAGTTTTCCACTTCTTACTTTACCGTTCTCATTTTCAGTTAATAAGACAATACACTGTTGTGCTGAATCTGCACGCTGATCATATTGTCCAGGTAAATATTCGGTCGCGAAATGAGTGCTTTTCGCCGGATTTTCTTCATGCAAAATATCGGTCACCGGATCTACAAAAGTACTGTTGATGACTTTTGAAAACTCATTATCATTAACACCAAAAACATCATAAACATTATAGACTTTAACATCTTTAATAGTCGGAACAATATTTTTTATTTCATTAAAAACCTGCGGACTTTCAACATCGAAAATTCCTTTTTTTTCTACGAAGATTCTTTTTTTCATTTTTAATTTTTATAAATAAGATTTTATCCTATTCTTTATTAAAGCGTCCTTTCAGGACTTTATAAGATTCATTTAATTGATAAAACTATAAAAAAAATGCAGCCAAAAAGACTGCATTAATAATTTATACTTTAAGGTCGGCTTTTAACCCGATTAGGTCGGCATACTTTTGCAGAATTGGATTTACCTCATTTTCAATAAACTCCTGCGTCTGAATCGGCGCGAATCCGATAAAGTTTTTCGGGTCGAGCACTTCTCTAATTTTTGATTTATCCATTTTTAAGGAAGTGTCGTTCATGATTCTGGCAATTAAATCATTTTCTTTTCCTTCCTCTTTAACTTTTTTACTCGCTTCCATGGAATGAACACGGATGGTTTCGTGAATTTCCTGACGGTCACCGCCGGCCTTCACTTCTTCCATAATAATATATTCGGTCGCCATAAATGGAAGTTCATCCATAATATGTTTCTGAATTCTATTTTCGTAAACCACGATTCCGTTCATGATATTATTCCAGATCATCAGAATAGCATCAACTGAAAGAAACGCCTGGGGAATAGTCAATCGCTTATTGGCAGAATCATCCAAAGTTCTCTCAAACCATTGTGTGGAAGCGACCATTGCGGAACTTGTAGAAAGTGACATCACAAATTTTGCCAAGGCTCCGATTCTTTCCGAACGCATTGGATTTCGTTTGTAAGCCATCGCAGAAGATCCAATCTGATTCTTTTCGAAAGGTTCTTCAATTTCTTTTAAATTCTGAAGAAGTCTTAAATCGTTGGTGAATTTATGTGCAGATTGTGCAATATTAGAAAGTAAAGCAACAACTTTTGCATCAATTTTACGATCGTAAGTTTGTCCGGAAACTCCAAACACTTTATCGAAACCAAAACGCTTCGAAAGTTGTTTATCTAAATGTTTTACTTTGGAATAATCACCATCGAATAACTCTAAGAAACTTGCGGCAGTTCCGGTTGTTCCTTTTACACCTCTAAATCTTAAAGTTTCAATGAAAAATTCTAATTCTTCAAAATCTAAAACCAAAGACTGTAACCATAAAGTTGCCCGTTTTCCAACAGTAGTCAATTGTGCCGGTTGATAATGCGTAAAACCTAAAGTTGGCAAATCTTTATATTGAATAGCGAAATCAGCCAAATTTTTCATCACATTGACCAATTGTTTTCTGAGCAACAAAAGACCATCGCGCATCTGAATCAAATCGGTATTATCGCCAACAAAAGCCGAAGTGGCGCCAAGATGAATGATTCCTTTTGCTAAAGGAGCAGCGTCGCCATACGTGTGAACATGCGCCATCACGTCGTGACGGAATTTCTTCTCGTATTCAGCAGCCTTCACATAATCAATGTCTTCAGCGTTTTCTTTGAGTTGTGCGATTTGCTCATCGGAAATATCTAAACCTAAATCTTTTTCGATTTCGGCTAAGGCGATCCATAATTTTCTCCAGTTTCTGAACTTGTTGTTGGGAGAGAAATTATAGAGCATTTCCTCACTTGAATAGCGTTCTTCAAGAGGGTTTTTGTAGGAATTCATTCTTTCTTTTACTTTTTACTTGCACAAATTTAAGTAAAATTTTTGAGCCTTAAAATTTATTTTCTGCCTGTAAATTCCTTCATGGTGTCGTAAATTCCAAAAACATTTTCCATCACCCAATCAAACGCGGGGATCGGTAAAATTCCTTGCGAAAAACGAATAAACCAATATGGAAGCGGCATTGCCAACATTTTCGTTTCGTTCTCGATTGCTTTAATAATTCGTTCAGATGTTTTTTCCGGTTCTAAAATCGGAAGCACTTTCGACTTGACGCCATCAAACATTCCTGTATTAATGAAGAAAGGCATAATGGTCGTCACCGAAATATTTTTCTTTAACTGTCTCATTTCGAGGCGAACACTATCACCCCAGCCAATTGCTGCCCACTTTGAGGCCGCATAAACCGACATCTTCGGATTGGAAATCAAGCCGGCAGAAGAAGCAATATTGCAAATTGCTCCAGAATTCTTTGCAATCATTCCCGGTAAAAACTCCAGTGTAAGATGCATGGGTGCATTTGAATTGATGGACATGCTTTTATCAATCTGCTCGTGCGTATGTTCATGGAAATATTTTCCGACCACAATTCCAGCGTTATTAATCAAAACATCAACAGAACCAACTTCGGTTCTGACCTGTTGCGCATTGATTTTAATGTCATCAAGATTAGACACATCCACTTTATAAGTAAAAATTTCACCACCCAATTTGGAAAATTCTGATTTAGTATGCGCTAAACCTTCTTCGTTAATATCCCAAATGATTAATTTAGAGCAACCTCTTTCCAGAGATTTTCGACCCATAATTTTTCCGATTCCGGAACAGCCGCCAGTGATAAGAACTATTTTATTTTTAAAATCCATTTCGTAAAGATGTAAATTATTTTTAAGTTAAATTTGTTTGGATTAAAACTTGCTGTGAATTTGATGCAAACACTGTAATATTCGCAATGCAGTGCATATTACACCCCTAATTTTAATAAATAAAAGTAATGAATTTTCAAGATATATTAACCGAACAACGTGAATTATTTAACAGTCAGAAAACAAAAAGTCTGAAATTCAGAAAAATTTATCTGGAAAAATTGAAAGAAGTTATCATTAAAAATGAAGATCTTTTATATAAAGCCATTTATGAGGATTTTGGAAAATCAAAATTCGACACTTTTACTACGGAGATTTCATTTGTCATTAAAGACATCGATTATTATCTTAAAAATCTAAATTCTTTAGCAAAACCCAAAAAGGTACGTACAAACATCGCTAATCAATTGGGTTCAAGCAAAATTCATCCGGAACCACTTGGCTGCACTTTGGTGATTGGAGCGTGGAATTATCCTTACCAACTTTCGCTTTCTCCTGTAGTTGCTGCTTTAGCCGCTGGAAACACCTGTATTTTGAAGCCTAGTGAAGTGGCTGAGAATTCTATGAAAGCAATGGCAAAAATCATTAATGAAAATTTCCCGAAAGAATATTTATACGTTGCAGAAGGTGGCGTAGAAGAAATAACAGAAATTTTAAAATTAAAATTCGACAAAATATTTTTTACAGGAAGTCCGAAAGTTGGGCAAATCGTTTATGAAGCCGCAGCCAAACATTTAACTCCCGTAACCTTAGAATTAGGTGGGAAAAGTCCTGCTATTGTAACTTCATCTGCCAATTTTGAAATTGCTGCCAAAAGAATTGTTTGGGGAAAATTTCTGAACGCCGGACAAACTTGTGTAGCACCGGATTATATTTTGGTTGATGAAAACGTAAAAGACAGTTTTCTGGATTCTTTAAAATCCTATATTCAAAAATTCAATTATCAGCCGGACTCTGAACATTACACCAGAATTATTAATGAAAGAAATTATAATCGTTTGGTTAAATTAATTGACCCCGATAAAATATTTTTTGGTGGAAAAACCGATTCCTTCACAAGATATATTGAACCGACAATTTTAAATAACGTTACTTGGAATGACGCCGTAATGCAGGAAGAAATTTTCGGTCCAATCCTACCGGTTTTAACATTCAAAAATTTTAACGAAGCGCTTCTTCAAATTGAAAAAGGAGAAAAACCGTTATCCGCTTATTTATTTTCCGACAGTTCAGAAGAAAAAGAACATTTTATTTCTAAAATATCTTTTGGTGGCGGTTGTATCAACGATGTTGTGATGCATTTGAGCAATGACTACCTTCCATTTGGTGGTGTTGGGAATTCCGGGATTGGAAACTATCACGGGAAATTTGGTTTCGAAGCATTTTCTCATCAGAAGGCAATTTTAGACCGTGCAACTTGGGGAGAACCTGATTTGAAATACCCTCCATACACAGACAAAAAACTGAATTGGATTAAGAAACTTTTATAAAACATTTATCAACGCAAAGTCGCAACAGAATATAAAAAAAGTCTCGTCAAATACTGACGAGACTTTTTTACTTTATGATTTCGGAGCCCATTCTTGAAAGAATGCTTTTACTTTTTCTGTACTATACCCTTTTCCTTCTTCTAAAACCGCACTATCTTGCGTATGAATCATTTTTCCGTTTTTATCTAAAACGATGAAAACCGGATAACCAAATTTTGCACCGGGATTATCATATTTAGCAAAAACTTTTTCATTTTTATTTTCCGGTGAATAATTCAAGTGATAATACAAATAATTTTCATCAATGATGTTTTTCAATTCAGGTGTAGTCTGTACAAACTGATTAAATCTTAAACACCAAATGCACCAGTTTCCACCAGCTTGTAAAATAATATTTTTATTTTCTGCTTGGGCTTGTTTAACTAGTTCTGCAATCTTTGCCTCTGCATTTTCCTTATCGTTATAAGGTTTCGGCAATTTGGCTTTTTCTTCAGTTGCTACTTTTTTCTTCGCTTCTAAAACCGCTGCACTATCAACTTCTACCGAAACTGTATTCGCAGTTTTCACTTCATTGGTTTTGATATTTTCTGTTTTTTGAGAACACGCCAAAGTTGTAATCAACAATGCAGAAAGAGCTAAAATTCTAAACGGGGTATTTTTCATTTTTAAGATTTCAAATTAATCTACGCAAATTAACAAATTTAGAGCCAACAGTAAAGTTTATTATCATTAAATTTGCAATCAACCTATGAACTTTATATTTAAAATCTTTCTTCTTTTTTCAAAACTTCCTTTGCGCGTTTTGTACCTGTCTTCAGATTTCATTTTTTTTGTGATCTATCACCTTGTTGGCTATCGTAGAAAAGTGGTTCTTGAAAATCTTCAAAACTCTTTCCCTGAAAAAACACCTGCTGAATTGAGAAAAATAGAGAAAAAATTCTACATTAATTTTTGCGATTATATTGTAGAAACGCTTAAATCGTTTACCGTTTCTTCTAATGAATTACGGGTTAGGGTTCAACATATAAACCAGGATGTTTTTAAAGAAGCGAAAGAAGAAAATAAAAACATCATTCTCTTGGCGGGACATGTTTTTAATTGGGAGTGGTTTAATGCCCTAGCAGAAGCAATTCCGCAAGAAAACAGTCATCCGGTTTATCGAAAAGTTCAGAGTGGTTTTTGGGAAACAAAAATTAAAGAGTTAAGAACCCGATTTGGAAATCAACCTTTAGAAGCAAAAGAGGTTGTACGTCATATTTTCAGAAATCCTAATGATGGAAATTCGGTATATCTTTTTGTTGCAGATCAAACGCCTCATGTTTCAGAAGTTACTTATGGATTAAATTTTCTAAATCAAAAAACGCCCGTTTTCGTAGGTTACGATAAACTTTCTACAAGAATGGATTTAGTATTCGTTTATTGTGATATGAAAAAAGTAAAACGCGGCTATTATCAAATCAACTATTACAGAATTCAGCCTGACGGAGAAAAATTCGTAGAACACGAAGTCGTGAAAAAATTCCATCAACTGCTGGAAAACACCATTAATAAAAGGCCAGATAATTATCTTTGGTCACACAGAAGATGGAAATATCAGCACGCTATAAAAGTGATGGGAGAATAAATTCCAAATTTTCTTTAATAATATTTAGCATTTATAATATTGGATTTAGCAATTGTCATACTCAACTGGAATGGTAAAAATTGGTTAGAAAAATTTCTTCCCAACGTTATTCAACATTCCAAAAATGCAGTTCTTTATATTATTGATAATGCTTCAACTGATAATTCTATTTCTTTTTTAAAGGAAACGTTCCCAAATGTTAAAGTCGTTCAGAACGAAAAAAACCACGGTTTTGCTGGCGGTTATAATGAAGGTTTAAAACAGATAAACCACGAATTCTATTGTCTTTTAAACTCCGATGTAGAAGTTACTGAGAACTGGATTGCCCCTGTTTTTAATTTATTTAAAAGCGATTCAACTATCGCAGCAGTTCAACCTAAAATAATCGATTTTAATAAAAGAAATCATTTCGAATTTGCTGGAGCTGGCGGAGGATTAATTGATAATCTTGGTTATCCTTATTGCAGAGGAAGAGTTTTTGAAAAGATTGAAGAAGATCAAGGACAATATAATGATGAAGTCGAAATTTTCTGGGCTTCGGGATGTTGCTTTTTTATTCGGTCTAAAGATTTCTGGGCAGAAAATGGATTTGATGCCAGATTCTTTGCACATCAGGAAGAAATCGATTTGTGCTGGCGCTTGAAAAATGACGGCAAGAAAATATTCTATACCGGAAAATCAACGGTTTACCATGTCGGCGGCGGAACATTAAATAAACAAAGTCCACAGAAAACTTTTTTGAATATTCGAAATAATTTTTCGATGATTTTAAAGAACACGCCACTTTCTACTTTACTTTGGCTAATTCCCTTTCGTTTGGTATTAGACGGATTCGCTGGAATTTATTTCGGTTACAAAAATGGAATATCTCATTTCTGGGCTGTGATCCGAGCACATTTCTCATTTTATGCACAGATTCCACAAACAGTTAAACTTCGTCAAAAAAGCCAAATTAAAGATTTCTACCAGGCAAAATGGTTAGTCTTTAAGAACTTTCTCTAATTTATCGTCCACCTTTAGATATTCTTGAGTTAAATTTATCTACTTTTATGTTATGAATATAAAAACGGATATCTACTTGATTGTTGCCATCATTGTGGTGGTTATTCTCGTTCTGGGTATCTTCATTTATTTTTTTCAACATAAATTTTTCTTTCAACCAGAAAAACTTCCGGGAGATTTCAAGTTTGCTTACGAAAATCTAAAAGCGGAGGAGAAATTTGTAGAAACAGAAAAAGGGGCTCACATCAGTTATCTTCATTTTCAGGTTGATGATCCAAAAGGGGTTGTCATTTATCTAAAAGGGAATACGAAAAGTATTAAAGGTTGGGGGAAATTCGCCATCGATTTTACCCGATTAGGTTATGAAGTTGTAATGATGGATTATCGCGGATTCGGTAAAAGTATAGGCAAAAGAACGGTTGAAGCCATGAAAAGAGATTCGCAGTTCATTTACGATATTGTTAAAAGAGAATTCAGCGAAGATAAAATTATCGTTTATGGTCGTTCGCTCGGCGCTGGATTTGCAGCGAGGTTGGCTTCGAAAAATAATCCACGTTTATTAATTCTGACTTCACCGTTGTATTCATTACTAAGAACGATTCATCGATATTTACCTTTCATGCCAGCAAAACCATTTTTACGGTATAACATTCCAACTTTTCAGTATTTAAAAAATGTTCGCTGTCCTATTAAAATTATTCATGGAAGCGATGATCGACTGGTTCCCATCAACACAGCAATTGATCTCTCTGAAATCAATCCTGATTTGACGAGATTGTACATTATTTTAAGAGCAGGCCATATCGACATTCATCAGTTTGAAGAATACCACCGCGTAATGGAAGAAATTTTCGAAGAGCGAAAAATTTTCATTGATGCAGATCAAACAAGTTTGGGGTATTCCCATCGAAAAGGATAGTTTTCTTACATTTACGCCATGTCTGAACTTCTAAAATATCTTCAGGAAAAAGTAGTTTTTTTACCAGTAGTTTTACCCGAGAATCATGAATTTGATTTTGGTCAAAACTTCGAGGAATACTTATGGGAAACCCCTTATGAAGGAAAAATAGATGTTCTTCATTTTAAAATTAAAAATCCAAAAGGCGTAATTGCTTATTTTCACGGAAATTCGGATAACCTTCTACGCTGGGGTAAAATCGCGCATGAATACACCCACTTCGGTTACGATGTTTTGGTAATGGATTACCGTGGCTACGGGAAAAGTTCTGGTCCTAGAAATGAGGATTACCTTTATTCCGACGCACAGTTTTTTTATGATTTTGCGAAGAATCATTATGGGGAAGAAAACACAATTGTTTATGGAAGAAGTTTGGGCGGATCTTTTGCGGTTAAAATTGCTGCCGAAAACCATCCCAAAGCTGTTATTTTAGAAGCTACTTTTTTTAATTTACAAGATATTGTAAACCGATGGCTGCCAAAAAAAGTTACTGATAAAGTTTCACCAACGATGACTTATCACTTCTTATCAAATGAAAATATTATAAAAGTAGAAAGTCCACTTTATCATTTTCATGGTACAAAAGACAAAATAGTTCCTCTAAAATCAGGCAAGAAACTTTTTGAAGTTTTCAAAAAAGCACAGCCAAAAATTGAGAAGAAATTTATTGAAATTTCTGGAGCGACCCATGATGATTTAATTAATTATAAAGAATTCGTAGAGGAACTCAAAAAAATTCTAAAATAAATTGTACTATTGAGGTCTTAAAAAAAATGATACATTCCAATGATTAATTTCTGCGCCATCGATTTTGAAACTGCAACTTCTGATAGAAATTCCGCTTGCGAAATGGGAATTTGTGTGGTTGAAAATGGCAAAATTGTAACTACGAAAACCTGGCTCATTAAACCACCAAGTTATCCTTATTTTAATCCATTCAATATTGCAGTTCACGGAATTACTCCAAAAGAAGTTCAGGATGCGCCGACCTTTGATGAGATTTGGCATGAAGCCCAGGATTTGATGTACGGAAATTTAATGATTGCTCACAACGCTGGTTTCGATGCCGGAGTTTTGCGCAGTTGTTTGGATCATTACGGCTTCTTTAAACCAAAAATGAATTATTTATGCAGTATTTCTATTGCTAAAAAATCCTGGAAAGGTTTACCGAAATACGGATTGAAGAGTTTGGCAGAACAGCATAATATACAATTTAATCACCACAGAGCAGGTGCTGATGCAGAAGTTTGTGCAAAAATTTCACTATTAGCATTTGAAAGGTTGATGTTAACGAGAAATGAAGAAGTAAATGAAGTGATGAAGAAGAATTTGAAAATACTATAAAAAATAAGTTCTTCTAGTTACTCAGAACTTCTGAAACTAAATTAAATTTAGGAACTTCTACTTCTAAAGTTTCATTGGTTAGAAGATTCTTGCAGAAATAAATTCCCTGCATATTCCCAACTCCAGAGCGAAGTAAAACGTTAGAAAAATAGGTGAAATTTTCACCGGGTTCAATAACTGGTGTTAAACCAATAACGCCATCGCCAGCCACTTCAGTAAAACCAAATCCTAGATCAAAAATCAACCATTTTCTGCTCAAAAGTTGAATAGCATCTCTTCCTAAATTTTCGATGCTGATATTATACCGAAAAACGAAACGATTATCTGCAGGAAAACTGTTTTTGATATCATATTGAGGAATAACAGAAACCTTAATATCGAAAGTAGTTGTAGAAATCATCACAAATATTTTAAAAATGTAGATACAAAAATCCCGCCTTTTTAGACGGGATTTATATTATTACTGAAAATCTATAATTATGATTAAAGTTCCAATCCTTTTCTCTCGTCACCTCCCAATAAAAATTCTACTGGATTGTCGATCGCTTCTTTAACAGCAACAAGGAATCCGACAGATTCTTTACCATCGATAATTCTGTGATCATACGACAACGCAACGTACATCATTGGGCGAATAACTACCTGTCCATCAATTGCCATCGGTCTTTGAAGAATGTTGTGCATTCCTAAAATCGCAGATTGTGGCGGGTTGATAATTGGCGTAGACATCATTGATCCGAAAGTACCACCATTAGTTATAGTAAATGTACCACCAGTCATTTCATCAACGGTAATTTTACCGTCTCTTACTCTTTCTGCCAAAGATTTAATATTACTTTCAACACCACGGAATGACATATCTTCTGCATTTCTCAACACTGGTACCATCAATCCTTTTGGACCCGAAACCGCAATTGAAATATCGCAGAAATCATAATTGATTTTATAATCTCCATCAATAGATGCATTTACATCTGGATATAATTTTAATGCTCGGGTAACTGCTTTGGTAAAGAATGACATAAATCCTAATCCAACGCCGTGTTTCTGTGCAAATTCTTCTTTGTATTGTTTTCTGATTCTGAAAATTTCCGACATATCTACTTCATTAAAAGTAGTCAACATCGCCGTTTCATTTTTAACCATTACCAATCTTGCAGCAACTTTTCTTCTTAAAACAGAAAGTTTCGTTGTGCTAGAACCTCTAGAACCACTTGTAGAAGAGATTGATCCCATTGCTGCAACGGAGGCTACATCAGCGTCCTGTTTAGTAATTCTACCATCTTTGCCAGAACCACTTACTTGAGTAGCATCAATTCCTTTTTCGTCTAAAATTTTCTTAGCCGCTGGTGAAGGAGTTCCTGTTGCGTAAGTCGCACTGGTTGCCGGTTTTGCTTCTGCTTTCGGTGCTTCTACTTTTGCTGGCTCTGCTGCTTTAACTTCTGCTTTTGCAGGAGCCGAACCTTCAGGCTTTGAAGCAGAAGTATCAATTAAACATACCACTTGACCAACTTCTACCACTTCACCTTCTTCCGCTTTTAACGTGATGGTTCCGCTTTCTTCAGCAGGTAACTCAAGGGTTGCTTTATCAGAATCTACTTCCGCGATGGGTTGATCTTTCTCTACATAATCGCCGTCTTTTACTAACCACGTCGCGATTTCAACTTCTGTGATGGATTCTCCCGGAGATGGGACTTTCATTTCTAATATTGACATCGGATATATTTTTTATTTTTTGTTTATTAATTTATTGATCTTAATAATGATTCTGGAATAAACTGTATCAAAATCGGGATTTGTTTTTTCTCGATAACAGTGAATTTCCAATTTTTTAAATCTGAAGAATTCGCTATTGTCTCTTTTACTGTTTTAATTTCAAAGACTCTCGTACTTTCATCATAACTCACTTGATTAGGTCCAAATTCTGACCGTAATGCCGAAAGCAGTTTTTCTGGCTTAACTCCGGGCACATTAAATTTCATGTCCAGGTTTTGTCTGTAAGTCAGTTTAAGGAAAGAATTATTGTTTTGTTTAATAATTTCTTCACCAATTACAAGTTCTTGTGGTTGATAAATTTTAACTTCAACATCCTGTGAATTAAACATTTGATTCATTAAAGCAACCACTTGTTCTTTAGGAAAGATTTTAAAATAATCTTCATTTCCATACTTATCCAGCGCTTTATCAAAGTTTTTATTCTCTATTAATACGCTGTATTCTCTAAATTGATTTTCAATATCACCTTTGATATTCTGGGAAAAATTCAATACAGAAAATGAAATGCACAAAAATAAAAGCACTTTTCTCATCTTGAAAATTTTAAGCCGTAACAGGTCTTTTTGCAGGCTCATCATTTCTATCAAAAACTCTGTTGATTACGCTATTTTGATTTTTCTCAAACATTTTATGACTTCCTGGCGCTGGCGAACCACTTGGTACAGCAGCAATAACCTGAATTCCTGTATCACGGAAATTTCTTAAGATATAACCCCAAGCTCCCATATTCTCTGGTTCCTCCTGAACCCAAAGTAATTGTTTTCTGTTGCTATATTTCGCAAAAATCTCATCAATCTTATCTTGCTGAAGTGGATACAATTGTTCCATTCGAACAAGCGCAATATTTTCGCAGTTCAATTCTTCTTTTTTAGCCAAAAGTTCATAATAAATTTTACCAGAACAAAGAACTAATTTTTCAATCTTAGTTTCATCAGCAGTAACATCATCGATGATCGGCTGGAATTGTCCAGTTGCCAAATCTTCTATTGTTGAAATTACTTTCGGGTGACGCAATAATGATTTTGGAGTCATTACTACTAATGGTTTTCTGAAGTTCCATTTCATTTGTCGTCTTAACAAATGGAAGTAATTCGCTGGAGTTGTCGCATTGGCAACCACCATATTTTCATTGGCACAAAGTCCTAAGAATCTTTCTAATCTTGCTGAAGAATGCTCTGCTCCCTGGCCTTCAAAACCATGTGGAAGAAGCATTACCAAACCTGCTTGGATTTTCCATTTCTCTTCAGCAGCGACCAAATATTGGTCGATAATGATTTGTGCACCATTTACGAAATCTCCAAACTGCGCTTCCCAAATTGTTAAAGTGTTTGGTGAAGCCATGGCGTAACCATAATCGAATCCTAGCACTCCATATTCTGAAAGGTGCGAGTTATAAATATCGAAACGATTTTCGCTAATATGTCGTAATGGGATATATTCTTCTTCGGTATCTTCCGTTTTCACTAAAGCGTGACGGTGGGAGAAGGTTCCTCTTTCAACATCTTCACCAGAAATTCTGATATTGTGACCTTCCGTAAGCAAAGTTGCATAAGCCAACCACTCACCCAAAGCCCAGTCCAAAGTATTTCCTTCGATTGCTTTGATTCTGTTCTCAAAAAGACGGGTTACTTTAGTAATGAATTTTTTATCGCTTGGCAAAGTTGACATTCTGATTGCCAATTCTTTTAATTCCTTCGCGTCGAATTTGGTATTCACTGGATTAAGAACTGCTCCTTTTGCAGACATTGGTAAATCTTTCCAATAATCTGCCATAAAAAGATCCATGGTGTTTTTCGCAATCTCTTTTGAGGCATCATAATCTGCATCTAAAAGTTTTTTGAATGAAACCTCCATTTCCTTCAGAACCTCATCAGAAAGAACTCCTTCCTGCATTAATTGTTCTTTGTAAATCTCTCTTGGATTCGCGTGCTTAGAAATTCTTTTGTATAAATTCGGCTGCGTAAATCTTGGCTCATCACCTTCATTATGACCGTATTTTCTGTATCCTAAAAGATCGATATAAACATCTTTACCAAACTGAGCGCGGAAATCTGCTGCAAAACGAATCGCATGTACAACCGCTTCTACATCATCTGCATTCACGTGCATTACAGGAGATTCTGTTACTTTAGCAACATCCGTACAGTAGTTAGACGAACGTGCATCTCTATAATTTGTAGTAAATGAAACTTGATTATTCACCACAATATGTACGGTTCCTCCAGTTCTATAACCTTCCAAAGTCATCATTTGTGCAACTTCGTACACGATGCCTTGACCAGCAATAGCACCATCACCATGAATGATGATTGGTAAAACTTTTTTGAAATCTTTATATTTATTATCAACTTTTGCACGGCAAATACCTTCTACCAAAGCAGCAACTGTTTCTAAATGCGAAGGGTTTGGCGTTAAATTAATTGAAACCTCTTCCCCATTGGCTGTTTTAATAATTTTAGAAGAACCCAAGTGGTATTTTACGTCACCAGAAAATACATCTTCTTCAAATTCTTTTCCTTCAAATTCAGAGAAAATCTGTTTGTATGATTTACCAAAAATATTGGTTAAGACATTTAATCTTCCACGGTGAGCCATTCCCAAAACTACTTCATCAACACCTAATTGTGATGAACGGGTAATTAATTGATCTAAGGCTGGGATTAATGATTCGCCACCTTCCAGGGAAAACCTTTTTTGTCCAACGAATTTGGTATGAAGATAATTCTCAAAAGCAACTGCTTGATTCAGTTTTTCTAATATTTCAACCTTCTCATCAGAATTTAATTTTGGATGATTTTCATTCACCTGCAACCATTCTCTAATGAATTTACGTTCTTCAATATTGTTAATGTGCATGTATTCCACACCAATTGATTCACAATAAATCTTGTTGAGATGATTTATAAGTTCCTGCAATGTAACTGCGGTAGCAAGACCTGTAGTTGTTGCAGAATTAAATTTGCGCGTAAGATCTTCTTTAGTTAAACCAAAGTTTTCAATATCTAAAGTCGGTTCGTAATGTCTTCTGTCACGCACCGGATTAGTGTGTGTAAAAAGATGACCACGATGTCTGTAGGCTTCGATTAAATTTAGAACCTGAAATTCTTTTTGAATATCCTCTGGAATCTGCCCATTTGCTGCTGCTTTATTTGCCAGTTGAGCCGGTGCAGAAACATTGGTTGCTTCAGAATTCCCCCCAAAATCATCACCATACCCCGCTAATGCAAAATCAAATCCTTGAAAAAATGCTTTCCAGGAAGGTTCTACAGAATCTGGGAACTTTAAATATTGTTGATATAAGTCTTCTATTAACTGCGAATGAGCAGCGTTTAGGAATGAAAATTTGTCCATCATTTACAAATTATCTGTTTATTTTTATTTAAAGACCAAATTTAACAAAAATAAGTGAGGTACTAAAGCCTAAAAACGGTTAATAACAGGATTGTTATAAATTATTTAAAAACTGGTAAAGATAACATCATTATGGTGTTATTTTCTGTGGTCGGCTCTTCTAAAAAAGTTTGTTGTAAATCTCCGATTCTCATCGTGTCTCGTTTCGCTTTTGTTAATAATTGCTGTATTGCGCGCACTCTTCCAGCATAATTTCCTTTATAAAAAATCACGTATTGTTTTGATCCATTTAAAGTCCTGAAACTGAAATTATTATCAGAAACTGGTTCTTTTTTAGAAAGCGGAATTCCATAAAAATAAGAAACTTCTTTATCTTTAAAATTATCTGCATCTGTGATTAATACTGGTTCACCATACTCATCATCTCTTTTACCCAAATCCATTTTCACAAAGTTCAGAACTTTATTGTGGTTAATGACGATGTTTTTGAAAAGCGCATCTTTCACATTTTTAGTCGTTACATTAATTCCCAAAAGCAATTGACTGTCTTGCTGCTCTACCATGAGTGAATCGAATTTTAAACTTTCACGCTGAATTTCTTTATCTACTTTATTTCCTAAAAGTTGATAAAGATTTTTCATGCTTTTATCAATGTTATCCACCCAAAAATCTTCAGAAATTAAATTAAGAGATCTCTTTAAAAAAGGCTGCTTGGGAGTATGAATATACCAAACGATTTTAGTTTTATTATTTTGTGGAATAAATTTCAAATCAATATTGTAAGGAGTACTTTTTTTCCCTTCAAAAAGTTGAAATTTCAAAGTTTTTTCTGGATTTTCATACCGAATAAAAATATCGCCAAAAACATCATTATCTTTTTTATCCCGATAGGTCATCGCGCTTCCTTTACCTTCATAAGGAGAATAGTATTGAAAAGTAAGGTTTTTATTTTCTGAAAAGAACGCATTCCATCTGCTGAAATTCTGAAGGTTATTGAATTGCGTAAAAACTTTATCAACCGGATAATTAATTTCTTGTTCAATGGTGAAGTTTTTATTTTCATCCACAAAAGTCATCGAAACGGCATAAACTGCTCCGAAAAACAAAACGATAGATATCCCAATTTTTAACCAACGCATGCGGCAAAAATAAGCAAAAACGTGGGCAAAAAAAAACACGGTATTAAAAATAGTACCGTGTTTTTTTTTAAAAATCTAAATTCTTATGAAATCTGAGTTCCTGGTTGAATCACTGCGTTCTTTTTAACGATCACAATTCCATCCTTAATTGAATGGTTTTCAAAATCACCATCTGGCAAATGTTTACCTCCAATAATTCTTACGTTATCGCCAATTCTACAGTTTTTGTCGAGAATGGCTTTTTCAATATAGCAGTATTTTCCAACTCCTAAATTAGGAATTCCATTGCTGTCGTTTGATACAATTTCGTTGGTATCCTGATAAAAGTCGGCTCCCATCATATAAGAATTCATTATGGTACTTCCTCTGTCCACACGGCTTCTGTTCCCAACGATCGAATTTTCTATCTTATCTGCCATTACGATACATCCGTCACCAAAAATCGCTTTGCTCACATAAGATCCCAATATTTTGGAAGGTGGGAGCATTCTAGCTCTTGTATAAATAGGAGATTTGCTAAATAAATTGAATTTCGGAAAATCTGTTGTTAAATCTAAATTCGCATCGAAAAACGATTGTATGGTTCCTATATCGGTCCAATAGCCATCATATTGAAAACTTAATGTTTTATATTTCCCAATGCCATTCGGAATTAATTCGCCACCGAAATCATCACCAGAATCTTCATCAAACATTTTCTTCAATCCATTTTTATTGAAGACGTAGATTCCCATAGAGGCAAGATATTCTTTACCTTCACCTTTATTTTTCTCAGAGACTTCAGATTTCCAATCATTTAAAATATCACCAGAAGGTTTTTCTATAAAGGAAGTAATATTTCCTTCTTCATCAGATTTCAAAATACCAAATCCTGTCGCATCATGAGCATTTACTGGAATCGTAGCGATGGTTATATCGCCTTTGTTTTTGCAGTGAAAATCAATCATTTCACGGAAGTCTATTTGATAGAGTTGATCACCAGAAAGAATTAAAATATATTCATAATCATACTTATCCAAATGCTTCATAGACTGGCGAACGGCATCTGCTGTTCCTTGATACCAGGCATCACTTTCTATATTTTGTTCAGCTGCTAGAATATCTACGAATCCTTTGCTAAAGATATCAAAGTGAAAAGAATTTTTGATGTGTGAATTTAATGACGCAGAATTAAATTGAGTTAATACCAAGATTCTGTTAAATCCAGAATTAAGACAATTAGAAATCGGAATATCGACTAACCTATATTTTCCTGCAATAGGAACTGCAGGCTTTGAGCGCGTATTGGTTAAAGGAGCCAACCTTGCTCCTCTTCCTCCACCAAGAACAATTGATATTACACTAGGTTTCATAGATGTATTTTTTAATAGATTATTAAATAATGTTGCTTAACAATATTACCATTTTTACTTTACTTTTCAAAATTAAATCTTATGATAAATGAAGTCATTATAGAAATTTCTAAAAAATAACGGTATAAATATTATAGTTAGCAAAAAGAATCACAAGAAAATTTATGTACTGGAAAGGAATTTAGGATTTAGTTTAAAGATATTCAAGATGAATCGAGAAACCTTTGTAGCAAACATCTAAGAAGAGAATAAAGAATATAAACCTAATACTTAATCAAAAAAGTCTCTCAAAATAATTGAGAGACTTGCGATCCGGACGGGATTCGAACCCGCGACCTCCGCCGTGACAGGGCGGCATTCTAACCAGCTGAACTACCGGATCAATTTTTTTTGAAAAGTATTGATAAACTTTTGTAGTATTTTTATAAACTATAAATAATTTATAAAAAAGCGATCCGGACGGGATTCGAACCCGCGACCTCCGCCGTGACAGGGCGGCATTCTAACCAGCTGAACTACCGGATCAATTTACCATAAAAATTAAACTGCAAAAACTCTTGCTGAGTTAATATTGCATTACGCAATTTCGTTTAATTATCGGATTTTCTAATTTGTAAAGAACTTCTTTCTTTTTGGTGAGTGCAAAAGTACAATTTTTATTGCACCTTGCAAACTAAATTTAAAAAAAGTGCTCTCCTATTAAGGAAAGCACTCATTTTCAAGCCATTTATTTTTATAAATGTGCTGATAATTTTTCAGCAATCACTTCTTTTGAAGCAACACCTACAATTTTATCTACCACTTCTCCATTTTTAAAAATCAAAACGGTAGGAATATTTCTGATTCCGTAGTCTACAGAAACTTGTTGGTTGTTATCAACATCAACTTTTCCTACAATTGCTTTTCCTTCGAAATCAGTCGCTACTTCTTCGATAATTGGTCCAAGTGTTCTACACGGTCCACACCATACTGCCCAAAAATCTACCAATACCGGTTTATCTGAATTCAATACCATTTCCTGAAATGATTGATCTGTAATTTCTAATGCCATTTTTATATATTTTTTAAAATTAATTTTAAGTCTACAAATTTACGATATTCTTGCTAATTTAACTTTTTGTCTATCTATGTTCAACATTTGCTTTTTCTATTTGAAAAGTCTTTGCAATTTCTTCCACCGCCTCAACCAATGCATCAATATCTTCTTTGGTTGTAAAGTGGCTGAAAGAAACTCTTAAAGGTGTCGTGCTGTCCATTTCCTCTTCATCAACAACCATCATCAATACCATGGAAGGTTTTGACGCTCCAGATGAACACGCGCTTCCTTGTGAGATCGCGATTCCCTTCATATCTAACTTTAATCCAATCATAGGATCTTTAAAAGGTAAAAGAACACTTAAGACGGTATATAGACTATTGTCCATTTCAGCACTTCTACCGTTAAATTTAACTCCTTCAATTTTCTGAGATAACTGATCGATCGTATATTGTTTAATCTCCCTAACATGATCAGCATAACTATCCATATTTTTAAGATAAATTTCCAAGGCTTTTCCTAAACCTACAATTCCGCAAACGTTTTCTGTACCTGCTCTTAGGCTTCTTTCCTGTGGACCACCGGTAATAATTCCTTTTAATCCTGAAGCTTTTCTAACAAATGCAAAACCGCTTCCTTTTGGTCCATGGAATTTATGTGCACTGCATGAAGCAAAATCTACGGGAATATCAGAAAAATCCATATCCATGTGCGCCATTGACTGCACGGTGTCTGAATGAAATAAGGCATTGTTTTCTTTGCACATTACCGCTACTTTTTTAATATCAAGCAGGTTTCCAATTTCATTATTGGCGTGCATTAAAGTCACCAAAGTTTTCTTGTCAGAACTTTTTAGAAGATTTTCTAACTGCTCTAAACTTACATCTCCTTTTTTATCCGGACGAAGATAAGCCACTTCAACTCCTCTTCTTTTCTTCATATCTAAAACCGTCTCAGCCACGCATTTATGCTCAAGCGGCGAGGTAATAATCCGCTCTACTCCCAAATGATCGACACACGATTTGATGATCATGTTATTGGATTCTGTTCCGCAAGAAGTAAAAATTATTTCTGCCGGAGTTACCTTCAGATATTCTGCGATCTCTCTTCTCACGTTTTCAATGAGTATTTTGGCTTCCTGACCAAGACTGTGAGTTGATGAGGGGTTACCAAAATTATTCTTCAACACGCCAACCATCGCATCGATTACCTCCTCAGATAGCGGTGTTGTAGCCGCATTATCCAAATAAATTTTATTCATTTTTACCTTTACTTTTTAAATTTTTTCAGAGTTTAAAATTAATGAAAAAATTTAAACTGACCTTCATTTGCCCAATCCAACATTTCCTGATCGCCCGAAGTATCTCCAAAAGCGATTGTTTTATCGTATTTCTTTCCAGAAATTTCTTCTTTAATTCTATTTACTTTTTCAATTCCGTTGCAGTTTTTTCCGATAAAATTTCCGGTGAAAATATCATTTTTAAACTCTGCTTTTGTTGCGATAAGATTCATTTTGAATTTATCGGCAAACGGTTTCACCCAAATATCAAGCGACGCAGATACGATATAGCAATCTGTTTGTGAGTAATCAATATTCTTAATGAAATCTAATGCATTCTCCCGAAAGATTTCAGGATAATACTGGTCGAAAAATTCCTGCGACTTTTTTTCGATTTTTGCTTTAGGTTGACCTTTAAGAATGGAGGATATAAAACTCTTCTTTACTTTCTCAGCCTCTAAAAGATTTAATTTCAATAAAGTAAATAGTGGAATATGTTTGATAAACTGAATTCTAAATTTTGTAGCATTATAGAATTTAAGATATAGAAACATAGTGTCGCTGTAAGTTAAAGTTCCATCAAAATCAAAGCAATATAATTTCTTCATTTTTAAAAATTCAATCTGATTTAATTCTGTGTAAACTACAAATTATATTTTATAGTATTAAAGTTTCAATTTTTTAAAAATAAATTCGGGAATATTTTTGATAATCAACATAATAACGCTCCAAATTGGCAAAACATAAACAACGTTTCTCCTGTTTTTGTAAGCCTTGTAAATTACGTCTGCTGCCTGTTTTGGACTTGCTGTTAATTTAGGATTGAGTGGTAAACCTTCGGTCATTTTGGTTGCCATAAAGCCAGGTTTTATAGTAAGAACGTGAACTTTTTTGCTGAACAGATAATTTCTCAGTCCACTTAAATAAGCAGTTAAACCCGCTTTTGCACTGCCGTAAATAAAGTTACTTTGTCTCCCGCGCTCGCCTGCCACCGAGGAAAGAACGATCATTGTGCCGGATCTTTGTCGCTCCATTTTATTGGCAAAGAAATTAAGAACGGGAATTAATTTCGAATAGTTGATATCGATGATTTTCTCTGTATTTCTATTATCGTAAAGTCCTTCTTCTGTTCCTTCGCCCAGATATCCTGTAGCACAGAAAAGAAGTTCAGAATCAATTTCATCAAAACTGGTGTAATCGACTGGCTTCAATAAATCGAGTTCGATGATCTCTGACTGCTGAATAAATTTCACCTCGAGATGTTTCGCAAATTTCTCAGTGGTTTCTTTATTTGAAGTGAAAAGATATATTTTCGAAAATTTATCACCCGCACTTAATGTCTTCTCGACAAATGCCTGCGCAACTTCTGAATTGCTTCCTAAAACGATCATAGTTTATTTTGTAATTTCTAGATGTGGATTTCTGAACGGAATTATCTTACAAAGATTCATTAATTATTTTGAATTCTTTTCTGCTGCATAGAAACAAATTTAGAATTCTGAACATTCTGCAGATAATTGGTAAGCGAAGGCTTGCTCATTGAATCTTTGCTTAAATAAATTCTACCGCCAAATTCTTCAACAATCGCATCGAGTTGTGTAACTAATTTTTTCAGTTTTGAGTTTACTTTAAAATCCAAAGCCAAAGTATAACCTTCCATCGGAAAGGAATTGTACGCTTCCGGATTGTCTTTACCAAAAAGTTTTAAAACAGCCAGAAAAGATCCGTTTCCACTTTTAGCAATAGTTTCGAGAATTTTCTTCATTCCTTCTTTTCCCTTTTCTTTTGGAATGACCATTTGATATTGAATAAAACCTTTTTTACCGTAGATGCGATTCCAGTCATTAACAATGTCAAGTGGGTAAAAGAATTGTTCATAATGGATAAAATTCTTGACTTCTTTTTTACTTTGTTTAAAGTAATAGAGAAGATTAAATAATTTCACAGTAAGATTATTCAACACAAAATTCGGAAAGTAGAAAGGAATTGAGGGTTGAATTCCCTTTTGCATTTTTAAAGGATTTTCCTGCAATTTTTTTGGTAATTCATGTTTAAAAGCATGCTCACCTCGCATCATAATACTTCGTCCCAATTTTTGATCCTTTTGAAGACAATCAATCCAGGCAACATTGTAAGTCCACGATTCACTTTCATCAAACAGTTTAAAGATTTCATCTAAGTTTTCGGCTTTTATGCTTTCTTGACGAATATAGGTGCTTTCAATATTTTTTAATTTGAATTTTGCAGAAAGAATAATTCCGGTCAAACCCATTCCACCAATGCTTGCCCAATATTTGTCCGCATTTTCAATTTTAGAACAAGTTAGAATTTCACCTTTTTCATTTAATAAATTAAACTCAATTACATACTCAGAAAAACATCCTTCAGCGTGATGGTTTTTCCCGTGTACATCGGATGCAATTGCGCCACCGACTGTAATAAATTTGGTTCCTGGTGTGACAAAAAGAAAATAACCTTGTGGAACGATTACTTCTAAAACATCGGAGAGTAAAACACCAGATTCGCATTCGATGATTCCGTTTAACCGGTCGAAACTGATAAATTTATTCAATCTTTTAGTAGAAAAAATATTTTCAGAAAGTGAGGCATCACCATAACATCTGCCATTTCCTCGGGCGATTATTTCGTGGTGATTGCGAACGTATTCTATAATTTTAGCAGAAGAATCTTCGGACTTCATTTCTTTTTCCACTACCGGAAAATTTCCCCAATTCGTTACAGTCTGTTTATAATCTGGTTTCATTTCTTAAAATAAATTTGTAATAAAAACGCAACTAACCAAAGCACTAAAGTGACCTGAATGTATCGGTCTTTATAAATAATTTTAGTGGGTGATTCGGTTTTGTTATAAACCAAAGTCTGCTGCAAATAGCGTAAAAAAGCAAATACAACAAAGATTACCGTGTAAAAAACTCGCGGATGAAAACGTTGTTGAACTTCAGGTGAAAGCGTAAACATTAAATAACAAACAATTGCCAATGCACAACTGATTGAAAGTGCGATGTCTGCAAATTGCACATTATAGCCGTCCAATGATTTTCTTGTTCTACCCGATATTTGAGCATTGATGAGTTCTCCTCTTCTTTTGCCAATCGCTAAAACCAATGCCAAGACGAAAGTAAGTAAAATGGCCCATTGCGAAATGAGAATTCCCGTTGCGTAACCTCCAGCTAATACACGTAGGACGAAACCGATGGAAATAATCATGACATCTACGATTGCAACGTGCTTAAGTTTAAAAGTATAAGCCAAATTCATGACAAAATAAAAGCCAACAATACTTGCAAATTTCCAAAGATTATCTTGTAAAAAATCTTTGGTCAGGAACATTAAAATAAAAATAATGCTTAATAAAAGCACCAAAATTACTCGGGCTGATGATTTAGAAATAAGACCACTTGCTAAAGGTCTGTTTTTCTTTTCGGGATGTTTTCGATCAGATTCTATATCTGAATAATCATTAATGATATAAATACTGCTCGCTGTAAAAGAGAATATCACAAAAGCAAAAATGCTTTTAATTAACAAATCAAGATGGGTAATATTTCCCGAAAAAAAGAGTGGCAAAAAAACAAAAAAATTCTTGACCCACTGCTCAATACGAAGCAGTTTTAAATATTTCATCATTCATGTAAAATCAAGAAGCAAAATTAGTGAAATTTAAATAAAAAAAATCCGCCGAAGCGGATTCTATATTTATACCTATTGGTTAATGAATACTATTGGTTGGCAGCTTCATTAATCATATTTTCGTTTGCGGTAATTGCAAATTCAACTCTTCTGTTTTGTGCTCTACCTGCATCAGTATCGTTAGATGCTATTGGTTCTTTTTCTCCCATTCCCATTGCAATCATTCTTGAGCCAGAAATTCCTTTAGAACTTAAATAACTTTTTACAGCTGCGGCTCTTCTTTCAGAAAGTGAAAGGTTATAGGAATCAGCACCTTTACTGTCGGTATGACCGTAAATATTAATGTTGGTATCTGGATTATTTACCAAAACTTGCGCTAATTTATCAAGGTTAACTTTTGCTGCTTCGGTTAAGTTAGAAGAATCGAATCCGAAGTTTACCATATTTTCTTTCATGGTTACTCTAATTCCCTCTCCAACTCTTTCTACTTCTGCGCCTGGTAAAGTTTCCTTAATTTCTTTCGCTTGCTTGTCCATTTTGTTACCGATCACGTTACCGGCTACTCCACCAACTACTCCACCAAGAACTGCTCCAAGAGGTGCGTTTTTACCTTTACCGATATTGTTACCCAAAACCCCACCTAAGATTGCTCCGGCAGCAGTTCCGATAACGGTTCCTTTTTGTTGATTATTTGAGTTTTTTACTGCTTCACAACTTGTCATTGTCACCATTGATGCTGAAATGAATAGTGCTGCGATATTCGTTTTATTAAAAATTTTCATAAGTTTATTTTTTGTATTATTATTTCATTCCTGTTCTTTCGAAATTGTAAACTACTCTTACATTTTCTCCATTAGATGGGATATTTTGTTCCAGACTAAATTGATCTGCTGTTTGACTAATAAGATTTAAAGAATATCCTGCCGTAACAGCTTTTGCTTTAGAACCCTCCATTAATTTTTTAAATTTAAATTCATTGCCAGCACCTACTTCAAATTTAATTGGCTGTATAACACTTGGGCAATCACCACCACCATTAATGGTATAAGATCCTGACCAGTTATTTGGAATCAATCTCCAATGGCTACCTACAAAACACTGCGCATCTGCACCTTCGTCAAAAGGTTTTACTTTGTAGTTTTTGTCGTAGTTGACACTGGTTATTTCCCAATCTCCTTTTAATTTCAGAAACTCAGCGCGATCAGTTTGAGCAGTTTTTGCTGTAGAACATGAAACAGTCATTGCTGCTCCAACTATTCCTGCTAATAATAAATTTTTCATAGTAGTATAATTAATTAATTTAGAAGTACAAAAAACCGTGCCATTTCAACCAAAAAACAAAAAAAACCCGAATAATCGGGCTTTCTTATTAATATTATACTTATTAAAAAAATTATTTTTTAGAAGTTTTTTTCTTTAGTTTAGATTTAGTGGCTTTAATTGGAGTAACTTTTACATTCGGTGCTTTGTAAAAATTTGTGTAAGCGTATTCCGCTGCTTTTCTCAAATCAATTACGCCACCCGCTTCAGAAATCAGATCGAATCTATTGTTGGTATTTGAATTAATCATTGCATTTACCGTAGATTTATTTGAAGTTTTCACAAGAGATTCAATCATTTGTGCTGGGGTCAAATTAGGCATGTAAGCGAGTAAAACTGAGGCAGCACCCGCAACTACTGGCGAGGCCATAGAAGTCCCTTGCAGATATTCATATTTACCATCAGGTACGGTTGAATAGATTTTATCACCAGGGGCAAATACGTTTACTAATTTTTGATTATAGTTAGAGAAACTTGCTCTTAGAAATTCATTATCGTTTGTTGATGCACCAACAACAAGCATATTGTTAATAAATGGTTTCGCGTCTGTAACATTTTTAAAGTTGGTTGGATAGTAAATATTTTCTGCAATATCCTCATTTTCATTTCCCGCAGCTTTAACCAAAAGAACGCCTTTTGACTCCGCATATTTAAAGGCATCCCAAACAACATCTTTACCTGGCGAAACAGGTTTACCGAAACTCATATTCAGAATTCTCGCGCCATTATCTACTGCGTATCTGATTGCATTTGCGATATCTTTATCTCTTTCATCACCGTTTGGAACAGCGCGAACTGTCATAATCTTTGCAGTTTTATAACCGACTCCATACTGAACTTCATCCCCTTGCGGAAGTCCAGCAATTATCCCAGCAACATGTGTTCCGTGTTGAGCATCTGGTCCTTTATAATGATTATTACCATAGTTCTTTTCAGCATAGTCCTCATAATGATCACCCACAATTGAAGCTCTCGGATTGAAATCTAAATTATATTGTTTCGTGGCTTGTGGTTCATAGTAATCCAAAGCTTCTTTCATTTGAGCCTCTAAAAATTTCTGAACTTCTGCGGGAGATTTTCCATTAACTGAAGGATCTCTGCTGATTTGTGTTAAAACATTAAGAGCCATTGCTTGCTCAGGAGTTCCTGGTTTAATTGACCCTATCGTTTCTTGGGTTAAATTCTTACCGCTCAGCATTGAAATCATCGAAGGAATCATTCCCTGAATCCTTTTGTAAGTCTCGTAATTCTGTTTTGCTTCAACGCTTTTCTTGGTGAAAATTTCTTTAGATTTCATGTACATTGCAAATTCCTCTGGCATTTTTGCCTGGTTTGCTTTGTTCTCCGTAGAATTTGGACCTTCGAAAATTGTTTGGTATTTCTTAACCACGCGGGTAACTTCCATATTGTCCACATCGATATCGCCGTTTTTACCACCGCTGAAATTCCAGCCATAAATATCATCAATATATCCGTTTCCGTCATCATCAATTCCATTACCTGGAACTTCGTTTACGTTTTTCCACATATTATTAATGAGTCCTGGATGATTAACGTCTACTCCGCTATCTAAAACGCCAACAATTACTGGTTTTGGCTTTAATCCTTTAGAATCTAAGTATTTATAGGCGTTTTGAGTATTTACACCATAAACATTCGAAGATGCAAAATCCTGATGATACCATGTCATCAAGTTTTTGTCTTTCATGGGATCCAAGGGAGTTTCTACCTGTTGTGCAAATGTTGCATAGCCGATCAGAAACGACGCGGCAATTAATATTTTTTTCATTTGATATCTATTTCGGTTTTAATATTCTTGATATAGGTCAAAGATTCTGGGCCTTTGTTACAAATCAGATCAATTATCGACAAGTCTTTCAAATACCCATACTTATCGGAAAAGGACTGAAAGTACTCTTGCATTTCAAAAGGAGTATCTGACTTTGCTGAAAAATGATCGCGATAATTAAGAATGGCAGGTTCTTTAAAAAATTCATCGTTTAAAGAAAATGACTGTTCTGTTTTGAGAATCTTTTGGATTACTTTTAAAGCATTAAGGTTAAATTCAATTAAAGAATTTGTTTTAAAAGTATAAATTTCCTGCAGCCGATCTTCATAATAGTCAAAATAAGGTGAAGTTTGATAAGCCGTTTTTATAGATTTCCAATGGAGTTGTTGCCACTTTTCACGATTTGAAGTTTGGATATCTTTGATGACTCTGGTTCCATTATGATTCATGGGAATAATCAAAGACAGTTTGCCATTTGCGCCATAAATATTGGCTCTGTTACGATAAGTCTGCTTTGGAAAATTCTCGAACTGTTCGAAAATAATTTCGGCGTCGTCCTGTAAAAAAACATAAAACCAGGAAATCGGGGGAAGATAAAATATGGGTAATAAAATCTGCATTGTTGTAATACTATATTTATTAAATGATAGACTTATTTTTTAAAGTAAAAGCACACTAAATTAGCCGTAGAATAAATACGTTTGTAAGGACTTTTGTCTTTATAGAATTTTAATTCCTCTATCGCTAACTTATGGATTTTTCATATTGAATGAAACCTTATTTTAAAACGGGAATCCATAGCCCCGATTGCAGAGGCATCCTTTTTCTGACGAGGAACGAGGAGAAAAAAGATAGAGCGGAAAGCGGGATTAAGCTTCTAAAAAAATCAATTTTCTTCTTTTTTCTTTTTAAAGAATTTCATGATGAAATCCCAACCAAAAAACAAGCCAAGAATCAATACCGCAACCCACCAGTAAGAGGTTTTGTGCAATTCCCCAGTGTTGGTTGCTTTGAACATTCTGTCCCAACGGATTTTTTTATGTGCCTGATACGTTGAACCGTTATCTTTGAAAAGTCCCTGAATACTTAACCAAGTAAACATAGGCGATCCCACGATATTTTCCTCGGGAACAAAGCCGAAAAAACGAGCATCTAAAGAGGCATCGCGGTTGTCACCAATCATCATGTAATAATCCTGCTGAATGATATATTGCGTGGCTTCTTTACCATCGATAAAAATTTTACCGTTTTTGTTTTCTAAATGATGATGTTCATATTCAGAAATAATCCACTGATATTCCGGTAAAGTTTCTTGATTTAAAGTTACAACATCGCCTTTTTTGGGGATTCTCAAAGGACCATACCAATCTTGATTCCATTTTTTATTGATAGGGAAAATGGATTGTGTAGTATCGATATTTTTGGTGTAAGCATCTCTGGCCGCGTTTACTTTGTAGGAAACAGCAGCGGAATCTTTTTCCCAGATATGTTCTTTTATATCGATTACTTGTGGAAGTTCTTTGATTTCTTTTGCTGTTTTATCAGTTAAACCTTGGAAATCATACATAAATCCCGATTGAGTTTGAATTTCCTGAACGGGCAGAAAGCCGTAAATTTTATACAGCGCGGGAATATCTAACTGACTTCCGGTAGTAGCAATATATTTATGCTGCTTCTGCTGATCACCTAAAGTAACTTCAGGTTTTCCGTTTACAAAAAGTCGACCGGCACGCATTTCAAGAACATCACCTGCAACAGCAACACATCTTTTTACGTAAGGATCTTTTCGATCTATCGCAGTGTGAACAGAATCTTGTGGATAATTGAAAACAACGATGTCGTTTTTCTGTGGTTTCTTTATTTGCAAAATTCTGGTGTACGGAAGTTTTATGGCATCTACGTAAGATTTCGGATCATCTTTTGGATTCCCTTTTTCACCAGTATCCATAATGGTTCCCTGCAAGAAAGGAAGTGCAACAGGTCGCATCGGCATTCTAAAACCGTAAGTCCATTTGTTCACAAACAGGAAATCTCCTACTAAAAGCGTTCTTTCCATAGATCCTGTCGGAATTCCAAAAGGCTGCGTTACAAAAACGTGAATAATCGTTGCAAACACCACGGCAAAAGTGATTGAACCTGCAAAAGTATCTTTCTTTTTAGATGCTAATTCCTCTTCTGTGAAGTAAAGTTCCTCATCTTTTTCAACTTCTGTATCTTTAGAATAATTGACTACTGCCAAATAAATAAAGGGAAGGAAGATGGTCAGTAAGGTTTGAACGAAACTCTTCTTACCGAAATGCCTCATTAAAAATAAATGAAAAACAGTCATCATAATCGGTCCAATAATAGGAACATATGATAAGATCGTCCACCACTTTGAATGTTCTGTTTCCTTCAAAATAATAAAATAATTATAAAAAGGGACAAACGTAAAAAGTGGGTTGTACCCCATTTTTTTGAAAAGTTTCCATGTAGAAATTCCCATTATTATAGAGAGAATTATTACATAAATCGTATAAGTAAGAAAGTAATCCATATTCAGTTGCTTATCGCTATTAGTTTAATTTGTTTGAAAATTGTTACAGGATCATGAGTAATAAAAATATAGATGAGCAATTTCTCATTCGTGATTGTCTATTACTATACATTTATTGCGTATTACTTATTAAAAAGAACATCGTTCATGGTAAAATTTCCTGTTTTTCCGATAATCCATTCGGCGGCAATTACGGCTCCAACTGCAAAACCATTTCTGTTGAAAGCGGTATGTTTAATTTCAATTTCATCGACTTCACTTTTATAATAGACACTGTGTGTTCCAGGAACTTCATCTTCACGGATGGCAAAAATCCCCAATTCTTTATTTTGAGTTTCATCGAGTTTCCAAGCATCGAATCTTGAATCATTTTTAATAATACCTTCGGCTATAGAAATGGCTGTTCCACTTGGCGCATCTTTTTTATAAGTATGGTGAATTTCTTCCAGTTGAACATTATATTCAGGAAAGTCCTTCATCAAATTTGCAAGTTTTTCATTTAAGGCAAAAAACAAATTAACGCCTAAAGAAAAGTTTGATCCGTAGAGAAAACCTGTACTATTTTGAAGCGCGATTTCCTCAATTTGTGGTTTACTATCAAGCCAGCCGGTCGTCCCGCAAACTACTGGAATGTTATTTTCCAGGCAAACTTTAATATTGTTAAAAGCTACTTCAGGATTTGAAAATTCAATGACAACATCAGGATTATTCAGATTTTCAAAAGTTGGAGTTTCATTTAACTTCGCCACAATTTCATGACCTTTTTTCGTCGCAATATCATCAATGATATGTCCCATTTTCCCGTAACCAACCAATGCTATTTTCATATTCTTCTAGCGCGATTGCGCGATGTTTTTAATTAAAAATTATAACTTAAACTTAAACCTGCTTTCGAATTGGTATTTCCGAATTCATCAAAAATCACTGTTGGTTTTAGTGCCAAATCCGGATCTTTTCTACCTTCGTACAAATGAGCATCTACGACCGCATCTACAATACCGAGAATATAAACCAAACTGGTTACGGCAATTGCGTAATCTCTTTGTCTTTTCACGCGATCCTGAGTTCGTCCCAGCACTTCTTTGGTAACGCCTGGAATATTGGAGAATTCATGTTCCTGACCATTTAACTCGGCTACAAATGCATCTCTGTAACGGTTATACTGTTTTTGGTTCCAAAGGGTGATGCCGACTCCAGTTCCGATTCCGCCCCAAACAATCGGGATTTTCCAATATTTTTTGTTATAATATTGTCCTAATCCAGGTAAAATTGCAGAATACAAGCCGGCTTTCGTCGGATTAAATTTCATGGTTTTAACGGGAGCGTTTGATTCTTTAATATCGGTAAGCACTTCAATTTCCGAGGGAACTTTTTTTGTAGATACTGAATCTGTCGGATAATTTTCTACACGAATAGTATCTTTCGGACTGATTTGTGCGAAAATCTTCATCGAGAATAAAACCAATAATACGAAAGTAAGTTTTTGCATTAGTTAAAGTGTGACAGAATTTGTTCTAATTCTTCCTCGTTTTTAAAATCTAAAACTATTTTTCCTTTTTTTCCATTTGCAGCCGTTTTGATTTCAACTTTTACCGCTAAAATATCTGATAGATTTTTCTCAGCTTTTTTCAAATGATTGGGAACTTCGGTCTTCGATTTCTTAACTTCAACTTTAGGATTTTTCATAAATCCTGCCTCCTGTTCCGCTTGTCGAACGCTTAACTTTTCTTTGATGATTTTATCGAAAAGTTCCTGTTGTTTTTCAGCATCTTCAATACTGATAATCGCTCGACCGTGACCAGCAGAAATTTCGCCGCTTCTAATGGCATTCTGAACATCTGGATTCAAACGCAATAATCGAATTGAGTTGGTAATTGTGCTTCTTTCTTTCCCAACTCTTTGGCTCAAATTCTCTTGAGTCATGCCAATTTCTTCCAGCAATCTTTGGTAAGTTAAAGCAATTTCTATGGCGTCTAAATCTTCTCTTTGAATATTTTCAACCAAAGCCATTTCCAGTAATTCCTGATCATTGACTAAACGAATATAAGCCGGAACACTTTTTAAACCTGCAATTTTACTGGCTCTGAAACGTCTTTCACCAGAAATAATTTCAAATCTATTTCCGTCTTTTCTTAAAGTAATCGGTTGAATTACTCCTAACGCTTTGATGGAAAGCGCCAAATCATTCAGGGCTTTTTCATCAAAATAAGTTCTTGGCTGTGTCGTATTGGGATCAATATCTTCTAAAGAGACCTCCATAATATTGCCGACGAATTTATCTGCACCTTCATCGGTAGCGGAGTTGACAGACGCTTTGGATTCAGCACTTAAAATCGCACCTAATCCACGTCCCATTGCTCTTTTCTTGTCTTTCATTCTTACAATATTTTCTTGATTTTTAAAGTTTAAATGAACATTAAACTTCTCAAATCATTTCTTAATTATTAATTAAATTTTCATTTTTCAGCAAAACCTCTTCCGCTAATTGAAGGTACTGAATTGCACCTTTACTTTCGGCATCGTAGTTTAAAATACTTTCACCAAAACTTGGAGCTTCACTTAAACGCACATTTCTGCTGATAATTGTTTCAAAAACCATTTCCGGAAAATGCAGGTGAACTTCTTCTACCACTTGATTCGATAATCTTAAACGAGAATCGAACATGGTTAAAAGCAAACCTTCAATATCTAAATCCTTATTATGAATGTTCTGAACATTTTTAATGGTGTTCAATAATTTCCCTAAACCTTCTAAAGCAAAGTACTCACACTGAATTGGAATAATTACCGAATCTGCTGCTGTTAAAGCATTGATAGTAATTAACCCTAAACTTGGTGCGCAATCTATAATGATATAATCATAATTTTCTTTGATGGACTGTAATGCTTTTTTGAGCATATATTCCCGATTTTCACGATCAACCAATTCAATCTCCGCCGCAACCAAATCAATATGAGATGGAATAATATCAAGATTTGGAGACGCTGTTTTTTGAATACACTGCTCAACTTCTACACTATGCTCTAATAAGTGATAGGTTGAATATGTAGCCTCATCAATTCCTAAACCTGAAGTGGCATTTGCTTGTGGATCTGCATCAATCAAAAGGACTTTCTTTTCCAAAACTCCCAATGCTGCAGCAAGGTTTACTGCCGTTGTAGTTTTCCCTACACCCCCTTTTTGATTAGCAACTCCTATGATTTTACCCATTATATAAAAAATTTAATCTCCAAAAATACACTTTTTTATCATTTTCAAACGATTGTTAAACTTTTAAATAAAGTTAAAATACTGCAAAGCAGCGAATTACCTGTAAAAAAAATTATCCACAAAATAAGGTATTTTGTGGATAAGTCTAATCTATTGAAAATAAGTGATTTATTTATTCAAATTGCATTGAAATGGGAAACTTGAAATAACTTCTTACATTCTCCCCATTTAATTTGGCAGGAACCCATTTTCCTTTCACTCCTTTAATGGTTTTAATGGCTTCCCGATTGAAATCCGCATTTGGTCCAGTCGCTTTTACTTCGCTGATCGTTCCATCTTTTTCAACGATGAAAATAACGGTTGTCTTAATTACATTACCGGTTGCATCCATTACAGAACTATCAAACTGATTAAGAACTTTATTTCTAAAAACGTTAATTCCACCTATGAAACTGGCTTCAACATCAACTGTAGTTCTTGGAGAATTATCAACTGGTTTTGGCGTAACAGTTTCTGGACCTTTTACCGGAACATCTTGGACTGCCGGCGGCGTGTAATTAATTACGGGTGGTTCACCAACAATATCTTTAGTACCAGCAATTGCATGATCGTAGTCTGATTGCTTAGGCATAACTTTTTCCTTCTCCGGATTTTTTGTTGGAGTAGGAACGGTAGAATCTAAAGTATTTACAGGCGCTTGGACTGGCGGAGTTGTTTGCACAACAATGGGAGGTTTTTCAATCTGATCTACATTTTTCAGGTCAATAGGAGGAAGCGATTCAGGTACATTCGTTTTCTCTTGCGTATTAAAAACATTCATCAGTAAAGGAGTCATTGCAATCATTGCAAAGATTCCAATTCCAATAAACATTGATTTGGTTAAGATTCGGTCTGCTTCATTTCTTAACACATAAGCACCATAGTTTTTGTTTCGGTTTTCGAAAAGAATTTCATCCAGTTGAAATTCTTTGTTTTGGAGTAGATTTTTCATCACTAAATTATTTTAATTGGTTGGTAATAAATATTAATGATTATTAGTTTTGTATCTATTTTAAAATATTAGTGATTTCATATCAAAATTAAAGCCAATAATTTGTTAATAATTAAAAGAAACCATCCAAAACATAATATAAAAATAATTTTAACCTACAAACAAAAAAAACCACTCAAAGCTGAGTGGTTTAACTTAATTTATTACTAAAAAACTATCCTTAAAATTAAAATAATTCTTTTCTAATAATGTTTTGACTTCTTTCAGGTCCAACAGAAACCAGGTAAACATTAATTCCTAAATGTTTTTCGATAAATTCGATATATTTCTTCGCATTGTCTGGAAGTTCATCATAAGTTCTGGCGTGCGAAATATCTTCTGTCCAACCTTCCAACTCTTCATACATGGGTTCATAATTGTATAATTTGGTTGTTGAAGATGTGAAGTAGTCGATAATTTTACCGTCTTCTGTTTTGTATTTGGTGGCAATTTTCAAAGGTGAAATTCCAGAAAGGACATCCAATTTAGTAATAACCAAATTATTAATTCCATTAATCATGGTTGCATGTTTTAATGAAACTAGATCGAGCCAACCACATCTTCTAGGTCTGCCGGTAGTTGCACCAAATTCATTTCCAACTTTTCTCATTTCTGCACCAATCTCGTCATTCAACTCCGTAGGAAAAGGACCATTCCCAACTCTGGTTGTATATGCTTTTGCAACTCCAATTAAGTTCTGAAGACTTGTTGGCGGCACTCCTGCCCCGGAACAAACGCCACCGGTTGTGGGTGAAGATGATGTTACATAAGGGTAGGTTCCGAAATCGATATCTAACATTGCAGCTTGCGCTCCTTCAAAAAGAATATTCTTACCATCGTGAATTGCCTGGTTGAGTTCAACTTCAGTATCTACGATTCTATCTTTTAAGGTTTCTCCAAGTGCTAAAAACTCATTATAAATTTCATCAAAATCCAGTTTCGGTTTTTCGAAATATTTTTCGAAAAGTGAATTTTTAGTTTTAAGGTTTTTCTTAATTTTTTCGGCTAAAACTTCTGGGTTTAAAAGGTCAACCATTCTAATACCGACTCTTGCAATTTTATCTTCATAACAAGGCCCGATTCCTTTTTTGGTTGTTCCGATTTGCGTTCCACCTTCTTCTTCTTCACGATAAGTATCAAGCAAAATGTGATAAGGCATAATTACGTGCGCTCTTCTGCTGATAAAAACATGATCAGTGCGCATTCCTTTTTCTTCTATTTGCCCGATTTCTTTCAAGAAAGCTTTGGGGTTCACTACTACTCCGTTTGCAATAACGCACTTTCCTTTACACTGCAAAACTCCAGACGGAAGTAAGTGCAAAACAAATTTCTCCTCGCCCGCATACACGGTGTGTCCGGCATTATCGCCTCCCTGGAAACGCACGACATAGTCTGATTTTGCAGAGAGTACATCAGTAATTTTTCCTTTGCCTTCGTCGCCATACTGAAGACCAACTACAACGTAAGTTGCCATATTTTACTTTTTTTTTAGATTTCTACAAAATTAGTTTTTATAATAATCTTGAACAAAATTTAGACATAAAATATTTGCGTGCTTTAAACATGGTTAAGATTAACCGTATTCACTTTCGAATTATTTCCTTAAATTTGCACTTTAGAAAAACATATGAAAGTAGTTAAAATACACGATAAAGAGTTCGTTCCGTACTTAAAAAACGACGAAATTCAAGCCATCATCAAAGATCTTGCATTGAAAGTTTATGAAGATTATAAAGATGAAGTTCCTGTTTTTATAGGAGTATTGAATGGTGTAATTATGTTTTTCTCTGATTTTCTAAAGCATTATCCGGGTGAATGTGAGATCGCTTTTATTCAGATGAGTTCTTATGCGGGAGGTTTACAATCAACAGGAATTGTCTATAAAAAAATGGACTTAACCAAGGAAGTTGAAGGCCGCCACATTATTTTAATGGAAGACATCATCGATACAGGAAATACCATTGAAAGTCTGTTTGAATACTTTAAAAATACCCAAAGACCAAAATCTTTAAGAGTTGCATCTTTATTATTAAAACCAGATGTTTACAAAAAAGAGTTCAAAATTGATTACGTTGCTAAAGAGATTCCAAATAAGTTTGTCTTAGGTTATGGACTTGATTACGATGAATTGGGCAGAAATCTTCCTGATTTATATCAATTGTCTGAAGGAAGAATAAATCACTAAAAATAAATCTGATAAGTAATATGATAAATATCGTTCTATTCGGTCCTCCAGGAAGCGGAAAAGGTACGCAAGCGCAGAATTTGATTGAGAAATTCAATTTAAAACAAATTTCTACGGGTGACCTATTTCGTTTTAATATGAAAAATAATACGGAGCTTGGTCAATTGGCAAAATCTTATATCGATAAAGGCGAATTGGTTCCCGATCAAGTAACCATCGATATGTTGACCGACGAATTGAGAAAACCATGTGACGCACAAGGATTTATTTTCGATGGATTCCCTAGAACTGCAAAACAGACCGAAGCATTAGAAGAGATCGTTAAAGAAATTTTAAACAGCGAAATTAATGTCTGTCTTTCTTTAATCGTAGAAGATAAGATTTTAGTCGAACGTCTTTTAAAAAGAGGAGAAACCAGTGGAAGAACTGATGATTCTAATCAAGAAATTATCAGCAATAGAATTAAAGAATATTTCGCAAAAACTGCAGAAGTTGCCGAGTTGTACAAACAACAGGGCAAATATGTAGAAGTAAACGGAGTTGGAGCCATTGACGAAATCTCTGAAAAACTTTTTGCGGAAGTAGAAAAAATAAAATAAAAATCGTTATTGCGAACGCGCTGAAGCAATCTGTAAAAGTAGATTGCTTTGTCGTTTAAACTCAAAATAACCAACATACCAATTATGTCAAATTTCGTAGATTACGTAAAAATCCATTGTAAAAGTGGTCATGGTGGTGGAGGATCTGCTCACCTTAACCGAGAAAAATATGTTCCGAAAGGCGGTCCAGATGGTGGAGATGGTGGCCGTGGTGGTCACGTAATTTTAAAAGGGAATTCACATGAATGGACTTTACTACCCTTACGTTACACCCGACACATTAAAGCAGAGCGTGGTAAAAACGGGAGTAAAAACCAGTTAACCGGTGCTTATGGTGAAGATGTTTATATTGAAGTTCCCTTAGGAACCATTGCTAAAAACGAAGAAGGAGAAATCGTTGCCGAAATCATGGAACATGGTCAGGAAATTATTTTGATGCACGGTGGAAAAGGTGGAAAAGGCAATGAACATTTCAAATCTTCTACGAACCAAACTCCAAGATATGCACAACCAGGATTGCCTGGGGAAGAAGGTTACATTACTTTCGAGTTAAAGTTACTTGCAGATGTAGGTTTAGTAGGATTTCCAAATGCTGGAAAATCAACTTTATTGGCAGCAGTTTCTGCAGCAAAACCGAAAATTGCGAATTATGCTTTTACAACTTTAACGCCCAATTTAGGGATTGTAGATTACCGGAATTACAAGTCATTTGTTATGGCAGATATTCCAGGAATCATCGAAGGTGCAGCGGAAGGAAAAGGTCTTGGACATCGATTCTTAAGACATATTGAAAGAAACTCCATCCTTTTATTCTTAATTCCTGCAGATTCAGAAAGTCATTTCGAAGAATTTAAAATTCTGGAAAATGAATTGCAAGAATATAATCCCGAACTTTTAGATAAAGATTTCCTTATTTCAATTTCAAAAGCAGATTTATTAGATGATGAGTTGAAAGCGGAAATCGCTAAAGAATTCCCAGAAAACAAGCAACCACTTTTCTTTTCAGCCGTGACCCAAGAAGGTTTAATTGAATTGAAAGATGCGATTTGGAAAAGATTACACGGATAGATTTAAATCACCCTGAGCGTTTTTAGCAATGGCGTATTTGCTGATGCAAGATATCATTTCGGACTTTTCAATGCAGCAAAAGAGTACATAATTGAAACCAAAATCAATTTTTTCCAAGTGGGAATTGGATACCGATTTAAATAAATTTCGGCGTAAAAATTGATTGCATTGTTCAAATTTACATTATGAAATATTTACTGAGTATACTCTCTTTTGTTTTAATGCTTTCTTGCGCTACAAGTCAAACTGCGTCGAACTATTCGAAAATTGAATATGAAGCAGGTGCCTGTTTTGGATTTTGTCCTATTTACAAAATGACCATTAATGCAGATCAAACCGCGACCTTCGAAGCCAAGAGATTTAATTTTTCGAAAGATGTACAATCTGAAGAAAATGAAGGAACCTTTAAAGGAAAAATAGATCCAGAAAAATACAAAGAATTACTTTCAATGCTGAATTCTTTACATCCACAAGATTTAAAAGATTATTATGGAAATAAAAACATTTCCGATTTACCAACTTCCTATCTAACATTAAGTTCTGAAGAGGGAACAGTGAAAAAAATCCAGGATTATGGGAAAAGTGGAACGCCAGAATTGATCAAATTATATCATTTTTTTGACGATTTAAAAAAGAGTCAAAACTGGACCAAAATTGAATAATTCCTAAATATAATTAAACTATATTTGCAAAACTAAATTCCTTCTTCGCGGAAGGTTTTTTTATGGACGTAGTCATTCTAGATGAATCCGCTTCCCTGCGGAACTGAAAACTCACAAAGTTTTTTTACTTCATTTTCTTCGTTACATATATTAAGAATGACACGAGTTTCATTTTAATTAAAAAACATTTCATTTGAATTTTACCGACCTAAACTTAATTGATCCTATCGCAAAAGCGCTTAAGGAAGAGGGTTACACCCAACCAACACCCATTCAACAAAAATCGATTCCCCATATATTACAAGGCAGAGATTTACTGGGAACCGCACAAACCGGAACCGGAAAAACCGCAGCATTTGCGATTCCTATTCTTCAAAACTTGGCTATTAAAAACCATAAAAATAATCACATCAAAGTTTTGATTCTTACTCCTACAAGAGAATTAGCCATTCAGATTGATGAAAGTTTCAAATCATACGGAAGACATTTAAGATTGAGAAATCTTGTTGTATTTGGTGGTGTAAAACAAGGAGCACAAGAAACCGCATTGAAAAGAGGCGTTGATATTTTGGTAGCAACCCCAGGGAGATTATTGGATTTTATCTCACAAGGAATTATTTCATTAAAGCATTTAGAAGTTTTCGTTTTAGATGAGGCCGACAGAATGCTGGATATGGGATTTGTTCACGATGTGAAGAGAATTATTAAATTACTTCCACCAAAAAGACAAACTCTTTTCTTCTCGGCGACTTTCCCAGAAGAAATTAATAAATTGGCGAGTTCTATGCTTACGAATCCGATTCAAGTAGAAGTAGCGCCAGTTTCTGCAACGGCAGACACGATTCAGCAGAAAGTTTATTTTGTAGACAAAGACAACAAACTCGATTTGTTGACTCACATTTTACACAAAGACATTAAAGAATCTGTCTTGGTGTTTTCACGTACCAAACATGGTGCTGATAAAATTGCGCGTAAACTACAAAGTCATAAAATTTCTGCAGAAGCGATTCATGGAAATAAATCTCAGAATCAAAGACAGAACGCACTTACCAATTTCAAATCAGGGAAAACCAGAATCTTGGTAGCAACGGATATTGCAGCGAGAGGAATAGATATTGACGAATTGAAATACGTTGTAAATTTTGAATTATCTGACGTTTCTGAAACCTATGTTCACCGTATCGGCAGAACAGGAAGAGCGGGCGCAGAAGGAAGTTCAATCTCTTTCGTTGATGGCTTGGATTTATTGAATCTAAAGAATACCGAAAAACTAATCGGTAAAAAGATTCCAGTTGAAAAAGATCACCCTTTCCATACTGATAATTTAGTTGCTGAGAAAAGAGATTCTAATAACAAACCTTTCAGACCAAGACCGCAAGGCCAAGGGAATGCAAGTAATAGTCATAGTAAGAAGCCGAATAATAAGAGTAACTTCACTAGAAATAGATAGTTTTTTCTCGCAAAGGCGCAAAGGAAAACGCAAAGACCACAATTTTTAACAATTGCGGTCTTTTTTATATTATACTTTGAAGCGAGGAGATGACTCCCTATTTTCAATTTCAAAAAACAATAAACACTGATGGACTACTAATTTTTTTTATCAATATTTAATTTATATTTTTACGCTAATCCTACATCTACCCTATCCAATAATGAGAATCATAACCAGAGAAGATATTTCCGACATTTACATTAAGTTTCATCAAAGAGGTTTACCTTTTTTACTTTCAAAAATTAACAGGGATAAATTTAAGCGCACAAAGAGCGCCTTTAATGAAAGCAAGTTAGAGACTTCAAGTTTTTGGATTATACCCGCAGTGACAAAAAGATGGAATAAATTAATTACGGGAAATGAAAACACTTTGTATGAAGCCTATCTCACCGATACCTATTTTAAAAACAAAGAAAAAATTAGCATCCTGGCTTTAGGAACTGGAGTTTGCAGTCATGAAACTCGTTTGGCAGAAATGAATCCAAATTGCGAAATAGAATGTTATGATTTTTCTGACGAATTATTAAAAAAAGCAAAAGCAATTTCTGATGAAAAAGGATTAAAAAACATTTCCTATTTCGCTGAGAATATTTTGCAGCATGACTTTAAAGATAAAAAATACGACGTCGTATTTTTTCATGCTTCTCTGCATCATTTCGATCGAATTTCTGAATTTTTGGATCAGGTTGTCATTAAAAATTTAGAGCCAAAAGGACTTTTAATTATCAATGAATTCGTGGGTGCAACGCGTTTACAATATTCCAAAATGCAACTTGATTATATTAATAAAGCCATTGCTGCAATTCCGAAAGAATACCGCAAAATATTTAAAACGAACATTTACAAAAATAAATACTACGGTTCTGGAGTATTGCGAATGATTATTGCTGACCCTTCAGAGTGCACTGATTCTGATTCTATTATTCCAGCAATTCATGAAAAATTTGATATTCTGGAAGAAAAATTTTACGGGAATAATATTCTACAAAGTGCGCTGAAAGATATTTCTCATCATTTTGTAGAATTGAATCCCGAGAAGCAGGAAGTACTTGAAAAGGTTTTTGCCCTTGAAGATGAATTGCTGGAAAAACATCCAAGTGATTATGTTTTTGGAGTCTATCAGTTGAAGTAGGATTTATAAAACCTCCGATTCTTACGGTGTATGTTTTCACGGAGAGACGCAAAGACCGGAATGTTTAACATTGTGGTCTTTTTTATATTTGGAAAATCCTAGTACATATCCCGTCAAAAACTTTTTCTCTTTTTTAAAACAAGATGAAAAAGATAGCATATTCGCTTAAAGACTTTGTCTCGTATTTACAGCAACATCGATTCCTAAAATAAACTGAAGATCGATTGCCCATTTTGCCTGAGCTAGATCGCCAAAAAAGTATAGAGTCATAAAATTTCTGCAGAAGCGATTCATGGAAATAAATCTCAGAATCAAAGACAGAACGCACTTACCAATTTCAAATCAGGGAAAACAAGAATCTTGGTAGCAACGGATATTGCAGCGAGAGGAATAGATATTGACGAATTGAAATACGTTGTGAATTTTGAATTATCTGACGCGTCTGAAACCTGGAATGCAACTAATAGTCATAGTAAGAAGCCGAATAATAAGAGTAACTTTTCGAGAGGAAAATAGGTTGTTGCTATAAAACATTTGCCACGAACTCGCGAATTAATTATTTGTGAATTCGTGGCATTTTTTATAGATCTCGTTTGTTAAAAACGGGATTTGCATACATTTCTAAAAGCGCTTGATTCATACAACTATTATTTTTAACAATGCTTAAATTCATTCTTTTGATAAAGAATTGCTTTTCCTTTTCGGTATAATATTTCGAATGTAGGGTGCTATTTTGTAGTAAATCTGCAGCAATATAATTACTTGGCCAAAGTTTGTAACCGTCTACAATTTTTTTGGTTAAAACCTCTGCCAACTTCTTTATTTGCTTATTAGAATTGGAAACTGATTTTTCAATATCCGTATAAATATCATCTTCTATTTTGCCAAAATGCAAGTGAATTCTTTTCTTCTGGCCAGAAATTCCCGTCATAATATTGAGAAAATCTTCGTTTTTGTGCTTTTCTTGATTCAGATGATCTTCACACATTTTTTCAACTTTCAATTTGTCTGTCGGGTCCAACTCATAAGAAATAGAAACAGGAACTATTTTTAATTTCTTAAAATATTGACAAGGTTTACTGTGCGCATCAAACATAGAAATCATTTTCAAAACGGCAGCTTGAGTGAAATCATTACCATCTTTAGCACGACCTTCTCGCTGCGCAATCCAAACCGAGCGATTTTCACAGGTTAATAACTGGAAAATATATTCAGATAAAAGTTTGCTATTTTCTAAAAGTTCGCGTGGCGAGGCACTCCGTTTTACAAAAAAATTACGGTTTAGTTTTGCCAAAATAAGGTATAAATCTCTTTGCACCAAATTATCTCCAATAACCGATGCTGTAAGGTTTAAACCTTTCTCTAACAAAGCAAAATTTAACAAACAGGTGTCTAAAAGAATATCCCGGTGATTGGAAATAAAAAGATAAGATTCCTTTTTATTCAAATTTTCTGCTCCGGAAATCGTAAATCCGTCAGAACTTGCTTTCAAAACATTCTTGATACTTGGATAAATAATGGCTTTCTGAAAATCTTCGATAGAATGGATATCACCAACAATCTGCTGTATTTTTTCATCTGAAATATTGGGAAGACTATAATGCAGAAGAAGTTTCATCATAGGATGGCGCATTATAAAGCGTATCGCAGGATTCACTTCTTCGGGATGATAAAATCTTATGCTGTCGAATTTCTCTTTCATGATCTTTCTTTACCTATTAAAAATCCGATCTGCGTTATCTGTCGTAATTGTATCGATTTCGGAAAAATCTTTACCATAAATATTCACCAATTTTCCTACGATTAAATCAAGATAAGAACTTTCGTTTCTTTTTCCGCGATGTGGAACGGGTGCGAGATAAGGTGAATCTGTTTCTAAGACAATTTTATCTAAAGGAATTTCTTTTAAGAATTGATCGATCTTTCCATTTTTAAAGGTGACTACTCCACCGATTCCTAAAATAAATTGAAGATCAATTGCTCGTTTTGCTTGTTCTAAATTTCCAGAAAAACAATGAAATATTCCTCTTAATTTTGGGTGTTTTTTTCGGTCTAAAACTTCGAATGTTTCATCAAAACTTTCTCTGGTGTGAATTACAATTGGCATATCGCGTTCGATTGCCCAATCGATTTGCTGTTCAAACGCTTTTACCTGGATGTCTAATGTGGTTTTGTCCCAATATAAATCTATTCCAATTTCACCGATGGCGGCAAATGGTCGCTGATTCAAATATTCTTCAACCATTTTCAGTTCCTGTTCCCAGGATTCTGGTTTCACATAACATGGATGAAGTCCCATCATCGAAATAATCTGATCTGGATATTCACTTTCTAAGGTGAGCATCTTTTCATGCGTTTCAGAATTAATCGCCGGAAGATAAAATTTCGTGACCCCTTTGTTAAGGGCTCTTTCGATCATTTCTCTTCGGTCTTCATCAAATTCTTCGGAATATAAATGGGTGTGCGTATCGATCATAATGGTTGATGGTTGATGGTTGATGGTTGAAGGTTGAAAGTTGAAAGTTATTAGTAAAATAATTTTCCAGATGAAATGATACAGCAGCCCGACTTGATTCCCTTATTTTTAGTTTTTAAGTTGAATCGTCGAACCACTTAAATCGGTTTGAACGGAAATCAATTTAAAAGATTTTATGCTTTACTTTCGATTGCTGCAAGGAAATTCTTGCTTTTATCTTTTCTAAAAACTCCTGATATTTTGGATTCTTTTCGTCAGTTGTTTTATGGTCTAATGCTTTTGCTATTTTTAAATTCTCTTCAATAAAATCCATGGTTTCATTAGAGAAATACGCGTTTCCAAATTTCTCCCAAATGTAATTAACCGCCTGATTATTGGGATGAATCAAATCTTCTTTATAGAATCGGTAATCGCGCAGATCATCCATTAAAATCTCATATACAGGAAGATAATGACAGTTTTCAAACTGTGGTAAAATCTCGTGAATTGCGGTAATCAACTTTGCTTTGCTCAGGTTATTTTCGATCATACCATCTTTAGTATGACGCACGGGTGAAACCGTAAATAAAATCTGAACGTTGGGTTTTGCAATATCTTTTAGATTTACAATGGTTTCATAAATGGAATCGGTTAATTCTAAATTTGTCAGCAATCTTTTTTCAAAATATTTTCCAGGAATTTTATGACAATTTGCAACGAGTTTTTTCTTCGGCAAAAATTCATAAATATAGGAAGTTCCGTACGTAATCAGAATCCAATTCGTATTTTGAAGGAACTGATTTCCAGTTTCGATCTGAAAATTAATTTTGTCTAAAGTCTGGTGAACAAAGCGAGTCCTAAATGAAGTATGATGGTCTAAAGAAAATACTTCTTCATTAAAACTCACCAAATCACCTTCTTCATAAAAATGGGCATCGTGCAATTTTTTAACCGCTTTATTGATGGAAAACGGATTGAAAAGCGTGCCGAAAGGATTATTGAAAGTTTGTAATTGTCCCTGTTTTAATAAATCCGACATTTCTGTGGCAAAGCAAGAACCTATTGAAAAAATCTGACCTTCAACTTCTATTTTTTGATCGGAATTAGGAATTTCTACTTCTGTTCGGAATTTCATTGGTGATGTGATAATGCGATGATTGAGTGATGTGATAATTTGATGATTTAAATGCAGTGTTCGACTAACCCGCCAATTCGCTGGCGCGAATCGCCACCCCTACAGTGAAGGGGGATTTTGGGGATGTCAATTAGCTTTCTCTTCGCAATAAGTAATTGGCGAGTTCAATGAATGGTTTTTTCTTCTCATCAGAAACGCTGATTTTCTTTAAATATCCCTGTGCGATTTCATTATGTTCCTGAATTAGCAGCAATGTTTTCTCATCAACTCTTGTGCGACGGAAAATCTTTTCGACGCTGTAAACCTTATCAACATTATCGGTTTTTTTGGAATACCAGAACTCCAATTCTTTTTTCTCTTCTTCAGTCCCGTGTTCCAGGGCTAAAAGATAGAGGACGGTTTTTTTATTTTCATAAATATCCCCCGCATGTTTTTTACCGATTTGCTCCTGGTTTCCGAAGACGTCTAAATAATCATCCATAATCTGGAAAGCGATTCCGACGTGTTTACCGAAATTAAAAATCGCTTTCGCATCTTTAAAATCTGCACCAGCAATTAAAGCTCCGATCTCAAAAGAAGAGGCGCTTAAAATTCCTGTTTTATAAGAAATCATTCGGATGTAATCATTGAAATTTACTTCTTCCTGCGTTTCAAAATTGATGTCGTATTGTTGACCTTCGCACAATAATAAGCCTGTGTGAATAAAAACACGCATACACGCTTTATATAATTCGGGTTCTAAATTTTCAAAAAACTTAAGTGCTTTGAACATTAAGGCATCACCGGAAAGAATTCCTGTGTTGATTCCGTGCATCGTATGAATCGTAGGTTTGCCTCTTCGAAGGGGTGCTTCATCCATAATATCATCATGGATCAAGGTAAAATTATGAAAAAACTCGATTGCCAAAGCAGGTTTAAGGGCTTTTTTCAAATCACCACCAAACATTTCACAGGCCATTAAAACCATCATGGGACGAAGACGTTTCCCCCCATGTGAAATAATATAATTCATGGGAGCATAAAGTTCCTCGGGTTTATCTCTAAAGACATATTTTTCGATTGCTTTCGAAACCATCTCCTGATATTCATCTAAAAACTGCATAAATTTCTTGTTTGTGCAAAAATACGATTTATAAATGGGGTCTGCCAAAAAATTCGGGAATGAGGTTGATTTTGATGCGGAATTTTTAATGGTAATTTATTTGAGATTCTGCTTTATTTTAACAAAAATAATAAACACTTTCGGTCTATCAGTATAAAATTAAAACTGTTTATATAAGTTTTCATTAGTTTTTTTGTGTTGCCGATATTTTCACATTAAGAACTACTTCTTTAGAGGTTTCTGCAGTTTTATTCCAATTTACAGAGGTTCGTCATGTATTTCCACTGTCGATTAAAATATGTAACCATAAAGAAAAAATGATTTTGTGTGTTTTTCCCACAGCGAAAACGGATATGATGATAGAAGTTCTTTTATATACCTGAATATTGACTGTTTAAGTGTTTGCAGGTACAGGGTGAATCTTAAAGTCATTGGCTATCTGCCACCAGCGAATCACTATTGCTTAAATAATTTGAAACACCTGCGAACCTGTGATAAGTTTGCACATTAAATGTATCACAGGCTCTAAGATTTTTAATTATATTTGAACCGTGACATCAGCGTCACTTTCCACTCTCCAGGCACAATACTCCATAGCGAGTCCATAGTAAGTCCATAACAACTCCAGTAATTTTATAGTTAAACCATTTACCTGCAGTCTATTATTTTATGATTTAGCTGCGCTATAAGGTAAAGGATCCCTGACTTTACCCTCCCTTAATAATGAAGGTTATAGCCATTTCTAAATCGATGTGGTTTTTTGTTCAATCAAATAAGAACTATCATAAAGATGCTGTATCTTCGATCACCTGCTCCACTTTTTAATTGCACGAATTATTAATTAAGTGCAAAATCACCCTTTTTTTGAGGTCAAGTTTTCATGCACTTCTCATGCTTTATCCATGCTTTATCCATGACGGATCTGTGAAGCATCGGTGAGGCTGCCCCGTCCAAAATTAAATCACCTTAACATTCACATTTAATTCAAAATACATTGTTTGTATTTTAAAGTTAACATTAAGTGTAAATCATTAAAAAAAAGTTAGTTTTTAACGATTTATTTTCAATTTATTCTCTAAAAAGCCAGAGTAATCCCCAGTTTATTTTTCCTCAAAAATTTATTTTCTCTACTTTTGCAAATTCTATAATTTTTATGAAAAAGATCAAAAATATTTTTTTAGTTTCCACATTAATCCTCACCGCTTTTTCGTGTAAACCGAAGGAGAATATGGTCTATATGGAAAATCAGACAACTGCTATTGACCAAGAGGTTAAGCAAGCGGTGTTTCTTGGGACTCATTTACAGTCAGGTGATCTTCTGGATATTAAAGTTACTGCTTTTGATGATAACGCAGTACGTCCTTTTAATCTTCATTCCATGAATCAAGCGGGAGAAATCACCGGTATTCAACAAAATCAAAATCCGCAAAATTTTCCACAAGGGTACCTGGTGAGTAATGAAGGTTATATTATTTTTCCTGTTCTGGGGAAAATATTTGTACAGAATATGACGATGTCTGAACTTCGGGAAGATTTAGAAAAAAGACTCTTGGAATACCTTACGGATCCAATGGTTTCTATCCGTCAGTTAAATTTTAACATCACAGTCTTGGGGGAAGTTAAAAAACCCGGACAATACACCAGTCCATCCGATAAAGTAACTATTCTGCAAGCTTTAGGGATGGCAGGAGATATGACCGATAACGGCGACCGTACCAAAGTAAAACTAGTAAGACATGAAAATGGAAGTGATCAAACGTATGTGATTTATTTCACCGATAAAAACATTACTTCTTCCCCGTATTATTATATGCAGCAAAACGATGTATTATACGTAGAGCCCGATGAAAATAAGAAAATTATTGCTGGTACGAATCCAAACCGTAATCTTATTTTCTCAATCATCGGAAGTGCAGTCGCTATAACTTCAATCCTTATCAGTACTTTAAAATAAATATGGACGAATTCACTGAACACGAAGATCAATCCTCCTTTGATCTGCAAGCGGAATTAAATAAATATCTCAAAAAATGGCCTTGGTTTTTGCTTTCCTTAGTGGTAGCACTAATTCTCGCCTGGCTTTATCTCAGGTACACTCCTAAACAGTATCTGACCAATACTTCTGTATTGGTCTCCACTTCAGATAATAAAAGATCATCCATCAGCATGGAAGATTTTACCAATGTTTCCCTAGGTGGAGGTTTTGGCGGCAATAATCTGCAGGATGAAATCGCCATCATGAAATCAAAACCAATTCTTCATGACTTGGTGAAAAAACTTCATTTAGATGTGCAGGTTTCAAGTGACGGGCGGGTTCGAACAACGAATATTTACGATGAAGCGCCAATTTTCGGAACTCTTGCAGTTCTCAATCCGAAGAAGTTTACGAATCAATCTTTTTCTTTTTCTCCTATCAATGAGAAACAGTTCAAATTAAAGCAGGAAAACAGTCCAGAAAAAACGTATCAGTATGGACAAAAGATTCAGTTAAAGTACGCTGCTTTTACAATCGATCGCCAACCATTGACCGATTTTACATTGCCACTAACCATCACCTTGGTTCATCCTGATGCGGTAGTGAACAATTTAGAAAAAAATATTATTGGAGAGCAGGATTCAAAAAATAAATCCAATATTATTTCATTGAGTTTAACGGGTCCTATTCCGGGGAAATCTGAGAATATTTTAAATGAATTAATCAAGCAATATAATAAAGATGCGATTGACAATAAAAATTTAGAATCCGAAAACACGGCAAATTTCATCGACGGTCGTCTTGATTTGATTACCAAGGAACTCGGAAATATTGAAGATCAGAAAGCGAACTTTAAGCGTAACAATCAGATTACCGATTTGGTGAGTCAGGCGCAATTGTCTGTTCAGAATGCCAATGAAGCGACGAAAAAAATCATGGACGTTGGGACGCAATTAGAAATGGTGAACTCTGTTTTAACTTATGCGAACTCAGCCAATAATGAACAACTCTTACCCAGCAACTTAGGCATGCCTTCTGGCCTAGACAATGTTATTAATGAATACAATCAACTGGTATTAACCAGAAACAAAACTTTAAGACAAGCCACGAGTTCGAATCCAGCGGTTATCCAGTTCAATCGCGATATTGCTTCGATGCGTAGTCTTATTAAAGAAAATTTACAGAAATCACGAACCTCTTTACAATCGAATATTTCTTCTTTACAGGAAAAAGTGAACGAAAACAAAGCAGCCGTTGGAAAATTTCCTGCTCAAGAAAAAATATTTAGAAATATTGACCGCCAACAAAACATTAAAGAAGCCCTCTATCTTTTCCTATTGCAAAAACGCGAAGAGACTTCAATTTCACTGGCGGTGACTACGCCAAAAGCAAGAGTAGTCAATCCTGCCTATACTTTTACGAATCCAGTTTCGCCGCAAAACTCTAAAATATACTTAATTGCTTTTGTTTTAGGTTTAGCGTTGCCTTTTCTTTTATTTTATGTTTATTTCTTTTTTGATTCTAAAATATCGAATAAAGGAGATATAACAAGGGTATTGCCCAATATTCCTTTGCTGGCAGAAATTCCTACCGCTGAAAAAGAAGGAGGCGATTTAATTCAGAAAAATGATTTGTCTATTTATGCGGAGGCATTTCGAATATTGAGTACGAATTTAAAATTTATGCTGAATAAAATTCAGGATCGTGCACCGGTCATCTTGTTTACGTCATCTGTAAAAGGAGAAGGTAAAACAACGATTGCTATGAATTCTGCACTGACCTTCAGTTCGAATAAAAAAGTTGTTTTAATTGGAGCCGATTTACGTAATCCCCAATTAAAAAGGTATATTAACGCAAAAAACATTGGACTAGCAGATTATTTAGCAGACCCCAGTCTGGAACTTACTGACATTTTAGAACCATCTGGTTTAAATCCTAATTTAGACATTATCGATACGGGTACGATACCACCGAACCCGACGGATTTACTGGAAGAGAAAAGGCTGAAAAGTTTAATCACTGATTTAACGACGAAGTACGATTATGTACTCATTGACTCGGCTCCCATGATGATGGTGAGTGACTCCTTCCACCTTTTATCTTTAGCCGATGTGCTGGTTTATGTAACGCGCGCCAAATACACTGAAAAGCAATTGCTTAATTATGTAAAGGTCGTGGCAGCCGATGAAAACGTAGCGAAAATTGGAATCGTTTTAAACGATATCAAAAAAAGTGAATTACGCTATGGCTATGGAGGGAAATATGGATATGGGTATTATACGGACACCAAACAGAATTTCTGGACAAGATTAAAAGGAAAAATTTAGTATTAAAAATTTATGTATATCCGTATTCAATAATAATGAAAATTTTAAACGCAAAGAGCGCAAAGTTTTCTTAATAAATATGCTGTTTTCCGCACGTTTTTAAGTTCGCAAAGCCGTTTCACTTAACAAAGTTCGCAACGAATTACAAATTATTACTATTTACGGACAATCAATAAAAATTAAATCAACGCAATACTTCCTCTTAAATATAGAGGTTGAAAAGAAAATAATCGTAAGCATTGAAAAAAATCAAAAGATAAAATGAAACATAAAATAACAGTATTAGGTCTGGGATATGTAGGTTTGCCGCTCGCAAGACTTTTCGCTACAAAATTCCCGACCGTTGGATTTGATATTAATCAAGCGCGTATTCGGGAACTCAATAACGGTCACGATGATACCTTAGAAGTTTCAGATGAACTTTTGAAATCTGCTTTGGTTGCAAAAAATCCGACCAATGAAGAAAAAGGATTGTACTGTTCTTATGACTTTAATGATATCGCAGATTCTACTATTTACATCATCACGGTTCCTACTCCGGTCGATAAAAACAATCGTCCTGTTTTAACGCCTTTAATTAAAGCCAGTGAAACGGTGGGAAAGGTTTTGAAAAAAGGAGATATCGTTATTTATGAGTCCACGGTTTATCCAGGTGCGACGGAGGAAGACTGTATTCCTGTGGTTGAAAAAGTATCTGGTTTAAAATTCAATGTTGATTTCTTTGCGGGTTACTCCCCAGAAAGAATTAATCCGGGAGACAAGGAGCATACGGTAGAAAAAATCCTGAAAGTCACTTCGGGTTCTACCCCAGAAATCGGTCAAATTGTAAATAACATTTATAAATCGGTGATTACTGCCGGGACGCATTTAGCGCCAACCATTAAAGTGGCAGAAGCGGCGAAAGTCATTGAAAATTCACAGCGCGATATCAATATTGCTTTTGTGAACGAACTGGCGAAGATTTTTAATCTGATGGATATCAATACCCATGATGTTTTAGAAGCGGCCGGAACAAAATGGAACTTCCTGCCTTTTAAACCGGGTTTGGTTGGTGGACATTGCATTGGTGTTGATCCTTATTACTTAGCCCAGAAAGCCCAGGAATATGGCTATCATCCAGAAATTATTTTAGCAGGTAGACGACTGAATGATTCTATGGGACAGTACGTCGCTTCGCAGGTGATTAAGACCATGATTAAGAAAAACATTAAGGTTAATAATGCGAAGATTTTAATGCTCGGCATTACCTTTAAAGAAAACTGTCCAGATGTTCGGAACACTAAAATTGTGGATGTTATTGCGGCTTTAGAAGATTATGGAACGCAAGTCAGTATTTATGATCCCTGGGCAAACTCAGCGGAAGTAAAACATGAATACGGACTTGAAAGTAGTTCAGAAATCCCAACAGAGAAGTTTGATGCGATTATTTTGGGAGTGGCTCATAAAGAATTTTTAGCGTTGGATTTGGAGAAGTTTAAAAAAGAGAAAGCTGTTGTTTATGATGTGAAGGGAATATTAGAAAATTGTGATTCTAAATTATAGTTTGTGATTATAATTTAATTACTAGAAAAAAAAATATTTATCATAAATATATGAAAATCACAGTAGTAGGAACAGGATATGTCGGACTATCAAATGCAATGCTTCTGGCGCAGCATAACGAGGTAGTGGCTCTTGATATTGTACTTGAAAAAATTGTGCTTCTCAACAATAAAAAGTCGCCCATTGAAGATGATGAGATTACAAATTTTTTAAATAACAGAAAATTGAATTTTAGAGCAACTTTAGACAAAAAAGAGGCCTACCAAAATGCTGACTATGTTATTGTTGCCACTCCAACGGACTACGATCCTAAAACAAATTATTTTAACACCAATAGCGTAGAAGCGGTGGTCACTGAGGTTAAAGAATATAATCGTAATTCGGTGGTTGTTATTAAATCGACTGTTCCAGTAGGTTATACAGAATCACTGAGAATTAAATTAAATTTTCAAAACATTATTTTTTCTCCAGAATTTTTAAGAGAGGGAAAAGCATTATACGATAATTTATATCCTTCTAGAATAATCGTCGGTGAAAAAAGTGAGCGAGCAGAAGTCTTTGCAGATTTATTAAAACAGGGAGCGGTGAAAAAAGAAATCCCCACCTTATTTACCGATCCTACAGAAGCAGAAGCACTTAAACTTTTCTCCAATACCTATTTGGCTTTAAGGGTTGCCTATTTCAATGAATTGGATAGCTATGCGCAAACCCACGAGCTCAATAGCAGACAGATTATTGAAGGGGTAAGTTTAGACCCTCGTATTGGTTCGCATTATAATAATCCATCCTTCGGTTATGGAGGCTATTGTCTGCCAAAAGACACCAAACAGTTGCTGGCGAACTATGATGCGGTACCAATAATATTATTCAGGCTATTGTAGATGCTAACCGAACACGAAAAGATTTTATCTCTGATTCTGTTTTAGCCAAAAATCCTAATACAGTAGGAGTTTACAGACTAATTATGAAATCTGGTTCCGATAATTACAGAGCTTCTGCAATGCAGGGTGTAATGAAACGAATTAAAGCTAAAGGCGTAGAAGTTATAGTTTATGAACCGGTACTCGAAGAAAAACTTTTTTTCGGATCCAAATTAATTAATGATTTAGAACTTTTTAAGAATAAATGCGATCTGATCATTACTAATCGTTTGACAC
>NZ_JAQYUS010000007.1 GCF_030686865.1 Kaistella sp. SH40-3
ATACAGATTATTAAATAAAATTAAATAATTAAACACTAGTGAAAACGTTTTCGCTAGTGTTTTTTCTTTTATAGGTTCTCATTTTGATTTTATTTTGCCTGTGCATTTGGTTGGGAGTGAGCATATGGTTAGAGTAATGTGGTCGCTTTTCATTATAAAGTTCTATTGCATTTCTTACGAGTGCTCTTGTGATGGGTAGAGTCTGATTAAATTTATCGATAAAATACTCTTGTTTCAAAATCCCATTGATTCTTTCTGCAACAGCATTTTCATAAGGGTCTGAGTTCTGTGTCATACTGCACTTTATTTTCTTTTTCAATAGCAAATTTTGATAATCATTTGCACAATATTGTAGGCCTCTATCAGAATGATGTATTAGAGGTACTTCTTTATTTACCCTTTGTTTCAAAGCATTTTGTAAAGCTTTTAAGGTGCTTTCAGTATTCATATTATCTGCAACATTAAATCCCACTATTTTTTTAGAATAAGCATCTGTAATTAAACTTAAATAAAAAGGATTGTCTCTTTTACCAATGTATGTAATGTCCGACACCCAGACTTGATCTGGCCGTTGAATCTCTAAGTCTAAAATCTGATTCTGGTGCTTTCTAAACCGATGATGAGAGTTTGTAGTAATGTGATAAGCGCGTTTTGGCATAATCAACAGATGGTTTGCTCTTAAAATATTAATCAATTTATCTCTGCCAATTTTCAGGTCTATTAAATTTTTCTTTAATAGAAAATATAATTTTCTCGTGCCCATCCTTGGATGCTCTTTCCTAATTTCTAATACCATACAAACTACAGCAGAAGCAATAGATTGCCTTACTTTTCTCTTTTTCAGTTTCCGATAGTAAACCTGTCGATCCACCCCGAACAAATTACAGGCAAACATTATTGTTTGTTTTTGTTCTTCTCTAAAATGATCGATTGTTCGGGTGAGGAGTTTTTTCGTATGTCGATTTGATATTCTTTCTCAGCAATATCAATCATCATATCGAAAATGATGGCTTTCTTATCTGCAACAAAAGCTTGTTGCTCCAATAAAGCCTTTTGCTTTTCTAGTAATTTAACCTGGACTTCCAGTTCCATTACTCTCTGCTCTGGTGATTTTGGCATATTGTGAGGTGTTTGATTGTCCCAATCAAAGTTACCAAATTTCTTTAGCCAATTAACAACAGTTTTTCTGCATTGGATATCATACTTCTTTGCAGCATCGCTAACAGAGAGTTGCCCTCTTTCGACTTCTTGTACAATTTGTAATTTAAAGGACATAGAATAATCCTTTTGAGTGCGCTTTACATAACGCGTAACTTCCTGTTCTTTCATAATGATACTTTTTGTGTATCGCTATTTCAGGACTAGACAAAGACAAAACTAAAAATCCTGCACAAAAATTGTGCAGGATTTTTTTATCTTTAATAAAATTTTTGAAAATGAAAAAAGAACTACTTGTTCCTAAAAATATTTTGTATCCCCTTATAGCGTTAGGTTTTTTATTTAATTTCTTCAGAGTTTCTTTTGATAGAACAAGTTTAGGAATTCCACTATCGGTTGGGGATTTCTTGGTCTATGCTGGTTTAGTCGCCAGTTTTATTTCCACGATTATATTAATTGTAGATGTTTTTAAAAATAATGTTAACGGCAAATATCTCTGGACTTTTGCATTTCTTATTTCTGGTGGTCTTATTGGTTTTTTTTATTTAAGATGCCGCGATTATTATTTAAAGTCGGCTAAGTAGTAGAAACAAGTTATTATTTAATGATTTAGAGAACACACAGCGGGTTAATTTCCGTTTTTTTTATTTTAAAACCTTACTTTTGCGTTCAGATTATTTATAATGAGAAAGAGAAAACAAAATATAATTTTAGAAAATATAAAGTTGGTTTCAGCGGGGTCAAAAGGGGTTGCCGTTGGTAAAACCGACGAAGGTAAAACCGTTTTGGTTTCTGGTGCAGTTCCTGGAGATATCGTAAACGCCCGCGTAAAAAAATCGAAATCGAATTACTACGAAGCAGAAATGATCGAGATTGTTGAAAGGTCACCCTTCCGTGTGGAGCCAAAATGTATTCATTTCGGTGTTTGCGGGGGTTGCAAATGGCAGAATCTTTCCTATGACAAACAACTTGAATTTAAACAGGACGAAGTTTACAATCATATTAAAAGAATTGCAGGAATCGAGGATTTCGAAACCATGCCAATTCTTGGAAGCGATGAACATTACTTCTATCGCAATAAAATGGAATTCTCCTTTTCTAATGCACGTTGGTTAACCCAATATGAAATTAGTTCTGAAGAGAATTTTGGAAATAGAGATGCTTTAGGATTTCATATTCCTGGAATGTGGAGCAAGATTTTGGATTTGAAAGAATGTTTCCTACAAGAAGATCCATCAAATGCGATGCGATTGGCAATTAAAAAACATGCCGTAGAAAATGGTTTAGAGTTTTTTGATGTTAAAGGGCAACATGGCTTTTTAAGAACCGTAATGTTCCGCCAGAATTCAAAAGGCGAATGGATGGTTTTGTTCCAGTTATTCCGTGAGGAGAAAGAGAATCAGCAGAAATTATTTGACTTTATGTTGAGTCAATTTCCACAGATTAAAACTTTGCTTTTCTGTCATAATTCCAAACAGAACGATTCCTTATATGATCAGGACGTTCAGATTTATTCTGGCGAAGGATTTTTGATGGAAGAAATGGAAGGTTTGAAATTCAAAATCGGACCAAAATCTTTTTTCCAGACGAATTATAAACAGGCTTTAAATTTATATGCAAAAACTTTAGAATTTGCAGATTTAAAAGGGGATGAGGTCGTTTACGATTTATATACCGGAACTGGAACGATTGCGCAATACGTTGCCAGAAAAGCAAAGCAGGTGATTGGGATTGAATCTGTTCAGGAATCAATTGACGCTGCCAAAGAACACGCAGAATTGAATGGTTTAACCAACTGTACTTTCTATTGTGGTGATATGAAGGAAATCTTTAATGATGAATTTATCGCACAACATCCAAAAGCAGATGTGCTGATTACCGATCCACCAAGAGATGGAATGCACCAAAAAGTAGTGGAGCAAATTCTGAAAATCGCTCCAGAAAAAATCGTGTATGTAAGTTGTAATTCTGCAACCCAAGCCAGAGATTTGGCATTGATGAAGGATCATTATAAATTGGTGAAAATTTTACCAGTTGATATGTTCCCGCAAACGCATCATGTAGAAAATATCGCATTACTCGTTAAAATATAAACACTATATTTATTTTCAATAAATAATTATGAAAGGATTAAAGAATTTCTTAGCATTAGTTTTAATTGTAGGATTTGTAAATTCTGCTTCAGCACAGGTAAAAGATACGCTGGTTACCAAATCAGATTCTGCTGGAACGGTAAAAGGGAAACCTGCAGTAAAAAAAACAGAGAAAATAAAACCGTACAAAGAAGTGATTACCCATAAAGCAATCACCGATTTAGGGATTCTTGCCGTTCATAAAGTTGAAGATAAATACTATTTAGAAATTCCACAGACTGTTCTAGGAAAAGAGTTTTTGTTGGTGAGTCGTTTAACCAAAGCCGCAGCTGGAATGCGCTCGGGAACGAGTGGTTATGCTGGCGATCAAATTGGGCAGAACGTGATCACATTTGAAAAAGGTCCAGAGGATAAAATCTTCATTAAATCGATTTCTTTCGCTGATTATGCAAAAGATTCTACTTCGCAAATGTATAATTCTGTGATGCGGAATAATATGCAATCCATTATTATGGCTTTCGATATTAAGGCATTTGGGAAAGATAAAAAATCGTTTGTAATTGAAGCTACCGATATGCTGAATGCAGATAATGAGTTGGTGTCTTTTGCAGCAACCGTGAAGAATGGTTATAAAGTTGGTGCTTTCCAGAAAGATAAATCTTACGTGAATTTTGTTAAATCTTTTCCTAATAATCTTGAAATAAATACCACCAAAACTTTCGCTAAAACATTAGGTAATTTCACTGTTCAACCTGGACAGGAAAAACCAGTTGTAAGTGGGAATTATACGGTAGAAATAAATTCTTCTTTGGTGTTATTACCAGAGAATAAAATGCAGGCGAGATACTTTGATCCTCGAGTAGGTTATTTCGCAGTAGGTTACACCGATTTCGATTTAGATCCGCAAGGGGTAAAAAGAGTTTCTTTAATTAAAAGATGGAGACTGGAGCCAAAACCAGACGATTTAGAAAAATACAAAAGAGGAGAATTGGTAGAACCTGCAAAACCGATTGTTTTTTATATCGATCCAGCAACTCCGAAAAAATGGGTTCCTTTTTTAATGGAAGGGGTTAATGATTGGAAAAAAGCCTTTGAAAAAGCAGGTTTTAAAAATGCTATTTATGCTAAAGTTCCGAATGCGAAAGATGATCCAGAATGGAGTTTAGAAGATGCGAGATTTTCTGCTATCGTCTATAAACCTTCTGATGTTCCGAATGCTTCTGGTCCGTCGATTTCTGATCCAAGAACTGGCGAGATTTTAGAAAGCCATATCAACTGGTATCACAATGTAATGCTTCTACTCAGAAACTGGTATTTTGTGCAAGCGTCACCAAACGATCCACGTGCCAGAAAAATGGATTTTGATGATGCTTTGATGGGTCAATTAATCCGTTTTGTTTCTTCTCATGAAGTTGGACATACTTTAGGATTAAGACACAACTTCGGTTCGAGTTCAACGGTTCCGGTAGAAAAGTTGAGAGATAAAAAGTGGTTAGAGAAAAATGGTCACACGCCATCGATTATGGATTATGCAAGATTTAATTATGTTGCACAACCAGAAGATAAAATCACCGAAGCTGGAATAATGCCAAGAATTGGTGACTACGATGACTGGGCAATTGAATGGGGTTACCGAAGATTTTACCAATTTAATACTCCGGATAAAGAAAAAGCACACCTAAATAAATGGGTGATTAATAAACTGAAAGATAACCGTCTTTGGTTTGGTACAGAAAGCAATCCATACGATCCACGTTCCCAAAGTGAGCAAGTTGGTGACGATGCCATGATTGCAAGTGCTTACGGTATTAAAAATTTAAAACGTATTGTGGATAATCTTCAGGACTGGACCAAAAAACCAAACGAAGATTTTACCGATCTTTCTACCATGTACGATCAGGTGACGGGACAATTTTCCAGATATCTGGGACATGTTTCTAAATATATTGGTGGTCAGTTAGAAACGCCGAAAACAGTTGAGCAAGGTGGACCTGTGTATGAAGTGGTTGCTAAAACTGATCAAAAACGTGCTTTAGAATTCCTGAACCAAAATCTTTTTACAACTCCAGACTGGCTGTTGAAGAAAGAGGTTTTTGAAAAGACAGGAAAAACATCAGTTAGTGTGGTTGAAAATCTTCAGAGCACTGTTTTAAATAGAATTTTGTCTGCCAATGTTCTTCAGATGATGAATCAAAATCAAATGATGGATTCAAATGCTTATCCGTTGGTTGACTATATGAACGATTTAAAAGAAACGATTTTCAATAATTCAAGTGAAGATATTTACAGACGAAATCTTCAACGCAATTATGTGGAATCTTTAATTACCTTATTAAATTCGAAACCTGCTGCACCAAATCGTTTTGCAAGAACTGTTGAGGTTTCTAAAAACTCAGATGTTAATGCAATCGTGCGTGGAACTTTAAATAATATTAAAGAAAATATCGCATCAAGAACATCGCCTGATCTTGTAAACAAATACCATTACGAAGATTTAGCCTACAGAATTCAAAAAGCCCTTGATCCAAAATAATGAAAACCAAGTTCATTTTCTTATTGTTTATTTCCCTATTTCTTTACTCGTGTGGTTCAGATGATGATATCTGTATAGGTGGTGAAGCAACGCCCAGAATGAAAGTTAAATTCAAAACCAAAGCGACTGGGAAAATGAAAACCATGGATTCCTTATTTATTGCTGTAGATTATGGAACGGGTCCAATTCCGGTTTATGGTATTGTGGGCAAAACAGATTCGGTGTTGATTCCTTTGCGGGTTGACGAAACACCTTTTACAAAAATGTATGTCGGAGTTTCCAGAGCGGCTGTTAATTCCCAGATTAAAATTAATTATAGCACTGTTTCAGAATATGTTTCGCCGGCGTGTGGCATAAAAAAGTTATATCAAAATGTAAACTCTGAACTCGAAGTTCCCAATTCGGTTTTAGGAGTAGAACAAAATCAAACCCAAATCATCGATGAAAACAAAACGCATCTTTTCCTTCTTTTTTAGTTTTATGTTGATGATGAGTTTTGCTCAAAAAAAGCAGGATTCTTTGAAAGTAAAATGGAAATATGAACCGAATTTTTTAGTCGGTTTCGATGTTTTGAATGCTGGAATTGGAGTTGTTTCTGACCGAAAATTATTTCAGGTATTTGTTTCGTCGAAGGTTAAAGATAACTGGTACGGGATTGCAGATGTTGGTTTCGAGAAAAATATTTATCAGAAAAACGGCTATGATGCTTCTGCAAGTGGACCTTTTCTAAAATTAGGAACCTTGTATATGTTAGCGCATGATTTAGAAAATCCCATGAATGGTTTTTTTATAGGGGGCAAAGTTGCGGGTTCTTTTTATAATCAGGAATATAAAGCGGTTCCTATTCGTGGTTTTGGTGGGAGCGATGTTTCGCAGGCATTCCCAAAATCTACGCAAAGTTCTTATTGGATGGAAATTAACATCGGTGGAAGAGTGCAGTTATTTGAATCTCCTTTTTATATTGAAACTACTGCGCAACCCAAATACTTAGTTTTTACTTCAAAACAAGACGAGATAAAACCGATGATTGTTCCAGGATTTGGCAAAAGTTCTGCGAAATTCAATATTGGCTTTTCTTGGAATATTGCTTATACATTCTAAAAATCTGAACAAATCTCCCCTTTCTTTTCGTTCACTATTTTCTGTATTTATTTTAATTAAAATTCCCCAAATTTACGATGAGGGTTTTGTTTTAATTCCTCATTTGTTTTATTGGGAATAATATAATTTGTTTTCAATATAAATATTAATTTAAGTTGATTTAATTAAATTTTTTGTGATTTTTATTTTGATGGCCAATTGATAAATAGTAAATTGGGCACCATTAAATAAAATATATCATGAAGAAAGTCTTTACCACTTTAGCCTGTGGCTTGATGACTACAGCACTCTTTAGTCAGTGGAGTCCTACAACATTGCAGGGTGAAAAAATGAGACCTGAAACCCAGGTTAAAAGTTATTATAATTTAAATCTCAAGTTACTGCAAGCGCAATTAAGTGGTGCAGTAGAGGCAGGAAAAGGTAAGAAACCTGTAATTGTAAATTTACCCACGTTAGATGGGAAAATTGAAAAATTTGCGGTCTATAGTGCGCCAGTTTTGGTGAAATCGCTTGCAGATCGATATCAATTAGGTTCTTATGCTGGAGTTAGTGTTGATGATAGCAGAAAGTCGGTGAGATTTAGTTTGTCACCAAACGATTTTCAATCAATGATTTTCAGCAATGGCAGTTATGAATTCATTGAACCGCAAAATGCTTCTAAAACAGTTTATGGTGTTTTTCCTAAAACTCAAAGGACAGGAAATGCATTTGAATGTTCTACAAAAGAAAACTTGTTGAGCAAAACGGAAATAGATCGGCTGAGACAAAATACGGACGATGCTGCACAAAGCAATATATTCAACAAAAACGATGATCAAAAATTCCGGACTTATCGTTTGGCAGTTTCTGTGACAGGTGAATATACTAATTTCTTTGGTGGTGTGGCAGAGGCTTTTGCTGGGATTAATGCCACCATGACCAGAGTTAATGGCGTTTTTGAGAAAGATTTTGCAATCAGAATGATTTTGCAGGATTTCCCGGAATTAATTTATACCAATGCAAGTACAGATCCTTATAGTAATGCTTCTTCTGGAGCAAAAGGTGCATGGAGTTTAGAACTTCAGAAAAACCTAACTGCTGTTATTGGAAATGATGCCTACGATATCGGTCATCTTTTCGGAAGATCAGGAGGCGGTGGAAGCGCTGGAGATATTGGTAATGTCTGTAGAAATCCTGCAAGTGCAAACGACGACACGTCGAAAGGTTCAGCATATACTTCACCGGCAAGTGGAAATGATCCAGTAGGTGATACTTTTGATATCGATTATGTGGCACACGAAATGGGTCACCAATTTGGTGCAGATCACACTTTCTCTCATGGGATTCAGGGAGCGCCGTATAATACCGCTCATATGGAACCTGGTTCTGGTTCTACGATTATGGGTTATGCAGGGATTACCTCTGCAAACGTGCAAATGCATTCTGATGCTTATTTTCATGTAAGAAGTATTGAGCAATCTCAAATTTATGTGAACACCCAAAACTGTGAAATTAGTACACCGCTTACCAATACTCCGCCTGTAATTGCACCAATGGAGAGCAAAACAATTCCAAAAGGGACTGCATTTGTTTTAACCGCTTCTGCTACGGATGCGGAAAATGATCCGCTTACTTATACTTGGGAAGAATATGACCGTGCAACATCTGCAGTAACATCTGTTACCGGAAATAATACAGCCGGTGCGAAATTTAGATCATTAATGGGAACATCAGATCCATCGCGATATTTCCCGAAATTATCTTTGGTAATGGATGGTGTTTTATCGAGTGCCGCTGATTGGGAATCAGTTTCTAATGTTGCAAGAACAACAAACTTTAGAGTTACAGTAAGAGATAATAATCCTGATGTGACCAATCAACAAACCGCAATCGGTATTCAAAACCTTACGGTAGGGAGTGCGGGTCCATTTAAAATTACCACTTCGAAAGTTTATAATAATGCATCAGGTCCATTAACTTGGGATGTTGCAAGTACTTCTGCAGCACCTTATAATGTAGCAAATGTAAAAATTGATTACACAATGGATAACGGAGCAACGTGGACGGTACTTTCGGCATCTACTCCAAATGATGGTTCTGAAGATTTTAGTTTCGCTTCATTCCCAACCAATACTACATTGAAAGTAAGAATCGCTGCAATCGGGAATGTATTCTATGCTGTAGCACCAGTTACAGTGTCTGCAATTGTTTCTTGTGATGGTACTGCTCCGGCGGGATTAACTGTTGCCGGTATTACAATCAATTCTGCAAATGTTTCTTGGGATCCAATTGCAGGTGCAACTTATAACTTAAGATACAAAGCATCTTCGGCTTCAACTTGGACTGAGGTTCCTTTGACTGCAACTACTTATACGATTACAGGTTTAAATGAAAGTGAAACGTATAACGTAGAGGTGGCTTCTGTTTGTTCAGGTACAGTTGGAACTTATGTCAACCAAACATTTATGACCTTGATGATGGCGTATTGCACTTTAACATCAACCAATTCTAACGATGAACATATTTCTAATGTAACAGTTGTTGCAGAAGGAGCAAGTGGGGTGAACAGCAACTCTGGAGCCTCTAATTACACCAACTATTCATCTGATCCTGCAAGAACTGTAAACTTAATGGCAAATACAACCAATAATACGATTTCAGTTACTAAGAAATGGAGTGGGACTCAGTATAATGAGGGAGTTACTGTATGGGTAGATTTCAATAGAAATGGAGTTTATGAAGCAAGTGAAATGGTGATGTCTTCAACTGCAAATAAAGTAAATCCTGAAATAGCAACTTTCGCAGTACCAGCAGATGCTTATATGGGTGAAAAAACCGTGGGAATGAGAGTGGCTTTAAAATTCAACGCTACGCAAACAACGCCTTGTGGTTCGTTTACCTATGGCGAGGTTGAAGATTACGGTGTTAAAATTGTTCCCAATACTTTAGCAGTAAATAATGTAAAAGCGAATCAAGTTCAGGTGTATCCTAACCCAGCGATTGAGGTGTTAAACATCAGCAAGGTTTCTGAAAAAGCAAACTTTATAATTTATAATATGACCGGTCAGGTTGTAAATAAAGGTAAAGTGATTGATAATAAAGTGCAGGTTTCTCAATTGCAGAAAGGAGCATATATTATCTCAGTAGATAATGCTGGTGAAGTAACTAAAGTGAAATTTATCAAAAAATAACCTTTCATTCTATATTTAAAATCCCTGGGAAATTCCCAGGGATTTTTGTTTTTGCTAAAGATTTCTTAAAAAATAAAATCTATTAACATTAATTTTGAGGATTTAACCAAACTTTAACCAAGTTTAAAAATACGAATGAGAATTATTTGTTAAAAAATCATTTATTTTGCCAACGGTATGAGGAAGTTATATTTAATGGTCACTTTTTTTATTTTGATTAAAGTGCAATCCCAATTTTTTTCCGGCGAAATTATCATCAGAGATAAGTCGGTGTATTATCTTAATCAAGTTTATGTGACCAATTTAACGGAACATAAAACGGTTTATACCGATTATTTCGGCACCTTCAAAATCCCGGCGAAACCCGGCGATGTAATTCGTTTTACCTCAATTGTTACCGATAGAAAAGATGTTACAGTTGCTGCAGAGCAACTTCAAACGGAAAAAAACTTTGTAGAATTGAAAATTGCCTATTACGATATTCAGGAGGTTGTAATTAATAAGTTTAAACCTACTGGAAATTTAAGAAAAGATGTGAGTTCACTTAAAACGGGAGAGAAAACTCTCGCTTTGCAAAAGATGATTGGCCTGCCCACTCCAAAAGGCGATGGGAATTCACCATTGTTGCCTGTTGCAGACTTCAGCGGTGGTGGACTTACTTTCAATTTAGAAAGTATTTTTGATATTCTTTCTGGAGAACGTAAAAAGCAGGAACGAGCGCTTGAATATGAAAAAATGAATGCTGCAATCACCAATATTAAAAACTATTATGGTGAAGCGTATTTTACTAATCTGAAAATTCCTGCAAATCTCATTGATAATTTTTTACAGTTCGTTTATTCCTCCGATAATATTTATCCTTTTGTGAAAGCAAATAATTATGATGCAATCGCAATTTATATTGATAAGTATTTACCAATTTATCAACGACGTTTGAAAAACTCCCAACTCATGAACATGTCAAAATAGCTTTGGTTGGTCACGGAATATTTGTTATTTATTTTTTATATTTGACGAATAATTCCTTTAAAGGATTATACAATGTTTTATGCTTTAATGAGATAGCATACAATAAATTGTCTTTCTGTAAAAGCCAAATTTTGAACTTCCTTTATGTTTCAACTAAAAAGTATCTTTTTCATTCTCTGCATATTATTATGTAGTAATCAAATCTGCGCTCAACAAAAGAATAAAGACTTCAGTAACATAATGAGGAGTACTAGTATTTATGAAATTGATGCTTATTTAAGAATTGCGCATCCTGATGATCCCAAAAGAGTAGTTTTAAAACCACGGTTGATTGAAATGCTGAAGGATTATATAAAAACTGCACATCCTGCAGATTCAAGAGTGGCAGATTTTCAGCAGAAAATTGCACTTTTAAGAAAAAAATCTTCTACCAGAATTAGTTATGAAGAAATGTCTGAAATCATTAGACAAAAACAAATTGCTAAATACAAGGAAGAACTAAATTCAAATAGTTTTGCTTCCGTGCAAGGCGGTGGCTCGGTACCACAGTCAACAGATGCTGGATCATTTTCAGGATATAGTTCTATAGCAACTTTAGATGCTGCTGAACAGGAAGAGTTTGCTTTGCTCATGTCTACTTCACCAGTTGAGCATAAGAATAAAACGGTCAAAATTCTAAATTCACTTTTCGATAATGATCCAAATAGCAAAGAAAGTATCGTTTTAATAGAGAATAAATCAGATTGCAATATGATTATAAGAATCGATGGGATTGGCAATTTTAAATACCGACTTGCAATTCCATCCCGCGCCGAAAATTCTATCGTGGTACAAAAAGGGGATTACCTATTTACAAGTAAAGTTTGTGGAGCACAATATGCGTCGCAGAAAACAATCCAGAAAGCAATCATGGTTTCTTTGGATAATCCTGGAAAATAATTTCAACATTAATATATTTTTTAATTTTAAATAGAAGCTGGATAGATATATTGGCTTTTTCATATAACATATGGGTAAAAATAAAATGGCAAGATTTGCCGAGAACCGAACGCTTCCCAACGTATTTCAACCAACAAGAGAAGAAGCATTAGCTGATTTTCATCTTAAAGGAAAATGGCGTCAGGAAGTTTTTAAAAATGACAATCCTATTGTCTTGGAATTAGGTTGTGGAAAAGGAGAATATTCCGTGGGATTAGGAAAAGCATTTCCGGAAAAGAATTTTATTGGTATCGATATTAAAGGTGCCAGATTTTGGTTCGGTGCGAAAGATGCAATAAACAATAATTTAAATAATATTGCGTTTCTAAGAACGCAGATTGAATTGATTGATCACTTCTTTGCAGAAGATGAGGTCGATGAAATCTGGATTACCTTCCCAGATCCACAAATTAAATACCGACGTACAAAACACAGAATGACCCATCCTGATTTTCTGGAACGCTACAAGAAAATTTTAAAGAAGGATGGAGTGATTCATTTAAAAACTGATTCAGAGTTTTTACATGGGTATACTTTAGGCCTTCTTCAAGGTTTAGGTCATGAGATTATGTTCGCAAACCACGACATTTATGGTGCCCCAGAATTTGATCCGGAAACGCCATTATTGAGAGAAATAAAAACATACTACGAAGGTTTGTTTGAGGCAAAGGGAAAAACGATCACTTATATTAAATTTAGAATCACTTAATCCTTCCTGAAAATTAATGAAGAAGACAATTTTTGCCCTTTCAGTTTTAACTTGTATTTCAATTTATTCCCAGAAAAAATACATTAATATCATCAACAGTACTAATATTGCTGAAATAGAAAACTTTCTAAAAGAAGCGCATCCTGATGACTCGCGGCGATTTGTATTAAAACGCCGACTCGTTGAACTTAAAAATTCCAGTTGGATGAATAGAGGGAAAAATAAAGCACAGGGAAGTACTTCAACAAATATTATTTCAGTTACCACTAGTAATAACAATAAAACGGAAATCAAAACTTCTCCTTTTTCAAGTCTTAATGAAGAACAGGAATTTCGGAAATTAATATCGGAAACATCTGCCGCACATAAGGAAAAAACACTCAAATTGTTAAATCAACTTTTTGATAATGATGATTCGAATAATAAGGCTATTCTTTTGATTAAAAATGAAGGAGACTGCAATATGATTATCAGGATTCATGGTAATGAGCATTATAATCTTGCCGTTCCTGCCCACGGGGAGAATTTTGTTACTGTGAGTAAAGGCGACTATCAATTATCCGGTAATATGTGCGAAGCGAACTATAGTTCTAGAAAGAGCATCGGTAAGAATATGCTGGTAACCTTACACAAAACCACAGATCTATTTTCTGCTAAGCAACAATTGGGTGCTAATGGAAGCGGTACTTCAAATTAAAAGAAGATCTAAACAGTTTTACCACAAAGCATAAAAAAAGGTTCAGAATTAAATTCTGAACCTTTTTTTTAATATTGAAGATAAAATCTTATTCTGCTGCTGGAGCTTCAGAAGTGAAATCTGCATCAGCATCTGCTGAAACTTTTTCTCCTTCTTCTTTAGATTTTTCTTTATCTGCTTTTCTTTGAGACAGACCATCTTTGATTGAATCTGAAACAATGTTCAAGATCATATCAATAGATTTAGATGCATCATCATTTCCAGGAATCACGTATTCCACTTTTCTTGGATCAGAGTTTGTATCTACGATTGCAAAAATTGGAATTCCCAATTTTTTAGCCTCAGTAACAGCGATGTGTTCCTTCATAATATCAACAATAAATAATGCTGATGGAAGACGAACCATGTCAGAAATTGAACCTAAGTTTTTCTCCAAGTTTGCTCTTTGACGATCAACTTGTAGTCTTTCTTTTTTAGATAAAGTTTCGAAAGTACCATCTTTCTTCATTTTATCAATGTGGTTCATTTTCTTAACCGCTTTACGAATGGTAACAAAGTTTGTTAACATTCCACCTGGCCATCTTTCAGTAATATAAGGCATATTAAGTTCTGCTGCATATTTCGCTACAACTTCTTTTGCTTGCTTTTTAGTCGCAACAAAAAGAACTTTTTTACCTGCAGAAGTAATTTTTTCTAAAGCTGAACAAGCTTCGTCTAATTTTACTGCTGTTTTATGTAAGTCGATGATGTGAATACCATTTTTCTCCATAAAAATGTATGGAGCCATATTTGGATTCCACTTTCTGGTCATGTGACCAAAGTGTACTCCTGCCTCTAAAAGGTCTTTAACATTTGCTTTTGCCATGTCTCTTTTTTGTTTTTAGTTTACGTGCCGCTTTTGTGCAATCAACAATTTCTTTAGATGGGAGAAATGTTTGGGTGCTAAACTAACGGGGCATTTTTGATTAGATAATAAATACGAGATAAAAAACCTCCAACTTGTTCTCCAGTCGTTTTCTGTATACAGATTAACGTTTCGAGAATTGGAATTTCTTTCTTGCTTTTTTCTGACCTGGTTTCTTTCTTTCTACCATTCTTGCGTCTCTAGTAAGCAATCCGTGTGGCTTTAGAAGCAAACGGTTTTCTTCATTGATTTCGCACATGGCTCTAGAAATAGCGAGTCTGATTGCTTCGGCCTGACCAGTAATACCACCACCAAAAACATTCACAGTTACGTCGTACTGACCTGCTGTTTCTGTTAATAAAAATGGCTGATTCACTTTGTAAACCAAAACGTCAGTTCCAAAGTATTCCTTAGAATCCTTTTTGTTTATCGTGATAACACCAGAACCTGGTCTCACGTAAACTCTTGCAACAGAAGTTTTTCTTCTTCCGATTTTATGAACTATTGACATATTAATTATTTGAATTCGTTAATATTAATTACTTTCGGCGTTTGAGCTTCATGTTTGTGGTCAGTTCCTTCATATAAATAAAGGTTCTTAAACAATTGAGATCCCAATTTAGTTTTTGGAAGCATACCTTTTACAGATTTTTCCAATACTTTTAAAGAATCTTTCTTTTGAAGTTCTAGCGCAGTCATTGACTTTTGACCACCTGGGTAACCAGTATGCCAAATGTAAGTCTTGTCAGCCCACTTGTTTCCAGAAAGGGTAATTTTTCCAGCATTTAAAACGATTACATTATCTCCGCAGTCTGCGTGAGGTGTAAAATTCGTTTTGTGCTTACCTCTCAAAATCTTTGCAACCTTAGAAGCTAATCTTCCTAAAGGTTGTCCTTCAGCGTCCACCACAACCCATTCTTTATTTGCGGTAGCTTTATTAGCTGAAACGGTTTTGTAACTTAATGTATTCACACTTTTTTCGTTTACGATTAAACATAATTTTCCCCAAAACGGGTGTGCAAAGGTATGAATTTTTTTTCTATATCTAAATATTATTTTAAAGTTTATTACTAGATTTTTTATAAACGTTGTTTTAGCACTCGTAGGCTTTATTTTTATTAATGAGGAATTAAAAAGTTTTCTATCTTTAAAAATTGTTATGAATCAAAAAAAATACTGTGAAAAAATTAACGCTACTGTTCCTGCTGTCATCATTGTTTTACACCGCACAAAACCAACGGTTTATTTATGATTACCATTTCGTAAGAGATACTTTAAATAAATCAGAAGTGAACAAAGAATTGATGTATTTAGATATTACAAAAGAAGGTTCGAAATTTTACAGCCGAGATGTTTTTGTAAAAGACTCTTTATTAGTTGCGAAATATGAGAAAGAAATTGCAGCAACAGGAAGCATGAATGTTACAGGTGTTGTTACTCCACGTAATAATGCACTGGTGACTTATAAGGTATTCAAAACCTATCCTGCTTTTAAAACTTCTTTAGAAACAAGGATTGGTGCTGATTCTTATAAAGTTTTAGAGGAGAGAAAAATAGAATGGAAAATTTTACCCGAAAAGGAAACCATTGGTGAATTTACGGCACAAAAAGCAATTGCAACTTTTGGTGGAAGAAATTGGACGGCCTGGTTTTCTACAGAACTTCCTTTTCAAGATGGACCGTATAAATTTCATGGACTTCCTGGATTAATTATAAAAATGGAGGATGAATCCAAGACCCATAAGTATGAACTGAAAGGCGTTACGAAGTTTGAAGTAGTAGAAACAAAAACTTCAAAGTTTAATGAGGAGGCAATTCCTATGTCGATTAGTCAGGAGAAATATAAAAAAATGTTCTGGGAGTTGAGAGATGATCCTGCAAAAGATTTTAAGCAGATGATGGCAAAAAGCAATATTAGCAATATGCGTGATGGTAATGGTAATGCTATCTCATCAGCTGAATTTATAAAACGAAGGGAAAATACGGAGAAAGAAAAACAAGCGAAAAATAATAATTTAATTGAAATTGATCTTTTGAAACGATAATTAGAAATTCCTATTTTCTCAATGATTTCGTTTTTCTAAAACTCGCCAGTACATAATAAGCCACAAAAACCATCGAGAATTTGATGATTGATGGAACTGCTAATTCCAGATTAAATAAAAGGAGGCCAATAATCATTAAAACTCCCATCGATAGAAAAGAATAACCTAATTTCTTCGGAAGAGCGAACTTTTCATCATCTAAAAAATAAGCCGTTCCCCACGCCAGACCAAAAGCAAAGCCATAATATAAATCCAATTCCCAACCTTGACTTCCAAGTAGAAAGTAATTCAATAAAAAACTGATAGCCGTTCCGGCGAATAAATAGAGTAGGGATTTTTGCATTTGAAATTAATTTCCGCAAAAATAGCCATTTTTAAAGTGTAGCCAATTTATTAAACAAAGTCTTTAATATAGATGGTTTAATTTATTTCATAAAGTTTTTCATCAACTTTAAAAATTCTGTGTTATTTATTGTCAGATTTATCCAGTAGATTTATATTTGTGAAAAACACAGATGAAGATTTATAGATTTGTTTTACTGCTTTTTTTGTTCATACTCTCTTCTTGCCAGCAAATAATGGATAATTATTGGGAAAGAAAGGCAGAAGAAAATTATGTTTCTCCTTATAAAGGGATATATGTTGGAACTTACACTGGTTCAGATCAAGGAACACTTCGACTGGAAATTTCCGCAAAAGATTTTGTTGAAGTCAAAAGAGTTTCTACGACGAATTCTTTCAATGAAGCATTTGAGGGCGGAATGACTGGGTCATCTTTCAATAAAGTAATATCTCGTACTTCAAGCTTTACCATTTTAGGCAACATAACAAGTAGTCCACAAAATACCTATTCCGGCATGTGGAAAATAGATGAAGGAAACTCCGGAACATGGACTTTAAAAAAACAATAACTTTTTAATTCAAACCCTTTCAATAAACAGAAAGGGTTTTCTTTTTCTAAAATTCCAAAAATCCTTATCTTTGGAACAATCGAAATTATATTATGAATCAAGAAAAATATACCCCAAAAAACAAAGTAAGAGTCGTAACAGCCGCTTCTTTGTTTGATGGTCACGACGCTGCTATTAATATTATGAGAAGAATGATTCAGGCCACAGGTGCGGAAGTTATTCATCTCGGTCACGATAAGTCAGCGGAAGAAGTGGTGGACTGCGCTATTCAGGAAGATGCAAATGCAATTGCTTTAACTTCTTATCAAGGTGGTCACAACGAATATTTTAAATATATCTACGATCTTCTTCGTCAGAAAGGCGCACCTCAAATCAAGATTTTTGGTGGCGGTGGCGGAGTAATTCTTCCCGAAGAAATCAGAGAGTTAATGGAATACGGAATCGACCGAATTTATTCTCCTGATGATGGCCGTGAAATGGGATTGCAGGGAATGATCAATGATTTAGTGCAAAGATCCGACTTCGCAACCGGCGAACATATTGAAGTTTCAGATTTAGATAAAATTAAATTTGAAGATTCTAAATCCATCGCAGAAGTAATTTCAGCCGTAGAAAATTTCTCTGACGAAAAAACTGACTTGGTAAAAGCAATTGACGAAAAAGCAAAAGATTCCAAAATTCCAATTATCGGAATCACCGGAACTGGTGGAGCAGGAAAGTCTTCTTTAACTGATGAACTGGTTCGTCGTTTTTTACGTTCAAATCCTGATCAAAAAATTGCTATTGTTTCTGTAGATCCTTCAAAAAAGAAAACTGGTGGAGCACTTTTGGGTGATAGAATCCGAATGAATTCCATTAATGATCCTCGCGTTTATATGCGTTCGATGGCGACTCGCGAAAATAACGTTTCCGTTTCTCCTTATATTCATTCCGCTTTAAATATTTTAAAATTAGCAAAACCTGATGTGATTATTTTGGAAACGTCGGGGATTGGGCAATCTGGTTCTGAAATTACCGATATCGCAGATGTTTCAATGTACGTGATGACGCCTGAATATGGTGCTTCCACACAATTGGAGAAAATCGACATGTTGGATTATGCAGATTTAATTGCTTTAAATAAATCGGATAAACGTGGAGCATTAGATGCTTTGCAGGCCGTTCGAAAAACCTATCAGAGAAATCATATCGCTTTTGATAAAACTTTGGAAGAAATGCCGGTGTTTTCTACGAAGGCAAGTCAGTTCAATGATTACGGAACTACAGAATTATACAATTCTTTAATTAATAAGGTTAATGAAACTTTAGAAAAATCATACGGTGAAAATGCGGCTCAATTTAAAGAATTTGTAGAGCAAAATGTTTCAGATGATACCACGGTAATTCCACCAAAAAGAGTTCGTTACCTTTCTGAAATTGTAGAGTCTAATCACGAATACGATAAAGAGGTTGAAAATCAGGCATTGATTGCAAAGAGAATGTATCTTTTGGAAGGTGCGAGAGTTTTAATTACTGATGATCAGCATACTTCTGAAAAACTGGAAAAGGTTTTCCTTAAAACGAAGAAAGAACTTTCTGAAGAAAATATCGCATTTCTAAAAGGGTGGAAACATTTTAAAGAAGAAATGGCTTTAGATGCTTATTCTTATTTCGTTCGTGGAAAAGAAATTAAGGTAGAAACCAAATACGAATCTTTATCTCATTTAAAAATACCAAAACTTTCTTTACCGAAATTTCAAGATTGGGGAGATTTGTTGCGTTGGAAAGGTCAGGAAAATGTTCCGGGACAGTTTCCTTACACGGCTGGACTTTTCCCTTTTAAAAGAACAGGTGAAGATCCAACCAGAATGTTTGCTGGAGAAGGTGGACCGGAAAGGACGAACAGAAGATTCCATTACGTGTCCGCAGATATGGATGCGAAACGTTTATCAACGGCTTTTGACTCTGTAACTTTATATGGACAAGATCCAGCGTTGCCACCAGATATTTATGGTAAAATCGGAAATGCTGGAGTTTCAATTGCAACATTAGATGATGCCAAAAAATTGTATTCAGGTTTTGATTTGGTCAATGCCATGACTTCGGTTTCAATGACCATTAATGGCCCTGCACCAATGATTTTAGCGTTTTTTATGAATGCAGCCATCGATCAAAATGTTGAGAAATATTTAACAGAGAATAATCTTTGGGAAGCAGTTGAAGCAAAATTAAAAGCCAAGTTCGATGATAAAGGTTTGAAAAGACCAAGTTATGAAGGCGAACTTCCAAAAGGAAATAATGGTTTAGGTTTAAAGTTATTAGGAATTACGGGCGACGAAGTAATCGATGCTGAAACGTATAATAAGATTAAAGCAGAAACGATTGCAACCGTTCGTGGAACAGTTCAGGCTGATATTTTAAAAGAAGATCAGGCGCAAAACACGTGTATTTTCTCTACGGAATTTGCATTGAGATTAATGGGAGATGTTCAGCAGTATTTTATTGACCAGAAAGTTAGAAACTTTTATTCGGTTTCAATTTCTGGTTACCATATTGCAGAAGCGGGCGCAAATCCAATTTCACAATTGGCGTTTACCTTGGCAAATGGTTTTACTTATGTAGAATATTATTTGAGCCGCGGAATGAATATCAATGATTTCGCTCCGAATTTATCTTTCTTCTTCTCCAACGGACTTGATCCGGAATATGCCGTAATCGGTCGGGTTGCCAGAAGAATTTGGGCGAAAGCAATGAAGTTTAAATATCATGCAAACGAAAGATCTCAAATGTTGAAATACCATATTCAAACTTCAGGAAGATCTTTGCACGCACAGGAAATTGATTTTAATGATATCAGAACGACTTTGCAGGCGTTGTATGCGATTTACGATAACTGTAACTCTTTGCATACCAATGCTTATGATGAAGCAATTACCACTCCGACTGAAGATTCAGTAAGAAGAGCGATGGCAATTCAGTTGATCATTAATAAAGAATTAGGTTTAGCAAAAAACGAAAATCCATTGCAAGGTTCATTTATTATTGAAGAATTAACCGACTTAGTAGAAGAAGCAGTTTACACCGAATTCGACAGAATCACCGAAAGAGGCGGCGTTCTTGGTGCCATGGAAGCCATGTATCAACGTTCAAAAATTCAGGAAGAAAGTATGCATTACGAAATGCTGAAACATACCGGAGAATTTCCAATTATCGGCGTGAATACCTTCTTAGGAAAAGATGGTTCACCAACTGTTTTACCAAGAGAAGTAATCCGTTCAACTGAGGAAGAAAAACAACTGCAGATTCAGAATCTGGAAAACTTCCATAAATCACACGCTGATAAGAGCGAGCAGATTTTACACGATCTACAAATCGCCGCCATCAACCAGGAAAATTTATTTGAAAAAATGATGGAAGCAGTGAAGTATTGTTCACTTGGACAAATCACGAATGCTTTGTTTGAAGTAGGTGGAATGTACAGACGGAATATGTAATTAACTTGTTTAAATAGTAAATATTTACCAACCGTGTCAAGGTTCTAAACCGTGACACGGTTTTTTTATTTTTTTAAATGTTGTTAATGTTCGTTAAATCAAATAATTACACCCTTTTTATCAAAATCATTTTTTACCTTTATTTTCTAATCCTCTAATTATAAAATTATGGAAAGTAATAATTGTACCTGTAACTGCGAAGGTTGTAAATCAGGAGACTGCAAAAAATGTACTTGTACCAACTGCACTTGTAAAGGTTGTACGTGCGAGAAGTAATTTCTCAAATAATAATATTAACCAATAATTAAAACCATCAAGTTTCTAAAGATTTGATGGTTTTTTCTTTCAGTTAAATTTTCTATTTTTATCAAAATTCTAAAAAGTGTTTCAAAAAATCCGACCGCTCTATTTTCTATTTCTATTATTCGTCCTCTTTTCCTGTAAATCTGAAGCGGATAAAATCGCCGAACAAACCACAACTCGAAATGCTTTAATCGATAGTACAATCAACAGTTTTCAAAAGAAATTACTGACTCAGCAAATTGATTCTGTATTTTCGAAATATAATTTTAATGGTTCTGTGGCCGTGATTAAAAATGATGAAATTCTCTATCAGAAAGAAAACGGTTTTGAAGATTTTAAGCAGAAGAAAAAACTTGACAGCAGTTCTGTTTTTGCGATTGCCTCTGTGAGTAAACAGTTTACAGCAGTTTTGGTTTTATTGCTGGAAGATGAAGGGAAATTAAATACAGAAGATAAAGTTTCAAAATATTTAACCGATTTTCAAACCAGTCCATTCAAAAATATTACCATTAAAGAACTGTTGAATCATACTTCGGGAATCAGCGATTTCGGAAATGGTCTGGTTTCAGAACCTGGAAAAGCCTTTAATTATTCTAATAAAGGATTTATGTTGGTAGGTGAAATCGTGGGAAAAGTATCGGGGAAATCTTATGACGAGAATGTAAAAGAACTTTTTGAAAAGGCAGGGATGAAAAACTCTTTCACTGCAAATTCCTTTAATGGTAAAAATTTCGCCAGCGCTTTTACGGGAAATTCAAAGAGTTTTCAAGCAGTTGAAAATATGCCGAAGCGACTTGCAGATAAATCGATTAGTGTCCCAGCAGGCGGAATATTATCAACAGTAAATGATTTGCATCGTTGGAATACCGCTTTGTACCAAGATCGAATTTTAAAGCCCGAATCTTTAAAAAAGTTCATGGAAAAATCTGCAGATCGAAATCATCCCATTCTGGGGAAAATGGATTATGGATTAGGGATGATGATGAATGTCGGAAAACCGCTTGCTTATTTCCACACTGGTTATGTGAAAGGTGCGCCATCGCTTTTAATTTATTATCCGGAAAGTAAGACTTCGGTAATTATTCTTTCAAATATTGCAGATGAAATGAACGGGAAAAATGCGATTTTCAATCCACATAAAAAGGTGAAGGAAATTACAGATGCGATTCAAAATACAGTTATTGAATTGAGGAAAGAAATGATTAAAACAACTTTGCAACAATAATCTAGAACGGTTTAACAAAGAAAAATCCGATACAGAAATGCATCGGATTTATTTGTTTTTAATGATTAAAGTTTTTACTCTTTAATAATTTTCTGAGTTAAAATCAAGGTTTTATTTTCATAAACTTTTAGAATATACGTTTGAGGTAAAATTCCATCAACATTAACAGAAACTTCATTTGCGGATAAATTCTGAACGCGTGGGTTTTTCAAATTACGGCCTGCAGCATCATAAATTTCTACGGTTATATTTTTTAAATTCTTAGTTTCATCTTTAATGAAAATTTGTGATTTTGCCGGATTAGGATAAACCTGGAAATTTCTTTTTGTCGCATTTACATCGTAGGCGGCAAGGGTTTTATTTACAGTCCAACTGATTGTTGAGACATGGAGATTTTGATGATTGTCTACTTTTAATAAAGGATTATTATCTACCACCGAAAAAAGAACCGTGTTAACTCCATTGCTGAAGACGTTCGCAGCAATTGTTGTTGCGTTTGATGTTTCACTGATCGCAGTTCCGTTTACAGACCAAGTGTTCACTAAAGTATTTGGGATTGGCAAAATTTCATTGACTGAAAAAGTAATCGGAGCGGTAAGATTAATGGCTGATGAATTATTTGGCGTAAACGAATCAATCGGGTTTTGTAAAGTATGAACTCTCTCGATTAATTGTTGTGCACAAACGGAGCAAAACTCACGATCCAAATAACGCATTTCGCAGTTCTGGTGCGGTCGAAACCAGGTTGGACTTTCCTCATGAGGGTAAATTCCGACTCCATTCGAACCGACCCAATTCTTCCATTTGTTGGTTTCAATATTATTGTTTTTGGTTTTATTTGCAGATTCCCCTGTTCCAGAAAACCAGTATTCATCGGCTAAATTACCAAAGGAATGTCCCAGTTCATGAACTACAATTTCGTCTGCTGCAGCATGCAAAGAAAGAAAAGCATAAGTGCCGCCGCAACCACCATATTCTGGCGAGTTACCCAATATAAAGGCGATATCGAAATCTGGAACATTGCTGGCCAAAACATTCGTCACTTTGTTTACGGTGTTAGAATAAAGACAGCGGTGAACGCCAACATCAAACGTGGATCCTAAAAAGTTATTTGGATTGCTAACGGGAATGATGGGCTCCGTAACATCAGTTGCTGTTCCCGGATGTTTAACTCCAGATTCTGCTGAAATAACTTTGATCGCATAAACATTAAAATAATTTTTATACTGATCGTAAGGTTTTTTAGAGAAAACATAATTGACCAATGATGTTGCATTGGAAATGAAGTCGTTTTGTTGGGCTGTTGTAAAACCGTCTCCTAGAACCACCATGTTGATTCTTTTGTCTCGCGGACCATTCTCAATAATGGGAACTGTTTCAAAAACCTGCGCAAAGCAAAATTGGCTTGCGAATAGAAAGAGTAGAAGTTTTTTCATGATATTATAGTTTTAAAGTAATTAAATGAGAAGTTGATTTCTCGGTAATTTTTTCCAGTTGAACAGAGGAAATATTTCCAGTTTGATTAAATCTGATGCTGAATTCTGCTTTCGGAAGATTTATTTTTTCTTTATTCATGCCTTCTTGCGCATAGGTTTCCATCATTGGGTTCAAAGGATCTTCAATGATTTGTTCAGAAACTGATTTTCCATCCTTTCCTAAAAATGTGACCTGGATATTTCCCGGAAGATGTTCTTTGTTTCGAAGTAAACCTGTTTTTAATGTTCCTTCCGTTATTTTTGTGTCAGTATGTTTTACCTTTTCCGTACCCTTTTCCGTTTTCTCAATTTCAAAAAAAAGATACACGATTTTATTTTCGTTCGTTTTTGTGGAATTGCTGATCGTGCTTTCAACATCAACAGATTTTTGGGAACTGCAACTGAATAGAAAAATCAAAACTGTAAAAAGTTGAAAACGGGAAAAAATAGACATGGTTAAATTTTTAAAAGTGGGATATTCAAATTTAGTGTAATTTTAGAAAAAAATAGATATTATTCTTTGGTTTGAACTAAAGACTCTACTTTTGTAGCGTGCAAGTAGAAAAGATAATTTTGGGTATTGATCCTGGAACCGCAATTATGGGTTTCGGACTCATTTCGGTGAAGGGGAATAAAATGGAACTGATTTCTATGCATGAACTCATTCTAAAAAAATATCCCAATCACGAAACCAAACTTAAATATATCTTTGAAAAAACCTTAGCATTAATTGATGAATATCATCCTGATGAGGTTGCCCTTGAAGCTCCTTTCTTTGGAAAGAACGTACAATCCATGCTGAAATTAGGACGTGCGCAAGGTGTTGCTATGGCCGCATCTTTACACCGCGATGTTCCGATTACCGAATATTCTCCAAAGAAAATAAAAATGGCCATTACCGGAAACGGAAATGCCAGCAAAGAACAGGTTGCCGGAATGCTGAAAAATCTTTTGAACCTTAAAGAATTTCCAACCAAATATTTGGATGCTTCCGATGGTTTGGCGGTTGCGGTTTGTCATCACTTTAATTCCGGAAACTTAACAACGGACAAATCTTACAGTGGCTGGGACAGTTTTTTGAAACAAAATCCCGATCGACTGAAATAGTTTCTTTTTATTTTTTCTCGTAGGTTTTTTCAATAACTACATTTTTCTTGCCGATAAAATCTTTTGTCATTAAGATGAATTTCTGATCAGAGATCACTTTTATAGTAACTGAATACATCACATCATCTACAAAATACTGCATTTCATGATCTGTGAAAATTACGGAACCATTATGGGTTGAGATAAACTCAGAACAGTTCTTACCTTTTGCTGTGAATTTTGATTGTTTCAAAATATCATTTTCTATCTGAAAATCCCAATAGGAATTTGACTGGCAATTCGACTGCGATTGAAGTTTTTTATTATTTCCAGTGACATAATAGGTTTCAGTATTGTACCATTTGCCCACAAAGTATTTTTGATTCGGTATTTCGCTATTGCTTATTTCTAACATTGGTTGAGGATTTAATTCTTTCTTTTGAGAATTGCACTGATAGAAGAACAAAACAATAATGAAAAATAGAATAGTTTTTTTCATGACTTTTTATCTAAAGAAAGAGCCATGTTTTTAAATGGCTCTTTCGTAGTTTATCTAATTGTTAATGAATTTTTTGGAGGTGTTTTGATAATGAACAATATAAGTGCCTTTCGGAAGATTTTGTTCAATCATGATATCATTTTTCGCACTTCCTTTTTGTATGATGTTGCCATACATATCGTAGATTTCGTAGATCCCAAAACCTCTGCTGTTAATCTTGTTAATCAGTGACAGTTTATTTTCAGATCTTGAATAATGAATTAAATCCACATCTTTCGGATTTTCAACTGTGGCTAAACCGTTTGTAATTCTCACTGAGTAATCTTCTGCCTGTCCATAACTTAAATTCTGGCAAGGAGTGTCGTCGGTATTATCTGCGATGACCCTCATTCTTAAATACGTTTCTTTAACAGCATTTGCTGGCGGAGTAAATGAAATTAGATAAGGGGAGTTTTCGGGTTGAATTTTGCTGGTCGAAGCGCCTATTAATTCCGAAGTTTCGAAAATTCCGTTATTATTATAATCAATCCAGGCTTTAATAAACTGAGGATTGGTTCTAAAACTGACACTTAACTCACTTACAGTTGAGGTAGGGATATTGGTATAGACTGCGCTGCTCGAACAGTTTTGAGAACTGTAATCTACATAATAATTGTTGGCCATCGGATTATAGGGTCCAGAACTGTTGTTAATACTTCCAAGTAAAACATTGATTGGTCCCATTCCAAAATTGCCTGGCGTTGTGATGCCTGCAGGATTACAAAGCGCCTCATTTAAAGTTCCTGCGCCTGGATTTATGCCCAAATCCGTTCCTCCTAAAGAAGAGGTTAAATTTGCTCGGTATTGCATGAAAACAAAAAGTGCCCGATCTCTTTGACCTGCTGTGAATTTTCTTGGCGAATAGGTATAGTTCATAATGTTATATTGTACACCATCATAAAATGTTCCGGTGCAAGGATTTATAACCGCATTGGTTGGAGTTGGATTTACTCGCAGCAGACTTGCACATGGAGCGGTATCGCAGACTTTATCATTGTCGATGATACAGTTGTTGTTAGTAGGACAGTCTGCAGAAGTGGGCGGATTACTGACTGGTGATGAAGGCGCTCCTTCAAAAGTGTGTAAGAGTCCGAGAGCGTGACCGAATTCATGAGCCAACGTATCATCATTAGTATTGGTTACTACCGTAACCTTCATAAAACTATCGTAGAAGGCGTCTGAATTTGTTGGATAGCCAGCCCAGCCCAATAGTCCAAAAGTAGTTTTGTCTCCATCAAAACCAATAACAACGTAGATGTTGAAATAAGAATTTTCTGACCAATGTGGTGCTAAGGCTTTTATTTGTTCGGTAGTGGCGCCATTTGCGGTGGCTCTTTGTACACCATATTGGTCATATCCAGAGATGGTGCTGCCATTATATCTCACGATTCCAGTGCTGGCTGTACATTGTGGAGTTCTTTTGGCTAAAACCAATTTAATAGGAATTACATTTCCGTCAAGACTTCCTGGACCTTCCGGAAAAAATCCATTTCCGTAAGTAGTTGCAAACATTTGATTGCAGTTGTTAACCCAGGTGATGATTTGATTGTCAGTTAAGGTAAGACTTGAATTAGCAGCCGAGGAAGAGGTAATGACATGGATGACAACGGGAATTTCATAAATTGTTCCCGTATAAAGTCCGTTTTTAGATGATGCCCCAATTTTGTTAAGATAGGATTTTACATCGGTCGCGAGAAGTTGAGCTTCTGCCTGTTCTCTGTTCTTTTTAATTTCAGGATATTTGAGTTCCAGGTTTTTCTGAACCTCATCAAATCCACATGTTTGAGCAAAAATTCCAATTGAAAAAATCATTGCTACAACGATAATAATCTTTTTCATGGTTAAGGATTTTGGTTATTAGATATTTAGTTTGACTACTAAGTTACTGCTTTTGAGAGCTTCATGTCAATATTTAAGAATGTTTAATACTGATTCTTAAATATTGCCAATTTTTTTTAGTATTATAATGTTAAACCTAATACTATCTGTAACATTGTTCTGTTTTTTGCTACAAATTGTACAAAGTATAATTTTACAATAATGAAAACTCAACAGATAAATCCCCTCAATCAGACCAATCATTCGATGAATTGGTTTCAACAGTTTCTGATGATTTGCTCGGGTGGAAATATTCACATTTTAAGAAAAACTCCTAGCGAATGGAACAAATTTTCTGGGATCGGAGGAATTGTTTTATTCACCGTAGTTTTTGCAACACTGTCCGCAGGTTATGCCATGTTTACCGTTTTTGATGATGTTTGGATATCTGTTGGTTTTGCAGTTTTATGGGGTTTAATGATTTTTAATCTGGATCGGTATATTGTTTCTTCAATCAAAAAAACCGGAACGTGGTGGAATCAATTTTTGATGGCGGTGCCGAGATTGATTTTAGCGGCTTTTTTAGGAATTATCATTTCTAAGCCATTAGAATTAAAAATCTTTGAAAAAGAAGTTAATAAACAATTGAACACCATTATTCAAAGAAATAAAACGCAACTTCAAGCAGAAATGAACGGAAGAATTCTACAACAATCCGGACCGTTTGAAACGGAGAAAAAACAAATTCAATCTAAAATTGCGGAGTATCAAAAATCATTCGATTCTGCTTCCGTGGAATTGGAAAAAGAAATTTTGGGGAAACAAAGTGGCTTAACCAGTGGGAAAGTTGGCTATGGTTCGAATGCAAAAAGAAAAGCAGAACTGAAAGAACAACGCCGTTTGGATATGGAAAATTATCAAAAACAAATTGCGCCACGATTAGAATATTTAGATAAGGAAGTTTCGAAAGTGTACACCAATATCGAAAAGGAAAGAGATAAAACTGAAACCTTCGAAGATCAGTTTAATGGTTTTGCAGCACGATTACAAGCACTTGATGAACTCGGAAAAAATTCCGCAATTATCGGAGTGGCTGCAGCATTTATTATGGGACTTTTTATTACTTTAGAAATCGCTCCGGTTTTAGTAAAATTGATTTCTTCGGTTGGACCTTATGACCATCTTTTGGAGAAAACAGAAAATGATTTTAAACTGTATTCTAAAGAAAAAATCGAAAAAGGAAATGCATTAACGGAACATCGAATTGAAAAATTTAAAAATAATTTAGAATAAGAGAGCGCTAAATTTCATCAGTCTCTTTTGCGCATCAGTGGTAAAAAAAACCTGCAAAATTTCTTTCGCAGGCAATAATGGCTGATTTAGTGTTATTTTAATTCAGGCCATTTACTGTATTTGCAACGTCTTCAGATTTTACGGTTCCTTCTACTTGATTTACCATCTCCCCATTTTTATTAAATACAGAAATGATGTTGGAATGAGAGAAAACAATCGGTGAAATCTTTTTGTATTTCACGGCTAAGACGTTTGCTAATTCACGTACAGATTCTTTATCGCTTCTTAAAAAAAGCCAAGGTTCTCCATATATATTTCTTTGTTGAGCGTACGCTTTTAAAACTTCTGGAGTATCATTCTCTGGATCGATAGAAACTAAGACCATGGTTGTTTCCTTTAATTTTTTAGGATCAATCTTGGATTCTATCTTTTGCATATCAGCAACCAAAATCGGACAAGCCGTTGTACAACTTGTGAAAATCATTACAACAACTAAGTTCTTTCCTTTTAACTCTTTTAATTGAAGTTCTTTGCCATCCTGGTTTTGCCATTTCGAATCCAGGACAAAGATAGATCCATTTTCGGATTTTTTTGGCTCTGCTTGCTTTTCAGTATTTTCTTTACAGGAAAATAAGAATAAGGCAGAAATTAATATGATGAAGAAATTTTTCATTTTGTGGTATTTGAAAGATCTTTTGCACATCGGAAACCGAGATTTCCAACGGTATAATTTGCTTTTAAACTTGATCTGAAAGCGTATCTCATAAAAGAGGCATAGTTCAGAACATCAGTGGTGCTAGTTGCCGCAGAAGCGCAGAATAATCCTTTATCATCGAACTCTGCGGTTCTGGAATCGCTGGTCGTCATGATAGAATTAAAATCATCCGTCCATTCCCAAACCAAATCGAACATATTATAAACTCCATAAAAATTCGGCGCAGATATTTTTACTTTATTTTTTTGTCGGTCTTTTTCGTTATAGAGATTGATGAGGTGTGCAGAGTAGGTTGGTTTTTCTCTTGCATTTGGGGTTTCTTCATCAGCCATGGCAACATATTCCCATTCATCTAAAGTCGGCAATCTCTTCCCTGCACTTTTCGCATAGGCTTTTGCTGCAAACCAAGAAACATAAGTTACGGCTGCATTAGGATCTGCATTTTTAGGAAGCGTTTCATCATCTTGCCAATCTTTCAAATAAGTGTCATCTGCAAAAATTGCTTTGATATTGCTGCGTTTCCATTTTGGATTTTTCTTTACGAAATCTAGAAACTCCGCATTCGTTACAGGTCTTTCATCTAATAAGAAATCTTCTACTTTAACCAAAGTGCTGTCTGTGCCATAAAAAGGTTGATAATCGCCACCTTTAATTAAAACCATTTTAACATCTGGATTTATGGCAACTTCTTTTTCGACAGTGTCTGATGATACCTTTTTCGTTGAAAGCGTATTTGCTTTTTCGCAAGAAACCAGTAGAAAAAAGAAACCACCAACGAACATCAATATTTTAAAAATTTTGGACATGGCGGTTTCTTTAATTATAATTAATGAGGATATGATTATTGAACTTTATTATAAACTTTCGGATTTTTCTCTCCAGTCACTTTTAGCATTCCGATTGCACCTTTGTTAAATGCACGGAAAATAGAGTGGTCTACGATAATATAATTTCCGGGCTCTTCAACTTTGAATTCTACGATGGCTGCTCCACCTGCTGGAATTACTGTAGTTTGAACATTATGGTTAATGGTACTTCCGCCTTCTACATAAACCTTGTCAAAGATTTCACCAATCACGTGGAAAGAAGATACCAAGTTTGGTCCACCATTTCCTACGAAAATCCTTACTGTTTCACCTACTTTTGCTTCTAAAGCGTTTGGTCCCATCAAGGCATTTTTCTTACCATTGAAAACTACGTAAGTTGGTCTTTCGTCAACACCTTTGTCTTGGTCAAACTCCTGAAGTCCTTTCTCATCAGTTTTTCCTTTGGTATAGAATTCACCTTGCATGATGTAATATTCACGGTCAACCTTTGGCAAACCACCTGCTGGTTCTACTAAAATCAAACCATACATTCCGTTTGCGATGTGCAATGGAACAGGCGCTGCAGCACAATGATAAACATATAGTCCTGGATTTAAAGCTTTAAAGTTAAAGATGGCTTCTTTTCCTGGCGCAACGTTCGTTGCTTCGGCTCCACCACCTGGACCATTCACCGCGTGAAGATCGATGTTGTGGGGCATAACACTGTCGCTTCTGTTGGTTACATGAAGTTCAACCTCATCACCAACTCTAATTCTGATAAAAGTTCCGGGTACAGTGCTGTTGAAAGTCCAGAATTTGTAAGTTACCCCATCAGCAAGTTCACCAACTTCTTCAGTTGCTTCTAACCGAACGACTACTTTTTTGGCTGCACGGTCACCGATTGGCGCAGGAACCATGGGTGGATTAACTTTTGCTTGGTTTTCAGTTTCACCACTTACTTTAATGTCCATGGTGTTTTCGGTTTGTGCCGAGGAATTGTCTGAAGGATTTTGTTTGCACGCTTGTAATGCGAAAAGAACGAGTGCAAAACTTGTTAGAATACGTTTCATTATTGTAAATTATATTTGTTTCTGTTTAATAGGACAAATTTATCCTAATTGGATTAGATTTGAAAATTATGGACTATGAGTTTTATCAGATTAGTTGTGATGTTAAAAAAAACATTGGTAGAAGGCCTTTTTACTTTAATAATCATTAAACTTAAAGGCTCAAGATAAAAAAAATTTAGAAAGATTAAAACTAATTGGTAGAAAGTTTCAGAATAAGTGGATTCTTAATGTTTTTTTGTGAATAATATTTCGCACCGCAAATATTTGATTTTAAAGTATAGTTTCCTTTTTCGATGACGAATTGATTTTTACTATTTCTTGGTACAGGTAAGTTGTAAATTTTGTTATTTGAAATTCCGGCCAATCTCAAAATAAGATCACACCTCGAAGTATTTTCGATAACGGCAGCCGTACTTTTTTCGCTGGGATCAGAATCATTTAAGAGGTAGCTCACGACTTCTGCATTGACTCGACCTTTATTAATTTGATCTTTTTCCATTAAAGCAGAAAATTCTTTACTTTCATTAATGATGCCTGTAGAATTTGCAGTATTTGAATTGGGTCGATAAACCGTATTTCCAATAGGAATTAGGTCACAACTTAGGAGTAAGCAAAACGAAATTAGAAGATAAAATCTTTTCATAGCATATTTCAAAAAGTAAATATACCAATTATTAAAATCCATAAAAAGAAAATGCCAAGGAATTAACCTCGGCATTTATATTAATTAAAAATTTTGTTACAAAGAATAATTCGGTGCTTCCTGGGTAATAATCACATCATGCGGGTGAGATTCTTTCAAACCACTTCCCGTAATCATGACCATTTTTCCGTCTTTTTGCAAAGTCTCAATATCTTTTGTTCCGCAATAACCCATTCCGGCACGGATTCCTCCAGTTAACTGAAAGACTACATCTTCTAATTTTCCTTTGTGTGGGACGCGACCTTCAATTCCTTCCGGCACGAATTTTTTGGCTTCACTTTGAAAGTATCTTTCTTTTCCGCCACGTCTCATCGCAGAAAGTGAACCCATTCCCTGATACGCTTTGAATTTTCTACCTTGGAAAATTATTTCTTCACCTGGTGCTTCATCAGTCCCGGCTAATAATGAACCAAGCATTACAGCACTTGCGCCAGAAGCCAAGGCTTTAACAATATCACCTGAAAGTTTAACTCCACCATCAGCGATTACAGCAACATTTTTACTTTTTGCATATTCGAAAACATTATAAATAGCAGAAAGTTGTGGAACACCAACTCCGGCAACGACTCTGGTCGTACAGATTGAACCTGGACCAATACCAACTTTTAGTACATTGGCACCGGCATTTATTAAATCTCTCGCTCCATCAGCAGTTACAATATTTCCACCTATGATATCCAGATCAGGAAAGTTTTCACGAATTTCTGTAATTTTATCCAGAACCCCTTTAGAATGACCATGCGCTGAATCCACGGCGATAATATCAACTCCGGCATTGACTAGAGCAGTAACTCTCTCCATGGTATCTTCACCAATTCCAACTCCGGCACCAACGATTAATTTTCCTTTGCTGTCTTTGTTTGCATTGGGATATTCCATTTGATTATCGATGTCTTTAATGGTAATTAATCCCACTAATTTAAAATCTTTATCAACGATTGGAAGTTTCTCTACGCGGTTTTTTAACAGAATTTGTTTGGCTTGTTCCAGACTTGTTTCTTTATCAGAAGTAATGAGTTTATCCTTCGTCATTAATTCCTCTACTTTCGCATCCAGGTTTTCCTGGTATTTTACATCACGGTTGGTGATGATTCCAATTAAGGTATTTTCGTCATCAACCACGGGTAAACCAGAAATTTTATAATCCGCCATTAAATCTTTGGCATATTTTAAAGTGTGATCTTTGGTAAGGGTAACTGGGTCGGAAATCATTCCGTTTTCTGAACGTTTTACGCGGTAAACTTGCGCTGCCTGCTCTTCGATCGGCATGTTTTTGTGAATAAAACCTATACCGCCAACTCTCGCCAAAGCGATAGACATTTCTGCTTCCGTTACCGTATCCATTGCTGCGGAAACGATGGGAACATTGAGCGTAATTTTATCGGAAAGTCTTGATTTTAAGGAAACCTGATTAGGTAAAACTTCTGAATAAGAAGGGATAAGAAGAACGTCATCGAAAGTGATGGCCGTTTCTACGATTTTGTTGTGGATAGACATCTTTACTTTCTGTGCAAAATTAAGTTATTTTTATTAAAAATGAAAATTTGTATTTTTTATTAACAAAAAATTAATTTGAACTGTTAATTTGAACTATTAATTGTTTCTTATTTTAAACGACAAGAGACGCAAAAGTTTTATTTAAATTGAATTCTTAAATTAGTGCGTTACCTTTTTTCGCAGGTCATTTTTCTCTGAATAATTAATAAGGCGCGAAATATCGTCCGCCGTGAATTTTCCTGAAACATCAACCAAAACCAATTCACTTCCCGAAGTAATCGTAATCATCAATCTTCTGATTTCTTCCCCTTTCTGTTTCGCCTGAAAATTGATGGTTTCTTTTTCTTTCTTCACCGTCATCCATTCTTCATAATTATCTTTCTTTAGATACTTAGCAAAATCAGCGACCATTTCTGAGTTTCCGTTTTCGATGGTCATCACTTTAACATCAGAAATTTTTTTGATAAGGTTGATGAGTTCTTCACTTTCGCCATCTTCCCGCAATGCTTTTTTTACAATCGGTTTTGCCAGAAACATGGGAACATTAATACTCGTAAACTGTGCGCCGCCGTAATCGTAATATGGATTGTCAAAGAACCCCATTTTAGGTTTCTGAGATACAATGCACGACTGCATGGTAACTATCAACAGAGCGAATCCAAAGAAGAAATATAATTTTTTCATGATTTTAATTTATAGGTTTTACACTTCCACCACTGGATGATTTGCCTGTTTCAATTATATTTTTCGGATTTCCTTTGTACCGAATTGAAGCGCCCGAAGTTGCAGATCCGGTTAAACTTTCCGTAACATTCATTTTAAGCGATGCTCCGGATGACGCCTTTGCTGTTCCATTTTTTGAACTTAAATCTTGCGCATTACAAGACGCTGCACTTGAAAGACTGAAAATCGTATTCTCCGCATTTCCGACAACTGTTGAAGAGGAACCGCTGCTTCCTTCGAATTCGAAATCCCGGGTTTTCACATCCATTCTCATCGATGAGCCGGAACTGATATCGACACTTGTTTTATTTTTGATATTTAAATCCGCATTCAGATTTGCTCCGGAAGAAATCTCTGCTTGGAAATCATTTTCATTAATCGTATTTAAAGTCGTCAGCAAAGATCCCGAGGAAACTTTTACAGAAGAAAGTCGTGGCGCTTCAATCGTTACGAGCAGTTTTTTGAAATTTAAATTCTTGTTGTTTTTATTTTTAACAGCAATTACCAAAATTCCGTTTTCAACTTCCGTAGAAACATATTCCTGTAAATTCGGATCGGTGTCAACGATGACTGATTGATTATTTCCCTGCGTGAAATTCACCTTAATGCCACTCGAAACAGAAACTCCGGTAAACTTACCGACGTTACGAACTTGCGTAGTTCCGGTTGAGGTTTTATTCTCTGTCGTTACCGAACTTTTCGTCGCTGATTTTTCGGCTTCATTGATGAGGTTGTTCACATCATCCATCGAAATTTTTCCGTCAAGCATCATTAATAAAGAGTTTCCGTCGGCATTAATGCTGAGCAAAAGATTGTCTAAAATCCCATTCACTGCATCCGAAGACAAAAATTTTATTTTGTTGTCTTTGCTGTGCACCGTGATCAATTCTTCATATTTCATGTTTTTAATGGAACTTGCGATATCGGCCTCCAATTTCTGAAATTGACTCTGCTGTTTTTGATCTTCGGGTTTTTCAATAATCAGAATTTTCAAGCCATTGATTTTACTCAATAAAGGTTTGATTTGAGCCAGTTCATCATCCGCAATATTCAACTTGTTCAGCATGTTGAACATTGGTTTAGCAATCTTGATGGAAGTCACACCATCGGTTTCCTGATACTTTTCAAAAAGTAGATCTAGTTTATCTTTCTGTGCATTAATCTGAAAGAAATAGGAAAAGAGTAGGGCGAATATTAAGAGTAATTTTTTCATGATATTATTTTTTAGTAATCATTGGTGAAGGAGTTGAGCACCTCGGTTTGAGCCACTGTTTTAGATACATTTTCAGACAGAATCCGGAAGGAATACTTCGTCAAGTCAATCGCTTCCTGTTCGTTTTCTATTTTTTGTCCGTTGATGATCACGTAACTGGATTCGTATTTCGGCGTTTTTGAATTTGTCTTTTCGTTATCTTTTGGAATAGAAACTTCTGCATACCGCTGTCTCGAATTTCGGTAAATACGTCCGCGTTTCGGAATAATCTGATCCATAATGTCGGCTTCATCAATTTGTTCAACCGTTCTGGTAGAATCAGAAATGATGCTGTCGGATTTTATTTTTAAAGAATCATTAATCGCATTCACAGCAAGATTTGATTCCTGGCGAAAACTGTCTTTCTGTTTTTTGATTTCATTCTGAACCAGTTGATCGTTTTCAGAGACTGTATTTCCGCTTTCATAATTAAAGAAGATTCCTATTGATACCAGCAATATTACACTTGCCGCCATCCAAAATGTTTTCGGGAAAGAACCGCCTTTCTTATTGGGAACTAAAGGAATAACTTTCTCTTCCTGCTTTGTTTTCTCCAAGAAATCTTCAAAATCCCAGTTCATCTTCTCTTCGTTAAGTTCTTGGGTGATTTTTTTATATTGATCTTCCGTATTGTCTTTTTTCATGATAGTAATTGTTATAAATTTTCAATCATTTTATTTTCGAAATCCATCAATTTCAGGATTTGTTCTTTTACTTTTTGTCGTGCACGCATCAGATTTACTCTGACAGCATTTTGTTCCATTTCCAAAATTTCAGAAATCTCCGCAATATCGAAATCTTCTACATCTTTCAAATGAATTACGGCTTTCTGTTTTCCCGGAAGTTCATTAATAAAACCGATAATCTGATCTTTCATATTATTAGATTCTACTTCATGAATTTCACTTCTGTGTTTTTGAAAATCTGCAAAGCCCATTTTCACGTCTTCGTGTTTCAATCGGTTCAGACATTCATTTTTCACCGACTTCATCGCATAAGATTTCAAATTTCCGAAACTCGCCAGATCTTCTTTTTTCTGCCAGAATTTCATCATCAAATCCTGCACAACATCTTCCGCTTCGTCACTGCTAATCACGAATCTTTTCGCAAAACGATACATCTCATCCTTGAGACAGAATACCGTATTTTTAAAGATTTCGTGGGTCATTGTTTTGTTTCTATAAGTAAGACAACTAATTTCGGGATTATATTACATCAAAATAAAAAAAACTTCAAAATAGTTTTTGAAGTTTCATTTTTCTCAAAATTGTTTGGGAATAATTCTCTTTATTTGGGCAGACATTTCCGCCTTCCACTCCCGCTTTTTTGCTTTAGAAGATTTGTTAATCAATAGAAATTTCAGTCATGCAAAAAGAGCTCCGTTCAAGTCGGGCTGCAGATTAGGATTTTACTTCTTTAGATGTTTGTTGTGAATTTGTTTCAAATTTTCACTTCTATTGAAATTTTGTACAAAACCGCTTTTCTCACCCATTTTAAGTTCAGTTTTAAGAATAGATTTCTTGGTATTTAAATTTTTCATGATTGAGTTTTTTTACTTGGGATTAAGTGAAATTCAAATCTACAAATCCGTCACCTTCTTTTCAATTTTATAAACCGTTCCCCGAAAAGTTGCTACCAAAACTTTATGCTGATTCGTAATCGAAATATCGTAAACTCCAGTTTTTCTGGTATCGGAAATGAGAACGCTTTCCGCCGTTAAAGTATCTCCCAATCGAATTGCTTTAGTAAAGTTCATGGAACAATGTAGCGCAACCGAAGCCTCATTCGTATTATTACTAGAAAAAGCCAAGGCAGAATCCGCAAGAGAAAAAGTTACGCCGCCGTGAACCGTTCGCAATCCGTTGATCATTTCTTGTTTTACAGGCATTTCAATCAGACAATATTTCTCGCGAACTTCGATGAGTTTTATTCCCATCCATTGTGAGAAGTGATCCTGATTGAGCATGTATTGAGCGAGTTCGTGTGGAGTCATGGTTTTAATTTGATAATTTTAAAAATGAAAATATAATGGGCGAAATTTTTTTTAAGTTGCGGGATTTAATTTCTTTATTTAAGGAATTCACCTGAGAAAGTAAAGGTAAAGTAATGACCGGCAACAGAAAAACAGGAATAAAACTGCCAATTGATAATTTGGCAAATTCTTTAAAGAAAAAGATATACAGTAATGCTACAATCGAGAGAAAACAAACGACATACATTCCGATTAAAACTCCTTTTAAGAGATCTCTTTGTTTAATTAATTTTTTATCTGACCAGTCAGAAAGTTCGTTCTTTTTATCCATAGATTTATTTAATTATTACATTTTACGAAGTAAAGGACTTTGTCTGTATCTTTCCTCCTGATATTCATTGTAAAGATTTTGCAAAGTTTCAGAAACTTTATCAAACCCAATATCAAATCCCCATTGCAGCAAACCTTTTGGGTAATTCACGCCTTTTTGCATGGCTAATTCGATGGCTTCGTCGTTGGCGATTCCCAGTCGTTTGGCTTCTACGGCTTCGTTGATTAACATTGATAAAATTCGCGTGAAGATCTCCTGGTACAATTCTTCGTCTTTTTCGGGAGCGGGTTTTTGAGCATTTTCAGAATAATCGTAAAAACCTTTTCCCGTTTTTCTACCGTGTAATTTTGCCTCGCTCATTCTTTGTTGAAGCAAACTCGGTTTGTATTTTGGATCGAAAAAATAATCTGCATAAACCGTTTTTGTTACAGAGAAATTGACATCAATTCCAATGAGATCCATCAATTCAAAAGGTCCCATTTTGAAATTCCCCAAAGTTCGCATCGCATCATCAATCTGTTCTGGCGTGGCAATATTCTCTTCAGCAATTCTCAACGCTTCTCCATAAAACGGACGCGCAATTCTGTTCACAATAAATCCAGGAACATCTTTCGCAATCACTGGAGTTTTTCTCCAACTTTCCATTAACGCCGTAATTTCGTGCGCTAAAGTTTTCTCCGTTAATAATCCAGGAATCACTTCCACCAAAGGCATCAAAGGCGCCGGATTGAAAAAATGAATTCCAATAAAACGTTTCGGGTTTTTTAATTCTGAAGATAGGGAAGTGATCGAAATCGAAGAAGTATTACTCGAAATAATACAGTCATCTGAAACAATTTCTTCTAATTGCTGAAAAACTTTCGTTTTGATTTCTTTATTTTCAATAATGGCTTCAATGACCAGATCACAATCTTTAAAATCCGAAAGTTCCGTACAAGGTTTTATTTTAGAAAAAATATCTTCACTTTTTTCTGGCGATATTTTTTGTTTTTCAACCAATCTGTCCAGAACCTTTTTAAGACTTGTTAAAGATTTTTGTATCTGTGCTGAATTCGCATCGTACAAAAAAACGTCACAACCGGAATTTGCTGCAACTTGTGCAATTCCAATTCCCATGGTTCCAGAACCGATAATTCCAATTTTATTCATTGTTCTATTTTTTGTAAAAAGTAAAATGTCGGATGTAAGAAGTATTTTATATTTTTCTTTGTACATCCGACATTCTACAATGTGCTATTTACCTTTATATTCCGGTTTTCTTTTTTCCAAAAATGCTGAAACTCCTTCCATGAAATCTTCTGATTCGGCGGCTGTTTGTTGCAATATTCCTTCTACATCCAGTTGTTGACTCAATGTATTATCATAAGATTCGTTGAAGGCTTTTTTTGTTAAGGAAATCGCTTTCGTCGGTAGATTGGAGATTTGTTCTAAAACGCCCATCGAATTCACCATAAAATTTTCATCTTCGAAAACATCGGCAATTAATCCTAAATCTTTTGCTTCTTTTGCAGATAGTTTTTTTCCGGTAAACGCCAAATAATTCGCCTGTTGTCTGCCCAAAAGTTTTGGTAACCAATACGTTCCGCCGGTATCAGGAATTAATCCGATGTTGACAAAAGCCTGTGAAAAATAAGAAGATTCAGTCGCTAATGTAAAATCACAAATTAACGCCAACATTGCACCGGCGCCAACTGCAGGACCATTAACCAAAGATATTACAGGTTTTCTGGCGTTTGCAATTTCTTTCACCAAAGGATTATAATAATCAATCACTATTCTTTGAATAACCCGATCTTCATCCGGATCATTAAAAGACATCGCATCTTTCAAGTTTTGTCCCGAACAGAACGCTTTCCCACGACCTGAAATCACCAGACAACGAACATTTTCATCACGACTTCCATCATGAACAAAAGTTCGAAGTTCAGAAAGTAGAGTTTTATTTAAACTGTTATAAGTTTTTTCGTCGTTCAGATAGGCGATTTGCAGTTTCCCATCCAAGTGAGATTCTATTTCGAGTTGTGTGTACATATTATTAATTTGAGAATTTTAAAATTTGAAAATGTGATTGGATTTTTCCGTTTAAAAAAAGGATTCTAACAAAGATAAACGATTAATTATATTTAAAATAATGCGCTGAATAACGATTTCTTAAATCATCAAATTTACAAATTAGCACATTTTCAAATTGAATTAATGACATTTAAAATAATCGAAAGGTTCCAGACAATCATTACATTGATAACTGGCTTTGCAAAGGGTAGAACCAAATCTACTGATTTGCTTTGTATTGGTCGAACCGCATCTTGGACATTTTTTCGGAACATTTAAATGATCTTCGTGATTTCCTTTTTCTGGTGGCGTAATTCCGTAAACGCGCAGTTTTTCACGGGCTTCGTCGGTAATCCAGTCGGTCGTCCAAATGGGAGAAATTTTGGTAATAACTTTTGCCTGAATTCCTTTTTCTTTAAAGAGTTTAATGATGTCTTCTTCAATATTAAACATCGCCGGACATGCCGAATAAGTCGGCGTAATCACGATCTCAACTTCGTTGTCGGAAATCATTTTTGCTTCCCGAACAATGCCGAGTTCCACAATATTGATAACGGGAATTTCGGGATCCGGAATTTGGGAAAGTATCTCTAATAAGTCTGCTTGATTAACCACGGGATTTATATTTTTTTAACCACAAAAGGCACAAAAGTTTTATGATTATTAAAGTGAATTATGCAGTTGAAAAGTTCATCAAAGGGCAATATCAATAATTTTGCAACTATCAACTATCAACTATCAACTATCAACTATCAACTATCAACTAAAATTACCAGGCGCAATTCGGATAAGTTCTTTGCATATATTGCAATTCACATAAAATATAACCGAAATATTCGGTGTGATAACCAGTTCGGGAACCTTTTTGCATAAAGTCACTTTCTGGAATTTCTATGCCGAAATTCTGGAAATCTTCAGTAACTGTTTTTTTCCAAAGTTCATAAATTTCTTTTCCGTTTGGAACAACTTCTAATTTTGCTAAATCTTCTTCGCCCGGAGTTTCTGCAAACATTCCGGCCGTATATTCCCAAAGATTTTCAACCGCGTTTTTCAAACGGGTTTTGCTTTCCTCGGTTCCGCCAGCAAACATTTTAATCCAGGTTGAAGTATGCGTATAATGGTATTTTACTTCTTTCAAAGATTTTTCCGCAATTGCAGAAAGTTGTTCATCGCTGCTTTTCATTAATTCCGTGTAAAGAATTTTCTGATAAACCGAAAAGAAATAAACTTTCAAAAGCGTATTTGCATAATCACCATTCGGAAGTTCCGACAACTGACAATTCAGATATTCTTTTTCCAAACGCAAAAATGCCAAATCGTCTTCTGATTTTCCAAGATCCTGAATTTGCGCGGCGTATTTATAAAAATTATTAGACTGTCCGAGATAATCTAAAGCGATATTCGTCAAGGCGATATCTTCTTCCAGATAAGGTCCCTGTCCGCACAATTCGCCCAACCTTTGACCAAAAATCAAAGTATCATCGGCTAATTTTAAAGTATAATTAAAAAGTGGATTCATTTATTTTAAAGATTTAAGAGCCAAGAACCAAGAACCGAGAATTAAGGTCTTGATTCTTGGTTCTTGATTCTTGTTTCTAAGAATTTACATGTTTTTCACATCATTCGGAATTTCATAAAAAGTCGGGTGGCGATAGAGTTTATCATCGGCCGGATCGAAAAATGCTTCTTTATCAATTCCTTCCGAAGTCACCAAATATTTACTCGGAACGACCCAAATTGAGGTTCCTTCCATTCTTCTGGTGTAAACATCTCTTGCTGCCTGTAATGCCATTTCCGCCGTTGCTGCCTGCACAGTTCCTGCGTGTTTATGGGAAAGTCCCGGTTTTGTCTGGATAAAAACTTCCCACATATCTAAGTTGCTCATTGATCTGAATTTTATGGTTTAAAGATAAGATTTTTTTAAAACTTTTCACCGTCAATGTAAACGGATTCCGCTTTTAAACTTCCCTGTTGATAAAGCACATTTTGGAAATTATCTGTTTTAAAAATAACAAAATCTGCTTTCTTTCCTTTTTCTAAAGTTCCACGATCTTCTAAATTCAAAGCAAAAGCCGATCGGAAAGTAATTCCCGCTAAAACTTCCGCCGTCGATAATTTTTCGAAAGTCGCTAAAATACTCGCTTGGGTAATTAAATTTCCCATCGGTGCAGAACCTGGATTCCAATCCGAGGCGATGGCGAGAATTCCATCTGCGTCTAAAATTTTTCTGGCTGGCGTAAACTTTTCTCCTAAACCTAAACTTGCGCCCGGAAGTGCAGTTGCAACCGTTTCAGATTTTGCTAAAAACTCAATATCTTCATCAATTGTTGCTTCCAAATGATCCGCTGATTTTGCACCAACTTCTACGGCGATTCTCGAACTTCCTGACGTAAATTGATCCGCATGAACGGTAATTTCAAAACCTAATTCTTTTGCTTTTAATAAAAATGCTTTGCTTTCTTCTGGAAGAAATGCGGATTTTTCAATGAAAATATCAACTCGATTTGCGAGATTTTCTTCTTTTACTTTGGGTAAAATTTGATCTAAAATATATTGTAAATATTCCTGCGAACTTCCTTCAAAATCTCTGGGTTTTAAATGGGCAGAAAGACAAGTCGGAACCAAAGTCGCTTTTGTAAAAGTTTGTGCTTTTTTAATGACACGCAACATTTTCAGTTCGCTTTCAACATCTAAACCGTAACCGGATTTTATTTCAATCGTCGTAATTCCTTGTGATATCAGAAAATTAATTCTTTCTAAAGTTGTTTTTAATAATTCTTCCTCGCTCGCAGATCTTGTATGTTGAACGGAACTCCAAATTCCACCGCCACTTTCTGCGATTTCTAAATAGGTCTTCCCGCCATTTCGCATGGCAAAATCATTGGCGCGATTTCCACCAAAGCAAATATGCGTGTGAGAATCTGTAAAGGCCGGCAAACAAATTTGTTCCTCTTGTATATTTTCGATTTCTATATTTGGAAATTGTTCTTTTAAATCTTGGAAAGAATTAGCGGTTTCAATTTTCCCATTTTTAATTAAAAGTCCGCCCTCATTGATGATTTCGAGTTGATCATCTGAAAGTTTTCCACGCAACGGAAGATTGGCAAGCGTTACAATTTGTTTGAAAGGACCGATTAATTTCATGAGGATAGTTTTTAAAATATTTTCAAATTTAAAATAAAAGACTTTAGGACTTGGAAAAAATTATAATTGAATTTTTTCAACCACAAAAGTAACAAAAGAGAAAAGCATAAAAATAGTCCGATTAAAGTTCAAATAGGCAGAACGCTTTTGCATCACCTTTTTTTATCTTTATGAGAGATTGTTTATCTTCAAAATTACTAGAAACTTTTGTGACTTTTGTGGTTTATTTTTTCGTAATGTATTAATAAAGAGTGTTTTACTAATGAATTGAATAAATATCTAACTGGTCTTTTTTAAATGACCAAAAACCATTTTTGAAAGTGGTATAAACATTAATCCCGCAAAAATAAAAGTGATAAATGCTTTTTGCAATCCAAAGGCACTTGCAAGATAACCAATAATCGGCGGGCCTAAAAACATACCGACCGTAGAATACGTGCTGATAATCGAAATCACAATTGGAACCGAATATTTTTTTGCTTTACCAGCGAGAATAAATGTCATAGGAAAAAGTCCGGAAACACCAAATCCTACCATGCAAAATCCGATGAGAACGGGCACCAAAAAGGGGAAAAGCGTTGCTAGAAGAACTCCCGAAACGATAAGAACTGAACTTGTGATGAACAGTTTTTGCATTCCAAATCGACTCATCAAATTATCGATGGTTAATCTGGAAATCGTCATACATACCATGAACAGTAAATATCCGTATGTGAAAACTTCCTGGTTAACAATTTCTTTTAGATAAACGCCGTTCCAGTCGTACATTCCACCTTCACAAACTGCGGCGAAAAAGACGATGAAACCAAGTAAGGAAATGTATTTGCTGGGTTTTTGAAATTTGAAAGGATTGCTTGTTTTCGCTTTATCATTTTTAATCAGAAACGGAAACATGCCGGTAATTATTAAAAGACCAAACAGCATAATCATTAGAAAGTGCCAGAAGATCGAGACTTCGTATTTAATCATAATCGTTGAGAAAAGGACACCGGCAATACCACCAATGCTCCAAACGCCATGAAATTTTCCCATGATTCTCTTTTCGAATTTTTCCTGTATCGAAAGGGATTGTGTATTAATTGCGACGTTAATAATCCGGAGGGCGATTGAAAATACAACAAGGGAAATTACAAGTCCAACCAATGAGAAACCCCAACCAATTGAAAATAAAGATAACAGAAATAGTACGCTGGCAAATTGTAGAGGAATTCGGCTGTCATACTTTGCGACCAGCCATCCCGAAAGAGGAATTCCGATAATGGCGCTTGCAGGCATAATCATTAAGAGATTTCCTAAATCTCCTTCCGTAAGATTAAAAATTGCTTTGATGGTGGGGATTCTGGAAGCCCAGGTAGAAAAACAAAGTCCCGATAAAAAGAAGTAGGCAGATAAAGCAGTTCTTTGCTTTTGAGGTGTTGAAAACATATTGGTGCAAAATTAAGACTTTTATTTTTTGGTGTTTTGGATTTTAAATAAAAGTTTAAAGAAGAAAAAACAATGCTCGGTTTTATTATTTTAATCAAAAATATAAGAATATTTCCGTTCTAAAATTTTCTATCTTTGAACAAATTTATATAAATGACCGATTTTTTGCATCCCGATCAAGAAAATTTCTCCGAGGATGAATTGATTTTAGAAGAAAAAATCCGTCCGCAGAGTTTTCAGGATTTTGCGGGACAGCGCAAAACTTTGGATAATTTAGAAGTGTTTGTTGCAGCGGCGAAAAACCGTGGCGGCGCGTTGGATCATGTTCTTTTGCACGGTCCACCCGGATTGGGGAAAACGACTTTAGCACATATTATCGCGAATGAATTGGGAGTTGGCTGCAAAATAACTTCGGGTCCTGTTTTGGATAAACCCGGAAGTTTGGCCGGATTGCTCACGAATTTAGAAGAAAATGATGTTTTATTTATCGATGAAATTCACAGACTTTCTCCCATTGTAGAAGAGTATTTATATTCGGCGATGGAAGATTATAAAATCGATATCATGCTCGAAAGTGGTCCGAATGCGAGAAGTGTTCAGATCGGACTAAATCCTTTTACTTTGGTTGGAGCAACTACGAGAAGTGGAATGTTGACCAAACCGATGTTGGCAAGATTCGGAATTCAGTCGAGATTAGAATATTATACGATTGAACTTTTGGGAATGATTATCGAAAGAAGTGCAAGAGTTTTAGATGTTAAAATCTATGAAGATGCCGCTTTGGAAATTGCCAGAAGAAGTCGTGGAACACCCAGAATTGCAAATGCACTTTTGAGAAGAGTTCGGGATTTTGCGGAGATTAAAGGAAATGGCGAAATTGAAATTGAAATTACGAAATTTGCTTTGAACTCATTGAATGTTGATGAATTCGGACTCGATGATATGGACAATAGAATTATGCGCGTGATGATCGAAAATTTCCGTGGGAAACCGGTGGGGATTTCTGCCTTGGCAACTTCGATTGGAGAGAATCCGGAAACTTTGGAAGAAGTTTATGAACCGTTTTTGATTCAGGAAGGTTTTATTATTCGAACTCCGAGAGGAAGAGAAGTGACGGAGAAAGCATATAAACATTTGAATATTTCGATTCCGAAAAGACCGGATGAACTATTTTAGACTTATTTTTAACGCAAAAGACGCAAAGAAATTTTAATATATTTGTTATTATTTGGTCGCAAAGGCGTTTCACTTAGCCAAGGCTTGAGTAGATATCTTAAAAGTAAATACTTGAAATATGAATGAAAATGAAATTTCAAAAGTTGTATTTGAGTCGGGGTTAAAAATTCATCGTAAACTTGGAATTGGACTGTATGAAGCAGTTTACGAAGAATGTTTGGTTTATGAATTAAAGAGAAAAGGTTGAAAAGTTGAAATGCAAAAAGACATTCCAGTTGAATATGAAGGATTGATTATTGAAAAGGCTTTTAGATTGGATTTATTAATTGAGGATAAAGTAATAACAGAGATTAAAACAGTTTCTGAGATTAATAGTTATCATACTTATCAACTTTTAAATTATTTAAGAATTACAGGATTTAAATTGGGAATGATTTTAAACTTTCACTCATTATTGTTTAAAGATGGTGTTAAAAGAATAGTCAATAAATTATAGACGTTACTTTGCTGAGTGAAACGCCTTTGCGTTCTTAAAAGGTAAAGTGTATATAAGAAATCCTTTGCGCATCTTTGCGTTAAAAATATATCAAGATAAAAAATTAAAATTTTATGAAACTCTATCCTATACAGTGCGGAAAATTTAAATTAGATGGTGGTGCCATGTTTGGTGTGGTGCCGAAAACGCTTTGGCAACGGACAAATCCGGCGGATGAAAATAATTTGATTGAATTGGGGACACGTTCACTTTTGGTGGAAGACGGTAAAAAACTGATTCTCATCGACTGTGGTTTGGGGAATAAACAAGACGATAAATTCTTTGGACATTATTCCCTTTGGGGCGATGATACTTTGGATAAAAACCTGAAAAAATATGGTTTTGTAAAAGAAGATATTACAGATGTTTTTTTGACACACCTTCATTTTGACCATTGTGGTGGTGCAATTGAGTGGAATGACGACAGAACCGGTTACAGACCTGCTTTTAAAAATGCAAATTTCTGGACGAACGAAGAGCACTGGAAATGGGCAACTGAACCTAATCCGAGAGAAAAGGCAAGTTTTTTGAAGGAGAATATTCTGCCGATGCAGGAAAGCGGACAGTTGAATTTTTTGCCAACTCCGAAAAGTGGGAATTACGGTTTCGCTCCGGATTTGAAAATGGATGTTATTTTTGTTGACGGACACACCGAAAAACAAATGCTTCCCGTGATTCAGTATCAGGAAAAAACGATAGTTTTTGCGGCAGATTTAATTCCGACGGTTGGGCATATTCCACAGGTTTATGTGATGGGTTATGATACGCGACCACTTTTGACGATGGAAGAAAAAGCGAAGTTTTTGAAACAATGTGTGGATAATGAATATCTGTTGTTTTTTGAACACGATGCGCACAACGAATTGGCGAGTTTGAAAATGACGGAGAAAGGAATTAGACTAGATGAAACCTTTAGCATGAATGAGGTTTTTGGTTACTAAGATTAGAATATTAAATTAAAATTATGATAGAAGAAGAAGCTGAACCCGAACCCAGGGAAAATACAAAGATAATTGGAATAACCGGTGGAATTGGCTCCGGAAAATCAACCGTATCGGAACTTATAGAAGATGCAGGTTATCCTGTGTATTATTCAGATATCCGAGCGAAAACGATTGTTAATGATAATGCGGAACTTAAGCAGAAAATCAAAGAATTGTTAGGTGAAAAAGCCTACGATGAAAATGGTTTTTATGACCGGAAATATGTTGCAGAAACTGTTTTTGAAAATGAAGAATTGCTGTTAAAACTTAATTCATTAATTCATCCCGCGGTAAAAATTGATTTTGAAAAATGGGTCAGTCAGCAAACCTCACCTTTTGTATTTAAAGAAACAGCACTTTTATTTGAGTTAAAATTAAATAAGAGTTGCTACAAATCTCTTCTGGTAACTGCCGATGATAACTGTAGATTGAAGAGAGTAATGGATCGTGACAACAAAACTTATCGCGAAGTTGAAACCATTATGTTGAGACAAATGCCAGAAAAAGACAAAGTGAAATTAGCCGATTATATTATTTTTAATAATGATGGTTTAGAAGAACTGGAACAAGAAACTAAAAAGATATTGGCCGAAATTGTATCTTTATAATTAAAGTTTCTCTTAAAATATAAAACCTGAATTCAACACGAATTCAGGTTTTTTTTGTGAAGTTTTGTTATGTTGCTTTTGCAGACTTCTGATTCACTTATATTAAAATAAAGCGTTTGCCTTTTGCAATTAAAGAATTTTAGATAGTTCCGTAATTCCTTAACAACTCCATTACTCTCTGGTTTTAACCAAAACCCAACCTGTTAATTTTGTTATGGTTGCTGAGCCTGGTTCTTGCCATTGTAGAACATACCAATAACTGCCAGTCGCTACGGTTTTCCCAGAAGATTTTCCGTTCCAAGAGAAACTGTTATTCTTGTCACCTTTGAATACAGAAACGCCAAAACGATCGAAGATTTGTAAGAATGGATTGTCTTTTCGAAGCAAATCAGAATAGTCAAGAATATCATTTTTGCCATCATCATTTGGCGTTATTACGTTTAGAATCCTAAGAATATTAATACCCGTTGTTACCGGAATACATTGATCTTTAGAAATAACATAAATGGTATAATCTCCCACCGGAATATTGGTGAAAATATTCGAAGTTTGATAATCAGATCCGTTGATTGAATATTGATAAGGCGAATTTCCGCCAGAGACTAATACGGTAACGGTTCCGCCCTGAATTTCAACGCCTGTAATTTGTGGTAAGGGAACTGCTTTTACCGAAATATTTTGACGATATATGCAGCCAGCAGCATTGGTAAGATCAACCCAATATTCGCCAACTCCCACTGATGTTTTTTGAGAAGTTTGATTGGTACTCCATTTTATACTTCCAGGCGCAGCGTAACCTGGACCTGCATCTAAAGTAGTGGTTACATTTGGACAGATATAGATTGGGGAGTCAAATAAAGTTGTTGATTTTGTTGGAACTTTGATGGTTAAAGTTAAGGATCCAATTTGGTCACAAACTCCGTTTTTATGGAAACGCAGATAGTAAGTTTCAGCATTGGTAATGCTTACTTGACTTGGTATTGAACCTGTGTTTTTTTGAGCATCACCTAAAGTTTTAAAGTACGTGGCTGTTACTCCGATTTCGGTTGTAAATTTTGAAAGGTAGTTGCTTAAGTAAATTGTTTTAGTAGCATCAAAATCATCATCACATTCAGAATCGAGGTGTAATGTTTTAATTAAATTCAGTTTTGCTCCGACTTTAAAGTCGATGATTTTTGTTTCAGTTGGGCAGAATGCTGAAATAGTTCTTACATGAACCGTGGTGTTTGCAGAATAAGTCCAGTCATCTGGTAGAAGTGGGACGAAGGTTGGCGACAAAGAATATTCAACCGTGAATAAAGCAGCGTTCTGGATGATAGTCGGCGTTATTGTTGAAAATTTAACTGGAATATTTCCATCAAAATCATCATCACAAATTGTTGCATTATAAGTCGCAATATTCCATATAGGTTTTGCTGATTCAACAACAGAAACATCTTGACGATAAACGCAACCAGATGCATTGGTAAGATCAACCCAGTAATTTCCAACTCCAACATTAATGGTAGTTGCATTTGAACCTGTGCTCCAAAGAACATTTGTGTAATCATTTCCTACATTCAGGGGAGTTGTATTTCCTTCACAAACTTTAACAGTTGGAGGAAGTGTTGTTGATGGCGTAGATGCTTTAAATAAAATATTCAAAGTTCCCAGTACATCACAATTTCCTGTTTTTGAAAATCGGTAATAGAACGTCTCATCTTCAGTAATAATTTGTGCAGCAGGAACCGAAGTGGTATTGTTTTGGGCATTCGCTAAAGTGGAAAAATATTTTACGGTTGCAGTTGGTTCAGTTGTAAAGAGATTGGTGTAGTCACTCAGAATAATATTTTCGATATTGTCCACATTATTATCACAAACGGTAACGTCAATTGAATTGGTAACATTAAGTTTGATTCCAGTTTTTAAAAAGATTTCTTTAACAATTTCTGGACAACCATTTTTCGGTTCAACTCTGATCCAAATTTTAGTATTTGAAGGGAAACTGAAAATACCAGAGATATTTTCTGTTAACGATCCTGCGTTTGCCTTGATTTCAGTATCATAATAACGTATAACATAATCGGCTGGAATTTGTAAAACAAATGGCGTAATCGTGGTTAGATCAACTTTATAAATACCGTCAAGCACGCCATCAATATCTTCGTCGCAATGCGTTTTTACATATAATTCAGGTTTAACCTCGGCGGCTAATTTTGATTTAAGTTCAATTTTCGCAATTGCAATACAGCCATAACCATTTACCAGTCGCACCCAAACAAAACGATCTGGGGTAGTGATGCTGGAGAAATTACTAATCACTTCTGAAGCGATTTGATTTTGTGCACCGTTTAAGGTTTCATAATATACTTTGGTAACTGTAGCATCTGGTGAAACTTGTGCTAAACTAAGATTGTAAGTAGCAATTCCGGTGAGGGAACATTCATTCAAAACCTTGTCGTAATGTTCAATTTGATTCAGGTTGATTGTTGCCTGCACGGTTTCACAGTCGGGTATTGTACCATTTCCACAGAATGAGAATTTAAAAGTATCAGCGCCTATAGCATTAACATTTGCAGTATAACTGATGGTTCCATCGGGATTGATTACGACAGTTCCTTTGGTAGGCGGAGTATCAATTTTAAGGGTTGAAATATTTACACTTTGGGTGCTTAGTGCAAAAATCGGAGTGACTGTCTTTTCGGTACAAGTGGTGTAATTATAATTTGTAAAAGTAGTACAGTTGTAGAATTTAAAATCACGGGTTTGTATTTCATCACAAGAACCTTGTTTTACCTTTACAGCATAAATTCCAGCTTGCGTTGGAATGTATTGAAAAGTATTGTTAATTCCTGAAGCAGGAACATAAACTCCCCCAATTTTTTCTAACCATTCGTAAGAATCAAAGCCTGCTGTTATTTCTAGTTTTACGCCTGGGAGGCACTCTCCTTCTGTTTTTAAAATTAAGGGTATTGACGAGAATCCGGCGAAATAACCACCGTATCCCACTGCGTCATTTCCAGCAGAAATCCCTGCCGTAACTGCATTAGAAGAGAATATTGCAATATTGCCTGTGATATTAGGAATAGAATACGTGACCCAAGCATTATTTCCGCTTACATCAAACGGGCCATTATTTATATTTAATGCCAGTGATACTCCATTCCGTTTTACGTCAACGGTCGCTCCTCTTTCTGTAATGATATTAAGTTTTGTAGGAACTGTTAAACTATAACTAACATTATTTGAAGAATATTCGTTTTCTTCAATCTTTCCGATTTCATCAATTTTTTTAGGTAGATAACAGTTTAAAGGTGGAATGTAATTAAATCCGCCCGTTGCTTCTGGCGATGAAATTGCTCCCGCTAATAATTGATAAACATATATATTTTTAGTTGCTTTAATGAACATATTATAATGCCCAGATCCTTGATTGAGATAAGCAGAAGTATCAGTGAGGTAATATTGACCAGCATTTAATGTCGCAGAAGGCGTTGTCCCGTTATTAATATAAATTTGTGTGTTGTTTTCTGTAGCCAAAATTAATCCCTTTTCCATGCTGGAATTAGTATTCCCATTTCCTTTCATCAGCACAAACTCTTGTCCTAGTTTATCAACGGGAACTCCCTGGTCCATTAAAATATCTGAAGAACTTCCGTAGTTTCCAGCATATTGACCATTGAAATTACCATTGGCAATTATAATTGGTTTATCAGAAACTATTTTTGCCCCGATATAACCAGTGAAATTTTGGGAATATTCTCCAGTTCCATCGATAATATAAGACTCTCCTTTATTAAGTGTAAATGTAATTTGGGTTCTATTGACATAATCTGAGAATACAATATTAGACTGAAAATCGGTGATGGTAACTTTCGTATTATCTTCTGTCGCCATAATACTGTTCATAAAATTCAGATAATCATTGTAAACGGTTATAGGAGCCATGACCGCTCGAAATTCTGTTCCTAAAGCCGCGGTACCTTTAGAAGTTTGTATCTCTCCGTGATTTTTAATGGAAAATCGCAGACTCGCGAAAAAGGGTTTGTCACCCTTTAAATAAATACCCATAGCAACTGGTCGAAACAAATCAGACTGATTTTTAGTTATAATTTTACTTCGCTGATTATTGGGAATGCTATACTTTACAGGATTGTTTTTACTGATGTTTACCGTAGCAATTATGATATTGTTATGATAAATTTCAACTTTGAATGGAATCGTTTCATTAGTTGACATATATATTGATTGATACTGCGAGCCATTTCCTACACGATCGACCATGGGGGCAAACCAGTGTTCACGGTCGAGTTGTGCAAAAGATGTAAAGTAAATTAAGAAAAATATAAAGAGTAGTAATTTTTTCATATTGAATACATGGTTTCCTTGCAAATGTAATATTTTTTAACAAAAATTAATAAAAATTAGCATATCCGTAACATATTTTATTTGCTGTTAGCGATGTGATATTTTTTTATCATCTGTTTTTAATTTATGGATTTTTGTTTATTTATACAATCCCATTATTTCTAAATATTTCAAAATGTATTTTAATAGTAACTTTGTGCTTATTTTTAAATTATGAAAAAGTTATTTTCTTCCCTTTTACTCTTAAGTTTTTTTCTTTTTTTTGCCCAAACAGATACTGCCCAAGTCATTAACCTCGACCGAAAAAACGCTGTTGAAGTGATTTCAAAACCTTACGTGATTTTAATTTCTGCTGATGGCTTCCGGTATGATTATGCTGAAAAATATAAAGCAGAAAACCTTTTGAAACTTGCGCAATACGGAGTTTCTGCAAAAGCGATGTTACCTAGTTTCCCTTCGATCACTTTTCCGAATCACTGGAGTTTAATTACCGGTTTATATCCTGCGCATCATGGTTTGATTGATAATTATTTCTACGATTATCAAAAGAAAAAGTTTTACGCCATGAGCAATAAAGAAGCAGCCGAAGACGGAACGTGGTACGGCGGAACACCACTTTGGAGTTTGGCTGAAAAACAGGGAATGCTTTCTGCCTCGATGATGTGGGTTGGGTCTGCTAGTGATGCTGGTGGAGAAAGACCAACTTATTATTATCACTACCACGAAAAATTTACACCGAACGAAAAAGTAGATAAAGTCGTTGACTGGCTAAAATTACCGGAGGATCGTCGTCCGCATTTTATTACCTTGTATTTTCCGGAAGTTGATGCGAGTGGACATCATTTTGGTCCAGATACTAAAGAAACCGAAAATGCTGTTCATTTGATTGATGACGCCGTCGGAAATTTAGTAGAAAAAGTAAAACAACTGGGATTGAAAAATGTGAACTTTATTTTTGTGGCCGATCATGGAATGATAAAAGTAGATGTTGAACATCCGATTGCTATTCCCGAAATGCTTTTTGATAAATCCCGATTTGATTTTTATAATTCACAAACTTTAATGAGGGTTGTGGTAAAAGACCCCGCAGAAGTACACTCGGTTTACAAAGAATTAAAGAAAAATAAAACTTCAGATTACGATGTTTTTCTGAACAAAAGATTTCCAAAGAAATTAAATTTTTCCTTGAAAGACGATCGTTATAACCGAATCGGACAAATTATCGTCGTTCCAAAAGCACCGAAAATATTTTTAGAAAAAGGAAAGAAAACTTCTCTGGGAAAACACGGTTACAGTCCGTACGAAGTTCCGGAAATGAAAGCAACATTTATCGCATTTGGACCCGCCTTTAAAAATGATAAAAAAATAGGGGAGTTTCAAAATGTAAATGTTTATCCGATTGTGACTGATGTTTTAAAATTGAAAATGACCGAACCAATTGATGGGACACAGAAAGTTGCGAAAGAAATCTTAAAGTAAAAACAAAAAAATCCGGCTGAAATTTAACCGGATTTTCTGTTTTTATAGTCTGTATTGATTAGCGACATACTTTTGTGAACTTATCAGAAAGATGGTTTCACGCTAAAGGAATTAAAACTAATGTGACTTATGTGTCAAAAACCACTAGAGTTATCACGCACAGATTCCACAGATTTTTTGTGAACTTATGAGAAGCATAATTTTCACTTTAATAAAGAAAAAACTTTTGTGCCTTTTGTGGTTTAAACAATTAGTCCTTCAAAGACTGCATATCAATCACAAATCGATAACGGACATCGCTTTTCAACATTCTTTCGTATGCTTTATTAATATCTTGCATGTTGATCATTTCGATTTCCGGTAAAATGTTGTGTTCACCACAGAAATCGAGCATTTCCTGCGTTTCTTTAATTCCACCAATCACAGAACCGGCAACTGATCTTCTTCCTAAAATCATCGGAGGAGTGAAAAGAGCATCTTCCATTTTCCCGATAAATCCTACCAAAACTAATGTTCCACTAATATTTAAAGTAGATAAATAAGGATTGATATCGTGGTCATAAGGAACGGTGTCGATAATCAAGTCGAATTTTCCCGCAGCGGCTTTCATTTCATTTTCGTAGGTAGAAATTACAACAGCATGAGCGCCTAAATCTAAGGCATCCTGAATTTTATCCGGACTTCGTGAAATCAAAGTAACTTCAGCACCTAAACCTCTGGCCAATTTAATTGCCATGTGACCTAAACCGCCCAGACCAACGACTGCAACTTTACTTCCTTCTTTTACATTCCAGTGTTTCAGCGGAGACCAAGTCGTAATTCCAGCACACAATAACGGTGCAACTGCTTTTAAATCTAAATTTTCCGGAATTTTTAGAACGAAATCTTCAGTAACAACAATCTTTTCAGAATAGCCACCAAAGGTTTGCTGGTTTAAATATTTATCATGTCCATTGTAAGTTCCCGTGGAACCATTCAAACAATATTGTTCTAAATCCTGTTTGCAACTTTCGCATTCTTTGCAGGAATCAACCAAGCAACCAACTCCGGCTAAATCACCGACTTTAAATTTGGTTACTTCTGCACCAACTTTCGTAATTCTTCCCACAATTTCATGACCGGGAACTGCGGGATATTTTGTGCCGCCCCAATCATTTCTGGCGGTATGAAGATCGCTGTGGCAAACGCCACAATATAGAATTTCAATTTCAATATCCGTTGGTTTAACTTCTCTTCTATCGATGGTCATTTCTTTTAAATCATCGTCTTTAGAAATCGTTCCGAATGCTTTTATAATCCAGTTATCGCTCATTTATTTTTATTTTTATTGACACAAAGATAGTTTCTTGATTAGAGAATTTATGTTAACGAAGTACTAAATAATTCTTTGAACTCTCTTAAAATTTATTCCTCCGGTACCCAAACAGAAACATTTCCGGCCGGAACTGGAAAATTCCCCCAACCTTTTTCGTCAATGATTACTTTTTCATCAAACCATCCAAGAAAATCATGAAAAGTTTGTCCAGCATATTGTGCACCCATTTCCATAGGTTTATTATACGCTTCTTTATTACTCAAAACTACGGCGCATCCTTTATGTTCGCCGTCACCTTCCCGAACCCAACCGAGACAGTTGGCGTCTTCAAAATAATCACGCTGATTTCCGTACGCAAATAACTGTCGGGCTTTTAACAATTCTTCAATTTTTTCTACTTTATCTAAAAAGATTTCCTGATCGTTGCCTTCCTTATCTTTATCGGTGTAATGAGCGCCAAATAAATCGGGATAGAAAATACAGGGATAACCGTCTTGTCGCAATAAAATTAAAGCGTAGGCCAAAGGTTTAAACCACTTTTCTACGGGCGCTTCCAGTTCCTGTAAAGGTTGCGTATCGTGGTTATCAACCAATGTCACCGATAAAAGTGGATTGGCTAAAGTTAAGGTGTTATCAAATATTTTTCGCAAATCATAGTCAGCACCTGCCAAAGAGGCCTCGTGAAAATTATGATGCAGAGAGGAATCAAATAAACTCATCGAACCTTCGGTGGCTTCTATATATTTTTCCAGAAGAGGTAATTCTCCGGGAGCCCAATATTCACCGACAGCGAAAATGTTTTTGCCTGTATTCACGCGTAAGGTATAAAGCCATTCCTGGTAAAATTCGGGTGATTGATGTTTCACCGCATCCAGACGGACGCCATCAAAATGAATTTGATCGTGATACCATTTTCCCCAATTATTTAATTCTTCGCGAACAAATGGATTTCTTTGGTCAATGTCATTGTACATCAAATAATCGTAGTTTCCTTTTTCGTTGGACACCATTTCTTCCCAACCTTCGCCATGATCGTTAATGATTTGGAAGATACCGTCTTCCTGACCTTCAGCATAATCAACGCCGGTAAAGCATTGAAAGTTCCATTTGAAATCGGAATATTTTTCACCTCTTCCCGGAAATGTGAATTTGGTGTACGATTCAATTTCAAAAGGTTCAGATAAATTCTCCTGCCTGTTTTCCGGATTGACTTTTACCGCATGAAATTTTTCTTTCTCGTCACCTCCCGCTTTGTGATTCAGCACAATGTCAGCAATTACCGAAATTCCGTTTTCCTGTAAAGTTTTGCAGGAATTTAAGTATTGTTCTTTCGTTCCATATTTTGTTGGAACGGTTCCTTTTTGGTCAAATTCTCCTAAATCAAATAAATCATAAGGATCATACCCCACAGAATAACCACCACCTGCACCTTTGTAAGCGGGCGGAAACCAAACGGCAGAAACTCCTAATTCCTTTAAATAAGTTGCTGAATCTTTAATCTGATCATACAATTGTGAATTTCCATCAGAATACCAATGGAAAAATTGAATCATGGTTGGGTTCATCGTTTATAAATTTTGAAATGGAGGAGCAAAAACTATCCCGAATTTGATTATTAATAAGTATTCCTTTATAATTCAAAGATAGTATATTATGAAGTTTTTCTTTTTTAATGGAGAATTGAATTTTTGCTCTGTGGATCTTGCTCTGATTTATGCTTGATTTTTTAAAAAATTACTTTTTAAAATCACTGAATTTAGCTCAGGTTTAAGAAGTATTATAAATAAGTTAGGAAGAATTTTTAACCTTAAAAGATGGTTCGAAACCTCTCACCATTAAAAACAAAAAAAGCCGCAAAAATTGCGGCCTTAAATTAATAAACTATTAAAAAAAAACTATTTGTTTGCAACAATATTCAGTTCAAGATCAACTTCCTGAGAAATCATCCAGTCTTTTGGATCACCTTCTGCGCCATATGCTAAGCCCCAATCTTGTCTGTTGATAGTGAATTTGGAAACTAAATTTATTTTATCCGCAGTGATATGAACTTTCGCCGGGAAAGTAACATTTACAGTTTTATCTTTGATTGTTAAATTTCCGCTCACCTGTTTGTTTGCTCCTTCTACTTTGCTTTCTGTACCTGCAGGAAGATCTTCTACTTTGGTAATGTCAAATTTCACACTTGGGTATTTTGCAACATCGAAGAAGTCTACACTTTTCAAATGCATGTCAAGATCTGTAGAAGTTTTTCCTTCGGTGGCTGCAGGATCTACTGAAGTTGAATCTGTAGTTAAGGTATTAATATCAGAAACCAGACTTCCGGAGATAAGATTACCATTTTCTACAGAAAATAAACCTGTTGTTTTGGTTGTTCCAAATCTTGGGTTTAAGCCGCCTTTGTGGTAAGCAGTCCATTTTACCATGCTACTGTCTGTATTCACGTTGAAGGTTTCTTCGCTGTGTTCAGCCACGGTTTGTTCTGTAGTAGAAGTAGCGGTGTCTGTTTTTGATTCCTTACATGATACTACAGCAAGAGCCACTGAAAGCGCCAACATTGATACTTTTTTCATTTTTAAATATTTAATTGTTATCTGGGTGCAAAAATAAAGCACCCAAGCGAGGGGGAGATTGACCTATGATAAGAAGTGCCGGATAATTTCAAAAAGTTCCAGTTTGGGATAGGAGAATTCTTGTCGAATGTAGAAAACCGTCTAAAAAAAATAGTATTTCGACTACGGGAGAAATTTTTTACATTATTTTTTAATGATGCGGTTTTTCTTTAGAAGGTAAATTAATTTAATCTTTACGGAGTTGATTTTGAATTCAGCCCTAGTCAAATTCCTCAAAAGGTATTTTCAACTGCACCGAAATCTGTTTCTTCTCTTGCGTATTTAAATTAGAAAGTGATAATCCCAGCAAACGAACCGGTTTATCAAAGGGTCGGAGTTCCCAAAGTTTTAGTGCAGTTTCATAAAAGTCTTGCGCATTATCATAATAAACTTCCTGCGTTTTGCTTCTGGTATAAACCGCGAAATCTTTATATTTTATTTTCAGAGTTAAAGATTTTCCTTTGATCTCTTTCTTTGAAATTCGGGTATGCAGATCTTCGCTAATGATTTCTAACTGTTTAAAAACCGATTCTTCGTCTACCAGATTTTCCCAGAAAGTTTCTTCTACAGCGACACTTTTTTGAATGCGGTTTGGTTTCACTTCGCTGTTGTGAATTCCACGAACCACGTTGTAGTAGTAACTGCCTGATTTTCCAAAAAGGCGCACCAATTCTTCCAGTGATTTTTCCTTTAGATGTAAACCTTTAAAAATATGAAGTTCGTGCATTTTATTGGCCGTTACTTTTCCGATTCCGTAGAATTTTTCAATCGGTAGTTCTTCCATAAATTCCAATATTTGGGTCGGATGAATGGTTTTTTGTCCGTTGGGTTTCCGATAATCAGAAGCGACTTTCGCCAGAAATTTATTGACCGAAATTCCAGCCGAAGCAGTAAGACCGGTTTCATCGAAAATACGCTGCCGGATTTGTTTGGCAATTTCCTGTGCAGATTCAATTCCTTTTTTATTCTCAGTCACGTCAAGATAGGCTTCATCTAAAGAGAGCGGTTCGACTAAATCGGTAAACTCATAGAAAATTTTTCTGATCTGTTGCGAAATTTCTTTGTAGCGCGCGAAACGCGGTTTTACCACAATTAAATGCGGACATTTTTCCATCGCAATTCTTCCAGGCATCGCAGAACGGACTCCAAATTTTCGGGCTTCGTAACTTGCTGCGGCAACAACGCCATACATTCCTCCGCCCACTGCTAAAGGTTTTCCTCGAAGTTCAGGATTATCATGTTGCTCCACAGAAGCATAAAACGCATCCATATCAACATGAATTATTTTTCGGTCGGTTTGCATGGTGCAAAATTAGGGAATGAGGGTGGGAAAAGAAGACTTTAGAATAAGATAAACAGATTGGAATTTTATAAAAAACTGATTTCAAGATTAAAACTGATTTATTTAAAGGATCTTAATATTTTTATATTTAAAAATTATATTTTATTCAATGTTAATAATTACAAATCTACAAAGTATATTTATTTGTGAAATGATTACTAAATCAGGTGTTTATAATGTTTAATTTGGATGTCAGAATGACTTTCACCTAAATGACGTAAATTTGAATTTCAAAAAAACTCAAGTAAAACAAAATAATATGACCGACGATAAATTAGCAGTCCTCATCGACGCGGACAATGTTCCCTATAAAAATGTAAAAGAAATGTTGGAGGAAATTTCCAGAAATGGAACCCCAACAATTAAAAGAATCTACGCCGACTGGACGAAACCCACCGTTTCTGGCTGGAAGAATGTTTTGCTCGAAAATGCAATTACACCAATTCAACAATACAGTTACACGACCGGGAAAAACTCCAGCGACAGTGCTTTGATCATTGATGCGATGGATATTCTGTATTCTGAAAAAGTGGATGGCTTCTGTATTGTTTCAAGCGATAGTGATTTCACCAGATTGGCAACAAGACTTCGGGAAGCCGGTATGAATGTTATAGGATTTGGCGAAAAGAAAACGCCGAAACCTTTTATTTCTGCCTGCGATAAATTTATTTATTTGGAAATTTTAAATAGTACAGATGATTCCGAAAAAGATTCAGAGAAAGATTCAGAGAATACAGTAACGAAGAAAACTGAAAAAGTAAAACGAAAAAAAGAACCACTCAGTAAAGTGGATTCCAGAACCATAAAATTAATTACAGAAAGCATCAACGATTTGGGTGATGAAGATGGCTGGACTTTCCTTGGGAATCTTGGCAGTTTTATCATTAAAAAGAAACCGGACTTCGATCCACGAAACTTTGGATTTGCGAAACTGTTACCTTTAATTAAAAGCATCGGGAAGATTGAAATTGATGAGCGCGAAACCGGTGTGAATAATATCAGACATATTTATGTGAAAGTGAAATAGTTTGCGCGTCAATATTTTGTTTTTAAAATTTTTAAAACAGCATCAAAGATACAGGACTAATAATTTCCGAAGGGAATCTTAATTCTCTAAATTCCTTAACCGAAATCTTAATGGTTTAATCCTTTCATTTTTAAATCGGAATTTTTAAGATAATCATTACTACTTTGAAAACAAAAAAACGCATCTCCGAAAAGATGCGTTTCTCTATTTATATTGTTGATGAAAACTAAGCGTTATAATTTTTCACCAAACCTTTTACAATTTTAATGACGTTCGGCATTGCTTTATCCGCGGCCTGTAAAACTTCTTCGTGAGAAACGGTTAAAGCAATATCTGGTCCGCCAACATCCGTAATAATTGAAATTCCAAAACAATCCATTCCCTGATGTTTCGCTACAATCACTTCCGGCACAGTACTCATTCCAACAGCATCTCCACCGATGGCGCGAATCATTCCGTATTCTGCCGGCGTTTCGAAAGTTGGTCCTTGCAAAGCAACATAACAACCTTGGTGCGCTTTAATGCCTAGATCTTTAGCAACATTCGCCGCTACTTCAATCATTTTTTTATTGTAAGGTTCACTCATATCCACAAACCGCGGGCCGAGTTCGTCGATATTTTTCCCACGCAATGGATGTTCCGGCATCATGTTGATGTGATCATTAATAATCATCACATCGGCGACATTAAAGTCCGGATGTACGCCACCAGCAGCATTTGATAAAATCAGATTTTTAATTCCCAATAAATGAAAAACTCGGAAAGGGAAAACTACGGTTTGAATATCGTGACCTTCATAATAATGAAATCTGCCGCTCATCATCAACACTTTTTTACCTTCAAGCGTTCCGTAAATTAATTGACCACCATGTCCGGCCACAGTTGTTTGTGGAAAATTTGGAATTTCAGGATAATTTAAAACATGAATCGGCTCTACTTCATCCTTTAATTTTCCCAGACCAGAACCTAAAACGATTGCAAAATCAGGCGTATCCTGAATAATGTTTTTAATGAAACTTGCGGTCTCTTTAATTTTTTCTAACATAATCTAATATAATTTGATTAAAATCTTCCTTTCTGTCGATGTTCACATTGATAGGCCAATAGTAAACAAGGTCTCTAAGGTAATCAAAAGTTTTCAGTCTTACATAGTCTTTTTCAGTCGTAAGAATGAGTTTGTATTCGCCCAGTTTCTTATATTCTGCTACAATATTTTTAATGTCCTGATCAGTAAAATTATGATGATCTCTGAATTTCAAATGTTTTACTTTTTTAGAGAATCTAGATAGATGTTTAAGCAAAGGTTTCGGATTTGCAATTCCGGTAATTAACAGAATATCGTAGTAATCCAGATTATTATCCGGAAGCATTTTATCTCTTGAATAAACGTTTTCATCATAACCAATACTCGAAAAGAAAACTTTCTGGTAATGTTGAGGTTTAATTCTCGAAATATAATATTGCTTTTTCTCGTCCGTTAAATCTTCCGGACATTTAGAAACCATGATTATTTGAGCACGTTTTGCTCCGCTTCGACTTTCACGTAAATCTCCTGCAGGTAAAAGAAAATCTTTAAAATAAGGATCGTTATAATCCGTCATCAAAATATTGAATCCAGGTTTTATGGCTCGGTGTTGATAAGCGTCGTCTAATAATAAGACATTCAGATCCATATCGCCAATCATCTTTTTTGCACCTGGCACTCTTTGTTCCGACACACCGATAACAAAACGATTTTTGAACCGTTCAAAAAGTTGCATGGCTTCATCGCCCACCGTTTTGTAATTGCTGTCGTAGTTCGTGATTCCATAACCTTTGGTCACTCTTCCGTAACCTCTGGACAGAACTCCGGTTCGGTAATGCTTAGACAGTAAATCTGCGATATACATGACCATTGGCGATTTTCCGCTTCCGCCCACCGAAAGATTACCGACATTAATTATCGGAGTTTTAAATGTAGTCGATTTATAAATTCCCCAGTCATACATTGTGTTTCTAACGGCAGTTACCAAATGATAACCCAGGGAAAAAGGGTAGAGATACCATCTTTTCATAGTGGGCAAAATTACGAATTTTTAACAGTAAAGGAAATAGTAAAAACCTCATTTTTATAACTTCCGTGGTTTTATTGAAAGATTGCTGTTGATGATATAAATTTCCTAATTATAGCCGTGGTTTTTAAACAATTTGTTTAATTTTGCTTTTATAGTTTTACCTGATGAGCAAAAAAAATGTAGCCGTCGTTATGGGCGGATATTCTGATGAATATAAAGTTTCCCTGAAAAGTGGTCAGTTGATTTTCGATTCTCTGGATCGTGATCTATATAATGTTTACAAAGTGGTCATTCTTAAAAATGAATGGTATTTCGTCGACGATCGCGGGGAGAAAGCAACTATCAATAAATCTGATTTCTCGGTAAGTTTAAGCAGTGGTTTTAAAGTAAAGTTTGATGTTTGTTTTAATATTATCCACGGGCGACCTGGTGAAAATGGCGAACTTCAAGCATATTGGAATACGATTGGACAAAAATATACAGGTTGCGATTTCTATCAAAGTGCCTTAACTTTTAATAAAAAAGATACTTTAGCCGTACTTTCAAAATATGGGATTCCCTCTGCGAAAAGTATTTATTTAAGACATGGTGAAGAAATTAATGAAGAACAAATCATTGCAGAATTAGGCTTGCCTCTTTTTGTAAAACCAAATCAATCCGGTTCTTCTTTAGGAATTTCTAAGGTTAAAGAACAATCAGAATTAAAGAAAGCCCTGGACTTTGCTTTTGCTGAAGACGAAGAAATTTTAATTGAAAGTTTCCTTGATGGAATGGAAGTTTCTGTGGGCGTTGTTGATTTTAATAATGAAACAATCGTTTTAGGAATTACCGAAATTGTTCCTTTTAAAGAATTCTTCGATTATGAAGCAAAATATGAAGGCGCTTCCGAAGAAATTACGCCCGCCAGAATTGATGATGAAACTCGTAAAAGAGTAGAGGAAATTTCGAAACGCGCTTATGAAGCCTTAGGAATGAGTGGATTCTCAAGAAGTGAATTCATCATCATGAACGGAATTCCTTATATGCTCGAAATGAATACCAATCCTGGATTTTCACCAGCCTCAATTCTTCCGCAACAGGCAAAAATTTATGGAATTTCCATTAAAGATTTGTGCGGAAATGAAGTCGAAAAAGCCTTAGCCAAGAAATAAATATGAAATTATCTTTCACGGTTGTTTTTGTCTTTCTTACCTTAACTCTTTTTGCACAAAAGGGAAATTTTGAGCCGTTAAAACTTGATTTACCCAAAAATAATCTGGAGCCAAAAGTTGTTTCGTTTGATAAAACAGGAATATTTTTAGATGATAAAAAATGTTTTAATTATGAACTTTTTCATGATTATGAAGTAGATGGGCGACTTATTAAAAATTACTACGAAATAAGGTCTTTAAATAAAGATCTGCTTTTTTCTGGAGAAATATCAAATAATAACTCAATGAAAGTATTTGAAAATCCAATTACATTTCATACACTTGACAAAAATATCTATAAAAATTCGAAAATTGTAGGTAGAAATCCATTCATATTAAACCTGTCTTCAAATCAGGTTTTAAATAATGACTGTTCAATAGATGATGAAAATTTAAAATTGTTTTTTGAACGGTCTAACGAAAATAAATAATTTATGAGAGTAGCAGTTTTTCCGGGTTCATTCGATCCTATCACGCTTGGTCATTATGATATTGTCGAAAGGGCTTATCCTTTGTTCGATAAAATTATTATTGCGATTGGACAGAATTCACAAAAGAAATATATGTTTTCTTTAGAGCAAAGAATGGAATTTATCCGCCAATCCTTTGAGAAATTCCCCAATATCGAAGTGGATCATTTTGAAGGATTAACGGTAGATTATTGTCGAAGTAAAAATGTAAATTTTATTCTGCGTGGACTGCGTAATCCCGCCGATTTCGAATTCGAAAAAGCGATTGCTCAAACCAACAGAGAATTGACGAAAGATAATAAAATTGAAACCATATTTTTATTAACATCTTCCGGGAAATCATTTATCAGCAGCAGTATTGTTCGGGAGATTATTACCTTTGGTGGTAATTATGAAATATTGGTTCCGCCAGCGGTTCGCGTTAATAAAATGAGCAATAAATAATAAGCAATCGTCATTAGAAAACAAATTTATCGCTCCTCAACTTCGATAGCCGCGAATTATAGATCTGTTGCACGAGCAAGATCAGAAAAAGAAAAATTTGCTTAACTGTGCATTGTCGCAGAAGAAGCAGATTAAACTCAATTTTAATTAGAAATAATCGAAGAACTTTCGTACTTACCTTCGGAAAAATTAAAATATTTAAAAATAGAATGTGATGAAATTGTAAAAGTAATGACAACTTACAAAAAGAAACTTTCGGATAGTTCACCGAAATAGCAATGGACGATAGGTGATGTACAGTATTGATTAGTCATTATAAATTATGCATTACTAATTATTTATTTTTTGCAAATTAACATTGTACATTACTCATTACTAATTAAAAATATGGTACAGGAAAACTTTAGTTTAATCATCGAGATTTTAGGCACAATTGCTTTTGCGATGTCCGGTAGTTTTGCGGCGATGCAAAAACGCCTGGATCCTTTTGGTGTCCTCATTATTGCCTTCGTAACTTCTGTTGGTGGCGGAACAATCCGTGATTTATTATTAGATGTTCCTGTTTTTTGGATGCATGATATGGTCATTTGTACCGTAATTTTTATCACCTGTATCGTCTCGATGATTTTTAAATCGCTCGAGAAAAAATTTAAAGTCACCTTATTTCTTTTCGATAGTTTCGGTTTGGGATTATTTACCATTGTTGGAATTCAAAAAGGAATGAACGCTGATTTGCACCCTTTAATATGTATTACTTTAGGAACAATCACCGGATGTTTTGGTGGAATCAGTCGTGATATTTTGTTGAATAGAATCCCTTTAATTTTCCATAAAGAAATCTATGCAACCGCTTGTATTGTGGGAGGTGGGATTTTTATTGCATTAGTGAAATATACCTCGCTTACTTATGCTTTTGCACAGGTTTTCACGATTCTCCTCATTGTAGCAATCAGAACGCTTGCCGTTAAGTTTCAGTGGCAAATCCCGAAATTCTACGGAGTCGATAATAGTTCGGAAATGTAAATCATTATTGCTTTATTTAGGAGCAACAGGATTTTCGCTTCTTCTAAATATCAGTCCCGCTCTTCACTCTATCTTTTTCTCGTCGTTCCTCCTCAAAAAAAGAATGCCGTTACGATCGCGGCTAGAATATCTTTCAGTTTGTTATTTCAAAAGCCACAGAACAATATTTAAGATTCTCCCGAAAATAGAATCTCATTGAGAACTTATCTCACATAAAACAATCATTCTTTTTCGCGCTCGCTTCGCTCGCGCCTCCCCACAAAAAAAGCCCGAACTAATTCGGACTCCATATATTACTTACCTTAATTAAGTACTGTTCTTTTAAGAGAATTTCCCTCTGTTTCTCATATTCGGATTGTGCATGTGTTTCTGCATTGATGGCATTTTCAACTGATCTTTCAGCATCTTGATCTGATCCGTCATCATTCCTGCCGTATCTAATTTCTTCGCTTCTTCCAATAGGTTTTTCGCTTCCTGCCGTCTGCCTTTTTGCATCGCTCCGGCCGCAATATTTAAAGTTGCCATGGCGCGATCATGTTTCATATTTAAACCATATTCCAGCGCTTTTCTCATGAACGGCTCCACTTTACTTGGGTTGTCCTGTGCTAATGTCAATCCCTGTAAATAATGAAAATATCCATATTGTGATTTGTGTAATTGTGATTTGTAATTGGTGATTTTAGTCAGCCAACTTGCCGCTTTTACCATGTTCTGTTTTCTTAAGAACCAAAATGCCATTAAGATATATTCGTTTTTAAAGAAAAGCAAAATAGGAATGGCAGATAAAATAACCACCACGATTCCCCAACCGATATTTCTGTTCATCATCAGGTAAATCCCGAAAGCAATCATTATTGCGGTGATGACGAATTTTATGTATTTGTTCATTGTTAAATTTTAGTGGTGCAAAGATAATAATTTGTACCGAAAGTAGAAGTCAAGTTCAGAATTCTTAAATGCTATACTAATGGTACTTTTCGCTCGTAGGTTTGAAAACAGAAATCAAACTCATTGTTTTCATCTTTTTCATGACAAACTTCTTCGGTCTTATTCCAGATTTTCGGACTGATTTTCGGGAAAAAAGTATCTGCTTCTAATTTGGTTTTAACTAAAGTCACTTCTAATTTATCCGTCAAGTCCAGCGTTTGTTCGTAGATGTTTCCGCCTCCGATGATGAAAATCTGCTCATCGATTTTCTTGGCAAATTTTACGGCTTCTTTTACACTTCCAACAATTAAAATTCCTTCTTCAAACCAGTCTTTTTTTCTGCTGACTACAATATTTGTGCGGTTCGGAAGTGGTTTACCAATGCTTTCATAAGTTTTTCGACCCATGATAATTGGATGTTCAGACGTAAGTTCTTTGAAATGTTTGAGATCTTTTGGAAGATGCCAAAGTAACTGATTATCTGCACCAATTTCATTGTCTAACCCCATTGCCACAACAATTGTTATCATTCTTATATAATTTTTACAAATTTAGCACATAATTTGTATATTTGGGTATCACATTAAATTAAAAAAAATAATAAACTATGAGAAATAAGGGATGTATGAGCGCCGGGACAATCGGTATTGCTCTTCTTGTAATTGCCGTTTTGGTTTTTTTCTGGGGAAAAAATGGGTACAATAATTTTGTAACGAAAGAGCAAACGGTGAACACAAAATGGTCGAATGTAGAAACGGTTTATCAAAAACGAGCGAACTTAATTCCAAACTTAGAACGCACCGTAAAATCATATTCTCAATTCGAGCAGGAAACTTTAACCAAAGTAATTGAAGCGCGTTCAAAAGCAACCTCAATAACTATAGATCCAACGAATATGACGGAGCAAGATCTGGCAAAATTCCAGTCAGCGCAAGGTGAATTAAGTGGAGCCTTAAGCAGATTAATGGCGGTAGTTGAAAGTTATCCAAACTTGAAAGCAGATCAACAGTACATCAATTTCCAAAGAGAATATACGGCGATCGAAAACAGCATCAGAAGCGAAACTGTTTATTATAACGAAGCCGCGCAGGATTATAATACTTCGATTAAAACGTTCCCAAATAACATTTTGGCCAACTTTACAAACTTCAAAGAAAAACCATATTTCAAAGCAGAAGCAGGTGCACAAAAGGCGCCGGAAGTTTTTACTAATTAATGAATACTTTTCTTACAGATTATCAAATGGCTTCTCTTGTAGAAGCCATTCAAACAGCCGAAAATCATTCTACTGGAGAAATTCGGGTGCACATTGATGCCACTACTGAAGGTCATAATGCAGAGATTGCTTTTGAAGTTTTCAAAAGACTGTGCAAGGATAAAACTGTTGAAAAAAATGCAGTCCTTTTTCATGTCAACTTTGAACAGCAATATCTTACGATTATTGGTGATGAAGGCATTCATAAGAAAGTTCACCAAAGTTTCTGGGATCATATGCATGACGAAATTACGACGGCATTTTCCAAAGGCAAGTACTTTGATGGTTTGAAAAAAGCCATTTTGGAAACGGGTATCGAACTAAAAAATCATTTCCCAATCGTGGGAGAAAATCCAAATGAACTTCCTAATGAGATTACGTTCTCGTAAATACTTTTTCGCATTTCTTTTATTAGGTTTAAACATTCTTGTTTTTGCCCAATTAATACCTAAAAAACCGGCAAAGATATTTCCTGTTACGGATAATGTTGGATTGTTAACGGAGACAGAGAAAGATCAAATCAATCAAAAACTTATTAAGTTTTACGATTCTACGTCCACAGAAATTGCGGTAATTATTGTTCCAACCACAAGTGGAGAAGACATTAATTATCTCGCAACGATGTATGGCGAGAAATGGGGAATTGGAGAAAAGGAACAGGATAACGGAATCGTTTTTCTGATTGCTACCGAAGATCGGAAGTTTGCTATACAGCAAGGAAGAGGCGTTGAGCGCTATTTAACTGCTTCTGTAGCCGGACAAATATTAGACTATATCGTAACGCCGAATTTTAAAAAAGGATTATGGTATAATGGAATTAATCAGGGCACAGATGCTTTGATGGAAGCCGTGCAAGGGAAATTTAAACCCATTGCTAAAGATACCAGTCAGGAAGGATTAAGTCCAGCGCAAATTTTAATGATTGCGTTTTTTGTTTTCATTATTATAAGCATCTTATTTAAAGGTGGCGGCGGCAATGGCGGTCGTTACGATGATGATGACGATGTCATTCTTTCCCGAAGAGGTCGACGGACTTATCCGGGCGGATTCTTCCCGTTCCCAGGTAGTTTCGGTGGCGGGGGATTTGGCGGTGGCTCAGGTGGCGGTGGTGGATTCGGCGGCTTTGGCGGCGGCGGAAGTTTCGGCGGTGGTGGTGCTTCCGGAGGTTGGTAATATTGTTATAGCCAAGTTGAGAATATGCTTTTAATTAAAAAGTATTTCTGCTAATTAAAAATTTACATTCAATAGAAACGGGCTTTAGCCCGTTTTTTTTATGACGTTTTATAGTGGTTTTACCCGAAACTTATTATAAATGAAAACGCTTAATAACGTAAGGATCTGGATGGATTATATTTTCATCAATAAAAAAATCAGCCCTTATAGTTGGCTGATTTTCATTAAAGTAATTAAGATCTATTGAATTGAAATACTTCCGCCACTACTTTTATTCTGACTGATAATATTTAATGAACCTTTTTTCGTAATCGAAACATCACCCGAAGAACTTGCAGATGCTCTTAACTGATTAGATACAGATAAACTTACATCGCCACTGCTCGAAGCGCTAACTTCAGCATTTTCAGCAATAACATTTTTAGCGTTTAAAGTACCTGATGAGGATGCTTTCAAATTGGCATTCTTTGTTTTTCCCGAAATAATGATGTCGCCTGAAGAACTTACGGCAGATTCTAAATTGACCGCCCAGATTTTTCCTTTATAAGTTCCTGAACTCGAAACATCAATCGATAAATCGTTGGCTTCTAAATTTCCTTTTACCGTTCCGGAACTGGAGGCTTCAATTGCTGTGCGTTCCTGTGTGAACTGATCACGGATAGTAATGGTGGCGGACGAACTTGCTTTAACCGCCGAGAAATCTTTCGCAAAAATTTTCACCGATACATTTCGTGCCGAAATATTGAGGTTTGGTTTAAAATGGATGTACAATTTCCCACCAGAATTTTCCACTAAAATCTCATCTAAAATATCAGATGGCGCCGTAACTATAACTTTTTCTTCATCAGATTTTACGATTTCTGCGTTGATGGATTGTGCGACTTTAATCTCGTCAAAAGACATTAATAATTCTTTGTTTTTTATGATGCCGTTTCCTTCTTTTGGAGTGATGTTAAATGGAAATCCACCGTCTGATTTTACGTTACAAGAGGTAAGTAATAAGAACGCAGAAAAAATAGAAATAGATAAGATTTTCATGGTTGATTAGTGTTTGGGATTTATTATGTTAAAGATAAAATTAAAATTAATATCTTTATACCTTAATAACAATTTACGAATGAAAAACATTACATCAGTTTTTTTAATTTCATCACTGGCGATTACAACTGCCTGTACTACTATGAAAAATACAGAAAATACTTCCACAGAAATTACTGTTCCTGCTGATATGGCGAACAATCCTTTCATGAAAAAGAGTTCGTTGCAATATCAAGCACCCGAATTCGATAAAATTAAAGATGAGCATTTTAAACCTGCTTTTGAATACGGAATAAAAGTTCAACTGGCAGAACTCGATCAAATTGCTAATAATACAGATTCACCAACTTTTGAAAATACCATTCTCGCTTTAGAGAATAGTGGTGAGGTTTTAAAACGTGCACAAATCGTTTTCTATAATTTAACAGGTTCAAATACCAATCCGGAACTTCAGAAAATTGAAGAAGAATATGCACCGATTTTTGCGGGACTTTCTGATAAAATTTATTTAAATGAGAAATTGTTTTCCAGAATTAAAGCCATTAAAAAAGACAACTTAGGTTCCGAAGAAAAAAGAGTTCTGGATTTATATACGATTAATTTCGAAATCGCCGGCGCTAATTTATCACCTGAAAACAAAGTGAAAGTGAAGAAAGTGAATGAAGAATTAGCGACACTTTCTACCCAGTTTTCTAATAAGTTATTAGATGCGAGAAAAAATGGAGCACTTTTAATTACCGACGTAAAAGAATTAGATGGACTTTCTGCTGACGAAATTGCGGCCGCAGCGACTGATGCAAAAGAAGCCGGAAAAGAAGGTTATCTTCTCGCATTGCAAAATACGACTCAACAGCCACTTCTTCAGAATTTGAAAAATAGAGCAACGAGAGAAAAGTTATTTAAAGCATCTTGGTACCGCGCCGAAAAAGGAAATGCTGACGACACCAGAAGCATCCTCGAAAGAGAAGCAAAACTGAGAATGGATAAAGCACATTTAATGGGCAAGAAATCTTTTGCTGAATGGAAACTTCAGGATCAAATGGCGAAAACTCCGGAGAATGCGATGAATCTACTTGCGCAATTGGCAACTCCTGCAGTAGCAACTGCAAAACGAGAGAGCGACGAAATTCAGAAATTAATCGATCAGCAAAAAGGTGGATTTACGGTTGAACCTTGGGACTGGAATTTCTATGCAGAACAGGTTAGAAAAGAAAAATACGATTTAGATGAAAATCAGATCAAACCTTATTTTGAAGTGAAAACGGTTTTAGAAAAAGGAGTTTTCTATGCTGCTGAAAAATTCTACGGAATCACTTTTAAAGAAAGAAACGATTTACCAGTCTATCATCCGGATGTGGTGGCTTACGAAGTTTTTGATCGTGATGGAAAATCTTTAGCGATTTACTACTTGGATTTCTATACGAGAAATAATAAAAATGGTGGTGCCTGGATGAGCAACTTCGTGGAGCAATCTCATTTGCTAGGTCAAAAACCGGTCATTGTAAATGTCTTTAATTATCAAAAACCGGCAGAAGGAAAACCTTCTTTAATTTCGTATGATGATGTGACAACCATGTTCCATGAGTTCGGACATACTTTACACGGATTGTTTGCTGATCAAAAATACCTTTCAATTTCCGGAACCAATGTGCCGCGTGATTTTGTTGAGTTCCCTTCTCAAATTAATGAGTTCTTCGCGTTGGAACCTTCAGTGTTGAAAAATTACGCTTTACATTATCAAACCAAACAACCGATGCCACAGGCCTTAGTTGATAAAATTAAAAAAGCAGGAACGTTTAACCAAGGATATTCTACAACTGAATTGGTTTCTGCAGCAACGATTGATATGAACTGGCATTCAGTAACCGATGCGTCTCAGTTTAAACCAACGTTAGAATTTGAAAAAGGCGTGTTGGCGAAATATGGCTTTAACTTGAAAGAAGTTCCGCCAAGATATCATTCTCCGTATTTTGCTCACATTTGGGGCGGTGGATATTCAGCCGGATATTACGCTTACATGTGGAGTGATATGTTGAATTCTGATGCTTGGGATTGGATTACGACACACGGCGGAATGACCCGTGAAAATGGAGACCGTTTCCGTAAATATATTTTGTCTGTTGGAAATTCAATGGATTTAAACGAAGCATTTAAAAACTTTACCGGAAGAAATCCAGATTTAAAACCGTTGTTGAAAGATAAAGGATTTATTAAATAGGTCGTAGGATGTAGATAATAGGTATTAGTTAACCGCAGAGATTTCTGCGGTTTTTTTGTTTTGGATTTTTTTTAAAACACACAATTTATTTAATAAACTAGTAAATAAGTTTTCTTATCAATCGGATTATCATATTTTGAGATAAGATCGTTCACATAATTATTCATGTCTTTGTAGGCTTCATCTTTTTGACCACTAAATTCATAATCGAATCGATCGTTTTCACTTACCATGATTACAATATTATGAGAACCAGGATCTTTAATAAATTCTGAAATCATTTTTTCTAAATCCTTTTTTTTGATGAATGCAGATTGTGAATTTAGAATTTTGGAATCATCATGTTTCTTATTTTTAGACAATTCTACCATTTCAAAACTATAATCACCATCTTCAGAAAATACTTTTAAAATTAAACCAGGCAAGCCAGAAAACTTATAAGGTCCAGTAAAAACAGAAATTTCAGGTGCAAATAAAGCAATCCATTTTCTGCCTTCAAATTCTAAACTTGCTTCTTGTGTTTTGTAACTTTCATAATCCGAAGTTTTATTTAAGATTTTCCAATGTTGAGGAATTGGTTCGGTATATTTAAAGTTGAAACCATTAAAAGTTCCGTAATAAGTATTTGTTTTGAAATCGTTTAAAATGGTGAATTTCAAATAAGGTTTTTCTGAAATTTTAGAATTTTGCGCACTATCTTTTTTTAAATTAAGATTATAGAAAAGGCTTTGTTTATCTGAATTTTGCAAAGCCATGTATTATGTTTTGATGACTTTAGAGCTTTTTTGAGGTCTGAAATTCACTTTGTATACAATTTCGTAATCTTGAGAATACCCAAAGATGCAAAAAGATAACATTGCTAAAAGAAAGAGGTTTTTATAGATCATTTACTTATTGTTTTATTTGTTAAAATTTAAAAGACCAGCATCTCCCAGATATTACTATTGATAGACGAACCCTTTTCTAATATGAAGATAAAATAATTTTTGTAATAATTACAGAAAGTGATTGTTTAAATCCACGATTTCTAATTTTTTTCATTCTCGAATACAGAGTTAAATATTAAAATGTTGAAAATTATTATAATCATTCAAGAAGTTCTATATTTTTCTAGTTTAAAATTTAGTGTCATTAGTGAAAAGCATTTGTGCCATTTGTGTTTAAAAAAATATGGAAAGACAAACCGCCTGAACTTCTAGCCCGGATGGATATGGAAATCCTTTTTTTTGTCAGGGTTCAGGATGGCAGAAAAAAAAGATTGCAATGGACAGCCGGCCCGATTTTTCTAAGAAGCGAAAATCTTTTTGCTCCAAAAAAAATCCTTAATTTTGCAAAAAATATAGCATCATGCCAAAAATTTCTCAAAGAGCACAACATATGCCTGCCTCGCCAGTGCGAAAATTAGTTCCTTTTGCCTTACAAGCAAAACAAAGAGGAATTAAAGTTTATCATTTGAATATTGGTCAACCCGATATTGAAACACCGCAAACTGCATTGGATGCTGTGAAAAATAATGAATTGAAAATTTTTGAATACGCACTTTCTGAAGGGAATCTGGACTATAGAACAGCCTTGAACGATTACTATCATTCTCTTGGATTTACGGATCTTACAACCAATAATTTCATCGTTACCAATGGTGGTTCGGAGGCATTGAATTTTGCGATTTCTACTTTGTGTGATGATGGTGATGAGATTATTATTCCGGAACCTTATTATGCGAACTATAACGGTTTTGCAAATACTTTCAATGTGAATGTTGTGGCAGTTTCGTCTACGATTGATACTGGATTTGCTTTGCCTCCGATTGAGGATTTTGAGAAAAAAATTACGCCCAAAACAAAGGCGATCTTAATTTGTAATCCTGGAAATCCAACCGGTTATTTATATACCAGAGAAGAGTTGCAGAAGTTGGCTGACATTGCTTTGAGACACGATATCGTCATTATTTCTGATGAGGTTTACAGAGAATATGTGTATGATGGAAAGCAGGCGGTTTCGATGTTGGATTTTCCTGAAATTGCGGAAAACTGTATCATCATTGATTCTGAATCAAAAAGATATTCGATGTGTGGCGCAAGAATCGGTTTTATGGTGACGCGTTCGAAAACAATTCACGATGCTGCGATGCTTTTTGCACAGGCGAGATTGAGTCCGGTTTTATTGGGGCAGATTGCAGCGGCAGCGGCTCACCAAAATGACACCGAATATATCTTGAAAGTTCGTGCGGAATATACACACCGTAGAAATGTTTTGGTAGATTTACTGAACGGAATTCCGGGCGTTATTTGTCCGAAACCTAAAGGTGCATTTTATTGTGCGGTTGAACTTCCGGTTGATGATACTGATAAGTTTGCGCAATGGTTGCTTGAAAGTTATTCGCATAACAACGAAACTATTATGGTAGCGCCAATGAGTGGTTTTTACAGCAATCCGGAATTGGGTAAAAAACAGGTGAGAATTGCTTACGTTTTGAATGAAGCAGATTTAAGAAGAAGTGTTGAGTTATTGAATGATGCACTGCAAAAATATAAGATTGAATTTGGTCTTTAAATAAATAAGAGCGGGTTTTTTAGCCCGCTTTTTATTTTAAGGCAAAGGCGCGAAGATTTAATTCTTAATGCTGCTGAAATTACGGGCGCAAAGGCGTTTCACTTAGCAAAGATTGTAAATAATTTGTAGTTACAATTAGTTTGATATTTTTAATAATAGAATTTTTATCAATTTTAAAAATGAGTTTAGAAAATAAATGTTCGGTTTGCGGTGAAGTGCATGATGCTTATCCCGCGCTCACTTTTGCCTATCCCAATTCGTATTATTGGCTGACAGAAGAACAAAAAAATACGTACAAAATTCATATTGATGGTGATTTTTGTACGATTGAATATCCGGATCGAACGGATCGGTTTATTCGGGTCGTGTTGAATCAGAAGATTATGCAGTCTTCCCGTTATTTGGAATACGGACTTTGGGTTTATTTAAATCAAGAAGATTTCGAAGATTATAAGGCCAATTTCAATAATGAAAATCACGAAACGGTTTACTTTGGTTGGCTGAGCAATGCGCTGCCGGATTATCAATTTGAAAAAAGTATTGCCATGGATGTTAAAACAAAACCAGGGAATGAGCGACCGGAAGTTTATCCTCAACTGGATTTTAGCCATCCGTTTGTGGTTGATTTTTATCACGGAATTACCAAAGAGGAAGCCGAAAAAAGAATTCACAAAATGCCCGCAACTATTTCTTAATAAAATATGGATATTCTAGAAAATTATTCCCTTAAAAATCACAATACTTTTGGTGTTGATGTTTCTGCTAAATATTTCGCAGAAGTGAAATCTTTGGATGCTTTGACTCAGATTCTTCGGAATACTTCTGTTCAGAAATTTAAGTTACTTTTCCTCGGTGGAGGAAGTAATGTTTTATTCACTCAAGATTTTGATGGAGTTGTTCTTCAGTTAAATTTGAAAGGTATCTCGGAAAAGATTCTGAATGATAATGAGGTTTTGGTGACTTCGCAGGCGGGTGAAAACTGGCATGAATTTGTTCAGTTTTGCTTAAATAAAAATTACGGTGGTTTAGAAAATTTATCATTAATTCCAGGCAATGTAGGAACCTCGCCGATGCAGAATATTGGTGCTTATGGAACTGAAATAAAAGATAGGTTTGTAAGTTGCAAAGTGTTGAATTTGGAGACTTTGGTCGTTGAAATATTTAATCATGAAAAATGCAATTTCGGTTATCGTGAATCAATTTTCAAAAGAGAAGGAAAGGGGAAATATGTGATTCTGGACGTGACTTTTAAATTGACTCGGAAAGATCATTTAATAAAAACGGAATACGGCGCGATACAATCTGAATTGAAAAATTTAGGAATTGAAAACCCAACGATTCAAGAGGTTTCTAAAGCCGTTATTAATATCCGACAAAGCAAACTTCCTGATCCGAAAGTAATTGGAAATGCGGGTAGTTTTTTTAAGAATCCATCGATTCCGATGGAGCAGTTTTTAGAAGTCCAGAAATTATATCCTGAAATGCCTCATTATCCTAATGGAGACTTGGTAAAAGTTCCTGCCGGTTGGTTGATTGAACAATGTGGATGGAAAGGAAAACAAATCGGTAATGTGGCTTCTCACGAACTTCAAAGTTTGGTAATCGTCAATAAAACCGGCTTGGCTTCAGGAAAAGAGATTTATGATTTTTCGACCACGATTATTGAGTCGGTGAGAGAGAAATTTGGAATTGATCTGGAAAGAGAGGTGAATATTATTTAGATGAAAAGGAAAATTTATTTTGTTTTCCTTATTGTTTTAATCCTTTCGGCTCTGCTTAATGCATTTGGAATCGTAAACGCAATGACCAGTTTGAAATATGAAACTGCTAATCCTGGAGATTGCATTTCTCTAATTTCGGGAAGTGATTTATGTGCTGCAATTGTCAATATGAAGAGCATTATTGCTGTTGCTGTTGTTCTCATTTATTTACTTCTTTATTTCCAAAATAAAATACTAAAAACACAAAAACAATGAAAATAGCCGTTCTCGGAGCCGGAAATATGGGTTTATCATTTTCAAAATCTTTTTTAAAGTTTGAATTGATTCGGCCAGAAGACCTAAATTTAATTACGCGGAAAAAAGAAAAGATTCAGAAGATTTCAAAGCAATTTCCTAGTGCGAAAGTGTCTTGTTTTGCTGATGTTTCTGCCATCGATGCAGATTTAGTGATCGTTGCCGTAAAACCTCAGGATTTTCAATTTGTGGCAGAGAATTTACCTTTTCAACTGAATGAAAACCAAATGGTTCTTTCGATTATGGCGGGGATTTCTATTGAGAAAATTCAGCATTTATTAAACCATAAAAAAGTAGTTCGAGCCATGCCAAATTCGCCTACCGTTTTGGGAATGGGAATTACAGGTTACACTTCTGCAGAAGGAATTTCTTTTGCGGATCTTATTCAGATTGAACGTTTTCTGAACTCTACTGGGCGGTCTGTTTATTTAGAAGATGAAGGATTGCTTGATGGTGTTACAGCACTTTCTGGAAGTGGTCCTGCGTATTTTTATTATATCGTTGCCGCCATGATTGAAGCAGGAAAACAAATGGGAATTGAGGAAAATCTTTCTAAACTTTTTGTGAAGCAAACTATGCTTGGTGCGTATCATCTCCTAAATAATTCAGATAAAAATTTGGATGATTTAATACAAGATGTTGCTTCAAAAGGCGGAACAACTGAAGCGGCACTAAAAACCTTTGAAGATTATCAGTTAAAAGAGATTTTAATAAAAGGAATTTTGAGCGCAGAAAAACGGGCAAAAGATTTAAACAATTAGCATAGGAATTAGGTTTGGAGACTTTTTAGAAAAGCGCACAAAAAACTTTTTAAGAAATTTAAATATTTAATCTATAAATATTTGTCTAACTAAAATATTCTTCGTTATTTTGCACTCTCAAATATTCATTCAGAAATAAGAACATCGAGATATGTCAAGAATTTGCCAAATAACAGGAAAGCGTGCCATGGTAGGAAACAATGTTTCTCACGCGAAAAACAGAACGAAACGTCGTTTTGAAATTAACTTATTGGAAAAGAAATTTTACCTTCCAGAGCAAGAGAAATCTGTAACTTTAAAAGTTTCAGCTCATGGATTGAGAATTATCAATAGAATAGGGATTGACGAAGCAATACTAAGAGGAATCAGAAGTGGTTTCATTAAAAAATCATAATCATGGCAAAAAAAGGGAATAGAGTACAAGTGATTTTGGAGTGCACTGAGCACAAAGAAACTGGAGTAGCAGGAATGTCAAGATACATCACTACTAAAAATAAAAAGAACACTACCGAAAGATTAGAGTTGAAAAAATTCAACCCTGTTCTTAAGAAATATACTGTTCACAAAGAAATTAAGTAATTTTTTAAAGAATAAAAAATGGCAAAAAAAGTAGTAGCAACCCTACAAGGTGGTGCAGGTTCAAAGAAAATGACCAAAGTTATTAAAATGGTAAAGTCTGCTAAAAGTGGAGCTTACGTTTTTGATGAAAAAGTAATGAACGCTGATGAAGTTGATTCTTATTTGAAAAAATAATTTTCACTCACACGAGAATATATAAAACTATCCTAAATGGATAGTTTTTTTATTTTATCTTTGTTTGCGTTTGTAATAAAGACGCAATTTTTTTTAAAAATGAACTATGAGTTGGTATAAAAAAATATTTAAGAAGGAGGAAAAAGAATCTTTAGATAAAGGTTTAGAAAAATCGAGTCAAGGTTTTTTTGAAAAAATTTCTAAAGCGGTTGTTGGAAAATCTACGGTTGATGAAGATGTTTTAGATAATCTAGAAGAGATCCTTATCGCATCTGATGTCGGTGCGTCTACCACCATTAAAATCATTGAAAGAATTGAACAACGTGTTGCAAGGGACAAATTTGTGGGAACTGACGAATTGGATCAAATTCTTCGTGAAGAAATTACAGGTTTGCTTTTAGAAAATCCACACGCTGGGACTGGGAATATCGACGAAACTAAAAAACCATATGTAATTATGGTTGTGGGTGTAAATGGGGTTGGGAAAACGACAACTATTGGTAAACTTGCCCATCAATTCAAATCAGAAGGAAAAAGCGTGGTTCTTGGCGCTGCAGATACTTTCCGTGCTGCGGCGGTGGATCAGTTGGTGATCTGGAGCGAAAGAGTTGGCGTACCAATCGTAAAACAAAATATGGGAAGCGATCCTGCGTCGGTGGCTTTTGATACGGTGCAAAGTGCGGTTGCAAATCAGGCCGATGTTGTGATAATAGACACTGCGGGAAGATTGCATAACAAAGTCAACTTGATGAATGAGTTGACTAAAATTAAAAGAGTGATGCAAAAGGTAATCCCAGACGCTCCTCATGAAATTTTATTGGTTTTGGATGGTTCTACGGGACAAAATGCTTTTGAGCAGGCAAAACACTTTACGGCTGCAACTGAAGTTAATGCTTTGGCAGTAACCAAATTAGATGGAACTGCGAAAGGTGGAGTGGTTATTGGGATTTCTGACCAGTTTCAGATTCCAGTAAAATATATTGGAGTTGGAGAAAAAATGACGGATTTACAATTATTTAATGGAGCAGAGTTTGTTGATTCTTTCTTTAAAAAGAGATGATCTACAGGCGTTTAGGTTGAGTTTTTACTGATCTTAGAAGTGTTTTTTATTATTTTAAAAATGATAAAAATCATGTTTTTGATTATTTTGGTCTTATGTTTGATAATTCAATAGAAATAATAATTACTTAATATTAACATTAAAAATTTAAAACTATGGGTATTTTAACTTGGATCATTTTCGGTCTTATCGCAGGAGCATTAGCAAAATTCATTATGCCAGGTAATCAAGGTATGGGTTGGCTATTGACAATTATTTTAGGAATTGTAGGTGCATACGTAGGAGCATTTGTTGGTCAACTATTAGGTTTAGGTGATGTAACAGGCTTTAATATAGGAAGTATGTTCTTAGCAGTTGCGGGAGCTTTAATTGTTCTATGGATTTATGGTATGGCAACCAAACGCGGTTAATACCAAAAAACATTATAAAATATCCCGCACTGAATTTCAGTGCGGGATATTTAGTTTTATTAGCGGGATATTTAGTTTTAATAATTAGTTTATTCCTAATCGAATTTTAAGTCGAAAGGCATTTGCATCATTACGCCTTCTTGTAATTTGGGATTGGTTATTTGTTCAAACATCTTATAGTTTTCTGTACCAATTTTATTTTTAATCAGTCTTGCCGAAATTTCATCTTCATCAATGTCCTTAAATATTTGCTCGAATGCAGTCAGTTTTTTCGGGTAATTCGTTACTCCATATTCTTTCAACTTTACTTTTTGTGCGGCGTAAGTAATGGCGTCCTGAAGGGTTCCCAATTCATCGACCAAACCAATTTCTTTCGCACGAGTTCCGCTCCATACTCTTCCGCCACCGATTTCGTCTATTTGTTCAAATGATTTTTTACGATTTTCTGTTACAAAATGAACGAATCTTTTGTAAGTCTGTTCTACGCTTTTCGTCATGATAGAAACTCCACCAGGGGTAACTCCATTAATTGTTGAATACATGTTAGAATTCGCATTGGTTGTAACGGCGTGTGCAGAAAGACCGTTTTTATTTGCAAGTTCTTTAAAATAGGGAATCATTCCGAAAACTCCAATTGATCCTGTTAAGGTATTGGGTTCTGAATAAATTTTATCTGCAGCCATTGCGATATAATAGCCACCTGAAGCAGCATAATCACCAAAAGAAACGATGATTGGTTTTTTCTTTTTCAGTTGTTCCAGTTCGAACAATATTTCATCAGAGGCATTTGCGCTTCCACCGGGAGAATTTATTCTAAAGACTACTGCTTTTACTTTATTATCTTCCGTAATCTTTTTAATTTCTTTTATAAAATTATCTGAATAAACATTTTGGTATCCTTCACCATTGTAGATTGCCCCTGAAGCATAAAGTACTGCAATTTGGTTGTCCTTCTTAGAAGAATCTTCGCTGAATGAATTAATATATTTCTTAAAAGAAACTTTGGTTAATTTATCTTTTTCTTTAAGGTTTAATTTTGTTTTAATCATTTGATCGTATTCTGATTTCTGCATCAAGCGATCTGCTAATTTGTACTTAATACTTAAATCAGGAATAACACCGTAAAGACTGTCAACTACAACTCGGAACTGCGCGGAATCAATTTTACGGGAAGTGGCTATTTTTTTTGCATTAATAGACCAGATGTCATTTAACAAAGTAGAAAGTTGTTCCTTGTTTTCTGGAGACATGTCTTCTCTCATGTATGGTTCAACTGCAGATTTGTATTTTCCGTGTCTAATAACCTGAATGCCAATTCCGTATTTATCTGCAAAGTCTTTCATATATAAAACCTCTATCGATAAGCCTTTTAAATCAATTCCACCTGCGGGATTTAAGATGTACTGATCAGCGACAGAGCCTAAATAGTAGGCGGGTTGTGATACAGAATTACCATATGCGTAAACAAATTTTCCGCTTTTTTTAAAGTCTTCTAAAGCATTTCTAATATCATCTAATTGCGTGAATCCAGCACGAATTCCGTCGGTCTCTATGCTTATGCCTTTTATTTTATCATCTGTTTTCGCTTTTTTAATGGCTTCAAGCATATCAAGAATAAGTACGTTTTTTTGTTTACTGCTAAAAGCGAATAGATCTTCTTGATCTTCAGTAGGACTGTCGATAATATTGGTTTTAAAATCGAGTGTGAGTACCGTATTGTTTTTAATATTGGGTTTTTGGTCTCCGCTAAAGGCACTTGCTGTAATAATCATTATTAAAAACAGTGAAAACACTGCGGCTATAATGATAATAGCTACTATATTTGCCATAACGTTTTTAAAGAAACTCTTCATAATCTATATATATTTGAACGATATGTCGCAGCATGATGTCACTTTGTTACTCGGTAGTAATTTAGGAGATCCTAAAAAGAATATTGAATTAGCGCTAGCGATAATAGAAAAAGAAATTGGAGTCATTTTAAAACGAACTGAAATGTTACTTACTGACCCTGTGGAATTTGTTAGTAATAATATTTTTTGTAATATTGCAATAGTAATAAAAACACAATTTTCTCCTATATCCCTCTTAAATAGAATAAAATTAATTGAGAGAGAAATGGGCAGAGGCGATGATACATTGATTGCAGGAGAGTACCAAGACAGGATAATCGATATAGATATCGTATTGTTTGGTAATCTTCATTTTTGTTGTAAAGAATTAGCAATTCCGCATCACAAGCATTTCTATCAGCGTGATTTTTCTAGAAAGTTGTTAAATGTCTTATAAAACACATTAAAACACAATAATATGAAATTAAATTTATTATTAGCACTAGCATTACCCACGGCTTTCTTTGGTCAAAATAATTCCGCTGCTAATACTACTGGGGATTACCCAAACGCTTATTCCAGCGGCTCTGCAAATGTATATCGATTTGATAACTCATCAAGATTATTTAGCGACTGGTCTGTGTCTATAGGAGGTGGAAGTGCTTTTTTACAAAATGCCGACGTTAATTCCTTCTATGATGGAAAAGTAGATTTTGGCTGGAACGCTTACGCAAGTATAGATAAGCAGATCACTCATACTTTTGGTATGAGTGTCCAATATCAAATGGGTAAGACCAATCAGAAAGCTTTACTGCCAGGAGCGGCAGGTGCAGCAGCAGGTGTAGCAACTGCTTACACTAAATATCATCAAGTTGCAGTATTAGGAGATATTAATTTTTCTAATTTAATGCGCCGTGTTGATAATCATTCAACTTACAGATGGGCATTACATGGCTATGCTGGAGTTGGATTACAAGGTTATGATACTTTACTGCTTGATAATGATATGTCGAGATGGAGCACGACACCTGCAAGAATACCTATTCAGATTGAACAAAAATTAGGACTAGATACTTTCTTTTATCAAGTAGGAACAGGAGTTAAGTTTAATGCCTCAAAATTAATAGATGTTGAAGCTAGGGCAATGTACATCATATCTGGTGATGATTCTTTCGATGGAGGTGGTTTTGGAAAAGACGGAGTTCCGAGATATAATGCACTTAAAGATGGACACTCGGATAACATGTTTACTGTTAACTTAGGTCTTTCATTTAAACTTGGAAAACAAAGTCCAAATCTTCAATGGTTTGATCCTTTAAATAATATTAATGATAGAATTTCTATTTTAGACAGTAAAGAAATTGATTTCGTTGTATGTGAAAAAGGAGATTTGGATAATGATGGGGTATGTGATGATTGGGACAGACAACTTGATACTCCTGCAGGTGCAAGAGTTGATGGTGCTGGTGTCGCATTAGATATGGACTTAGATGGTGTTATTGATCTTTACGATAAATGTGTGACTGTTCCAGGTCCTGCATCAAACAACGGCTGTCCAGTCAATGTAAAATAATAAATTAAACACAAAAGAAGTTGACATGTCGTTATCAATACGAACAAGACAACTTTTATTTAATAAAAAAATAACAAAAATATGAAACTAAATTTAACAAGTATTGCAGTTGCTTTAATATTTCCGGCAGCAGTTTTTGCACAGGATTCAATTGTGAGTTCAACCAAGAACTATCCAAATTCTTATACTTCCGGTTCTGCAAATGTGTCTCCTTTTACACAGGAATCTAAAAGATTTAATGATTGGGCGATTTCAGCAGGTGCCGGTGTACCGTTGATGCAGTCTTCTGACCTTACTTCACTTAAAGGGTATGGAGCAGGGAAAAATCTTTTTGGTTGGTCTGCGTATTTAAGTGTTGATAAAGCAATTACACACGCTTTTGGGCTTAAACTTCAATATGATAAAGGAGAGTCAAGACAAGGATTTGTAAATACAAAAGATAAAGTCGCATCTCCAACAGGAGATGGCGCAAGAACACAGTATGATGCAATTTCTCTTCTTGGAGATATTAACTTTTCAAATCTTTTGAGAAGAGTAGATAATCACTCGCCATTCCGTTGGGCTCTACACGGTTATGCAGGAGCAGGAACTTTAGCGTATAGAGCATACAGACAAAACGCTGGTTCTGCCTATAATCAAAGTTTAGTTTCAGAAGTAAAACCTTTTAAATTAGGTAGTTTTTTCGGACAAGCTGGTGCGGGATTAAAATACCGTGCTACAAAATCTTTAGATCTTGAAGCAAGAGGAATGTATATTCTTTCTGGTGACGATACTTTTGATGGAGCAGGCGGTGCTTCTTATAACGGAAAAGTTAATGATAATCCTTCAGATAACTTAATCAATATTACTTTAGGAGCAACGTTGAATTTAGGAAAACATGAATCACATTTGTTCTGGCATGACCCACTTCAAGAAATTTATTACAAATTAGATGTTTTGGCTGATAAAAACCAAGATGTAGAAGTTTGTAAAAAAGGAGATGCTGATAATGACGGAGTTTGTGACGATTGGGACAGACAACTTGACACACCTGCAGGTGCGAGAGTTGATGGTGCTGGTGTTGCTCTTGATACTGATTTAGATGGTGTAATCGACTTGTATGACAAGTGTGTTACGGTTCCAGGACCAGTTGAAAATGATGGTTGTCCATTAGATACGAAATCAACCGTTTCTGATAATACCAGAGTTTTAGAAGGAATTGAATTTGATTTAAACTCAGATAGAATCCTTCCATCAAATACTCCAATTCTTAACAATGCAGTTAATTATATTAACTCATCTGAAGGAACTTACAATGTAATTGGTGGTACAGATACAAGAGGAACTAATGCTTACAACCAAAAACTGTCTGAAAGAAGAGCAAATAACGTTAAGAATTATTTAATCCAAAATGGTGTTAATTCAGGTAAACTAGATGCCATAGGTAGAGGTGAAACAAACCTTAAATATCCAGAATGTGAACCAGCGACTAAATGTCCAGAATGGAAAAACAGAGCGAACAGAAGAGTTTACTTCGAAGGTAAATAATTTTCAAACGCTTTTAAATACTAAAGAAAAAGCCACGTTAATCGTGGCTTTTTCTTGTTAAATGAGTTTTGTTTCAGTAATTTTACTCGATGATTTCCCACCTAGATTTTGAAAAACTAAAACAGCAAACCTTAAAGCATTTTTGGGGCTATGATACCTTTCGGGATTCACAGGAAGAAATCATTAATTCAATTATTGCTGGAAAGGATACTTTGGCTTTACTTCCAACAGGTGGTGGGAAATCACTATGCTATCAACTCCCGGCTTTAATTTTAGAAGGTACTTGTATCGTCGTGTCGCCACTTTTGGCTTTGATGAAAGATCAGGTTTATCAAATGAAAAACATTGGTATTGAAGCCGAATATCTTTCTTCAGAATTAGATGAGTTTGACGCTGAAGTGATTTTTAACCGTTGCAAAGATGGGCTCACTAAATTACTGTACATTTCACCAGAACGTTTGACCAATAGATTATTTCTACAGAATCTAAAAGAGATTCAAATTTCTTTTATCGCGGTAGATGAAGCACATTGTATTTCAGAATGGGGACAGGATTTTAGACCGAGTTATCAGCATATCAAAGCGTTCAGAGATAATTTGGAAAAGATTCCCTGTGTAGCATTAACAGCTACCGCAACGCCAAAAGTTTTGCAGGAAATTCAGTTGAAACTCAATCTTAAAAATCCTCTTATTGTTCAAAAAAGTTTTAGAAGAAATAATCTGGTTATTATTTCTGACCAAATTTCAGACAAATATGAAAGGGTTAAAAATCTTCTAAAGTATAATAACAGTTCGGGAATTATTTACGTAAGAACTAGAAAGGAAGCTGAAGAACTCACGAGTTTTCTCCATAGAAATCAAATCACCAATGTAGATTTTTTTCATGCTGGTATTCCGGTGAAAGAAAAAAATGCGAAACAGAATTTATGGCTGCAAAGTCAAAACCAAGTCTTGATTTCTACCAACGCTTTTGGAATGGGAATCGATAAAGATAATGTTCGTTTTATCGTCCATTTTTCTCCTGCGGCGTCCATTGAAAATTATTACCAGGAAATTGGTAGGGCTGGTCGGGATGGTGCAGATTCCTATGTCTTTTTGATGTGGAACGAGCAGGAATTAAAGAATTTTGATCAAATTTTAATGAATCAAATTCCGTCGAAATCAGAGTTTCAGAATATCGTTTCTTATTTATATTCCACTTTTCAAATCGCCGAAAATGATTTGCCAGAAAATGTCTTTCAACTTCATATTCACAGAATACAAAAATTTACAAAAGTATCTTTAGCAAAAATCAGAAACGTACTTAATTTTCTTCATCATCAGGAAATTATTTTCTATAACTATCAAAATTCTCTGTCATCATTGGAACTTCAAATTGGTTCTGATGAAATCGATTTACTACCAAAAAAAGATGCTTATTTTATTGAACTTTTATTGCGAAATCTGTCGGGACTTACGACTCACAAAATAATGTTTAGCGAGAAATCCTTCAGTAATAAAATTGAATCAGATCCACATTTAGTCAAAGAAAGGTTACGGGAAATGCAGCACAAAGGATATTTGGATTATATTGACGGAGCATTGTCGAGTGTGAAGTTTTTAAAACATCGTGATCAGCGAGCGATAGAAGGAAAATACTGGAATCTTTTTGCCCAAATTCAAAAGAATAAGATTCAAAAATGGGAAGAGATGAAGTTTTTTGTGGAAAATAATGATTTTTGCAAAATGAAACTGATCCTGTCTTATTTTGGAGAAAAGAATGTGAAGAACTGTGGTCATTGTTCGGTTTGCCAAAAACAAAAAGAAACCGTTTTCGGAAGAGATATTTCTAAAGAGATTTTAGAAACTTTAAAATTAAGTCCAGCAAATGTGGAAGAAATTTCAATTAAATTAAACTATTTTGCCAAAGAAAATATTTTAGAAAATCTGATTCATTTACTCGATTCAGGAAAAGTAAAAATGCTCAATTTTAGAACGTATTGCTATAATCGTGATTAAAATTAATCTGATTCTTATTTAAACTTCAACAATTATTAAACAGAATGAAATCATTAAAAGTTATATTTTTCGGAACACCAGAATTTGCAAAAACTTCACTGGAAGCGATTCATCAATCTCATCACGAAGTTATTGGAGTTGTTACAGTTGCTGATAAAGCGAGTGGTCGTGGACAAAAAATTCACCAGTCTGCGGTGAAAGTATTCGCAGTAGAAAATGATTTGCCTGTATTTCAACCTGAAAAATTAAGAGATCCTGAGTTTTTAGAAAATATCAAAAATTTAAACGCAGATGTTTTTGTCGTCGTAGCATTTCGTATGATGCCAAAGATTTTATTTGAAATGCCTGAAATAGGAACGTTTAATCTTCATGCTTCATTGCTGCCAGATTATCGCGGTGCGGCGCCGATTAATTATGCAGTTATTAACGGAGAGAAGAAAACGGGGGCAACTACTTTCTTTATTAATGAAAAAATAGATGAAGGAAATATTCTTTTACAAAAGGAACTTGAAATTTTTCCGGAAGAAAATGCGGGAGAATTGCATGATCGTTTAATGGAAATGGGTGCGAAACTAGTCGTTGAAACTTTAGATGGATTATCAGAAAATTCGATTCAAGAGAAACCGCAACCGATGGTTGAAAATCCAAAAAATGCCTTTAAAATATTTAAAGAAGATACTCGAATTACGTGGAATCAGAATGCTGAAACGGTGCATAATTTCATCCGTGGAATGTCACCTTATCCGGCCGCTTTTACAACTATTAAAATTGGTGAAGATGAAAAATTCTTAAAAATTTATAAAGGTAGTTTCGAAAAATTAACTCATGATAAAAATCCAGGAAGTTTAGAAATAGACAAACATCAATTTAAGATTTATACCAAAGACGGTTTATATTTGCCAGAAGAACTTCAACTGGAAGGAAAGAAAAGAATGTCGGTTAAAGATTTTTTAAATGGGTTTCAGCATTTTGACCATATTTCGATTGGCTAATTTAATTTCTGTTTTTTAGTAAAACCCAGCCTTTGTAAGTCACGGGTAAGTTTGTGCCAGGCTCGATCCAGTTTAGAATATACCAATATGTTGCGGTGGGAAGAACGCGACCATTCAGTTTTCCGTCCCAGATATAAGGTTGTTTTTGGGAGATGAAAATCTGGTTTCCATAACGATCATAGATTTCTATTTTCACGTCCTTTTTAATGTTTAAATCCGAATAATCCAGAACATCATTCTTGCCATCATCGTTGGGCGTAATCACATTAATTAGATTGAGAATAAGAAACTCTTTGGTGATGGTTTCGCAATTTTGGGAATCTTTTACATAAACGGTTTGCAGTCCACGTGGAAGATTAGTAAAGATATTTGAAGTCTGAAAACTTATATTGTCAAGTGAATATAGATAAGCAGGATTTCCGCCAGTTACGAAAACAGTTGCTGTGTTTCCAGTAACTTCTACATAGTTAATTATTGGAAGTTCGGAGCCGGTGACTTCAACAGTTTGTCTATAGATGCAACCACTGAAACCTAAATCTACATAGTAAGTCCCAACTCCTACATTAATTTTTGGCGCAGTTTCTCCAGTGCTCCATCTGTAAGAATCAAAGCCAGAACCAGCATCTAGATCTACGGTAAAAGTAGGGCAGATTTTTTCGTTTTTCAACATCGTCGATTTCTTAGGCGTTTTGATGTTTAATGTTAAAGTGCCAATATTAGGGCATGCATTATTGCTTTCAAATCTAATATAAAATGTTTTTGAAGCGTTCAGATCTTGATTTGAAGAAATCGGGTTTTGTTTATTTTTTGCCTCGGTTTCCGTTGAGTAGAAAGTATGGAAAACTGATTGGTCTACTGTAAATTCTGACAGATAATTACTTAAATCCACACTTACGTTTCCGGTAAGTTTGTCGTCACAAACCGAATCTGTAACCAAAGTTTTGCTTAATGGAATTTTAGCGTCGATAGTAAAATTAATTTGACCCAAAACAACTGGACAACCCGAAGTGTTTTCTACTCTTACATAAACAGAGGTATTCGTAGAATAAGACCAGTCATCTGGCAGAAAGTTTGGTGTTCCGTTTTGCTGATGCGTTGGATTTAGATAATATTTTACGATAAATGAGTTGGTGTAATTTGATATAATCTGCGAGGAAATTGTAGAGAATTTTATTGGAATACTTCCAGTAAAATGATCATCGCAAAAATTAGAATTATAGTTGTTTATATTCAGAATCGGTGGACTGGTAATTTCTAAAGTGATTTTGGCCGTTTTCGTACATCCAAATGCGGAAGTTACCTTTGCATAAACAATTCCTGGATTTGTATTGTAAATGGTGAAGTTGGAAATTATGTTGTTTAATCCCTGATCAGAATAGTAAAGAATGGTATCGGTTGCATCTGAAGAAATAGTTGCTAAACTTAAATTATACGTTCCAGTTCCATCAGAATTTGGACAAACACGAATGGTGTCATCAGTTACTTGTAGCGTTTTGACATTGATGATTTCTTTAAAATATTCGCTGTCTTCTGGTGTTCCTTTACCTTCGATATAATATACGAAAACATCTGAGACGTTTGTGGCTAGAGTAGCATTCGGAGTATAAGTAATAATCCCAGTCGCTAAATCTACAGTAGCATTTCCATAAAGTGGTTTAATGGTAACTTTAGTTTTGCTAGTGTTAATTGTTTGGGTTGAACTTGTAAATGCTGGCGTAACCGTAGTCGTTTTGCAAGAGCCAATAGTTAAAGTTGTTGTAGATATTGGCGGACAAATTGCAAACTGGTAAGCAGTCGTTAACTTCGTATCGCAATTCGTTTTTGAAATATTACAGGTGTAATTTCCAACTCCATGGAGGTCAGGATTAATGAAATAGGTAGTTGCACCTGGAATTATTACTCCATCTAAATACCATTGATATTGGTCATAAGAATCATCAACCTGTAATAAAACTCCAGAATAGCAATCGCCTGTTTTTGAGATAACGGGTACAGAACTAAATCCTGCAAAATAACCACCGTATCCTACTGCGCCATTTCCAGAAGCAATACCTGCTGTTACCGATTTAGTGGAATTTACGGTAATGTTTCCGCTCACATTTAAAACGGTGTAAGTTTCCCAGTTCGGATTTCCTGTCACCGGAAAAGGACCTTGGAAGCCGGAAAGTACGCTTCCATTTACACTTACTGTTGCTCCTTTTTCGGAGATGATATTCAATTTTGCATTATAAGTATCCTGACCAATTTGATTGATCGCAGAAATTTCATCAATCTTGTTTGGTAAAAAACAACTGAGTGCAGGAATAAAATTAAAGCCACCTGTTGCATAAACATTTCCGGTAGCAACTCCCGCCAATAATTGATAGACATATACATTTTTAGTCGTGGAAATGCTCATGTTGTAGTGATCTTTTAATTGATCAACATAATTACTGGCGCCAAAAACGTGATAGTTCCCGGCATTTAGTACAACTCCTGTATCTACGCCATTTATAGTAATATGAGTGTCGTCTTCTGAGGCTACAATAAGAGCAGATTCCATATTGTTGTCAGAAGGTCCATTTCCTTTTACCATAATGAATTCATTTCCCAGTCGTTCTACTGGGACAGACTGATCCATTAGGATATCATTGTTACTGTTGTTTTCATTGGTGTAGATGGCATTGAAGTTACCGTTAGTCACGGCAATAGGTTGCGTTGCTTCAATTTTAGCACCAACTAAACCTGCTCTATTTGCTTGGTCAAAATCACTAATAGCATCAATAATATAAGATTCGCCTTTATTTAAGTTGAATGTTTTTGTTGGGCTGCTTGTTCCATCCGCAAAAACTACCGCTGGATTATAGCCAGATAGTTTTACCGTAGTATTGTCTTCGGTCGCAATAATTCCTATGGTTGCATTAATGTAATCTTTGGCTGCGGTAAGAGGTGCCATAACTGCAAAAAAGTTTTTACCAACTCCTGCTAACCCCTTAGAGGTGATAATTTCTGCGTGATTAGGTACAGAAAATCGATAGTTTGCAAAAAATTTCTTTGTCCCTTTAACATGAAGACCCATTGGAACTGGCGTTAACATTTCTGCGGCTGAAACCGTCATCATGAAATTAAAAGGGATGTCAATCGCTTGCGGTCTTCCTTTGGCGATTTGTACCGTTGTGTAAAGTACATTGCTATTATAAACTTCAACAGTAAAAGGTGTAGTCTCGCTGGTGGAAAGATAAAGATAACTCTCTGGTTGAAATGAGCCGTTGGTACTAGGGCTTCCCGCCATTGGAGCGAACCAATGTTCGGTATCCATCTGTGCAGATGCGAATGTGAAAAATAGGGCAAAAACTAAAGAAAGTAAATTTTTCAATGATATAAAAATTAAGGCTACAAAATTACTTCTAATTACCCGATAAAAAAATCTCTTTCTAAATTATAGAAAGAGATTATAATAATATTAAAGTTTATTATTAAGTAAGACTTGCTCTTACAAAACCTACAACTTTTAAATCGCTGTTTACTGATTTTACATAGTCCGCAACAGACACTGCTGAATCTTTAATGAAAGACTGGTGAACCAAAGTGTTGTCTTTGTAGAATCTCTGCATTTTACCTTTAAGGATATTATCGATAATGTTTGCAGGTTTTCCTTCTTTTGTCAATAATTCTCTTTCGATTTCTAATTCTTTATCAATCGTCTCCTGAGAAACCATAGTTTCATCTAATGCGATTGGGTTCATCGCAGCAACTTGCATTGATACAGATTTTGCAACCTCTACTGCACCATCTACGTTTGCAGATAAAGAAGTAATTGCAGCAATTTTATTTCCTGCGTGGATATAAGCACCTAAGAATGGTCCTTCAATTCTTTCGAATGCACCGATTTCAATTTTCTCACCGATAACACCGGTTTGCTCGATTAACTTTTCAGCAACCGTCATTCCGTGGAAATCAGAAGCCAAAAATTCTTCTTTGTTTGCATACATAACTGCTTGCTCAGCCAATTCATGTGCTAATTCAACGAAATTATCATTTTTTGCAACGAAGTCTGTTTCGCAATTTAAAGCGATAATTGCACCCATGGTGTTGTCTTGGTTTACTTTTGCAATTACAGCACCTTCGTGAGAATCTCTGTCTGCTCTGTTAGCGGCAACTTTCTGACCTTTTTTTCTAAGGTTTTCAATTGCTTTATCGAAGTCTCCTTCCGCTTCTACCAACGCTTTTTTGCAGTCCATCATTCCTGCGCCTGTAATGTTTCTTAATTTAGCTACATCTGCAGCAACTGGTGTATACATATTCTTGTTTTTTATATTAAAAATTGATTAAGTTAGCTATGTTTTTAAGCCTTGCAAAGATAATAAATTTCGCACAAACTAAAAAGGTTAATTTTTCGTTCTTAAAAATATCTAAAAATCTAAAAACTAATCCATTGATGAAAAGATTTATCTATTTCCTATTTTTATTTATTTCAATTTTTTCTTACGCGCAATCAAAATATACCGTTGGCCAAGTTGAAAATAGTAAAGACCCGCAAGTAATTGCCAATTTTATTAAATTCAATCCGAATCATCCCAAGACTCCTGAATTTAAAAGAAAACTTTTTGCAGTAATCAACAGTGATAAAACTCCGGCGCAACAGGCAAAAGTTGCTAAACCTAGCATTACACCAGTCAGTACGAGCAAACTTAAAAATGAAGTAAAAAGAGATGTCAGTAAAAACGGAACGAATACCAACCATAAAAGAACCGAAGATTTACTAAATCATCTTTTCAATACTGATTCCAGCAGCAAAACTGCTTATGTTCAAATTGTGAATAGATCCAAATGCAATCTGATCGTAAAACTTAGTGGAAAGAGATTTTATAATCTGAATGTTCCGGCAAATAACGAAAATTTCATTATGGTAGATAAAGGAAGTTATTCCATAACAACGATGGTTTGTGATGCGAAATATTCTTCAACAAAAAATATTGGAAAAGATATTGTAATCACTTTAAATCCGCCGAAATAATTTTATTTTAAAAATTGATGAAAGTCTTTAGTGAGTTTTAGATATTCGTCTGTGTATTTTCGTGGTGTTTTTTCTAATACGAGTTCAGATTCGATTACTTCTTTTTTCTGAAAACCAAATTCTAATACTAATCTTTTAGGTTTAGAATCTCTGATTCCGTAAATCAATATCTTCTTTTCTAAATATAAGGCATGCTTATTACAATGCTTTTCGAAAAGTACGCCAGAATCGAAAGGTATAATTACAGAGAACAATCCGTTTTCGGACAAGAATTTTGCCGAATTCTCAATTAAAAATTCAAAGGAAAGTTCAGTTTGCTGTCTTGCAATGATGTCTTTGCTTGATTGGTTTTCTTCAAAGTAAGGTGGATTAGAAACGATTAAATCATATTTCTCGGTCGAATTAAAATTTCGGTAATCTTGTAGATTAACCTTTAATCGATCTCTAAAAGGAGCGTTTTCAAAATTTTCTTTTGCAAGTTCTACTGCATTTTCATTAATGTCGATGGCATGAATTTTTGCTGCAGGATTTCGCTGAGCCAACATCAAAGAAATTAAACCCGTTCCAGTTCCAACTTCCAGAATTTTTTTTGCATTGTTTGTGCTTGAACATGCACCGAGCAAAACGCCATCAGTTCCTACTCGGAATACGTCTTTTGATTGCTGAATGCTGAATTGTTTAAACTGAAAAGGTTTCACTAAAAGGAATAATTTTATAAATTATTTGGAAGAGAAATGATGAATGATGTTCCTTTTCCGACTTCAGATTTTACAGAAATTTCTCCCTTGTAATCCTCAACCATTTTACGAACCATGGTTAAGCCAAGTCCCATTCCGCTCGATTTGGAGGTGAAGTTTGGTTCGAAAATCCGACAGAGATGTTCTTCCGGTATTCCAACACCTTTATCTTCTACCGTGATGATAATTCTTTTTTGTCTTTGTTCAATGTCAACATTAATGATGTTTTCTCGCTCATCATCACTCGCTTGTCTTGCATTCGAAACCAAATTGGTGATTATCCTGGACAAATAAATCTTGTCCATTTCTATCATTATTTTTTCTTTGTTTGCATGAAAATAAATTTTTTCATCGCTGAAAATATTTATGATGTTGCGTATTTCTTTGTTTAAGTTAAAGATCTCCTTGTTTTTTTCCGGCAACTGTGCGAATTGAGAAAATGCATTTGCAACGGTTGCCACCAAATCGATTTGATCGACCATTGTTTTACTTAAATGTTTTACTTTATCAAGGATTTTCGGATCATTTGGATCAAATTTTCTTTCGAAATTTTGAATGGTTAATTTCATTGGAGTTAAAGGATTCTTTACTTCATGTGCAACTTGTTTTGCCATTTCCCGCCACGCCTCTTCTTTATCTTTAAAACTAAGCCTTTCCTTTTGTTCGTTAATCTGAAGAATCATTTTATTATACGCTTTCACTAATTGATTCAATTCATCATTTTTATAATATCGAATGGGTTTGGGGTCGTCATCAAAAACATTAATCCGATTAATTAAGTCAGAAAACTTGGTTACTGCTTTGGTCAGATTATTAGAGATGATCCAACTCAGCCATACACCGAAACCAATTACGAGAAGATTAACGATGATGATATAATTCAGATATTTATTGAAAACATCCACATAAGAAGAATCGTTGTGATAATAGGGGAAATAAACAATAGCGATGGGCTCCAACATATTGTTTTTTAAAATCATATAAGAAGAAGTTACATTGGCTTCAGTCTTCTTATCATAACTTCTGAAATCTACTCTTTTGTCGCTTTTTAAAACCTGATTTACTACTTCTAAAGGGATTTTCTTAATAGGAATTAAGTGTACGTCTTTATTAGATATAAGATAATCACCCTCTAAATCATAAATAATGATATCTTGACTATTAATGTCTGCAATCTCGAAAATTGTGTTCGACAATATTTTCGGAAGATTATCAGTTTGTACCTGAGTGTGACTTACTGCATAATCCAGAGCCGACATGAGCGACTCTGATCTTTTCTGCAAGTCGGTTTTGCTTTGCTCCGTAGCATTACTCTTTAAAATAAAATAGGAGAGCGTAGAAGAACCTGTGATGCTTAGAAAACAAATCAGCAGAAATCCCCAAAAAACTCTGTTTCTTAAACTATAACCTTTGTATTTAGAGAACGGCATTTTTTTTCATCAGTTTATTTACATATTTCCCAATAATGTCAAATTCAAGATTTACAGTATCTCCGATTTTTAAATTTTTCATATTGGTGAATTCCCAAGTATAAGGAATAATTGCTACTGAAAAATCATCTGATCCACTTTCTGCTACCGTTAAGCTAATTCCGTTCAACGTAATCGAACCTTGTGGAACAGTCGTGTATTCATCTGAATTTTCATAGGAAATAGTCATGATAAAACTTCCATCTTTGTCTTGTATATTTTCTACGATACCTGTTCTATCAACATGTCCTTGAACCAAGTGACCATCGAGCCGACCATTGAACTTCAAACAGCGTTCCAAATTAACTTCGGTTCCAACTTTCCACTTTCCGAGATTTGTTTTTTCTAAAGTTTCATCAATCGCAGTGACCCGATAATTGGTTTCCGTAATTTCCACCACCGTTAAGCAACAGCCGTTGTGTGCTAAACTTTGGTCGATTTTTAATTCTTGAGTGAAAGGGCAATTTAAAATAAAATCAATATTGCTTTCGTTATGATTGATCGCCTCCACGATTCCAGTGGCTTCTACAATTCCTGTGAACATGTTTTTAATATTTTTAAAAGAAAAGATGAACTAAAAATCGATTAATTCGATAAAGTAATAGTAGTTCATCCTAAATTGTTAAATTTGTAAAATTCAATTAATTTTCAAAGATAATAAAAATGAGTCCGAAACAACATAAAATAAAAGTGGGAATTTCTATCGGTGATTACAATGGAATTGGTCCAGAAATCATCATGAAATCTCTGAAAGATAAATCAATTACCGATTTTTTTACACCCATTATTTTTGGTTCCGGAAAATTATTTACCTACCAGAAAAATATTTTTAAACTTCAACATAATTTTAATTATATCACAGAAGTTTCCCAGGCTCAGGATGATAAAATCAATATGGTTAATTTGTGGAAAGATAATGTGAATGTTGATTTGGGGACGCCTACAGAAGAATCTACGCGTATGGCAATCGATTCTTTAGAAGCAGCAACTAACGCTTTGATGAATGGTGAAGTTGATGTTTTGGTTACGGCTCCCATTAACAAAGAGGAAATGATGAAGCACGGTTTTCAGCATGCTGGCCACACTGGTTATTTAGAAGAAAAGTTTGGTAAAAAAGGACTCATGTTTTTAGTTACTGATGATTTGAAAGTTGCAGTTTCTACCCATCATATTCCAATTTCAGAAGTTGCGGCAAATATTTCTAAAGAGAAAATTAAAAAACAAATTAAACTTTTGAACCAATGTTTGATTGAAGATTTCTGTATTGAAAGACCGAAAATTGCAGTTTTGGGTTTAAATCCACACGCTGGCGATGGCGGTGCAATTGGTAAAGAAGAGATTGAAATTATAGAACCGGCAATTCGTGAATTATTCGATAATGGGATTATGGTTTTTGGACCTTATCCAGCAGACAGTTATTTTCAGCCAAGTAAATATAAAAATTTCGATGCTGTTTTAGCGATGTATCATGATCAAGGATTAGCGCCGTTCAAAACACTGGCTTATGAAGAAGGTGTAAATTACACTGCAGGTTTACCTTTTATAAGAACTTCTCCAGATCACGGAGTTGCTTATGATATTGCCGGAAAAAACATTGCAGATGAACAGAGTTTTTCAGAAGCGATCTTTATGGCAATTAAAATTTTTAAGAATAGAAAGGAATATAATGACTTAATGACTAACCGGATGCAACCTCGTAGAAGTAACTCTAGCAACAATGCAGAAGAGGATTTGCCGGTTGATCGGGCATAGTAAATTACTCCAAAAAACATTTACTAGATATTTGTTTAAGATTAATTTGTAATATTAAAAAAAATGCATATTTTTGCACACTCATTTTATGGACAAGTTTAGAAACTACGAGATAGTGTTTTCAGGACTTAAAAACGGAAAACACGAGTTCAGGTTTGAGATAGATAAGAAGTTCTTTCAACTTTTCGATACTGAACAGGAATTTACAGAACCTAAAATAGTTGCTGATATCCTTATGGATAAGCATACTACTTTTTTAGAATTTTGGATTAAAACTTCGGGGACCGTCAGTTTAGTTTGTGATATTACAAACAAAAATTTTGAATATCCTATCGAACATGAGATTGAAGTTTTGGTAAATTTCGGGGAAGAATTTGATGACAGTAATGTCGATGTGATTACCATTCCAAGAACGGATCACGCCTTCAATGCTTCGCAATTGATTTATGAAGATGTCATGTTGTCAATCCCAATGAAAAAAGTTTCTCCAGATATTTCTGAGGAAGATTTAGAGATACTTGAAAAGTTCAGTCCGCAGGAAGAGATAGAAGAAGAACCAGCAATTGACCCACGGTGGGAAGCATTGAAGAAATTTAAAGATTAATATTAAATAGTTTAAAATGATGAGAATTGAGAAATCAAATACTCATCGCTCATCAAATTAAAAAATTATTAGAAAATGGCACATCCAAAGAGAAGACAATCGTCAACAAGAAGAGATAAAAGAAGAACTCACTACAAAGCAGTAGTTCCTCAATTAGCAAAAGATGCAACATCAGGTGAAATGCACTTGTACCACAGAGCACACTGGCATGAAGGTAAATTATACTACAGAGGTAAAGTAGTGATCGAAAAAGAAGTAGAAACTGCAGAAGAGAACTAGGCTTAAAACCTAAGAAAAACTTCAATTTTATACATAAACCACTCAATTTTTTCAATTTTGGGTGGTTTTTTATTGTTTTTTAGTATCTTTGGCATAATAAACAAATACCAATTATATGGACATTAAAGACATCCAGAATCTTATTAAATTTGTATCGAAAGCAGAAGTATCAGAAGTAAAATACAAAACAAAAGATTTCGAAATCACCATCAAAACTCCGCTCGCAGCAAGCGAAACGAATTATATGGCGTCACCAGCAGTTTATCATACTGCGCCACAACAACAAGTTGCTGCTGCTCCAGTTGCTGCACCTGTTTCAAATTCACCAGAGTCATCTGCATCCGATGACAGTAAATACATTACCATCAAATCACCGATGATTGGTACGTTCTACAGAAAACCTGCACCAGACAAAGACCTATTTGTAAATGTAGGAGACGAAGTTACCGAAGGAAAAGTAGTTTGTGTAATTGAAGCAATGAAATTATTCAACCAAATCGAATCTGAAGTTTCAGGAAAAATCGTGAAGGTTTTAGTAGATGATGCAACTCCTGTTGAATACGATCAACCATTATTTTTAGTAGACCCTTCTTAAGTAATTTTAAATGATAAATGATAAATTTTAAATGAGTGTACTCATTTAAAATAATTTAAAATTCAAGATTCAAAATTTAAAATTCTTAAATAGATGTTCAAAAAAATATTAATCGCCAACCGCGGCGAAATTGCAATGCGAATTCTTCGTACCTGCAAAGAAATGGGAATCAAAACCGTTGCCGTGTATTCTACTGCCGACAAAGACAGTCTCCATGTGAGATTTGCTGACGAAGCAGTTTGTATTGGACCGCCGATGAGTAAAGATTCTTATCTGAAAATCCCGAATATTATTTCTGCAGCGGAAATTACCAATGCTGATGCGATTCATCCAGGGTATGGATTTTTATCAGAAAATGCTAACTTTTCCAGGATTTGTCAGAAAAACGGAATCAAATTTATTGGTGCCACGCCTGAACAGATCGATAGAATGGGAGACAAGGCCAACGCAAAAGCAACCATGAAAGAAGCGGGAGTTCCTTGTGTTCCCGGTTCTGATGGATTGATCGATTCTTACGAACACGCCATAGAAATTGCTAAAGAAGTCGGTTATCCGGTGATGATTAAAGCAACCGCCGGTGGTGGTGGAAAAGGAATGCGCGCTGTTTGGAAAGAAGCAGATATGAAAGAACATTGGGAATCTGCGGTTCAGGAAGCAGTTGCTGCTTTTGGAAACGGTGGAATGTACATGGAGAAATTGATTGAAGAACCACGTCATATCGAGATTCAAATTGCTGGTGATCAATACGGAAAAGCCTGTCACTTATCAGAAAGAGACTGTTCTGTTCAAAGAAGAAACCAGAAATTGACTGAAGAAACACCTTCACCATTTATGACTGACGAACTCCGCCAACAAATGGGTGATGCCGCTGTAAAAGCTGCGGAATATATCGGTTATGAAGGAGTGGGGACCATCGAGTTTTTGGTTGACAAACACAGGAATTTTTATTTCATGGAGATGAATACCAGAATTCAGGTTGAGCATCCTATTACAGAACAAGTTGTAGATTACGATTTGATTCGGGAACAAATTCTTTTGGCTTCAGGAACGGCGATTTCAGGACAGAATTATTTGCCGAAACTTCATTCAATAGAATGTAGAATTAATGCAGAAGATCCTTTTAATGATTTCCGACCTTCACCAGGAAAAATAACTGAATTAAATATTCCGGGAGGACATGGTATTCGTGTAGATACTCATGTTTATTCAGGTTATACGATTCCTTCGAACTACGACTCCATGATTGCTAAATTAATTACGACTGCACAAACGCGGGAAGAAGCAATTGCGAAAATGAAACGTGCACTAGAAGAATTTTATATTGAAGGCGTAAAAACAACCATTCCTTTCCATAGACAATTGATGGAAAATGAAGATTATATTGCTGGAAATTATACCACGAAATTTATGGAGGATTTTGTGATGGATAAAATGTATGATGTCTAAAGACTTGTATTTCGAAATAATAAAATTGCCTCATTTTGAGGCAATTTTTGTTTCAAAGAATTTCAATAATAATCATTAAATTTGTACAAAGTAAATATATGTCAGAAACAGTATCATTAAAGAACGCCCAATATTATATTGATTTAGAAAATGCGTATGGCGCGCACAATTATCATCCACTTCCGGTAGTTTTAGACAAAGGGGAAGGAGTATATGTATGGGATGTTGAAGGGAAAAAATATTACGATTTTCTTTCTGCGTATTCCGCAGTAAACCAAGGACATTCTCATCCGAAAATTGTTGATGCATTGGTAAGTCAGGCGAAAAAATTGGCCTTAACTTCTAGAGCATTTTACAATTCAAAATTAGGAGAGTATGAAAAAAAGATAACCTCTCTTTTTGGTTTTGATAAAGTTTTGCCGATGAATTCTGGCGCTGAAGCAGTGGAGACTGCAGTGAAATTAGCCAGAAAATGGAGTTATGAAGTGAAAGGCATTTCTGAAAATTCAGCAAAAATAATCGTTTGCGAAAATAACTTCCACGGAAGAACTACAACAATCGTTTCTTTTTCTAATGATGAGGACGCCAGCAAAAACTATGGTCCATTTACACCAGGTTTTGTTAAAATTCCTTATAATGATATCAATGCTTTAGAAGAAGTTTTGAAAAATGATGCTTCCAATATCGCTGCATTTTTAGTAGAACCAATTCAAGGGGAAGCTGGAGTTTATGTTCCGGATGAAGGCTATTTAAAAGCAACCTCAGACCTTTGCAAAAAATACAATGTTCTTTTCATTGCCGATGAAGTACAAACCGGAATTGCAAGAACAGGAAAATTAATCGCTTGTCATCATGAAAATGTACAACCTGATATTTTGGTTTTAGGGAAGGCGATTTCTGGTGGGATGTATCCTGTTTCAGCAGTATTGGCAAACGACAATATCATGCATGTAATTCAGCCAGGACAGCATGGCTCAACTTTTGGTGGTAACCCAATTGCTTGTGCTGTTGCCATGGCAGCGTTGGACGTTGTAGAAGATGAACATCTTTCTGAAAGAGCAGAAGAATTAGGAAAACTATTCCGTTTGGAAATCGAAAAACTAATTGCTAAAACAGATTTGATCACCAAAGTACGTGGTAAAGGTTTATTAAATGCAATTCTAATTAATGATACTCCGGAAAGTTCAACTGCTTGGAATCTTTGTTTAAATTTAAAAGAAAACGGTTTGCTTGCAAAACCGACTCATGGAAATATCATCAGATTGGCACCACCTTTGGTAATTACCGAGGAACAACTTTTAGAATGTGTGTCGATCATCGAAAAAACCGTTTTGGAGTATAAGAAAAATTAGAAATTGGAACTGAAAGAAAAAATCAGCGGTCTGATCATCACCTTTAATGAAGAAAAAAACATTCAGGATATTCTTGATGATTTTTCTATTTGTGACGAAATTATCGTGGTTGATTCTTTCAGTTCTGATCAAACGGTCACTATCGCCAAACAAAATCCAAAGGTTAAAATCATCCAACACGCTTTCGAAGATTTCACCAAACAAAGAAATATCGCTTTAGATGCTGCGACAAATGACTGGGTGCTTTTCTTAGATGGTGATGAGAGAATTACTCCAGAACTTCAGCAGGAAATAATTGCAGAGTTGAATAAATCTGAAAAAGAAGATGCCTATTATTTTTATCGAAAATTCTATTTCGCTGGGAAGCAAGTAAATTTTTCAGGAACACAAACCGATAAGAATTTTCGGCTTTTTCGTAAAAGTAAATGCAGATATATCGCAGAAAAGAAAGTACATGAAACTTTAGCAGTAAATGGATCGATTGGAGTTTTTAATAATAAACTCCAGCATTTTTCCGTTTCAGATTATGATAGTTATAGAAAGAAAATGATTCATTACGGTGAATTAAAGGGACAAGAACTTTTTGCCAAAGGCAAACATTTTAGTGTGGTAACTCAATACCTTAAATCTGCTTTTAAATTTTTTAAAACTTATATTTTACGTTTCGGATTTTTAGATGGGAAAGAAGGTTATCAATTGTCGGTATTACAAACTCTGAGTGTTTATGAAACCTATGAATCGTTGAAAAGAGAACAAACAAAAAGTAAGTTTAGACAATGAAAATCTGCGTAATCAGTTTTGATTTCTGGAATTACGATGCTCATATCGTAGAAGAGCTTCGCAGAAAAGGTGTGGATGCACATCACATCAATATTGGTGCGTATCAACATGAAAATTTATCGGCAAGGGTTAAAAACACCATCTCTAAAGTTTTGATGAAACGCAACATTAAAAATGAATTGCGGCAGGAAATGATTTTGAAGGAACTTAAAAGATTAGGCCCTCAAGACCAAATTCTCGTCATTAATCCAGAGTTGATAGACCGGGAATTCCATTTTAAAATAAAGAAATTCACCCAGAAATATATCGCTTATTTGTATGATAGTTTAGCGCGTTGTCCTGCGAATCATTTGTTTGATATGTTCGATGAGATCTTTAGTTTTGACAAGGCAGATGCCAAAGAAAATAATTTTAAATTAATAACCAATTATAATTATCTTCCAGAAGTAAATAATTGTAAACCGGTGAAGTATGATTTAATTTATTTGGGTTCATATGATAAACGAATTACATTTCTATCTAAAATAATTACAAAACTTGATTCTTTAAAACTGACCTATAATTTTGTAGTTGTTGGAAAAAACACCTGGACTAAAAACATTAATGTTCAAAATAATAAACAAATCAACTTTACAAGAAAGCGAATTCAACATCAGGATATTCAAGGTTATTACTGTCAAGGAAAAGTTTTACTGGATTTAATGCGGGAAAATCAAACAGGATTAAGTTTTAGGTTTTTCGAAGCGATGGCATTGAAAAAGAAAATCATTACCAACAATCCTACTATAAAGGATTATGATTTTTACAGACCAGAAAATATTTTAGTATTGAACGACGATTTTTCGAATGTAGATCGATCTTTTTTCGACGGTAATTATCAAGAATTGCCGCAAGAATTGTATCGAAAATATACGATTGAGAATTGGGTTGAAACGGTCTTTAGTTTAAATTTATGAAAACGTCCGTTGCGCTTTGTACTTATAATGGAGAGAAATTCTTAAAGAAACAGATTGATTCTATTCTAAATCAAACCATTCCGGTTGATGAAATTGTGATTTGCGATGACGTTTCTACCGACTCAACCGTTTTTATTTTAAATTCCTACAAAGAGAAATTTCCAACTATTTTTAAAATCCATATTAATGAAAAAAACCTTCGAAGTGTAAAAAATTTCGAAAAGGCAATTTCGTTATGCGAAAATGAAATTATTTTTTTATGTGATCAAGATGATTTTTGGAAACCAGAAAAGGTGAGTTTGTTTTTAGAGAAATTTAGAGAAAATAGTGAGATAGATGTATTCGCCTCCAACGCAAATATTATTGACGATAATGATAAAGTCATTGATAAAAATACGATTTGGGATGTAGTGAGTTTTTTGGATAAAAAAAACATTCGATATGATTTTTTTACGATTTTTTCAGTCGTTGGTAATTTAGCCACTGGCGCAAATATGGCTTTTAGAAAATCTTTTATTTCAAACGCTTTGCCTTTTCCAGAAAAATATTTTCATCATGATGAGTGGATTTCATTGTTTGCAAGTTCAAACAAGCGTTTTGGTTTTTTACAAGAAAAACCTTCTTTTTATAGAATTCACGAGACTCAACAGGTTGGTGGAGTTTTTTTTGATCGTAACAAAAATACCGAAATGAGTTTATTGAACAGGTTTAATGTTTATAATGAATGCACTAATTTTGGGGAAATTAAAAGAAAAATAAGATCGGTAAAACAGAATAGAAAAAAGTTCATCTTAGCAAATAAGTTTAATACAAATCAGGTTTTTAGTGAGGCTTTGCGAATTATTAACAATTTTGAAATAAATTTAAAGAAAGATTTAAAAAGTAAAAGTTATTTAAAATTCTTATTTTTTAAACTGTTTTATTTTCAGAAATAATTTTATGGTAGATAAAAAAAATAATTTTGGAGTAAATATTTCGGGCTACATCAATAAGCAGTTTGGATTGGGAGAAGGTGTTCGTTCCAATATTAGAGCCATAAAAACCACTTCTATTCCATTTGTAATTAATGATTTTAATATTGTTATTTCAAAACATATTCAGGATGAACTGCAAAATGCCATCGAAACTTCATGTGAGAATCCATACAATATAAATTTAGTTCAGATCAATATAGATCGGCTGCATTCCGTTTTGCAGGAAACCGATAAGTCTTATTTTCAAGACAAATACAATATTGCTTTTTGGGCTTGGGAACTAGAAAATTTCCCCGAAGAATCAAAAGTGTTTTTTTCGTTATTTGATGAAATATGGGTTCCAAGTAATTTTTGTACAGAAGCAATTTCCAAAGTTTCTCCAGTTCCTGTCATTAAAATAATGCACTCGATCGAACTTGAAAAAACGACCATGACAAGACGTGATTTTGATCTACCAGAGTATTCGTTTATTTTCATGACCATGTTTGATTACTATAGTTCGATGACCAGAAAAAATCCTTTGGCTACCATCGATGCTTACGAGAAATCTTTTGGTAAGAATAACAGTGATGTTTTATTGGTTATAAAAACCTCGTTGAGTAATGAGTTTCCAGAAGAAAAGAAATTACTCATGAATAGAATTGCTGATAATAAAAGCATTTTTGTTTTTGAGGAAATTATGGAGCGAGATAAACTGTACAGTTTAATGAATTGTTGTGACAGTTTTGTTTCTCTTCACCGCTCGGAAGGTTTTGGTCTAACGATGGCAGAAGCGATGTATTTGGGCAAACCGGTGATTGCAACGGGTTATTCCGCCAATATCGAATTTATGACTGTTAACAACAGTTATTTGGTGAAATACAATTTAGTGAAAACCGGAAATGAATATTCTTTTAGCACAGACAAAGATTTCTGGGCAGATGCTGATATTAACCACGCTGCCGATCTCATGAAATATGCAGTTGAACATCCCGATGAAGTAAAAAAAATCGCATTGCAAGGTCAAGCAGACGTTTTGAAAAATTTGAGTCCAACTAAAATAGGCGAGAAGATTGAGGCACGGTTAAAGTATATCAATGATGTCATTATTCCTAAAAAAAGCAGTGGGAATTCTGCAGATTTGCAATACTATAAATTTGAAAATGAACTTTTGCAAAAGAAAATTGATAAAATGAAAACGTTATTTGGAGTTCAAATCAAATTGAAGTTTAGGGATTTTCAGAATAAAATCAGTGGTAAAAGTAGAAAGTACTTTTGGGAATAAGTGATTTATAAATAAAATTGACAACGGTTAAAAATTCTTCTCACCATTTAAAACGTAAAGTTTATAATTATTTTAAGCAGATTTAAATGAATAAAAAAATGCTCTTCTTCTTTCCCGAAAATCCCTTTTCGAAAAAAGGAGGTAACATTATACGCGCTTACTCCAATTTGAGAATATTTAAAAAACTCAATATTGATGTTGATTTGGTTGGTTGTGAAGGTTTTTACAAAGATTCTGGGGAAGGTTTTGGATTGGATTATAATTATATTAAAAACTTTCATCTGGTCGGAAGAAAACCCACCAAAAACTTGTTGAGTCTTATTTATTGGAAATATAAAATAATCAAACTCTTTAGTAAAGAAAATAAAAGTAATTTCTTTTTAACGGCTAATTTTAAAGATTGTTTTAACAAAATTCTCGCCGAAAACTCTTACGATTATATCGTTATTAGTTATGAATTTTGGACTGATCTTATTAGAAATGTTAATTTAAAAGGGGCGACAAAAATTGTAGATACCCACGATTGGATTACTTTAAATGAATATTACAAAAATCCTAAATTAGATATTGGTAAGAAATTTAATGAAGAGATTCAGAATTTAAATTTCTACGATAAAGTGGTTACGATTTCCCGAGATGAATTTCAAGTTTTCTCTAATTTTTTGGGAGATAAAGTGGTTAATATTCCACAAGGTTTCCCCAGTCATTACGAAGGAAATCCCAAGACCTTTTCTGAGAAGAAATTTGATTTAATTTTCGTTGGTTCAAATAATCCTTTTAATGTACAGGCAGTGAAATGGTTTTTCGAAATGGTTTATCCACTTTTACCGAAAAATTTGAATCTTTGTTTTATCGGAAAAATTTGTGAATATTTTAAAGAGGAGCCCAATGTTCATTTAATCCCTTTTGCAGAAAATCTTGATGATTACTATTACGATTCGAAAATTGCAATTTGTCCGATGTTGGAAGGAACTGGAATTAAAATTAAGGTTGTAGAAGCACTTTCTTATGGATTGCCTGTAGTCGGAACCGTGAAAGCGGTAGATGGCTTTAATTCTAAAATCCAAAATGGATGTATGATCAGTAATGATGCTAGCGAATTTGCAGAAAATATCGTAAAATTACTTTCTACAGAAAGTCTCTATCAATCAATAGTACAGGAAGGAATTACATTTTTCGATAATCACTTTACCGAAAAAGAAGTAGAAAATGACTGGAAGAATATCTTGAATTAATGGAAAAACTAATCTTATTTATAAAAACGTATCGACCAGATTTTGAAAATGTTGATGCTCTTTTAAAGTCTATTGAGAAATTTAATAGAGATTCGATTCCAGTTTGGATTTCTGTTAATGATGAGGATTTTGATTTTTTCAATGAGAAATATAAAAATTCTTTTAATGTTATTAAAGATTCATCTATTTTTTTTAGTGAAAATTCAGATCCTTGGCGTTATCAACAAATTGTTAAAGCCAATGTTTATCGCTTGAATATTTGTAGGAATTACTTATGTTTAGACTCCGATTCCGATTTTATTCGTGATTTCTTTTACAGTGATTTTCTATTCGATGATGAAACTCCTTACACGATCATGCATGAATCAAAAGCATTTTTAGAAGACATGGAGAATATTGGGAAAGATTCAGAAAATATCTTTTTTAAAGAAGCATTGCGAGCAACAAGGCCATTATTTGGTATTCAGGGAAAAGAATGGGATTATGGTCCGTCGCCCTATTTATGGAGTTGCAAAGTTTGGGAAAGTTTCAATACAAAATTTTTAAAAGAAAGAAACCAAAGTTTTGAAGATTTTTTTAATGAAATCGATCAGATAACTTCACCTTCTGAGTGCGTAATTTACGGCGAGTATTTGCTGAAAAGTAAAATTATTAATATTTATCCTATCGAAGGTCTTTTCAAAGTTTACCATTACCAGGAGCAGTACCACTTGGAGCAAGAATACTATGATATTAATAAGTTAAAGAAAATATATCTCGGTGTCATCTTTCAAAGCAATTGGCAGTCTGTAACGACTAACTCTACTTCTATTCTCTCCAAACTTTTAAAATCATTCAATCGATAAGACTGGTAAGATTGTAAAATAGCAAAAGAAAATTTGACTTTTCTTTTGCTATTTATTCCTTTGATTATCCTCGTTCATAATCATCTTGCAATCTCACAATATCATCTTCGCCAAAATAAGTTCCAGTTTGTACCTCTACAAATACAACTACTTCTGATGTTCGGTTTTCAATTCTATGCTTTGCACCCAAAGGAATATGAATACTCTCACCATATTTTACAGTGATTTCTTCTCCGTCTAGTATTACAACTGCTTCTCCTTCTACAATGGTCCAGAATTCTTGTCGGTGATGATGGAATTGGTAAGACAATCGCTGACCAGGATTGACTTCAATTCTCTTTAATTTATAATGAGGTTCATCTGCCAAAACATAATATTTTCCCCAAGGTCTTTCACCGATTTCTAACATATAAAACATTATTTAATATGCAAAAATAAGAAATAATACGCAACGCTGAATTTTTCTTTAAATTTGCAACTTAAAATAAAGGAGAATGAGCAAAGTTAGAGTGCGTTTTGCACCGAGTCCAACCGGACCTTTACATTTAGGAGGAGTAAGAACTGCTTTATATGATTACCTTTTTGCGAAGAATCAAGGAGGTGAATTTATATTGAGAATCGAAGACACCGATACGGCAAGATACGTGGAAGGTGCAGAAGAATATATCATGGAAGCCCTCGAATGGTGCGGTATGATTCCCGATGAAAGTCCAAAACATGGAGGCAAATTTGCGCCTTACCGACAATCAGAAAGAAGGGATATTTATGATAAGCATTTGGTTGAACTGTTAAAAACCGATTACGCTTATTTGGCTTTTGATACGACAGAAGAACTGGATGAAGTTCGAAAAGAATTTGAACAAAACGGAGAAGTGTTCGCTTATGATCATATTACCAGAAATCGATTGAAAAATTCTTTGACTCTTTCAAAAGAAGAAGTTCAAAAATTAATCGATGAAAAAGTTCCTTATGTCGTACGTTTCAAAATGCCGGTTGATCGGGTTTTAAATCTTGAAGATATCATTCGAGGGAAATCTTCTGTCAATACCAATACTTTAGATGATAAAGTTTTGGTGAAAAATGACGGAATGCCAACTTATCATTTTGCGAATATTGTTGATGATCACGAAATGGAAATTACCCACGTAATCCGTGGTGAAGAATGGCTGCCATCACTTGGTTTGCATTATCTTTTGTATGAAGCAATGGGTTGGGAAAGACCACAATTTGCCCATTTGTCCTTAATTCTAAAACCAGAAGGAAAAGGGAAATTGAGTAAAAGAGATGGTGATAAATTTGGTTTTCCTGTATTTCCATTAAATTTTACGGATCCTGAAACAGGGAACACTTCCAAAGGTTATCGCGAAGAAGGTTATCTTCCCGAGGCGTTTATCAATATGGTTGCACTTTTGGGTTGGAGTCCGGCAAACGACAGAGAGATTTTGACTTTGGAGGAAATGGTTACCGAATTTGATTTGCACAAAGTTCATAAAGCAGGCGCAAGATTCAATAAAGAAAAAGCAGAATGGTTTAACAGCGAATATCTGAAATCAAAATCTGATGAAGAAGTTTTGGTTTTATTAAAGAATGTAGAAGGAATTAACTTGGGTAATTCTAGTGATGCACAATTATTGACCATCATTTCATTAATGAAAGAAAGAGCGACTTTTGCAAAAGATATTTATAACGACGGCAAATTTTTCTTTGAAGCACCAACTCAATATGAGGAGAAAGCAGTGAAAAAAGCCTGGAATGAGCAAGCAGCAGAAGTGATGAATGCGTTTTCATTAAAGTTAGAAGATTCGGTTTTCGAGCCAGCAACTTTAAAACAGGAAATTCATGATTTTGCAGAAAGCAAAGGATTAGGAATGGGCAAAGTTATGATGCCACTTCGTTTATGTTTAGTAGGCGAATTAAAAGGTCCAGATGTTCCAGATATTATGCAAATCCTTGGAAAAGAAGAAACTATCGCCAGAATAAAAAATGCAGTTAATAATATATAATAAATTCCTTTAATTTTTAGTAAATTTGAAGGATAATTTTAATAACAGAAATGGAATATTTAAGTTTTGAACTTCCGATAAAAGACCTGATGGATCAGTACCAAACCTGTTCATTGGTAGGCGAAGAAAGTGGTGTAGATGTAAAACTCGCCTGCTCGCAAATCGAAGATAAAATTATAGAAAAGAAAAAAGAGATCTATCATAATTTGACACCGTGGCAGAGAGTTCAGCTTTCTCGCCATCCAGATCGTCCTTACACTTTAGATTTTATAAAAGGAATTACCGATAAAGACAGTTTCCTAGAACTTCACGGAGACCGAAACTTTGCTGATGATCCTGCGATGATTGGCGGTTTAGCCAAAATAGATGGACAAAGAGTCATGATTATTGGAACTCAAAAGGGGAGAACAACCAAAGAAAGACAGTTCCGAAGATTCGGAATGAGTAATCCTGAAGGATACCGAAAAGCATTAAGGTTAATGAAGTTGGCAGAAAAATTTCATATTCCTGTAATCTCTTTAATCGATACTCCTGGAGCATATCCAGGTCTTGAAGCGGAAGAGCGTGGACAGGGTGAAGCAATTGCCAGAAATATTTTTGAAATGACCATGTTGAAAACTCCAATTTTCGTTTACGTTATTGGTGAAGGAGCGAGTGGTGGAGCATTAGGAATTGGCGTAGGAAATAAAGTGTATATGTTAGAGAATACTTGGTACACCGTAATTGCACCAGAAAGTTGCTCATCAATTCTTTGGAGAAACTGGGATCATAAAGAAGATGCTGCCAATGCATTGAAATTAACTCCTGCTGATGCTTTGAAAGAAAAGTTTATTGATGGTATTGTTGAAGAGCCACTTGGTGGAGCGCATTATGAACCGCAAGTTGCTTATGATCATTTGAAAGCGTCGATTCTTCAAAATATTAAAGCATTCTCTAAATTTACAGGTAAAGAATTAGAAACTCAGCGACAAGATAAATTTATCGCGATGGGTCAGTTCAAAGGTTAGTAATAATTTTTCAATTTTATTAAATATTGTTTTTTCAATATTTAAATATCAAGATAAACGGGCTTTAGCCCGTTTATTTTATGTTAGCCAATTTTGGCTTTAGCCTAAACTTACCGATTTTACCAAAAAATAAATCCTGTAATTGCTTACAGGATTTATTATATTTTCAATTTATCTTAAAGTTTATTCGAAAAGTTCAGCAGTATCTAAAACCGACACCTTTCCATCTTCACATCTAATCGCTTCTCCTGGGAAGTTTTGAATCATATGATAATCATGAGTTGCCATAACTACAGCCGAATTATTTTCAAAAGCAACTTGCTTCAATAAGGTCATAATTTCGTTTGAAGTTTCGGGATCTAGATTTCCGGTAGGCTCATCGGCTAAGATCAATTCTGGATGGTTTAAAAGCGCTCTTGCGATCGCAACACGTTGTTGTTCACCTCCAGAAAGTTCGTGTGGCATTTTGTGTTTTTTGGATTTCATTCCTACACTTGCCAGAACTTCATTAATGCGGTCATCCATTTTGGTTTTATCACTCCAGCCTGTCGCCTCGAGCACGAATTTTAAATTTTTTTCAACCGTTCTGTCTGGCAGTAACTGAAAGTCTTGAAATACGATTCCTAACTTTCTTCTCAAATTCGGGATATCTGAAGTTCGCAATTTAGACAAATCAAAACCGGCAATATTTCCTTGTCCGGCGCTGAGCGGAATGTGTCCGTAAAGTGTTTTCAATAACGAACTTTTACCAGAACCCGTTTTTCCGATGAGGTAGCAAAATTTTCCTTTTTTAATCGTAAGGTTAACTTCATTAAGTACCGTAAAATTCTTTTGTGCAATTTTTGCATTTTTTAGATGGATTACATCTTGACCTTCCTGATAAGTATGTGGCATATCTTGATTGATTGTTATTGATGAAAAAGGGTTTGCTGCAACAGCAGTTCAAAAGTAGAAAAAATCTTTCTTTTGAGACTACACTTTAGCAAATTTTAACAACAAAAAATGCCTGAAAAGTTACTTTTCAAGCATAATCTGTTATGATAATTCCTGAGATTATCTCTTAGCGCGCTGTGCACTTACAGTTAAACTCTTTCTGCCTTTTGCTCTTCTAGCAGCCAATATTCTTCTACCGTTAGGGGTTGACATTCTTAAACGGAAACCGTGTTTGTTTCTTTTCTTTCTTTCAGATGGTTGAAATGTTCTTTTTGGCATTGCTTATATTTTTAAGTAAAAACTTTATCTTATTTTTCAGATTGCAAATATAGGAAACTTTTTATTTACTGCAAACAATATTTTAAATATTTATAAACAAAAAGAGATTCACTCCTAAAAGTAAATCTCTTTTCACTTATAATTTAGTTCTTTTATTTTTTAATAAACTTAGTCGTGGTGCTCTTTCCTTCTTTGTCTTCCATTTTCAAAATGTAATTTCCTTTTGGAAGTTTTTGAGTATCGATCTTATTTCCCTCCACTTTTGTTGGAATTAATTTTCCACTTACATCAAATACATTCGCTTGTTTTGGTTGCATTCCATTTACAAATAAAACACCTGTTGTAGGATTCGGATAAACATTTACCGCACCTTTAGGGCTATCTACTGTTTTAAGAAGAGTGCCACAATTTGCAGAAAGTACAGTGATTGTAAAATCTGCTGTAAATACGGTATTTGCAACTGGTTCAGTTGCAACAAGTACAATTGTAGTATTTCCAGGGATGGTTACGCTCATTGTTTCCGCTGTTCCACTTAAAGAGCTGTTTCCGATATCGCCTAAATAGTTTTGAGAAATATTAGCTGGATTAAAACTTCCTGTGTACGCCACTAGATGCACTTGTTTGGCAGCGTCTGGATCTGCGTTTTTTAAGATTAATGTGACACAATCTGGAGTTGCAGAAGTGTTTTGTAAAGAATAAGTTTTGTAATGAAAATTCCCACTTCCAAAATCTCCAGGATACGCTTTCGCAGTACCACATACAGAATGAACTCCATTTCTGTTGATTCTTGGAGAATGAGTAGGATCTGTTGTTAGAATTCTTCCTGTAAATACTTTACAACCAGCGGACTCTGTTCCATCTAAACTAAACTGTAAGTCTTTTAATTGTCCGGCTATACAAATAGAAGCAGTGTTCCAAGTGGTGCTACAAGTTGATCCAAAACCACCTCCTGGATTTTTCCATGCAAATGGCCGGCTTAATGTACCAGCATCATTGTAAGTACTCCAGAACCATTGCCCATTACTTAAATCCATAACTGCTTGTACAGAAATCCAATAGGTGCCTTCGGTTAAGGATAATGTAGTTGCTAAAGGTAATGATGGACTAGATGAGCCTGAAGCAAGAGTTACCGTTTCTGTTCTTATTACGGTCCCTGGGAGATTGGTTCCACTATTACTGTAAAAAGTTACATTATAAGCGGTGGGATAGTTCCCTGATGGCAAATAGCCATTTACATTTACTGCAGTAATATTCCAAATTTTATTAGCAGGAACTTTAAAATCATCTGCGGCATTAGCAGTATATGTACTATTACCAGCGTCAAATTGCTGTGAAGTAACATTGTCCGTCAAAAAAGGAGTTTGACCATAAATCCGTGGATTAATAAGATTCTGTGCGTTAAACTCATTGTAATAATCTTGTAGAGTTACAAATGCCTTAGTAGGATATTTATAAACTACTGGTTTTCTTTCTGCTTTTGGCGCAGTAACATCAGAATCTCGATTTGACTGTGCAAATAAAAGTACGTTGCAAATGGTGAGCAACAATAAAGTAATTTTTTTCATGGTAATTAATTTTTATGGGTTATTAAATTTTATTCAAATTGTAATACAAATCTTTAGTTTTAAATTCCCTAAGGAAATAACAAATAGAGGAACGTCCTAAATAATAGATGAATAACTACTTGTTTTAAATTTGTATTCAGCAAAACTCTATATAATTATTTAGATAAAATAATGAAAATCACCCTTTTGTTAGGGTGTAAACACTTGAAAATTTTTATTTTTAAACATCCGTTTTTATATTAATTAAAAACAAAACCTATCTTTGCGCTTCTAAAAATATACCCTATAAATGTTTACTTCATCCGAAATTTCAGAGATTCAAAAACTTTTAACGCCCAATCATAATATCGTCATCATCACACATTATAATCCGGATGGAGATGCGATTGGTTCTAGTCTCGGTTTGAAACATTTTCTAAAACAAAAAGGTCTGGAAGCAGATGTAATTGTTCCAAATGATTTCCCGAAATTTTTGAAATGGATGCCAGAAGCGAAACAGATCATTATTGCAGATTACAAAAGAAAACAAGCAGGAGAAGCGATTTATAATGCCGATGTTATATTTGTTTTAGATTTTAACGCCTCACACAGAAGTGGAAATTTGGTTGGACCTTGGCTGGATAAAGCCAGAGCTACGAAAATATTAATTGATCATCATCAACAGCCAGACGATTTTCATTATGTATATTCTGATGTTACCATTCCGGCAACTTCGCAAATGATTTATCATTTTATACAAGAATTAAATGAAGAAAATCTGGTTAATAAAGATATTGCAGAGTGTCTATATACCGGTATTATGACTGATACTGGCGGTTTTAGATTCCGCTCGACCAGTGCTGATACGCATAGAATCACGGCAAACTTAATAGAAAAAGGAGCGGATCCTGCGATGATTACTTCCAATACGTGGGATACAAATACCGTTTCCCGACTGCATCTTTTAGCCTTGATTCTTAGTAGAATAGAAGTGGTAAAAGAGGGTAAAGTAGCTATTCTTTGGTTGAAACGAGATGAATTAAAAGAGTTCGGTTTTCAAAAGGGAGATACCGAAGGTTTCGTTAATTATGGCTTAAGCATTATGGGAACGCAAGTCGCAGCATTTTTTATGGAAGATTTGTATGATGATTTCATCAAAATATCTTTCCGTTCCAAAGAGGATGTTGATGTAAACCAATTCTCCCGGAAATATTTTAATGGTGGTGGACATATTAATGCAGCTGGTGGGAAATATATGAAAACCATCGAAGAAACCATTATCGATTTTAAAGAAAAAATTGAGAAGGAGGAGTTTTAAAACGTAATTTTCGATTCTTTTTACCTCTGAATTTTGTCATCAATATCTTTGAATCATTATCTTTTATAGTAGTTATTTCTTTTAAGAAAGATTAGTGTTTTTAGCATTGAAAAATCTCCTTTATCTTAAAGTCAATGGCACCTATTGATCCTTATTATTTTTCTTAATTGATAAATGAAATGATTGCATATTCCAAGTTGTAACTTGTCTAAGTTAAACAGTATTAATAAATTATAAGTGGATTTTTTTAAATAATAAATTTATTTATTCTACTTTTGCATCATACCTTTAAATTAAATATACTATAATGAAAAGAGCATTACTACTGTTGCTTTTTGCTTTACCATTTTTAGCAATTGCACAATTTTCAGAAAACTTCGATTCAGGTACTACGTTGCCGGCAGGATGGAAAGTCATTAACGGTGGAGATTCTAATGAATTTGTAATTACTGAAGGCGCACCAGGTACTGCTTTATCACAGCCAAATGCGGCGCAGATTAATTTTAGTTCCGCTGCACATGATGATTATCTAATTACACCACCCATTACAGTTACCTCAGGAGTTAATGATCGACTGCTCTACTTCGCAAAAAGTCAGGATGCTTCATATTTAGAAAATTATGAAGTTAAACTTTCCACAACCACTTCTACTGCAGAGGCTTTTACTACAGTGCTTACACCATCTGCTAGTGCACCAAGCGAGTGGACTCCGTTTTCAATTAATTTAACTCCTTATGTTGGTCAAACAATTTACATCGCTTTTCATGCAACATCTGCGGATAAGTTTAGGTTATTGTTTGATGATGTGAGAAATGATACACCACCTAATATTGCACCGGCTTGTCCAATTGCGCTTTCTAAGCCAGAAAATAATGCAACTGAGGTAGATTTCTCCAACGCAATATTTGATTGGTCTGCTTCCAATTCTGGTGGAAAAGTTGATTATTACGAATTGTATCTGGATACTAGTCCGAATCCTGCTACTAAGATCGGAGTATATACAAATCCTACTGCATTGCTTACTAATCTTCTAAGTAACACGACTTATTACTGGAAAGTTATCGCGAAAAATGCTGCTGGTGAATCTGTGGGATGTTTAGTGAATACATTCAAAACTAAAATTGATCCTATTTTACCTTACTGTGGTCCATTAACTTACAGCAATGGTGTAGAACCAATAACTTCAGTTGAATTTGGAGGAATGCTCAATGCTTCTTCTGATGAATTTACTTCGCTTCCTCATGAAGTATTCACAGATAAAATTGCAAATGTGAAACAAGGAAGTAGTTTCGAGATTAAACTTCAAGGAAATACAGATGGAGACTATACTTCCAGATTTATGGTATTTATAGATTGGAATCAAGATGGAGATTTTTTAGATGAAGGTGAAACTTATTTCGATTCTGGAAATCCTTTAATTATTACAAATTCAACTGGTGTTGATGGTAAAATTGCTTTAGGTTCTATTTCTATTCCAGAAAATGCAATTCTAGGAAATACCAGAATGAGAATTAAGAAAAATTTTAGTTCAGTTGCCTATTCGAATCCATGTTTCTCTTCTGGAACCTTAGTTTTGGGATCAACTGCTGGCTACGGTCAGGCTGAAGATTACACGGTAAATGTTTTACCAAAAACTTTAGCAGTTTCAAGCACAAACAAATCCCAGTTGGCTGTTTACCCTAATCCAATGCGAGAGCTATTGAAAATTAATTCTGCTGATAAAAAAGTGACTGAAGTAACATTCTATTCAATGGATGGGAAATTGGTTAAAAAGGAAAAAGAAAATTTGTCTAATATTAACGTAGAAAACCTTCCTAAAGGAGTTTATATTGTTAAAGTTAAAACTTCTGATTCAGAAAAATCTTTCAAAGTAATCAAAGAATAAATAATACGTATTTATAAAAGAAAAGGTTGTCGAAAGACAACCTTTTTTGTTTGAAAACCCTGTATTTTTCAATAATTATAATCCTAGATTAATTTTAGAGAACAAACTTTTTTGGTAAATGATGTAACAATTCTGTGTTAATGATTTCTGCACAAATACTCGGTTTTTCCCAATGACCATTATGTCCGCAATCTAATAAATAAGATTTGATATTTGTCTGATCAGGGAGACCATTAAGAATCAAATCTGTTTTAACTGCGCTATCATGTTTTCCTGAAATAACTAAAATTTTTCCTTCAAAATTTTCAAGAACTTTGGATTTATCTGTCCGTTCAATCATTCCTTTTACGGCAGCCAAAACACCATCATTATTAGTAGAAAGTGCAATTTTTTTAGCGAGTTCTATTTTTCCTTCCAAAAAATCTTTTTCATTTGGATTAAATAAATTCGGAACTCCAGCATTAACATAGTTTGAAAACGCTTCTTTGATGATCCTTAAACTTTTCTGTCTTTGCTCTTTCTTCTCAGTATCATCAGGTAAATAAGAGGAGAAAAATAAAGTGATGCTCTTCAAAACCTCTGGGAATTTTTCTGCAAATGCTAAAGTAGTATAACCTCCCATAGAATGACCGAGCAAATGAAATTGTTTTAAATTTAAAGAATCTGTCACTTTTTTCACTTCACTCGCCATTAATTCCATGCTGTGGATTTCCCCATAATTTTTGGACAAACCATGTCCGGGTAAATCGATTTTTATTAAAGTGAAGTCATCTGAAAAATGCGTTTCCATATCTCCCCAAATTGTTAGGTTTTCCATAAAACCATGGAGGAGAACAAGGTGGTTTTTTCCGCGACCGGATATTTCGTAATTTAACATAGCGGTAATTTTTAAAAGTAAATATCGATGTAGTCAACAAATCCCGAACCATTAATTTTGTTTTGTAATCTCCAAAATTTTCCTTTTCCTTCATTAAAGAAGGTTGTTTTTTGAGTTCTTTTAAAAGCAGTTCCATTAATTTTTTGAGTGATTTCTCCTTCAAAATTAAGGTGTTTTTCTGAAACCCTTTTTATAGTTCCTTTAATGTTTAAAGTGTTTTTACCAGATTTTGCACTTCCTGTCACTTTATATAAATCCCGTCCTGTTTTTTCAAAATTTGCGGTGCCAGAAAATGCTGAACTTTCATTTGAAGAATAGTGTAAATCATGTTTTCCAGAGAGATCTTTCCAAATGTTCTGTTGATTTCTAACAGCGATGCTGTCATTCAATCTCTGTCTTTCTAAGTTGATTGAGTCGATTCTCTTGGCTTCAGCAGAAATGGTGTCGGAATTCTTAAGTTCTTTTTTTGAACAGGATAAGAGTGCTATTGCAGAAATAAGGAGCACGATTTGTTTCATTTTTGGTAAATTATCTTTTGCTCAAATTTAATTAAAAATAAGAGTGGAATGAATAACAGAGAAAGTTTTAAATTTAAATTTTGGTTTTAGAATCCATAACAATGGTTACAGGACCATCGTTCAATAAAGAAACTTTCATGTCTGCGCCGAAAATTCCGCTTGCAATTTTTAAATTTGATTTTGCGATTTCAGTTTTGAAATACTCAAAAAGAGGAATTGCTTTATCAGGTTTGGCTGCTTTAATGAAAGATGGTCGATTCCCTTTTTTATAATCTGCAATTAAAGTAAACTGAGATATGCACAGGATCTCTCCAGAAATATCCAACACCGACAAATTAAGTTTCCCTTCCTCGTCTCCAAAAACTCTTAGATTAAGTATTTTTTGAACAAGCCAATCTGCATCTGCCTTTTCATCCTCTTCATCTATTCCTATTAATAAAAGTAAACCGTTAGAAATTTCGCCTACGATTTTACCATCAACTTTTACATGCGCTTCAGAAACTCGTTGGATTACTGTTTTCATTTTAAAAGGATAGAATTATTTTAGTTTTTTCTTTTAATAATAGATTGATAGGATTTTCACGTTGGTATCGTAACTATAAGGATACGTTTTTGGGGGAACCTGCGCGATTTTAGTCGGTTCACCAGTAATGGTAATCCATTCGGCTCCATCTTTCGGACAAACGATTTTAATGTCATTTTCAACACTCAAAGTCGTGTTGTTGTCGGGACAAAGATGAGGTGCATTTCGATCGTAAACTTTAAATCCATTCGTAGTTCTCACCACGATTAAACCGCGTGTTCCAGCTTGCTGTTCGTTAACATAAATCCAGCCTCCAACATTCTGTAAAGTAAAGTAAGTAGGAAGGTTTAAGTTCAAAACCACATTAATTGGGGTATTCGGAAAGCAACTTATGGTTTCCTCACGATTGCTGCAAGAAGTAATATTTAAAACGCTGAAAATTAGAATAATTGCGAAAAAGAGTTTGGAAATATTTCTTTTCATTTAAAATAAATTTATATCTTTGTGAAACAAATCATCACCAAAAACATTGTCCGACAAATGTCGGATTATTTTTTTATACTAACGTTAAATATTAGAAATTATGGCAAGTTACGTAACCAAAGTAGGGTTGGATAAAATGAAAGCTGAACTGGAGCAACTAGAAACCATTGAAAGACCAAAAATCACTCAACAGATTGCAGAGGCAAGAGATAAGGGGGATTTATCGGAAAACGCAGAGTATGATGCTGCGAAAGAAGCACAAGGAATGTTGGAAATGAAAATTTCTAAATTAAAAGACCTTATCATCAACGGAAAAGTAATCGATGAAACGCAATTAGATACTTCAAAAGTTTCTATTTTAACAACCGTTCGTCTTAAAAATAATGCAACAAAAGGAGAGCAAAAATTCACTTTAGTTCCTGACAATGAAAGCGATTTGAAAGCGGGAAAAATTTCTGTAAATACACCTATTGCGAAAGGTCTATTAGGGAAAGTAGTTGGCGATAACGCTGAAATCCTTTTACCAAACGGAAATCAACTTTCATTTGAAATATTAGAAATATATCTGGCATAATAAATTATTAAAAATAAGATTCTAAAGCGATGTTAATGAGTGGGATTTAAACTAAAATTGATTTTTCACAACAGGTCTCTTTAGATTTTGTAAATTTGTACCCTCGCATTCGCGTGGGTTTTTAATTTAATACAATCATCATGGGTTCTATTTTTACAAAAATTGTACAGGGCGAAATACCGTCTTATACCATTGCAGAAGATGAAAAGCATCTGGCTTTTTTAGATATGATGCCCTTGGTTAAAGGTCATTGTTTGGTAATTCCTAAACGGGAAGTAGATCTTATTTTTGATTTAGAAAATGAAGATTTCAAAGACCTTTGGAGTTTTGCTCAGAAGGTCGCAAAGAAAATGGAAAAAGCATATCCGGAACGTCGGGTTGCTCTTGCAGTAGTTGGTTTAGAAGTTCCACATGCACACATTCATCTCATTCCAATTCATAAAATGGAAGATATGAATTTTAAAAACGAACGCTTAAAATTTTCAGATGAAGAATATCTGGAAATTCAACAACACATTATTAATTCTTAAATTTTAATTTTTATCAGAGTAATTAACTTTGATTAATTTTTTAAACTTATTCCTTATATATATATTATATGAATTCAAACCAATGTTCTTTTTGTGGAAAAAAACGAAGTGAGGTACAAATGCTGATTTCCGGAAATAATGGTTTTATTTGTGAAGAGTGCATCGAACAAGCACATGGGATCGTAAAGGAAACTACATCGGCAAGCAGTTCTTCTCCAGCAGAAACAATTGAAGAATTAAAAAAGCCGAAAGAAATAAAAGAATTTCTTGACCAATATGTAATTGGCCAAGATCAGGCAAAAAAACAACTATCGGTTGCGGTCTACAATCACTATAAAAGATTGTTACATGCCAAAGATGAAAATCGTGAGGTAGAGATTGAAAAATCAAATGTAATCATGATTGGTGAGACGGGTACAGGGAAAACGCTTTTGGCAAAGTCAATTGCGAGAGAGTTGAATGTTCCTTTCTGTATTGTTGATGCTACCATTCTTACAGAAGCAGGTTACGTAGGTGAAGATGTGGAAAGTATCTTATCTCGACTCTTGATGGTTGCTGACTACGATGTAGAAAAGGCAGAGAAAGGAATTGTATTCATTGATGAGATTGATAAGATTGCGCGCAAATCTGACAATCCAAGTATTACGAGAGATGTTTCTGGTGAAGGAGTTCAGCAAGGTTTATTGAAATTACTTGAAGGAAGCATCGTGAATGTTCCGCCGCAAGGAGGTAGAAAACATCCTGATCAAAAGTATATTCAAGTCAATACCCAGAACATATTATTCATCGCAGGAGGTGCCTTTGACGGGATTAAAGAAATTATCGAAAGAAGATTAAACAAACAAGCGATAGGTTTCAGCGCTGAAAAAATCAATAAAGTTGATGAGGAAAAATATATTCTTACTCAATTAAACGCGATTGATTTAAGAAGGTTTGGTTTGATTCCAGAACTTTTAGGCAGATTTCCTATAATTACCTATTTGGATAAATTAGATAAAGAAACCATGATTCGTATTATGAAAGAGCCAAAGAACTCCATCGTAAATCAGTTTGTTGAATTGTTTAAAATGGATGGAGTAGAGTTGAAGTTTACCGATGATGGTTTAGAGAGTATAGTTGAAGAAACGATAGAAAAGGGATTGGGAGCAAGAGGTCTTCGTGGTTCAACTGAAAAAGTTTTGGAAGATTATATGTTCAATATTGCAGATCAGAAGAAAGTGGTAATTAACCGTAAAAACACCCATTTTTAACTTTTTGTAAGCAAGCACCTTTGATAAGTACAAAAAATACTTATCTTTGTTGCTCAGAGACTTAAAAACACAAATTTTACACATAATGAAAAAAAATCTATTAACGGCAGGGTTTTTAGCATTCGCTTTATCGCTCGGCGGACAAACTGTGCTTTGTCACGTCGATACAGGAGGCCTTATATACGTAGGTAAAAATGCCTTGGTATATAATGGAGGAGGACTTCAACTAAAAAATGATGGAATTTTAGAGAATCACGGAAATGTGATGCTACAAGGAAATGGGACAACAGACGTTTTCAGAACAATCGATAATTCTAATGCAGATAAGGTTGAAGGTAGTACAGTAATTAACTTCGTCAATAAGTTAAACGAGCCAACTGCTTATGCATCAACTAATTCTATTAATCCTCTTACGGCGCCCGTATACACCTATGGGCAATTATTTATTTCTGGAATAAGTCAGACCAATATTAAAGGTATCGTAGATCAAGAATATCGGCAGGTAAGTCATGGTGCTTATCAGCAGATAAGTATGCCATTTTATGGTAAGTCAGCGTCAACTTTAAATTCCGAATTAGGTAAAGTCTTTAGCACGGTTAGAAGATCAGAAAATGAGATTTTGCAGTGGAACAACAATAGAGTTGTCTTTGATAACCTACCAAATTTGAATTTTAAATTTGGTCAAGATACCAAAGCGTTTACCTATTATAGTTTAGGAGGAAAAACATTGAATGTTTCTTCACTTACAAGAACTTTAAAAGGAAGACCTGTTTCAGATCTTCTTGATGTGGATAAAAAAATAAAATTACAAGACGCGGGAGATGGAATGTCGTTTGGAACAGTTGGAAATGGTATCAACGAGTACGGTGGAAGATATAATACTTATTTACAAGATGGTTTCCATATTGCAAAAGGAGGTACTGCATGGCAAGGCGATTTCGGTAAAAATATTTATCAATTCGGTAACCCATATCTGACTAATTTAGATCTATCTCAAATCGCTATCGCTGAAGCAAGTGGTGATGGTAATTATCTCAGCAATATTTATGGTGTACGATTAGAGGTTTCCGGAGTTCAGTTCAATCCTGGTACAGGAGGTGGATCTACTTCTTATAAAGCAATAACATTTAATACAGGAGTTGCAACTGGTGATGTAGATTACATGGTCGTCCGACCAATGGGTACTTTTGTTATAAAGTTAAATGATAATATTGATAAACCAATTCTTGATTTTTCCACTTTAAGAAGATTTAAGTATCATCCAAGATCAGGAGGTACACCATATTCTGTTACAGCAGCAAAAGGAGTAGGTAATACGAGTTCAACTGTTAAACAACTTGGTATTATTGGTTTAGATGCAAATGGAAATGAAGTTGAAAGAACTTACTATGTGGTAGGAGAGAATACTGTTTCTGGTAATTCAACTGAGGTGAAAGCTCAAATTGGAGCGCAAGGTGATCAACTTTTTGGCACCTATGAAGAAGACGCGGTCAATGGTGGGTATGATAACAATAATGTTTCCTACTGGTTATATCTTAACGAAGCCAACGAAAATGATTTCAAAGGAAAAAATATTAAATTGGTGAATTACAATTCAAATATTGTAGGTTTCAAATTTGAAATTAGAGAGAATGCTGTTTTGGTTGATGATGCAACTCATTTATTATCACAAGGAGAAGGTTTCTATTATAGAAAAGAAACTGAATCAATAGTGCACCCAATATTACAGAATGCAATTGTAAATAGCGTTCCAGGAAATTATCAAAATGGCGTGGAATATAATATTTATTATGGAGAGCCTCAAAACACCACATTGGGTACGGACTCCAATTTGAAAAAGAGCAGTACGATTGTAGTTTTCAACCCAGAGAACGACAACTATTATGTAATGTTTGATAAAACATGGAAAAATGCAGATATTCAAGTTTATGATATGAGTGGTAAACTCGTGCATACAACTAAGAAGGTTTCAGCGATTGGTCGTTATGAACTACCTCTTCAAAAAAATGCTGCAGGTTATATAGTACATATCACTTCTGAGAAAGGTGAGAAAGTAGTAACCAAAATCCTAAGATAATAAACACAAATTACACAACACATGAAAAATATATTTAAGATATTCGTTACCGCTTTTGTTTTCCTTGGCAATTTTTTATTAAATGCTCAGGCTCCACCTCCACCAGGCGGTGGCGTCGGTGGGGGTACACCAGAAACGGCTGCAGCACCAATCGACATGTACGTTTACATTTTAGTCATAGCAGCGATTTTATTTATCGTTCTATACGCTAAAAAGATATATAGAAAACAAACGATTTAATATTACCTTTAAATACAGAACTCATTGAATTTTCAATGAGTTTTTTTATATTTACATTATGAAAAAAATAACTTTAATTTTGAGTTTGTTGTTGATCAACACCTACGAGGCGCAATTTAAAATTAGTATCGATGCACCGGAATCCTTTGCTGCAAAAGAAGTTTATCTTTATACCCTAAACGGATCTAAAGATGTATTAAACAGCAAAGAGATGAAGAAAGGAAACTCTTGGCAGATCTCTGTTAACAAGCCCTACACTGGAATGATGAAATTGTACTTTCCAGAGAACAATGCATCTATTAATTTTATCTCTGAAAATAAAGATGTAAAACTGAAATTTGACACTGATAAAGATAAGATTGTCAATGTTGATTATTTAGATGAATCGAATAAAATCATGAATCAAATTCAGGATGTTCAACAAAAAAAAGAATACATTCTTCCAGCGCTCTACCAAATAAAAGAATATTATAAGAATAAAAGTGTTTTTGGTACCGCTTTAGAAAATGAAATTTTCCGTCTGTCAGATCAAAAGATAGATATTAGTAAATTCCCTTTTGTCAATTTTTACAACACTAATTATTCTAAATTTTTAGAAAAGAGTGCTTCTAAAAAGACTACTACTCATAAAGAAATTATTGATTTCCTAACGAATTCAAATGATATGCTCGAAAGTTCTTCTTTAATGAGACCAGTTCTTATTGCTTACCTAAATGCTGGTTCAACTGCTAATGTTGGAGAAGACGTTGATAAACTGTTAGAGGCAGTAAATGTTGAAACTCCACGTGGGCAAACTGTTCTTTCTGAACTTATCGAAATTTTCGATACTTACAGTATGCAAGATTTAAAGGATAAGTACCTTACTGAAGCGAAGAATTTAAAATGTACCATTAATGAACGTTTGTCTAAGACGATTGCTACAAATATGAATACCGAAATTGGAGCAGTTTTTCCCAATTATGTTTTTGGTAAAGCGACCAATACTAAAGCAAAATCTATTTATGATGTAAAGGCAGATAAGAAGGTTATTGTTTTCTGGGCATCTACTTGTTCACACTGTGAAACTGATTTACCAAAGATTATAGAGAAGTATAATGCCATAAAAGGGCAAAAAAGTGAAGTAATTGCATTTTCTTTGGATAGCGACAAAACAGCCTATGAAAACAAAGTTAAGATGTTGCCTTGGATCAATGACTCCGAATTAAAAGGTTGGAATAGTTCATTCACAGAGACTTATAATATACAAGCGACCCCAACTTATTTTATTTTAGACAGTACAAATAAAATCATTGCCAAGCCAAATCACGCAGCAGATGTAATTTCTTATTTAAAATTAAATTAATCTTTTGCTACCTCATAAAATATTTTTATATTTGCACCACTCAAAACGGCGAGGTAGCTCAGTTGGTTAGAGCGCAGGATTCATAACCCTGAGGTCACGGGTTCAATTCCCGTCTTCGCTACAAAAGTTCAACATTTAGTTGAACTTTTTTTGTTTTGTATCATGAAAGTAATTTCATGTGTTTTTTAGTATTATTTTCCCGATTGTTTATTCAGGTCGCCTTTCAAATTTTAAAATTAAGAATCAATACTTTATTTTTAGTGTTGTTATTATTTTAATAACTCATCTTTAATAAAATCCTCTTAATTTTTCAGGTAATATAATCATACCTGAAATTCATTATTATTTGAATAATCAAATGTTTTCAGGAGTAAATTTTAACAATTTTAACGTGAAAATGTTTTGTAATCTTAATAATTATTTCTACATTTACATCGCTTTAATAGTGGCATTTGCTGCTAGTAAAGCAATAAATTTTTTTTCATCATTTGTGTTTTTAGAATCGCACCGTCAGGTGCGATTCTTTTTATTTTGAATGTTGCTCAAAAACTTGATATCGCAGTAATAGATCCACAAAATAAGAATAAGTTATACTCCCATCTTGTTGATTACTTTTCAGAAAAAGATCATTGGTGAATGCAAAGAATGTGTCGAGAAATCCTTCATGTTTTTTAATGAAATTTTTCTCAGCTTGGCGATCGCGTTTCATTTCAGGGGAATATTGCTCCAAAACCTCTTTAGCAAATTCCAAATCAGTCGTGCTCAGAGAATTGAGAAGAGATTTTAGCACAAAATACTCAGTACTGTATTTTAAATTTGTATTTGAGGCATTTCTACCTATTAAAAATCCAATAAAATTCGCTTCCTGTTCTCTTGCGTAGCCTAGTTGGTGAGCGCTCTCGTGAGATAGGGTAAATGGGATGTAGGTTGAAGGTAATGAAGAATTATATTGTGCTTCCGCGGTGAAAGGATTATAATAGCCCAAAATACCGGTGTAACTCATCACAGGTTCAAATAAACTGGATTTAAATGCAATTAGATTAGTGCCTTTTTTATTATTTAAAAACGGTGGTAATTCTGTTTGATTCTTTAATACTTCAACTTTAATGCTGTTGAGATCTGAAATAATGAATACTCCGTTATTGTCCTCTTTAACTAATTTTCTGGTCTGTTTACATTTTTCTAAATATTCTAAAGTGAGCATTTTTATCTGTTCTACTTCAATTTCTTTTTCTGGTAATTTATCGAGTAATGGCTTTTGGAAATAGAGCATTCCCCAGAAAATCTGATAAATGAAATAAAGGATGTTAAGAAGAATTATTAATCCTAAGAAGAATTTATTTCTACTCTTTTTATTAATAATTTTAAAAACAAAATACAGAAAAGTGACAATAAGTAAACAGTAGAATAAATCTCCCACCGAAAATGAAATTACAGAAAATATTTTTTGATGTAAATATTTTTGAACTTCAAAGAGATGTTCGAAAAAATGAATTGCATAATCTACTTTTGACAGGATATAAAACAAAAGAAATTGGACAAGTAATAAACCTGTCCAAAATCTTTTTTTATAATAATATTTATTTATTTTAATGTCCACCTTCTTTCTGAACTTGGTCTAAACTAATACCTTGTTTTTTTAGAATTTTAGTTACCGTGACCGCATAGAATACAAGATATGCGAAACAAATTACACCTACGATATAACTAAAATGAATATTGGTGAAATCAGCAAGCATCCCTTGAAGCCAAGATACGATACCACCACCCATGATCATCATAATTAAAAAACCAGAACCTTGATTGGTGTGTTTTCCTAATCCATTAATTGCTAAAGCGAAGATACATGGCCAAAGCGTAGAACAAAACAAACCAACACTTGTGAAGGCGTAAACTGAGGTCATTCCCGTGGTCATCATTCCTACGATTAGAGAAAGGATTCCCATTGATGAGAAGATTAATAACATCCTTGCTGGATTTCCTTTGCTTAAAATATCACAGGCAATCATTACTAAAATAATCACTGCGTAAATATAGAAATGAGATAAATCGTGCTGGGCAATTGCATTCACCAAAAGGAAAACGCCAAATGCCAAGTATGGTGCTATAAATCTTAATATTTTTTTTGCACCTGCTGTGATGTCAAATGCTTCAACCGCACCTGTCCATCGACCGATCATTAATGAAGCCCAATATAATGAGACGTACGGAGCAATATCCTTCGTAGAAAAACCAAGAGAGTTTTCCATGTACGCGGGAAGATTACTAGCGGTAGAAACTTCTACACCAACATAAAGGAAAATTGCAATCATTCCTAGTACTAATTGTGGATATTTCAAAGCAGAATCTCTGTGCTCACCTGGTACGACATCATCTGTATCTTCAGCAATCGTGGGTGTGATTTGTGGAAGTGAGGAGAATTTTAATAAAATTGCAACCAACACAAAAGCGCCTCCCAAAACCATATAAGGGATTTTTACAGACTCAATACTTGCTTCCGTATTAGAAGCAGTCGCTGAGCCAAAAATTGCAAATGCCACGATTAGTGGACCAATCGTTGTTCCCAGATTATTAATTCCTCCCGCCATGGTTAGACGTTGTGATCCTGTTTCCGTTGGACCAACTTCAATCGCAAGGGGATTTGCCACAATTTGCTGTAGTGAAAATCCTAAACCTAAAATAAATAATCCGGTAATCATTAAAGGGAAAGAACCCAAATTTGCTGCGGGATAAAAAAGTAAAGTTCCTGATGCTGAAATAAGAAGTCCTACAATCAAACCGTTTTTGTAACCGATTTTATTAACAACATCCTGTTTTATGGCTTTAGAAATAAACATATAGATCAGTGATCCAACTGTATAGGCAACATAAAATGCCACTGAAACGAGCTGGCTTTGACCTTGGCTAAGATTAAATGCTTTTTTGAAAACGGGGATCAAAATATCATTACTCGCGGCAACGAAGCCCCAAAAGAAAAACACAGTAACCAAAGGTACAAACTGTCCCCAATTGGTTTGTTTAGTAGAATTTGTCGACATATTTTTTATTTATGGAAACAAATATAACTATTTTATTTTCTCAAATTGAGTTTTTCAAGATATTTTGCATTTTAAAATGAGCATTTGCTTTTAGCACTTCTACCGATTCATGGGGGTTCATGATATCATTCATATACACTTTTACTTTCCCTGGGTATCCTTTGGAATAATTGAAAGGAAACATTTCCTTTAAACCAACAAAAGTAAATACAGCAAGTGGTGATTTATGTTTGGTTGCAAGAGTGAAGGCTCCATCTTTAAATGAATCTAAAATAACGTTTGTATCATCTGGCACGCCGCCTTCAGGGAATATGACGATGCTGTCGCCTTCTTCCATTCTTTCTGCGCAACGGCGGTAAACATCTGCACGGCTGCGAGGGGAAGTGCGATCTACCATAACACAAATCCTTTTATAAATGATTCCAAAAATTGGAATCTTTACCAGTTCCTTTTTTCCTACATAACAAAGTGGGTGATTGGGCATTAAAATACACGGTAACATCACATCCATAATAGAAGTGTGGTTCGAAATAAAAACATATTGCTGGTTTTTATCAAACTTTTTATCGGTGAGTTTAATTAATTCATATCGAAATCCCATACCGTAAAACATTCCGAAACACCAGAGCCGAATAAAAATATAAGCATATTTATAATGTTCTTTTTTAATGGATAACAGCAAGACAGGAATTCCAAAAATAATCGTTAAAACGGCTCCTAATATAATCATCCAACCGCGCCAGATGTAGTTTAAAACTTTTGTCATGTATTTTTTAAAATAACTTTTTTGGGTGATATATGAATCGGCAATTTATCATTTTTAATGGTTAACCATTGAAAATTATTTTTTTCTTCACCGAGTAATTCAATATAGAAACCAGCAGAATTGCTGAAATTTTACTTAATATTTCCTTGCTGATGACGAAGAATTCCACATCAATATTGTCTTTAAAAACAAATCTGAAGAAAACTTGGAAGAAAGTTAAACTAAGCAAAGTCGAGAAGAAAGAAACAAACATGAAGTATGCAAATTCTTTCCTTTTGGAATGTTTGCCACGTTCGAACACAAACCAAATACTCAAAAAATAATTAGTAACAATGCCACAAGTTGTAGAGAAGATGTTGCTTAAAGGAAAGTGAATACCGTGAAAATTATTTTCTTGGGAAAAAATTAATGGTAGATAAACGCTGAATATTTTAAATGAACCGATTTCTATTACGGCACTAAGTCCTCCCGCAACCACGAAAAGTAATACTTGTTTTTGTTTCAGTAAAAGTTCCTTCATATTAATTGTTGCAAATTTAAAACTATATGTTAAACAATCAGAAAAACTTGTTAAAATATTTTTTCGTGTGAATATATTGTTTACTTTTATTTTGTGAAAGGGATAAGTGATGTAGTAATCAATTCGTTTTTAATTAGTTATATGTTGCTAGACCGATTGTAAGTTTTCAAAAACTAGTCAAAATTTAATCATAAAAAAACCATGACCACACAAAGACCTTACAGGAAATTTATGCCTCAACAAAAAAAAATTGAGGAATTAGAAAAAAATAGTCCACGTTTCAAAAGAGTGTATACTGAATACGAACTGATGGCTGACCAATTATGGGATTTGGAAAATACGGATACCACCAATATCCCAGATGATTTTATGGAAGCCATAAAATTACAAACCGAATATTTAGAAGAAGAGATTGATGACTGGCTTTTAGATAACCCAGAACCATAATTTCACCGTAAATTAAATTACCAGAGTGTGGTTTGTAATCATTCACACTTTTTAATCTACCCCGATTCCTTAAATAAGGACTGATTGAATCAGAAACTTTATCTTTGCAGAAATTGTCGAAGAATAGTTATGAACATCAATCTTGCCCAAAATAAAAATCTAAAACTCTTTAAACTTATTTCAGAAGTTGCCGAGAAAAATAATCAAACGGTTTTTATTGTTGGTGGTTACGTTCGGGATTTATTGATGAAGAGAAAAGCGCCAACCGATATCGATTTTGTAACGGAAGGCAATGGAATCGATTTAGCAAAAGCCGTTTCGAAAGAAATTAATCCTACCCTAAAAGTTTCTGTTTTCAAAAATTACGGAACAGCGATGTTCAAATTTGATGGTCTGGATTTAGAATTCGTGGGAGCAAGAAAAGAAAGTTACGCTGAAGATTCCCGAAAACCATCCGTAGAAACAGGAACATTGGAAGACGACCAAAAACGTCGCGATTTTACCATAAATGCTTTAGCGATTTCTTTAAATAAAGAAAATTTCGGCGATTTAATTGATCCATTTGATGGAATCCTCGATATCAAAAAAAGAATTCTCCGCACTCCGTTAGAACCAAGCCAGACTTATTCTGATGATCCTTTGCGAATGATGCGGGCGATTCGCTTTGCATCAACTTTAAATTTTAAGATTGAAGAAAATTCCCTAAAGGCTATAAAGAAAGAAGTAGAGCGAATTAAAATCGTTTCTATGGAAAGAATTATGGTGGAATTCAATAAAATTATGCTTTCCGAAAAACCTTCTGTTGGTTTAAAATTAATGGAACAGACTGGAATTTTACATTTAGTGATTCCGGAATTGACGGCTTTAAAAGGCATTGAAGAAGTAGAAGGACAAACCCATAAAGACAATTTTTGGCATACTTTAGAAGTCGTAGATAATATTTCTGAAAACACCGATAATCTCTGGCTTCGTTGGGCGGCCTTACTTCACGATATAGGAAAAGCACCCACCAAAAAATTTGTAGAAGGATTGGGCTGGACGTTTCACGGACATGAATTCCTAGGTTCGAAAATGGTGAAAAATCTTTTTTACCGTTTGAAACTTCCGCTCGGAACCGATATGAAATATGTTCAGAAATTGGTAAAACTGTCTTCAAGACCAATTGCGCTGATTGATGATGGAACTTCTGATTCCGCACTGCGAAGACTTTTGTTTGATGCAGGCGAAGATTTGGAAGACTTATTTATTTTAAACAAAGCCGATATTACCACCAAGAATTCTTCAAAACAGGCGAAGTTCAAAAAGAATTTTGAATATGTGGCATTGAAAATTAAGGAAGTAGAAGAAAAGGATCAGGTTCGCAATTTTCAGCCGCCGATTTCTGGAGAAGAAATCATGGAACTCTTTAATTTAAAACCCGGACGGGAAATTGGGATTTTAAAGGAGAAAGTAAAAGAAGCCATTTTGGAAGGGGAGATTGCGAATGATAAAGAAGAGGCCAGAAATTTTGTGATTAAAGAAGGACAAAATATCGGATTAATTCTAGCTTAAAAATAGTTTCAGATAAAACAAAAGCCCTTTCAAAAATATTTGAAAGGGCTTTCTATTAAAATATAGAATAGTGTTTTAATTTTTGTAGAAACCATTGGTTCCTTTTCCTGTCGTAATTGTTTTAAGCAAATTACCTGCAGTAGAATAAATTTCTACGGTACTGTCTGCTGTAAATCCGTTGGCATTAGAAATATAGATTTTACCATCAATTACACCGAAGCCATACAACGCTGACCAAGAATTATCAGTTAAGGTAAGAATCGGAGTGGTAGGAACTGTTGTACTGGTCACGTCCATTGAGTAAACTTTAGATCCAGAACTGAAGAAAAGTTTTGATCCATCAATTTCTAAATTGGTTGCATTTGAAATTCCAGTTAAAGTAATCGTGGAGGTAATCGTTCCGGTAGAAGAAAGTTTGTAGATATAAGAATCGGTTGATGTTGAGGCGATGGTATAAACATTTCCACCATTAGAAATCGTTTTTTGAATATTTCCGTTTGGAACCAAAACTTCCGATTCTACGATGTTAGAACTTGGGTTAATGAAAGTTAATTTTTTACCAGAACCGAATGAAGCATTTTGAACAACGATTCTTCCGCTGGCTTCTACAATTCTTTCTCCACCACTCGTTAATGGGATTTTTTTCACAAAAGCATTTGTAGCAACACTGTAAACATTTACAAATTTCGATGATCCTGAACTGTTGGTAACGTAATAGTTATTGTTTGCAAAGGCAATGTATCTTGGCTGAGAAACCTGATCAGAAACGGTTGCCACTTTTTTAAAGGTGTAGCGGTTTACAACTTCAATTTTATTTGAATTATTAAGAATCAAGTAAGCATAATCGCCATTTAATCCAACGTTTTGAAGAACATCTCCCAAAGCAGCACCTCCATTATTAGCACTAAAAACATTGTTTTCTACGGTTGACAGATCGTTAGGAATAAAAGAAACCGTTGCAGTTGGCGATCCGAAATTCCCTTCGTTCGACATAATGATTCCATTTTCATAAGCACCTTTTGGCTGTACGTCAACGATAGGATCGTCGTTTCTACAAGACGTTGTAAAAAGCAAAGTGGCCGCAAATGCTGCAGACAGTAATTTAGAAATTTTCATTTTTTTATTTATTTAAAAGTTAATTAAAAGATTGGCGCTGTAATTTCTTTTCGGCAAAGGGAAATAAGCGGTGGTTTCGTAAATCTCGTCAAAAATATTATTGACTTTAAATCCGATTTGGTAGTTTTTGAAAAATGTTAAATTCAATCCGGCATTCATTACAAAATATGGATTAATCGCATCACGAAGTGTTTCGTTACTTGTGGTATAAGTCAGTCCATTATACATTCCCTGAACAAATAGTTCTGCAAAACGATATTTGTAAGTTGCATTTCCAAAAACTTTATGTTGAGGAACATACATTAGAAATCGGTCTGTATCGGTGTCTTTTGAATGAGTGTAAACGTAGCCTAAAGATAGTTTCGTTTGATGGTTTCCAAATTCTTTTTCAAAATCGAGTTGTGATTCCAGACCGTAAGATTCTACATTATTGGTGTTTACAGGCGACCAGTATCCGCTGGAAGTTGGCAGCCATCTAATCATATTTTTAATTTTTATGTAATACGGAGTCAGGTTTAATTTGAAACTTCCGTATTTGAAATTATTTCCTAATTCTGCCTGATGAGAAACTTCCGGTTTTAAATCTAAATTTCCGCCAGGTTGCCAATACAAATCATTGAAGGAAGGATATCTGAAGTTTTTAGAAACATTTAAAGCAAAAGAATACCAACTGTTAACATTCATCTTTCCGGAAAATGAATAAAGAATGGGTGTCACTATTTCTTCAACAAAATCTTTTTTTAGGCCTGCTTCAAAATTGAATTTCTGAGTTGGATTCCATCTTATTAAACCCGCAACGGAGCCTGCATTTCGGCTGATATGCGTAATTCCTGATTGGTAACCTTCTCCTTTATCGAAGTGGTATTCAGAAATTAAATTGAAAGCCCAGCGATTATTGAACAAATAAGTGAAATCATTTTTAGCCAAATAAGTTTCGCCAGAACCACCACTGCTTTTTGGTTGATCAATGTTATCAAAGTATTGAAAATCATCTTGAAGAAAAGCAACTTTAAAACTGTTATTTATTTTTGTTGAATTAAAATCCCAGGCGAGTAAACTTCTAAAAGTATTGCTTAAGTATTTGGTTTTCGTCCCAAACTCTGAAGTAGGATAGTGCTGTTCACCATCGTAAATCTGCGTTTGCCAGGACAATCTGTTTTGAGAATCAATTTTATAAGCGGCTCCTAAATTGAAAGTTCGGTTGTCATATTCGCCATTTAAGTTGACGTAATTTTTTTCCGAAACCTCATAATTATTATCGCTTTTTACAAAATTGCCCGAAACTTTTACGGATAATTTATCGTCGCTGTAAGAAGTTTTTAGAAAAGAATTGAACGTATTATAAGAACCACCTTCCAGAAATAAAGTCGAATTAAATCCTTTATTAAAAGATAAGTCATTGTTTAAATGAATCGTTCCACCAATAGCGCCACTTCCGTAAATTACACTTCCGCCGCCAGATTTCACTTCCAGTTGATCGTAACCGAGAAGGTTTAAATTATTGACATCACCCTGTCCTAAAAAAATCGAATTGATATTAATTCCATTCCAGACAAAAGCAGTTTGCTGGGCTGTAGTTCCACGAAAGGATGGTGAGGAAACCATTCCGCGTCCATTTTCTTTAATATAAACTGGAGATTGAAAACGCAAAACTTCCGATAGATTCGTTGTGTTTTTCAACAGATCTTCCTGATTTAAAGTTTCAATTTTGTGAAATTTCTTCGAGTTTTTTAACTGATTATCGAAGATGTAAATGGTGTCAATCGCTTTCTCCTGAGCAAAACTCAACAAAAAACAAAATAGGAACGCTGCAGAAAAGTGGTATTTTATCGTCATTATTCAGGCCTTTCCTCCGAAAGCATTTTTGTATGTTAATGCTTTGTAGTAAGGTCTCCTGACTTTCACAAAACTGCACCTTCCCGATTGCTCAGTGGTTGTATTGCAGTTTCACTAATGGTGATTTACAGTTGCGGGGACAGTTTGTGATTTGCACACAATTCCCTTTTCTAAAAGCAGTGCAAAGATAGTAATTTCGTTTAATCTAAAACCGATTTGTTTTTTAAATAATGATACGTCTCAATTTGTGACCGGATCGGATTCTTATCACCCTGAACATATTCATTCCTTAATTTCTTATCTAAAATCCGGGCTTTTACATTATCGTTTAACTGGATTTCAAGTTGGTCTTTGATTTCTTTTTTAAGATTTTTCTGAGTGATTTTCGCCGCGGCTTCAATTCTGTAATCCAGATTTCGCGTCATCCAGTCAGCCGAAGAAATATAAATATCCTCTTGCCCTTTACCGTAGAAATACATCACTCGTGAATGTTCTAAATATTCATCAACAATACTGATGGCAGTTATTTTTTGTTTAAAATCTTTTTGATTAATTGCGCAGTAAATTCCACGAACGATGAGTTTGATGACAACGCCTTCTTTTGCAGCGTCATACAGTTTGGTGATTAATTCCCGGTCGCTCAGTGAATTCACTTTTATAATGATTAATGATTTTCTGCCGGCTTTGGCTTCTTTAATCTCTTCATCAATATGATCAATGATTTTTTCGCGCATAAATTTTGGACAAACCACTAAGTTTTTACAAGATTTCAAAGTGTCCATAATGTCATCTTTCGGTTTTTGTAAGACTTTGAAAATTTTATTAATGTCTGCCATAATTCCACGGTCAGAAGTCATCAATAAATGGTCGCCGTAGATTTTCGCCGTTTTCTCATTAAAGTTTCCGGTGCTTACAAATCCGTACTGAAGCGTTTTATTATGAACTCTTTTTTTAATGACGCACAGTTTTGCATGAACTTTTTTATTCGGAATTCCGGTTAAAACTTTTACGCCTTCCTGTTCCAGGATTTCTTTCCATCTGAGATTATTTTCCTCATCAAATCTCGCACGAAGTTCCAGCATTACCGTCACTTCTTTACCATTTCTTACCGCATTAATCAAAGCATTGATGATTTTGGAATTGCTCGCCAATCGATAACCTGTAATTTGAATCGACTTCACATCAGGATCCATCGCAGATTCTCTTAGTAAATCGATGACCGGCGTATAATTATGGTAAGGGAAAGTTAAGAGAACATCGGTTTTTTGAATCACGTCTGTCACTCTTCTACCTTTAAATTCATGATGATCAAAAGAAGTTCTTTCAATCGGTTTTTTATACGTTTCAAAGACGTCGGGAAACTCCATAAAATGTCGAAAATTATGAATTTTTCCACCCGGAATGATGCTGTCTTTTTTTGTTAAATGAAGTTTTTTGATCAAGAATTCCAGGAGCGCTTTGTCCATCATTTTATCAAAAACAAAACGGGTTGGTTTTCCTTTACGTCGTGATTTTATTCCTTTTTCAATTTTTTCTGCCAAAGTGGTTTTAATGTCATTATCCAAGTCGAATTCGGCATCTTTGGTTACTTTAAAACAATGGGCTTCATAATCTTCATAACCAAAATAAGAGAAAATATGCGGTAAATTAAAGATGATCACATCTTCTAACAACATCACGTTTTTTTCATTCTTATCAGTAGAAGGCAGCAAGACAAACCTTCCCAGAATCCGGGACGGAATTTCAATGATCGCAAATTTACTTTCATATTGAAATTCTTTTTTACGCATTGCCACTCCTAAATAAAGAGATTTATCCCGTAAATAGGGCATCGGTGAATTGTCATGTAACAAAATAGGAATCACATTACTTTCAACCACTTCATCAAAATAAGCGGTAACAAATTTCTTTTGGGCCGCAGTTAAGTTTTTTGCAGTTTTAATGAAAACTTGCTGATCTGCCATTTCAACCTGAATTTTCTTCCAGGTTTTTGCAAAATTCTGTTGTTGTTTAATGACAACTTCATTGATCTTTTGTAAAATCTTTGAAGGAGGTTGATAAAAAGATTCGGTAATAAATTTATCCTTAAAATCCATGGCTCGTTTTAAACCCGCCACACGAACTCTGAAAAATTCATCTAAGTTGTTAGAGAAAATTCCCAGAAAACGAATACGCAGATGCAATGGAACATTTTGATCCATAGCTTCTTGTAAAACTCTTTCGTTGAAAGAAAGCCAAGTGATATCTCGAGGGTTAAACTGATTTGACATTTCGAATAATTATGTTTTCAAAAATAGTGATTTTAATGTTCCTTTTTGCTGAATTCTCTGAGACTAAAAAGTTTATTTTATCATAAAACTGTTAAATTTTTTATAAAAAATTGCTATATTTGAGAAATAACAAAACAATAAAATGGAATTTATACTCGATGAAGATTTATTGAAAACAACGAAAGCAGAAAAAAAAATATTTTACAAAGGAGATATTGTTTTGAATGAGGCCGACATTTGTTTGTTTTTTTATTTCCTTAAAGAAGGCGAGTTATCTGTTTTTAATTTCACAGAAAAAGGTAAAGAACTGCTACAACACAAAGTTAGAGGTGGTCATTTTTTTGCAGAGCCTGCAATTCTTTTAGGGCAACCAATTCCTGGGAATGTAGAGGTATGTTCTGATAAGGCGCATATCATAAAATTAAATAGGGAACTCCTTATTCAGTATTTAAAAGAACACCCCGAATTTCTGTTCAAATTTGCAACCTCAGTTGCGCAGAAGTCACTCAAGAAAAGTCTCTTACTCAAACAGATCGTTTTGCTGAATCCAGAGGAGCGAATCCTGCATCAGTTAAGAGACATCAAGCGAGAAAGTGGAGTAGTGCACGAGAAAGTAATGATTCCAGTAACAAGAAAAGAGATTTCTCATATGACCGGTTTACGAATCGAGACTGTAATTCGAACCATTAAAAAGATGGAAAAGGATGAAAAGTTAGAGATCGTAAACGGTAAAATTTTCCTTTAAAGATGATTCAAGTCATAAATAAAAACCTGTCGCAGCACCTAATTTTGTAACATGAAGAATATTGTATTTTGGTTAAGATTTTCAGTGTTTAATTTTTTCCTGGTGGCTGTTTTAGGCGTTTTAATGCGTTATAAAATTGCTTATTCATTACCAATTGTAGATCAGAAACATGTACAGGAAGCGCATTCTCATTTCGCTTTCTATGGCTGGATTACGCAGATTATTTATGTTTTAATGATTCGGTATTTACATGGTTTTCTTACCGAACAACAGTTAAAGAAATATCATACTTTGCTCATTGTGAACGCTGTATCGGCTTTTGCTATGATTCCGAGTTTTATTTATAATGGCTATTATTGGGCTTCCATTGCGGCGTCTACGGCGGCGCTGCTTACGAGTTTTGTCTTCTTCTTTTTCTTATTAAATGATTTAAAAGGCAAAAAGGATCTGTCAAAACCTTGGTTTATAGGAGGTTTATTTTTCTCGGTAATTTCTTCGGTTGGCGTATTTGGACTCAGTTATATGATGTCCTCAGGAAATATGACGCAGAACTTATATTTGGCATCCACTTATTATTATCTTCATTTTCAGTACAACGGATTTTTTATTTTTAGTTGTATCGGATTTCTAATTCATTCCTTAAAGGAAATTGGCTCAGAAATTTCTGAAAAGGAAAACAAAATGATTTTCTGGCTCATGTTTGTTGGCTGTGTGATTGGCTTCGGACTTTCTATTCTTTGGATGAAATTACCGATGTGGATCTTCGTAGTAATTATATTCGGCTCCATCGCACAAACGATTGGCGCAGTAAAAATTTATTTGATGGTAAAGAGAAACTGGGCGAAATTGGTGCTCAATTTCTCAGCACTTCAACGATTTGTTTTAATGTATGTCGGATTTGCTTTTTTCGTTAAAATCCTATTACAACTGGGATCCAATGTGCCGGTATTAAGTCAGTTCGCTTTTGGATTTAGAAATGTGGTGATTGCTTATTTGCATTTAATTTTATTAATGTGTGTTTCGGCTTTCCTTATTAATCAAATTTTGGCTGTCAATGTTTTCAAAATGACCAAGCCAGTTGTTAATGGACTTAGACTATTACTCTTAGGAATCTTCTTAAATGAAGCCGTTCTTGGATTGATGGGGGTTTTCTCCATCAAATATATTTCTATTCCTTTTACACCAGAAATTCTCTTAGCAGTTTCATTATTAATGATGATTTCTTTATTGGTTATTTTCTTGAGTTTAAAGAAGAAAGCATAAAAAAACACTTCCGGCAATCAAGTCCCTGAAGTGTTCACAACATACATCTAAATTATTCCGCTTTTATTCGGTAGAATTAAGTTGGGCACTGTTTACCGTGCTGCTGATTATCGATTATCTCCTTTTGTTTAAAGTAGAAGTAGGCAAAAAAAAACACTTCCGGGAATCAATTCCCAGAAGTGTTCAAAACATTAAATCTAAATTATTACTCTTTCTTTTAGTTTGGTAGAATTACACTATCAACAACGTGTACAATTCCGTTTGATGCTGGAACTGAAGCAATGATATTTACCGTACCATTTACTACTGGTTTACCGTTAACCATTTTAATACTAATTGGCGTTCCGTCTACCATTCCTAATGATTGTCCGTCTGTAAGTTGGTCGGTTTTAATAACTCCAACGTATGTGTGGTGACTTAGGATGTCATTTAACTTGTCTACATTTTCTGGTTTTAGTAAATCTTCTAAAGTTCCTGCCGGTAATTTAGCAAAAGCCTCATTGGTAGGTGCGAAAACAGTAAACGGTCCTGCGTTGCTTAGTGAAGTTGCTAATCCTGCTGCTTGTACTCCTTTAACCAAAGTAGATAAATCTGGATTGCTTACTGCCAGTTTTACAATATCTGGAGCGCTATCATCATCTTTTACTGCTTCTTGGCCGGCTCCTAAATTTTCTGTACTAGCGGTTTCAGTTATTGCCGGAGATTCATTCTTGGTGCAAGAGGAGAAACTAAGCGCGACCACTGCAAGGATCATGATTGATTTTTTCATAGTATCTTTTTTATTTGTTAATTTCTAAATATAATTCAGTAATCGGTCTTTTAATTCTACTATAAAATTAAGGTGAAAAATCGAAGTAGTGGTATGACTGTAATCACATATTTAACAACTAATTAGGTGAGTTATGTCAGTTCTGCAATTAGGTGCTTTAAATAAATTAAAGGTCTTTTTTATTAAACATAATGAGTGACCATAAAAAAGGAACTAAAGTCCAAATCGTTAAAATAATAATTGAAATTACCATTCCTCCGCCAGAACCGAATACCTGTCTGAAAATGGCGCCTGCTTGTCCTAACATCGCAGCAACATCTAATTGAAGCAATACAAAAATACGCGATAACCCAATCGGATTTATTGCCGCAACGGTTGCCATAATTCCTTCAATCGGATAATCGGCGAACTGGAACATTAAGACCAGTAAAATTCCATCATAGATGATTGCAAAAAACATCCAGATAAAAATAGAAATACCGATTCCTTTTGCTCTGTCTCTACTAAAGATCGCGGCAAGCATTGCTAATGAGGAAAATATAATCGAGAGAAAAACGCCTGTTATGAGTAAAGATGCGCCAGTTTCTATCGAAGAATATAATAAGATCGGAATTCCGCAACCTATTAAAAACGCTAATATTAAAGCCGTAGAAAGTCCTAAAAAAAGATTGAACCAAACCTTGGATCTTGGCACAGGCTGACTCAAAAGCAACTCGATAAATTGGCTGCTGTTGTACACGTAAATAGTAGAAAAAATAATGCTTACTAGTGGAACAACGAGCAATACAACATTCAGTAAACTAAGGGTGGCTTTGGTGTAATTATTATCGAGTCCCAAAACCGACCAGGAAATAATGAAAAGCAAAATCGTATAAAAAATCACGATTTTGTTTTTTAAAATATCAAATAAGATAAAGCGTGCTATTTTGTTCATTTTTTCATTGCTTTTAAAATAGAAATAATCCCATCGGAAATTTTTGTAGTATTGGTTTCTTTTTGTAGATCTTCAACCGATTGATGTACGACCACTTTGCCTTCGTTCATGAAAACAATTTCAGTGATGATATCATCGAGTTCACTCAAAAGGTGAGAGGTGATGATGATGAGTTTTCCTTTGTTTTTTTCTTTGATGATTTTATTTTTCAAAATTTCTGTGGCGAGTGGATCAAGTCCAGCCGTAGGTTCATCAAGAATAATAACTTTAGGGTTAAAAAGAAAAGCGAGTACTGCACTTACTTTCTGCGTAGTTCCGCCGGAAAGCGTACGCATTTTTTTATCGTAAATGTTTTCCAGTTCAAAGGCTTTCAACAATTCAGTATCTAAATTGTCACCACTGTTTTTGCGGGTATCTTTGATCATCTTGATGGTTTCTTCGATGGTCATATTTTCCGGATACCTACCGATTTGTGGCATGTAACCGATGATTTCTCGGTATTTGTAATCCTCTTTTACACTTTTACCATCCACTAATATATCACCATCTTCAACCACGTTTAAACCGAGAATGCATTTAATCATGGTGGTTTTTCCGCAACCGTTTGGTCCGATTAAAGCGATAGAATGACCATTCTGAAAGGAAAGATCAACTCCGTCGAGTGCAGTGAACTTATTGAATTTTTTTGTTAAATTTTGAATTTCAATCATATCATTAAGATGTTAATTGTCAACATCAACTTTCATAAAATTTTATTGAAGCAGAACTTTAATTAAAAATACTGCGGGTAACTTTTAAATTTTCACGGGTTTCATCAGTGGCTGATCGTCAACAAAACTTTCTGGAGTTAAACTGGGGATTATTTTTTCTGTACGATCCAGCATATCGACCAAGAAACTTCTGAACAGCAGCATTACCGATGGATTTTGCTCAACCAGTACGGAATATAAACTTAAAGGATGAAAAGGAACGTCGCCGATTTTATCTTTGTTCAAATCGTAACCTTCATATTTGTCCCAATAGTTAAACCGAAAATCGTTCATCACCACAGAGCCATTTGTGCTTACGTCAAAAGTATTATTAACAAAGTTATTTCTGATGACTTTATTCTCCATACAGTTTGCGTTAATCTTAATCGCCCAGCCGTTGTTTTCGAAATCGTTATTTAAGAAATCTATTTTGGTAGCGCCGTCTGCAAAGATTGCGGTGGTGTTATTCTGGAAAGTATTTCCTTTAATCTGACTGTAGGATATTTCCTTCAATAAAAGTCCGTACACACTATCTCCCCAATTGTTGATGAATTTGTTGTGGTACATACTCACATTCATCGCATACATTACGGCAACTCCGGCTTCATTATTATCAAAAACATTTCCGGTATAGACGCTGTCATTAGAAAACATAAAGTGCAAACCGTAGCGCAGATTATGTCGAGACAGATTGCGGAAAATGAAACATTTTGAATTTTTTTCAAGGTAAATGCCATCTTTGTGTCCGCTGATGTAATTGTTTTTCACCCAAATTTCACGGCTTCCCAAAAGATGAATTCCATCACCAATATTTTCTTCGGAAGTACCGCGATTGGTGGTGATTTTATTATTGCTGATTAAAATCCGTAAACCTCTTTGAACATAAATTCCGAAATGATTGTTTTCGAAAATATTATTGTCGATGACCGAATCTGCGCTAGTGTAAATATGTACGGCAGCAATACTGCGGATTTCATCCCGACCGCTATTGATTAATTTAAAACCTTTTAAAACAATATCATCTGCTTTGAAGGTCATGATTTCGCCTTTAAGATTTCCATCGATAACCGGTCTGTCGATTCCGATCAACGTTAATGATTTTGTGAGGTCGATAGTTCCCTCTTGATAAATTCCTTTTTGAACAAAAATAGTATCGCCGCTTTTTGCTGCGGCGATAGCTGATTTTATGGTTTTATACTGTTCGTTTTTACCAACATTCAATACTGCGGAAAACGCGAAAATCGGTAAAACTAAAAACAGAAAGTAAAAAATTTTATTTTTCATATTCCATACTCACTTCAATCGAAGACGACTGCGAGTTTGCATTTAATTATTGTATCGTTGCTTGTAATTCAGTTGCTGCTTTTTCAGCTGTTGCCTTATCTTGGTATGCCTGTGTATTGCCACCCATCGGACTTTTAATTTGTCCACCTTTAATTAAAGTCGCTGTTTTTGCTTCAATGAATTTTCCGCTTGGGAAATCTGCTACATAAGTTTTTCCTGCTCCGATTGCTTCTGAATTAGAAGTTTCGTAATCATTCATACAACTGATGTCATCAAACTTATAAAGCCTACCTTTTTGAGTAATTAATTGAGTGGCGTATTTTGGCTCCGTAATGGTCATTTTACAATTCTCGCACTGATCTTTACCAACTGCAATTTCTTGCGGTGTGGTTTCTGAACATGATACTAAAGTAAACATACCAATTGCCAAAAGCAATCTACCAAATAATTTCATAATAATAATTTTTTAAATATTTAAGAGTGGACTCTTACGCTGTCTTTTTAGCAATTTTAAATTCCACAAATGCTAAGATAATCAAAATAACGCCAGTCGCAATCATAATGCCACCACCAATATTTGGATAAGACCATACTTCAAAATTAAGCAACTGCTTGTAACCAAGTAACGGCGGTTGATAAGACATTCCGGGTACGATAATCGCTGCTTGAGGGTTAAGGTTGTGACCGTAGTCGTATAACCATCTCCAGAAATCGAATACGAATCCTACACCGAAGAGTAGATAAACACCTGTTAAGGTATAAAGAATTTTTCTGCTGTTAAGGAACGCGGCGAGGAAACACAAAATCGCGAAAATTCCCAGTGCGTAAGGCAATATTGTAAATTCCCAAAATTCATCGGCGTGTATTTCTTTCATTCCGATATAATGGTTCAAGCCATTAATAATCGAGTATTCTCCAGATACTTTATTGGAGTGAATGTACATGGCAAGACCTTCCGGATATTGCGGAGCATTCAGAAAGATGGACCAGATGGGAACAAAAATCGAGACGATTAATCCGATGCCCAAAAGGATTAGAAGTACTTTGCTCCATTTTTGTATTGCGTTTGTTTTCATTTTGATTTTTTTTAAGGTGCTTATTTCTTTAATGATTGGTCTAGTAAAGTTAATGACTTTGCTGGTTTTCTTTTGTAATGTTTGTTACAAAATGATATCAATCATAAAAAGAAAAAGGGCAGTGAAAACTGCCCTTTAATTAAAATAATTTACTTCGTTTCACCTTGTTTTACTGGGCTTTGAGCGTTGTCCTTTTTATTATTCAATGAATAAATAAGTGGAGTGTTGCTGCCTGCTGGTGATACCCTTACATATCCCTGCATCTCTTGGTGTAAAGCAGAACAGAAATCTGTACAATACATCGGATACATTCCTGCTTTCAATGGAACCCATTTCAGCGTACTGGTTTCACCCGGCATGATCAGGAGTTCGGCATTTTGTGCACCTTTGATTGCGAATCCATGAGGAACATCCCAGTCTTGTTCTAGGTTAGTTACGTGGAAATAAACTTCGTCACCTACTTTTACACCTTCGATGTTATCTGGAGCAAAGTGAGAACGGATAGAAGTCATATAAACATGAACTTTATTTCCTTCTCTAACCACTTTGCTTTCGGCTTCACCTTTGGTTACGTATGGGTGTTTGTTATCTTCCAGTTTATAGAATTTCACCTGGTTTTTAGTAAACAATTCTGCCGGACCTGCCTGTGCGTAATGCGGCTCACCAATAGTTGGGAAATCTAAAAGAAGTTTCATTTTATCACCACTAATGTCAAATAATTGTGCAGATTGCGCAAGTTCTGGACCCGTTGGTAAATATCTATCTTTAGTAATTTTATTATAAGCTACTAAATATTTTCCGTAAGGTTTAGCAGTATCTCCTCCTACAACCATAAGGTGACCTGTAGAATAGAAAGTCGGCTGTCTGTCTAGAACTTTACAAGTTTTAATGTCCCATTTAACGATTTCTGAAGAAACGAACATGGAGGTGTACGCATTTCCTTTTCCGTCGAACTCAGTGTGCAGTGGTCCTAAACCTGGTTTTTGAACTTCACCGTGTAATACTGATTCATATTTAAGAATTGGAATTCCATCAAATTCACCAGAGAAATCTTTCTTTTCAATAGCTTTCATTAATTTATCAAAACTGAAAACAGGAATTAAAGCGGCTAATTTTCCAGAACCAATAATATATTCTCCTGTTGGATCAATATCACAACCGTGTGGAGATTTTGGACAAGGAATTAAATAACAGATGTCCTTTAATTCTTTAGCAGAAAGTACAGATACTTCTTTTAAAATTTCAGATTTCGCCATATGCGTAGCTTCATCATAAGTATTATGAGCATATTCTACTGCCATTTTTCTAGCTTTACCAGCTTTCAAATATTCCTCTGCTTTTTTCCAGTTCACTGCCATAATAAAGTCTTTCTCATTTTGAGAAGCATTTACTTCTAGAAGGGTGTTTGCTTGTTCAGAGTTGTAGCAAGAGAAGAAGAACCACCCGTGAGATTTTCCTTTCCCTGCGTGTGACAAGTCAAAGTTAAAACCTGGCGCTTCAATTTGGAACGTAATGTCCATTTTTCCATCTTCTTTATTAATTCCGATGAAAGAAAGGTAACCTTTGAAGTTTTCTTTAAAAGATTCAATTGGAACGTCTCCACCTCCATCGGCTGGAACAGCGAAACGAGTTCCTGCAACAACATACTCCGTATTTTCTGTTAAGAAAGGTGAAGAGTGATTTCCTGCAGAGTTTGGAATCTCAATAATCTCTGTAGTTGTGAACGTTTTCAAGTCAATCTTCGCAACACGTGGAGTGTTATTGGCATTAGCAAATAAATATCTGCCGTCAATTTCTCCTTTTGTTTGCGATAATGCAAGGTGGTGTTGGTCATCCCATGGTACGAATCCGTGAGAAGTTTCAAGCATTGGTTTTGTTTCTTCACTGAAGCCGTAGCCATTTTCTGGGTGTACAGAGAATACAGGAACGATTTTCAAGGTTCTACCACTTGGTAGTCCAACCACACTAATTTGTCCATTGAAACCACCACTAACGAAGTTGTAAACCTCGTCATGTTTTCCTGGAGCAACATACACTTTCTCGGCTGCATCACCAGAAACAGCAGTTTGTGTTCCTTTAGGTTTACATGCAACGATACTCACCGCAGCAAAAGCTGCGAGTCCAATTTTTTTGTAAGTCTTCATATATATTAAATTATTCTTTCTCGGGAAAGGTAGAAAAATGATGAATGGTAAATTTATGCTAGCCTACCATTCATCGGGTAGATCATTATTTCGCGCCGTCGATTTCTCTCATGTATTCAAGAACCTCTCTTGCGTCTGTATCACTTAGTCCTTGATTTGGCATTCTAACCAAACAAAGTTCAAGTTGTTTTTGTAATTCAGGATCCACATCAATCATTGGATCAGGATTAGAAATAAAGTTCATAATCCACTCTGGAGTTTGTCTTTTAGTAACACCTAACCAACCTGGGCCAACTAATTTTTCATCTGTCGGTTTGTGACAAGAAGTACATTTTACGTCTGCAATTTTTTTACCAGCGGCTGCCATTGCAGGATCAAATTTACTTACGTCTACATTTTCGTGTTTACCAAGTCCTCTGTTAGGGTCATACTTTGCCGCATTTGCTTCCATATCTGCTGAACTTTCGCCTGCAGTGGTTGCCGCAGCGTCTGTAGAACCTGCCGGGATTGAATCAGTTTGTTTGTCTCCTCCGCATGAGATTAATGCAAGTGCCAATGTTGCTAGCGCAATAGTTTTTAATGTTTTCATTATTTTTATTATTTTTGTATGCTCAAAAGTACTACTCTTTGTCTAATTATAAATATGACTACAGTCATAACTGTCGTATGATAATTATCGTGAAATTTGTAGTGTTAAATAATAAACGTTTTAAATTAGAAATCAAATGAAAAAGTATCTTGTTATCTGCGCAGCAATCGCAGTAGTTTCGTGTAGTAAAAAAGAAACCAATCCGGATATGGATACCAATGTGATGCTGGAAGAACCCGTTGTGAAGACTGTTGATTCGGCAGCAGCAGGTAAACATGAAGGTTTGGCACTCATCGAAGGAGCAGATTGTTTAACTTGTCATAAAGTGGATGCTAGAGTTGTGGGCCCATCTTACCAAGAGGTTGCAGATAAATATACTGAGGCTGATGTGGAAATGCTTGCAAATAAAATCATTGAGGGTGGTAAAGGTGCATGGGGAGAGATTCCAATGACTCCGCACGCCGGAATGAGCAAAGAAAATGCAAAGAAAATGGTAGAATATATTTTGACTCTTAAAAAATAAAAATCTATTTTTAAACAAGACAAAGACATCTTATTATAAGGTGTCTTTTTTGTTTTTTATAAAATCAAATCTGTCAATTTGTCATAAATTAATTGGTGGTATAAAATTGGAGAAGATCTGACTGTAAAAATTAACTTTAATAATAATAAAATATAAATAAAATGAGCAAAATAATTGGAATTGACTTAGGTACAACCAATTCATGCGTTGCGGTAATGGAAGGTAAAGATCCTGTAGTTATCCCTAACGCAGAAGGTAAAAGAACAACTCCTTCTATCGTAGCGTTTACAGAAGATGGAGAAAGAAAAGTGGGTGATCCTGCAAAAAGACAGGCAGTAACCAATCCAACTAAAACGGTATTCTCTATTAAAAGATTTATCGGAACTCACTTTAAAGATGATGCATCCGAAGTTTCTAGAGTACCTTATAAAGTGGTAGCTGGACCAAACGATACTGCAAAAGTAAAAATCGACGACAGAGAATATACGCCTCAAGAAATTTCTGCAATGATTCTTCAGAAAATGAAGAAAACTGCTGAAGATTATTTAGGTCAGGAAGTAACTAGAGCGGTAATTACAGTTCCAGCGTACTTTAATGATGCCCAAAGACAGGCAACTAAAGAAGCGGGTGAAATCGCTGGTTTGAAAGTAGAAAGAATTATCAATGAGCCTACTGCAGCAGCTTTGGCTTATGGTTTAGATAAAAGTCATAAAGATCAAAAAATCGCAGTATACGATTTAGGTGGTGGTACTTTTGACGTTTCAATTCTTGATTTAGGAGACGGAGTATTCGAAGTATTATCAACAAATGGTGATACGCACTTAGGTGGTGATGATTTTGATGATGTTATCATTAACTGGTTGGCAGACGAATTCAAATCTGAAGAAGGTGTTGACTTAAAAGGAGACCCAATCGCATTACAAAGATTGAAAGAAGCCGCAGAGAAAGCAAAAATCGAATTGTCTTCTTCTTCTCAAACAGAAATCAACCTTCCTTATATTACAGCAACTGCAACAGGACCGAAACACTTGGTTAAAACTTTAACTAAAGCGAAATTCGAACAATTAGCAGTGGACTTGGTAAGACGTTCAATGGAGCCTTGTAAAAAAGCGCTTTCAGATGCAGGTCTTTCTGTTTCAGATATTGATGAAGTAATCTTGGTTGGTGGTTCTACCAGAATCCCAATTATTCAGGAAGAAGTAGAAAAATTCTTCGGTAAAACCCCTTCAAAAGGAGTGAATCCAGATGAGGTTGTAGCATTAGGAGCTGCGATTCAAGGTGGAGTTTTAACTGGTGATGTAAAAGACGTTCTTTTATTAGATGTAACGCCACTTTCATTAGGAATTGAAACAATGGGTTCTGTGTTTACTAAATTGATTGAGGCTAACACAACCATTCCAACTAAAAAATCAGAGGTGTTCTCTACCGCAAGTGATAACCAGCCTGCAGTTTCTATTAGAGTAGGACAGGGAGAAAGACCAATGTTTAATGATAACAAAGAAATCGGAAGATTTGACTTGACAGACATTCCACCAGCACAAAGAGGAGTTCCTCAGATCGAAGTGACCTTTGATATTGATGCAAACGGAATCTTGAGTGTTTCTGCAAAAGATAAAGGAACAGGAAAAGAGCAGTCTATTAAAATTCAGGCGAGTTCAGGACTTTCTGAAGAAGAAATCGCAAAAATGAAACGTGAAGCTGAAGAAAATGCAGCCTCAGATGCGAAGAAAAAAGAAGAAGTAGAAGTTTTCAACAAAGCCGACGGATTGATTTTCCAAACTGAAAAACAATTGAAAGAATTTGGTGACAAATTATCAGCTGACAAAAAAGCCGCTATCGAAACTGCGCACGCAGAATTGAAAACTGCTTTTGAAGCAAAAGATTTGGACAGCGTAAAAACAAAAACAGAAGCATTAGACGCAGCATGGATGGCGGCTTCCGAAGAAATGTATGCGGCAGGAAACCAAGGACAGCCAGGTGCTGATCAAGCGCAAGGAAATCCAGGAGCAGCAGGAACAGAAGATGTTCAGGATGCTGATTTCGAAGAAGTCAAGTAATTAGCAATTATCATCGATTAACATCGATTGAAATAAAGTAGTAGATCGCTGTAAACGTAATGTTTACAGCGATTTTTTTTTGTTTTTAACATTTTTCAATAATAGTCGATTTTAATCAATTTTTATCGTATTTTTGTATCTTACTTGTACCGCATCTTAATAACGGATAATGTGACTCTAATAGTACCTTAAATAATCTAATTTGCTTTTTAAATTTAAAATAATTGAATTATGGGCTTCAGTAATCTTAAAATACCGAGACTTTGTGAATTTTGTGAGAAGCCATTTGAAGCAAAAACAGTTGCCACCAGATTTTGCAGTAAGTATTGCTCGGAAAAATTGGGAAAAAGGCAAAAACAATTGGCAAAAGAAATCGAAGCAAAAAAAACACTGTTAGAAAACTCAGTTTCTAAAATTGCTGAATTGCAAACACGACCTTATATATCTGTCAGTGAAGCGGAAATGCTTTTTGGAATTTCAAAAAATACCATTCACAGATTAATTAAAAGTAAAAAAATACCTGCCATCAATTTGGGAGAGCGGCTTACTCGTGTAAGTAAAATTGATATAGAACAAATGTTTACAACAATTGAAATACCAGATAAGCCGAAGGAAATTCCTGAAAAACCCAATTTCGAAGTTGGTAATTGTTATACAATTTCAGAAATTAGTGCAAAATACCGTGCTGATCCGGGAACTGTAAATAATTTAATTAAAAGAAACAAAATTCCGACCAAGAAAGTTGGAAGTTTCGTTTATGTACCTAAAAATTTAATAGATAAAATTTTTGACGGAAAATGAAAGAGTTATTAAAAACCAAAGTTACCGTACGATTGCGAAAAGCCGAATTCCGAAAAGAATGGTTTATTTATTTGGAAAGTTATCCTGTGATGATTCCTGGTAAAGATAAAGTTCAGAGAATCCGGGAATATTTGAACCGAAGTGTCACAACCGTAGATTTTGATAAGAAAAGACCTGCAAGAACAACCCAAGAATCCGTTTCATTCAAACCTAAAAGAGATGACAATGGTATTATCGTTTGTAAAAGCGAAAATGATCGGGAAGCTATGCTTTACGCAGATTCAATGCGGAAATTGAGACAACGGGAATATGATAATTTTGAACTTTACAACGAGATTGACTTGATTCAGGCGGAACAGAAAGAAAAATCGCAGGATAATTTTGTGAGATATTTTGAGTTGCTCGTAAGTAAACGACATAAAAACAATTCCGAATCCATTCAAGTAAATTGGTATCGTTCGATAGAATTTCTAAAAGATTTTGGAGGCGAAAAAATTATGTTTTCGCAAATTGATACTAAATTTTGTGAAAACTTTAAATCATATTTGTTGACTGCAAAAAGTGGTAGCAATAAGCAAGATATTATTTCTCAAAATACGGCTTCAACTTATTTTTCTGTTTTCAAAGCTGCATTGAAACAAGCTTTTATTGATGGATATTTTACGACTGATATTTCTGCTAAAATAAAAGCGATTCCGCACGAGGAATCAAGACGAGAATATTTAACACTTGATGAACTTAATACTTTAGTTGAAACGCCGTGTGAACTTGAAGTTCTTAAACGTGCAGCACTTTTTTCAGCCTTAACAGGTCTGCGACATTCCGATATTAAGAAACTAACGTGGAACGAAATAAGTATTGAAAACGATCAGGCAAAAATAAATTTTACTCAAAAAAAGACAAAAGGTGTAGAATATATGCCGATGTCTAAACAAGCATTACAGCTTTGTGGTGAAGTAGGTCTTCCAAATGATTTGATTTTTAAAAATCTGACTAATCCGGCTTGGATTTCCCGACCACTTAAGAAGTGGATTGAAAGTGCTGGAATTACCAAAAAAATAACATTTCATAATTTTAGACACACTTTTGCTACACTTCAGCTTTCAAGCGGAACTGATATTTATACGGTAAGTAAAATGCTTGGTCATACGAACGTAAAAACTACGCAGGTTTATGCAAAGGTTGTTGATGAAAAGAAAAACAAAGCTTCGACGGCTATTCATTTAAAAAATTTATAAAATGAATTTGAAATATTTTGAATATATTGTTATTTACCTTTCGGTCCTGGTGGTATGTGTAGTCGTGGGAGCGTTAGCAAGAATCTCTTTTATTGGTAAAGGTGGTGATGAGTATACCGCAAATATTGTATTTTGGTCAATTACAGCATTAAGTATTTTATTTTATGCGATTATCATTTTGTTTCTTGATGTCATAATTGTTGGATTTAGAAAAATATTTCGCAAAAAGAATAATTCCACAAATTCTACTGTAGATTTTATTCCGACTAAAAATCATGAGAATATTACAATTGCGCAAAGAAAAATAATTGATGACAATACAGCAAATCAGTTAATTGAAGATTCAAAGGAAAATATTGAGGAGCAAACAATGGAAAGGATAAATCTTGAGTCTATAAGAAAAACCCAACTTCAGCAAAAGCAACAGATTGAAAGTGAGAAATTGCAAGTCGCTGTAGATTACACTCGAAATCAATTTGCATTATATTTAAAGGATGAAGATCTTGATTCACTTTGCGACGCCGTAAATTTATATTCAGTAAAAGAAGATATTCATAATAATATTTCCATTTACACAAAGGACTTAACAAATCTAGACCTTTATCATTTCGGCTGGAATATCTGGAATCATTTCAGACCTATAAAACAGGAAGAGGTTTCAAAATTATTAAAAAATGTTTTCGTTTCGCTTGATGATATTGATTTGGAAAGTATCAAATCCCATTTGAAAGATGAACCTAAAAGAGGCATTATAAAAATTCAAGAAAACCTGACAGACTACCAAAAGATATAAAAAATCACAAAACGAAGTGTATTTTAAGTGATTCCTCTGTGATTGCGTGTTTACGGCCATCACAGAGGAATCACTTTTTTTCTTTGCACCATAACAATCAAAAACAACAGTTATGGAGAGTAATGAAATCTCATTTGAAAATCTACCAAAAGCAGTGGCGCATCTGGTCAACGAAATTTCTATAATAAAACTTTTGGTCGAAGTAAAGCAGCCACAGCAAGTTCCTCAAAAAAGAATTCCAATAGATATAACGGAAGCCTGCCAAATTATCGGAAAAGCCAAACCTACAGTTTATACTCTTGTGCGGAAAAGATTGATTCCTTGCTACAAAAATGGGAAGAAACTTTATTTTTTTGAGGACGAACTCTTAGACTGGATTTCTAAAGGAAGGAAAAAAACGTTACAGGAAATTGAATCTGAAGCAACTGCAGATTTCAAAAAGAATTTTAGAAAAACTTCAGCAGAATTTAATCTAAAATCTAAATCATGAACACAGAAGTCCCTTATTTAAGAGTAGGAACTTCCTACTACAAAACTATTGAAAAGCCATTGATTTCAGGAGATAAAATTTCAATATTAGTCCGCTGGAATCGGGAAACTATTATTACCGACCATGGCAAAACTTATGTTTCAGGAGTTCCAAAATATGATGGCTTCTGCTGTATTCCAAGCCATTTAAATTATCAAAAAGTAGTAGAGGGGTTTTATAATATGTACAATGAAATACCTTGTCAACCAGATGGTGAAAAGGTAGACCTCCAATCAATTAAAGAAAAAATTCCTTTTTCCCTGGATTTTATGCATCATATTTTTGGTGAACAAATAGAATTAGGATTGGACTATTTAAAAATATTACTTCTATATCCCACGCAAATTCTACCCATTCTATGTCTTGTCAGTAAAGAAAGGGTTACCGGAAAAACAACATTTATAAAATGGCTCAAATGTATTTTTGGATTGAATATGACTTACATCAAAGGAGATTCATTTGGAAGTCAGTTTAACGCAGATTGGACCTCAATGTTAATTGTGGCAATTGATGAAGTCTTCTTCGATAAAAAAGAGATCACCGAACGATTAAAATATCTTTCCACCACAGACAAAGATAAAAAAGAAGCGAAAGGTAAAGACCGGGAAGAAGTTGATTTTTTTGCGAAGTTTATTCTTTGTTCCAATAACGAAGATAATTTTATTCAGATCGATGAAAACGAAGTGCGCTTCTGGATTCTAAAAATTAAACCGATCAAATCTGAACGAACAGAATTCCTGCGCGATCTTAATGCTGAAATTCCTTACTTCTTAAACTTCTTGGTACAAAGACCATTTCACAGCCAGAAGAAAACAAGAATGTGGTTTACCCACACAGAACTTAGAACCACTGCCTTGCAAAAATTAGTCTGGAAAAATAATAACAAACTTGAATCCCGGATAATTGAATTACTGTTTGAATTTTTTGAAAGTGTAGAAGACCCGGAAATAAATGCAGTTCCCCAAGATATATTGAATATGCTGAACAAAATGTTTAAAAGCAGTTACTGGACAATCAATGATGTGCGAAAATTATTAAAAGAAATCTGGAAACTCGAACCGCAACAAAATTCTTTGGCTTACATCAAATACGACATGGATTATGGCGGAAGTTTTTTTCAGCAAAATAAACTTGGACGCTATTTTACGATAAAAAGAAATTTTATTTCTCAAAAATTTGATGAAATGATGAGATAATTGATAATGAAAAGAAAATCAATGAATTACATCTCATCAAAGTACTCATCAAATTTAAAAACACTGTTTTTTGATGAGAGATTGATGAGCAAATAAATTGAAGTTTGATGAGACGATGAGCATTTGTATATACCTAGATGATATACAATTAAATACAGCGCTTCCTCATCAATTCATCAAACTTTTACCAAAACTCAACCCCTAAACTTTACCGCAATGAACTGTACACAATTTAATAAAATATCGGTGGAAGTAGTCCTGCAATCATTTGGACATTTTCCCACAAAACAAAATGAAAAAGAAGCATGGTTTCTGAATCCTTTTTCCATCGAAAACGATGCCTCTTTTAAAATAAATAAAAACCTCAATTGTTGGTATTTATTTTCAGAAGGGATCGGTGGAAACAATATCGATCTGATGAAAAAATATTTAAACGCTTCAATATCTGAAGTTTTGAATTGGGCAGAAAACCAGAATTTTTCTTCTTTTCACCAGCAATCGGGTAATTATAAATTATTCAACCTTCCCAAAACTTATGAAATAGTAGAGGTGAAAGATATTCAGCATCCTGCATTAGTTCAATATTTAAAAAGCAGAAAAGTGGAACGTCAAAAACACTTGATTCAGGAAATTCATTATCAAATGAACGACAAGAAATATTTTGGAATCGGGTTCAAAAATGATTCCGATGGTTATGAAATTCGGAACGCTTATTCTAAAATTTGTCTTGGTAAAAAAGACATTACCACCATAAAAAATAACTCAAAATCGCTTCTGGTTTTTGAAGGGTTTTTTGATTTTCTCTCCTATAAAAATATTGAAGAATCGTTAGAAAATGAACCTTCAGATTACATGATTTTGAATTCAGTTTCAATGATAAATAAGATTAAAAATTCCCTTGAAACTTATGAAAAAATACATCTCTATTTTGACAATGACGAAGCCGGAAATCGAGCCGTTGAAATCATTAAAAATGAAAATAATGAAGCAGAAGATTGCCGGGTTTTGTATTCCGATTTTAAGGATTTAAATGATTGGTTGATTCATGGAAACCCAAATAATGTTAAAATTCAATATCAATCAACATTTAAAAGATGAAAAATATTAATTTTTTTTCGGCAACTTTATTTCAAAAAATTTTTGAATTAAATTCTAAGAACAAAATTGGCTCAAATACAATTGCTGTTTTTACATTTATACTTTACAAATGCGAAGAACTTCAAAAGGAAATTGTACTGTCGGATTACGAGATGGCAAGAGAACTTGGACTTTCCAGACAAACGGTAATTACAGCGAAAAATAAACTAAAACAATTGGGGATTTTAGATTATAACAGAAATCCTGGTTTCCCGAATCGTTTCGTTTTGAATGAAAATGAATTACCCAAAGAAATTCCGAAAATAGTTGAGACAAAAGAAATTTCGATTGAAGAATTATATCTAGTTCCAGAACCAAAAATTATTGCAAATAGTTCATTTTCCCGATATCCGACACTACAACAGTTTATGAAATTTTCCAAAACGTTACCAAATTATTCCGAAAAATTAGATGATGTATTGATTGAGAAATTTAATAAATGGGCAAAAGCGGATTGGAAAAATGCCATCGGAAAACCAATCTTAGATTGGAGAGCTGTTGTTGAAAAAAATATGATAATGTTTGAATCCCATAGTTCTTTGCAAAACAAATCTGCACTGAAAATTCCAAATATCAAAAGACCGAAAGTAGACTAAAATAAGTAATTGCAACCAGACTAAAATAAAGTAGACTAAATAAAATTTCTTAATTCTGAAAAAAGTACTAGCAAGATGTGTCTTTGTGCATACAAAATTTACATTTTATACTACCAAAGACTCTCTTGCCTCTTCTTCGAAAAGGGTGAAAAAACTTTGGAACTCGTTTTTATTGTATTTATTTTACTCAGGTTTATATTGTTTATCGAAATAAAAGGTGTGCATTTGCGAAATTTTAAATCCCAAAATTTATATGATTTTCTTTGTCAAATTAAATCAGAAATATGAAAGGGAGTTGCTTCTGAAGGAAAAAATCTTCGATAAAACTGTTATAAAACCTCTACAAAAAACACAAAACTAATGTAACTGTGGATCAAAAGTCGAACTAAAAAAACTGGAGATTTTTTTGAGATTCAAGGATGGTATTGACGCGAAAAAGTCTGAGAGATAATCGTTATGCATTTAGATTACCGCTAAATTTAATATCATATACAAATGTCCAGTTTATTAGTTAATAAACTGGACATTTTCAGTATACTAATCACCTGAAATTTTGATGTCGATGACCGATATCAAAGCATATAATGCAGATAATCTTTAAAAGAAAAAATTTTCACTTGCTTTTATTTTTATAGTTAAATCATTATTAATTATGCGATTATCAATTGGAGTAAAGAAAATGATTTTAATACTTACAATTAGCGATTACACTAATGTATATAGAAAGCAATTCGTAAATATCAATTACCAGTTTGAAATTTCAAAAGGAGGAAAAGAACTCATGGCAGTTCCTTCCGTTCCGAAACTGTAAAGAATTCAATAATAGTTCTCAAAAAAAAGTTTTGAATTCTCATTTACGACTTAAATTGGCGTAGTCAATTTTCATCTTTGTATTCTAAAACAAAAGAATATGGAGACAAAAGAGAATTTCAACGCAATGGAATGCATCGAGAGTATTTACCAATTTTCTAAAGATAGCAAACTTCGGCAACCGCTTTTTGAGGTTGTAGAAAATGAAATCAATTTGCTTTCAAAATATTTGCAACTTAATGAAATTGAAACGGTTTTGTTTGCAAATGCATTTGTTCTTTGGTTTGAAAATAGCGATTTTACAGATGTTTTTGAGCATTTTGGCTTAACTAAATTCCAGGTTCTGAAATATAGAGAAGCCATTGAGATGTTGTACTGTAGAAATCTTTTGATGAATAAAAATGCTCGTAAACGGCAAATTTCCAGTTTTGAACTTTCCCAAAATATCATCAATAGTATTTCTAAAAATGAAGTTATTAAATATGCTAAAATAGAAGAATCTTCAGATGAAAAAAACTTCGTAGATCTGCTCGAAGACTTCGATAAAAAAAGTGATCAGTTGAACGAAGGATTAATTAGTCCTTACGATTTCAGAGAATATATTTCGACTCTGTGTGATGAAAATTTAGACCTGCCTATATTTCGTGAAATCAAAAATTACCAGCTCAATGCTTTCGAAACTTATTTCTTTTTAGATACGATCTGGGATGCTATTCAATATGGCGACAATGATTTTTATACCCACATACAGATTACTATAAATGAGTATTTTAACCGAAAAAGTCAGGCAATGAAATTTCAAAAATTAATTATCAACAAAGAAACTAAACTTTCAAAATTCAATTTAATAGAAATTTCAAAAGAAAATTTTCAGGATCGGAATAAGGCCAAATTGACTAAAAAAGTCGTCGATTTTCTAAAGGATAATGAAGATCTGCTAATTGACGATATTTCTAAAGACGATTCAAAATTGATCAGAGCAAAAGATATTTCAACAAAAAAGCTTTTTTATAATGCGGATGAAAATACTCAGCTGCAACAGATCTCAAATGTTTTGCAGGATGATAAATTTACAGAAATGCAGCGACGTTTGAAAGAAAAGACCATGCCGATCGGAATTACAGTAATTCTTCATGGCGTTCCCGGCACTGGAAAAACAGAAAGCGTTTATCAACTAGCAAAAAATTCGGGCCGGAATATTTTTAAGGTAGATATTTCCGAAACCAAAAGCATGTGGTTTGGTGAAAGTCAGAAATTAGTGAAGAAAATTTTTACTGAATATGATGAGATGAAACGCAACGAGGAACTTTGTCCTATTTTACTTTTTAATGAAGCAGATGCAATCATCGGTAAACGAAAATCTGCAGGAAGTTCCAATGTTGCCGACACCGAAAATGCGATTCAAAATATAATCCTGGAAGAAATGGAAACTTTCGACGGAATTCTATTCGCCACCACAAATCTTGTCGAAAATATGGATGCTGCTTTTGAGCGAAGATTTTTATTTAAAGTGAAATTCGAGCAATCATCTACAGAAAACTCTGCTAAAATTTGGCAGGAAAAACTCCCTATTCTCTCTAAAAAGGAAAGTCAAATTCTCGCCGAAAAATTCAAATTCTCAGGTGGCGAAATGGAAAATATCGCCCGAAAATGTGCGATGCAGGAAATTATGCAAGGTGATATTTTGAATTTTACAGACATCGAAGGTTTGTGCAAAAATGAAAAATGGACTGGTGAAGAGAAACGCAAAATTGGATTCTAAAAACACAAATAAAAAAAAATAGTTAAAATCTTTTTTGAAAAAATTCCCACTGAGCAGTTAATTCAAGAAAGAACATTGACCTGGAAAATGTTGCTTCCAAAGTCACGAGAAAATGCAGGTTTAAAATTTATCAAAGTAATCCTTCTCGTATTTTTTACATTTTTGATGCTGGTCCCATTATCAATTATTGTAGCGATAATATTTAGAATACGATAAATCAAATTTAAAAATTGCAAGCATGTCACAAGTTATTTACATTGGAATTAAACTCATCAAAATCCCAGCTGAAAATCGATTTCAGTTAATAAGTTCGGATAATGCCGGGATTTCTTGGCAAATCATTTTTGACGGATCAAATGAAACAGGAGAGTTTTTTGAATTGGGAACGAAAGGTAAAATTGTTTTTGCGAAAACTTCAAACGGGAAATTTCGATCCGTCACGGAAGGTAGAACTTGGACAAAAATAAGATAGGCTAGGAATATTACTCGAGACTATTTTAAATTTGGATTTCATTCTCATTTTAAAGAAATAAAGGAGAAATGGAATATCTAATTTTTGGATAAATAAATGTAATTTTAAAAAAAAATAATATGACATTAGAAAAATTTAATTTGGCTGAACTAGAAAGTGATCAACTATTTTCAGGTGAGAACGTAATTCATGACGGGATTGTGGATTTTGCAAAATACAATATAGCATCACCTAAAATTCTTTGGATTTTAAAAGAGGTAAATAGTTCAGACTCTGATTGGACAATGCGTGACGCACTTAAAGATTTAAAAAATACATCAGGAAGAGGACTTAAAACCGGATGGGCAAATACTTTCACATCAATAATATATACTTCAAACGGTATTTTTACTGGCGAGGATTGGGATTCTATGGGGAATTTTTATGAAGATGAATCTATTATTAAAGTGTTGCAAAAAGTTGCATACATCAACGTAAAAAAAGTTCCTGGCGGAAGTCAGGCAGATTGGAACTTGATTAAAGAGTACTATTCTGAAAATAAAACTGCGCTGCATCAACAAATACAATTAATTAATCCGGATATCATTATTTTTGGCGGCACTTACAATTTTTTTGATGATGACTTTTTCGAGTTATTCGGAGAACTTGAGTCAGATGTAGAAAATAATTTTTTGCATTTTTATCAGAACAAGGATTATTTACTTTTAAATGCATATCATCCTAATAATCGTGTTATTAAGCATTCAACTTACTGCAATTTGATTTTAGATGCGGTTAAAAATTGGCAACTTAAATTTGAGAAATAAATCATAACCTAAGCCACTCTCGAAGTGGCTTTCTTCTTTTCAATAGCAAAAGAACCACTTCCGTAAAAGTTGGGATCTCCTCAAAAATAAATGGAATGATAACATGTTCTGTAAGATCAATAACTGCATATTTTACCTGTCCTCGAATGTTTTTCCCTACAGCAAAAAACGATTTCCCCAGATGTTTTCCTTTCAGATAGTGATCTGTAATTTTGATTTCACCGTTTCGGTTCACGAATCCAAAGTTGTTTCCATTTCTACTTACACAGGCGTATTCGTTACAAAAAGTAGTAACATGCTTGAATTCTATTCCGTTTATTTCAATGTTTTTAAAATTGTAAAGTTTCCATTTGTGATTTTTTCGAGCCCAAAAGTGAAAATCAAACGCGGGAATAATTTCTTCATAAATCGGTGGAATGATAGATCCAAAATCGTCTGCAATAAGACCTAACAATCCTTTTGAGGAATACACGAACACTCTTTCAAATAAACAAATATCTGTTAGTGGTGTTTGATAATCCAGTCTTTCTATTTTTAAAATTGGGTAGTTCATATTGCTTCAAAAATAATACACTTCTAAGACAAAATGAGTCATTATTCTCTTCATCAATTTTAATGAATTTCTTTTTTAAGTGTCCTGTTTTGTCTTACCAGTCAATTAAATTTGCTTCCTAATTTTAAAAAGGAAAATGTCGCAACTTATAGAATTTAAAGGAACATTTATTAGAATCTGCCCTACAAATCCATCGCATTTGCTTCAATTGAAAGATCGTGGAAAATCGTGGAGTTTGCTCTATGATGGATCAGAAACGATGAACTCAATAATGCAAATTGCTGCTGACAATACGATCATTCTATTATTTTGCAATAAAGGTTTTTTTATTTCCAAGTCGGGAATTGTCTGGACAAAAATCAGAGATCGACAACAGCTTGAAGATTTAAAGACTGATTACGAAATTTAAAAGACTAAAATGGAAAGAAAAAACTATCTTTAATTCAAAACAAAAACCAATAGAAACGCTGTGGAAACGATTGATTTAATTAAAGAACTGAAACAAAATATTCTTCATATAAATAGTACGGAATCTCTTGATGACTTGAAAGAATCGGAGTTCTATGAGTTTGAAATTATGGATGCTGTTTTTCAATACTGTCTAAAAAATAAATATTCAACTGAAGGATTCCCCGAGAAATATCAAGATCTCTTGGATAGTGAGGATGAAGATTTTCAGGATTTTTTAGATTTTAGCGTGAAATCATATTATGTTTATAAAGTTTCTTTACAACAAAATGATGTTTTCAAAATGGTGAAACTTTATTGTAATGATTCTGAAGTTGTTTACAGCGATCAAGATTGTAGGAACGATATTTTAGTAGCGATTAAAATTCTTGAACAAGAAGGTGTAACTTTAGTTTTTAATCCTGATCTTTTTGTGAATATTCCACTTTTTAGACCTAAACTTCCAGGATAAATGTAAGAAGAATCTTATTAATTTTAAAGATAAACAACTTTAATGAAAATCGTTTTTATTTCCGACACTCATGGGCAGCATCGAAAACTTAAGAATCTCCCAAAAGCGGATTTGATTATTCATGGTGGCGATGTTTCAAAATTGGGAAAGGCTCATGAAGTTGAGGATTTTATCTACTGGTTTCTTAGATTAGATTATGCTCACAAAATTTTTATCGCGGGAAATCACGATTTCTATTTTGAAGATTATTCTCGCGATTTTATCCAGAAAAAACTAACTTCAAACTGTCATTATCTTTGCGATAGCGGCGTTGAAATTGAAGGTGTTAAAATTTGGGGATCACCGGTTACGCCCACTTTTTTTAATTGGGCTTTCAACGTAGATCGTGGAAAACCCATTCAGAAATATTGGAACATGATTCCCTCCAATACCGATATTTTGGTAACCCATGGTCCGGTAGGTGGGATATTAGATGGAACGACATCCAACATCAATGCAGGTTGTGATGATTTACTGAAAACGGTAAATAAAGTAAAACCCAAATTTCATTTGTTTGGTCATATTCATGAAGCTTATGGCGAAGAAAAAGTAAATGAAACCACTTTTGTCAATGGCAGTTTGTTGAATGAATATTACAATTTGGTGAATAGTCCTTGGGAATTTGAGTATCCGAAAGAATAGCTCTTTTCTTTTGCCTAAATTTGTTCAAAATGTAATAGAATGAATAGAAAATTTCTGAGAATGACCTTAGTGGTTCGGACAATTTTAAATGAGAATGGAAAGCTAAGTGTTGATGAGATTCTTAAAAAAGTGGAAAAACAATTTGAGGCTTATGCTGACATTGCTGACCTACGGTATGAAAGTTATTCCCTTTCAACGTTTAATAAAGATAAATCAGCAATTAAAGAAGCCTGGAAAATAGATCTTGAATGTGATAACCAGAATCGATATTATATCAATTCAGACTTTGAAGGCCTCTTCCAAAATGACTTATTAAATTCTACCATCTTTCTAGCCTCTTTAAATACAGATTTGTTGTTGCCGGGCTTTGTTATTCCTGAAACCAGAAAAAATACAGGCTTACGCCATTTCTATCAAATCTCGAGAGCAATTGAAGAAAAGAGCGAACTCAAAATTTCCTATTTCGATTATATTTCCGAACGAGAAAAAAATAAAACGATTCAACCCTATCGTTTGAAACAGAAAGATTTTAAATGGTATGTTTTAGCCACGGATTCGAGTGAAGTTCCGTTCAAAAGTTATGCCTTGGAAAGAATTCGTGATATTGAAACTTCAGGAAAATTTAGACCAAAAGAAATTGACTTTGTCGTACCTTTTCAATACGCAATAGGAATGTTCACCAATGAAGAAGCCGTAAAAGTGATTCTGGAATTCGACCACCGCGATGGACATTATCTGAAAGCTAACCCAATTCATCCTTCCCAAGAAGTGCTTTCAGAAGATAAGCAAACCATTCAGTTTGAGTTTTTCGTAAAACCTAATGAAGATTTTATCATGGAAATCATGAAACGAAGCTGGTCTCTAAAAGTCGTAGAACCACAGTTTTTAAAAGACAAATTCCTGGAGTATTGGAAAGCTGCGTTGAAGAGAAATAAATAGGAAAAGCCAATAACTTGTGGCTTTTCCAAATATACTGATACAGATTTAAATTTATTTAATTCTTATTTTTCCAATTTATTCGAATATTATTAGAATTAAAATTTGGAGTATTGACATCTTTAATCATTGCCATATCTTTAAATTCATCGTAAATTTTTGGAAACTCTTTAGATATATAATTTTCCACATGTTGTAGTAATTCTTGTTCTTCCCCAAGTCTTTTCCCAAAATATTTTATCAATTTATTTTTTGGTATCAAAAAAGAGTTTAATGGATGTATTAATCTGACAAAGTGTGCTTTTATTTTTTTTATACTTTCATCATCAAATTCTGTATTTAAATCTATTCTTGTATTATGGTCGTTGCTCCAATCATTTCTATCAGAATTAACTATAATTCCACTAAAATTGCAAAAATTCACGGTGTGTAAATGTGAAAGTTGCCATCCGTTTGCGTTAAATTTAGAGTTGGTAATAATTGCTCCTTTATTTTTGTAGAAAGATAATTCTCTTTCTTCGTTTGTTGTTATAAAAGCACATATTAGTTTATTTTGATTAAATAAATTTTTTAGGTTTTCCATCGAATAGCTTAAATCAAAAAGTTTCATTGCATTAAATAACATAACAAATGTATCATCACAGAAAGCTATATTCAAATTTTCCTTTTCAAAATATATTTTAAAACCTCTTCTAAGACTATGATAATTATCTTTTGATGCGGTATTATAGTTTCTCAAAAAAAATAAATTTTCCTCTTCAATATATGATTTTATAGTATTATGAATTTCTCCAATTGTTATTTTATTTTCAAATTGATTTTTAATTAATTGATCAACTAGATCTTCATACGAGTTAGCACTTCCTTTTTGCACTTTAGGATAGGTGTGTTTTTTTACTTCGAAAAATTTTTCCATAAGTTTTCTTTTTCTAAATATATATTTTAACTCAAAATGTCCAGCTAAGAAAAGGTCTTATCTAAATCTAAAACATTACCCGTTGCGCACCGATAATAGAAATGTTCATTATAAAAGCAATCTCTGCCACTTTTTGTTATAGTAATTTCTAAAAATTGACGCCCCAGCAAACTTCTTTTTTTAAACGTAAAATGATCCTGTTCAAATGGGTAAGATAAAGGAAGTAATAGCTCCATGATAAAAGCCATTCCCTGAACGAGATGCTCATCTTTTTTATCGTCCATCGCTTGGTTTTGACCGAAAATTATGGTTCCTCCCTCGGTATTTAAGAAGGCGCAGCTGCTTTCTAAGAGCTGCTCCAGACTTTCTTTTGCGCTAACATTACCTATAAAATCTATTTTTTCTAAAGACGTTTCTTTAATTCGATTAAGTTCCGCCATTGATTGCAGTCGTTTTGCTGTACCTGCGAGGTTCGCTTTTTGGTTGGCGTCAGATTTTATTTTTAATAATTTGAAATATTTCTCTTCTGTGTTCTTTCCCAATTTTAGTCGATTCTTATCCCGGGTCGATAGGTCGAAATGCCCTCCAATAATGTAGAGAGTCTCAGCTTGATCTACAATGCCGAATTTATTGACATCCTCATTGATTCGCATATAAATTGCAATTCCCCGATCATACTTTTCGGGATTTTTATAAGTGATTTTACCAGAATTTTCATCGATTTCAATCTCGTTTTCACTTTTTAAATATCCGATGGCTGCCTCATAATACTCAAATGCATTTTGTCGGGCAGTCAAAATGTTTTCATCAGTAAATACTTTTTGATATAAAGTTTTTAAGCCGGCTTTGTTAGTGACATACTGCGTTTTTACAACGTAACTCAGGAGCGGTTTTTTGGTTTCCATAATTCTTATTTTTAAATGATTTCGATAATGTTTTGTAATTTCTGGTCAATAGCCGGCATGTCGGTCAGGTCGGAAAAAGTGGTATTTTCATCAACTTCTTTTACGCCATTTTGATCTCTGATATACAGTTTGCCTGTTTTCGAAAAGGTGAGTGCGCAAGAAACAGGATCGTGCTTATAAACATAAAATTTAACTCCCTCAATTTCTACAGCAGTATGAAATTCATATTCATTTTCAGGCGAAAAAGTTTGTACCAGTAAATCAATGACAGCCGTTGCATTTTTATGAAAATGTTCTGGTACAAAAAGATATTTAGTAATGATAAACGTATTTTGAAAGGATAAGAAAATCCTTTCAAGCGCTAAAAAGGAGTTTGTATTTAATATTTCCTTTTGATAATTATTATTTTGATCAAAATATAATTGTTTAACTTCCTGTATTTTCAGTTTTTCGAAATAATTGAGGTTCATATTTTCGTTTCTTTTGCGCACGAAAGGATTGCCACTGCTTTCTCTTTCTTCATTTTTAATTTTAATGACTGTTGATCTGGAAGGTTTGTCAGATTGATTTTCGATCAAAGCGAAAAAACCGTAGGATGCTATTTTTTGGGAGGGACTTCCATGACGGTGCCGATTGAACACCGCATTTTTTATAATGTAATTGTTAAATGTGTATTTAATTTTACATTGAAGAATTCTTTCAAAATTGAGAATTCCATTTTCTTCTGCATAAATGGAACTTTCCAGATTAGTAATTTTTTTTAGATCTGCACTGACTTCATTATCAAAGTCCCAAATTTCAATGATTTCTTTTTCCACCGCATCCCTTAAAACTTTGGATAAGTAAGAAAGCGCTTCATTTTTTGCTGCTTGTGGTTCTTGATGTTTAAAAATAGCTGTTTCCAAACCTAGAAGAAGATAATGGATGGGTGGAATCTCGACCGTGTAAGTAATTGATGACATAATTTTCGTTTTAAATTCTTTCGCAAAGAAAAGCGGAGTGACTTCCAAAAACGGGTAGTCGGAAAAACAATTCGCACAATTTTTAAGTTGAAGATATTTATTGATCGTTATTTCACTTTCTCTCTACTTAAAATTTTTGCTAAAAATTTATAAACCGCCACGCATTGTCGTTCAACTTATCTATCTTTGGAATATATTGAAAGGAAATGTCATAAAAACGTGAAAACGTCTTTGTATTAACTTAATCTTAAACAAAAAACTGTAGTTATGGGAAATCTTTGGAAAGTAACCGCTAAAAGAGAAAGCGGGGAATTAGTAAAAGGAATGAATGTAGAATTACCCATTTCCGAGAGAAATGGAATTCCACGTGCAAAAGAAATTACACAAGCAATTTTGTCCAAATTCAATATTGAAGTCGGAGAAACAAGATGTACGGAAATTTATTTTGAAATTGTAAAAATTAATTAATGATGAATCAAGAAATTCAAAATTGGTCAAAAAAAGTAATTGAAAAAGTCACTCCGATCTTAGAAAAATATGACTTAGATTTTTATCCGTTTCAAGCTCCCTTAAATATTGATTCGAAAATTTTAATTCTGGGTCTTAATCCGGCTGGTTATTTTAATAAGAATATCAGACATACTTCTTTTAATAATTTTTTAACAAGTGCGGATATTTTTAGTGGGAATTCTGAATATAAAAATAGGAAAAAATGGAAAATTTATAATAATTTGATGAAATTGAATTACATAAATGAATTAAATGATAATTTTAATTATATGAATTACGTTTACTTTCCAACTCCAAAATTTCATGATATTAAAGAAATAAAAGATTTTGATATTATTGATATTTGCAAGAATTTAACTTTAGAATTAATTTCTATTTTAAATCCTGAAGTTGTTATTGTCTTGGGTACTGCTACTGGTATTGATATAATATCTAAAAATACAAAAACAATATTAAATGGCTACAAAAAGCGACTGCTAGTTCAAGGTGAAATTGGCAATATCAAAGCTTTTGGTATTCCACATCCATCTTATAATAATTATAAAGAAGAATATGAAGAGATAAATAAAGTACTAGAATTACTGCTCAATGAGAAATCTGTAATACCATATAGTTTATCGTCATTAGCAAAAACTAAAGCAAAAACTATTAAAAGAAGAGATTTTGATATAAAAAAAATAAACGCAAATCTTAAAGAATTTGGTTTCAGTTTTAGTGAATTTAAAAATAAAAAAAATATATTTCAAGCAGTTTATAAAGGAATAAATAATGACATTTTAGATTTTAGATTAGATACTTCAAAAAAATACTTTTCCTTTCGGTCAAATGAAAAAATAAACAATAGTTTGTTCGAATTAGAAGGTAAAGAAATCTATAGAAATCTATTTGAAGAAAACGCTGAACTTGAGAAAGATAGTTGGTTAGTATATAAAAGTTTTAAAAATTACAATTCTGAAAAATCCATTGAGGAACAAATTTCAAATGATTTAAAGATTTTGTTAGGAACGATAAAGGAACCACTAAAAAAATGGAATTAAGAAAACTCCAACCAAAAGACATCGACGATGAATTATTGATGCATTTCGATAACACAGGCGAGTATCCAACAGATTGGGAAGAGGTTACTTTTTTTGATGAAGAAACAGATTTAGCGGTGGTTTCCGTTGATGGAGTTTATGGAGCGGTCAACAGAAATGGTGAAACGGTAATCCCAATTATTTATGATTTTGCAATGATCAGATTTTCCGAAAGTTTACTTGCCGTGAAGAAAAATAACAAATGGGGCTATGTTGATTCTCATCACAAAATTGTAATTCCGTTCGAATACGACAATATTTCAGATTATAAATTTGAAGATGGAAAACTCTGGATGAAAAATAATTCAGTGCTTGGAACAGTAGATTATTTTTCTGAAGATAGTGTTTTTGTTTGTAAAGATGGTAAAATTGGAGTCATCAACAAGCAAAACGAAATTGTTTTCCCGTTCATTTACCAAGACATTAGTTCTTATAATGAAAAATATTTATGTGTTTCTTACGACAAACTAAGATATGGTGTCGTGGATTTTAATAACAATACAATTCTTCCTTTCCAATATGATTTTTTAAATACGAATGGAGCGTTTTTAAATTTTGCAGAAATCAGCGATAAAGATGGCTCTAATATCGACACTTCTGTAAACTTCTATAAAGTAAAAGAAGGAAAATTACTGATGCACGGAATAATTGATTTTAAAGGGAATATTGTGGTTCCCGCAATCAGCAGTGTAGCAATCAATAATTTTGTTGAAGGAAAAGCAATGTGTTTCGATTATGAAAAACAGGAATTTTTCATTTTTGACAGCATTAGTAAAGAAATTATATACGCTCCAAAAGATTTGAAAGAAAATGAATCCGAAACCGCGAAAGTCAATTTTATAAGACATTTGATGGGAATGGCACCAGTTAAATTCCCAATATTTTGAAATAAATCAATAGCAATATGGCAAAAATAGAACAAATGCTTCGGCTAAAATTTATAGAAGATTTTCTTCGAAGTAGAAAAAATAGAGGTGCGTCTTACGAAGAAATCCAGGATTATTTGGAAAAGAAATATGAGCAAGACGATATCGATTTGGATCATTTAAAATTCACGAAAAGGACTTTTTTACGCGACAAAGTAGCGATTTCCAAAGTTTTGAAAACGAATATAATTTACCGTCGTTCCACCAATACTTACGCAATTGATGACGATAACTACGATGAATTTCAAGAAGATGTTTTTGATAATTTGTTGCTTGTAGAAGCGTTTCGCAATGTGAAAGGTAAAAAAAATATCATGCTTTTTGAGCAAAGAAAATCTCGGGGTTTGCATTGGATAAACGGTTTGGTTCATGCAATTACACACCAAAAAATCGTCACTTTGAAGTACACCAAATTTTGGGAAGGCGTTTCTCACGATAAAGTTTTGGAACCTTATGCGGTGAAAGAATTCAAAAACAGATGGTATTTGTTGGCACACGAAAAAAACGATGAAAAATATTTTCTCAAAACTTTTGGTTTAGACCGGATTTCAGAGTTGGAAATTTCGCCATCTTCCTTTAAACCAAAGCAATACGATATCGAAAAAGATTTTGAAAATTCGTTTGGCATTATTTCAACCTTAGATGAAACGCCGGAAGAAATTGTACTTTCCTTTGATGCTGATCAAGGAAAATACATCAAAACGCTTCCATTGCATCATTCCCAAGAAATTTTGGTTGATAATGACAAGGAGTTCCGCATCAAACTAATATTGGTTCCGACTTTCGATTTTGAAAGAGAAATTCTTTCATTGGGAAGTTCTGTTAAAATAATTTCACCCGAAAGTTTCAGAAAATCAATGAGAAAAGAAGTGGAAGAGATGCTCATTAACTTTAACTAATCTTTCTTAACACATAAGTTTATTTTTGATGCTTCTTATTTTAGTAAGCATTAGTTCACCTTAGTTTTGAAAATCTTCGATTTTCTATCTTATGTGTTCTAAAATGTTTTCAAAGCAGAAAATCTAAATCTTATGTGACTTATGTGTTAAAATTTTATATAGTTCTATTTAAAAACTCAAACTATGAAAAACCTCTCCAAATCTAAATTCGTTTCCGGAATCCAATGTGACAAAAAATTGTGGTTTGATTTCTACAGAAAAGACTTGAAACCAGAAATAGATGATCAAACGCAAGCAGTTTTTGATCTCGGACATCGCATCGGAACTTTGGCGCAACAAATGTTTCCCAATGGAAAAGATGCAACGCCAGAAAATTATTCCAACTTAAAACCTTCTATAGAAAATACAAAAAAATGGATTTCCGAAAAAGTGGAAACCATTTATGAAGCCACTTTTAGCGCGAAAAATGCTTTCTGTATGCTCGATATTCTCCATCGGAATGATGATGAAGTTTGGGCAATTGAAGTGAAAAGCACCACTTCTGTGAAAGACTATCATTTTACCGATGCTTCTCTGCAATATTTTGTGATGAAAAACGCAGGTTTTGCTCCAGATCGATTTTTCATGATGTACATCAATAATCAATATGTAAAACAAGGCGAAATAACCACCGAAATTTTCACACTTACAGATATTACGGAACAGGTTTTGGCCAATCAAGATTGGGTTGCAGAAAACTTGGATAGATTATTGAAAATGTTGGAGATTGAGCAAGAGCCAGTGGTGGAAATTGGCGGACATTGTTCCAATCCTTTTGGTTGCGATTATGCTCATCATTGTTGGAAGCATGTTCCTGAAAATTCTGTGTTTGAATTGCGTGCAGGCAGAAATAAACCATGGAATCTTTACGAACAAAATATTCTGAAAATTGAAGAAATTCCTGATGATTTTCCCTTAACTCATTTTCAAAATCTTCAACGAAAAGGCTTGAAAAATGATGAAACTTATTTGGATAAAATTGCTATTAAAAATATCATTTCTTCTTGGGAATTTCCTTTGTATTTCTTTGATTTTGAAACTATTTTTCCAGCCATTCCAGTTTTAGATGGAACAAGACCTTACCAGCAAGTTCAATTTCAATATTCGCTGCATATTTTAGAAGAAGATGGGAAGTTGACGCATAAAGAGTTTCTCGCCAATCCAAAAGATTTTAGCAATGGCGAAAATCCTTTAAAACAAATGATAGAACAACTGAAAAAAGATTTTGGCAACACAGGAAATATTGTGACTTACAACCAAAGTTTTGAAGTCGGTCGATTGAATGACTTGGCAAAATTTTTCCCTGAAGATGCAGATTTTCTACATCAATTGGTAGATCGAATTGTAGATTTACTGCCAGTTTTTCAAGGTGGTCATTGTTATTTCCCTGCGATGAAAAATTCGGCTTCCATCAAATCTGTTTTACCTGCAATTGCTCCCGATTTTACTTATGAAAATTTAGAAGTTCAGGATGGTGGAGCTGCCAGTTCTCTGTTTCATCAATCGATCGAAAATGGAAATTTCACAGATGGAAATTTGAGAGAAAATCTTCTGAAATATTGCGAAAGAGATACTTTGGCAATGGTGCTTATTTATCAATTTTTAGTGGAGAATATTTAATATTCCTATGCGACGCAATTTGTCTGATTGCCAGCTTACCTTTACCTCAATAAAAAATTACATAAAATGGAAAAAGAGGCAGTAAGTGCATTTGAAATGCATAATAATGAAATTCTCGTAGCGATTAAATGCCGCGAAAAGGAAAATGAAGTGGGTTTTGATTATTTTCTGGAATTCACTCCAATCAGTAATGAACTGGAAAAAATCCCGACAGATCAAAACCAGATACACGACAGTTTTTACGGTGCATTTGATGAGCTGAATGAGCGTTTTCCTTGGCATGATTTTCAACCCGTAGATATTGATGAAGATTTTTCGGAGTATGTCGCAGACCTTTTGGTAGAGAAGATCAACGACAGCAACAGACTCTTTCGCAATGCGCAAAAAAAGGAGTTTGAAGAAATTTTAGGCATTCATTTAAAAACCAGAGAGGTGGAGATAAAAACGGGCATTTTTTCAATCGATGTCGAAAGCCTGAACAAAGTAACCGACTATGATTATCAGGAGTTTGTAGATTCTTACGCGCAAGAGATCGGGCAGAAATTTAAATTGCTCAGCACAGTCGAAAGATGGGAAACCTTCAATGCGGAATCTTTCGAATTTGTGGGCAATATTGAAATCGCCGGAAACTCCGTCATTCTCAAAGACAGTGATGGTGATATCCGATATATCTTAGCTGCTGATAAATATAAATTCACGGTTGATCCTTTGACATATAGTGCTAAGAAATGGGAATGGGTTTCGGTGAGAAAGTAGCTTTTAATAAGGATGGAAGTTTTATTTAACTAAACCTTAAAAAAATCGTTAATTTTTCTTAAATTTCAACTTCTAATAAATAATTTATCAATTCAATATTTACTTCCTAATGAATCATATTTCCACCCTACTTCAGGAAATGAACCTGGAGCAAAAAAAAGCTTTCGTTCAGATATTAGGTTTAAAGCAAAATGATGATAAAGAAATTGTTTCTAAAATCTCAAAGCTTTTACTTCCGGCAAAGGGATTGTTTCAGGATCCTTTAAATTACAAACAGTTTATTACTTCTATTGCTGAAAAGAATAATGAAAACATTGATTTTTCCAAAGGAATTCTTCATGCTGAAAGAGAACTTTATTTAGAATTATTTCAAAACGAATTTGAAAAATTAAGTCAGGAAGAAAAAGACAAAATCGTTGAAGAGCTGGGAAAAGCGGGATTAGATAAAAATCAAATTGCTTCCTTAAGCGGAATTGGTGCGTTGGGCGCAGCTCAACTCTCTGGCTTTGGTATTTACATGTTAGCAAGTTCTACGGTCGGTGCCATTACTTCTCTTTTGGGGATTACGCTTCCCTTCGCTTTATACACCGGAATGTCTTCCGCTATTTCTTTCGTCATAGGTCCTGTCGGTTTTCTGGTAATGGGTGTAATGCTGTACCGCAGTTTCAAACATGTTAAAAGCTGGAGTGAAGCTCAGGAAATATTGCTGGCAAGTTGGAATGAATTGGGAACACTCGTAAAAGGTGATTTTGCAAAAGGAACGCAGATCTTTAAATACATTGCGGCCTCCCGAATTGTTTTGGAAACGAATTATGCCAAGGAAATTGAAGAAAATGAAAATAAAATAGAAGCTTTTGGTAGTAAGGCGGAAAATTTAGAAAACGAATATTTAAACTTGGAGTCAAAAATTTCTTCAGTTGAAAATGAAGTATTGGAAATGAAATCATCAGTCAGTGATCTTAAAATAGAAATACTTCAACTGGAAAAACAAATCAATAATATCGGTTTAGAAATTTCGGATAGTGAAGCAGAAATGAATAGTCTTAAAAATAGTCAGACAAAGATTGAAGATGAAAAGCGCTCTCTACTTTCAGAAACCAATAGCATCAAAATGGAATCTACTCAGCTCAATGAAAAAATAAAAAATATTACTGAATAATCTTTAAACATAAAAATATTACTGTCCAACGAAATTTTTGCAAAAGATTTATATAAAATTATTACCAAAGAAGATGTCGATAAGGCAGTTTCATATCTATCGAAAGGAAAACACAATTTGATAAATTCTACCAAATATGATGTGCTTTTACCAAATGGTAACACGCTTCCGCCCAAAGAATTGATGAGATGTACAGCGGAGATAATGGGATACAGTTTGAGGGAGGATGGTTTTGCTGGTGGACAGGTTAATATTCCCTTAAAAAACTCGGTTTTAAAATTGTCGACAAGAAAGGAAATCCTATTTAATTCCTAATATCAGAATTCAACTTTAAAAAGAAAAATGACTCAATCAAACATCAAAAAACTCGAAATAGAACTTTGGGAAGCCGCAGACGAACTGCGTGCGAACTCTAAACTCACGGCCTCTGAATATAAAGATCCTTTACTGGGATTAATTCTCCTGCGTTTTGCAGAAAATAAATACGAAGAAGCCAAAGAAAATTTAAGCCAGACTTTACCCATCAATCCACGGACTAAAGAAAGACGCGAAGCCACCAAAGAAGATTTTGCGGCGGCAGGTTCTATGCTTTTGCCCGAGAAAGCGCAATATACCTATCTGGCTTCTTTGCCCGAAAGTGAAGATCTGGCAGAAGCCGTAAATACCGCCATGAAACTCATCGAAGCGGAATACGAAGAACTGGCGGGAATTTTACCTAAAAATTATCAGGATTTAACGCCTGAAGATGATTCTGATAATAATTTGATGGCAAATCTGATTCGGATTTTTAATTCCGATTCGGTGCGGAACGCGAAAGGCGATGTTTTCGGTCGCGTCTATGAATATTTCCTAATGAAACTCTCCATGATGGGAGCTGGTGCGCAGGAAGGTGGCGAGTTTTTTACGCCACCATCTTTGGTACAGTTGATCGTGAATTTTATTCAGCCGAATCACGGGATTATTCATGATCCGGCGTGTGGATCGGGTGGAATGTTTGTGCAAACCGCGCATTTCATCAAAGACACCGAAAATAAAAGTGTCAACGAAGCCATCACCGTTTATGGTACGGAATATAAATCGAACACCACTCGTTTGGCGAAGATGAACTTAGCCATTCACGGCATCGAAGGGAAAATTGCGAATAACAATTCCTTTTATTCCGATCCGTTTGAACTGTTTGGCAAATGTGATTTCGTGATGGCGAATCCGCCTTTTAATGTGGATAAAGTAGATGCGAAAAATAAATTTCTGGCAGAAGATCAGCGTTTGCCTTTTGGTGCGCCTTTAACGGGGAAAGGAACGATTGGGAATGGCAATTATCTGTGGATTCAGTATTTTATGTCTTACCTCAATCCGACCGGAAAAGCCGGTTTTGTAATGGCTTCTTCGGCGACAGATGCTGGAAATGCAGAGAAACGCATTCGGGAAGAACTCATCAAAACGGGCAATGTGGACTGTATTGTTTCCATCAGCAACAACTTTTTCTATACGCGTTCTCTGCCCTGTCATTTATGGTTTTTCGATAAAGGAAAATCGAACAGCAACCGCGACAAAATTTTAATGATCGATGCCCGAAATGTCTATCGGAAAGTAAGCACCACCATCAACGATTTCTCGGAAGAGCAGATGGAAGGTTTAACCGCCATCATGGCGATGCATCGTGGCGAAGCACCCAAAGTTGCCAAAGATAATGCTTGGTTCAACGAACATTTCCCGGATGGAAAATACCGCGATATCGAAGGTTTGTGCAAAGTGGTGACTTTGGACGAAGTCGCCGAACAGGATTACAGTTTAACGCCGGGAAGATATGTAGGTGTTAACATCGATATTGATATGGACTTTGATTACAAAAGCCGCATGGAAATCTTGCACAGCGAACTGGCAGAACTGAATACCGAAGCCAACGATTTGATGAACCAAATTCAATCTTTTAAATTATGAGGGAAGGTTGGAAAAGTATGAGGTTAACTAATTTTGTTTGGTTTCAAAGAGGATTTGATTTGCCACGAAATAATTTTGTTGAAGGAAATGTGCCAGTTTATGGATCAACATCAATTTTAGGTTATCACAATGTTTCGAAAGTAAAAGCACCCGGAATTTTAACTGGTAGATCTGGTACATTAGGTAAATTTCAATTTGCAAATGAAGATTTCTGGCCTCATAACACATCTTTATGGGTTAAAGATTTTAAAGATAATGATGAAAAGTTTGCATATTATTTATTGCAAACTTTAGATTTTACATTATTTAATTCTGGAGGAGCAGTACCCACTCTAAATAGAAATTTATTAACTGCATATATTGTTAATATTCCGCCAATTGAAACCCAGCGAAAGATTGCTTCTATATTATCGGGTTATGATGATTTGATAGAGAACAACTTGAATCGCATCAAAATTCTGGAAGAAATGGCACAACAAACCTACGAAGAATGGTTTGTGCGGATGCGTTTTCCGGGCTATGAAACTGCGGTGATGAATGAAGAAACGGGTTTGCCGGAAGGTTGGGAGAAGAAATGTTTTGGAGATATTACAGAATCTATGCAATACGGTTACACAGAATCTGCAAGTACTGAAATAATTGGTCCTAAATTTTTAAGAATAACTGACATAGTAGGTTCAAATATAAATTGGGAAACTGTGCCTTATTGCTTAATTAATGAAAAACAGAAACCAAAATATCTTCTTAATAGCGGCGATATAGTTATCGCGCGTACAGGAGCAACAGTTGGCTATGGAAAAAGGATTAATCAAAATTGTCCAGAGGCAGTATTCGCATCGTACTTGATTAGATTAAAATTAAAGCCTGAGATTGATGATGTTTTGGTAGGTATTTTTGTTGAGTCCAATTCTTTTGTTCAAATTGTTCAGAATATGGCAGGAGGTGCTGCACAACCCAACGCCAATGCTCCGATATTGAGAAAAATTGAAATGATAGTTCCATCTAAAGAAGTACAAGATAAATTCAGAAGCATTGTATTAAAACTAAAGGATTCACAACAATTGCTATTAAATCAAAACCAGCGATTACGTGAGGCGCGTGATCTTTTGTTGCCGCGTTTGATGATGGGGATTGTGGAGGTGTGAGGAAAAATGAATTTAAAAAATAAAAAACATAAATAATTATGAATGAAACGGGTCTTAATGAACTAGAATTGATAGCCATACCAGATTTAATGGAAAGAAATTTTTTCATTCCAGATTATCAAAGAGGTTATCGATGGGAAGAAATACACATTTTTCAATTGCTTTCTGATATTTGGGATTTTACTAATAAGAATAGTGGAGATTTCTACTGTTTACAGCCAATTGTAGTAAAAGAATTAGACCCTACAATTGTTGCAGAAAATGAATTAGAATCTAAATATGATAACAACAGATGGTTTGAAGTAATTGATGGTCAGCAAAGATTGACTACCATAAGACTTATTATTCAAATGAATAATATTATAACCCCTATTTCTAAAATTAAAAACTGCTACAATCTATTTTATCAAACGCGGCCAGAACTTAAAGATGTTTTTGAAAAATTAAGTATTATTTCAGAAGATGATAATTTAAGTGTAGCAGTTGATAGAACAAGTATCGACTCGTTTTATTTAACATCTGGCTTAAAGCATATCGTAGATTGGTTTAATCTACCAGGGAAAGATTATGAAAAAAGAGCAACAATGCAACAGTTTCCAAGTTTTTTTTCAGTGTTTTTTGGGCAAAAATCTTCAGCAGATTCTCAAAGGCAAGGTAAGTCTACACAAGTAATTTGGTACGAAGTTAATCAAACTGAAAAAGACAGTGCGTTAGATTCTAAAAAATTGTTTAATAGATTAAATGATTCCAAAATTCCGTTGACTAATTCTGAATTGATAAAAGCATTATTTCTCTCAGAAGACAGTAAATTTAAATTAGATTATCTACTAAGCAATAGTGCGAATGAAGATTTGCAAAATACTGCATTGAAAATTGATAAAGCTAAAAAACAAAATCATATTTCCAAAAAATGGGATATGATTGAACATTCTTTGGGAAGTCCAAGATTTTGGAATTTTGTAACCAATAAAGACATAACAAAATACAGTTCAAAAATTGAATTGTTATTTGATTTAGTTTCCAAAAAGTATATTAAGAATGAAAAATTTAGTGATCTAAATAAAAATGACAACTTATATACTTTCTTATATTTCGACCGAAAAATAAGAAAAGGTAGTGATTTATGGGAGATTTGGATGCAAATAGAACTTTATTATGAAACCATCTGCTATTGGTATGAAGACCGAGACCTTTACCACAAAATTGGATATCTTGTTTGTATCATGGGAGATACCATTTTGATAGACTTATTAGCCAAAGCATCAACACAGAATAAAAATGATTTTTTAAAACATTTAAAAAGTGTAATTACAGGAAGTGTAAGTTTTGATTTGGCAACAATAGATTATGTAGCAAATTATGAAGAGATACAGCGCATTCTTATCTTGTATAATGTAGAAACGGTTCGCAAATTAGAAAGTTTAGATTTTTATCCTTTCCACCTTCATAAAGAAATGAAATGGACTTTGGAGCATATTCACGCCCAGAATTCTGACAACTTAAATAAAGATGAAAAAAAATCTTGGTACAATTGGATTGATGAGCATATTCCTGTTTTATCACATTTTACAACAATTGACACTATTTCAGATAAAAATAAATCTGAACTTCAACTAATATTAAAAAGTTTAGGAACACAGCGTGAAAATTCCAAATTAGATTTCTCAACATTTTTAAATGAATTTAATAGAGTTATTAAATTTTTAAATTTAATAGATACATCAAGCGGTTTAAAAAATAAAATTCATTTGCTTTCAAATATGGCATTACTTGGAGGTTTAGAGAATACGGTTTTAAGTAATTCTATTTTTGAAGTAAAAAGAAAAGAAATCCTTAGAATGGATGCAGAAGGAAAATATATTCCACTTTGTACAAAAAATCTATTTTTGAAATACCACAATGTAAAAGATGAAAACTTTCTTAATCAGCAATTATATTTTTGGAGTGAAAATGATCGTAAGAATTATTTGTCGCACATAAATTTAATTTTAAGCGAGTATCTTGAAATAGAAAATCTCTCGCCAATAACAGAAAGCCTAAAACCAGAATTAGTAGAAGAATGAAAAATAGAAAATACACTTTTTGGTCACTACTGCAAAAAGGTAGGATCGTAATACCGCAAATTCAACGAGATTATGCGTATGGAAGAGATACAGAAAAAGCAAACAATGTTAGAAAAGATTTACTAAATGCCATGTTTGATGCTCTTAAAAATGATACAGCCAGCATAGAAGAAACCCTTGTGGTAGACTTCATTTATGGAAGTATTTTGAAAGATAAAAGTATGACACCGATTGATGGGCAACAAAGATTAACGACTTTATTTTTACTTCATCTTTATGCATCTTTAGAAAATGGACTTGTTAAAAATAAAGAGTTGTTACTGTTTTCATACGAAACAAGACATTCTGCAAATGAGTTTTGTAAATCTTTAGTTAATGATTTTATTTTTGATTTAGATTCCAGTAAAACTATTTCAAAACAAATTCAAAATCAAGCAAAGTTTTTAAATTCTTACAACGATGATCCAACGATACAATCAATGTTGGTTGTTTTAGATGCTGTACACGATCAATTTTATAATGTAGATAAATTATGGGAAAAACTTACTCAGCAGGAAAGAATAATATTTTATTATTTAGATCTAGAAAAATTTGGACTTACTGATGATTTATATATAAAGATGAATTCTAGGGGTAAAAGTCTCACTCGCTATGAGATTTTCAAATCTTCTTTTGAAAAGTATCTTGAAGAAAAATTTCCAACTTATAAAGAAGAAATATCAAATAAGCTAGATGTTCAATGGACAAATATGCTTTGGAAAGAAGATTGTAAAATTGATTCTGGTTTTTTAAATTTATTTAAAAACATATTTACAATTAGATATTACGTACTAAATTCTGAAGCAAAAAAAATTGAGGATGCAGATAAATGCTTTCGAGAAATGCTTGCTACTGAAGAAGATTTAAAATTTTTCATTCAGTTTTTAGATTCATATTATAATCTGTATGACAAAGATAGAAAAGGAATCAGCGAATACTACAATAATTATTTCTATCATTCTACCCAAGCATTGGGTAGAATTGACTTAATTAGAGTTTTTTGGCAAGGTGATGAAAACCTTTTTATAAAAGCAACTACTTCTAGCCTACGTTATGCTGAATTAATCATGTTCTACGCATTAACTCTTTCATTGCAAAACCCGGTCGATCAAAATGTTTTATTTTTTCGATTTAGGCAGTTGCGAAATTTAATTTCAAACAGTGGTTTTGAAATGAGACCCGAAAATATGCATAGTTTCTTATTACATGTAAATGATCTTATTTTATTCGGAAAAATTCCATTTGATACCTTTAATCAAAATCAAATTGATGAAGAAAATTTAGAGGAGAAATTAACAGATACAGAGAATGAGCTTTTAGCTTATGAAAACCACGATATTCTTCGCGGTTCCTTATCACTTTTTATAAATCATAAAAAACAAAATTATCATAGTATATTAGAGAAGTTTGTTGAGGTCTTCGATAATGGTTATAAAGCAGAAACACCATTAATAAGAAAGGCTTTACTTTCAACTGGTGATTATTCCAATCGTGACAAAGATGTACGCAAAAGATTTTTAATTCACAAGAGTGATGCTTGGCGAGATTTCTTTACAACAAATCAAAGAAGATTCGAACAAGAAAATATTGTTAAAACGTTAGATGAAATAAATATTGGAATAGATCTAAAACAATCACTAGAAAATACTTCTGCTGATTATCTAAATGTATCTAATAAAGACTGGAGGTATTATTTTATTAAATATGATAATCAATTACATTACGCTGAAACTCAGGGTTATTATTTTTGGAAAAATCGAACCGAGAATCCTTTAGAAGTAATAATGCTAAATAGTAGTATGGAATCTTCCACTAATTTAGAATGGAATATTTTCAATTGGATATTGTTTGACAATAATAGACAAATAATTCATTTGGATTATCATGGTGCTTCGAAAATGCTTTTGCTAAAGGCAGGATTAACAATGGATGCAAACCAAAAAGGTTTTAAAATAGAAATAGCAAATGAGCAAAATAATTTATTTGATAATTTATTGCATGAAAATTTAGTAACTGAAGAAGGTTTTTATAAAGTCGAACTTGATGAAGATTTTATTGAAAAAGGTCAATTATTAATTGATAAAATAGAATTAATTTTACAAGAAATGGTAGTTTTAGATTAATTGTTAAACTGTATTATATGTCCTACGAATACTCAGAAGACGCACTCATAGAGCAAGCCACAGAAGAAGTTCTCAAAGAACTCGGCTGGAAAGTGGTAACTGCGTGGCAAAATGAAAGTTTTGGCGAGCAGGGTTTGTTGGGTCGGGATAACAAAACGGAAGTGGTTTTTGGAACGGTATCTTTTGGCAGCTTTAAAAAGATTGAATCCCGATTTGCCCGAATTGGCTTATTCCAGAGCCATTGAAAAACTGGTGCAGCATGAAGCAGATAAAACCATTGCGCAACATAACAAAACCAAATACCAGTTTCTAAAAAATGGCGTAGAGATTTCGTTTGTGACCGCAGAAGGTAAATCGCAAAAGAAAACTTTAAGAATATTTGATTTTAAAGATTACCACAATAATGATTTTCTGGCGGTTCGTCAGTTGGAAGTCAGTGGAGAATTGCATAACCGACGTCCAGATGTCATAGGTTTTGTAAATGGAATTCCTTTGGTTTTCTTTGAATTAAAATCGCATGCAAATGATTTAAGATCTGCTTACGATGATAATTTTAAGGATTATAAAGACACCATTCCGCATTTGTTCTACCACAATGCTTTCGTAATTCTGTCTAATGGTACTGATGCAAAAGTTGGTACGATTACAAGTCCTTATAAATATTTCCTGGACTGGAAACGAATCACGGAAGAAGCGGAAGGGATAGTCAGTTTAGATACCATGCTGCGTGGAACTTGGGCTCCTGAAAATTTGATGGATCTTTTTGAAAACTTTTTGCTGTTCGATGAAAGCAATTGCAATATTGTAAAACTGATGGCTAAAAACCACCAGTTTATTGGCGTTAATAAAGTGCTGGATAATGTTTCCAACATCGAAGACCTCGAAGGTAAGTTAGGAGTTTACTGGCATACGCAAGGTTCGGGTAAAACCTATTCTATGGTCTTTCTGTGTGAAAAAATCCACAGAAAATTTGGTGGTTCCTACACTTTTTTGATTGTAGTGGATCGCACCGAACTAGAGAATCAAGCTTATGATACTTTTTCTGGAGTAGGAGTGGTAAACAATAAGAACGTAATTGCCGGCAAGAAGAAAGGCATTTCTGGTCGAGATCATTTGCGGGAATTATTAAGTGAAAACCACCGCTATGTTTTTTCTTTAATTCATAAATTTTCCATTGATCCGAATATAGAAACAGAATATCCATTAATAACCGACAAAAAAAATATCATCGTTATTTCCGATGAAGCACACAGAACGCAAGGCGGGAAATATGCCAGAAATATGCGTTTTTTTGGTTTGCCAAATGCTTCTTATCTAGGTTTTACTGGAACGCCGATTATCAAAGATGAAGAAGAAGTAACCAAAAATATTTTTGGAGAATATGTTTCGGTTTATGATTTCAAAAGAGCGATTGAAGATGAAGCAACACTTCCGTTGAAATATTTGAATAGAGGGGAAAAATTAAATATAGAAAATCCAGCTTTAGATGAGCAAATGGCGGAAATTTTGGAGCAGGAAGATTTGGATGAAGATCAGCAGAAAAAACTGGCTTATTTATTCAAACAAGAGTATCCTATTTTAACCGCAGAATCAAGACTTCGTGCTATTGCAAAAGATTTGGTGTGGCATTTCAATGAGCGTGGTTATCAAGGTAAAGCAATGTTTGTAGCACTAGACAAGCCAACCGCAGTGAGAATGTATGATTTCGTGATTGAATATTGGCCGGAGTATTTGGCAGAATTACAGCAACGCATTACAAAAGCCGCTGATATTCAGGAAGAGCAGGAATTACAGCGCAAGTATAATTTAGTAGCTTCAACCGAAGTTTGTGTCGTTATCAGTTCGGAGCAAAATGAAATGGATAAATTCAAAAAAATGAATTTGGAAATTGAACCGCATCGTCGCAGAATGGTAGAACGTAATCTGGAAAAAGAATTTAAAGACGAAGAAAATCCATTTCGATTGGCTATTGTTTGTGCCATGTGGATTACAGGATTTGATGCACCCTGCGTTTCTACTGTTTATCTAGACAAACCTATAAAAGGGCATACTTTAATGCAAACCATCGCGCGTGCAAACCGTGTTTATGATGATGAAAAAGAAAACGGACTGATTGTAGATTACGGAAATGTGTACCAACAATTAGAAAAAGCTTACGCCATTTATGGAGAAGGACAAAATGGAAAAGGAAGCGATGATGGCAAAGCTAAAAAACCATTTGAGGAATTAAAGGCAATGGCTGTCGAAATTCAAACAGCTATTGAAGAGGTGGTAAGCATGCTGAATGAGGAGAATTTTGATTTGAATATTTTAATAGAAGCATCTGCAATGGGAAAAATTGCAGCTGTAAATAATGCAGCAAATGCAGTTTGCAGAAATGACGAATCGCGTGCTAAATTTGAAATTGCTGCTCGAAATGTTTTTAGAAAATACAAAGCACTTTTCCCTGAAAAGCAAGCCAAAAAATTTACGAAGCAATACAATGCAATTGATGCGATTTATAACAAACTCAATCAGAAAACAACAAGCGCAGATGTAACAGAAATTATAATGAAACTGCAAGCTGTGGTGAATGATTCTATAATGATTGATGCTGTTTCTGAATCCGCAAATGTGGTTATAGATTTATCAAACCTGAATGTAGATGAACTGAGAAAGGCATTTGAAAAAGTACAAAGGAAAAATGAATTGGTTTATGATTTGAATAAAGCAGTTGAGCAGAAATTAGAACAAATGCTGAAAGAAAATCCTTTGAGAATGGAATTTTATGAGCGGTACAAAGAAATTGTTGAAGCTTACAATAACGGTAAATCTGAAACTGAACTCAAAAGAAGTTTTGACCAATTGACGGAATTTGTGAAAACGCTTTCGCAAGAAGAAAAGAGAGCCTTTTTGGAACAATTAGATGAACCCACTTTGTCTATTTTTGATTTATTAATTCAAGATAAACAACTGAATGCTGCAGAAAGAGAACAAGTGAAAAAAGTAGCAGAAAAAACATTATTAATATTGCAGGAAGAGAAACTTAATATTCCCAATTGGAAAGAAAGCCGGGAATTGAAAGCAGGTATAAAAACTACCATTTACGACCAACTTCTTTGGCTACCTGAAACCAAATATACTGATGAGGAAGTAAGCATGAAAAGTGTTGCAGTTTATCAGCATGTTTATAGTTATGCTAATTTTCAAAATAAATAAATTGTATCATCCTTATAAAATTGTTTATCTAAATTCTCTATGACAAAAATGTATGTCTTCAAAAGAAAGTGTACTTTTTCTTAGAGAGTGTTTTCTGTTTCAAATATAGAATTTAAAGTTTAGTTTTTTGCTTTTAAAAAGAAAAAAAATTAGGTTTCGATTAATTTTCTTTTGTAATATTCCTTTTTTCTTCTTTTTAGAGTTTCAGATTTTATCTGCTGTCTTATCTTCAAGACTTCGGGCTCTTCCAAAATACACATCCGCTGGAGTGAGATTCTTCAAAGATTCGTGATAACGCTCATTGTTGTAGCGGTTTACAAACACTTCCAAAGCGGCTTGCAATTCCTCCGGACTGTAATAATGATGCAGTTTCACCACATTTTTCATCGTCCTGTGGTAGCGTTCAATCTTGCCTTGTGTCTGTGGATGAGCGGGTTTTCCGTGGATTTGCTTCATGCCGTGATTATCGTGTAAATAATCCTTTAATTCCTCGGTAATATAGCAAGAACCGTTGTCCGATAGAAGTTTCGGAACTTGTCCTTTTCTTAAACCTGCTTTCTTCACAGCTCGGTCAATCGTTCTTTGAACATCATTCACCTTCATATTTCGGCACAATTCCCAATGAACGATATAGCGGCTAAAATCGTCAATCACCGTGCTTAGATAGTACCAGCCCCAACCCAGAATTTTAAAGTAAGTAAAATCCGTCTGCCACATTTCGTGAACAAAATTGGTTTTACCCTTAAATTCATTCGAGGCAGAAATCAGGATGTGCGATGGAGCCGTTATCAGTCCTCTTTTCTTTAAAATACGGTAAATACTGGATTCTGAGATAAATACACCCTTCTCATCGGTGATTTTATGAGCCAGTTCTCTGCTGGAGAGTTCAGGATAATTCAAAGCGATTTTTACCACCAGATTTTTCTCTTCTTCAGGAATGCTGTTCCACTGCCTTCTGCCAGAAGAAGGGGAAGAATGAAATCCCGCTTCACCTTTCTCAAGGTACAGATTATACCACTTGTAGAAGGTGCTTTTGTGAATGCCAAGTTCCCTGAGCGTCCTGTTGACGCCGATTTCACTACGGGTAACCATTTGGATGATTTCCAGTTTTTCTTCAGGTAACAACCTCATATACTTTCTGTATTTTTCGGTTATTCCAGAATTTCCAAACTTTTTTTTACAATGTCGTAGCGGATAACGAGGTCGGCGACCGTCTCCTTGAGTTTTCGGTTCTCTTCCCGAAGCTGAGAGACTTCTTCGGAGGTTGCCTGGCGAACAGTATCTCCCGAGAGTTGCTTTTTACCAGCTTCAATGAACTCCTTATTCCATTTGTAGAAGGTAGATTCCTGAATAGCGTGCTTGCGGCAGAGTTCGGCAATGGAGGTTTCAGCCCGAAGGGCTTCCATCACAATGAGGATCTTTTGTTCCGCCGTGAAAATCCTTCTGGTTTTTCTGCGGATGTCTTTTAAATAATTTTCAGGATTACTGATTGGTTTTTTGGCTGTCATAATAAATCAAATTTAATTATTTTTTTGTTCTGTTTATTATGAAAACACTATCTTAGTTCTGAACTAAATCAGTAC
>NZ_JAQYUS010000008.1 GCF_030686865.1 Kaistella sp. SH40-3
TCTGAAGACTATTTCGTAGCAGGCGCTTCGTTTTGAGGAGCAACTAAATCATTTTGCAAAGTTGCTGCTGGTGCTTCTGGCGCTTTTAAACCTGTAATTTTGTCAAGTACCGGAACCAATTCTGGATCTCCTAAGTTGTAGAAAAATTTGCTGGCCACTTTACCTTCTTTATCAATGATAATAAATGATGGAAGTTTGAAACCATAGATTCCTAAATCTTTAGCAATTTGAGAATTCATACCGCCTTCAGCATAAACATTTGTTCCAGGCATTCCTTGTAACATTGCTTTGCTGGTTTTAGAAAACTGATCTTTGGTGTCGTCTAAATTCACATAAATGAAATCCATTTTCGACTGGTAAAATTTGCTTACCTCTTTCAAGACAGGAATAGTAGCTTCTGAAATATACGGGTTCCAAGATGCGTAAAACATTACCATTGCAGGTTTTGCTTTATTGTCTGTCAGTTTATAAGCGCTACCATCTTCTTTTACTAATTTCGCAGAAGAGATCGCGTCGCCCATTTTAGGACCAGAAAGTACAAACTGAATACGCTCTAAATCTTTTTTAATATCAGCATCTTTAATTTTCTCTTTGATGATTTTATTGATTTTCTCAGCGTTTTCTGGAGTAGTTGAAGGGTTGATATCGCTGTTTGACATTACAAATGCTAACAGATAATCTTTCTCTAACTGAGACAGATCTTTTTTAGTATCTAAATATTGAGAAAACAGAACGGAAGAAGTTTCCTGACCTGTTTTGTTATTTGCCGATGCAAAAGCCTGGAAATCCTGACTTAATTTACCTAACAAATAATTTCTGTAGATCGGTTGATTTTTCAACATTCGTGCGCTTTCTTTCTTCAATTTATCTTCAGCATCGGTAAAGTTTTTAGAAACTTTGAAGTTTGGTTTTCCACTTACTTGTGCGTGATTCATTTCGTACTGACTCATCAATCCAAGAACACTTGCATTCATTTCATCTTTTTTCCACTGAATAACTTCGCTGTCTGGTGAAGTTTTTTTAGCGGCAGCATCGATTCTTTTTTCTAATTCTGATCTTACCTTTTCAAGTTCCTTTAGGAAAGCAGGTTCCTCTTTGGTAACCATTTCACCAACATTAATTTTGCTTGCGTAAGTTTGAATCTCCTCTAATGATTCTTGAAGAAAGTCATTGTTTTTCTTAGCATCACCGGTAACGGTAAATTTAGCTGGGAAAGCATCTGCTTGTCCAGAAATATTTATTTTTTGTCCACCCTTCAAATAAATCATTGCTTGTTTACCTGCGTAAGTCATGATGTACATTCCATCTTTTGGTGCATCGAACGATCCAGAGAAACTTCCTTTGCTATCAACTCCAATGTTGATTAAAGGTAATGTTGCCACTCCAGATGCCTCTATAAATTCTATTCTTTCTAATGGAGAACCACCGGCAAAATTACCAGAAACTTCTACTTTTTTCGAACATGACATTGCAACGAATGCAACCAATAACATCATAAAATACTTACTCATCTTTTATTGTTTTTTCTTTTTTGTAATTAACATTGATTTCAACTTACTGAATCGGGTTCCAAATCGGGGCAAAAATAAGGTTTTCACCGAGTTATTAAAAATATTTTGTTAAGATTTGTGAAAGTTTAACAAAGAAAAACTGCTTTCATTTCTGAAAGCAGTTTTTTATGATTGTCAATCTAATATTAACCTTGATCGATATTCGCTGAAATGTACTCTCTGTTCATTCTGGCGATTACAGAAAGCGTAATTCCTTTCGGACATTCAACTTCACAAGCACCGGTATTTGAACAGTTTCCAAATCCTTCTTCATCCATTGCAGACACCATATTAAGAACTCTTCGTTTGGCTTCTACTCTACCTTGCGGAAGTAATGCGAACTGAGAAACTTTAGCCCCAACAAATAACATTGCGGAACCATTTACACAAGTGGCTACACAGGCACCACAACCGATACAGGCAGCAGCATCCATCGCGTGGTCAGCGTCATCTTTTGGAACCGGGATTGCGTTTGCATCCAACGTGTTACCTGAGGTGTTTACGGAAATGAATCCACCCGCAGCCATTACTCTGTCGAAAGCACTTCTGTCAACCACTAAATCTTTAATGATTGGGAAAGCAGCACTTCTCCAAGGTTCAATATGAATGGTTTCACCGTCTTTGAACATTCTCATGTGCAACTGACAAGTGGTGATCCCAGTATCTGGTCCGTGAGGTCTTCCATTGATATACAATGAACACATTCCACAGATTCCTTCTCTACAGTCGTGGTCAAATGCGATTGGCTCTTGACCTTCGTTAATTAAGTTCTCGTTGAGCATATCCAACATTTCCAGGAAAGAAGAATCCGTAGAAACGCCGGAGATTTTGTAAGTCTCAAACTGTCCTTTTGTTTTATTGTTTTTCTGTCTCCAAATTTTAAGAGTCAGGTTTAATCCTTTTTGTGCACTCATTTTATTAACTTTTTTGGAGATTATTTATAACTTCTTGTTTTAACTTCGATATTTTCATAAATCAAATCTTCTTTATGCATCTTCTCTTGATTAATATCATCTCCCTGATATTCCCATACCGCAACATACTTGAAATTTTCATCATCTCTCTCTGCCTCACCTTCTGGTGTTGCATGATCCCAACGGAAGTGCCCACCACAAGATTCTTCTCTTGCCAAAGCATCTTTCGCCATCAATTGTCCTAACTCCAAGAAGTCTGCAACGCGGAAGGCTTTCTCCAATTCCATGTTCATTCCGTTTGCTTCACCCGGAACTTTTACATCTGCCCAGAATTCTTTTTTAACTTCTTCGATTTCTTGAATTGCTTCCTGTAAACCTTCAGGAGTTCTTCCCATTCCAACTTTGTTCCACATAATGTGACCCAGTTTTTTATGGAAATAATCAACACTGTGTTTACCATTATTGTTCAAAAAGAAATTTACTTTATCCTGAATTTCTTTTTCAGCGGCAGTAAACTCTGGAGTGTCCGTAGGAATGGTTCCGGTTCTAATATCCGCTGCCAGATAATCTGCAATCGTGTAAGGAAGAACGAAGTATCCATCTGCCAAACCTTGCATCAAAGCAGAAGCACCCAATCTGTTTGCACCGTGATCAGAGAAATTCGCTTCTCCAATTACGAAACATCCTGGAATGGTAGACTGTAAATTGTAATCAACCCAAACTCCACCCATGGTATAGTGAACCGCTGGATAAATCTTCATTGGAGTTACATAAGGATTGTCGGCGGTAATTTTTTCGTACATCACGAAAAGGTTTCCGTATTTTTCTTCAATCCACGCTTTTCCTAAGTCGTAAATCTGCTGATCGGTAGGATTATGAATATTTTTTTCGATAGCGGCTTCTTTACCTTTCTTCTGAATTTCAGTAGAGAAATCTAAGTAAACCCCTTCTTTGGTATCGTTATTTTCGATTCCGTAACCTGCGTCACATCTTTCTTTTGCTGCTCTTGACGCAACATCCCTTGGAACTAAGTTACCAAATGCTGGATATCTTCTTTCCAAATAGTAATCACGATTTTCCGGAGCAATGTTTTCAGGTTTCAATTTTCCTTCACGAATTGCCACTGCATCTTCGATATTTTTAGGAACCCAAATTCTTCCGGAGTTTCTTAAAGATTCTGACATCAAAGTCAGTTTCGACTGTGCCGTACCGTGAACAGGAATACAAGTTGGGTGAATCTGTACATAACAAGGATTTGCGAAATACGCTCCTTTTTTATGAATTTTCCAGGCGGCAGAAACGTTAGAACCCATTGCATTGGTAGAAAGGAAATAAACATTTCCATAACCTCCGGAAGCAATAACTACAGCGTGTGCAGAATGTCTTTCGATTTCTCCGGTAACTAAGTTTCTGGCGATAATTCCTCTCGCTTTTCCATCAACGATTACTAAATCAAGCATTTCGTGACGGTTGTGCATTTTGATTCTACCTTTACCGATTTGACGGCTCATTGCTGAATATGCTCCTAATAATAACTGTTGTCCTGTTTGTCCTTTTGCGTAAAAAGTTCTTTTAACCTGAACTCCACCAAACGAACGGTTGTCTAACTGGCCACCATATTCACGTCCGAAAGGAACACCCTGTGCAACACATTGATCGATGATACTCGCCGAAACTTCTGCAAGACGATAAACGTTTGCTTCTCTTGAACGGTAATCTCCACCTTTAATAGTATCGTAAAACAATCTATAAACCGAGTCACCATCACCTTGATAATTTTTAGCAGCATTAATACCACCTTGAGCAGCAATCGAGTGCGCTCTTCTAGGTGAATCCTGGTAACAAAACGCTTTTACATTATACCCTTGCTCTGCTAATGTTGCGGCGGCTGAACCACCTGCTAAACCGGTTCCTACAACAATGATATCGATTTTATCACGGTTGTTTGGCGAAACCAAGTTCATATGATCTTTATGATTTTTCCATTTGTCCGCTAAAGGACCAGCCGGAATTTTTGAATCTAATTTGCTCATTTTTAGAAATTTTAAATTTTAGATTTTAAATTTTAATGTCGATATAAAATTTAAAATTTATTGAGTTACGTAATGAAAAACGGCGATAAAAATAAAACCTGCAGGAATAAGGATTGAATACCAAGTTCCTAAAGTTTTAATCATTGGTGTATACTTCGGGTGTCTTGCTCCTACCGACTGGAAAGAAGATTGAAAACCATGTGCTAAGTGTAATCCTAAAAGAACAAAAGCAACTACGTAGAAAAGAACTCTTCCAATGTTACCGAACTGTGCATGAAGTTCTGGCCAAAACCTTGCTTCATCGCGTACATTTCCTACAACATACTTGTAGTCCATTTCATGCCACCAAAAATCATACATGTGCAATCCTAAAAATGCCAAAACAACCAGTCCTGAAATAATCATATTTCTCGACATCCAGGTTGAGTTTGCTGCTGAACCGTTGACTGCATACTTCACCGGTCTTGCATTTCTATTTCTGATTTCCAGAATAAAGCCCATTACAAAGTGGAAAATAACTGCGAAACCAAGAACAGGTTGCATTAAAAATTGAATTAGCGGGTTGTAACCCATGAACTCCGATGCCGAATTGAATGCATCTGGACTAATAACTGAGAGTAAATTCACCGAGAGGTGCATCACTAGGAAAATGAGCAAGAACATTGCAGATAATGCCATTGCGTACTTTCTACCAATAGTAGAACTAGTTAATCCTGCCATAATTAATGTTTAAATTTGAAATTCCCACAAAGTTAGAAAATTGTGAAGCGATACGCACGTGAGAAATGTCAGAATATTTTAGTTTGTAATCTTTCTAAATAAGAAGTTAAAATTTAGTTAAAATCACTTCCTGTTAAACTCATATTGCTTACCTCGAATTTCAATATTGGAAATATTTTTGGGTATTGCAGTAAGAGTAAAGTTCTTAGTTCTTCTCGACGTTAAATAAGGTCCTATAATATACTGTTGTATTTTTTCCTGATTAGAATTTTCGCCACAATAAAAATGAACTGCACTTCCCTCTTTCACCGAAATTATTTTTTCTTTAAAAAATTGATGAACCAAAACCTCATCTAATTTCTCCGCCCTATAATTTAACATGAATCGCAGCGAAACAAAAATCAGAACAAAATAGGTGACTTTGGCTACATTTTTAATGGTAATTTTTTTAATCGCAAATCTTAGAAAATAAAAGAGCAAATATAAAAGCAGCACTTCTAATAAAGTTAACGGAATCATCTTCTGCATAAACGAATCAGCGTCGGCAAAGAAGTGAATTACCTTTAAAGTAAAACTGATAAGTTCGTCATAAAGAACATTTAGCCAACTGAAATTAAGATTCAACGAAATTAAAATCACTATTAATAATGAAAATACAATCACGATTTCAGCAAAGGGAATTATCACCAAATTCGCAAGAATCGAAACCGCGGAATACTGATGGAAATAATAAATTACCAAAGGAATCGTCCCGAGTTGTGCAGATAAACTGATGGATAAAACATTCACCATGAAATTTTGAAACTTATTTTTCGGCTGTGGTAAATATTTTAAAATGGGTTGATTAAACCAATATATTCCGAAAACAGCCGCAAAACTTAATTGAAATCCGACCTCAAAAAGTTGATTTGAATTTAAAAACAAAATAATAAATCCTGCCAAAGCCATAGAGTGCAGTAAGTCGGTTTTCCGTTGCAATAAAATAAAAGTGTAATAGGCGGAAATCATGATACAACTTCTGACAACCGAATTTCCGAAATCAATAAAAACGGCAAAAGACCAAATCAAGAGGAGCGCGAGAACAATCTTATATCTTCGATATTTCGGTGGAAAAACAAAATTTAAAATCAGCAAAATCACGCCGAAAATAATCGCCATGTGCGTTCCTGAAATGGCCAGAATATGCATCATTCCGGAATCTCGGAAATCACGAACGGTTTCCTGATCCATTTCAGTGCGGTCGGCAAGAATAATTCCTTTGGCAAATTCACGGGTACGCTTTTGCAAATTTGTATGATCGATTTTTGCCAAAGTTTCTAAACGCCGTTGTTTCACTTTTTCACTGAAAACCAGATCTTCCCGTTTTGCAAACTGTAACGAATTTGGCAAGTAACTTTGAAAGTAAATTCCTTTTCTGGAAAGGTATTTCCCGTAATCAAACTGAAAGTCGCTGTACGGCTTTTCAATCTGATTAACGTAAACTTCTCCTTTATAATAATGAAGATAATTCAGTTCCTTTTCAGTTTTCGGAAAAGACAAAACGCTTTTGAAATACGCTTTATCTTTCCACGCATCGATTTCATATCGGCGGTTTTTATCGTTGGAATTAAGTTTTTTTGTAATTTTAAAAGTAATCGTTTCCTTACCTTTCAATAGAGGAAGTTCTGGTTTTTGAGAATGTAGAGAATGAATGAAAACTCCAATAACAAAGGCCAAAAAACCAAATAGTACAGGACGAAATTTATAGAAATAAAAACTTTTAACAACGGTAATGAACAGCGATAAGAAACCACCAGTCAGTAAAATATAAATTGTACAATCGGACAGAAAAAGATAATCCTGAAAGAAAATTCCAAGGACGAAACAGACGAACAGAATAAGTAAAGGTTGTTTATGCAATTTCTTTTACCGTAAAATTATCAACTTCCGCTGATAAAATCACGGGTAAAATCACCCATTTATGATGAGATCTGCGGCTTCATCACTTGCTCCTTTTCCACCTAACTTTTTTCGCAGTTGTTCGAAATTGGCAAGCATGCGTTCTCTTTTGTCGCCTTCGATAATTGCTCTTAATTCGGTTACTAAATTTTTCGTATTTAACTCACGTTGAATAAGTTCTGTCACAATTTCCTTGTCCATAATTAAATTGACCAAAGAAATATATTTAATGTTTTTAACAACACGTTTTCCAATTTCGTAAGAAATCGTGCTGCTTCGGTAACAAACCACTTCGGGAATATTTAGAAGTGCCGTTTCTAAAGTTGCCGTTCCAGAAGTGACCAGAGCTGCTTTTGAACATCTCAATAAATCATACGTTTTGTTGGAAACGAAATGCACATTGTCATCAACATATTTTTGATAAAATTCCTTTGGCAAACTCGGCGCACCGGCAATTACAAACTGATACTCTTTAAACTGCTGACGAACAGAAAGCATTAATTCTAACATCTTGGCAACTTCCTGCTCCCGAGAACCAGGCAAAAGTGCGATGATTTCTTTTTCATTTAAATTGTTTTCTTTCTTAAACTGATCAATATTGATTTCGGGCAAATCGGAAATCGCATCTAATAAAGGATGTCCCACGAAATGAGCATTTACATTATGCTTTTTATAAAAGTCTTTTTCAAAAGGAAGAATCACCAGCATCTCATCTACGAACTTTCTGATTTTCTCTACACGACCTTCTTTCCAGGCCCAGAGTTGCGGTGAAATATAATAGATAACTTTAATTCCTAAACCTTTAGCGAACTCAGCAATCCGTAAATTGAAACCAGGATAATCAACCAGAATTAAAACATCGGGTTGATAACTTTTAATATCTTCTTTACAGAATTTAATGTTTTTCAGAATCGTTCTCAGGTTTTTAGCAACTTCTAAAAATCCCATAAATGCTAACTCCTTGTAATGTTTCACTGGTTCAAATCCTGCCACAGCCGTCATTAAATCTCCGCCCCAAAAACGAAATTCCGCTTCAGAATCTTTTTTGAGAAGTGATTTCATTAAATTAGAAGCGTGCAGATCTCCCGATGCTTCGCCAGCGATGATGTAATATTTCAATTGATATTTTAGATTTTAGATTTAGATTTTAGATTTTTCAACCCTCAATTTAAATCGATTATTTACCTTAATTTTGTTCAAAGATAAAATAAAAAAATGTCTGATTTAGAAATAAAAAATAAAATAGCCGAAAGCGGATTGGTCAATTTCGATCTGTCACAACTGGTACCAAAAGGTAAGAGAATCGGCATCGATTTGAAAGACTATCTCTTTCAGGAATTGATTTTGAAGGAAAAAGATTTCCGGGAAAAAATAGCCAATCTAAATGTGGAAGATTACAGAGATGATTACGTTTACATTTATAATTCAGCCGATGCCATTGTTCCACTTTGGGCATACTTTCTCCTTACCGCAAAATTAACCGAAACGGCCAAAAAAATTGTTTTCGGAAATCGGGAAGATTTAGAAGTTCTGTTGATGCATAATGCAGTTCAAACTTATGACTTCACCGAGATGATCGGAAAAAGAGTTTTGGTAAAGGGATGCAGCGATGAATCGATTCCAGAAAACGCTTATATCGAATTGGTGCAACAGTTAAAGCCGCTCGTTAAATCGCTGATGTTTGGTGAAGCATGTTCAAACGTTCCTATTTTCAAAAACTAAAATTTAACAACAATTTAAGTGTTTGAGAAAATAGTAGGAATAATTTTTGATAACTTTAATCGTCAAAATTACTAATTTTAAAAACAAACAAATATGAGTTTAATTGACCTTATCACAGGGAACGCAGGAAATCAAGTGGCTGCAGATGCTGAAAACAAATTCGGAATAAGTAAAAACCAGGTAATCGCTTTACTAGCAGTTGCTGCACCATTAGTCATTTCTTATTTAAGAAAAAAATCACAGGAAGATCCTAAGGAAGCAGATGCTTTGAATAGTGCCCTGGATAAAGATCACGATGGAAGTATTTTAAATGACCCCTCACAAGCAGCAGCGAGACAACAGGAAGGCGGATCGATTCTGGACCATATTTTCGGAGGTCAAAAAGCAGATGTTGAAAATCAACTTTCTCAAAATACTGGAATTTCAATGGATAAAATCGGACCGATTTTAGCGATGTTAGCCCCTGTAATTATGGGATTCATCGGCAAAGAAAAACAAGCCAGCGGTGTAACTTCAGGGGGTGGTTTAGGAGATTTACTGGGTGGTATCTTAGGCACTGCAACTAACCAGGTTCAGCAACAGCAAGCACAGGGAGGTTCAAATCCTTTAACAGATATTTTAGGAAGTGTTCTTGGCGGAGCGACGCAAAATTCAGGAGGAGGACTCGGAGATATTCTGGGTAGCGTTCTCGGCGGTGGCGGTCAGCAACAAACTCAAGGAGGTTTAGGGGGACTTTTAGGAAATCTTTTTGGCGGAAAATAATCATACAAAAATACAATCATAAAAAAACCGAAGATTATTCTTCGGTTTTTTTAGTTTTGGTTTCCTTTGGCTTTTCTTCTTTTAGGTCTTCCTTATTCTCTGCTTTAGGTTTTGCAGCAACTTTAGGTTTTTCATCTACTTCAGCGTTTTCAGATTTTTCAGTAGGATAACCGACGTCTTTTCTTACTTTTTCTTTAGGCGCTTTTTTATCGTTCTCATCTAAAGCTTTTACCGGGATATGACTTACTGAACTAACTTTTCTTGGTCTTTTCTTACCATAACTGCCTGCAATAATTTTTCCTTTTTTTGACTTTTGATCTCCTTTTCCCATAATAATTTTATTTTTTTGGATGTTGATATACACAAAGTTAAATAATATATAAGCAATGGACTTCTTAAAAATTCATAAATTTTTAGTCTTTACATTTTCTAACGTTTACAAAATATCATAATAATTTAGAGCATATTGGATGGGCTTTTTGTTGTATATTTTTTCGTATTTCATTTTCGATAGAAATATGAACACTCATCAACTTATATTAAATGGATAGAATTCATAAAGCAAGGAAGCGTTTAACAAAAAAATATAATTAATAAATTTTAACAATTAATTATCGTAAAATAATAATTAATTATCATGAAAATCGTAGGAAAAAATTCACTCTCGCGTTACATTAGTTTCTTTCTTTATCTTGCTTATATTATTTTTCTTTTCCATTTGCTTTATTTTATAATTGGAGTGTCAATTTGCTATCTCAATTATAATCAGGATGTTAATATATTCCCAGAAATTTTCAGCGTTGAAAAAAAACTGTACCATGAAAATTATTTAGCAAATATGTTTGCAATAAAGTTTCCTTTTAGTGAACAGAATTTTTTTAATGGAGAACTGAAGTGGCGTACAATAATTACCGCCAGTCTGGGATTCGCATTTCTTACCTATTTTTTCTACAGCAGTTTTAGAATATTTAAGAATTTAAGTTCTGAAATTATTTTCACTGAAAGCACGATTAAATGGTTGCAAAGATTTGCATACATTAATGTTATATCGGGAATTCTTTTTATAATATTTTGGTATTTCGTGTGGCATTTAATTAATCCCACTGAATTGATATTTTATAGTCTATTTCTATTCCTGTTAGGTGGTACTTTCCTTTATCTTGCAGCGTTTTTCAAGAAAGGGCATGAATTACAAACCGAAAACGATTTAACAATTTAAATTATGCCTATCATCATCAACATCGACGTTATGCTTGCAAAACGCAAGATGCAAAGTCAGGAATTGGCAGAGAAAATTGGAATTACACAAGCCAATCTTTCTATTCTAAAAACCGGAAAAGCAAAGGCCTTAAAATTATCGACTCTAGATGCAATTTGTAAAGCCTTAGATTGTCAGCCAGGAGATTTAATAGAATATAAACCTTAGCAATCTCATTTGAAAATTATAGAATTTAACCTGATCTTGAGTATTGACTGGTTTCGTTTAAAAGACAACGCTTTTATTTCACCTCTTCCAACCAAAAATATTATCTTTGCACCTGGAATTTTAGACCAAATCTATCTTTCAATTTTAACTTCTAATATCTGAAAATTATGTTTCGTACGCACACCAACGGAGAATTAAATATCCAAAATCTAGATCAAAACGTAACCCTCTCCGGCTGGGTTCAAACCATTCGTGACAAAGGATTTATGATGTGGATCGATTTACGCGACCGTTATGGAATTACGCAATTGGTATTTGATGCAGACCGTTCATCAGCGGAACTATTAGAAAATGCTCACAAACTTGGAAGAGAATTCGTGATTCAAATCGAAGGAAAGGTTATTGAAAGAGTGAGTAAGAATCCAAAAATTCCGACTGGAGAAATCGAAATTCTTGTTGAAAAACTGACAATTTTAAACCAATCAGAAGTTCCACCATTTACCATTGAAGACCAAACTGATGGCGGTGAAGAACTTCGTATGAAATACAGATATTTAGATATTCGACGTAATCCGGTAAAAGACAAATTGATTTTCCGTCACAAAATGGCGCAGAAAGTCCGCAATTATTTATCCGCACAAGATTTTATCGAAGTAGAAACTCCGGTTCTTATTAAATCGACTCCGGAAGGAGCGCGTGATTTCGTAGTTCCAAGCCGTATGAATCCGGGACAGTTTTACGCGTTGCCACAGTCGCCACAAACTTTCAAACAATTATTGATGATTGGTGGAATGGACCGTTATTTTCAGATTGTAAAATGTTTCCGTGATGAAGATTTAAGAGCAGACAGACAACCGGAATTTACACAGATCGATTGCGAAATGGCATTCGTAGAACAGGAAGATGTTCTGCAAATCTTCGAAGGAATGACCGCAACTTTATTGAAAGGTATTGCCGGAAAAGAATTTGGAAAATTCCCAAGAATGACTTTCGCCGACGCGATGCAAAAATACGGAAACGACAAACCGGACATCAGATTCGGGATGGAATTCGTGGAAGTAAACGAATTGGTCAAAGGAAAAGATTTCAAAATTTTCGACGATGCAGATTTGATTGTCGGAATCAACGTTGAAGGTTGTGCGGAATATACCAGAAAACAAATCGACGAATTGATCGATTGGGTAAAACGTCCACAAATTGGCGCCAATGGAATGATTTGGATTAAATTCCAAAATGACGGAACAGTTACTTCTTCCGTAAATAAATTTTACAATGAAGAAGACTTAAAGAAAATCACAGAAAAATTCGGCGCAAAAGCAGGTGATTTAATTTTCCTAATGTCCGGAAACGAAAATAAAGTAAGAGCCCAACTTTCCGCCTTAAGAATGGAATTGGGGAACAGATTAGGATTAAGAAATCCGAAAGAATTTGCGCCACTTTGGGTCATTGATTTCCCGTTATTAGAATGGGACGAAGAAACAAACCGTTATCACGCAATGCACCATCCATTCACTTCACCAAAACCAGAAGACGTTCATTTATTAAAAACCGATCCAGGAAAAGCAAGAGCTAATGCGTATGATTTAATCCTGAACGGAAATGAAATCGGTGGCGGTTCCGTAAGAATTTTTGATAAAGATTTACAGGCAAAAATGTTTAATTTATTAGGTTTCACCAAAGAGGATGCAGAAGCACAGTTTGGATTTTTGATGAATGCTTTTCAATATGGAGCACCGCCACACGCTGGTTTAGCCTTAGGTTTTGACCGTTTGGTTGCGATTCTTGATGGTAACGAAGTGATCAGAGATTATATCGCTTTCCCAAAAAACAATTCCGGAAGAGACGTGATGATCGATGCGCCAAGTCCGATTGCTGATGAGCAGTTGACTGAGTTGGCTTTGAAAGTTGAACTGAAAGATTAGTTTGAATTAAAATAAATAAAAAAGAGGAAGTTTTGCTTCCTCTTTTTTGTGCGTTATTTAATTAAGAATATTACTATGGCAACTTCGCAACTAAACTTTCCGGTAAAAATTTTAAGATATAATAAATGAATTTCCATTTAAAATTAGGAACAATAGAGAACGAATTCCCAACATTTACAATATGTTTCGCAACATAATCGGGTTCCATCAAAAGGTTTTTATTCAATTCTAAACCTGCATTAATTTTCGTATTAATATATCCGCTTACTAAAACATTAACGATAATATTTCTCGAAGACAACTCTTGTCGAAGTCCGGCTAAATATTGCGTGAATGCCGATTTTGTACTTCCATAAATGAAATTACTTTTTCGACCACGAACTCCGGAAAGTGAAGACAATCCTATAATTCTTTCTAAATTTTTAGTGGATTCATCCATCACAATAATATTCAGAATAGAAACTGCGCCCATATAATTCACTTCCATCATTTGTTTTACTCCAGCAAAATCGTGAAGTGCTTTCTGATTTTCAACCAAAAAACCTGCGGAGTAAATTACGATGTTGGGTTTTGTTGGAAGTTCATCATAAAATCTTTGATGAGAAGAAAAATCTGCAGCATCAAAATATTTGAGAGTAATTTTAGAAGAATCAATATCATTTTCTTCCACGAAATTTTCTAAAGAATCCAGATTTCGAGAAGATGCAATAATTGAAAAATCCTTTTCCTGATATTGCAAAATACATTGTTTTGCAACATCGGAATTGGCTCCTAAAATGAGAACTGTTTTATTGGCATTAGTATTCATCGACTATTTCGCTCGAAGTCGTTCTTTAATCTTCTCAATATTTTTCTTCGCAGAATCTTCTAAAATTAAAGAAGCGCTCATCAAAATTCTTTCCGGCATTAATTGTTCGAAATGTTCTGTTCCTTCCCAAGAAACTTTTTTAATTAATGATAAAGCATCGGAACTTCTGGTCGATAATTTTTCTAAGAATTTATCGATTTCTTCATCCATCATTTGAATATTTTCAGAAACGGAATGGTAGACATCGTGTTTTTCACACCAATCAGCACTTCTGAAATCTGCGTCAATCGACATTGCAGCATAAGCAGATTTGCCCATTTTTCTTTCAACATAAGGTCCAATTACGAATGGTCCAATTCCTAAATTTAATTCTGTTAAAGCCAACGCAGAATCTTTTGTAGCAAAACAGTAATCTGCAGCACACGCAATTCCTACTCCGCCGCCTGTTGTTTTTCCCTGAACTCTTACGATGACTAATTTTCCGCAAGATCGCATTGCATTTAAAACTTTTGCGAAACCTCCAAAGAATTTTTTAGAATTATCTAATTCATCGATTGACAATAATTCATCGAAACTCGCGCCAGCGCAGAATGCTTTTTCACCCTCTGATTTTAAAAGAATTGCTTTTACTTCTTCTTTTGCTCCTTCATCCAAAATCGTTTGAGCGAGCAATTCTAAAATTTCACCTGGCAAAGAATTGCTTTTTGGATGTCCAAAAGTGATTTCTGAAATATTATTTTTAAGTTCTTGATTTACAAATCCGTTGTTCATTATGCTTTGTTTAAGGCTATTAAATATTTATCGATGTATAATTGTTTCTCTTTGCTTTTGTATTGCTGGATATATCTCGGATGTTCTAACACTGTCATTTTATCAAAGAAATGTTCTTGACTGTTGATTTTATCAATGAAAGTGGCGTTCTTTTTTCCCAAAATAAAAACTTCCGAAGTATCTAAACCTAAACTGATATGATCTTTTAAACTTTGAATCATAAATGGTTTTACGGCTTCGAAAAGTTTTTTATCATCATAATAATTGGCGTTTAAATTACCTCTAATCGTATTTCTGACAATCGCCAAAGGAAAGGGCGAATTGATATAAAACTCTTTATAGAACGCTTCAGGTCCACCAAAATTTTCAATGACATCATATAAAAAAACCGAAGAAATTTCATGAGTGTGAGCAGATTTCATTTCTATACCACAAATGGTTTCTAATCTTTTTGTATCGGTGAAAGGAACACCTGTAACTCCTGCTCCGTGACGACTGGGATTAATTCCGACAATGAATTTCCTTTGTAAATCATCATTGTAAAATTTCTGATAAAACTCGGTCATCACCGTTAAAGTTTCGGGATTATCGAAGAAAGGATTAAGCACATTGAAGCCTTCAGGAAGATCTCCTGAATAATGTAAGTTTTCATTGAATTCGACTACTTTTTCTCCGACGGTTTTAATCACTATTTTTTTATTTTTAATTATTCTGTGAAAATCTGTGAAATCTGTGCGCTAAATGACTCACAGATTTCACGGATTTGCACAAATTTATTTAAAGATATCCGTTTATAATTCTAACTATATCGCTATTTATATTATTCGTGTTGAAATTAAAAAGAATACCTAAATGACAATTTGTTAATTTCAAGTAGTTCAGTAATTGTTTATGATGAATCTGCGCTAATTCTACGACAGATTTAATTTCGATAATTATTTTCTCTTCAACTAATATATCTGCACGAAATCCTAGACCTAAATCGGTTCCTTTATAAGTAACTGAAATTGGAACTTGAACTTCCACTCGTAAACCTTGATTTTCGAGTTCGATTGCAAGTGCTTTCTCATAAACACTTTCCAGCAATCCAGGACCAAGAGTATTATAAACTTCAAAAATTGCTTTTCTTATCAAAAAGGTAATTTCATTTTCAGTCATAATTTTAGATTATTTTATTTAAAACTTAATCTCTTATTCTGTGTGAATCTCTGAAATCTGTGCGGTTTTACAGCACACAGATTTCATAGATTTGCACAGATTTTTAATACATCAACTGCTTCTTTTCCTTCTTATTCCAACCTGCCTGACTTTGATATTTCACGAAAAATATTTTTAAATCTGCCTGACTTCCATAATCGACAAAATAAATCTTCTTATCTGCCTGACTAGAATATTTTACAAAGAACCACTTCCCTTCGTTTCCTTCGGCTTGGCTTTGTTAATCGACTTTATACACTTTCAAATCTGCCTGACTTTCATATTTCACGACGAAAACTTTTACATCTGCCTGACGTTGATAATCGACAGAGAAAACTTTCTGCGCAGAAAACTGCACGGTGAATAATAGGATCAAAATTAATGTCAGATATGTTTTCATACTAAAAAATAGAAAGAATTCTTAAGAATTTCATCTGTGGAAATCTGTGGAATCAGTGTGCTTATAATCCAAATTGCTCGAAGTGATGCGTCACATGTTTTTGATGAAACAACTCCATCATTTCTTTATTTAATTTTCCGAAAACAAAATGCAAATGTTCTGCTTCTGGATTTTCGCGGTAATAAATCTGATAATTTTTTACCGATTCAATGAAATGCGTTTTGGCTTCATCCAAATTTTTATATTTTAATTCCGGTAATTTTCCATCTTCTAAGAAAGGTGCAGGAAAATCTTTCGGCATTTTTCTAAAGTTATAAAGTGAATCCTGATATTTTTCTAAATGTTCTTCCGGCGTTTTACATTCTGAAGTTTCTATTTCGCCAGTGCTGTATTTCATGGTAGTTTCTAAATGTTCCAACATTTGTTGAGCATTCATTTTTCCCCAATTTGGAATCGATTTTTCAGATAAATTATTTAATCTTGTGGCAAAATCTTTATAATCTACTTTAATGAAAGGAGATTTCTTCGCAACCAAAGTTAAAATCGTGGCAACACAAACAACTTCTTCACGTTGATTCACAACTTCTACCAACCATTTTACAACGCCACTTGGAACATTTCTTCCTTTTACTCCTTTGTTGATTCTCTCTTTTGCAGTTAAATAAACAGTGATCGTATCTCCGGCGTAAACTGGTTTAAAGAAACTCGCATTTTCTAGTCCGTAGTTCGCAATGACTGGACCTTTTTTACCGGAAACAAATAATCCTGCAGCTGCAGAAAGTATGAAATATCCGTGTGCAACCGTTTGATCGAAGATTGTTCCATTTAATGAAGTTGAATCTGTGTGAGCGTAGAAATGATCCCAAGAAACATTTCCAAAATTGACGATATCTGCTTCTGTTACTGTTCTTCCGGCAGTTTCTAATGAATCGCCGATTTCTACTTCTTCAAAATATTTTCTAAATGGATGTTTATCTGAGAAATGTTGATTTGCTCCTTGCTGATAAATTTTGGTAATCGCGGTCAAAATATCGGGCGAACCTTGAATTGCAGTTTTTTGTAAGAAGAAATGAAGTCCGTTTAATCCACCCATTTCTTCACCACCTCCTGCTCTTCCGGGTCCACCGTGCATTAAGGTTGGTAAAGGTGAACCGTGACCGGTTGATTCTTTTGCATTATCTCTATTTAAAACGAAAATTCTTCCGTGAGAAGATGCCATTTTCCAAGAGGTTTCTGCAACGAATTTTTCATCACGAGAAATAATTGAACCTACCAAACTTCCTTTTCCACGTTTTGCCAAAGCGGCTGCTTCTTCAGCATCTTTGTACGGCATCAAAGTTGAAACCGGTCCGAATGCTTCTACATCGTGTGAAATATTTTTTTCGAAAGGTTTATCGTTGTAAAAGACTTTTGGAGTCATAAAGGCTCCAGTTTCGTAATCGGCATCTACTAATTCTTGTTTACCATCGTAAATCAATTCAGTTTCCGCTTTCAGTAAGTTTATTTTTTCCTGAAGAACTGCCATTTCTTTTTTGCCAACAATAGATCCCATTCTGGTTTCGCGGCTTAATGGATTTCCAATTTTGGTTTGATCTAATGCTTTACTTAAAGCGTTCTGAACATCACCAACTAAATTCTCCGGAACAATAATTCTTCGGATTGCGGTACACTTTTGTCCAGCTTTAGTCGTCATTTCGGTGCGAACTTCTTTGATGAAAAGATCAAATTCTGGTGTTCCAGGTTTTGCATCGAGGCCGAGAATTGAGCAGTTTAAAGAATCTGCTTCCATGTTGAAACGGACCGAATTACTTGAAACTGAAGGTAAAGATTTTAATTTTTTTCCGGTAGAAGCGGAACCTGTGAAAAGTACAGAATCGCCATCTTGAACATAATCCAAAATATTTCCCGGTTCACCACAAACTAATTGGATGGCTCCTTCCGGAAGGATTCCACTTTCAATCATGTCCTGGAAAACGGCGTTGGTTAAATAAGATCCTGGAGTTGCCGGTTTCACAATGCTTGGAACCCCGGCTAAAAGTGAAGTCGATAATTTTTCTAACATTCCCCAAACCGGGAAATTGTACGCATTAATTTGTACTGAAACTCCTTCGCTCGGCGTTAAAATATGCGTTCCCAGAAAAGTTCCGTTTGCTGAAATTTTCTGGGTATCTCCATCAACCCAAAATGGTGTGTTGGGCAACATTCTTTTTGCAAGACCAGAATAGGTAAAGAACGTTCCGAAACCTCCTTCGATATCTACCCAAGAATCTGAATGAGTTGCTCCGGTTTTATAGGACAGATCGTAATATTTCTTTTTTCTTTCTAATAAATACAAAGCAACTTTCTTCAACATTTCGCCACGATCGTAGAACGTCATGGAGGAAAGATTTTTGTAACCAACGGTTCTTCCGTAATCTAAGGCTTGCTCAAAATCGATTCCTTCGGTATCTGAAATTGCAACCAATTCACCATTAACTGCATTATAAAGTGGGACTTCATTTCCTGATCCTTCGATCCATTGTCCTCTGATGTAATTTTTTAGTTTCATTATTTATTAGATGTGGATTTTTTTAAACTTTTGATCAATGATTTAATTAAAAGATAACAAAGAAAAAATAGCAATGCTATATCAATTGTGAAAATTAAGGAAGGTACAACATCACTCAGGATTTGTTTTTGTTCTAATGACTTTAGGGCTTCTTTATTTTGTGTATTACTTATAGCTTTTGCGATTCTGATTCCTTCTTGAAGAGTATAGAATGCGAAAATATTGAGTGCAACCAGGAATATTCCTGAAGCTGCGAGTATCTTTTTATTTTTTGAATTCATTTTTTTGAGTAAAATTAATTTAATCGAACGCGTTATCCTTTGTGGTTATTCAACAATAGTAAATCCTGAAAATAATTCTTTAACTTCTTCAAGACTGTACACTTTATATTCGAAATTTTTTCCAAATAAATCTTTCGAATACTGTTCGACGGTTTGCGAAAATCCTGCTTTTTTCCTTAGTGCATTAACGTTAGCAGGATCTTTTATAGGCCAGATAACAGAAATTCCACCCATTTCTAAACCTTGTGATCCATAAATTTGCTGTTCTTCTTTTTCCATGAGATGTCGATCTAGCATCAGAGCATAACTTCGAAAAGGTAACTCTTTTTTCTCAGCGGCAATTCTGACGATTGGTAAATACTTCGAAATCTTGTCGGAGTGTTGAATTACTAGAAATGCTGCTCGGTTAGTGGGTTCACCAACTAAAGACTTTCCTGGATAACCATATTTTGAAATAATTGTTTCAACTTTTTTAATATTTTCTGCATCATATTTATTCATGAGAACTAAAAGATTTTTTCGCATGGTGTCATAATCCATATTAAGACTGTCTGCAATATTCCTTCTTTCTTGTTCTGGCATATTAGGATCATACTGTCGTCGGAAGGCTTGATCTGTAAACATTATTACATCTAATTCTTTTTTTAAATCCGTATTAATCCTCGTTTGAGAATTACAGGAAAACAAAATAAGGCCTGTGATAATGACAAAAAGAATTTGATAAATGAATTTCATTTGGTGAAGAATATCTTGAGTAATTTTTCTAGGGGTTAAGATACTGAAATTTTCAATTTTGCTGAAATCTAATTTTATAACCGAGTTGCGCCCCGGCTTGAGTGGAGCTCTTTTTTGTTATTGCAGAGACGAACATGCTCAACAAACTGCTTCTCTTCGATCGCAATGACAAAAAAAGCGGGAACGGAAGACGGAAATGTGCGCCCAAAAAAAATCCCTCTCAAACTAAATTGAAAGGGAAATTATGAATATGATTTCAGATTATCTTGCGCTCATGTCAACGTAATCACGTTTTGCAGCACCTTGATAAACCTGTCTTGGTCTTCCGATTGGATCGTTATGCAAACGCATTTCTTTCCATTGAGAGATCCATCCTGGCAGTCTTCCTAAAGCGAACATTACGGTAAACATTTCGGTTGGAATTCCTAATGCTCTGTAGATTATTCCTGAGTAGAAATCTACGTTTGGATACAATTTTCTTTCGATGAAGTATTCATCTTCTAAGGCTACTTTTTCTAACTGTAAAGCGATGTCTAAAGCTTTGTCTTCAATTCCTAAAGCTGCAAAAATATCATCTGCTGCTTTTTTAATGATGCGTGCTCTTGGATCGAAGTTTTTGTAAACTCTGTGTCCAAAGCCCATCAAACGGAAATCGTCATCTTTATTTTTAGCTTTCTCCACGTATTTTGCAACGTCGCCACCATCCTGTTCGATCATCTCCAACATTTCGATCACAGCCTGGTTTGCACCACCGTGAAGTGGTCCCCAAAGTGCAGAGATCCCTGCTGAAACTGAAGCAAATAATCCAGTATGTGCTGAACCAACCATTCTTACCGTCGATGTAGAACAGTTTTGCTCGTGGTCTGCGTGAAGAATTAATAATTTATCTAAAGCATTAACAACGGTAGAATCTAAATGGAATTCCTGGTTTGGACGACGGAAACACATTTTGTAGAAATTCTCTACATAGTTTAAGCTGTCGTCTCCATGATTGATCGGTAAGCCCATTTTCTTACGGTAAGTCCACGCACAAAGGTGAGAGAACTTGGCGATCAGCATTTCTGCGGCGTGGTCCATTTCTTCTTTTGATCTTACATCAACAGCTTTTGGATTAAAGGCAGTAAGCGCAGATGTTAAGGAAGATAAAACTCCCATTGGGTGTGCTGAACGAGGGAAAACGTCGATCAATCTTTTCATTTCGTCAGCAACGAAATTGTATTTTTTAATACCTTTTTCGAAACCAGCAAACTGGTCTGTCGTAGGTAAATTACCATTTAACAAAAGATACATAACTTCTGTAAAACTGGATTTTTCAGCGATTTGCTCGATTGGATATCCTCTGTAATACAATTCGCCGTGATCACCATCAAGATAAGTGATGTCGCTTAAAGTGGCTCCAGTATTTTTATATCCTAAATCTAAAGTAATTAACCCGGTTTGGTCTCTTAACTTTGAAATATCGATTCCTCTGTCACCGATGGTGCTTTCTACGATTGGGTATTCAAATGCTTTCCCATCATAGTTTAATATAACTTTGTTATCTGACATTATAATTTATTTTTTTACTAATTTATAAATATTGGAATGAAACCGCAAGTGTTTTTTACGGTCGCTCCATTAATTTTTTCTATTATCGTTTTATTTTAAAAGCATCTAATCCTGGGAATACTGCTGTTTCTCCTAATGCTTCTTCAATTCTAAGTAACTGGTTGTATTTCGCCATTCTGTCTGAACGTGATGCTGATCCTGTTTTGATTTGACCACAGTTCATTGCTACAGCTAAATCAGCAATGGTCGCATCTTCTGTTTCACCAGATCTATGAGACATTACGGTAGTGTATTTATTATTCTGCGCCATTTGAACAGCTGCCATAGTTTCTGATAAAGTACCGATTTGATTCACTTTAATTAAAATTGAATTTGCGATATCTCCTTTTATTCCCTTGCCTAAAATCTCGGTATTTGTTACAAATAAATCGTCACCTACTAACTGTGTCTTATTTCCTATTTTTTCAGTTAATAATTTCCAACCTTCCCAATCATTTTCATCCATTCCGTCTTCAATTGAAATAATTGGATATTTTGATGCCAATTCTGCTAAGTACTCAACCTGTTCTTCACGAGTTCTGCATGCACCATTTTCTCCTTCAAATTTTCTGTAATCATATTTACCATCAACATAAAATTCGGACGAGGCGCAGTCTAAGGCAAACATAATATCGTCTCCGGCTTTGTAACCAGCGTTAGCAATGGCTTGCGTTAAAGTATCCAGGGCGTCTTCGGTTCCATTGAATTTTGGTGCAAAACCACCTTCGTCACCAACTGCAGTCGAAAGATTTCTAGATTTTAAGATTGATTTTAATTCATGAAATATCTCCGTTCCTTTTTGTAATGCGTGAGAAAAAGAATCTGCTTTCACCGGCATCACCATAAACTCTTGGAAAGCAATAGGTGCATCTGAATGGGAACCACCATTAATAACATTCATCATAGGAACTGGAAGTGTATTTGCGTTTACACCACCAATATATTTGTACAAAGGAATTTTAAGGTCCAATGCAGCTGCTTTTGCCACTGCTAAGGATACGCCTAAAATTGCATTTGCTCCAAGATTTGCTTTGTTAGGTGTTCCATCTAATTCAATCATAATTTGATCGATCAGATTTTGCTCGAAAACTGAAATACCAATTAATTCTGGTGCGATGATTTCTCTTACATTTTCTACTGCTTTTAAAACTCCTTTCCCACCAAATTCTTTTGCTCCATCACGTAACTCTACTGCTTCATGTTCGCCTGTAGATGCTCCAGAAGGAACAGCCGCACGACCCATAGAACCGGCTTCTGTGAACACATCAACTTCAATTGTAGGGTTTCCTCTAGAATCTAAAATTTGTCTTGCTTCAATGTAAGAAATGTAACTCATTGTATAATTTTTTAGTATGATTTATTAAGAATTACAAATTTAGTTAAAATTGAATGATTGCCACGGGTTTATCCTATGATTTTAATGAGGTTTTGAGTTAAATTTTAGTTAATTGTATCGGTATAATCATAATTAAAAAAGATATCATTAAATTTGATTATCCCTAAAACTTTAACAATGAAAAAAACGTTCATCATCGCAGCATGTTCTCTTCTAATGCTAACACTAAGTTGTAAGAAGAACACTGAAGGAAACAAAAGTGTCATCAAACAAGAAAATGGTTATTCTGCTGATCTTCCTAAAGACAGTACCACTATCGCTACCACTGAAACTGACGAGTCAAATTATAATGCTAAAGATTATACTGACCGTTATGTAGCGGACGATGGTTCATCAGCATTAGTCACGTTTAACAATACTGCAAAAGTAAAAACCATCAGCATTAAAAGTAATAACAAAACAATCACAACTCCGCAGACAGAAGCGTTCGAAAAAGGTGGCATTTATAAAGACTTCGATATTACTATCGTGGCTAAAAATGACAGCATTACCATTACGCAGGAAAATAATGTGATTCATTTGAAGAAAGCCAGAGGACAATAGTCAACAGCCAAATAAAAAGTTAAAAGAACCAAGATTGTTGAGTGATTAAACTCTTAAATGCTTAGTGCGAATAATTTTAATTATAGCAAGTACTTCTAAACGCACAATTATTTACAAACAAAAATCCGTCTCGTTATAAAACAAGACGGATTTTAATTTCTAAAGCGTGGCGAATATTATTCTCCTGCTTTTTCTTCTGTAGAATCTGCAACTTCTGCAGTTGGCTCTTCAGTTTTAACTTCTTTAGCAGGAGTTTCTTTTACTTCAGCAACAGTTTCTGCTGCTTTAGGAGTGGCTCTTCTGCTTCTTCTAGTTACTTTTTTCTCTTCAGCATTCGGGTTGTAAAGTTCATTGAAATCTACAAGTTCGATCATTGCAGTATCTGCAGCATCTCCCGGTCTGAATCCAGTTTTGATGATTCTAGTGTAACCACCGTTTCTTTCTGCAATTTTAGGAGCAATTGTTCTGAATAATTCAGTAACTGCTTCTTTACTTTGCAGGTATGCGAAAACTGTTCTTCTGTTGTGTGTTGTATCTTCTTTCGCTTTTGTAAGGATCGGCTCAACATATACTCTTAAAGCTTTCGCTTTAGCGACAGTTGTGTTGATTCTTTTATGCTCAATAAGAGAACAAGCCATATTAGAAAGCAAAGCACTTCTGTGAGAAGCTGTTCTAGATAAGTGATTGAATTTTTTACCGTGTCTCATTGTTTGTTATTTATCAGCGTCTAATTTATATTTAGCAACGTCGAAACCGAAGTTAAGACCTTTTGCATGCACTAATTCTTCTAATTCTGTTAAAGATTTTTTACCGAAATTTCTGAATTTCATCAAATCAGACTTTGTGTAAGAAACCAGTTCTCCTAAAGTCTCAACTTCAGCAGCTTTCAAGCAGTTTAGTGCTCTTACAGACAGATCCATATCTACTAATTTCGATTTAAGGAGTTGTCTTGTATGTAAAGTTTCTTCGTCGTATTGAATTGAGGCTTTCACCGCTTCAGTTTCCAACGTAATTCTCTCATCAGAGAACAACATGAAATGATAAATTAATATCTTAGAAGCTTCTGTTAAAGCATTCTGAGGAGTGATAGACCCATCAGTTTCAATATCTAAAACGAGTTTTTCGTAGTCTGTTTTTTGCTCGACACGGTAGTTTTCAACACTATACTGTACTTTCTTGATCGGGGTATAAATTGAATCAATTGCAATAGTTCCGATAGGAGCATTGCTTGATTTATTTTGGTCAGATGGTACATAACCTCTCCCTTTCTCAATATTGAACGTGATTTCAAATTTCACATCTTTATTGGTTGAGCAGATTACCAAGTCAGGATTCAATACTTCGAATTCCTGCATTGATTTTCCTAAGTCACCAGCAGTTACAGTAGTTTGTCCAGATACTTTAGCAGTTACTTGCTCTGCAGTTGCAGTTTCAGTTTTTGCTTTCAGACGCAATTGCTTTAAGTTAAGAATGATTTCTGTAACGTCCTCAATTACTCCTGGGATTGTTGAAAATTCGTGCTCTACGCCTTCTATTTTAATAGATGAAATAGCATATCCTTCAAGAGAAGAAAGTAAAACTCTTCTCAATGCATTACCGATAGTAAGTCCGAAACCTTGCTCTAATGGTCTGAATTCAAATTGACCTTTGAATTCATTAGAGTTAAGAAGGATTACTTTATCGGGTTTAATAAATGTTAAAATTGCCATATAATTAGGTTGAGCAAAAATTTGAAATTATTATTTAGAGTAAAGTTCGACGATCAATTGTTCTCTCAAATCTTCCGGAATTTGAATTCTTTCCGGTGCTGATACGAAAGTACCTGATTTAGTTTCGTCGTTGAATTGTAACCACTCATAGTTTGTTCTGTAAGCTAATGCATCAGCAATTACTTCAAGAGATTTTGATTTCTCTCTAACAGCAACTACGTCACCAACTTTCATAGAATATGAAGCGATGTTTACCAATTCACCATTTACAGTGATGTGTCTGTGAGATACCAATTGTCTTGCACCTGCTCTGGTTTTTGCAAACCCTAATCTGTACACTACATTGTCTAATCTCGACTCACATAATTGTAAAAGAACTTCACCTGTTACGCCTCTTGCTCTTACTGCTTTTTCGTATAGGTTAGCAAATTGTTTTTCTAAAATACCATAAGTATATTTAGCTTTTTGCTTTTCCATCAACTGAACAGCGTACTCAGATTTTTTCGATCCTCTTCTTTTGTTAACACCATGTTGTCCTGGCGGTTGGTTTTTTCTTTTCTCGAAGTTTTTATCATCTCCGTAGATTGCAGCCCCAAACTTTCTTGCAATCTTTGTTTTTGGTCCAATATATCTTGCCATATTTTTTTAAGATTTTAGATTCTCGATTTAAAGTTTTTAATTAAAATGTAAACCACCTTATTAACATTTAAATCATAAGATTCTTTAGATTATACTCTTCTTCTTTTTGGAGGTCTACATCCGTTGTGTGGCATTGGAGTCACGTCAACGATTTCACTTACTTCAATTCCTGAATTGTGAATAGTTCTGATCGCAGATTCTCTACCTGCTCCAGGACCTTTCACGTAAACCTTTACTCTACGTAGTCCAGCATCGTGTGCTACGGTTGAGCAATTTTCTGCAGCCATTTGCGCTGCAAAAGGAGTATTCTTCTTAGAACCTCTGAATCCCATCTTTCCGGCTGATGCCCAAGAGATGACTTCTCCACTTTTATTTGTTAAAGAAATGATGATATTATTGAAAGTCGCTTGGATGTGTGCTTCACCAATTGCTTCAACTTTTACTTTTCTTTTCTTTACTGCTTTAGTCTGTTTTGCCATAATTCTTACCGATTATTTACTTGCTTTTTTCTTGTTAGCAACAGTTTTTCTCTTTCCTTTTCGGGTTCTAGAATTATTCTTAGTTCTTTGTCCTCTTAAAGGTAATCCCAGTCTGTGACGTATTCCTCGTTGGCAACCAATATCCATCAATCGCTTGATGTTTAGTTGTGTTTCAGAACGCAATTCACCTTCAACTTTAATGTTTTCAGTGATGTAGTTTCTGATCAATGCCAATTCATCGTCATTCCATTCGTTGACTTTCTTGTCTTCGCTGATTCCGGCTGCTTTCAAGATCTCAGAAGAAGTACTTCTTCCAACACCATAGATATAAGTTAAACCGATAACGCCTCTTTTGTTTTTTGGTAAATCAATACCGGAAATTCTCGCCATAATTTAATTTTAGCCTTGTCTTTGTTTAAATTTTGGGTTCTTCTTGTTGATCACAAACAGAACGCCTTTTCTGCGAACAATTTTGCAATCAGCACTTCTTTTTTTGATAGATGCTCTAACTTTCATTTTAAGTTTTCTTTTCTAATTTTGCAACGGTTAAATGAGATCTTACGGAATCATTCCCATTTTGTTTAAATTTAAAACTTTAATAAAATCTTTCGACTTTACAAGTCCTCTTTTATAGTAAAGTTCAGTTGTACTGAATTTAATATCTAAATGTAATTCTCCCCTTTGATAAATCATAAGGAGACAATTCTAATTTCACCTTGTCGCCAGGTAAAAGTTTAATGTAGTGCATTCTCATCTTACCAGAAATATGGGCAATAAGTACATGCCCGTTTTCTAGTTCAACGCGAAACTGCGCATTCGAAAGTGCTTCCGTAATGACGCCGTCTTGTTCAATATGTTTTTGTTTTGCCATTTATCTAATTACAGATTATTGCTTGTTCTGGACAATTTAGACTGCATCAAGCCATCATAATGGTGATTTAACAGATAAGTATTAATCTGTTGTACAGTATCTAAGATTACTCCGACCATAATTAAAAGCGATGTACCCCCGAAAAACAGGGCAAAACGATCGGTCTGAACAAACGCTCCATACACAAGTGCTGGAAGGATTGCAAAGATAGCTAAAAATATTGAGCCAGGCAAAGTGATTTTTGATAAAATATCATCCAGGTAATCAGCGGTTTCTTTCCCTGGTCTAACCTTAGGAATTAAGCCACCGTTTCTCTTTAAATCATCAGCCATTTGATTCACAGGAATCGTAATTGCTGTGTAGAAAAAGGAGAAGATGATAATTAATATCGCAAACAATACATTGTACTGCCAACTAAATACATTTTTGAATCCTGCAAGAAAAGTGTTGGACTCATCAACTTTCGTTAATAATCCCGGTACAAACATTAATGCCTGAGCGAAAATGATTGGCATTACTCCAGAAGCATTCACTTTTAGAGGAATCCATTGTCTTGCACCTTGCATTAAGTTTCTATTTACACCACCTCTTGCTTGGGCTCTACTTACATATTGGATAGGAATTTTTCTTACAGCGACCGATAGAACGATTGCCAAGAGTACGACTACCATCCAGAAGAGAACTTCAATCAGAATCATAATGGTACCAAAACCACCTTTACCTGTTTGAGTTGCAACTTCCTGAATAAAAGCTCCTGGGAAATCAGCAAGAATCCCTACCATAATTAAGATAGAAATACCATTCCCGATTCCTTTATCAGTAATCTTTTCTCCTAACCACATTGCGAATACAGAACCAGCAACTAAAATTACGATACTTGGCAACCAGAACATAATGGACTGCGGATGTACATAGTAGGCAGAAGCAAACTGTGCATGAGGCAAGAACATTTGAGTGATTGAAGTAAGGTAAGAAGGTGCTTGTACCAAACAAACTGCAATAGTTAACCATCTTGTAATTTGGTTTAAGGTATTTCTACCACTTTCACCATCTTTCTGCAATTTCTGAAGATATGGAATTGCCATACCCATTAATTGCACAATAATGGAAGCAGAAATATAAGGCATAATTCCGAGTGCCATAATTGACGCTCGGGAGAAAGCCCCACCTGTAAACGAAGAAAGCAAGCCAAGAAGTCCTGCTCCTTGCTTGTTGCCTCCTTGGTTTTTATAAATATCCAAAAGATTCCCTACCTCGGCCATGTTAATGGCGGGTAAGGAAATATAAGATGCGAATCTATACACGAGGACGATCCCTAGAGTGAACATGATTTTCTCTCTAAGTTCCTTAAGACTCCAAATGTTTTTTAGTGTTTGTATAAATTCTTTCATTGTAAATATTATAGAGTAATTGCTTTACCTCCTGCTTTAGAAATTGCTTCTTCTGCAGATTTAGTGAATTTGTGTGCAGAAACTGAAATACCAGCTTTCAATTCTCCTCTACCCATAATTTTTACAATTTCGCTTTTCTTAGCCAAACCATTCTCTACTAAAACCTCTTGTGTAATTTCAGTGATATTTTTGGTATCAGCCAAAAGTTGAAGGGTATCAATATTAATTCCTCTATACTCTTTTCTGTTGATGTTGGTAAAACCGAATTTCGGTAATCTTCTTTGCAAAGGCATCTGTCCACCTTCGAAACCAATCTTCTGAGAATAACCAGCTCTTGCTTGCTGACCGTTGTGACCTTTTCCAGCTGTTCCCCCTTTACCACTACCTTGTCCTCTACCGATTCTTTTAGTACTGTGAGTAGAACCTGCTGCAGGTCTAATATTATTTAAATTCATTATTTTTAGATTTGAGATTTAAAGATTAGAGAGAAGAGACTATCATGATCAAGTCTCTTTTTCTCTTTGTCAATTTTCTATTTTTGTACTTCTAGTAAGTGATTTACTGCCGCTACCATTCCTAAAATTGCAGGAGTATCGTCATGTTCTACCACTTGGTGAAGTTTTTTCAATCCTAATGCTTCAAGCGTTCTTTTTTGGGTTTTGGTTCTACCAATAGCGCTTCTTACTTGTTTGATTCTAATTTTTGCCATTGCTTTACTTATTAACCGTTAAACACTTTATCTAATGAAATACCTCTCAATTTAGCAACCTCTTCTGGTCTTCTGATATCCAATAGCGCTTTGAAAGTTGCTTTCACTACGTTATGTGGGTTAGATGAACCTTTTGATTTTGAAAGAATATCTTTAATACCAGCAGCTTCAACTACCATACGAACTGTACCACCAGCGATTACACCGGTACCATGAGTTGCAGGTCTCAAGAAGATATCTGCTCCACCGTATCTTGCAGATGTTTGGTGAGGAATGGTATGGTTTACTACAGGAACTTTAACTAAATTTTTCTTAGCATCTTCTACTGCTTTTGCAATAGCTGAAGCAACTTCTTTAGATTTCCCTAAACCGAAACCAACAGTTCCAGCTTCGTCTCCTACAACAACAATTGCAGAAAAACCGAAAGCTCTACCTCCCTTGGTTACTTTAGTAACTCTGTTTACTGAAACGAGACGATCTTTAAGTTCTAATCCTCCCGGTTTTATTTTTTCTATATTATCTAGTCCTAACATATTTCCGAAATTTAATGATTAGAATTTTAGTCCGCCTTCTCTCGCACCGTCAGCTAAAGCTTTCACTCTACCATGGTATACGAATCCGTTTCTGTCGAACACTATATTTTCAATTCCTGCAGCTTTAGCTTTTTCAGCGATTGCTTTACCAACTTCTGCAGAGATTTCTACTTTGTTTCCTTTTACATTCAGCGCTCTAGATGAAGCTGAAGCTAAAGTTTTACCTTCTTTATCGTCGATTAATTGAGCGTAAATTTCTTTATTGCTTTTGTAAACAGATAATCTTGGTAATTCAGCAGAGCCAGAGATTTTTCCTCTTACTCTTCTTTTAATTCTATTTCTTTTTTGTACTTTGCTTAGTGCCATTTTCTTAAGTTTTAAAAATTAAGCAGATTTACCAGCTTTACGTCTTACAATTTCTCCTACGAATCTAACTCCTTTTCCTTTATATGGTTCTGGTTTTCTGAAAGATCTGATCTTTGCAGCTACCATTCCTAATAATTGTTTGTCAAAAGATGTTAAGGTAATAATTGGATTTTTACCTTTTTCAGATAATGTTTCTACTACCACTTCTTTTGGAAGATCCAGTACAATACCGTGTGAGAATCCCAAAGCCAAATCTAATCTGTTTCCTTGATTAGATGCTCTGTATCCTACTCCTACAAGTTCAAGTTTTTTAGTCCATCCTTCGGATGTTCCTTGAACCATGTTATTGATTAACGCTCTGTAAAGACCGTGTAATGCTTTGTGTTGTTTTGATTCCGACGCGCGATCTAAAGTTAGAATCCCGTCTTCTTGCTTAAGAGTGATTCCTTCGCCTAATTGCTGTGTAAGTTCTCCTTTCGGTCCTTTCACAGTTACCAATCCGTCTTTCTCAGTTACGGTAACATTAGCGGGAATTTCTATAATTGCTTTACCAATTCTTGACATTTTCCTTTAATTAAAAATTAATAAACATAGCAGATTACTTCTCCACCAACTTTTTCCTGACGTGCTTTTTTATCAGTCATAACTCCTCTTGAAGTTGAGATAATTGCAATTCCTAATCCGTTCAATACTCTTGGCAGTTCACCTGATCCTTTGTATTGTCTTAAACCTGGTCTTGAAGCTCTTTGAATGCTTTTGATAACCGGCTTGTTGGTTAGTTTATCGTACTTTAAAGCGATTTTGATGTTTCCTTGAACAGCGTTATCTTCGAACTTGTAGTTCAAAATATACCCTTGATCAAACAAAATTTTTGTAATCTCCTTTTTGATTTTCGATGCAGGAATATCCACCACTTTGTGGCCTGCGCTTTGTGCGTTCCTTACTCTGGTTAGGAAATCTGAAATTGGATCTGTTACCATTTTTCTATTTTAAATTATTGGTTTATGATAGTTAGTTTTAAAAGGTGGTAGGCTTTAGGTTCTAGTTAAAAACTATTTACTATAACCTACAACCTAATAACTTTACTATCTCGATTGTTCTAAATTTGTTACCAACTAGCTTTTTTCACTCCCGGGATAAGACCTTTGTTAGCCATTTCTCTGAAAGTTACTCTTGAAAGACCGAATGTTCTCATGTAACCTCTTGGTCTTCCTGTTAATTTACATCTGTTGTGTAGTCTTACTGGTGAAGCATCTTTCGGCAATAATTGCAAACCTGCATAGTCATTCGCTTCTTTCAAAGCTTTTCTTTTCTCTGCATATTTTGCTACCGTAGCTTCTCTTTTGCGCTCACGCGCTTTCATTGATTCTTTAGCCATCTTAGTTCTTTTTGAAAGGCATACCGAAATGCGTTAATAGTGATTTAGCTTCTTTGTCAGTTTTCGCTGAAGTTACAAAAGTAATGTCCATCCCTTGGATTTTTTTCACTTTGTCAATTGCAATCTCTGGGAAAATAATTTGCTCCGTAATCCCTAAATTGTAATTTCCTCTTCCGTCGAACCCGTCTGCTTTGATACCGTTAAAATCACGGATACGTGGTAAAGCTGAAGAAGTTAATCGGTCTAAGAACTCATACATTTGATTTGATCTTAAAGTAACTCTAGCTCCTACAGGCATTCCTTTTCTTAATTTAAAAGCTGCTTCATCTTTCTTAGAAAGAGTTCCAACTGCTTTTTGACCAGTGATTGCCGTAAGTTCTTCAATTCCGTAATCAACAATTTTCTTGTCAGCTGTTGCTGCACCCAAACCTTGTGACACAACGATTTTCAATAATTTAGGAACCTGCATAACAGATTTGTACCCAAATTCTTCCATCATTGTAGGAATAATTTTCTCTTTATATATTTGTTTTGGTCTTGCTATATATTCCATCTTCGTTTAATTATAAAGTTTCACCGGTTGATTTAGCAACTCTCACTTTTTTATCACCCTCTACCTTACTTCCTGTTTTAGTTGGTTTACCGTTTTTGTCGATAAGCATAACATTCGAAATATGGATTGATGCTTCTTTTTCTACAATTCCGCCTTGTGGGTTACCTGCAGATGGTTTAGTATGTTTTTTAACAATATTTAAACCTGCAACAACTACTCTAGCGTCTTTGCCTTCTTTTCTGATCACTTCAATAACTTCACCTTTTTTACCTTTAATTTCTTTCTTTCCGGTAGTGATGATTACGTTATCTCCTCTTTTGATTTTTAACTTTGTCATTTTCTGTAAATTTTAAAATTAAAGTACTTCAGGAGCTAATGAAATGACTTTCATATATTCTTTGTCTCTTAGTTCACGAGCAACAGGTCCGAAAACACGGGTCCCTCTCATTTCACCAGTAGCGTTTAAAAGAACACAAGCGTTATCGTCAAATTTGATGTATGATCCATCTTTTCTTCTTACTGCTTTTTTAGTTCTTACGACTACCGCTTTAGAAATAGTTCCTTTTTTTGCGGTTCCTTGTGGTGTAGAATCTTTGATAGTAACTACGACTTTATCACCAACTGAAGCATATCTTCTTCTAGTTCCTCCTAGAACTCTAATAACTAGTACTTCTTTTGCACCTGTGTTATCAGCAACTTTTAATCTTGATTCGGTTTGTAACATTACTTAGCTTTTTCAATGATTCTTACTAATCTCCATCTCTTACTTTTACTTAAAGGTCTTGTTTCAGTAATTAATACTGTATCCCCTTCAGTACACTCGTTGTTCTCATCATGAGCGGTATATTTTTTCGTTTTTAAAACGAATTTACCATACATCGGGTGTTTTACTCTCGTCGTTTCACTTACAACAATGGTTTTTTCCATTTTATTGCTAGAAACAATTCCGATTCTTTCTTTTCTTAAATTTCTATCCATGATAAAAGGAAAATTATGATTGTTGTTTTAGTGTTAATTCAGTTTCAAGACGAGCGATCATTCTTCTCATGTCTTTAATTTGAATTGGATTTTCAATCGGGCTAATGCTGTGAGACAATTTCATTTTATTGAAATCTGCTTTTACTTCAGCCAATTTGTTTTGAATATCTCCTGCGCTTAGATTTTTGATGTCAGCTTTTTTCATTTTTAAATAAATTAATTAGGTTGAACAAAATCGTTAGCAACTACAAATCTTGTAGTAACAGGAAGTTTTTGTGCTGCTAAACGAAGAGCTTCTTTCGCTACTTCGTAAGGTACACCACCTACTTCAAACATAATTTTACCAGGTTTCACTACAGATACCCAATATTCCACTGCACCTTTACCTTTCCCCATCCTTACTTCGGCTGGTTTTTTAGTAATAGGCTTGTCTGGAAATATTTTGATCCATAACTGACCTTCTCTTTTCATATATCTTGTTGCAGCAATACGCGCTGCTTCAATTTGTCTTGCAGTGATCCAAGCTCCTTCGTTAGCTTTGATCCCGAAAGTTCCGTATGCAAGTTGACTACCTCTTTGGGCAATCCCCTTCATTTTCATCTTGTGAACTTTACGGAATTTGGTTCTTCTTGGTTGTAACATAATTTCTAGGAATTTTAGATTTTAGATTTTAGATTTTAAAAAAGTAACGGTTCATTTAAAAAATAGCCTCCAAAATTTCATTAATTATTTTCTATCTCTTGGTCTACGGTCGTCTCTGCTTCTTCTGTCATCACGATCTCCTCTTCCTGCAGATGGTCCTTTTTTCTGTTGTCCTACTAGTGGGCTTAAGTCTCTTTTACCGTAAACTTCACCTTTCATAATCCAAACCTTAACTCCTAATTTACCGTACTGAGTAAGGGCTTCACCGATATGGTAATCGATGTCTGCTCTAAAGGTTGACAAGGGGATTCTTCCGTCTTTGAAAGATTCACTTCTTGCCATCTCCGCTCCGTTTAATCTACCAGAGATTTGAACTTTGATTCCTTCAGCACCCATTCTCATGGTACTTTGAATTGCCATTTTCACAGCTCTTCTATACGAAATTCTATTTTCGATTTGTTTTGCGATACTGTCTGCAACTAAAACTGCGTCAAGTTCAGGTCTTTTGATTTCGAAGATATTGATCTGGATATCTTTATCCGTCAATTTTTTTAATTCTTCTTTTAATTTATCAACTTCCTGTCCTCCTTTACCGATGATTAATCCCGGTCTAGCAGTAGTAATTGTAATGGTTACTAATTTCAATGTTCTCTCGATGTAGATTTTTGAAATTCCACCTTTAGATAATCTTGCCTCAAGGTATCTTCTGATCTTGTAGTCTTCTGCGATTCTGTCTCCATAATCTTTACCACCATACCAGTTTGAATCCCATCCTCTGATGATACCTAATCTGTTACCAATTGGATTTGTCTTCTGTCCCATACCTTGATTATTTATTATCTTTAGTTCCTAAAATTAAAGTGATGTGGTTTGATCTTTTTCTGATTCTATGACCTCTACCTTGTGGTGCTGGTCTTAGTCTCTTCAATTGTCTTGCACTGTCAACCATAATTTCTTTTACGATTAAGTTTGCTTCTTCAATATCAGCACCTTCGTTCTTTGATTGCCAGTTAGCCATCGCAGAAAGAAGTACTTTCTCTAATTTGTTAGAAGCATCTTTTTTGGAAAATTTAAGGATACTCAACGCCTTTTCTACTTCAACTCCTCTAATGATATCAACTACTAATCTCATTTTTCTTGGAGAAGAAGGGCAGTCATTATGTAACGCTTTTGCTACATCTTGGTTTGCTATTTTACGTGCTAATGCACTTTCTCTTTTTCTTGATCCCATGATTATCTACCTCCTTTATTTTTGTTACCGCCGTGACCTCTGAAAGATCTTGTCGGAGAAAATTCGCCTAACTTATGACCTACCATATTTTCAGTTACATAAACTGGGATAAAAGATTTCCCGTTATGTACTGCGATGGTTTGTCCTACGAAGTCTGGAGAGATCATTGATGCTCTAGACCAAGTTTTGATTACTGTCTTCTTACCAGACTCTATATTTGTCTGAACCTTCTTATCTAAAGTGTGATGAATGAAAGGTCCTTTTTTAAGTGATCTTGACATAATTATTTTCTTTTAGATATGATATGACGGTTAGACGCTTTGTTTTTCTTTCTGGTTTTGTAACCTTTAGCAGGCATACCATTTCTTGATCTTGGGTGACCTCCAGAAGATTTACCTTCTCCACCTCCCATTGGGTGATCGACAGGGTTCATTACTACTGCTCTTGTTCGAGGTCTTCTACCCAACCATCTGCTTCTACCTGCTTTACCAGAAACGGTAAGCATGTGATCGTGGTTAGATACTGCACCAATCATTGCCATACACTCCCCAAGAACCATTCTAGATTCTCCTGAAGGTAATTTAATGATCACGTATTTCTTATCTCTTGAAGTTAATTGTGCCGATGATCCTGCACTTCTCGCCATAATTCCACCTTGACCAGGCTTCAATTCGATACAAGAAATAACAGTTCCCAAAGGAATGTTTTTCAACTTCATTGCATTACCAACATTTGGTTCTGCGCTTTCTGAGGAGATTACTTTCTGATCTACTTTGATACCAGTTGGAGCGATGATATATCTCTTCTCTCCGTCCGCATATTCTAATAGAGCGATGAAAGCAGTTCTGTTTGGATCGTACTCAACAGTTTTTACCGTAGCTTCAACATCAAACTTGTTTCTTTTGAAGTCGATAATTCTGTATTTTTGTTTGTGTCCACCTCCGGTGTAACGCATGGTCATTTTACCAGTATTGTTACGACCACCTGACTTACTAATACCTACTGTTAGAGATTTCTCTGGTTTGTTGGTAGTAATTTCATCAAAGTTGTTAACAACTCTGAATCTCTGTCCCGGGGTGATAGGTTTTAATTTTCTAACAGACATTACAATTATTTATAATTAATAAAATTTTATTGTTGTCATAAGGTATTCCCTTATGCTAATTTAGTTGGTTGCAAAAATATCAATCACTTCTCCTTCTGCAAGGGCAACGACTGCTTTTTTCAATTTGCTGGTTTTCCCAACTTGTAATCCTTTTTTGGTGTGTTTCGAAGAAACTTTAGGAGCATAAATCATTGTACTAATGTCTGCTACTTTTACACCGTAAGCAAGTTCTATCGCTTTTTTGATCTGGATTTTATTCGATTTAGGGTTAACTAAAAAAGAATATTGTCCTCTCAAATCTGTAAGATAGTTTGCTTTTTCTGAGATGATTGGTTTAATGATAATCGACATGATTTATTTTCTTAAATTTTCTTGGAATTTTTCTATAGCACCTTCTAAGAATATGATCTCTCCAGCGTGTACCAAATCGTAAGAACTGATTTCGTTATAAGTCAAAACTTTCGTTTTCGGTAAGTTTCTTGATGACAAATAAACGTTTTTGTTCGCTTCTGGTAAAATATAAAGAGCTTTTTTACCTTCAAATCCTAACGCATTGTTCAAAGTGATAAATTCTTTAGTTTTAGGAGCATCAAAATTGATAGTTTCTAATACTTTAATTGAATTATCTCTCATTTTTTGCGAAAGAACTGATTTCTTAGCCAATCTTTTCAAAGCTTTGTTTAATTTGAATCTGTAGTCTCTTGGTTTTGGACCAAAAATCCTACCTCCACCTTTGAAAATTGGGGATTTTATACTTCCGTATCTAGCAGAACCTGAACCTTTTTGTTTCTTAAGTTTCTTAGTTGATCCTGAGATTTCGTTTCTTTCTTTTGATTTGTGCGTACCTTGTCTTTGTGCTGCAAGATATTGCTTAACCTCTAAGTAAACCGCGTGCTGATTTGGCTCAATTCCGAAGATTGCTTCGTCAAGAGTTACTTTTCTTCCGGTCTCTTTTCCTGATGTATTAAATACTACTAGTTCCATTTTCTGATAATTACATAAGAATTTTTCGCTCCCGGAACAGCACCTTTTACTACTAAAAGATTTTGTTCTTCATCTACTCTTAACACTTCTAGGTTTTGTACGGTAACTTGCTTACCACCCATTCTACCCGCCATACGCATTCCTTTGAATACTCTTGATGGATCCGAACCTGCACCGATTGAACCTGGGGCTCTTAATCTATTGTGCTGTCCGTGAGTTGCTTGCATTACCCCCGCAAAGTTGTGTCTTTTTACAACCCCTTGGAAACCTTTACCTTTTGAAGTTCCAGTTACATCAACATATTCGCCTTGCGCAAATAAGTTTACTTTCACTTCATCTCCTACGCTTAAAGTTTCTACGAATTCATGATAGAATTCTACTAACTTAGCTTTTGGAGCTGAACCCGCCTTTTTGAAATGGCCGGCTAACGCTTTACCAACGTTCTTTTCACTCTTGTCATCGAAACCAAGTTGAGCAGCTTTGTACCCATCCTTTTCTATGGTTCTGACCTGTAAAACCGAGCAAGGACCTGCTTGAATAACGGTACAAGGAATATTCTTCCCAGTCTCGTCAAACAGCGATGTCATCCCGATTTTTTTACCAATAATACCTGACATGTTTATATATATCTAATTAAGTTCTTGTTTGTCAATCAAGGTTTGGGTGATTTCTACTTTTGAAATAGGCGCACTTCTTCCTTAAATTGAGTGTGCAAATGTATGAAGAATATTTGAATTGACAAATAATGATTTAAAATAATTTCAACTTTTTTGCTTGAACGTAAGAGACTTGCAATAAAAAAAGATCCTCAAACACTGAGAATCTTTTTGGGGAAACTTTTTCTGGAAATTTAATCTAAATAATTATTCTTCTTTTTTCTATTTTCTACAATCCTATCTCGCATTCCTTTAGTTAATGGAGTATTTAGAAGTTTTTGAGCTTCTGCTGCAGGATTTTCATCTACTTGTTTTCGCTTCTTAATAAAGTCAGTATAATTCGTTTTAATGAATCTATTTATTGGCTGGATTACTTCTGCCAAGTTTTGAATTGATAGTAGTGTAATCAAGAAATATTTTTCAGAATCGTAAACTTCAAGAACTAACCCGGGTAAGTCTTTAAAAGTGTAGGGTCCTTCTGCTATAGGAATTTCCGTAGTAAACCATGCAGTATAAATACGATTGTTATAAACTCCTGTTGCTTCTGCACACTCATAATCTCCAATTCGTTTTTTAGATTCACCAATCTTCCAATTAATTTTATGATTAGGTGAATAAACAAACTGGTCTTTACCTATTCTATCGAAAATCTGCAATTCTTGGTTATTTTTGTAAACCTCGTGAACTAATTTAACCGTGGGAATTTTGGAAAAATCTACCACCATTGAACCGGTCGTTTTCAGTTCGGCAAGGCTTTTATTAAATGCTAAATGCCGCACTGAATCAATAGACCGTTTTTGTTGACTTTTATATAAAGAAACTTGATCCCCCATTTGCAAAACCATTATTTCATTGCCTTTACTTTCAACATTCAAAGTATCTTTCAGAAATTCAACATTATATTTACAAACCAAATGAGAATTGTTTGTTGAACTTTTATTCTGCGAAAAAGAATTCCCGTTTAATACTAGAATTAAAATGAGCAGAATAGACTTTTTAAACATAAAACTTAAGGTTAAAGAAATTAATCATAATTAAATATTAAAACTATACTTATAAACTAAACGATGCAAATTGTTAAATCTAATTTATAAACTTATGTTCGTTAAGTTTTATTAAAAAAAAGCAACTTCATTAAAATGATATTTAATAAATTTAAGCAATGAAAAAATTCTTCTTCCTCTTTTCGATTTTAATGATGACTTCTTGCAACCACGAAAACATTAAATCTTATACGTTTTATTATTGGCGAACTCATCTTTCTTTAAACGCTGCAGAAAAAACTGTTTTGCAAAAAGCAACGAGTCCTTATATATATACCCGATTTTTTGACATTGAAAAAGTAGATGGAAAATTTCAGCCCGTTGCAGTAATAACCAAAGACCAAACTTTTGAAACCGATAAAGAAATCGTCCCCGTGGTTTTCATTAAGAATGACGTATTTTATGATATCAGTTCAAATGAAATTAATTTCCTGGCAGAAAACGTAAATTCTTTAATTAAGAAAAAACAGACTGAATTCGGAATTAAAATATCAAAGGAAATACAAATCGATTGTGACTGGACCGCGGGAACCCGGAAAGAATATTTTGAATTTCTACAAAGACTAAAAGATTTTTCTAAAAAAGAAATCACTTGTACTTTGAGATTGCACCAAGTAAAAAACAGCAAACTGTCGGGAATTCCACCTGCGGAGAAAGTTTATTTAATGTGCTACTCTACTTCGTCGCCTTTAGAAAACTCAGACCGTAATTCAATCTTGGATCTACCGACTTTAAAAAACTATCTGAAAAACGTTGATCTTTATCCTTTAGATATGGATATTGCGTTACCGATTTACTCCTGGGGAATTGTAACCAATCATGTCGGCAAACACAAATTAATCAACGCATTATCGACCGAAGATTTAAAAAATGCTAACTTTAGAAAAATATCGGATAACGAAGTTGAAATTATGAAAGACGGTTTCTATTTCGGAAACTTCCTCAACAAAGGGTTTACCATTAAAGTAGAAGAGATTTCTGAAGATCAGTTAACGGAAACCAAGAATTTTTTAAATAAAAAACTAACTAATTATGCAATCGTCTATTATCAGTTAGACCATCGCTTTCTCGACAAACACCAATTTTAGATATGAAAAAAACCATTCTCTCTGCAGCCCTATTTTTCCTGATGTTTTCTAAATCGAATGCCTGTGCGTGGGACGATTCGGATTACGATTATTTTAATCTGTTCACCCAAACCATCATTAAAGATAAATCCTATTTGCCTTTTCTACACACTTTGTCGAATCGATTTTATGGTCATGAGCATTACGAGATTCCAAATGAGAATATCGAAAGTTGGCAGAAATTTTTCGGCAATTCACTTTCTTATTTAGAAACTCAAATCCTGGTAGAGAAAATGCCAATGAAGGATCTGAACGATTTTAAAAATGGTGGCGCGGGAAATTCTATTCTTAAAAAATTAGGTTCTTATAAAAAATATGAAGAAGCAATTGATTATTTGATTGAGGCAAAATACCTGGAACCATACATGCGGATTAATTATGTTGAAAGTCCAAATTCGTTCTACTTCGAGGCTAATGAAAATGCAGAGAATGCGACGCAACTCAATTATGACAAAACGATTGCAGCCTTAACTTCTCTTTATAACGCAGCAAAAATTCCGGAAATAAAATTGCGTTACGGTTATCAGTTGGTTCGATTCAATCATTATACGCGACATTATACAGAATCTACCGAGGCATTTAAAAAATATGTTCAGCCTTTACAATTACGAACTTCTCCTTATTTCATGGCGCTCGATCAATTGGCGGGTGCGCAGCGTGGACTGGAAATGTCGCAAGAAGCGAACTGGAATTTCTTTCAGGTTTTTATGAAAAGTCCAAATCGAAGAGAAAGTGCATTTGTCTCGATGCAATTATCTGACTCGGCCTCTTTCAATAATATTTTGAAAAGAGCCCAAAGTCCGGAAGATAAAAACATGGCATATTTTCTTTTGGCTTATCAAGATTACAGCAATCCAATTCCGATGATGGAAAAGATGTATGACATTGATCCGAACTCTGAAATCCTAAAAGTTCTGGCTGCCAGAAGCATCAACGAACTCGAAAGAAATTATTTGCCCGTTTACTTTAGTGATGATAATAATGCAACGGTAAATTCTACATATCAAAATACAACAGCGCCAACTGCAAAAACAGAGACTTCTGGTGAAATCAGTTTTTGGCAAACGATTAAAAACTTCTTTAGCAATTTATTTAGTTCTGATGCTACAGAAACTCCAAAAAAAGGTGCAGATCAAAGTGATAAAGATTTACTGAAAAATCCAAACCGACTTCCTTTTTATACTCAAAATGAATATTATGGACCACCAGAAAACACCCCGCAAAACTTCATTAATGATTTCGCAAAATTAACCTCAAAAATAAAGGAAAAATCAAACGATGAGTTTTGGCAAATTGCAGATGCCTATCTCTTGTTTTTACAAAAGGATTATGAAAAGAGTTCAGAAATTTTAACCAAAATAAAAACTACGAATCCGGAATATATTACTGAAATCAACCGCATGAAAATGCTAAACGATATTGTTTCACAACCAAAAATCACAGCTGAATATGAAGATTATTTGTTGAAAACTTATCCGCAAATTTTCAATGATATTGCCTCCAATACAGAACGGCCAAATTACGGATATGGTGTGGACCAAAATTCTACCCAGAATTTTATTCGTGATATTTTGGCGAACCGATATTTTATTCAAGGCGAAGAAGGTAAATCATTTTTAATGAGCAACAATCTTTCTGACTTGCAATACAATCCGAATTCTAAATTGGTGAAAAGTGTAGATGAATTTTACAAGAAACCAAACAAGTCTGCTTTTGAGCAAAAGATAATTGCTAAAAACATTGATGACGTTGGCGATATTGATGCCTTCTTTAATGTGATTTATGGCGACCGCGAAATGCGACTTGCCAATTTCGATAAAGCGAAAACTTTTTATGATCAAGCCAATAATTTTAAAGGAATTCCGAGAAGTTCTTACTCCTCGTACGAAAATGGAGAAAGTGAAGATGCAGAATATACTGCAACGAAACTTCCGGCTAACGCTTATAATGGATATAAAAATATTTCGTCTTTAATATTCGGTCACAATGTTTGGGAAAGTTTTGAAAGTCCGGAAAGTGAAAGTATGAAGTCTGAAGATTTCACAGGTTTTCCTTTCATTAAAAAAGAGATGAATAAATCGGAACTTGCCGAGGCAGCGAATCAACTAAAAAAGCTCGGATCAGGAACCGATGAAAAAGCCGCTGAAGCAAATCAGTTGCTGGGGAATCTTTTGTACAACACTTCTGTTCTGGGATATTTCCGGGAAGTTTTTGTAATGGATCTTGATAATGCAAATAGTCAAAAATATCAATTTTATAATAATGACCATCCCACGTTTAAATATTATTACAAAGGTTTTACATCAACCAGTTTTATAGAACCTGATAATTTTGATTTGTCGATTGGGTATTATCAAAAAGCATTAACATTAAGTAAAGATGATGAACAGAAAGCCAGAATTCTTTTTCAGATGGCAAGTGCAGAACAGGGGAAATATTATCAATATGAGCAAAAGCAATCTTACGATTTAAAATATGATGATCCTGATTATGACAAAAAACAACAAGCCTACGTGAAAAATATGGATCAAACGAAAAACCAGAAATACAGAACCTATTTTGCACAATTGAAGAAAGACTACAGCCACACTAAAACTTTGAAATCGTTAGAGGGAAGTTGTACTTATTTCGATTATTTTATGAAAAGAAATTAAGATAAAAAAGGAATCATTGTGATTCCTTTTTTTATTATTTTTTTGGGTAGTGAATGGCTTTATCCAATTCGATTGGGTTATTTTCTTTTCGCATCTGATCTTGAGTTTGCTGAGAAAGTTCTTTAAACTGATCAATCGATTTCACCTGCGTTCCCATCACCCAAAAAATAGTATTTTCTGTAGCAGATTTAAAATCTTCTTTGAAATCTTGCAGCGGATCATTGAATAATTCTAACTGCTTTTTTAATAACGTTTTTTGACTGACCAAAATCGATTTCTCACCAGCAAAAGTTTCTAGAATTTCTTCGGTATTATACGTTTCCTTTAATTGATAACTTTTGATTAATGTAAATTTAAAATTTTGTTTATCATCGGTAATGTCAAAAATAAGTCCTGGCAATCCACGGAATTTATAAGGACCTTCATTGAGAGTGATTTCCGAATTGAACCAGGCAGTCCAGTTGCGGCCACCAAATTTTGTTGCAGCATTTTGCAATTTATAGTTGCCGATTGTTTTAGTCTCTGAGGAAAGTTCCCAAGTCATTTCGTCTTTGGATTCTATTTTGAAAAAATCGTTTAGTAAGACAAATGTTGTATTTAGATTTGAATTTCTTTTCCGAGTCAGCGCGGGTAAATTTTCTTCCCAGATAAAACTTCGGGTCTTTTGTATTTTATTAATGGAATCTTTTTCTGCATAGATATAAGGATAGAATTTCACGTCATCTGGATTGATGTCGAGAATCATATTGTCTTTGGTAAATTCTTTTGCAAGCGAATCATTTTTGTATTGATATTCAAAAATGAAACGGTGGGTTTGTGCAGAGATTAGTAATGGAAAAAGAATGAATAGTATATATTTCATTTGGTATAATTGTAAATCAAATATATTACTAAAATTTGTAACAGGATTATTCCAAGAATTTTCAGCACAAAACTTCTCTTAGAAATTTTGTGATTAAAGAGGAGCATTCCTAAAACTGATCCAATTGTTCCGCCCAAAAGGGTCATAATTAATAATAATCTTTCTGGGATACGGTGTTTATTTTTTTGTGCTTTTCTTTTATCGAGTCCGAAGCAGATGAAACTCCCGATATTCAAGGTTGCAAAAAAGGCAGTGGAAAATTCGTTCATTTAACAAAAATACTAAAGTTTGTTTGTAAAAAAAAGGACTGAGATTCTAGCCCCGATTGAAATGAAAATCTTTTTTTTGTGGCTGCTTTGGCTGTCGAAAAAAAGATTGCAATGGAAAGCTGGACTGGTTTTGTAGATAAAAAATAACCTAGATGCTTCTAATCAAGAACTGCTTTTTAAAAATTTTGTCAAAGACTGGAAACTTTGCCCAACTAAAAAATCCCTAATCTTTCGAAAAGGGATTTTATTATCATAGCAAAGTGCAAATTATCACACTTTAATTTCTACGTCAACTCCTGAAGGTAACTCTAATTTCATTAGGGCATCTACAGTTTTAGAAGAAGAAGAATAGATGTCCATCAATCTTTTGTGTGCAGATAGTTGGAACTGTTCTCTTGCTTTTTTGTTTACGTGAGGAGATCTCAACACGGTGAAGATTCTCTTATTCGTTGGCAAAGGAATCGGACCGTTTACAACAGCACCGGTAGCTTTTACCGTTTTTACGATTTTCTCAGCAGACTTGTCTACTAAACTGTAATCGTAAGATTTTAATTTTATTCTGATTCTTTGTGACATTTTGATCTAATTTAAATATTAACCTCTTGCTTTTTCGATTACTTTTTCAGCGACGTTTTGTGGTGCTGCTTCGTATTTTTCGAATTCCATAGAAGATGTTGCTCTACCTGAAGATAGGGTTCTCAATGAAGTTACATAACCGAACATCTCTGAAAGTGGAACGAATCCTTTGATTACTTTCGCGTTGTTTCTGTCATCCATACCGTTTACGGTTCCTCTTCTTCTGTTAAGGTCACCTACGATATCTCCCATGTATTCTTCTGGAGTTACTACTTCCAATTTCATGATTGGTTCCATGATAACCGGTTTCGCTTTTTTACCTGCTTCTCTGAAGCCCATTTTTGCTGCAAGTTCGAAAGATAATGCATCTGAATCCACTGCGTGGAAAGATCCGTCTTTCAAAGTTACTTTAATTCCTTCTACTTCAAATCCTGCTAAAGGACCGTTTTTCATAGATTCTTTGAAACCTTTTTCTACAGATGGGATAAATTCTCTAGGAATGTTACCACCTTTAATTTCATTTACGAACACAAGACCTGGCTTACCATCATCGGTTGGGCCTAATTCGAATTGAATATCTGCAAATTTACCACGACCACCTGATTGTTTTTTGTAAACTTCTCTGTGAGCAGCAACTTGTGTTAGGTTTTCTTTGTATTCTACTTGTGGTTCACCTTGGTTTACCTCTACCTTAAACTCTCTTCTCATACGGTCGATCAAGATATCTAGGTGAAGTTCACCCATTCCTGAAATAATCGTTTGACCAGAAGCTTCGTCAGTTTTTACTTGGAAAGTAGGATCTTCTTCAGACAATTTTGCCAAAGCGTTCCCCATTTTATCCTGATCTGCTTTTGTTTTAGGTTCTACTGCGATACCGATTACTGGATCTGGGAATACCATCGATTCTAGAACGATTGGCGCTTTCTCATCACACAAAGTATCTCCAGTTTTAATATCTTTAAATCCAACCGCTGCACCAATATCTCCCGCTTCAATATACTCTACCGGATTTTGTTTATTAGCGTGCATTTGGTAAATTCTAGAAATTCTTTCTTTATTACCTGATCTAGTGTTTAATACATAAGAACCTGCATCAAGTCTTCCTGAATATGCTCTAAAGAATGCTAATCTTCCTACGAAAGGATCGGTAGCAATTTTAAATGCCAATGCTGCAAATGGATCTGAAACTGTTGGGTGTCTTTCAACTTCCTCGTCAGTTTTTGGATTGGTACCATAGATTGCTTCTTTATCCATTGGTGAAGGCAAGTATTTACATACTGCATCCAACATAAACTGTACTCCTTTATTCTTAAATGAAGAACCACAAGTCATTGGGATAATTGACATATCGATGGTTGCTTTTCTCAAAGCTTCGTTGATTTCGTCTTCTGAAATTGAATCTGGATCTTCGAAGAATTTCTCCATCAAAGTATCATCATAATCAGCAACTGCTTCAACTAATTTTTCTCTGTATGCGTGGACATCTGCCAACATTTCTTCCGGAATTGGAACTACGTCGAAAGTTGCACCTTGAGTTTCATCATGCCACATAATAGCACGGTTCTTAATCAAGTCAACTACACCAGTGAAAGTTTCTTCAGCACCGATTGGTAAAACGATTGGCACTGCATTCGATCCTAACATTTCCTTAACTTGGTTTACAACCATAAGGAAGTCAGCACCTTGTCTGTCCATTTTGTTTACAAATCCCATTCTCGCAACTTTGTAATTGTCAGCCAATCTCCAGTTGGTTTCTGATTGAGGCTCAACACCATCAACCGCTGAGAATAAAAATACCAAACCATCTAATACTCTTAATGAACGATTTACCTCAACCGTAAAATCTACGTGTCCTGGTGTATCGATAATATTAAAGTGGTATTCGTGTGAATCTTTAGTAGGTTCTCCGTTGAATCTTGGGAAGACCCATTTACAGGTTGTTGCTGCAGAAGTAATGGTAATACCTCTTTCTGCTTCCTGCTCCATCCAGTCCATTTGTGATGAACCTTGGTGAGTTTCTCCTAGTTTGTGAACTTTACCTGTGTAGAATAAAATCCTCTCTGTCGTGGTGGTTTTACCGGCATCAATGTGCGCGGCAATACCGATATTTCTTGTGAATTTAAGATCTCTTGCCATTTCAGATTAGAATTTAAAGTGTGAAAATGCTTTGTTTGCTTCAGCCATTCTATGAGTGTCTGTTTTCTTTTTGTACGCAGCACCTTCTTCTTTAGCAGCAGCGATAACTTCAGAAGCTAATTTCTGAGCCATTGATTTATCGTTTCTTGCTTTAGAATATTTAATTAACCATTTCATTGCCATAGAAATTTTTCTATCCGCACGAATTGGCATTGGGATTTGGAAGTTAGCACCACCGATTCTTCTTGAACGTACTTCTACGTGCGGCATAACGTTGGTTAAAGCATCTTTCCAAATTTCCAAAGATGATTTTTCATTTTCACCTTTCTTGTTCTCTACGATTTCTAATGCATCATAGAAAATTTTGAATGCGATTGATTTTTTACCATCAAACATCAAATTGTTTACAAATCTCGTTACCAGTTGATCATTAAATTTAGGATCCGGTAACAACGGTCTTTTTTTCGCTTTTGTCTTTCTCATTGTTTCGTTTCTTTACTAATTAATGATTACTTTTTCTTACCTTTTGCTGGTGCTGCTGCAGCCTGACCTGGTTTTGGTCTTTTTGCTCCGTACTTAGATCGTCTCTGGGTTCTCCCAGCTACACCTGCGGTATCCAAAGCTCCACGAACAATGTGATAACGTACTCCCGGTAGGTCTTTCACCCTTCCGCCTCTAACCAATACTATCGAGTGCTCTTGAAGATTGTGTCCTTCGCCCGGGATATAGGCGTTAACTTCTTTACCATTAGAAAGTCTTACCCTTGCAACTTTTCTAAGTGCAGAGTTAGGTTTCTTTGGAGTTGTGGTGTATACTCTTGTACATACACCTCGTCTTTGTGGACATGATTCAAGGGCAGCCGATTTGCTCTTCTTGGCAAGCGAGACTCTTCCTTTTCTTACTAGTTGTTGAATAGTAGGCATTAAATTGCTTTTTATTTTAGGGGGCAAAAGTATGAAATTATTTTCGAACGAACAAATGAAAAGAATTAATAATGTTTTTTCTGAATTTAATCTTTAACTCATCTTTAATCTAAAACAAGTTCAGAGGTGTAAAGTATTAAGGATTTCTCTGGGATGGTATCGTACTTCAACCACTTAATGCTCGGATTTACAGTGCCTGCAATACTTTGTTTTATAAATCCTTTCTGGGCATTAGTATGCTTATATTTAAAAGATTTTTTCACAACTGGTATGTGGTAAGTTGTCGTTATTTTTTGATTCTGCTCATCATCAAACAAATACTTTTTTGAACTGAATTTTGGCATCTGCTGCTCAATCTGTTTCTTATTTTTTAAATAATTCTCCGGACTTTTTAAACCATATAAAGTTAGAAAAGCCAGAAAAAAGCAACCTAATCGAAATATAAAACGATCAGACTTTAAACCTTTAAAATAAATAATCAGGAAAGAAAAGAACAAACAAAAATTAGCTGCAGCCAACATTCTAACATTCATTTCTTCGATCTGCTGAAAAAGTCCAGACATAAACAGAGAAATGGTATAAACTCCGGCAATCATCCAAAGAAGATGATGAAATTCAACTGTTAGGATTTCTTTCTTACGTCGATATAATTTAATGAGATAATTCAAGAAGATAAAATCAACCACCATAAGCAAGACCTGAAAAGTCAAACTTGCAAAACTATTTGAGGCGGGCTTTAGACCAATAAAAGGATCGATTACATTGGTCATTCCCAGCAAATCTCTAAAAATATAAATCGGCGAAAATTGAGCCGGGGCACCTCGAAGATGCTCTCCGGTAAAACTGCCAAAGGTGAAATAGTTGAAACATAAATAACCTCCGATCCCAACTCCAGAAAGAACTAAAAATTTAAACAGATCAATTTTTGAAGCAAATGTTTTTCTCTTCAAAACCATGATTAACCAAAAAAGCCCAACTCCTAAATAAATGTAAATACCCGAATATCTTACCGCAAATAAAAGAATCATTAATAAGGACGCACAAATTACAAAGGTTCCCGATTTGATTTTATCTTGAAATTTTTCATGAAAAAAATAGAGCAAGAAATAGAGCAGAAAAAGAAAAGGTCCTTCTGAAGAAACAAGAGTTAGTCCGAAAAAAAGCGCTTTCCCGGTAAATAACAAAACCGTTTCTTTAAAATAAAATCGCTTAAAATAAGAGAACAACAGAATCGTAATTACCATAGAAATATTCAGAACTTTAGAAGCCCAAAAATAATCCTGAACAAAAATATGAAAGAACTTTATCAGGGCAGGAAATCCTAAGGGAAAAAGGTTGGTTACCAATTCTGGCATATCTGCCGCAATCCCAAAATAAGAAAGACTGTCTGCACCAATCCCAGCTGCTGCCAGAAAAAAGGAGTAAAAAATGTAAATAATTGCTACGACTGCTGCCAAATAAATATATTTCTTCATAGATAAAATTAAAATATTCCCTTCATTTGGCAAATATGCATATTTTTCTGCTTTTCATTTTCTATTCTAAGTTTTAATTTATATTTGCCGAAAGATAAACAACATAAATAGTGAAAAAAACTTTATTCTTTATCCTTCTTTCTACCCTGTGTTTTGGGCAGAAATGGAGTATTTCTTTCGCTGAAAGAGCATCTTTAATCAATCTGTACAACGCAACAAATGGAGAAAACTGGAGCACTACCTGGGATCTAGAAAAAGATCCTAAAAATTGGTACGGCATCAAAATTAAAAAAGGAAATGTAAGCGAAATTAACCTGCGCGGAAATGCTTTGAAAGGAAATTTCCCAACTGCAGTTTCTGGGTTCACAAAATTAGAAAAACTCGATCTGAGTTCAAATCAATTAACAGGAGAAATTTCTACCGCACTTTCCGGTTTAACCACTTTAGTTCGTTTAGATCTTAGCAACAACCGTTTTTCGGGAGATCCAACTGCGGCTATTTTACCACTTTCACAATTGTTAGAAATTTCTGTCGGTAACAACAATTTCACTTTTGGAGACATAGAAACTTTCTTACAAAACTTTCCGAATGTGGAAGTTCTGGATTTATCAAACATTGGCTTAATTGCCGTTCCACAAAAAATTTCTACTTTAAATAAATTACAATCTTTAAATTTAAGCAACAATTTAATTGCTCAGAATTTTAATTATCTTTCAACATTAATTACTTTAAAAGAATTAAATCTCTCTGGAAATCAATTAACAAAAATCCCTACAGATTTATCTACACTTACTCAATTAACGGTTCTTGATTTTAGCAATAATGCAATATCGCCAAGTTTCACCGCAACTTTAGCAAATCTGAAAAATCTGGAATGGCTGTGTTTTTCTGGTAATCAAATGAGGAGTTTTCCCAGTGAACTCTCTCAATTGACGAAATTAATTCATGTGAATTTTTCCGATAATCAAATTTCTGGTGGTTTTGAAAGTTTGGTTGGATTACAGAATTTAGAACAGATTTATTTAGATAAAAATTTAATCTCCGGCACTTTTCCAAGTTCTATTTTACAATTAAAAAAATTGCAAATGTTGTCGCTCAATGGCAACAAATTATCTGGTGAAATTCCAGAAACAATTCCCGCCCTTACTTTCATTGATAATAATCTTTATTCAAAAGAGGACATTAAAACCTTTTTACTAAAAGCGAAATCGCGGGCAGATTTCACTTATTCTCCACAAAGATATGATGAGCCAAAAACCGTTTTTGCAAATCTAGGAACCTCTAAGACTTTGCCGCAATCTCTTTCTGGAGAAGAATATCAATATACTTGGTTTAAAAATCTGGATCAAAAAACTCCGAGTACTGCAGAGAATTACTACATCAACAATATTGAACAGGAAGATTTTACCGACTACACTTGTGAAGCCTACTATTTTGAAGTTCTCCCCAATGAGTTGATGGAACTTTCGTTCTTCCGTGAGCCTGTTACTTTAGCCCAAGGTTTAGGAACCGCTGAATTTAAAACCGATTTGGCTGTTTACCCAAACCCGACGACAGATTTCCTACATATTAAAACCACAAAAATAGATATTGAAAAAGTATTCATTTTTGATTTAAGCGGAAAATTAATAATGACCGAAAAGACAAAAAGAATTGACGTAAATCATCTGCCATCTGCGACCTATATTATTTCTATTAAAACTTCCGAGGGGGTGAAATCATTTAAATTCATCAAGCAATAATCGATAAAAAGAATCACTAAAATTGGTTCAATAGACTTCATCAATCAAACAAACTTGGAAATCGAGGATATGTTCAGTATATTTGAGTTTAAAATAACAAGTCTATGAATAATTCAAAAATTATCGGTTTAAATGAAACCGACTGTAAACAGATTTCGGAAAAATTAAATATTCTTTTGGCAGATTATTCTGTTTTTTACCAAAACACAAGAGGAGCGCACTGGAATATAAAAGGAGACAAATTTTTCACACTTCATCCAAAATTTGAAGAACTCTATAATAACTTAGTTTTGAAAATAGATGAAATCGCAGAAAGAATTCTTACTTTAGGTTCTACTCCAAATCATAACTATTCTGATTATTTAACACTTTCAACCATTAAAGAAAGTAAAGAAGTTTCTGATGCAAACAAAGCGGTCGAAAACATTTTGGCTTCTTTTAAAATTGTTATTGATTTGCAAAGGGAAATTCTAGAGATGACAGAAAAAGCCGGCGACGAAGGAACTAATTCGCAAATGAGTGATTATATCACCGAACAGGAAAAAGAAGTTTGGATGTATAATTCTTACTTAGGAAAATAAAAACTTCCTCCATAATTTTATAAAATCGCCTTTAAAGAGGCGATTTTTGTTTTTGAATTTTTACATTTGTTTTTATATACCATAAATTATGATTGAAGTTCGATTAAAATCAATTCTTGATAATGATTTCTATAAGATCACAATGCAAAATGCGGTCATCAAACTTTTTCCGAATGAAAAGGTAAAATACCAATTCATTAATCGGGGCAGACATCATTTCCCAGAAGGATTTGCAGAAGAACTTAGAAAGTCGGTCAACGCAATGGCAGAACTAAAATTGACGAAGGACGAAAAACAATTCCTAAAAGAAACTTGTCCTTATTTGGATCTTCCATATCTTGATTTCCTTGGTGGTTATCACTATGATCCGAGCGAAGTTCACATTATACAAACTGAGGATTCACTGGAAGTAACCGTAGAAGGAGAATGGTACCGCACAATTCTTTGGGAAGTTCCTATTCTTTCCCTAATCTCAGAATTGCATTACGAAATGAATCATATGGAGCGTAATTCCAACGAAGTTGTGATTCATAAAACCCTAGAAAAAGCAAAACAACTTGATCGACTCCATGTTACGTTTGCCGAATTCGGAACACGCAGAAGACATTCTTACCAAGTACAGGATTTAGTCGTAGATTCATTGATTAAGAATAATCAAACAGGTAATTTCATTGGAAGTTCAAATGTTCATTTTGCAATGAAATACGGCGTAAAACCAATCGGAACCCACGCTCACGAATGGTTTATGTTTCACGCTGCAGAATATGGATTTAAAATGGCAAACGCCCTTTCACTCGAACATTGGGTTGATGTGTATCGTGGTGATTTAGGAGTTGCCCTTTCCGACACTTATACAACGGAAGTTTTCTTTCAGCAATTTGACAAGAAGTTTGCAAAACTGTTTGATGGTGTTCGTCATGATAGTGGCGATCCAATTGAATTCGCCAATAAAACCATTGAACATTATAAGAAAAACGGCATTAATCCTCTATTTAAATACATTATTTTTTCTGATGGTTTGAATCTGGAGAAAGTAGGGGAAATCACTAAAGCTTGTGAAGGAAGAATCGGAATTTCTTTCGGAATCGGAACAAATTTAACGAATGATGTAGGTTTAAAGCCGATGAATATTGTAATGAAACTTATTGCCGCACAATCAATTAACGGAGATTGGATTCCAACCGTGAAACTATCAGATGAGCATGGAAAATATACCGGCGACCCTAAAATGATTGAACTTGCAAAAGAGTTTTTGAGAATTAAAGAATAATTTTCTAAAATCTATTTTCTACAAAACGAATTAATCACTTTTTTTCTTACTATTTTTGAAAAATGGAATTGACCTCTCTATTTATCGGATTGCTAATCGGTGCTGTTATCGGTGCTATAATTCTTTATTTTATTTTAAAATCCTCTTCTGTTCCAAGATCTTCATTTGATGATCTGAATCAAAAGTTCATTAAAACAAATTCCGATTTAGAGAATTCTACCAGGAGAATTACAGAACTTCAACAGGATTTTACCGGAGAAAAAGAGAAGAATCAAGTGCAGCAAGAAGTCATCAATGAACTAAAAAATCACTTAGCAAAGTTTTCTGCTGAATACACTTCATTAAATTCTCAGTTTCAGGAACAGCGTGAATTTAATTCAAAACAAAGTTTGCAAATCGAAACTTTGAACCAAGACAGACAAAATGTTTATGAAAAAAATGCGGAACTCTCTGCTATTAATGAAAGTTTAAAAAACTCTTTAGAAAATCAAAAAGAGGAAATTACCAAAATGCAGGAGTTGGCAAAAAATGAATTTCAAAATTTAGCAAACAAAATTTTAGAGGAAAAATCGGAAAAATTCACGGAACAAAATCAAATTCAACTCAAGACGATTCTCCATCCACTACAGGAAAAAATAAATGATTTCGAGAAAAAAGTAGAAAATACACATAAAGAAAGTATCGATTATCATGCGGCTTTACGACAGCAGATTATTGGATTGCAGGATTTGAATAAGCAAATGAGCAAAGAAACTCTGAATCTAACCAAGGCTTTAAAAGGAGATAATAAAATTCAGGGAAATTGGGGCGAGTTGGTTTTGGAAAGAGTTTTAGAAAAATCGGGATTAGAAAAAGGCCGAGAATACGAAGTTCAGAAAAGTCACAGTACGGAGCAAGGTCGTTTGCAACCAGACGTTGTGATTAATTTACCTGATGGAAAGAAAATGATCATCGATTCTAAGGTTTCTCTTAATGCTTATGAAAGGCTCATTAATGAAGAAAATGAAGAACTAAAACCAACGCATTTAAAAGAACATGTTCAGTCTCTGAAAAGGCATGTGGAACAATTAAGTGAGAAAAACTATCAAAGTCTTTATCATATTGAAAGTCCGGATTTCGTTTTACTATTCGTACCAATTGAACCGGCTTTTGCGATTGCATTAAATGAGGACACGCATCTTTACAATAAAGCCTTCGAAAAAAACATTATCATCGTAACTCCATCTACGCTATTGGCGACCTTGAAAACCATCGACAGCATGTGGACAAATCAGAAACAGCAGGACAACGCAGTGGAAATCGCGAGACAAGCTGGCGCACTTTACGATAAATTTGATGGCTTCGTAACTGATTTATTAAAAATCGGCAAAAAAATGGAAGAAGCCAAAACGGAATATGAAGGGGCTATGAATAAGCTGGTAACCGGAAAAGGAAACTTGGTAAACAGTGTTCAAAAATTGAAAATAATGGGTGCAAAAGCAAAAAAATCTTTACCCGAAAATCTAATCTCCCAAGCATCTCCAGACCATCAACTGGAACTAACAATGGAAGAAGACGAACAAAACCTTAATTAAAAGAAATGATCGAAAGTTTTCAAAACGAAAAAATAAAATACATCACTCGTCTTTTAACCGATAACCGATTCCGGAAAAAGGAAGATGTTTTTGTGGTAGAAGGAAAGCAGGAAAATGAACGCGCGCTGAAATTTGGTTTTAAGTCTCAGGAATTTTATATCGCTGATGCTATTTTTAATGATAATTTGCCAGAAGGAAAAGTGCATTTGGTTTCAGAAAAGATATATGACAAAATAGCGTATCGCGGTTCTTCTGAAGGAATTATAGGAATTTACAAATCAAGAATTTCAGATTTAAAGGATTTTACGCCAGAAAAGAATTCAACGGTGATCATCGTCGAAAGTATTGAAAAGCCAGGAAATCTTGGCGCAATATTAAGAAGTTGTGAAGCGTTTGGAATTGATGCTTTGATTGTGACTGATGCAAAAGTTGATTTTTATAATCCAAATGTAATCCGGTCAAGTGTTGGCTGTCTTTTTGGAATGAATCTTTTTTATTCGAGCAATGATGAAGTTTATCAATTTCTGACTGAAAACAATTATCATATCTATACTACAATTATGGATACGGAAGCAGAAAATGTACAAACTAGAAATCTTAAAGATAAAAGCGCAGTTGTATTTGGAACAGAACATTCTGGTTTAACAGATTTCTGGATTGACAAAGGCAAGAATACGGTTATTCCAATGTCAGGAAGTATTGACTCTTTGAATTTGAGTAATGCTGTAGCCATTTGTTGCTACGAAACTCTACGACAGAAAATGTTATAAAAAAAAAATAACCGCTTCTCTGAGAGAAACGGTTACATTGTAATAAGTTGTTACTAATTATTTAGTAGCGTCTTTTGCGTCTTTAGCAGCATCAGTTGCAGCGTCAGCAGCACCTTTAGCAGCATCAGCAGCACCTTCTACAGTAGCATTAGCAGCATCAGCAGTAACAGTAGCAGCAGAATCAACAACAGCAGCAGCAGAATCAACAACAGCAGCAGCAGAATCAACTACAACAGCAGCAGAATCAGAAGCGTTAGCAGTTTCTACAGTTTCAGTTTTGTTACAAGCTACAAGAGCTAAAGCAGCGATAGCAGCTACGAATAATGACTTTTTCATAATAATTAAATTTAATTGTTTTGTTATTTTAAAATTTGTTTTGTTCTCGTTTATCATTTTGAACAGGACAAAGATATGGTGACAAATAAATTTGTATTGGAAAATTAATTGTAATATATTTGTAAAATTGTTTTACAAAATTACAATACTGAAAATCAATAAATTACATAAAATTAGCAATTGAGCGATTTAGATTTATTACACTTTGAACAGCTAAAAAATGAGGTGCAAACTCAATATTTAGTCAACCACACCCCTTCCTTTGATGATATATCAAAATGGAAAGGTATAGATATCATCTATTTTCAAGAAGATTTACGAAAAATCGCCAAAGGAAACATCAGCGAAAAATCCTTTTACACTTACTTTAAAAACTCTCCGGTTACCAAACTTCCGAGAATAGATATGTTGAATATTCTCAGCATCTATGCGGGTTATGTATCTTGGTATGACTTTAAAAAGAATCATCTTTTTGTTGATGAAATCTTAAAAGAAGGAGAGGAATTAGATGAAAATTTAGAACACAAATTAGAAAAATCTTTAGAAAATGCGGGAATCATTGAAGCAGAAATTGAAAATGATCAAAAAAATTCTATTTCAGTTCAAAAACCAGTAGAAAACTTAAATGAAGAATCTAATTTACAAAAAAACAATACTGATAATCAAATAATTAAAGAAAAAAAACAAATTTTCTCCACTTATGACACGAGTGAACAAAAATCAACTTTTTCAATTGTAAAAAAATATATTTGGCTCGGTATTTCAGGAATTCTTGCTATTTTGGTTGGTCTTCTCGGTTTTAAAGATGAACTGTTCAGCAGAAAATTCTATTATAGTTTTGTTGATGCGGATCGAAACTCCAAGATTAATGCTGAATTACAAGTACAGATTCTTAAACAAGACGAGTCCCCAATTTTATATACAGCAAAACCAAACGAGCCATTTGTTTATACCACCAAATCTAAAACTCTTACGATGGTGGTTTCTTCTCCTTATTATAGAACAGATACCATTCAGCGAAATTTAGAAACAGCACCTGAAGCAGAAACGATCGAACTAAAACCAAACGATTATGCGATTATGCTTTTCTACTATTCTAAATCGATTAAAGATTTAAAAAGAAAAAGAGAATCTTTGAATTATCTCATCAGCGACAACGCTCTAATTTATCAGGTTTATGACAATGAAACCTATGGCGTGGAGACGATGGATAAGCAACGGTACATCAATTTGGTGACTTTGCCCTCAACCTCTCTGGAAAACCTGGAAGTTATTGATACCAAAAATGATAAGAATAATAAAATAATTATGATTAAATTTAAAATTGCAACAGATGAAAAACCAAAATAAAATAGTTATTCTCCTAATAAGTTTACTTTTAATTACTTTCTCTTGCAATAAAGAAAGTGCGCAAAGATCTGATTTAGAAATCGTTCGAAACAATAATAATAAAAAATCTTATCCTGTAACTAAAATGGATAGTGCGCAAGCAATTACGTTTATTACGAAACAAAAAATCCAGGAGTTGCTTGATTTATCAACTTTATATACCGCTGGAAATCGAGACACCGAAATCGATTCAGTAATTTTCGCGCAGATGAAAAGCTATTTTGTAGATCAAGATTCTAGTAAATTAAGTCCGCTCCTTTTACAATTAGATAGTTTAAAAGTACAAACTGCGAAAGTGGGTAACATTTCAGTAACGAAAGAAATTAGAGGAAAAGACACTTTGGATCTAGCGAAGTTCTATGTAGAATATTTTGATTTTAAAAACAGATTAATCGGCTCATTTGAAAAAAATGCGCAGTATGTTTTGAAACCTTCACCCGTTAAGTTTGTAAAAGAGTTCAAGTTTTACTTCGTTGATTTTGATTCTAAATTACCAAAAGACAGCACTTCCGTTGGCGTAACCAAATAATTTAGGGGAACATCAAATTCTGATACATCTTCAACCTTTTCATTAGGAGGAAAAAAACTTACGCCTACTTTCATGGCGTTTGAATTAATTTCTGCAAAGAAACGGTCATAAAAACCTTTGCCGTAACCTACTCTGCTTCCAAATTCGTCACAATAAAGAAGCGGTGTAATGATAAAATCATAATCTTTTACTCCACAATCTTCATTACCAGCAGGTTCTTTAATTCCCCAGGAATTTTCAATTAAAGGAGTTTCTTCGGTAATTTCTAAGGCGATTAGTTTTCCTTTGACAATTTTAGGGACAAAAACACGGATTTTACTTTTAAAGAAATAATTTAAAAATAATTTTGTCTCAACTTCACCTTTCTCAGGAATAGATAAGAAACAATGAATTTTCTGATTTTCTTTTAGATTAAATTCAGAAAAGAAGTTTGCGAATATTTTTTCTGATAAAGAATGAACTTCAGATTCAGTTAAAGATCCTTTCTTTTCTAAATAGACTTTTCTGATTTCAGATTTTTTCATTTTTAAAGGTATTAAAAAAATTGCGTTCCACTGAAACGCAATTTACAAATTGATATTTAAATTTCTTTGACTGAAATAATTTTAACCGGACAAGCCTTTGCTGCTTTATCAAGCGATTCAAATGCTTCATGATTTGGAATCTTCAAAGTATAAAATCCTTTTTTATTTTCGGTTCTCAACAAAACCGATTTCCCATCTTTCTTGGACATCCGAAAATACTCCGGCGCAAATTCTGCGCAGTAATTACAGCCAATGCATTTCTCACGTTGAAGCGTTACGATGATCATTTTTTATAATAAGTAATGAGCAATAAGTAATTAATCTACTGCAACAATTTTATATAATTTATCTGAAGGTCTCACTTTGAAATCTGTTTTAAAAGTAACCACATCAGATTTCGTGGCTTTTTCTGCATCGGGTTTCTCATCAACTCGCATTGATTCTAAAATCATTTCTTGCGAACCTGTTGTTGGACCTTGAATTAAAACTTTATCGCCAACGGTTAAATCGTAGGCTTCAATTAAAAATTCTGCGATATTCGATTTTGGGTAGAAATGTCTTCCTTTTCCGATATATACTTTTTTCTGAGTTGCGGCTGAACCGTTTTCTGCTGACCATTCTCCGAGTTCTTGACCGAGATAATAACCACCCCAGAAACCTCTGTTATAAACGGTTTCGAGTTGTTTCATCCACTCTGCCACTTTTTCTTTGGTGTAAGTTCCGTCTGCAATTGAATCGATGGCTTCCCGATAACATTTGGTTACAGTTGCTACATATTCCGGTGCTCTACCACGGCCTTCGATTTTTAGAACACTCACTCCAGCCTCAACGATTTGATCTAAAAAACTGATGGTACACAAATCTTTAGGAGACATCATGTATTCGTTATCGAGTTCTATTTCGAAACCGGTTTCCTGATCGATGACGGTATATTTTTTACGGCAGTTTTGTTTGCAAGCACCTCTGTTTGCGGAAGAATTCGCTGAATGTAAACTCAGATAGCATTTTCCTGAAACTGCCATACAAAGTGCGCCATGTCCGAAAATCTCAACTTCAACCAAATTTCCAGATGGACCTTTTACTTGTTCTTTAATAATTTGATCACAGATTTTTTTAATTTGAGACATGCTCAATTCACGGCTCATCACCATCGTATCGGCGAAAAGCGCGTAGAATTTTACGGTTTCAATATTGGTAATATTAATCTGGGTGGAAATATGAACTTCCATCCCGATTTGTCTTGCGTAAGAAATTACCGCCTGATCCATCGCAATTACTGCAGTCAAATTTGCTGCTTTGGCTTTATCTAAAAGCGTTTTAATTAAAGATAGATCGTGGTCATAAATAATCGTATTTAAAGTAAGATAAGTTCGAACTCCTTTCTCTGAGCATCTTCTGGAAATTTCCGGTAAATCATCTAAAGTGAAATTCATGGAAGCTCGCGCTCTCATATTTAATTGTTCGACTCCGAAATAAATTGAATCTGCACCGTTATCGATTGCTGCCTGCATAGAAGTGAAATCACCGGCAGGCGACATCAATTCTATTTTTCCTGATTTCGTCATTACCCTAAAATTTTATATAATTTGTCAGATAAACGAATTCTAAACGGAGTTTCGAAAGTGACTTGATCTCCTACTTTAGCCGTTTCACAAGGACCTCCATTTGCGAAAAGTTCCGTAACCTTCAATTCTTGTTCGCCAGTTGTTGGACCAGAAATCAACACTTTATCACCAATTGAAAGTTCATTGTTTTCAATTAAAAACTGAGCGATTTTGGATTTTGTATAATAATGTTCGGCCTTTCCAATCAATACTTTTTTGATGGCTATTTTTTGTCGGATATTTTTTGTTTCGGCTTGTGCTAAAGTTTTCTTTGGTAAATCGCCTGAGTTCTTAAATTTCAAAGCATCTGATTTCCCTTTTCTGAAAACTTTATTACCAACTTGGATTCCCCTTCTTAATTTTATTTGTTCTGCTAAAGGTAAATGGATGATTTCTAAACATTCTGTAGAACAGCAGTTTTCCATCGCGGCTTTACAATCATCACATTGAATAAACAGTAAATGACAACCATCATTCGCACAATTCGTGTGATTGTCACATGGTTTTCCACACTGATGACATTGTGAAACAATATCGTCTGTGATTCTTTCTCCTAAACGATGATCAAACACAAAGTTCTTTCCAATGAATTTACTTTGAATATTTTCTTCTTTGATCTGACGGGTATATTCGATAATTCCGCCTTCCAACTGATACACATTTTTAAAACCCTGATGTTTAAAATAAGCGCTCGCTTTTTCACAACGGATTCCACCTGTGCAATACATGAGCAGGTTTTTATCTTCTTTGAAATCCTGTAACTGTTCGTTAATAATCGGTAAACTTTCTCTAAAAGTTTCAACATCCGGCGTAATCGCACCTTCAAAATGTCCGACTTCACTTTCGTAATGATTTCTAAAATCAACTACAATTGTATTTGGATCTTCGAGCAAACTGTTAAATTCCTTTGCTTTGAGGTGAATTCCTTTATTGGTGACATCAAAGGTTTCATCATTTAAACCGTCAGCAACAATTTTATGTCGGACTTTTATGGTGAGTTTTAAGAAAGAATGATCATCATGCTCAATCGCTACATTGAGTCGAATTCCTCTCATAAAATCACAAACTTCCAGCGTATCACGGAAAGCATCTATGTTTTCGGCAGGAATACTCATTTGAGCATTGATTCCTTCGTGCGCAACATAAATACGGCCAAGCGCATCGAGTGCGTTCCAGGCTATAAATAATTCGTCGCGAAATTGTTTGGGATCTGAGATTTTGGCATACGCATAGAAAGACAAAGTAAGACGTTGCTTACCGGCTTCATCAATAAGTTGAGCTCTTTCTTCTGCGCTTAAGGTGTTATACAGTTGCATGCTATAAACGGTTTAAGTGAGAATTTTAATTTGCAAAGATAAGAAATTCTGATCGGTTGACTCTGAGACCACATCAATTGATGATGTGATAATAGTCAGATTTTAATTATTAAAACGCTGTGTAAATATGTTTTAATATCTTTTGATCGACTTCTGTAAAAGGAACTTTTCTTCTGCCCATCGCTAATTCTGCAACTTCGTATGCTTTTTCTAATTTGAATTTTTCGTCGCCTTTCATTCCGCCCCAAGAAAAATTATCGATTAAATTGGGTGGAAATCCGCTTTTGAAAATATTGGCAGCAACTCCTACAACTGTCCCAGTATTAAACTGAGTGTTAATCGCTGCTTTGGAGTGATCACCCATAATTAAACCCGCAAACTGCAATCCTGTACTTACAAATTTTTGGGCTTTATAATTCCACAATTTTACAATGGCGTAATTATTTTTTAGGTTAGAAGAATTGGTATCTGCACCGATATTACACCATTCACCGATGACAGAATTTCCGATAAATCCATCATGACCTTTATTAGAATATCCAAAAATGACGATATTATTAACTTCACCACCAACTTTACAATGCGGACCAATCGTTGTTGCGCCATAAACTTTGGCGCCTAAATTAAATTTAGATCCTTCACAAAGTGCAATTGGACCACGAAGATTACAACCTTCCATTACTTCGGCATTTTTACCGATATAAATTTTTCCAGTTTTGGTATTTAAAGTTGAGAATTCGATTTCCGCTCCTTCTTCGATAAATAAATCTTTTTCATCTCCTAAAAACCCATTAGTCTCAGAGAGTTTCGCAGATGTCTTTTCTTTGGTCAATAAATCGAAATCAAAATTAATTGCCTTTTCATTATATGTAAATAAATCGGTTGGCTGCTTAAAGAACAAAACATCTTCTTCAACATCAGTCATTTTACTGATCTGATTTAAAGAAAAATTTTCCATATTGATTCTGACCGCCAGCAATTCATCTTTGTAAACCAATGCTTCTCCTAGTTGCAAATCTTTAATCTGCATCAAAAGATTTTCGCTCGGCAAAAAATTGGGAACAATAAATAAACTTTCTTTTGGTTCGTATTTTTTAAATTTTTCCTGCAGATAATCTTCGGTGAGATAAGAAACTTCCGATGAATTCAACAACTTTTGCCATCTTTCTGAAAAGGTTAAAATCCCACAACGCATTTCTGCGACAGGTCGGGTAAAAGTTAATGGTAAAAAATCTTCCCAAAACTGGGCATCTGAAAATACGAGTTGCATAGATTATAATTGATGGTTAAAAATGATTGATTGAATGCCATCAAATACAAAATTTCTAACAAAATAATTTGTAGAAAATTCGTGCATTCGCGGTATTTCTAAAAACTTTGTCAAAGATTTAAACTTTGACATAGTGCTTGAAATCAAATTTACAATAAAAAAAGTCTTTCAAAAAACTTGAAAGACTTTAATTATCGTTAAAATTCGAAAATTATTTCGCGAATTTTTTGTACTTGTTCATGAATTTATCAACTCTACCTGCTGTATCAACTAATTTCACTTTTCCGGTATAGAAAGGGTGAGAAGTTGAAGAGATTTCCATTTTGATCAATGGGTAAGTTGAACCTTCGTATTCAATAGTGTCTTTGGTATCTGCAGTAGATTTGCAAAGAAACATCTCGTCGTTACTCATATCTTTGAAAACAACAAGTCTATAATTTTCTGGGTGGATTCCGTTTTTCATAACTTATTTTATTATTAATAATTAAAGCTTTGCTTTCGAAATAGTAATGGTATTTCTCTGCTAAATTTTAGACCGCAAAAGTACAAATATTTTTCTAATCTCCAAATACTATATCAACTTAATTAATAATTTTTCTGTTCAACAATTTTAATTAAATTTGAAATCTATATCTATTCCCTATAAAATGAATAAATTCAAACTCATACTCGCCTTTTCTTTTTGGATTCTTTTAACGACAATCAGCTGCAACAGAGACGATATCAACTTTGAAAGCCCAACCCAAATGTTGCGTTTTTCACACGACACTCTATTCCTCGACACGGTTTATAATCAGGTTCGCTCCGAAACTTATGCTGTAAAAATTTACAACACAGAAGATAAAGATGTCATGATTCCAAAAATTAACCTGGAAAAAGGCACTGGTTCCTTATATCGAATTAATGTTGATGGAAAAGCAGGAACCGATTTTACTGATATTCCTTTAAGAAAAAACGACAGTCTTTACATTTTCGTAGAAATAGCACCGATTGCCAATGCTCCAGAAGCAATTGCTGAAGATCGGATTAACTTTCAAACTCCGGCCGGAAGTCAGCATGTGACCTTATTTTCTGTGGTTCAGGATGCTGAATTTTATATTCAAAGTAAAACGAATCCAAATGTTCTGACTGCAAATACGACATGGACGAATAATAAAGCGAAAATAATTTTCGGTGATTTAACACTTGATTCAGGAAAAACACTCGATATTCAAAAAGGAACTAAAATTTATTTCCATAAAAACAGTGGATTGAAAATTTCTAAAAATGCCAATCTTAACATTAATGGAACTTTAGGAGAAGAAGTTATTTTCCGTGGAGATCGAAATGATACGCGATACGATACGATTCCTAAAAACTGGCAGGGAATTATGATGGATGCCAACTCTAATTTAACAATGAATTATGCAAAAGTTTTTGGCGGAACTGTTGGCTTAGAAATGAATCAAACGAATGCAACCATTGCTAACTCTATTTTCCACACGCATCAGGAATTTGGGATCATGGCAATTAATTCTGTAGTGACGGCTAAAAACTTAGTCATGAATAATTGCGGGAACGCAGATTTTGCTATTTTCAAAGGTGGAACTTATAATATCATACACTCTACTTTGGCGAATTACTGGAATTTGAATTCTGCACTTCCAGGATTGGGATTGTACGCAGCCAATGAATATGATAATGGCACTTCAATTGAGCAAGGTTCTTTAACTTTAAATATAAAAAACTCGATTATTTATACCGATAATGATAATGCAGTTCTTTTTAAACCAACTGCTGGACAAACTTTTAATTACAGTTTCCAAAACTCATTAGTAAAATACGGTGGCAGTGCAAATTATACTTTAGACACAGGTTCGATTAAAAATCAAGATCCAAAATTCCAGAATTACTTTACCCAAAAAATGAACTTGAGATTAAAAAACGATTCGTCCGCAAAAGGAAAAGGAAACATAGGAACTGCAGGAACAGTTCCGCAGGATATTATAGGAGTTACCAGAACGGTTAGTCCAAGTATGGGAGCCTACCAGTAACACAACTGTTACTTTTAAAATCCCCTAATTTCTAAATTAGCGAACCTTGCAGCCCGACTTGAACGAAGCTCTTTTTGCGACGAGGAACGAGGAACAAAAAAGCGGGAGTGGAAGGCGGAAATGTCTGCCATAAAAAAACAAGATATATGGAAATCACAAAACTTCAACAGGAGGTTGATGAATGGATAAAAAAAATAGGTGTTCGGTATTTTAATGAACTCACCAATATGGCGATGCTAACTGAAGAAGTTGGTGAAGTTGCCCGAATAATTGCCCGACGATATGGCGAACAAAGCGAAAAAGAATCTGACAAATCAAAAGATCTGGGCGAAGAATTAGCCGATGTTTTATTTGTTATTTTATGTTTGGCAAACCAAACAGGAACGAACTTGCAGGAAGCATTTGACCGCAAAATGAAAGTAAAAACAGACCGCGATAAAGATCGTCATCAAAATAACGAGAAACTAAAATAAGAACTCGTCATTCTTAATTTTAAAGATAAAAAATAAAAATGAGGCTTGAAAAATCAGAATTAAAAGACAATGAAACCATAGAAATTAGCGGTTCGAAAAGTATTTCGAATCGTCTTTTGATTTTGAGTCATCTGTTTGAAAATATCATCATCGAAAACCTTTCGAATTCCCAAGACACCCAACTTTTACAAAAAGCATTGGAAAGCGATTCTGAAACCATCGACATTCACCACGCCGGAACTGCCATGCGTTTTCTGACTTCTTACCTTTCAATTCAAGAAGGAAGAACCACGATTTTAACTGGTTCTGACCGAATGACACAAAGACCAATTCAATTTCTGGTCGATGCTTTAAGGGATTTAGGAGCGGATATTTCTTATGTCGAAAAAGAAGGTTTTCCACCTTTGAAAATAGTTGGAAAAAAGATCGTTAAAAGCAAAGTCATGATTCCGGCTGACATTTCGAGTCAGTTTATCTCTTCATTAATGTTGATTGGGGCGGAGCTGGAAAACGGTTTACAAATCAATTTGATCGGGAAAATTACGTCACGCCCTTATTTAGAAATGACTTTAAGAATTCTAAGAAGAATAGGGGTTTCCACGCAATGGGAAGGTCAGGTCATTAAAATATTTCCGAATATTCAAACAGATAAAAGTTCGCAAATCACCAAATGCATTGCAGAAAGCGACTGGAGTTCGGCCTCCTATTTTTATTCTTTGGCTGCTATTGGCAGAAAATCGATTAACCTCAAAAGTTTCCGTCCGCACTCGCTTCAAGGCGATTCTGCGATTAAAGAAATCTATTGGAACTTCTTTGGCGTGAATACGATTTCCCAAGGTTCAGAAAGTAAAATTTCATTAATGCCGGAAAGCACTTTTGTCTTCCCAGAAGAGATTTCGCTGGACATGAATGATTGTCCGGACATCGCACAAACGCTTTGTGTAACAGCGACGGCTTTACAAATACCTTTTAAAATCACTGGCTTATCAACTTTAAAAGTAAAAGAAACGGATCGTTTGGTGGCCTTAAAAAACGAACTTTTTAAAATCGGCTGTATTACTGAAATAACGGAAAACTCGATTCATTCGACCAAATTCTTTGAGCCGAATGAAGATCCTTCAATTGCAACATACGATGATCACAGAATGGCGATGAGTTTCGCGCCGTTTTGCTTAATTAAACCATTGACGATTGAAAATAAAAACGTCGTTGAAAAATCCTATCCACAGTTTTGGGAAGATTTTCAAACCGTTACAGAACCTATTCTTTAAACCACATCCAAATTAATTTTGAATAATATAATAAAAAATGAAGACTTTTAAACTTACCGCACTCTCATTTTTAATGGTCGTTTTGACTTCTTGTAAAATCTCAGTCAAAACTTTACCCGAGAAAACTACAGTAAATTCGGCGCAGGAACTTCATAATATTTCATTGAACGGAAAAGTATTCTCTGCGGTTTGGCAACAGAATGCGGGTGAATTTCGAGCTTTGTGCTATCAAGCGTATAATCTTGCGCAGATTAGAATTGATGAAAACTTGAAAATAGCATCAACAAAACCTTTAGCCATTATTACCGATATTGATGAAACTTTTCTAGACAATTCACCTTATGCCGTAACAGAAGCCGAACTTGGTAAAGATTACGACGCAAAAACTTGGATGAACTGGACTGCAAAGGGAGAAGCAAAAGCATATCCCGGCTCGTTGAATTTCTTTAATTATGCTGCTTCAAAAAAGGTGCCGGTTTTTTACATTTCGAACCGTGATGAAAATGATCGAATTGGAACTCTTAAAAATTTAAAAGATTTAGGATTTCCTAATGCAGACAATGAACACCTGCTTTTGAAAAGCACCACTTCTGATAAAGAAGCCCGCCGTTCAGAAGTTCTAAAAAATTATAATGTCATTATTTATATGGGCGATAATTTAGCAGATTTCTCGAAAATGTTTAATAAAAAATCACAAGCAGAACGCAATGAGTTGGTTGATGAAAACTATAGTGAGTTTGGGAAACGTTTTATCATGCTGCCAAACTCGGGTTATGGAGATTGGGAATCGGCTTTAAATGGATATAATCATCAATTAACACCTGCAGAAAAAGATCAAGTTTTCTTGAAAAATTTGCGAGGATATTAATTCAATTTCAGAAAGAAAACTTTTTACATTAAAAAAAATGACAATACTCATCACCGGAACTTCTGCCGGAATTGGATTTACACTGGCTGAATATCTCGGTAAAAAAGGACATACCGTTTTCGGATTGAGCCGTAAAAACGTGGAATCCGAATATTTTAAAACGATTCCAACCGACATCACCGATCATGACCAGGTTCAAAATGCAATTGTTGAAGTTTTAAAGACTGAAACCAAAATTGATGTACTCATCAATAATGCTGGAATGGGAATGGTTGGCGCAGTTGAAGATTCTACACAAGAGGAAATCCTGAAATTATTCAACCTCAATCTGGTTGGTTCGGTACAAATGATGACCGCCGTTTTACCAAAAATGCGCAAACAGAAACTAGGAAAAATCATTAATATTTCAAGTATTGGAAGCGAAATGGGATTGCCGTTTCGTGGATTTTATTCGGCCTCAAAATCGGCTTTGGATAAAGTAACAGAAGCAATTCGTTATGAAGTTTCTCCCTGGAATATTCAAGTTTGTGCTTTGCATTTGGGTGACATAAAAACGAATATCGCTGAAAACAGAGTAAAAACAAAAGTTTCTGAACCGTATCAAAATACCTTTAACAAAGTGTATGGATTGATGAATTCCCACGTTGACGAAGGAACAGAACCGATTAAAGTTGCGGAATACATAGAAAAATTACTGGAGAAGAAATCCTGGAAAGCCCATTTTTATTTCGGAAAATTTGGACAGCGAATCGGAGTTCCCTTAAAATGGCTTCTCCCTCAAAATTTTTACGAAAATTTAATGCGGAAATATAACAAATTAGATTAATTGCTATCTAAAATAAAAGTATATTTATCAGACTTTAAATAGCATAATATGAAACCATTCATCACTTTATTACTCGTTGTTTCTGGAATAATTTCCATGAATGCGCAATCAAGTAACATTAACGAAGCGTATCGATTCAATAAGTTCATGGAGAAAATAAGTACTCCGAAAGGTCAATTAACTTATGCAGACATTCGGGGAAATGCTTATTACAATGCAGTTTTCATGTCAGCAAAAGTTCAAAACGCAACGACTTTAATGAATGTTCGCTACAACAAATACACGGATGCTATTGAGATTTTAAACGATGGAAATATTTATGTTTTGCCAAAAAGCGAAAAATATTCCAGAATCGCTTATGCAAATTCACCAGCCGTTTTTGTTTACTTAGATTCTGGTGAAATGCAAGGATATTTCTATGAAGTTGTTCCTGGAAAAACAAGATTACTTAAAAAACTGAAAACGGAGTTTAGACCAGAAGTTCCTGCAGTTAATACATTTACCTCAGCAATTCCACCAAAATTTGAAAACGTAAAACCGGTTTATTATTTCGAAACCAATAACCAGTTTATAAAAATTCCTAAAAACACCGACGATCTCATCAAGCAATTCACAGAAAACAGATCTGAGATCGCAGCATTCATTAAATCTAACAAACTGAAAATCAGTAAAGAAGAAGATTTAATTCGTTTGGCTCAATTTTTAAATAAGTAAGTTTCTAAAATAATTCCTGCGCAATTTTTTTAATATTATCACTTTTCCCCATGGAGTAAAAATGGAGAACCGGAACTCCAAAATCAAACAATTCACGACATTGATTCACGGCCCATTCAATCCCGATTTGTTTTACAGCGGCATTATCTTTTGCATTTTCTACGGCAGAAATTAAATCTTCTGGTAAATCGATTTTGAAAACCTGTGGCAAAAGTTGCAATTGCTTCTTGGTGGCGATCGGTTTAATCCCAGGAATAATCGGAACTGTAATTCCCATTTCTCGTGCACTTTTTACAAACTCGATGAATTTTTTATTGTCAAAAAACATCTGCGTTACGACGTAATCGGCACCAGCATCAACTTTTTCTTTCAGCCATTTCAAATCATAATTCATAGAAGGCGCTTCAATGTGTTTCTCTGGATAACCCGCAACACCAACACAAAATTTATTATTCTCTTCACAGATCTTTTCATCATGCAAATATTTTCCACGTCCTAAATCATTCATTTGTTGAACCAAATCAGTCGCGTATTTATGACCGCCAAGAGTTGGTTCAAAATACTGCTGCCCTTTCATCGCATCACCGCGTAACGCCATCACATTTTCAATTCCGAGATACATACAATCTACCAAAAGATACTCGGTTTCTTCTTTCGTAAAACCGCCACATAAAACATGCGGAACGGTATCTACATTATATTTATGCTGAATTGCTGCACAAATCCCCAAAGTTCCCGGACGCATTCTGGTGATTTTTCTTTCCATCAAACCATTTCCTTTATCCAGATAAATATATTCTTCTCGAGATGTTGTCACGTCGATAAATGGCGGTTTAAATTCCATGAGCGGATCGATATTTTTATATAAATCTTCGATTCCCGTTCCTTTCGTTGGCGGAATAATTTCTATAGAGAACAACGTTTTTCCGTTCGCGTTTTTTATGTGATCTGTAATTTTCATTTTTTATTTGTCAATGAGAAACTAGCGAACTAATCTCTCTTTAATTTTTTAATGTTTTTTTGGGCAGACAATTCCGCCTTCCGTTCCCGTTTTTTTCTTAAAATTTTTCCACCACCATTTCCCCTGCAAAAATTTCAAGAAAAAAGAGCTCCACTCAAGTCGGGCTGCAGATTCGGTTTTTTTAATAAATCTTGTATCAATTTAGACGATTTCGGTTTTGATAATTGATAATTGATAATTGAATACGCCCTTTCAGGGCTTCGCAACGAATTTCTGATTTTTTCAATTCATCCATTTTGATGATTTCTTTTCAATGGGCTTCACCCATTGCTGTTGATTGCGCCACTTCGTGGCTTTTTTAATCTGCCAAATTTGGACTCAGCCATTTTCTCGCAAATTCCAAATCAACACCTTTTCTGTCAGCGTAATCTTTCAACTGATCTTCAGAGATTTTTCCAACACCGAAGTATTTCGATTTCGGGTTTCCAAAGTAATATCCAGAAACTGCGGCAGTCGGAAACATTGCTAAACTTTCTGTCAGTTCTAAACCGATATTTTCTTTCACTTTAAGCAAATTCAAAATCGTGGTTTTTTCCAAATGATCTGGACAAGCAGGATAACCTGGAGCGGGACGAATTCCTAAATATTTTTCGGCAATCAAATCTTCATTTTCTAACTTTTCATCTTCGGCATAACCCCAGAATTCTGTTCGAACTTTATGATGCAGAAATTCCGCAAATGCTTCTGCTAAACGGTCGGCTAATGCTTTAACAATAATTGCATTGTAATCATCACCATCATCGTAATATATTTTTGCTAATTCCTCCGTTCCAAATCCTGTTGTTACGGCGAACGCTCCGACATAATCTTGTTTTCCTGAAGTTTTTGGAGCGATGAAATCACTTAAAGCATGATATTCTTTTCCGGCAGATTTCTTAAGTTGTTGTCTTAAAGTATGGAATTTTGCCAGTTCATTTTTCTGTTCGTCGTAAACCAAAATATCATCTTGATTATTTGAGTTTGCAGGGAAAATTCCAAAAATTCCTTTTGCGGTAAATAGTTTTTCATCAAGGATTTTATCTAACATTACCTTGGCTTCTTTAAATAATTCAGTCGCCTGTTCACCAACAACCTCATCGGTTAAAATCTGCGGGAATTTCCCATGAAGTTCCCAACTTCTGAAGAAAGGAGTCCAGTCCATAAAGTCAAGCAATTCTCGCAAATCTTGATTTTCGATGATATGAATTCCTAGATTTTTAGGTTTCGAAATGTTTTCATTTTCCCAATCGATGGTGAAATTTTGTTTTCTCGCTTCTTCGATTGTTACATACTCTTTGTCTATCTGTCGGTTCAAAAACTTCTCACGGAAATCTTCGTAATCGATTTTTAAATCTGCTTTATATTGTACATTATTATGATCCAACAATTGAGAAACCACGCCAACTGCTCTGGACGCATCATTCACATGAACGACGGTATGTCCATATTTTGGAAATATTTTTACGGCGGTATGCGCTTTTGAAGTTGTGGCGCCACCTATCAATAATGGAAAGTTTAAATTTTTTCTTTGCAATTCATCGGCAACGTGAACCATTTCATCTAAACTTGGCGTAATCAATCCGCTCAATCCAATCACATCAACCTGATGGTCAATCGCAGCCTGAATGATTTTTTCCGCCGGAACCATCACGCCTAAATCGATGATTTCATAATTATTACAACCCAAAACAACACTCACAATATTTTTTCCAATATCGTGGACATCGCCTTTTACGGTTGCCATTAATATTTTCCCATTGGGTTTTTGTTTCTCATCTTTTTCTGCTTCAATGAAAGGTTGCAAATAAGCGACGGCTTTTTTCATTACGCGCGCAGACTTTACAACTTGAGGCAAAAACATTTTCCCACTGCCGAATAAATCGCCGACAACGCTCATTCCAGTCATTAAATTAATTTCAATAACATCCAAAGGTCTTTTGGAAACAGTTCGTGCTTCCTCAACATCTTCAATAATGAAACGGTCAATTCCTTTGAGCAAAGCGTGGGTAATTCTATCTTGCAATGGTTCTTTCCGCCATTCTAATTCTTCAACGAATTCTTTTTTGGTCGATTTTACTCTTTCGGAATAATCAAGTAATCTTTCTGTTGCGTCATCTCTTCTGTCGAGCATTACGTCTTCCACCAATTCCAATAATTCTTTCGGGATTTCGTCATAAACCTCCAACATCGATGGATTCACGATTCCCATGTTCATTCCGGCTTTAATGGCGTGATAAAGAAAAACGGAATGCATTGCTTCCCGCACATTATCATTTCCTCTAAACGAAAACGAAACATTAGAAACTCCACCGCTCACGGAAACATTTGGTAGATTTCCACGAACCCATTTTGTAGCGTCGATAAAATCCAAAGCATTTCTTCGGTGCTCTTCCATTCCAGTTGCAACAGGGAAAATATTCAAATCGAAAATAATATCTTCGGACGCAAAACCAACTTGGTTCACCAAAATATCATAAGATCTTTTACAGATTTCGATTCTTCTGTCGTAATTATCGGCTTGTCCGTTTTCATCGAAAGCCATTACAATGACTGCTGCTCCGTATCTTTTAATGGTTTTCGCATGATGGATGAATTCCGCTTCACCTTCTTTTAAACTTATGGAGTTCACCACGCATTTCCCCTGAACGACTTGCAATCCTGCTTCCAGAATTTCCCATTTCGAAGAATCAATCATTATTGGAATCCGGGAAATATCGGGTTCTGATGCAATTAAATTAAGAAATTTAACCATGGCATATTTTCCGTCGAGTAATCCATCATCAAAATTAACATCCAGGATTTGAGCACCGCCATCAACTTGGTCACGGGCAACATCGAGTGCTTCAGAATATTTTTCTTCTTTTATCAATCGAAGAAATTTCTTAGAACCGGCAACATTTGTTCGTTCACCAACATTAATAAAATTGGATTCAGGTGTTATAATTAAAGGTTCGAGACCTGAAAGTTTTAGATATTTCATTTTTTCTTATTCTTTTTAATAGCCACGAAGTGGCGCAATCATCATCATCATTGGGTGTAGTCCAATGAAACAGCACATTTTCATATACAAGCCACGAAGTGGCGACATCAATAGCATTGGGTGCAACCCAATGAAAAACACAGGATACGAATCAAAGCCCTGAAAGGGCGAAATCAATTTTAAACATTTATCAATCCCAGATATATCTTTCATCATATTCAACATCATATTTCTTTAAAAATGCTAAAAATTCTTCCTGAAATGATTTCTTTTGATGATGTTCTTCCTGATTAATAATATATTTTTTCACCACTTCAATTTCAGTCGGATTTACCGAAAATGCTCCATATCCATTTTGCCAATAGAAATTTTCGAATTCCTTACCTTTTGTTTTGATCCATTTTGATGAATGTGACTTCACCTCTTCCAGCAGTTTCATTAAGGCAATCTTCTTTGATAATAAACATAAGATATGAACGTGATCTTTATGTCCACCAATTTGAATTGGATCACATTCCAAATTTTTACAAATACCGCCTAAATAATTAAACAATTCTTCTTGTATTTCTTCTGTTATTAGAGGATTTCTGTGTTTGGTACTGAAAACTAAATGCACATAGATTTTGTTTAAAGATTGTCCCATTTTCGTTGTGTTTATTGAAATTATAATAATTCAATTTTTGATTTCATAGGGCTGCACTTCGTTTACCCTATGCTTTTGATTTCGGTCTTTCAGACCTTTTGATTTCTGGTTATTTTCATTAGCATCATTGGGCCGCGCTTCGCTTACCCAATGCTATTGATTTTGCCACTTCGTGGCTTTACGGTGATATTCAACAATTTATCAACGTAACATTTTACCACTGTCTTTTGATAATTCATTCATGTTCAATTGCTATCGGTTTATACAGTTTTAGATTTTGACGCTAATTTTTCGAGGTTCATAATCATTCACCAAATCAGCAATCGCTTTAATGTGTGGTGGCGTAGTTCCGCAGCAACCACCAATAATATTGATGAGACCTTTTTCTGCATATTCACGAATTTGTTCTGCCATGAATTCAGGCGATTCATCATATTGTCCGAAAGCATTCGGTAAACCAGCATTTGGATAAGCCGAAATAAAGAAGTCAGAATTCTTGGATAAAGTTTCCAAATAAGGTGTTAATTGTTTCGCTCCTAAAGCACAGTTTAATCCGACGCTCAGTAAATTCAAATGAGATATAGAAATCAAAAATGCTTCGGCGGTTTGTCCGCTCAAAGTTCGTCCGGAAGCATCGGTAATTGTTCCCGAAACCATAACTGGGATTTTAATATTCCTTTCTTCCTGAATTTCGTCAATCGCAAAAAGGGCGGCTTTCGCATTTAGAGTATCAAAGATTGTTTCAACCAAAAAAATATCTGAACCGCCGTCTAAAAGCGCTTTCGCCTGTTGTTTGTACGCAATTCGCAGTTCATCAAAAGTGATCGCTCGAAAACCCGGATCATTAACATCCGGACTTAAACTTGCCGTTTTATTGGTTGGTCCCATCGAACCAGCCACAAATCTTGGTTTGTCTGGATTTTGACTAGTAAATTCATCACAAACTTTTCGTGCAATTTTCGCTGATTCATAATTAAGTTCGTAAACCAATTCTTCCATGTGGTAATCTGCCATGGCGATGGTCGTTCCTGAAAAAGTATTGGTTTCGATAATATCAGCGTCGGCTTCTAAGTACTTTCTATGAACTTCTTCGATGGCGTGTGGTTGAGTGAGTGAAAGTAAATCGTTGTTTCCTTTTAAAGAATATTCCCAATCTTTGAATCGTTCGCCCCGGTAATCTTCTTCCGAAAATTTATAGCGCTGAAGCATCGTGCCCATCGCTCCATCGAGGATGAGGATTCTTTCGTTTAAGGCTTTATAAAGTGCTGCTGTATTTTTCATTTTTTTTAAATAAAATTAAAATGACCGTTATTTATTTTCAGACAATCTCAGAATATCTCCGAACACTCCCCTGGCAGTAACTTTTGCGCCGGCGCCGGCACCCATAATTACAATTGGATTTTCACCATAACTTTCGGTGTAAATTTCAAATATGGAATCTGAACCTTTTAATTGTCCGAGAGCAGAATTGGCGGGAACAGAAATTAACTGAACATCGAGTTCTCCTTTTTCCTGCTGCAAATCGCCATGTAAATCTCCGACCAAACGCAGGACGTGATTTTCTTTTTGGTTCTTTTTCACTTCATCAAAATGAACATCTAAAAGATCTAAACTCTTTAGGAAATCATTTTTATCAAGATTTACTAAACTTGCAGGAATTAAACTTTGGATATTGATATCGCTAAATTCGTTGCTTAAATCAAGTTCTCTGGCTAAGATTAAAAGTTTTCTGGCAACATCATTTCCTGATAAATCTTCACGCGGATCGGGTTCTGTAAATCCTTGATCCATTGCTTCTTTTAAAACAGTTGAAAATTTCTCGTCTCTCACTGAAAAATTATTAAAAATATAACTGAGTGAACCGGAAAAAACGCCTTTAATTCGAGTGATATTTTCACCGGATAAATGCAGTAATTTAATGGTATCAATTAAGGGTAAACCTGCTCCAACATTAGTTTCATAGAGATATTTTTTATTTTTCTTATTCAAAACATGACGGAAATTGCGGTATTCAGAAATTGGTAAAGTATTAAAAATCTTATTTGAAGAAACCAGATCGAAACCGTTTTCGGCCAAACGCGTATAATTTTTCACAAAATCTACACTCGCCGTATTATCGACTACAATTAAGTTTTCTAATTGGTTAACCTGTGAGAATTTAATTAAAGAATCCATTGTAGATTCTTCTTCTGCAACCAAAATATCATCTGCCCAACTTTTATTAAAGCCACTTTTATTAAAGGCAATCTTTCGGGAATTTGCTACCGCAACGATTTTTAAATCAAGTTTTTTTCGATTGCGGATTACTTCTGAATTTTCTAATACCTGATTAATCAAGGTCGATCCAACTTTACCGTGACCAATCATCGCTAAATGAACGGTTTTGGGTTTTGAAAAGATTTCTGCCTCGATGATATTTTTCGCTTTCTCATCTTGTGAAGAAGTAACGACCAAATTAATTCTATTCTCTGCCAGGACTTGATTTAAAATTAAAGGGAAAATATTATTTCTGGCTAATTCTGACATAATTTTATTAAAATCCTGCGCTACAAATCCCAAGACAGAAACATTATTAATGCTAAAAATCTGACTTACTTTTCCTGACTTTCGTTCTTTTTCAAATTCCTCAATCAAACAGTTTACGGCTTTTTCGGAATCACTTTCGTTAACCAAAACTGAAATCCCATTTTCTACGGCTTGCTGAGAAATAACGCCCACGCTGATTCTTGCGTAAGTCAATGCTTTAAAGATTCTGCCATCAATTCCGACTTCTCCCAAGAAATCTTTTCCTTCGAACTTGATGATTGATTTGTTTTTTAAGATCTTTATTTCGTTCCTATTTTTCATGAATGATTGTATTTAAAATTTGATTAAGTTGGCCGTATTCCATTAAAAATGCATCGTGACCGTGAATGGATTTTATTTCGTGGTAGAAAATATTTGATTTTTTTTGCTTTAAAAATTCTTGACATTTCCGCATTTCAAAAGCAGGGAAAAACAAATCAGAATCAACACCAATGAAATGAATGTTTGCTTTAATATTTTCCAGTTTTTTCTCATCAGTATTAATAGTCATCAACAAATGATTCATGAGCCGATAAGCATCCAAACTAAATCGCTCGTTCAATTTTTCTCCATGGAATTTGAGCCAGTCGTGGGAATTTAAAATCTTCTTTTCAGGATGAATTTCATTTTTAAATCTTTCATTTAAAGATGCCGGCGTTCGGTAACACAACATCGCATGCACTCTGGCTTTTTGCAAAGGTTGAATTGGATGATCCAATAAAAACTGCTGAACCAAACATTGAGCATGCAACCAATCTGAAGTTTTATAATCGCAAGCAACCGGAATGAAGTTTTCTGCCAAATCAGTATTAATTGCTAACATTTCCCAACCAATTGCGCCGCCCAAGGAACCACCAATTAAAGTATGAAGTTTAGAAATATTTAAAAATGATAAACCTTGCAGGAAAATAGTCGCAATATCTTTCGGTGTGAAATCCTGATATTTCTTAATTAAACTCCCATCAAAACCATTTCCTGGAATATTAAAACAAATGACAGAGAAAGTATTGGTATCAATGATTTTATTTTCGCCGATTATAGAATTCCACCAACCATTTTCTCCGGTAACATTTGAATTTCCAGTAAAGGCATGATTCACCAAAACGATTGGCACAGAATGCAATTCCGGACCAAATAGTTGATACGACAAATCGATATCAAGGATTTTTCCTGATACTAACTGATGTTTTTTGAGCGTGATATGTTGTAGCGAAGTTTTCAATTTTTCTTAAAATTAAAATTGAAAATGCTACCTGAGAAAGGTAAAAATAGTTTCTGTTATCTCTTCCCAAATAGGGATAGAATGTAGCACCTTCTCCGTTTCCGAAGGGTTGCCAAGGTTTCATTGAGTCTAATCTCTCCACCTTTCTTAATAACATTTTCAAATATGTAAATGAACTTATTTCGTTGCAAAGGAAAGCATTAAATTATACCCTGACAAATTTTCGGAAATTTTTTATTTCTTAATTTCGCACCAGAAATTTTTATAAATGACGACGGAGAAAGAAAGAATGCTCGATGAAAACTGGAAAACCTGGGGACCTTACGTAAGTAACAGACAATGGGGAACGGTTCGTGAGGATTACAGCAGTAACGGAAATGCCTGGGGACACACCACTTACAATGACGCAATAAGCAGAGCGTATCGATGGAGCGAAGATGGAATTGCCGGAATTTGCGACGCAAAACAGCGACTGTGCTTTGCTTTTTCATTTTGGAATCGCAAAGATAAAATGATCAAAGAACGATTTTTTGGTCTCAGTAATTATGAAGGAAATCATGGTGAAGACGTAAAAGAAATCTACTATTATCTTGATAATACGCCAACTCATTCTTACATGAAAATGGTGTATAAATATCCAATTAATGAATTTCCTTATGACGATTTAATTGCAGAAAACGGAAGAAGATCAAAACATGATCCTGAGTATGAAATAATTGACACGGGCATTTTTAATGATGATAATTATTTTGATATTTTCATTGAATATGCTAAAATTAATCATGATGATTATTTAATTCGTGTCACTGTAAAAAACAGAAGCGGACAAAAAGCACCCTTGGTTATTCTTCCAACGATTTGGTTTAGAAACAACTGGAGTTGGGGTCACGGAGAATATGAACCTCAACTAAAATCTTCGGCGAGTGGCGACATTGAAATTCATCATGAATCTTTGCCGGTTATAAAACTGTATTCAAGAGATCAAAATACAGAAGCACTTTTTTGTAATAATGAAAGTAATCCCGCAATCATTTCCGGTGCAAGCAGCGAACCAAGATACTATAAAGACGGTATCAATAATTTCTTAGTTCATAACGACAAAGATGCAATGAACCCTGACAAAACGGGAACGAAAGCCTGTTTCGTAATCAATACAGAAATCGACGCTGGCGGAAGTCAATCTTTCGATTTCCGATTGAGTCCACATGATATGGAAAATGCTTTCTTTGACTTTGACGACGTCTTTAGTTTAAGAATTAAAGAGGCCAATGATTTTTATGACGGGATTCAAGAAGACATTCACGATGAAGAAGAAAAATTAATTCAAAGACAAGCTTTTGCCGGCTTACTGTGGAATAAACAATTTTATCATTACAATGTTTCAAAATGGTTGAAAGGAGATCCTAAATTTGATGCACCGAGAAACCTGGACCATCACGTGCGAAATTTGGAATGGGAACATATGCAGAATAAGGATATTATTTCGATGCCCGACAAATGGGAATATCCGTGGTTTGCAACTTGGGACTTGGCTTTCCACTGTGTTCCGTATGCAATTTTAGATTCAGGTTTTGCCAAGCATCAATTAAAATTATTGACGAAGGAATGGTACATCCATCCGAACGGACAATTGCCGGCATACGAATGGGATTTCAATGATGTCAATCCTCCTGTTCATGCATGGTCAACATTCAGAGTTTTTAAAATTGATCAAATGATTAATGGAAAACCCGACGTTCCTTTTCTGGAAAGTGTTTTTCAAAAATTATTATTGAATTTTACGTGGTGGGTGAACCGGAAAGATAAAAATGGAAATAATGTTTTTGGCGGCGGATTCTTAGGTCTGGATAATATCGGTGCTTTTGACCGAAATATGGAATTCAAAAATGGAGACCATTTAGAGCAAGCCGACGGCACAAGTTGGATGGCGATGTACGCTTTGAATATGATGCGGATTTCAATGGAACTGTCTCTATATAATCCGATTTATGAAGATATGGCGATTAAGTTTTTCGAACATTACTTATATATTGCCGAAGCCATGGATAATCTGGGAGAAACTAAAAATGGTCTGTGGAACGAAGAAGATGGCTTTTTTTACGACCTTCTGCAATTGACTAACGGTGATTCTGTTTCTCTAAAACTGCGAAGCATTGTGGGCCTTATACCAATGTTTGCGGTGGAAGTTGTAGAACATACTTTACTTGAAAAACTCCCTAATTTCCGCAAGAGAATGGATTGGATTCTGAAGAACAAGCCGGAACTCGCTAATTTAGTTTCCCACTGGGAAGTGGAGGGTAAAGGTGGAAAACACTTAATGAGCGTATTAAGGAAAACCAGGTTGACCCGAATTCTGCAGCGAATGGCTGACGAAAAGGAATTTCTCTCTCCCTACGGAATTAGATCGATGTCCAAAGTTTATGAAGATAATCCTTACACCTTTTCAGTCGATGGAAAAGATTTCAAAGTGAAATATACTCCCGCTGAAAGTGACAGCAGCATGTTCGGCGGAAACAGCAACTGGCGCGGTCCGATTTGGTTCCCAATTAACTTCCTGATTGTAGAAAGTTTACAGCGTTTCCATTATTATTATGGTGACAGTTTGCAAATCGAATATCCAACCAACAGTGGAGAAAGTCGCAATCTAGATTTTGTGGCGACGGATTTAAGCAAACGGCTTTACTCTATTTTCAGTAAAGATGAACATGGAAACCGACCTTTCAATGGTGGAAATGATTTATTAAATCACAATGAATTCTTTAAAAATTACATTATGTTTCACGAGTATTTCAATGGCGATACCGGCGAAGGAATTGGTGCCTCTCACCAAACCGGCTGGACAGCGACGATTGCGAAATTGATTCAGCCGAGAATGGGCTCGAGGTCGAGATAGATTATAAGTTAAAAGCAGCATTTTGAAATGCTGCTTTTTATTTATAGAATTGATTTTATTACTTAAATCTTTTCAATGGAATTCAATTCCTTTAAGGATTTTGTCATGATGAACTTCTGAAATATAAATTTCGTCAAACCAAAGTAAATTACAACTTGCAAGATCATTCCTGTAACCAATCCGATCTTATACGGTAAAGATTCGGATGCATCGTTAATAATCCCGTTACTTTTAATTTGTACTACATCTAGAAATGCTCCGCATCCTTTTATGAATAGGAAAACGCACGCCACATAATAAAATAATTTATTGTTCATTTTTTTCTTTTATTAATTTAACTAAATACCAACTTTATCCCCATTCACAAAAACCTCATAATTTACCGTTACATTCGGTTCCATAGTTTTTGAAACAGAACAGTATTTCTCAAATGAAAGAGCGGCGGCACGTTCTGCTTTTTTCGGATCAACATTTCCTTCAAGATGAAAAGAAACCGTAATTGTTTTAAACGGTTTTGCTTCGTCAACCTGAATTCTTTCACCCACAACTTCGGCAGAAAACTTGGTGATTTCCTGTCTTTGCTTTTTTAGGATTGAAACCATATCGATTCCGCTACAACCGGCAACAGCCATTAAAATCGTTTCCATCGGAGAAATTCCTTTTGTTCCTTCTGATTGAGAGGTGTTGTCTAAAAGTATTTTATTGCCCAAAGAATTGGTGCATTCAAATAAATAATCGTCGTTGATTCTATTTAGGGTAATTTTCATAAAGTTTAATTTTTAAATTTAAAAAGTAAAAATAGCGAATTTAATTAAAGAATTCCTCTCGCTTTTATTTCCAGATATTTATTAATGACTTCAATATTCAAATTTTCGGGCAAAGTATAAACCGTGTAAATTCCATATTTTCGAAGTTCCTGAATAATTAATTTCTTTTCGTACTCAAACTTCTCCGCGATAATTTCATCATACACTTCCTGAATATTTTCAGGATTGGTATTGATTAAACTTTGAAGTTCAGCGTTTTTAAAGAAAATAATTACGAGCAAATGGTTTTTTGCAATTCCACGCAAGTATTTCATCTGTCGGTTTACGGCATCCAAAGTTTCAAAATTGGTAAAAAGCAAAATCAAACTTCGTTGTCCGATAGTATATTTTACATCCTGATACAATCTGCTGAAATCACTTTCGTACGAATTAGTTTGAATATTATAAAGTGCTTCAGAAATCTTTCTCAACTGTCCCGATTTATTATCTGCCGCAACTTTATGTTCTGTTTTTTTGGAGAAGGTCATCATTCCGGCGCGGTCATTTTTTTTAAGAATAATGTGACTTAAAGCCATGGTTGCATTAATCGAATAATCGAGTAAACTCAAACCATTAAAAGGCATTTGCATCGTTCTTCCATTATCAATCAGCATAAAAATCCGTTGTGATTTCTCATCCTGAAACTGATTGACCATCAACTGATTTCGTTTCGAAGTTGCTTTCCAGTTGATCGTTCGCACATCATCGCCGGGAACATATTCTTTAATCTGCTCAAACTCCATCGTATGACCGAGTTTACGGATCTTTTTAATTCCACCCAATAGAAACTCGTTTTGAAGCGCCATCAATTCATATTTTCTTAAATGAATAAAAGACGGATAACTCGGCAACATCGCTTCTTTTTGAAAAGTAAATCTCTTAGAAACCAATCCTAAAGGCGATTCCGCAAAAACATTGAGGTTTGCAAAACTATATTCACCGCGTTCTTTCGGTTCGAGTAGATATTCAAAAAGGATGTTTTTATTTTTATCAATGGTTCTTTCAATATTAAAATCACGCTTCTGAAATTGAAACGGAATTTCATCAATCACTTTGGTTTTAATGGTAAATGGATAATTATTTTTAATATCTATTTTTATTGAGTTCTGATCGCCGTTTGATAACTTCTCCGGTAAAATCCTCTGTGCCTGAACTGCATTTTTTTGATTAAAAAGAAGCATGTAATCCACAATGAAAGCGATCACCACCAAAGTCAATAAACCATGCGCAACCAACATCAACACCGGAAAGAAAAAAGCCAGAATATAAGTAAATCCCACGCCAAAAAGCGTGAAGAAAAAACGGTTATTGATGTACAAATTCCTCATTTTAAAAGTTGACCTTTTTCAAATTACTCATTACCAATTACTTATTGCTCATTAAAACCTATCTCGGAATTTCAATCGCCTCCAAAATCTGGCGAATAATTTCATCCGCAGTTAATCCTTCCATTTCGCGTTCTGGGGAAACCATGACTCGGTGGCGAAGAACGGCGTAACTTGCTTCTTTGATATCTTCCGGCGTTACGAAATCTCGTCCACGAACTGCAGCAAATGATTTAGAAGCCGTCAATAAAGCCAAACTCGCTCTCGGAGACGCACCCAAATAAAGGAATTGATTTTCTCTCGTGTTCACAATAATTTTCGCAATATATTCTAACAACTGAGTTTCTACAACAACGTCTTTTACCAAATTCTGATACGTTTTCAACTGTGCTCCGGAAATCACTTTCTGCACGGCATCAGATTTATCTTCTAATTTATTTTCGTGTTGGTTTTTAATGATCTGTACTTCTTGCGTAAGATTCGGATAACCAACATTTATTTTAAAAAGAAAACGGTCGAGTTGCGCTTCCGGAAGTCGATAAGTTCCTTCATGTTCGATTGGATTTTGAGTGGCGACAACGAGGAAAGGTTCCTGCATTTCGTACTGTTTCCCATCCATGGTGATTTGGCGTTCTTCCATGACTTCAAATAAAGCGGCTTGCGTTTTAGCGGGTGAACGGTTGATTTCATCGATTAAAATAAAACTGGAAAAAATGGGTCCTTTTTTAAATTCAAACTCAGAATTTTTAACATTGAAAATAGAAGTTCCCAAAATATCAGACGGCATCAAATCGGGCGTAAACTGAATTCTGCTGAACCCGACATCAACTGTTTTCGCCAATAATTTTGCCGTAATCGTTTTCGCCACGCCCGGAACACCTTCGATCAAAACATGACCATTCGATAAAAGTGCGACCAATAAATGTTCAATCATCGATTCTTGACCGATAATCACTTTGCCGATTTCTGCTTTTACCTGTTCCAAACTTTTCTGAAGTTCGGTCATATCCAATCGGGAATGAAATTCTGTATTCGTATTTTCTTGATTTTGCTTTTCAAAATTTTCCATAATTATATTGGGTTCAATGGGATTCTATTTTAATTAAAATTGCTGTGATTTTAAAGTAAAATCTCGTCTAACAATTTATTCATTTTTATTAAATCTGACTGCATCACGCTTGCATAAGGATCCTGTCCTTTTTTAATTAGTTCGGTCGCTTCCCTAATTTTTTCTACACTTTTACCAGTTTTCAAATGAAGAAGGTGAATGAACTTTTCATCTAAATCTTTGGTATCAATCAACAAATCCATTCGGACGCGATTGAGGAAATATTGTGCTTTCTTGGCCATCATATCGTGGAAATCACCTTCCTGTAAATAGAGATTCCCGATGCTTTTTACAAATTCTACGGATTTATTTTTCTTCGGTTCGATGATCGGAACAATTCTCTGTTTGCGTTTTGCATTAAAAATGATGAACAGTAAAAGTCCGGCTAATAATAACCACCAAGCATAACGCAAACCAGGATTTGCCAAAATAAATCGCAAGGGTGAACGGGATTCGGCTACATTTTTATTATCACCTGAAAACCAAACAGTTTCACGATCAGGAAGATAAGAAAATACATCCTGAACATATTTTTCATTGCCGGGTTTTAGCAAATAATAGTTGGTTAAAATCAACGGTTCTGAATGCAAATAAAAATGACCTTTTCCATGATTGACTTTAATGAAATTAGCCATTTTGCTATCACTTTCTTCCTTTCCTAAAATTTCGTGATCTTTTGAAATCAATTCAAATCCTTTTCCGGAGGGCAATTTATCTAACTTTAAAGAATCAGCCGCAAATTTATTATCGGTCAGTAATAACAAATTAAAATCTTCATAACTGATCGTCGACAACGAGAAACCTAAAGAATCTGAAATACTCTGATGCAAGAAATCTGAAATAACCATCACATCCGACCCTTTTTCTACGTTCTCCAAAATTTTATTCCAGGATTCCGAATCCAGTTTAGATTCGATAATTAAAATATTATGAGGTTTTAATTTTTGAGTTTTGTAGAAATCGTAAGGTGAAAGATCGGTTCGTTTTACTTTATCATTCAAAAGATGATTCACTTCTTTACTGAAGATAAAAAGTCCAAAAGGTGATTTTTCATTAACATCGAAATTCTTACGCCAGTCGGTCACATCGGATTTACTGAGTTCCAGCAACGCCAAAACTACCATCACGACGATGAAAATTAAACCATATAACTTGAACGTTTTATTCATATTTAACTATTATCCAGAAAGGATTTTCTATATCTTAAAATTTAAAAACTTTTGTTTGAATTGGGTATAATTCTCTTCGTTAACTTCAAATTCGCCATACCAAACGTAATCGAAAATATAAGCCAGTTCTTTGAAATTGGATTTTAAATGATCTGTTTTTAGTTCTGATAAATAATCTTTATTTGTTTTTTCCGGATTCCAATTGATGAGTTTTTTATCCGCCAATTTCTTTAAAACCAACAAAAATTGATAACGAACCGCGGATCGATAATCTTTCTGTCTTTCGAATTTTTCAATGCTTTCATTGAAATTAATTTCGTGGATATTTTCCTGAAGATCCTGATTCTCGATATTAATTTTATTATTCTTCTTGCTAAAAAAGAAATTGCCGTCTTTGCCCAGTAAAAATTTAATTAAAAAGTAAAGTACAAAACCGATAATAATGACTGCGAAAATCCGCATGATATTTTCCGCATAAGAAGCCGTTTTGTTAGGATCTACTTTACCAAAAATGGATTCCAAAATTTTCTTTATTCTTTTCTGAATCTTTTGCCAAATCGATTCTCGGGGTTTTATCGTCGTGTAATCGTAATCTGCACCTTTATATTTGGACTGAAATTTCTCTTCAAAACTTTTAGGGAAAACAATATTATCGGTGGTCGGATTTTTGAGTAAAAGAGAATCGGTGTAAAACTGCTCATTCTTGCGAATTTGAATAGAATCTTTAAAACTGGAAATAGACGGTGGCGGAAGTTCCTGAGAATTTCCACCTATAAATTGTAATAGAAAAAAGAAGAAGAATATCCTAAATTTCATTGGTACCAATCGTGTCGATTTCTGATAAGTCTAAATTACGGTGAAGGTCGGTTCTGCTGTCATAATACTGCAATCCTGAGTTTACAAAAATCACGTTAATCATTAAAAATGAAAATAAAAGCGACACGCCATAAAACAGGAAAAACACAATTCCCATCGGACCTTCAAATGGATTTTGCTGCAATTCACCAGATTCTGGAATGGTCATCATTCCACCAAATATAAACATCATCGGAATCATGGTGAAAATCGATGTAACTACTTGAATAATAAAATACATCACGATCGTTGAACCCCAATATTTCCAAAAAGGAGATTTCTCCCTTCCGTTTTTATAGGAAAATTGCGCCCTCACGGCATAACTCAAAGATTCAAAAAAACCTTTCTTCGTATTGAAATAATCGAACATTAAAAAATTTACGACATTCATTAAAGCAGGTCCCAATAATATCAGTAAAAAGAACCCGATAAGAATAAACATTAAAACCACCGTTAAGCCGAAAACGATCATTGCTAAAGGAGTTACGATGAAAAATAATCCCAGAAACAGAATTAGAAACCGTCCGATATTATTTTTTAAATCACTTAAAATATCGTCGGCTTTAATATTCTTATTTCCCGTTTCTGTCAATCTTTTCAGATAGAGAATCGGATAAGAATAGGAAACCATCGTCACCGCCAAAAACAGTATAAACACGATTGTCGATACCAAAATCAAGATCGCTGAATTTTCTTGAAAGTAGGCTTCAAAATAATGGTTTTGCCCGCTCGTATTGGAACCCATAATTTGCGAGAACAATTCCCGATAACCAAAAACGAAAATGATAACCATCAGAATTAATAAAATCCCGTTGATCAAAAGATAATTTTTGAAATAGTTTTTTCCGTGCTCTTTAAAAAAAGCAAAGGTGTCGCTAATGAATTGGCCGAAGTCCCGTTTCTGATAAAATTGCATCATGTATTTTTGATTTTTTTGCTACTAAATAAGGATAGATAAAATAATAATAACCGATCAAAGAAAGCGTTCCGAAAATAAGAAGTCCATTAATAATTCCCGGCATTACCAAAGCATATCTGGTGACATAACCCTCAATAATTCCCGCGACAATCGTAAATGGAACGGTACTTAAAAATATTTTAAAGGCATCTTTAAAACCTAATTTAAAGGAATTAAAACGAGAATACGTTCTGGGAAATAAAATCGAAGCGCCTAAAATTAATCCTGCCATCGCCTCTACGACCATGCTGAAAATTTCGAAAACACCGTGAAGCCAAATTCCACTCGCACTTTCTTTCAACGCACCATGTTCGTGAAAAAAGTATTGAAATGAACCGAGCATAATACTGTTTTGCAACAACGCATACAAAGTTCCTACTCCACCGAAAACACCATAAATAAAAAGAACAGCGCCGACTTTTAGATTATTAAAAATAATAGAAATCGCACTTCCCCAATTTGAACCTTGCTGATAAACACCGACCGCATTTCCTTTTTCGATATTCTCAATCGTTTTGTTGACATACTCGTCACCCAAAATAATTCTGACAAAATCTTTATCGTAATACGCTGAAACAAAACCAATTAAAGTAAATAGAATAAAGAATCCAAAGGCATAAAATAAGTACCTTCGATAGTGATGTACCAAAAGCGGAACTTCAGTTTTAAAGAACTCAAACAATCGATTTTGCTCTGTTCTTTTGGTTTTATAAATTCTTTGGAAAATAAGTGAAGAAAGATTGTTCAGGTAAACCGTGGTCTTACTTTTCGGGTAATAAGTTTGTGCAAACGATAAGTCATTCACCAGATTAATGTACAGCGAAGAAAGATCATCGGGATTTTTTTTAACTTTTCCTGCGATAACCTGCTCGATTCCCAACCATTTTTCTTTATTTTGTTTGATAAACGCAACCTCTCTCATCTGATGCTAAAATAATAAAAATATGTCGCTGATCGCTATAAATACTTCACAAAATGTAAATATTAATTTCAATACAGCAAGTATTGGCGAGCGAATTTTGGCATTTGTCATTGACATCCTCATCAAAGGGGCGTACGTATTTACGCTTTTCTGGTTCCTGCTCCGAGTATTTAATTTCGGTTCTTATATGGACGGACTCGATAATTGGTCGCAAATGGCAGTTTACATTATCCTTACAATACCAATTCATATTTATACTTTGGTCAGCGAAAGTTTGATGGAAGGACAGACTTTTGGAAAGAAACTGGTCAAAATTAAAGTGGTAAAAATCGATGGATTTCAGGCAAGTTTTGGTGACTATTTGATGCGCTGGTTTTTCCGGCTGATCGATGTTTATTCCAACTCCGGCGTGGTCGGATTAATCAGTATGATCGTTTCAAAAAACAATCAAAGGTTGGGCGATATGGCTTCCGGGACGGCCGTTATTTCCTTAAAAAATCGAGTCAATATTTCGCATACCATTCTAGAAAACCTGAAAGAAGATTACGTTCCACTTTTCCCGCAAGTGATAGCATTGACCGATAACGACGTGAGAATCATCAAGGAAAATTATCAAAAAGCCCTGAAAATTGATGACCGACAAGTGGTTTCAAAACTCTCCACAAAAATCAAAGAAATCCTGAAATTAGAAATCGATCCCACCAAAATGACAGAACGGCAATTCATCAGCGTCGTCATCAAAGACTACAATTTCTACACGGGAAAAGATCTGTAAATTATTTTATTTGGGCAGACATTTCCGCCTTCCGTTCCCAATCTTTTTTTGCCATTTCTAACCTCCTCTGCAAAAAAAAGGATTTCCACTCAAGTTGGGCTGCAGCGTTTGCATTTTAACAAAATCAGTTAAGAGTAGATAAATCTTGTTTCCATTTATTTTCCTTAATTTTAAGGAACTAAATCGATTAAAATGAAATACGAAAATAACAGATCAGGAAATGGCGGTGTTTTAACTTTGAATAAAGAAGACGAAGAAGTGGGCAGATTAACCTACACCATTTTCCCGGATGAAAATAAATTTGTAATCTCTTATGTCTTGGTTCATTCAAAATTTGAAGGAAAAGGAATGGGAAAATATTTGGTCGAAGAAGGCATCAAATTCGCCCGGGAAAACAATTGGAAAGTATATCCGCATTGTTCTTATGCGCGTTCCGTCATGCACAGAATGAAAGATGTTGACGATATATTATTAGAACGTTAAAACACAAAACCCATAGAAATTCTATGGGTTTTGATTTTTTTAGGTATTGTTTCTTAATTCTTATTGATGTGATAATACGCCAACATTTTGTAATACAGTTTAGCCGCTAAGAAAGCAGTTGGTTTCGGCATCGGAGAATCCATTAATTCTACAATATCAAAAGCAACCACATTGCATTTTTCAAATACTTTTCTCAACAGTTCCAAAGTTGGATACCATTGCAAACCGCCCGGTTCCGGAGTTCCCGTTGACGGAGCAATTGAAGGATCAAATGCATCTAAATCAATCGTAATATAAACGTTTCCGGAAACTTTTTCCAAAACGTCATTAATCCAGTTTTCGTTGTTTGCGATTTGGTGCGCCCAGAAACACTGTTCTTTATTTACATACTGCATTTCCTCGAGGTCGCAAGAACGAATTCCGACCTGAACCAAATTATGTTTTTGGCTCGCTTCATAAACTGCACAAGCATGATTAGAAGTTGAACCGTGAAAGTCCGGACGTAAATCGGTATGCGCATCTAACTGCAAAACCGTTAAGTTTTCATATTTCTCGCCAACCGCACGAATCGATCCAATAGAAACAGAATGTTCACCACCAAAAAGGGTAAATAATTTTCCCTCGTTTGCAAGGAGTTCTTTCGTTTTTTGATAAACCGCTTCGGTCATCGCTTCAGGAGAAGATTTCTCGGAGATTTCACCAGCCAGATAAACACCTTCCAAATAAGGCTCAGTTCCAGTTTCAATATCGTACAATTCCATGTTTTCGGAAGCGTCTAAAAAAAGTTCCGGTCCTTTATCAGCACCTTTTCCCCAAGTGGAAGTTCCATCATAAGGAACGGTTACCAGCACTACTTTTGAGGTTTCCAGTTGAGCATTTTCTTCCGGAATATCTGCGTATGTTTTCATATAATCTTTGATGTTAGTTTTGTAATAATTGAGGTTCAAAGATAAATATTTCAAAATAATTATTACTCTTTCCCCAAATTGTAAAAACAACAATAATACATTTTCTAAATTTTCAAGTTAGATAATTAAATTAATCGCTAATTTTATAGTAAACTTTAAATAGCGAATATTAAATCAAAAATGTAAATTGATGAAAACTAAATATTTAATAGGACTACTTTTATTGACTTTCCAAATATTTCTCTCCCAAAACATTACGGGTTCCTGGTACGGAAATCTAGATGTTCAGGGACAAAAACTCCCTTTGGTATTTCATATCGAACAAGAAGGAAATGATTTAAAATCAACTTTTGACAGTCCAACTCAAGGCGCCAAAGGAATTCCGATTCAGAAAACTTTATTTGAAAATAACGAACTGACTTTGAATGCTTCTAACTTAGGAATTACGTTCAAAGGGAAATTAAATAATAAAAAAATCGAAGGAATTTTTTCCCAAAGCGGAATGAACTTTCCATTGATTCTTACCAGAAACGCAGAAACCACAGTTGTCAATCGGCCACAGACACCGAAACCTCCTTTTAATTACAACAGCGATGACGTCACTTTTAAAAATGACACGGAAGGAAATACACTTGCGGGAACAATTGTTACTCCCAAAAACTTCAAGAAAAGCCAACCCATTTTGGTAATGATTACCGGAAGTGGTGCACAGGATCGAAATGAAGAAATGTTCGAGCATAAACCATTTTTAGTCATTGCAGATGATTTGGCTAAAAAAAGAATTGCCACTTTACGTTTGGACGACCGCGGAATTGGCGGATCAGAAAAAGGAAAAGAAGGTGCCACCTCCGAAGATTTTGCGACAGATATAAATTCAGCCGTGAACTATCTCGTAAAAAACGGTTACAAAAACATTGGATTAATCGGTCATTCGGAAGGTGGAATGATTGCGCCGATGGTTGCAGATCTGAATAAAAATGTAAAATTTTTAGTTCTTCTCGCCGCTCCCGGAATTCCAATTCTTGACTTGGTTTTGGATCAGAACAAAAAACTGGCAGAAGGTGCCAATTTACCTCAAGACGCGATTGATGAAGTATTGGCGATAAAATCGAAAACATTTACGTACGCAAAAAACTATAAAGGAAAAGATTTCAAAACCGACTTTACTAAATATTTGGAAGAAAATTTCCCAAAAATGACAGCGCAGGAAAGAGAGGCTTATATTGCACAAATGTCTTCGGCGTGGTTTCAGTATTTCATCAAGTTTAATCCGGACGATTATTTATCCAAAGTTAAGATCCCAGTTTTGGCAGTAGACGGAAGTTTGGATATGCAGGTTTCGGCGAAAGAAAATTTAGCCGGAATTAAAAAATCTTTAACTAAAGCGGGAAATAATAAGTTTGAAACCATAGAATTTGAAGGTTTAAATCATCTTTTTCAAACGGCAAAAACAGGAAACCCTTCTGAATACGGACAAATTGAAGAAACCTTTTCCCCTAAAGTCTTGGACAAGATCAGTTCCTGGATTTTAGCATTGCAATGATTCTAAAAGATTTGTTTAATACAAAATATGCCAACATTTATGAAACCTAACAGTAATACAGAAAACGTTAACAATCCAGATCACTGGATTTTAGGGATTCTTTATTTCAACAAAAATGATCAGCGCTTATTTCCACCGAAAAGATTTAAATATTTTGGCTGGACGATCAATTTTGCAAATCCTTATTCTATTTTTGCATATTTAATTTTAATCGGTGCGGTGCTAGGAATCCTTTATGTACTCCGAAACTTATCCACCTTTAACTAAATATTTATGCCATTAAAAGCAGTTTTATTCGATATGGATGGTGTCATCGTTGACACGGAACCACTACACCGTAAAGCCTATTTCAAAATGTTTGATGATTTGGGAATTGAAGTTTCCGAAGAATTGTACACTACATTTACAGGTGCAGCAACAAAAAAAGTCTGTGAAACGCTGGTTGAAAAATATCAGTTAAAACAATCACCGGAGGAGTTAGCAATTATCAAAAGAAAGTATTTTAAACATTATTTTTATAATGATCCAGATTTCAATTTAATTGCAGGGGTTAAAGGTTTGATTGAGAATTATTTTGAAAATAACATCAAACTGGTTTTGGCGTCTTCTGCGAGTATGACGACGATTAAAATGGTTTTTGAAAAATTTGATTTAGAGAGATATTTTATCGGTAAAGTAAGCGGCGATGACCTGAAAGAATCAAAACCGAATCCAGAGATATTTTTAATCGCCGCTAAAATTGCCGCCGAACCAAAAGAAAACTGCATGATCATCGAAGATTCTACAAACGGAATTATCGCCGCACATTCTGCCGGAATTTTCTGTACGGCTTATAAAAGTGAGCATTCCATCAATCAACATTACGAGAAAGCGAATCTGGTCATTTCAGATTTTTCAGAGATTGAAGTTGAGAAGATCTCTAAATACTTTTGATCTTTTTGAGAAGCAAAAAAAACTTTTATCACATTAGTGCACAGAAGTTACCTTAGTTTTTCATTGAAATACGAAGTGTACATTAGTTTACATATTGTAATTCCTGAGGGAGATTTAAAAAAATATTTCTTATGAAACTCCTTTGAAAAGAATCCTGAACATTATTCTAGCCCCGATGGAAACGGCATCCTTTTTCTTTTCACGAAAGTGAAAGGAAAAGATAGAGTGGACAGCGGGACCGCAAATAAATAAGGAGCAACGTTTTTGTTGCTCCTTATTCAGTTTAATATCCTAATAATTTCAAGACATCTTCCGGTTGCTGTTCGTCCCGAAACATGGTGTAGACAAAATTACCTTCTTCATCTTTATCAATCAAAATATGCTTTGGCTGTGGCATCAAACAGTGATGAACTCCGCCGTAACCGCCAATGGTTTCTTGGTAAGCACCAGTATTAAAAAAACCAATATATAAGGGTTTCGTGTCACTAAAAGTTGGCAAATAAATCGCATTCGTATGTTGTTCAGAATTGTAGTAATCATCTGAATCACAGGTTAATCCACCCAGAAAAACACGTTCATAAGTATCATCCCAACGGTTGAGGGGAAGCATAATAAACTTGCGCGAAATCGCCCAGGTATCCGGTAAAGTCGTCATGAAAGAGGAATCGATCATATTCCATTTTTCACGGTCATTCTGACGTTTCTGAGAAATGATTTTATACAAATGGCCACCACTTTCGCCAACTGTAAAACTACCGAATTCGGTATAGATGTTTGGTTCTTCTACTCCTTCTTCTTCACAGAATTTTTTGATTTGAGAAACGATTTCATTCACCATATATTGGTAATCATAATCGAAATTCAAAGAAGTTTTAATTGGAAAACCACCACCGATATTAAGGGAATCAACTTCCGGAGCAATTTTTTTCAAACGCGCGTACACGCGTAAACATTTGTATAATTCATTCCAATAATAAGCAGTATCCTTAATTCCAGTATTGATGAAAAAGTGCAGCATTTTTAATCTCGCATTCGGATGATCTGCAATTTTTTGGCTATAATAGGGAATAATATCTTTGTACCCGATTCCTAATCTGGAGGTATAAAATTCAAATTTCGGTTCTTCTTCCGCCGCAATTCTAATTCCGATGTTAAAATTACAATCGATGCTTTCTGTCAATTTATCTAACTCTCGGTAATTATCTAAAATGGGAGTGATGTTCTCAAACCCATTATTGATCAACTCAGAAATTTTTGCTAAATAATCATCGGTTTTAAAACCGTTGCAAATCACTTCAACAGTTTTATCGAATTTCCCTTTTTCATAAAGAGATTTTACAATGTCGATATCGTATGCAGAAGAGGTTTCCAAAGAAATATCGTTTTTCAACGCTTCCTCTAAAACGAAAGCAAAGTGACTGGATTTTGTGCAATAACAGTAACGGTAACTTTTCTTATAATCATTGACTTCAAAAGCCTCTTTGAACCACGCTTTTGCACGCTGAATATTCATAGAAATCTTGGGAAGATAATTAAATTTCAAAGGCGTACCAAATTGCTCTATCACTTCCATTAAAGGGATATCATGAAATTGAAGGCTATTTTCCGTGACATTAAATTCTTCGGTTGGAAAATATAAAGTTTGGTCGATAAGTTCTGAATATTTAATCTTCATTTTTATAGAAAAGTTTACTGTATTTAATTTGCAAAGTTGGTAAAAAATATTGGGTTTCTATTTTAAAATTCCGTTAAAATTAATGTTGACTTTTATTTCCGACAAAGACCACTAGATTCCCTCCTTCAAATTCGATGGTTACCTCATCTTCCGCAGCAAAATTTCTGGTTCCTATTCTATGGGTAATATCTAAATTTTCTTTATTTAAAGGCCAATTCAAACCAATCGTAGTCACTGTTTCAGTTGTCGGAAATGGATATAAAGAAATCAATCGGTTTTTAACTTTTTCTAAGACTAATTTTTTCGGTGCAAAGAAATAGGTCGAGCATTCATCAAAAAAAGTAATCTTCAAATCGTTTTTAAATAGAAATGCCACGGTGAGGTTTCCTAAAAAATGATCCATTTCTCCACCACTTGCGCCGTAAACTTCAACGGTTTTAAAACCTCTTTCTTTAATAATTTCTAATGATTTCTCGAAATCAGTTTTATTCTGATCTGGGGTATAAATGAATTTCTCCTGATAAACACTTTCATCATTTCCCGAATGAGAATCGAAATCTCCGGAAATAAAATCGAGTTTTTCTAACGGAAAATCTTTCTCCTTTAAATAATGAAAAGCACCATCTGAACAGGCAATCAAAGAGTAGTCAACAATATTAGGAAGAACTTTGGGCGGAACACCATTAATGAAAAGTAGCGCTTTATCGGTCATTTGGATTCCAGTATTCTTCAGATTCATTATTCAGTTTTGAAACATAACGGGCCAAAACAAATAGATAATCAGAAAGTCGGTTCAGGTATTTAATGAGTTCTGGACGTACCTCTTCAGATTCATTAAGGAAAACTAAACTGCGTTCTGCACGTCGACAAACGGTTCTACAAACATGCAGTGATGTCGCAGATCTTCCACCGCCTGGAAGAATAAAGTATTGCAATGGTGCTAATTCTTTTTCAAAATCGTCCATCCAATGTTCGAGTTCTTCGATTTCAGTATCTGTAATCATTAAAGCCAAACGGGATTTTCCGTTTGCTAAATTTAATTTATCCGTTGGTGTTGCCGATTCTGAACCTAATGTAAATAAATCAAACTGAATTTTCTTCAGTTGGTTTAAAACCTTTTCGTCTTTAACTTCACTTTTGGCTACGCCGATAAATGAATTGAGTTCATCTATTGTTCCGTAGGATTCCACTCTGGCAGATGCTTTGGAAACTCGCGTTCCACCGTATAAAGCAGTCTCTCCTTTGTCGCCGGTTTTGGTATATATTTTCATCTTTCTAAAATTTTATCATTGCAGTAAATTTAGGGATTTTCTACTTACTGCTTTTCGAGATTATCTACAGTTGGTCTAAGACAATTTTCCAAAGTGTTTGATTATAACTTCTAAAAAAATTGACATGTCCGATTTCATTCTTTTCAGATTCAGAAACTTTAACTTCTCTGTAAGTAGTTTTTAAATTAGGATATACGTTTTTCAATAAATTCCGCATTCCTTTTTGCGTGACCCATGTGTCATCTTCGGCATGAATAATAAAGGTTTTCTGAGTTAATTCTTTTGAAATATTTTCGCCTATTTTTTCATAAAGTCGACTTGTAGATTTTTTATTTAAAATTAAAGTCTGCCAATCGAAAGCAACGCCCTTTGGTAAAGATTCTCCTAAACCAAAACGGTGCGCCGGGAAGTAGCTGAAAAAATGAGTCATGACCGGAAGTGCAATCCCGAAACCGAGTAAAGCGGTGACTGCAACGCTGAAAGTTAGATTCCCAATATAGGCATCTTGTGTTCCTACGAAAATAAATTTCTCGAAATTTTTTGAATATTCATTCATTCCCAGAATTAAAGCACCAACCGAATGTCCCAAACAAAACTTGGTATATTCGGGATAATCCTTCTGAATAAAATCGGTTAAAGTTTTAAAGTCAACGGTTCCCCAAATTCGCATCGATGAGTCAAAACCTTTCATTTTAACTGGTTTTGATTCACCAATTCCGCGATAATCATAGGTGATGACTACAAATCCATGTGCTGCTAAATATTTGGCAAATGAAAAATAAATCTGTTGCTTTACTCCTGTTGCAGAATTAATAAGGACTAATTTTTTATTGGAAGTTGCAGGTTCAAAAACTTTAACAGAAAGTGGAATTTGTTCGGAAGTATTTAGAATGAGTTCTTTCATTGTAATGAAAATTCCACTTGTAAATAAGTGGAATTAATTTTTAAAAATATAAATTTTAAAGGAAATAAAAAAGCAAAACCGATATGCTCAATATAGCAATCTATCCTTCAATAATATCTTTCAGATAAGGAAGTCCACTTTGGGAACCTCTATTTTTAGTTACTTTCAAAGAAACATCATTCCCAAATCTCACACAATCATCAATGCTGTTTCCATGACATAATGCGACTGCGAAACCTGCTGTAAAAGCATCTCCCATTCCCATTTTATGTAAAACTGAATCGTGATCGTTTCGGTAATATTTCATTTCTGTACCATTGAAATAAGTTGTAGAATTTGTATCGTCGCGAACAAATACTTTATTCGGATACTTTCTTAAAATTTGCTCTCTCGGTTCATCACCAAAAATAATCGACAACTCATTGCTTTTCGCAACGATGAAGGAGGCATTTTCAATTATTTCCGCAGAAAGAGGTTTCGCAGGTGAGGCATAAATTCCCATTCTGTTGCCATTTTCTTTTACCAGTTTTGCGGTATATTCAACAACATCCATTGGGATCTCCAGTTGAATTAGAACCAAATCCGCTGTGGAAAAAAATTTTTCTGCTTCTGCAACGTGTTTGGGTTTTAAACAATAATTAGAGGCAGGCACTACGACAATTGAATTAACTCCTTTGGCTGCGACAACATAGGCGGTACCAGTTGGGGCTTCTTCGGTTTCTATAACATAACCGACATTAACGCCCTCCTCAACTAAATTTCTTAAGATCTGCTGACCAAACGGATCCATACCTACAGCACCAATAAAATAAACACTTGCTCCCAATCTGGAAGTAGCGACCGCTTGGTTGGCTCCTTTCCCGCCAAAAAAACTTTCTGATTTCTCTGCCATCACCGTCTCATTAGGCAATGGAGGACGCTCAGTGTTTAAAACTAAATCGATAGAAGAACTGCCAATTACAATAATTTTTGGTTGTTCGGTAGTGATTTTCATTATGCTTAAAACTTATCTTTCAAATGTACTTAAATATGATACGATTAGAAACTATTTTATCTTAATTAATTTCTACAAGTTCACAAACTACTTTTACCGGAATATTGTTTTTATCAAATCCGATATAAGTTGCGTAAAACCCTTCGCCGTAACCTGTTTCAAAAGCAAACAAATTTCCTGGTTTTTCATCGTGGGGTTTTAAAAAAGCATACTGATTCACAGCGCCTTCTTCATGAAAAAAATGTTCGTGGAAAAACTCCTCATAAATTCCCATGAAATCCTCACCTTTTCTTTTGAATAAATGCTGTTCTAACAGAATCAGATTTTGTTGGGTTTCGAAATCCATTAAACAGCCCATTCCGCTTTCTACAGGGAAACCGTAGATTTCTCCTTCTGCTAGATCTGAAATATTCTGACCTTCAGAAACTGCAAGTTTCCAAGTCGATACTTCTGAATTATTGAAAACGATTTCTACGTAAGCTACGCAATTACTTTCAATCTCTTTATGCACCAAAACCGGAAATTCGCCTGTAGGAAAATCGGTAGTGAAAGCAGGCATTTCGCTGGTAATCAACGGATCGCTTGCAACCAATTTCCCCGAAGTCAAAATAATATTTCCAGCCTCGAATGTTTCAATTAAAGGACTTTCTACAAAATTTTTGTCGAAATGTTTTTTGATATTTTCGATGTGGTTCATGATAAGGTTTTCAATTTTTCTTCGAGCAAGATTAATTTATCCTGCGCGTCTTTTTTCTTTTTCAATTCATTATCAACCACTTGTTGTGGTGCTCCTGCCATGAATTTCTCGTTGGATAATTTTTTATCTACTGACATCATGAAACCTTTTAAATATTTGATTTCTTCTTCAGTTTTTGTTTTCTCTTCTCCTAAATCTAAATTTTCACTTAAAGGAATTGAAACTTCTGTTCCACCAATTAAGAAAGAGAACGTGGGTTTATCTGCTTTTTCAGCGAAATGAATTTGTTCAATGTTCGCTAATTTTTTGACTAAATTTTCATTATCAAATGATGTTGCATTGGTGAAAACCTCCACACTTTCACGTGGTGAAATCCCTTTGCTCTGACGGTAATTACGAACACCAGAAATCAAATCTTTAGAAACTTCAAACTTTTTGATTAAGTCTTTATTATAATCCTGAACTTTTCTTTGTTGTGCAATAACCAAAGCATTTTCTACGGTTCTTTCAGAAATATTCTGCCATAATTCCTCAGATAAAAATGGCATAAATGGATGCAACAATTTCATCAATTCCTCAAAATACTGAATGGTTTGATTGTAAACTTCTGTAGAAATCGCTTCACCATAGTTTGGTTTAATCGCCTCTAAATACCAAGAACAGAAATCGTCCCAAATCAATTTATACAGCAAATGCAAAGCATCAGAAATACGGAATTTTTCAAACTGATCAGCAATTTCAACAATCGTTTTATCCATTTGATTTCCGAACCAGGAAATTGCCTGTTGATTTGCCTCATTGGCTTTTATAGAATCATCTTTTTTCCAACCTTGAATTAATTTATTGGAGTTCCAGATTTTCGTCGCGAAATTTCTTCCCTGCAACATTAATTCTTCATCAAAAAGCAAATCGTTTCCTGCTGCCGAACTCAATAGAATCCCGACTCGAACGCCATCTGCTCCATATTTCTCAATCAACTCAATTGGGTCCGGAGAATTCCCCAGTGATTTCGACATTTTGCGTCTTTGTTTATCCCGAACAATTCCAGTAAAATAAACACTCTTAAAGGGAACTTCTTTTCTATACTCGATTCCCGCCATAATCATTCGGGCGACCCAGAAGAAAATAATATCTGGACCCGTCACCAAATCTGAGGTTGGGTAATAGTAATTAATATCTTTATTTTCTGGATCTAAAAGGCCGTCGAAAACCGACATTGGCCACAACCAAGAAGAAAACCAGGTATCCAGTGCGTCTTCATCCTGACGAAGATCCGAGATTTCAAGATTTGAGATTTGAGACTTTTCTCTCGCAAGAATTAAGGCTTCTTCAATCGTTTCTGCTACCACAAAATCATCCTGACCATCACCATAGAAGAAAGCCGGAATTTGCTGACCCCACCAAAGCTGACGAGAAATATTCCAGTCGCGGATGTTTTCCATCCAGTGTTTATAAGTGTTCTTGAATTTTTCTGGGTGAAATTTCACCTCATCATTCATCACCACATCCAAGGCAGGTTTGGCAATTTCAGACATTTTCAAAAACCATTGAACAGAAACTTTAGGTTCGATGATCGCACCTGTTCTTTCAGATGTTCCTACTTTATTTACATAATCTTCTGCTTTTAACAAAAGATCATTTTGCTCTAATTCTTTTACAATTTCCTTACGAACGACAAATCTATTTTTACCGGCGTAATGCAAACCGTGTTCATTCAAATTAGCATCATCATCTAAAGAATCAATCATCTGCAGATTATGACGTTTCCCGATTTCATAATCATTGGTGTCGTGAGCCGGCGTAATTTTCAACGCTCCAGTTCCAAACTCAATATCAACATAATCATCTTCGATAATTGGAATTACACGATTTACAATAGGAACAATAACGTTCTTACCTTTTAAATGAGCATATCGCTCATCGTCAGGATTGATACAAACCGCAGTATCTCCGAAAATGGTTTCTGGACGGGTTGTTGCAACGGATAGAAACTCTTCAGTTCCTTCAATTTTATATTTTAAATAATACAGTTTTCCGTTTTGTTCTTTGAAAATAACTTCTTCATCAGAAATATTGGTCTTCGCTTCGGGATCCCAGTTTACCATTCGGTAACCTCTGTAAACCAAACCTTTGTTATACAAATCAACAAAAGATTTAATAACCTGTTGAGAAAGTTTTGGTTCTAACGTAAAGCGAGTTCGTTCCCAATCGCAAGAACAACCTAACTTTTTCAATTGCTCCAGAATTGTTCCACCATATTTGTCAGTCCAATCCCAGGCGTGTTTTAGAAATTCTTCACGGGTAATATCTGCTTTATTAATGCCTTCTTCTTTCAATTTCGCCACCACTTTTGCTTCAGTTGCGATGGAAGCGTGATCAGTTCCCGGAACCCAGCAAGCATTGAAACCTTGCATTCTGGCCCTACGAACTAAAATATCCTGAATCGTATTGTTCAGCATATGACCCATGTGTAAAATTCCAGTTACATTTGGCGGAGGAATTACAATCGTATACGGAGGTTTTTCGTTAGGTTCGGAATGAAAATAATTATGTTTCAGCCAGTAATCATACCATTTCTGTTCGGTTTCCTGTGGCGTATATTTCTCTGAAATCTGCATTTGTTATATCTTTGACTTAATAGATGCAAAAATAGGGAAATAAAAAAAAGTGACCTTACTATTAAAAAAATATTTAACTTTGTTTGTTACATTCAATCAAATAACCAATTATTAAAAAATAAAAAAATGAAAAAAATCTTCGCAGGCCTATTTTTGGCTGGATCTTTTGCACTTGCTTCAGCACAAACTATTTCATTCGATAAAACAGTTTTCGATTACGGAACCGTAAAGGTTGGCGCAGACGGTCATAGAGTTTTCACTGTAAAAAATACTGGAGACAAGCCTCTTATTATTTCAAAAGTTCAGGCATCATGTGGTTGTACAACACCAGAATGGAGTCAGGATCCAATAATGCCAGGAAAAACTGCTCAAATAAAAGTAGGATACAACACCACTCTTGTTGGACCGTTTACAAAAATTATTGAAGTATATTCAAATGACGCTGAAACAAGCAGATCAACGATTACGATTAAAGGTAATGTAATGGAAAATCCTCAAACTGCAATGGTTGCGCAACCAGCGGCTAGAGTTGAAACTGCAGTAGTAAAATCTGCGGTTGCAGAAAAAGTTGCTCCCGCTACAGCTAAGCAAGCAAAAAAATTAAATGCAAAAAACTGATATTCAATCTAATTTGTAATAACAGATAAACTTTAAAATCATTTCATAATTGAAATGATTTTTTTATTTTAGTACAAATATTAAAACTATGGATTTAGATTTTAGTGATAATTTCATTGTGAAAAGTAAATTTTCTATCGATGATTTCCCAACTGAATACGAAGGGAAACTGACCAAGAAAGGGGGGAAAGAAATGCTCGCTGCAGAGAAAGGAAAACTTCACGAACTGCAAGAGCGATTGTACAGCGATGGAAGCAAATCTATTCTGGTTGTATTACAGGCAATGGATGCGGCAGGAAAAGACTCATTAATCAAACATGTTTTTGGAGGTGTTAATCCGCAAGGCTGTTCTGTTACAAGTTTCAAAACACCAAATGATAAAGAATATGCTCATGACTTTTTGTGGCGGCATTATATGGCTTTACCTGAAAAAGGAAAGATCGGTATTTTTAACAGAAGTCATTATGAAAGTGTTTTGGTGTGTAAAGTTCATCCCGAATATAATTTAAATGAAAAAGTCTGGAAGTCAGTTAATGATTTTGATGAAAAGTTCTGGAAGAAACGATATGAAAGCATTAGAAATTTTGAAAAGACGCTTGCTGAAAACGGAACAACCATTATTAAAATATTTTTGAATGTTTCTCAAAAAGAACAGAAAAAAAGATTCCTGGAACGAATTGACGATCCTACCAAAAACTGGAAATTCTCTGCAGGTGATTTACCCGAACGAGAGTTGTGGAGTAAATATATGACTGCCTACGAAGAAGCCATTAATGAAACCTCCAAAGATTACGCGCCATGGTATGTGATTCCCGCTGATCATAAATGGTTTACCAGAGTTGCGGCAATTCAGGTCATCATTGATGCAATGGAAAAAATGGATTTACAATATCCCGTAGTTTCGGAAGAAGGCAAGAAAGCATTACTCGATACAAAAAAAGAACTGGAAAAAGAATAAAAAAAAAGCAGAAATAAAAATTTCTGCTTTTTTTATAAAAACCCACAAGAGAAACTATAAGCCGGATTCTGTTTTTTGACCGAAATCAAAACGCCTGTTATTTATCTACGCTTTACATTGCTGCAAAACTTTAGCTGCTTACCCCTCGGTTTTTGGAGCGAGCCACTTCCTATCTCGACGAATCGAGAAATCCGATATACTTAACATTGCACCGCAAAGAGTTTACCTGGTTTCACTATAAATTAATATACATACTTTCTGTTGCACTGGTCCTGATCTCGCGACCGACGGATGTTATCCGCTTTGCTGCCCTATGGTGTCCGGACTTTCCTACCTCCGCCGAAGCGGAAATCAACAAGCCGTTTTTCTTGTGGGTGACAAAGATAGGAATTTTCTACTTTCACAATCATTATTTTTAACTAGTAGGTACGACTTACCAACTGTTCCACTTAATTTTTTGGAAAGAAATTTGCTAGTGAAGAATTTATTAAATTTTGATACTTTTGAATTATGAATTATTTTGAAATTGTTTACGCCGTCCTGAAACGTTGGTACAGTAGTCTTGCAGAAGCGACACCTAAATTGGCAGTCGGAATATTGGTTTTTTTCATCTTTTTAACGATGAGTTCTTACCTCAGTAAAATATCGGTAAAGATTTTTCATAAGTTTTTTCCCAAAAGCAAGAATAACTCAATTGTTACTTTAATCAAAGTTTTTAAGTTTCTTATCATCCTTTCTGGAGCATTTATTTCCTTTGAAATAATGGGCTTGGGCGGTTTTGTTTTAAAGTTTATAGGTAGTTTAGGAGTTGCCGGTGTGGTAGCTGGTGTCGCTTTGAAAGATTTGGTTTCATCGATGTTTTCGGGCGCTCTGGTTGGGATCGATAAATCATTTGCAGATGGCGATTATGTTTCTATTAAAGATGTGACTGGCGTTGTAGAAAAAATCGGATTTTTGACCACAAAAATTATTACTGATGATGGAAAAAAAGTTTTTGTACCAAACCAATTGATTTTCAGCGCACCTTTTACGAACTTTTCTTCCTCTGGACAAAGAAAAGTATTTCTGGATTTACAAATTGCCAGCAGTCAGGATTTAGAGAAAACCACGCAGGTTATTTTAGAAGAGATTAACAGTTTTGATTTCACTGATCATATTGAGGAAACCCAAGTAATTATACTGAAACAATCATTTGGAATTTTCTATTTGCAAGCACGCTTCTTTATGAAAAGTGGTAAAAATATTATGAAAGTGAAGAGCGATGCTTTAATTGCCTTAAAAAAAAGGTTAGAAGAATCGGGAATCGAATTAGCGACTCAGATTCAGATTGACAACAATGTTTAAACACTGATATTTTATAAACTATTACCATTTTAACTGTATGAAGCATATTGCACGCAAAAAAAAAGGATGCTAAAATTAGCATCCTTTTCATTTTAACTGAAATGTAATTATTTTTTAATCATTAATTTCTCGGTTACTTTTTCACCATTCTTTAATAGAATTGATAAAACGTAATTTCCGTTCGCTATTTTCTCAACGTTAATTTTTCCATTAGCGGACACAGTTCCTGAATTTACCAATCTTCCAGATGCATCATAAATCATGAATTTCGCACCTTCTGATTTGGCCATTGAAATATTCACTTCATTTTTCGCTGGGTTTGGATAAATAGAAGCAGTTTTCAACTTACCATCGACTGTGGCTAAATATTTTTTAATTTTGAAGTTAGACTTATTCACGGCAAAATACACGTTATTAACTGCTTTTACCATAATTCTCGCTGAAGCAATATCTTCATTAGGAAGATTTACAATAGCAGTACCATTATTAGGAACGCTTTCCGAAAGGACCACATCGAAGTTAGCACCACTATCTTTAGATAAAAGGATGCTCACACTTGAGGTACTCACTTCTCCAGCATCTGTTCCGGCAACATCCCAAGTTACCGCAATTGGGTTTTGAGCACTGTACTCAACGTTCGTCGTTTGAGACGTAACAACAAAAGGTCCAGAATCTGCAACAGTTATTTCCACTAGGGCTCTTGCTGATTGGTTTCCTGTTGGTTTGTTATCATTTACTATAAGAGAGAAGTTTAATGCGCGGGCAACACTTGGTGTAACTTCCCATTTTGGAATAAGGTTATTTTGGACTACAGAACTCAACATTGGGAAATATCTCTTAGGAGAAGTTGACGGCAAAAACGACCTGTAGATAGGTCCTCCTGTAGCTGTAGCAACTGGTGGCTGGGTACTGGCCTGATTATCCAATTGCTCCCATAGATAAGTTAATGGGTCATTATCTGCATCGGTACCAACACCTGTTAAAACAAATGCAGTTCCTTTAGGAATTGTATAACTATCTCCTGCGTCAGCAGTAGGAATCGCATTATTGTTATCTGTTTTTACGGAACAATCAGTTACTCTGGATATAATTTTATAAATCTCATTCACACTTGCAGAATGGAAGTATGGATCACTATTATTTTGAACATTGTTTGCACTGCCGCAAATCCCGGCATACGCCATAATTGTTGACCCACTACCTGGTTCAAAAGCAGTTGTATTATTCTTATTTCCACCACCACAATTTCCTGTCGTAGCATTAAAAGTATGGTTCGCTCCAAACTGGTGACCCATTTCGTGAGCAACAAAATCAATATAAAACGCATCATTAACTGGAGAAGGTAAACCTGTAACTCCCCGCGCTTTATTACTGCCACAGATACCACCTAAAGAAGCGACACCTCCACCTCCTGTAGAAAACACGTGTCCAACATCATAACCATTAATACCGATAACATTATTAAGATTGGTTTTATTTTCGCCTAACATGACCGCGCCATCATTATTGGTGTAAGGATCAGTAGTTGCATCGGTGTAAATTACAAGATCTGTATTCGCTACCAATACCATTGTTAATGAAAACGTTTTTTCATAAATTCCATTTACTCTGGTCATAGCAACAACCATTGCTGCAAGTGCTTTTGGAACTGTTCCACCATGAAAAGCAGTGTATTCACCGGTAGCGGCTAAAGCAAGACGGTACGTTCTAAATTTTCCATCAGCTACTAAGGGCGCTTTATTTCCAACTCCCGCTTCTTGTTCCACATTTTCTCCTTCTACTTTACATTCAAACAAATGATTGTTTACAGGCATATCTGCTCTTTTGTAAACTATGTAATTAGAGTTGTCTTTGGTATAACTATCAAGATAACTCACTTCCCAACCATCAAAATACATGGCACTTATTCCTTGATCCGGAGTAATACTGAAGCGAATTGAATTGTGAGCATTTCCTTTTTCATATCCAACATAAGATCTAAGTTCCGGATATTTTGCCTGCAAAGGTGCTTCCATTACAGACGCTTCCTCAACAAGATAGGATCTAAATTTACCATTGGCATCTGGAAAAGTAATTAATCGACCTTCTTTAGTTGAAAATCTTGCAGGTGCAGCGGCCAAATCATTTTTAATTTTTTCTACATCTACTTTATAAACCGAAAATTCTTTTGGTTTAGAATCTCTTGCGGTTAAACCGGTTTTGGGTAATGTATTTACCTTTGACCAGTAATTCTGTCCAAAGCCAAACGCTGCGAACATCAAGCAGGAAAGGGTAAAGATTTTTGTTTTCATAATACGTTTTTTACTATTTTAATTTTTGATAGTTGAATACTATTTTTTTGGGGTTCACTTTCTTTAATAATTTTACGAGAACATAGGGCGAAATCCTGCTCGATTTTTGAACGTCGGGATTATGGAACTCCCCAACATCTACATAAATGGTATTGCCTTTTCGCGAAATTTCTTTTATTTCAACATCATTGGAGTTTTTCACAAGAGGTTTGAAAATAATATAAGATTCATTGTCCGAAAGCGACGGTATTGGTGCTAATCGATTTCCTGGTGATTTTGAATGGATGACTTTGTAAACAGAATCGATTTTTTCCTGCGTATTTAAAACCAAATATTGCTCAGAGATCAAAGGATAAAAGAAATGGCTAACTTCTTCAAAATTAATTTTATCCGCTGCAGCATTTGCCGATTGAGAATCACAACTGAAAAATAAAACAACAAGAAACATGTAAAGATAATTCATAATTGAAAAGCAAGAATAATACTTATTTAAAGCAAATATACCAATTTATACAACAAACCAACCTTGTCATTAAAAATAATTCATCAACTTTATTAATTCATTTCGTTTTTAATTTTATTAAAAAAAGAAATAAAAACACATCAACGTAGAAATAAAAAACCGTCTCACCAAATAATGACGAGACGGTTTTAAATAGTTATCTAAAAAATCTTAGTGACCTAAAACTTCTTTTACTTTATTAGCAGCTTCTTCCAAAGTAATTACAGAATGAACTGGCAAACCAGAATCATCAATTAATTGTTTTGCTTCTACTGCATTGGTTCCCTGTAATCTCACGATCAATGGAACAGGAAGACTTCCCATCGCTTTGTAAGCATCTACGATCCCTTGAGCAACACGGTCGCAACGTACGATTCCTCCGAAGATGTTAATCAAAATTGCTTTTACATTTGGATCTTTCAAGATAATTCCGAAAGCTTTCTGAACTCTTTCCGCATCAGCCGTACCACCAACATCTAAGAAATTCGCTGGGTTACCACCAGATAATTTAATGATATCCATAGTTGCCATCGCAAGACCAGCTCCGTTTACCATACAGGCAACGTCACCATCCAACTTCACGAAGTTCAAACCAGCATTACCAGCTTCAACATCAGTAGGATCTTCTTCTCTTGTATCTCTCAGTTCAGCCAAATCTTTGTGACGGAACAATGCGTTGTCATCTAAAGAAACTTTAGCATCAACAGCGATAATTTTATTGTCAGAAGTTTTTAAAACCGGATTAATTTCAAAAAGTGAAGCATCAATTCCAACATAAGCGTTGTAAAGGTTTGCAATAAATTTTACGAAATCTTTGTGAGCAGCACCTTCTAAACCTAAGTTGAAAGCAATTTTTCTAGCCTGGAAACCTTGCAATCCCACAGATGGATCTACAACTTCATTATGAATTAAATGAGGAGTTACTTCTGCAACGTGCTCAATATCCATTCCACCTTCCGTAGAATAAACGATCATATTTTTCCCTTGCGCTCTGTCTAAAAGGATAGAAACATAAAACTCTTTGGTTTCAGTTTCCCCTGGATAATAAACATCTTCAGCAACCAAAACGAAATTTACTTTTTTCCCTTCCGCAGAAGTTTGTGGAGTAACCAACTGCATTCCGATGATGTTTCCAGCATTTTCTTTCAGTTTTTCCATGTTCGGAGAAAACTTAACGCCGCCGCCTTTACCACGTCCACCAGCGTGAACCTGTGCTTTAACGACCCAGCCTTCGTTTCCGTTCATTTCAGTCAGTTTTTTCGCTGCTGCTTCTGCTTCTTCCACAGTGTTTGCGATAAAACCTCGTTGGATGTTAACTCCGTATTTTGCCAAAATCTCTTTGGATTGGTACTCGTGAAGATTCATAATATTTTAATTAGATATTTATTTTTTAAAGATTGACAAATTTAAGAAAATTTGATAAGATAGGAAGCATATCCATTTAAATTTTTGGGCGCACAACTCCGGCTTTCACTACTCGCTTTTTTTTGCAAGTAATTGTTGCACTGAATTAAAAAGTGGATCAGCAAAAAAAGAGCTCAAACAAACCGTTCAATCCGGGGCGCGATTTGTTTATCATTAGTAGACTCGTCTATTTTACTTCATTTGCCTGTCAATCTAATTTGATTAATTGGTCTCTATGCTCGAGAACCTTTTGTTTACCGAAAATAACTTTAAATTTGAACAAAATTGATCTACAAGTAATTTAATACAATGAAATTTAAAAAACCAAATAAGAAATGGACGATCATCTGGTTTATTTCAGCCCTTATTTTCGTGCTCGCTGTTTTTCCGGTTCCAGCCCAAAAACCGATCAAATATGTTGACAGAGAAACCGGACAGGTTCTAATTGAAAATGTTTACGGCGAAAAATGGCTGGATTGGTTGTATCACAATCCCGTCGGGGAAGCAACTTTATGGACCATTGCAAAACGAAAACTCATCACTTCCCTTTACGGTGATGAAATGGAAAAGCCGGCCTCTGCAGATAAGATAGTGCCGTTTGTAAAAGAATACGGCGTTGATCTCAGTATTGCACAAAAACAAAACTTCACCAGTTTTAATGATTTTTTTATTCGCAAACTCAAACCGGAAGCCAGACCAATCGTTGCAGATTCCCTCGCAGTAGCCTCGCCAGCAGATGGTAAAATTTTAGCCTATGAAAATATTAAAAACGCTGATTTTTACATCAAAGGTTTTCGGTTTAATGTGAACACCTTTTTAAACAATCCAGACTTAGCAAAAAAATACGAAGACGGTACAATGATCGTTTTCCGACTCGCACCGCCGGATTATCACCGGTATCATTTCCCAATAAGTGGAACTACAGGAAGTTCAAATATTAAAATTAATGGAGATTACTACTCCGTAAATCCATTGGCACTTCGTAAAAAAGCCGAAATTTTCTGGTTGAATAAAAGAGAATACGGCGTCATGAAAAGTCCGTTATTTGGCGATGTAGTAATGGTAGAAGTTGGTGCAACAATGGTCGGAAGCATGATTCAAACGTACACTGGTACAACAGTTAAAAAAGGCGAAGAAAAAGGATATTTTAAATTTGGAGGTTCTACCGTGGTTTTGTTGTTTGAGAAAGATAAAATTAAAATTGATAATGACTTATTAATGAACACTTCAAAAGGCTTGGAAACGACCATAAAAATGGGTGAACGAATTGCAATCCAAAAATAAAAACCGACTATTTTCTACGACTAAGAATTAATTTCCACTGTTTTCTTTTCATAAAAGGTGGTTGCGATTCCTGCTAAGATAATAACGCTTCCAACCATTTGAATCACCGTGATTTTTTCATTTAAAATAACTGCTGCTAAAATTGATGCAAATATCGCCTGACTTAACAAACTCAGCGATACTCGAGTTGCACGCATATTTTGAGTGGAATAACTAATGAGCAACCATGCAATTAACTGACAAACAATTCCCTGAGTTAAAAGTGAAATCCAGGCTTCGTTTGAAAAGCCGAAAAAATGTTCACCGAAATACATATTAATAAAGAACAGAAAAACCGTACTGAAAATCATACTATAAGTGATGAAAGTAATGACTTCTAATCTCGCCAATAATTTCTTACTTGTCAATATATAAAGCGCGTACAATACTCCAGAAAGAATTCCGAGGAAGAACGCACTGTCTAATTTCAATTCTAAAATTGTATCAATTCCGACAAAAGTCAGCATTCCGATCAAGGCAATTAAAGTTCCCAGCCAAAAACTTTTCCGTGGGCGATAACTCAAAAAAATAAAAGAAAAAACACCGACCCAAATTGGCGACAGATTAGTCAATAAAGTCGCTTGAGTTGCTGACGAATGCTGAATAGAAATATTCCAGACGGCAATATCTGATGCGAACAAAATACCACAAACTGCGATTGGCAGAAGTGTTTTGAAATCTTCTAAATACAGTTTTTTCTTATAAATTGCAAAAGGCAAAATAATCGCCGTTGCAATTGCCATTCTATAAAACGCAGAAATTAATCCGGATGTAAGATTCATCCGAACGATTACCGGAAAAATGGAGATGCATAAAATCCCAAGGAATAATGCAATTCTAGGCTTTGTCATTTTTTAATACTTTCTACCGACTTCTTTGCAGATTTCTAAATATTCATCGGGCATTTTCGAAAACATTCCCTGTTCAAAATACTGATCGGAATGCGGAATGTAAATGCTGTACTTCTTACCAAGTGGAATTAAGGGAATGAAAAACAGTTCAAAATAATTTTTATAAACGGTAATAATCGCATTGACTTCAAAACCGTTTTTCATGATTTTGAGTTGCTCTTTACCGACCGGTTTTTTATTGATTCCAAAGATGAAGAACATTTAACAACTAAATTTATTTTATTTCTTTGAAGGATTTGGCAATTTTTCTAAACTCCTCCAGATTCTTGTTCTTATCTTTCAGAGCACACCAGGAAATAATTTGATAGTAATGCTTAGCAGTTTCTACAATGGTAACATGGTAAAACAACTGGGTAGAAAGTTCAGACTCATCTTCGAAAAAAGATCCTTCAATACTTGTTTCCACCGCATTTTGATCATTAATCATTAGTGCTTTTGGCGTAGTATACTTCAGGGATTTATCATCCTGCAAACCATCTGTAATCGCTTTAGAATAATGTTCACCTGCTTCTACCAAATTAGAAAATGCGATTTGGAAAAAGGTTAGATTATCTTTTTCAGTCTGAATAACAATTGAATATTTTTCGTTGATAGGACTTGAAAACTGTGCAGAAGCAACATCATTCAAATCATAACTTTTAACGTAGCCTATCGGATAAGAAATCGTGAACGGCGCACCAAATTGATAATCATTCATTTGTTGTGCAGAAAAGATTCCGCTTAAAAGAACAGCGATAAAAAGTACAATTTTTATTCTCATTATTGCACTTGGTTTTTAATAAAATAATAAATCAACATCGCCCAGGAAATAATCATCAATAAACCACCAAATGGGGTAATTGGCCCTATTAATTTTGATGGAATGGAGGCAACCTCACTGAATGCCAATAAATAAATACTTACCGAAAAAAGAAAAGTTCCCGCAATCATTAAAATAGAAATCCATTTTTCTGAGGGAGATTCAAATTTTAAAATATAACCCACGATCAATAAAAAAAGTGCGGAATACATCTGATATTTCACACCGGTTTCGAAACTCGCAAGTTTATCAATTGATAAAACCTTCTTTAAAGCGTGCGCTCCAAACGCTCCTAAAATCACAGACACCAATCCGTAAACGGCACCGATTATTAATGTTATACTTTTCATAAATAGTTATTTATTTTTTTTAAGGAATTATAGAATCGCCAACCTTCATCAGTATTTGTTCACAAAGGTCGTTAGTGGCAATTCCGTATTATAATTTTCCTGTTTGATAAGTGAGGACTAGTTTTCCGATAATTGATAAAATCCCGATGGCAATAAACATCCACGAGAATTTCTTTGATTTTTCAAAGCCGGGATCTTTGGTGACTTTAAGAAAAATCCCAAAAATTAAAATTAAAAGACCTAGAAAGATTTGAAACATATTATTTATTTCTCAATTTATTAAACTCGCTGATCACTTCATGGTGCGTCACCGTTTTGTCTTTAAAGTAAGTTACAAAATGATTTTTCTCTTCTTCGGTTGCTCCTAATTGATTGAGAATATTGAACAAGTGCATTTTCATATGGCCTTTTTGAATTCCAGTCGTCACCAAAGAACGCAATGCTCCAAAATTCTGAGCCAAACCAGAAACAGCCAAAATACTCATGAGTTCCTGCGCAGAAGGTTTCCCCAACAAAGCCAAAGAAAATTTAACAAGCGGATGAAGATTAGTCAAACCACCAACAACGCCTACAGAAATTGGCAAGTCAATCCAGAATCTAAAAATTCCGTTGTCAATTGTACAATGCGTTAAACTCGAATATTTTCCATCTTTTGCAGCGTAAGCGTGTGCGCATGCTTCGGTCGCACGGAAATCATTTCCTGTTGCAATCACCACTGCATCTACTCCATTCATAATTCCTTTGTTATGAGTCGTTGCACGATACGGTTCGATTTCAGCGATCGTTACAGCACGTTTGAATTTGGTTGCAAACTCTTCGTTAGAAATTCCACTATCGTCTTTTAAATCCTCGATCTTGCAAGAAACCTCAGCTCTTACAATACAATCCGGGGTAAAGTTGGATAAAATATTCATCACGATTTGTAAAGAATCTTTCTCTTCCTGAGTGAAAGTGTCTTCTTTTTCAACTTCCTCCTTTAATGTTTTTCCAAACTGCTCCAAACAAGAATTAATAAAGTTGGCACCCATAGAATCTACCGTGTCGAAACTCGCTTTCAATTGAAAATAATTTTCTAACTCAGCAGATTTATCGATGAGATGGATATTGAGAATTCCACCACCGCGATTTCGCATATTTTTAGTAATCTCTTCGGTCGCTTCAAACAATCTTTTCTTTAATTTAAAGTTAAAGAAATGCAAGATTTTATGCGGCTCAACATCTAAAATAAAATGCGTGTGACCTAATTTTTTGGTATTGATGATGGTTGTTTTAAAACCACCTTTATCAATCCAGAATTTTGCTGCTTTTGAAGCTGCTGCAACTACCGAACTTTCTTCTACTGCCATTGGCAGCGCCAATAATTTCCCATCGATGAGGAAGTTTGGTGCAATTCCGTAAGGCATATAAAAATTAGAAATAGTGTTTTCAGAAAACTCTTCGTGTAATTTTTGCAGCGTGTGATCGCCGTTCCAATATTGCTGAAGCACCTGTTCGTAACTGCGGTCTTCATTCAGATATTCTTTGATGAGCCAATCTATTTTTCTTTGTTTTGAGAGTTTAGAAAATCCTTCAACCGGTTGGTGATTCATAGAAATAATTTTTGAAATTCAAAGATAGGAATTTAGGTTGGAAGTTTATGGTAAGAGTTGCAACGTTAAAAAAACCGCATCAAGATTAAATCTTAATGCGGTTAAATTATTTGAAATTAAATTTTCAGTTACGCTTCTAACTGCGTTCCCAAATATTCCCATTCCTGAAGAGCCAAATCTAATTCCTCTTTTTTAGAATTATAAACTTCTAATGTTTCTTCAGATGGATTCTCAGTCGTAAAAGTTTTTTCCATTTCTTCGATTTTCAATTCGAGTTCAGAAATTTTCTCTTCGACTTTCTTTATTTTATTTTGAATGTTTTTTTGATCTTTACTAACGATAACCTGTTTCTTTTCAACTGGTTTTTCAACCACTTTTATTGGTTCTGGCTCATTTCGTAATTCCTGCAATTTCGATTTCTCGGCAGAAATTTCACGGATGCTTTCTTTCTGTCGGAATTCTAAGTAATCATTAACATCGCCCAAAAATTCTTTCATTCTTCCATCACGGAATTCAAAAATCTTATCGCTCAAACCTTGCAAAAATTCACGGTCGTGAGAAATAACAATCAGCGTTCCTTCAAATTTCTGCAAAGCCAGTTTGATGATTTCTTTCGACTGAATATCCAAGTGATTCGTCGGCTCATCCATAATCAATGTATTGAATGGACGCAGTAATAATTTACACAAAGCCAAACGGTTACGTTCCCCTCCGGAAAGCACTTTTGTTTTCTTGGTAACATCATCACCTTGAAAAAGGAAACTTCCCAACAAGTCACGTACTCTAGGACGGGTTTCTTCTGTCGCAGCATCTTCGGCTTCCTCTAAAACAGTTTTATTCGGTGTTAAAACCTCTTCCTGATTTTGTGCAAAATAACCAATATTTACATTATGTCCCAGATTCCATTCGCCTGTGTAATCGGTAATTTCTCCGGACAATATTTTTGCTAATGTTGTTTTACCTTGACCATTTTGACCTAATAAAGCGATTCGCTGTCCACGCTCAATAAAGAAATCAACCTCATCGAAAATTTGTTTTTTACCGTAAGCTTTTCCTAAATTTTTGGCTTCGAAAATTATTTTTCCTGGAGTTACAGCTGGTTGAAATCGAATATTAAATTTTGAAACATCATCAGTATCAACTTCAATTCTTTCAAGTTTATCTAATTTTTTAATCAATGATTGCGCGAAAGAAGATTTAGTTGCAGAGGCACGGAAACGGTTGATGTTATCTTCCATCTGCTTAATTTCTACATCCTGATTCTTCTTGGCTTGAATTTGCTTTTCTTTTCGCTCTTTACTTAACTCTAAATATTTGGTATAGTTGGCTTTATAATCGTCAACCTTTTTATTATTAATATCAAAAGTTCTGTTACAAACCGAGGTCATAAATTGCTTATCGTGACTTACCAAAACGATTGCGCCTGGATAATCTTTCAAAAAACTTTCGAGCCAAATAATGGATTCCATATCCAAGTGATTGGTTGGTTCATCCAGCAACATCAAATCATTTTTCTGCAAAAGCAATTTCGCTAATTCAATTCTCATTCGCCAACCGCCAGAAAACTCGTCGGTGATTTTATGAAAATCATCTGCCTTAAAGCCCAGTCCCAATAACACTTTCTCAACATCACCTTCTAAATTGTACGCATCGTGATGCATTAAAAGATCATTTAATTCAGTCATTCTATGAATTAAATTTTCATAGTAAGTACTTTCATAATCTGTTCTGGTAACCATTTGATGATTCACGTCTTCAAGTTCATTCTTCATAGCATTGATGGCTTCAAAAGCTTGAAGTGTTTCATTCCACACCGTACGACCTTTCACAAAATCTAAATCTTGTTTTAGGAAACCTATGGTCACGGTGCCTTCCTGAACGATGCTTCCTTCGTAGAAATTAATTTCGCCCGTAAGCATTTTTAGCAACGTAGATTTTCCCGCTCCATTTTTACCGACCAAACCGATTTTATCATCTTTTTTGATGGTGAAATTTACGTTTTGAAACAGGTAATTTCCAGAGTGATGAAGACCTAAACTTTGAACAGAAATCATATGATATAATACTAATTGATGAGTGATTTTTCGAGGTGCAAAAGTAGTGAAACTAATTGAATTACAGACTAACTTGCTGAGACAGTTCTTCATTTTTAAAAGATTAATTTTTATCTTTACGGATATTTAAAATTTAAAAATGAAAAAATTAATCGGTCTTCTTACTTTCTTTTTCTTTATTTGCGCTTACGGACAATCCCTAAAAGTGATGTCCTTTAATATTCGGCTATCATTAGAATCCGACAAAGAAAACTCTTGGGAAAACCGCAAAACCGAAGCATTACAATTAATGGATTATTACCATCCTGATTTTTTTGGGGTTCAGGAAGCGGTTCCACAACAAATGCTTGACATTAAAAACAATCTAAAAAATTACGATTTCGTGGGAGTTGGTCGCGACGACGGAAAAAACAAAGGCGAATATTCTGCTCTATTTTACGACACAGAAAAACTACAGGTTTTAGAATCCGGAACTTTCTGGCTAAGCGAAACGCCAAACATTCTATCAAAAGGTTGGGATGCTGCCTATAATAGAGTTTGCACTTATGCTTTATTTAAAATGAAAAAAGGAGGTAAAAAATTCTGGGCCTTTAATACGCATTTCGATCATATCGGAAATGTTGCAAGAGAAAAATCAGCAACTTTGATTTTAGAAAAAATAAAAGGACTCAATGTCAAAAATCTTCCCGTGGTTTTAACAGGTGATTTTAATTTAACAGAGGACACGGATCCACTGAAAATCATTTCCGCAGAAATGCTAAACACCTATCATCATTCAGCGAAAAAACCATATGGACCGAAAGGGACATTTACCAATTTTGATGTCAATACCATTCCAACAGAGCGCATTGATTATATCTTTGTGAAAGATTTTGAGACTGAAAGTTTTAGAACCATTAATGACAGAAGAGAAAATTTACTGTATCCATCTGACCATTTCCCGATTATGGCAGAACTCTCTTTTTAAAGTCTATCTTTTTTCTGTGGGAAAATCGATTTCAAATCCGACTCCTCTAATTGATTGAATTTTTATCTGCTCATCATAGCGGAAATATTTTCGAATTCTACTTATAAAAACATCCAGACTTCTGCCAGTAAAGTAATCATTGGCTTCCCAGAGAGTATCTAAAATATCGTCGCGTTTTATAGTTTTCTTATTATGCTTTAAAAGATAAAGCAAAAGGTCTTTTTCCCGAATGGTTAAACGTACTTTTTCTTCTGAATGAGACAGCAAAAGCTTTTCTGAGTCTAAAGAATATTCTCCTATTCTGAACTGCGTTTTTACAGTTGCGGGTAAAACTCTTTTAAGAATATTTTTTATGCGAAGAATGAGTTCTTCTGGTTCACACGGTTTAGCGATATAATCGTCGGCTCCGATTTTCAAGCCGGTTAATCGGTCTATTTTCTGATTTTTGGCAGATAGAAAAAGAAATGGAAAATGAGGATATTCTTTCAAAATTATTTTAGCCAAAGAAAAACCGTCGATATTCGGCATCATAATATCTAAAACCCCAATATTAAAAGAGAAATCAGAATTTAAAATCCCCACAACATCTGCAGGATTTTGAAACCAAACGACATCAAAATCACTTAATTCTAAATATTGTTTTAGAATAAGTCCAAAATCTGCATCGTCTTCTACTAAAAGAATTTTAGTTTTCATATGGCAGATTTATTTTAAAAGTTGTTCCTTCTTTTGGCTGGCTTGAAACGGTAATTGTACCATTATATTTTTTAATAATTTTCTGAACAAAATAAAGTCCCAATCCAAGACCTTTGGTATCATGGATATTATTGGATTGTATTCTGTAAAATTTTTCAAAAATATTTTTAAACTCTTTCTTTTCAATCCCTTTTCCATTGTCGGAGACCTCAATGTCTAAAGTAAACGCTGACTGAATAATATTAATTTTAACAATTGAAGCACCATATTTCACACTATTTTCGCAAAGGTTTTTCAAAACGGTTTCCATTAAATTTTTATCAAAAGGAAATTCCTGCGAAGTATTATTATTTAGAACAAACTGAACATCGGGATAAATAAACACCAAATCCTGAATAACAAAACCCCAGTCTTCTGGTTTTATTTTGATGGTTTCACCTTCGTTATCATCTTTATATAATTGAAACATCAAACTTTCTAAACGGGTAATTTGCCGATCAATCAAAGGCAGTGTTTTGGGATTCCAATCTTTTTTTAAAGTTTTGCTCGCAATTTTCAAAGTAGCGATTGGCGTTTTGAATTCATGTGAAATATTATCAACTGCCGAATGTAAAATTTCTACCAATTTCTGTTGTTTAATTAAATTTTTGATCGTAAAAATATACAACAGCAAAACAGCAACTAATAAAGCAAAACAACAAATCATAAGAACAACTAATTCTTTAAAAATAATACTCTTAATATTTAGGATTTCGTAGCTTGTTTTACTTTTCACAAGAAAAGTATTGTTTTTAGTGATTTTATCTTTGTCTTTGGAAGGAGAGGTTGAAGACGTTTCCCAAGTGCCCGTATTTAAAATCTTTGGATTAGAAACTTTATTTTCGGTTTCGTAGAGAACGATTGGTTTATCGATGAGACTGTGATTGTTCGGTACAAAAACGATAGAAACATACTCAATCTTTGCCGCGACCTTATATCCTTCACTTTTAAATTCCTGATCGATATACTGACTGAATTTCTTTTGGTTGCTCTTTCTATTAATTTCAAACAAGTTTAAGAATTCCTGTTTGGTGATTTCTTGATTGTTGTATTGAATAAAAATACTCTGCAACGAATCACTCGAGAATTTCTTAATTCCGCCATGATCTTCTAATTGTTCGGTAATATCACTCAATCCTGTATAGATATTCCTATTGATTTCGTTTTCTTTCAACTGATAGGTTTTAACTAGGAAATAAGCCTGAATCCCTAATAAAAGAAGAAACAATACGGTAAAAGCTGCGACAAGATTTTTGCTTTTGGAAATCATATTTACAAAGATATAGGTTTAAACTTTTGCCTAGGAGCATTAACCCATCGTTAACCTTCCATTAACCGAAATCTTCGGTAGTTTCAAAGACCTTTGCTACAGCAATTTAACGAATAATACTTTTGCTTTTCCTCTCTTATTTAATCTAAAAAAAAATCAATGTATAAAATCTTACTTTTTTTATTTCTGCCTGTAATGCTATTTTCTCAAAAACAAAAAATTGAGGGAACGGTGATAAATATTCAAAACGAAAAACTTCCGATGGTCACTGTTGAAGTTTATAATTTTCAAAAGACTTTAATTAAAAAAGTAGTGACCAATGAAAACGGAGGATTTGTGCTGGAAGGAATTTCTGAAACCAAAGTTAAATTGATTTTTAAAGATTTGGAATATAATGAACTTGAAGAAAATCTAGATTTAGCAAAACAAGATAAACCGCTTCATATTATTTTGAAAAAAAACATTCAAGAAATTCAGGAAGTGGTGATGACTAAACAAAAACCTGTGGTAACAAGAAAGATTGACCGCTTGTCATTTAATGTAGAAAACAGTAATATTTCATCGCAAAACGCTTGGGAAATTCTAAAAAAAACGCCGGGAGTTTCTGTGAAAAATGATGCTTTAACAATAAAAGGAAGTCAAAGTATTTTAGTAACCATTAATGATAAAAAAATAATGTTAACTGGCGACGAACTGAAAAACCTTTTAGAAAATACGCAAGGAGAAGAGATGAAATCCGTAGAAGTCATTACAAATCCCCCTGCAAAATATGAAGCCTCTGGAAGTGCGGTGCTCAATATCATCATGAAGAAAAATACAATTGAAGGTTACCGCGGTATTATTTCTTCAAAATATGTGCAAAGTCAGTATGCAAAAGGAGTAGCAGGAATTTCTCAATATTACAAAAAAGACAAACTTTCGGCAATGGCGAGTTATTATTTAGGAGGTGGAACTTATTATAGGGAAGGCACAGATTACGTAAATTATATAGAAGATCAAACCAAATGGATCAGCACGATGAATCGGAAAGACCAAAACAAAAGTCAAAACACAGTCAACTTTAACATTGAATATGAAGTAGACAGTCTCACCAATTTGAGCCTAAACTACTCTGGATTTTTCAGTCCGAAATCTTTTGGCAATTATAATGTTCCTACCTTAATTCTTAACAATCAGAATATGATAGAATCTTATTACACTACAATTAATGATCACTATTCACGCGATATCAATAATGCTGTAAGTTTTCAGCTTGATCGGAAAATCAATAAAAAAAGTAAAGTTAGTTGGACTAATTATTTCGCAGGAAACAATGCTCGAAAATATCAGAACATTCTCACTTATTTGGTTTTCGCCAATGAAACTCCGACAGAAAATAATTTTCTAACCAACAACAAAAGTGATGTTCAACTCTATTCTACCCAAGCAGATTATGATTGGAAAACCGAAAAATGGGAAGTTGAATCGGGCGCAAAATATAGTTTTGTAAAAACCAATAGCGTGCTTCAATTTTCCGAAAACAAAAACGGAGATCTTCAATATTCACCAGACAAAAGCAATACGTTCGATTATCACGAACACAATTTCGCACTTTATTCTTCCCTAACCTATAATCCCGGAAAATGGAATTTTAAAGCAGGTTTGCGTGCAGAAAAAACAAATTTGGCAGGAATAGTTTCAGAACCATACGAGGTAAATAAAGATGATTATTGGAAACTGTTTCCAACTTTGTATGCGCAATACACCACTACGAATAATCATCAGTTCGGATTATCCTACGGCAAAAGAATCAGCAGACCTTCTTACTCATGGTTAAATCCCGCAAAGTCGTACTATAATTTATTTTCCTATTTTCAAGGTGATCCTAAGTTAATAGCGACGCTGGTGCATAACCTCAACTTTAATTACACCTACAAAGACTGGAATCTGGATTTTTATTATCGAAAAGAAATTAATCCTTCCATGGAGATTTCCTTTCAAGAACCAAGTACCAATTCGCTAATCTACCATTTCACCAACATAGAAAAAGGTCAAGCCTACGGTTTGAGTTTGTTTAAGAATTTTCAAATCAAACCGTGGTGGAGTTTTAGTTTATCTGAAAACTTAGAACACAATGAAAATTATTTCGTCGGCGTAGATGCAATTTTATATAAAAATAAAGTTTGGAATTGGTCTTCCGACCTTTCAACCAGTTTCATACTCAATAAAAATAGCGATTGGAAAATAGAAGTCGGTCATCAATATAACTCTCCGTCGATACAGGGAACATTTACAATTTCTGGTTCATCTTCTACTTATTTGGTGATGAATAAAAAGTTTTTCAGCAAAAAATTAGAATCCAGTCTTTTATTTAATGATATTTTTAAAACTTCCCACGAGAAAGTCACTACTAAATACGCAAATCAGGATAATTATTTTTTGGATTATGGAGATACCCGAAATTTTATAATTTCCATAAAGTTCAACTTTGGAAATCAAGCTGTGAAAAACGCTAAAACAATTGAAAAAGTCGAAGAGGAAAATAGGATGTAGAGCTATTTTTAAAAAAACTTTTGGAACAGTAAAATACAATTTTGCTGTTCATTTTATTTAAAACCAAAACGATCATTTAGGTTAAAACAAAAGAATCCATCATGACTGATGGATTCTAAAAACACAAATGATGAAAAAAAATTTATTCAACACTGTTACCAGCAATTGAACTCTGCAAATATTACCTTTATTTTTCAGATATCAAAATTCTTTCTACTTTATTTTTAAATTTTGATGATAGATGATTTAATTTTAAAAAAAAAAGAATCCGCAGATTTCTCCACGGATTCTAAAAACACAAATGATGAAAAAAAATTTTTCAATAATATAACGGCAAAAACCGTGCAATATTATGTTAATTGAAAGTTAAACTTTTTACAACTCTGTTGGTCGGAAAACCAAACCGCTTTCATCAAAGTAATCCAAAGTGATTCGATCGCCATCACTAACATGACCAGCCAAAATTTCTTTAGACAATTTATTCAGAACTTCTTGCTGCAGGACTCTTTTCAAAGGCCGCGCACCAAAACTAGGATCGTATCCTTTGTTGGTAATATACTGAATAGCATCATCGGTTGCCGTCATTATAATACCACGTTTTTCTAACATTTCATTAAATCCACGCAATTGATAAAGGACGATTTTACCAATCTGTTTTTTATTTAAAGGTTGGAAAAGAACGGTTTCATCAATACGATTTAAAAACTCAGGTCTTAAAGTTTGTTTCAATAAAGCGAAAACCTCTTCTTTTGATATTGCTACAATTTCATCCACATTATCATCGGTTATTTTATCAAAATTTTCCTGAATGATATGCGACCCAAGGTTTGAAGTCATAATGATAATTGAATTTTTAAAATTCACGACTCTTCCTTTATTATCAGTCAACCGACCATCATCTAAAACCTGCAGCAATGTATTGAAAACATCTGGATGCGCCTTTTCAATTTCATCTAAAAGCACGACCGAGTAAGGTCTTCTTCGAACTGCTTCGGTTAACTGTCCTCCTTCATCGTAACCCACATATCCTGGAGGGGCACCCACCAATCGAGACACCGAATGTCTTTCTTGATATTCACTCATATCGATTCTGGTCATATTATTTTCGTCATCGAATAAATATTCGGCAAGTGCTTTTGCCAATTCGGTTTTACCAACTCCGGTTGTTCCGAGAAATAGGAAACTTCCGATAGGTTTTTTCTCGTCATTTAATCCTGCACGATTTCTACGAATTGCGTCTGCGACTGCTTCTATGGCTTCTTCTTGACCTACTACTCTTTTGTGCAGTTCATCTTCTAAATGAAGTAATTTTTCGCGTTCTGACTGAACCAATTTAGTTACCGGAATTCCGGTCCATTTTGAAATAACTTCTGAGATGTTCTCGGCAGTTACTTCCTCCTTAATCAATTCATTTTGATGGTTTTGCATTTCTAATTCAAGTTTCTGCAATTCATCTTCTTTGGCTTTAATCTTACCATATTGAATTTCAGCAACTTTCGCATAATCTCCAGTTCTGGAAGCGCGTTCTGCTTCTAACTTCAAGGCTTCAATATCTTTTTTAATGGAAGTTAGATCTTCAGATTTTTGTTTTTCTTTCAGCCATTTCGCATTGATTTCATTTCGCTGTTCCGAAAACTTCGCAATATCTTCTTTCAAATGAGAAACTTTAAGATCATCACCTTCTCGGGAAATTGCGGCTAATTCAATTTCCATCTGAATTATCTTGCGATCCAAAACATCGAGTTCTTCAGGTTTTGAATTGATTTCCATTCTCAACTTCGCAGATGCTTCATCAATCAAGTCGATGGCTTTATCTGGTAAAAATCGATCTGAAATATATCGCTGCGACTGTTCAACAGCTGCAATAATCGCTTCGTCTTTGATTCGAACTTTGTGGTGCGCTTCATATTTATCTTTAATTCCACGCAGAATAGAAATAGCAGATTCAGTATCTGGCTCTTCAACCATCACCTTCTGAAAACGTCTTTCCAACGCTTTATCTTTTTCAAAATATTTTTGATATTCATTTAAAGTCGTTGCACCTATTGCTCTCAGTTCTCCTCTTGCCAAAGCAGGTTTCAGAATATTTGCAGCATCCATGGCACCTTCACCACCACCGGCACCAACCAAAGTGTGGATTTCATCGATGAAGAGAATAATCTGCCCATCTGATTTTATGACTTCATTAATTACTGATTTAAGTCTTTCCTCAAATTCACCTTTGTATTTTGCACCAGCGATTAAGGCACCCATATCTAACGAGTACAATGTTTTATCCTGCAAGTTTTCAGGAATATCTCCGGAAATAATTCGGTGTGCAATTCCTTCTGCAATCGCAGTTTTACCAACACCAGGTTCACCGATTAATATCGGATTATTCTTGGTTCTTCGGGAAAGAATTTGTAGAACACGACGGATTTCTTCATCGCGCCCAATTACTGGATCGAGTTTTCCTTCCGCCGCAAGTTCATTAAAATTCTTGGCGTATTTATTTAAACTTTGGTAGGTTTCTTCAGAACTTGCAGAAGTTGCTTTAGATCCTTTTCGCAATTCTTTGATGGCCATTTCTAAACCATTTTTGGTAACGCCCATATCTTTGAGCATTTTCGAAACATCAGAATTTACATCTAATAAAGAAAGCCAAAGATGTTCGATGGTTACAAACTCATCATCCATTTTCTTGGCAACATTCGGAGCATCGAGCAAAACTTTATTCGCAGACTGTGAAAGATAAATATTTCCTCCTTCTACTTTCGGAAGTTTTTCGATATTCTCGCGGTTTCTTTCTCTGACCAATGTTAATTCTGCTTCTGATTTCTTTAATAAAAATTCAGAAATATTTTCATCTATCTGGAAAATCCCTTCCAATAAATGTTGTGGTTCAATACTTTGATTGCCGAACTCCATCGCAATCTGTTGCGCTTTCTGAATGGCTTCTTGTGATTTTACGGTATATTGATTTAAGTTCATCATATTAATTTTTAAAATTTTAAGAAACAGTAAGAATCCATATAAAGTTACGAATTCCTACGCCTCTAATCAATTATTTTTCAATTCTTATTTCTATTCCTCAAAAACCATTCTTTTAAATATAATTAATAAAAAGCGGTCAAAATTTCCGAATTCAATAAATATTACTAGAAATAAATAGTCAAAATTTCCGAAATTGCGGATTTTGCAACTTTTAATGAAGACAAATAGGTAAGTTATATTGTAACCTATTGTTATAGAATAGAGCGATGATGGAAATCCTTTTTCTGGCTTTCAAAAAATAAGTATATTTGTTGAACTCACTTTTATTGAGATTTCAAAATATTATGCATCATTTTCATCAACTTAAAGCAACTAAAGTATCCAAAGAAACCAACGATTGCATTCATATCGCTTTCGAAATTCCGGAAAACTTAAAACACGAATTTTCTTTTAAACAGGGACAATATATTAATGTAAGATTTGTTTTTGGGGAAGAAGATTTGCGACGAAGTTATTCTATAATCAACGCACCGAGTGAAGACCATTCTGAACTGGAAATTTTGGTGAAACATCTTGACCAAGGTAAAGTTTCAACTTATCTGAATCAGGAATTGAAAGTGGGCGATGTGGTGGAAGTAATGGCGCCGTCTGGGCATTTCTATACGCATTACCATATTTCAAATCAAAAAACCTATATCGGTTTAGCAGCAGGAAGTGGGATTTCGCCCGTGTTGTCTAATATCAAAGAAGCGCTTTATCAGGAACCTCAAAGTTCGGCTTACCTCTTTTTTAGCAATAGAAGTTTCACAGATATTATCTTTAAAAAAGAAATCGATGATTTGGTTGAAAAATTTGAAGGCCGGTTAAAAGTAGTTTTCCTGTTGTCCAGAGAAAAGCATTACGAAGATGAACTTTTTGAAGGAAGAATTTCAGCAGAGAAACTCGATCTTTTATTCCAAAGATTTGATGGTATTCCAGTTCAGGATTCCACTTATTTTATTTGTGGACCGTCGGAAATGATCAAAGGAATTTCTGATTATTTGAAAAAAGAGAAGAAAGTTCCGTCGCTTCAAATTATGTATGAATATTACGCCGCTCCTGATGAAGAAGGAAATGCAGAAATGAGTGATGAATTTAAAGCCATTCCGAATTTAGAAAGCATGGTCACTTTAATTATTGATGATGATGAATATTCATTTCACCTTAATTCAAAGAAAAACAGCATTTTAGACCAAGCGTTAGCAGAGAAACTTCCGGTTCCGTTTGCCTGCAAAGGTGGCGTTTGCTGTACCTGCAAAGCACAGGTTATGGAAGGTGAAGTATTTATGGAAAAGAATTTCGCCTTGACTGATGATGAAGTTGAGCGAGGTTTTGTATTAACCTGTCAATGTCACCCGACAACCAATGTGGTGATGTTGAATTACGATGTATAATCGAGTAATTTTTAAAAACTAACAATTATGAAAAACTGGAAATTTGCCTCTTTAATCGAAGTTGAAAAAGAATTTAAAGTAGAAGGAATTAATATTTGGAATCATTATTGGCATTGCTCTGACCGTAAGATTGAAGTTATTGGACCGCTCAGCGGAAATCCGTATCTATTCAATGAATACGAAATTAGAACTCCGGAAAAAACAATCACTTTCGTAGTGGGAGAATTTTCTGAAGGAAGAATTGGACTTTATCTATTAGAAGAAGACGCGATTAATGCGCATCAAACTACTAATGCCCTATAATTTTTAGAAGACACCTTATGAATCACGAAAAATTTTTAGAATACGTACAAGCCGAAAATAAAGTAGAACCAAAAGACGTAATGCCCGATGACTACAGAAAGTTATTGGTAAGACAGATTTCGCAACACGCGCATTCCGAAATTGTAGGGATGTTGCCGGAAGCCAACTGGATTTCGCGCGCTCCTACTTTGAGAAGAAAAATGGCACTTTTGGCGAAAATTCAGGATGAGGCGGGACACGGTCTTTATTTATATGCTGCGACAGAAACTTTAAATAATGGAGAAATCGCTGCAGACCGAGATTCTACTTACAATGATATGCTTTCCGGAAAAGCAAAGTACTCCAGCATTTTTAATTATCCTGCACTTTCTTGGGCAGATATTGGAGCAATCGGCTGGCTCGTTGATGGTGCTGCGATTATGAATCAGGTAATGCTGATGGGGAATTCTTACGGTCCATATTCCCGAGCAATGGTAAGAATTTGTAAAGAAGAATCTTTTCACCAGAGACAAGGTTATGAAATTTTGATGACGCTTTGCCGTGGAACGAAAGAACAGAAAGATTTAGCACAAGAAGCGCTGAACCGTTTTTGGTGGCCAGCATTAATGATGTTCGGACCAAATGATGCCGATTCTCCTAACTCTCAAAAATCGATGAATTACAGAGTAAAACGGGAAAGTAACGATTCTCTTCGTCAACGGTTTGTAGATGTAACGGTTTCGCAGGCAGAATTTTTAGGTTTAAAAATTCCGGATGAAAATCTAAAATGGAACGAAGAAACCCAACATTACGATTTCGGTGAATTGCCTTGGGATGAATTTATGGAAGTTTTAAAAGGAAACGGACCGTGTAATAAGAAACGTTTGGAGACTAAAAGAAAAGCGCAAAGGGAACATTCTTGGGTGAAGGATGCTGCGATGGCTTTTGCAGCGAATATGAAAAAGGAAATAGTAAATAATTAATTGCCGCTCAAAACTTTTCAACCACAAAAACAAGAAAAGTTTTATTAAATAAGTTATTCAAAAGCTTGCAAAAGGATTATCGGTTTAAGATTTCACTTTTTGTACTCTTCTGAATAACTTCTTTTTTTTAATAATCTCTTTCGAGATTTAGAACAACACTACTCAATTAATAAAATCTAAATATATGATTTGGCAAGGACGCTTCGATGGTGATGAACCTTTATATCACAGAATTTTTCAACGGGTTTCTCTGGAAGATGATTACGATACCATTTCAACGAACGATTTCGTTTTACACGGTTTTGCAGTTGATGAAGGCGTGAAACGCAATAAAGGAAGAGTCGGCGCACGAAACGCACCAGATATTATTCGAAAAAATATTTCTAATTTCCCTGTTATCAGTCCTGGTTTTACTTTAAAAGATTTTGGTAATATTGATTGTGAAAATGAGGATTTAGAAAACGCCCAGAATAAACTTGCAGAAAAGATTAAAATCGTTTTACAGAAAGGAGGCAAATCAGTCGTATTCGGTGGCGGACATGAGGTTATGTTTTCTCATTATTCTGGAATAAAAAAAGCATTTCCAGATAAAAAAATAGGTATCATTAATATAGATGCCCATTTCGACAATCGCGAAATCGACCCAAGTATAGGTCCAAGTTCAGGAACAGGATTTTGGCAGATTGCTCAGGAAGGCGATATTCATTCTTTACATATCGGTATTCAAAGAAATTCAAATACATTAAAACTATTTGATACTGCACATGAATATAATATGAAATATATTTTAGCAGACGAACTTTTCTTTGAGAATCTACCAAACCTTTACGCTAAACTCAATGAATTCATTAATCAATCAGACGTTGTTTATCTAACTGTTTGTATGGACGTTTTCAATGTTTCAGTTGCACCAGGAGTTTCCGCCTTGGCTTATAATGGAATTTTTGCCGATGCCGCTTTCATGCATTTGTTCAAACTTATTTTAACGTCTGACAAATTAATTGCGATGGATGTCGCAGAAGTCAATCCCATGTATGACACCAACGAAATCACCGCAAGACTCGCAGCATCTTTTATTAACGAGTGGTTTATGATCAAATGAAAAACACATCATTCGATCTAAGCATTCAAATATAATTATCTTATTTTTGATTATTCCATTAATATAAAGTACTTTTCAATTACCATAATTACAAGAAAAAATCCCAATACATTTTTGTATTTATTTTTTCTAAAAGCTGAATTTAATTAAGGTGAAAGTCATTAAATACCCTTTAGATTATAGATTCTTTGATGATCATGTCAGGAAATGTTCTTAAATTAGCTGCGAAGTTATTGGGAACATGCTAATTAAGTTTTACCAAATTTAATCTTAGATTAATACTTTAATTATTCTTAAAAAAACTTCAAATCATAAAGAATTTTATATATTTGCACCAATTAACAATTAATTAAAATAAATTACTATGTCAGACATTGCATCAAGAGTAAAAGCTATTATCGCTGATAAACTCGACGTTGAAGAAACAGAAGTAACTCCAGAAGCTAGCTTCACTAATGATTTAGGAGCTGATTCTTTGGATACTGTAGAATTAATCATGGAATTCGAAAAAGAATTTAACATTCAAATCCCTGATGACCAAGCAGAGAAAATTACTACGGTAGGACACGCTATTGCTTACATTGAAGAAGTAGTGAACAAATAATATTCTATCAACAAAGAAAAAAAATTTATGGAATTAAAAAGAGTAGTTGTAACTGGCTTTGGTGCGATTACGCCTGTCGGAAAAAACGCTAAAGAATTCTGGGAAAGCCTTGTAAAAGGTGAGAGCGGAGCTGCTCCTATTACTCTTTTTGATGCCACAAAATTCAAAACCAAATTCGCGTGTGAAGTCAAGAACTTTGATCCATTGGAACATTTCGATAAGAAAGAAGCCAAAAAGATGGATCGTAACACGCAATTAGGTCTTATTGCAGCAAGAGAGGCCGTAGAACATTCCGGTATTATCTCAGACAGTTTAGACCGAAATCGTGTAGGCGTAATTTGGGGTTCTGGAATTGGCGGTTTAGAAACTTTTGAAAAAGAAGTATTGGGTTGGGCGAATGCAGACATTCCAAGATTCAATCCTTTCTTTATTCCAAAGATGATTGTCGATATCACACCAGGACACATTTCAATTGAGTACGGCTTTCATGGGCCTAACTATGCAACAGTTTCTGCATGTGCATCTTCTGCAAACGCATTAATCGATTCTAAGATGCTCATCCAATTAGGAAAAGCAGATGTAATTGTTTGTGGTGGATCTGAAGCAGCAGTTACTGCAAGTGGCGTTGGCGGATTTAACGCAATGATGGCACTTTCGACCAGAAATGATGATCCAAAAACAGCCTCAAGACCATTTGACAAAGACAGAGATGGATTTGTTCTTGGTGAAGGAGCAGGTTGTATTATTTTGGAAGAATATGAGCACGCTGTAAAACGTGGCGCAACAATTTACGCTGAATTAAAAGGAGGTGGAATGAGTGCAGATGCCTATCACATGACGGCACCTCACCCTGAAGGTTTAGGCGCTTATCTCGTAATGAAAAACTGTTTAGAAGACGCTGGTATTACTGCCGATGAAGTAGATCACATCAATATGCATGGGACCTCTACTCCATTGGGAGATATTGCAGAATCTAATGCAATTTCAAAATTATTGGGAGAACACGCTTTCGACATTCAGATTAATTCTACCAAATCGATGACTGGCCATTTACTTGGTGCAGCAGGAGTTGTTGAAGCAATTGCAGCAATACACACCATTATCCACAACATCGTTCCACCTACCATTAATCATTTTACTGATGATGAAAGGATTGACAGCAGATTAAATTTTACATTTAATCATGCAGTGAAGAAAGAGGTGAATGTTGCAATGAGTAATACTTTCGGTTTCGGCGGACACAATGCTTGTGTGCTCTTTACCAAAATTTAAGACCCAGAAAATTCTATGGAGTTAAAGAAATACATTTCTAAATTCCTAGCTAGAAGAAAAAAAAATCTCTCGGAGAAAGACTATTTTTTAAGCAGTGAAATGACCAAAATTACGGGTTGTCCTGTTCGAGATATTAATTTATACCGTGAAGCATTTTCTTTAAAAACTTCATCTAAAACTAAGCAAACAAAAAACTACGAACGACTAGAGTTCTTAGGAGATTCGGTGTTGGGAACAATTATTTCCTGCCACCTTTTTGCGACTTATCCTGATGCAAATGAAGGATATCTTACCCAGATGAAGTCAAAAATTGTGAACCGGAAAAACCTCAATAAATTAGGGACTGAACTTTCATTGACTAAATTTTTGCAAAACGAATCTAAAACTGCGCTCAGCGAAAATATCTCCGGAAATCTTTTTGAAGCCCTAGTAGGAGCAATATATCTTGACCAAGATTATGACACTTGTAGAAAAATTATTCTAGAAAGATTATTAACTCCGTCAGAGATTAACAAACTTGAGCACAAAATTGTAAGTTACAAAGGCTTACTGTTGGAATGGAGTCAAAAGAAAAAAGTGGTCATTAAATATGAAACTTTAGAGGAAGTTCAACCCAATAAAAATTTGGTTTTTAGAACTCATGTCTGGCTTGGTGACGATAAAATCTCTAATGCTACCGAAACTTCTAAGAAAAAAGCAGAAGAAAAAGCAGCACAAAGAGCATTTTATATTTTAAATAAAAAACAAAGTATTCTTGAAAACCCAAAAGTTCACTCTCGAGATTGAAGAAGACGATGAAATTACTTTAGGATTAGTACGTCTCATAAAAGAAGTTCCCGACTACGAACTTTTTTACCATCTTAATTCCTTAAACCCATTTAAGTTTACCAGAATTAAAGATCTTCTATTTCAAGGAACATATTATGATTATTATTATCCAAGGTTTCAGGCATTTCATCATGATTCAAAAATTTGTATTCATTTCATTGCCAACAAGTCAAGTTACAGTGTTCAAAAAAAGATTTCAACAGAACTATTTAACACAGAGGTAGATACGAAATATTTACTCGATCACTTTCCGGATGTTAATTACATTATTAAGACTTCTGAACCATTTGATGATTTTTCAGTAATTTTGCTCCCTGAAAATCTTATGTTTCAGATTCAGGATTTTCAATTAAGCCCTATCGAGGAGCTTTATCAATTAATTCAATATTATGAATAAATATTTAAAAAAGACAAAAATTATTGCAACCCTTGGCCCAGCATCTTCTGATAAAGAAACGATGACTCAGTTGGTTCAAGCTGGTGTAGATATTTTCAGAATAAATTTCTCTCACGCTGATTATGATCTTGTTAGAAAAAACGTAGAAATGATCCGCGAAATTAATAAGGAACTTGGACAATCTGTCGGAATACTGGGAGATTTACAAGGTCCAAAACTTCGTGTAGGTATTGTAAAAGAAGGATCATATTTGAATCCAGGCGATATCCTAACCTTTACCAATGAAAAAATTGAAGGAGATTCTACAAGAGTTTACATGACGTATCAGAAGTTTCCTCAAGACGTAAAAGCCGGGGAAACAATCATGATTGATGACGGAAAATTGGTTCTACAAGTTATTGAAACCAATAATGTAGATACCGTAAGAGCAAAGACTATTCAGGGAGGACCGTTAAGTTCTAAGAAAGGCGTAAATCTTCCGAATACGAATGTTTCGCTTCCTGCCTTAACGGAAAAAGACATAGAAGATGCTAACTTTATATTAGATCTTGAATTAGACTGGATTGCCTTATCATTTGTCCGTCACGCGCAAGATATTATTGATTTAAAAGAAATCATTAAAAATCACCCGACCAATAAGCAGAAAACCCCAATTATTGCAAAAATCGAAAAACCAGAAGGAGTCAAAAACATTGACGAAATCCTTATGGAATGCGATGGTTTGATGGTTGCCCGTGGTGATTTAGGTGTAGAAGTTCCAATGGAAGAAGTTCCAGCAATTCAGAAAAACCTGGTAGAAAAAGCACGTAAATATTCGAAACCGGTAATTATTGCAACCCAAATGATGGAGACTATGATTAACAGTTTAACACCTACCAGAGCCGAAGTAAATGACGTAGCAAACTCCGTGTTAGATGGTGCTGATGCAGTAATGCTTTCTGGTGAAACATCTGTTGGACGTTACCCTGTAGATGTGGTGAAAAACATGTCGAAGATTATTAAGAATATTGAGCAAACACATTTTTACAGACATAAAAACTCACCAATTGAACATGATTTCGATTGTATTGATGAACGTTTTATTACAAATAGAATATGTTTAGCAGCGGTAAGAATTGCAAAAACAACCAATGTTGAAGCAATTATTACTTTGACTTATTCAGGATATACGGCTTTTCAAATTTCTGCTCACCGACCGAATTCAAATATTATTGTTTTCAGTTCTAACAAACGCGTAATTACTATGTTGAATTTATTATGGGGAGTTCGTGCATTCTATTATGACATGCAAAAATCCACCGATGAAACGATCATTCAAGTGAATATGCTGGCACATACTTACGGTTATGTGGAACAAGGTGATTTTGTTTTGAACCTTAATGCAACACCAGCTTATGAAGACGGAAAAACAAATACTTTAAGATTAACCAACATTTAAGGTTTTTAATCAATTAATATAATGCGTTCCAATGGAGCGCATTTTTTTTTGAAGTGTAATAAGTAGAGAATAAAAAAGAACGGATAAATAATTATCCGTCCCTAAAATTTTAATTTTATCATTTGTGTTTAGAATGCAAAAATAAGTTATAAATCTATTTGAAATTTGTACAAGTTTGTACAGTTATAATTGTTAAATTTTTCCTAAGTTTGTTTAACAAGTTAAAAAACAAATGAATACCGACCGAAGAATTTTAAATGAACTAAGAATTTCGGTTTCAAATAAATTAGGGAAACAAATTTCTTCTTCAGTTCATTGCGATGAACTTTCTGCGGAAATTAATAAAATGGGAATCGTCATCAATCCACAAACTTTTAGAAGGTTTTTTGGGCTGATTAAGAATAGTGGCAAATTTCATATTTATACTTTAGACACGCTCGCACAATACTGTAATTTCAGGGATTATGCCGATTTCAAAAAAGGTCTTATTCAAAATGAAATCGATTTATTTTTAGAAAATCTGCACACTGAAACCGATGATTTTAATTACTGGTCTTTAAGTGAAACTATTTGTCGTAAAATTATTGATTCTCCAACGCTGCTCATCGAGGTTCAGCATCAATTAATAAAATACCCTTTAGCCCGAACCTTTTTTATGGAGCATCATCCTCTGCGGGATTTAGCAGGAACGGTCTATGTGCAATATTTTCAGGATTATCTAAAATTTGAACAGAGCAATGAAGCAAAATTATTTGCATTCGGATTTTTATATATGGGCGCTTTTTTAACAGATAATAAGGAATTTAAATTTCTTTATTCCGAGCGAATAAAAAATATTGAACTCACTTCAGAAGTTTATGTTTTGCCTGCTGGCAGAAAATTCGGCGTTCTCCTTCTTGAATCCTGGTCAAAGAAAGACAAAAAAGATTTTAAAAAAATTTATAATCAGATGTTGATTGCAAGGGAAAATTATACGCATATCTCCGAAAAATCGGTTTGTAGTTTTGAGTATGCAGTGTTAGAACATTTAATTTTTACGGATAAGACTGAAGAAATGCGTTTTCTAATTGAGAACAATACTTTTCAAAAATACAATGATCGAGAATTTGTGCCGCAGGACAGAAAAGAAAACCACGACGTTTGCTGGAATATCATGTGTGCTGTGGCATATTTAAAAATGAAAGAACATAGCAAATGTGAACAATATTTGAATAAAGTGATCTTAGAAAATCTTTCTTTGGGTTGGAAAAAATACTATTCTATTCTTTTTTATTTTGTAAAATATGAATTTGCAAATGATAAGGAAAGAATAACCATTAAAAACACCCTTGAAAAATTGATTGATGAAACACACTTTACTTTTTATTTAAAAAAAGTTGAAAAGTTAGAAATCAAGAATTTAAAAAATCAACAACTTAGAAAAGCAGTTTCATGATAAACCGTAAACAATTCCTAAAAAAATAATCCGTTCAAGAAATTGAACGGATTATTTTAAATATAATTTTAACCTTGTCGGTTTTGATTATTACATCATTCCCGGCATTCCACCACCCATTGGCATTGCTGGTTCTGCACTTTTCACTTCAGTGATTACGCATTCTGTGGTCAATAACATTCCTGCAACAGATGCTGCGTTTTCTAAAGCGACACGTACTACTTTCGTAGGGTCAATAATTCCTGCTTCATACATATTCACGTATTGATCGTTTTTCGCATTGAAACCGAAATCTCCGCTTCCTTCTGCTACTTTTGCAACCACTACAGAACCTTCTCCACCTGCATTTTCTACAATTTGTCTCAATGGTTCTTCAATGGCTCTTTTAACGATTTTGATTCCCGTAGATTCGTCTTGGTTTTCACCTTCAATATTCAAAGCAGAAATTGCTCTTACTAACGCTACACCTCCACCAGGTACGATACCTTCTTCTACTGCAGCTCTTGTTGCATGTAAAGCATCATCAACTCTATCTTTCTTTTCTTTCATTTCAACTTCAGAAGCAGCACCTACGTAAAGTACGGCAACACCACCAGCTAACTTCGCCAATCTCTCTTGAAGTTTTTCTTTGTCGTAGTCAGAAGTTGTAGTTTCCATCTGCGCTTTGATCTGGTTCACACGACCTTTGATTTGTGCTTCGTCTCCTCCACCGTTTACCAATGTTGTGTTGTCTTTGTCGATCACTACTTTTTCAGCAGTTCCCAACATTTCCAAAGTTGCGTTTTCCATCGTGAAACCTCTTTCTTCAGAAATTACAGTTCCACCAGTTAAGATTGCGATATCTTCTAACATTGCTTTTCTTCTGTCGCCAAATCCTGGAGCTTTTACAGCAGCAATTTTTAATGAACCTCTTAATTTATTTACAACTAAAGTTGCCAAAGCTTCACCTTCAACTTCTTCAGAAATAATTAATAAAGCTCTTCCTGCTTGTGCAACTGGTTCTAAAACTGGAAGCAAATCTTTCATTGAAGAGATTTTTTTCTCAACCAAAAGAATATATGGGTTTTCTAATTCAGTTACCATTTTCTCAGGATTAGTAACGAAATAAGGCGACTGATATCCTCTGTCAAACTGCATTCCTTCTACAACATCAACAGTTGTATCGGTTCCTTTTGCTTCTTCAACAGTGATTACTCCTTCCTTACCAACTTTACCAAAAGCTTCTGCGATTAGTGTTCCAATGGTATCATCGTTATTTGCAGAGATAGAAGCAACTTGTTTAATTTTTTCTGATGAATCACCAACTTCCTGAGATTGAGATTGAAGACTTTCAACAACCGCAGTAACTGCTTTATCGATTCCTCTTTTCAAATCCATTGGGTTTGCTCCTGCTGCTACGTTTTTCAAACCTTCGCGAACGATTGCCTGAGCTAAAACGGTTGCGGTAGTGGTACCGTCTCCAGCGATGTCATTGGTTCTAGAAGCAACTTCTTTTACCATTTGAGCACCCATGTTTTCTACTCTATCTTCAAGTTCGATTTCTTTTGCAACAGAAACTCCGTCTTTGGTTACATGTGGTGCACCGAAAGATTTTTCGATTACTACGTTTCTTCCTTTTGGACCTAAAGTTACTTTAACTGCATTAGCCAATGCATCAACACCTCTTTTCAAAGCGTCTCTTGATTCAATATCGAATTTTATTTCTTTTGCCATTTTTATCTGTATTATGTAATTTAGAAATTACTTTATATTATTAATTAAATTTTAATGCGGGATAATCTTGTAATTTTTACAAAAATTTATCCGATAATTCCTAATAAGTCACCTTCTTTTACAATAAGGTAATCTTTACCATCTAACTTCAATTCGGATCCAGAATATTTTCCATAAAGAACTTTGTCACCAACTTTCACTGTAGTGGGTTCGTCTTTTTTTCCTGGTCCAACTGCAACAACAATTCCTTCCTGTGGTTTTTCTTTTGCAGTGTCTGGAATAATAATCCCTGATGCGGTCGTAGTTTCAGCAGCGGTTGGCTCAACAAGAACTCTATCTGCTAATGGTTTGAAATTTACTGACATATTTTAATTTTTTAATTATTAATTAACTGCAGTGGATTTGACTAAAAGAATGCCAAGCATATTTTTCTGCACTTCTGTCACTGATAACTTTGTAGTGAGAAATTATGGCAGAAAAAAAAACATTTAAAAAATCTTAAATGGATACGTAATTAACTCTTTTTTCTTCTCCTTTTTCTTGTTTTTTAGGAGCCTTTAGTAAGTCAGTTCCCTCATCTATTGACAAATACTATTTCTTCCCAGCAGCCTGCATCGGATTTATCTTTCCATTCGCCGCACCTCTAGACACTGCTCCTTGTTTTTGTTTAAAGACCTGGAACTTGGAAGTCGGTTCGGCGATTTCTCCCCAGAAATTATTAGAAGTATCTATATCTGCAGTTTCCTTCATCGGATCGAGTTGTATTGATTTTAATTTTTTGCCGAAGTAAAAAGTTTTAGAAACCTCTTCTTCATTTTTTCTCCAAATTTGAGCGGAAGATTTATCGTTCAATTTCGTTCCATCTTCAAAGGTAAATTCTAAAATAATTGGCATTACCAAACCGCCTTTGTTTACAAAATCAACTTGATAAGCGTAAATGTTTTCTAATTTTGTTTTTTCTTTTGGTGGGACTTTTTCAAAATTATCTACCTTTAATTTATACTCTTTTGTTTGATCCACTTTTTCCAGTCCGCGATTATAGCGCCAGTAAAAATCTTGAGTTTCTTTATCTTTATCGGTATAGAAAGTAATGTTTTTATCTGCTCTATTAATGATTTTCGATTTATCTTCGAACGCATTTTGCAAAGGTGGATCTACATTATAAGTAAGTTCTCCCGCTTTCGGAATGGCATCTAAATCTGGTTTTAGAACAGTAACTTTATCGATGGCGATATCAACGGGATCAATTCCATAAAACCAACCTCTCCAAAACCAATCCAGATTTTCTGCACTTGCATCATTCATCGTCCTGAAGAAATCTGCAGGTTCCGGATGTTTGAAAGCCCATCTTTTGGAATACGTTTTAAATGCTTTGTCGAACAATTCTCTTCCAATAATGGTTTCCCTTAAAATATTTAAACCTGTTGCAGGTTTTGAATAAGCATTGGGTCCAAACTGAATAATATTTTCAGAATTCGTCATAATCGGCTCCAACTGCTCTTTTGGTAATTTCATGTAATCAACGATGGTATGTGCCGGACCACGACGCGATGGGAATTTATTATCCCATTTTTCTTCGGTCAGATATTCTACAAAAGTATTCAAACCTTCATCCATCCAGGACCATTGTCTTTCATCGGAATTAATGATCATTGGGAAAAAGTTATGTCCAACTTCGTGAATAATTACGCCAATCATTCCGTTTTTAATTCCTTCAGAATAGGTTCCGTCTTTTTCGGTTCGTCCATAATTAAAACAAATCATTGGATATTCCATTCCGTTAGCCGCTTCAATGGATTGTGCGACGGGATAAGGATAGGGAATCGTGTATTCTGAATACGTTAAAATTGTATGCGCAATAACTTTGGTTGAAAATTTTCTGTAAAGATTATAGGCCTCCTTCGGATATAAACTCATCGCCATCACCTCATTTTTATTTTCTGGAATAATGACTTTCATTCCGTCCCAAATAAATTTACGGGAAGAAGTCCAAGCGAAATCCCGAACATTATCTGCTTCGAATTTCCAGATTTTTCTTTCTTTAGATTTATTTTTTTCTGCTTTTTTTGCTTCTTCTAAAGTTACAATTTCGATGGGTTCTTTTGCGGTTTGTGCTCGTTTCCATCTAACCAATTGTGCTGGCGTTAAAACCTGTTCGAAATTTTTTCCCGCTCCTGTTGAAGCAACAATATGATCTGCCGGGACATTCATCGACACTTTGAAATCTCCAAAAGCCAACGCAAATTCTGCACGGCCTGTAAACTGATTATTTTGCCAACCTTTGAAATCACTGTAAACGCACATTCTCGGATACCACTGGGTTATGGTATATAAATCATTTCCATCTTCGGAGAAGAATTCGTAACCACCGCGGCCGCCCATTTTAATTCGGTCAGGGATATTGTAATTCCAGTCAATTTTAAATACAAATTTTTCTCCTTTCTTTAAAACTTTTGGGAGATCAATTCTCATCATGGTTTTGTTGACCACATAAGACATTGGTTTCCCAGCAGCATCGGTCACTTTCTCTAACTTAACGCCATATCCATTATTCTTAGCAGGCAATTCTGTGGTCTTTAAATCATCGGAACTTAACTGTTTTGGTAAAAAAGAAGAATTATCATAACCTGCATTGTTCACTGAAGAATGTTCATTTTCATCCAGTTGCAACCATAAATAATCGAGTTCATCTGGCGAGTTATTGTAATAAGTAATGGTTTCTGAACCTTTTAGATTTCTTTTCTCTTCATCTAAATATGCAGTGATATCATAATCTGCACGATTTTGCCAATATCCCTGTCCAGGTGCTCCAGAACCGGTTCTGTAATAATTCGGCGTAGGAAGTATGGTTCCTAATTGCTCAAATTTATTACCGTGATTACTTTTCGGATTGTTTTGAATATCTTGTCCAAAAATGAAAAAGGAACAAAAAAGGAAAGTTAAAATTTTTAATTTCATTGTAATAATAGATAAGAGTTATCGAATATTCAAATTTAATTATTTTTATTCGGTTGTCTGTATTTTTTCTGATAAATCAATTTGAATCTAACTACTCATCTGCGCCCAAATAAAAACTTAAATACGCTCTAAAATCATTTGTGCGGAAAGGATAATTGAAATGACTGAAATCCCAATAATCCAATACTTCTGCTGGAATTTCAAGAATTTTGAAAGCAGTTATAACATAACCATAACCAACAGCACCACTGTGATCTGCCCTAATTCTAAACCAATATTAAAACCTAAAAGCGGAACGGCAATATTTTGTGCTGATGCCATCGCCATTCTCGCCGTATTGGCAAAACCCATTCCGTGAATTAAACCGAAAATCAACGCTAAAACATAATTGATTTTCATAAGTTTTTTTTGATTTTCACGAAATAAAATATTGTCGAACGCAGTGAGCATAATGGTTACTGGAATTAAAATCTCTACCAATGTAGAGGGAAGTCGCATGATATCGAGAACACTTAATGCGAGGGTTAAAGAATGTCCTATTGTAAATGCGGTAATAAGAATCAGTATTTTGCGCCAGTCTTTGTAAAAATAAACGGCCACTAAAACCAATATAAATAATTGATGGTCAAGAGCATCCCAAGAAATAATATGTTCCCAACCGAGTTTTAAATAGAATAAGAAATCCTGCATTAAATTTTTCGTGTAAAAATAGAATAGTTAAATCAAAAAATCAACACTTTAAAGATTTTTTAAGGGAAACATCAATGGATTAAACAATTGTTTGAATATCTTCATTAGAAACTTGTGAAACAGTAATTAATACAATAGTTTTGCGAAACTTAAATTAATTAAATTAAACATGAAAAGAAAACTACTTTTTATAACAGGAAGTGTTTCGACAATTCCTTTACAGACTAAACTACGACAGGTTAAGCACTTCTTAACTTTGTTGTTTTTGTTATCATTTGGGATCATCTTCGGACAATACCAAAAGATCGACTACAAATTTGAAACGCTTATTAAAGAAAGCAAAAATTCAAATCAAACTGCGCAGAAATTAAACAATTTGGCTGAAAGTTTAAAGCTAGATCAGCATCTTGTTGTAACTGGTAAAGGAGCACAAACTATGTATTCATGTATTGTTTACACCGATCATGCTGAAAAATTAAAAGCAAACGGAATATTAGTACAAAGTACGCTGCCAAAGTTTGTGACCGCTCTGGTAACTATTGACGATTTAGAGAAAATGGCTCAAATGAAAGATGTAATATCTATCATCGCACCAGATTTTGATGAGTTGCATAATGATACCAGCAGAATTCAATCGGGAGCAAACCTACTTCAAGCAGGTGTTTTAAATAACACCACTTATAATGGTGAAGGAGTCTTAGTTGGAATTTATGACAGTGGAATCGATTGGAAACATCCTGATTTTAGAGATGCAAACGATCCTACTAAAAGTAGAATTATAAGCATTTGGGATCAAACCTTGACCAAAATTGGCTCAGAAGTAAGTCCTGCAGGTTTTGCAAAAGGAGTGGAATACAGCAAAGCACAAATCGAAGATGAATTAGATGGAACTCCTGCAAATTTTGTAAGACAAAAAGATACGAATGGTCATGGAACGCACGTTGCTGGTACAGTAGCAGGAAATGGTGCTGGTTTTCCAGATAAAAGGCACAGAGGATTTGCGCCGAATGCACAAATCGTTTTTGTAAAAGGGGGAGACGGATCTTTTTCTCAAGCCAATACAATTGATGCAATCACTTATTTTCAAAATGTTGCAACAGCACTCAACAAGCCTATCGTATTCAATATGAGTATTGGTGGTCAGGGAACTGCGCATGATGGAACTTCTGCACATGAAGTTGCTATTGATGCATTTACTACTTCAGGTCCTGGTCGTGTTGCTGTAATTTCTGCAGGAAATGTTTACGGAACAAATATTCACAGAAAAGTAAATATTGACCCTAGTTCTACAGGAAGTTTCAGCATTACTGCAGGAAGCAGTACTTCAGTTTCATCTGTATTTTCATTCTATATGTACGGAAGCAGTGATAATGATGTAGTAGCAAAATTAACGACACCAGATGGTGGTGTTTACCTTTCTCCACCAGGAGCCACAACTTCTCATCCTATTCAAGGAGGAAAATTCACGGCTTTAGTTTACAACTGGGTTTCATCTGCAAATAACAAAAGATATGTGCAGGTTGTCATTACAAGAAATACTGGAACTACAGATAACAGTCAAGGACTTTACACCATGGAACTTACCAACAGTGGAACAACTCCAATGATGGTTCATGGATATAAAGTTTCAGAAGGTGTTGCTTCGGTTTTAACTGATGCGGATAATGAATATATTGTAGGTTCACCTGGTAATGCTACCAATGCAATTACTGTTGCTTCTTATATCGCAAGATTAACTTCTTATAAATCGAATCCTTCACCTGGTGGTTATACACTAACAAACAATCTAGCCGAAAATATTTCGTCATTTAGTGCACAAGGTCCAAGAGCAGATGGTTTCCAAAAGCCAGATATTACCGCTTCGGGACAATATGTAATTTCTGCAATGTCATCAGACGCAATGTTGGCACCAAGTTCTTCTGATAATATTGATGGAACTTATTACAAAAAAAACCAAGGAACAAGTATGTCTGCGCCAGGAGTTGCAGGTGCTGTAGCATTGCTTCTGCAAGCAAATCCTAATCTAACTGCAGCAGAAGTAAAAGCAAAACTTACAGCAAACGCTAGACAAGATGCGATGACAGGAACCGTTCCTAATCCGAGATGGGGATTCGGTAAATTAGATATTTATAAAGCAGTGGCGGATGAAATCGGCTGTCAAACTTCTGAAACAGAAACGATTGCTTACGATGAGCAATTCTACATCAGTACTCAAGATAGCAATACGACTTCTAACAATACTATTTTTGCAGTAAAATATACGCCTACCATTACAGGAAAATTAGGATCTGTTTTATTTTATACTGGTTCTGGAGCATCTGGTGATATTCCAGTGACGATTGCAGTGAGAACGGTAGAAGATGGAAAGCCAGGTCAGGTTTTGGCTGCTAAAACTTTTAATTCTCTCTTGAACGATTTCCAAAGAAGCGCTTGGAATTCTGTAGATTTTAGCCAGTTTGGACTTTCAGTGACAACAGGACAAGATTTCTACATAACAATTGACGCTTCAGGAGGAGCAATGTCATTAAGAAGAGAAAGCATCAACTTAGATAATAGAAGTATGTTCTCTACTGATGGCGGTACAACCTGGGCTCCATCAACATCTGATTACAGAATTAGAGCGATGGCGTATGAAGACAAACCTCAAATTAAAAAATTAGCTACACAAAATGAGACCGTTTCTTTTGTAATGGCAGAAGGTAAAAACTATGTAACTACGAATTGTAACTTAGTTGGTTTGGTAGAAAAAACTGCCACCAATACTATTACTGGAAATGTTATGGCAAAGGTTTGGTTGACCAGTCCGGAATCAACACACGTAGCAAGAAGATATGAATTTACCCCTGCTACAAATCCAGGAACTGCGACAGGAAAAGTTACTTTGTATTTCGAGCAATCAGAATTCGATGCTTACAATGCAACTAACTCTAAAAAACTACCAACTTCGCCAACTGATAATGAAGGAAAATCAAACATTTTGATTGATAAATTCGCGGGAACAAGTTCAGATAATTCAGGTTCAATCACATCTTACACCAACGGATTTGTAACACTAATTCCAAGCATTGAAAACGTGAAATGGAACCCTACTTACCAATATTGGGAAGTAACGATTGACACTACAGGATTCAGTGGATTCTTTGTAAGAACAAGTTCTTCTTTCCTTGCGACCGCAAATGCGAAACAAGATCAAGTTGCGATTTATCCAAATCCAGTTAAAGATGTTTTGAATATTGACCTTAAAAACAACCAAGGAAATGTGAAAATTTTCGACTTATCTGGAAAAGTTATTGTAACAACTTCAGTAAACAAGTCTGGTTCAGTTGATGTTTCTAAACTTTCGAAAGGAATGTATATCGTAGAAATTACAACGAATGGAAATTCTAAAGTGACCAAAAAAATCATTAAAGAATAAATTCCCTCTTATAATTTATAGTAAAGTGGCAGTCGAAAGATTGCCACTTTTTTTATCTTTGTTAAAATATCATCTTCATGTTATCAAAAAGATTTCTTTTATTTTTTATCACCACTTTTTTGGTTCTTACTTTAAGTTCTTTTAAAAGTTATTCATCTTCTTTATCTAATGAGTTTCACCCTTATCACGTAGGTTCAGTAGAATTTAATTATAACTCAAAAACCAAAACCTTTGAAATTACTGGGAAGTTTTTTTTGGATGATTTAGAAAATGCCTTGAAAGAAAAATATGGAACAGCAGTTCATTTTAATGATGAAAAATACAAAGCAGAAATCAATGAACTTCTGAAATCATACTGCAGTGATTATTTAAAATTAAAGACTGACAACAAATTTTTAAAAATTAATTATATAGGATTTGAAGAAGACAGCGAAGCGGTGAATATTTTCTTAGAATCAGAAGCAACGAATCCACCCAAGAAAGTAGAAACAGCAGTGAGTTTTCTTTACAACCTTTTCGATGATCAAATGAATATCATCCACATCATTGTTAATGGAAAACGACAAAGTGAAAAACTAAATTATCCGAATCGGTATTTGTATAAAAATTTCTAAAACTCAGAATTAATCTTTTCTGCAAATTTTAAAAGTTTGGGAAAGAAAACATCGAAATGCTTTTGTAATTGCGGTTTGTTATTCAGAAACAAGTCAAAAACATCCAAATCTTTTTCCAAATACTTTGCTTTGTTCAACACATTTTGGATTGAATATTTAATTCCCCAATCTTCTTTGTAGTTGTACAACCAGTTGTCTTTTTCCATTCCATCAACCATTTTTAGCAAACGTTCTGGCAGAAACTCTTCGTATTTCCGCAAGGCTTTATAAACTTTTTCAGCGTGGTTTTTCAACGCATCATCGCTTAAAGAATTTGCTAAAAAATAATCCATCGAAACATCTACAAACGCTCCAGCATACAATCTTACTAATGGACTGAATATTTTTTTGGCATCCTGCATTTCCGGATCAGCATCAGTAAACGTATCGATTTCGCGATGCAAAGTAATTCCCTGTTGCATTCCGAGAGGATAGGAATAGCGATCTCTGTTCGGAATACTATCTTCCAAAAATTGCCCCACGATTTGTTCATCGGAAAAAGCGAGAAAAGAATGGGCCAGGTAATTCATTGTTTTAGATTTTAAATGAAGTTATAAAAACATTAAAACAGACATTCATGAAAATCCTCAATCTTGCTTACTTCGACTATTGTAATTCCGTATTTTTTCTTTGGAATTTTATTAAGGTTTGAAACAAATATTTTTTCATAACCTAACTTATCGGCTTCAGAAATTCGTTGCTCAATTTGTGGAATCGGCCTAATCTCTCCACTTAAACCAATCTCGCCTGCAAAACAGAAATGCTCAGAAATCGCAATATCTTCATTGGAGGAAAGAATAGAAGCGACCACTGCCAAGTCTAATGCAGGATCTCCCGTTTTTATTCCGCCCGTAATATTTAGGAAAACATCTTTCGCTCCCAACTGAAAACCGGCTCTCTTCTCTAAAACGGCCAAAAGCATATTGAGTCGTTTTGAATCAAACCCAGTACAACTTCTCTGCGGCGTTCCATAAACTGCCGAACTTACCAAAGCCTGAATTTCGATCAACATCGGACGGTTTCCTTCTAAAGTTACCGCAACAGAATTCCCTGAAAGTTCTTCAAATTTCTTGGTGATTAATATTTCAGATGGATTTTTAATTTCCTTTAAACCCTGGGAAACCATTTCATAAATACCAATTTCTGCAGTTGAGCCAAAACGGTTTTTACTCGCTCTCAATAATCTGAATAAATGATTTCGGTCGCCATCAAAATTCAAGACCACATCAACCATATGTTCCAAGACTTTTGGACCGGCAATTTGTCCGTCTTTGGTAATATGTCCAACCAGAAAAGTCGGTGTATTTGTTTCTTTAGAAAATTTAATAATTTCATTCGAACATTCCCGGATCTGAGAAACTGTTCCTGGAGAACTTTCGATCAATTGACTTTGCAGCGTTTGAATCGAATCGATAATCATAAAATCTGGCTTCAATTTCTTGGCTTCATGTAAAATTTTTTCCACCGAAGTTTCTGTAAAAAGAAAACAATTAGGGTTTTGAAGTTCCGTCAATCGGTCTGCGCGCATTTTAATTTGAGACGCACTTTCCTCCCCCGAAACATATAGAATCTTCTTCTTCATTTTCAAAGCCAATTGCAACAACAAAGTAGATTTTCCAATACCTGGCTCACCACCAATCAAAGTCACAGAACCCAAAACGATTCCACCACCGAGTACGCGATTTAATTCCTCAGAAGGAGTTGCAATTCTCTGCTCCTCATTGGTCTCCACTTCAATAATATTAATGATATGTTGTTTAGATCGGTCTGCATAACTTTTCGCGGGAGATTTCTCTACGATTTCCTCTACCAAAGTATTCCATTCTCCACAATTCTTACACTGTCCCAACCACTGCGGATACTGTGATCCACAATTCTGACACAGATATGCTGTCTTAACTTTTGCCATGCTGCAATTTCCTGAAAATAATTGAAATTTCAATACTTTTAATGCTTACAGTATAAATAAATTGTTTTCTAAGGAGCAACCAGATTTTCGCTTCTTACCAATCCCATCCCGATCTTCATTACAATTCCTCATTTCGGTACTCGTCTTGCTCGCACCTCATTCCGGGATTTTCATTTCGATCGGGGCTAAAACTTCAGGCAGTTTGTTTTACCACTATTTTTGAACCAAGATATTTTTAAGATATCGATAAGAGCCAATTAATATCTCTTACCCTATTCTTGCTATGACTTAATCGTACAAAAAACCTCCTACAATTAAATGTATGAGGTTTAAAAAAACTGGTCTCGTTCTTCTGACATGATAAACTACTGAACTACTTTTTCATCATTGGGAATTAATCTATTCTCTATC
>NZ_JAQYUS010000009.1 GCF_030686865.1 Kaistella sp. SH40-3
GAATATCACAGTTTACAAAATTTTAATTACTGTATTTTATGTGAGCCATTGCTGTTAAGGTTACCATTGTTAGATGAATTCATAATAATAGACTTTTTTGCTTCGTAATCTACGCGCAATGATTCTTTGTAGTCTGGGTAAGATTTATAAAGTGCAAGAAGCTCCGCAATGTTTTTACACTGTTGTATAGCTTCATATACTTGTTTTTCAGTAGCTTTCACATCCTTTAATGGAATAAAGGGTTGTGTGTTAAATGTATTTTGCAAACTGATTTTAGGCAATGATTGTTTCCTTTCAGCCATAGAAGAGGGTACATTAACACCTTTACACCATTCTGCAATTTCTCTTCCCGTTTTTTCAGAAATAATAAAGTCTGGTTTTCCAGCAAAAAGTCCTGTTCTATCTTTGCTCGCAATGGCATAGTGCTTTATATCAACTTCAAAGACCAAGGTAAATTCATAGTCTACTCCATCTCTTTGAACAGCTTTTAAGCCAACTTTCTCGGGAACAAACTTCCCATCCTTTTGATTCAGTACATAATCCTGTTTTGTTCTCATTGTAGCTATTACATGAGCTTTTGCTTGTAGTATCTTTTCAATAAATAGTTTTTCCAAGGGTTTTATTTTAGCCCAGTTAGTAAATGAGTTTCCCGCCAAAGAACTATGATAATCCAATAAGAAATCCCAACAATGAGAAATACTATCAATAATGATTACCTCCATTCCTGCATCTTCACAAACTTGTATTGCTTCTGCATACTTTTGTGGTGAAAATGGGGGTTGTAAGGAAAGTACATTGTAGTTACCTAAATGAGCATATAAATCTGCACTACCATTTTCTGTGTCAATGATGGCAACTTTTGAGAGTTCTCCATCACATAATCCTTTTGCTAGGACCAAACTTGAATAAGTTTTTCCACTTCCTGCACTTCCTTGCAAAGCCAATTTGATCTTGGCTTGTTTTCTTTCTGATTTTCTTAAATTCATAATTAAATTATTTTGGGTTAATATTTGGGCATAAAAAAAGCACTCTGTATAGAGTGCCGGTAAAATTTTGTAATGCTCTATATAAAGTGCATTACAAATTTCTGCCAATGAAAGCATGAATTATTTTTTTATAATTTTTACGTCCTTCAGTTGTTGTTATTCTGTAACTTATAGTTTGATAACCAGCATTAATAATATAATCATAAAATTTTTTGCCTATATTCTCTTGAGTTGATGCTCTTAAAAAATTCATTAAGTTCAAATTCAACGCAGGGTTTTGTCTTTTGAGTTCTCTTATTGTTTCCCACAACTCTTCTTTATCATTTTCAAAGAGATTGATACTTTCATAGTTCTTGAAATAGTAAAATTCTTGGTTATCTGATAAATACTTAGAATCATTTACTTTATTAATGAAGAATCTAAGTTTTTGGAACAGTTGCGACTGATTTTCTGATGTATTTAGTAGGCTAAGATATTTCATTGATGGAACTGTAATACTTATGTCATCACCGTATTTCATCACAAGAAAATTTATAATCTTAAATTTTATGACTGATTGTTGATACTGCGTAATATTATTGGACAAACTTTGCATTACTAAGTTTCGCATTATAGTATATTTTTCTTTGATATTAAGATGTCCCCAACTTCCTTCGACAGCAAGTAAGTTTAATTTATCATCAAAGAGTTCTTCAAGTTCATCATCATTAATACCATCATCCGAAATACTATATGGTATGCTATAGCCAGCTAATCTAGCATTATAGAATTGATTTGTAAATGCACAGTAAGTAACAAAACTTGCAATATTTTTTCCTAAAAATTGTTTTAATGTCAGAATTTTTTCAGCCTCAGTTAGTATATAATTTTCTAAATTAGGTAAAGTTAGATTGGAATTATTGCTGTAAGGAGTTAGTAGTCGCATTATTTGGGCTGTCCATTTCTCTTTAACTAAATGTTTATGTTCAGAAAATGGAATGTACCTTACCCTTGGGATAGTTATGTTATTTCTAACTCTAATTGTGGAAGGATCTCTTCCTACTCTTTCAATCTCACTATTTAATATCATTGCTTGCTCTTCATTCATTCCAACAAAGGAATCACCATTCATCCACAGAGGACTTCTTAAGAAAAGGTGTATTTGACCAGAATGTCTTTGTCTTGCCAATGCTTGTATTACAGCATTTACACCATCTGTAAAGATTCCATTTGTAGCTGCATAAGGACCTCCTGCATCGGGTGGCAGAATTATTATAAATGCATGGTTATCTTTTTCAATACTTATTCCTGATTTAAAATTAGTTCCAACATTGCAAAAGTCACCATTATATCTATTTACATTAATATCTTCATCAGTTGTCACCTGATTACTTCCAAGATTTGACGTACACTTTCTTACTTCTCCAAATCGAGTTCTTAATGCATTTCCAAGAGGATTGTTACTTTCTAAAATTTTCTCACATAATTTTCTGGAATAAGACAAAATATCTAGCTCCTTGCCATTATTGATAAGATCAATTACGATACGTGGGATAGAAGAAAGGTCTTTGGAACTGTATCTATTATCAAAATGTAAATACAATTGACTTTGAGGTCTACAAACTCGCCTTTCAGATTCCAAAATTTGAAGTCTATTTGATGTTAATTGAATAAGCATCTTAATAACTTCTATTGACTGAACATTATAAGTTGCGCTTAATACGATATTCTTTTTTAAAGATCTTGAAAAATACCAAAGATGAGCTTCTCCAATATGACTAAAATTTTTAATTCCGTCGTGTATTTCATCATAGATAAAAACTACACTTTTATCATTAGTTTCTAGAAGTTGAGAATAATTTTTGATATATTGATATTTTGCCTCAGATTGCAAAGGGGAATTTTCACCTGGATTTCCAAGTAAGGTATTAATAGTAACCAAATGAAATTTCCTGTTTAAATCTAAATAATCAAGTCCTCCCTCAGCAGAACCTTTACCTAACTTATCGTAGTTGAAAATTTGACTTTCTGTAATTCCTAAATCTATTAGATCTTTCTGATACTGCGAAATAAGACTCACAAAAGGTACAGCAAACACAAAATGAACATTACTATTATTTTCTGAATATCTCGTTATAATACGAAGTAAAGATGAAGTTTTGCCCTGCCCAACAGCACAGTTCACTACAGAAGTATTCGCTATATCTAGGTTTAGATGTTCTTGTAAAGAATCTCCCACATAACCATCCTCACTAAGAGTTAAAATAGTTTTAGTTTTTAAACTTGTTTCTCGTTCTAAATATAAATTAGCAAGTTCAACATTTTGAAATCCTAAAGTTTGAATAAAGTCTGTAACCTCAAGATTAAAAAAATCGATAGGAAACTCATTAAAGTGGTCATTTACATTCATAAAAATAATTTAAATAGTCTTGTAAATTACTACAAGACCATTTAAATAATATTGCCATATATGATTACCTCTGCTTTATCTTAGTTTCCAAAATTTTCATCTGTTCACTTATTTTATTTTGAACCACCTTAGCATAATGTGCTTGCGTAACTTTAATATTAGAGTGCCCCAGAAGCTCTGACACTGTCTCCATAGGGATATCATTGTATAGTAAAACAGTAGAAGCAAAGGTCTTTCTAGCAGTGTGATGGGTAATTCTTTTGTTAATATCCAGTATGGCAGTTATTTCCTTAAGAAATGAATTAAACTGCTGATTACTTATTACAGGCAGCAGGGTTTTCTCACACTCATATTTTGAAAGGATCTGTTCAGCTTTACTCAGTAAAGGAACTGTCAAGTGTTTTTTGGTTTTCTGTCTGTAGATGTTAATCCATTTTCTTCCGTCAAAACCATCTATTAGATTTTCTTTTTTCAAGGTTGCCATTTCCTGATAAGGTAATCCTGTATAACAACAGAATATAAACATATCTGCAACCTTCTGTAATCTTACTTGCTTAAACTGATGCTCTTCCAATACCTTTAATTCTTTAGTATCAAGATATACAACTTGAAGAATCACCTGCTTTTGCTTAAATAACAAAAAAGGATCTCTTTCTAGAAATCCTTCTGCTAATGCTAATTTAATAATCTTCCGTAACCTTTCAATATGTTTATTAATAGTGACTTGCTTTAGGTTCTTTTCAACTTTAAGGAAATAATCAAAGTCATTGAGAAACTTCATATTCAATTTCTCTAGAAGTATATTTGATTTTTGACTATTATGTCTGATAAAGGATTTTACATGATTCTTAGATTCCTCAAATTTCTGATGGGTAGCTTTTGAATATTCAATACCAATTAGTTTCTTCATCCTTTCATTGTGTAGTGTATAAACTTCAAGTAGTGTTTTTTCTGTCTTAATATCAGCTCCTTTGTACTTCAAATAAATATCTTCCACATCAAAGGTCTCCCCTCTAACTTGAAGCATTAAAAAAGCCTGATTAATTTGTTGTTTAATCAGGCTCACTTGTGTATTAATTTGATTGTGCTCTACATTTGGTGGAAAAGCTTTCTGTTTTGAAGCATTCCATTTCTCAGGATCAATAAATAAACCTGTGGAAAAGATCTTTCTGTCTCCATTAAAAGTTAATCTGCATCTTAAGGGGGAATTTCCAGCCTTATTTATGCGTACCTTGTCTATTAAAAAAAGGATTTTGATAATTTCAGTTTTCATAGTGTTAGTGGGTTTTAAAAGGGTGTACCTTGTTTAAAAAAGGGTGTACCTTCTTGGTGAATATTAGATTTTATTTGTGAAAAGAAAAACCTTTTTTCAAAAAGGGTGTACCTAATTCAATTTAGGGTGTACCTCATTGTATACCTTTTAATGATCAAACTGGAGATAAATCTAAAAAGTCTGCTTATTCTAGAAAATCCCTAAAACCCTTACCTACACAAGAAATTTGCGCACAAAAAAAGAGAACCATTAAAATGATTCTCGTTACTAAGTAGCGGAGACACGACTCGAACGTGCGACCTCCGGGTTATGAGCCCGACGAGCTACCTACTGCTCTACCCCGCGTTATTGTGGTGCAAATATACAAATATTATGTAATCTACCAAAATTTTATCTAAAAATCTTTATTCATCTATTTTTAGTAAATTTGTATATGGCAAAAATTCTAAAAATCTATCCCGACAATCCTCAGGAAAACCTCCTCGACGAGGTGGTTCGAACCTTGAAAAATGGTGGACTTATTATTTATCCTTCTGACACAGTCTATGCATTAGGCTGCAATATTTTTGATATCCGAGCGATGGAAAAACTCGCACTTATAAAAAAAATAAAGCTAGATAAAGCCCATTTCTCGATTATCTGTAACGATTTAAGCCATCTATCAGAATTTTCCCGACCGATCGAAACCAGTACTTTCCGTTTTTTGAAGAATAATATTCCTGGTCCCTTTACTTTTATTTTAGAGGCTAATAAAAATTTACCTCTTGCTTACAAAGGAAATAAAACTGTCGGAATTCGCGTTCCTGATCATATCATTCCACAAATGATTGTACAGAAACTGGGGCATCCGATCGCTTCTACTTCAATTAAAGACGACGATGAAGTCATAGAATACTCTACCGATCCCGAATTGATAGCGGAGAAATATGATCATCTTGTAGATATCGTGATTGATGCTGGCTATGGTGACAATGTTGCATCGACAATCGTGGATTTGACCAGTGGCGAACCAGAAATTCTACGTCAGGGAAAAGGCGAGATTTAATATTTGGGCATCAAAATCTGCCTGAGTTTGTCGAATCGTTCCCGCGTTTTAATTTGCTGACTTCTAAAGGCTCAGCCACCAATTAAAAATAGTTCGACTCAAATCACAAAGTTCTTCCACTATTCAAATAAAATAATAGAATACACTTAGTCAGGTTGGGACGCCAGAATTCCCACCTTATCCAGTTTAATTAAAAAGTTTCAAGAAATATAGAAATGAAAATCATATCCTCTCCGGCCAAACTCATGAATATCGAAAATTCAAGTGAATTTTTAAAACCAACTCAACCGCATTTCATTGAAGAAGCCGATTTAATTCAAAACACTTTAAAAAAGAAATCACCAAAATATTTATCAGAACTCATGGAGATTTCTACAAAACTCGCCGATGAGAATTGGGAGAGAAATCAAAAATGGACTGCAAAACCGACTTCAAAAGAATCAACGCCAGCATTGATGGCTTTTAGTGGTGAAGTATATCGTGGTCTTGATGTAAAATCATTGGATGAAAACGCGATTAAATATCTCCAGAAAAATTTCCGAATGCTTTCTGGGTTGTATGGATTGCTGAAACCGTCAGATCGTGTAATGCTTTACCGTTTAGAAATGGGACGAAAGTTTAAATTCGAAGGACATAAAAACCTGTATGAATTCTGGACAGATAAAGTTACAGAACAACTCAACAGTGAACTGAAATCAAAAGATATTGTTTTGAATTTGGCGAGTAAAGAATATTTTAAAGTCATCGATAGAAAGAAAGTAAAAGCGCCAATTATTGATTTCTATTTCTACGATTACAAAGAAGGTAAACTAAAAACGATCGTGGTTTATACCAAGCATGCTCGTGGATTAGTCGCCCGATATTGCGCTCAGAATGAAGTGAAAACTTTAGATGAAGTAAAAGGTTTTAATTTGGAAAACTATCGCATCGACGAAAAACTATCTACTGAAACAAAACTAGTTTTCACACGGTAATTTAATTTTAAATAAGTTATTTGCTTTTTGCTTAGCGAAGAGCCTTTGCTATCGTAATTAAAAGAATCCTGTATAAAACTTTGCACCTTTGCGTTAAAAATTATAAATGTCACATTAAGACTCATTAAATAAAAGTAAAAGAAATGAATTATCATACCAGAAAATGGATCAAACCGGAAGATCTTAATCCCAATCATACCTTATTTGGTGGAAGATTACTGCAATGGATCGACGAAGAAGCGGCGCTTTATGCCATTGTCCAATTAGAAACACCTCGTTGTGTAACCAAATATATTTCGGAAATCAATTTTGTCAGTTCTGCAAAACAAGGTGATATCATTGAGATCGGAATTGAAGCCACAGATTTCGGAAATACATCTATTACTTTAAGATGTGAAGTTCGAAATATGATGACGCGTCAAACCATTATTACCATTGATAAAATTATATTTGTCGGCGTGAATCTTGAAGGTAAACCAACCCGTCATGGGAAAACAAAAATTGAATTTATTTCTGACCGTTTAGAAGATCAGGAAAAATAAAGTCACAAAGTGACGGTTTAACAAAAAATAGGATAAAATCCTATTAAAACAACAAAAAATGTCCCAAAATATTATTCCTCCTTCGGAGAGAATCTCCCCGAGTTCCGTTTACTACTGTCCAATGGAATGTGAAGGTGAAAAAGTTTATTTCACTCAGGGGAAACGTTGTCCAGTTTGTAATATGTTTTTAGTTCCGATCGAAGAGAGAGCAGATTATCGCAACAAACCACAAACTTTTTCAAAGACCAATTTACCCGAAAGTTTCGAAGACAAAATTGGAGACTATTTTTGTCCCATGTTTTGCGAAAGCGATAAAACCTATCCATCTGATGTTGGTTGTCCGGTTTGTCACATGCATCTCGAAGAAATTACACAGGAATTGGTTAATGCTTCAACTCACCATCATCACAAGGAAGAAAAAACAGCACCGGTTATCGACCGGGAAAGTAATGCTGGTAAATATTACTGCCCGATGTTTTGTGAAGGCGACAAAGTTTATGATTCCAATGTTGGTTGTCCCGTTTGTGGAATGGACTTGGTTAAAATTCCAGAGAAAGGAGAAAAATCTAACGGAGACGATACCTATAAATTATTAAGAACTAAATTTCTTATTGCTTTAGTTTTCACCGTTCCTGTTTTCATTTTATCGATGGGCGGAATGTGGTTTGATTTTCCCTTCTCTAATAAAACTCAAGGATTTTTAGAATTAATATTATCGATTCCTGTTATCTTTTATGCAGGTTGGTTTTTATTGAAAAGAGGATTTGTCTCCTTTAAAACCTGGAATCTCAATATGTTCTCGCTTATTGCTTTAGGTTCTGCAGCGGCCTTTATTTTTAGTTTAGTCGCGCTTTTCTTTCCACATATTTTACCGCATGAGATTTCACACGGAGGCAACACACCACTTTATTTTGAGTCGGTTTGTGTGATTCTCACCTTGGTGATTATGGGGCAAATGCTTGAAGCCAGAGCCCATCAAAAAACGGGAAAAGCGATTGAGGAATTGATGAATCTTTCACCCGATGAAGCCAATCTGATCATTAATAATGTTGAAAAGAAAGTTCCGCTTTCTGAAGTTAAAATCGGTAATCTGTTAAGAGTAAAACCGGGCGAAAAAATCCCAGTTGACGGTGAAATTACGGAAGGAAATTCTACGGTTGATGAAAGCATGATTACAGGTGAACCCATTCCGATGGAGAAAAGCATTGGAATGATGGTGACTTCCGGAACGATTAATGGGAACGGAACCTTTTTAATGAAAGCCGAAAAAGTAGGTGATGAAACCCTGCTTTCTCAAATTATTAAAATGGTGAACGATGCAACCAGAAGCAAAGCACCAATTCAGAAATTAGCAGATAAAATATCGAAAATTTTTGTGCCAACTGTTATAGGAATTTCAGTTTTGACTTTTGTTCTATGGAGAATTTTCGGTGGCGAAAACGCGTTGATTTATGCTTTGGTGAATGCCGTTGCAGTTTTAATTGTGGCTTGTCCGTGTGCTTTAGGATTGGCGACACCGATGTCTTTAACGGTCGGAATTGCAAAAGGAGCCAAAAATGGAATCCTCATTAAGAATGCGGAAGCACTTGAAAAAATGCATAAAGTAAACGTTTTAATTACCGATAAGACAGGCACTTTGACGGAAGGAAAACCAACTTTGGATGAAGTAGTTCCTTCTGAAAATATTTTAAAGTCTGTGGTGTTACAATTGGCCGCTTCTTTAAATCAGAGTTCTGAACATCCACTTTCTAATGCAGTTCTAACCGAATTTAAAAAGGAAAATCAGGATTTTGAAAAAGTAGAAAACTTTGAAAATATTTCCGGAAAAGGAGTAAAAGGAATGATTAATGGTGAAGCAGTTTTACTTGGGAATGATTCTCTTTTAAAACAATTTAAAATTGAAATTCCAGATTCTTTAAAACAAAAAATAACCGAAAATCAAGATCAAGCAAAGACGATTTCTTTCTTAGCCAAAGGAAATCAGGTTTTAGGAATTCTAAGTTTTTCAGATAATATTAAGGAGAGTTCCAAAAAAGCAATTCAATATTTAAAGGAGAATAACGTAGAAGTGATTATGATGACGGGCGACAACGAACATACCGCAAAAGCGGTTGCTCAAGAATTAGGAATTACAAAATACTTTGCGAATTGTTTGCCACAGGATAAACTGGCTGAAATTAAAAGACTTCAAGCCGAAGGAAAAATAGTTGCTATGACTGGTGATGGAATTAATGATGCTCCCGCCTTAGCACAATCCAATGTGGGAATTGCCATGGGAACCGGAACTGATGTCGCCATCGAAAGCGCAGAAATCACGTTGTTGAAAGGAGATATTTTGGGCGTTGCAAAAGCGAAAATTTTGAGCGAAAAATTATTAAAGAATATTAAAGAAAATCTCTTCTTCGCCTTCCTCTATAATACTTTGGGAATCCCTGTTGCTGCAGGTTTGCTCTACCCTATTTTCGGTATTCTGATGAGTCCGATGATTGCGGCGGCAGCGATGAGTTTTAGTTCTGTTTCGGTAATTCTAAATTCTTTGCGATTAAATGGAGTTGATTTAAAAATTAAGTAATTTGTGTAACCACAAAGACACAAATTTTTTTTGGTACTAATTGTATTTAACACATAAGTCACATTAGTTTTTTAGTTAAACTCAAGTTCACAATAGTATTGTGTACGGCAATTTTCGTAGAAAATCTAATGACCTAAAATTCTTAATTGAAAACTTAATGGTTAAATTTCAATTAATGTTTCAAACCTTTGTGACTTTGTGGTTTAAAAAAGAAAATGTTTTGAGGGGAAATTAAAACTTTCTTTCAATTACGTAATCAAGCATTAATTGTAATGATTGCTTGGCTTCAGAATCTGGAAATTCGCTGAGAATAGTTTTGGCTTTTTGTTGGTAATCGTTCATCTTATCGACCGCATAATCTAAACCGCCAGATTTTTTCACAAACTCTATAAGTTCTTTAACTCTTTTCTGATCGTTGTTGTAACGCTTAATCGTAGTGAAATAATATTTACGGTCCTTTTCGTTCGCAGTTTTTAAAGCGTGAATTAAAGGCAAAGTCATTTTCTGTTCTTTAATGTCAATTCCAACCGGTTTGCCAATAATGGTTGTGGTTAAATAATCGAACAAATCATCTTTGATTTGAAACGCCATTCCGGTCAGCGTACCGAACTCCATCATTTTCTTAGATAATGTTTCATCATTGCTGGTAGAAAGTACGCCGATTTCACAGCAAGCCGCAATTAAGGTCGCCGTTTTCTGACGGATAATTTCGTAATAAACTTCTTCGGTAATATCTAATTTTCGGGCTTTCTCCAATTGAAGCAATTCACCTTCTGCCATTTCCCGAATCGTTCTAGAAATCACCGCAAGCAGATCGAAATCTTTATGATCGGTGGACAATAAAACGGCTTTTGATAATAGATAATCTCCAACTAAAACTGCAATTTTATTTTTCCATAACGCATTGATGGAAAAGAAATTACGGCGTTTGAAACTTTCATCAACTACATCATCATGAACCAAAGTTGCAGTGTGAATCAATTCGATCATAGAAGCGCCGCGAAAGGTTTTTTCGTTCACATCACCAACCAGTTTTGCGCAAAGAAATACAAACATCGGACGCATTTGTTTTCCTTTTGTAGTTACGATGAATCTTGTAACCTTGTCCAAAAGTGCCACATTGCTCTGCATGGATTCATAAAACTTCTGTTCAAAAAGTTTCATCTCTGCATTAATCGGTTTCTTAATTTCTTCTACGATGTTCGCCACGAATGAGTGATAAAGGATTAAAATTTATGAATAGTTACAAAGATAATTATAAATAAAGAATATCTTAGAATTTATCGGCCTTTCAAATTAATTTATTTCAGTTTTTCAAAAGGAATAAAATACAAATATGGTTTTACTTTAATAATTGGCAAATTAAATTCTTCGCCGGAAATATAAATTCCTTGTTCATCTACTGCAATTCCTTCTATTTGTCCGATTGTTAAAGAACTTCCGAGGTAATACTTTTTTGGTTTGTCTTCAAAGAAAATTCCAGGTTTGGTTTCATTGAAAATGGTCAGAAAAACTTCTGCTTTTTTGGTATATCCTACTAAATATAATTTCTGATTAAAATAGGCCGCATCCGTTACAACGTAGCCTGTTGGGAAATTTTCTATTTTTTGTGCGGCTTGATTTTCTGAAATCGCTGGATCAATAATATAATGAGTGGTCAATTTTGAAGCCCATTCTTTAGTGAAAATATGAATTTTTCCGTTTAGAAAAATCATGGCTTCGGCATCGAAATTATTATTTAGGTTTTTTGGAGTAAAATCTTTTTGTTCCGGGTAATAAAAAGGAAACTGTTCAATTCCTGCTAAATCTATTGAATCTCGCATAGGAATTTTATAAATTACTAAATCCTTTCTTGATCCAACATTATTACCGAAATCACCTACATATAAATTGGTTGAATCTGACGTAATGGCTTCCCAATCTCTATTGATGAGATTGGTTTTTAAAACATTTTCAATCTTTCCAGTTTCTTTATTTATTTCAAATATTTCAGAAGAATTCCCGCTATCATTAATGGTGAAAAGTCGTTTATTAAAAAAATCTAAACTAGAATTCTCATTGATGGAATCACTTAAAACTGCGGTTCTGTATTTGTTGATTTTGAACCACTCATAATTTTGCTGAGCAGAAAAACACAACGATATCAAGATCGAAAATAGGAGAATGAACTTCTGCATTGATTATTTTAAATTTTTAACCTTCTTTTAATTGTTGCAATACATTCGGTCTTGTCAAATGTCTGCCTAAATAATTCTGTTTGTAATCATCCTCTGTTGCGTCTTAATAAGAGATATTTGATTTTTAAGAAATCGTATAATAATCCTCCTAACAAAATAATTGAGCCGAGAATTAAGGTTTTGATGCCGAAATGCTCAAATAAGACGCCGCCTGAGACTCCGCCCACAAAAAACATGATAATAATCGTGAGGCGTAATTTTATGGATTTCAGTAACCTGCGTTTGTGAAACTGATCTTTATAAAAAAACAATTGTGAAAATTCAATACCCATATCCGTGAAAAGTCCGGTTAAATGCGTTGTTCGAACAATCGATTTCGAAATACTCGTAACCAGTGAGTTTTGCATTCCCATGGCAAAAAGCAAACTGTAAGCGATAACGTCAGGATTTACTTTTATGAGATAGTTTCCTGTAAACGCGATGACGGTAAGGATCAAGGCTTCAGTAATGATGGGGAAAACATAGGTTTCATTTTCCCTGATTCTAGAGTAGGTTTCTACTATAAAATTCGCGAAGAATGCGCCAAAGAAAAAGTAGAAAACAAATAGCGCCAGATGAAAAGCATTTGTAAAATTGAGTTTGAAAACTTCATCGACGAAAAAGGCAAAATGTCCAGTAACATTGGTGGTCAACCGCTGAACCGAAAAAAAGCCTACAACATTCACTAGACCTGCCACAAAGGAAAGCAGCGAGGCGATGCCAAGGTTATGTCTGGGTGTTCTGGTTTTGCCGATGTGGGAAAACATTACTCACTGCTTTTATTTGCGAGTTGTCCACAAGCCGCATCGATATCGCCACCACGACTTCGTCGAATCAGAACGGTAATGCCGGCTTTTTCTAATTGTCGAACGTAGTTGTCTTCCGCTGCTTTATTACATTGGTCGTATTTTCCGTCGCCGATTGGATTATACTGAATGAGATTCACTTTGCTCGGAATCTGCTTGCAATATCTAATTAATGCTTTGATATCTTCATCCTGGTCATTTATTCCTTTCCAAACGCAATATTCGAAAGTGATGATGTTTCCTGTTTTTTCATACCAATATTTTAGAGAATCCATAATATCGGTTAACGGGAACTTATCGGAGAAAGGCATTATTTCATTTCTCTTTTTCTCGATAGCAGAATGTAAAGACAATGCTAATTTAACTTTAATGTCTTCATCAGCAAGCATTTTTATCATCTTCGGAATTCCAGAAGTAGAAACGGTAATCCTTCTTGGCGACATTCCTAAACCTGAAGGTTCAGTGATTTTTTTAATCGACTCGACAACGTTTTTGTAATTCATCATCGGCTCGCCCATTCCCATAAACACAATGTTTGAAAGTGGTCGGTCGAAATACAATCTACTTTGTCTGTCGATTAAGGCAACTTGATCTACAATTTCTGCGACTTCTAAATTTCGCATTCTTTTCAATCTTGCCGTTGCACAAAATTCACAATTCAGGGAACAGCCGACTTGAGAGGAAACACAAGCTGTAGTTCGGGTTTCGGTCGGGATTAAAACGGATTCTACTAAAAGTCCGTCGTGTAATTTTACGCCGTTTTTAATGGTTCCATCTTTCGATTTTTGAAGTTGATCGACCGAAATTGGATTGATCATGTATTCTTTTGAAATACGATCACGCAAATCTTTAGAAAGATTCGTCATCTCCTCGATCGAATGCATGTTTTTACTCCAAAGCCAGTCATAGACTTGTTTTGCACGGAAAGGTTTCTCGCCCAAAGAGACGAAATATTCCTGTAATTGATCGAGTGATAAAGTTCGGATGTCCTTCATTGTGTAGTAAGAGCCAAGTAAAAAGTAAAAAGAGCCAAGTTTTACAAATGTGTTTTTTAAAGAGCCAGATGAAAGTGAAAAGAGCCATATGTTTACAACTTGGTATTGTTTACAATTGCTCCAAATATGTTTTTAAGTTCTGTACTTTCAGCAAGTAGTTGATCCAATTCTTCATTCTGTCCTTCTTCGAGTGCTTTAATCACTCTCAACCAATAATTGGATTCTCTTGTTTCTCGTAACGAAATTTTGACTTTATTTTTAAAGTCTGCTTTTGAAGAGCCCGCTTGAGATTCTTCATAATTAGCACCAAGTGAAGTTGAAGATTTTCCCAATTGAAATCGTATTAACCGATATTCTGGATCATTTGGAAGTTTCCTTAAAAACTTTAGACAATGAATTCCAAACCAAAAGGTCCTCTCTAGTAAATCATTCTTTTTCATAAAAAAATTTTGATTTACTAAAGTTAACCTTTATAATTTATATAAAATATCAAGTATCTTACTTGGTTCTTTTTACTTTTTACTTGGCTCTTCTTCTTTATTTCTTAGATGATCAACATGGCATCACCGTAAGAATAGAATTTATATTTGTGTTTCACCGCTTCTTCATAAGCGTGCATTAAAAAATCTTTTCCTGCAAATGCTGCCACCATCATCATCAAGGTAGATTTTGGCGTATGAAAGTTAGTGATCATACAGTTTGCAACACCGAAATCATGTGGAGGAAAAATAAATTTATTGGTCCAACCGTGGTAAGGTCCAATTTTTCTATTTGAAGAAACTGAAGTTTCAATCGTTCTCATTGTCGTTGTTCCAACAGCGCAAACTCTTCTGCCTTCTTCTACCGCTTTGTTAATGATATCAGCATTTTCTTGCGTAATAATCGCTTCCTCAGATTCCATTTTGTGTTTCGATAAATCTTCAACTTCGATTGGGTTGAATGTTCCTAAACCAACGTGAAGGGTTATTTCTGCAAAATCAATTCCTTTGATTTCTAATCTTTTCATCAAATGTCTGGAGAAGTGTAAACCTGCAGTGGGCGCTGCAACAGCACCTTCATGTTTTGCATAAATCGTTTGGTAACGTTCTGCATCTTCTGGTTCTACCTCTCTTTTAATATATTTTGGAAGTGGAGTTTCACCCAGTTCTTTCAATTTAGTACGGAATTCTTCGTAAGAACCATCGTATAAAAATCTTAAAGTTCTTCCTCTTGAAGTGGTATTGTCAATAACTTCAGCCACCAAACCTTCATCTTCAGTAAAGAATAATTTATTACCGATTCTGATTTTACGCGCTGGATCTACCAATACATCCCAAACACGAGTTTCTTTATCTAATTCTCTTAACAAGAAAACTTCAATCTTGGCACCCGTTTTTTCTTTGTTACCATACAATCTTGCTGGGAAAACTTTAGTATTGTTAAAGATAAAAAGATCGTGCTCATCAAAATAATCAACAACATCTTTAAAATGTTTATGTTCAATGGTTTGCGTTGCACGATTAAGAACCATGAGTTTCGCATCGTCTCTATGTTCTGCTGGATGCTCTGCCAAAAGTTCTTCCGGCAAGTCAAAATTAAAATGGGATGTTTTCATCTTTTTAAATTACGGTTTAAAAATTAGATCCGAAAAAGGAAAAATTTTCGGAGTGCAAATATACGACATTGAAAAGGCAAAGTCAAGTAAATGCGTGCTTTAATAATATCGTGACTTATTGAAGACTTTTTTAAGAGAAGTTGAAAATTAAAATTCAACAGATGAAAACTATGGGAAAATTTTGGAATGGTAAGACGATTATTTTAATTCTTTTGGAATCGTTATTTTTAAATCGACATTTTTGTATTCCTTTAAATTAGTTTGACAAATATTATTATTAAATTTCTCAATACTTTGTGTTACTATGTAATTTCCAATTTCGGAAAACTTGTAAGTGCCGTCTGACCAATGAAGACAATCTGACCGATATAATTGAATCAAATTTTTATTGGCCATTTTTAGGGTAATTAGATTCTCTACTTTTGGCTTTTTTGCTCGTTTTGAAGGGTAAATTTTTAAAGAAACAATCTTCGGATTGTTCGCTGAAATTTCAGAAAATTCGTATCGGTAATTTTCATGTTTAATGATGTTTTGCAACTTAGAGGTATTAACGTATAAAAATTGGAATTCAATTTCGTGCCCAACTTTAGATTCAATTACTGAAAAGTGATGGGCTAAATTTCTTTGATGATCATAAAGGGTGGCTGTGAAATCTGCGTCATTCTTTATTAATTTTAAATAATAAGAAAAGTCGTCAGAATTGTGATAACTCACCAAATCACGGGTGAATTTATTTTTAGAATTTTCACTCGAATATTTTGTTAAAAAATCGAATTCGTAGGTTTGAGCAAAACCCAAACTGAAAAACAGCACCAAAAATAAAATAGAAATTTTTCTCATCAAGAAGCAATTTTATAATTAAACACTCCTCCAATTTTTTTTAAATGAAGGTTGAACATCCAAACAAATATAGAAATTTTAACAATAAAAATTGCAATGGAACGATAAATGTAAGGCTTTAAAAAATCAAAATTTTTATTGTGAAAAAGTTATCATTGCTTACAGGGATATTGGTGTTGTTCTTTATGACAAGTTGTAGAGATATTGTGAATTCTGTTTTAGATGTTCTGCCCCCATTCGATGTTCCGTTCAGCACAAATATTGATGTTCCGTTGGCAAGCGTCAGTACGACAACTTATACCAAGACTCCAGATCTGCCGATGAATATTGATCTGAATGCAAAGATTAAAGAAAACAACTCAAATTTTTCGGTCAATAACTTGAAATCGGCCAAGTTAAATACGTTGAGTTTGGATTATGTAAATTCAACTTTGGGGAATAAATTAGATGTTATTAAAAATGCGAGAATTTATATTAATGCGCCCAATCAAGCCGACCGATTAATTGCAACAGCGTATGACAATACGAATCCTAACACCATTACGTTTACTTTGGAAGATGCGGAAATTCTGGAATACTTCCGAACCACTCAAAACTCGTTAGTCATTGAAATTATGGGAAGCAGAGTTACCGCCGACCAAATTAAAATGAAGATGAATGCAGGCTTTAAAATAAAAGTACAACTTTAAATTAGAGAAAAGACCGAATCAATTTTCGGTCTTTTTAATTCAATCAAGAGAATTTAAATTTTTTTTCTAAATCGATTCCTTAATTTCAGAGATAAGATTTTATAACCGACCATTCCTGCAATTTCTTGTCATACGGAATGGTATAGGCAGGCGAAGTTGAAGGCAGAACAAATATTGGAATTTCTAAATCATTTGGTATAATTTTATTTAAAGTTTTAAACGATTTCTGCCCATTACAGAAGAGGACTTTTATGGACGGAAAATCTTCCAGTAATTTCAAAATATTGTGATAATTTTCGTTTTTAATTTGGGTATCTAAACTTCCTTTTCTATCGCACGAATCAATGACATCCCAAACCCCAATTTTATATTTTTTTAACAATTTAATTTTCACGGAATAATCTGTGGTAAACTCTTCCTCAAAAAGTTCAAATAAAATCCGCCAGAATTTATTTTGCGGATGAGCATAATATTCCTGCATTTCTAATGATTTAATTCCAGGAACGGAGCCTAGAATCAAAACTTTAGAATCTTCAGAAATTAGGGGTGGAAAAGAAGAAATACGGTTCATCGCTTAAAAGTAGTAAAAAAAAAGAAGTTCAGATTTCTCTGAACTTCTTTCGATTTATAAAGTTTCTTTCAACCAACCAAAAAATTCTCTCTGCCAAACCAAACCATTTTGTGGATGTAATACCCAGTGATTTTCATTCGGAAAATATAGGAACTTCGCTTTCAAACCTTTTAGTTTTGCTGCCTGAAATGCTTCCTGACCTTGCTCATAAGGAACTCTGTAATCTATTCCACCTTGAATAATCATCATCGGCTTATTCCATTTGCTTACATAATTGGAAGGATTAAATTCGGTGTACGATTTCGGAGTTGGTTCATCATAAGGAGAACCACCTAGATCCCATTTCGCAAAAAACAATTCCTCAGTCGTTAAATACCAAGATTTCATATCGAAAAGTCCATCATGTGCGATGAAAGTTTTGAAACGGTTTTCATGAATTCCAGCCAACATCATTGCGCTGTACCCGCCGTAACTTGCACCAACAACTCCCATTCTGTCGCCATCAACATACGATAGCGTTTTTGCAAAATCTGCGGCTGCTAAATAATCCTGCATTACTTGTCCGCCCCAGTCTTTAGAAATATCTTCGTTCCATTTTGTTCCCCAACCTGGCATTCCTCTTCTGTTTGGCGCTACTACAATATAATCGTTTGCTGCCATTAATGCGAAGTTCCAACGAACACTGAAAGATTGTGTTAAAGCAGACTGTGGTCCACCTTGACAATATAATAAAGTTGGATATTTTTTATTCGCATCAAAGTTTGGCGGATAAATAAACCAAACTCCCATTTCCTTTCCATCTGTAGTTTTTACCATTTTAAGTTCAGTTCTGGAAGGCTTAATTTTTTCGTAGTTCTTCTTATTTACTTCAGTTACTTGTTTCATTGAACCATTTTTCAAATCCACAGAAAACAAATCTGGATTGTGGTTCATGTCATTTCTGGAAACCAATAAACCGTTTTTGTTTTGAGCATGAATATCATTTACATCAAAATCTCCTTTGGTAATTTGCTGGATTTTAGCGTTTTTCGGATTCAAAGAGAAAAGTTGTTTGGTTCCCTTCCAAGCTGTTGTAAAATAAATGTTTTTTGCATCTGGTGACCAAAAAACAGAACCAGTAATACTTTCGTCCCAATCCTTGGTAAGGTTCGTTACTTTTCCTGATTTCCAGTCCATGATTTTTAAATCATTTTTATCGGCTTCATAACCATCTCTGGCCATCGACATCCAGTATAAATATTTTCCGTCTGGAGAAAATTTAGGCGCAACATCATAACCTTTGTTGCTTTCTGTAAGATTTTTCACTGTTCCTGTAGCCAGGTCATAAGCGAAAACATCGGTGTTGGTTGAAAAGGCATATTCCTTACCACTCAACGGTTTTGTAACGTATAAAAGTTGGCTGGAATCTGGAGACCAAATAAAATCTTCGGCACCACCAAAAGGTCTTTGCGGAGAATCCCAAGGTTTTCCTTCTAATAAATCTTTTGCTTTATCGGCATTTTCAGAAACATTAACTACAAAAACGTGGTTGTATTTTCCTTCATTATAGTAATCCCAGTGACGAAGATTTAAGTCAGTATAAATATGCGCTGTCGATTTCGGAGTATCAGCATATTTATCTTTTCCTAATAATTTTTCAACCAAAACTTCTTTGCTAAAGGCTACCTTTTTACCATCGGGAGAAATTACAATATTGTCAACTTTCCCAACGGTATAAAATTCTGTCCAGGTTTTTCCGGCATCTTTAGAAAGATAAATTTTGTCATCTTCCTGCGCATAAATTCCGTTTGCATCCCACTGAATCAAAGATTTTTTACCCAAATCCAAAGCGGTTGCTTCAGCACTTTTAATATTAAAGAAATAATTTTTTTTGTTGTTTTTTTCCGTCTTCAGATCGGTTTTTCCAATACTGTAGATGAGTGAATTCTGATCTGGCGAAACTGCAGAAACTCCTATTTTATTCAGAGTCCATAATATTTCGGGAGTCATCACATTCTGCGCATTCATAAGAAAAGGCGCTACAAGAGCGACCAGGGTACTTTTTATTTTCATTAGAAATAATATTTACAAAATTTTTAAATGTAGAGATTCTCTTTTCCTCTTAATTAATGAGGGGAATTTTAAACGATTACAAATATAGAAAATTCGAAAGTAAGACGATGATTTCACCCAATTTCTGTTACAAAATCTTTAGAGTTTCAAGATGCGAGTTTCGGAGATTTTATTATCTTTAAAAAAAAATAATAAATGGTTCTAAAAAATCTGAATTACCCACTTGATTTTAAATTCAAAATCACCACACTTTCAAGTGATTTTAATATTACCGATAAAAACGGAAATTATGTAGCGTACGTCCGTCAGAAAATGTTTAAACTGAAAGAAGATGTTATCGTTTTCAATGATGAATCAAAATCGCAGGAACTGTTCAGAATTAAAGCCGATCGCTGGTTAGATTTCAACGCCAGTTATTCAATGAACGATCTTATTAATAATAAAAACTATGGCCGCCTTGCCAGGAAAGGAATGCGCTCTTTCTGGAAATCTCATTACGAAGTCTTAGACGAAAATGACCAACTGAAATTTAACATCAGTGAAGATAATGCCTGGGTGAAAATTATGGATGGAATGGTAAGCGAAATTCCTATCGTAGGAATGTTTACAGGATATTTTCTAAATCCTTCCTACACCGTAAAAGATGCCAACGGAACCGAATATTTCAAATTAAAAAAAATGCCTTCTTTAATAGGAAGAAGATTTCAGTTAGACCGATTAAAAGATATTGACAATCACGATGAATCGTTGGTAGTTTTATCTTTTTTAATGATGGTTTTGCTGGAAAGATTGCGCGGTTAATTCAATATCAATTTTAAATATAAATATCAGATGAAGAAAGTAATGATTATCGCGTCTTTAATGATGCTATTTTCTTGTAAGAAAGAAGAGCAGGTTTCGGAAACCAAAATAACGACTGACTCTTTAAATGTAGCAATTGATTCTGCGAATACCGCAGCAACTTTAAACCAAATCAACCTTGAATCATTTGGTTTTCCAGCGGAAGTGAATGGTTGCTCCTGTTATTTTTCTAAAACAAAAGAAGATTTTCATAATGAGAAATACGTTTATATCGATGATTATGGAAACAGTGCTTTTCTAAAAATTGATGGAAAACAAGCGAAAATTAAAATGGAAGAAGGAGATTTTGATCCGGATAACTTTAGCAAAATCATTAAAAATGATGAGTTTTCAGTAACCATCGAAGGGAAAAAAGTAAACGAATTAGATGAAGTGATGTTGTTTCAGGGAACCATGACGGTTGAAAATAAAAAAGGTGAAAAAACAATCACGCCGATTTACGGAGAATGCGGCTGTTAAAATAATCTTAAAATTAAAACATAGCGCTTTTGAAAATTTCGGGAGCGTTTTTTTATTTGTATTTTTGAGGTAAATAAAATTTTATAATGGAATTATCACAACTCGAACCGCAAATTATCTGGAAGAATTTTTCAGCCTTGAATTCGGTTCCCCGTCCCTCAAAAAAAGAAGAACAAGTAATCGCATTTATTAAAAACTTTGGTGAAAATCTAAACTTAGAAACTACGGTTGATGAAGTTGGAAATGTAATCATTAAAAAACCTGCAACTCCAGGAATGGAAAACAGAAAGTCAATTGTTTTGCAATCTCACCTCGATATGGTTTGCCAGAAAAACAATGATATTGAATTTGATTTTGAGACACAAGGAATTCAGATGGAAGTTGATGGCGATTGGGTAAAAGCAAAAGGAACTACTTTGGGTGCTGACAACGGATTGGGCGTGGCTTCAATTATGAGTATTTTAGAAAGTAACGATCTTGCTCATCCTGCTTTGGAAGCCCTTTTTACTATTGATGAAGAAACCGGAATGACGGGAGCAATTGGTTTAAAACCTGGACAGTTGGAAGGTCAAATCTTATTGAATTTAGATACGGAAGAAGATGACGAAATAGATATCGGTTGTGCTGGTGGAGTTGATGTTACTGCTTCACAAAATTATGAATTGGAAGATTCCAAAGGTCAAATTGTAAAAATCACCGTGAAAGGTTTACAGGGAGGACATTCTGGAATGGATATTCACAAAGGTTTTGGAAATGCAAACGTGATTTTGGGACGACTTTTATATACCGGACTTTACAACCAAAACATTCAATTGATTTCTATGGATAGTGGCGGTTTGCGCAACGCAATTCCAAGAGAAGGAAATGTGGTCTTATCGGTTAGAAATTCTGTAGAATTTATGGATGGAGCGAACAGTTTGAAAGCAGCGATTTTGGAAGAATTTGCAACTGTTGAAAAAGATTTGCACATTAATATTGAAACCTACTCTACTCCAGATCAAGCGATTTCTGAAGCAGATTCAAAGAAAATAATTTTGGCCTTAAAATCTGCACACAACGGAGTTTACAGAATGTCGCCAGATGTTGCTGATTTGGTGGAAACATCAAATAATATTGCCAGAGTTGAATTGAAAAATGGCGCTTTACAGATATTAAACCTTTCCCGTTCCTCAATTGAATCTGGAAAATACGCGGTTGCTGAACAGTTAAAATCAGTCTATGAATTAGCCGGAATGACCGTAGAATTTAATGGATCTTATCCGGGATGGAAACCAAAACAAGGTTCTGAAATCGTACAGATCATGGAAAAAATCTACGAAAAAAGTTTTGGTGATAAACCACAGGTTGTGGCTTGTCACGCAGGTTTGGAATGTGGAATTATCGGAGCCAATTATCCAGACATGGAAATGGTAAGTTTCGGTCCAACTATTCGTGGAGCGCATTCACCAGATGAGAGAGCCAATATTCCTTCTGTTCAGAAATTCTGGGGATTCTTAAAAGAAATCTTAGCGAATATTCCAGCGAAATAAAAAATTCTACGGTTTGAAAAAACCTAATTAAGAATTACAGAATTAACTTTGTCAAAGTTCTACACTTTGACAAAGTTTTTTTTTGCTCGAAAATCAACAGTCGCTTACGACTAAAATATCACCAACTTTTTTTAATGGTTTTTCTTTATCTGTAGAATCTGATAGATAGAAGAACAAATGTTGAACTTCATAAGAATCAGATAAATCCAAAATCATATCGGGTAAATTATCGCCATTTAAATCGCCTATCCAAATAATTTTTGGAGTAGAAAATTCTATTTTATTGATGGTTGCCAAATTATACGAGTCATCATCAACGGAAAAAGAAAGCACGTAGTTGGTGATTTGCGAATCGGTAAGTTCCTGATCTGTTTTTTCCCGAACCATTGAAGAAGGAATGACATATTGTTGATCATCAACAACGCGTCCCATGGGCGAAAGCATATATTCGTTTCCTTTAAACTTGAAGGAAATATTGTACTCCGGAAATAGTGGTTTGTTTTCTAAAATCGTTTCTGGATTTTCATTTAAACCTTTGAAATTTGTAAAAAATAAAACAGCATTTTCATTTTTAGATTTTAGGATCATAACATCGTCTCCTGAACATTCATCCCGGTCGTAAGAAATCTGTAAATCTGCTTTACCTATAAGCCACTTTCCTGTTTTTTCCTCTTTGTAAAGTTCAAACCAATTTTTATTTTCTACATTTTTAGGATAGCCTTTACTTGTCTTTCGATATGATGTAGGAATTAAAATTGACAGATCCGATGGAGAATTAGTGCCGATTGTGGATTCCGATTTTCCTGCTGTTTTTGTAATTTCAGATTGTTGATTTTCTTCCGCAGCCACTGCTTTCTGACACTGCACAAACATTCCTGCAAGTGCCGTGAAAATTAGGGTGGCAAATAAATAATGTTTCATGGTTTGTTTTTTTAGTTTTTATATAATGATCTCATTAACATTGAATATTTTAATAGAACTTGAAAATACGCAGTCATAATGTACTATTTTAAAAATTAAAGAAAAGATTTAGGACACTTTTAACTTTTATAAATATTCTGTGCTGCTGCTTCTCCGGTTTCTACTGCGCCTTCCATAAAACCTTGCCAGTCTGCCAAATGCTCTCCGGCAAAATGAGTATTCATAAAAGGTTGAGCCAATATTGGTCGAAGTTTGAACCACTGATCAATTCCATAAAATGCATAAGCGCCACGTGAATATTCATCGTTGCCCCAATAATAACTGACCTGATTTTTAAGCAGCGGTTTGATGTTTCCAAAATGTGGTTCCAGACATCTGAAAACGTCCTGCGCCTGAAATTCATTGGTTTGATTGGCATTCATCATTGCTTTGTCTCCGATTGAATATGCAATCAAAACGCCTTCCTTCGATGCTTGATTTTTAGTCGCATGATAAAAATAAAGCGGTGCCTGATCGGTTATTAAATCAAAACTTTCGTCTCCCCACAAGCGTTCTGTAAAATGCAGGGCGTGTTTTTGAATCCGAGCATATTGCAACTGTCGAACTGCGTCTGCGTAAACTTCTGGCAAGGCAGGTAACCAATTAATTCGGCTCAAAGCAAAAGTAGGCGCCGTACAAATCACTTTATCACATTCAATCACAGTTCCGTTGCTGCAACGAACTTTCACTTTTTTACCGGTTTGATCGATTTGAGCAACGTGATGTTTTAAGCGGATGTTTTCGGCGCCAAGTCGGTTGGCAAACGCTTTTGCTAACTGTGCATTTCCACCTTTCATTTTTAAATCCATCTCATTTTTCGGGCTGCTTTCCGCATATTCAGCCAGCGCTGCAAAAGCAGAAACGTGACGAATACTTTCGCCGAAATCGGTACTGTCCAATAATTCGCGGATATCCAAATCTCTATCCTTGCAGCCATTATCAACCAAATATCGCCACCAGTCGTACTGATCGAGTTTCAGTTTTTCAGCCTCCGACATTTCAGGATATTTCTTTAACAGACTTTCAAATTTCGAATTCCATTCCGGACTGTAATCCCATTTGCCTGCTGGTGAATATTGATTTTTGTAAATGAGATGGGTCTCAAATTGATTGTTCTGCAGCGGTATATTAAATTCGCCACACAACTCCTGAATTCGGGTGTGGGAATTCCCGACCCATTCGCCGCCCAGTTCTATGACGAGGTCATTGTTCATTTGGTGGGAAAATACTCTACCGCCGATTCGGTTGCGACTTTCTAAAATGATGAAAGAAATTCCTTTTTGTTTTAATTGATAGGCAGCAGCCAGACCGGAAAACCCTCCACCAATAATCACCACTTTTACACTTGCGGAATTACTGCTGAATGACGATAAAAACGAAGGAGTCAATAAGGCGCCGGCAGCCAAAGAAGTCTGTTGAATAAATGTTTTTCTGTTCATGGTTAGTGTTTTTTTTGGGTTAGTTTTTTTATTTTTAAGTCATAAGCATCACATATATTTTTAATTTTATTTAAACAATCATTGTATTCTGCTATTAGAATATAATTTATTCCAATATTTTCAGATTTGTAAACAATGAAATTACTACTTTTATATTAATTCGGTTTTTAGCACTTTTTCTCTTCTCTATTTTAGCGAAAATCTGTTTAGATGATAACTGCTGAAGGTTTCAACTCGATGAAGGTACTATTATTAAAAATTTCCTTCTGTAGAAAAAGGAAATTGAATTGAATGAAAAAAGGAAGTGTATGTCTTTTGAAAAGGATTTTAAAAACGGAATTTTCCATTCCTCATATTTTTTAATTTGGTTTTTTCATGTAAAATTTGGTCATTATCCAAAACGTTAATGCTTCCGATTTTACGGTCAATGATGGATTTTATACCGGTGTGAAATTTAATTTTCTTTAATGTTGGTTTTGTAAATTTCATTTTATTTATTTTTAAAGGTTTTCAAAGATTGTTTGATTGTTGAAATTTCTTTCTAAAATTATTAGGACTTTCCTGAGTGATTTTTTTAAAGTATTTCCCGAAATGGGATTTATCTGAAAAACCAAGTTCGAATGAAATTTGCGTTACCGATAAATCGGTATTTAGTAACAAACGTTCGCCTTCCAGCACTACCCGATTTTGAATATAATTCTCCGCAGAAATATCTAATTTTTCTTTAACTAAAGCATTCAGGTAATTAGCAGAAATACTTAATTTATCAGCGTAATCAGAAGTTCGCTTCAATTCTTTAAAATGAATTTCAACCAGGTTTTTAAACTGTTCGATATAAGTGCTTTTTTTATTGGTTTTAAAATCGATATAATCTGCATTGTCGGTTTTCCGAATGTATTTTAGCATCGACGCCTTTAACAACAAACAAATAATCTCTTTACTTAATATCGTGGGTTGATTAAATTCTTTTTTAATATCGATAATTCCCGTTCGAAAATGAACCAAATCACTTTTAGAAAAATCCAGGAAAGAAGGCAAGTTGGAGAAAGCGGTATCATTTTTTATCTTCCTGTTTCCGGTATAAATCAGATTGTAGAATGAACGCGTAAAAAGAATTGCTTCTCCAGTAAAGTTTTCAACTTCTGCAAACCGGAAGACCTGATTATAATTGACAAATAAAACTCTTCCTTTTTGTAAATCGAAAACTTCGTGATCAATCATTAAATTCCCTGAACCACTTTCTACAACGAATAAAGTATAGAATTTTGTTTTATAGGAATTCTGTGCATTGAAGACTTGCGCTAAATCTGAAAGTGTTAAAAACACAAACTCCCCATCAAAAGAAAACGGACGTTTCAAAGAGTTTATCGTCATTGAATTAATAAATGAGTTTGCCATAAATAGTCTGTTTTAATGTTAATGCTAAGATAAAACAAACCATTTTAATGGTGCTAATTCAAACAAACATTTTGAGCAATCAACTTGTTGGAAACTCCAATTTCAGAATCTACTTTTTATCCACGTAATCAGAATTCATTGCGCGAAGAACCGCCATATAATTCATGCTGAAATCAATCGTATCGCCAACTTCAAGGTTTTCAGCATTTTCTCCCAAATCCAAAATCAGCATATCAGAACTCGCTCCAATAATTTCAATTCCAGGAATCAGGGCTGAAATATCTTTGTGATCGATATCTAATAATCCAACATCTACGATGGCTCGAAGTGATGATTTTCCTCTTTCTTCTTCAGAAAAGGTGGGCGTTTCACCAGTAAGATTAGTACCGGCAATTCCAGAAGGAATATTAGGTTTTTGTTGCATTTCGATAATTTCTGCAGTCAAAGTGAAAACGTCCTGATACATTCCTGTAATTAAAGAATCTTCGTAAACATTAGTTCCAAAAAATAAAGTTTCTCCAACTCGGAAATGATTGATCCCAAACGGGATTTCATTTTTAAAAATTAAAGGAATTGTTACGGATGAACCGCCAGAAATATAAGGAATCTTCTCACCGGAATTCTCCTCGATAATCTCTTTAAAACGATTGAGTTTATAGAGTTTCTTTTCATCGGGTAAAATACCATTAAGGCAATTTAAATTCGTTCCTAATCCTACGACTTCAATATTCGGTAAAGCGAGAACCTCATCATAAAATTGCATCAGATTAAGCGCCATAATTCCTTCCCTCAACTCGCCCATTTCTACCATCAGCACTACTCTATGGATTTTATTTTGTTTCACCGCCTCTTCAGAAAGGACTTCCAAAGTCGCGATTTCTGTATTGAAACTAACGTCAGCAAATTTCACAATACTTTTTGCTAAACGTTTTGCTGGCGGTTTAATATAAATAGTTTCCGTTTTCGGAGACAATTTTTTGATCGTCTTCAAATTGCTCAATCTGGAATCACAAATTTCTTTGTCAGACAGGTTTAATAATACTTGCAAGAATTTTTCGTTGCCACATAAAAGTTTAGCAACGATAGCCCATTCAATGTTATTTTGGGCAAAAATCTGATTGAGGACTTTATAGTTATGGAGGAGTTTTGCAGAATGTAAAGTAATATATGACATGTTATTTTATTAATCTCATCTCGAGATATTTACTGGTAAAGCCCAGTTTTTCGTATAAGAATTTGGCAGGATTTTCTGGTTCGCAATGCAAAGCCATATCGCCATCGGATAAATTAATTGCAGTTTGCATCAATTGTTTTCCGACTCCTTTTCCACGCATATTTTTATCGGTTGCGATGTAAACCAAAATATTTTCGGGAATATATCCGTTCATTCCGGTTTTATTTATAATCACTGCACCGACTATTTTTTGACTTTCAGAATTGATGGCGGTGATGACCATTCCACCAGGTTTGTGGTTTTCACCGAAAGCGTAATCGATACATTTTTGAATATCTTCTTTCGGATCACCATATTGTTCAAGGCTATCAAACAGGAAATTAATTACTTCTTGCTGGATTTCTTTTGATGCTTTGCTTTTTTCTGAATAAGTATTTATTTTTATCATTTCTTAATTTTATCCCAGAACAGGCAAGGTTAAATCATAACCTGAAACTGTTTCTGTTTTATTTTTAATTTTCTTTAATTTTGATTTTACGATGAATAAAGGAATAGCAGTTCCGTTAATCATTTTTTTGAAGAAATTATCAGCCATAAACGATTTCCATGCATTTTCATCTTCATCAGCTAATACGATAATATCACATTTTTTATCTTTTGCCACCTGCGCAATAATCTCTGCGTTGTCATGAGAAAGAATAAATTCAGATTCATAATCTGTTGATTTTAATACTAAATTCTTCTTCATCTCTAAATAGGCTTTTCTTACTTCAATCATTCGATCCGGATCTCCAACTCCGAGAAGGTTAATATTTCCTCCATTTTTATTTGCCAATAAAATAGAAAGATCTGCTTTCTGATCAAGTTCATTTTTCACACGAACTGGGAAAAGAATCTTTTTAAAAGACGTTCTTTTAAATTTTTCCGGAATTAAAAGCACCGAACAATTGGCGTGTAAAAGGACATTGTAAGAATTAGAACCTAAGATCAATTGCTTTATCTTCTGCTGTCCTGAAGTTCCCATCACCACTAAATCGATTTGATCAGTTTCTACAAAATCGTTAATGCTATCAATAATATTTTGACTGCACAATCTTGTTTCAACCTCAATATTATATTTCTCAAGAAACGAAATTCTTAACTGGTTTAATTTTTCATTGGCGCGATCTGTATTCTCCTGCACTGTTTCTGAACCGATTACCTGTTTCCCACCACGACTGATCATATAATAGATATGAACGGTATGCGTAATGATTAATTTTGCCTGATGACGTTGCGCCATTTTCGCCGCAACTTTCAAAGCATTCTTTGATTTCTCGGTAAAATCGATCGGTATTAATATGGTTTTTATTTCTGTTTTCATCTTCATTTATTTTCTAGTTCATAATTATTCTTGGTGCAAAATTACAAACTCAAAGATGAAAAGAGTGTTAGTAATAAACCCAAGTATGGTACGAATTACTTATTTTAATGATAGATTATAGACGCTATTTTAAAATTAAGGGGTGCTATTTTCACTGATTTTCGGTACGACACTATTTTCATTTAATATGATGGCGGTTAATCTTATTATGCTTCAAGAGGATTTCATGGTGTTCTGAGAGTTTAAATTTCTACTTAATGATCAATGAAAAAAGCCGGAAGTAATTCTTCCGACTTTTATATCCAATACAAATGGAATTTTGATTTTCTTTTTGGATTACACTTTTAGGCCTCCTTCTATTCCACCATCTTCATTCTTACTGCCCGTTACGGCCGCAAAGATCATTTTTGCCATAGCAAATACTTTATTATCTTTTGTTTCGTAGTAATAGCCATCCACAGGAGTTACGCCTATTACTGTTACGCGCGGATCATCTTTCCCATCGAACCAGGCATCAGCAAAATGGCTGTAATACTTCTCAATTAAAGTTTGATCCTGAGAAATTTTTGCTTGTCCTTTAATGAATACAAATTCATAAGAAGAATCGTTTTGAAAGTGCAACTGAACAGCTGAATCTTCTAAAATATTTTGATTATGCGTACTATCGATAGGGCTAATGAACCAAAGTGTTCCGTTTTCATCAACTTCCTGCAAAGACATTGGAACGCTGTGCGCATCGGGTCCAACTTTTGTAGTGAAAAAACAGATTCCTGCCTTCTCTGTTAATTTTTTAATTTTTTCAATAGCTTCCTGTCCGCCTAAATCTTTCTGTGGTGATTGTGCTTGTCCCATAATTTGTAAATTTTAATGTTTTGAATCTTTTGAATATTGTTTTTAACAGGAACAAATAGTTGCCATTTTAAAAACACTTTCGAATGAATATCAACTTTTGGTCCAAATACATACTAAATTTTCTATTTTAAGATATTTTAATACTATTAAATAAGCCTTTATTAAAACCAAGAATATTATAAAATCAGCAATAAAAAAGGCCGGAAGAAAATTCTTCCGGCCTTAATATTAATGTTTCCTAATGAGGGAAATCTTGTATTATTCCACAATAATCTTCGCAGACTGTGTTTTAGTGGTTACAAAATAAACTCCTTTTGGTAATTTGTTAAGGTTCACTTTTTCTTTGTCATTCACATTATTGATCGTTTGCAATAACTGACCGTTTAAACTATAAACTTTTACAGTTTCATTTTTATCAATTCCGTTGATGAAAAACTCGTTATTTTTAACAGGGTTAGGATAAATAGTGATTTTCTGATTTTTGATTTCTGTTGCATCAGTCGCCATAGAAGAATAGCAAGTCCAGGAAAGATTATCAAAAGAAACTCTGTTACTGGTTGCTTCATCGATCAATTCTATAATCACATCTCCTTCCACATTGATGTTTTCAATGGTTTGTGTTTTTGCAGTTTTAGAATAAGGAATCAACCCTTTTACAACCCCATTAATTTTCAAAGTATAGTTCCCGGCAGAATCCGAAAAAGGAAGATAAGTTTTCACTTTTAAAGTTCCTACACCACCTGAAATTACAGACGATTTTAAATAGCCTTCTTTAATACAGATTGATTTATTGTTAGGACCATCAATATAACTTTGGGTGTCTGTTCTCGCATTGGTTGCAGTCCAAACAATACCGTTGCTCGACCATGTTCTGTCGGTATAAGATGAAGCCGGTGGCGTACTTCCCGTAGACGGAATGTTTTCAAAATCTTCTGTACCACAAGTTGCTCCTGTCCCAGGCGAAGTTCCACTATCGGTGGTTCCCTGAACTGCTGAACTGCTTTCTGATTTATTTCCGGCCGTATCTTTTGCAATGATAGAGAAAGAATAGGTGGTTTCTGGATTTAATCCGGTGATCACAGCATTAGTAGTAGTTACGGTTGAATGATAAACACCATTAATATAAATTTCATATCCGCTTACTGCAAGGTTATCTGTAGAAGACGTCCATGTTAAAGAAATACTTGATGATGTTGTTGCTGAAACTGCAAGGTTTGTCGGGATGGTTGGTGCTTGAGTATCTACTGTTCCACCACCGCTGAAGGTATCTGGCCACGTATTTTGTGCCGCTGGACCACCCCACATTACGGTTGCTAAATAAGGATTATCAATAAATGGATTTCTGTTTTTCTGCATATTTGCAACTACATTTTGTCTTTGCAATTCAAAAGTTGAAACAGGATCCTCTACATTCCATTTCAATAAAATATCCGGAAAGTCCTGTGAATAGGTATTTGGATTCATGGTGATGTTCAAAGGCAAACATCTGGTATTGTATCTCACATACATATACATTAAAATTCTGGCGACATCGCCTTTCCACTCATCACCTGGGTACCAACCACCACGAGAGGTTTTGTAAGCCGCTGCACCTGTTCCGTCGTCAAATAATAAACTTCCGCGGGTGCTGTTTAAAGTAATATCTGCCGGACGAAGATGGTGACCATCAGCTCCTGGACCGGAAGTTCCTAAGTTTGGAGTTCCTTTAGATTTTGCATAAACGTGTTCACGGTTCCAACTTCCGCCAATGCTGCGGCTTCTTTGATGAGTTCCCGAGGATTGCGAACCATAGATTAAAAGCAGGTTTGCTGGATTTTCAGGATCTACATCACTAGTTTTCATAAGGGTTTGCAACTCACTGTAGGAAATTACTTTAGTGTGAGTACTCGTAATTAAAGTTGCTAAGTCCTGCTTAAGTTCGTTTTTGGATTTATTAAAATCTACGCTTGAATAATACGCCGGAGCGGATTGCGCATACAAGAAAAACGAAAAAATACTTGCTAAAAAAGAAAGCTTTAGTTTCATAGTATAATTATTTAATTAATATTTGCTATTATTTTGTCTTTATATAAAAGTTGTATTGGGTGTTCTTTAATGCTTACTGAAACTGGTCTTTCAAATTCGAAATAGCCTTCTTCGTTAAAAATATAAAACAAGGTTCGAATATCTTTCTCCAAAACTGAGGTCGCCAACCCAATCGGAATTCCTTTTTCCAATTCCTCTGACGAAAAATATTCTCCTTCTTTCCAGTGAAGTTTCTTAGCATCAAACGAAATAACTTTGGTCCAAAGACCAGGATGTCTTTCTCCTGCTCCCACAAAAAGACGATTCTCTTTTTGATCAATATGAATGACATAAAGAGGTTCTTTTTTTCCACCTACGTTAATTCCTCTTCTTTGACCAATTTTAAAATGTTCAACTCCAGAATGACCTCCGACTAAAAAACCATCAAACAAAGAATAAGGCATTTTCTCGGATTCCCAGGAAAGCATTTCTTTTTTGGATAAAAATGGTGGAGCCTCTCTCGCATAAAGCGGAGAATTACCGGGTATTTCTACAATTTGTCCTTGATTGGCCATTAAAAATTAGTTTTAAAACCTCTTAAATAATCATTTCTTTAAAAGCCCTGATCATTAGGGGGCAGCTAAATTAATTATTTAAAAACAAATACCGTTAAAACACCCTATGATATTTTTCACTATTTACAAAAACTAACGTTTAAAAATATTGATCTGATTTTTTTTACACTTAAAAATTGACACATGTGCAAAAAATTAATCGTTTGCAGTTTTTGGGAAGAGGAAAAAAAAGGAAGTATCCCTTCTTTTAATTAGACCTATATTCTAACCTGATCCTACTCCAATGATGTAAAAATTTAATTTCACTAATTTTGCGCTCTTTTTTAAATAGAAAAAACACTTAAACTTCCAATTCAATTAATGCAAACTATTTCAGGATTTCTTACCATACCCAAAAACATTAATTACAAAACAGAGATTTTAGCCGGTCTTACTGTGGCAATGACCATGATTCCAGAATCATTGGCTTTTGCAATTCTGGCGGGACTTTCTCCCCTGATTGGCTTGTATGCTGCTTTTATGATGGGTTTGGTGACGGCTGTTTTAGGCGGCCGTCCCGGAATGGTTTCTGGTGGCGCGGGTGCAACAATTGTAGTGATGATTGCACTGATTCATTTTCATGGTTTAGATTATCTGTTTGCTGCCGTGGTTTTGGCTGGCGTTTTTCAATTGCTCGTCGGTGTTTTCAAATTAGGCAAATTTGTAAGATTGATTCCTCAACCTGTGATGTATGGTTTTCTTAATGGTTTAGCCGTTATCATATTCATGGCTCAAATCGAGCAGTTTAAGTTTTTAAACGAAAGCGGAATTTCCTCTTGGCTGCAAGGTTCAGCGTTGTATATGATGATCGGATTAACGGCTTTAACAATAGCAATTGTCTATTTCTTCCCGAAGATCACCAAAGTAATTCCTGCTTCCTTAGTAGCAATTGTTGCTGTTTTTGGAATGGTGTTAGGATTCAATATCAATACAAAAACCGTAGGCGATATTGCACACATCAGCGGAAGTTTGCCTACTTTTCAACTCCCAAATATTCCTTTTTCCCTGGAAACTCTTCAGATTATTTTTCCCTATGCGCTCGTTATGGCTGGTGTGGGATTAATCGAATCGCTCCTGACATTATCAATGGTCGATGAAATTACCGAGTCTAAAGGCAGCGCCAATAAAGAATCTGTCGCACAGGGAATCGCCAATATGACCAATGGTTTTTTTGGTGGAATGGGTGGTTGTGCAATGGTTGCCCAAACATTGGTGAACATTAATGCAGGTTCCAGAGCCCGACTTTCTGGAATTGTTGCAGCAATCACTATTTTAATAATCATTCTTTTTGGTGCCCCTTTTATTGAGAAAATCCCAATGGCCGCTTTGGTTGGCGTAATGATGGTTGTTGCCATTTCTACCTTTCAATGGGTTTCTGTTAGGATTGTGAATAAAATGCCAAAGTCCGATATTTTTGTGGGAGTTGCAGTTGCATTAATCACCATAATCCTTCATAATCTGGCTCTTGCGGTTTTAGTCGGAGTTGTAATTTCGGCTCTGGTTTTTGCCTGGGACAGTGCAATTAGAATTAGAGCCAGAAAACATATTGATGAACATGGTGTAAAACATTATGAAATCTTCGGACCTTTGTTTTTTGGTTCGGCAACTGCTTTTCTGGAAAAGTTCGATCCTTCTGAGGATCCTCAGGAAGTGGTTGTTGATTTTAAAGAAAGTCGTGTGGTGGATATGAGTGCCATTGATGCTTTAGATAAATTGTCAAAGAGATATTTAAAAGTTGGCAAAACGTTGCATCTTCGTCATTTGAGCGAAGATTGTCGCAAAATTTTAAAAAATGCCGAAGCCGTCATCGATGTTAACATCCAAGAAGATCCTACTTATAAGGTAATGCTGGAAAAGTAGCATTCTACTATGTTTCTTTCTTAATGATTATCAGCCTTCTTTGCTTTTTTCGATTTCTCTTTGATGGTAAAATTGATTTCTTTTTAGAACTATTCATAAATTGTTAGATTATGGTATACCTATTGTTAGGTTAATCTAATTCATTACTTTTACAGCTCACAAATGAATGGTTTTAAATGAGTTTTATGGAATTAAATTACAATTTAGCACAATTACAAAAAGGTCAAACTGCGATTATCAAAGGACTTTCACCCGAGTGTAATCGCGAAGTTCGCCAACGGTTACTGGATTTGGGATTTGTTCGCGGCTCAGAAATTAGCGTGCAAAATATCAGTCCGCTCAAAAATCCGATTGCATATAACATTCATGATACTTTAATTTCTCTCCGAAATGAAGATGCTGCAAAAGTTTTAATTAAAGTAAAAGAATAAAATATGAAAACAGCATGTGATACCTGCGAATTAAATCCTTCGGCAGAACTGAAGAAAATGGGAATCTCCTCTGGCGATTCAGATTTTACCATTGCTTTAGCCGGAAATCCAAATACAGGAAAAAGCACCGTTTTTAATGCATTAACAGGTCTAAAACAACATACTGGTAATTGGCCAGGAAAAACCGTAGTTCGTGCAGAAGGAAGTTTTTCTTATCAAAATCAAAAATATAAAATCGTCGATCTTCCCGGCACGTATTCCCTCTTATCAACTTCTGAAGATGAAGAAGTTGCGCGGGATTTTGTACTTTTCGGTAAACCTGATGTTACTGTCGCGGTGGTTGATGCCAGCCGTTTGCAAAGAAATTTAAGTCTGGTTTTACAGATTTTAGAGATTACCAATAAGGTGGTTCTTTGTCTTAATTTAATGGATGAAGCACGGCGTCATCATATATCGATCGATGTAAGAACTTTATCGCGGGACTTGGGAATTCCAGTCATCGAAACGAGTGCCCGTTCAAAAGAAGGAATCCCTGAATTACTGGCAGCCATTAAACAAGTTGGCGAGGGAACTTTTCAAACGACGCAGCGTAATTCTTTTCAATTGTCCGATAAAAGTGGAAAAGCAATTGCTGAAATCGAAACATTATTAAAGAATCTTGATCCTAATCTATCAAATACAAACTGGCTCGCCATTCGCTTGATTGAAGAAGATGAAAGCATTATTACGGCTTTACAGGAAGGGCGACTTTCCTCAGAAATAAATCAGACCAATCTTCTGGAAATTCTGAAACAGGCAAAGAAATATCGTGAAAACTTAGGAGATGAGTACCGCAATGATTTGGTAGAAAGCATTTATGCAAAATCTGCTAAGCTGGTAAAGGATTCAGTTTCTTCTGATAAAACGCAAAGATCATTTCGTCTGGACAGGGCCATCGACAATATTGTGACGCACAGAATTTGGGGATTTCCCATTATGTTTTTGCTTTTAGGCGCTGTCCTTTGGATTACCATTGTTGGCTCTAACTACCCTTCTCAAATGCTGGCCTCTTTACTTTTAGATACCATTCATCCACTTTTGAATAATGGCGCCGTGAGTTTAAACTTTCCGTGGTGGCTTAGTGGCTTTTTGGTAGATGGAGTTTATCTTGGTACCGCTTGGGTTGTCGCCGTAATGTTGCCACCAATGGCGATTTTCTTTCCATTATTTACTTTGTTAGAAGACTTTGGTTATTTGCCCCGAGTTGCCTTTAATCTGGACCGTATTTTTAAAAAATCAGGAGCGCATGGCAAACAGGCTTTAACCATGAGTATGGGTTTTGGGTGTAATGCAGCCGGAGTTGTAGCGACCAGAATCATCAATAGTCCGAGAGAGAAACTGATTGCAATTATTACCAATAATTTCTCTTTATGTAATGGAAGATGGCCCACTCAAATTATTATTGCAACCATTTTCCTCGGTGTTCTGGTGCCGAGCCGATGGTCTGGAACGGTTTCTATGTTAGCCGTTATTTTCATTGCCATTTTAGGAATTGCCTTTACCTTTTTCACGTCTTGGTTATTATCCAAAACATTATTAAAAGGGGAATCTTCTTTCTTTACTTTAGAACTTCCGCCTTACCGACCACCCAATGTTTTACAAACGGTTTACACCTCATTAATTGATAGAACCTTAATTGTATTATGGCGCGCAATTGTATTTGCAGCACCGGCCGGAGCAATCATTTGGCTCATCTCCAATATCATGATCGGGAACCAAAGTATTGCTTTGTGGGTGATTAATGGCTTAGATCCGTTTGGAATCTTTCTCGGTTTAAATGGCGTGATTTTATTGGCCTACATCGTAGCCATTCCAGCCAACGAGATTGTAATTCCTACAATTTTAATGTTAACCACTTTAACCATAGGCAACACCGCTTTAGGTTCAGGTGCCGGAGTCATGTTTGAAGGAAGTACTTCTGAAATTGCCCTCCTTTTAAAAGCCGGAGGTTGGACAACGCTCACTGCCGTAAACCTGATGCTTTTCAGTTTGCTCCATAATCCATGCAGCACGACGATTTATACCATCTACAAAGAAACCAACAGTAGAAAATGGACTTTCGTGGCCACCGTACTTCCGATTGTTTACGGCTTGGTCGTTTGTTTTACTGTTGCTCAGATTTGGCGTTTTATCGCTTAATACCATTTAAAATGCGGCACCTAAAAATTGAGGTACCGCATTTTTTTCTTTAGTTAAAAGAAAGATTTTAAAAGAACCGCAATGGTAGGTCTTTCTGTTAAGAATATAAGTGCCTGTCCAATTGCTCTCCTAAGCTCCTTCTCCACTCTTAAGGATTAAACTTTCGCCCCTAATAATATTAATCTTTTAACCGCAAAAGACCCATGAAAAATAGAAATTTTCAGTAGGGTGCATAATATATTGCGCAAATTACATTTACCTTTTGCGAACCTTTGAATCACTTACCGTATCAAACCTTTTGTTTACCTTTTGCGGTAAAAAGAGATATTATAGTATCATTATATTTTACCGTAAATTGTCCATTAAATAACTAGACCATGAAGATTAATAAAATGATCTTACTGCTCCTTATCAGTTTTACATTAAGTTCCTGTGTAGTTTCTACTGCAGCAAAAATAGTAACCACCACTGCAAAAATTGGAATTTCTGCCGTGAAAGGAACCGTAAAAGGCGTTGGCTGGGCAGTGAAAAAAGCGGAGGGGAAAATTGATGAAGACCGTCTTAATGGAACCTGGAAAGTAGTTGGAATCTACAACGGAACTTATGAGCAGTTCACCCAAGACAGTGATCCGGCCAACAATTTCAAAAGCGAATGTGCGGAGGGTGTTGAGGTTATTGAATTCAAATCTAAGAAGGGTAAATTCCAACCTATTCACTGTCAATCAGAAAAAGAAGATTGGGTGAAATACAAATTCGAGTTTGGTAAAAATCCACAAACCAAAAACAAAGAAAATTACTTGAAATACAATTCCAGCAACTATATATCAATTATTGATGTAACGAGTAAAACCATGGTGTTAGAAGGAAACCTTCTCCAGACTTATGCATTCTCTGGCGGAAAACTGTATCTCTTTGAAAAAATGAAGTAGAACGATTTCAAACTTTCTAAGGAACTTTTTTAAGGTTAAAATAGAGGTCCTTAGAAAGTGGAGCACTAATTTCAAAAAGATATTGATTTGAAAATTCACAAAATTTAAGGCATTTATTTGGTTTATATATATTAATTTTGTACCTTATCACATAATCAAAAAACAACAAAAATTATATGGCGGATTCTTTCTCCAAAAAAGAAAACTTTAAGAAAAAACTTCAAAAGCAAAAAGAAAAAGCGTTGCGACGTGAGGAGCGTAAAGAGAGTAATGACAAAGGTAAAAGTTTAGACGACATGATCATGTACGTAGATGCAAACGGTCAGTTTACCACTACACCTCCCGAAAAGAGAAATACAGACAATGATGATGAGGATATGGACTTAAGTCATATTCAACTCGGCGCGGCACCAATCGAAGCAGAAGAAGTTGTGAAAACAGGTACCGTAACTTTTTTAAGTGAAAAAGGCTATGGCTTTATTACCGAAGAAAAAAGCAAAGAAAATATTTTCTTCCACGAAAATAATTGTACCGAACAAATTAAAAAAGGAAACCGTGTTTCCTTTGAAATAGAAAGATCTCCAAAAGGTCTATCTGCGATTGACATCAAAGTGGTTAAGTAAATCATTACAATAAAAAAAGCTTCTTCTCGAAGCTTTTTTTATTTTATACAAAGTGCCTCATCCATAATCCAAAACCAGGAGGCCTCTATCTAATCTTATTCTTTCCAGCGAATGCTCACGATAATTTCATTCCTCCGATCCAGGACTTGGTAAGGCACATTGTACCCTAAAAATCGAAAGTTGCCGAAATACTCAATTCCCTTCGACTTTAAGGCGGTTTCTAATTGTGCTGCGTACTTTTTAATTTCCTCATCATTCGCATAGCCACCAAACTGAACTGCGGCCACGTATTCCTCTGGCGTCGTCTCAATTTTGATTTCAGAATTATCCGGTTTTGGCAGATTATCTTTGGTATATTCCGACGGCATTACAAAACTCATGGACGATTGCGAACTATTGATATCCATATGAACTGGCGAGGTCATGGCGATATTCTTTTTAGACTGGTTTCCGCCAAAGATAAAAGAGGCTAAAGTTCGAAAACCAGTTGAAGATAATTCTTTATATGATTTTGCATCCATTGAAATAGTGGCCATCGTGGCGGGTGGATATTTTCGAATCTCAAAATCTTTTTCTTTTTTAAGAACCTGATAAGGTTGTGTTTCAGTTTTTGCCATGATAAAATAAATTTGAGAGATCAAGAATAAAACGATAATAACGACGGTTATAAGAAGAAGAGTTTTCATGATTCAGAAAATTTAATAGATTAGAATTTCAAATTGAGGCATTGACAATTTATTTTCTACTACCCTTGCCTATATTTTGCGCGCGATATTATCTTTTCCTCTTCTCTATCAATTAAAAGTCGTGCAATTATTTCTGCGGAACGCACCTTAGTATCTTTATTCTCCACCAACTTTCTCTTTAGTTTCTCTTCCGAAATATCAATGCGATAAAGAATGCTCAACAAGCGGTTGAAATCATTTCGAATTAAATCATCAATGAAGTCGGCTAAAAGTTCAAATTGTTCCGTGCCTGATTTCTCTTGGTTATGATCGTCAATTTGAAGATTGGTGATTACAGCGAGGAGGGCTTTATGGTGTTCCATTGTTTATTATAAATGTTCGTAGCAATCTTTTACACCTCAACCAGAGTAATAATCAAAGTAAATTTGATGATTGTCTAAAAACTCGGTGAACAGATCGAATGCCGTCATCTGATTTTCTAACATTAGCAAAAATCGTGCTTCGATATCACTATAATTACAGTTCAATGCTTTACACACCGCAGCGACATCCGTAACAGTAGCACAACGCTCGTATTCGTAGTCTGGACTTAAATCCTGAAGATCGAGTCGAATGGATTGTGGACTGATGGTCAGGTAGATGACGCGGCCGAAGGTGTCTGAGTAGATTTGCATAAAGTAAATTTAATGAATATTTTGCCAATGCATTTATTTGAAGAGTGTTTCCTCTTTTTATCTTTTAAGACGGAAGTATAATACCTCTATCATATTCACGCTTTACTTTTTTAAATCTCAAAAAATTACTATTTTTAAAGGTCCGAAAAACAAAACATCAAATTAAATTAAAAAACAGACGCACATTATGGAAAAGCAAATCGTTCACAACCTCATTATTTTAGACGAAAGTGGTTCAATGGAAAGTATTAAAGCTCAGATTATTTCAGGGTTTAATGAAACCGTACAATCCATTAAAGGTTCACAAAAAAAGTTCCCGGAGCAGGAACATTTTATTTCAGTGGTGAGTTTTAATGATCTTGATAACAAACTTCTGCATTTCATAGATCCCGTAGAAAAACTCAACGAGATTGATGCAGAAAAATACCAACCAAATGCTGCTACTCCACTTTTTGATGCCATTGGATTTGCGGTCACCAAATTACACCAAGTCGTAAAAAATCAACCAAACAGCAATGTGCTGGTGACCATTATGACAGATGGTGAAGAAAATGCCTCCCGCGAATATTCCGGAAAACAAATTAAAGAACTGATAGAAAAACTGAAAGATGAGAAATGGACGTTTACCTATATTGGAACTGATCATGATGTGGATAAAATCGCCTTAAACCTTTCCATTTCCAATACTTTGATCTTCGAAAAGAATGAATCAGGCATCAAAGATATGTTTGAAAAAGAAAGAAAATCGCGCGATATGTATTATTCCAAAGTACGACGAAATGAGGATACGAAAGATAATTTTTTTGAAGAATAGGTAGTTATTATCCTGTCGTAAGTGGTTTCGACAGGCTCAACCACCTAAGAGGATGTTATATCACACAAATAGCAATATTTCCTGGTGCCTGAGCCTTTAATAGTGCCTGAGCCTGTCGAAGGCACCGCGACTGGCGCAACCACCAGCAAGTTTTCATTTAAATTGCTTTTTTCCATGCATATAAACCTCCTCTCTTTTTGAAATTCATAAAACTATATTCCATTTGATCATACGCCGCTTTTATTCCTGTTTCTAATATTGGACTGCTGTATTCCTGCATTCCTTTTTTATTGGTATAAAATCTTCCGGCTGGATCAATCATCACATAACTGTTTTTCATTTCAGAATTATCTTCACTAATTAATATTCCCTCTTCTTTAAGTTGTCGATGATTGGATATGAAGTGGTTAAATTCAAAATCATTAATGATAAAATCGGTGATGTGTAAATCATTTTCCCCTTTTATGGGTAAAACCTGAAATACTTTCCAGCGTTCTGGTTGCGCATAATTAATGAGTTCCAACAATAACTCTTTATAATTAAGACGGTGAACTACGGTATTAATTTTAAGTCGATACCGATGCTTTTTAATAGCATCAATAAATATTTTATACGATTGTAAACTGACAGGTGTTTTTCCAGTTACCGCTCTTCCCGAATTGATATTGGTTTCATCATCTGCGCTGTCAATACTTAGAATAATCCAATCTAAATGATTTTTGTTGCTGTTTAAAAACTCCTCCGTCAACCTTGTACCGTTGGTTACAAGCATCGTTGTTAATCCTTTTTCTTTAGCGAAAGCGATCAGTTCAGAAATCCAAGGACATAAAGTGGGCTCTCCGCCAGCAAAAGTGATTTTCTGAAACCCAAAATCTGCGATTCTCTGTATCAGTTCTAAAGATTTTTCTTTAGGTAAATGCCCTTTAGGAAGCAATTTTTTAGCGTCATAGAATGGCGCAAAACAAAATTTGCATCGCATATTACAAGGTTCCCAAAGATGATAATTAACAGAAGGAATTATTCCTTCAAAGAGTGCTTTCATAGTTTGTTTAAAGTATTTTTGTTACAACCTACCTTCAGCAAAACAAAATCCAGAGAACAAAAAAAATGCGCTTCCGGGAATAACATCGGAGGCGCAGGAATGAAAGGTTTTTTAAGAGGAATAAGAACGGCTAACTCAATTCTTTTTTAATGCCAGATTGGTAATTTTCGGACACCGGTAAATGGTGACTTTTTGTTTTTCCACTCCCATCATAAATGGTAATTTCGATAGTTTCCGTTTTTTTGTGGTAGCATTTAATATATTTCCTGTTCACCCGAAACGATTTATGAATGGTTAAGAACTGACTTTTCGAAAACCCCTTTTCTTCCATTTTTGAAAAGGAAAAATCGATCAGGTTTTCAGGCGGACGGTTGATAAAATGAATCTGTTTGTTGTTGGATTCTGAGCCCGCCTTTTTGTCCGCGCAGAGATAGACAATATCCTGAATAGGGATTGCATTTTTTTTGGTTTTGTTAAAGTCGAGATACACATATTGCAGAGAATTAAAAAACGCAACTTCCTGAAGAAACCTTTTAAAACTTTTTATAAATTCTAATTCAGTAAAAGGTTTGGTAATATGATCAACGCAAATCTCAGCCTCCCGTTTTAAAACTTCCATATTTTCAACATAATCCGCCGTATTGACGCTGGCAAAAAAGACAGGAATTTTTAGTTCCTGCGCCGCTTCCATTCCCGTCATGCTGTCGTTGCCTAAATCCAGATCTGCAACTAATAGGTCGGGATGTGCATGCTGAACCTCCTCAAAAAAATGATCCGAAGTTTTGCTTTTTAAAACAATTTCAACATTCGGAATTTTACTGAGGTAAGATTCTAATTTCTCCAGTTGTTTGGTATTGTCTTCCAAGAGGGCGAGGCGGTAGTTTTGGTGCATGTAAATATTGGATATATCTAGATGAAAAAATATTTAAGCAGATTTTTTTCTATTGCAATTCACGCATAAAACCTGTAAGTTTTCGAGCGTTGTTTTTCCATTTTTATGTCTTGAAACAATGTGATCGATCTGAAACATCCCCTTTCTTTTACTATGAACCTTACAATTTTTTCCTTGGCAGGTAAATAATTTGTCACCATCGAAATCTTTTAAACTTTTTAGAAATGTTGTTTCACGCAGGTAAGTATAGTATTGATAATTCTCTGATTTTATCTCCTGCAAACTTTTATCTCCTAAATCTACTTTTTCATAATCAACATTAACTTCAGGCGTATAAGAATAAGTTTCTGGATCATTAAGTTTCAATACAACTTTATCAATTAATTTTTTGAAAACTCCACGGTCTTTGTAAAATTCTCGAATCGTTTCATTTTCATCGAAGAGTTTGTTAATCGCTGCTCTACGTTCTTTATCGCTGTCGATATTTGCTAATGGTTCCGCAATTACATCTAAATCATATTTCTCACGATCTTCAAAGGTGATAAAACTTGGTTTTTTACTTGTTTCCGAAAAATAATGAAGCAAATCGATAATATTCTCCTTTTTTACCGTCGGTAGTTGCGGTATATTATTGAAGTAGTTGCTTATGACATAGTCAAAAACTTCCTGTGAAGGTTTACCCTTCGTATATTTAACAACCTTTTCCAAATCAGCCATTAATCTTTCATAACTCATTTGCATACTGTCATAAACCAAAATAGAGACATTCTTAGTTATATTCGCCTCATTTTCTCCTTCATACATCACATCAAAATGATAGAAACCTAAAGGTAAAAAATAACTAAAATCAGTATGATCAAAAAAATCTTCCAACTCCTGTGACTGACTTAAAATAAACTGTTCCAACAAATCGACTGAAACTAATTGTTTTACCATTTTTTTGTACGCTGGACTTTTCACATCCAAATCCAAATTGGCAGAAATCAGAATTTCTTCTGCATTTCCCCAATATATTTTATCTTGCCAGTCATCAATAAAACTTACAATATTTGCTTCTTTGGTTCCGCCCGCTTTTGTACCTCGTAAACCTCGACCAATCATTTGCGTCATCAATGTTTTTGAATTGGTTGGTCTGGTTAAGAAGATGGTTTGAATAGAAGGGATATCAGTTCCTTCTGTCATAATCTGCACGTTAACTAAAACCTCAATCTCCCCTTTTTCAAATTTTTCAATCTTGGCTTTATTCTCGGAAGAAGATTGATTATTACCTTGAAAATCTGCAGTTGATGAAATCACGAAATCGGAAGAAACACCTTTGGCATTAAAAAGTTTTGCCAGCGCAATTGCATTCAACACGTCAATCGCAAAAACCAAAGTCTTTCCATACTCTTCTTTATGTTGCAGATAATGATTGACAATAAAATCATTTCTTTTAGAGTTCTCAGAAATCTTTTTTACGATATCTTTTCCTAAACCTTTAGCAATATCATCTTTTTCAATAATAGACTGCACTTGCTCATCAGATAATTCCAATTCGGATATAAAATCAATTTTTGTTTTAATAGGAATGAAATTAGGTTTTGCCAAAAAACCTTTATTTATTAATTCGTCAAGACCAATTTCGTATGCTTTTTTGTTCTTATATAGAGTCCACAATTTCGCTTCCTCTTCGTCGTTAATCCGAGTAGGGGTCGCAGTCAAACCAATTAATTTTATTTTTCCATTATTATGTTTTTTAATGGCCTGAATTATTTTCAAATAACTTGATGCAATAGAATGGTGCGCTTCATCAATTACCAGAGTTACATCGTTTTTCTCAATCCATTTTTCAATGCTTGGCAATGCGTAATTGAGCGATTGAATTCCTGCAATAACCAATTGATCATCTTGCTGTATTTTAACAGATTTATCATGTAGCCCGGAAATTTGTCTAAATTTCACCTTATCAATATGTGAATAAACAGATTTGTTGGCTACTTTTTTAAAGCCTTCCATCGCCTGATCAATCAAGGAATGGCGATGCGCGATCCACAGAACTTTACCTCCTTTATCCAAAACGTTTTTACCTAGCCAATACGATGCTGTAAAAGTTTTTCCACCTCCTGTTGGCAACACAAGGATTGTTGCAAAATCGTCGACATCTTTATATTGATTTAAATTATTAATGGCTGCAACCTGATGTTCTTCTGGCCCAAAACCTGTGTTATGCTCTTTCGATATTTCAATTTGTCCTGCAAAAACATTATCAACCTGATTATAGAAAGTTATAATTTGATCCCCATTTCTAGTGATGCTTTTTAGGTTTTCTATATTGTTAACTGCAATTTGGGCTGCATATAGATTTTGTTCTAAATAATCGATTAGGTCACTTTTTCTCCTAGCGTAAAATCCCAATTTCTTAAATATTGAACTGGCTTTCATACTAGTTTTACCTGAGGAAACAGTCTTAAGTTTCTCTGAAATTTCATTAACTAATTTGTCGGCTAAATGTGTATCCATAATGATATCTTAATTTTTTTTATAATACTTTTGGTTGCTAGAAGGATTGGTTAAATTCGCAAGAGACAATAAGATTTCGTTTTAACCAATTATTAAATTAAATTTATTCCGCTATCTCGCCATTAATCGTCTCCATGATTTCTCTAAAACTGTTTAGACCGGATTCTATATTTTCTATAATCTCACCGGCTAAAATATCAGGATCCGGAAGATTGTCCAAATCAGTTAGACTTTTATCCTTCAACCAAAAAATATCCAAACTGGTTTTGTCTCTGGCGATCACGTCGTCATAAGTATATTTTCTCCATCTTCCGTCTTCATTTTCTGCGCTCCAAGTTTCTTCGCGCTTGTTGATATTGTTTCCTTTATACAGTTCAATAAATTCCGCAAGATTCTCCTGACGCATTGGATTCTTCTTTGGCGTATGATGAACATTGGTTCTGTAATCATAAAACCAAATTTCTTTCGTCCAGGGATCTTTGCTCGCAGGTTTATTATTGAAGAATAATACATTCGCTTTCACTCCCTGTGCATAAAAAATCCCTGTTGGCAATCTTAAGATGGTGTGTAATTCTGTCGTTTTTAATAACTGCTTTCTCACTTCTTCGCCGGCACCACCTTCAAACAAAACATTATCAGGAAGAACCACGGCCGCTTCACCACTAATTTTCAACTGTGTTTTGATGTGCTGTAAAAAGTTCAATTGTTTATTAGAACTTGTTTCCCAGAAATCCTGACGGTTATAACTTAAATCCTCTTTCTCTATTTCTCCCTGTTCATTGGTAGAAGTCATGCTGCTTTTCTTACCGAAAGGCGGATTGGCTAAAACATAATCATATCTGCTTCCGTCATCAGCGATTAAGGCATCATTAGGATTTATAAAAGATTCACCATCTATTTCACCAATATTGTGCAGATACATATTCATCAGACACATTCTGCGGGTATTGGCAACAATTTCATTACCATGGAAGGTTTTGTTTTTCAGAAACTCTTTTTCGTCCCGATCCAGTTTGTTATTTTCTACAATCCAATCATAAGCCGCTAAAAAGAAACCACCAGTTCCACAAGCCGGATCTGAAATCGTTTTCATGGGTTTCGGCTGAACACAAGCGACAATGGTTTTTATCAATGCTCTCGGCGTAAAGTATTGCCCAGCACCACTTTTGGTATCTTCTGCATTTTTCTCCAAAAGACCTTCGTAGATTTTCCCTTTTATGTCAGCACCCATCATTGCCCAATTTTCTTTGTCAATCAAGTTGATGACTTTTGATAGTTTTGCAGGATCCTGGATTTTGTTTTGGCTCTTGGTGAAAATTTGTCCAAGTGTTCCTTTTTCAGTGGATAGCGTTCGCAACAATTGGCTGTAAAAAGATTCTAATTCTGCTCCACGTTTTCCAGATAAGGTTTCCCAATTGCAAGTTTCGCTGTCCGGAATTTCTTTACCTTCTACATCTTTCAGTTTTGGAAAAACCAAACCTTTGCTGTAAGGAGGTTTATTAAGTTCATCTGCCATCTTTAAGAATAGCAAATAAGTAATTTGTTCTAAGTAATCTCCGTAACCTACTCCATCATCACGAAGGACGTTGGCAAGATTCCAGATTTTTGATATTATGGTTGAATCTGTCATTTTAAATTTATTAAGATATCATTTTTAGTTTTCAGTGTTATTGTAGTGTTTTTAAAATTTGAAGCCAAATGAGCAAGATAATCCTTATTTGGATGTTTGTAAGTATTCTTGCCTACAGAAATTATTGCTTCTTTAAATTTAATATGCCCTGGGTTACTGTAAATAAATTTACCGCATTTACCACCATGATGCGGAACGATTAAGTAATGTTCATGATCATAATTTAGGTGTGGTAGTACACATTCGGATAACTGAATATACTGACAATCACCAGAAAATATAACACTGGACTTCTCAGTTTTCAATGATAAAACCAAACCTGAAATGTTTCTATCTTTATGATATTGAGAATTATAGAAAACTATTTGGTCAGTAGTTGCAGTAATTGGTCGTAGACTTATTAGCCGAAGTTTTGGAATTCTTTCTTCAGCAATAATAGCATAAATGTCTTCCGAATCTTTAACAGATCGTATTCTACTGTATAATTTTTTACAAGTTAAATTTGGTACTTCATTTCTAAAAATATATTTAGAAAAATATGATAATTCATCGTCAGTCATTCCTAATAGACAGTGATAATGATCCTTATCCCAATGTGACAATACAAAAACCGGCTTATCATCTTCATAATTGGTAATTCTTTCATCAATTAAATTTCGAACTTCAGAACGATCTGCACGGAAGTCAGTTCCGCAATCATAAATAAAAATGTAAGTCTCATCTTTAATAATTTCATTCCAATTTCCTTGTCCAACATTGCGAACATTAACTTTAATATGACCTTTTAGATCAAATATTAAATCCTCAATATTTCTTTTACCATAAATTAAATTGCTTGATCCAAAATCCTTATGAACAGATACTGATTGAGTGAAAATTTCTTCTGTAAAATAAAAATTTACTAAATTAATTGAATATGATATTAGTAGCGAATTCCCATTTTCAGCCATTAAACCGTTTTTTGACCAACTGCTGATTGTTTCACTTTTAATCCCATAATATGTATTTTCCTGAAGATTTTTACCATTATAATTTAGAAGTAAAATCATTGTTGGTTTATCAATGCTTGAAGAAGAACTTGAATATTCAGAAAACATGGTATATTCATTTGAATCATAAAAATCAAACAAAACTGTTCTATTTATTTTATCAAATTCCTCAATGTATACTAAAACATCATTTGGAAATTTTTTTTTATGATTACTGTAAGTCATTGTAAAGAATTATTTCTTCTCTTTTTTTATCTTCTCCAGCAACACACTCGCTGGCTCATAATCTTGATCTGCTTTGCACTTAGCGAGTTCTTCTGCACTTAACAATTTCCCTTCAAAGGCTTTTTTTAGAATACTTTGGCGCAGGGCTTTTGCTTTTTCTAAACTTTCTTTCAGGCTTTCTTCTACTTTATCGCAAACGGATAAGCGGGATTCTATCTCGTTGACAATCTGATGTTGTTCTTGTTTGCAACATAATGGAAAGGATAATGTTTCAACATCGCCAACTCTTAAATGCTTCACACCAGTACCTATAGCATTTTCTCGCAATTTCTGCTGAAAAACTTCACTTAAAATGTTATAAAGTAAATATTTATTTTCAAGCAAATCTTGCGAAGTTCGTAGTATCATTGTTCTCTGCCCCAAGCAAACTTTTATATTTTTGGGTATGATTGCAGCTTCACCCATTGGTGCTTCTCTTGTAAAGACTATATCTCCTGATTTGGGATAAACCCTCTTAGACCAAAAGTTATATGTTTCTTCTGAAACGTATTTAATTTTATCGATTAAATTTAATTTACCATTTCTGATGTTAGTGGTTCTAATTAAATAAATTCCTTCTTCTTTATACGGTGCTGTTTTATTATGACAGTCGATTACAAATACACAAGCTGAGATGAAATTTGTCCATCTCCACGACTTTGGCAACTTTTCATCAGAGCTTGAAAAGACCAATTTTTTTAACTTGATTTTAATTCTTTTCGCTTCGCTATTACCATTTTCAATTTCAGATTCTATCCATTTTCCACGTTCCTCTTTTATTTGATCCAATAATTTCGCAGCAGAAGGTAAATCGATTTGTTGTGCTCTCCAATCTTTCGTTAATTCCCCTTCAAACGCTTTCTTTAAAACCGCCTGTTTGTAAATCACCAATTGTTCCTGTGCTTTTTTCAGGTCGGCAATACCGCTGTCTAAACTGCTGAAGAGTTCTTCTATTTTTTTAACAATGGCTTTTTGAATGGGCGTTGGTGCAACTTTAAACTTTACCGAATTGAAACTCGATTTATTTACTAATGCAACGGTAGTTGATGTACTTAATCTTTCTAATTGATTTCTAAAATTAGTGGATTGCGCTTGATAGAAAGTAAATTTAGGTTCAATCCCATTTAATGGTTCAATTGCATTTATTTGTTGGTTAAATGCTACTTCCTTTTTATTCAGACCAATTCTTCCTAAATTTCCAATGCAGGTAACAAGAACAGAGTTAATAGGTAATATTCTTGCCTTTGCCTTTCCTTTTGGACTCAAAAATTCCAATGAATCTCTAAGATAATTGTTGTCAATTTGTGGCGGTTTGACAAATGGAATTTCGGAACCATAATTATCCTTTTCACTTTTTGATGGTGTATTTCCTGTAACTGTTTTGAAAATTTCACCTAAACTACACTCTACCCAATCTTTCATTACGCTGCTAATACTTCATTTAATTCTTCAATAATTTCATTCATCTCATTGCCAAATAACTGGTGCATTTTTCCTTTTCCTCCTTTCGCATCAAACGGCGTATAATCCAAATCATCAATTTCAATATGGTAACTGCTAACCACATGTTCTTTGATCATGCGCAACCAATCTAATTGTTCAGCGGAGAAACGGTTGTGTTGTCCGGTATGTTGTTTAAAAATCCATTTATTAAAATTATCATCAATGGTTTTATCATAAGGAGTGAGTTTTTGGTCTTTTCCGCACGCTTTTCTAATCAAAGAAACCAAAGCGGTGAGTTCATCTTTTGGCTGTTTGTTTACGGATGCCGAGCCTGTCGATGCATCTAATGTTGCATAGGCCTCCCAAACATAATCCGGTGCTAAAAGAGGTTTTTCCATACGAAGTTTCATCATCACTTCCTTAATCATTTTAAAGGTGATTTCTCTGCGGTTGTAAGGTTGGTTATAGAAAATACTCAAGGCTTTTATTTCATCTTTGTTGGCTTCTAAATAAGCGGTGAAGTCTTTTACTATTTCTATTGCTTTATCTACTGAAGTGGTTTCCCATTCACTTTTAGTAACGGTATCGATATTATGACTGTCAATAATCTGCTCATGCTCTTTCCTTACATTTTCCAGATAAGTGTTCAGTTGTCCGGTAAATGTTTTACTGGCCTCGAGGATCAATTTTTGTTGGGCATTCTTTTTCGCTTCTTCAATTAAAGCGGGTGTTCTATCAGCAACAGGTATTTTATCGATTTCAATCTGGGCTTTGGTTTCAATTTCATCAAAATCATAAGCGACCAATAATTCCTTGGTGATCTGTTTCAGGTTTTTACCACCAGATAACTCCACTAATCTGTCTTTTTCTTTATCGGTAATCTGCTTTTCTAAACGGATCAAACGGTTGGCTAAGGACAAAAACAAATCTTCCTCGGCAACACCCATTGTTATGGCTCCGAGTAAATCCGTCATGGGAACAGTGGGTTTCCGTTCCAAAGGTCGGCTGTCTGTCTTTTTAGATTTGGTAACGCCAACTGCATCAACAATCACAAAGTGGGTCTTGGTTTTTGCCGTTTTTGAAACCAATTGTAAAGTGTCACTGTTAATGGTTCTGGTTCCACGACCTTTCATCTGCTCAAAATAATTCACGCTTCTTACATCCCGCATAAAAAGTAAAACTTCTAAAGGTTTTACATCTGTTCCGGTAGCAATCATATCTACGGTCACGGCAATTCGTGGATAATAGGAATTCCGAAAACGGTTTAAAACTGATTTGGGATCTTCTTCGGCTTTATAAGTTACCTTTTTGCAGAAGTCATTTCCTTCATCAAACTCTTCGCGAATTATTTGAATAATATCATCGGCATGGCTATCGGTTTTTGCAAAGACCAAAGTTTTAGGAACTTCATAGTCGCCATTTTCATCAATCCGGTTTGGAAAAATGGTCGCTTGTAAAGCCTTTTTATATTCTTTAATAATGTTCCTGATTTGACTTGGATTGACCACCTTTTTATCTAAATCATTGCTTTTGTACTCCGTATCTTCATCTTCCTGCAGCCAGCGCTTTTTACGCGTCAGTTTATCACGTCTGTCCACAAACCAACCTGCTTTGATGGTTTCCCCATTTTTAGAAATTTCTGTTTCGATGGTATAAACATCGTAAGGAACGTTCACCCCATCGGTTACTGATTCTTCATACGTATATTGGCTTACCACGTTTTCGTTAAAGAAACCGAAAGTTCTTTTGTCTGGTGTTGCTGTTAAACCAATCAGGAACGCATCGAAATAATCAAGCACCTGTTTCCATAAATTATAAATGGAACGGTGGGCTTCATCAATTACAATGAAATCAAATTGTTCAATAGGAACTCTTGGAGTATATTCTACCGGAACTGCTTTTTTCTCGGCAATTTTTTTTTGAAGCCATGAGTTTTCATTTGGATTATCTTCTTCTGCTCCTTCATCTAATTCCTCACCTTTCAAAATTGCATACAATCTTTGAATGGTAGAAATACAAACCTGACTATCGGAAGCAATATAACTTGATGATAACCTTTGGACATTGTACAATTCCGTAAATTTTCTATTGTCATCATTAGGTTTAAAGGTCATGAACTCCTGTTCTGCCTGTTCACCCAAATTCTTGGTATCTACCAAAAACAAAATTCGTTTGGCATCAGCATGCTTCAACAGACGATAAACAAAGGTGGCAGCAGTAAAGGTTTTCCCCGCTCCTGTCGCCATTTGGATTAAGGCTTTGGGTTTATTTTTTTTGAAAGAATGCTCCAGATTATTAATTGCGATAATCTGCGCAGGTCTAAGTCCGGTTGGATCCAATGGTGGAAGCGCTAATAATCGTTCCCGTACGCTTTTCCCTTTTTTCAACCATTCGGCAATGGTTTCAGGTTTATGAAAGCTGAAAACAGTTCTGCTTCTTGGTTTTGGATCTCTGTAATCGGTAAATCTGGTAATGGTTCCGGTGCTTTCATACACAAAAGGCTTGTCATTTTCCAGAGTAAACGCACCGATTTTAATTGGTTCGGTTGCATATCTTTTTGATTGTTCTTCAACAACCGTCAGCCGGTGACCTTCGTCTTCTTTCTTGGCTTCAATCACACCAACCGGAACCCTATCAACGAATAACTTATAATCGGCAGAACCGCTTACCGTATTGGTTTCACGAAGTGCAACTCCTCTTCCGGCAGATAAATCCACTTCGGTTTTAGACTGTACTATCCAATCCGCTTCTCGCAGCATTTGATCAATTTTGTCACGTGCTATCTGTTCCGGATTTTGATTGATATTTTCGGTCATTTAGTATGCAATAATTTTCGTTTCACTTAGTTTTTTCAGCGGCTATCAAAAATAGGTAAATAAATTGAAAATATGAATAATTCTAAATATTGAATTCTTTTCTAGAATTTTTTAAACATTTACTATTATTTGGTTACTATTGGTCAGAGTAGATCCCTTTAAAATCCTGATACTTTCCTATAAAAAAACTCCACTTCAAAAGCAGAGTTTAACTTTCAAAAAGGGCGATTAACTCGAGAAAAGAGCTGTTGCATTCTCGTTAAAATCTGACCATTACCTGAGTATTTTATACTTCACCTTTAGAACTCCATCTTTCATACTCCCTAATTTTTTAAAAGCCCCCTGACTAAGATCAAACGCCCTCCCCGCTTTTAATGGACCTCTGTCATTCACGGTTACAATTACTTTTTTTGAATTTTCGGGATTGATTATTTCCACTTCGGTGCCGAAAGACAAGGTTTTGTGGGCAGCCGTCATTTTAGAATGTTTGTAAACTTCTCCGCTGGCTGTTTTTTTACCATTAAACTTGTTGGCGTAATTAGAAACCGTCGTCGATTGATAGTAAGAGATAGCGTTTCCTCTGTTGGCGGAACAGGAAGATAAGGAAATACTTAAGAGCACTATAAATAAGACACGGTAGAGTTTGTAATCCGAAAAGATCATTTTCATATTTCGTTTTATGATTTTAAAGTTTGTAAAAATACTTTTTTTAAAATTCAGAAAGAAAGAACTTCTGCACTGCTGAGCGTTTTTTGGGAGCAACCATGATTTAATAGACACTTCTTCATTTCTCATGTTTTGATTAAGGAGTTCTCTTTAAATACTTTACATCACTGATGGAAACAAAAAACTCCAATTGTGGGACTTCTGCCATTATTCATCTTTCTATTTTCTATATGTCCTCCCTGCAGTTTCCTTCGGGAGTCCTTTCCAAAAACACCCTTTTTCGGGAACGTTCAGCAACCGCTCGGCAAGGATTCCGAACCAAAGCGTTTTTTAAAAAGACATTACCGGACAAAGAGTGACATGGAGCAACAATAAATTCCTTTTAGAGTAATTCACGGCTATCATAAGATATTCAAAGTCAAGGACCGACTTGTCAGGAAGCAGTCGGAAAGTGGCGGGCAATCGCAGTAATCTGAAGCAAAGAAAAGCAAGCCAAACACAACGAGGGAAAGCAAATGTTTCTGACGGAAATAAGGTGAAATAGAAGGAGATTCAAAGAGAATAAAAGCAATTGAAAGCAAATACAAGTTATTGATTATCAAATACTTGCATCGTATTGTTTGTTGATCTATATTTGTCTTTAATAATTTAATTTCTTTAAAAATGGGAACAATTAAAAAAGGAATCCTGGGAGGATTCAGCGGAACCGTAGGAACGGTAGTAGGCGCCAATTGGCGCGGAATGGATGTCATCAGAAGCCGTCCAAAATCGTCAGGAGGTAAACCGACTCCCCTGCAACTCATGCAGCGGGCAAAGTTTGCCCTGGCGATTAAATTTCAAAACTCTTTGCGCTCCATGCAAAGCCGCCTGTATGGCGAAAATGCGGGTGTGAAATCGAGGGTGAATCTCGCCGCAAGTTACCTGCTGCGTGAGGTAGTGGATTACGTGAATGATCAGGCGGTCCTGCGGATGGAAAAAGTCATCATAACGAAAGGTTTGCTCACCGGCTTTCAGAACCTTGCCGTAACAGAGGCTGCAGCACAAACCCTCAACTTCACCTGGACCGACAACAGCAACCAGATGCTCGCCAAAGCCACAGACATTTTCTGTACAGCGGTTTATGAGGAGGAATCGGGTGACTTTGAAATCCAGGAAGGCCCCTAAACACGGATGGCAGGAACCGCTTCGGTGGTACTGCCGGAATTGTGGGCGGGTAAAACGGTGCATGTGTACGCCTTTTTACAGACGATGGAACAGGATGCGGCGTGCAACTCGCTTTATCTGGGTATGGTGGTGGTACAGTAGGAAATAACAAACAGTCACCACTGAAAAAGATCGCTGGAATCAACTGTTCCTGCGGTCTTTATTTTTTTTAAAACTCTGCTTTAATCGCTACTCTGCTCATCATCTTCCATTAAATCATCTACTTTATGAGCGAGATAGTAAATTTTGCCACCCAACTTTTTGTAAGGAACAATGCCCTCGGCACGCCAACGCTGCAACGTTCTGGAAGTCACATTAAACAACTGCATCATATCGGCATTGTCATAAAACTTTTTTTCGACGGCTTGTCTGCCAGTGGACTTTTGCTCCGGTTTTTTTCTAAAGGAGGGTCGGTTTTCTTTTTTATTCCGTTCGTTCATAGTTGAATGCACTAATTCTACATGTTGTACGCATGGCTTTTGAACCTAAAATCCTTACTAATTTTATAAGTCTCTTATTTTAAGAACTTTAAAACTAGTTTGATTGCTATTTTTAAACTTTTTGCAATACATTTAAATATAAAGATACTGATAAAAGAAGAGAGTTTTTGTGACAAACTGTTAAAAGACAATACTTTAGCAGTAAAAGTTTTCCACAATAGCACAGACCTTGCCCTTTTAGCGACTTTAGGAAACTTTTGCCCGTAAAACTGAAATAATCATCTTTTTTACGAAACACTAGAGATTAACAATCTGTTAATCATCAACTTAAAATTAAACACAGTATTTTGACCCACTACTTATTTTTCTTTTTGATAAAATTTCGCTTAATTAAATGGAATTAAATGAGGATAAACCTTATTTGTGGTTCTACTCTATTACGCTCAAAAAGCATTTAACTGACAGAAAATAGGGGTCAGAACGACCAATATTTAATGCTGCAAAAATAATTTTTAGTACATTAGTTAAACATTTTTTAGGAATCATTCGTATTTTAAAAAAATGCTTCTGCCATTTCTATGGTCTGCTTATAAGATTCTATAATGCTTTTAACAAAATTAGAAGAGGTATTTTATTTTTTTGAAAGAAGTACCTTCAAATAAAAACAAACTACTTGATATGTTTAAATCTACTCTTAACAAAGGAATATTTATCCCCAGTATTCTATTTATATTGCTGGTTTCTGTGGTTTCGATCCTCTATCCGGCAATGGCTGATCAAATCTTGAATACGGTTAAAAACTTTATTTTCGTCAACCTGAATTGGGTGTATGTTTGGTCTGTTACGTGTTTTGTAATTTTCCTGATTTATTTATTGTTCAGCAAATACGGAAAAATTCGCTTGGGTGATAATGACAGCCGTCCTGAACATTCTTTTTTCTCCTGGGTTGCCATGTTATTTTCCGCGGGAATGGGAATTGGATTGATGTATTTTGGTGTCGCTGAACCCATGCAACATTATACGTCGGAAGTTTTCGGCGTTCAGGAATATGTTGATAAGGCAAAAAACGCCCAACTCTACAGTTTTTTTCATTGGGGAATTCATGCCTGGGCCATTTATGGACTCGTAGGATTATCACTTTCCTATTTCACGTACCGACTTAAACTTCCCCTGTCATTAAGAAGTTGCTTTTATCCCTTATTAAAAAACAGGACTGATGGAAGTTGGGGAAATGCCATTGATCTATTTGCATTGTGCAGTACCTTTTTTGGAATTACAACTACTTTGGGTTTTGGAGTCGTTCAGATTAATTCGGGATTACAGCATTTAAATATTGTTCCGGATACCAGTTTTGTATATCAAATCCTCATCGTGGGCGTATTGGTTTCATTGGCTGTAATTTCAGCACTGACAGGGGTTGATAAAGGAATCAAAATATTAAGCAACATCAATGTAACCATGGTCGTTGCCTTGCTGTTATTTGTTCTCATCATGGGACCTACCGTTTATTTAATCGGCAGTTTTACCGAAGGGCTGGGAAATTACATCAGCAACTTTTTCAATCTCACTTTTGCCACCCACGTTTATGATGAAGAACAATTGCCGTGGTTTTATGACTGGACCATTCTCTATTGGGCGTGGTGGATTTCCTGGTCTCCTTACGTTGGTTTATTCATCGCAAAAATATCGAAAGGAAGAACAATCAGCGAATTTATTGTCGCCGTATTGCTGCTCCCTTCTTTATTCAATTTTATCTGGATGACCGTTTTTGGAAACAGTGCCATTTGGTTTGATGAATATATTGGACATGGCGCACTCAGTGCCGTGGCTGGAAATCCTGATGCTTTGATGTTTCGGTTTTTAGAATATCTCCCTTTTTCTACCATCGCCAGTTTTATGACCATCCTCATTGTCATCATCTTTTTTGTGACCTCTGCAGATTCAGGTATTTTTGTAATGAACAATATCGCCACCAAAAACGCTTTAAAATCTCCGAAATGGCAAACCGTTTTGTGGGGGATTTTACTGGCCGGATTATCTTTGCTTCTTCTTAATGCCGGTGGTTTAAAAGCCCTTCAAAGCATGACGCTCATTACCGCCCTGCCGTTTTCTATTATTTTAATTTTATTTATTGTGAGTTTAATTAAAGCACTCACCATTGACCAAGCCTATTATGACCGTACCTTTTCAAAAGCAACCGTTCCGTGGTCCGGTAAATTATGGAAAGACCGATTAAAACAAATTGTGGCGACCAAAGACCGCCAATCCATTAATCATTTTATCGATACGGTTGTAAAAGAAGCCTTTACCGAACTTCAAGCGGAATTTGCAGAAAATGGGATTTCGGCAAACATCAATCACCATTCTAATCCTAAAAAGATCGAAATAGAAATCAAATATGACCTGATTAATAATTTCGTTTATGGCGTAGAAACGACCTCAAAAAAAGTATCTGGCTTTTTGGTGTCGGAAGAAAATTTTCCGGAAGTTCAGGAAAAAGGCGCCTTCTATCCCAAGTCCTATTTTGGGGATACGCGGGAAGGTTACGACGTGCAGTATTTCACCAAAAATGAATTAATTTCCGATGTCTTAAAACATTACGACCGCTTCTTAGACATCGTATCGGAAGAAAGAAATGAAATGTTTATCAGCACCGATTCGCACGACAGAATAAACTAAAACAGTTTAAAACTTCAATAAAAAGCCTTCAGAATATTTAATGCTGGAGGCTTTTGTATTTTATTTACACTAGGGTAACTTTAAACCGAAAAATATTTTCTCCTCTAATCAATTTTGCCTTTTCGGAAGAAATGATATCTTTAGCCTTAATTAAAAACTGCCTCACTGCACACCGGTAGTAATCAGCAGAACACTGCCAAATTTAAAAAATTTAAATGACCAAAAATACCATGAAAAAATTCCTCCAGTCAAGTTTCCTTTTATTCATGCTCGCTGCATTCCATTTTGTCGATGCGCAAACCGTTAAAAAAGCCCTGCCTGTTTTTGAAAATGGACAAGCGCAAATTGTTCCCGAATTCAAAGATGCTGACAAATGGATCAGAACTGATCTTTGGGTTGAAATTAATTTTGATACGGACGGCGATGGTAAAAAAGACCGCATGTATGTCGCGGTAACCCGACCTTATCAAACCGAAACGGAAGGATTAAAACTTCCCGTGATTTATGAATCGAGTCCTTACTATTCTGGTGTTGCACCTGATGTAGAAGGTGGTTTTTGGAACGTGAATCATGAATTAGGAGTAGCAGGAAAAGAACGCGTTCACGCTGAAGTTGTACGAACAGGTACGCGACCAATTATTTCCAACTCACAGACGGCAACCTGGGTTCCGCGAGGTTTTATTGTAGTTCATAGTTGTTCTCCCGGTACAGGATTGTCTCAAGGTTCCCCTACTGTTGGCGGCGAGAATGAATCTCTAGCTCCCAAAGCCGTCATTGACTGGCTCAACGGAAGAGCAAACGGATATACCACTCCCGATGGAAATGAAAAAGTAAAAGCCTACTGGACGACTGGAAAAGTCGGCATGACCGGAACTTCTTACAATGGAACAATTCCACTTGCCGCAGCCACCACTGGCGTAAAAGGGTTAGAAGTGATCATTCCCATCGCGCCCAATACTTCTTACTATCATTACTATCGATCCAACGGATTAGTGCGTTCACCTGGCGGTTATTTAGGAGAAGACGTTGATGTTCTGTATGATTTTATTCACAGTGGTGACGAATCGAAACGCGCCTACAGCAATGCTAAAATTCGGGATACCGAAATGAAAAATGGCATGGATCGAATCACAGGAGATTACAACGATTTTTGGGCAGGACGTGATTATTTAAATCAAATGGGAAAGATGAAAGCAGCGATGTTAATGGCGCATGGTTTTAACGACTGGAATGTGATGCCGGAGCACAGTTACCGTATTTATAAGAAAGCCAAAGAAATGGGCTTAGAAACCGCCATTTACTACCACCAAAACGGTCACGGCGGACAGCCACCCCTTGAAATGATGAACAAATGGTTCTCCCATTATCTATTTGGGATTGATAATGGAATCGAAAAAGAAGAGAATAAAGCCTTTATCGTCCGGGAGAATGATGATCTAAATAATCCAACGCCTTACAAAGATTATCCGAACCCTGACGCAAAACCGGTCTCCTTTTATTTAACGAAAGGTGCACCAAAAACTGGAGGTTTAATAACCACCAAATCTTCCCATCAAGGTCAGGAAACCCTGGTTGATAACTATTCATTTGAGGGGGCATGTTTAGCCAAAGCAGAAAACACAAATCACCGTTTACTATATGTCAGCCCAAAACTTTTAACCGACGTTCATCTTTCGGGAGTGCCCAAAATCACCATTAAATTAGCAAGCAATAAACCTGCTGCAAACTTATCGGTCTGGTTGGTTTCACTGCCCTGGAATGAAGGAAGAGCCACAAAAATAACAGACAATATTATTACGCGCGGTTGGGCGGATCCACAAAACCATGCTTCCATAAGAAAAGGCGAACCTTTAATACCAGGAAAATTCTACCAAGTGTCTTTCGATTTACAACCGGATGATCAAATCATCAAAAAAGGACAACAAATAGGATTACTGATATTTTCGAGTGATAAAGAATTCACTTTGCACCCAGAACCGGGAACGGAATTAACAATTTATCTGGATGGAACAAATTTGATTTTGCCCATTGTAGGCGGTTCGGAAGCATTTGTAAGTGCTGTAAAAGAGAATTAATGATTGATTTAATATAATTACTACGATCTAAAATCGAAGATAAATGATACGAATTCTTTGTTCCGAAATCACAAACCACGTCCTGACCTCAAAACCATAAGCGCTGATCAGCAATCAAGCAAACGTGCTCAATTATTCAACAAAAAGGAAGCTTCTGACGAAACTTCCTTTTTGTTTTTGATCTGGTTCTGGTAAATGATCTGTCCGGTATTGCGCAGATTGTATAGAAACTCACAAACTTCCTGCAGACAATACTTTATCTGAACCTAAATTACCAAATTGTTATGCGGTCTTTTTCTGGCAGGAACATTTTATTGCCCTCTTTTACGTCAAACGCCTCATAAAAAGGAGTACTGTTCATCAAAGGACCATTGACCCGCCAAAGCGGCGGTGAATGAGGATTATTATTGATCCATAAACGAAGGAATTCCTCTTTCATCTTTACCCTCCAGATTTTAGCGACTGAAATGAAGAATCTTTGATCCGGGGTCAGTCCATCAATTTTTGTGGAACTCTGCCCTTCTTTAGTCATTTTGAAAGCGTCATAAGCCACAGCGATTCCGGCAATATCAGCCGTATTTTCCCCAACCGTCATGGCACCATTAATGGGTAAATTATCTAAGACCGTAAAGGTGCTGTACAGATCAATGACTTGCTGTATTCTTGATTTGAATTGCACATAATCATCTTTGGTCCACCAGTTTCTCACATTCCCTTCTTTGTCATATTGTGCGCCCTGATCATCAAAAGTATGTGTCAGTTCGTGACCGATGACCATTCCAACACCACCATAGTTCAAAGCATCATCGGCGTCGTTATCAAAATAAGGAGCTTGTAAAATTCCGGCGGGAAAAACGATTTCATTTGCGGACGGATTGTTATAAGCCGTAACGGTCGGAACCGTTGTAAACCATTCCGACTTATCCACGGGTTTGCCCAGTTTTGCAATTTCAAGTTCATACGCAGCAGAAGAGGCAGAAATCAGATTCTCAAAATAAGTGTTTCTTGAAATATTGACCTTGCTGTAATCCTTCCATTGATCAGGATATCCTATTTTCTTTGTAATGGCAGACAACTTTTCTTTGGCTTTTAGTTTCGTACTGTCACTCATCCATTCCAGTTGATCGATCCTTGCTGCATAAGCCTTCTGTACATTATCGACTAAAACCGCCATGCGTTTCTTTGCCGCTTCCGGAAAGTATTTCTTTACATACAATTGTCCCAGCGCTTCCCCTAAATGATTATCTACTGCGCTGGCGATGATTTCGCCCCGTGTTTTTTGTACGGCCTGACCCGAAAGTACTTTATTAAAATTAAACTCAGCATTCACAAAAGGTTTACTTAAATCACCCGCGTAGTTTGCAATGGTATTGGCTTTGAGATACAATTTCCAGTTTTGAAGAGGAACAGATTTTAAGAGACCATTTAGTTTTTCGTAGTAGGCAGGTTGAGCAACATCAATGGAATCAATTTGAACACCCAGATTTTTTAGAAAAACAGTCCACCCAATATTGGGTTCTTTTTTCTCCAGCTCCGCAACGGCCATCATATTGTAATTCGCATGAACATCCCGACGTTCAACCCTTGTTTTATGAGAAGCGGCAATTTGTTGATCAATATGATAAACAAGTTCAGCATCTTTTTTAGAAGTGGCCGCATTGGTGCCTGTCAATTGAAACAAAGTAGAAAGATAAGTTTTGTAGGCATTTTGTATGGCAACGGTTGAAGGATCTGTTTTGAAATAATAATCGCGATCAGGTAAACCAATTCCTGTTTGATAACTGTGCGCAATATTCATGCTGCTGTTTTTATCATCAGGTCCCACTCCAAAAGACATGATTGACCCATTACCCACTTTAATTCCCTCCGCTACAAAAGACATTAAAGACTTGACATCACGGATGGATTCAATTCGGGAAAGAGTTCGCTTGATCGGTTCGTAACCACGTTTTTCAATGGTAATCGTGTCCATTCCGGCAGCATAAAAATCGCCCACCTTTTGCTCAACACTTCCGGCAGGGAACTGACCTTTCGAAACGCTTTCCAAAATTCCCTGCAGCCGAATCCTTTGAGGAAAATTCATAAACATATAGGCACCCACTCCGGCCTGTGTTGCAGGGATAGGAGTCGCATCATACCATTTCTTGTTGACATACATAAAAAAGTTATCTCCAGGTTTTATGGAAGTGTCTAAACCGGTGATTTCAGGCGCTTTTTTATTTTGAGCAGTACATGTAGAAAATGTAAATACCGCAGTGAGAATAATTAAGAAGTTTTTCATATTTTAAATGATTTCGATAATAAATTTATTCAACTAATCAAAAATATACAATTTTAGTCTTGAATCTTCCTCTTTTCGTTAGAAATATTAGGGGTATTAATATTCAAACTTAAAAAAGCCTACAGAATAGTATGTTCTGAAGGCTTTATAAATTATTGTTTACAACTCTTTTACCGAGTTAAACGCGTCAATATATTTGGTTAATAAACAGCAAACTGAAATTTCTGACTATAAGCAAAGACCGATAACCAAAGGAAAATTAAAAGATAAAATTTTCTTATAGAATAATGAATTAATGGGATTTTTGATAGTGCTGAAAAGTAATATTACAATTCTTACAACTGCTTCAATCCAGCCTTCATAAAAGGGGCGATGGGTAGCGCGGTCACTATTTTCAGATCATCCCAAATCGTACTTTCATTCCCCAGAAATTTTAAAATCGCTTCAGGTGAGCGTTTTGAAAACATCAATGAAAAAATTTCTTTTCCTTCCATTTTTCCAGACAAAATAACTTCCAGCAAAGTACGGTCATACCACTCAAACCGCTTATCATCAAATGATTTTTCGGGGTTCGGATTTTTTTGTTCCAATAAATTTTTAACGATCTGCGCCGTATTTTTCTGCACAAACTGAAAAGTATACCCACTACTCGCTTTCGTGTAACCGCCCGCAGTTCCAATATTGATGAGGCGATTAAAAGCATCGCTCTTCCGCTCAAACTTGGCCAGTGACATTGGGATGATTCCAAATTCGATATGCGTAATTTCGTAATCCGAGATTTGAAGATTATCTTTAATATAATCCGTCAAGGCGGACTGATATTCTTCTTTGGGCAAAACACTTTTACTGAATAAGGTATATTCTACCAACGCTTCCGTGGGGCTTGTTGGTAAAACATACATGAATGTTGCGCCATGTTTTTGATCTAAAGTAAAGTCCATTAAGGTTCCAACCTTTGAATCGAAAGTGGCTTCTTTCGTTTTAATGACCCACCCTGTAAAATGTTGAAGCAATGAATTTTCTTCGGTAATATTCGGATTAAATAAAGAAGTTGAATTGAATAGATATTGAGATCTGTAAATATTCTCCTCCGTTTCTACGCTCGCCTCAATAGAATCTGAAGTAATCCCTTTTATATTTTCATTTTTAAAGGTTACATTTTCAAAACTGGCTGCATGCGAAAGGACAAAATCATAAAAGTCTTTTCCCTGTATCATTTTATAGCGATAGTTTTCCAGATCAAATTGGCGGGTAAAGTCTTCATTCTTAAAAATTAAAGATTTCCATTCGTGTGTAACTACCGATTCAAAAAGACCTTTCCCCTCTTCCCAAAAACACCAGGTTCGATCGTTTTCATTTTTCTGGACGCGATCAATCACCAGGATTTTTTTAGATTGAAAAACTGGATTAATTAGCAATCGGTAAAGTAAACTTAACCCAGCACACCCAGAGCCAGCAATGATATAATCGTATTTGAGGTCGTTATTCTTCATGTAAAAATTTGAGGTGATCTTCTATTCATCAATATAATTTTTGAAAATAATAGATTAAAATTAAAGATAGATTTTTGTTGCTTAAAAACCGCAATAAGTGGTTTTTAGATTAATTCAATTATTTTCCAGTAATCACTACTTTTAATTAACAAGTTAAAAACCTATGGTGCAATTCCATTCTAATCATTACAAAGATAAATCTATTTCTTGTAATGATTTTGATTAGTCATCACCTAAAATTAGCAGCATCACTAAATCTCATATGCAACATCTATACATTAAAACAGATTCCTAAAATTCAAAAAAAGGGTTGTACTTCTAGTACAACCCTTTTTTTGATCAATAGACCATATCCTTACTAATGAATTCATTTTCTTTTAATCTGTGCTTCAATCTTCCTTGCAACCACCAGTTTTGATGGAAACTAAAGTAGAGTTTTGAACTTTATTTGGATTGTGATATTGTCGATGCACGATAGCTGTCTCAAAAAGAAGATTCATCACCGGTTTTTTGTACAAAGAAACAGCTTCCACTCTAATGCATTTTGGGGATGGTTCATATTTTACGTTTTTAATTCAGTAAAAAAAGTTTTGGAAACTCCCAGAGCGTTCTTTCTTGCATTTTTAAATCTGCGAACGCAATATTATTAGTTTAAAAATTGATTTAATGCTGATTCCATTGAAATCTAACTCCTAATGAAAACCATCGCGGTGGCATGGGAACTGCTCCAGCCTCATTGTACGATGCATTAAAAAGATTTGTAACTTCCGTGTATAAATCGAAATCCTGGATTTTATAATTGAGGCGAACATCAGCAATGTTATAAGAATCGCCCAATTCCCGCTTCAACCATCTGTCCTTTATCTGCACCGAAAAGTCATTGATTTGATAATGAATCCCAGCAACGAACTGATGTTTCAAAGATTCCAAGATGTATTTGGATTGCATTTCAGAAGATCCCTCGAAAGAAGGTTTCAAATAATTATAACTCAAATCATAACCAATAGTTTGTTTCTCCGAAAGTTTAAAATCCTGTTGCAGCCTTCCATAAAACCCCTGCATTTTGTTCTGTCCCAAATTCCTAGGTGAATAAGGTTCAGAAGGGTTTTCTCTTACCCAATCGATAAAATCATTAATACTGCGGTAAAAATAACCGGTTTTAAATTGAAGATTATCTTTACTATACTGTACATTTCCTTCATAATTCCAGGCGTTTTCGGGTTGAAGCAATTCATTACCCACATTTCCTGGTCGCTGATTCAGATATAAATCAGAAAAAGAAGGAATCCGTTGCCCAGAACCAATACTGGTGGATATTTTCCAGTAATCAGTTAAAAGATAAGCAACATCAATTCCTGGATATACCTGATAGCCAAAATCAGTATTATAGTTTCCATAGATGCCGATGGTTCCTCGTATTTTTTGTCCCAAACTGGTTTTTAATTCTGCATACATCCCGTGATTATCGCGTTCATATTGCCCAATATTGGAACTGTTGATTTTCTCCAATCTGGACTCGACACCAAATCCGAAAGTTCCAAGCGTTGTTCGAAGACTGCTGTTCAATTCCAACATCAAAGCGTTGGTGTAATGAACCGAACGGCCTTTACTTAAATCATCTTTAAAGTATCGGTAATCATCTTCACCATAGCGATCACTGATTCTTGGCGAAATCGTAAAATTACCAAAAGTGTGTTTGGAGGAAAGACTGAATACAGAAGAATCGGTATGTTCTTCGGAATTAATATCTCCCGGCGCAGCGTAAAAACCGTTAGCACCGAAATGATTTCTGGCATAACCCGCCATCGCCTGAATACTGTTGTTCGTATTGAAATCATAGTTTCCTGCGTAGAAAAGTCGGGTATTTTTTGCCGCTGAATTATACCGTTGTCCGTTGTAATCGCTCTGTGCGATTGAAAATAATTGACTTTGATTTTCAGTTCCGTAAACACCACTCACTTCTGCAGACAGACCACCATAAATTCCCGAACCATCGCCTTCATCTTTTGACTGAAAAGAACTTCCCGCCTGAACAGTTGCAGTGATGGAAGATTGTTTCCCTTTTTTAGTCACAATATTGACTGCGCCTGTCAACGCATTAATTCCATAAATTCTTGCTGCAGCACCACGAATCACTTCAATATGGTCAATTGCACTCAAAGGAACTGGAAGATTCATCATGTTGTGCGCGGATTGCGCATCAATCATTTTCACCCCATTAATCAAAACTAAGGTTTGCTCAGACGTACCACCATCAATCGAAATATCAGTTTGCGTTCCAAAAGGACCTCGCTGTCGAATATCTACACCGCTGATGTAGGATAAAACCTCGTTCAGCGATTTTGCAGGAAGTGCTTGAATTTGCTTTTGCATAATCACCTGAATATCGCGAGTGGCTTCATTGAAAGGAATTTGTAAACGGTTTCCCTGAATGATGACTTCTTCTACATCCTTACTTTTAATCAAAGAATCCGAATCATATTTTGTTTGTTGGGCAAAGGTCGACATCGTGGAAAGGAGTCCTAAACTGAGTATTGCTTTTTTCATAATTATTATTCTAAACCGTATTATTAATTTGTGGGCTGCAAAGGTTTGAATAAAAAGAGTAATTTTGGTAGTCCGAAATGTAAATAATGAGTAGTCCGGTAATAATACCTTTTCAATCTTTTGTTAAAATAGACCGTCGTAAAAAAGATGCGGTGTATTTGCAGATTGTTTATCAGTTTATTAATGCTGTAAAAAGCAACCTTTTAGAAAACAATGATCAACTTCCCGGCAGCCGGATCATCGCTGAGAATCTGCAAGTACATCGAAAAACAGTAATTGCGGCTTTGACAGAATTACAGGATCAAGGCTGGGTAGAAACAATTCCAAATGTGGGCACTTTTGTAAAAAACCCGGAAAGTTCTTTAAGTACAACTTTCCAAACAAAAACATTTCAACATCCGCCGGAAAAAGCTCCCTTTGATTTTAGAAAAGAATTTATTTTAGATACGCCTTTAGAAAAAAATAAGGAACAACTCTATTTTACAGATGGTACGCCAGATTACCGACTTATAAAACCTGAGGAACTGGTTCGTTTCTACACTTCCGTAGTTCGGCGCAAGAAACATTCAGGACCTGGAACCAATATGAATGATGGCAGTTTATTTTTCAGGGATCAGCTGAGTTACTATCTCAATTTGACGAGAGGTTTTCATATTTCACGGGATTTCTTTTTGCCTGTCGCCAGTTTGGAGAAAGTTCACTCTATTTTAGCCCGATTGATCATTAATGAAGGGGATGTTATTTTGGTGGAAGAACTCAGTTATTTTTTACCCAATATGATTTACAGTCAGGCTGGAGCTCAATTAAAAACGATCCCGATTGATGAAGAAGGAATGGATATCAATTATATTCGAAATCACTTCAAAGAAGGTGAGATTCGAGCGGTCTATATCAATACGAAATGCCAATATCCTACGACCGTGGCGTTATCTGAAAAGAGAAAAACCCAACTGCTGGCAATGGCAGAAGAATATCAGTTCATCGTGATTGAAGATGATACGGATTTCGAATTTTCACTGGTCAGAAACAAAAAAGAAATATTGCTTCGTAAAAAAGGTGGAAACCGGGTAATCTACATTGGTTCTTTCGGAAAATTCCTGGATCCAGGATTTCAAATGAATTTTTTGATTGGGCCCAAAGACCTTTTGGGAGAAGGCGCAAAATACCTCAATATCTTTGGTAAACCCGATGCCATGATGGAAAAAGCGTTGGGCGAACTCATTCATCAAGGGGATATTCACCGGTATCAAAGGAAAGCCACAAAAGTAATTTCTGAGCGGAAAGACTTTTTTGCGCAATTGCTCAACAACATTCTTAAAGATCATGTTTCTTTTACGATTCCAAGTTCAGGTTTGGCCTTTTGGATTCAGTTTAAAGAAAAGATTTCCTTAAGTGAATTGCAAAAGAAAAGCAAAGAAAAAGGACTTTTTATTCCCATGATCTGTCTGTACCAAAACCGAACCGTCACCGCTTTAAGATTAGGTTTTGCACATCTTAATGTGCAGGAAATGGAAGAAGCGGTGGGAATTCTCAGTGAAGCTTATCGGGAATTAGTTTTGGAAAAATAAAGGTGAGGAACGATGGTTCAGCGTATGTTCAAAGTTATATCGAACGCAATCTAAAATGTTTGTCACATAAAATTCATAACCTCAATTAAGTTCCTCCGGCCCTATAAAAAAAATAGACTCATCATTAAAAGAACTACAACTATTTACTATCTACAGTTTCATTAAATTCTCTCTTCGGTATGGTCCTCTTAAATTACCGTTTTAAAGGAGACCCCGATGGCGCGGATTTGCAATCCGTGATGTTTACGTACAGAATGATTATCCGATGATAGATCTCAAATGGTAAATCTCTAAAGCCCACTAAAAAACTCACCAACAACACTGCCGTCTTCCCACGCAATATTAAACCTTTCCCGTCCAAAAACTGGATCATAGCAAACTTTAATAAATCTTTGGATTTAGTTTCCCATCCTGAACTTGTTGGCAAGTATTTTGTGTCTTACAACCTAAATTACAGCATATGAACACACTAGTAAAAATCGCCGCTGGCTTCACAGCAACTGCCGCAGGAGTGCTTGCACTAACTGTTTTAAGGAACAGAAAAAACAAAGAACAGCAAGATGCTTTAGATAGAAGTACCTATCGTAAAACTGAAAATAAGTCACCTAATCAGGAACTTCATCAAGAAAAGACAAAGGGTAATTTTATTACGGATCACGGAAACGCTGCCCTTAATGATAGTACCCTGGTTAATTATACGGCACCCGTTCAAAAAGTTCAGCACCATCAAAAAGGCGTAAGACACCATTAATAAATCTTTATAAAGAAATTTGACCAGATCTCCAAAGTCTCCTGACTTTGGAGACATTTTTTACTGCCAACCTTGGTGTTTCTTAAAACACCTTTAAAGTCTTTGTTTACGAATGAAATTATTGTAAGTATTACAAATACAAACTATTTTCTTTTAACTTTTACTTTCCAATACAGAATCTAAAGAACCCTCTATCTATGGTGATTTACAAGGGTCAAGGTGTACAAAAGTAGTACAGCGCTAACATGCTGCAACATCTTTTCACTTACATTTCCACCCGATTTTCGTCTCCTGTAAGTACCATCAATACTGAGTTCTGTAAAAATACAATATTTTTAAACATTCATATTGTACACCTTGACAAACCTAAATATCATCAAATCAATCACTTAACTAAAACGGAGACTATTGAAAATTGATAGATGTTACCATGATCATCTTTAAATATCCTTTAGATTTGATAGGTATTTATAAAGAAATAGCCTTCTAAAATGTTGCACGCGGAGTTTTTATGGTGTTTCATCTTTTGTTATTTATTTTAATGTACTTGACTAAATTTAAAGTAAAAAATACTTCCTTCATTCTCCGAACTTTCTATCCCAATTTCGCCACCCTGTTTCTCAATAAAGTTTTTACTGATGGCTAAGCCCAAACCGGTTCCATTCTGAAAATCTTCCGGAACCTGAAAATATCGGTCGAAAACTTTAGAATGGTATTTTGAATTAATTCCTTTCCCAAAATCCTGCACCGAAAATTTAATTTTATCTGAAATATGTTCAGTTTTAATGATAATCTTTGTTCCAGTCTCCGAATGTTTGATTGCATTGGTGAGAAAATTATTGAGCACCCAAACCGTTTTATCGAAATCGGCTTTAATGGTAGAATTTTCTTCCGTGTTAATATCAGTTTCGATTTGGATTTCTTTATTTTCTGCAACAATCAGATTATTGGAAACCGCTTTCTTGATCAGCTCAGACACGCCGCAATTCTGAATATTTAAGCGGATATTTCCGCTTTCAGCCTGCGACAAATTCAACAATTCTCCTGTAATATTTAATAATCGGTCACCATCTTCTTCGATGCTTTTCAAAAGTTCCTTTTGCTGGTCATTAAGTATTCCAAACTTTTCATTTTTAAGGAGTTGCGTTCCCATTTTCAAAGAGGAAATCGGTGTTTTCAATTCATGAGAAACCGTAGCAATAAAATTAGTCTTGGCAAAATCCAGTTCTTTATAGGCTGTAATATTCCGTAAGAGAATTACTTTTCCGGCATCTTTTTTCTCCGTTTCACCCGTTGGAATAATGCTGATCGGTATGATTTCCGGTTCGAAATAACTTTCTTTTTGGTCGGCAAAAATTTTCATTGGCACCTCTGATTTTTCTTCCAGGGAAGCGTTGCGAAGTAATTCCCGCAATAGATCATTATTTACTGCGATCTCCGCAGCAGTTTTTCCCACTAAATCTTCACGCACTAAACCCGATATTTTCAACGCTTCTTCATTAATAAAGTTGATCTGATTTTTCTCATCCAAACCAATCACCGGATCATGCATATTGGCAATAAGCATTTCCACACGCTTTTTATCCATCAACTGTTTTGATACACTGCTGCTTTGATATTCCTCCAACTTTTCGGCCATGGAATTAAAGGAATTCGCCAGATCTTCAAATTCTGCGCTTCCTTCAAAATGGATGCGTTCGTGATAATTTTTATTCGCGATCTGCTTGATACTTTCCGTTAATTCCTTAATCGGGCGCGCAATCGTATCGGGCAAATTGAACAGCAAGGTAAAGGCGATAATAAAACAGATCGTACCCAGAGAAATCACCCAAGTTGTGGCGGTTTGCGAAGTTGCTATAGCCGTGTCGCTTTTCTGTACGATGGCGTTCATATTCAAACGCATGATTTCTATCAGATCATTTCGGATCAACTTTTCATTTTCGGGATTTCTTGATTTTAAAAAGTTTTCAAAATGGATAACCAAACTCTGATAAGATTCCTTTTCGCCATTTTCAGTAATATTTTTACTTTCTAACGCCAGGTTTTTCTTAAATACATAATTTTGAGTACTGTCTAAAGAGATTCGATCCAAAGCCAACATCATATTTTTCGAATATTCCAAAGAATTGTAATTGGCCGTAAGAATCTTCTCGGTGTCTGATTTCTGTTGATGAATGTAGATCGCGCTGATCACTGATAACATTACAATCATCAGAAATAAAAGTCCCACGCCGAGGGTTAGTTTCGTTTTAATTTTCATTTTAAATCGATGAAATATTTTTTTTAAAAGTATATAGAATCGAAAATATTTGCTTTTAAGACAAGATGATAATATCTACTTTTTCATTCGTCATATTATTCACAAAGTTATGAAACCAGTTCAATCTAAAGACCTGTTGGAAAAAATTAAGATGCGGTTTCCCAACGCAGACTGTCGTAATATGATTCTGCTGCACATACTCCAAAATTGCTTCGGCGATATTAGAGGCATTTACCTGGATCACCTGTGCGCCCATTTCCCGAGCGAAGTTTAAATTATTGATCAGATATCTTTGTTTGTCCAGCGCAATTTTATCTGCATTTTCCTTGGGAATCTGCACATATAAAACCGTCCACCGACTGTTGTAATAACTCGCTAATCTGGCGGTTTTACGAATCACCGCTTTTGCTGTTTTCTCGTTGCTGCTGATGCAGGCAAGAAATTTTTCAGACCGAATATTAATCGACTTGGTGACTTCTGTTTCTACTTTTTTCTCGACATGTGTGGCCACTTCTTTCAGAGCCAATTCGCGCAATTGCAGAATGTGGTCACTTTTAAAAAAATTCTTCAGCGAAATATCAATTTTGTCCTGCGGATAAATTTTGCCTTCTTTTACCCGGGCAATCAATTCGTCTGCCGTTAAATCAATATTGACCACTTCATCGGCGAGTGCCAGAATTTTATCGGGAATCCGTTCAGATACTTCGATTCCGATGATATTCTTAACACTTTCATTCAGACTTTCGATGTGTTGAATATTGACGGCACTGATCACATTGATTCCGGCTTCCAGAATTTCCAGAACATCCTGCCATCTTTTTTTATTGGCGCTTCCTTCCACATTGGTGTGTGCCAATTCATCAACCAACACAATATCGGGATGATCATTGATGATCGCCTGAACATCCATTTCCTCGAGGTATTTCCCTTTGTAGAAAATAGATTTCCTGGGAATAGCGGGAATTCCCTCCACCAACGCAATGGTTTCTACGCGAAGATGCGGTTCGATGTACCCGATTTTTATATCAATACCATGTCTCAGCAGGCTGTGGGCTTCCTGCAACATTCGATACGTTTTGCCCACACCGGCGCTCATTCCGATATAAATCTTGAATTTGCCGCGTTTGGATCGCTGAATGAGGTCTAGGAAATGTTCGGCTGAAGACATGGTTGATTTGTTATTTTTAAGGTTTAACTTTTTCAGTTTCAAAACCAGGCTGAAAGACTTGTGGTGAGGAAGAAGTTGGTTTTTTCCGCCAGATTATCTTTCATAAAAATTTCATCTTTTGAAGAAAAACCTCTGGCTTCGGTTCGCCACAAAATATTTTTATGAATTTCATGGTCCACATTCAAAGAATATCCGAAAGTCTGAAATCCATTTGGTGTTGAGGTTCCAATGATCACGCCTTTTTCATCGTTGAAATACTCTACTCTTCCGCCGATTTTTGTTTGGTCATTAATGGCATACCTCAACAATAAATTGGGTGAATACCATAAATTATACTTCTCACTTCCTTTCGCATTTTGTTCAGCTCCAGCGTCAAAACCAGCAATTCCGGACCACTTTTCTCCAAGATTAAAACTAGCGTATAAATCATGGAAATAACGCATTTTCTTTTCGTCTGTAGGTTTATCATTTCCGATAAAAGAACTGCTGTTTAAACTGAAATCATCCGAGAATTTATACGTGATCTGATGTCCAAAAGCCAAAGTTTGATTACCTTCTGGTCGGGCAATTCTTTGCCATCCGTTTAAAACCAAGCCGCTAAGGAAAAGCTTTCCATTATCTGAAGTGTAAGAAATTTTTGCACCCGTTTCGAAATAAGGAGAGTTTTCTGCTGCGATACTTCTCGTCAAAGTCAAATTATCTTTACCGATGGCACTTTCCCAGCCTATGTGAGACGGCATAATTCCAGCGTCGATCCAGATATTTTTTGTTTTCGAAATCTTGAAACCAATGTTGACTTCATTGATAATTTTCAATAGATCCTGTTCTGCAGACATGTTATCCTGTGGATAAGTTCCCGCCATCAAAGCCAGGTTGGCGCGTATATTTTCGGTCGTATAATTCGCTTTCACTAAACCTAAATTCAAATTGAATTCATTGTGACGATTATACGTGTACAAAAAAGGTTGCCGAATATGATTGTTGGGCTGATTGAAATCGTAGGTGTAAAAGATTTCTGCATAACCTGAGAAAGTTACTTTCGAAGTTTCGGTTTCAGTTACTTCCTGAGCAGCGATCATTCCGAAAGTTACGATTGATACTGATAAAATTATTTTTTTCATTGTTGATTTTCTAGATATTAGAATTTAGATATTAGACCTTAGATTTTAACAGGAAATATTAAAGCAGATTCAATTTTTGAAATCTAATGATTAAATTATTCTGTTAATTATGCAACTCATTGTTCGTCTTTTATCTATTATCTATTTTTTTTCTCTACGTATTAAAATTGTTTTTATTTAAGATTTTCTAAAGAAGCATTGAGTTTCAAAACATTCACTTTTTGCGGTGCAAAGAAAACAATGTTCTCCTCTGCAGCGTTTTGTGCAATCAAGTTCTTCACTTTTGCGGTAGAAATATTTCGCGCTTTTGCGACCCGATCGATTTGAAACTCGGCTGCCGGAACAGAAATATTGGGATCCAACCCACTTCCACTTGCAGTAATTAAATCCACGGGAATTTTAACTTCCGTCATGGTCGGATTCTGGATTAATAAAGTGTCTATTCTCTTCTGAACCTCCGTTAAATATTCCGGATTGTTCGGACCTTTGTTGCTTCCGCCACTTCCTGCAGCATTATAATCGACCGCCGACGGTCGCCCGTGAAAATATTGTGGAAGCGTAAATTGCTGACCAACATTGGCGTATTGTCTCTTACCATTCACTTTTATTTGTTCTCCCAAACCATGATCCGGTGTGAGCTTTCCGATTCCGAAAACAGCAAATGTGTAAACTCCGATGACGGCGACCATTCCTAAAGTTAATACTAAAGCAGGTCTGATATATTTTTTCATTTTTTTAAAATTAAAATTGTACTGATTACATAAAGAGCGTTACGACCATATCGATCAATTTGATCCCGATAAAAGGAACTAAGATTCCTCCCAAACCATAGATCAAAAGGTTTCTGCGCAATAAAGCACTCGCACCGATCGGTTTGTATTCAACACCTTTTAAAGCAAGTGGAATCAAGAAAGGAATAATGACTGCATTAAAGATAACCGCAGACAAAATTGCCGATTCCGGACTGTGCAAATTCATGATATTTAAAGCTTGCAGTGCAGGAATAAAGGTGATAAAGAGTGCGGGAATAATGGCGAAATATTTCGCAACATCATTCGCAATTGAAAAAGTAGTTAAGGTTCCGCGCGTCATTAAAAGCTGTTTACCGATTTCTACAATCTCGATGAGTTTGGTAGGATCATTATCCAGATCGACCATGTTTCCGGCTTCTTTTGCCGCCTGCGTTCCACTATTCATCGCCACACCCACATCTGCCTGTGCTAGAGCCGGCGCATCATTCGTTCCGTCACCCATCATGGCGACCAATTTTCCGCTTTCCTGTTCGCGTTTGATGTAGTTCATTTTATCTTCCGGTTTGGCTTCAGCGATGAAATCATCAACTCCGGCTTTTTCGGCGATAAATTTCGCGGTTAAAGGATTATCTCCTGTAACCATTACGGTTTTCACGCCCATTTTTCGCAAGCGCTGAAAACGTTCTGCCATGCCAGTTTTGATGATATCCTGCAATTCAATAACGCCGAGCACGATGTCATTTCTCAAAACAACCAACGGAGTTCCGCCATTACCAGAGATCATTCTCACGGATTCTGCAGTTTCCTCTGGGAAAGCATTTCCGGCTTTTTCTGTCATTTGTTTGATGGAATCGAAAGCGCCTTTTCTAATTCTGGTTCCATTAAAGTCAATTCCAGAACTTCTCGTTTCGGCTGTGAATTCAATAAAAGATGCATTTTCAACGATCAGATTTTCCGGCGCCAATGCTGCCAGTTCCAGGATCGATTTTCCTTCCGGCGTTTCATCGGCCAAAGAACTCAAGGCCGCCGCTTTGATGAAATCATCCATCGAGACATTTGGGGCAGGATAAAACTCGGTGGCTTTCCTATTTCCAATGGTGATGGTGCCGGTTTTATCTAAAAGCAAAACATCAATATCACCCGCAGTTTCTACGGCTTTACCTGATTTGGTAATGACGTTGGCGCGCAATGCGCGATCCATTCCCGCAATTCCGATGGCTGAAAGCAATCCACCAATGGTTGTTGGAATCAAACACACAAAAAGGGAAATAAATGCCGCAATCGTGATGGGTGTATTGCTGTAATCCGCAAACGGTTTCAAGGTTACCGTGACGATGATGAAGACCAAAGTAAATCCAGCCAATAAGATCGTTAACGCGATTTCGTTCGGTGTTTTTTGGCGGCTTGCACCTTCTACTAAAGCAATCATTTTGTCGAGGAAACTTTCGCCCGGTTTGGTATTAACTTTTACTTTAATCCGGTCGGAAAGAACTTTTGTTCCACCTGTAACCGAGGATTTATCGCCACCTGCTTCACGGATTACCGGCGCACTTTCACCCGTGATCGCACTTTCATCAATGGTCGCTAAACCTTCGATAATTTCGCCATCCATTGGGATTTGATCACCAGCAACGCAAAGGAAAATATCTCCCAACTGCATTTGCGCAGACATTTTCTGTACGGTTTCTACTTCGAAACCGCGTTTGTTTTCCAGAATTAATTTTGCCGGAGTTTCTTCTCTCGTTTTTCTTAAAGTATCGGCTTGTGCTTTTCCACGCGCTTCGGCTATGGCTTCGGCGAAATTGGCAAATAAGACCGTGAGAAAAAGCGTAATAAATATGGTAAAATTGTAAGCGAAACTTCCTTGACTTTTTTCTCCCATTAGGGTCCAAAGTGAAACCACGAACATCACGACGGTTCCCACTTCCACCAAAAACATAATGGGATTTTTGATCATCACGCGCGGATCCAACTTGATAAAAGATTGCTTCAGCGCTTCATTAACTAAATCCTTTTGAAAAAGATTTTGTGTATTTTTTGTATTCATTTTTTAATTGTCAAATATTATTTGGAGATCGAGGTCAGATATTCTGCGATCGGTCCTAATGTTAAAGCAGGGAAGAAAGCCAAAGCCGCGATCAGTAAAATAACGCCCAAAGTCATCAGTCCAAAAGTTGGGGTATCGGTTTTTAAAGTTCCGGCGCTTTCAGGAATGAATTTTTTCTTAGCGAGCAAGCCTGCGATTGCCACTGGTCCCACAATCGGTAAGAATCTGGCAAAAAACAAAACAACGCCTGTTGCAATATTCCACCACGGCGTGTTATCGCCTAAACCTTCGAAACCGGAGCCGTTATTTGCCGAGGCAGAAGTGAATTCATAAAGCATTTCACTAAATCCGTGGAACGAAGGATTATTTAAAGTCGCCGTTCCAAATTCGGGTTGGTAAGCCGTTAAAGCAGTTCCTGCCAAAATTAAAAGTGGATGCAAAAGCGCGATCATCATGGCGATCTTCATTTCTTTTGCTTCGATTTTTTTACCTAAAAACTCAGGTGTTCTTCCAACCATTAAACCAGAAATAAATACGGCCAGAATAATGAAGACGAGGTAATTCAAAATTCCAACACCCACTCCACCATAAAAACTGTTGATCATCATGGCGAGCAGCATATTCATACCGGAAAGCGGCATATAACTATCGTGCATGGAATTGACAGAACCGGTAGAAATTACAGTGGTTGCAATGCTCCAATAAGCAGATGCTGAAGAACCAATTCTGACCTCTTTGCCTTCCATATTTCCGAGTGAAATATTGGCGCCCATTTCCTGTAAAGCAGGATTTCCAGCATTTTCAAAAGCGACATTCATCGCCATTAAGGATAAAAATCCAATGGACATAACGGCAAAAATGGTCCAACTTAGCTTTCTTCGTTTAATAAAAAATCCGAAGGCGAAAACCAAAGCGAATGGAATCAACATTTGCGCTACCATTTCGGTGAAATTGGTGACATAGTTGGTGTTTTCTAAAGGATGCGCACCATTAGTTCCGAAAAACCCACCACCATTGGTTCCTAAATGTTTGATAGGAACAAAAGCCGCCACAGGACCTGTGGAAACTTCTACAGTATTGCCCTCCAAATTGGTGATCTGATCTTTTCCGTTAAAGGTCATCGGTGTGCCATTAATCAACAAAATAGTACCGACGATTACAGAAAGTGGAATGAGAATTCTGGTTACCGATCTCACGAAAAAATCGAAAAAGTTTCCTAAATGCTCTGTTGTTTTTTCTTTGAAAGCCACGAAAACATGCGCTACTGCAGCCATACCGGTTGCAGCGGTAGTAAACTGAAGAAACATTAGATACAATTGACCGAAATAACTCACCCCAGATTCCCCAGAATAATGCTGAAGATTACAGTTCACTAAAAAGGAAATCGTGGTATTAAAGGCTAAATCCGCGCTTTGTCCTGGATTATTATCCGGATTGAGCGGTAACCAACTTTGATTCATGAGGATGAACATTCCCATTAAAAACCAAACAAAATTAATAGCAAGCAGTGCCATCATATTTTGTTTCCAGGTCCAACCCATTAGCGGATTGATGCCGGAAAGCCGGAAGAATAATTTTTCTATTGGATCAAAAATAAAATCCAAAAACGTTTTTTCGTGTCCATAAACTTTGGCGATATACTTCCCGAGGGGAATTCCCAAAACCAAGGTGACTACGAACATCAGGACGAGTCCCAGTAATTCTATATTCATTTTTTATTTGTTTAAAATTTTTCGGGTTTGATTAAGACATAGCAGATGTACCCAAATGCTGCGAGAGAAAGGATAAATAAGAGCCACATAGGTTTTAAATTTTATCAAAAAAGTTAATAGATTTGGCCAGTAGGAAGAAAAACAACGTTCCGGTGGCAGTAAGGATTACACTCATCATAGTTTGAAATTTTAGAATTTTTATAGATTGATAACCCTAATGCCAAAAACAATTCCTCAAATATTTAATCAGTTGATTTACATTTTATTACTGAATTTTTGAAGGGTGCCAAAACAAAAAAAGCCTATCATTATGATAGGCTTGATTCTCAATTTGAGAAGTTACTTGTGGGAATTCTTAACGCAATGAAGCATCTCTTATTTTAGAATGACATTCTTCAATTCACTTTGTTTCGTTCAGGATGAAAGAAGAAATCACTTTATTTCAACTGATATTCTTCGAGTTTTCGATATAAGGTAGCAATTCCGATATCGAGTAATCGGGCTGCTTCCGCTTTGTTTCCCTTGGTATAATTAAGGACTTTTAGAATATGGTCTTTCTCAACCGACGACATGGCGAAGGAATTTCCACTTTCAGAATGGGGTAAATTCTCCGGAGAAAGTTGATGATTTTCCATTAAAATCAGACTTCTTTCCAGCGTATTTTTGAGTTCACGGATGTTTCCTTTCCAAGGATTACTCTCTAATTTTTTGTAAAAATCTTCAGCAACATTGACTGTTTTCAGATTCATCCTGCTCGAAAATTTTCCAATGTATAAATTGGCGAGTTCGCGAATATCCTCTTTTCTTTCGCGCAAAGGCGGCAGGTGAATTTCAAAAACATTCAATCGAAAATAAAGATCTTCCCGAAAATTCCCAAGTCGGCTTTCTTCTTTTAAATCTCTGTTAGTCGCTGCGATGAGGCGGAAATTAGAATGGGATATTTTGGTGTCGCCCATTTTTATAAACTCACCATTCTCTAAAACACGCAACATCTTCGATTGTAATTCCAACGGCATTTCGCCGATTTCATCTAAAAACAGTGTACCATTTTGGGCTTCTTCTATCAAACCTTTTTTATCTGAAACCGCACCCGTAAAAGCGCCTTTTTTATGGCCGAACAATTCACTTTCTAAAACATCTTTACCAAAAGCAGAACAGTTAATCGCCATAAAACTGCCTTTGTTTCGGTAACTTTCCTGATGAATGGCGTTGGCGAACACTTCTTTTCCGGTACCTGTTTCTCCCGTTAAAAGCACGGCAGTGTCAGTATTCGCTACTTTTTGGGCGAGCATTTTTGAATAAAGAAAACTTTGCGATTTTCCAATGATCGTTGAAAAATTGGATTTGAGATTGGATTTTTCTACCTGTTCGTTTTTGACGTTATCTTTCACTTTTTCCAAGGCTTTGGAAACCAGCGGAATAATTTTTTCATTGTCGTCGCCTTTTACAATATAATCGTAGGCGCCGTTTCGCATAGCCTGTACTCCATCAGGAATATTTCCGTACGCCGTCATCAAAATAATTTCGATGTGCGGATATTTGGTTTTAATTTCTTTTACTAAATCAACACCAAAAGCATCCGGCAAGCGAACGTCACACAAAACCAAGTCGATCTGGTGAGCTGTCAGCATATTCATTCCCGAACGTGCGGAAGAAGCCTGGAAAACTTCGTACCCTTCATTGGAAATAATCATTCCCAGAAGTTTCAGCAATTTCAGTTCGTCGTCTATGATTAAGATTTTTGCGCTCAAAATTTGGGTGATTTAAAAGTTTGCTGCAAAAGTAAAAAAACATTCACAAGTAATTCCTTTTGCCAACCTTTAATTATTAAATCGTCGCGGGTATTGGTGATTAACAAAGTTCGGTGAGTCTTAAGATGGCAATACAATGCAGGATGCCAATCATTCACAAGAGGTTTGTGAACGATTGGCAAATGCTGCAATGAAAAGTGCGATTATAATTTTATTTTTAATCGTTGATCTTTATTAATTTGATTCTGATAAATATTTTGAAAGACTGCAGGACATTTTTCTAATAAGAAATTCCATTCTTGCGGCTTGCAACGTTTTTTCATAGCGTGAAACGAGCGAATGAAAAGATTTTCAATTAACTCTTTTACGGCATGATTTCCTCTTCTGTACAGCCTACCCATGCCTTGTATTTTTGCTATCACTATACACTGTTTCGACTGTTCCAGAAGTTGAAATAAATAATTGATAATACTCTGAATAATCCCAGCAAAGTTTTTTTGGAGAGAAAGAAACCTAATCTCTTCTTTAATTTCAGGGTAATAATTCGCAAAGTATTTTGCCGCTTTATTTCTGTTGATCAATTTATGCATCTTGTGATTCTTTCTTCATTTCCGATAAAATTCTCTTATAAACAATTTGAAGTTCTGATGGAATCAATTCTAATTGCTTTTCCATATCAGTTGTTCCAAATTTTTCAACCATAACAGCTAAAAACTCATTTTCAATAGCATTTTTAACAAAAATATTTTGCGTTTTATAAATGGAATTAATGAGGATTAGAATATCGCTAGATTGTTTACAAGTAGGATGTTCTGAACAAAAATTGGCAAAGAATATCAGTAATTTGTAATCTACCAAATACTCTTGGTTTTCCGCAGCAATCATTCCGAAAGGATAAAGTTCTGGAAATTGCAATCTGAAAAATTGTTCGATAGATATTTTCATGTTTTTTTAATAAAAAATTAATTGAAAGGTTGAATAAGAAAAGCGACCACAAAAACCGCTATAATCGTGATTATATGAACCGCTAAAGTGTCATTCGTACTTTTATTTTTTGATTTTTTCAAATTGTGTAAATGAACTTTCTGTCCTGGTTTTTTAAATTTCATTGTAGTAAATCTTTAGAGTCCTGAATGATAAACTTGGCTCAAATACGCTTTCTGTAATGATTTTGGAAGAGACGTCAGAAGAAATGTCTTATTATGAACTAAAAATTGGTCGCAAGAAAAAACAAATACGTTCTCAACTGCCGACTGAAAGGTTAAATTTCCTTTTTCATAAATCTTGCCCATTACTTCGAGACCTTTTTTTACAACATTTTCGTTTCCCCTAACTGCTGCTATTTTTATGTGTTTTGTTAATAATGAAACCAATTTAAAAGTCTCATTTTTTTCAGCCATTAAGAAAATTTCGTCTTTAGAAGTCGGAATTTCCTTAGCGATCAATACTGCCATCGAGAGTATTTTCATAGTATTTATTTTTTAATTAAATTTTATCGAAAAAAACATTCATTTTAAAATAAAAACAGACCACACTAACCCTACGATGAGCAAATGAATCGTTAACATCATTGTCTTTTTTCATTTTGAATTCTATTATTTTCTATCAATAATGCCAATTGATGTACCTAGATGAAAACGATTCCTTTATCATACTGAATACCAAACTGTTATTTATTTTTAAGGAATTTAGACAATAAAAAAAGCCTATCAAAATGACAGGCTTGATTCTCAAATTGAGAAGATTTGAACAAATGCTATTTCTAGAGATATTCTTCGAGTTTACGGTACAAAGTTGCGATTCGATATCGAGGAGTCGTGCGGCTTTGTTGCCTTTTCTGTAATTTAAAATTTTTAAAATGATCTTTTTCTACGGAAGATCTGGCGAAAGAATTGCCACCTTCAGAATCGGGAAAATTTGTGGCAGAAAGTTCACTATTAACCTTCATTGGAAATAATCATTCCCAGAAGTTTCAGCAATTTCAGTTCGTCGTCGATGATTAAGATTTTTGCGCTCAATATTTTGAAACCAATTTTGATGGCGAAGGATTTTCTACCCGAATGAGATTGACTACCACCTTTAAACGCGACAAAAATACTTCTGTTCAATTACAGGGTTCTTATCGAGGTGCCGAAAATACGGCCGTAAATAACAGAAACGCAATGTATATTTTGAATGCGGGAGCCTCCAGAACGATTCTTAAAGGCGACGGAACTTTAACCTTCAATATTCAGGATGTTTTGAATTCCCGAGCTAGAGAATTTACTTATAATGGCCCAGATTATACGCAATACTCCTTCATGCAGTTCGCCCCACAACAATTTACTTTATCGTTTACATACCGCTTTAAGCAGGGTGACAAAGTAGATCAGCCAAAACGTAAAAAAGATGTGAACAGCAACTTTACAGGCGAAGATGGAGGACCGATGTAATTTGTATTTGTTTTTTATAGGAACAAGCCGTCTCAAATCGAGGCGGCTTTTTAGTTTATGCTTGTTCGAATTTCTTCGCATCAAAGCATTCCCTTTAAGTTCGAAGTTATTTGCTTTTTTGAACAAGTTGGAAAACTCCTGTTCATTCGCTTTCACGTCGGGACAGGCTCTATATTATCGGCAATAGAAATTTGATTCATGAAAATATTACAAAATATTAATCGACGAACTAAAATTGAATTTAGCAATAAATTTCCCAACGATTGCAAAATAATGTTTGCGTTATTTTTTTATTCAGTTACTGTTAAGTATAAAAATGGTCCAAATTCAATTTCTTTCTCACTGTCAAAATATTTTATTTTGTCTTCTTTCACTATTTGTCCATTTTTAGTTAGTCTTAAATTCCAATTAGGATTGCATGGTTGAAGTATCGGATAATTATTATTGTAAATCTCCCAAGTCCATTTGGGTTCTTGCTCTTTTAATTCGTACGGTTCAACATCCCACAATTCAATTTTATTTGCTAAAAATTTACCAACCGAAAGTTCTTTCGCATTTATCAGAGGCTTATAATAAATTAGTTCTGATTCGGAATAACCTCTATAAGGAAACTTTATTAATTCCATTTTTTTCCAAAATGATTCAGAATTTGCTGGTGCACAAAAAAGTTTAATCGCGATATAGTTGTGTTCCGCGAAAAATTCTTCTGTTTTTTTATATAAAATCCTTCCAAAGCCTCTCTTTCTAAAACTTCGATTAATTTCCATAATATCAATGTCAACATATTTCCTCTCATGATTAGTCCATGTAATAAATCCAACAATCTTTTTATCAAATTCAAGAACAAATAATTTATGTTCATTAAATGATTTTTCAATAATGTTCCAATTGCAGTAAAAACCTTCATTAAAATTTTTCTTTTCTTCCACAAGCCAAGATTTGATTTCGGCAAGTTGTTTAGAAGTCGGATTGGTATTTAATTTCATGTAAGTATTTATTACGCTAATATGTATATTAACTTTCCGAACAGTCTCAAATATAACCATTAAAATTAAAATAATTAATCCAACCTTTCCTTCACAAATTTAGAAACCGTCAATCTGTGGACATTTAAAATTCTACCAATGGCAGAGAAAGAAACATTCTTATCTAGAAGTTCTTTTATTTTTTTCTCCTGTCCAGTCAGTTTTGTTTTCGTCGATTTTCTTCCTTTTGGACGACCGAGAATAACACCTTCTGCTTTTTTTCTGGCCACGTTGTGAAATGAGATTGCGTTCTATTTCTGCAGAGAGACCAAAAGCAAAAGCCAGAACTTTAGAATTAATATCGCTTCCTAATCGGTAATTATCTTTTATGGTCCAGACTTGAATATCCCGATGCATTCATTAAGAATTCCCATGATCATCAGAAGATTTCTGCCAAGTCGGGAAAGTTCGGAGCAAATAAGAACATCATCCTTTTCCATTTTCTTGAGCAGTTTACCGAGTTTACGATCGTTAAGATCTTTTGCTCCCGCGATTGTTTCTTCAATCTATTTATCAATGACATAAAAATTGCGCTCGCAAAATTGGTTTATTTCATAGCGTTGATTCTCTAATGTTTGTTTGTCTGCGCTTACGCGGATGTAAGCGAACAACTAAAAATAATCTGGAATAAACTATATAAATATTGAGATTGAAACATAGTTAGTCAACGAATCCCTATTTTTGCAATATATCTTAATCAATGGAAAATCAGAATACGGAATATAAAGAAAGCTGGCGCGATGAATACATCAAATGGATTTGTGGTTTTGCGAATGCAAATGGTGGTAAAATGTATATCGGTATTGATGATAAGGGTACTATTTTAGGAATAACAGATGTAAAAAAACTAGCAGAAGATTTGCCTAATAAGGTGAAAGATATTTTAGGAGTTTTGATAGATGTAAATATTAAGAATGATTCCGATAAAGAATATTTGGAAATTATCACAGATGCTTATCCTTATCCTGTTAATTATAAAGGTAAATATTATTACCGTAGTGGTGCCACAAATCAAGAATTGAAAGGTGCAGCACTTGATAAATTTTTATTGGGAAAACAAGGTCTGAAATGGGATGGAACGCCAGAACCCTACAGTAAGGAGGCTGATCTCTCTGATTTTGCATTCAAGTTGTTTAAAGATCGTGCATCTGAAACACAACGTTTTGACGAAGATGTTCAGGGCGATTCACCGCATGAATTACTTGAAAAATTAAATCTTGTCGATTTAAACGGATACTTAAAAAAAGCGGCTGTTTTACTTTTTCATCCGAAACCCGAAAAAATATTTACCGGCGCAACCATAAAGATCGGATTTTTCAATACCGATGATGATTTGGCTTACCAGGATGAAGTAAGAGGTTCTCTTTTTGAGCAGGTGGACAAAGTGATGGATTTATTGGTTAGCAAATATCTAAAAGCACAAATCACCTATGAAGGTTTACAGAGGAAAGAAACTTTTCCAGTTCCGGTTGGAGCATTACGAGAGGCCGTTCTAAATGCTATTATTCATAAAGATTATTCCAGCGGTATCCCAATTCAAATCAGCGTTTACGATGACAAACTTATTATCTGGAATGAGGGCGAATTACCTGAAAATTGGACGGTGGCAAAACTGAAGATAAAGCATCCTTCCCGACCCTACAATCCTGAAATTGCTAATGCTTTTTTCCGAAGTGGACTTATTGAATCTTGGGGAAGAGGAACGATTAAAATTTTTAACGAAGCTAAAGCCGCTAAAATTCCTGTTCCAATTTTCAGATATGAGGATAACGGTTTTTATGTCATTTTCAATTTTGTGGAAATAAGTATTCAACAACAAGTTTTGGATTTGATTAAGGAAGATCCAAAAATGACGGTTGTTAAAATTAGCGAGCTGTTATCTGTGAATAGCAGAACTATATTGAGAACCTTTAAAGCCCTGCAGGAAAATTCAATCATAGAAAGATTAGGAAATAATAGAACTGGAGAATGGCGAATTTTATAAAAACATGTCACCATTAGTGTCACCATTGCCAAAAATAAACATCACAATAAACTACTATAAATCAATACAATAACTGTTTATCTAAATAAAAATTTATATGAATTATACAATATTCTGTCATTATTCTGTCATCATTTCATAAATATGATTATCAATATGACCAACAATAGAAAGTTTAAAACTTTTCAATCTTTACTGAACCATTGCCTCCTTTTCAGTCACCTTTCTATAGAAATCATCATAGGTGAGAACATAACCTTTTAGAAAATTGTCTAAAGTGTGCCCTATATAATCAGGGGTTTTCATTGAAATATTTTAAATCAAATACAGGTAAAAGGTCCAGTTTATTAACTAAAAAACTGGACTTTTATATATGTAAATCTCGATGTAAAATTTAGTTATGGTAGGTTTTCGGGGCAAACACTATAGCATTTCACTTCAATAAGCACTTATTTATCATATCCATTATAAGGTTCACCTATACAACCATGAGGTTTAAAACACTTTCTGTGTTGACCATTACATAGTAAGAAAGAATGTGAATGTGTCCGAGAATCCTTTAATCTGTGTACTCTTTTCGTTAAATCTATTACTTGACCACCATCTTGACCACCATCTTGATCACCATCTTGATCACCATCTTGACCACCATTTTACAGAAAAAAAATCTCCAAAATTGAAAAGTATAATTCTTATAAAACTGAAGAATCCTTGGAACTTACAAATTTTTACCAAATCAAAATTTCTCTTTTTGAGTTTATTTCAAATTATTAATCATCTTCTCATTTTCCGTTTCTTCCTCCACCATTCATCTTCCTGCTGCGAAACATAATTAGGCTTCAGAAAATCTTCTATCGCTTCACCTGCAATTTTTTGTAAAGTATCTTTCGTTGATGCACCAGGAACATTAGAGTCATTTCCACTAACTTGTTTTTCGGCAAACGCAGTTATTTCTTTTTCAAAATTGTTAAAACCATAATCGATTGCTGAAAGAGAAAAACCTTGGTGCTTTTTAAAAAAGAATCCATCTTTGAGTTGACCAGTTTGATATCGTCCAACTTTATTGATCCAGATATCCTGAATTTCATTCTTTTGATTTACTTTAAACTCTCCTTTGTATTGAATCTTGATAGACCAACCCTTTCGATATAAATTCTCCCGAAGTTCTTTCCAGTTTGTCGCGCTTTTTGATTCATCCAAAAGTGTATTCTTTATTTCAAAGATATTTTTGATCTCTGCAATTTTCAGACTTCCTGAAATCTCCGAAAGTTTGTAGCCTGGCTTGTATTGTCTTTCTGTTTGATGATTAATATCGCTTTCCAGAATGATTCGCATTCCCGAAATTCCTATTTTTTCATTTTTAGAAAGCTGTACAACATAACCCCTATTTTTCATTTCTGAAATCAAATCATCAAAATTGACTGTAAGCTGCAGGCTTTCTGTTAGATTTTTAAGCATCGCAGCTCGCTTTTCAATTCCAATTTCAACATCCGTTTTTAAGTTTCTGTCGTGACAAACTTGCCGGACTGCTTCTCCAAATCTCTTTCCTACATCATGAGCTTTAATGGTACATTTACCATCATTACTGATGCGATTAACAATAAAATGAATATGTTTCTGCTTCGTACTATTATGAATATCCAATCGGTATTGGTTGTTTTCCGTAACTCCTATTTTATGCAAAGCTTCAATTGCGATGTCTGCCAATTCTCCGTCTGAAAGTATTTTACCGATTTCATTGGGTGGCGAAATATATCCAGTTAAAGCCCATTTCTTCACTTTAGGATTCCGATCAGCCACCGTTTTCATTTCGTGATATTGTTCTTCAGATTTGCTGCTCAAAAGAAAATTAGATGCGGCGGCGATTGCCATCCCTTTATCGTTTCCATTATACTCCAAAGCGATTTTGGAAATAACCCGGGTTGTTGCAGAATTATTCATTCTTCGTATTTTGGTTCATTTTAGAATATAAATATTGATACATCAAATCATTTGTAGTTTCAATTTTTGTTAAAATTTCTTTCTTATTTTCAAAAACATTCCATTCTCGATGACGCAAAAGATTGGTTATTCTTTTGGAATTATTTCCATATTGAAGTAAGATTTCATCAATCTTAAATTCATTAATTTTTAATTCTTTTTGCAAATGAATCATTCTTGCATAAGCAGATAATTTCAAGTTGTATTTTTGAGATTTCTTTTGACTTTCTTCATATTCCAAATCAGTCAGTCGGAATGATATTATTTTGGTTAACTGCAAATTAGATTTCTTTTTCAAACCTCCTTTTCTCCCTAAACCCTGAAAGTATTTTTTTCTTTTTTCAGCAATAACTTGTTGCATTTTTTGCTCGGTCGATTTTGTGATTATATTCTTTAAAAAATCATTATTTCTATTTTCCATCTTATGTTTTTATAATTTTATTTCAATTGCATTTCTGACGATAGGAAGAAATCAAAAAACTCTCATTTTTACAAAAAAGCGTTACGCGCTTTTTGTAAACAATGGGTACTTTTTGCACTAGCATCCTACCATATTTTACCTTAGTCTATTTTACGCAGGTGTATTTATTCTACCTGAGTAAAAAAGATCCAGGCTAAAACATTTTTGAAATCATTTTAACCTGCTATTATTTTACTCACCTTTTTCTATATTTTACTTGCCTTTCTTCTGTAGGATTATTCTGGATCAACCAATCATTTAAGTCCTTAAGACCGGAATATAAAACCCGACAATCTTCTACATTATCCATTTCAATTTTAATCATTTCAACTGCTCGAGTTCCTGCTTCGTCATTGTCAAAATAGAGTTCAATGTTTTTATAATTTTCGTTCTCGTTTTTAATTTTATGGATCATTGTAACCGAATTCAAAATGATATAATCAGAAGGTTCTTTTTCCAGATAATTTTCTACTTTTTTAAAGGAAAGAAAGTCAAAGAAGCCTTCAAAAATTCTAAGCAATTTTGAGTTGTTCTTGATGGTCGTAATATCTTTTTTACCCAAACAAATTTTAGAGTAAGCGTTTCGGATTTCATAACCATTGGAATCGTTTTTAAAAGCGATTCCGAAATAATTTTTATCGTTCATTCGATAATGAATTTCTTCAACCCATTTTTTTTGATCTTCAACATTTCGGCTTTTTAAATAATCTAATAAAGCAGGATGCTGAATTTCTTTGACGTCAATTATTTCATAACCTTTTGGAAGATTTTCTAATTTTAGATTTTGCTTTTGAAAAGAAAAATTAAATTGTTCTAAATATTTTAATGCATCGCTTACTGAACATCTTTTCATAGTCTGAACAATTGAGATAATATCATAGCTTTTTCCGGTTCCAAAATCAAATGCAGCATTCTTAATAAAATCAACTAATAAACTTGGGGTTTTCTCTTCGCGATCAAGTGCAAAATAAAATGCGGTTCGGGAATTTTCTTTGCTAGGGAAAAGAGAAAAACTTTCCAATACTGCTTTGATTGATATATTCTTTGCTTCTGAACAATTCATAATAGTTGTATATTTCTTCTATGTTTTTTGGTAAACTACCTACCTACTTACCAAATGGTTGTTAATCAATTAATTAAAGGTTTTTTTCATGCTTACCTTGATTTACCTACTTACCCAATTTCTTTAAATAGGTAACTTTAGGTAACTTTATTTAATTCTACTTACCTATATAACAATCTGATATAGAATAATTTAAAGCCGTTAGGTAAGTAGGTAGTTTATTTTGTGGTGTTTATATTAATCTGTAGTTTTCAATTGAATTAGGTAACCATAGATTTGTCTTTGTGGATGTTTTACTCTGGGAAATTTGAATGATGATAACGCTCTCCCGATTTTTAAATGATTTAATCGAATTCCCTGCGTGCTCAAATCCATCATCACTTCGGTCGCAGTCTTGAATTCTTCCAAATTATCCGATGGTTCATAAAACTTGTTGATCATTTCCTGTTCTAAAGTCATTTGCGTAAATCTTTCATTCCTTCTCTCATTTTCAGAGATATCTGACAAAGTCAGTTCCGGATTAAAACCCTTCCTTTTATAAGCATTGAAGTATGCTTGTGCCCATACTTTATCAATATCGATTTCCAAAGAATAATTAAAATTAATTTTCTCGGTCACTTCAAAAATGATCCAGCGCACGCTCCCCGATTCATCAGTCAGAAAATCAGTTTTGTTAGTAGACCCCACGAAACTGCAAATCCGCTCCAAATACTCCGCTTTACGTGCATAGGGAAGCCTTTCGTTGATATGGGTTTTTGAGATAAATGCTTTCAATGAATTGATGTCTGCTCTGGCTAAAATCGAAAGCTCATCTAAATTGATAATCAAATTTTTACACAATTTAATTCTGCTGTCTTTATCCAATCCGATATCTTCCGAGAGATAGTTCATCAATTTTCTGGGAACAAAAAATCTTAAATAGGTTGATTTTCCGCTATTTTGAATCGTATTGGCGAGAACCAAACAATGCTTGTTTATTTTTTCTTTTTCTAAAGCACACAAAACGGATCTGGTAAACCATTTCTCCATATGATACAGAAAAGCATTATCATCATTGGTCTTTACGTAACTACAGAAGTTTTTAATATGATCTTCTCCGTCCCATTCTTTCAAACTTTCAAAATATTCAGAAATGGGATTGTATTGGTCAATCAGATGGCTTCTCACCAGGATTTCTAATTTATTGACTGGAATATCAATTCCAGATTGAATGAGTTCGATATACAATGAACTTAAGTTCAAACTCGACCATTTTTTATCTAATGATCTTTTGATTTCAAACTCCAGAGATATCGTATTAAATCTCAAAGAATACTTAGAATTTAGATATTTCAGAGTTCGATCAAATATAGTTTTGCTCACTGCACCAGTTTGATACAGCATTTTATCTTCTTCCATAAAAGATTAGTTATTTGGGAAGTAGAGACAAATAATTGCTATATTTGCACTTCACTTCCAAGTGAAACAATACATTTAAGCCTGACTACTGCTATAGTTGGGTTTTACTTTTTTCGTAGAGAAAACTCCAGAGCTTCCTGTTGGATTTCATCATTAGATTTATGGCTGTTTTTTAACAACCAAGTATCGATTTTTTTACGTTCGAAAAAGAGAACTTTTCCGTTGGGTTTAGAAAAAGGAATACTGTTGGTATGAACCAGTTTGTAGATATAGGATTTCTTGAATCCAGTATAATCAGATAATTCCTCTGTGTTGAGAATTTCTTTCAGTCCGAAAATATGTTTTTCGATACGATTGAGTTTGTGTAGAATGAGTTCATTTTCCATTTGTATCGTTTGATTGATTTATTGATACAAAAGTCAACATCATAAACTTAATGGGCAATACCAGAAGTTTGCAAAAGGCTAAATACTATTACTTTGGATTGAAAAAGGTTCAAAAAAAGTCTAAATAAGATTAATCTGGGCTATTCTGGATTCTATTTGCTTAAAAGTGAAAAATTAAGTTTTAAAAATCAAATTTTTCTGTTCTGTAACTTACTTCAAAGAAAAACACTCACATTTCCAACGTAAGTTCCGGAATTATTTCTGCTGCTTCTTTCATTTTACTGTCCACGATTTTAGCATAAATCGCAGTTGTTCTAATTTCACGATGTCCCAGTCTTTTTGAAACAGTGTAAATATCTGCACCGTTTTCCAGTAATAGCACGGCATTGGTATGTCTTGCGGAATGAAAAGTAATGTGCTTTGGAACTGCCGCGCGATTGCACCAACGGATAATTTCAGTGTTATAAGTCATTCCATATTTCAAACCTTTGAAAACTCGATCTTGGGGGTCTTGCCTTTCTCCAAGAAGTTCCCTCGCTTGCTGAGAAATATAAAGATATTCGACTCCATCAGTTTTAACCTGTCTGAAATTTATTTTAAATAATCCTCCTTCATCACGTACTTCTGACCAAAGCATAGCGTTGATATCTGACCAACGGAGACCAGATAAGCAAGAGAAAAGAAATGCTTTTTTCAACACCGGATATTTACATTCGGCTTTGGCTAAAGATTGCAGTTCATCAAAAGTCAGATATTCTCTTTGGCTTTCTGCCTGATCAAATGATTTTATTTTTGCAGCGTAATTAACGGTTAGATAACCATCGTCAAAAGCATTTCTTAGAGCTGCTTTAAACTTATTAAAATAAGAATATTTTGAATTTTGTGAAAGTGACAACTCACTTTTTGTCAGGGCGTCCTTTTCAAAATACTTCCGGACTTTTTTGATGAGATTTTCATCAATTTCGTCAAACGTCATATTTTTTGGAACAACCTTTTTCAGATGTTGCAAAGTAGAAAACCAATTCCCGTAATTATTAGAAGAATCCTGCTTTTGCTTTTCTTCAGTCAGTTCCTCAAAATAGGCAAGGAAGAGCCTCTTTGATTTTACTTTATCTTTAAGATCATACTTGCCTTGAATATATTCTGTTTTACGAATCGAAAAGATATTTTCGGCTAGAGCTAAAGTTTCTTTGTTTTCTTTCTTCTCCTTAACAGACTTTGGTTCTGGGTGCAAATACAACTTGAGGTACTCAAAATCACGAAGATGAATTCGTTTCCCTTGCAGATTCGTAGATGAACCTTTGTAATATTCGACGTAGAGACTAATCATACTGTCGGATAATCTCTTTTGTTTTAATGTAATTTTCATAAGCTTTATTCGAGGTGTACATTTGTACACCTTAGTACTACTTTTGCAGCTCGAGGTGTACATGAGATGTACAAATATAGAAATAAACTCCAACAAGAGAAAATAAAAATGACATAAAGTATTGTAAATCAAACAAAAGAAAGAAAAAGAAACTAAAGAAAAGGTAATTTATTTCCCAATACAAAACTTAGAAAAAATATTCCCCAACACCTCATCATTCGTAAATTCCCCGGAAATTTCTCCCAACTGCTCCAGCGCATTTCTCAACTCATACGCCAACAATTCCGTATGAATCCCAGAACTCACCGCTTCCTCCACCTGAAGAACAGATTGCAGCGATTTCTGCAAGGCGTCAAAATGCCTTTGATTCGTAATAATCACATTGCTTTCCTGATCTTTCAAATTCTCAACGTAATCGATCAAAACCGTTTTCACCGCTTCAATTCCCGTTTGATCTTTCGCGGAAATCCGCAACAATTCATCACAATAATCCGGAAACAATTCCAAGTTTAAAGTGGCGTCAAATTCGTTTGGAACTTCGTCGTTGGTCAAATCTACTTTATTATGAACCAGCACAATTTTCAAATCCTCGCGGTGGAATTCCTTCACAAAAGCAATCACTTCTTCCGTCGTAGAATCTTGTTCATCGTAGAGATACAACAGCACTTTCGCCGAGGCAATTTTCTCCTTCGCTTTCGTTACGCCAATTTTCTCAATAACATCCGTCGTTTCCCGAAGTCCCGCCGTATCCACAAACCGAAAAGCCGTTCCTTTCAAATGAATCACTTCCTCAATCGTATCGCGCGTTGTCCCTGCAATTTCAGAAACAATCGCCCTTTCCTCTTTCAACAAAGCATTCAAAAGCGTCGATTTTCCCGCATTCGGTTTCCCGATGATGGCGACTTCCACTCCATTTTTCAGCGCATTTCCGTATTGAAAACTCTCAATCAAAGAACCCAGTTTATGGCGCAGGTTGAGCAGCAATTTATTCATGGCGGTCCGGTCCGCAAATTCCACATCCTCTTCCCCGAAATCCAGTTCCAGTTCAATCAGCGAGGTAAAATTCAGCAAGTCATTTCTCAGGATCGAAATCTCATTCGTAATTCCCCCTTTCAACTGATTCAATGCCACTTTCCGCGACGCCTCATTTTCCGAAGCAATCAAATCAGCAATCGATTCCGCCTGCGCCAGGTCAATTCTGCCGTTCATAAAAGCACGCATCGTAAATTCCCCGGCTTTCGCCAGTCGTGCTCCATTCTTCACCAAAACTTCCAGAATTTTCTTTGCAATATGCGGCGATCCGTGAAAAGAAATCTCCACCACATCTTCCGTCGTAAAAGTCTTCGGCGCGAGGAATACGGAGACCATAACTTCATCTATCAGTTCTACTGTTTGATAAATAACTGGATCTGAACCTGTGGTTGATGGCTGATGGTTAGGAATTATATATTGATTCGAATCAGCATTTGTTATATTCGTCTCAGGTCTCTCATCTATCACAAAGTCCATTTCATTTCCTCCTACAACTTGATCCTTATAATCCACAATGTACCCATAATGCACCGTGTGAGACGCCACAAGTTCTAAGTTGGTTCCTTTAAAAGTTTTTTGCGCAATCTTCACGGCATCATTCCCAGAAAGGCGAATAATTCCCAAAGCGCCCACTCCATTAGCGGTCGCAATCGCACAGATCGTATCTTGATTCATGCTGCAAAATTACGGAATTATTCCTGTTTTTAGAAGCACCAAGATTTCGCCTCTTTCGAAGACTCGTCCCGTTTTCCGCTATATCTTTTTTTTCCTCCGCAAAATGCCCTTCCAAAAAAAAGGATGCCGCTTCAACCGGGGCTAGAATGAAGAGAGGGATTTCTGTTATAGATTTTAAAAGTTGTTTATATACAAATTTTATAGAAGTGTTTTGTATCTTTGAAAGATAGCCTTATTGTTATAGATATAATATTTAAATTAAAACACCTTAGATGAAAAATGAGTAACATAACTAAACTTCGAGCATTTAATTATAAAAAATTTAAATTTATTGAAATCAACTTTAAACCGAGCAATAATGTTATTGTTGGTGACAATGAATCAGGAAAAAGTTCAATTCTATTAGCAATTGATTTACTTCTTTCTGGTAGCAGAAGTAAAGTTGAATCATTAGGATTGGATACACTTTTTAACAATGACATAATTCAAGATTTTTTCAAAACAAATACCTATGAAACTTTACCCACATTAACCCTTGAATTGTATTTTGATAAAACTGATGATGATCAATTTTATGGTAAAAATAATTCTCTCACAGATAATCATTACGGCATAAGTTTAATTTGTTCACCAATTGAAGAAGTAAGTTTAGACATAGTTTCTGTCTTGAAAAACAATAATTCAAATTTTCCTTTTGAATACTACTCTATTTCTTTTATGAAATTTGGCGGACACCCTTACTTAGGTTTCAGAAAAGAATTTAAACATATTTTACTCGACAATTCTTCGATAAATAATGAATACGCAACTAACTCATATATAAAAACACTTTATAACAGTTCAGTTTCAACATCTGAAAAAAATAAACACTTATTTGAATATAGAAATTATAAATTAAATTTTAGAAAGGAAATTTTAAAAGAATTAAATGATAAAACAGGCAAAGGGAAATATGAATTTTCTATAAAAAATAGCAACAAATCAAATCTAGAATCTGACTTAACAATAACAGAAGATAATATAGATTTACAAAATAGAGGTAAGGGAAGACAGTGCTTTATTAAGACTGAATTTGCACTTCAAAAAAATGATAATGAACTTGATTTTATATTATTAGAAGAACCTGAAAATCACCTTAGTCATCTTCATATGCATAATTTGATCGAAAGGATAAATGAATCTAAGAATAAACAACTTTTTATTGCAACTCACAGTAACATGATTAGTTCGCGTCTAGATTTAAGAAATACAATTTTGCTAAACAGTAATAGTAAAGCATCTATAAACTTATCTAATTTAACACCGGCAACCGCAAAATTTTTTATAAAAGCACCTGATAATAATATTCTTGAATTTATTCTATCAAAAAAAATACTTTTAGTTGAAGGAGATGCAGAGTATATTTTTGCTGCAAAATTCTTTGAGATAATCACTCGTAACAAACCAAATAAAATGGGAGTTCACATAATTTCTGTTGGTGGCACCAGTTTTAAAAGATATATGGAGATTGCAAATCTTCTTGAAATTAAGACCGCTGTTGTAAGAGATAATGACGGAGACCATGAAAATAATTGTATAAAGAATTATGAAAAATATGTGAGCAAATACGTTAAAGTATTTTATGAAATAGACGACGAAATTAAAACTTTTGAAATAGCGTTATATAAATTGAATAAACTTATATGTGATCAGTTATTTTTGCCAAAATTAAAAACGAGATCTGTTCAACAATATATGCTCGATGAAAAGACAGATTGTGCTTATGATATTCTTGACAAAAAGGGAGATGAAATAAAACCTCCTCAATATATAATCGATGCAATTTCATGGTTAATAAAAGATTAATTTTAGCGGTTGCAGGCTCTGGAAAAACTAAATATTTAATAGATAATTTAGATTTGGAACAACGGTTTTTAATTGTTACCTATACCAATACAAGTCTTAATCTTATCAAATCAAGAATATTTAAGAAGTTTGGTTTTTATCCAACAAATATAAAGACAAAGACATATTTTGAATTTATTTATGGTTTTTGTATTAAACCTAGTCTTCTTTTCAAGCACAAACTAAAGGGAATAGATTGGAACAGACCACCGGAATTCACAACATTTTTACCGAAAACAAATCTTAATAAATATTTGACTACTAAAAAATATCTTTATCATAATAGATTAGGACAATTCGCTGAATTTGAGAATATAATTATTGACATTAATAAAAGATTAGAGATGTTTTACGATCATTTTTTTTATGATGAATTTCAAGATTTAGGTGGTCATGACTTTAACTTCATGATGCAAATTGTTCAAGCAAATATTAATTTTCTGTTTGTTGGGGATTTTTTTCAACACACTTACGTTACAAGTTTTGATGGAAGAACTAACAACACATTATATTCTAATCTAAAAGATTATTCCCATAAAATTCATTTTTTTAATATTAGGATAGATGATAAAATACTTTCACACAGTTACCGATGCAGTCCAACAATTTGTAGATTCGTGACACAAAATTTAGGAATCAATATTGAATCTCATCGAAAAGACGAAACTGAAATAATTTTTGTTCAAAACAGAGAGTTTGCGTTGGAAATAATTAATAATTCTAATATTATAAAACTTGTTTATGATAAAAGTGACAAAAGAAATTTTTTATCAAAAAACTGGGGTGATTGTAAGGGTGAAGATGATTACAATGACACTTGTATAATCTTGAATAAAACAACAGCAAGAATATTTGCAAAAAGTAAATTTGAAGATTTAAAACCTAGAACAAAAAATAAACTTTACGTTGCTCTTACAAGAACAAAAGGTAATTGTTATATTATTGATGATGATTTGATAAATAATTAAGTTTTCAGTTTTATTAGAGTTGTCAATTTAAATAAAAGTAAGTCTCAATATTCAAATATTAATTTAGAATTCAAATGAAAGCAATCCATATCACAAAATCCGGTGGACCCGAAGTTTTACAACTACAAGAAACTCCAAAACCAACACCGGCAGAAAACCAGGTTCTAATTAAAGTAAAAGCCGCCGGTGTCAATCGCAGCGATATTATTACGCGAAAAAACACCGACACTTACGGCAAAGGTTCACCAACCATTTTAATTCCCGGCTTAGAAGTTTCTGGTGAAATCACAGAAATCGGTTCAGCCGTAACAGATAAAAAAATCGGCGATAAAGTCTGCGCTCTCATTGCAGACGGCGGTTATGCAGAATATGTGGCAGTCGATAGTTCTCACTGTCTTCAGATCCCGGAAGGAATCAGTTTAACCGACGCTGCGGCAATTCCAGAAACTGTTTTTACGGTGTGGTTCAACGTCTTTCATTTGGGCAAACTTCAACCTGGCGAGAAATTACTCATCCACGGCGGAACCAGCGGCATCGGAACCGTGGGTTTGCAAATGGCAAAAGCGTGGGGCTGCAAAACCTACACCACCGCCGGAAGTGAAGATAAGATTGATTTCCTTAAAAAAATGGGCGTTGATCAAGTTATCAACTACAAAAAAGATGCTTTCGAAGAAGTGCTGAAAGACGAGAAAATTGATGTCATTTTAGATATGGTCGGTGGAGATTACACCCAAAAGAATCTCGAAATCCTGAATAATAAAGGCCGGCTTTGTTCCATTAATGGTATGAAAAGCATGGACGTGAAAATTAATCTGCGCACCATTATGGCCAAGAATCTCACCCTCACCGGAAGTTTTCTAAAACCCCAAACCGCCGAAGTAAAAACCCAGATCGCCAAAGACGTCGAAAAAAACATCTGGCCACTATTTCATTCCAAAAAGATTCATCCAATCATCTACAAAAAATTCCCGCTCGAAGAAGCCGCCGACGCCCACCGATTAATGGAAAGCAGCGAACATATTGGGAAGATTCTACTGACGATGGATTAATGCTAATTTGAGAATGTGCTAATGCGGCAATTTGAGAATTTGAAAATGTGCTAATTTGAAAACGTTCTTTAATTTGACCTAGGAAACGGAGCCGTTAAGAAAATTGGAATTTTATTCGTTAAGAAAAAAGATTGAAGAACAATAAAAATTTAAATAATCTTGGAAAAAAAAGCACTGTCTGAACTCGAATTAATTGATGAATTGGTTTTTAAACCATGTCACTTCAATTTAAAAAACATAGAACCTGAATCAGAAAGCCAGGAATATGCTGCACACACTTTTCAACTCAATGAATATAAAATCCTATTTCGAAAAGCCAAAATCACTCCAACCAAAACAGGACAGTTTGTAACGCTTTGGAAAAGGAATGAGAAAGGGATTACGGAACCTTTTGATATTACAGATGAATTCGACTTTTATCTGATTGCTACCAGAACGCCGAGCAAATTCGGGTTGTTTATATTTTCGAGAAAGATTTTGCACGACAATAAAGTTTTATCAGACGCAACCAGAGATGGAAAACGCGGAATAAGAGTTTATCCAATTTGGGATGAAACCACCAGTAAACAGGCGCAAAAAACCCAAATTTGGCAAACCCAATATTTCATTGATTTATCAGACAATGATCAAATTGATTTGAATCGTGCGAAGAAATTGTTGATGATAGAATAGATCAACTGTTTTATTTAGATGGCGTTCCTACGGAACGCGCAACATTGTTAATTAATAAAGCTTTATAGATATAATTCCTCTGGAATCCTTTGTTCATTAAACCGTTTTCTCGTCCTTTAGACAAGATGAAAACCTTTGCGTGATAAACGTTGTTTCGTGCTTTAGAGAAGATGAAATCCATTGACTCTTTGAGTGAGAATCTTTGTCTCGTCCTTTAGAAGAGAGGAAACCTTCTTGCGGCTTTGCGTGAAAAAAAATTTCGAATCACAAAAAAAACCGATTATTTCAAAAGTGGTATTTTAGTACAATTAAATAATACCAAATTCTTTTCCGAAACCGACGAGAAAGCATATCTAAAAAAATAAAAGACCTTATGAATCAACCCATAATCGATTTACACTGCGATTTACTCAGTTATCTTACCCGACCAAATTCCAGCATTTACAATACCGAAGAGGTCGGTTGTGCAGTTCCCTATTTAAAAGAAGGATATATAAAATTACAAATCATGGCGATTTTTGCACCAGTAGAAAACAAGAATCACGAATTTGGATTAAAGCAAAGTGAGATTTTCAAAAATTTAAATAAGGACGAAAATGAATTATACCGTTTTGAAAAAGAGCATTTAGCCACTTTCGCTACCAACGATAATATTGGAATGCTGGCTTCTGTAGAAAGTGGTTCGGCATTTTGTGATGAGACTATTTCTTTGAAAGAAGGCTTTGAAAACTTAGAAAAAATCATTGAAAACGCAGGTTCGATTCTATATATTGGATTCACGCATCACGCAGAAAACAGATTTGGTGGCGGTAACTCTTCTACTGCCGGCTTAAAAAACGACGGAAAAGCCTTAATCGATTATATGCATACCCGCAACATTGCCATCGATTTTTCGCATACGAGTGATGCTTTGGCGTATGATATTTTGAATTATATTTCAAAAGAAAACATCAACGTTCCCATTATGGCGAGTCATTCTAATTACCGTCCGGTTTATAATCACAAACGCAATTTACCCGATGATGTCGCAAAAGAAATCATCCATCAAAAAGGACTGATCGGATTGAACTTTGTTCGCGCTTTTGTGAATCCAGAAAATGCAAGTGCTTTGGAAGAACACGTCGCACACGGAATTAGTTTGGGCGGTGAAAATGCAATCTGTTACGGTGCTGATTACTTTTACACGAAAGATCATCCCGATAAATCGAGAATCCCGTTTTATTTTAAAGAGCATGATAATGCGGGTTGCTACCTGGAAATAAATAAAGGTTTGGAAAATCAATTTGGCGCTGAACAGAAAAACAAAATAAGTCATCAGAATGCTTTGGGTTTTATTGAAAGGATTTGGAAGTAGTTGATGTGGTGATTTGAAAATTTCAAAATTTGAAACAATGGTTCAACAATTAAAACAAACGGACGAGAAATATTTAAGAAGGTGTTTGGAACTGGCGAACGAATCTGTAGAAGCGGGTGATGAAGCATTCGGTTCTGTTTTGGTGAGTGAAGACGGGAGAATTATTGCAGAAGCGCGAAACCGTGTGAATGAAAAAACGATTCTGGCTCATCCAGAAATCGATTTGGCATATTGGGCTGCAGAGAATTTATCAAAGGAAGAAAGAACTAAAACTACCATGTATACAACAGGTGAACATTGTCCGATGTGCTCAGCGGCGCATGGCTGGGTTGGTTTGGGAACTTTGGTTTATTTGAGTTCGGCAAAACAGTTGGGAGAATGGCAAACGGATTTTAATCTTCCTTCTGCGCCTATTAATTTCCTACCTGTTGAAGATATTATTAAAAATGTAGAAGTTCGTGGTCCGGCAAAAGGTGATTTATTGGGAGAAATTAAAAAGATTCACGAAATCAACTGGTTAAAAAAATAGAGATTCTCTTTCGAATTATAACTGCCTCAAATTATTTAAAGTTTGGGGCATTTTTTATTTTGACTTGCTTCTCTTTAATTCAAGAAAAACGGAATAATCAAAAAACTCACAAAAAACAACTAACTTTATCTTTAACTAAAACAAATAATCATGGCACAACAACTTATTAATCAGTATCATTTTTTGGCCAAATGGGGTGGTAAAAGAGAGGATTTTCTGGAAATTTCAGGATTAGACATTTCAATTGATATCATCCCTATGCGAGAGGGAAATTCGAAGGTTGACAGTCCAATTAAAATTCCGGGTTTAAAAACTTTTCCTGAAATCATTTTTAAAAGAAATATTAACCTGGGCGACAATGACTTTTATGACTGGATTACCACGCGGAATTTTGGCACGGTAGAACGACGAACTATTGAAATTTTTTTACTGGATGAGAATCTTTTGCCTGTTATTACTTGGAGAGCGTTAAACTGTTTTCCGTCCAAATATTACGGTCCTGTTCTTATCAGCAATGATTCGCAGATTGCCACAGAAACGCTATATATCGCTCACGACGGTTTTACAGTGGAACATTCCAGGAAAAAATAACGTCATACCAAATAAAAAAAGTGCAGCGAGAATGCTGCACTTTTAGTTTTTATATCGGCTCAACCAATTCTAAGAACCAGTCTTTGACTTCGCCCTGTAAATCATTTTCCAGTTTTTCTTTACACCAACTGTGGTAATTATTTAACCAGTCTTTTTCTGGCTGCGTTAATAATTCGGTGGCGATTACATTCTTGTCAAACGGACAAATTGTTAATGTTTCAAAATCATAGAATGTTCCGAAATCAGTAGTTTCTAATTCTCTGACCGCGATGAGGTTTTCATGACGGATTCCATAGTGGTAATCGTAGTAAAAACCAGGTTCATTAGACAAAACCATACCCGGAATTAATTCCTGCGGATTCATATCTTTTCTGATGTTCTGCGGACCTTCATGAACATTCATAAAACTACCTACGCCATGTCCGGTTCCGTGGTTGTAATCCTTTCCTTCCTTCCAAAGTGCCATTCTCGCAAACGCATCTAACTGAACGCCACGAGTACCTTTCGGGAATTTTACCATGGACAGTTGAATCAATCCTTTTAAAGCCAAAGTACAGTTTTCTTTGAATTCTGCCGAAGGGGTCCCCAATGCTACCGTTCTAGTGATATCAGTGGTTCCTTCTAAATATTGTCCACCAGAATCTACAAGGATTGTGGCTTCATTAGTAACTTCTTTACTGCCTTCGCTTTTTGCGGAGTAATGCATGATCGCCCCGTTCTCTTTGTAACCCACGATACTGCCGAAACTTTCACCCACAAAATTTTTACCTTCTGCGCGGAAACCTCTTAATTTTTCACCGATAGAAAACTCGGTCATCGGTTCTTTTCCGGCTTGATGAGTAAGCCAGTAAAGGAATTTCACCATGGCTACTCCATCTCGCTGCATCACAGTTCTGAAACCCTGGATTTCAGTTTCGTTTTTAATGGCTTTCATTAAATTTCCCGGAACGGGTGCTTTAATGAAAGTGTTGCTGTCTTTCAACGCTTCGAAAACAGATTGATTTCCATTCGGTGAAATCAATATTTGCTCATTATTAATATTTTTTAATTCATTGTAGAATTCCTCATACGGTAGCATTTTAACTCCGGAATCATCCATTTGTTTTCTGGCTTCAACCTCGAGTTTTTCCAGATCAACAAATAGTTTTGCCTCATTTTTAGTTAAAATAACATAACCTAAAAATACGGGATTTGCTTCTACATCACTTCCTCGTAAATTGAGGGTCCAGGCCACATCATCCAAACTTGAAATAATGTGAGTTGATGCTCCCAATTCTTCCATTTTAGTTCTAATGTCAGCAAGTTTTTGAGTCACCGATTTTCCGGCTCTTTCAACCGGCTGTACAAATACCGGATTTTTCTGTGCGTTGGTATTTCTATCTTTCCAAATTTCTTTTAACAAAGGCAAATCGACCAATTTGTTTCCTTTCGCAGAAAGTTTTTCGGATAACAGTTTCCAGTTCGCGTGGGAAGTTGCGATAGCATTTACGGCCACCGTTCCACCTTCGGTAATTTCTGAATTAATCCAGTCGATATAATTGGGCGTTCCTTCCATTCCATCTTTCATTAAAGCAATTCCGGAATCTTTTAATTCAATGGGCGCCTGTACAAAATATCTTCCGTCGGTCCATAAACCTGCTTTGTCATGGGTAATAACCACGAAGCCAGCCGAACCTGTAAATCCTGAAAGCCATGATCTTTCTTGCCATTCTGCGGGTAAATATTCGCTCATGTGAGGGTCTGCAGAATAAACAATAAAAGCATCTATATTATTTTCTGACATTTTTTGGCGAAGCGCCACTATTTTTTCTGATGAAGTCATGCTATATATATTTGGTTGTGAATTTACGAAGAAATTAAGAGTTTAAAAAAAACTGAATGCTAAAGTTTTACTAAAATACTTTCTACTCCGTAAAAAAAAAAGTATATCGAAAATGAATTCGATATACTTAATTAAATTGAGGTATCTAAAGTTTTATTTTTGAGCAGCTTTCAAAGCGTCTTCTTTTACTTTAAGTTCCTGGTATTTCGCATCATTTTTAGTTGACATGTACAAGCCTTTTAAGAGACTAACCGCATCTAAATTGTTGGAGTCATATTGATACCATTTTTCTGCGTAAGGTAGGGCCGAAGCCAATCTTGCTCTTCTGGCGGCCATGACTTTATTTGCCTCTTCGATTTTCTGTGCTTTTCTAAATGCGTTATAATCATCAATTGCTTTAGCATCGTCACCCATCATTAAAAAAGCAAGATTTTGGTAAGCAGGAACATAATCAGGCTTTACTTCTACCGCTTTCTCAAATGATGATTTAGCATCTTTTGCTAATGCCGGATCATTTTTCTGCATGATTCCTAAGTTAAACCAACTTTCATAATCATTAGGATTTTTCTTCACCTTATCCTGAAGAATTTGGATAAACTCAGCAGATTTTCCTGAATTAAAATAAGAAAGTCCTTTAACATTGGTTAAAACTTCGTCATTTGGGAATTTCTTTAAACCTTCATCAGCAAGTTTAATCGCTTCCTCATAACGTTTTGCTTTATATAAATTATCAGCGTTAGTTAGATACAATTGCTTTTCGATACTTGGTGAAGTTTCAATTTTGAAATCTGTATAATCGGAAGCCGCTCCCATTTTTTGATAAATTTCATAATCTGTTTTTTGCATACTTTCAACCGCGCCTGTTTTCTTGTTTTTAGCGGTGTATGTTTTACCAACGCCAGTATAGCCAGATTGAATTAATTTATTATACATGTTGATGGCTTCGTCCATTTTTTCGCCTTTTGAATAGGCCACTGCAGCATTCAGCAGAAGAGTTTGATCATCCGTTCCAAGTGCTTTTAACAAATTATAGGTTTCCTCAAATTTCTTTCCTGCAACTTCAAAGTTCTTCCCTTCAAATGCATCAAACGCAGATTTATTAGCAGCCTGAAGGACCGGATTAACCGCACCACTTAATTTATTGGTTAGATTCGGTACGAAAGATTCCTCTTTCAAACCTTGTACGCCCGATTCATCAGCCGCAGTTTTACCAACATAGTATACTTTATTTTTTGAAGAATCTTTTCCGACAAATATTTTGTTTTTTGCCAAATCATTGATTTTCGCTAAATAAGATGCACCTTCAGCAGTTTTACCTGATTTTAAAAGGGCCAATCCTTTTGCATAATAATATTGCTCTAGAACAGCAGGCTCCAAAAGATAGGTTTTATTACCCATCGCACTTTCTGCCTGTGCAATTTGTGCATTGGTACCAGAAACATCTCCAGCATCAATTGCCTTAACCGCTGCTGCGATTTCCTTCTTTTGTCCAAATGCGAAGGCAACGGTTAGCATTGCTGCGCTTAAAAATATTTTTTTCATTTTATTTTAATTTAAAATTTGGTTGATTTATTATTCAGCAGACTCGTCTTCAGAATCTGTATTTTCGTCGGTTTGATTCGTGTCAGTTTCAATAGTTAAGTCTGCATCAGCAACTGGAGTTGCTTCCTCGCCTTCTGAACCTTCGATGATTTCACCTTCTTCGATATCCTCTTCTTCCACGATCACCTCTTTGTCCATTTCAACTTTTGCTATGGCAGCGATTTCATCATTCTTTTTCAGGTTGATTACTTTCACTCCTTGTGTATTACGACCCATCACACGCATTTCATCCATTCCCATTCTAATTGCAACACCGGATTTGTTAATGATCATTAAACCATCATCGTCGGTTACCATTTGAATTGCGATAAGATGTCCTGTTTTTTCAGTAATGTTAAGAGTAATAACTCCTTTTCCTCCACGGTTGGTAACTCGGTAATCTTCTACTGCGGTACGTTTACCGTAACCACGTTCAGATACCACTAATACCGTTTCATTCTCCACATCGTTCACAACAATCATTCCAATAACTTCATCACCTTCGTCCAAAGAAATACCACGAACACCGATGGAACCACGTCCAACTGCTCTGGCTTTTTCTTCTGGGAATCGGATACATTTACCGTTTTTGGTTGCAATCATAATTTCAGAATTCCCATCTGTTAATCTCGCCCCTAAAAGTTGATCGTTTTCTCTAATTTCAATGGCATTTACCCCATTTGTTCTCGGTCTTGAATAGGCTTCTAATGAAGTTTTCTTGATAGTTCCGTTTTTGGTAATCATCACAACGTTCATTTTATTAATATATTCCTGATCCTTTAAATCATTGGTTCTGATGTAGGCTTTAATCTTATCATCCGGTTCGATGTTAATTAGATTCTGAACCGCTCTACCTTTGGAAATCTTAGAGCCTTCCGGAATTTCAAATACTCTTAGCCAGAAACATTTTCCTTTTTCGGTGAAGAATAGCATGTACTGGTGATTGGTCGCCGCTACAATATATTCCAGGAAGTCTTCATCTCTGGTTGTTGCTGCACGGTTTCCTACACCACCTCTACTCTGTACTTTGTATTCTGAAAGCGAAGTCCTTTTAATATATCCTGCATGAGAAATGGTAAGCACTACTTTTTCGTCTGGAATTAAATCTTCAATAGACATTTCGCCTCCTGAATAATCAATTTCCGTACGTCTTTCGTCGCCGTATTTTTCTTTCATCTCTAACATTTCGTCTTTAATGATCTGGTATCTTCTTGGTTCATTCGCCAAAATATCTTCCAAGTCATTAATTAACGCCATGATCTCGTCGTATTCCGCACGGATTTTGTCGAGTTCCATTCCTGTTAAACGGGCCAATCTTAAATCTAAGATCGCTTGTGCCTGGATTTCAGAAAGATCAAATTCTTTCATCAAACCTTCTTTCGCCTCGGCTGGATTAGAACTGTGACGGATAATCGCAATTGCTTTATCTAAGTCATCTTGTGTTCCAATCACTTTCATGAAACCTTCGAGAATATGCGCTCTTTCTCTGGCTTTTCTTAAATCGTATTTGGTTCTGCGAACGATTATTTCGTGTCTGTGTTCTACGAAATGCAGAATTAAATCCTTCACATTTAACTGAACCGGACGCCCTTTAACCAAGGCAATATTATTAACACTGAATGAAGTCTGTAATGCAGTATATTTATAAAGCATATTCAAAACTACATTCGGTATCGCGTCATTTTTTAATTCATAAACAATACGCATTCCCTGTCTGTCAGACTCATCACGGATTTCAAAGATTCCCGGGATTTTCTCGTCCTTAACCAGTTCTGCGGTTCTGGCAATCATGTCGGCCTTGTTTACCTGATAAGGAATCTCAGTAACGATGATTGCATTTCTGTTTCCAATTTCTTCGAAACCTACTTTCGCACGAAGAACAACTCTCCCACGTCCAGTATGTAATGCATCACGAACACCGTCATAACCATAAATGATTCCACCCGTTGGGAAATCGGGCGCGATGATGTGTTGCATTAACTCATCAATCGTGATTTCAGGATTATCAATATAGGCACAGATCGCATCAATTGATTCTGACAGGTTATGCGGTGCCATATTGGTCGCCATACCAACTGCAATACCCGAAGTTCCATTCACCAAAAGATTAGGGATTTTCGTTGGCATAACGGTAGGTTCCGTCATTGAATCATCAAAGTTATTCTGAAAATCAACGGTATCTTTATCAAGATCTGCTAAAATTTCATCAGAAATCTTTTTCATTCTTGCTTCCGTATAACGCATTGCTGCGGGCGGATCGCCATCTACAGACCCAAAGTTACCCTGACCGTCTACCAGTTCATAACGCAAACTCCAAGGCTGCGCCATTCTCACCATAGCGTCGTAAACGGAGGTATCACCGTGTGGGTGATACTTACCGAGAACATCTCCTACGATTCTCGCTGATTTTAAATGTTTTCTATTTGAAAAAACGTTGAGTCCGTACATCCCGTAAAGAACTCTTCTGTGAACCGGCTTCAAGCCATCTCTTACATCGGGTAACGCTCTGGAAACAATTACCGACATCGAATAATCGATATAAGAGGATTTCATTTCATCAACAATGTTGATAGGAATTAACCTTTCTCCTTCTGTATGCATATATCTTTTTTAATAAAATGAAAATCAAGCAGTTATAATTTCGCCTGATCTTTCTTACTCTTCTAATATTAATAACGTGCTAAATTACGAAAAAATTACCGATTTTTGCGCAAGAAATTCATCAAAGAATAATAAAAAAAGTTAAAAAAATGAGCCTTTTAAGCATCACTTTTCACACCACCGAAAGCATTAGTAAAGAGTGGATTCAATACATGGAAACAGATCTTCATCAAATGGTTGAAAATCTAATTGATGTAGAAAAATACATCATGTCTGAAGTGGAAACCGAAATGATCAGTGAAGGTCAAAATACCAATCTCCTTTTGATTTTTGACAATGAGGAAAAACGCCAGGATTTTGTAGAAATTGAATTAAGCAATATCACCGACCGAATCCTAAAAGAATTCGGTCAAAATGTGATGATATTTAAAACGTATTTAAATCCGAAAAAATCGAGATTTTAATTTTTAGAGGACTTCTAAAAACTTCATCGTATCCACCTTATCAGCATAAGTATCCAAACTTGGATTTTGTGTTTCACCAAAGTTGATGGAGTCGAATCCTAATTCTGCTTTTGCCACGATTGTCTGAATGTTTTTGTCATTTTCATTAATGAAACTTCGCACTTCTTCAAGATCATTATAACGAGTGAAATTCAATACAGAAAGTGGCGAGAACAAGGCTTCATCTTCCTTAAGCATTACAAAGTTATTGTCCCAAAACTGGTCGGCATTTAATAAATAAATTGCACGGTTATATTCGTAATTGTTCGCGTATTTGTGATGATTAATGACGTTTTTAAAATTCAGGAAACTTTCAAATATTTTATCAATTAAAAAATCTTGAGGAATAAAAAGTCGGGTTACATTTCGACAACCCAATCCAAAATAACGGAAAATATCTTCGGCTAATAACTCTAATTCTTCTATAGTTTCATCGCCTTTCACCACAGCGACTGACGTTCTGTTTTTGCGGATAATGCTTAGTGAATCTTTAAAATAATATTCTAAGTATCTCGCCGTATTATTACTTCCTGTAGCAATTACCGCATCAAAATCCTTTAAACGCTCTGTAAATTCATAAATAATATTTCCGCCGGAGAACTCATTCCATTTACTCAATAAAAAAGGCAGCATTGTTTTGTCTTTTGAGGACATTTTAATCACCGGAATATGCTGGCTTAGAATCACAGAAATCACATCGTGAAATCCTACCAAGGGAATATTTCCTGCTAAAATTAATCCTACTCTTTTTGGAGATCTGGAAGTTTGATATTCAGAAAGCCATTTTTTTATATTGTTTTCATTTAATAAATCCGCCCATTGATTTAAAGCAATTTTTTGGTTTTCGGGCGTGAACCATGAATTTTCATTTTCCGATTTTTGCAAAACACCAGCAAATATTTCGTCATCTTCATTAAAATTCTCAGGTCTTTTTTCTAAAAACTCTTTAATATATGCGCTAAGTTTGCAAAGTCCTGAAATTTGCTTTTCTATATTCATTGTATGGGAAATTGAGGTATTTTTAGTAATTTTGTACAAAATAAAACAATTCTCGGTAAACTACCTAAATTACTGGGTTCACTTACTTTTTTATTTTGCTTAGTACAACATGAGTACAACTTTTTAAAATGTTTTATTAAAGCTGTAGATTCCTGCGTCATTTCTTCTCGCTAAAGTACTCAATTCCTGAAAGTAATGCAAACTAAAGCAATAGTATGAACTGCTGGGTTTTGCCCACCCGTTTTTTATTAATAATTCATTCAAACATTCGCCCGAAGGTAGAATGATATAGCCTAATTGGCGCTTCCAAAAGTCCAACTGATTTTCCTTTTCTGTTAAGATTGTTACCCTGGTTGCCGGAGGTGCTACTTGCAGCAGATAATCTAAACTCATCCGACCATATTGAAGTAATAGGCTCGCAGGAATATGACTCTTGGCTTCATCTTCACGGATCTTTCTGTTCCGGTGTATTTCGGGCGCATCGAGGCCGTACAATCTTATTTCTTTTTGGTATTGACCAAATTCTTCTTTTACAATTAAACTGTCACCGTCCAGCACTCTTTCGATGAGCCAGAAAGTTTCTGTTCTTATGTTGGGGATTCTAAAATATTTCGCAGAAGGATGTTCGGCGGTACTACTCTCAGTTTCTGTTCCATTTGGTGTATTTGCGTTGTATTTCATTGGTTTACAGTATTTTATCTATTGTTTTTATAAAGACAATGATTGAAATTTGTAATAGTCTAGACAACAGTGTTATACTATCTTTTCTCAATTTAAAAACTTAAAACAATGGCAAGACAAAAAGGTCTTATGAAATACGTTGGCACAATTGGCGACGTGAGACACTTCAAAATTAAAGGTCAGCGAGGATTTTTCGCTGGAATGGTAGGTGGTCCTACTGCGCAGCAGGTTAAAACTGCACCAGAGTTCGAAAGAACCCGTGAAAACATGAATGAGTTCGGAGGCAGTGCAAAAGCAGGAAAATCTCTTAGAACGGCTCTTTCCTCACTAATGGGAACGTTTACGGATCCGCAGGTTACCGGAAGATTAACTTCAGTAATGAAGAAAATCAATCTGGAAGATGGAACTGAAGCCCGAGGTTACCGTAAGATTGAAATTTCTTCGCAAAGAAAATACCTTGAAGGATTCGAGTTCGATAAAAACATTTCCATCAATGGTGTTTTTAACGCGCCTTACGACGTTAATCATACCGTAGATAGAAATGAGGGCGATTTGATTCTTCCTGCATTTAATCCCGTTGAAATGATTTCTGCTCCCGGAGGGGCAACTCACTTCCGCATTCTGCATGCATTGGCAGTCCTGTCTGATTTTTCATACAATCCAACTACCGGAACTTATGATCCGGATGACAACGTGAATAATGAATTGAGTTATATTGCTTACTCAACATACATTCCCATGAATGCATCTTATGCCGGAGCAACAATCAATGCAGCACTTCCTGGTGTTCCCGTACTAGGTGCTGACGTTTCAGTAGTTCAGTGTATTGGCATCGAGTTTTATCAGGAAGTCAACGGCCAATATTATCCGTTTGCCAGTGGAAACTGTTTGCGTATCGAAGAAGTATTTTAATAATAAATCTTTCAAAGCCTTCTTCAAAAGAGAAGGCTTTTTTGATTGAATCAATTTAAATAGTGTACTCAACATTTTAAATACAACACAATGAGAACAAAAATAATTAGAGTTGCCGAAGGCAAAAACAGCACTCTTTCCCATTTATATATCGATGGTATTTTCCAGTGTTTTTTATTGGAGGATAAAATCCGACAAGTAAAAATCATGAAACAAACTGCTATTCCTATTGGATCATTTGCTTTAAAGGTTAATACGGTTGGCGGAATGAACACCAAATATTCACAAAAATTTGGCACCAATCATAAAGGCATGATTGAGATTGCCGGACTTCCCACTTTCAGCGCAGTTTACATTCATATCGGAAATGTAATCAGCGAAACCGCAGGTTGTCCACTTTGCGGTCTTTCCTGGATTAAAAAAGATGGCGATTTTCAGGTATTGCAAAGCACTGATGCTTACAAAATGATTTATCCAAAACTTTTATCCATTACAAAAAGCAAGGATTCTGGTATTGTGATTGAAAATATTTTCCAATTTTAAAAACATGAAATGATGGAAAATGAAATTACAGTAAGCATCTTCTTTGGCTTTACAAGTAGTGTTCTTTTGGCAGTTGTTGCTTTTTTTATACGGCAGCTTCACAATGATTTCCGAAAGATGGGAGAAAATCTGACAGAAGTCAAAACTACTGCCCTACTGATCAAATCAGAGTTTAAGAATGGTCATGAACTTCTAAATCAAAAAGTCGAATATTTAGAACAAAGGATTAACAAAATTGAATTTACACAAATTAAAAATCAAGACTATGAAAAATAGAAATCTAAATCTAGTCAGAAGAATGCAAGCACCTACACCAAAATGGTTTAGGATTATGCGAAATCTGGGTCTTACCCTCTCTGCCGTTGGTGGTGCTCTGATTGCTTCTCCAGTTTCTTTACCTGCAGGAATTATTTCTATAGGCGGCTATTTGTTTTTGGGTGGAACCATCATCGGTGCGGTCAGTCAGACCGCTGTCAGTTCAGAAGAATACGGAAAAAACGTTTCCAAACCTGGCGAAAACTTCAAATAAAACACACCTGATAGGCTGGTTAAAGACTGTTTGTGTAATTTGGTTATTTGTGAGAACCTGTCTTTTAGGCAGGTTTTTCTGTGTTTTGCTTTATGTTGCTTCGGTCTGTTTAATTAGGTGGAATATATAGCCTTTAAGGGTCGGTTGAACAGCCTTTAAGTAGGAGACATAAATTAAAAATTTACATTTAGAAATTGGATTTACCAAACTGATTGGAATTCCAGACTGTACTTTCTTAAAGCTAAACTTTGGATTTGGTAACGATCTTTCGTTGAAAATTTTTCAAAAGAAAAAAGGAAAAAAAAGAAAGTGCAATACCCTTCTGGAAGGAAAATGCGATGCAATATTTTTTTGCAAAAAATATAGACGTAGTATTTTAGACGGCTATATTTTTTGCAAAAAACCCGCCAGGGCTTGATATTGACAGCACATTTTCCTGACGGTATACCTTTACTTTCTTTTTTTTATTTTTTTCGATGGTCGGGTCTTCCGATTGATAACCGGCGAGATTGTTTTTTTTTAACCTGTTTTATTTCGAAGACGATAATTCAAAGCGGTGGCAAGCGTTGGGAAAGGCAGCTGTATGACGGTACACCGGAACTAAAATTCAATAACGCAATCCCGATGTACCGGCATTCTGCTGCGCGCGGTGATCCTTCGGCGGGCTCAGGACAGGCTCAGTGACTGTACGGCTCCACCGGACAGTTACTGGAGGAACATGGGAAAGCGATGGATATGAACAAAAAATTTTAACTTATTAAAGTTACTAAGTAATTTTTCGATGTTTTCTTTACCGACCGGATTCTGACTGTGAACCGTAAAATTAATTGTATTTATCTTATTATCGAGGCAGTAGTCAACCAAAAACTTTGCACAATCGTAACCTGTTTTTCCCAAACCCCAATCGTGATCGAAACTTATAAAAGCTGGAAGGCCGTGAGCATTGACAAATAACACAAATTCATCATAATCATAAACTCGATGAAAATTTTTTGGAGTGGAACGCATATCATCCAGATAAAGTTTTATTGATTTATTCTGCATTTATAATTTTAGAAGGGTTAAGGTCTGTTTTATCTTTAAAAAATTGATGACGCACAATTATTTCAATCCACACATCATCAATTGCCAAAATTTCTTCAAATGAGAGACCACTATGGTCTATCAGGCAGTGCATGAGATAGCCGAAATGAAAGATTTTCAACTGTTCGAATCCCATCCAACCATGTATAAACCAATCCATATAAAAAAACTCTGGATCATTGGGTGAAAGGGAATAAATATTTGATTGACAAAAGGGATCTCCTACTTCTATACGCCTCGATTGGCAAAACTCTTCGTCATAACTAAAAACAGAAAAATGAGTTTCGTACTCGTAGTCATCCATTAAATCGTTCTTCACCTGTAAATCAAGTACATCACAAAGTTTGATCAAATATTTCCTTGCCCTGATTTCTTCTGCTCTGATTTTATCATTAATTAAAGAAAATTTTTTAATCTGCTCTTCTGTCATCATATCTGTAATTTTTAATAGTTAGAAGCAAAAATAGCGCTCAAGGACGACAAAATATGACGCAGACTGATATGGTTTATAAAAATTGAAGAAAACGGTGTGTAATGGATGCCGGAGATTACTTCTTGTTATAAATGGACAACGTGGTCATTAATTTTTGCTGAATAATTACACGCAGTGATTGAGGTTCTAAGACTTCAACATATTCGCCATAAGAAAGGATTTCCATGATGAACTCCCAATTAGGTTTCAAACTAACTTTTACCACTATTTCATCTGGGGTATCTTTTACAATTTCTTGAGAAGCATGGAGTGGCATTGATTTGATATATTCGCCCTGATTAGGTATATCGACGGTATCTGTGGGACTTTTACGGAAAGACAGCGTCACCACCTGAACTGTAAAATCGGCCGATGAACCGATAATACCAAATACCTCTTTGAACTGCTCTTTGGGGTCGATGGATTGTGGGTATTGAAACTTAACTCCTGTTTCCAGCAAGTTGTTTATTCGGTCTAACCCAAAAACACGAAAATCTTTCACCTTCAAATCATACGAAAAAACATACCATCTCCGGCGAAATTCTTTGAGTAGATAAGGTTCCAGCACCCTTATTTCAGGTTTCTCAGACCAAAACTTCTGGTAGGTAACTTGAATTTGTTTTCGGTCTTTTATTGAAACAAGGAGGTCTGCCATATATCCTGTTCCCTCAGGTTTTCGTGTATCAAATTGAACATAATCCGAGAATTCCTGATGGGCTTTCAGGGCCTGAAAGACATCAAACGCTTCAAAAAGCCGTTCGGAATATTGATCATCCTCTGCGGAGTAAATCTCATATCGTTTTGTCGACTTATTGTAGGAAATATCGATGCTGTACAACTGCGATATATCTCGAATATCGCGCTGGAAAGTTCGTATTGAAATATCATAATTACCCCCAATAATGTCAGATTCTATATTCAGTTTGGCTTTGAGTTCCTCAAATGTAAAGGGTTTCATCCGTAATTTCTGAATGATGATACGGTGACGGGTAAAAGTTTCAAGTAATGACATTCGCGGAACTGTTTTATTGGAGAAAAAAATATTTTTAAAAATAGCAATAATTTTTGTAACGACATTCTTTGACGCGCCCCAATGGTAGTTTTGACTAAAATTAAATGTTATGCTAAATATTGCTATTGTTGGCGGCCGCGATTTCAACGATTATGAATTGATGAAAAACGTTTTAAATGAGTATATTGATAATAAAACATTTATCAATGCTATTGTTTCGGGGGGTGCAGCCGGAACGGATACTCTCGCTGAGAAATATGCTGCCGAAATGGAAATTGAACTGATTGTTTACCGGCCGGATTACAAAAAATACGGTAGGTCTGCGGCATTGCTGAGAAATACGGAAATCGTTGAAAAGTCCGATATTGTATTTGCTTTTTGGGATGGTAAATCCCGGGGTACTATGGACAGCATTAATAAAGCTAAAAAAATGCATCGTAAACTGTTTGTTGTTGAATATTAAATGCCAGTTTATATAAACGGAATGCAGTGCGCATTCCGTTTTTTTTAAGAAAGTTATTTTTATTGTGAAACCGCTTCTGAATTTGCAGGTATGATTACATTAATCACTTTGACAATCTCGTTCTCGAAGAATGTAAGGGTATTTGCAAGTTCCTCAGGAAACAATTTATTATCAGTTAAAACAGGTAATGTTTTCCAGAACGCAGCAATTTGGTCATTAACAATGTCCATTTTGAAAGAATTTGAAAAATTTTGCCGCTCTTCAACATCAAATACCCTAAAACTTATTACGGGTAACTTATTGTTTTTAAATCTAAATTTAAATTCCCTGTTATTATGAAAACCCGTTCCCAATATTGCAGGAAAATCTTTAAATTCGATTATTTCAAAATTAAGTAGAGGATATGCTGAAGTTAACTTTTTAACTAAATCCAATAACAAATTTCTTTTTAATTCAGTACTTACCGCTTCGAAATTTTTATATATTTCAAAAGATGCTTCGAAGTTATCGGTAATGATATTTTTTATTAATGCTGCCATTTCTTTATTTGTAGTTTGGTTTGTTAGTTTTTTAAGAAGAAAAGTATATTGGTTTAGTATTTCGCGCAGCATAGGCTTATCAAAAGCCCACTTTGCACATTCGGAAATCCATTCTATAATATGATCCTTATAGGAAAGGTTTCTGTAGATTTTTAATTCATCATCCCCAATAGAAATTTGGTCGCTTTCTTTACCGTCTAATGTTAAATAGAACAGTTCAGCATCAGGAAATTGTTTTTTGTAGCGCTTCAGTTGATTCAGTTGTTCAGCCGCGTATATTTTATTTTCAATAAGAATAACATTGCCCTCGAGGTCTTTAATGACAATATCTATCCTGCCTCCTTCGGTTTTATCGGCATTGGTAAAGCCGATATGATCTTCTTTTCTGCAAACTGCATTTTCAAAGTTCATTTTAAAATCTGCGCCTAAAAATTTTTGAACAAAAAGTTCCAGTGGTTTAGTACCTAACCCGTGGGTTCCTCTTGGATGGAGCAGTTCTGCAAGCAGTGCTGAATGAGTGAAAACTTCATCTGATTCCATGCTCATGATTGAAAAAATATTGAACTCTTCGCCTGACATTTTCCGATGTCTGTCGTACATTTCTGTAATTCGTGAAATTTCTTTGATAAAATTATACTTCATAAAAAAAGATTATAGAATTAAAATTAAGATTTAAAATATTGATTTAATATAAAAGCCCTGATTGCGGGCAAGTATTCGCGAAAATTTTCAAGACAATGAGAATCATTAACTTCTAATAGCGTAAAAGATTGTGAAGTATTTTCTTCGAACAATATGCTCTGATTTAAGACTTCATCAGTCCGGCTCGCAATAATCAGAGAATTTTTCGAAGGTACCATTTTTTTTATTTGGGCAGATAAAGTTATAGGAAATAAAATATCAAAATTTTTCTGTTCTATATTTAATAAGGGACTCATTAGTATTAGGATGTCTTCTTCATTCTGGCGGAGCTCCTTTAACTGAAAGGCGAAATTTGCCCCTGTAGAGTCTCCGATGATGATTAGTTCTTCACAATTTTTAAATTGCTTTACGGTATTACTAAGAAGTAGAGAAATAATCGAGTCTTCCTGCCATTCCATTATATTACAATCGTAGATATGTTCAAAATAATTTTTAATCTCTCTGTACTTTGCAGACTGTCGGTTTGAGCCGTAGCCATGGATATAAAGGAGTTTTTTCTTGTCTATGTACATTTACTTTGTAATTGAAAACCCATAATTTACGAAAACAAACCCTTGGCCATTCCTGCTGATATTTGGCTTACTATCTTTTACGATGTGCTTTGTCATTTCCAGTAATTTTTTATCAGAATATTTGTTTATGTCATCAACTTTAAAGATCACACTAAAAGCCTGGACGCCTTCCCAAATCCAACTTTCCCAAGTGGCATCCAGCGAACCAAACTTTATTGTTTCACGAAATAAGACCGTCGTACTGTTATCAACGGGTATTTTACTTTCTGTTTTTAATTTCTGTTTTGTCATATTGTAAATTTATAGCTCTTGGGCGACAATCGATGTCGTTATAAATTTTTTGATCCTAAAGATTTATATTTTTTTTGTCCTTTAACAAGACTCACTATAAATGGCAAAATGGGGGGTAACAACTCGCACAAAAATGGTGCTTTACCAATTGTACTATAAGCAATAATAGTGAACAAATACCTGAACGTGACAAGCGGCTGGAAAAACAGCGGTATGGATTGATGGGGAAAATTGCTGCGCGCTGGCTTTTACAGAACGCGGTATTCATACACTGAAAATCTTAGCCTATGAAACTAAAGTATGAATACTGTGTGCTGGAAAAAAGAGGTGGCAAGAGCAATTTTTCTCAGCAAGGAATACTGCTGTGCGCGGTGGTGAAAGTGAATAAACTGCCACTACAAGTTTCCGCTGAAAAAAAGCAGTTTATTGACTGGAACCACATGGCCAATCCCGAAACTCTCTGCACCATTTTTGTGTCCTTCGACTTCGCTCAGGATGGCACATCAAATTCTGAATGGGGATTAGAAGGTATTCAATTGGTGTCCTGCCCTACTAAATTATAAATGACCTGGCGGCTGGAAGGCGGTGGCTTGTGCGGGCTTTGCCCAAACAAAAGGAAAGCATTTAGCATAATCTTCAATTATAGGCGAAGATGCTGCTGGATTGTATGGAACGCAACGAAGTGGAGCGGAATACAACGGTTCGCGCTGGCCATTTGCGTATAATTGCGATTATGTTATTTGCTGCGGCCGGGCGTGGGTTTTCGAGTTCCTATTCCTCAATTTATAATATACTTGGTAAGACGGTCAAAATGACCTGCGATTGACCAACCGACTGAGAGCAAATTCTAATTTGTAGTACGTTTTTAATGGGTATTATTTCGATCATACTAGTTTTCAGGTTAAATTGTGATTAAGGGTGATTACAAATTCAATTGATAAGAAATTGAACGACCACCACCCATTTTTAATAAAGCACCAATCTCTGAAAGGTGTTGCAAATCTCTTGTGGCCGTGGCTTTAGATGTTTTGTTAATGGAGATGTATTTTTTTGCAGACATTCCGCCCACAAAGGAATCTTCTCCCATTTCCATCATTTTTTGAATGGCTTTTAATTCTCTTTCGTTGATTTGATTCTTAAATTTATCAAAAAACGCAGTTTTCTTTACAGTGAAAAGCACCGCTTTTTTGGAATCTGATAATGCATCTAGTAAAATAGAACAGAAATAAACCATCCAATTGCTTACTTCGAGATTGCGCTGTGCCTGTTTTAATTCGTCATAATAACGGGTTTTATCTTTTTCAATAGATTTTGAAATGCTGATAAACAGTGGTGTTTCAAATTTCTCTGCTAAAGCCTTTTCTGCTAAAGCCCGACCAACTCTGCCGTTTCCATCTTTAAAAGGATGTAGGGTTTCAAAATAAAGGTGTGCTAAGGCTGAAAGTATTATACCCTCTCCTATTTTTCCTAAATCGTTTTCTTTAAAATCATTATACCATTTTATAAATTGAGTTATCATCTTTGGTAAATTCTCAGAAGGCGGGGCTTCATAATGAATTATAAAATCTCCAAAATTACCCGATATCACTTGCATTGGCTCGGTGCCTGTTCGAAATTGTCCTGCGGTAATCCCTTTTTCATTTTCCATTAAGATTTGATGCCAATCTAAAAGCATCTTCTCTGTCATTGGTTTTTGATAACTGTTTTGGACTTCTATCATTAAATGTGCAATCGCATTGGCTTTTTTGTTACGGCTGCTTTCATGATAGTTTTTAATTCCCAAGTTGGCTTTTAAAGATGACATCACCTCCTCCCGACTGAAATATTCGCCTTCAATTTCGGAGGTTTTCAAGGCTTCTAAAAGCATTACTTCAGCAAATAAGTCTTGTTTATTCTCGTGAGAAAATGCTACTAACATTCCGTTCACTTCGCCCATGTCATGTGCGAACTGTTGAATCATAGGAAGGATTTCCTGTTTCTTAAATAAGAATTTCGGGAAGAGTTCTGATTGCCAAATATAGTTCATGAGCCGATTAGTTGTTTTATTCGGCTCAAATATACCAAAATAATGAGCCGATTATAGTTTTTAATTGGCTCACTTATTAATGATATTATGGTTTACAACTGCTATTCAGAAATTTTTCAGCAAAAGATATTTTATGTGAAATTATTTTTTGTCGTGCAATATTATTATTTTCAATAGTCATACGGATACATTTTGAAATCGAAATCATTGCTACAGCACGAAAGGATTAGTGTGGCAGCCAGAAGCGAGTGTTATTTAAAATCGCGAAAATATCAATTTCGAAAGTTCCATGAAGATTTCTTTTTGTAAAGTATGGCACCTATAAATTCCATTAAATGCACGCACTTATACACCTCTAACATATCATCTGGCAACGTTAAATCCGCGATATGAAATACTATTTATTTTTTATGAAAGCCGCCTTTGTAATGGCAATGATTTTTTAAATAGTCTAAAATATTTTATTTCATTTAAAATTTGTTCTATTTTCGTCATTATATATATATAAAGTATTAATTCTTTGTTTCACTTTTCGTTCATCATTTTCTTTAAAAATATTATATTTTAAGAAAAAAGAATTCTTTTTCTACATTACTTCAGTTTTCTGCTTTTTACTTTCAATTGTACTTTGTATATTTGAGAGTTTTCAATTAATAAAAATTAATTAGTACTTATAAATAGGGTTATTTGATCGACTATCAGAAATTATAGTTTCTTAAAAACAATATTATTACAGAAAAATGAGCACGAGTAACGTGAGTTTTCGTAATTTAATTATTTGGTGAAACTTAATTTAATAATTAAAAAAGATAATTTATGAGTATAAATTTACTTCGGTTTTTTATGGTTTTATTTTTAAGTACTTGCTTTCTAAGTTGTGAAAGAAGAAAGGGAGGTGAAGAAGTAAAGAATGAACTGAAAAAGATTTCTAGCGAGGAAATTTTCAATAAATATCAAGATGCTGTTGTACTTATTAAACACTCTTTTGTTTATAAGGCTAACATCAGTGGAACAGATTTTTTCTTTAGAACTTTTGATGACACTACTGGTGAAATATCTGATTTCATAAGTAAGGAAGAAGCTGAAGCGCAACCTAATATTAGTTGGGGAACAGGTTTTTTCATTGATTCAAAAGGAAAAGTTTTAACAAATAGACATGTTTTAGATGTCCGCCCCTCAAAAGAGCAAGAAGTTATCATATTACAGGCATTCAAAGGCAAATTGATAACGTTTTTACAAAATCTTCAAGCAGCACATGATACTAGAGTAGACCGTTTAAAAGAATTACAATATATCCTTAATAATGAATTGTATAAAGAATATGAATATACTGCTTTAACAAGTGATTTCAACAGATCATATCAAGATTATCAGGAAGAGGAAAAGGAAATAAACAACCTTACTAATTTTGTCACCAATTTTGATAAACAAGGAAACTTTGTAACTAAAACTTCATTGCAATTCGGCATTTTTCTCAATAATCAAAAATCACAAAATAATTTACAGGATTATATTAAATATAAGTCAGTAAAAATTTCTGAAGATCCAAATGTGGATTTAGCACTAATAGAGCCTAATAATCTAGACGATTTTAATGGAAAAAAAATAACTCCAGCAGATATGACTAAGATAGATTCAGTATCAATTAGACCTTTAAAAATAACTCAGAAATTAACATTAATAGGATATAATAATGGAGCTAATATGGGCGTAACTGAAAATGGAATTAGGCCTCAGCTTACAGAAGGTGCAGTGAGTCAAATAACGGATAGAAATAAAGTAATGTATACAATACCCGTGCTTCCGGGGTCAAGTGGCAGTCCCGTATTTGATGAATATGGCAGGGTAATTTTAATAAATTTTGCTGGTATGATGGGCACCCAAGGTTTCAATTATGGAATACAACCAGAAAAAATTAAAGACTTTTTAAGATAAGCAAGACTGTTTATTTATTATCATTTAGAATATGAAAAAAAAATATATACTATACCTAAGTTGTTTATTTACACTTATTCTCTCATCCTGTCAAAATAAAACAGGTAAGTTAGTTGCCAAGTCAAGTTCTGACGGTATAATAAATTGCAAGGAGTTCGAAGAAATTAGGAGCTCCGTGCCCTCTAATAAAAGAGAATTTGCAAACCTTTTTGATTCTACCGGAAAAATTGACGATGCAAAACTAAAAGACTTTATTAATAACAACTCCAATGTTCGTTCTGGTCCGCTTAAATTTGACGACTGTATTGAAGAAATTACTGATGTGGGACTTTATTTAGAAAATTCTGTAAGTATGCTTGGGTATATTTCCAATGCGAGTGATTTTCAAAAAAACACACTGGATATTTATAGTGCATTAGGACATAACAACAAAGTAAGCACTTATCTTGTTAATCAAAAATTAGAATCTAAAGGAAATTTAACCATTTCAGGTTTAGCTGATATTATTACTATGCGCAATAAGTTCCTTACTCCAGGCTCTAATGTATCAGATCTTAATAAAGTGCTAGAGAATGTCCTTCAAAACACTAAAAACAGTAGTATTTCGATTATCGCCTCAGATTTTATCTATTCACTAGGCAGTCAAAATCTGGTCGTTGTTGGTGGTAAAACAAAAGATGTTTTTTTAAAAAATTCAAAAAAGATCAGTGACTTATCGGTTTTATTTATACAGTTAGACTCACAATTTAATGGTGTTTATTATGATATGAATGATAAGCCTGCGCAATTAAATAACGTTAGAAGACCGTACTATTTTATGGTTCTTGGAAAGGCTGAGAACATTGAGAAATTTTCGAAAATTATAAAAGTTAACAATCTGAGTGGATTTTTAAATTCCTATTATCTCACGTCAAAAAAAGTAGAACCTTTTCAAAAAATTCTATTAGGAACGGAAGCCGTAGGAAGAATAAAAGTTGATAAAACAGACCCTAACAAAATGGAAATTACAAAACTGGTGAATAATGAAACCCAGTTTTCAATAGCGGTTGATTTATCTAAATATCCAGATCAGTCAAAGTTGCTTGATATTTCAAATTATAAAATTAGCCAAGGTTATAAAATTGATAAAATTGAAAAAATTAATCCAGCGAATAACCCCTCCAAAATAAATGCAGCGGATTGGGTTACGCTAAAAGCCTCTCCTGCAACTCATTATATTGTTATTAAAAATGTCGGCTTTCCTTTGAAAAATGACTTGATTCTTAGCTTAGAAAATAAAGAGCCCGACTGGATTAATAGAAGTTCTATTGACAATGACACTAACATCAACCAAAATTTAGATAAAACATTCGGTATCAATTATTTAGTCAATGGTATCCGTGATGCTTTTGAACAAATTAATGATGGAGATAATTCTTTTTTCACCTTAAAATATAAAATTAATTAATCATGAATTCATTCTTTGCAAATTTGTATGAATTGCTGTACTATGATCCAAATTTCTCTACAGCAGTTTTCAGTAATGGTGCTTATTCGGCTATAGGTCTCGCAACAATCATAATTCCTTTCATCATTGCATTTATTTATTATAAGGTGATCGACAGACCCGCTTTGGCATCAATTACAGTTTGGATTCTCGCTGGTTTACTCTCTGCTTTTTTAAGTTTTTTAGTAAGTTACAGTTTAGTATATACTTCATTAGCAGAACTATACCAATTCAACACTTCACAATATTCGACATTGAGTGGTATTAGTGCAACCTTTAGTTTTGTCTTGCATTTATTTTATTCATTTGTATTTAAAAGAATTAGTATTAACACTAAAAATATTCCTTTCTAATGGCTAAACTTTTTGTTTTTGGTATCGGCGGTACAGGCGCACGAGTAATTAAATCATTAGCCATGTTAATGGCTTCAGGAATAGATACAGGATACGAAATTGTACCTATCATCCTGGATCCAGATGCAGCAAATTCTGATGTTAACCGTACAAAAGCGATTTTGGATGATTATGTGAAGATTAGAAATAAAGGTAATGAAAATGGAGATTCTTCATTTTTTAAAAATAAAATTTACCCATTAGGTGAGATTGTAAAGAGTGAAGATAAAGCGACTATTGGATCTAATTTCGTGGTCAATATTGATGGTTTGGATAATGGTGAAAAATTTAAAAGTTTTATTGATCACCAAAGTTTAGATATAGATAATAAGAAAATGATTGACCTCCTCTTTTCAGAAGACAATTTGGATCTTTCATTAGATGTAGGCTTTAAAGGGAATCCCAATATTGGAAGTGTGGTGTTAAACTCTTTTGTAAACTCCCGTACCTTTGAGGCTTTTGCTAATATTTTTGATAAAGATGACCGTATTTTTATTGTTAGTTCTATTTTTGGTGGTACGGGTTCTGCTGGCTTTCCTCTGCTTCTCAAAAATATTAGAGAAGGTAACGTTGGCGGAAACAATTTTGAATTTTTGAAAGACGCAATCGTTGGAGCTATTTCAGTACAACCTTATTTTAAAGTGGAAAAAAGTGAAGGCGCAGAGATTGATTCACACACTTTTATTTCTAAAACTAAATCTGCTTTGTACTATTACGATCATTTTCTGTCGAGAAATAATTCACTTAATGCGACGTATTATATAGGTGATGATAATAATGGAGTATATGAGCATCATGTAGGAGGAACCGTTCAGAAAAATAATGCGCATTTTGTGGAATTAGCATCTGCATTAGCCATCGTAGATTTTGCAAAAGATCAAAGCCTAGAGACTGGTAATGCAAAGGCTATTAACCCTGTGTACAGAGAGTTTGGGGTAAAAACCAGTAATGGATTTTTAAATTTCAGTACTGTATCGGATGCTACGGCTAGTATTATTAGAAAGCCTCTGGCGCAATATTTTTATTTTGACCTCTTTATAAATAAAATGTTGGCCGATACCATCAACGATCCATATGCACAAACTAAGAATGGAGCTTCTTTTGACAGTAGTTTTATATCTTCATCCTTCTTTTCTACTGTAAAATCGTTCAACCTTGCATTTAGAGTATGGCTCGGCGAAATGAAAGATAATACTGTTTCGTTTGCACCCTTTAATATTAATGTTCAAAAAGATTCGAAGGGAAACATTAATGATTTCTCCTATTCTGCAAATAATGAAATCTTCACCTATATTGACGGTTCAACACCAAAAAAAGATGGATTATTTGGAATAGGTAAGAAAAATTATGAATTGTACAGAGCTAAATTAAATTTGGTTGCAGATAGAGAAATAAAGAGTTTCATTGGTGCTGAAGACCGTTTTCTTAAAGTATTTTCCCTGGCAACACAAGAACTGTTAAAAGAGAAAAATCTCATCAATTTTTAAAGATTAAAACATGGCAAAAGTATTTAGATTATTTGACGATATAGATGTGCAGCATTGGGAAAATACAAATAGTATAGGACCTGCTCAAATTAAAACGATTGGAGATGTTTCCGGAGGGATTATGAGCAAAGATCCGACCTCAATACCCTCGCCGTTTGCAAGGATGGATTTGGCCAAATCAGCATTTAAAAATGTCGTTGATTTGAAAACCTTAGACGGGCAAACAGTCTTTAATAAAATCGTGTCTGATAATTTTGATTTGATGGAATTGCTTTTTCACAGCAACGAAATTGAAGGAATTAATATTAGTTCTTGGGATGCGAAACAAAGTGTTGATTTATTAGTTGAAAGCATTAACAAAAAACATAGATTACTTGGCAAAACGCTGAAATTATTTATCCAGCAAGACAAAATTTTTGAAGGTAATTCAAAGATTTTCATTTTCAGTAGAAAACATAAAATATTAGGTGGAACATCGCCTCTTTCAGTTGTCTTTACTACTGGAAATTCTTTAAAAGATACTAATATTAGGCTATCAAACAGGGCTTTGTTTACCGCACCATATCAGCCATTATACAAAAGAGACGTTGATTTCCAGAAATACGTATATAGTTTAATCTATAATAATTCTGGATTTGGAGACAAGTTTTCGGAATTGAAAGAATATCTTGATCATTCCCTTAGGACATTAGAAAATGAGAAACCTAAATTATATACTGATTTACAGGACATCAAACTAGACGATAATTATTACGCAAATAATTATGCCGAACTTAATGGTAGTATTGATGGAGATATAGTTACGCTCTTCAATATACCCCTAAGAAAATCTAAAGGCATCGAAGTAGAAAGTGACTTTTTTATTAAAACAGATTTACCACAAAAAGATAAGATACCTTTAGTATTACAAAATGAATACACTTTACCGATAAATTATTTCGGCGGAACTCGTTGGACAGAAAATAAAATAACTATCCCATATTCCGATGGACGAGCATTACATGAAAGGACTCTGCCTGGTTTAATAAAGAAGTATCCTTACAAGACTGTTGACGATTTTTTAGAGTCCGTTATCTTCAGATTACCTTATAAACTTGATTCTTCAAAATTCCTTGCCCTTTCAGACGGTGAAAATCAAACTTTTTTACTTCCTCTGAAAAGCGCATTTTTCAAATATTTTACTACAGATGATTTAATTAATAAACAGGTTGGTGGTAAACCGATGCTTACCGCGGAGATTTTAGCAAATTCTGTAACCGTACAACTAAGAATTCCCATTAAAAAAGATGGACACTATATCACATTATCTCGTAAATACAAAGTCGATGGTGAAATTGATCTTTCAAGAAACGTTGGAATTGTTAAGAATATGTTCGTGAATATTGGAATCAGTCCTTTCGTCCAAATGGAAAATTCTGATGCTTCTGATCACTACCGCGTAGGACTATTCAGTGTAATTAATCAGGGTATTGATCTAAGTTTCACTTTCCAAGGAAAAATTTCCTCGTCAGAAGATTCTTATGCAAGAACTTCTGAAGTGTTTTACAGTAGTAAATATTTCGTATTAAATAAGAAATTTGATACTCTAAGAGTTGAATACGATGGGTCTGTAGGATTATTGATACCTAAACTGGTAAAAAAGACAGAAGGACCTAAAAATTTCACGTTCGGAGTTGATTTTGGGACAACTAATACGCATATTGAATATAAGAATGATAACGGCCGACCCACGCCATTTTCCATTGATTTACAAGATTTACAGACGGTTTATACGATTTCTGATGTGCCTGACTCCAATATTGAAATCACACGTTTGAAAGAATTAAAAAAACTGAGCGAATATGAATATATCCCAGAACTTTTAAAAACTGATCTTAACACATTTCCTATCAGAACAGTGATCTCTAATTCTTCGAAATTAAAGGTTGCAGAGGTTAAACATTCTATGTCACAAATGAACATACCGTTTAACTATATTTTAGAAGATTCCTTAGAGTCTAATGTATATACTCCAGATTTAAAATGGGGTAATCAGGACATAGATGCTTTGCATGTAGATAAAATAAGATTATTTATAGATGAGCTTTTCTTCCTGATGCGTAATAAGGTTTTGAGTAGCAATGGTAATTTGTCATTAACAAAAATTCATTGGTCCTATCCTTTGAGTATGTCTATAAAGCAAATTAGTGATTTAGAAAATTTTTATATTAATCTATATCAGAAATATTTTTCCAAAAGCGATGCTTCGATCAATGTGAAAAAATATAATGAATCGATATCGCCGTTTGAATATCTAAAAAATGAAGGTGGTTTAGTTTCTTTTCAAAGACCTGTTGCTTTAATCGACATCGGTGGTGGTACAACGGATATTGCCATTTATAAAAATAACAAGGCTGAAAAACTTACCTCATTTAGATTCGGAGCCAATAAAATTTACTCTAACTCAAATTCAGGAATTAATTCAAACGGTTTTGTAAAAGAAATTGAGCAATTTAGCGAAAGCAATGAACTTAGTCAAATCTTTTCCAATAGACAAAGTAAATTTTTGGAATCCAATCAATTAACGGAAGCGATGTGGTTAGCATTTTCTGCTGATACGAATATCAGATATAAAGATAGTGTTTCGAATAAATTCAGTGATCAACTGTTTTCCAATGAGAATATAAAGGCTGTCTATGTATTTTATTATTCGGCTATAGTATACCATTTAGCGACATTCATGAAAGCCAATGATTATGATATTCCTGAAAAACTTATTTTCTCTGGAAATGGCTCAAAGATTCTTAATATCATAGACAAAAGTGAAAAAGCACTAATTCTAAACAAAGTATCAGTATTTATTTTCGAAAAAATATACGAGTCTGATGCTCCAAATACTTTCTCTGTTGAAAAAAGAGATAATCCTAAAGAAATGACTGCAAAAGGCTTAACCTATGCTAAAAACTTTGGACAGGACATTAATGAAATGAAGGCCACTTTACTAGGTAAATTAGATAAAACACTCCTTAAACATAATTCGGCAATAACATATGAGGAACTTTCTGAAGAGGATGCTAAATCAGTGAATGCTGAGGTTAATAATTTCATTGATTTATTTGTCGAAATGTATAGAAGTTTAAACAAAGAATATTTTGATATTGATGCAAGTTTAATCAATGGTTTCAAGGAAATCCTTTCTGCAAATACGCTAAATTATATCATGAAAGGAATAGACGAAAATAAAGGAAGTGACTTAAAAGTTACGGACAGTTTGTTTTTCTATCCATTAGAAAATTCACTTTATCAATTTGTTAGGTATGTTAATAAATAAAAAAAATAGTATCATTGTAAGCTTATGTGTTTTATTAATAAGCTGTGGTGAAAAAGCAGAACACAATGTGGTGGCTAAAAATGACAAGGTAGATGATATGATTATAGCGGGAATGTTGTTTTTAGCAGGAATGATTCTGTTTTATTTGAGTACCAAAATTATCGTAAATGCGATGAAAGGGAGACGTCAACGAGGCATAAAAAGACGTGAAGCAGATATTGCAGACAACGGCTTTGCTTTAAATGCAGAGGAAAATGCTAAAGTTTTACAATTACAAAACAAAGTGGAAGAGTTGAATAAAAAACTTCAAGCATGCGAACAAAATAATAGAAACATAGAAAGTAAGAAAGAGGATCCAGCTAAAGATTTTTCAGAAATGACAGTGCAAGATTTGCTAGTAGAGGAGCAACTTGCGCCAGTTTTGACTCTTTCCGTAGAGCCTCTTAACACTGGACCAGAAGTAAAGATGAGATATTCTAAGTTTGCTGACGAAAATGCGATGTTTCCTCATACACACTTATTAAATTCTGATGACGGTTCATGTTATTATAAATTAGAAATCGATGAGATCAATAACACCGCAAAGTTTGAACCTATAACTGCAGGAATAAGCCTTTCAAGTTTTAAAAACAACAAGAACATGCTATTACTGCCATATTGCGATCTTAATAATTATTTTGAAACCTGGAGCGGTATAAAAGTCATTGAAAAGGGATGGTTAAAATATGCAGATACAGGATGGATTGTAGAAAAAAAATGTAAAATTGAATTAATATAAGTATGGAGCACTTCTCACCTTTAGTTATCATTGAAATTATATTGTTAATTATTATAATAGCCTTTCAGTTCAAATCTTTTTTCTCAACTAAAATGAAAATTAAAGGATTGGGCATTATTTTACCTCAGTTAAAAAATTATCACCTAGAAAAATATAATTTTGAAAACTATTTAATTAATACAAATGCTGAAGCAATAATTAAAGATCCAAAATATTATGATCAAACACCTGCCAAAAATGATGACGAAAATTTATATCAGGATTTTTCAGTAGCAACTAATACTGAAGATTTGGTTCCCGTAAATTTAATCGTTATAAAAGTTGGAGGAAGTGCTATTTTCAATAGAATAAAAAAAGCATTAAATACGTACTTGATTAAAAACAAAGGTTCTGTTGCTGACTTTAACTTGATGCAGGACGTGGTTAACCGAAATGTTGAAACAGAAGAAGATGAAATCTCTCATGGCATTAACATCCCGTTGTATTTGGGTTTAATGGGAACTATGCTTGGTATCATTGTAGGATTAATCAATTTGACATTATCAGATAATTCTAAAGGAGACTCATTCGATCCCTCTGCATTCTTGATTGGTGTTGCAATTGCTATGAGCGCAAGTTTTTTAGGATTATTATTTACAGTTCTTAATAATAATGCTTTTAAGGATTCTAAAAAAAATATGGAACTTAATAAAAATGATTTCTATACCTTTTTGCAAACCGAATTAATGCCTGTTGTTAATGCTAGTGTATCAAATGCTGTTTATACGCTGAAAGATGTTGTTGTAGGGTTCAATAAGGATTTTTCTGTTAATCTATCTGTGCTGAGAAAACTGTTTGATAAAAGTTATAAATCGTTGGAAGGACAAGCTTCTATTTTAGACAAAATGGAAGAAATGGATATCAAGCAATTCGCTGCCGCTAATGTCAAAATATTGAAAGAGTTATCCAATGCAACTGAAAAAATTCACTCTTTTCAATTATATGTAGATTCGTTAAATACGATGATGTCTGAAACTAATAAGGCGACGATATCTATCCGTGAACTATTAAGTGGTGTCAATAACTTTAGTGATTTGGCTGTTAAACTTGAGCAAAGAGTTGACGAATCCGGTCAGCTGTTACAATTTGCAACGGAGCATATTGCATTTTTAAAAGATAATTCTTCGCAGGTCAAGAGTTTAAGTAATGATTTTACTGATTTTACTGAAAAATCTATGAAGACATTAGAAAATGTTAGTAGTGATGTTTTGACCAATTTCAGAAAATTCGCAGAAGACGAGTCCGAAATTCTTAAAAATAGTATCCAATCTAGACCTGATCAGTTTGAAAAATTAAATCACTTAGATCGTCTTGAAAGTATTGAAAAAGCGATACTTGATAACAATATTAATATTATTGAATTAGGAGATCAAAAATTGGTAGAACAACATAATAGGTTAATAAAAGCCCTTGGAGAGGTTGAAAGCTCTGTTCGGAATATAAAAATAAGTTTAGGAAAAGACACAAACTTATTACCAGAAGATGATAGAACTAAAATGATTAGTTTAGTGGAGGCGCAGATGGATTACTTACAGAGTAATGCGATAACTAGACTATTTCCTTATAATGGTAAAAAGAAGAAGTAATGGCTAGCAAAAAGCATGATATTTTTTGGATCAGTTATGCGGATCTACTTACTAGTTTATTTTTCATAGTTCTTGTTCTTTTTGCAATTACCTTTTTTAAATACCAAAATAAAGTTGAAGATTTAAAGAAAAAACTGGAAGTCTTTCAATTGGTTGAAAATAGTTTAGCTCCCTTAAAGGCAAAAGAAAATGTGTTTCTATATGATGAGCAGTATAAGCGCTTTACATTAACTAAACCTGTAAAGTTTCAGATTTCAAAAACGGAAATTACACCTTCAGACGTAGTAAGTTATGATGTGCAGGCACCTTATTTAATTACAGCTGGAAAGGAATTATTAGCCACTATTGACAAACTGGAAAATGAAAGAAAAACGAATGATGCACTGAAAGATATCTCTTACATAGTGGTTATTTCTGGGTATGCTTCTAAATTAGGTCCTAATCCGGATTTAAACTCAGATTATGATTTAAGTTATCATCGAGCAATAAATTTATGGAAGTTTTGGAAGGCAAATGGAATTGATTTTGAAAATGAAAAGTATAAAGATTTTATAGATTTACAAATTGCAGGAAACGGATGGGGCGGCATTGGAAGGGAGAAAATTGAAATTAATAATCAAAGATTCATTATTCAGATTATTCCTAAAACAAAAAACATTGATTAAATTTAATTGAAAGTAAATGCATATTAAAAAAACTAATTTCCAGTTTTTCTATCTCCTAATCTTTATAATTTTCACTTTTTGTCAATCTAAAAGTGAAACAGAGATACTTCGTCAAAATAACAAAGGTATTACACTTGAACAACAACCTATTCGAACTGCTACATCTGACAGTAAGCAAGAAGAAGAGAATGTAGGTGAACGTTCAGTGCGTTCCCCAAGCACTAGAAAAATACCTTACTTGGTATATAAAGTTATAGATGGTGATACATTTTGGATGAAAGATCAAAATCAGATGGAAACTAAAGTCAGACTGATTGGAATTGATACGCCAGAAACACGAAATACAAAAAAAAAGAAAAAAGGCTATTTCGGAGAAGAAGCTAAAGCTTATTTGAAAAGCTTAATACTTGATCAATATGTTTATATAGAACAAGATGTACAATCTCGTGATCAATATGGAAGATTATTGGCATACGTGTACACAGAAAACAATCTTTTTATTAATGCTGATTTAATTGCCAATGGGTATGCAGTTTTAATGACCGTACCTCCTAATATAAAATTTGAAAATGAATTTTATATGTTACAGCAAAAGGCTAGGCAAAACAAGTTGGGAATGTGGAAGTAGGAAATAAAATTTCATTGCATATACTATCTTCTATCAAAAGTATTTTTGTGTGACAACGTAAACAATTAAAAACAAAAAATTTACGATACCTTAAACGTTCATTTCTGCAAGATGCATCATAGGAAAAATAATTTTTTAGGAAAGAACTGTAGATTTGAAGAAATGTAAGGTGTTAAATTTCATGTAATATAGCTTCCTTATTGGGATACTAATTTAAAGCTGAACTCTTAAATTGTGTGTGTAATTTTATTAGAATTATATCACTCTTAATCTGTACCTAATCTATCAAGTGCATCCTGACCTAAATACATCCTTTCATTATATTTCAAAGTTTTAAAAGATCCATCTATATACTGTATTTTTATTGTTGATAAGCGTAAATACTCAACAATATCGGTGATTCGTGCGGCAGCCGGGGGAAAGGATTCGTGCGGCAGCCGGGGAACGACCTATTTCAAAAATTACTTTTACTTTATTCCGGTACAATATCTTCTTCTAAAATTGTAGTTAGTAGTTCCTTCGATAGCACTTTTTCTTTTGCAATTCTATTGGATTGATTTTCAATTGCTTTTTCAAAAACATTTCGAACAGTTCTGCCATTGCCAAAATCTTTAGTTCGTGAAGAGTATAAACTCTCAAAAAGTAAATTTAATTTAAAAGAAGCGGCATCAGAAATTACATATTCGCTATTGGCAGCCATTGATTTAAAAATAGCGAGCATATTTTCTGGCTTATAGTCCGGAAAAAAAATATGACGATTAAATCTCGACTTCAATCCCGAATTTGTTTCTAAGAACCTCTTCATTTCATCTGAGTAACCTGCGACAATTACAGCCATACGATCGCGATTGTCTTCCATTCTTTTCAATAGAGAAGCTACGGCCTCCCGACCAAAGTCATCCGTACCTTCACCAATTAAAGAATATGCTTCATCAATAAATAATATACCGTCTAATGCTGACTTTACAACTTTGTCAACTTTGGGAGCTGTCTGGCCAGTAAATTCGGCTACAAGACCGGCCCTATCAGTTTCAACTAATTGACCCTTTTGAACTACTCCTAAATGATGGTATATTTTCGCTACAATTCTCGCTACTGTTGTTTTGCCGGTACCTGGTGAACCTGTAAAGACGCAATGATAAGAAATATTACCAGTTTTCAATCCCATTTTTTCTCTTTCTTTTTGAATCGTAATAAAATTTACAAGCGATTGAATTTCAGATTTAACTTCATCTAAACCAATTAAAGAGTCTAATTCTGCTAATGCTTCTTCCAAAGTACCAGAAGAGTTTTCATTAATATTTAAGTTAATGTCATTATCCATTACCGATTTATGAATTAGAGTGTGAATTTGTTTAAGAATTTTTTCTTCATCATCAGTAATCTTATTATCTGCTTTTACAAGTATAGTTGCAAAACGATATAATACCGTTGCATACTCATTAAAATATTTAGCGTCAAAAGCTAATAACGCTGGTGGTAAAGCTAATTCAGTACTAAACTCTTGGTCTAAACTAGTATTCTTTCTAACAGATAGTTTAAGTGGATTATCATTTTCTCCCATTTTTAATAATCCTTTGGCAAGAAGTTCGTATTTTTCCCTAGACAACCTAAGGTTAATCTCTTCATAAGTTAAAGCTAAATAATCCACATCAATTTTTAACAATTTTGTAACAAGCAAAACATAACAGATCGTTTCAGGGGATTTAATATTTAAATCTGTTGGAATTATAATCTTTAATATTTTAAATAGATCAAAAAGTGAGCAGTATGATATTGCATCATATCCATCAGAATTTTCAGCAATTCCGATTTTATTTAAGAAATCTCTATCAGAAATAATTTTAGAAATTACTGTTGAAAACTGCTTAGCAACTTCTTGTAAAAGGATATAGTAATCATCAGTGAACGAAGGCTCCAACAATCTTGGTTGTGTATTATAATTATTTAAAACTTCTTTCAACCGAGGTATGTCGGTAATTAGTAATTTTCTATGAGGCATTTCAAAAGGACCAACAACGCCGAGCATTTCTAACTGATCCATAATTCTCCCAACTCTATTATAACCAATTTTCAGATGACGTTGTACTGCAGAGGGCGATGCACTATTATTAGCAATCATAATTTCTGCCGCTCGTATAATATATTCATCTAAATTATTTGTGGCCATACTGCCGAGTGGTATCGGCACCTCTTTTTCAACAATTATTTCCTTTAAATTTGGTTGTAACGAAATGTGATCAGAAACTTTCCTATCATTTTCAAAAGCACCTAAAGTTTCAATGTTTAAAAAAAAATTATCTAGTGCATAAGGTAGAGATGTCATAAATTCAAAAGAAAAGCCTTCGGTAGATTTTAATGTATTTCTCCTATAAGAACATATTGGAATTTTGGAATTATCAGAAAATCGCAAATCTGGACTACCATTTTTATTAAGATGTTTATATGTGTAATCTATAACTTTCGCATCTTTCGGAACCTGATTATATTCTCTAAATCTAACATAAAAGGAATCTGAAGATAATGTAGAAAATTTCACTAAATTGTAAGAATCCGATTGCAGATTTTGAATAAGAATACTATCTGGAAGAAAAAACAATTCATTATGTTCCAATTTAATATATGGAATTTTTACATTAGTTTTAAATAACGAATAAGGAAGCCTGTGTGCAGAAACTTCTAATATTTCGAATAAATCAATTGAAGTAACAGGTGACAAAGAATAACTTGCATCACTGGTAGAAGCACTATCTTTAACGACCCACTTTTTTTCAGATTTTAAAAAAGACGAGAAACTATCAAGCATATCGTTATAAATAGGTTTATCTTCATCTTTAACAGTAAAATCAGCATTTACAGTTTTTCTTTTTTTATCGAAATAATTTAACAGTAAGTACCAAAGTAAAAATACTAAAAATGCACCTGCGATTATTCCAAATTTTAAAAGTGGGCGATCGTTGAATTTCGTTACTCCTGTATCTTTACGTTCGGTGTTCACAGTAACAAATTCATTTTTCACATAAGCAGTGTCAAGCGATGGAGTTAGGACCATCTTCCAATCAGTACCAGCGTCACTTATAATTTGTAATTTCGCATCTTTTGAAACCTTTTGAATAATTGATGAATTGATGACTGAAGGAGCAGTTCGTAAATTAACACTGTCCGAGATAATCTTAGCAAATTGTAATTCTTGATAAGCGGGCTGATTAGTATAAACATAAAGCGCTACCATTCCAATTAGTCCTGGAAAAAAACCGAAATACCCCCTGTAGTTTATTTTCTTTTTCTTTTCAATATATTCTCTAATAATTTCTTCAGAGGTTCTGACCATAATCCTTTATTTTAGGTTTTAGATATCAATTTAATATTACTTCAAAATTTTTAGTCATTGATATTATTCAACTTATCAAGTGCATCCTGACCTAAATACATTCCTTCATTATATTTCATTGTTTTAATACTACCATCCATATACTGGATTTTAATTGTTGACAATCGTAAATACTCAATAATATCTGTAAACCAGACATAGTCAAATTCCCAAGAAGAAATGCCACTCGGTTCTATGGGACCAATACCTTTCAGAGTTGTGTAATAATTTCCGTTTGATAATCGCACTAAATCTTCAACAGCATTCTCTCCTGCCACTGTGAACCAAATATATTTGATTGTTTTTGACGAGGCATTAAAGATTTTAAAAGTTGCACCAGTTGAACTGTATCCCTCGGTAGGATGAAAAGTCACTAAACCAATTCCATATTTTTTAACACGATCAAACGGTGCTAATGCGTCGCTAAGGACTTCGATTCTTTTATCATTTATTGACTCTTCGACAGCATCAATAATAAAAGTAGCCATTTTTCCCGCATTCTCTTTGAGGAAAGTTTTATCTACTGCGGACATGGTTGCGAAATCTACTTTCAAATTTTCCTTATCCACTTCATCACTAAATGACAGATCGTCATTACTAATAATTTTAAAATTTTCACCATCATATATTTCAAAATACTGAACAGGTGAACCGTTATTGCAAAGGATATAATCTGTTACAATGGTGGTTTTATCATATGCTGAATGAATTGGTTTATAGTAAGTTGTGTTGGTTAATTCACATTTAGGAGAAATTGCCTGACCCACTTTAGCAGCAGGCGTTGTGAAACCAATAATCATTTTTTTCCGCACCAATGAATCTAAATCAATATTTTGTGCAGACGATATAAGTGGTAAAAAGACCAATAAAAAAATAAAGTTTTTAATCATATTTTATAAAATTAATTATATAAGTAACTCTGATATGCTATAAAGTTGTTACGTATTGTTTTCACATCACCCAGTTTCTCTTTTGCGTCCTGAATGCTATGGTATTTCAATTGAAGGAAGGAACTCAATTTTTCATCATCTAATTCTTCAAAACCATTGGTAACGTATTGACTGAGCACAAATTCTAAAAAGTCTTTGTAGTTATCATCCATTTGTAAAAACTGCAGGCGGGCTTTTTCAGCGCGCTGGGTTCTCTCTAATATTTCCGAATTATATGCCACATAAGAAAGGACATCATAGATGTCGCTGTTCTCTGCATTTAGGATTTTCTGGAATTCTTGTAACTGCATTTTTGTAAAGCCTTTTTCCGCTAATTTTTCAAGTAGTTTTTTTCTTGTCGAAGGAATGATCCATTGCTCTTTTAGGTCATTTTCACTTGTGAAAAATGATGGGATATCACCATAAAGATTTTGCAGAAACTGTTTGGCAGAAATTGGTTTTCCATCAGCACTCCAGAAAGAAGTGGTAACCATACTTTGCAACTGACGCACTTTGCCATCTGATAAAACTACCTCAATCATCTTCTGTTTTCTACCGCACCGGCAATCAACATAACCACAAATCTCGCAAGGTTCTGGATCGTCCTTTGCACAAATGCAGGGTAACTGACCGCAGGTGTCGCACTTCTGTTTTGGAGGTTTTTCTTTTGGTTCTGCAGGTTCCAAAGGTTCACCATCCCATTCAGGATCATTGAAATGTTTGTAGGCCTTTACAAAATCATAAACGGTGAAATAATCTTTATTTTCATACAGTCTTGTTCCTCTACCGATAATCTGTTTAAATTCAATCATCGAGTTAATAGGTCGCATCAATACAATGTTTCTAATCTCCGGGGCATCTACTCCTGTACTTAATTTTTGAGAAGTGGTTAAAATAGTAGGAATCGACTTTTCATTGTCTTGAAAGTCCCGCAAGTGCTTTTCACCAATTTCACCATCATTCGCTGTTACCCTCTGACAGTAATTAGGATTTTTGGTCACGGCTAACTGATTGATTAAATCTCTTACTGCTAAGGCATGCTCCTGAGTTGCACAAAACACCAAAGTTTTTTCATTTTGATTAATCTGAGCAAGAAACTGTTTTACCCTGAATTCCTCCCGCTGTTTCATTTTGATAATACGGTTGAAATCTTCTTCAGTGTAATTTCTCTCTTCCTCGATTTCTCCTTCAATTACTTTATCGTCAGAAGTGTACTGGTATTCTGAAATATTGGTCTCTATCTGTTTTACCCGGAATGGCGTAAGGAAGCCATCATTAATACCTTCTTTTAAAGAATAAATATAAACAGGCTCGCCAAAATATTTATAGGTATCAGCATTCACATCCCGTTTTGGCGTTGCGGTAAGACCCAACTGCGTTGCAGGTGAGAAATATTCTAAGATTGCCCGCCAGTTGCTTTCGTCATTAGCACCACCACGATGGCATTCATCGATAATGATAAAGTCAAAATAATCTTTTGGATATTGTCCGAAGTTGGCTGTAATATTATTGCCGTAAGGCACTTTGTCCTCTGCTACTTTTGATAAATTATCTTCCTTTTCTTCATTATTGCCAGACATAAAGGTTTGGAAAATAGTAAAGAAAATACTGCCATTTTTGGGAACGCTCCCTTTTTTATTTATTTCGGACGGTTTAATTCTTACCAAGGCATCATCTTCAAAAGCACCAAAGGCATTAAAAGCCTGATCTGCTAAAATATTACGGTCTGCCAAAAAGAGAATGCGAGGAGAACGTAAACCATCTTTTCGTAAATTCCATTTTGCCTGAAACAGTTTCCACGCAATTTGAAAGGCGATGGCAGTTTTTCCTGTTCCTGTTGCGAGAGTTAAAAGAATTCTTTTTTGATCATTTGCGACAGCAGACAAAACTTTATTGATCGCATTCTGCTGATAATAGCGCAGTTCCCAAGTACCTCCTTTTGTT
>NZ_JAQYUS010000010.1 GCF_030686865.1 Kaistella sp. SH40-3
TACCAACTCGTGGCTCCGAAGATCTCCCCAGGTAATGGCATCTTCTTTCACTCAATTCCTGCCGTATCTACATTTATGCACTTTTGTAATCTTAGGGCGTTACAATGATGTGCTTGCTTACCCATGCATAAATGCCTCTTATACGGTTCCTGTTCGTCAGTACCGAGTTTTGTAGTCTCGCTTCCTTCAGATGTAACCTCACGGTTACCACCCTTGCGACTTACTAATGGTTCAAGGCGTTACCCTCGCCCATAAGGGACTTGCACCCTCTAGATTAATTTCCTACTTTCGTAAGAGAAAGATGCCCATGCTGGGCACACACAAAGTATTTCTTCAAGCGGGTATGAAGTTATCATCGAAGATTTTAGTGATTAATTAAGTTTTTAGCAAGTAGAAAGTTTTCGTATTTTTATCCCGCCTGCAGAAATACCCAACCGTTATCGGCAATCCCCCCTATACCACCGAATTGACTTCTCAAGCTAACGTTTGGTAGTTATGAGAAATATTTTCTAATTTTATTATGCTCTTTGCAAGGCCGATTTTAAAACTGTTGCGTAATAGCACGGGTGCAATCCTGGTTGAGATGTATGTGATGACTTCAGTGGCGGTCTGATTGATCAGAACCCCGTTCAGAATATTTTTTTTAGCCTAAAGAACATCTCCTTAGAGTATTTTTAATCATTAATTTTTGAAAATATGAATGAGAACAAAATTTCAATGGAAATTGTCAATTCAAATGCAGCAGGAATTGATATTGGAAGTCGCTCACACTGGGTTGCGGTTGGCCAAAAAGAGGAAGATATTAAAGAGTTTGGTGTTTTCAATGAGGACTTGAAAAATTTGTCAAATTGGTTGAAAGATAAGAACATTCAAACAGTTGCAATGGAAAGCACAGGAACCTATTGGCAAGCACTTTATGCTATCTTATTGGCTGATGGATTCCAGGTTATTTTATGTAATGGTAAATTTACTAAAAACATAAAAGGCAGAAAAACAGACGTTCAAGACTGTCAATGGATTCAAAAACTACACAGTATTGGATTGTTAACAGGTAGTTTTCTGCCCGATGAAACTACCGAAAAACTCCGTACCTATTGTCGTCATCGAGCAAACTTATTAGATTCTGCAGCCAGCACTTCTAAAAAAATGCAAAAATACTTACGCCTACTCAACCTCCGATTGGATGTGGTGGTAAATGACATTTGTGGTTTAACCGGACTTCTCATTATTCATGCAATTTGCAACGGAGAAACAGATGCCTTAAAATTAGCAGAATTAAGACACGGTAATTGTAGAAAAACCGAAAAAGAAATTGCAAAAGCACTTCATACCAATGGAAGAGAAGATTATTTATTTGCCCTGAATCAAGAGCTTGAAATGTATGAAGTCTTGCAAAGTAAAATTGCACAATGCGATGTAGAAATTGAGAAAATATTAAATACAACAATTGATCAAGACAACAATAAAAAAGAACACCACATAGAACCTAAAAAGCACAAAAAAATCAATAAGAATACTCCTAAGAATATCGACTTAAATTTAATGGCCTATCAATATTTTGAAGGCGTAGATTTACTGGCAATAGAAGGAGTTTCCTATTCAACCGTACTTTCTATAATGAGTGAAGTTGGATTGGAAGGCATCAAGAAATTCCCGACGGCAAAACACTTTGCAAGTTGGCTAAGATTGACTCCAAACAATAAAATAAGCGGAGGTAAAATACTGTCCAATAGAATCCCAAAAGGAAGTAACCGTTTAAAAATCGCCTTAAGAAATGCAGCAAATGCGATTGGTAATTTAAAGGATTCGACACCATTATCGGATTTTATCAAGCGAATCAATTTTAGAAAAGGCAGAGTGTCTGCAATCTCAGCAACTGCAAGGAAATTAGCAATCATCATTTGGAATATGGTCGTTAAAAATCAATCCTACGTCAATCATGAAGGTTACTTATTTTTGGACGAAAAAAGAAAGCTAGGTTTAGTAAAAAGGATTCAAAAGCAAATCACTAAATTTGGTCTGACTAATGAAGATGTCAGTTTCGCAACTAGCTGATTGTAAGAAAGAAAGAAAAACGTTAGTCAGAATTTTAAGACAATTAATTTTTTTATTTAGTATTTTCAAAATTCCACTATTTTTATGAAACTAAAAATGCAATTTATTTTCTTCTTATTATTATCTTTCTTTTTAGCTAAATCTCAAACCATTATTCAGGGGGTCATAAAAAACGAGGAAAATAAAACTTTATCGTATTGTGCTATTGGAATTAAAGATACAAATGTAGGTACAATTACAGATGAAAAAGGATTTTACAAAATAATTATTCCAAATGAATTTCAAAATAAAAATGTTATCATTAATGCAGAAGGTTATTTGGAGCAAAGTTTTAATTTGTTAGAGTTAAAAGCAAATCCGAACGTTATTCTAAAATTTAAAACTGAGAATATTAAAGAAGTTATTTTAACGGCAAAAAAATTAAAAGAAAAAACGATTGGTCAGAAATCCCGTCCCATTATAACTTTTTCAAAAATGTTTGATAAGAATGTACCAACCATTGAACAGGGAAATATTTTTGAAATTTATAAAAAAACAAAATTAAATTATTTCAGTTTCCACATAATACCAAGTTCGAAGTATGAACAAATAACTTTAAAACTAAATATCTATAGCGTAAAAAACTCATTGCCAGATGAATCAATTTTGAATGAGAATATAATTTTTAAAACTTCATCAACAGGTTGGCAAATCATTGATTTATCAAAATATAAATTGATATTCAATAACTTAGATGAAATTGCAATAACTTTACAATTGGTAGATTACACCCCTTTAAAAGACACCGATTTTGTATTTGGAATTTCTGCTAAAAAGTCTCTTTCAAAAAATTTGATGTTCAGATTTCAGAGCCAATCCCAATGGAAAAAAAGTGAAGGTACATTTCTTACAAATATAAATGTCGGTTATGACAAGAAAGGAAAAACAAATATTGATCATAAAATAATGAATGATGAGCCAACAGAAAATCATATTGAAAAAGAACTAATTAGTTTTTATAAAGGCAGAGAAGAAGGCTTAAAAACAATTTATGGTAAAAACCCTAATGGAAAATACATTGATCTTGAGGACGCTAAAATTTATTTTGAAGAATACGGGAGCGGTGAACCATTAATTTTGTTAGAAGGAAACAATGGATTAATATCAGATTTTTATAATCAAATTTCATTTTTTTCTAAACAATTCCGTGTTATTGCTATAGATACTAGAGGACAAGGTAAAAGTTTGGACTTTGCCAAAAACGATTATGGCTATGAGAAATTGTCAGATGACTTGCAGCAAATTGTTAAGAGGTTAAAATTACAAAAAGTTAATATTATTGGTTGGAGCGACGGTGGAATTACAGGTTTAATATTCAATTCCAAAAATCCTAATCTCGTCAATAAATTAGTTACAATTGGCGCAAATACAAATCCTGAAGGCGTGAAAGATGCACTATTGCAATCAATCAAGCAAGGCTATGAGAATTCCAATGATGAAAGGGAAAAAAGAAGATTAAATTTAATGATCAACTATCCAAACATTACAATTGATGATTTAAGAAAAATTAAAAATCCAGTATTAATTGTTGCAGGTGACGAAGATGATATAAAACAAGAACACACTGCGCAAATCGCAGAAAGGATTGATAATGCAAAATTAGAAATAATTGAGAACAGCACACATAATATTCCTTTCGAGCAACCTAAAATTCTAAATAAAAAGATATTGGATTTCTTAAAAAAGTGAAAAACATCAGATAACAGCGGTTTTGCAATAGTGCAGAATTTTCGCTCATTTAAAGATTTTAGATATTCCGAAGTTTAGTTTATAATAGATAGATTTGGAATATTAAGCCGCACCATCGCAAAGCGGCAAAACATCCAATTTTTTGACTTTCCAATTTATTTTTAAAGAAAATATTTTCGTCGGTGATTTACCACTTTTCGTCGGTAAACTTTTTAGAAGAAGTGATGACAGAGTATTTTTGATAAAAATTAAAAGATATGTCATTATTAACACCCCTCATCTGGATCTTAGCGATCACACCTTTGGTCATTATTGCTTTGATTAACGCTAAAAAAGGAAATTTAAAATTTTTATTTTTTTTTATTCTCTATTTTCTTGCTGATAGTTATTTGCAATTTTTAAGTCATCACTTCTTCAGTTTGGAATTTATAGGATTAAAATTCGCCTGGCTCAGTAAATTTTTGAGTCTTCTGTTATCGCTGATTATCATTTTCACTATCAATAAAACAGATCGGGAAGAGATCGGTTTTACTACCAACACTAATAATAAGAAACATCTAAAATTAGGAGTTTTAATATTCCTAGGATTCTTGGTTTTCGATATTATATTTAAATTAATTCTTTTTCCGAAAGGAGGATTTTTCGACATCGAAACCTTTGCATTCCAAGCAACTCTTCCCGGTTTAACAGAGGAGATTGCTTACAGAGGAATTCAACTTTGGATGTTAGACAAGGTTTCTCCACCAAAATGGAATGTTAAAGGAATAAAATTTGGCTGGGGTTTCATTATTGTGACCATTCTTTTTGGTGTGGCACATGGCATGGCGTTGACAGCAGATTACGAATTCAAATTTGATATTATTACTATCATTTATCTAACCTTAATTTCATCTCTAAGTTTAGGACTGTTGAGGAAATTTTCGGGAAATCTTATCTATCCCGTGCTTGGTCATAATGTTATTAATATCCTTAACGCCATTATCAGAATACTATAGAATCACTTTTAAAAAGCAACTTTAAAAACTATCTTTGAGGTTGCTTTTCATATTAATGCTCATTAAATGCAAAATACAAATATCCCTTCAAGTTACTTCATCAATAAAATTATTAGATTTGATTTTGATCATTTTTTTACTCAACAAAATCGAATTTTCCTACACTTCTTGATGTGGATAAGCTTTTCAATTCTTTTATTTTTGAGTTACAAACTTGCTTATCACTTGTCGAATTTCAATTCATTTATCTTGACATTAAGAATGGCGTTAGTTAATGCGTCGGTCTTTTATCTTTTCTTCTACTTCCTTTTACCGAAAATTATTTCGGGTAAAAGGCTGCAAAGCATTGGCTTGTTTATTTTTAGTCTGCCATTTTGTATATTTATGTGGACACTTCTAACGTACGCCTTTTCTTTGCTTTATCATCAATTGGGATTTGAAATTCAAAACGGTGAATTGAAAGGGGCAATTTCGAATGCTGCTGCACAAACGATTTTTCAGACTATTTCTCTAAAAAGAATGTTATCTCAAACGATCATCATCATTTCACTTTTGTCTCCCTTTTTCTTTATTAAAATCCTCTACGAAATATCTAAACTTTATAGGAAAAATTTAAAGATCCAAAGTGAAAAATCAGCATTAGAAATTGAAAATATTAATATTGAGAGAGACTTTTTAAAGTCACAACTTAATCCACATTTTCTTTTTAATACCTTAAATAATCTTTATAGTTTGGCCCTTAAAAAAGATCATATGCTTCCAGAAGTAATCCTAAATCTTTCAGAAATAATGAGTTATACCTTGTATGAAAGTAACAGTGACAAGGTGTCAGTAGAAAAGGAATTCGCGTTTTTAAAAAACTATTTCGAACTTGAAAAAATGAGATATCCAAAAGGAAGTGAAATTCAGTACGAAATTGAAGGTGAAGCTCATTTTAAATCACTGAAGATTGCTCCCTTACTGACATTTATATTTATTGAAAATGCTTTTAAATATGGATTAAAAAGCAACCATAAACCGTATCTTAAAATGCATATTAATATTCATAACCGTATATTTGAGTTTAGCTTAATAAATGATTTTGAGCAAGTTCTTAAAACTGATAAAGTAGGCGGTATTGGAATAGAAAATATAAGGAAACGTCTTCAACTTTTGTATCCTGGTCAATATGAATTGCAAATAAAGAATGATGATTATAAATTTGAAGTTATTTTAAAAATAAATCTAGAAAACCAATGAAGCCGCTAAGTTGTATTATTATTGACGACGAACCACTGGCAAGAGAAGTTATTGAAACTTTTGTGAGAGACATTCCTTTTCTGCGACTTATTAATTCTTTCGGTGATTCTCTGGAAGCGCTATTATATATACAAGATAACGAAATAGATATTGTTTTAAGTGATATTCAAATGCCAAAGATTAATGGGATAGAATTAGTAGAATCTCTTTCAAATCCTCCAGTGATCATTTTTATTACCGCTCATCGCGACTTTGCAATTGATGGTTTTGAAAATGGTGTTACCGATTATTTGGTTAAACCTGTTCGTTTCGAAAGATTTTTAAAATCAGTAAATAAAGCAAAAAATTATATTGAATTAAAACGAGTTTCATCTAAGACTCAAATTAATTCTGACCGTTTATTTATAAAATCAGATGGAAAACTGATAAAGATCTTAAAAGACGAGATTGAGTTTGTAGAAGCTCAAGGTGATTATATAAATGTTGTGATTTCTGATGAAGTTTATATGACTCAAATGACTTTAAAATCAATGGAAGCAATTTTAAATCGTCCAAAATTTTTAAAAGTTCAACGATCATTTATTATTAATTTAGAAACAGTTAGAAGTGTAAAGGGTAATGTTGTGGAATTAAATTCTGGTAAAAAAATAACGATCTCTCCTGATAAAAAGGGAGAATTGTTTTCACTGTTAGGATATAGGGAAAAGTGAATTATATATGATCATAACGGAAAAATGAATTATACCAACCTATTACCTTCTAACAAAAAACCTATTTTTCTCATTATTGGAAATGCCTAATTTTATGTCAGTTAATACCTTCTCATGTTTAGGGTTACCTATTATATTATCAATAAATTTGATTTTAAACAAATTTTCATTTTCAAGGTTTCTATCTTTCACATAATCTATATCCTCATTCAGTTTCCGTCGCACTTTTTTTTCTTTTTCATATTTTTCAATTAAATCAATTTCTATTAAGGGCAATGCTTCTAATTTCGCCTCAATTGTAGAAATATTCTCTGCAGTTACTTTATGTTGCTTTTCTATCTCCGTTACATTCACTCCTTTCTCAGATAATTTTAAAATCGTCTTATGAACTTCTGCGTTGGCTAAATTTATACTTTTTTGGTAAGACACCAGTTGTGTTTCCCAATAAGTTGCATTTACGTCATCGCTATTTTTTGAATATTCTAAAATCCTCTGATAAGCATTTTGCGCTTTATGAACTTCAGACTGTACTTTTGTATATTCCTCATATTTACGCAAAACGAAAGCACTGTCAGCAAGAAATTTATTTTTCTCACTCTCTAATTTTTTTTTCAGCAACTCAATTTCAATTTTTGCTCTTGTTTCAGGATTGGTGATGATGGAAGTTTTCAATTCTTGAGTGCTTATATCCGAGATGTCTAAAACATCTGCACCTCTTTTCATTGCTTCCAAATATCTCGCTTGTTTAGCCTGCAATTTTTGCAACATGAAAACATCAATACTATCATTGGTCAGCATAAAATTGATGCGCACGTTTTCATTTTTGTTTCCCTGTCGCCATGCTCTCCCTTCAACTTGGCGCAAAGAAGTAAAATTGTAGGGCAATGTTAACAAATACACATCGGTCGTGTTTTCCTGCAAATTCATCCCTTCCTGAATGGCTTCACTACCAATTACTATTTTTATTTTACCAGAATTGAAATCATCCTGAATCGCAACACGGTGTTTTTTGGGAGTATTTCCTGTAATGATTCCTACTTCGTCAGGGTTATAATTCAATTCTTTTATTAAATATTCTTTCAACTTTGGAAATTGTGCAACGGCTAATTCAGAATAAATAATCTGTCCAGAATCTGGAAGGTCATTTTTATTTTGCCGAATTAGGTTCATTGTTTCTTTTAATTTCGGAGAGTTTTCAATAAATTCAGACAAAGGTGGTTCTTCTCCGTCATAATAAATTGATAGGTAAGGAGAAAATGCGATCAATCTGGCGTTGAGAATATGCGTTAATATCGCTCCCTTTTCTGTGTTATTAAAATTTTGAGTCAATAATTCATATTGCTCTTTCGTTAAGTCATTTTGCTCAATTTTATATTCTTTATTAATTTTGGTCGGACGAATTAATTCCAGATTATCCTCCCCTCCTTTTATATCAATGAATTCCGAAAGCAATTGCTGAAATAACTGATTGTTTTTAAATCGTCGCACATTTGGTTTGAATTTCACATCGCCTTTAGCATCAATCTCCATATCATTATCCGCTTCCATAAAAGTTTCGAAGAATGTATTCACGTTAAAATATCCCGAATCTTCCAATCTTTTGTTGGCTATTAATGATAATATGGAATAATACTCCAACGGTTTGTTAGTGAAAGGTGTGGCTGAAAGAAGCGTTACATTTCTACCGTTTTGTCTATCCTGAATATATTGTGCTGCCATCCAAGTATTGATTCCTAATTTAGAAGTCTGTTGATTTTGATTTCTGAAATCTGATGAAAACCTACGGTCTTCAATTTTTACTTTTCCTACAATATGATTGGCATTGTGAACTTCGTCGTACGTTAAATGGTCAAAACCAAAATCTTCCCAATCGTAAATTTTGCCGCGTTTCATTTTGCCTTCAACTTCTTTTTCTTTCTGGAGTTCAATCTGTAAATCCCTTTCTGTGTTGGTAATACTTTTCAGTTCATTAGCAGAAATGTAATTGAATTTTGAAGACAACTCTTCAGTAATTTCATTGGAGAAACCGATATTATTAAACCCTTCATAAGTAACAATTGTGATCTCACCGTTTTTATTATCAAACTTTGATAGGTCATAATCTCTTCCAAGATTACCTAAAACATTAACTCTAGCATTGGGAATGGTTTCAAATATTGTTTCTACCCATTGTTTCAAAATACTGTCATTAGGAACTACGATCAATGGTTTTATTGAATTTCCTCTGTGCATTGCTTCATGTAAGGATAGAATTCCGGATAATGTTTTTCCGAAACCCACTTCATGCGCCAAAAGCCCTACTCCTTTTGTCGTCTGCCGAGCAATGCCAGACTTCTGAACTTCTGTTAATCGAAGTTCTGTTCCTTTAAAGTTTTGATAGATTTTTGAGAAAAGTGGAAATTTTAAATAATCCGGAACGTAAATATGATTATAGTTTCGATTAAATTCCTTTACGAATCGATCTCTTAGATCATCAGACAATTCCTCTCTGATAAACTTGGAGAACAAATCATTTGCTGCCATTTTTCTCCTTTCACGAATTAGAGCGTTTCTTTCTTTGTCACTTCCAGTTACGGTTTCGTTATCTACAAAACTTCGAACTTCCCACGAAGATGAACCTCCAAAAGCCTCGCTCGGTAAATTACTGACAAAATCTTTGAATTTTTCTGCAAGATTATATTCAACAATTACCGTTTCGGTCCCTCTTTTTTCGTAATTATACTGTTCTTTTTCTATAGTACCTAATCTAAATTTATGCACGAATTCGTGGTTGGGATTGATAGAAATTTCATCTAATGTTTTTAGTTTGGGCAGTACATTTAATAAAAGAGTCTTCTGCTTTTCATAATATTTCTTTTCCAATCCCAAAATTCCCCAATCTTCTTTAAAATCCTTTTCCAGTTGATCTAATTTCTCATAAATATTTCCTTCTGCATAATAAAAATCGTGAACATATTTTCCGTTTTGATAGTTGGCGTAAGCAAAATGTCTGGAGTGATTAGGAATCGTTCCGTCATAGGAAGTGGCTTTAAATGCTGCTATTTGTTCCTCAGTAATGTCCGAACTATTCTGCAGTGATGCATTGACAACACGATCTTCTTTCGCAAATTGGTATTTCAAAATACCTTTTTTAATTACTGGCTGTGACTGAATTTCATATTCAAAATTTTTAATGTTCCCCGACTGAAGTATTTTATCTGCTTTCTTTAACAGATCTCTTAACTGTATATTAGAAATGTTCTCCTGTTTATCAGATATTTGACCTTTCGACTTTGCGAATTTTTCAATTTGTGCAAGAATTGAAGGAGATTTAAACTTGACGGTATTTAATATTAATAGGACTTTCTCTAAATTTTCTAAAACCGATTTTCTAAGCGTTTCATTTTCAATTTTAGATTTCTGACGAATATCTTTTTGTGAACTTTCAGGAATTATATTCTTTAGCGGAACGATCTTGTCAAAATCCTGGTCATTGATTTCCAGATCCTCGAAAAGATTGCCAATTCTTACCGTTTCTTTTTTATTTCGAAGATTATTAAGTAAGGTGATTGCTTCATCTAAATTGCCATGCACGTAAAACTCCAAACGTCCAAAGCGATTGGTTTTTTCTCTAATTTCTCCTAAGATATTTTGTGGATTTCTATCAAAATAATCAGAAATATTTTGATTGATAGAATTTTTATCTTTTTTAAGAATTATAATGTCCGTGCCGATTTGTGTTCCCGCAAAAGCACCATTTGGCAAACGGTAAGCACTTAACAATTCAGCATAGTTCAACTTTTTCTGGTGGTTTAACCAACTTGAAGGGACAACCATCGCTAAAATTCCAGCCTGTTTTAAAGAATCTATACCACGCTTTATAAAATAATCCTCGTATTTGGAAATTTTTCTTTCTTCACCTAAACCTTTGTATAAACCTCTATGCTCACCATAAGGCGGATTTCCAATTACCAGATCATATTTTTCAGAAAAATCTTTTGTATTTTTCTTGATGCCCTTTTCGTCAATAAATTCCGTTTCAAAAGACCGAAGATTGATTTCTGCTTCCGGATAAAAGATCTTCGCTATTTTTGCCGTGGTTGGATTTATTTCAAATCCTTTTACATCTGCTTTGATGCCTAACTCAGCAACAGCATTGATGAAATTACCTGTTCCAACACTTGGTTCTAAAACTGATATTTCCTTCTTATTTTTAAATTGTTCGGATATTAAATTACGAACTGCATCGACAATTTTGTGATCTGTGTAATATTCATCAAGAATTCCGCGTCCTTCTTTTGCAGTTCCACCGCTTTTAAATTGGTTACAAATATCTTTCAGTTCATTGGTAATGGTAACATTTTCCCTAATTAATATTTTGCCAGTTTCTGAAACAAAACAAGCCGCAGAAACTATTTCTGCGACTTGTCGATTGGTCAATTTTTGACCCTTATATTTTTCTATTAAGCTGTTTAATTCTATTAACTCTGCGGAAGTTGAAATTATTTTTCCGTCCAGGATAGTTTCTCCGCTTTCATTTTTTGAAGCATTTTCTTGTTGTGCATTTCTAATAGATTTTGCGACTGTTCTATCTGAGAAATTGATCCGCTTTGATTCTGCAAATCTATCTCCAGCATTTTCGCTGCCCAATTTGTGTCCGCTTGAGATATCTCTTTTTTGTTTGGATTCGAGAGTTTTGCTAAATTCTCCACTACTGTTTCCATTGATTTGGATTCTAAAGTTTTCATTTTCGACTGTATTTGCTTCTACTAAATTACCATTTTTATTTTGAAGTTTTAGTTTATGTTGCAAATACTCATTCAGGTCATTGTGCCCCTTTTCTGAAATATTATACAAGGCGCGAATGTCTTTAATACTACTGGTAGTGAACGAGTCTAAAATTTTTCTGGTCGCTTCGTTTCCGGCCTTATCGCCGTCCAGACATAAAAATATTTTACCATTGTAATCCGAATATTTATTTAAAAATTTGTCAAGATTTGTGATAGAATTAAGGGTGATGAGGGTTCTGTTATTTTTTTGATTATTAATTTTTAGAAGTTGTGCAAAGGATAACATATCGGTCATTCCTTCAAAAACGATCACCTCATTTTTTTCACCAATTATTTCTGAAATATTATTTTCCCCAACCTTCGATTTCATAAATGAGTTTCGAATTTCAAACCCGCCAGATATATTTTCGATTCCGATTCCGAAGTAATTTTTCCCTGCAAGTTCGTAGTGAATTTGCCTGGTGTGATCAACTAAAATCTGTTTTGATATACCGCGAGCCTCAAAATAGGATATCAATTTTTCGTTATTGGGTATTAGTGAATTTGTAATCTGAAAAGTTGCTGACTTACGCTCATTTTGCAACAAATTTGTTTGTTGATTTTTAATACTATTATCGTACAGCATAAAATTTTGATTAAAGTTTTTAACAAATTCCAGGGCATTTCTCCAATCTACATTTTCGAATTCCATTACTGCTTTTATAATTTGACCACCTTCACCAGTTTTAAAATCATAATAGCCATGGTCTGAAACTGAAAATTTATTATGGTCTGTTTTAAAATAATACTCGCTTCCGATTTTACGGTCGAAGTTCAATTCACCTTTCTTCTCGAGATAAAGAAAATAATCAAGTAGGGAAAGACCTTTAGAAATAGTTTCAATTTCAGAATTAGAATAGTAGAATGAATCTTCACGCATTATTTTTTCTTTTTTACAAATTCATTAAATTCAAATATTTCTTTGGCTTCATCGTCCCAATCCTTTCTGGGCAACAATTGAAGCGTCACGAAAATATCTTTGTCTTTATTGTAAGAATCAATTCTTTCAAGTCTTCCTCCATAATCAATCTCTGCATGTTTATAAATTGAATAAGGCAAAATGGTGTCGGTTGGATAAATGTAAAAGCGTGAAAAACTTTTTGCAGAATTTATTTCGAAGCGTTTATAATTTTTATTGAAAAGCACGGTGTCGCTAATGTTTTTTCGATGGAGGTAATTTGGAATCCACTCGTCAGAGAAAAGTGCACCTTCTTTCTTTTTAGAAACTAAAACTGACTTTTGATGTTTTGAAAGATCTGAAAGAATTTCACTGCCACTATTCTCCATTCCAACTTTAAAATAAATTGAATCCTTGATATAGTAAATTTTATCAGTTACCTCTGGAAAATTCAAATCCGGTATTAACTCTAACAGATAAGAATCAGAGTAATTCATTCTTGAGATGTGAAAATTCTGCACTTTATCCAATCCTTTTGAGGCATTTAAATAAACATTCGAGATAAGATCTATTCCTCCTTTATCAGGCCTAATTTCTTTTTTACACGAGTACGTTGTCAATAATAAAAATATTGCCGGTAGTAATACAGATTCGCTCCGGAACATGAATTTATTTCTACTAAAATTCCAATTTTCTTGTACCATATTCTTTACTTTTAAAAGAGAAAAAACGGTTAATTATAGTCAATCAACCGTTTTTAAAATTTATTGATTGACGTTTTTATCTTTTAATACTCTGTTCCTTGACGTTACTTTTATCGTGCTTATTGTCATTGTCCAGACCTTCTAAAGGCTTATTGGTATTAATTCGGTTCATATCCTGATCATAAATACTCAAGTTTTTGTATTGCGGATTGAGAACTGCTTTTCCTTCAACAACTTGGTCGTCGATTTCAAATTTAACTTTGACCACATTTCCTTTTTCCAGAGATTTGATCGTGCTTTCTCTGTACTCCGGCTTGTCGAAAATCAAATTAGATTTCTCTACAATTTGATTAGTATCCACTCCATAATTCTTGTAGAAATTTTGAAAATTATAATTCCCTTTTTCGGTTTTAGGTTCCGCAAAGTTCAGTTTCACAAAAGCCGGTTCTAGTTGTTCCGTTTTGGGATTAGTAAATTCAATTTTTACAGCTCTCCCTTCTAATAAATTAATTGCTTCCTTCGCAGTAAATGTGTTCTCTCTGTTTACCGGGAAATTCTGTGATATTTCTTCCGATTTATCGTTGTTCAAAACAGCCTTGTAGGAATTAAGAAAAACTCCTCCACTTTCTGTTTTATTAAATTTTAAAGTGAAATCCACCTCATTACCCGCTGATGCTTTGTCTGAACTGGTTTTAATTTCAAATTGCTGTTCTGCCGAATTAAGTCCAGTTTCTAAATCCTTGTGAAGTTTCTCACCTTCACCAAAACCAAGGTATTTCATTTGATTTCTTAAATAATCTTCTTGATTAAATTCTTTTTGTGTTTCCATAATTTTTGATTTTTGATTTTGTTTGTAATTAATAATATTTGAATATTCACGTACTTCACTATTCATTTCTTTTGGACTTTTCAACTCTCCACTATCAGCAAAAGATTCATATAATTTTCGTCCATTTCCACTGTTGAATCGAATTGCATCTAAAATTTCAATCCCGGAAAAATGAAGTTTTTTATTGTAGGTATTGACTTGCTCTGGAGTGATATTATTACCATATAAAATACATTTTGACCCACCGAACCTTGCAACTTTTCCAATGATAAAATCAAGTTGATTATCAGGAGGCATAATGAATTTCCCAACGATATTCAACTGATTGTTGAGTACCAATAATTCCGTCTTATCGGATATCCCAAATTTTTGAGAAGTAATAAATTTTGCGATATCTGTTGAACTCGTAATTTTAACGGGTTGATAATTTTCCACCAGAACCTGTTTACTAAAAGAATAGGGCTGTATTTCTTTGAAAGATTCTGGATTAGATTTCATGTAAATATGAGCGGTTTCATTTTCGTCAAAAACGACATACTTTCCACTTCTCAAATTGATAATGACTCCACTATTGACCTTTATATCTGAATCTTCCAATGCCATCTTCAACTTTATAATGCAATCCACATCTGCTTTTGAAACTTTCAAATTTCCGCTTGGATGATTATGTACCAAAGTAATTGCTGAAGGGTTTGCTTCAAGAACATTTCCTATCAAAAGCCGGTTATCTACAAATGCCGCATCAAATGTTCCGGTGGAAATATGCTGAACAAAATATCCTTTATCTTTAAAATCATAAACTAAAAAGGCATGCTCTACAGCTTCATCCTCTAGGGCTTTAAATAACCAGGCAACATCATCAATACTACCAATTTTTTCATTTCCAAAAAGCTGAATTGATTTGTTTTCAGCGAAACGTCTTTCCACTAATGCAAAATCGTCGGATTGCAAAGAATCTTGCGGTTCCCGTAGTAAATTGGATCCGGCACCAGTTTCATTGGGATTAAACAATTTAAAGGGTAATTTTTCACCTGACGATGTCTTTGCATACCTTGTTGTTTCATCTTCTTCAAAAGTAAAGTTTGAGTTTGCTGATATTTTCGTTTTTCCTTCTGCTGTAATCGATTCGATTTCTTTTTCATTTCGAGTTAATTTTGGATGGTATTTATCTTCGAGTTCTTTTCTAATTTCTTGGATCGGAATAACTGCATCGTAATCAATTAAATGTGACTTTTGTCTTTCATCTAATCTCACGACCAAAGATTCCCCCGTTTTAAAATAATTGAATCCCATTTTCATAAATTCCAGATTGGCAATCGCTTCATCAATATCAGAAAATTCCATTTTTTGAAAACCCGCAGATTCAATTTGTTCGTTGTACTTACCTATTTCTAATGTTATATTCATATTCAGTTTATAGTAATGGTGGGATTTTTAACTGATTATCGTCTGAAACCTCTTGATTTTTCAAAATTCTCATTTTGGTCAAGATTTTCCTCTTTGATCCGATTAGCATCTTGATATAAATCAGGATCATTTACAGTAAGTTGAACCTCTGACTGTTCTTGTTTCGTAGAATTATTTTGATTTTGAGCAATTGAGTTGATGCTGCTGATTTCTTTTGATACAATATTCAAATCGTTGGTTATTTCTTTTGCTATCTCTGGAAACTGATCAATTTTATCCTGCAGAAAACTTTTCAGTTTTAGCAATTCTGTTGTATATCTGTTCATTTCAGATACCTCTTTTTTATCTTCTATAATCGCAGTCAGTTCCTGTGCATTTTTCACTAAATCAAACTCTACCACAATATTGGTTTTCTTGTCATATACAAAGGCTTTCTTTTCAAAATTTAATTGGTTGTCGCCTTTCGACAGATCCTTTATTTCTGAATATTCTATCCTTTCTTTACTTTTTGCCAAGATGGTAGCAATATTTTTATCCCTTTCCAGAAAAATCACGTTTAAACGGCTATTATTTTCAACAAGTTGAAATGTTGCCCTGTTCTTTTTATTATCGACTACGATAGTGTAACCTTGCAGAAATTTCTGGATATCCTGAGCAGATAGTTTTTTTGAAAAAGAATTGTCAGGTTCTACAATTCCATATTTCTTTAATTCGTCTGTAGGTAAATTGTTAGTTTCCATAGTGTGTTGCTATTAAATTATTTGCTTTTATGAGATCATTTAAAAAATGAATTGGGTTGATGTAGTTTCCATTTTCACTTACAGAAAAATGGAGATGTGGACCAGTTGAATTTCCAGAATTACCACTTTTCGCAATTATAAATCCTGCCTTTACAAATTCGCCTACTCTATAATAGATTTCAGATAAATGCAGGTAGGAAGTGACAAATGAATCAGAATGTTTTATTTTTATATAATTTCCTCCACCTTTGGAATCCCAACCTGAAGCAGTTACAATGCCGTCCATTACAGAATACACCTTTTCGTAATTTGCTTTCAAATCTGCGCCGTTGTGCATTTTCGCAATTCCAAAGATTGGATGATTTCGCGATCCAAAAGGAGAGGTAATTGCTATTCCATTTTTTACAGGCATATGAATCTTGGATGTAAAGCTTACTTCTCTGTCATCTATAAAATTGAAGGTCTTCACAGATTTGTAATTTTCTTTCAGTGATGCGTTTGCTTTCAAAATGAGAATTAATGAATCTTCAATCCTTTTAAAATCAAAATCTTTATTATTTATTTTTGGAGAATTATTTTTCATTATTGCAGATTTCAGAGAATCAATTTCTCTTTTCAGTTCTGCTTTTGAAGTAGAACTAAATAGTTTTACCCCTCTCCTTTTCTTCATACTTTGATCTTCCTTCTGACTTTCAACTTTTTGAATTTTCAAATCCAAAGGTGCAACTGGCTCTTTTTTAATTGGCGTTCGCGTTAACGTATTGAATTGTGCATTCATCAATTGGCTGCAGAGGATGCTTAATACCAGAAGTGTCATTTTTAACGTTCCAGTCATAATTTTAATCTTTAGCAGTTTCATTTACAATTAATTCTACTTCTTTATTTATTTTCCGGAAGTTTGTCATAAGTACTTCTTCCTTTCGGTTATTTCCTTTCTTATCAAGGAATGAGTAATAATCGGGCATCGCCACATAGTGATCTTCTTCCTTTTTAATGGCCTTCATGTCAAGGTTAATCTTCCCACTTATAGCAGATGTTTTATATTCGTCCGTGTTATTTTCTTCGCCTTGGGCAATCATTCCGACCATTTCTCCCGTTTTAAGTGCTGCGATTTTACCTGCAGGAATCATAAAATCCATTTTTTCATTGATACTTGTAGAAGTGCCAGTTTGAGATATGGACTGCGAGTAAGATTTCTGCTTAATCTTTCCAAACATCTTCTCCATCCAATCCAGTGTATTTTTATCTCTGGCAGACCCTGAAATGATATTTCCAACAATCGCTGAAATGGTGTCTGCAACTTCCTTCTTATAGAATTGTCGCAGTTGTGGAATTTCCTGAAGACCCAAAAGCACGGCAATTTTATTGCTTCTGGCTGTTGCAACTACATTGTCAATTTTGTGAATGTAGATCGTAGGAAATTCGTCCGCAATAATCCCACCGGGTAAATTATGTTTGGAATTTATCAATCTTAACGTCCGGTTTAGAACTGAAGAATAAAGTGCCGAATTAATATCTTGTGTTCCCGGATCTGAAGCAAGTATTATGATTGAAGGATTCTCCTTATCTGTAATTTTCAATTCTACTTCATCACCTGAAAAAACCCAAAAACTTTCTTTCGTTGCCAATCTGGAAAGGAATATTTTTAAAGTTCCGACTTGTCCTTCTAACTGATCAAATGCTTTATTATCGTAGGCTGTTTTAAATGGGGAGAGCAACGAATATATTTCTTCGTTTGAAAAAAGGGTATCAAAAATATCTCTATAACTTCTGTTCATAAAAGATAGAATGTGTGGCAAATCCGAATATTTACCATTTTCAAATCGTGCAAAGAAATAAATACAGGAGGAGAGAAAATTGATGGCAGATTGAGTGAAAAATGCTTCCGACCCACCACCAGAACTTGATCCTCCTTTTTGCAGAGAAGAAACCATCGATTCTGCCATTTCCTGCGCTTCTGCTAATGTTTGTATGTATTCTTTTTTAAATGGATTTACTCTTTTTGATTTTTCCACTTCATTTAAATTAATGACATGAAATTCATGTCGATAGTCAGTATCTCTGTTTTTCTTCAATAAATAATGATAGTAGGCGATCTTTGCTAGGTCGGGGAATTTGAAATCATATATACAAAGACAAAAACCTTTATCTATCATCTGGCGAATGGCGGGATTAATGACCCCAAAGGACTTTCCGGAACCTGGTGTTCCAATGACCATCGTTCCCCTAAATGGGTTTATATTAATCCATCCTTTATTAATCTTTTTATTGAATCTAAACAAATAGGGAATATTCACAGACGTATCTGTTTTTACCAACTCCTGATTTTGCGCAAAACTTTCTTCTTCTATATTCCATCGATCCTTGCCCATTTTCTGCTGCATTAATTTTGAAATATTATCCGCACCAACCTGTGCCACTAATGCTCCCAAAAAAGATAAAAACGTATAGATGATTTGATAAAGATTTAATGGCGGAATTATCTTCGGCAATGCATTGTTCCCTGCCTCTGAAACAATTAACAGTGAACTGAACATCAAGGCTAAACCAACTATTATTGGAAGAATAATTTGCTTCCCGATATTGAGATCAATTTTTTTCTTGGCTCTCGTTCCTATCGCGACCAGTCCTATTAAAATTATTGTGCAAATCTTTGCATTCAGAGGTGGGTAAAATAGACCCATCGTAGAAAACTTTGTGAGGAGATCAGTGACAAAAGGAATCTTTGCAGAGATAAAAAATAATGAAGCACAGTCCAGCAAAACGATGAAATAAACCATCTTTTGGAAAAAACTGTAGATCTTAATTTGGTTTTGTTGCTCTTGCATTAGGAGTAATTTTCAAAATATTCACTCAGTAATTTTTGTTCTTCAAGTAAACTACTGTGTAGCTTCTTTTGCTGTTCCTGCAAATTTCTATGCTGATTCTGTATTTCAATAAGATTAGCATTCAACGCATTGAATTGCGCAATTACTTCATGACCTCTTTTTTCAACGCTGTCAATAATGTAGGAGCTACATGCCTCATCAGCTATTTTCTGATACCAATCTCTAAGATTTAATAGTTTTTCATAGTCATTGAGGCCTTTTCGCTTTTTATCAAGAGTGAGTACAAAAACAACCTGATATGCGATTATAAATAACATGAGTGAAACTATTAAAAGTGACAAATTTTCCATTGGTTTAATTATTAAAAAGTATCAGCATCTAAAATATCTGAATACTTGACTTTCATTTCTATGGCTCTGCCAGACAGTTGTTCTTCCAGCAAACGGATCTTCATCACCTTACTATTTGGATAGGTGAATTTTTTAAACACATAAATATTGCGGTAATTTTTCTTGAATTCCTTTTGACGGTATAATTGATAGACAGGCTCAAGTGCAATACTTTGGTTGTTTGTTGCTTTATATATTTTCTTGTCTTCCACAGAAAATTTTATTGCATCTATATCATATCCCAGATTGGTGGAATTTAAAAAAGTCATATCCAAAAAGATATAATCATTAACCACATACACGTTGTTAATTTGCATCTTCAATTTTAAATTTTTCACCTCACGAATCGGTTTACCTACCATTTTTTTTCGCAAAATATCTAGTGAAAACTTTTGCAATTCTGTAGTTGAAAATGCCAATTTTGGATATTCTAAAGGTTGCATATCTTCCGGCTGAATTTGAATGTTTGTAACTGCTTTCCTTTCAAAATCCAGATAGTTTATTTTGTATTGTGCCATAAAAGATTGGCAAACAATTGTAATCACACCCAAATCATTGAGATCGATAATTTTTTTGCTTGCAATTGAATCTGAATCTGACAACTCAGTTATTTTAATTCTTGCAATATTGTCTGCCGGTAAATCACCAGTTAAATTATTAGTGGACAGATCAACAAACTGTATTGATTCCGGTGAAATAATATGAAGACTAATTCCCTTTGAAATTTCCAGGTTGGTAAGATCTGTAACCCTTTTTTCCGGTGTTTCAGTTTGAGCAAAAGTTGATGCGGAAGAAAAAAGAAATATCCCGCAAATCATGTTATTTATTAAATTTTTAATCATCGTTATTTTTTTTAAGTTCTTTGTCATTGATCAGATAGATGTAAGAGTTGTATTTAAGTTTTGCTTTATTTTGGCGGATCATATTGGAAATCGTTTTCGAAGTAGAACTGAATAAACTGGAAAAAAGGCTCGTGAAAAAACTCTCTCCTCCACTATCCATTTGAGTTCCTTGGACAGAATTACTACCCATTTCACGAAGCATTTCCCGGAAGTCGCTTTGGGGCACATAAAGTCCCTGCATTCCATCCATATCAAAAACAGAAAGATTTACCGGTAAAATATTTCCGTCTTTCAAAATTGAAATCACATTTAGATTTACCCTTTGCATAGAAAAACCGGAAATCTGTCCGTACAGGATTGCTCCTTTATTTATTTTGTGCTTTCCTACATTTATTTCTTCAAGTAATCTAAATCGAATCCTACTTCCCAAATAGCCTTTGGTATTTTCATCTATAACTGCTTTAATAAAATTATCACCGTCTTTCTTTGCGATCGAATTGAAACTTGGATTAAGTGAAGATTTATCTACCCTTAATGTCGAATTAAGAAAGGCAGTCATTTTTTCTTTATTTCTTTTCAATTTATTCTCTGCAGCAAGGGCTGACTGATATTCCGGATTTTTTGCTTTCTCTAATGAATCCATCATGAGCATTTGCTTTTTCAACATTTTAACAGGATCATTTTCAACCTCGTTTTTGCCTGATCGGAAATCATTTTGAGTGGCTGAACTACTACTTCCATTAATATCATTTCCATTACTCTGATTGTTCAGCATTCGCATCATTTCCGCTGAACGTTGAAAATCTTTATCGTCTGAATTTCTTTGAGATTTTTGTCTGTAATAGGATTCATTTTCTGCATTCCCATTTGCACGGCTATTAAGACTTCGCACAATTTTCAGCGAATCGATATACCGCTTCTGGTCGCGATCCAGATTATCAGAATAATTCTGCAAACTGTCTTCGTCTTTATCAATGCCGTCTAGCATAGAGCGTCCGTCTCCTCTTTGAAATAAATCGTCGTAAGCGGCATTTTTAGAAAGAATAGAGTCCTGCGTTTCACCCAAATTTAGAGATAGGTCTTGCGATACTTTTTCTGGCTGTTTCTCTTTATCTATATATTTTGTAGTCTGAAACCCGAGAAATAAAATAACCGGCAAAAGTATCAGTGGAAAAATATATTTGGGTTGTTTAAAATTAATTTTCTTAAAATCCATTTTTTAAAGTTTGATATTGGTTGAACAAATATTCTATTCGAAGGCTGTCATTTTTTGACAATGGACCACTTTCTCTTTTCTTCTTTAATGACTGAAGTTCCTTTACAATCCCATTCATTTTTTGGTCGCTTTTATCCATTTCCGCTCTAACCTGATCACTTTCAGAATACATTGTTGGAATTTTATTACCTATCGATAGTTTGGGCGTTAAAAAGTGATATTGAATAAAAATCAACCCGAAAGAAATTACCAGTGTAACCATTACGTATCGGTACACTTTCTTTGGATGGTGATATATCCACTCTTTTAACCGAAGAAGATTTTTCTTCGTTAAATTATATTTTGCTGTAAACATTAGTAATTTGATTTTGCTTTGTTTGACAATTCACTGTTATCTAAAATCCTCCAGTTTCTTAATAATACTCCATGCGGATTATTAGGACTTCTGATCATATCTTCAAAATTTCCTTCCGTAATTAATTTTCTAATTATTAAAGTATTTTTTCTATTGATCATTTGAGTACCGTAATAGATGAATTTTTTGTTGGGTACATCCATTTTGATAGAATCATTACGCACTGTCACCAAAGAGTTTCCTGAGATGATCTGATTGTAAAAACCTTTCTCTCTCAAATTGGTGTATTCCTTCTTACCGCTGTCATCAATGAGATAAAGAGATTTTTCAACATTTTCTTTTATGTATCTGTCATCCGGTGCTAGCGTGAAAAATAATCGATGAAACAGTTCAATTTGAGATTTGTATTCAACTGGTCTATTTAAAAGGTCATCGGTCTGTTTCACTAAAATTGGGACCCCATTATCAAGTACATATAGTGATTTTCTGGAATCCTGGACGAGTTTATAGGCGAAAACAAATCCTGCAATTACAATCAATACCGCAAATAGAATCGATGCTATGGACACCACTTTATTGATTTTGATCTTTTGTTCTATATTTTTTACAAGCATTTTAAAGTGATTTCTGATTAGATAATAAGTTTGAAGAATTTGATTTTAATCCTATTTTTTATTCATTTTATTTACTGATTTTGCAATTTCTCTCGCAGCCGTTACGGCGCCCGCTGCTCCTCCTACTGCCGCCGCCGTTGCTGCTCTTCCGACGCTTGCAACCGTTCCTCCTGCTGCTTTACCTTTACTCATAATTCCAGCACCGCCTGCGGAAACAATTGAATCAGCAATAGATGGAACCATCAAAATTCCAATTCCGGTGATGATGTAAGCAACACATGGAAAAAGCGCGGTGTACATCATTCCACTATTTTGTACATAGACCCGAAGGGTGTTCATATCTGCAACACCTCCAGAATCGATAATAAGAGCATATCGATCCAATTCCATTTGATAGCCAGACATAATGAGTTGTTGACCAATATTAATTACGGTATAAGTGATAAAACTGTAAAGATTAATATTGATGAATTTGGTGACCCAATTATTAAATGAATTTTCAAATCCCGGAATTAGGGACATTCCGACCGCTATAGGCCCCAAAACTAGCAATACATAACTCCATATTTTCTGGATGAAGAAGATGAGATAGGTGCATACGCGAAGAATGGTTAAAGAAACCGCTTCGATAATTTCAGCCAATGTTTTTTGAATCTTAAATTCCATCTTCATGTACCATTCTTTTGCTGGTGCGAGCAATTTATCTACATCGATATCAAACCAACTGTCATCTCCTTTTTTCTCCAGTTTATCTAAAGTTTCCTGTTTCGCTTCTTCCTCTGCCTGTGTTTTGATTAATATTTCTAAAATTTGATTTTGCTTTTTAAACCGTTCAACTCGTAAATCATTTGCGTCTTTCTCTATATCTTGAAATAGCGCAATTCCAGGTTCTGCAAGAGATTGTAGCGGATATTGAATCATGCTGGTGAAAGCACCCCAATACATTAGAATAAAAGCGACGATGGTAGGACGAATCATTGGCGTCACTTCCCACGGTCTTGCACCTTCCTGCATTTGCCAACCGAGATAACCCATATAACACAATGCTCCAAAACCACCAATTGCCTGACCCAACATTACGGCACCCGCAGATTGTGCCGCCATTGTCGTGTCGAGTTTGGTGAAGGCTTCCATAAACCATTTTTCAAACGCACCGTCACCTTTTAAAAATTGCAGCAGTTTGCTGTAACTTTCAGTATCTCCAGTTTGTCCAAATGCAACCGTTGGCAAAAGAAATAAGACAAGACAGATTATTAAGGTTAAATATTTTTTCATGATTTAAAATTTATTATGGTATTCAATCATTATTTTTTGCGCAATTTGTAGATCTACCGGATTCCAATCAGATCCTAATTTTGTTCTTGATGTTGTCAAAAGTTTTTTATAGTCCAGAAATAAATTGTTTTTCTGGTCGAATACTCTTAACTGATTCGCAAACCTTCTCCAACCGATTAGAGTTTCATGGTACATCAGAAATCGTTTTCCACGAGGCATGTCCATCGTGCGTGAATTTTTGTAATGATCTTTTAGCAGTGCTAATTCTTTTTCGAGGTGTGCAATACCTCCGTTTGCCAACATATTCTGATAAGTTTTATCATCCTTTAAATGCCACTTAACATAATTTTGAGGATTCTCTGAAAAGTCAGTTAAAGGTTTTAGCATTTTTTTATAATAGAGCAACCAAAGAGGATCTGCAGCTACAGTTGCTGAAGTCCAGTGTGCTAAATCCTGAACATTTCTAGTGTACAAAGTATCTACCTGTACTTTAATTCTTGCCGCTTCCGCCCTTTGAAATTCTAATTCTACAAGTCTCTGAACTTCCAGTCCCGTTGGTTTCAAAGGACGAATATCGGCTCCGTTTTTATAATTTCTGTTTCTTGCAGGAGATAACCAGCCCCAGACAGTGGCATAGGCAAAATTGGTTTGAATCCCTAATGTATATTTCGGATACGGACGAAAATCCCCCCATGATTCGAAGACCATTCTCTTATTGTGTGCAACAATTGACGGATCGTTTAGTCTTTTTACCTGTCCGAAGACAGAACCTATACTGCCGGAAAAAATCATTAATAAAAGTGCCTGAATAAATTTTTTTTTCATCATCGTGTTTAGATTTTATATAAATTGCTGTGCATTTTTTAATCTACAGACAGAATAAATTTGTACTTTTCTATAATTCCTTTCACGATCATTCTATCTAAATTGACATAAGTATTGATGGTCGGAATTTGGTAGATGTAAGGCGTTTTTCTAGCATTTTTCAACCTGATTTTTATACATATCAAGTAGCCATTAATCATTTGTGCTTTCGTCGATAGGTTTTGAATCAATACTTGTCTGTCATAAGGATCCATTAAAAAATCATTTTCTTCATGCAGAATATCATTCGTTAGTTCTGATTGCATTTTCAAAAGCTCCTGCGCTGCACCGATGTAAAATCTATTCAATAATATGGCATATTCAGGATGTTGTGCAGTGAGAGACAAGACATCATTTGCATTGACGCCGATTTGGCCAAAGGTTTTTGACAAATAATACAATTGTTTTCCCTGCCTTATTGCAGCATTTACATTGGTAAGTTTGTCATAAATGAAATTTTGAATGGCAACGATTTGTGCTAACTTTTGATTGATTTCATCATACGTTTTCTTCTGTTTTTCATAGGAGTTTAAATAAGATTCATTGCTCGCCAAACGCACTGCTTGGTTTTTGGTTAATTGAATTAGTAGTTTATCATTATAGACAACAGTTTGAGCGTTCAACTTTAAAAAAGCAATGGAAACAATTATGGAAAAGAGTAATATTTTTTTCATAAAATCGATTTAAAAATGACTGATGATCTGTTCTACAATCTGCTTATCTTTATTAATGTAATTAAGGATTACAAATCTTGTCCATTCAACTTTGCGTTTAATATCTCTTACTTTCATTAACATAAAAAGAGCGTCTCTTCTCAAATTCGTTACTTCTGCCAAAGCGTATTCTAGTAAGATTTTTCTTTCTGCTTTTTCCATTTGATTGATCGCGCCGTACGAAATCACGATACCAGAAAGTAATCTTACCACCATTTGCATATCATCTATAAACCTGATTTCGGCAGGCAGAACAACAACTAACGAATAAGGCGCAGTTTGGATTTCTGTAATAATTTTTTCTTGGATGTCCTGAATTTTCTGACTTTCCAAAAAAATGGCATAACCTGTTGGAATGGCTTGCATGGCAAAATCTACCAATCGTAATCTCTCTTGAATTTTGGTCGTGGTTTCTTTAAATTTTTCCCACTCCTTTTTGTTAACCACTTCAGCGGCCAAATTGATATCCTGTCGATTTTTCATCGTTTTTTGTCGGTCGTTTTCTTCCATGGTGTGACGAATTTCTTGATTCATCATTGGAAACGACACATTCTCTTTTTGCCAGGGCGGAGTTGTGTTTCCACCGGAAGAAGTCAAAACCACATAAACTGCAGGTAAAAAAATGGAAAGGATCAATCTATTTTTCATGGCATGAGTTTTAATTTTAAAATCGATTCTTATACGTCCACATGATATTTTGCACGATGCTCATATCCGTATTGATGTAGCCTTGAAAAGGATTGATTGATTGAAACCAACCCAGTCTGATTGCCCGCTCAATATTTAGTTTTGTAGCAAGCAACCAGATTTTAAGCATCGTAACATTTTGTGAAACTGAAAAAAGTAATTTGTACCGATCACCTGCTGTCGCAAGATTTAATTCTCCAGGCTTTAATAAGTCCGTAACATCAGTCGACAGTTTTATCACTTGCTCATAAGCTTTTTGGGTTGCCTTAACACCAAAAACTGCGAATTGAGGTTTGTCACTTGTCAATTCTAAAATATCGCTTGAATATTGTAAACATCGGTCTAACTCATTATAGATACTCACCACCTGTACTCCATTTTTTAAAGTTCCGGATACTTCATTTAAACCTTTTAATACTTTATTTTGAATATTGTTTGCAACAGTCATTTGAGTACTAACCCAAGTTTGAGCCTGCTGTAATTTGGTCTGCTGCTCCAAGGTTTTTTCCTGCTGATTTTCTAAATTATCAGAATATAATTTGAGAGCGAGTGTGGTTGTTACGTCAATATAAATGTTTTGAGCAAGCGCAAAACTTCCCGCAAATAACAATACGGTGATACTAAACTTTTTCATATTCAAATTTTTTAGATTCAACGAGTTCTTTAAAATTGATTTGTCTGTCGATGAGTTCCTGATCTATTATTTTTAGAATATTTTGATCGTTATACTGGACCTTTAAGTTTTTGTAGTAATCAATTACTTCACGATCCAATGGCTGTTTGTAAAGATTAACCAAGCCGACCATATTTTCCATCTTATCATCAAGAATTGAAAAATCCTTTACAAATAATTGAAGTGCTTCATCATAATTATCAGAATGATCTGCGTAATATTCAATGGCGATTTTTTCGGGCTTTTCTGTGGTGTAGGTTAGATATTGCTCTAGTGAAACTTCATTTCCATACACTTCTCCTTTAGAACCTCGCTTGATGTAAAATTCTTTGAAACGACTTCTTCCGAATTTGTTATTCAAATTATTAATGGTGAAAATTTTATTTTGCTCCACTTTATTAAGGGAAAGAAGAGATGCGATTTTATCAAAATTATCTTTGAATTTAGTTTGATCGAGAAGGATAAACGTGTCAGAATTATTAATGATAGAATCTTTTACTACCGTATTTCCTATAATGTCATCTAGTTCCTGCGTAACCACAACGGCTTCTCCCCAGAATTTTCGCACCGTTTTGTACAGATATAAGATATATCCTCCCATTAATTTAGAAGCAATTGCTTTCCACGCTTCTTCAATAATTAATGCTTTCCTTCTGTCTTTCCGCAAACGCATTTTCTGGATGAAGGTATCCATGATGATGAGCGTTACGATTGGAAATAATTTTGGATTATCTTTTACATTGTCGATTTCAAAAACGATGAAAGGTTCATCAAACAAGGTACTGTCCGCATTTTCGTTCAATGTTGTTCCATATCTTCCACCTTTATAAAAGTCTTTTAAAACAAATAAAAATGTGCGAAGTTTAAATTCATTTTCATCAATTTTATGCTTTTTATTATTTAAATAAATTGGTAAGAATTGATCGCAATATTCATAAAAACTATTGAACGATAATTCCGAAACAGATAGTTTTTCCTCCAATTCTATGATTCTTTTTATTAATGCATTCCTAATTGCATATTGCCATTCATCACTGTTTTCAGGGCGTTTAATAATGGATTTTGTCTTGGTAATAATGAGTTGAGATTCGTCATAGATCTTTCTTCTCACTTCATCATTTAAAGTTTCATAAGCTTCAAAAACTTTAAAAAATTTTGATGAATCATAATCAGGATCATTGGAATTTTTATCTGGATGATACAACTGAATTAATTTCCGTCCTTTCTCTCGAATGTCTTTCGGACTTGCATCAAACATAATTTCCAAAATGTCGTAATAGGTTTGATTTTCTTTTACTTCATTTTCATATTCCGCCTGAATATCTTCTTCGTGAATATTATATTTTTTCAAATATTGAAACAGTTCATCAGAACTTTTATCTTTAAACCACTCACTTCCACCCTTAAAAAACTGATGGTAATAAGACATTAAAACATTATCTAAAATGGATTTTTGAGTGGAACTCATCGAAGCCTCTGCACCTTGCCAAATCAAGAAAATAAGGTTGGTTAGAAATTCTATTTTTTCAATGTTGAATTCTTCTTTATCCATTAAAAAAGGATTCATCGTGATTGGCTTTTCTTCGGTGTATTGAATGTATCTTCCCCCCTTATAAGCGCACAAACCAGAATAAGAATCTCCCGTATCTACAATGATGACATCATAATTATAAGTGAGGTATTGCTCCACGATATTATTCATCAGGAAAGATTTACCAGAACCGGACGGACCAAGTACAAACTTATTTCTGTTATTTATTCTGCCGGTTTTCATTGGTAAATCTGAAGGATCTATTTTTAGTGGAACGCCTTGTCTATCAGTAAATCGCAGATAGAAATTAGAATCTTCGTTCAAGGGATAACTTTCTTTAAAAAAAAAACAAAGCGCCGCTTCGCTTGTCGTTGTAAAAAGATCATAGGATTTTAATTCCACGGCATTTCCGGGAATACAACAGCGAAAAAGCTCTAATTGATTGTAGGAATTTTGCGAAACAATAATTCCTTTCATGAACAATTTATTCTCAATCAAGGATTGGGTTTCTTCCATTTTCTCCAAGGAATCTGTGGAATAGCATATTGAAAAATGAGCGTCTACGATGAGTTGACCGTCCATTGCAATATGGTGTAACAGTTCATCTATTTCTTCTGCAACAATGGCATTTGACGGGGAATTATTGGCTACACCTTCGTGTTTTTTCTTCTTTTTTTCTAATTCCCGTTGCTTCGGTGCTTGCTGTTGTATAGAAATAATTTGATTATAAATAACTGTTTTATAGTCTTCCAGTTCATTGATAAAAGAAAAATTATCTACCGCAGTTTCCGATGCAGAACCATTTCCACCTAAATAGGAATAAGTCTCAATTTCCGAAGGCAATTCAATTTTTTCTACATCTACAAAACTGATAGTTTTTACGAATTTATCTCCAATAATCAAATGTTCACTCGTTGCTTTGATATTATTAAATGAAGGTGTTTTGGTAAAGTTCATGGTAAGAACACCGTTGATGTAGTAATCTAAATCCTTCTCTTTCAGAAATTGCGGATCGCATTCGTTCTGAGATAGCAGCATGAATATCTTCAGACACTTATCACGCAGAACTTTGTAAGATTTTGCGGAATATTTATAAGTATTCTTCTTTGAATTTTGATCTACAATGTCTGTGAAAAGTAAAAGCGTGTCTATTGTTTTAAACAGTCTTCCATCAAAATGTTCTGAATATTTGTTCTGAAGAAATTCCGTAGATTTTTCAGCAACATATTCTTTTTTGCTAAAAATATCAATTTTCTGTACGATATGATTTTCACCAATGATTGAAACAACTTGGTTCAAAATAGTATGAAATTGAAGATAGGCATCTGGATCTGCCGAATATTGTTCCACATTATTTTTGATTTGAATTCCAATAATTGGATTTCCAAACTGTCCAATAAGCGCATCAAAATTCCATTTGTTATCTTTCCCATAATCGTAACCGATAAAAGGAATCTCAAATGTTTTTTTCTTTAGTTTCATAGGAAGATATTTATTTTTTTGAAAGGTCATATATTATCGTCTCAAGGTCAATCGGAGTTTGCATTCAAATTTGACAAGGGCGATTTCATATTCTACTTTTTAGCTAAAAGTTTTGCATTTTTGAATTTAATAGGCATGATGTGTAATTCTTCTTCATTTTTTGTTTTGTTGTAAAGCCCTTTAGAATCCTGTGTTTTATAACTCAGAAAAATACCGGTTCCGCCCATTGCTCCTCCGATGAGCATTCCAAAAAGCCCGAATAATGAAGACAGAATTGCGATAATGACCAGTCCGCCGACGGCTGAACCCATTGCATAGTAGATATACTTGTCTTTCAGACCGAAAAATATAAGGGGTTTTTTAAGCCCCTTATAAAGAAAGTACCCCACTAGAATATTGCCGCAATGAAGGTTGGAACTAACAGCAGGAAAATACAAGCGCCGCCCCAACCAACAATCTCTTTGTTGATGTCCTGGTCACCGTTCGTCCATTTGTTATAAATTCTGATTCCACCAACCGTTCCTACAATAGCACCAATAGCATAAATCAGTAATCCAAGGTCATTGATATATCCTGAAATTGTAGTTGCGGCTGCACCCAGTGCAGCACTTCCACCAGATTGCGCAAACGCAGTACTCAAGGAAAAGAGGACTACAAAAGCAGTCAAACTTCTTTTCATCATTTTGTGTTTTTTCAAATTTTGATTCATCTTTTTTAAAATATTTAAGGTTTAATTTTGTGTTTTTAAAATCCTGCTGCCTGATAGACTTTATGACCATTTGTATTCGAAATCATTTGCACTGTGCTTTCTGCATCATTCAACATTTGGTACCATTGCTTTTTGTTAATTTTGCGAAGAATCTGGTTTGGGTCTTCGGTACTTACTTGATCCATCAGCTCTGGCTCATTATTTTCTATCGGAGTTACATCATCAATAACATTGTGCACGACTTCGCTTTCTACAGCATCCAAATCAAAAGAATCTATATTCTGCTCCGATTCAAATCTTCGTCTCCAAACTTCTATATCTTCTCTTTCTTCTGAAATTTCAGTATCTATTGGAAACTCTTTTTTGTTAAATGATTTCGGCGTATTCAGATTTTCTACATCTTCTATTCCGACGGTTGTTACTGCATCTCTATTTTGTTCTTCAAATTCTACCAGCGAAAAGACATCAATTTCCTCAGTAACTAAAGTAGATTCCTTTTTCACGAAAAGATCGTACACCATATTTCCGATATAGTAGAGGATGTAGAGCGCGAGTAGGATGATTAGGAATTTTGTCATATTCAATAATTTTTCTAAAGATTGGAAGTGAATGATGGGATTAAATATTGGTATCCAGGGTTTCATTGATATAAGTAATTAGTTCATTAAATGAATTTCTAACCGCATATTTCTGTTCATAGTTCAGTTGTCTGGTATTGATGGTTTGCAGACAGTTTCTCTTAAACACCGGACTTTTGATGAGTGTTCCGTATTTTGTAATTTCAGCATCCATTCCTTCCTGATTAAGATATTTATAACCTTTATCATATTTTGAGCGAATGAAGACTCTTTCTGCCTGACTTTCCAGCATTCCTAAAAAATTGACAAACACCAACGTTGATTTTGCAGAAACATCGGAATACTCAAATGGAATGATGATAAAATCACTATAAATCAAGAGATCACTGTATTTTGCATCGAGCGTTCCGGCAAGATCAAATAGGTTGATATCATCATTATCTTTTAAATCCAGTATCGTTTCGAAATCTGAAAAAGGTTGCTCCACTTCATCGCCTATAATTTCAACATCATATAATTTGGGCAGATCCAATAATTCATCCTCTTTCCATTTCTGATAAAATGACTTTTGATAATCAAAATCGAAAACATTTATTTTCCTTTTAGAGATTGTCGAAATGTAATTTGCAAAAGTGATTGCAAGTGTCGTTTTTCCGGTACCTCCTTTTTGAGTTGCAAAAGTGATTATCATTGGTAGTTTTATTATTTCCGTTTTTTTCTTTTCCTTTTGAGTTCGTTTTCGCCGGGATCTTTTGCGGTTCCAGAATTCTTCATTATTTCAAATAGCATTTCATCTACTGCTTTCATCACCTCTCCTCTGGAATTTTTTTCGGATTGTAATCTTGATTTTTCACCGCATCCCATTTCTGAATTTAAAAATCCCCGATATTCTTTCTCTCCTATCAAACTCTGCAATTCACCAACAAAATGATGTTTTGTGCTAACAGCATAGATTTCACCACTCCCACTTTTTATAATCGAAACGCTATCTTCATCAATCTTTTTGTCTTTATTAATTCTTAAATGATCTCTAACTTCGCTCTTGATTTCTCTATAAGTTTCAAGATCTTTCTTAACTCTGTTTTCAAAAAGCATAAAATCTTGCAGCTTCGCTTCCGGATTATTTCTATTAAAAATTTCCAGTAAAATCAATTTTGATTCTTTGTTCGGAATCGTAAAATCTTTTAACACTTCGAAAAGTCGCTTATCAACTTTCTCTTCGGTAAACTCAAATAGTTCACTCATTTTTAATACCTCACTTCCTTTATAGACTTTCCTGGATTTATGATCGATCAACGAATATCCAAATGGTTGATGATTATCCTTATGATGAAACACGAGGTCTATTCCAAATAACTGTCTCAGTTTCTGCTGCAGTTCACTTTCAAATTCTAACTTTATTTTCAATTCACTATCTCCAAATATATTTTTTGTTGTAGGTAATACTGATTTTTGTTTTCTCCTGTCTTCAACCTTAAACACCTTGGTTGAATAGATATCTTTATACTTCAATAGGATTGCTGTTATCTGGTTTTTCCTGCTGTCATTCTTGTTCTTCCCAAAATTTATATTGTTGAAATTAATCGTCTTTCTGGTCACTCCGTTCTTTAAGACATCAAAGGAATTATCATCCTCCTTTTTAATCAAAATAAAATGACTTCTTTCAAGGAGCGTTTCCAGTTGCTTAATCGTGCTCACTTTATAGTTCAGTAATTTTTCAAGTTCTTCATCGGGTTTAAGATCGTACAGTTTTTCAAGTGTTCTACTTAATGCTTTCTGTGATTTTAGTTTTTCGAAACTATCGTTAATCTTTTTTCCACTTGTCTTATCCACTCTTGTCGAATTAATGTGAACATGGTTATGATCGGTATCATTGTGAAAAACGACTATGAAAGGCTGTTTTCCATATCCCATTTCGGTCATGAAGTTTTCTGCGATTTCGGTAAGTTCTCCTTTGGAATGTTCCTTAAATTTTGTCGAAATCATCGCATGAAATTGAGGTTTGATTATCTTTTTGTTACCTACTGAAATTGCTCTCAGATAATTTCTCACTTGCTGCTGACCGCTTGATCTATTAATGAAAGAAGGAAAGTTTTTCATCATCATCAATTCTCCTTTTCCACCCTTTATCTTTTTTTCGTTGTAATTTACTCCGGGAAAACTCGAACCTGCCGCCGGCATTATTTTAACGATCATTTCGCAAGCACTGAATAAATCTTTTCAAAAATTCTATTTTGCTCTTTTTTAAGTATTGTCAATTGTATTATCATACTCGTAAATTTTTCCAATTCGACATCACTTATAGATTTCTGTCCGTTTGCAATTCTGGCTACTTGGTTAATATTGGTCTGTATTTTTATAAATATATTATCTTGCTTTTCCATGAATGCCAGAACGTCTTTCCTTTCATTATCGAAAATCCTATTTTCTACAGAATCTATAATTAAATCGGTCATTGAAATATGTCTTTCGCGACATACCATTTTCCATTTTGACTTTTTAAGATTATCGATCCTAAATTTTATGTTAACATCCTTGCTCAATTTTTACATTATTTATTCTAGGAAAATCATTTATACATTTAAAAATTAAGAGCTCGGCTTCCTAATCCTAGCAAGTCCTTGCACTTCTCCCCGTGTATAATATTCTGTCGACATTTTGTCTAAAGATGCTTGCGAGATTTGAATGGTGTTATTTTCTAATAGTGCCGGAAAAAAATCCGTCGAGTTTTCAGTGTGGAGTAAAACAATTTGGTTCGGATAATAACCGATATCATTTAATATTGAAGTAATGTTGATCGTAATTTTTCCCGTTATTGTACTCGAATCAGTTGACCGGTGAATTTGAAAATTAACGTTAGTAAAACCTTTCATCTTACTAAAAATAATAGCTCCTTTAAGACCAGCATAATTTTTAGTGCCTAAACTATATGATTTTAGAGAAACCAAATATTCTCTATTATTGTTTCCGTAGTAATCTACTGGTTCATTCCAAGTTGAAGTGATTTTTAGCGAATCAGTGCTTTCAGCATTAAATATTAATGAAATTCGATATTCTACTGGATCTGCTTCCTTTGCTAACGGCTGCCACTCTCTACCATCAAAAAAATAAACACCTGGTAATACAACGTTACTAACTTGCTCGGTAATATTGCTGGGTGGTGAGGTAATAAAGACGATAGCTCCTTTCTTTGTAGATGTATATAATTTTGATGCTAGTTGATCACCAGTAATTCTTGGGGGAATAATGCCATCATAGTGGTTTAAGTCATCTGGTTTTCCGACAACTTCAAAAGTCGTTTCTGGGTTTTGTGTATTTACTCCTACCTGCCCTTTTAATGAAAGAGTTAGTAAGAAGAAAAGGAAATAAATTAGTCGATCCATATTTCTGATTTTTAATTACAGGACAAAATTGAGTAATCAAAACATACGAAACAACACTGTATCAATGGTTTGGGCTAAAAGCGATTAATCTGGATTCTGATTTGAAATAAAAAGGCTAAAAAAGAGTAATCTGGGTTATTCTGGCCTCTTCCTACATTTCCATTAAAAAAAACGAGTTCCGAAGTTTTTTCCCCTTTTGCAAAAAGGCAAGATTCGTCTTTGTACTTCAACTTGAAAAGTTGTGGGTACAAAGACACATCTTGCTATTCAAAACCGGTTTATTTTTAAGAGTTCTGAAAAACAATTTATATGATTGATAAATTATTGATTTATATAAAGTTAGAAAGTATTGCTTCTAAAAAAGAAAAGAAATTGGGATAGCCCTATTTTACGCAGGTTGTTTGCAAACCAGTACTTATTTTACGCAGGTGCTGTTACTATTTTACACAGGTTCTGGAATTGGTTTGTGTTTATTTTACCCAGGTACCTGGGTTCATTTTACACATGTCCTTTGGGAAGTACATCTTGCGATCATATACTAAAAAAGGAATCGCACCTTTCACTCTTAAAACTTGAACTATTAAAATCTTTATCAATGTTTGCAAAAAAAGAATTAAAAGCTATTCTTAAATTCTTCCCTTAAAATACTTAGATAATTTTAACTAATAATTAACGTATCCACCCTCTCTCACTATGTAACTTAGTCGTGTAAAAGCATACTTATGGTAGAATCTAAAAACAGAGGTAATAAAATTATACTTACTGCTGTCTTATAAAAACTATAACCTATTGCATGAAAAATCTACTTGTTACAGCACTTACTTTAAGCTCTTCCTATTATTTAGCTCAGACCGATAAAGATACCATGAAGGTGAAAAACATTGAAGCAGTTCAATTAATTGCGAGAAAACCTACGGTGGAAAACAAAGTAGACCGAACTATCTTTAATGTTGCGAACAGTTCAATTTTATCAGGAAATACGACTTGGGATGTTCTTAGAATGACACCACTAGTAAGCATTGACAATGATGATGTAGTTAAATCTGAAGGTCAAAGCGTTACCGTTTACATCAACGACCGTAAAACTGTTTTTACTGGGAAAGATTTAAAAGAGTATCTGAATACCATTCCCGCGGACAATCTCATGAAGATCGAGGTCATTACAAGTCCTTCTGCCAAATACGAAACGACCGGCCAAGTGATCAATATTGTATTAAAGAAATTAGAAAATGAGGGTCTCAAAGGAAGCGCTAGTTTTACAAGCAGTCAGGCGTCTAGGAATTCGCAATATTCTAACCTCAATATTAATTACCATAAAAAGAATTTTACGCAGAATTTAACTGGGGGTTATGGCGAAAATACCAGCACTTATAGCAGTGACGCTGAATACTTGTTTTATGACAACAATAAAATTGAGCTTTTTAATTCTAAAAGCATCTCCTTAAGCCGAAGTCCATCTCTGTCAAGCACTTCAGAAATAGAGATTGACGAAAAAAACAATGTCGGCTTAATTTTCGATTTTAGAAAATCGAAGCGTTTTACAGACAGCGATTCTTTTGGCAGTAATTACCTCAATGGAGCGTTTGAGGATTCGTATACAAAAACCAATAATGCAATTGGAGATTATCAAAATTTAGGAACTAACTTATTTTATAAGTATTATGATAAGGTAAAAAATAAAATTTTAGATGTTAACGTAGGTATCAATTACAGACAGTCGGATGACTTTAATGAACAATTATCAAATTTCTACACTACATCAATACCAGATGGCAGCAGAATATTGGCTAAGAAGCAGGATCGAGAATACTATTTGAAGATTGATTATTCACAACCTATTGGTGAAAACGGAGGTCAATTAGAATTTGGTGGAAAATCAAATTTTAAAAACAACGTAATCCCTTACCGATATTTAAGTCTTGCTGATGGTCAATGGATCAATGACGGATCAAGAACGAATGATTTTCAGTACACCGACAATTTGAATTCTTTGTACATCAATTTCAGCAAGACCTATTTTAAAAAACTGGAGACAAGAATAGGGCTTCGATTTGAGCACCTAGCATACAAAATCAGACAAGATGTTGGGAATGTCGAACGGACTGAGTCCTATAGTACATTGCTTCCGGATCTGCTTTTAAAATATGCATTTTCTGATAATTACAATTTGACTGCCACCTACAATCATTCTATTTGGAGACCCTATTTCGCAGAATTTAATCCATTTCTTTTACCAGGAGACGACGGCGTTTTTTACCGTGGCAATTTAGATTTACAGGCAAATCCGAGTGACCGTTTCGGACTAAAATTAGGAATCAAAAAGAAATATTTCCTATCGGCAAACTATTTTTTCAGCAATCATGATTATTGGTCTTCTTATTTTATTGAAGATGAGAAAACAATTAGAATGCCTACCAATTTTGATGGAAGGATTGAACGTCTGTCAGCGAGCTTCAGTACGAACCAGACTTTTTTGAAAAATAAGTTGAGTGTGAATTTAAATGTTGGAGTTGAATATGCAGACAGTAGCGATTTCAATAAAAAAAATGATCTGAAAAATGACAGCTATATTACCAATATAAGCGGTTCTACAAACATGTCATACACCAACTTGTTCGGCAAGAATATAAATCTCAATGCTTGGGTGGGAGTTTATAGTCAGAGCAATGGAAATTCTGTTTCCAATGGACAAAATGTTTTTCATAATGTGTCTGCCACTAAAATATTTCCATTGTTGCAAATGGAAGCTACAGTGCGGCTCAACAACTTCATCGTGAAACCTAATTTTGACAATACTACTTATACCCCGATCGGCCAGTTTCGAAACAATTACGCGTCCGACTGGTATGGAGTATCTTTCTCATTGGTAAAAAGATTTGGGAATCAAAAAGTAAAAGAAAATACTAAAACCAATATAGAGAAAGATTCAGGTGGTGCCAAATAAGATGATAACTACATCTCTAATTCTCTTATTGATCATTCAAATTGTGCATACACATTTTAGAGGAGAACTAAGTGTGCAAACCTTTAAAGAGTTTTGGGCTCTCCAATAAAGTAGTACTCCATTTTTCTATTGTAATTTTATAGAATTAGAAAAATAATAAAATCTGCACAACAGAAATAACTAAGGATGATCTGCCATTTTTATTTTTATTATTCGTCTACTCCCCGATTCGATGCACAAGAAAATCGTTCGTATAAATCAAGTCTGCAAATAAGATTTGACTACAGTTTTAGGCTGCGTAGGTATTTCAATTATCCATTTGATTAATAGTTCCCAGATGTCCAACTTTCTTATTTTGGTATAGTAAGGATCGAAATCATAGCAGAAAACTGTAAAGTTTGATCCTCTTTATCATCAACAAACTGAATGATTATGGATGATGCTGCATCGTCATTTTTTAGGCTTGCTGATTCTATTATTTTGGCGTGAGGTTTTATGCACAAATAGATAGGTTTTGTAGCAGAAATAAAATTCTATTGCTACAATTTGGCGCAAAATATTTTACTTTAAAATTATTGATTGTGATTTGAAATACTAAAATTCTAAATTTAAAATTATGCAAGTTAAAGTAATAAGTTATTTTCTGACATTTTAAATTTTTTAAAAAAAATTGTGAAATTAAAAATTGAAACCCATTTAAAGAAAATGATTAGAAGTTTTTAAATTGATTTTCAAAATGTCTTCTTAAAAGCAAAATTTGTAAGAACAGCGTACCTACTGCACTAATAGCTATATATACAATAATTTTTGAGAAACTAAATAACGGTTTAAAGTCAACTAGGTAATCTCTCGAAATATCTAAACTAGTTGTAAAGTTTTCCGACTTCACATTTCCATTTATATAAAAATAAATTATAAAAGCCATGACAGTGATAAAAATACCAGCAAATACAAATTTTGAAATCGGTGGTTTATATCTATAAATTTTTGCTTTTTTTGTTTCTAATATTTGAGACATTATTTGATCAGTAAAATCTAATGAAGTAATGCTAACAGCATCTCCGAGCAAACGATTTGCCGTTGTTTTATTTACAAAAAGCACAAAAGACATTAAGAAGCGGTAAAGCTTGCAATTGTGTAAGGCGCTTTTTTAATCAAATATATTTTTTTAAAAATAGTTTTAATTTTTCATTGCTTCCTCTACTTCTTGAATTCCTTTTTTAGCATATTTATTCGACGCATCTAATTCAAGTGCTTTCTTAAAATATTTCAGAGCTGAACTGTAATTTTTATCTTGTAGGTAGGCGGTACCCAAATAATCATGGGCGTAAGAGGAGTTTGGCTTTTTTTCAACGAGATCGGTAAATATGCTAATGGCGTCTTTTACTTTTTTTAAATCTAACAAGTCGCCACCCAAATTACTCAGTGCCTCTTCTTCATCAAAATTTTCTCCCTCAAGCTTTTTGAGTTCGTTACAAAGTTGTAAAGTAGGTATTACACCTCCCTTTTCGTAAGCAACTGAAAGCATTTCAAATGTGTTTGCTGTAGGGATTTTGTAGGGTTTATTGAGCATGATCGACGCTAAGTTTTTGGCTATTCTTCCGGCAGATGCTTTGTCGCTATTGCTCAACACTATTATGGTAATAGTATCTTCTGGTATAATTAAGAGCTGAGTCGAAAATCCGTTTTGACTTCCGGAATGTCCAACAGTACTTTTGTCAAACAATTTTCCCGTCTCAGTTCCATATCCATAATTGCTTTTAAAGGGTGTAAACATTTCGGATAAGTTTTTTTTTGATATTAATTTGTTAGTGAATAATGCCTGGCTCCAAAGCTGTAAATCTGATACTGTTGATATCATTGAACCAGATCCCATCACATAATCAAGGTTCTCGTAAGGGGCATTTACATATTTGTTCAACTTGGTATAATATCCTGACGCACGATGAAAAATTACAAGCCTTGGGTTTACAGGGCCAGTGTGCTTCATGCCCAACGGGTTGAAAATATTTTTTTCCAAGTAGATTCCAAATGGCATACTGGTTAATCTTTCTATTATTATTGCTAATAAATCAAAATTTGTATTTGAATAGTTAAACCTCTCGCCTGGCGCAAACAATAATGGCTCGTTTCGCACTAAATTTATTACATCTATAAGCGTATTAGGTTTTATGCTATGTACCTCGTCCCAATCGGCAAGCCTCGAATAATTCATAATACCCGACGTGTGTGTAAGGAGATTACGAATGGTGACCGGTTTCCATGCATTCGGACAATTAGTTATATACATAGTAAGTGAGTCGTCCAGGTTCAGTTTCCCTTGCTCAACAAGTTGCATTATTGACACAGCGGTAAATTGCTTCACAATTGATCCTATTAGAAATACCGTATTTATCTTATTGGGTACTTGGTGCTCAAAGTTAGCCATACCGTATCCTTTGCTGTAAACGGTTTTTCCATTTTTTGATATTAAAATAGAACCACTGAAATAGTCATGTTTTATGGCTGCAGCCATATACTGTTCCAGTTTATGAGTATTTAACGACTGACCTGATGTGGTTGCGGTTAAGCTTAATAAAATTAATATAACACAAACTATTTTGCATTTTGGTAGAGTTTTTGGAAGCATATTGTACAATAGATTTTTAATGTGCCTACAAAATTATATGCATGTTACTTCCTAAAATAGAATAAAATTAATGTAGGCTTAAATTAAAGTTTTCTAAATTCTTTTGGTAATAAACCTGTGCAATGTTTAAAACATCGTACAAAATGACTTTGATCAGCAAATCCACAACTATAGGCGATTTCAGTTAAAGAAATAGCTGAGTTTTTAATAAGTGAAAGACTATGTTCTATTTTTATCTTTCTCATGTATTCGCTCAATGTTTCCTCATGAAATTTTGAAAAATAAGTAGAAATAGTAACCGGGTGAACATTTGCAATGATTGCCAATTCTTCTAACGATACTGTATTATTCCAATTATCATGTAAATAAGCTTTCACTTTTAATAACCATTGAGGCGCAGTATTTAAAATCTTTGTCTGCGAGAATAAATTTAGTAATAGCATTTCAATAGATAAATTGGCATTGCAACTCTCGTTATATTCTAACTCTTTTAATGTTTTTAGCAAGGTAAACTTCAGCTTATGGGTATTTGTAATAGCAAGCTCCAACTGTGATTCTGTTAAATCATATTTATTTATAAATGAGCTGTCTAATTCAATTACAATGCTCTTAACGAGATGATTTCTTTCAACTGTTTCATGGGCTTCACCTGCCCGGTAAAAGAAAATATCTCCTCCATTTCGTGCATAAACTTTGCCATGTCTTTTTTCCTTGTCGCTTCCTAGGAGCAGAAAGCAAATATGCGGATTTAAATGATAGTGGTCGCCTGGGTTGGGATCCTCTAATGCGTACTGTACAGTATTAATAAAGATACCATTATTGCGCATCTGCCGCATTATTTTCCCTGTATAAAATCCCTTTTCTAAAACTTGCATATAGTTTTTATCCCGCTAAATTACTATTTAGTTGGCAATTTTAAGTTGTTTTCTGCAGTCATAACTATTTTTAAACTCCACTTTAATGCCGAGTTCTCGAGCCAACTCCGAGATATTGTTTCTTTCATTACTTAAAAGAATAGCTTTTGTCTTAAAAGCAGGATCATAAATTTTATGTTCTTGTTTCCTATGTTAAAATTAAGGTTTTGTGCTCTCTACTACAGGGCTTATTTATGGTTTTGAAGAAAAATTAAACTCTTATGTGCCAATTTAGTGTCGCAATCTATGTGAAATAAAAATTGTACAGTATGTTAATCCCTATTATTAAGTCAGTTTCCAAAATTCTTTTGTGCCGCTTATATGCCAAAAATTACAATATTTCCCAAAATCCTTCTTTTTTACTTCCAGACCTTTTTATAATATGGTCGTGTTTTAAACCAGTAAGAATTCGGTTCATCGTTCGGAGGGAAATATCAAGATTCTCTCCCATCTGCGCTATAGTAATTTTCGGATCTTCCTTAATCAAATCCAGAACTTGTTGTTGCACACTCACTTCCACAAAATTAAAAATCACATAAAATCCATTATCCTCATATCTGAAAATTGGAACAGGAATTTTCGCGGCTTTAGCTTCGTTGAAAATTTTAATTGTACCTCTTCCCCAGGATTCTATAAGTCCGCTACGGAAAAAAGCATTAGCAATGTCAGGATTGTAGGGTCGGGAAGGATGCTTCACTTTCAGTTTTGCCACCGTCCAATTTTCAGGTAATTCGCCCTCATTCCAAATAATAAGTTTGTCATCGTAAACGCTGATTTGAATTGGGATACCGCTGGAATAATCTTTATGAATAATAGCATTTAGAACGGCCTCTCGTAATGCTCCAACCGGAACTGGAAAAGTTTCTTTCCTCTGTAAACCTTCATAGGTGATTTGTGCTTTTAGATATTTGCTAACCAATAAATCCATCACTTTGTCCACCTGCTCAAAAAGAGAACCTCTTACTTCATCCTGGTAAGCCAAATCATCATCGGTATTGAAAAATCCGATCTTTATAGTTGCGCCGGTAAATATTTTTTCGGGTTTCGGATGAAAAAGTAAAACAGCCGCTTTTTTTAAGTATCCGTTTATATCGACAAGATTTAGTTTTTCAAGTAATTCATGCGGTGAATCACCCTGAACATCTTCGTCAAAGCGTTGTGTTTCAGATGCACGATCTTTAAACAACTTGAATGCAAGATCAGAAAGATCGGCTTCCTTACTATACGGTTCTGGCGTTCCATCCCATTTCTGACCTTGTTTTCCTAATAGAAATTTATCAAGTGCTGCACCTTTCAATTCTTGATTTGTGGCACCACTGCGGTAGTAATATTTACCTTTATAATTAACAGGATAAGGATAAGCATCTGTGATAATTTCCAAATATTCTTTATCTGAATCATTTTTAATATTCACATCTACTAGAACTCCTAAAATATCTTTTACCTTATTTGGTAAATCTTCCGCTAATTTTTTTGCTTCCGAAATTCCTTTAATATTTCCTTTATCATCAATCCCAATATACATCTTACCACCATTTGCATTCGCAAAACCACAGACCCACTTGATGTATTCATCACGCCAGCTTTCTTTATATTCCATATTCTGATTTTCCATTGATTAAGATATATTGCAAAAATAGGGATTCGCTTATTAACACTATTTTAATATTACATTTATTTAACTTATTTTTAAACGTTTTTACAATAGAATTGTAAAAACTTCTAAAAATATAACACCATATAAAGTAATTGTGAAAAATCAAAAGGCATTAATTGAACAGATAAAAGATGGTAAAGTAATCTTGTTTTTAGGAGCGGGGTCAGCATTTGATTCAGTTCATCCAACCGGTATTAAACCATTGACAGGGAAGCAATTAGCTCATAAAATTGCGGATAAATTTTTAGGCGAAGAATATTTGGAGTATGATCTTCAAAATGTCTCTGAATTAGCAATTAATGAAACTGATTTATATACGGTTCAGAAGTTTGTCGCAGATATTTTTAAAGATTTTAATCCTGGAAAACATCATTTAAGAATTCCTTTGTATAAATGGAATTCTATATATACTACAAATTATGATTTATTGATTGAAAGGTCTTACGAAAAAGTAAAAAATAGTGTTCAAACACTTTCGACTTTTATTAAAAACGGCGAGAGGATTCAAGATAAATCAACTTCAGGATTTTCCGTATTTTATAATAAACTGCACGGATCTATAAGTGAAATAAATGATGTTAATCTACCACTTATTCTTACCCCTGATCAATATGTGGATCATAGAAAAAACAGATCTAGATTATTTGAAAGACTTAAAGAACAAGCATATGAATATCCAATTTTATTTGTTGGATTTAGTTTTGCCGATTATGATATAAGACAAACATTAAAAGAACTTTCTGAATTAGGAACTGCTAGACCACGGTCATATATGATAGGTCCTAATATTACAGACAAAGAAGCTAGTTTGTGGGAAACTAAAAAAGTAACCTCCATAAAAATGTCTTTTAAGGAATTCATGGAAGGATTGGAAACTGAAATTTCTGAAAATGATCGAATTTTGAGTAGTATAATTTCTGAAAAAGTTCAACATCCTATAATGAGTAAGTTTAACTCAGAATCTTTACCATTACCAACTCGTCTTTTAGAATTTTTAAATCAAGATGTTGATTATATCCATCCAAATATTGCAGAGAAAGATACAGATCCAACAATGTTTTATAAAGGATATTTTGAAGGATGGGATCCTATTATCAAAAATTTTGATGTCCAAAGAGGCATTACAGATATTATCCTATCTGAAGTGTTTTTAATAGAGGAGGAAGACAGAATAAAAAGTCAGGAATTGTTTCTAATAAATGGAAATGCGGGTTCAGGTAAAACAGTTTTTTTACATAGACTTGCGTGGGAAGCGGGTAATAATTATGAAAAATTATGCTTGTTTTATAAATCCGACTCTTCAATAGAATATAATAGATTATCTGAAATATTTCAATTATCTAAAGAAAGAATCTTTCTTTTTGTAGATGGAAGCACTGATAAAGTTGACGATCTTGAGTATATTTTAAATAAATCCAAAAAAGACAATATACTAATAACAATAATTTGTTCGGAGAGAACAAATGTATGGAATGTTGTGGGAGAAAAATTGCAGATATTTTTAGATAGAGTTTATACACTTGGTTACTTAAATGATGTAGAAATAGAAGATTTAATTACTTTATTATCTAAATATAAATCTTTGGGTTATTTAACAGATAAAAGTGAAGTAGAGAAAAAAAAGGCACTTTCTGAAAAATCTGGAAGGGAATTATTAGTTGCTTTATATGAAGCCACTGCAGGAAAACCATTTCCTGATATCGTAATGGACGAGTATAATTCAATTCCAAATGAAGATGCACAGAAATTGTATTTGGCGATTTCGATGTTTCATAGAATCGGTACGTACGCTAGAGCAGGTAATATTGCAAGACTTTATGATATAAGTTTCAATTATTTTCGCGATAAATTATTTCGGCCGTTAGAATCTGTCGTCTATTATTCCAGAAATTATTCTATAAATGACTACGTTTTTACAACAAGGCATCAACATATTGCGGAATTAGTATTTGAGCAAGTACTTATAAATCAGGATGATAGATTTCAAATGTATATTTCGGTAATATCTAAATTAGACGTAGATTATGACAGCGATCGACAACTTTTTATGGAAATTACGAATGCAAGAAAATTGATGAGTGCTTTTAAAGATGTAGAAATGATACGAAATATTTACGAAGTTGCGTATGATAATATTGGAAGAGAAGCAAAACTAATACAACAAGAATCTATTTTTGAAATGATTGCGGATGGAGGGAACATAGAAAAAGCAAATATGCTACTAAATGAAGCCATAAATATAGATCCAGAGAATTTAGTTATTTTACATTCTAAAGCTGAATTTTTATTGAAAAAAGCTGAAAGATCAAGTCAAAAGTTAGTCATAAAAAAATATGTAGAAGCTTCTAAAGAAATATGTAGAGAACTCATTGGGAATCGGAAAAATAAAAATAATGTACACCCATATCATACTTTACTTAAAGTTTATTTATTAGAAATTAAAAATTCATTAGAAGAAGGTAATAGCAGTTTGGTTGAAACTAAAGTTAATGAATTTGAAAGAACAATAACTAAAGCTTTACAAACTTTTCCAAATGAAAGTTTCTTTTTAGATGCAGAATCGAACTTTAATAGTTTAATTAATGATACACCAAAAGCATTAGAATCATTAGAGAAGGCATTTGATTTAAATAAAAGAAGCCCTTATTTGGCAACGAGGCTATCTAACTACTATTTGAACAATGAAAGGTTAGACGATGCTATTAAAGTTATTGAAGATGCGATCCAATTTAATATAAATGACAAAGAACTAAATTATAAATTTTCGGTATTGTTAGCTTTAAGAGCTCCGGAATCATATACTGATTTAAGACATTATTTAAGAAAATCATTTACAAAAAATGATAAGCGTTATGAAGCGCAATTTTGGTATGCTCGGATCCTATACCTACTTAATGATGATGAAAACAAAGAGTATTTTGAATATTTAAAAAATGTTCCGTTGGATGTAAGAGTTAAAAAGCATACAAAAGGCTTTGTTACTGAAAAAGGTGATAAGATAATATATGAAGGTAGAATTATAAAACTTGAAGCATCATATGGCTTTATTAAGCAAGATTTAAGTGGTGAAACTATATATTTTTACAGGGATAGTAAATCAGATTATAAAGATTTAAGAATAAACGAATCTGTAAAATTTCATAAAGCATTCAATTATAACGGCCCTGTTTCAATACTAATCTAGTAGAAAAATTATTTTTTGATTACTAAAATTTTACAGATATCTCGATTATGTCCCAAAATCTCCTCTCTCCCCGACAATCCCTCAATAAATCTTTCCTGAAGTTAAAACCTAGCAGAAAAGATATTGAACATTTCAAATCAAATCTAATTGGTTTTCTAGATGGGATCAATGAAAAGGAATCTGAAGAGTTTCAGAAAAACCTTATATCAGATTTCTTAAAGAAAATTGCATTTGAACCTAATTTTTATATCAATACAAAAGGTAGAAACGATCTTGTAATTCATACCGATAAAAGCCATTCCAGTCCTGTAGGTGTAATCATTGAAACGAAACAGTCGGCGAATAGTGCTGAAATGATGACAGTAAATAAACTCAATACTAAATCTTTTCAGGAACTGGTTTTGTATTATTTACGGGAACGTTTTACTCTTAAAAATCTGGAAGTAAAACATCTTATTGCTACCAATACTTACGAGTGGTTCATTTTTGATGCTGTTCTTTTTGAAACGCTCTTCGCAAAAAATAAAGTGCTGGTTAAAAAATTTGAAGATTTTGAAGCCGGGCGACTTTCTGGTACAACCACAGATTTTTTCTACACTCAGATTGCAAAACCTTTTATTGATGAAGTCGCAGCACAAATCGTATTCACTCATTTTAATTTGAGGGACTACGATAAAGTTGCAAGGAACGCAGATAAGAAAGATGATAACAAATTGATTAGTCTAGTTAAAATTTTCTCTCCACAACACTTATTGAAACTTCCTTTTGTAAATGATAGTAATACTTTAGATAAAGGGTTCTACAATGAACTACTCCATATAATCGGACTTACCGAAATCAAAGAAGGTGGAAAAAGATTGATTGACAGAAATAAATCGGGAGAGAGAAATTCCGGTTCTTTGTTAGAAGATACTGTAATTCAACTCGACAGTTTAGATAAGGTGAGTCGAGCAAAAAGAATTTTTCTGCAAGGCGAAACTTATGATGAAAAATTATTTAATATCGCATTGGAACTGAATATTACTTGGATCAATCGTATCCTGTTTCTTAAGTTATTGGAAGGACAATTGATCAGCTACCATGAAGGAGATCGATCTTATGCGTTTTTGAATATTAGTAAAATAAAACATTTTGATGATCTCAATACCTTATTTTTTCAAGTTTTAGCAAAGAAATTTGAGGATAGAAATTCAGATGTTTATGAGCTCTTTAAAAAAGTTCCTTATCTGAATAGTTCGCTGTTTGAACCTACGGAACTAGAGCACAATACATTGATGTTGAGTAACCTTCGGGATGAGAAGAAAATTCCGATTCTAGGTTCTACCGTTTTGAAAGATTCTCAAGGAAGGAAGAGAACCGGAGAGATATCTACATTGCAATATGTTTTTGAGTTTTTAGATGCGTATGATTTTGCCAGTGAAGGTTCGGAAGAAATTCAAGAAGACAATAAAACTATCATCAATGCGTCAGTTTTAGGGCTGATCTTTGAAAAAATTAACGGCTACAAGGATGGATCGTTCTATACACCAGGTTCCATTACGATGTATATGAGCAGGGAGGTTTTACGGAAATCTTGCGTAGATAAATTCAATGAAGCTAAAAATTGGGAATGCAGTAATTTCGAAGATTTAACAGAAGACATTAATTCTTATATTAAGGATTTTCCGACGGGTAGAAAAGATGCTAGAAAAGAGTTAAATCAAATTTTTAATTCTTTACGAATTTGTGATCCGGCTGTAGGTTCGGGACACTTTCTGGTTTCAGTACTTAATGAACTCATTTCCATCAAACATGATTTGAATATTTTATGTGATAAAAATTTTGAGGTTTTAAATTCCTATGAAATCACCGTTCAAAATGATGAACTAATTATCGAAGCGGATAAAGTTTTCTTCAAATACAATCCTAAAAACAAGGAGAGTCAACGTGTTCAAGAAACTCTTTTTCATGAAAAGGAAACATTAATTGAAAATTGTCTTTTCGGAGTAGATTTAAATCCAAATTCAGTGAAAATATGCCGTTTACGACTTTGGATTGAGTTGCTTAAAAACGCTTATTATAAAACAGAAACGGAACTGGAAACGTTACCGAACATTGACATTAATATTAAAAATGGAAATTCTTTGGTCAGTCGTTTCGCTTTAGACACCGATTTAAAATCTGCTTTTAAAAAATCGAAAATTACCGTAGACGATTATAAAAATGCAGTTCGCGATTATAAAGATGCTGAAAGCAAAGAGAAAAAGCGAAATCTTGAGCAGTTCTTAGAAGAATTGAAATCTAGTTTCCGTACAGAAATCAGTTTAAACAGTAAAGAAGTTAGAAGCTTAAATGTATTACGTGCTGAGTATTTTACAAAATATGGAAGTGAACAACTTTTTGGTGAAAGTTTAAGTAAAGCTCAACAAAAGGATAAAAAGGAAATAGAAGGTAAAATTACTAAACTGGAAGACGTTTTAGCTGAAATTAAAGATAATAGAATCTATCAAAATGCTTTTGAATGGCGTTTTGAATTCCCAGAGATCCTAAATAGTGATGGTGATTTTGTAGGTTTTGATGTGATCATAGGTAATCCACCTTACATACAGCTTCAAAAAATGAGGGAGGATAGTGAAATACTAGAAAAAAGAGGTTTTGAAACTTTTGCAAAAACGGGAGATATCTACAGTTTATTCTATGAGCAGGGTTTTAACGTTTTGAAGAAAAACGGTCTCTTAATGTACATCACTTCAAATAAATGGATGCGCGCAGCTTATGGTGAAAGTCTGCGAAAATTCTTTGCAGAAAAAACCAATCCACTTACACTGATCGATTTTTCAGGCAATCAAATCTTTGATACCGCTACTGTTGACACCAATATTTTAATGTTTGCGAAGCAAGAAAATCAGTTAAAAACAAAAGCTTGTATTATCAAAGAAAAGCTGTTAATTAATTTGAGCGTTTTTGTTAGTCAGAATTCTGAAAAAAGTAAATTTTCAACAAGTGATAGTTGGGTTATATTAAGTGAGATAGAGCAGAGTATTAAACGTAAAGTTGAAGCAGTGGGAACGCCGTTAAAGGATTGGGACATCAGTATCAATCGTGGTATTCTTACAGGTTATAATGAGGCTTTTATTATTGATGGTAAGAAAAGAGAGGAGTTAATCGCCGAAGATCCAAAATCTGCCGAAATTATACGACCGATTTTACGCGGCAGAGACATCAAACGATATTCTTACGAATTTGCAAATCTATGGCTCATTAACACCCATAATGGAATAAAAGAAAAGGGGATAAAACCTGTAGATACTAGCGACTTCCCAGCTATTAAAAAACATTTAGATCAATATTCTACACAACTTCAAAAACGATACGACAAAGGAGATTCTTCATACAATTTAAGAAACTGTGCATATATGGACGATTTTTCTAAACAGAAAATCATCTGGAAGAGAGTTGGTTCGTTATTAAAATTCTGTTATGATGAATCAGGAGTTATTACTTTGGATAGTACTTGTTTCGCTACAGGGAAATTTATCAAATATTTAATTGCTTTTTTGAATTCATCTATTGGGAACTATTTACTACAAGATTCCCCAAAAACAGGTACGGGCGATTTGCTTGTGAGTGTACAAGCCATAAATCCGATTGTTGTTCCTATTCCGAAAGAGATATTTGAAAACAAAATAAACCTCTTAATTGATCAATTATTACAAAATTCAGATAAAAAAATTGAAGATTTAATTAATTCATCTTTTTACGATTTATTTAATTTTTCTCTGGATGAAATTGAATTTATTGAAATTCAATAAACTTAATTTCTTCGCTTGATAGCCCAATAATATCTATTACTATTTTATCGATTTGTTCTTCAAAATTTTCGGATTTATTGTTGACTAAATTCACAATATTTTGGCGAGATTTAAAATCAAAGGATGGAATTAAAATTTTTTCCAAATACACTTTCTGCATTAAAAAGCCTCCATCATCCAAAATAGAAACATATTGGTAACAGAGATATTTTCCTATTATGGAATTTAGAATTGCAGTTATAAATTTTATATCCTTACCTGTACCGATGAAACAAGTCTTATCGGTTACAAATTGACCCTTCTCTTCAATGCCAAAACGAGGAAATCGTTCATTTTTGTTCTTATGTACTCTCATAGTTTCTGCCCAAAGCATTTTCTGTTTAGAAAAATCGTCCCAATAACCTATCGCATCTTGCGTTTCAAACCACTTGTTATTAGTCTTTTTTCTCGCTCCTTTGTCACCCGTTTGTTTTATTCGATCATAGCCAAATGACAGAAGGTGTTGTTTTACAGCAGGGTAAATTTCAATGTCAACTTTTAAACTAGGAAAAGTAGATATTAAATATAAATCTGCAAATTCATAAGAATATCGCTTGATATCGCGACCTCTTAATAATGGTCGTTTTTTATAATCATATTTGGATAAATTACATTTACTCAAATAAGATTTGCAATAAAAAAAGGTCTGATATAAAATCATCAATTTTGGTTTATTTTAAATGCCATTAACAATTTAAATTGAACAATTATGATTTATGGTTACATCCGCGTAAGCACAGATAAACAAACATTAGAGAATCAACGCTATGACATCAACCAATTTTGCGAGCGCAATGTTTTTGTCATTGATAAATGGATTGAAGAAACGATCTCGGGAGCAAAGGATCTTAACGATCGTAAACTCGGTAAACTGCTCAAGAAAATGAAAAAGGATGATGTTCTCATCTGCTCCGAACTTTCTCGACTTGGCAGAAATCTCCTTATGATTATGGGAATTCTTAATGAATGCATGAATCGGGATATTCAAGTCTGGACGATAAAAGATAATTACCGATTAGGAAGCGATATTAATTCTAAAGTCCTGGCTTTTGCTTTTGGTCTCTCTGCAGAAATAGAACGCAATCTCATTTCACAAAGAACCAAAGAGGCTTTGGCCAGAAAAAAAGCAGAAGGTGTTATTCTCGGTCGTCCAAAAGGAAGAAAATCCACGAAAACAAAACTGACTGGACAGGAGAAAAAAATAAAAGAACTTCTAGATAAGAATGTTTCTTTTTCTGCCATTGGTAGAATTTTAAATGTCCACAGATTGACGGTTTCCAAATTTGTGAAGGAAAGGTTGGATTAATTATTTTAATTTTAATGGTTATATTTGAGACTGTTAGGAAAGTTAATGTACACATTAGCGAAATCAATACTTACATGAAATTAAATACCAACCCAACTTCTAAACAACTTGCCGAAATCAAATCTTGGCTTGTGGAAGAAAAGAAAAATTTTAATGAAGGTTTTTACTGCAATTGGAACATTATTGAAAATTCATTTAATGAAAATAAACTGTTTGTTCTCGAATTTGATAAAAAGATTGTTGGATTTATTACCTGGACTAATCATCAGAAAAAATATGTTGACATTGATATTATGGAAATCAATCGAAGTTTTAGAAAGAGAGGCTTTGGAAGGATTTTATATAAAAAAACAGAAGAATTTTTCGCTGAACACAAATATATAGCGATCAAACTTTTTTGTGCACCAGAAAATTCTGAATCATTTTGGAAAAAAATGGAATTTATAAAGTTTCCTTATAGAGGTTATTCCGAATCAGAACTAATTTATTATAAGCCTCTGATAAATGCGAAAGAACTTTCGGTTGGTAAATTTTTAGCAAATAAAATTGAATTGTGGAATGTTGAACCGTACGAATTAAAAGAGCAAGAACCCAAATGGACTTGGGAGATTTACAATAATAATTATCCGATACTTCAACCATGCAATCCTAATTGGAATTTAAGACTAACTAAAAATGGACAAATAGTGAAAGAAGACAAAATAAAATATTTTGACAGTGAGAAAGAAATTGAATTTGGACCATTTTTATATTTAACATTGACGGAATAAAAAGAAAACACACTAAAAATAAAATGTCTTTTCCTACTGATGATGCCGTTTTAAAGTCTGTTTTCCTCGCCTTGAGAGAAGCTACCAAAAAATGGACAATGCCGATCCGGGATTGGGGAATTGTATTAAATCAATTTATGATTATTTTTGCAGAAAGGCTCAAATTATAAAAATTCAAGCCTCAAACTTTTCAACTTACACACTTTACGGGACAGCGTCTGTCTTTATCAATTTTTTACTCATATTTTGTTCGCAATCTACTACACATTCTGCAGCGTTACGCAAATGGAATTATACTGTTAAAAATTAAAAATCATTAAGTAAAACACACCCATTCAAACACTTAAATACCACTCATTCAAATCCTTAAAGCCCTCATACAAAACCGAACAATCCTCCACATTTTCATATTTGCCAATTATCATATCTGTCAAACTTTTTCCATTGAAATCGGTATCCAAAAAAAGCACGATTTTACGATAATCCTTTAGTATTTCTTCAACTTTAAAAAACATTGCGGTAGAATTTAATATCAGGAAATCAGAATTTGAAATCTGAACATTTGGTAAATTCAGGTAGGTTAAATAATCAAAAAAACCTTCGAAAATGCAAATTTCCTTTTTTTCATTTTGGGGATTTTCAATTAAGGTTACATGCTTTTTGCCCAGACATATTTTGGAATATTTATTTCGGATTTCAACTCCTCCGGAATTATTAAAAAAACCAATTCCAAAGTAATTCTTTCCGTTCATTTGATAGAGAATTTCTTTAACCAAATATCGCTGCTCATATACTTTTCTTGATTTTAGATATTGAATTAATGCCAAATGTTCAATTTCTTTTATTTCTTGAATTTGGTAATTTTTGTCAGGATCTATAATGTTTAATTTTAGTGATTGAAATGAAGTATCAAACCTTTGCAGATATCTTAATGCGTCAGAAACCGAACATTGATTCAGTCGCTGAACAATTGAAACTACATCGTAACTTTTTCCGGTTCCGAAATCAAACGCTTTGTTTTTTGCAAAATCAACGCAAAGACTTGGCGTTTTCTCCTCTCTATCAATCGCGAAATAAAAAGCAGTTTTAGAATTTTGTTTGACAGGAAATAGATTAAACGATTCTAAAACCCTCCTAATGCTTAGCATTTCTTTGATTTGTTCGCAATTCATTTTTTTCTTTTTTAAAGTAAATTTTTATGATTGAAATGCTTTTTAGATAAAAAAAACTTTTATTAACTTTTAATTCTCTTTTAATAAATCATTGTATTGCCTTATAGTAAGGAGTTTGCATTATTTTTGAAATGAGTCCAATTCCGAAAGTGGCATGAGTCCAATTCCGAAAAAGAGATGAGTTCAATTCCGAATAAAAGACCTTTTTCACATGAGTCCCATTCCGAAAGCATAGATAATTGTCTATAAACTTATCAACAATATCATTTCTAATCTGCAATGAATGAGTGCAAATCCGAAAAGCGGCCTTCCTACTTTGTAATTTTAACATTTCTTTAACTTCAGTGAGTCCAATTCCGAAATGCAGATCAGTCCAATTCCGAAATTAAATGAGTTCAATTCCGAATTCAAATAATGACCGGATAACCGTTCGGAAACAATTCTCCCATTTTTGTATCTGCATAATTAGCTTTGATAATCTTCTGTAGTTCGTGGAGAAAAGAACGACCTTGATAATCCGTTGATTTTTTTCTTAGCATTCTAGTTGTCCGTACAAATTCAACGAATGCTTTTTCAATTAAATCTCTATTTTGAGAAATATTTCTGTAATGGTAAAAGAACTGAACCATTTCATCTTCCTGCAAACCATATCTCTCTTTAAAATAATTCAACCTTCTACTAATTTTTAAATCGACCTTTGAAACCTTTGTAACTTCCCTACTATCTTCCTGGCTGTTGTTGTATGGATAAATGGTAATCAAATCTCCTTCGCATTTAAAATTGAAAGACAAACTGTTGTATTTATTTAGATTTAATCTGGCTGGTTTTAAAAATTTGAAACAAAAATCATTGGCTGTTTTATAATTCAATCCAAATTTTTTATTGAACGTATAAAGTTTTACCGACGTTCCCATTTCAGGTATTTTAGAGAGCCATATTGCAAAGATGACGTGCTTATTGTTGCGGATATTATAAACCAAGTTGTATAGAACATAATTATATTCAGGAATGACCATTAGTTTTTTTAGCCAATAACTACTTATTAGAAATGTAGTATACCCTCTAACATCGTAACTCGGAAGTGAAATCAGCCCACCATAAGTTTTAATTTCCTTTCCTTTTGAGTTTTCAGAATTGTACCAACCCATTTTAAATTTTGTAAGAAATTCGTAAGCTGCAACTACTTGTTTGGTAGAGCCACTGGGAGAAATTTTACTGTTTCTAATTTTTATAGAAGCGAAAATATTGTTGTCTGTTTGAAATTCCGCCTCAAATAACGAAAGTTGGTGCGGACGATCATCTGGACGAAACTGATTATTCCCAATGATAGAAATAATATTAAAAATCACGCGAAGGGCGTTGATTGGAATGTCAGCTGCGTCGCTATTTTCAAAAATAAAATCGTCCACGAAATTATTTCCTAATCGAATTTTATCGGGGACCTTTTCGCTGCTACATTCAAATTCTTTCCGGATAATTCTCAGATCCTTATTGGGAGTCACCATAGTACATGATAATTTAAAACTTATTCCTAATATTTTTAATGAATTGGATCTATATTAAATACCTCCGCTTACCAACCAACCTTTAAGTCGAATATTCTAACGACACTCTTCTCAAAATTAGCAAGAATGCATTAAAATTGATTTCAAGTTTTTCCATTATCAATATTGACTCTTGTAATATTTGGAATTTTGGGATTCAATTTTTGATCATCTTGAACATCCTTTTTTAAATATGGTATCGCATTTTTCAACGCTGATTTCCAATTGGTGATTGGCCGATCAAAATTATTTTTCCAACCATTATTTACCCAATTCTCGTATTTAATCTTTACTTCAAAAATTAAATGGTCATTATAACTATCAAGCGACTTTGCATGTTTTAAAAAGTCTTCAAGTGTTGGGATGTCATTGATTCTTTCATTTTGAACTGTGCTTTGCTTTGCTTTCAGTTCAGGTTGAACTTTATTTGGCGCAGATTCTGTCGAAAGATCCTTGGTCTTTTTAAATGTTAAAGGCTTCAGATCAATTTTCATCTCATTAAGAGCGTCATTAAATATTGTAGGATAATCAGTATTTAATTGAAAATCAGATGACACCCCATTTCTAGATTGATAGGAAATAATTTCGAAGTGACGGAGCTTTTCTTTGCAAACTTTCACCGTCTTTCTTGTCATTTTAAGTTCTCTACTCATTTTACTATCAGAAACACTAAACTTATTATACCCTCTTTCAAATCCAATTTTCAGCAAATAAAAGTAAACGGCCAACGTTGATAAACCTAATGACCTATTCTCATTAAATTCCCAAATGCGATTTACCAATTCAGTATAATTAAATTTCATTTTTTCCGAATAACTGTAAGGCTTTATCTTTATCTACAATAATGATATTACCATTCTGTATTATTGCCTCATCTAATATGCCAGATGATTTAATTTCCGATGCTTTAGACAATGAACAACCCAGCATTTTCGCAATACCCTTCAAGCCATATTCGTATTTCTTCTCTGTATTCACAGTTTTCGCAATTTCCAGAAATTCCTCCACTGTTAACATACAGATTGGTGTTTTAGGATCCATACTATTCATTTTAGACTACTATTCTTAAATTTGCTGGTTGATCAATTTATTTTGAATGACCATGTTGTCTGTTTTTTTTTGCTTTATAAATCCAGTTCCTTGCAGCGGATTGCCAACATTTCATGGGTTTATTATTACTCAGTTTCCAATTCACAGATTGATATAAAGAGTAAAACTGATCAGCTTCATTACAATTCACATTTCGTTCTGTAAAGTACAATTCGACTTCAGATCGCGCTGGTATGGAAAATAAGTTCTCTGCTGTCAGTAGAAATCTTCTGTTCGAAAACGACTGTTTTTTTTCTACATTTCTACTTTCAAAGTCAATAATGTCGATCCAACTTCCTTTGTACGAGTCGTAACTGGGTAAGTAAATAATAAATCCAGCATCACAAAGCTCTTTAATGCATTTGTGGTAAGTCGCAATTGATTTTATTTTACTTAATTTCATCACTTCTTCTCGGCTAATCCGAAAAGAATTCTGAAAATGATTTGAACTCCATAATTGGAAAAGAGCAACATACATGCTGATATGAGATGGGTACAGTCGATCATCCTCCACAACCCGTTCAAAAAACCTGACGATATTTTTAGACCTTTTCATAATCAATCAATGACTATTAATGTTTGAAACTCGTAAGTAATTTCTCGATATCCTTTTTATTGTAAAATAGTGACCCTCCAATTTTACTGTAGGGTAAAGTTCCATTAATTCTCAGGTTTTGTAGGGTTCCGGAAGAAATATTTAAGAGTTTTCTAACCTCCGAGGTTCTAAGCCACAATTTTTCTTCTGTGTTCTTCCCTTGAAGTAAGTTTTCAATACTTTCGAGCAGTTCCACTTTAAACTGTTGAAGATCTTCTTTGGTTATAATCGCTATTGCCATAATTTGAAAATTATTTTATAGGACAAATTTTGGTAATATTGATGGATTAAATCCCCAAGGTGTACCCAAGTTGGGTATTGATATTTTAAAAAATGCTGAATTAAAAGGAATTACTGCAGATCATTTTCTTTAAACATCAGAAATTTCCAACAAAAATCAATAAAATATTTTCCGAAGACATTAAGTTTATTGAGTTGCTACAAGGTGGCTGTTAAAATCAGAAAAACTGCTTATTCATCCTGCGAATCCATTTTGTTGTTCAGCAAATTCTGGAGATTATTTAAGAATTTTGTACGGGACGTTCTGTTTTTTATTTCCAAGTAGGTCCGATAAACATCACCAAGTTCTATATTGAATATTGCCTCAAAATAAGCGCTGATTTCCTTGATATCCGCATTACCATTATTGAATGATCCTTTGCAGTGTAAGGCATAAATTAATTCAATCAATGACGTTTTATTATCTGTCCAGGCTAGTTTTGTTTTGGGTGTAGCTACTCGGTAATGCTCCTGCCCCTGCCTATTTAATTTCAGCAGTTCATCATTCAGGTAAACTTCGAGAAGGTCATTTGCCATAATTTTCGCGACCTTATAGTCGTGCGAAGTACTGAATCTTACATCTGATTCAAAAACAAAAGAGTCTAAACTCAATTTAACGTCGAGTTTTTTGCGGATAAAATATTTATGATCAAGGTAGGTACTGCACGTTCTGTAATATCCATAAAAATCGACATTTTCCTCAAAAAACTCTTTCAGTTTTATAAGTTCTGTCTGATAGTATTTCCGAATCATCTTTTCACCCCCACTTGGCTTGCGTGTTTCGATTCTATAGACTTCATTATGATATATTAATTTTGATAATATCATAGGTTTACGGTTTTTAAAGAAATCTATTTCTTCAGTGTCTGAAGGAAACTTAGTGCGAAGAACAAAAGATTTCAGTTTTTTTAGTGCATTATTAATTTCCAGCATTGAATCTTCTGCTCTTTTTAGAGGTTTGTCAGATTCTAAACTTAGAAAAAGTAATCTGCTTTCCAATTCACTTTCGAGATTTCCAATGAACTTAACCATAGATATTTCATTTATACTCAAATGTATTGCCCATCATTAATTCATTTGCTACACTTTAGATTAAGAAACGCCATAAGTCCAAAAAACTACACTAAAGTGTAGGTAGGTGAATATTCAAAAAAAGTAGATTTGACAAACTTTTTACCATGGACCGCTATTCAAGAAACCGCATTTACCTCAGTAACTGCGAACAACAAAAATTAAAAAATTTCTCGATCGTTATTGCCGGCAGTGGAATCGGAAGCAATATCGCAGAATGTGCACTGCGTACCGGATTTGAAAAAATATGCGTGATTGATGGTGACCTCATCGAAAACTCTAATCTCAACAGACAAAATTACACTGAAGATCAGATCGGAACTTCAAAAGCCGCTGCACTCTACGAAAGACTAAAAAGCATCAATTCGAATGCGGAAATCAGTTTTATAAATGAGTTTATTAGTAGCGACAATATTCCAGAAACAGGGAGATATCATGCTGGAATCAACGCATTGGATTATACCAATGAAGCACCTCAGCTATTCGATGAATCATGTCTTAAAAGTGGGATTTCTGTTTTACATCCTTATAATGTCGGTTGGGGAGGATTAGTTACTGTTCTTTCACCGAAGGGACCTCCTTTGCAATCAATTGAAAAATCCAGCAAATTTAATGAAGTGGAAATGGTAGAATATGCTGCAAGTTACCTACGTTATTGGCAGCAACCACAGATCTGGCTTGAAGAAGTAATTAATCGATACCGAAATGAAGAAATCACGCTACCGCCGCCCCAGCTTGCGATCGGATCCTGGTATGCCGCCGCGATGTGTACTCATCTTTTAGTAAAGTTAGCTACGGGTAAATTTTATAAAAAATTTCCCGAATTCTATTTGAGTTCTTTACTTCAGGAAGAAAAATAATTAAAAGATTCTCTATCAAAGTAGTTTGTTATTTTTGACATATGCTAATGCTTCCCCCATATTTCTAACGTTCAATTTGTCAAAAAGCTTTCTTCGATGAAACTTAACAGTATCGACAGCGATACACATTTTATCTGCTATTTGGCTTATTGTTAATCCCTGTGCATGGAGGCGTACTGTCTGCAGCTCCCGTTCCGTTAATGTACTTTTTTCTATTTTATTCCATACTCCTCTGGCTACATCGAGCTCCCAGAATGAATCTTCACCTGTTTTTGAAAGTAAGACATTTCCTGAAACAACGTGGGAAGAAAGAGAAACGACACAAAGTGCTTTCCATATTTTTCCTTCGGAAGTAATAAATATAGGGGTTAATTTGTGATTGATCAAGATTGTGTCTGTTCCAGTCTGCAAATTAAAATCATAGGAAATACTGTAATTTTTGCGGTCTGGCAGAGGGATTGTGTTAAAAAAATCAAATCCGATCTCGTTCACTCTAATCAGCATTTCCAAGTCTTCTTTCGAAACATATTTAAAGTAAAAAGCATATCCCATCGCCATGACTTCCGAAGGACTATGATTACATAGAAAAAGTGGATTATCTGACACATATTCAAATTCCTTTCTCTCATAGTCGATTACATACATGCTCATGTATGAAAGCCTGCAAACGGCTCTTAGGGTTTCGAGATAATTGCCACTTTGAGCATACTCCTCTTCCGATAAAAAATCTACCGTATTCTTTCTTGAGAAGAACTTGTTTATTTCATCCATAACGAAGAGGGAATATTGTTGAACTTGTCTACACTATCGTGTAGTTTTTATGTTTATTTATTAAATCTACACAAAAGTGTAGAAAATATACGAAATCATCATAATACTTTTACCAAAACAATATAAATATGACACAAAATATAGAATATTACACAATGTCCCATGAAAATACGGACGAATTAATTCATTTTGTAATTAATGAAAATCATCTTCATCATTGCGAAATTGTAACAGCTGAAGATATAGATTCTGCAAAACAAATATTATGTGCTGAAGAAAAACAATATTTGAACTCCCATATTTTCGTTGCAATGTCCAATAATATCATTTGTGGGAGCATCAGAATATTCCAAAAAACACCTACCCAAATTTTACCTATGGAAAAAATTTTTAATATTAATGTCGAAGATTTAGTCGGTGCGGAAACACCCATTTACCATATTGGCAGATTCGCTGTATCCAAAGGAGTAGACAAGAAAGGCTTCCATATTTTTAAAACGCTGATTGCACTTGCACTGCAAGTTGCTCAACAAGGTCATGGAGGAATTGTCTTTGCAGAATGCGACGTCAAATTATTGCGAACGATCCGGCTTTTAGGAATAGAGGCTGAATCGATCGGTGCGCCGATTCTCTATCTGGGATCTGAAACAGTTCCGATAAAATTACCATGGGCTGGGTATCAGGTTTTCCTGGAAAAGAAGAAGAACGTCTTGGATAGGGAACTTCAGATATTGAAGAAGGACGTTCAGATATAAACCTTTCACCGTGAACACCTACCATCTTGATCTTTTACAGAAGCATCTTAAAAAAGCCTTAGAACGCTACTGTCAACTCTGTGATTTTTCATCAGATCGACAGTACTATTCCAATGAAATTATCTTATCGCAAACCAAAGAAATTGTCCTACAATATATTCATTTGTTTCAGACACTCAATTTTTTAGATCGGCAAACTGAATACTATCAACACGGTTTTATCTTTACCTATAAGGAGACGGAGGAAAATTTTACCTCCAATCCGGATTACGCTGAGATTATGAAACTTCTCACTGACTCTTATCAACGTATCGCCGGCTCGGTTTCCAAAGATCGTTTTTTTCTGCCCATTCAAGTGCAGAGGATCAGTTCAGCGGAAATTCAGATTTTTATAGGAGTAGTCACCAAAGATCAGCACCATTTTACCATTTCAATTGTGACCCATCAAACGGCCTATCCAAGACCATATGCGTCGATAGGGAATAACCGATACAGGTATCTTCTGAAAATGATGGAAACGTATGATCCTGACGATTACGCAACTTTAAAGACTTTTGTAAATAGCAAAGGTGTATCTTACCACCAATTTAGAAAAGACAGCTTTTCCTTTTTTGAAAGTCCCTTTTATCACCATTATCTTAAAATCAAAATGATTCCTGTGCTCGAGGACATTATGTTGAGTACTTTAAGTTATAAAGAAATTGCCTATAAAAACGGCTTTACAAATTACTATCAACTCTATATTCTGTTCCACCGAACCTATCATTTTCCCTTCCACCGGATTCTTCGCATCGCACTGCAAAAGTGACTTCACCGTCCCGACTTTTCATTCTGGTGATACTATTTTACATATACACGCCTCTATAGTACATAAAAATGTTTTTATTACACATACTTCTGCCTATAAAGTAAATGAATTTGAAATAGTGATGGTGCAATTTTACATCATCAAAAATGCAGACATGAAAACCCTAACAAAAATAATCCCGCTTGCGGTAAGTCTCTTTTTCATCATCCTGTTCATTTATGCGGCAGCAAGCAAGATGTTGGATTTCGAAAACTTTCAGGTGCAGCTTGCACAATCGCCACTATTGAGCACCTATGCGGGATTTGTTTCTTATGGGGTCATTATCTTAGAACTAACTATCGTTGGTCTTCTTTGCTTCCACGCTAGCCGACTTTTGGGTTTATATGCTTCGTTTGCAATAATGGTCGCTTTTACTGTTTACATCTTTCTTATTTTGAATTATAGTGATTACATCCCTTGCTCCTGCGGAGGGATTTTAGAGAAAATGGGCTGGACGGAGCATTTGATTTTTAATATTGGATGCGTTTTCATGGCGGGTGTTGCCATCATATTGGCATATCACCTTCCTGCAAAGCTTTCGGTCTTGGATCATTCTGAAGACGATTATATGAAAAATTACTGGCATAGACAACGAAGCCGCCGGATGCTTGTTTTTAAAATGGCAACGTTATTGGTTCTTCCTGCCGGTTTGATGGTCGTACTTTTTATTTCTTCTGAATATATCATCAAAAAAGAGAATAATTTTACACGGAGATTTACCCATCATCCTATTCTGGAAGACAAAGCTTTTGATCTTAAAGTCAACTCCTATTATTTTGTAGGGAGTAACGGCAACGATATTTATCTCGGAAACCTCAGTAGTCCTTTCAGAATTTTTAAAGTTGCCGGTCAGTTTGAAAAGATGGATACAATTAATCTGGTACCCAGTACCAACCATCAGTTCCATAACCTGCGATATACATTACAACAGCAAAAACTCTATGCCTATGATGGATCGGTGCCTGTTATTTATGCCTCGCACATCGATTCACTTCAAAATCCGCTTAGGGAGATCAGTAAGAATGACGTGTATTTTGATCAGCTAGTCGCTGTTTCACCCGCTCAATTTATGTTGCGCGTGGAAGAAAAAACAACAAAGAAAACCGCATTGGCTACACTTTCACTGGGCGATACTCATCAGGTCAGCATCAACAGTTCATTGCTAACCAGACAAGCAGATGGTGGTTTTGATGCGGACGGAAGACTTTTATATGACCCGGATATGGGTAATGCTTATTATCTCTTTTATTACAGGAATCAAATACTTCAACTGAATAACACTTTACAGGTCACTGCTCAGATGAAAACCATAGACACCATCAGCAAAGCACAAATATCAACCGTAGTCTTAAAAGATGGGAGCAAAAAAATGAGTGCCCCACCTGTCATGGTCAATAAAGAAATGACTGCGCATCGTGGGTTGATTTTTAATAAATCCGGTTTAATAGGAAAACACGAATCCAAAGATACATGGCAAAAGAATGCGGTTATAGATATTTATACCACCGCACCTGCAGGATACTGGGGCAGTATGTATGTACAGCACCGCGGAAAAAACAGAATGTCCCAGATGTTAGTCACCGACACCCATTTTTTTGTACTGTCGGGTAATGAAATTGTACGTTACCGTTTTGCGCAGACGCTGACTGAGAATTTCATCAATGGGGGAAGCCGAAAACCCAATTCAGAGTAGGCAAAATCTTTAAATATTTTTTATCATGAAAAATTTAAAAACACTCCTTTTACCAGTCATAATGGTACTGGCAGGAGCTGGAAGCGCGTATGCTTCCCACAGCGGTAAACAATCGGAAAAAGCATTAGTCAGAGGTTATGCCTATCATGAAAATGAAGCAAAACCCTGCATACCTTCTGAAAAAGTCTGCGATACATCAGGTACTTTTATATGTTCCGGAGATGTAGGTATGGGAAATGAAGACCTGTATCAACTTAGTGGCACGGTATGTCCTAATGTTTTAACTCACACCTCACCTTAATTAAAGAGGGATGCCCGAGAGCATCCCTTTATTTATTTGTACATTTTTTCAATCCACTCCTGCTTATTGTTTTTAAGATGATAATCAAGCCATTCATAAATTCTTGAATATAAATCGATCCTATTCTGAACCTTTGAAAGACTATGCCCTTCCTTTGGATAAAAAAGGGCGGTAACGTGTTTATGATTTCTTCTCAGACCTAAATAAAACTCCATGGTCTGTTCCCAGAAAATATTGTAATCTTCCATACCGGTCCAGAGCATGATGGGTTCGGTGACTTTTTCTGCATGATAAATAGGGCTGTTGTCCGCATACAGGCCTTTATTTTCCGTAAATGGACCAGGCATTTCGTACTGACCATCTTCATACTGCCAGTAAAATGGCCGATCGAAATTGTAATTAAAAGAATGGTACGACCTTACCAAGTCACTGTTTCCAGAGCCAGAGACATAGGCCGCAAAACGGTTACTCTGTGTAGCAATAAAATTGGTTTCATAGCCACCGTGTGAATGACCAACCAATCCTACTTTTGAGAAATCGATAGCAAGATTACCCTGTAGTGCATCCATTGCATTATTCACACAGTCTACCGCTGCTCTTCCAGGTCCTCTTTCATCAAACACAATATCAGGCATATAAACCATATAGCCCTTTCGAAGAAGCGTTCGGACGTTAATACCCTCTGTGGGTGACATCATCCCAATGCCATCAATAAGATATTTGTTCATATTGTATCGCAATTTCTGATAGATGGTAACTACCATTGGATACTTTTTTCCGGCATCGAATCCAACAGGATATAACAATACGCCTTTTAAATTAATCCCTCTACTGTTGGTATACGAAATTACTTCAGATTTTATTCCCTCCGCCTCTTTATCAGTTTTATTACTGGCAAAAATAAGTTCTTCTTTTTTACTATTTTTTATAATTAACTGTGGAGGCATGTTGATGTTGCTTTTAACATACGTGAATGCTTTATGGGCAGGCTCCCATACTAAAGAGGTGATATCATCGTTCGTAGGCGCAATTATTTCTCTTACCGATTTGCCATCATAGGTGAATAACGCATTCCTTATATTTTCTCTGTCATATAATTCGAGGATAACCGGTTCCGCTGTACTATAAGAATACCGGAAGATACTGAAACCCGGAGACAGATCTTTTGTTATTCCGTTTTTAACCTTAATGGTAAAACCATCTTTAACAGAAATTTTTTTGATGCTTCCATCTGACAGGCTGTACTGATATATTTTGCTCATCCCTTCAAAAAGGATAAATTGACCGTCATTTGAAAAATAGGCCATCTCATGATCGGGTATGTGGATAATCCGGTTTTTTAAAGTCTCCATATTGTATAAGAACCAACCTCCCTCCTTACGCCGGGAAAGTAATAATTTACCTCTTTCGTCTGTAAAAGCAATAGTACCAGCATTAATCATGAAATCATACTTCTTTAACTGGGTATCATATCTATACAGACTGAACGACTTAAACCTCTTGGTATAATCATGTTTAAAATAAGGATCAAAGGACAGCAGATATCTGGCATTACCAACAAACGAATTTTGAGTAAATTCTGTGCTGTCAATTTGTGAAAGATCCTTACGTACCGGATCCCAGATCATGTATTTAAATTCACGATCCCCAGAAAATTTCGCCTCTATTTTAGGATCGCTCCCATACCATACGTCCACTGCATTCTTATTTCGGACGGGTTGGTCAATAACTACCTGCAGAAAATATTTGCCATTCGCCAAGGGAGAGACTTCTGCTCTATAGATGGTTTTCAGGAACTGACTGGACAGAAGACTTGTGACATCACTGCGGTGTGCTTTAAAGATTAGCTCCCCTTTACCTGTTTTTTCTTTGGTGTCCCATACAAAAATTCCCAAAGCATCCCGGTGCACGATATCCAGATATGCGTTTTCCGAGGTATACAATACCTTTTTACTTTTCCCATTCCATTCGGTAAGCCTGTAGGCTCCTGCCTCTTTCACTGTATAATATACACAATCTTTATTATTTTTAATACTCTTAACCCTGGCAACTGTTCTCACCTGATCACCCTCTTCATTCAGGATCTTAAGGGTATCATTTTGGAGCAGGATGATCTGCTTCAATACCTTATGATAAAAACCGTCAGAAACATCCTTCCAGATTCGGAGATTTAAAGACGGTAAGCTGAGGATCTGCGCATTCGTTCCTTCACGCATAAAAAGGTCGCTGTACGTGGTGAACTTTGCCGTATTTGCGAAAACCCCGCCCCTTTCAAAAATGATATGATCAGGATTTTTGCGATCAACAACCATTATGGTATCTGTTGATCTGTCGTACATTTTATTAAAAGTGACATAACGTCCGTTTGGAGAGATCTTTTGATAACCGATATTATAATAGTGCCTTGTTAAGGAGTCGGGTACTTCGATTGTTTTACTTTGGCCATAGAGCTGTGCTCCCAGTAAGATACATGCTGTCAGCAGTAATAATTTTATGGTTTGCATTAGTATCCTGTGTTTTGCGGGTTCAGATTGGGATTTAGGAGAAGTTCTGAAATGGGTAGGGGCCACAATTGATGGTAAACGTGCCAGTTGGGTTTTACAGATATCAAGGTGTTCAGCATGCTATTTCGTTTTAAGGTAAGAAACCGGTTACCGTGCTCTGTAAAAAACTCTTTACGGTTTTCTTCTACTATTTTGTTCAAAAGTTCTTCTTTTGATGAGGACGTCAGCAACGTGATGCCCGCCTTTTGTCGAACAGCGTTAATGTATGGTAGCGCCTCTCCTACTTTGTTCTGCTGGGCAAGCGATTCTGCCAATAACAGATAGACTTCTTCCAATCTGAATATCACCGAATATTCATCGGTATTAGCGGTGGTATTTCGGTATTTATCGCATCTGTAAAAATGATTTTGATTAATAGTAATCTCCTTAACCCATTTCTGCTTCCGAAGGTCATTTGATGTAAAAGAAGAGACCAAGTCTTCCGATAACGCGTAGGTATTTGGTACAGCGGTCGTAAAATTGTAATTAATCGCTTCTTCTGTAGCGTCGTTTGCTTTTAACGGTTTAAGCTGCCACAGAATATGCTTGCCTGCTTTTTTAAATGTTTTAGACACATCAGGTTCCCATACATATAATGGACTCTCTTTAATATTTTTTAATTGCTGTTCTGCCTCAGACCATTTCTTTTGCTGCATTAGGACAAGTGACAGCATCAGCTGTATTGCTTTTCTGTTTGGGTAAATCCTGTCCGCATTACTATAAGAGTCGTCCAATAATACGACAGCCGTTTCCAAATCATTTTGAATCTTTATCAGTAGTTGAGTCTCGGATATTTTACCCAAAGACTGGTTAACCATATAGTCGGTTGTGGTGGTATAGGGAACATCTCCAAAAATCTGACTCAGATAAAAATAAATTAATGAACGGATAAACAGTGCCTCACCTTTTAGTCTCTTTTTATCCATTTCAGAAATGCCTGTCGAATTTTCTACACCATTTATAATGGAGTTCGCACTGTAAATTTCTTTATATGCGTTTGTCCAAACACTTAGTACAGCAGTATTCGATGATATATGCTGGTTTTTATAAAGATCCAAAGCACTGTTTTGGGAACTTATGATATAGCAATTTATATCATCTGTATAGGTACCTAACAGCGCTCCTACCCCTAGTGATCCGCCACTAATAACCGAATAATATTGAAGTTCTGCGTACAGATTACTTAACGCTGCATCCGCGGTGCTAACTGTCTCAAAAACCTGAGATACATCAATTTGAGTAGAAGGAAAATCAGATTCTATAAGATTCCGACATGAAGAAGATGCCAAAAGAAATCCTAAACCAATGGTGATCGTGAAGACGCATTTATTTGTTTTCATATTTATATTTTAAAAGTTTAACTGAAGACCCATTGAAATGGTTTTAAGAGGAGGTAAAAATCCTGATACCGAAAATTCAGGATCCAGTCCAATATAATCCGTCCAAGTCAGCAAATTTTGACCTTGTGCATAAATACTAGCATCTCTGATCAATTTGCCATGCAGTGGAATCCGATAATTAATTTGTATATTTTTTAACCTTATAAAAGAGGCGTCGCTAATCGCTGCAGTACTGTTTCTGAAATTACTGACCAGAGAATTAGTTGTGGCGACAGTTCCTGGAGAATAAGGCATTACCACGCCATTCGGATTGTCAGCAGACCAAACATTTACAAAGTCGGCCGGCTGATTATTCATATTACCGGGCGTATTCATGGATCGATAATAATTCCATGAAATCTGTTTAACAAACTGTAACAGAACAGATAAGCTTATATTTTTATAAGAAACCTGATTCTGCAGTCCGCCAAAATATTTTACGCCGATATTCCTGATGGCCTTAGCGTCGTCCGGAGCAGAAATCTTACCGTCATTGTTGAAATCCGTAAATACGTATCGTCCGGTGGAAGGATTAATCCCCTCATACTGAAAAACTTTTACAATAGAAGTTGGCTGGCCGACGAGATAGGTATTGGCATAAGTAGAACCTTCAAGACCTGGGAAAGAGACCAGTTTACTTTTCGGTATGGAAATATTAAAACTGGTTTCCCACTTCGCTTCGCCCTGTTTATAGGTGATTGCTGATGCTTCTAATTCCCAGCCCGAATTCTCTACCGTCGCATCCAGATTAGCCTGCACCGACGGAAACCCTGTAATCGAAGATAACGGGATTCCGACCAACTGATTGGACGAGCGGTTCCTGTAAAACGCAGCAGTAAAATTAAGACGGTTATTTATTAACGCCAACTCTAACGCGACCTCCATTTTATCTGTTTTTTCCCAAGTAAAATCGGGGTTGTAAAGTCTGGAAGGATATAAGGCAGGCACCTCATTATAAGATGTACTGGTTACCGAATAGGTATTGGTATATTGATTATCTCCAATGAGGTCGCTACCTGTACGACCAAAGCTGGCTCTTAGTTTTCCAAAATTCAACCAAGAAAATTGATGCAGAAAAGATTCTTCGGTGAACAGCCATGCCAACCCCACCGCTCCAAAATTAGCATATTGATTATTAGGGCCGAATCGGCTCGAGCCATCTCTCCTTGCTGTCAAATTCAGAATATATCTCTTTTTATACTGATAGTTTGCCCTACCAAAAATAGCTGCATATTTGTAGTTAATGTCACTGAAATCTTTAACACTTATTTGTGATGCCGCCGATAAATTATATAGTAGTGCGTTGCTTGCAAAACCCGTAGCAGTTATTGACGTATTTTTTGAGTTGGTTTCCTGATACGTAATACCAGCAAGAACATCCCATTGTCCAGGACCCTTTTTTCTCACCCAGGAGATCTGTGGTTCTAGGATATAAGAAAATAAGGTACTTGTACCCCGTGATGAAGACGAACGCGCAGAGGAAGCTCCCGCTGGAAATGCCGGGTTAGCAATGGTGTTGGGAGAAAGGTTATATTCTTCCAGTGACTGCGTATTTGTTCCACCATCTAATTTCAGTTTCCAGTTTTTCCAAAAGGTATAATTGATTTTTACCCCTTGATTAAATTGCATGGTGGTACTTTGATATTTACCATTTAGCGAAGCTATCGGGTTACTGAAAGTGTTATTTTCCCAATTGATATTTCCCGCGGTATCATAAAGTGCAGGCGCATTGGGTGAAAGATTCAGTGATTTATTGGTAAGATCAATACCAATGACATTGTTCTTTAAATGCGAAAATGTATTGCTGAGTGATAAAGAGAAGCTCCTATCAGCGGAGGTGTAACCATAATTGGAATTGAGAATATTGGTTTTGTAATGAAAATCACCAGGAAATACGGTTGTCTGATCGGTATGCGAAGCACTGACAGAAAAGTAATTTCTTTCACTGCCTCCATTAACAGACAGTTGAATATTAGAGTTCTCTGCGGTATTTCCTATCAAAACATCCTGCCAATCTGTATAGCGAGTCTGATCCCAAATTCCATTGATATCGTAGGCATTTGTGGGCGGTGTGTTAATGCCGGCATTAGCGTAGGCATCTTTTCTCATTTTGATATATTGCTCGGTATTCATCAGTTTCATTTTACCGATCACTTTGCTTATCCCATAATTGGTATTGACGGTAAACTGTACTTTTCCTGTCTTTCCTTTTTTTGTAGTGATGAGAATCACTCCATTTCCCCCTCTGGATCCGTAAATCGCAGTAGCGTCAGCATCCTTTAACACTTCAATACTTTCGATATCATTAGGGCTGATGGAATTTAAAGGATTAATACTTCTCATGGGTAGTATACTGGTGGAATAAAAAGATGTGAGTTGACTTCCCCAAGGGATACCATCCACAATGTAAAGAGGTTGATTTCCATTAACAGGACTATTGAGAATAGTGCGCAGACTGTTCCGTCCTCTAATCTGTACCTCATATCCTCCTCCTGCAGTTCCTCCTCCCTGAATAATATTCACCCCCGCCATTCTCCCCTGCACGGCAGACAGCACATTGTTCACCGGTTGGTTTTCAATGTCCTTAGCGGTCACTTTCGAAATACTGCCCGTGCTTTCTTTTGCTTTCACATTGTAGTAGCCCGCATTCAGCACCACTTCTTCAATCGACTTTACTTTTTCCGTGAGAGAAATCTTAAAAGTGGTTTTATCGTCGGTCGTCATTTTCTGCTCGGTGTATTCGGGATGCCTGAAGATCAGTACCGGGTTTTCGCCAGTGATTTGGAGGCTGAAGGCTCCTGTTGATGAGGTAGTGGTCATTTGGGTAGTTCCCTGTTGAGTGACTGTTGCTCCCCTGATGGGTTTTTCTCCGTCGTTTACCTGACCCGTTATAGTGCGGGCTTGCGCCTTGACCTGCGAGTGTACCGCAGAAAATATTAGGCAACCGGAAACAACTCCTATGGTTGATAGGATTTTTTTCATAGTTTTGTTTTTTAATTATTGGTTCATTTATGTACTGATTATTACTACTGCTCTTTCCTGTGGGGTCTGCAAACTTTAGGGGAAGGGCGTTTTTTTTGTTAGATGATAGAAAATAGACCAAATGGCGCATCGCTTCAAAAGCAAAATGGTGCATTCATAATTTTTAATCCATCGTTTTTTTACTTCAAATTTCTGGTTCTTGACTCTTGAAATTCTCAAACACTTTTCATGAACTCCTCATGAACTATCCATGAAGTATCCTAGGGGGAACCATGAAGCATCTATGAAGGATCCTCTGGCAATTTTTTTAGGTGACCCGTCCTAAAATAACTATACAGATTAATAGATAAATCCTGATATAACTATACACTTATAAATGATAATCCTGAATGAACTATACATTTGTGTTTTCAAAGTTAAAACGTTTATAATAATTCTTCCATCTCTTGTTTAATTTTCCAGATTTTAGATGTGCTTCCATTGGGGTTAGATAATCACAACTTGCATGTGGTCTCAATTCACTATATGACTTTATGCTTTGACTTATTTGTTTTGATGTTTGCTCGAACCCTAACGAACTATTATGACTTGTCCTGAAATAGCTATACAGATTAACTCCTTTTTGTTTGGCTCTTTTTACTTTTAGCTTCGGCTTCGCTCAGCCACCGAACGGTATCAGACCTGCCTAGGGGAAAGCAAAACACAAATGATGAAGAAAAGAAATACTTCCCCGCTAAAGACAAATCCTTTTGTTGTTGGGTGATGGGTGCTAGATGATTGTGTAGGGTATTAATCCACGGTCTTTGCCAAAATCTCCATTCTCACCAGAGCACCGAATTATCGCATCAGCACATTACCAAATCATCACATTATTCTTCGGAATGGCTTAGGAGAAAGCGTGTAGAAAAACTTTTACAGTGGGGTCACTTTCCCGCTAAAGACCAATCCTTTGAAGAGCATTGATATGAATGTGTGGGTTGCTCTAAGTATCGTTGAAATAATAAAAATAAATCTTCATGATGTAAATCCAATTAAAAGTTATTGATACGACTTAAGACCGCCTACCTAGTACGCGTAATGCCAAAATGGTTGCGCAAATCAAAACATCCAGCATCCCACATCCCGCCAGAAACAACCAACACTACCCTACCAAAACCATCAATTTCTAATTGCATTAACTTCTCCTGCATTGGCATTTGGTTAATTGGAAGAAAGAACCTATTTTTAACGTGCGTGTTTTTAACAGTCTTTCATCCTACCACAACCCTCTTTCGGGGCTTTGGTGCGTTTGATAGGCAATTGGATTTTATAGATTTTGTGGTAGCACATGATCTTACCCTTTTATATTGGTGGGTATAGCGTTGGCGTTCTTTTATAAAATCTAGATGAAGCGGTGAGAGACTTTTAGGTCTCTAATCATTTTAAGGGGGTAGATAGGTCGTTCTCATAGTTTTTATTTTGAGGTTATGGAACGAGTCTAGAAATTAATAAAGGGCAGTTCCCTATCTTCAACTTAAATCGAGGTACGGCTAAGAACCTTTGACGAAGTTTCCAATAGGGAGACCACCCCATAGATTGCAAATATACAAAATACGAGGTAGCGACTTCCCTATGGTCTTGCGTCATCTAAAATTAGCCGTTTTCGATAACAAGACTCATTGATTTAAAGTCGCATTTATATTTAATAAATGATATGAAGCAAATATAAATAATATAAATATTATATGCAAATATATAATTAATTAATTTAAAATAACATGTAATTGATGGATGAAAATAAACGACAGGATAGACTTGATGAACCGGAATTCAGAAGGTTTTTAGGAGAAAAATTGAGAGAGATAAGATTAGAACTGAATTATTCTGTCAGTGACATCTCTTATATGACAACTATACCGCAAAATACGGTATCAAGCATAGAAAAAGGGAAAACGACAAATATTGACTATTATGTTGAATATGCAAAGGCAGTAAATTATCCGATTGGAAAATTAACGGACTTTGGAATAAAACTAATACCACGTATACCATTAAGCTCTGAGAGAAAAGAGGCTACAAAGTTAACCGCAAAAATAAGGGAATTTATCGTTCAAAGTAATTTTCTAAGTAACGGTAAAACGGTGGCACAAATACACGATGAACTTATTAAATTAAAGCAAACAAGTATTACACAAGTAAGTTCGACAGGTATTGCTGGGGTGATGAGAAATCTTGCGAGCGATAATATTGTCAAAATTGGGGGAAAGGATGGGAGGAAGAATTTGTATGTGAAGGTGGAATAATGACGAGATTTGGTATTTTTTGCTTTTACGGAAAACCGTAGAGTGATAACATATAATGAAGTTATTTTGAAGAAATATAATGATTATTCTTATTAAATAATTTTAATGTCATATATGCTTTTCACAGGAATTATTTTTTTATTTGTGGTCTTGCAATAATGCGCTGGAGTAATAGAAGAATATTTAACAGAAGAGAGGTATTGAAGAATTCAAAAGTTATAAAAATGTAATATTAATAAAGGTCATTAAGCCTACTGGAAAATGGTTTGCTTATATTTTATTGTTTTAAGCATACTTTATTTTTGGAGCTATTCAAAATATACAGGTACAGACAAGAATGTTTTGGAACTATCACCTACTAATTCTGCTAGCCAGTTGAATACTAGATAAAAGTGTAAAGATTTTGCATAAGTATTTATCACAATCAATCTAAATTCAATGAAAGAACCACAAATATATTTCACCAATATTGAGCAGGTCATAATAGACAGCTTTGATGATGCTCTTATTTCAATAAAGATTTCAGTGGCCTGGTTTACAAACAGAAATCTAATTAATAAATTAATATCATTAAGGAGAGAGAGAGAAATTGCCATCCAAATTCTGGTGGATGATAATGAAATTAATAACAAGTATTTCCTTAACCTTTTTCAAACTGAACTCAAAAAAAATGATATTAAAATTAAAAAATTGAATTTTCGAAAATTTAATCATAATAAGTTTTCTATCATTGACAATAAAACGGTGATTACTGGATCTTACAATTATACAAATAGAGCCAATAGAAATCTTGAAAATATTGTTGTGGTACACGATTTAAAAACTGCTGACTATTACGATCGGATTTTTCAATTCTTCACAGATTTAAATTATGTTGATCAAAATATTAATTTATTATTCAATCATTATTCGTTTGCCAACAAATTAATTTCAGCTTACTACCCTTTTACTCGTAAGCTGATGCGATCGATAGAAGACAAAATTCACCTCGGTTATTGCTTTACACATTTTAACGGGTATCATAATGAAATTTCTTATGAGGCTGGATTAATATTTAATTCAAAATGGAAATACCATAAAGGGCTAAAACTCTATCAAGCAAAAAGAAAGAATAATAGTATGTCAATTTCTGATATCAATTCAGATTTGCTTCAGGAATTCCCTCTACCAGTCAGTAAATCACTAATCACTTCTTTCAAAATTAATGAAATCAATGATTTCAACTATCAAAGTACTTATGAGATTGCAGATTATAAGCTAGATAATATTGATTTTGATGATCTTGCCGAGTCTTTTGTAGCAAATGAAAAAGCGCTTCTTGAATTTTACAAAAGTAAGTTTAAAAACATTTTTACAGTTGCAGAACTTAATGAATTAATAAAAGATGAAATTGATTTAATTAAAGAAGATTATGTGTGGATCATTAATTTTGCACCGTTCCTAAATGATGGTCTGGTACAGAGAATATACTACAATTCACCTATATAATTTGGCATTTGACATCTTATCAATATTGTTTTTAAAATAGTGTTCCTTTATATCTTTTTTATTGTTTGTTTTATTAAATTTGAAGTACTAATAATCTAATAACTAATACCATGGCACTAAAAACAGGACCGAAAAGAATCGCAAAATCTACAGGCGAACCAGATCAACGTCAACGTGACAATAAAAAAACACCTGGCAACACACCTTCTTTAAAATCGCCAAAGAAACAACAGGGCAAATAAAACAGTCAACCTATATTTAATTTGTTTTTACAGCAGTTTATTTTTATATAGTGCCTGTAAGTCTGTGTTTACTTATGCTTTACGGAAAACCGTAATTACCAACAATAATTTCTTTTTAAATTGCAATTTCCTCAATTTGGCAGAAAATAAATCAACAAATGTTACTACATAAAGTAAATCAATACAAAATCTTTTAAAACTACAATTATGGCTAAAAATTTTTACTTTTCTGACACCGAAGGAAATGATGATGAATCATATGAAAGAGCTCTAAATTTTGCAGAAAAACTGGTCAAAGCGAACAATGAATTTAAAAGAATTATTTATTTGGTTCCTTCTAAAAACTCTACAGGATGGCTGGATAGATTATTCGGAGAACAGACAGTAAAAAAAATGTTTAACGGCGTGAAGCTATCAGGTACTGCTGTCAAAATAGAAACTATCAGAACCTACACTAATAGTTATAACGATCCGTCTGATATAGTTATCTGCTGTGGATTGAATTCTGAAGAAATCTTTAAAGTTCAGGATTATCGACACGTCGATACAATAATTGCCATCCCCTGGCAAAAAGAAAGCACGGCTAGCTGGATTAAAACGGCAAAAGCAATAAAAATAAATGAGGATTTAAGTACTGATAAAGAATTCAGCAGCAATAATTATTCAGAACCAACTGAAATGGTAAAAAATGCATTCGAAGAACTAACCTCTGTTATTAATACATCTACTGGTATTACTCACCCATCTGACAATTCAAGAGCAAAAACTTATGTTAGAGCTTTGCACAAATATGAACCCGAACTGAATTCGGATATTGTATGTTCCTACTTAATTAGGGAATTAGGATGGAAAACTAAACACGCGGATGACATTAGAAAATTAATTGACACTTTAAATAATGGAAAGTTCTTTCATGGAGGTGAAAAGACTGGTTTGCAAAACTATTATAAAAGGTGGAAAAATAAATAGAGATGATAGAGGTTTCATTAACAAGACTCTGGCACTAAATCAAAATACCTAAACATCTCGAAGGCGCGGAAATTAAGGCTACGGCATTTGACAAATAAAAAACATCAATGATAACTGAAAATGAAAAAATAGAAATAAGTGGCGAACTAAAAAATGGATTTTTATCATTTTTTGATTTCTCATTATCTCTTATAGAAAAATTAAGTGAAAAGAATAACAATTTGAAATTTGCTGTCGTCAATATGCAAATTTCACTTGAATTATTTCTCAAGTTTTATTTTGTAATGAAGGACATGCCTGATCGTGTATTTGAAATAAGAAATGGCAAAAGAAAATATAAGGATTTTTCAGAAGTTTTAAAATCATATTTTTCAGTCGTTCGAAGTGGTCATTTTGCAGATAAAAAGCATTTAATAACAATATTAGAATCAAGAAATGATATTGTGCACAAAGGCAAATTTAAAACTTGGGATGAAGATTTATCAAAATATATAATATCTTGTGTTTTTTTCATGCAGGGAATTTATAGAAATGAATTTGGTGAAACACTAATTGAAAGTACATATGATCCTCATAAGTTATCTGAAAATTTGACTTGGAAAGCAGGATCAGTTGAATTTGCAAATAAAATTGCTAATGAGAATAATGAAAATGCCTTAGAATGCCCTTTTTGCTACTCAAGATCACTCATAAGAAAAGAAATTTTTGAATTTGATGATCAGGGTGAAGTTGAGAATTACCAATGTCTAACCTGTTTATGCGAAGTTGACACTCAATACGATGGTGCAATTATAGAATGTTGCGCTTGCAATGAAAAGGCTTACTATGTAGATCGATTAAATGTGCAATCTAACAAAACCCATTTTGGAGCCTGCTTGAATTGTGGAAATCAGATGGATCTAAGACATTGCGAAAATTGTGAAAAATTCTATTTTCATGACGTGCAAGAAATTGAATTTGAGGTTAACAATAATTATTTCTGTAGTAGTGAGTGCTTGACGCTTTCGACAGATTAATATATAAAAATTAAAGTAATAAAGTAATAATCTAGAATGGGAGAAGTATATATTTTAGACAAAAATAACTTTAATAGTTTTGCGGAATTAAATAATGATATCATTATTAAAAAAGTTCTTAGTAAAACAGAAGCAAAAGATTTTTAGTGATTCAAAACATTGTACAAAAAGAGATTTCGGAAGATATAAATCTTTTAAAGGAAGATTCGTTAACAAAAGTGAATGAATTTCGTGCTGAAGATTTAGTGTTTTGTCTTGCTCTGGATAAATCAAAATTTGTTGCTTATGGATATGGAAATAAAGACTTTGAAAATAAAATTCTTTTTTACATAAATACAATTGCAGTTCATCCGGAATATAGAAATCAAAATCTCGGCACCAGAATTAAGATTAGAATCATACCAGAAGCTTTAAAAAAAGAAGAATTTCAGTATATTAAAGCAATAACACAAGACTCTAATTTAATTACAAAATATATCAATTGTAAGTTGGGATTTAAAAAAGCATCTGAATCTTAATAAATATTTAAAATAAATTTCCAACAAAAACTAAACTATGAAAACATTTCGCCCAAATACGCTTGAAGAATTATTATCTTATAGCCAGTCAATAAGAAGAGATGGTTTATCTCCGTATTTAGCATTCTTTAGAGGCCAAATGAATGATTGGCCAATTAAACCAAGCATCACTAGAAACCCCGATCTTAGTGAAGATGAAATTCTTGAAAAAGAAAAAGGCTTTTTTGAAAATTATAATGAAGAAACATTAGAAATAAAGGTTTTAGAACATTTTGATAAAGACTACACCAAATATGCGCAGAAATGGCATAATCTGTTTCAAGCTCAGCATTTGGGATTTTACACAAGAATAACCGATTGGAGCCAAGACTTTAATAGCGCAATGTTTTTTGCAATTGATGATGAATCAAAAGCCTACATCGATAGTAATGGTGTAATATATCTGTATGAATGTCCTTATCATGGAGATCAATTAATTAATTTTCAACGAGAAGAAGATTACAAGTTTTTTGATCAAAATCCATTTGACCTTGATAAAGCTTATATGGTAAAACACCATTCTCAGTTTCCTGATGATTTCGAAAACTATGCCGGAGAAATCAGAAGATTTAGACAGGATGGAAGTTTCATTATTTCAACTTCAAAGGAGATTAACGAGCCAATTGAAAATATTCCTTACATTAATCACTATTTGACAAAAATTTTTATATCGCCATCGATAAAGGGAGAGATTTCCAACTATCTCGATGAAGGTTTTAAAGAGTTTATTTATTTTGCATCAACTGAAAACAACACGGAAGAGGTGGAAAGGATTAGAAGAATAACTATGGAAAGTAATAATAAAGTATATTGGGACAAATAAAAACAATTAAAATGTTTTTGAATAAAGATGAGATTAAAAAAGCTAATAACAAACTTTTATCTCAAAAAATTCCTCCTCAACAACGTGGATACGAGTTTGAAAGCTTGATCAATTCATTACTGTGTATTGAAAATTTGGAACCAAAGTCAAGTTATAAACCACTTGGTGAACAAATAGATGGATCATTTTTTTGGCAAGGTCAAACTTTTTTATTGGAGGCTAAATGGGTAAAAGATAAAATACCTGTTTCTAGTTTATACTCATTTAAAGGTAAACTGGATGGAAAATTTCATACTACATCCGGTATTTTATTGCTGTTAATGGGTATGGTAAAGATGTTGAAGAGGCTTTAAGGCTCTCCGAAGTCTCATGACTTCAAACGAGTTGCTCCAGTGGACAGCGGAATGCTTTGGCATTGGAATGAAGCAGTAAAAAAATATAAAGAACACGGACGACCACAACCAAAGCCATTAAAGAAATGAGAAAAGCGGCATATATAACTAAGCTTTTGTTTTGCGCACCGAGCAAGAAATGAAAACTAGGTTTAATAAAAAGAATTAGTCAGAACCATATAAAACTTTGCGTTTAAATGAAGCCAAAACAAAAACGCGAGAAAATATTCTATATTTTCTCGCAAAATTTAGATTGGGTTAAAAAGCACCATCAAATTAGATTTGAACCAGATTTCGAAAACGGATATATCTGTCCATTATGTATTGAAGTATTTTTCAAGGAGGATCTAAATGTTAATCTAAATAACTTCTTAACCTTAGAAGATGTTCCACCTGCGTCGCTTGGAGGAAAAGCAAGAATTTTAACTTGTAAAAAATGTAATTCGAGAAGTGGTCACAAACTTGATTCACATTTACTAAATGCGCTTTTAGAAGCTGATTCTAAATTATTTTTGCCCAATTCTGAAACTCTTTCAACCTTTGAAATTGATGGCAATGTAATAAATGGAAAAATAAAAATTGACAATGAAGGCAAATTTTTAATAGACTTTCAGAAACAATATTCAAATCCGCAAAGTAGTAAAGAATTTAAAAAGGGTTTATTTAATTCTGAAACAGTCTATAATCCAATTTTCTATCCAAATATAAGATATACAACTCGTTTCAAATCGAAAGAAATAACGATGAAGTTCAAAAAAACGTCTGATGAACGTAGAGCTGCAATTGCTTTGTTAAGAATAGCTTACTTACATGCATTTTCAAAACTTGGAAATAGCTTTATAATTAACAATAATCTGAAAATTGTACGAGAACAAATATTAAATCCTGAAAAAGAAATTTTACCAAAAATATTTTGGATAAAATATGAATTTCCAGAAGACTGTGAAGGTATAAATATAATAACATTGCCAAAAAAATTAAATTGTTATTTAGTAACATTCAGATTAATTACAAAAAGTATATCTCGACAATTTAGTATTGCATTACCTGGACCGAGTGAATTTGGGAGTGACATTTATAAAAATTTGGAAGAAATATTATGTGTTGGAGGTGGAACTGAAAAAGAAGGAATTACATTCGAAACACTTCCTGATCGCGATTATATAAAAGATGAGGATTTAGTTTTCGGAAGTCATTATTACTGGCAAGAATACACTAACGAATCCTATAAGCCTAGATTTCCTGAAAAATAGTAGCCAGTTTTCAATAACTTATAAAATATGCACAAGTACGACACTAATAGAGTTGAATTTTATTCAGAAGAAGATTTGGCAGGCGCATTTCAACTCTCAAAGGGAGAAAACATTTTAAGAAATAATTCGCAAGCTGATAATACAGATATAAATGATATTTTAGAATATCATCATATAAAAAAATATATTGACAATGCATTATATTTAAAAAATTGGACGAAAAAAGATATTTCAGATTTTCAACAAAAGTCAATTGAGTTTAGTGAAACGATAGGTCAATTTATTTCAAATATTAACAATGAAAACATCAATATCCTATATGAAAATGTGCTGAGAAATTATATTGATTCTTTTTGGGAATTAATAAATAATCATGAGGCATACAAAAGAATATCTAAAACTAATTTTAGAAATATTTTATTATTAGAACCTTTTCTAATACGCAACATTTTAACACACAAAAGATTAGTTGACCATTATGACAAAGAAATAAGAGATTTCTTGCTAAATGATACACAATCTGCAGAAATTTTACTTTCTATTTATGAAGTAAAAGATGATTATAAAATGTTTCTTCCTAAATGCCTCACCATTGATGACAAAGAAAAAATTATTTCAAATTATTTAGATGAAACTGATACTAATTTAAATTATATTGGACTTATCCAAAACGCTAAAAATAAAAATGATTTCAAAATTTCTGACAGAACAAGATTAAAAGCAAAACGTTTACATAAAAGTATAACAGATAAATTTTTTGAAGGAAATCAAGGAATTAAATATGGGGTTTCTATCAGTTTTCCAAAAAATGCTACAAAAATAAAAGATGGCAAAATTGACGAGGATGATTATGTGCATTATTCTTATAGTGCAGACTTTATTCTGAAAAATAATAATCCATATGTTTTATTTCAAAATTTTGATATTCTTTTTGAATATATTGATGAACAGAAAAGAATTGATCTTGTTAGTAAGAGAAGTCAAATCAGTACCATAGAGGAGATTATGGGAGTCCGTTCGGAAAATGAGTATTGGGGTGGAACCGCTTTTTCATTATCAGAAATGACATCACAAGGTCAGATATTTGGTTATAGCAAAGTTTTGTACGAAATGGAAACTTCCATAGAAGATATTCTACAATTTATTTTTACTGTAGCATTACAAGAAAAATATAACTTTGCCAATAACGTACATTTCTCAATTCCATTATCAACAAATTCATATCTTGAAAAAATAAGGTTGATGGCACCTGAATTTGAATCAATACTAAAACAGTACAAATTATACGTAGAAGATAGAGTAATTGATTTTGAGTTATTACAGATTTCTTCGTCAGCTACTACAATTAAAAATATTCCAAGTTTAAACTCAAATAAATATATTTATTTTAACGAACAAAATAAGGAAATGGTTGGATGTTCAAATATCTTTTTTTCTGGTCAAACTCTTCTTACCTATATTGATCCTTTTAAGGAAAAAAAATATCGTTGTTTTTTTGATTTACTAGCAAATGAATCAGTAAATTTTGATAATTATGCAGAACATCAAAAACCTCAACTAAATTATCTAATTGAAAAGCGATTCATAAAAATAGATAGCAGTAATCTTATTCAAATCACAAACTTTGAAAGACTATATATTTTTAAAGATTTGCATGAGAATGAATTTGCGTCATTTCATCACTATCCCTTACATTTTCAAAAAGAGGCTCTACAAATGATAGCTGAAAATATTATTTATTTTGAAAGTTCATTGTTTTCAAAATCAGAACAAGCATATTTTAATTATTACTTAAACAAAAGTGAATTTACAAATGGATTAGATTTGAGAAACAGTTATTTGCACGGTACACAAGCAAATCCAGATGAAGTTGAAAAGCATGAATTTTCGTATTTTATCTATTTGAAATTGCTTGTTTTATCAATGTTTAAAATAGAAGATGACTTGGCTATTTTTAAAGAAAATAAAATATTAGCCCAATTAAATAATTTGTGAACATTAGTAGGAGAAAACAAACTTCTTCCCCCTTTCCAAAGTCTCCTGAATTTTCAGTTTTTTTCAGAAACTCTGAGGGGAGTTGGGCTTCATTGAAAAAAAAGGAGTACCGGTTCGGTTACGGCACCGGGTATTTTTTTAAAATCAAATTATGTCAGTTTTTGAACAAAGGCCAAATTATAAAATCTAAAGATTAACCCGATAGTGAGGCTTAGAATAGTGTCCTGTCTTCGTTATCGTTTTTTATATAGAATCAGATTTTCCCTAATGTAATATGCCTTCGAAGAACCGAGATCAATCATCAAATTTAAAAACCATAAGAATTCATCCAACAATGATTCATCTTCTTTTATTATTTTAATTTTGTCTTTAAAACATTTCATTATCAGCTTTTCCCCGTAGTAATAATTTACGTCTATAAACTGTTTAGTGCCGGACTTTAACTGATTGGTTAAAGCTTTAATTCCAAGTGGCATCAAGCTTTGGAAACCAATCCCAGACAACAGTTGCATTAAAGCTTCAATATTGATAAAACTCAGTTTATTTATTTTCTTTAAATAGACATTTGATTTCGTTTTTTCTTTCAGCACAGACCAATTATCTGCTTCCGCTTTCCACTTACCAAAAAATAGAAACTCCTGATCGAATAACTTTGTTTCATCTTTAATTTTTAAATAAAGTATATCCCAATATTCCCATAAATTATTTAACATTGTTTCAGATTCACTATTACTATCAACCTTATAATAAAACCATTCTACTGTATCTTTAATGTATTTTATCACATCATGTTGTTCACGGTTTGCAGGTTTGAAATTAATCCCTGTATCAATTAAAAATTCAAAAAATAACTTTGTCCTTTCATTAAAAGGAATTTCAAAAAGAAAGTCAACAACAGTTCCTTTTATGGCAGAACCTATTTTATGAAAGTTATACCTTTCCTTTGCGAATAGATATGATTCTATTTGGGCATTAAATATTTTCTCAAGAAAATTATATGAAAAATCATATTCTTTATATTTTGGGAAAATATGTATTGCTTTTTCTAAATCCCAGTGAGAATATTTATTGTAACTCAAATCTGCAAAGTTATATTCTGCTTCATTCTTCTGAATAAAATCTAAAATTCCTTTTTCTTCACTTTGAATTTTTTTAACGTCTTTTTTTGAATATTGGATATGTTTTTTATATTTTTTATTAAATTCAGAATATAAAATTAATCCAATGAAAGAGTTGTAAGCAAATTGGTAGTCTACGTCCCAAACAACTTTATTAAATGAGTTATACAAATGTTTTAGATGAATGTCTTTTTCAGGATGAATATCTCTAATGAATAAAAAAATAAGATTTCTAATTTCATCAATTCTTTCCTCATTAAATTTATTTTTAAATAGGAGTAAAGTGGGAAGTGAATGATAAACCGAATCGTTATCATAAATACTTATAGAAGAGTAGAGACTTTCATAATCGCGTTCGCTTGTCTTCCTCTCATAGAGCTCTTTTGCAATTTTTAAAATAGTATTTATACAAAATTCAAATTCATCAGTGCTTAATTTACTTCTAAATAGATCCAATCCTAGTGTTGCTAAAGTACCAATTGGAAATGGACTCAAATTATGAAAATCAGGCGTTCCAGTTTTTTTAAAGTATTCTAAACTTTCTAGCCAATATTCATATGAAATACTTTCTTCTGACTTTTTTTGAAAAGTTTGTGCAATCCATAACGTATATTTTGAATATTCATTCTGAATAATACTTAGTTTTTCATTACGCTTCATTTCCCTTTCTAAAGAAACATCGACTGAATAATTTGGAGATATTTGTATAGATTTTTTGCCTTCATATTCAACTTCTTCCACTTTTTGTTTTCTACGATCTATTTCTGATAATAATTTTAAAAAATATACATCTCCTTTGTCGTGTTTATTTTCTAAAGCATCAATCATTTCAAAAATTTTTCCTTCCAAATTTCCATAGAACAACTGATAGTGAATTAAGAAGCCCGTTAAACCTTTATTATACTTCTGCCTATGTTCCCATTTTAGTGCTTCTTTTCTTTCATCATCACATAAATCTGCTTCCCAAGAATAATTTGGTAGTTCAAATAGTGATTTTTCCAAGTAATCATTTGACCATCGACTTCTATCCCAATCGAAAATATTTTTATCCGATATAAGTGGTAAAATTTTATCGCCGACCTTTGTAGGATACGCCATTATAATACTTGAAACAACTGATATGAGAATGACAGAATTACTTTTAGTGTAAATTTTATCAAAAAAAGACTGAATAATTTCATCAACTTTTTCCGCTTCAATTTTGCCTATTTCGTATAAATACCTTTCCAAAGCAACAACAATTGACTGCAATAAATAAGGAACTGTGGTTTGACCACCTCGATTAACTGACCACAAATATGTAGATCCATAAATAGTATAACTTTTTTTGTTATAAAAGATTTCAATAGGTGTTATGTCATCTGCAGTTCTTGCAAAACCATCTTCTTTTAAAAAATCTGATTTAACGTAATATTCAACAGAGTAATTTGTAAATTCTATAATAAAATCTAATGCTTTCCAAGGATGAGATTTTAGCAGTTTGTAAATGAATGTCTGATAAGTACTTTGAGGAAAATAACTAAAATCATGCTTAGTAGTTAAACCAAAATGATGTTCAATGCCGGTTTCATAATGTGCAAAGCCAAACCGGCTGTTAGATATTACTTTTTTATATTTCCATTTAAGATTGGCTAACTCGATAAGTTCATTGGGGAAGAATTCTGGTAAGGTTCCGGAATGAAAATGAGACAAAGCATATTTCATCTGCTTCTCTTTCTTATCTCTTATTTTGTAATTTTCCTCTTCAGCTTTAATAGATAAATTATCGAGCAATATTTTTATTTCATCGGGAATGTATTTCGCCAATTTATAGAGTAATTTTATTCCTTTTTCTGTTAGTGAATTACTTTCTCCTGCATTCATCCAATCTGCACCTTCCTCAAAATTATTTAAAATCTTATCAATAATTTTACCGACATACTTTGGGGTATCTAAATTGGTAATTGTTCCAAAATATAGAATATTTTCCCAGTCATATAAAAACCTTAATATTTGAACGTCTATTTCTGAAACCTCGTCAATATTTTCAAACAAAAATTTTATGACAACATCCCACCCCTTATTATTGGGAGATTGATTAAAATTTTTCCCACTGATTTTAAGTAAGTGGATTACTTTTTTAAGTAGATTTAAATCATCTTCTAAAAGTTCATCTTTATTCTCAATAAAAAATTTATTGCACAAATCAGACTTAATAATTGCTATTAAAATCTCATCTTTCCAATGGTTTTCGATTGAAGTACTATTAATAGTCTCAAGCACAAAATTGTATATCCAACCTTCAGATTCTTCAATTTTCGATTCAACCCATAATCTAAACCCCCTTCTAATAGCAGGTTCGGTAGATAACGATGTATAAAATGTATTAATTTTAGGATTTTCTATTTTCAAATTATTTACATACCTAACCAATCCCCAATCTTCAAAAATATCGTGGGACGGAGCATATAAATTATTTTTCTCAAACAAAACACCATCAGCTTTTAGCTTATATACTGTTAGTGAATCAAATTCTTTTGTAGCTGTTAATAATGTAAGATTTTTTGCTCTTTTTACAGCAATGTCTATAAAAGTATTTTGTCTCTTTTCTTCATATATAGCGTTATTTCCACCAACTACATTTTTCCAAAGTTGTCTTTTAAATTCAATTACGTCAATAATTGATAAGTCTTCATTTGTAACTGAAATAAGTTTATCTGCCAAAGACAGATATTTAGGTATATTGATAATTTCGGCAAGATTTTCATTACGAACTATGCTTTTAAGCGCAGGAATTTGGTTAACGAAGTAATCTAATTCTTCGTCAGTAAGTTGAGGAACATTTATGTTTGTTGAGTTTTTTTGTAATAACTGCTTGTCAAAATAATTAAACTTTAATGTCTCTAAAGCATAACTTCTGCAAGTAGTAATCAATTTGATATCCTTGTTTTTTCTTAGAATTGCGAGTAACTCCTTAAATGCTTCTGCATCTCCCTCCAGTAATTTTTCAAAACTATCAATATATACTAACCTATTTGAAAATTCTTTAAATTCATTGAATACTTCTTCTATACTCAAATCAACATTAATTTCATGTAAAGTATTAATAAGAGAGCTTTTTAAAAACTGGTCGGCTGCAAAAGAAATTACACAAGTATTATCAAGTGATTCTAAAATTTGTTTAGCATAAGCTGATTTACCTGAACCTGCTTCTCCGTCAATGAAAATAAATTGATTTTCATTAATCAATTCTGAAATAGATAAATCAACTAGGTCTCTTTTCAGTTGTACTCCAGATATATTTGATTGGATTTTATTTAAAACGTTTTTTGTTTGTTCAATTATGCTTTTTAACCGTGCTTCCTTATTTTCAAGATTAATAATTACCTTTTGGATAAAATTATTGTCCCCATTGATAAAATCGCCTCCCTCCGTATTAATAGCAGAATTGTTAATAATATTTTTACCCGACTCCATTAATTATGATACTTGATTACTGTCTCCATTAATAAAATTTCCACCTCCAGTATTTACATTTCCAGTAATTATATTTTTGCTACCACTTATCTTGTTTCCAACTTTTGACAGTTTATCTAAAAGTTCATTAAGATAGTTTTGATATTCAGGATTATCCTCAATAGAATTTTCGACCAATGTCTTA
>NZ_JAQYUS010000011.1 GCF_030686865.1 Kaistella sp. SH40-3
AGCATAAAACCCTAATTTTAACATATGAAACGAGAGAGAAAAATCTATGACCAACAATAAAAATAAAGGTATTAATTTAATAGAGTACAATTATTCTAATCTTATAACTGGATTACTTTTTGAAGAAACATATAAATTGGTATTAAAATTAGAAGAGTATCTTAAAACATATTCGTTATCACTTGATCCACTTCACTATCTAGAAAATCATCAAGATAACTTTCTGTCGTGCTAATTCTTTTATGACCAAGAGATTGTTTGATTATGTTAATATTTACATCCTTTCTCAGTGCAGTTGTAGCAAAAGTATGACGTGCAGTATAAAACGTTATATTCTTCTCAATACCACACGATTTAAGCATTTTTTTTAGTTGTATGTTGTAATAGCAACGAACGCTATCTTTACGAGCGATTAATTCTTCTGCAGTATATAAATCTAGATTTTTTTTAAGAATTGGGAAAATATAAGGAGTTTCAAAAGGTCGATAGAGCTTATAGAATTTTAATATCTCTTCAATGATTGGCAAATTTGGTAGTTTTATTTTTAAAAATACCTCTGTTTTATTTCTTACATAATTGAAATGATTGCTGTCTAAATCAGACCACTTTAATTCTGCTAAATCTGTAAAATTCATTCCTCTTGCGTAGAATGAAAAAATGTAAAGAAATCTTGCATTTTTCGCAGCTGGTATAGTACTAATGTCAAAGTCTAACAAACTTTTAAATTCTACTTCTGTCAAGGCTTTCCGTATATTTCTCTTTTTGAATTTGGAAATTTTAAATTCGCGAAAAGGATAAAATTGAGGTTGTACAATTTTGTAATTAATCGCCTTGTTGTAAATCGTTCTTATATTTCTCATATAAACCCCAATTCCTCCGTCGTTTGCTCCTCGCTTTCTTAAGAAATTTTCAAAATCTGTTAAAAATTGAAAATCAATGTTTTCAAAAGCATATTGATCTAAATCTGTTTTAAATTTCCTTAGTGCCGATATTGAATTGCCCATAGACGAGGCATAATTTACTTGATCATTATCTTTGAAAATTTGTATTTCCTTTTCGAAAAGTTCAATAAATGAAAATCCTTTTTTTTCTTTTAAGGAAAAATATTTATCAAAATGGATAAGGTTATACTGTCCGTATTTTTTTTCTAATAGATCGACAGTATCAGAAGCATCATCTTTTAATTTTCTTAAAGATTTATTAAAACTGAGATGATTTCTAAATTTTATTGTAAATTCACTTTGTGCACTGTTCCACTCGGATAATTTGCAAGAATATGGAGTAGAGTAGAACGTTGATTTACGGTCAATAGTTACACGGAGATAGATTGGAAATAATCCTGTTTTTAAAACTTTCTTTTTACATACAATTTTGATACTTGCGCTCATTTTTTTTGGTTTTAGGTACAACATAGGTACAACATGTGGTATCTTTTTGAGAAATTAGATGAAACCAAAAGTAAGAAGCAATATCCGTAACTGCAATATAATCAACGACTTTGAATGTAAATGAAAGCATATGAAAGGCTTCGGGTCGTTTCTCATAATCAGCAAGTCCCTGGTTCGAGCCCAGGTGGGGCCACAATATTGGAATAGAAGCACTTACAGCGATGTAGGTGCTTTTTTTGTGGCTAAAATCATTATTAATAAACCGCTATGACAACATTTCCAACTGGCGGAAAACCGGAATTAATGATTTACCCTTTTCAGATAAATTGTATTCGATATGCAAAGGTTTTAGTTGAACGGTAATTTTTTCTAATAAACCTTGCTCTTCCAGTTCTTTTAAAGCCACTGCAATCGACTATTTGTTAGAACCTTCAATATCGCGCAATAGCGAACTGAATCGGACAGAATCATCAAGTGCAAGTTTAAAAATTTGTGGTTTCCATTTACCGGAAAGTAATTTTAATAATCCTTCTGCAGGACAGGACTTTTCGTTTTCCATTCTTTTGAGTAGTCATATTTTTCTGACTTATTGTGAAGTCAGGTTAATTGGCAGACCTTTGCTTCAAAGTTAATCAATATATTAAGTACGACGAAAGCAATCCCTTTGTTTTGATTTATATATTTTATTAAAAAGTGATTGTGACAGTCAACAAAAAAATTCTGTTATGGAAAATACATTTAATAATCCACTCTTATGTAACCCTGAAACTGGGGTTTGTGAAATACCAACCGAAGAAAAATCCGCAGAAGCCGAATTCATTTCGAGCCAAACAAAACCTGTAAAAATCATTTACTTCACCGATCCTATTTGTTCTTCATGTGGGGAATTGAACCTCAACTGCGAAAATTAAAACTGGAATATGGCGATCAGATTGAAATCGATTACCGCATGGGCGGACTTTTACCGGACTGGAAGTACAATAGTGGCGGAATCAGCAAACCTTCCGATGTGGCGCATCACTGGGACGAAGTAAGCGAATATTACGATATGCCGATTGATGGCGATTTGTGGCTTGAAGATCCGTTGAATTCTTCCTATCCGCCTTCTATTGCATTTAAAGCAGCACAAATGCAGGATGATGACAAAGCGATTGCCTTTATGCGAACTTTAAAAGAAATGGTCTTTTTGGAAAAGAAAAATATCACGAAGTGGGAATATATGAGTCAGGCTGCGACGGAAAATGACCTAGATCCCGCAAAACTTAAAAAAGATTACGAAAGCCGGGCGAAAGATTTATTTCAGGCCGACTTAAGTTTGGCGCAGAACATGCGTGTGCGAGGTTTTCCTACGTTGTTTTTTATAGACGGTGAAAATAATCAGGAAATCGTTTACGGTTTCAGGCCTTATCAAGACTATGAAAATGCCGTTTTAAAAACTTTTCCTAAAGCAGTAAAAAAAGAATACGATCATTCATGGAGCGGCTTATTTGCAAAATATCCCACTTTGACGAAAACAGAATTTGCCGAATTATCAGGTTTATCAAAATCGGAAAGCGAAACGCTTTTAGAACAGTTAACCGATGAAGGAAAACTAATTAAAACGACGACTAAGAATGGAAATAGGTGGACTCTTAAAAATGCCACTAATTAATTACTTCTTTTCCGTCAAAATATGCAAAAGAGAATTTCCAAAATTAGGGAGTTCTCTTTTTTGTTGGGTCATAAAATCGATACATTGGGTGTAAATTAAAATGTTTGATATCGTGCAAATTTTTACTTTAAGAATATGTAATGAATTACACATTGAACTGCGATCAAAACGGTTTTTCTATTAAATTTTGAACCATTATATAATGTTTCTAATTATCTATTTTGGCAATGTTCTTGTATTGTATGGTCCTGAATTTTAAGTTTAAAATTTATAGGAACTTTAAAAAAAATAATATTACAAATGAACAAGACTATTTTAACACTTGCAATGACTTCTGCTTTATTTCTAACTTCTTGCAACGATACTGCAAAGAAGGAGAGTAAGGATGTTACAACCACTACAGAATCAGTAGATCAGACCAATTCAGATCAAATTATAAAAACAACTTCAACAGATAAAAACGGCAAAACACTCGAGTTGGCGGTGGATCCTATAAAAGGTCTTGCAACCGTTAATTTTAATGGCGAAACAATCGAATTGGTGCAGGAGAAATCGGCGTCAGGAGTATGGTTTAAAAATGATACGTACGAATTAACAGGAAAAGGCAACGATATTGAATTGAAAAAAGACGGTAAAGTAGTTTTTGAACATACCGATGATAAAGTTAATCTGGAAGCGAAAAATGATAAAGGCGATGTTTTGACCATGAATTTTAACAATTCAGACGGAACTGTAAAAGCCTATTTAAACGGCGGTGATCAAATCGATCTTAAAGAAGAAAAAGCAGCCTCAGGAATCTGGTACAAAAATGACCACTACGAATTACGTGGTAAAGGTGATCAGTATGAGTTGACTAAGGACGGAAAAACGGTATTTAAAAACTAAAAATTACATTTCTGCCATTAGCACAATACTAATTGAAATATCATAAAAAGTCCTGTTGAAAAACAGGACTTTTTTGGTTTCAAAAATGGTCGGTTTAATTTTTATAGCAAAGTCTAGTGCAGATAGATTTACTTTTCAGAAGTAATGCTAAATAAAGCAACCTCACAAATTCAAATTTTAAAAACTTAAGAGGTAAATGATTTCGATTAAACTTAAAAAAATCGTAAATTTCGGCGCCTTAGAGAGGGAGTTTTTGACCAGTCATGAAGAACATCTCTCAGTACTTTCAAATGGAATCTCTCATCAATTTAAATAAAAAAAACCGTTTACTATGATCGATAAAAATTTTTACCTTGAAAACCTTTCTGCTTTTGATATTCTGATAGAAGATGAAGACCGTAAAGAAGCGGAAAAAGTTATTTTCAGGGTTTTCAGTATGCTGCAACGGGATAAAATTTGGCTTCGGGACATTGCAACTGAAGAGGAAATCTTTGAAGAGGACGTAGAACTTTTGGAGGAGGTTGAAGAAGAGTTGAAAGAACTCGATGAAAAATATGAATTTCGCTTTGATGAATTTTACAAATTGGTTCAGCAGGAGATGAAGAAAATGCAATCGAAATCAAATATAAATCCTGCGGATGAAGAAATTTTCGATGGCGAAGAAGATACTTTTGAGGACGAAGACGGAGAAAAACTTGACGACCTTAACGAAGATTTTGAAATAGGAGATGAAGATTTTTTAGAGGAGGACGAAGACTTTTATGATGAAGACGAAGATGATGATAACGACGCCTTAAGTCATTTATCTGATGAAGAAATCGATTTGGTGCCCGAGTATATTTTGGAAAGCGCAAAAACAAGATTTAACTATCCTGAGTTTTTAGAATCATTTCCTGTGGCTGATGAAGAATTTGTAGAAGAGCAGTTTCTTTTTCCTGTCATTGTCGGAAAAGCATTCGGAGAAACCGATATTGAAATTGCTGAAAAAATGCACTCAAACTTCATGATGATCGGATATCAAATTGAAATGAACGACCTTATGAAAATGATTGAGCAGAAAGGAAAAGAACTCGGACTTGAGATTTTAGCCTTTAAAGTAGCCTCCGATTCTTTACATCAAGGTGCACATCCAACAGCGGTGGTTGAGCAGATTTCGCAATTATTAAAGCCATAATTGGTTCATAATAGCAATTTAGTAATAAATAAAATTTAAAATAAAGAATTAAAAATGATAGATAATTATTTAAACGCAGAGTTAATATTGAACTCTCAAAACGATAATAAGAATGGTAATGAATTAGAACTGCTTATCAATTCTGCAGATGAGGTTTCAAACCAATATCCAAAATCGGTTGTTGAATCGATTAAGGAAGCCTTTGAAAAAAAGAAGAACAAAGTAATCATCACCAATGGTGATATTCAGAAGTTTTTAATCGCTCTTCCAAAAACAGATCTAGAAAGTTTAAGACTTGCCGGTGCTTCGGTTTTTCAGGCTTTGAAAAATGAGAATTGTAAAGAGGTTAACATTAATGGCGTACAGGATTTAGATGAAAATCAAAGAATCGCTTTTCTTGAAGGTTTGCTTTTGAGCAGTTACAGTTTTTCTAGATATAAAAAAGAGAAATCAGGCGTTCAGATTAAAGTTTCTTGTACTTCAAATTTCATTGATGAAAAGTCTTTGACTGAATTAAAAAAACTTGCCGAAGCAGTCTCATTAACCAAAACCATGGTCAATGAACCGCCTCAATTTATGGATGCGCTGAAATTCGCAGAATACGCCGTAGATGCTGGAAAGAAATTCGGATTTGAAACTCAAATATTAGGTAAAGCACAAATTGAAGAATTGCGAATGGGCGGAATTCTTGCCGTCAACAGAGGATCTTCTATACCACCAACATTTAATATTTTCAATTATAAACCTGAAAATGCGGTCAATGAGAAACCTTTAGTTTTGGTTGGTAAAGGAGTTACGTTTGATACAGGCGGTTATTCAATAAAAGTAGGAGGGAATATGACTTCTATGAAATCCGATATGGCCGGTGGAGCCGCAGTTTTAGGAATTGTTTCCGCCGCTGCCGCAAATAAACTGCCCTACCATATTATCGGTTTGGTTTCAGCAACAGATAACAAAATTTCTTCTGATGCTTTGGTAGTCGATGATATCATTACCATGATGGATGGAACGACTGTAGAAGTTCAAAATACCGATGCCGAAGGACGTTTGGTTTTAGCTGATGCTTTGACTTATGCAGAACGTTTTAATCCTGAATTAGTGGTTGATATGGCAACATTGACAGGCGCTTCTGTAGCAATCACAGGATCGTTCGGAATTGCAATGGCCGGAAATGATCAAAGTGCTATGGACTTATTGAAGGTGTCTGGAGAAGAGACTTATGAAAGATTGATCCAACTGCCATTCTGGACAGAATTTGAAGATTTACTAAAATCTGATATTGCAGATTTAAAAAATATCGGTGGACCAATTGGTGGCGCAACAACCGCCGGAAAATTCCTGGAACATTTCACCGATTACCCATGGATCCATTTGGATATCGCCGGAGCCTCATTTGTAAATGATGCAAAAGGATACCGACAAAGTGGGGGTACCGGAGTTGCCGTCAGATTATTATATCAGTTTATTAAAACAAAATGTAAATGAAAATTTATTGAAAACATTATAAATTGCTAGTTAATTATCTGAATTTTTTAAACCACAAAAGGCACAAAAGTTTTGTTCTTTATAGTATTCCAAAAGTGCTAAAAAGGATAGCATCGTGTAGTGTAAACTTTATACTTTTTCCTCTTTGCTAAGTGAAACGCCTTTGCGCTCGTAATTTTAGGTAGCATTTTGGTAGAAACGTTTGCGTATTTGCGTTAAAAGAATGGGTTTAGAAAAATTAATCACGATCAGAGAGTAAGCAATATTGTATTCAGTAAATTTGTACTATAAAAATAAATCAAATGAATTTAAAAGGAAAAAACGCCATCGTTACAGGTGGAGGTAGAGGTCTTGGAAAAGCAGTGGCTTTAATTTTGGCTAAAGAAGGTGTCAATATCGGCATCACAGGACGTAATGAAGAAAACTTAAAAACAACCGTTGAAGAATTGAAGGGTTTAGGAGTTCAGGCTTCTTACGCCATTTTCAGTGTGGATGATGAATCTGCGGTTCAAAAAGGAATTTCAGATCTGGCAAAGGATTTAGGTGGAGTAGATATTCTCATCAACAACGCTGGAATTGGTGATTTTGGAAGTATTGAAGAAATGCCGTCTGAAACTTGGGAACAGGTAATTAAGACCAATTTGTTCGGCGTTTATTATGCTGCAAAGGCAGTCTATCCATTTTTAAAAGAAAAAGGAGCGGGCGATATCGTCAACGTTGCTTCAACAGCAGGTTTAAAAGGTGGGCCAAATATGTCGGCTTATGCTGCTTCGAAAGCGGCCGTAGTTTCGTTATCACAGTCGATGATGGCAGAATGGCGTAAACAGAATATCCGCGTCATTACTTTAACGCCAAGTACGATCGCTTCTGATTTGTCGATTCAAGGTGGTTTGACCGATGGAAATCCAGAAACTGTACTTCAACCTGAAGATTTTGCTGAATGGGTAAGAGATATTTTGAAAATGAACAGAAGAGCATTAATTGCTAATGGTTCTATTTTTTCAACCAATCCTTAATCGTCATTCTTTAAAAATTAATAAAGAGTTTAAATACTTATATCAAAAGCGGGTTTTTGCCCGCTTTTGTTTTTTTTAGTTTTAAATTTGTAAATCATGCAAACTCAAATTATTGCGCATCGCGGCTTTTGGAAAACGAATCCTGCAACTGCTGAAAATTCTATTCAAAGTTTAAAAAATGCTCAGAATTTAACTATTTATGGGACAGAGTTTGATGTTCGAATCTCAAAAGACGGTGTGCTGATTGTCTATCATGATGAGTATTACGGGAAATTGGAAATTTCAGAAACAAATTTTTCTGATTTGGAAAAACTGAAATTACAAAACGGGGAGAATATTCCAACTTTAAAGGATTATTTAGAAAAAGGAAAAGAGAATCAATCATTAAAACTGATGATTGAATTGAAACCCATTAATTCTAAAATTAAAGAAAATGACTTGGTTCAAAAAGCGATTCAATTGGTTGAAGAACTTCACCTGAAATCCCAAACCGAATTTATTTCCTTCAGCCTAAATATTTGTGAGCAAATTAAAAAAGCCGAATCTTCTTTCAAAGTCTATTATTTGAACGGAGATCTTTCGCCTTTAGAAATAAAAGAAAAAGGACTTGATGGAATTGATTATCATCATTCTGTTCTCCTGAAAAATCTTTCCTGGATTTCAGAAGCCAAAACTTTAGGTTTAACTACAAATTCCTGGACAGTCAATCATATTGAGATATTTCAACAGTTAAAAAAACAGGGAATTGATTTTGTCACCACCGATATTCCTAATGTATTAAGTGAGATTGAATAAGAGTTTTTTATTACGCTAAACCTGCTCTTTCAAATAAAAATGGTTTTTTCAAATCATTTTCGACACACGTGCAACCTTACTCATTTCCAGATTAATACGTTTGAAAAGCTTTTAAATAATTGAAAAGGTTACGCTTCTATCTATCATTATTACTTTTATCTATCGAACGTATTAACTCTGAAAACTTGGAAACTAATTTTGTTTTTTTAGTTTTCTTTTGTATCTTTGCCCCCGAATTATGGACGAAAAAACAATTTTTTTAAGTAAAGCCTCAGAACTTTTCATCAATAACGGCGCGAAATCCGTGACGATGGATGAGATTGCAAAAGAGTTTGGAATTTCTAAGAAAACCCTTTATCAGAAATATAAAAATAAAGAGGAATTATTGGAAGAAGTTTTGGAATACAAACTTCAAGAAGTGATCGACCGACTTCAGTATCTGGATGACAATGTTGAAAATGCCATTGAAAGAATGTTTTGTCGGGACGAAGAAATCGACAAGGTTTCGAACTCTAACAATAATATTCTGATTCGCCAACTGTTAAAATATTACCCTGCTATTTTTCACAAACACATGTTGAATTTCTCAACAAAATTCGCAGAAGTATTGGTTCACAATATTGAAAAAGGAAGACAGCAAGGGCTTTACCGAGAAGATTTCAACGCAGAACTTTATGCGAAGATTTTTTTTCAACTCGTAATGTCTTATGACAGTTCTCCATTTTTTGATACGGAAGCAATCGAACGTGAATTTTTTATGCAGGAGTCTTTGATGCTTTACATGAACGCGATTACGAACGAAAAGGGAAAAGAAGTACTAAAAAGTCTTCACCAAAAATAATATCTTGTAGTTCTCCTGTAAGTTTGATACCTAATATTTCAACTTAATGGAGGTGAACTTAATTATAATCTGTAATAAATAACAATAACATAAAATGACCAATTGGAGAAAAATGGCTTTCGTCGCCCTCTTTGCCGGCTCAATCACAGGATTGAAAGCGCAGCAGACGGTTACCTTAAAACAAGCCATAGAGTACGCGCTTCAAAATAAAGCAGAAGCGCTAAAAGCAAAACTGGATGTTCGGAATGCCGATTATCAAATTATGGAAGCGAAATCGAATGCATTGCCCCATCTTTCGGGTGTTGCGAATCTTACCTATAATCCGCTTTTGCAGAAATCTGCCTTAGATGTGGGTGCATTTAGTGGTGGGCCAAGCAATATACAGTTGATTTCTTTCGGACAGAAATGGAATGCCGGTGCAGGTTTGCAGTTGTCTCAGGCGATTTTTAACCAAAAAGTATTCATCGGACTGAAAGCGGCAAAATCAACCAAAGAATTTTATCAAATCAACGAACAGTTAACTGAAGAGCAGATTATAGAAAGAGTTTCAGATGCTTACTTTCAGGTCTTTACGATTCAGCAGAAAAAGGAAACTTTAGAAAGCAGTTATGCAAGTACTGAAAAAGCCAGAAATGTAATCAAAAGTTTGTTCGATAATGGGTTGGCGAAAAAAGTGGATTTGGATCGAACCAATGTAAATTTGACGAATATCAGCACCATTTTGAAGCAGCAGGAAAACGGCATTAACCAAGCGGAAAATGCGTTGAAGTTTTACATGGGAATGCCAATTGAAACAGAAATTGAATTGGTGAAAGCCGATATGGAAGTCACTCCACATTTGTTAGATGATGTTATAGAAACAGATAACAGAGCGGAAGTCCAACTTTTAGCCAAACAAAAAGAATTGTTACAGTATAATAAAAAAGCAGTTGAAGCGGATTACTATCCGACGGTGAACTTAAATGCGAATTACAGTTACCAAGGATTGGGAGATAAATTTCCTTTAACCCACGGCGAAAAAAGCGGCGTTTTCTGGTCAGATTATTCTGCGATTACTTTGGGCGTAAATATTCCTATTTTTAATGGTTTTGCCACGAAAGCGAGAGTAGCAATGGCGCAAATAGAACTGGAGAAATTGGAAGTTGATATTAAAGACACCAAACTTGGTTTAGATTTGTCGTATCAAAACGCGAAATCTCAAATTGAGAACAGTCTTGCTTCTTTAGAAAGTCAAAAAGCCAACGTAAGTCTTGCGGAAACCGTAGCGGCCAATACCAAAAGCAATTACCAATATGGTTTAGCAACGCTTACGGATTTGTTAGAGGCCGAAAATGCTCTGGTAGAAGCGAAAAACAATTACAGCAATGCGATCCTGGATTATAAAATTGCAGAAATTCAATATTATAAATCGAAAGGCGAACTTAAAACCTATTTAAAATAAACTAAAAATAAAATCGTGTTGAAAGTTTCCTTTTGACATTAAAAAAAATAATAATTAAGATGAAATCGCCAAGATTGATTAACCCAAATACCCTTAAAAATACAGCGATTGCATAAGTCCTTAAAAAAAAATAAATATATTCTTATGAAAAAAACTTTAATATATATTATCGTCGCAGTCGTACTCATCGGTTTAGGAGCGTACAAAATTGCCAGTAATAAAGCGAATCAAAAGAAAGAAGTGGCCGAAGTTGCCAAGCAAGTTGACAAAATCAATGTGAATGTTGTGACGGCAAGCAGAGAAAATATCAATACTGATTATTCTGCCAACGGAACATTTATCCCGAAACAGGAAACGAATCAGTCTTCAGAAATCTCCGGACGTATTGTGAATGTCTTGGTGAGAGAAGGTTCCAGAGTAGGAGCAGGTCAGGTTTTAGCAACTATCAAAAGAGATGCGATCGAAGTAGATCTAAGCCAGGCACAGAATAATTTACAAAACGCCATCATCGATAACCAGCGTTATGAGAACGCATATAAAACCGGCGGAGTTACGAAACAACAGTTGGATAATTCCAGATTACAGTTGAAAAATATGCAGTCTGCTGTTCGTGCACAAAGCGTAAGAGTAAATGATACCAGCGTAAGAGCCGGAATCAGCGGAATTATTAATAAAAAAATGGTTGAACCGGGAATGGTCGTTGCACCGGGAACTCCTTTGTTCGAAATCGTTAATATCAACAGTTTAAAATTATCTGTTTTGGTGGACGAAAGTCAGATTGGCAGAATTCAAATTGGACAAACTGTTCCAATTACTGTGAACGTTTTACCTGATGAATCTTTCGCCGGAAGAATTACCTTCATCGCTCCCAAAAGTGATGCCTCTTTAAATTTCCCGGTAGAAATTGAAGTGGCCAACAACGGAAGTTTAAAAGCCGGTATGTACGGAACCGCTTTATTCAAAACCAATTACGGTGCTGAAAATCAAAATATGTTAACCGTTCCAGCAGAAGCATTTGTAAATGGCGTAAGTTCAGGACAGTTATTCATCGTTGAAAACGGAACAGCGAAAATGATCAACGTGAAAACCGGAAAAGTGTATGGTAACAAAGTACAGATCGTGAGCGGATTAAATGGAGGAGAGCAGGTAATTACCAGCGGACAGATCAACCTGGACAACGGTTCAAAAATAAACATCGTAAAGTAGAAAGATGAAATTAGCAGAAATATCAATTAAAAGACCCTCGTTAGTCATCGTTTTATTTACGATACTTACTTTAGGTGGTTTACTGAGTTACTCTATGATGGGGTACGAACTGATCCCGAAATTTGAAACCAATGTGGTCACGATTTCTACGGTCTATCCGGGAGCCTCGCCAAGTGAGGTAGAAACTTCGGTGACCCGTAAAATTGAAGATGCCGTAGGATCTTTAGAAAACGTAAAAAAGGTAGAATCATCGTCTTACGAAAGTCTTTCCGTAATCATGGTTCAACTGAATACAGGTGCTGATGTTAATTACGCCCTGAATGATGCACAACGTAAGGTAAATGCAATTTTATCTCAACTTCCGGATGACATCGATGCTCCGTCATTAAATAAATTCTCCCTGGATGATTTACCAATTATGACGATGAGTATTTCCAGTAATAAGTTGAACAACAGAGAATTGTATGATCTTCTGGATAAGAAAATTGAACCAATTTTTTCCCGTGTAAGCGGTGTTGCCCAAGTTGACCTCGTAGGTGGACAGGAGCGTGAAATTCAGGTTAATATTGATGAAAAGAAATTGCAGGGTTATAATATTTCCATTGGAGAAGTACAACAGGCGATCCTTTCTTCCAACTTAGATTTCCCTACAGGAAGTTTAAAATCGAGAACGTCCAAATCAACCATTCGACTATCTGGAAAATACAAGTCGATTGAAGAGATGAGTAATCTCGTAATTTCAAATAGAAATGGAGCGCAAATCCGACTTTCAGATGTTGCCAACGTTTTTGATACCACGCAGGATGTAGAAAAAATTGCAAGATATAATCAGAATCCTACGATTTTGATGCAGGTAAAAAAACAGTCGGATGCCAATGCCGTTGCCGTGTCTGAAAACGTTCAGAAAACAATTGCTGAAGTTACCAAGAATTACGCAGTTCAGGGTCTTAACGTGAAAATTGTTGATGACAGTACAGACTTTACTTTAGCAGCAGCAGACCACGTGATTTTCGATTTGGTGATTGCGGTGATTCTTGTGGCGATCGTAATGTTGCTTTTCCTTCATAATATTAGAAATGCCTTCATCGTAATGGTTTCGATTCCATTATCGTTGATTGCGACGTTCATTGGAATGTATTTAATGGGGTATACCTTAAACTTAATGAGTTTATTAGGACTCTCACTGGTAGTTGGTATTTTGGTGGATGATGCCATTGTGGTCCTCGAAAACGTTTACCGACATATGGAAATGGGCAAGAGCAGAATTCGTGCAGCGTATGATGGTGCTTCAGAAATTGGATTTACCGTAACAGCAATTACCTTGGTTATTGTGGTGGTGTTCTTACCAATTGCGATGAGTTCAGGTTTGGTATCTGATATTTTAGCGCAATTCTGTGTAACCGTGGTTATGGCGACTTTGTTCTCCTTATTAGCGTCCTTTACTATTATTCCATGGTTGTCTTCAAGATTTGGAAAAGTCGTACATCTTACGGGTAAAAATCCATTTGAAAAATTCATCCTTTGGTTTGAAGGACAACTGGATAAATTCACGCACTTCATTACAGGAATTCTCGAGTGGTGTTTGAAAACAGGACTGAGAAGAATAATGACGGTTGTTATCACTTTTATTATTTTAATTTCCTCATTTGCGTTGGTCGGTTTCGGTTTCATTGGGGGAGAATTTTTCCCAAAGATGGATCGTGGTCAATTCTTGGTACAGATAGAATTACCAAAAGATGCAACCGTTGAAAAAACCAATCAGGTCACTTTAAATGTTGAGAAATATTTGCGTTCTAACAAAGATGTGGTTGATTTAATTACCACGGTGGGTCAGCAATCTACAGGTTTTGGAGCATCACAGGCAACCGTTTATCAGGCGGAAGTTCAGGTGAACTTGGTTGACAAATCGGAACGTGCCCAAAGCACCGACATCTTAGCGGCCAAATTCAAGAGAGATCTTGAAGAAAAATTTACCGGTGTCGAATTTAAAACCGCACCAATCGGATTGATGGGAGCAGATAATGCCCCAATCGAAATGGTGGTAACCGCTGCAGATAATGAAACGGCAAACAAAGAAGCCAACAGAATCTTAGAATTATTGAAAAAAGTTCCGGGCGCAGTAGATGCAGAATTGTCCACCGATACCGGAAGTCCGGAGGTTCGGGTGAATATCGACCGTGATAAAATGGCGACTCTAGGTCTTAACCTTTCAAGTGTTGGTCAAGCAATGCAGACTGCCTTTAATGGTAACACCGATGGGAAATACCGCGCAGGAGAGTATGAATATGACATCAACATCCGTTTTGCAGATGCGAACCGACAATCCATTGATGACGTTAGAAACTTAATGTTTACAAACAATAATGGGGAACAGATCAGATTGAGCCAGTTTGCGAATGTAGACATGAGTTCAGGACCGAGTTTGCTGCAACGAAGAGACAAATCGCCATCTGTAAAAGTAATGTCAAAAGTAGTAGGTCGTCCTGCCGGTGATGTTGCAAACGAATGGGCAGCCATGTTTATGGACAATGAAAAAACAAAACCAGCCGGAGTAAATTACATCTGGAGTGGTGATATGGAAAACCAGACCGAAGGTTTCGGTACTTTAGGACTCGCTTTATTGGCGGCTGTTGTATTGGTATATTTGGTAATGGTTTCGCTGTATGACAGTTTCGTTTATCCATTTGTGGTCTTGTTCTCAATTCCTTTGGCCTTGATCGGAGTAATGGTAATTTTGGCTTTGACCAATAATTCCATTAACATTTTTACCATGTTGGGGATGATTATGTTGATTGGTTTGGTGGCGAAGAATGCGATTATGATTGTCGATTTCACCAATATGCGTAAAGCGGCAGGTGAAAATACCCACGATGCTTTAATACAGGCAAATCACGCCAGACTTCGTCCGATTTTGATGACGACGATTGCGATGATTTTCGGGATGCTTCCAATCGCCTTAGCAAAAGGAGCCGGCGCCGAAATGAACAACGGTTTGGCTTGGGTAGTAATCGGTGGTTTAACATCGTCGCTATTCCTTACCTTAATTATTGTTCCTGTGGTATATTCACTTTTCGACTCTATGCTCAGAAGAATGGGTAAAGATGAAAAGGTAGATTACGAAAGTGAAATGGTAGCCGATTATGAACACAAAGAACTAAGTGAAGACGGATTTACTCCGAAACATCAGTTATAATTATAGTTATTTTATTTATGAAAAAGCCGTTTCAGTAATTGAAACGGCTTTTTTGTTGGTAAAAATTAAAGTTATCAAATTTTAATTTAGAAGCACAAAAACAATCGCTACTTACAAAACCCGTCCCGCTGTCCACTATATCCTCCCGGTCCGAAAATCGGAAACGGGAGGGATGCCGCTCCCATCGGGGCTATAACTTCAGGCATTTCTTCTTACCACCGGAAAATCAAAATGTTTGTCTCCTCGTTATACGAACAGAATAAATCACAAAATCATACTTAATAAACTTCCCACAATATTTTGCCGAATATTTTAGAATAATCCTTTTGCTGAGCGGAGCGCCTTTGCGTCCGTAATTTATAAGCAGTCATTTTGTTAAAAACTTTGCGCCTTTGCGTTTAAAGAAATCACAAAATCATACTCAACTGAATCCTCTTCCGCGCCTCATCAACTTCAGTCACTTTCACCTGAACATGCTGATGCAGTTTCACCACTTCATTCACATCACTCACAAAACCTTCTTTCAACTGGGAAATATGAACCAGTCCGCTCTCCTTAATTCCAACATCTACGAAACACCCAAATGCCGTGATATTATTCACAATTCCGGGAAGAATCATTCCCGTTTTTAAATCTTTTATTGATTTAACTGTGGGATCAAACTCAAAAACTTTCGCCGCTTTTCGCGGATCCAATCCTGGTTTTTCCAGTTCTTTTAAGATATCTTTAATTCCTAAAATACCAACTGTTTCCGTGATATAATTTTCCGGATTAATGGCTTGAATTTTTTCTTTATTCGCGATGAGGTCGTTTGTTTTAATTCCTAAATCTTTTGCCATTTTTTCGACAATCGAATACGCTTCCGGGTGAACGGCTGAATTATCCAAAGGGTTTTTACCATTCGAAATCCGAATAAATGCTGCCGCCTGTTGAAAGGCTTTTTCTCCTAATCTCGGAACTTTCTTTAATTGTTTCCGGTCTTCAAAAGCACCATTTTCTGCACGGTAATTCACAATGTTTTCAGCCATCTTTTCCCCAATTCCGGAAACATAACTGAGCAAAGATTTACTCGCCGTATTCAGATTAATTCCAACTGAATTCACACATTTCATCACGGTAGAATCCAGTTCGTTTTTCAATTGCGTTTGATCTACGTCATGTTGATATTGTCCGACTCCAATTGATTTTGCATCAATTTTTACCAATTCAGCCAACGGATCAGAAAGTCGTCTTCCAATAGAAATTGCACCACGAACCGTCACATCATAACTCGGAAATTCATCCCGCGCAATTTTACTCGCCGAATAAACCGACGCACCGGCTTCTGAAACAATGAAAACCAATGGCGGTTTATCAAACGCAATTTTCTTAATAAAAAACTCCGTTTCCCGACTCGCCGTTCCGTTTCCAATGGAGATTGCTTCAATGTTAAATGAATTCATGAGCGACCGAATTTTCTTCATCGCCATTCCCGTTTCATTCTGCGGCGCGTGTGGATAAATAGTTTCGTTGTGTAATAAATCGCCTTTTTCATCAAGGCAAACGATTTTACAACCACTTTTAAATCCGGGATCAATTGCCAGAATTCTTTTCTCGCCTAATGGCGGAGCGAGTAGAAGTTGTCTGAGGTTTTCAGAAAATATTTCAATGGCTTTCTGATCTGCTTTTTCCTTGGCTTCCTGTAAAGTTTCATTAGAAATCGCGGGTTCCAGCAATCTTTTATAAGAATCTTTGATGGCCAAAGCAATCTGATTTGCACACTCATTATTTGATTTAATGATAGCGTTTTCAATGAATTCCAGCGCTTCCTTCTTATCAATTCCAATATTGGTCTTTACAAAGCCTTCCGTTTCTGCGCGCAACATCGCCAATAATCGGTGCGATGGAATTCTGTTCAGACTTTCTTCCCAATCAAAATATTGCGAAAATTTCTGGGCGGCTTCTTCCTCTTTTTTTGCCTTAATGACTTTGGAAGCAATGACTGCTTTTCTTTGAAACAATCGGCGCAAATTTTTCCGAACGTACATGTTTTCGTTGATCCATTCCGCCATAATATCTCGTGCACCTTGCAGCGCTTCCTCTTCCGTCGGAACCTGATCGTTCAAATATTTAGAGACTAAACTTTCCAGATTGTTAGCGTTCTGACTCATGATCATTCTTGCCAAAGGTTCTACACCTTTCTCTTTTGCAGAATCTGCTTTTGTTTTTCGCTTTTTTTTGAAAGGCAAATACAAATCTTCCAGTTCCTGCAGATCGAAAGTTTCTTCAATTCTTTGTTTGAATTCCGGCGTTAATGCATTTTGTTCTTCAATTGATTTTAGAATGCTTTCCTTCCTTTTAACTAGTTCTTCAAACTGTTTATTCAGTTTTGAAATTCCTTCAATCTGAACTTCATCTAAATTTCCCGTCGCATCTTTTCGATAACGGGAAATAAATGGAATCGTACAATCTTCCGCTAACAGTTTCAGCGTTGCTATAATATTGTTTTCGGATATGGAAAGGGATTTTTTAATATAATCAATGGAATTCATGCGGCATTTTTAGAAGTGCTAAAATAAGAGTTTAGGAGGAATTGAGAGGATTGTTTTGAAGAAATTAAAAGTCTTTGATTTAATTTAATGGTCTTCAATTTCTCTCAAAAATGATTTTAAATTTCCTTCATAGAAGAAATAAATGAACGTTCATTCATTAATTTTGTATCTTTGTGCTGTTAAAAAATTAAAAAACTAAGCATGAGAGTAATATTTTGGGTAATCACAAGCATCCTTTTAGCAGTTTTAATGATGGTTTCCGGATTTTATCATTTAATAAAACCTGAATTTTATGTTCCAATCGTTCCGTCATTTTTACCTTTTCCTTTGGGAATCGTTTATCTGTCCGGAATTGTAGAGTTGTTGCTGGGAATAGTGACCTTATTCTTAAATCAAAAATACACGAAGTATGGACTGTTCGGAATTTTCATTTTAATGGTGATGTTTCTGCCGATTCATATTTTCGATGCTATGAAAGATCAACCTGTTATCGGAAGTTCAACCGCAGCGTATGTTAGATTGGCATTTCAAATCGTGTTGATTTGGCTGTCTTGGAAATCCTATAAATTTACTTCGCTTGCAAGAATTTAATCATGATTAAAAAAGAAAAAATATCTGACAAGAGAACTGCGCTTTTAAACGCAACGCTGACTTTGGTGAATAATCATGGTTTCCACAATACACCGATGTCCAATATCGCGAAATTAGCAGGTGTCGCTCCCGCAACGATTTATCTTTATTTTGAAAATAAGCAGGATCTCATTAACAAGTTGTATTTAGAGGTTAAGGAAGATTTTAGTAATTGTGCTTTTGAAGGTTACAGTGAAGATTTATCGGTGAAAAAAGGATTTGAACTGATTTGGTTTAATATCGCGAATTACAAATTATCTCAAATTAAAGAAACCAATTTTTTAACGCAATGCGACAACAGTCCGATGATTGAGGAAGAGATTAGGGTAGAAGGTTTAAAACATTTGCAACCTTTACTCAATTTGTGGCAGAGAGGAAAAAACGAAGGAATTATAAAACCCCTTTCCGATTATGTTTTATATGCATTTACGATTTATCCTCTGTCTTTTTTATTGGGAATGCAGGAAAGATATCTTCACACTTTAAGTGAAACTGAGAAAGAAGAAACGTTCAAAGCAGCGTGGGATGCGATAAGGATTTAATTTTTTCATTAAATAAAGAATGAACGTTCATTAATAATAGTAGTAAAGAATTTTAAATTAAAAAAATCAAAATAATGAATAAAACAATCATATTAAACAGCCGACCAGTTGGGAAACCTCAACTTTCAGATTTTAAATTTGTGGAGGAAGAAATGCCTGCTTTAAAGGAAGGCGAAATTCTTTTAAAAACAAAATTTGTTTCCGTAGATCCTTATTTAAGAGGAAGAATGAGTGATGCAAAATCGTACGTTCCGCCTTTTGAACTTCAAAAAGCAATGAGTTCCGGAGTTGTGGCAGAAGTGCTAGAATCTCAAAATGAGAAATTCAAAAAAGGAGATTTTGTTTCAGGAATGTTGAACTGGAAAGAATTTCAAACTTCAACCGGAGAAAACCTTTTAAAAATAGATGATAAAATTGCGCCACTTTCCAACTATCTCGGTGTTTTGGGAATGACCGGATTAACCGCTTATTTCGGATTAACAGAAATTGGTAAACCGCAAAAAGGAGAAACCCTTGTTGTTTCCGGAGCCGCTGGAGCCGTTGGAAGTATTGTTGGTCAAATTGGAAAGATTTTAGGTTGTCGCGTTATCGGAATCGCCGGAACTGATGAAAAAGTAGAAATGCTAAAATCTAAATTTGGTTTTGATGAAGCCATCAATTATAAAACAACGGAGAACATGACCAAAGCGATTGCAGAAGTTTGTCCCGATGGAGTTGATGTTTATTTTGACAATGTTGGTGGAACGATTTCCGACAGCGTTCATGCGAATATCAACAGATTAGGAAGAATTATTGTGTGTGGCGCCATTTCGGCTTACAACGATACTTCAGTTCCTCAAGGTCCAAGAGTTGAACATTTTTTAATTCGTAAAAGTGCCTTAATGCAAGGTTTCATCGTAGGGAATTATGCAGACAAGTTTCCGGAAGGAATGAAACATTTATCGCAATGGTTGAGCGAAGGAAAACTTATTTATTCAGAAACCATCGTGGAAGGTTTTGAAAATATTCCACAGGCTTTTATCGACCTTTTTGAGGGTAAGAATAAAGGAAAAATGATCGTAAAAATATAAACAGTAAAAAACAAAAATATGAACAATTTTAAATACAGAAATCCAACAAAAATATTGTTTGGTAAAGGACAAATCGAAAATCTATCAACAGAAATTCCAGCAAATTCAAAAATTCTTATGCTTTATGGAGGCGGAAGTATTATGAAAAATGGAGTTTATGACCAAGTGCAAAAAGCACTTTCAGGATATGAAGTCGTAGAATTCGGTGGAATTCCGGCAAACCCGGAATACAGCGTTTTGTTAGATGCGTTGAAAGTCATTAAAGAAGAAAACATCACGTACCTTTTAGCAGTTGGTGGCGGTTCTGTAATCGACGGAACGAAATTTTTATCAGCCGCTGCTTTATATGAAGGCGAAACACCGTGGGATTTATTAACGAACAAAAAACCAGTGACGGAAGGAATGCCTTTCGCAACTGTTTTAACACTTCCTGCAACCGGATCAGAAATGAATTCAGGTTCCGTAATTACGAGAGCAGAAACTCAGGAAAAATTAGCATTTGGTGGACCTGGAATGTTCCCACAATTTTCTATCCTTGATCCGGAAGTGATTAAATCAATTCCACAACGTCAATTGGCGAACGGAATTGCAGATGCTTTCACGCATGTGATGGAACAATATATGACGTATCCAATCGGTGCAAAACTGCAGGATCGATTCGCGGAGAGTATTATGCAGACTTTAATTGAAGTGGCTCCGGAAATTATGAAAGATCCAACCAATTATGAAGCGGCATCTAATTTTATGTGGAGTTGTACCATGGCTTTGAACGGATTGATCCAACAAGGAGTTCCAGGAGATTGGGCAATTCACTCCATGGGTCACGAATTAACAGCAATGTACGGAATCGATCATGCCAGAACTTTGGCCATTTTAGCCGGAAATCATTACCGTTATAATTTCGAAACCAAGAAAAAAAAATTAGCACAATATGCAGAACGTGTTTGGAATATTACCGACGGAACTTTAGAAGAAAAAGCCCACGCTGGAATTGACAAAACCGATGAGTTTTTCAAATCTTTAGGAATTGATATTAAATTATCAGACTACACGAAAGATTATTCAGAAACCGGAAGCACAGTTGCAAAACGTTTCACTGAAAGAGGTTGGGAAGGACTTGGAGAACATAAATCTTTGAAACCATCTGACGCTCAGAAAATCATTGAAATGAGTTACTAAATATATAAGAGCCAAGAGCCAAGAATAAAGAATCAAAAATTAAAAATATAAATATGAAAATATTATTTGTCTTAACATCACACGATCAATTAGGAAATACCGGCGAGAAAACTGGATTCTGGATCGAAGAATTCGCAAGTCCTTATTACTATTTAGTAGATAAAGGAGTTGAGGTGACGTTGGCTTCTCCAAATGGAGGTCAACCACCAATTGATCCAACCAGCGACAAACCTGAAAATCAAACAGAATCAACCATCAGATTCAAAGCGGATAAAGAATTACAGGAAAAATTAAGCAAAACGCACAAACTTTCCGAGGTTTCATCTGAAGATTACGACGCTGTATTTTATCCGGGCGGTCACGGACCGTTATGGGATTTGGCAGAAAGCGAAACTTCCGCAAGATTGATTGAGAGTTTTTACAATTCCAACAAACCTGTATCTTTCGTTTGTCATGCTCCGGCTGCTTTGAAACATGTGAAAAATTCGGATGGAGAACCATTGGTAAAAGGTAAAAAAGTAACTGGATTTACCAATACCGAAGAAGCATTAGTACAATTGACCGATGTTGTTCCATTTTTAGTTGAAGATATGTTGAAGGAAAATGGCGGAATCTACAGCAAAAAAGGAGATTTCGAAGAATATGCAATCGAAGACGGACTGTTGATCACGGGACAAAACCCGGCTTCATCAGAAAAAGTGGCTGAATTGTTATTGGCTCAACTTCAAAAATAAAATCGATTCGTTTCGATTATTAATTTAAATGTTCCAAAGTGAGTTTTCGCTTTGGAACATTTTTTTATTAATGGGCTTTTTAAAATCAAACAGTTATTTCCTGTTCTTTTTCATAAAATTTACAATTTCTGTCGAGCGATTATTCCACGGAAAGAAATATTGCAGCACCATTGGAATATGTTTTTTATTAATGATAATCGGTTTTATATCAGGTTGAAATTGATTTAATTTTTTCAGAAAATGTTCATTCGCAGTCGTAATGGACGGATAAGTTTTGGCGCCAACATAAATTAAAAATGGTGGCGATTTTTCGTTTAAAAAATTAATCGGTGAAGCCTCATACCAATTCTTCGGATCATTGCTCCAGGTTGCGAGATAATCATCTTCGTAGGTGGGCGGATATTTTTGCAGATAATCTTTCATATCGATTCCAGCGCCATCATTTAAAATAATTCTAGAAATCGAATTTTCGTCAACTCCAAATTTTGGATTTAAAACCGCAGAAGCAACCAACTGTGCACCTGCAGAATGTCCGGTCACAAACAGTTGCGATGAATCGCCATGGTATTTTGAAATATTTTTCTGCACCCATTTTATAACTTCTGCAATTTCAGTGGTCATTTGATCCACATTCGCTTTTGGACTTAAAGTATAATCCGGAATAATAGTAATCACATCTTTCTTCGCAAAGTTCCGACCGAAAAATCCATACTGATTTTTATTTCCGCTGTTCCAGTTTCCACCGTGAACAAAGATTAAAACCGGCAGTTTATTATTTTCAGAATGATTGGGAACGAAGACATTTAATTTTAAATTTTCTTTAGCCGACGATTGTCCATAAACCACATCTTTATATTTTCTGGACTGACAGTTCATGAAGAGTAAAGATCCAAGCATGAGATAAATAATTTTTCGCATAATTAAAATTACGAGTTTCTCATCGAATTGGTTTTAAAAAATGTTTTTTTATTTCTGAAAATAGGGTAGAACTAGAGCGCAAAAAAAACTGCGACAAAATCGCAGTTTTCATATTTAGAAAAAATTCTAATTAGTGTTCTTCATGTCCATCAACGCCATGCGCGTGACCATGCGATAATTCTTCTTCAGTTGCCGGTCTGGTTGCTGCAACTTCAATATCGAAATGCAAAGTTTTTCCAGCCATTGGGTGGTTAAGATCAACCGTTACTGCTTCATCAGATACTTCTAAAACAACTCCGCTTGCAGGATTTCCCTGTGCATCTTGCAAAGGCAACATTGCACCAATTGGTGGCAAACCTGATTGTTCAAACATAGCAATTGGTAACTGTGCAATTGCATTTTCTATTTTGTCACCATATCCTTCTTCTGGAGTAATGGTAAAAGATTTTTGATCTCCTACTGCTAAACCGTGAATGTTTTCTTCAAACTTTGGCAACATCATACCTACACCATATAAAAAAGCGAAAGGATTTTCAACGTCAGTTTTTTCGATGAACGTTTTTTCACCATTTTCTTCAATGGCGTTAAGCGTGTAATGTAGTTCTACTACATGATTTTTGTCTATTGTCATAATTGGTCTGTTATCAAGGAGTTCTAAATCCTATTATTAAAATTGTGTGTTTTAATGGGTAACTTTTAGGGTAATCCTAATTTTCGGTAAAGGTAGTATTTTCAATTAAACTGATATAAAGAATAATTAATGGCCCCAAATTCAATTATTAAAGAAGCATCTGTCTGTCCTTTAGAGGAGATAAAAACATTGCGTCTTTGCAGGAAATCTTAATCGGATTTTAATTCTATTTTAAAATCATCCGTTAAATGTAAAGTTCCTTCAATAAAACTTTCCGGATGTTCTGTGAACCCTTTTAATTTACTCGATTTCCCTTTATTAATGAGGTCTTGAATTTGTTTCTCAGTCAGTTTTTTTCCGAATACCATAAAAGGAACTTTAAAACCGCATCCTTTGTAATTCGAACAACCGATGGCCGTTTTGCCTTTCATCAGTTTGTTTTCTTTGCATTTCGGACAATCTGTTTCTTCCCAAATAATGGCCACGATTTTTCTTGGCGTTGGTTCTTTCTTTTCTTTCGGCTTTACTTCTTCCTGAAAAGAAATAACTTTCGCTTTTTCGTTGATGACGCTTCGGGTTAAATTGGTGACCATTTCGATCAACTCATCTTTGAACAGAGAAGCATCATATTCACCACGCTCAATTTTCCTCAATTTAGATTCCCATTCTCCCGTTAATTCGGGACTTTTCAATAATTCATCCTGAATGGTATCTATCAATTCAACACCCGTAGAAGTCGCAAAAATATTTTTCTTTTTCCTTTCGATGTATTTTCGTCTGAAAAGCGTTTCGATAATATTGGCTCGTGTTGAAGGTCTTCCGATTCCATTATTCTTCAACATTTCGCGCAGTTCTTCATCATCAACCTGTTTCCCGGCAGTTTCCATTGCCCGCAGTAAAGTTGCTTCCGTATACGCTTTTGGCGGACTGGTTTTTCCCTGATGAATTAAAGGTTTATGAGGGCCTTTTTCGCCAACTTTAAATTCAGGAATGGTTTGCTCTTCCTCTTTTTCCTTCTTTTCGGTTTCTTCTTTTTTATCTTTAATATAAACTTCTCGCCAACCCAATTCCAGGATTTGTCTTCCGGTAGTTTTAAAAGGAATTGTTCCTACCTGACCTTCCACCAAAGTATTTGATATTTTACATTCCGGATAGAAAACGGCGATGAACCTTTTCGCTACCAAATCATAAATCAGTTTTTCGTCTCTGCTTAAACTGGAAGATGGTGGAATTTCTGTCGGAATAATCGCGTGGTGATCCGTCACTTTAGTATCATCAAAAACAGTTTTAGATTTTGGAATCGGTTCTGCTAAAAGTGGCGCTGTCAATTCCTGGTAAAAGTTCATGCTCTGTAAAATTCCCGGAATCTGCGGATGTAAACTCTCCGACAAATAAGTGGTATCAACACGCGGATAAGTCGTGTGTTTCTTTTCGTATAAACTTTGAATATGCTTCAGCGTATTTTCGGCGGAGTAACCAAACTTCCTGTTGGCTTCAACTTGTAAAGCAGTTAAGTCAAAGAGTCGCGGATTTTTTTCTTTACCTTCTTTAATTTCAAAAGAGACGATTTCGAACTCATTTTGCTTTAAATATTCTAAACCTTTTTCGGCTTTTTCTTTCGTTTTTAAACGGTCGATGGCTGCACTGAAAATAACATCCCGATACTTTGTTTTCAGTTCCCAATATTCTTCGGTGCTAAAAGCATCGATCTCTTTTTGTCGCTGAACAATCATTGCCAAAGTTGGCGTTTGAACCCGACCAATTGAAAGTACACTTTTGTTCCCACCAAATTTTCGAGTGAATAAACGCGTCGCATTAATTCCTAAAAGCCAGTCGCCAATTGCTCTCGCGTTTCCGGCCTGATAAAGATTGTTATAATCTTCTGCTGGTTTTAATTTGGCAAAACCTTCTTTAATGGCAACTTCAGTCAATGAAGAAATCCACAATCTTTTCATAGGTTTTTTACATTTTGCTTTGTGCAAAACCCACCTTTGAATGACTTCTCCCTCTTGCCCGGCATCACCACAATTAATTACTTCTTCACAATCGGTAACCAGTTTTTCAATGATTTTAAATTGCCTTTCAACTCCGGAGTTTTCGATTAGTTTAATTCCAAAAGGTTCCGGAATAATGGGAAGCGTAAATAGATTCCACGCTTTGAGATGTGGACTGTAATCATGCGGTTCTTTCAATGTGCACAGATGCCCAAACGTCCAGGTTACCCAATAGCCGTTGCCTTCGAAATAGCCTTGCTTAGGTACATCTGCTCCTAAAACTTTGGCAATATCTCTGGCAACACTGGGCTTTTCAGCAATACATAATATCATAATTCAACTTCATTTTTGGACGAGGTGCAAATTTGAGTAAATTTTTCTGAACAGACGGTTTAAATAAAATGAAAAAAATATTCTTTAATTCAATTATTACTTTTAGGGAACTTGCGCTTATTAACCCTGTCAAGGTTTTAACCCTTGACAGGGTTAATAGAAATGTTTTTAAATAAAAAAACGCTCCCAATAAATTAGAAGCGTCCCTATTTTAAAAATTGAGTTGATTACAAATTCATAAATAATTTCGGATTAACCGGCGTATTGTTTTTATGAACTTCATAATGAAGATGAGGTCCGGTTGAACGACCTGTGTTTCCTGATTTTGCAATCACATCATTCACCTTTACCACATCGTTTGCTTTTACAGAAATACTCGATAAATGTCCGTACAAAGTATCCAAACCGTTTCCGTGAGAAATGATAACGCAATTTCCGTAACCGCCTTTAACACCTGCGAAAATTACTTTTCCGGCTGCAGCACTTCGAACATCGGTGCCATAAGCAACCGCAATGTCTAAACCTTTGTGAAACTGAATCTGATCCTTTTCCGCCGGCGAATTGTTCTGACTGGCAATTACTGGAGCCGCCTTTTTAATAACATTCCCTAAACTGTCTTTTTCTTCCACAATTTTCGGTTCTGCTTTTGGAGATTTCATAGAAGCCAACATAACCGTTTTGGTCGGAATAGGATTAATTCGCTTTCCAAACTGAGAAGAAATATAACCATCAGTCGGAATTCCCAAAGGAACTTGCTGTAATTTATTCTGTAAATCAACCAGATGTTGGCTGTAACGGTTGGTTTGTTTTGCCAGATAAACGGCATTGGAAATGCTGTCTTTTGCGAGCATTTCTATTTTTCCGTCAGATAGATTTTTTGAGGCTAAAAAAGAATTCAGTTCGCGAACGGTATTATCAACTAAGGTGAGATTGTTTTTCATCTCCATATAATCGATGCTGTCTTTTTCAGTTTTAATCGGAACCAAATTTACTTGATACGATTTATCATCTTTTTCAGAATACAGTTTAGCAATAAACAAAGATTGTCCGAAAATGACTGCTGCTAAAATTCCTAATATTAAATTTAGGTTTTTCTTACTGCTTAAAAAGTTCTTCATTTTTAAAGTTGTGGTTATCAAAAAATTGAGACTGCAAATTTATAAAATATTTTTAAAAGCGATTTTTAAGATAAAATGGGATTTCTGCAAAACATGATTTTTATACAGATCCACGGTTTCATATGCTTTTTTACTAGTTTATTGTGTGTAATAATCCATAAACCTTTAATATATTTGTAGTAAAGATATTCACCGGTTCAGAAAGTTTCAAACCGCACCTCAATTTTTAATTATGACAAAAAAGAAAGATTCAAAATCGCAAACTCAAAATACATCTGTCGGTGTAGTTGGAAGTGGAAGTTTTGCCACCGCTATTGTAAAAATGCTGGTGGAAAATAGTCAAATGGTGCATTGGTGTGTAAGAAATGAATATGTAAAAGGAGCTATTGAGCAACGTGGTCATAATCCTAATTACTTAACTTCGGTTTCATTCGATAAGAAAAATCTGCAAGTTACTACCGATATCAACGAGTTGGTGTCGGCGTGTGAAGTGGTGGTATTGGCAACACCTTCCATCTATCTTTCAGATGCTATGGATAAAATGACCTGTAATTACGAAAATAAAATTTTTGTTTCCGCCATTAAAGGGATTGTTCCAAAAGTGAATGATGTGGTGGCGCACTATCTTCGTGACGAATTTAAAATCGGTTTTCGAAATCAAGCCGTTATTGCTGGTCCTTGTCACGCAGAAGAAGTTGCCATGGAACGTTTGTCCTATTTAACAATTGCCGTTGCAGCAGATGAGGTTGCGAAAAAATTGAAAGATTTATTTTCTTCTGATTTTATTAATGTGCATTGCAGCAGAGATATTTTGGGAAATGAATACAGTGCAATTTTGAAAAATATTTATGCAGTCGGCGCTGGAATTTCCAGCGGGTTAGGCTACGGAGATAACTTTACCGCAGTTTTTGTTTCTAATGCCGTTCGCGAAATGGAAATCTTTTTGGAAGCAGTTTACGAAGTTCCGCGTGATGTAAATGAAAGTGCCTACCTCGGCGATTTGCTCGTTACCGCATATTCGTTATTTTCTCGAAACCGAAATCTGGGTAATCTCATCGGAAAAGGGTATACCGTAAAATCTGCCATTCAGTCGATGAATATGATTGCCGAAGGATATTACGCCGCCGATTCTGTGTACCATACGGCGAAAAGTAAAAAACTGAAAACGCCAATTATCGATACGATTTATGGAATTCTGTACAAAGAAAAAAACGCTGAAACTGAATTTAAAAAATTAACCTTACTTCTCAACTAGTGAAAACCAGGACTAAATATACTGCCCAAACCTATTCGGTTTTAGAAGAGCAGCTCAATGTTTGGTCTCATTTTATCGGTTTGCTTTTAAGTATTGGAGGTTTGGTTTTACTGGTTCTTCGCGCCCTTGAGTTAGGAAGTAATCTCGCCCTTCTTAGTTTTTCCATTTTTGGGGTGAGTATGATCGTTCTTTATCTCGCGTCCACTTTATATCACTCTTCGAAAGATCCATTATTAAGATACCGACTTAATATCTTCGATCACGCTGCGATTTATGTTTTGATCGCAGGAACTTATTCGCCCTTTGCATTGGTTTCTTTGAGTGGGAGAGAAGGATATACTATTTTCGTGGTCGTTTGGGGAATTGCTTTGGTCGGAATTGTTTTTAAACTTTTCTTTATTGGTAGATTTAATTTAATGTCGACCATTTTGTATGTCGGAATGGGCTGGTTAATTATTTTCAGTTTTGAAAGTTTGATGTATAATCTGGATTTCCATGGTTTGGTTTGGTTAATCGCGGGCGGGATTTCCTACACGCTGGGCGCAGTTTTGTACAGTATTCATAAAATAAAATTTAATCATTTTATCTTTCATCTTTTTGTTTTATTAGGAACATTCTGTCATTTTGTTTCCATCTATTTCTATGTAATTCCTATTTCTAAAGTTTAAGGATTTTTCTATTCGTCGATGATTAGAATTACGCTTATAATTTTTAATAATTTTCGTCATAAAAAATGTGAGCCGTTTTCTGAAATCTTCTCATTAAAATGAACCTTAGGATTAAAAAGGATTTGGATAAATGTTTTACATTTTTAATGATTTGATCCTGTTTTTAAAATATGGTTTAAGTTTATTTTAACAATTATTTTACTCTTTTAAACAAAATTTTTCCCGAAATTCGTAATCCTAAAACATTATTTTATGCCTTTAACAGCCAATTATAAACCGATTAAACCTTATTATGATGTCGTCCTCATCGGTGGCGGGATCATGAGTGCTACGTTAGGAACACTTTTGCACGAATTAGATCCTACACTTAATATTATTATTTTCGAAAGACTCGGGCGTTTTGCACGTGAAAGTTCTGCCGCCTGGAATAATGCGGGAACGGGACATTCCGCTTTCTGTGAATTAAATTATACGCCGCAAAAAAAAGATGGTTCCATTGATATTTCCAAAGCGGAGAATATTGCCGAACAGTTTGAAATTTCAAAGCAATTTTGGTCTTATCTAGTATCCAAGAATTATATCGACAAGCCCAAAGATTTTATCAATTCTTGTCCGCACATGAGTTTGGTTTTTGGGAAGGACGATGCAGCGTTTTTGAAAAAACGACATGAAAAAATGACGCAGTCTCAACTGTTTAAAGGAATGGAATTTACGATGGATCACGATAAACTTCGCGAGTGGATTCCTTTAATAATGAGCAAAAGAAAAGACACTGAAATACTCGCTGCCACTAAAATGGATATGGGAACCGATGTTAATTTCGGTTCATTGACGCGAAAAATGGGCAGATTCTTAGCCGAAGATTCTAATGTTGATGTTTACTTATACCACGACGTGAAAGATATTGATCCTAGAGAAGATGGTAAGTGGAACCTTAAAGTAAAAGACCGCTTGCACAGCAGATTATACGATATCACTGCAGGTTTCGTATTTATTGGCGCAGGTGGTTATGCGTTGCCCTTACTGGATAGTTCAGATATTCCCGAAAGTGAAGGATATGGTGGTTTTCCCGTTTCTGGGCAATGGTTGGTTTCTCACAATCCCGACCTCATTGCAAAACACCAGGCGAAAGTTTATACACAGGCGACTGTAGATGCGCCGCCAATGAGTGTTCCTCATTTGGATTTAAGAATTATCGATGGTAAAAAAGCGTTGTTATTCGGGCCATTTGCCGGCTTTTCTACTAAGTTTTTAAAAGAAGGTTCTTACCTTGATTTACCCGAAAGTGTTAATTTGAAAAACATTCGATCACTGTTTGGTGCGTGGTGGCATAATTTGCCTTTAACGCAATATCTGGTAAGACAAGTTGCAATGACCAAAGTTCAGAGAATGCAGCATTTAAGAGAGTTCGTAAAAGATGCGAAAGAAGAAGACTGGGAATTAAAAGTGGCTGGACAAAGAGTTCAAATCATTAAAAAAAATGATAAAGAAGGCGGCAAATTAGAATTCGGGACAGAGGTTGTAGTGAATAAAAATGGAACGATTGCGTCGTTATTAGGCGCTTCGCCAGGTGCTTCTACCGCTGCGTTTGCAATGCTTCAGGTTCTGGAAAAATGTTTTCCGGACAAAGTTGCAAATGAATGGAAAGAAAAACTAATTGAAATCATTCCAACCTATGGTCAAAAGTTGGCGGAAAATCCCGAACTTACGGAAAGTATTAGAAAAGTAACCAAGGAAAAACTCGAACTTAATTATTAGCAATTACTCATTACCCATTGCTTATTTAAATATGACGACCATTGCAAAACCCATCATTTCGCAGGATCTTCTGGAAGCACTTCAGCCAAAGGTAGCGGTTGAAAAGCAGGTCATCGTGCATTGTTGTTTTCCCGCAACTGCATCTTCGGATATGTTGATTCGGATTTGGCCTTCTACTTTTTTAGTTGATGAAAGTTTAGGTCATAAAAGTACGCTCATTCATCATGAGAATATTTCGCTTTTCCCTTACTGGACGGAAGTTCCACCCATGAAGGATTATTGGTTCACCTTGATTTTTTCTGGTTTGCCGAAAGAGTGTACAAGTTTTGACCTAAAAGAAGTAATTCCGCAAGAAGGTGGCTTTTGGATAAAAGACATTAAACGAAATGGCACCGATGTTTATAAAGTTAAAATTGAATAAAATGAAGAAAATTTATTTGCTGTTAATGATTTCTGTTTTGCTAGGGAGTTGTAGTTCCCGTTATACCACGGTTTCTTTAAATAAAATAGATAATGAAAGAAAAAATATTGCCCAAAAATTTGTAGAAACCTATTTCGCAAAATGTGAAAATAAGGATTATTCCGAGTTTGAAGGTTTTAATATTTCGAAAAAATTTCAGGCGAAACTGGCTTCTGACTCCCTCAAAAAAAGTTGCAATTACTTTAATTATAAAAATGGAAAAGTGAAACTTGAAAAATTGGTTTCTGTTCATTCAGGCACTTTCCCAAAAGATTTTCTGGATATTTTCAATTTTAAATTAAAGACTGAAAAAAGTTCGGAACCAGTTTATCTTCATCTGGGCATGTATCGCGACCAGAATTATATCGAAATCCCTTTTTACTTTTCAGCAGATGAAAATTATTTCGAAACCATCAGAAAGAAATATTACAAAAAATGAAAAACATCCTCATTTTATTAATTTCTTTCTTGGCAATATCGTGTGTGTCACAACCAGCCGAAAAAGAAACTGCGGATATCAAAAAGTTTCAAAATCAACTCAATGCCGAGTATAGAAATCCGAAAAAAACTCCATTGCGTGGAAGTAATTTTAGCGATTTCAAAGAACATCCGTTCTTTCCTATTAATTTAAAATATAAGATTGCGGCAAAATTTACAAAGACCGAAAATACCCAGTCTTTTGAACTCCCAACCTCTTCTGGAAAAACCAGAACCTACCGTGAATTTGGTAAAGCAACCTTTGTTTTAGAAGGTCAGGAACTCACTTTAACGCTTTATCAAAATTTAGCATTAATCAAAAAGAATAAATATAAAGACCATCTTTTTCTCCCTTTTCGAGATGCAACCAAATCGATCGAAACCTATGGCGGTGGAAAATATATGGATTTAAAAATTCCAACTGGAGAGGTCATTGTTTTAGATTTCAACAAATCTTATCATCCATATTGTGCCTATAATGCGTTCGATTACAACTGTCCTATTGTGCCGGCGGAAAATATTCTACCGATAAGAATCGAAGCAGGAGTAATGTATGAAGATGTTTATCATCATTAAAAATAGATTTTAAAAATTTGGCTCGATACTTTCTCTATCAGTATGCATCAAAAAAATAACGTGATACTATGGAAGTTTCTCTCAAAAATCAAGTCGCTATTATTACAGGTTCTTCAAGTGGGATCGGAGCAGGAATCGCCAAATCTATGGCAGAATCCGGTGCAGAAGTCGTTATTAATTATCCTTTCGAAGGAGCATTGGATCAGGCAAATGCAGTCTTGAAAGAGATTACCGACAAGGGCGGAAAAGGAATCACTTACCAATGCGATGTTTCCAAAGAACACGAGGTAATTAAAATGTTTCAGGATGTTGTAAAACAATTCGGAACCGTAGATATTTTAGTCAATAACGCCGGAATTCAAAAAGATGCAAAGTTTACAGAAATGACTTTGGATGAATGGAATGCTGTGATTGGAATTAATTTAACCGGTCAGTTTTTATGTGCCCGGGAAGCCATCAAGGAATTTCTCCGCAGAGGAATCGACTCTTCTCGCTCCGTGGCTTGCGGAAAAATTATTCATATTTCCTCCGTTCACGAAATTATTCCCTGGTCCGGACATGCCAATTACGCCTCGAGTAAAGGGGCAATCAGAATGTTGATGCAGACTTTAGCGCAGGAATATGGTGCAGATAAAATCCGGGTGAACTCAATTTGTCCTGGTGCCATTCAAACTCCGATCAATAAAAATGCGTGGCAAACTCCTGAGGAATTGAATTCTTTACTTACTTTAGTTCCCTATAACAGAATTGGACAACCTGAAGATATTGGGAATCTTGCGGTTTTTCTAGCGAGCGACAAGTCCGATTATATAACGGGAGCCAGTATTTTTATCGATGGTGGAATGACTACTTTCGAGAGTTTCTCGGAAAACGGGTAATTTTTTTTGGGCGCCTTTTTCCGTCTTCCATTCCCGCTTTTTTGTTCCTCGTTCCTCGTCGCAAAAAGAGCTCCACTCAAGCCGGGGCGCAGTTTCGCTAGATTATCAAGTGGTTTTTCAATTATAAATTTCTATAATAATAAATGTCTTTAAATTTCAAATACGATGACTGAAGAAAACAAAAGATTACCAGATCTCGCTTGGAAAAAATGGGGTCCATACGTCGGTAATCGCGAGTGGGGTTTGGTTCGCGAGGATTATAGTGCCAATGGTGACGCCTGGAATTATACCGACCACGATACCGCCGAAGCAAAAACCTACCGCTGGGGCGAAGAGGGAATTTGCGGTATATGTGATGACAAACAAATTGTAGTTTTTTCTTTAGGTCTTTGGAATAAAAAAGATAAAATGGTTAAAGAACGGTTTTTCGGTTTGACCAACGAACAGGGGAATCATGGTGAAGATGTAAAAGAATATTATTATTATTTAGACAATACGCCGACACATTCTTACATGAAGATGCTTTATAAATACCCCCAAAATGCCTTTCCTTATGAAGAGCTAATTAATAGAAATGCAATTGCTGGAAAACAAAATCCTGAATATGAACTCATTGATACTGGGGTTTTTGACCAAAATGAATACTTCGATATCTTCATTGAATATACCAAATCTTCTCCCGAAGATATTTTAATCAGAGTTACAGTAACCAACAAGTCCGTGAATAATGCTCCATTGCTATTGTTACCAACCATTTGGTTTCGCAATTCCTGGAGTTGGGGTTATGATGATTATCGACCGCAATTGAGTGCAACCGATTCTCATCGAATCACCATTAATCATAAAGATTTATCGATGAAAAATCTTTATGCAAACCAATCATCAGAAGTTCTATTTTGCGATAACGAAACCAATAATCAAAGATTATACAAGGTGCCAAATGCAGGTCAGTTTTGCAAAGATGGCATCAACGATTTTATTATTAATGGAAATAAAAATGCAGTTAATCCAGCAAATAATGGGACAAAAGCAACATTTGTTATTGACGAAATCATCGATGCAAATGCGACGAAAATTTTTGAATTCAGATTATGCGATAAAGATTTAGAAAATCCTTTTTTAGATTTTGATTCCATTTTTGCACAACGAAAATTAGAGTCCGATGATTTTTATAAAGATTTGCAAAAGGGAATTCAAACAGATGACGAAAAATTAGTTCAAAGACAAGCCTTTGCCGGAATGCTGTGGAGCAAACAATTCTATCATTACAATATTGAAAAGTGGTTAGAAGGTGATCCTGCTGAAATTCGACCCCCAAAATCTCGAAAGCATATCAGGAACGAAGAATGGGGAAACTTCAATTCTATGAATATAATTTCCATGCCCGATAAATGGGAATATCCGTGGTTTGCAACTTGGGATTTGGCCTTTCATACCTTAAGTTTTGCCGTTATCGATGCCGATTTTGCTAAGCAACAATTAAAACTTTTAACGCTTGAATGGTTTATGCATCCCAACGGCCAACTTCCGGCATACGAATGGAATTTTAGCGATGTCAATCCGCCAGTTCATGCCTGGGCGGCTTTTAGGGTTTTTAAAATTGATGAGGTAGAAAAAGGAAAACCTGATTTGGAATTTTTGGAAGGTGTTTTTCAAAAATTATTAATGAACTTCACTTGGTGGGTCAACAAAAAAGATAAAAACGGAAATAATATTTTCGAAGGCGGATTTTTGGGCTTAGACAATATTGGGATTTTTGATCGCAGTGAAAGTTTACCGCACGGAGAGAATTTAGAACAAGCCGATGGAACAAGTTGGATGGCCATGTTTTCTTTGAATATGATGAGGATTGCGATGGAACTCTCGCTCTACAATAAAGTTTATGAAGATTTGGCGACCAAATTTTTCGAACATTTCTTGAGTATCGCAAATGCGCTTGATAATATGGGCGAGAATGATTTTTCACTTTGGGATGATCAGGACGAATTTTTCTATGATGCTTTGCAGTTGAAAGATTGCACCAATATGTTTTTGCGAATCCGAACCATCGTAGGGTTAATCCCCATGTTTGCGGTGGAAGTTATCGATGAGGAAATGCTCGACAAATTACCGGCTTTTAAAGAAAGAATGGATTGGGTTCTGAAAAATAAACCAAAATTAGCCTCGCTCGTTTCCCACTGGGAAGTAAAAGGCGATGATTCTAAACACTTATTATCTTTGTTAAGAGGTCACCGTTTGAAAAAATTATTGGAGCGAATGTTGAATGAAAAAGAATTTTTGAGTGATTATGGAGTCCGGGCTTTATCAAAAGAATACGAAGAAAATCCGTTCCATATTAAATTAGACGAAATAGATTATACGGTGAAATATCTGCCGGCAGAAAGTGATAGTGATATGTTTGGCGGCAACAGCAACTGGCGCGGACCCATTTGGTTTCCGGTGAATTTTCTAATTATAGAAAGTTTGCAGCGATTCTTCTTCTATTACAGCCCAGATTTTAAAGTTGAGTGTCCCACGGGAAGTGGTAACTATCTCAATTTAGATGAGATTGCTGATTTTCTGCGCAAACGTTTATCGAATATTTTCTTAGAAAATGAGAATGGTAAACGCCCTTTCAATGCGCAATATCCAAGATTTCAAGAGGATAAAGATTTTAAAGATTATATCTTATTCTATGAATATTTCCATGGAGATAATGGCCGTGGAGTAGGAGCATCTCATCAAACCGGCTGGACGGGGTTAATTGCTAAAATGCTGCAACCACGCTTTACTCAACTGAAAATGGCAAAAGCGCAAACCGAAACTCCGACATAATTTTATTTTTGGAAATTCAACAAATTATTTAAACCCAGCATTTTCTAAAACAGCCTTAATTTCCTTCATTTCTTAACTGAAAATTTGAGGTTTAAATTCTCGTATTAAAAAAGGTCTATTTAGCAAAAATTAAGGATATTGGCTTAGATTATACTTTACTCAAAAACTCTTCAAATGCTGGAAAAACAGAAACAGTTCCATCGCTTAGAATTTTATTTAGTTTTAAAAATTCGATTTGATTAATAGAGTTTTCATCAAATGGTTTTTGAACACGCACATAATTTTCGGTAAATCCGAACATTAATCCGTTTTTGTTTTCATGTTCCCAAAGAACCGGAAGCGTTTTCCCTAACTGCGTTTGATAGAAAGCCATTTTCTTTTTCTCCGACAGAATTCGAAGCATTTTGTTTCTTCGTTTTCTTTCCGGAATTGGAATAACACCGTCCATTTCTGCAGCTTCTGTATTTTCTCTTTCAGAGTAAGTGAAAACGTGAAGATAAGAAATCGGCAATTCATTAATGAAATTATAAGTTTCTAAAAATTTCTCTTCGGTCTCGCCCGGAAATCCTACAATCACATCAACACCGATACAGGAATCTGGCATCACTTCGCGGATTTTTGCAACGCGGTTTGTGTAGATATTCGTTAGGTAACGGCGTTTCATTTTTTTTAATAAATCGTCGCTTCCACTTTGTAACGGAATATGGAAATGCGGCACAAAACGTTTGCTTTTCGCAACCAGTTCTATGCTTTCATCTTTCAATAAATTTGGTTCAATCGATGAAATCCGAATTCTTTCAATTCCTTCAACTTGATCTAATTCTGAAATTAAATCCAGGAAAGTATGTTCGTGTTTTTTATTACCAAATTCACCTTTACCGTAATCACCAATATTTACTCCAGTTAAAACGATTTCCCGAATTCCTTTTTGGGCGATTTCTGTTGCATTTTTAACCACACTTTCTATGGTGTCAGAACGGGAAATCCCTCTGGCTAATGGAATCGTACAATACGTACATTTATAATCACAGCCATCTTGCACTTTCAAAAACGCACGCGTTCGGTCGCCAATTGAATAACTTCCGATAAAGAAATCTGCTTCATCAATCTCACAAGAATGAATGATTCCGTGGCTTTCTGATTTCTGTAAATCATCAAGATAACTTAAAATATTAAATTTTTCTTTCGCCCCCAAAACCAAATCAACGCCTTCGATTGCCGAAATTTCTTCCGGTTTTAATTGGGCATAACAACCTAGGATTACAACCAAACCGTCGGGATTGGCTTTCATTGCACGCTTTACATGAAACTTGCATTCCCGATCTGCATTCTCTGTAACCGAACAGGTATTGATGATATAAACATTTGCCGGTTCATCGAAACTAACTTTTTCATAACCAGCACCCGTTAACTGACGGGCAATAGTAGAAGTTTCGGCAAAATTAAGTTTGCAACCTAAAGTATGAAATGCGGCCCTTTTTATTTGTAAATGTTCCATAATTGAATGGTGCAAATTTAAAGATTATTTTTTTTGCAGAAGTGGAAATCATTTTGCAAAAAAAATCACACCGTAATTTGATTTTCTTTAACAAACTAAAATTAAATTTAAAATGAATAAGTTCACCTAAATTTGGATAATATTTTTATAACTATTCTCGGGAAGTTTCCAGGAACAGGCTTTGGCTTCTTCAGACAGATAAGCGATTCTGCGTGTTTCTGTATCGAAAATACGAACACCTTCTAACCTTAATTTTGGAGTTCGGTAAACGTGAATACTTACAGAAATTCCTTCAGAATTATTGATGATGGAATTAATGTCGGTTTGTTCCTCCATTAATAAATCGCCCATTCTGGCAGTTGCTTTGGAGTCATATTCGATAAAGTTTGAATTCTCCCGATAACTCACTTCGGTCAAACTACCTTTTAAAACTTTGATTTTTGCTTCGTAATTAGAATGATCGCGGATTGCAGAATAATGATTAACTCCCCAAATCTTCAAGGCGGCCACAAATTCACCATGATAAACTGGGATTCGCATAAAGGTTTCATCTGGAACTTCTAGAGGAGTAATTTGAAAAAGTTCATCGAAATCCTTAAACTGAAAAGTGAAAAGCAAGTCGCAAACATCGTCGAAACTTAAGTTCTTCTTCGTCTTTAAATCCAGTAAAATTTTTTCTAAATTTTGTATTTCACCATTTGTTTTCATGCCATTGAGTTTAATGATGTAAATTTAAGCGCAACTTGTAAAATTTGATAAAAATTCCTGCTGACTTATATCAGATGTGATTTATATCAGAATTCTTAAATTTTATAATCATCGCGCACTTCATCACTTTTTGCAAAACAAACAGGGGACGAGTTTTCTTGAATCACCGATGATTCCTGATTTTTTAACATTTCAATAGTAGACTTTTCGGATTTGTTTTTAGCAATCGATAAGGATTTCCACTCCTCGTTTTTGAGCATTTTTCCTATATAAACGATTTGTCCAACGTGATATGGATAATGAGCAATTTGCCTAATCACCGCATCTAAAACAGTGATTTTTTCGTCACGAATGGAGATAAATTGATTCCAGTTTTCATCTTGAATTTGGTTTAAAGCCTCAAATAAAATCGACCAGGCTTTGTGCCAAATCTCCAGCATTTCTGTTTTAGATTTAAGATCATTTTCAAATTCTGAATCTCTGTTGCGCCAAATTTTTTCGCCGTCTTCGGTTAGAAAATTTGTCCATCGTGATTGCATATTTCCAGCGAGGTGTTTAACGATCGTTGCGATGGAATTACTTTCTTCATTATACTTCCAAAATAGGTTTTCCTCAGAGATTTGGTCAAAAGTTTTTTCCGCAAGTTCTTTATAATATTGGAACCGTTTGATAAATAGATTTTTCATTTTAATAAATTTAATGAAAATTGAGTCTATCAAATTTAGTGAAAGTAATTTGTGTAAAATTATTTTTCTAAGATCATTTATTCGTAATTTCTTTTTTTTTATTTTATTATAAAGTTTTGTTAATTAATAAATTAAGTGCTTTTAATGATGATTATTTTCTTTTAAAATCATTAAAAATGTTCTTTTGAATTTGTAATTTTGATAAAAATAATGTCATGATTGGGCTTGAAAACCGATGCAAAAATTGCAATCAGCATTTACATCTTGATCAGAAGTATTGTCACGCTTGTGGTCAAAAAACAGATACGCATCGTATTAATTTTCATTTTCTTCTTCATGAAATTCAGCACGGCATTTTTCATGTAGATGGCGGAATTGTTTTTACCCTGAAAGAACTTTTTACCCGACCTGGCCACACGTTACGTGAGTATCTGGAAGGAAAACGGAAACCGCATTTTCCACCCATACTTTTTGTTTTAATTATGGGATCTGTCTGTGCACTGATTCAATTTTTTTTAAATCATAAAGTAGAAAAAAAAGAAGATTCTATTCTTGAAACCAATTTATCAAAAAATGATATTGGACAATACATCGATTTTAAAGGGTTTGTTGCCTATTTTACCCATATTTTCGAATGGCTGGAAGAACATCTTGCTTTTACGATTTTACTAATGCTTCCTATTTGTGGTCTGGCTTTCTTTCTAGGATTTAGAAAATATAAATATAATTATTCAGAATGGTTAGTAATTCTTCTTTTTCTGGCAGGACAGTGTTTAACGGTTTATGTTTTCTTTATTTTTATCAATCATTTTTTAGGAGATTTTAATTTGATTTTCTACCTGATTTGTTTCGCACTTGTTACTTTTTGTCTTATTCAATTATTTAATAAGCGCGGAAAATGGTACGTTATATTAAGAGTATTCTGGTCGGTCTTTCTAAGTTATTTCTTTTCCGTCATCTATATTGTTTTTGCGATTCTTATCATGATTGCAGTAGGGTTGGTTTTATATGGCTACGACAATATTATTCCCAGGCTTTTGAATAAATAATGATAAGTGACAGCAATTCAAAAATCAGGGGTGCATCTATTACAAACAAAAGTTTTAATCAATACATTTGTACTTCAATTTTAATTAAAGATGATGGATTTTAAAAACTTTACGATGCCCTTTAGCATCAACCCCAATTACTCAAAAAAAGTCGCTTATTTTTCTATGGAATTTGCTATTGATCAGGCCTTAAAGATATATTCTGGAGGGCTCGGATTCTTAGCAGGTTCTCACATGAGAAGTGCTTACAATCTTAAACAGGATTTAGTTGGAATTGGTATTTTGTGGAAGTTTGGTTACTACGACCAATCCCGAAATCATGATCAAACGTTACAGCCAACTTGGACCAGAAAAATGTATTCTTTCTTACACGATACGGGAATTAAATTTCAAATCGAAATTCATTCTGCACCAGTTTGGGTAAAAGTTTATTATCTGGATCCAGAAATTTTCCACACGGCACCGATGTTCTTGCTGTCAACCGACGTTCCGGAAAATGATCATATTTCGAAAACCATTTGTCACCGTTTATACGATGCCAATGAATCTACCAAAATCGCCCAATACATTTTACTCGGAAAAGGAGGTGCGAAATTATTAGATATGATGAATTTTGAGAGAGAAGTTTATCATTTAAACGAAGCACACGGACTTCCAGCAGCATTTTATCTGTTGAAGAAATTCGGTGGAGATCTGGAGAAAGTAAAAGAGAAATTAGTTTTCACAACGCACACCCCAGAAGAAGCAGGAAACGAAAAGCACAATATTTTCATGTGTCACGATATGTCCTACTTTTCTGGTTTATCCATTGATGAAGTAAAAAGTATTGAGGGAGTGGAAGATGACCGTTTCAACCATTCTCTTTGTGCATTGCGAATGGCGAGAATTGCGAACGGAGTTTCTCAACTGCACGGTGTAGTCTCTAATCAAATGTGGAATAAGTATTCTAAAATTTGCGAAATCAAAGCGATTACCAACGCACAGGAATATAAATACTGGGCAGACAAACCTTTGTATCAGTCCAAAGATGAAGATGATGCAACCTTATTTGATTTCCGAAAAAAACATTTGAAGAAAAGGTTCTTTAAAATTGTAGCGGATCAAACCGGAAATTTATTTGATTCAAATGTATTTACCATTGTTTGGGCAAGAAGATTTGCGGGCTATAAAAGAGCAGATTTATTGCTTCATGACAAAGAGCGATTTGAACGATTATTAAACAATCCCAAATATCCGGTTCAAATTGTCTGGGCAGGAAAACCATATCCAATGGATTATTCCGCGATTTCTACTTTCAATGGTTTGGTAGAAGCGAGTAAAAATTATAAAAATGTTGCTGTCCTTACAGGTTATGAACTGGCATTGAGTAAATCGATGAAGCAAGGATCAGATTTGTGGTTAAATAATCCTCGAGTTCCGAGAGAAGCTTCTGGAACTTCTGGTATGAGTGCTGCGATGAACGGTTCTGTAAACTTATCAACCGACGATGGTTGGATTCCAGAATTTGCGAAACATGGCGAAAACTCTTTCGTAGTTCCAAAAGCAGATTACGACAATATGAGCGTTTATGATCAGGATAATTATGACCTCAATAAATTGTACGAAATTTTAGAAAACGAAATTATTCCAATGTACTACGACCGTCCGGATGAATGGCGTAAAGTTCAGCAAAACGCGATGGATGATGTTAAAGTTGCCTTTAATTCTGACCGTTTGGCAGATGAATATTACAAACAGATTTATACAAATTAATTTTTTTTCATTAATAGAAATCCGTCTCGCTATTTAGCGAGACGGATTTTTTTGTTTATTTTTAAGGTGAAATAAAAACACTTATGAATCCAAGTATTTGGGAACTCGAAACTTTTTACAGAAAAAGAGACATCATCATTATTGGTGCAGGATTCACTGGATTATGGACTGCGATTTCCATTAAAGAAAAGTTTCCCAAAAAATCAGTTCTGGTTTTAGAAAGAAGTGCGATCCCGATTGGTGCTTCCAGTAGGAATGCGGGTTTTGCCTGCTTTGGCAGTTTAACAGAAGTTATTGCTGATTCCGAAAAAATGGGCTGGCAAAAAACAGTAGAATTAGTGAAAATGCGTGTTGATGGTTTGCAGAAAATTAAAACCTATTTTAAACCCGAAACGATTGATTTTGAATTATGTGGCGGTTACGAAATTTTGAATAATGATTCTGCTTTATCTCAGCTAGATGAAGTTAACGAGCGATTAAAAAACATTACAGGAATTTCCGAAACATATTTTCTGAGCAATTCGAAAATCGCAGAATTTGGTTTAGGGAAAACGAATACTTTAATCGAAAACCCAATAGAAGGAAGTTTGCATTCTGGGAAACTACTATACCAACTTTTGCAGAAATGTCATAATTTAAAAATTGAATTTCTTTTTGGAACAGAGGTTTTAGCGATTAATGAAACTTTTACTTCTGTTAAATTAAGTACTGAAAGTATCGAATTAGAAACTGAGAAATTAGTGATTGCAACCAACGCCTTTACCAAAAAATTATTTCCAGACATCAATTTAGTTCCCGCCCGCGGTCAGATTTTAGTCAGCGAAACAATTCCTGATTTGAAGTTGAAAGGGACTTTTCATTATGATGAAGGTTTTTATTATTTCAGAAATTTGGGCAATCGTATTTTATTAGGTGGTGGTCGAAATCAGGATTTCAAAAATGAAGAAACAACTGAATTTTCTACGACCGAATTTTTGCAAAATCATTTAGAACAATTTTTAAAAGAGGTGATTTTACCCAATCAAAATTTTAAAATCGCACACCGCTGGTCCGGAATTATGGCGATGGGAATTGAAAAATCTCCCATCATCGAAAAGATTTCAGATCGTCAAATTGCTGCAGTTCGCCTTTCAGGAATGGGGGTTGCTCTTGCTCCAAAAGTGGGAGAACTCGTTGCAAAGTTGATTTAAAAAATAAAAAAACCGCCTCATTATTTGAGGCGGTTTGCTTAGTAAATTATTCTATTAAAATTAATTCTTAATTAATTTGGTTACTTTAATGGTAGAGCCATCTTTTACTTTCACCATATACGCTCCTTTGGCTAAAGACGAAATATCGTATTGATCAGCAACTTTAAATTCTTTCACCATTTTACCACTCATATCGTAAAGCGAAACTGTAGTTTTTGCTTTTTCAGTTTCAGCAGGCAAAGCCAATTTAAAATAATCAGACGTTGGGTTCGGATAAACTCTTACTCGGTTATCCATTTGTCTTGTTTCTGTAGTACCTAAAGCTTCTGCAGTGTAAGTGATTATAAATGGCATATCTTGTGCGAAATCTGGTGCAGGGTCTGGATTTCCTGTATCAACAAGTGGCATCCACCCAGCCGCAGGACCTTGGTATTGCAATCCATTAAAAGTCGGCAAACCTCTTGTTCCAGGGATGGTTACACCTGGTGCAAACCCGGCATTTTTACCTGCATCTTCAAATTGATATTTTACCCAATATGTTCCTTGATTTAAGGTGACAGGAGTGCTGGCTTTCGTATTCCAAATTTTACGAGTTTGTCCTACAGCACTTCCTGGAGGCGGCACTGTAGAATTAAAGATACGATACATTTTGGAATCGGTCCCAGATACGAAGCGGTTGGTAGTATCATCACCAAAAACACTTGCACTGCTAGGAAGTTGAGGACTTCCATCTAATATATTTACATGAATTATTGGATAGGGTGCTGTTGTACCAGTGTAACCTGTTCTGTAAATAAAGAATTCCATTTCCGTAATATTCCACTTTTCACCGGCAGGAACTGTAAAATCATCTGCAAGGAAAAAAGCAGTTGTCGTTGTTACAACTGCCGCAAAACCTGAATTGGTATTAGACTCTGTTATGTTTCCGGTTTCGTTCTGAACTTCCGCCCAAGTGTATCCTGCTGGAGCAGCGACGCCACTGTTAGAGGTCGCTCCCGTGCTTAAGCCACCATTGTTGTACACTTGCGATTGTGCAGTAGTAGAAACTGCCAAGCCAATCGCCAAAAATAAAAGTTTTTTCATTATAAAATATTTAATTGGTTTGTTTTTTAAATATACAAATAATTTTGCTAAATAATAAAAATTACATAAATTTTTACCTTTAATTATGAATTATTGTTAAGGAGTTGTCCGTAAAAATTGCTAATATCGTTATTATGTAGATTGCTGTTCTGATTTTATTTTTAAGAAAAGGAAATCTAAATTATTTTGCTAATTTATTTTAAAACATTTTTAATTATTTTTGCATCACTTATGATCAACACCGACCAAATAAAAGACGTTCAAGCCAGAATAAAAGAACTGTACAAATACCTTCAAATCGATAGAAAGAAAATCGAAATTTCTAACGACGAAGAAAAAACCGTATCGCCTGAATTTTGGGACAATCCGAAACAGGCTGAAATTTTCATGAAACAACTTCGCTCCAAGAAAAAATGGGTGAACGATTATGAAGAAATTTTTGCCCGTTTCGAAGATATTCAGGTATTGATGGAATTTGCAAAAGAAGATCCGGATTCCGAAAAAGAACTCACTGAATCTTTTCCCGTATTGGTAAAAAAAATTGAAGATCTAGAATTTAAAAATATGCTTTCTAACGAAGGCGATGAACTTTCTGCTGTGCTACAAATTACGGCTGGTGCGGGTGGTACAGAATCTTGTGACTGGGCTTCTATGCTCATGAGAATGTACACCATGTGGGCAGAAAATCAAGGCTATAAAATTCGCGAACTGAATTATCAAGATGGGGAGGTTGCCGGTATAAAAACGGTGAGTTTGGAAATTGATGGTGAATTTGCATTCGGCTATTTGCGTGGCGAAAATGGTGTTCACCGTTTAGTCAGGATTTCGCCTTTCGATTCAAATGCGAAACGACATACCAGTTTTGTGTCGGTTTACGTATATCCTTTGGTAGATGATACCATTGAAATTAATATTAATCCTGCAGATATTTCCTTTGAAACCATGCGTTCCAGTGGTGCAGGTGGACAAAATGTAAATAAAGTAGAAACCGCAGTTCGTTTGCGTCACGCTCCGACCGGAATTATTATTGAAAACTCAGAATCCCGTTCTCAACTTCAAAATAAAGAAAAAGCCATGCAATTGTTACGTTCCCGTTTATATGAAATGGAATTGGAAGAGCGTATGAAAGCACGAACGGAAATTGAAGCTGGCAAAATGAAAATCGAGTGGGGAAGCCAGATTCGGAACTATGTGATGCATCCTTACAAATTGGTAAAAGATGTTCGTTCTGGTTACGAAACCTCTGATGTTGATGGCGTTATGAATGGTGATTTAACTCCATTTCTAAAAGCATTTTTAATGGCGGATGGAACCGCAGTTGAAGATGATGATTTTACACTATAAATTTATATTGATAGTTTTAAAATTAAAAGAATATCAAAATTTTGAAAGAAACAGTCACTCAATTTTTCAATAACCTTGGTTTGTTCAGTCCGTTGGATTTTACAGATCCGGTGACTTATTTTGTTCCCGGATTTATTCTTTTGATTTTAGGGGAAACATTTTTATATCAAATTCCTCAAAAATTATTTACTAAGAAGTTGGTCAAAGATGAACTTTCCAGTGTTGGATTGGGTTTGGGCGCAATGTTTTTGGATTTTGGGATGAAAGCTATTTCGCTTTCCTATTTTTTCTGGATTTACAACCATCTCAGATTAACCAATTTTTTTGGAATTGAGAATTTTTCGGAATTTTTCACTTTAAAATGGCAACTCGAACATTGGTGGTTATGGATTTTGGTTTTGATCGTTCAGGATTTTGGGTTTTACTGGCATCATCGTTTGAGCCATAAAATTCGGCTGCTTTGGACGGGACATGTTAATCATCATTCTGCGACGCACCTTAGTTTTGCGATTGCTTTGCGACAAGGTTGGTTCGAAATTATATACCGCGATATCTGGTATATTCCTTTTGTTTTGGTGGGTTTTCACCCAATTATGATTGCGATGATGCATCAAATTAATTTAATTTATCAGTTTTGGCCCCATACCAATGCAATCGGAAAACTCGGGTGGTTCGATAAAATTTTTAATTCACCGTCCAATCATCGCGTGCATCATTCCCGAAATATTTCAGATTTAGACAAAAATTATGGTGGAATATTGATGATTTGGGATCATCTTTTTGGAACTTATAAAGCTGAAAATAAAAAAATCGAAGAATACGGAATTCTACATAACATTCAAACTCACAATGTTTTCCATATCGTTTTCGATGAATTGGGTAATCTAATAAAGGATGTGAAATCTGCTCCGAATTTTAAAGCGAAACTGAACTATATTTTCAATGCGCCCGGTTGGAGACATAGTGGAAAAGATGAACGGATTGCCACCTTGCAAAAGAATTCAAATTAATTATTTGTTAAATAAACTTAAATAATTTTCATTACCGATTTTAATAAAGTATTTTTGTTTTTTTTAGAAAATATATGGGAAATTTCGAAAGTTGGAAGGATCTTTTAAATCCTGAATTTTATATACAAATGGGCGGTTTCTGGCTCATTTTATTTATCATTTTTGCTGAAACAGGTTTGTTCGTTGGGTTTTTTCTACCTGGCGACAGTTTACTTTTTGTATCTGGAATCTACGCGGTAGAAATTATTAAAGAAACTTTTGGTTCTACCGGAAGTGATTTATTGGATACCACAATCTTAGCGACCTCGGTTGCAATCGCTGCCGTTATTGGTAACGAAATCGGTTACTGGTTTGGGTTAAAAGCGGGCCCCGCTTTATATAAAAGAGAAGATTCATTCCTTTTCAAAAAGAAATACCTTTTCCAGGCACATGATTTTTTTGAAGAACATGGCGCACTGGCTGTGATTATGGCGAGATTCTTACCAATCGTAAGAACCTTCACTCCAATTGTTGCGGGAATTGTGAAGATGGATAAAACCCGATTTTTAATTGATAATATTATTGGTGCGTTTTTGTGGTCGTTCTCTTTAATTTTTGCTGGACATTATTTGGATGCCTTATTTAAAAACCAGTTCGATATTGATTTGAAATCGCATTTAGAAATGATCATCATCATTATCGTATTGATTACAACCGTTCCAATTGTCGCGAAATTTTTCTTCGGAAAAAAGAAAGAAGAAGTGAAGAATGATATCGATACTGACGGATAACATGATCTTATAAAAATATAAAACAGCATTCTTCTGAATGCTGTTTTTTTGTGATATTTAGAAATCTTTCAGAATTTAAAATGTGTAGAAGAATTGAGAATTATTTTGTTTCGCTCTTTAATCTCTCGATCAGCATGGTGATTATTCTTCTGTTATATTCTTTGCTTTCTAAATTGTAGGTTTGTAATTCTTCAAAGGTAAACATACCTATCGTTATTCCGATAAAGGTGTTTTTTAGAACCATATCTTTCTGAAGACTGAGTTCAATAAAGGTTCTTTTTTTTGCTCCAGTTAACGAGTCATAATTTGATTTTTGTCGAGTAGCATACGCTGCAAATAAGGAGGAGTAAATTTCGTGTTGTAGTTTTAGAATAGGTCTTAAAGTTTGGTTTTGAAACAGTTCTTTCGGTGTACTTGTCTCTATAATTGGGAGTTCTAAAGTCGGTCTTATATCTAATTTACTGATCATCGTAATCTATTTTGGTAAGGTATTATTTGCCTCTTGGTTTCGAGCAAAAATAGGCTTTATTTTCATTGCATTCTTTTTTACTTCTATAAAAAAATAAAAATTTTCATTAAAATAAAGTTGAAATTTAAAAGTCATTATCGTAATATTGCAATATTAAAATAAGATAATGGGAGCGAGTAAAACAGAACACTTTTCGGAGCAGCAAAATGAAATGGCAAAGATTGCAAAAGCCTTGGCGCATCCGGCTCGGATTGCGATTCTGGAACATCTTTTAAAAGTGAATGAATGCATTTGCGGAGATATTGTTTCTGAACTTCCACTAGCACAACCAACTGTTTCTCAACATTTAAAAGAAATGAAAAATGCCGGACTCATCAAGGGAACGATTGAAGGCAATTCTGTCTGTTATTGTCTTAATGAAAAAACCATCGAAAAACTCCATCTCTATTTTAAAGAAATTTCAATCAACTTATCCGAAAGAAATACGTGTTGTTAAATATTTAATAACATCATCAATCATCTAACACCCAATACCTAAAATCATGAATACCAACGAAGAAATCAAAGAAATGGTAAAGCAAAAATACAGTGAAATTGCTTTACAAGATCAGGAAACCAACGCCTCATCTTGCTGCGGAAGTGGAGGATGCAGCACCGAAGTGTACAATATCATGAGCGATGAATACGAACATTTGGAAGGATATAGCGCCGAAGCAGATTTGAAATTAGGTTGCGGTTTGCCCACAGAGTTTGCTAAGATTAAACCTGGACATACCGTGGTTGATTTAGGAAGTGGCGCTGGAAATGATTGTTTCGTTGCGAGACATGAAACGGGAGAATCCGGAAAAGTTATAGGAATAGATTTTACGCCCGAGATGATTGATAAGGCGAGACTCAATGCTGATAAATTGAAATTCAATAATGTTGAATTCAGATTAGGTGATATTGAAAATATCCCGACCATGAGTAATATCGCTGATGTCGTGGTGAGCAATTGCGTGATGAATTTGGTGCCCAACAAACCTAAAGCGTTTAGCGAAGTGCATCGGATTTTGAAAGTGGGCGGCCACTTCAGTATTTCAGATATTGTTTTAACTGGCGATCTTCCAGAAAGAATTAAAAACGCTGCCGAAATGTACGCAGGTTGTGTGGCAAGTGCGATTCAGAAAGAGGACTATTTAGAAATTATTAAAAATTCCGGATTCAAAAACATCACGATTCAAAAAGAAAAACCGATCATCATTCCGAATGATATTTTGAAAAATTATTTGAGTGAAGAGGAAATCGAAACTTACAATTCTAATAAAAATATTATTTTCAGCATCACCGTTTACGCCGAAAAACTGAATGAATGTTGTGGCCCGACTTGCTGTTAAAAACAAGTTAGGTTCAAATATGGAGTCTTTAATAAAATACAAAAGCAAGATTAATTTCTTGCTTTTGTATTTTAAGGAAGTAGAAAAATTATTTCTTTTTCGATTTAATGTATAGAAATCCAAGTGCAATTCCTGCTGCCATCATAATTACCGTCTTTTGTTTTCTCGACGGGACGGGAATTGCCAATTCTCCATAGATTCTCATTGGATCTTTTGACGGATAATTTACGTTTCCACTGGTGTTGGTGTCTGCGTTTGGTTTCATACCTAATCGTAAAATAGCAGAGGCGGTATTGATAATCGCTTTTGGAAATAAGCCGTACAGAATTTTACTCACTTGCGCATAAACATCAGTGATGATGCTTTTTTTTGGGTTTTTTGCAGTTTCAACCATTTGTGCTGCCAATTCACGTGGATCAACAGAAAATGGTGGGATCTTGAAATCCAATCCAGAATATTTAGCGGAATGCATGTTGCCTGTTGATCTTTGAATTCCGGGATATAATCCGACAATATGAATATTGGGTTCATTGGAAACTTCCCCCTGTAAGCCTTCTACCATACCGCGGATCCCAAATTTTGTACTGGAATAAGCCGTAGAATAGGGTGCAGGCATCCATCCTCCAATCGAAACATTATTGATTAAAATTCCTTCTTTCTGTTTTTTAAATATTGGAAGAACGGTGTGAGCGCCATGTAAAAATCCCAGTAAATTTGTTTTTACAACTTGATCCATTGTTTCGACGGGGATTTCTTCAAATTTTCCACTGGCCATAACGCCGGCATTATTCACCCAAATATCGATGCGTCCATTAAACTGTAAGGCTTGTTCTGCTAGATTCTGAACTTGCTGTGCATCGGAAACATCGGTTTGAACTCCTAAGGCAACTACTTCTAAATCATGGCATAATGCTACGGTTTCATCTAACCCTTCCTGACCTCTGGCGGCAACAACGACGTTGCAGCCTTCCAAGGCAAATGCTTCTGCCGCGGCTCTTCCGACACCACTTGTTCCACCAGTTATAACAACTGTTTTACCGCGTAATTCTCCATATTTTATTTCTTGATTTTCCATAAGTTTAAATTGTAATGTTGTATTGATGTTTATTGGGTATCAATTATTATGCAATTAGCATTATTCAGTCTTCTAAACCTTGGTTATTGTAAATTAAAGGGGTGCGTTTAGCTATTTTCTAATGCGTAAACGCCTTATAGAGGTATTATTATGAAATTTTCAAAATGAATTGTTAAATAATTCTTAATTATATTGAAAATCGTTATATTTGCCGACTATAATTTTAATATTGTAAACTATTAACAATGCAAGGAAAAGGACTTATTACGCTGGTTGCAATTATTCTGGGACTTATTTGTCTTAATGAATTGTTACCTACATGGTATGCTGGTAAGGTTGAAAGACAGGCCACTGCTATTGCGGGAAACAACCCCGAAAAATACAACAAGGAAATGGCTCGTCTTTCAAAAGACACTTTGAATCTTGGTTTTACAAAATTGTATTATTCCAGAGCGAAAGAAAGAGAAATGAAGTTGGGACTGGATTTAAAAGGAGGGATTAACGTTCTTTTAGAAATCAACCAAAGAGATTTGGTAAACGATTTAACCCAGTATTCTACCAACCCAATTCTTTTGGAAGCGCTGGATAAAACCGATCAAGCTCAAAAAAATTCTACCAGAAACTATATTGAGAATTTCTTTATTGAATTTGAAGCGGTAAACAAAGAGAAAGGAACAAACCTTAAACTTGCTGATCCGGAAATTTTCGGGAATACCAATCTTACAGAAATTAAATACAACTCATCGGATGATGAAGTTAAAAATATCGTCAGAAGAAAAATTAGTGCTTCTGAAGGATCTGCTTACGAAGTAATCAGAACCCGTATTGATAAAATGGGAGTTACCCAGCCAAACGTTCAGCGTGTTCCAGGAACAGGAAGAATTTCGGTAGAAATGCCCGGAAGTAAAGATATCGACCGTGTAAAGAAAATGTTGGCGACTTCTGCAAAACTACAGTTCTGGGAAGTACAAACTATTCAGGAAGCAATTCCTTATTTGGAGCAATTGTCAACAGTAGTTCCTTTAAAAGCAGACTCAATTGGTGTTCCTAAAAACACGAATTTAATGAACATGCTTCAGTTGAACTCTTTGAAATCAAGTGGAGTTGGTAACATTAAACTTTCTGATACGGCTGTAGTTAATAAAATATTAAACTCAAAAATTGCGAAAGAACTTCGTCCGGCGAACATCAAATACACTCAGTTTATGTGGGGGTATAAACCGGAATCTACTGATCCAACTAATTTAGTACTTTATGCAATTCGTGGTAATATTAACCAAAAAGCACCGGTTGATGGCGCTGTAGAATCTGCAAGAGTTAACTATGACGAACTTGGGAGAGTAGTTGTGGATATGCAGATGGATTCTAAAGGTTCGAAAGAATGGAAAGCCATGACTGCCAAAAACGTGAACAAATCAGTAGCAGTTACTTTAGATAATGTAGTGTATACAGCACCAAATGTTGTAAATGAAATCCCGAACGGAAGAACGCAAATCTCTGGTAACTTCTCTCAGGAAGAAGCGCAGGATTTAGTAAATGTTTTGGGCGCAGGTAAACTTCCTGCAAGTGCTAAAATTGTACAGGCAGATGTTGTTGGGCCATCATTGGGCCAACAGTCAATCGATGCGGGAATGCTTTCTTTCTTAATCGCATTTTTAGTAATCGTTTGTTACATCATTTTCTACTACGGTGGTGCTGGAGTTTATGCAGTTATCGCGATGGTGATTAACTTATTCTACATCTTTGGAATCATGGATTCTGTAGATGCGACATTAACCTTGCCTGGTATCGCAGGGATCGTCCTCTCCATGGCCATGGCGGTGGATACCAACGTAATTATTTATGAAAGAACCAAAGAAGAACTCTTCGCTGGTAAAAATATTCTGGAAGCGTACAAAGACGGTTTCAAACATGCACTTTCTGCGATTATCGATGGTCACTCAACGACGATTCTAACCGCAATTGTTTTGTATATCTTCGGAACAGGTCCAATTAAAGGATTTGCAGTAACATTGATCATCGGTATTCTGATGACCTTCTTTACTTCGGTATTGTTATCAAGAGTAATGATTTTTGCAAGACTGAACAAAGGAAAAGGATTGTCAGTTTGGACTCCTTTAACCAAAAACTTGTTCAGAAATGTTTGGATCGACTTTATTGGAAAAAGAAAATACGCTTATATCATTTCAGGAATTCTTACTGTTGGAAGTTTAGTTTCCATCTATGTAAACGGCTTTAAATATGGGATCGACTTTACAGGTGGTCGTAACTACGTAGTGAAATTCGATAAACCGGTTGATGCTACAAAAACAGAAGATGCTTTAATCAAACTATTTGCTACTGAAGACGGAAAACTTTCTGCTGTAGAAGCAAAAACTTTCGGAAACGGTAACCAGTTAAAAATCTCTACGGATTATTTAATTGATGATGAATCTTTGAAAGCAGACCAGACCATTGAACAAAAATTATACGAAGGATTAAAAGCAGATCTTCCGGCAGGACTTACTTTAGAAGAATTCAAAGCAGCAGATACCTCGCACACCGGAATCGTTTCTTCTACCAAAGTAGGACCAACCGTGGCAGATGATATCAAGACTGGCGGAATGTTCGCAGTAATCGCAGCATTAGCAGGAATCTTCCTCTATATTCTTGTTCGGTTTACCAAATGGCAGTTCTCTTTAGGAGCGGTAGCAGGACTTGCACATGATGCCATTGTTATTCTGGGGGTGTATTCATTACTTCACAGATACATGCCATTTAATATGGAGATCAACCAGGATTTCATTGCGGCAATTTTGACCGTTCTTGGATATTCTATCAATGATACAGTGATTGTATTTGACAGAATCCGGGAATATTTAAGAGAGAAAAAATCAGTTACATTGGCAGGATTATTTGATGACTCCATCTCAAGCACTTTGGGAAGAACGTTCAATACCTCATTTACCACCTTGTTGGTAATCTTGGCCATCTTCATTTTCGGTGGAGAAAACCTAAGAGGATTCATGTTCGCCTTGTTATTGGGTATCGGTTTCGGTACCTATTCATCCATCTTTATCTCCTCAGCAATCGCTTATGATTTCTTAAAAGGGAAAGGAAAAGGACCAGAAGAAAAACTACACGGCAGAACTTCAGTCGACGTAGAAGTTGTTGACAACAGAACAAGAAAATAGATTTTCTATTTAGATCATAAATGTCCTTCGAAAGAGGGACATTTTTTGTTTCAAACCTTTCGTAATTCCTTCTTTTATTTGGGCAGACATTTCCGCCTTCCACTCCCGCTTTTATAATTGGTAGCTTCGACAGGCTCAGCCACCAATTATAAAGAGCTCCGTTCAAGTCGGGCTGCAAACCCCGATTTAGTCAATTGTCCTTTATTAATTTAAAAATCCTGCAATCCTCAAAAACCAACATTTCAATTTCGCTGAGAGATTTGATTTAGCATTCGACATTAAATATTTCAAATAATTCTTTTATTATTATACTTTACCCCTTGCTAAACGAAGTGCCTTTGCGCCCGTAATTTTCGCAGTAAATTATATTAACACTTTGCGTCTTTGCGTTAAAAATTTCCATTTTCAAAAACTTACTTTTTTATACAATAATCCATTACTAAACTTAAAAAAAATTCGCTTGCAAACCTTGCTGAGTGAAACGCCTTTGCGCCCGTAATTTTCACAGTAAATTATATAACACTTTGCGTCTTTGCGTTAAAAATAATATTGTCTTTTGTTTCTCCTTCTGGAGTTATCGATATTCTCATCTATCAGCGAAGCGGTCTATTATCTTTTATCTTTATTCTATTAAAAAAAACCTGACAAAAAACTATCTTTACACCCGCAATGAAAAAAAATCAAAAATCCGCAGCCATAGGTTTCATTTTCATCACCTTACTAATTGATATTACAGGGTGGGGAATCGTGATTCCTGTCGTTCCGAAACTGATTCAGGAATTAGTTGGGACTACCGATTTAAGCGTCGCCTCCCGTTATGGAGGCTGGCTCAGTTTTGCGTATGCCGGAATGCAATTTATCTTCGCTTCCGTTTTAGGCGGAATGAGTGATAAGTTTGGCAGACGACCGATCATTCTTTTTTCTTTATTAGGATTCTCCATGAATTTTTTCATTCAGGCCATTGCGCCAACCATCTTCTGGCTATTTGTCGGAAGAATTTTATCTGGCGTAACTGGAGCGAGTATTACAACAGCCAGTGCTTATATCGCCGATATCTCCAATGATGAAGACCGCGCCAAAAACTTCGGAATGATTGGTGCCGCTTTTGGATTAGGATTTATAATAGGTCCTGTAATAGGTGGCTTTTTAGGACAGTACGGAGCAAGAGTCCCGTTTTATGCTGCCTCTGGTTTATGTTTAATCAACTTCCTTTACGGTTGGTTCATCCTTCCCGAAAGTCTCGACAAAGAACATCGGCGACCGTTCAATTGGAAACGTGCAAATCCCATTGGTTCCCTACTTCAACTAAAAAAACATCCCGAAATATTAGGATTAATTTCAACCTTAGTTCTCGTTTATATTGCCGGACATGCCGTGCAAACCAACTGGACATTCTTTACCATGTACAAATTTGGCTGGAGTGAAAAAGTAGTTGGACTTTCATTAGGAGTCGTCGGCTTAATGGCGGCTTTAGTGCAGGGTTATTTAATCCGATTAATACAACCCAAACTCGGTAACGAAAGAACCATTGTTTATGGCTTGGCGCTTTATGCGGTCGGTCTAATTCTCTTCGCTTTTGCCAGCGAAAGTTGGATGATGTTTGCCTTTTTAGTTCCTTACGGTTTAGGTGGAATTGCGGGACCTGCTTTGCAATCTGTGATTTCTTCTCAAGTTCCCAAAAATGAGCAGGGAGAATTGCAGGGCGCTTTGGCAAGTTTAATTAGTTTCACGGCGATTATTGGTCCACCTTTAATGACGAATACTTTTTATTATTTTACGCACGATTCGGCACCCTTTAAATTTCCGGGCGCACCGTTTTTCCTGGGATTCATATTAATGGCAATCAGTGTCATTTTGGTCAATCGACTCTTCCCCCGAAAAAAAAATCTTTAATAGCGCTCTTAATTTTCAAGTAAATTTTAAGAATAATTTAATTTTAAAAATGAAAAACGATAACATAATCTTTTGTAATTTTACGCCATGGAATTAAGTATAGGTGAAATGCTCATGATTGCTTTGGCAATCGTAGTTTTGTTCGGTCCAAATAAATTGCCGCAAATTGCGCGTGACTTAGGACAGGGAGTACGCAAAATGCGTGGCGCCATGGAAGACGTAAAAACTGAAATCCTGAAGGAGACTGATAATCCAGTCTCGGAAATCAAAAGAGAAATCGACAAAGTAAAGCAGGCCGCAATGGATTTTAATCCAATGGCTGAAATCGAGAAAGAGGCGCGTGCAAAAAGAGACGAACCCAAAGTCAACCTTGCCGATAACGATACCCACGAAGGACCTGTAAGCCGCTGAGATGCAAGAAATTATTCACGAAGATAAGTCCCTTTTTCTTTTTCTCAATAATTTGGGAAGCAGTTCTTTTGATCAACTTTGGATCATGATTTCTGCCACTTGGATTTGGGTTCCATTGTATGTTATTTTCCTTTACCTTTTATTTAAAAACTACCAACTTCGAAATTTAGTTTTCATTCTAATATTTATCGCTTTGGGAGTGACCTTCTCCGACCAGTTAGCCGGTATTTTTAAAACTGGAGTTGCTCGTTTACGGCCGTGTCATGATCCAACTTTAACAGGCTTAATGCGGGATGTAAAATGTGGCGGACAGTTTGGATTCTATTCAAGTCACGCGGCAAATACCTTTTTCATTGCCACATTCATGACTTTACTTCTCTACAAAAAATATCGATTCTTACCTTATATTTTATTTATCTGGGCAATCATTGTTTCTTACAGCCGAATTTATCTCGGTGTCCACTTTCCTCTTGATATTTTAATGGGATCACTGATGGGCTTTTTCACCGGCGGTTTCTTCGCCACGCTCGCCTTAAAGGTAATCCACAAGCAGAACAACTCAATTTCGACAACTACTAAATCATAGGAGATTCGCAGACTTATATTTCTGTAGGAAATTTTATTCTATTAACTCCTCAACCAAATCTTAATAGTTAAATTTTATACTTTCTCATATTCATCAAAACTTCCTTTGAAGATATAACTCCTCCTATCTTTTTTATATCTTTGCTTCTATGTCAGAAAACAACGATAAACGTCTTTTCCTCATCGATGCATATGCGATGATTTTCCGTGGATATTATGCTTTAATCAGAAGTCCGCGTATTACAAGCACCGGAATTGATACCTCCGCAATTTTTGGTTTCACCAACTCTTTAATTGAATTAATCCGTCGTGAAAAACCGACGCATCTTGCTGTCGTTTTTGATGTTGGTCAGGCCAGTGTCCGTACCGAAGATTTCGCTGATTATAAAGCGAACCGAAGCGAAACACCCGAAGCGATTAAATTAGCCATTCCTTATATTCATCGAATTTTAGAAGCCATGCACGTTCCTATTTTAGGTTTAGAAGGCTATGAAGCCGATGACCTGATCGGAACCCTTTCTGTAAAAGCAGAAAAAGAAGGGTACGAGGTTTTTATGGTAACGCCCGATAAAGATTTTGCACAATTGGTTACTGATAGAGTGAAAATTTATAAACCTGGTTTGAAAGGGGCCGAATTTGAAATTTTAGGCGTTGAAGAAGTCAAAGCGAAATATGAAATCGAAGATCCAAAACAGGTCATTGATTTCCTGGCGATGATGGGCGACGCCGTTGATAATATTCCAGGCTTGGAAGGCGTGGGAGAAAAAACAGCCAAGAAGTTTCTGAAGGAATACGGGAGCATTGAAAATCTTTTGGCAAACACAGCAGATTTAAAAGGAAAGTTGAAAGAAAAAGTAGAAAACTCTGCAGAACGCGGAATCCTTTCCAAAAAATTAGCGACGATTATTTGCGATGCACCGATTGAGTTTCATCAGGAACAATATGATCTAGATACGCCTGATTTCGAGAAAGTAAAAGAGGTTTTCGATGAAATTGAATTCCGTCGTCTCTATGAAAACCTATATCGTGCCTTTGCGCCGTCAAGTGAAATTGGAAGTTCCAGCAGTAAACCGTCCCTTTCAAATCCTCAACCTGCAAAAGGTGGTGATCAATCCATGCAACTGGATTTATTTGCCAATTTTGAAGAATTAGATCAGGCAACTTCAACCAAAGAAACCGCTTTTGATAATGATCATTTGTATCAATATATCGATTCGCCCAAAGCACAATATATGTTGGTTCGAAACTTAATGGCTCAAAAGGCAGTTTCTTTCGATACCGAAACCACGTCTTTAGATGAAATGGAAGCCGAATTAATTGGACTGAGTTTCTCCTACAAAAATGGATTAGCCTATTATATTCCGTTATCAGAAAAGCGCGAGGAAGTTTTAGAAACCTTAGAAATTTTCCGTCCCTTTTTTGAGAAAGAGGAAGTTTTAAAAATTGGTCACAATATAAAATTTGATTTCAAAGTTTTAAAACATTACGGAATTACCGTTGAAGGATTGCTTTTCGACACGATGATTGCGCATTATTTACTCAATCCGGATGGTCGTCACGTAATGGAATATCTTTCCGAAATGTATTTAAATTACAAACCGATTTCTTTAGAATCTTTGGTTGGTAAGAAAGGAAAAAATCAAGGGAATTTGCGTTCAGTTTCTTTACAGGAGCAAACAGAATATGCGAGCGAAGATGCCGACTTGGCTTTCCGTCTTTATCAGGTTTTTGCGCCACATTTAAAAAAGGAAAACCTGGAAGATTTATTTTTTAAAGTTGAAATGCCTTTAATGAAAGTTCTTGCTAAAATGGAACTTGAAGGAATTGCGCTTGATAAAAAATGGCTCGAACAGGAAAGTATCGATTTAGAAAACGATCTTCGTCAATTGGAGAAAACGATTTTTGAATTGTCGGGTGAAGAATTTAATATGAATTCTCCGAAACAATTGGGTGAAGTTTTATTTGAAAAAATGCAACTCGATCCAAAAGCGAAGAAGACTAAATCCGGTCAGTACGCAACTTCCGAGGATATTTTACAAAAATTATCTTCTAAGCATGAAATCATTAAACATATTTTAGAGTACCGAACTTATCAGAAACTAAAATCCACTTACGTTGATGCTTTGCCTTTACAGATTGATAAAAACGATCATCGAGTTCATACCAATTTTTCACAGACAACGGCTGCAACCGGACGTTTAGCAAGTGTAAATCCAAACTTGCAGAATATCCCAATCCGAACTTTACGCGGACAACAGATTCGTGGTGCTTTTGTGGCTAATCCTGGAAATAAATTAATTGCCGCGGATTATTCTCAAATAGAACTGCGTTTAATTGCAGCAATTTCAGAAGAAGAGAATATGATTAAAGCCTTTCAAAACGGCGAAGATATTCACGCTTCTACCGCCTCGAAATTATTTAATATTCCTTTAGAAGAAGTCACCAAAACCCAGCGTTCACAAGCAAAAACCGTGAACTTCGGGATTTTGTACGGTCAAGGTGCTTTTGCTTTAGCCGAACAAACCGGACTTTCCAGAAAAGAAGCCAAGGAAATGATCGAATCTTATTTTGAAACCTATCCTAATTTAAAAAAATACATGGCCAATCAGGTGGTGAAAGCACAGGAAATGGGTTATGTAGAAACCATTTTAAACAGAAAAAGACATTTAAAAGATATCAACTCTGCCAACTTTGTCGTTAAAGCACACGCCGAAAGAAATGCAGTAAATGCGCCAATTCAGGGAAGTGCAGCCGATGTCATTAAACTGGCAATGATTAAAATTGATGAACAACTCACCAAACAGAATTTAAAAACGAAAATGCTTTTGCAGGTTCATGATGAACTTGTTTTCGAAGCGCCTGAAGAAGAATTGGAAACCGTAACCGCTTTAATTAAAAAGGAAATGGAATCTGCTTATGAAACCACCGTTCCTTTATTGGTCGAAGTGGGAGTAGGAGATAATTGGTTGGAAGCGCATTAATAGTAATTTAAAAATGGTGAACCCGAAGGGTTCAATGTTAATAACCATTGGTGAAACCAGTGGAGACAGTAAGGAAAAAATATAAAAGTTGAAATTCCTCATCATCATTCCCACGCACAACGAAGAGAAGAATATCCTTTTCACTTTGAAATCTTTGCAGCAACAGACTTTTCAGGAGTTTTTCTGCGTAATAGTTAATGATGGTTCTACGGATAAAACGCAGCAAATTGTTGAGGATTTTATCAAAGACAATTCAAAATTTAAACTGAAGAATTTAGAATTTTCAAAGCATGAACCTGGCGCAAAAGTAGTTCGTACATTTAATAAAGGTCTGGAATCTGTAGATTTAAACGAATTTGATATCATTTGTAAATTCGATGCAGATATTATTTTTCCACCGGATTATTTACAGAAAGTCAATCAGGTTTATGAAACGCAGCCAAAAGCCGGAATGGTTTCCGGAATTGTTAAAGTGAAAAAATCAATTTTCGAACAATCGTTGATTTATGATTTTAAAGATGAAAAGCACCAATGGAAATTTGAAAATCTATCCTCGAAAAATCATATTCGTGGACCTATAAAATCTTATCGGAAAGAATGTTTTCAGGATATGAAGGGATTGCGCCCGGTTTTAGGTTGGGATAATATCGATGTGATGTTGGCCAAGAAAAATGGTTGGCAAACCGTTACCATTAAAGATTTATGGGTGAAACATTTGCGCCCGACAGCTTATCAGTATAAAAATCAGAAAGCCGAAAAACTAGGTGAATATTTTTATAATATTGGTTTGAATCTACCTTTAGCAATAATTTCTTCCGGGAAATCATCATTAAAAAACAAATCGGTTTCTGAATTTTTCACGACCATGAAATCTTTTTTAAAACAAAAAGGAAAAAAGGAATTGTCAAAGGAAGAAATAAAATACATCAGAAATTTACGCTGGCAACAGATGTTCAACAGAAAATAAAAGAACCATGAAAAAAATAATTTCCATTTTAACCGTTTTCTCCTCAATCGTTTTGATTGCGCAGAAAAACGCAGATCTCATCATCACCAATGCTAAAATTTATACCGTTAATCAAAATTTTGATACGGCCGAATCGATGGCGATTTCAAATGGAAAAATTGTTGCGGTTGGAAAATCTACCGATATTCTGAAAAATTATAAATCTTCAAAGGTTCAGGATTTACATGGAAAAACTGTTTTTCCAGGATTGATCGATGCACATTGTCATTTCACTGGTTATGCTACCGACAAATGGAAATGTGAATTGTGGGGTACAAAATCCTGGGATGAAGTTGTGGCCCGGATTTCAGAGTATGCGAAGACCGCTCCAAAAGAATGATTGTACGGAAGAAGTTGGGATCAGAATGATTGGGTAATTAAAGAATTTCCAACCAAAGAAAAATTGGATAAGTTGTTTCCGAACCGTCCGGTTTATTTAAAAAGAATTGACGGACATGCTGCGGTTGCGAATCAAAAAGCCCTGGATATTGCCGGAGTTACAAAAGATTCAAAAATTCTGGGAGGGGAAATCGAAGTTAAGAATGGAAAACTGACCGGGATTTTAGTCGATAACGCAATGACTTTGGTCGAAAAGCATATTCCGGAAATTGAAGATAAAATGGCAATTCAGTATTTTTCGGAATTACAGAAAGAATGTTTTTCTTATGGTTTAACCTCACTTCATGATTGCGGAATTACCGAAAGAACTTTGGACCGTTTAGAAAAAGCGCAATCACAAGGTCAATTGCAAATGAAGATTTTCGCTTTGATGGAAGACAATCCTGACTATTATGACCGTTGGATTAAAAAAGGAAGATATACCAATAAAAATATTACTGTTGGCGGATTTAAAGTCTATTCCGATGGTGCCTTGGGTTCCAGAGGTGCCAGTTTAAGACACGATTATTCTGACAAAAAAGATTGGAGAGGATTTCTTTTAAGTGACAGAACGCATTTTGAAAACTTGGCAAGAAAATTAAAAAACAGTGATTTACAAATGTGTACGCACGCCATCGGAGATTCTGCCAACCGAACTATTCTTCAGATCTATGGTGATGTTTTAGGTGCTAAAAATGACAGAAGATGGAGAATTGAACATGCGCAGATCGTTGATAAAAATGATTTTGATTTATTCGGAAAATACTCGATTATTCCTTCAGTACAACCGACTCACGCAACTTCTGACATGTATTGGGCAGAAGATCGCTTAGGAAAAGACCGTTTAAAATATTCTTATGCTTACGAAGATTTACTGAAACAGAACGGTTGGCTTCCTTTGGGAACTGATTTCCCGGTCGAAGAAATAAATCCATTAAAAACGTTCTATTCGGCGGTTGCAAGAAAAGATTCCAAGCATTATCCTGAAGATGGATTTCAAAAAGAAAATGCGTTAACCAGAGAACAGGCAATCCGTGGAATGACGATTTGGGCTGCCAAAGCCGCTTTCCAGGAAAATGAAATTGGAAGTTTAGAACCGGGGAAATCTGCGGATTTTATTATCGTTGATCAGGATTTAATGACGGTTCCTGAAGTGAAAATTTTAGATACCAAAGTTTTAGAAACCTATAGCAACGGAAAGAAGGTTTTCTAACTTAACCTTAAACTTAACCTTAACCTTAACCTTAACCTATTTCTGCTTGTTCTTTTCAAACTCTAATTCATTTCGTTTTTTAAATAGAATAAAATATTCTTTCAATAATGCGAAAACGGCAGTATAGGAACTATACTTTTTAAATAAATATTTACTGATTCCGAAAACATTTGTAAATCCTGAAGTAATACTTTGGGATTTTGTTTTGTTGGGATTCAGAAAAATAGTGAGCAATTTTATTTTCGCCAGTTTGAGTGCTTTTTCTGGGGTCATTTTCTGAGTTCGATCGTGTAGAACTTTGGTTTCTTTTACGATAGCAATTTTGAAATCGTGGTATTTTGCTCGCTCACAATAATTCCGGTCTTCACCATAATGAGGAAAGTAGGAATTGAAAAATCCAACTTTTTGTAGACATTCTTTAGTAATTAACCAAGCTGCAGCATTGCAAAAAGTAGTTTCGTAAAAGTTTTTTTTGTCAATAGATAAGTTAATAAACTGTTGAAAATTCGCATCAATGTTTTGACCTTCACCATCATATTGAATGGGCGCAATAATGCCGGTCTCAGGATGATTAGAAGAAAAATCGACGATTTGTTTTAAAGAATTTTCCTCTAAATAAATATCCTGATTCATGAGAAAAAAGTAGTCGTAATCGGAATCCATCAATTTTTGCAAAACCGAATTATTAGCATAACCAAAACCTGCATTAAAATGTAAGACCTCCAAATTCACGGGATAACTTTTAATGAGGGCTAAAGTATCATCGTTAGAACAATTATCGACCACATATATGTCAGTTGGGTAAGTTGATTTTAGAACAGAATCCAGACATCTGTTAATCCATTTTTCACCATTGTAGGTTACGATAATAGTTGCGATTTTTTTCATATCAGATGCAAAAATAGATTAATTTTGGTCTGCAAAAAAAATAAAAACATGGTTTGCAGAATCTGCGGTTCAACTCATACTAAAAACACGTATTCCGTGAATGATAAAATGTTTGCTGGAACGGAAAAATTTGAATATTTTGATTGTTCGGAGTGTGGAACATTACAGATTTCTGATTTTCCAATGGAGATGTCGCGTTTTTATCCGGATAATTATTACAGTTTAAAATCCAGACAAAAAGTAACGGACACCTTTATTCAAATGGTAAGAGATTATATTTTCTTTTATAATTTCCCTTCATTTCTATCAAAGAAACTTTCGGTAAAAATTCCGAATTTGGCGTTGGAAGCATTTTTGAAAATTAAACCAAGTCCAACTGCGAAGATTTTAGATGTTGGCTGCGGTGAAGGAAAATTCCTGAAAAGCATTTACAGATTGGGTTTTAAAAATAGTGTTGGGATTGATCCTTTTGCTTTAGAAACAATCGAAAAACCTTTTCCAATCTATAAAAAAACTTTATCAGAAATGGATGCAAAGTTTGATGTTATTACTTTTAACCACGTTTTCGAACATGTGGAAAATACGCATCAGACCTTAAGAGAATGCTACCGAAATTCAACCGATACGGGTAAAATCATCATTAGAGTTCCGGTAAAAGATTCTGCGGCTTTTGAGAAATATGGAGAAAATTGGGTTCAGTGGGATTCTCCGCGACATTTTCATCTTTTAACAAAAACTGCCTTCGAAATCCTTGCGAAGGAAAACGGCTTTTTTATAGAATCTTATTATAATGACAGTTATAAATTTCAGTTTACAGGAAGTGAAAAATACAGCAGAGGATTAAGTTACCAGTCTTCAAACTCGATTTTCACCAAAGATGAAATTATAAAATTCCGGAAAGAATCTCAGGATTTAAATACAATCGGAAGAGGTGATCAAGTCGTAGTCGTTCTAAGTAAACTATAAATCAAAATTGGATTTCCATTAGCTGAAAGGAACTTTAATTAAAATTTAAAAATACTTTTAAAGAATTTTTTATTGATATAATCTTCAACAGGGAAAATTTTCATCACATGATTTGCACCAAAAATAACGGTTAAAACAAATCCTGGTTTATACAAAAGATTAATCATATTGCTGTTCGTTTCCGGCAACATAATCGCTAAAGTGATGGCGAGCGTACAGATAATCAACATATACATCATCTCGATGGTCAGTGGGAAAACTTTAAATTTCCAATAATTGAAATAAATTTTAGTCAGATTAAAAAGCGTGAGGGAAATTGCTGTTGCCATGGCAATTCCTATAATTCCCAAATGAGTTTTGGTGAGGAATAAATAGTTGAGCGTAATAGTTGTAATCGCCAAAAACAGCATAATTACAATATTGAATCGGTAATATTTGGAAAGAGAAATGATATGCCCGTTGAATCCCGTGGCCAGGTCGAAAAGCATGGCGAATCCCAGAATCCAGATGACAGGTTCGGCCTGGCGAAGTTGCTCTCCGTTTTTAATGAAATTACTCAAGTAAGGAAAACCAACTAAAATACAGGAAAAGAGAACTGCTCCAAGGAAAAATAAAGTCAATGATGTTTTTTTATGGAAACGGTCGAGCTCTTCAAATTCCCCCTCAGCAATAGTTTTATTGATAATTGGCGCAGAAATATTAAAAAGTCCCATTTGTGGAATTAGTATAAAAGAGAGGATCGATAAGATAATACTGTAAACTCCATTTTCCTCGAAATTCAGGAATTCCCCAATCATGTAATTGTCAACTCTGAAAGCAATGAAATTTCCGATATTTCCTAAAAAACCGTAGAAACTGTAATTCAAAATTTCTTTCCATAGGTGATCTTTTCGCACGTAATCTGTGCTGAAATCAGGTGTGAATTTTTCCAATTTATTCGCGTAGAAAAAATAGCCTATCAACGATAATAGAAACATTCCTAAGAAAAATCCATATGATCCTTTTTCAGAAACTCCTAAAAAGAAAAATAAAGTAAAAGCCCCTAAATTGGCGATTTTTGGAAATAGATTTTCGAAAATATTGGGAACAACAATTCGCTTGAAGTTGGTGATGTACTTATTAAGAACAGCAGACAAGGCCATTAACAGAATAAGTGGCAAGATTAAAAACTTCATTTTCCACAGTTGTAAAGTTTTGAATTGTGGAAATAGAAGGAAAAAAGCGAAAAATAAAATAGAAAAAATAGCAAAATTTAATAGAATTCCTGCTAAGGAAAGGGAGAGTAAATTTTGATGTTTACCCTCTTTTTGGGTTTGCTGAAAAAATTTAACATTAGAAAAAGAAAGTCCAAAAATGACGATCGGTAAAAGCATTTCTGCAGTCGGCATTATAAATCTTAATTTTCCGTAGAATTCCATATCGTACGGGAAAATAAAAATCGCAGAAATCGTTCCGAGTAAAAAACCGAAATATCCGATTAAGGAATATTTAAAACCCTGACGTGCAATTACACTCATTTTTTATCGGTTTTAAAGGGGTTTATCTTTTTTTCTGAAGTGAAATAGTTCATTATATTTTTAAATAATTCTAAAAGGGATTTGTAAAAGTCTCAATAGTAAAATTTTAAATCATTAATGTGTTTTTCAAATTCAAGAAAGCAAAGATAGTAAAATATGTTAAATATATGTTAAAATGATGACTGGTCATCATTTTTTTTGAGGGTTCTATGGTTTTATTTTGAATTTGGAACTTGAAATGAAAATTCTGGAGATTATTTTTATACCTTCTATTCTTCACGAAAATATTTGAAATAAATTCCCCGTAACACGTGGTTTTGAAGATTGAGTTAAAAAAGGGGAAATGAAGAAGATTAACAACAAAGCTTATAAAATGTAGGAATATAGAGTTTCACAAGAAGAGGCTTGCGATTTCTGTGATAGAACGATTTTTAATATTTAAATTCGATGTGTTCCAATAATAATCTGCTATTTATCAGATTGTTAACCAGAGGAAAAGTGATGCGTATTGAAAGTCTAATTTCTGGAATTTACATGTGAATTTGATAATTTCAAAATTTACTTAAAAGGGAGTTCCAGAAAATCGTTCAATGGTTTAATGCTCTCTAATATTTTTGCGAAATTTTTCGCCGCATTTTTATCTAATAGTTGCTCGTCTGAAATGGGATGACTTACGGTAAAACTTTTTAATTTAAGGTATTCCGCCATCGGATGATCTTTTTCAAAACCGGTCGGAACTCTTTGCAATTGGTGTTCTACACTCAAACCTCTAAAATTATTTCGGAAATCTTTATGGTCTAAAATTTTCAAAAATTCTTCACCACTTGCCGCAATTTCTTTTCTGATTTCCTTTAATATAGAAGGTTCTGGCGTGTAAACTCCACCTGCTAAAAACGATTGTCCCGGTTCAATATGCAAATAGTATCCAGAAATTTTACTGCCTTTCCCCATGCCCAAACTCGCACCGAAATGGGTTTTGTAGGGAACTTTGTTTTTTGAAAAACGAACATCTCTATAAATCCTAAAAACGGCTTTTTTGGGATCAATTTTCAAAATCTCATCATCAAATTCTGAAATATCCTGGATTAAATGTTCCACAAATAACTCCACATTTTCTTTTGCTTCTAAATAAAGACTTTTATTTTCATTGAACCATTCTCGGTTGTTATTCCGGCTTAAAGTCCTTAAGAAAGATAGAGTAGAGGCGTTAATAGAGTCTTGCATTGTTCTTTATTTCTTTCAAATTTAAATAAAAATAAGGGCAATAAAAAAGGACTTTTCATTATTAACAATTATTTAATAAACACCCCATATAATTATCATAAATAAAAAACGTATCTTTGCACCCAATTTATAGACGATCTTTTACATGAATTTATTTACGGAGACCAATCTAAGTCCTGAAGTTTTGAAGGCAATTGGCGAAATGGGCTTTGTGAGCCCAACAGAAATCCAAAAACAGACTATTCCTTTTATCTCTACAGATACACGCGATCTAATCGCACTTGCGCAGACAGGAACAGGCAAAACAGCAGCGTTTACGCTTCCGATTTTGGATATGATTGACGACGGGAGTCGCAAAATCCAATTATTGGTGCTTTGTCCAACCAGAGAACTTTGTTTGCAAATTACCAAAGACATTATTAATTATTCGAAATACTTGAAAAACATCAAAACTACAGCAGTTTATGGTGGTAGCAGTATTACTGATCAAATCAGATCTCTACGTGAGAAACCGCAGATTATTGTGGGAACTCCGGGGAGGGTCATCGACTTGATTAACAGAAAAGCCCTTGATTTTTCAGAAATTCAATGGTTAATTCTTGATGAAGCTGATGAAATGCTTTCAATGGGGTTCAAAGAAGATTTGGCAACCATTTTAAGAGAAACTCCAGAAACCAAACAAACGCTTTTGTTCTCGGCAACGATGAATAAAGAGGTTGAAAGGATTTCTAAAAACTATTTAACGAATCCACACAGAATTTCTGTTGGTTCAATCAACGAGGTTAAGAAAAACATCAAACACGAATATTACGTGGTTGGTTACAGAAACAAAAAAGAAGCTTTGAAGAGATTGATTGATGCAAATCCAAATCAATATTCAATTCTTTTCTGTAGAACCCGTATGGAAACTCAGGAAGTTGCAGACTTTTTGATGCAGAACGGTTATGCGGCAGATGCACTTCACGGTGATTTATCGCAGGCACAACGTGATACGGTAATGAAAAAATTCCGTTTGAAAAACATCGATATCTTAGTGGCGACAGATGTTGCGGCGAGAGGTTTAGATGTTGATTCATTAACCCACGTTATTCACTTCTCTTTACCTGATGATCCGGAGGTTTTTGTTCACCGTAGTGGTAGAACCGGACGTGCTGGAAAAGATGGGATCTCGATTTCTTTAATTAAACCTGAAGAATCTAGAAAACTGAAACAAATTAAATCAGTTACTAAAATTGATATTGTTGAGAAGAAAATTCCTACTGGTAAAAAGATTATCGAAGCACAGGTTGCTGGCGTATTCGAAAAATTATTTACAGAGCACGAAAATTTGGTTGAATTCGACAATGAGTTGATTCCAGATTTATCAGCCTTTACCAAAGAAGAATTGGTACACCAAATGTTGCAGTTACAATTGAGAGAGATGGCGCTTTATTATAAAGATAAAGACGATTTAGTTGATCAGAAATTTAACAGCGACGATAGAGGAGACCGAGGAGGTAGAGATCGTGGCAGAGACCGTGATGGAAGAGGAAGAGATCGCGATAGAGGCGGTGACAGAAGAGATAGCGGTAGAGATAGCGGTAACAGATTTAGAGACAGTGGAAGTCGTGATTTCGGAAGAGATAGAGACGGCGGAAACCGTGATTCTAGAGATCGTGACGGTGGAAACAGAGGCGAATCTAGAGATAGAAAACCAAGAAAAAATAATGAGGACATGGTTCGGTTTTTCTTTAACTTAGGAAAACGGGACAACTTAAAGAAAATTGATATGTTGGAGATTATCAATAAATCAACGGAGAAATCAAGAAAACGTCCGGATATTGGAAACATTGAAATTTTAGAAAAATTCTCTTTCTTTGAAGTAGAAAAAGGATTTAAAGATGAAGTTCTAAAAGGGTTACAAACTCAGAAATTCAAAGGAAAAGATATGAGAGCCGAAGAATCTAACTAATTTTTCTTTCTTATTTATCAATACAAACCAGTCTCGTTTATAACGAGGCTGGTTTTTTTGTTGGCAACTATTTCCTAATGTTAATAAAGATTAATATTAAAATGAGAAACCTATCACTCTTTTTCGGAAATTTGCAGGACTAATTAAAAAATGAACAATAATGGGAATCGGAAATATTTTTAAAATGTTCCAGCCGAAAGACAAAGTGTTTTTTGTACTGTTTGAGAAAGTTGCAGAAGAACTCGTAGCAATGTCCAAAGAATTTCACGAGAGTTTACTCGATTTCGATATCAATGATGATACGATGTTGCAACACATGAGTGATTATGAACACAGAATGGATGATTTAACCCACGAAATTTTCGTTCAGTTAGGAGAAAACTTTATTACTCCGTTTGATAGAGAAGACATTAGTCATTTGGCAAGTGGTTTAGATGATATTGCAGATTTCATGTATGCTTCCGCGAAATATATTTATTTATACAAAGCACCTCTGGATCCGGCTTACACAGAATTTACCCTTTTAATTTATAAATCTTGTCTGGAAGTTCAGTTGGCGCTAAGAAACCTGAACGATTTTAAAGATCCTAAAGCAGTAAAAGAATCTTGTATTAAGATCAACTCTTTCGAAAATATTGCAGATGATGTCTTGAGCCAGGCAATTGTGAAATTGTTTGAAAGCAATGATGCAATTAAGATTATGAAAATAAAAGCAGTGTTGGAATATCTGGAAACAGTAACCGACAAAGCAGAAGATGTAGCGAATACCATCGACAGTATTTTAATTAAATACGCTTAATCTATTCCCTAATTATATAGTATAAAAAAGAATGGATTTACCAGTTCTACTCCTCATCATCATTGCATTAGCACTTGTTTTTGACTATATCAATGGTTTTCATGATGCCGCGAATTCAATTGCGACCATCGTTTCCACTAAAGTTTTATCGCCTTTTCAGGCCGTTCTTTGGGCAGCAGTTTGGAATTTTGCCGCATTCTTCCTTGCAGCATATGTCATCGGAGAATTTAAAATCGGAAATACCATCGCCAAATCGGTCAATACCGATTTTATTAATCTTGAAGTGATCCTTGCTGGTTTAGTAGCCGCTATTGCCTGGAATTTATTAACCTGGTGGTTTGGGATTCCTTCCTCATCATCGCATACCTTAATTGGTGGTTTCTTAGGTGCTGCACTGATGCACGCTTTGGTCACAGATTATCATTTGATTGCTTTGGCTCAACCAGATTTGGCTACCTTCGATAAACTCATACTCGCCTTCAAGCAACTCTTTACGCAAGATGTTGTCCGGTATGATAAAGTGATCCCGATCTTTTTATTCATTTTCCTGGCACCTTTAATTGGTTCGGCGATTTCAATTTTAATCACTTTGTTCATCGTTAATGTTTCTAAAAGATCAAGTCCGCGAAAAGCAGATAATGTTTTCAAGAAATTACAGTTGGTTTCTTCAGCGTTATTCAGTTTAGGACACGGTACCAATGATGCACAGAAAGTGATGGGAATTATCGGAGCAGCCGTGATTTACCACCATACACAGACCTTGCAGGATCCGGTTTATCTGGCTTTAGACAGTACCCACCAGTTCAACTATTTCGTAGAACATTATTTCTGGGTTCCATTTACCTCCTTCTTAATGATTGCTTTGGGAACCATGAGCGGTGGCTGGAAAATTGTAAAAACAATGGGAACAAGAATTACCAAAGTAACGCCCCTGGAAGGAGTTGCTGCTGAAACTGCGGGAGCCATTACGCTTTTCATTTCAGAACATTTTGGAATCCCGGTTTCAACGACACACACCATCACCGGTGCCATCATCGGGGTAGGAGTAACCAAAAGAGTTTCTGCCGTGCGATGGGGAATCACCGTAAGTTTATTATGGGCCTGGATTCTGACCATTCCAATCTCTGCTTTCGTAGCTGGATGTACGTATTTGGTGGTGGTGTTTTTGAGATAAAGAGCACTTTGTGAAAAATTGAAAAGCCACTTTGTAAGAAGTGGCTTTTTTGGTTTTTGTAATCAGTAGAACAATTTTATGCTATTTTTTTAAAAGATTGATTAAATCATCTATTCGATTGAAAACCAATTGTTCAGTATCCTTTACATGTTCAGATTGTGATTCTATAAACGCTCTTTCCATATCAGATACATCTAAAGGATCAAATGTAATCGACGGTTTACATACTGCATGCGTATAAGGTAAGTCTGCTCCAATAACTTTACAGCCATTTTCGAGTGCTTCGACAATACCGAGTCCAAAACTTTCAGTTAAAGACGGGAAGATGAGGTAATGATTACTATTATATATTTCGAATAATTCATTCCTAGGAATAAAACCATGGTTTACAATAGGGTAACCTTTATCTATTTTATTTTTGATAATAGACAACAGTTCAGGATATTCATCACTTATCGTAATATGCAAGATACCTTTCTTTTTTTTATCATAATAAACGCAAAATGCGTCAATTAAATTGTTGTGATTTTTGTGAGTTCCACCATTGCTCACATATACAAATCCGTCCTTTCTCCTATTATAATTTTTTCTATTTTTTTCAGAGGAGGATAAAAGGGCATTACTTTAACTTGACTTTTAGTAAGTTCAAATTTTGACATCAGTCCCTTTTTAATATTTGCAGACTGTACCAACCAAATATTGGTATTTGATTTAATTGAATCAAGAACCATTCTCTTGATTTTAAACTTTATTTTATTTATGATAGATAGGGTATCAGGCGTTTCTAAAAACAGAGTCTGATGGAAATAGGTATAAACAGGAACTTTAAGTGGAATCGTAGGAGCCAAATTTCCAAAACATAAAACTTGTGAAAATGTTCCACCTTTTCGGCGGTAAAAGTGGTGTCTGTTGAGTAAGTTTGCTTTCAGGTAAACTTTACGTCTTTTGGGTACGTTTTGAAAGTCATCTTTACAGCGTTCGTCAAATAGATAAAAAACAGGGATTTTGTTTTTTTCTAATTGTTCTACCAGATATTCCAGCAGGATTTTCCCGCCGCTGTTGTTGATGTATAAGCTATCGAGCAGGAGCATTTATATTTGTTTTTGTACCCAAGGGGCTATAGGTTTTTCTTTTTCTACATTCTTATCAAAAGTGCAAGAAATTATTTTCGAGAAATAATCAGCTGCGACAGCAGGAGTGATTTTTTCTACTGCCCAGTTTTGAATTTTGAGATAATCTTTTTCTACGTAATTTTTAGTGGACCAGTTTTCCAGTAATTTTTTCAGTTGATCATAATCACCTGCTTTAAAAACTGCTCCTCTGTCACTATTTTCAACTAATATCTTGGCTCCCACGTTGTCGCTGGTGATAACTGGTGTACCTGCTAACAGCGCTTCATTAACGACTACTCCCCAACCATCAAATAGAGATGGTAAAAATAACAGTTTACTTTCAGCAATGATTTCGATCGTTTCTAATTTCGATTTACGCCCCAATATACTAATCTTAAAATCCGCCTTATTACTATTTATAATATTCTGTAGAGCGCTTAAATCAGGACCAACACCTAATATTAAAAATTCATTATAACCAAAACAATTGTTCTCAATCAACAAATTTGTTAATTGTAAAATCTGTTTTCTATCAGTTAGTTGACCTACAAAAACGATTTGGTTTTTCTTTCTTACATTATTGTTAAGAGGATGATCAACAAAATACCCCCATTGAAAAAGTTTATTTTTTCTATATCCAAATTTCGTGTAGGTAGTTATACCTAAATCGCCGGTTGCTGCGATAAACTTAATTTTGTGACCATATTTTAATCTTTGAAAATTTCCTCTTATTAATTTAAGAAATCCTTTAATACCATCAAAATTAATAGGTTCGGAGACTATACCAATTTTTGCTTTGTGAACTTCTGCTTTTTTAAAACCACTATAAACTGTTTTATAGGCGGAAATTCCAGAGAAAATATGAATGTCTTCTGCATTTTCAAAATACTGATCTAAAGAATTTAATGGAGGAGCAATGATTATCTTTAAATAGTTGTATTGCGGTATTTCCCAATGATCTTTTTTTCTTTCGATGTCTTGAATTTCTTCAACAATCAAAAGAATTTCGTGATGGAAGGATAATGCTTTCAAAAAATCAACTTGATGCGGACTTATAATATTTTGCCAAAAAATAATTTTCATTTTTTTCGAAATTTTTTTATTAATCAAATTATATGATTTTTATAATTTGATATTTTTTGTATCCTTCTATTACACCCAACAGAAGCCAAATGTAGAAGAAAAGCAAACTTCCAGCTGCCAAAATATATCCTTCGGCGCTCATGTGAATCATAAAAAAAAGCAGTAAACTTCCTAATATTCCAGAAATTATATAATCATTTTTATTTTTAAATAAATAGATGAGCGCAGAGAGAAATATGAAAACAATAAGAATAAATCCTGCGATACCAGTCATAGATAAAAGTGCAAGCCATGATGAACCTGGTTCTACTTTACCACTATCACTATCGAAGCCAATAGAGAAATCATTATCTGTCAACGCCGCCCCAAAAACCGACTCCTACAATGGGAGAAGATTTGAACTCGGCTACCCTCGCTGTCCAATGTTCCTCTCTTCTGGATAATAAATCACCATCATCGTTTCCTTGAAACTTTTCAGTTATACCTGAAGTGTAGGACGACCATAATGGAAAACTAAGAATTAAGATAGCTGAAACACTAAAAACGAATTTAAAAGTTTTTCCTACTTTATGTTTACTAAGTTTATAAAATAAAAATAAAAGTGCAACGATTACCGCGATGATTGACGTCCTAGAGCTGGATATCAGCAGCGACATGGTACTTAAAAAGAAACAAATTTTTAGAATAAGAGGACTGATATATTTTGTATGTCTTCAAAAGAAAGTGTACTTTTTCTTAGAGAGTGTTTTCTGTTTCAAATATAGAATT
>NZ_JAQYUS010000012.1 GCF_030686865.1 Kaistella sp. SH40-3
CGCAACTCTTTTGTGAAGTTTTATTCATATCGGAGTAAATATGTTTATAACGACATGGTTAACAGAATACTACAAACTACAAAGTTATCCACTTTATGTAAAGAGCACGATTTGCGGTAGGGATAGAAGTGGAAATCCCACAGCAAGCGCAGGATTTAGCCAAGGCGCGAGGAATTGAAACGGATAGCCCGACCCAAGGTGTGGGAAAATTATGCAGACATTTTGTAAGCCAGGAGAGGGAACCGCCCAAGGAAATAAAAAAACGCACTATATAATAGTACGTTCAAATTTTTTGAAAATAAAGTAACCTATGAGAACTCCGACCATATCTGCGATTAAATCGAGAAACTCTAACGAACGGCCCCAATGCATTTCATCCTGCAGGATTTCGGTGAGCATACCGTAAAGCATCATAATCTGTATAAAGTAGAAAAACTTGATTTTGGGAAATGCTGCCATAAAGGTGAACCCCAAAAATGTGAAGATACTTAGGTGTAAAACCTTGTCGATCCCCTCGAACATAAAGGGATACTCCAGGTTTTCTACACCCGGCTTGAGGAGCATAAAAGTAAGAAATGCCCAGTAAATGGGCAAAATCTTACTAAATATTTTTGAAACTTTATCCAAGTGATGCTTGGTATTCTTCTGCTGAAAGGAGTTCTGACTGATCTGCACCTTCTGTAATTTCAACTTTAATAATCCAACCTTTCCCGTAAGGATCGGTATTTAAAAGTTCCGGTTGATCTTCTAAGTCAGTATTAAATGCTGATACGGTTCCATTAACTGGCAAGAATAAATCAGAAACTGTTTTCACTGCTTCTACACTTCCGAAAACATCTCCGGCAGAAAGTTCGTCATCTACAGAATCAACATCTACAAATACGATATCTCCCAATTCGCCTTGAGCAAAATCAGTAATGCCGATGGTTGCCGTGTTTCCTTCAATTTTAACCCACTCGTGGTCTTTGGTGTACTTTAATTCGCCTGGTAAATTCATTTTTATAATTTTATTCTTCAAAAATAATTAAAATTATGTGATATTCAAAAGTTTCTCTCTTATTTAATGAAGACATTTATCAGAATTGATTTCTAACGACATGGCTTTTAACCTATTTTTCATTTTAAATGATAATCATTGCCCGCATCAATTCTTTAGTTTGTCTTGTTTTCTTAAATTTGTTACCTCTAATTAAAACATTCACCTTAATTGCAATTCCTCATTCCTTATATCTATAGAATTGCAAACACTTAAATTATTCAAATAATGAACATCGACAATAAATTAAAAATTTCTCAAAAAACATTTGACACCTGGAAAAGTGTCCCTTTTAAAGAGAAGCAAAAGTTACTCAAAAAATTAGCAAAAGGTCTGGATGAGAATGCAGAGAAGTTTGGGAAAATCATTACTAAAGAAATGAACAAGCCCATCACTCAATCAATTGCCGAAATTAAGAAATGTGCATTGATGGTTCGATACTATGCAGAAGCAGAAAATATTCTGAAACCAGAAAAAATTAAAACCGAATTCAGCGTTTCGGAAATTCATTATGTTCCGAAAGGAGTTATCTTGGGAGTAATGCCTTGGAATTTTCCATTTTGGCAGGCAATTCGTTTTGCGGTTCCGGCAATCCTGGCCGGAAATACGGTTGTATTGAAACATGCTTCAATTTGTTTTGGAAGTGGAAATGCGATTGAAAAGATTTTTCTGGAAGCAGGTTTCCCGAAAGGTGTTTTTCAGAATCTAGAAATCGGACATGCCGAAGTGAAAACCGTTTTAGAAAATCCCATTGTTAGAGGAGTAAGTTTAACCGGAAGTGAAAAAGCCGGTGGCGAAGTCGCTTCAATTGCGGGAAAAAACATTAAAAAATCACTCTTGGAATTAGGCGGAAGTGATGCGTTCATCGTCTTAGATGACGCCGATTTAGAAGAAGCGGCAATTTCCGGTGCAAAATCCCGACTGCTCAATTGCGGTCAAGCGTGTAATGCAGCAAAGCGATTCATTATTCAGAAAAATACGGAAAAGAAATTCCTTCCAATCTTTGTTAAAGAATACCAGAAATTCGTAGCCGGCGATCCTATGAAAAAGAAGACCAATATGGCGGGAATGGCTCGCCCCGACTTGGCAGATGATTTGGAAAAGCAATATAATATGGCCTTAAAAAATGGTGCAGAAATTATTTTGCCACTCGTAAGAATTTCGGCAAATGAATTTGTTCCAGGCTTAATTAAAGTAAAATCGGGAAATCCAATTTTGAAAGAGGAACTTTTCGGTCCACTCGGAATGGTCATGATTGCTAAAGATGATGAACATGCAGTTAAACTGTCAAATGAAATTCCGTTTGGATTATCTGATTCGGTTTGGACAAAAGATAAAAAAAGACAACAATTCTATATCGACAATCTGGAATCGGGAACGATCAGCATTAATAAAGGAACGAGTTCTGATCCGAGATTACCGTTTGGTGGTGCAAAATCTTCGGGTTATGGAACCGAACTTTCGATGGTTGCCTTAAAAGAATTTGTAAATGTTCGAACAGTGGTTGCGAAATAAATTAATTTCACACCATATATACAAGAGTCCGTTCAATAATTTGAACGGACTCTTTTTTGTGCAATCTTCCGATATTGAATTTTTATGATTAGTGATTATTCAATCACTTCCGCTTTCAACTGCGAGCGATATAAAGTAGAATAATATCCACCTTTTGCCAGAAGTTCATCGTGTTTTCCTTCTTCCACAATTTTTCCGTGTTCCATTACGATGATCTTATCTGCATTTACAATGGTAGAAAGTCGGTGCGCAATAATTATTGAAGTTCTGTTCTTCGTAATTTTTTCGGTGGCGCGTTGGATTAGTTTTTCACTTTCGTGATCGATAGAAGAAGTCGCTTCATCAAGAATTAAAATTTTCGGATCAGAAAGATAAGCACGCAAAAATGACAGTAATTGTCTTTGACCTAACGAAATTGAAGAACCTCTTTCCCGAACAACATAATCGTAACCGCCCGGCAGACTTTCGATAAATTCATCAACTTCAATATCTTTCGCAACACTTTTTATCTTTTCTAAAGTTACCGTTTCATCACCGAAAGCGAGATTCTCGAAAATACTTCCGTGGAATAAAAACACGTCTTGAAGAACTACACCAATATGACTTCTTAAATTATACAATTCGTAATCCTTTAAATCAACATCATCCAATAAAATTTTACCAGAATTAATATCGTATAATCTTGTGATTAAACTGATAATCGTAGATTTTCCCGCTCCAGTTGCACCAACAATTGCAACCGTTTCTCCAGGATTTACTTTGAAACTGATTCCTTTTAAAACCTCCTGCTTTTCGTCATAAGAAAAATGAACATTTTTAAATTCTATTTTCCCATCAAAATGAGATTTTGCAACCGTTCCATGATTTGGCATCGCGAAATCTTCATCCATTACACCAAGAACTCTTTCTGCGCCCACGATTCCTCTCTGAATATTATTAAAACGATCCGCAATCTGCCGAAGCGGACGAATCAACATCGATATAAACTGAATAAATGCAATCACTTTACCAGCCGTAATTGCAATAAAACCTCCATAGAAAAGAATGAATCCTATAAATAAGGAAGAAATTAATTCAACAACAGGAAAAAATAAAGAGAAGATAAAAACCGTTTTTAACAACGCATTTTTTAAGGTAATGTTAATATCATCGAACTTTTTAAATTCCGCATCCTGTCTATTAAATACTTGTATCAAAGACATTCCGGAAAGTCGTTCCTGCACAAATGAGTTCTGGTTAGAAGTCCAGGTTCGTTCATCACCAAAGGCTTTCTTTAATCTTTTCTGGAAAAATCGCGTAATCACAACCATTAAAGGAAGAATCACCAAAGAGATATAACTCAGGTGAACATCAACCTGAAACATCATAAACAAAACGAAAACGATGCGAAGAATATCGCCGAATACCATCAGGAAACCATCCGTATAAACCGTGGCAATCGTTTCCACATCACCAACTGCACGAGTTACCAATTGTCCGATCGCTGTTTTATCAAAGAAAGAAGTTCGGAAATAAATAAGTTTATGATACAGTCTTTCCCGAATATCACGAATTACATTTTGAGAAATAAAATTGGAAAAATAAACCAAAAAGAAATTCAAAATAGTTTCACCAAAAACCAGGGCGACCAAAATATAAATATGCTTCATCATCAACCCTTTATCCCGAAGTTGAATAATGTCGGTATCTACAATCTGCATCGTTAAGTACGGTCGATAGGTAGAAATAATCGACAGCACGATGGAAATAATTAAAGTAACAATAAACCACGACCGAAATTTCATTCCGATTACAAATAGTCGTTTAATTATATCCCAAGTCGATTGTTTCTTCATATTGTATTTAAAAATCCGGTGCAAAAATACGGAATTTTGCAGCGATGAAAGGATGGTAAAGATTGAGTTTTGAAATTGTTCCGATTGATGATTAAAAATGATAACCTACATCAACTAAAAACAAACCTTGCGGCGGTGCAGAAGTTCCCGCAGAATTTCGATTTTTGTCTTCAATGATTTTTCTCAAATCTTCCGGTTCAATTTTTCCGTTTCCAATTTCAACCATTGTTCCGACGATCGCCCTAACCATGTTTCTTAAAAACCGATCTGCAGAAATAGTAAATTTTAAGTCCGCACCATTCTGCTCCCAAAACGCTTTATAGATTTTGCAGTTATTGGTTTTATTGTCGGTGTGCAATTTCGAGAAACTGGTAAAATCTTCATATTCAAAAAGGATTTTGCAGGCTTCATTCATCCTATCAACATCCAAATCCCTTTTCCAGATTTGCCAGGCCGCATCTTGCGTGAATGGATTTTTCTCTAAATTAATATAATATTCATAAGTCCGAAAAGTCGCATCAAATCGAGCATGAAAGTCTTCTTTAACAGGAAAAATTCTTTTTATTGCAATATCCTGTGGCAAAAAACTATTCAATTGATAGGTCAAATTATCACCAATATTTTTTTCGGTGTCAAAATGCGCGAATATTTTCTTCGCATGCACGCCGGTATCGGTTCTCCCCGCTCCCGTCGTTTTAATTTTATCCCGTAAAATCGTAGACAAAGCATTTTCCAAAACTTCCTGCACAGAAATTTGATCAGGCTGAATCTGATAGCCAAAATAATTTTTACCCGAATACGAAAACTCTATACAATACCTCATCGGCTGCAAATTTACAGAATTTTTAGGAGCAACAAATGTTCGATTCTTAACAAGTTCAGTCCCGCTTTCCGTTCCAATCTTTTTTGCCTCGTCTTGAAACGAGACAAAAAAGGATTTACACTGCAATCGGGGCTAGAATACCAAGCAGTTTTTCATTCACCATTTTAAATTCCGTAAAACAATATCTGAGATAAGTTGATAGCGCCTGCGTGTTTCAAAAAAAAGTAAGAAATTTACCTCATGAAAATACTCCTCCTCTCCGACTCCCATTCTTATATTGACGACCGAATTTTAGACTACGTAAAAAACGCAGATGAAATTTGGCATTGTGGTGATTTTGGAAATCTGGAAGTCATTGAGAAATTAGAAAAAATAAAACCTTTACGCGGAGTTTATGGAAACATCGACGGCACAGAAATCAGAAAAATATTCCCGGAAGTTTTGCGATTCAAATGTGAAGAGGTAGAAGTTCTAATGATTCACATCGGCGGTTATCCAGGAAAATATACGCCTTTAGCCAAAAAAGAAATCGAAGAAAAGAAACCAAAACTTTTTATTTCCGGACATTCTCACATTTTAAAAGCGATGTATGATCAGAAAAACAATTTACTTCACCTCAATCCAGGCGCAATGGGAAAAGTCGGTTGGCATCAAATGCGTACGATGATGCGTTTTGAAATTAATGGTGACCAGATTGAGAATCTGGAAGTGATTGAATTGGGAAAGAAATAAAAGAATCTAAACCATAAAGTAAATTATTCTACTTCTTCTGCAAACCCTCATAAATGCTATGAATCAAACCATCAGCAACTGAAATTTTTGGGACGAATATTTTATCAATATCGCTCCAACTCATCACATTATTGAAAATCTGTAACGCCGGAACCAAAACATCAGCACGGTCTTCCCGAAGATTAAACTTGCTCATTCGTTCGGCTACCGTAAGGCTGCACATTTCTTTATAATACTTTTTAAGATAAGCACTCGACATTGGTTTGCCGTCTTTCGTTTTACTCATCGAAAAAATCTTGTTGATATTTCCGCCGGAACCAATAGCAACAATCGGTTTTTTGCTGTTGATATTTTTGCGGATATCTTCTTTCAGTTCCTTCCACAGATCTTCCTTAACCAACCCATCGAGCAAACGGATCGTTCCGATATTAATGGATTTTTCATACTGCATTTTTCCATTTTCGTAGAACATTAATTCTGTGGAACCACCGCCAACATCTATATAAAGATAAGCCGAGTTTTTATCGAGCGCATCAGCCACGTGATTTTCAAAAACCAAAGCGGCTTCTTCATCACCCGTAATAATTTCGATATCAATTCCGGAAGTATTTTTGACTTGCTTGATGATTTCTTTTCCGTTTTTCGCATCGCGCATCGCACTGGTTGCACATGCACGAAAATGCTCCACTTTATAAATCTTCATCAAATTACTGAAAACGTTCATTGAGTCAATGACCATCTGTTCTCTCTCAGGACCGATTTCTCCTTTCGTAAAAACATCCATTCCCAAACGAAGCGGAATACGGAGCAGGTTGAGTTTGGTGAATTGCGGTTTCCCTTTTTTAGGTTCCGTTACTTCATTAATCAACAGGCGTGCTGCATTACTTCCGATATCGATAGCGGCAATTCTCATGGTGTTTAAAAAATTATCTTATGGAAACATCTTCTTTAATAAAGATAAAACCACTCATGTATTTTAATTAAAGGTAAGAAGCATCAAACGAAAAGGGCAATAATTCTCGGATTGATCTTGTTTTAAAAATCTCACCACCAAGGGACGCAAAATAGATTTCTATTTCGTCTTTCTGTTTTGCCTCATATTCCAAAATAGATTGTCGGCAAGCGCCACATGGTGGAATCGGCACAGACGCAGTTGCATTTCTGGGCGCACCAATCACAAAAAGTTTTTTGATTTTCACATCTGGAAAATTGGCTCCCGTATAAAAAATCGTCGTTCTTTCGGCACATAAACCGGAAGGATAAGCCGCATTTTCCTGATTGCTTCCTGTTATAATTTCGCCGTTCTCAAGCAGAATTGCACAGCCAACGGTAAAGTTAGAATAAGGTGCGTACGCTAAATCGCGAATTGCCATTGCTTTATCGAAAAGCGTCTTCTCCATTGCATCGAGGTGGTCGTAACTTTCGATGGCTTCGAAATTAATTGTATGTTGTTTTTCCATTGATAAAAATAGGATAGTAAAGATAATGGTTTTTTTTCAAACTGCTTCTATAATGTATACACCGTGGAAAATTGTTTCTTTTAAAAAACTTTAAGACTACTTCTTTTTAATTAAACAGGATTCATTATTTCTTTAAAAATTATTAAAATAAAAAATTTTGGTTTAAAAGTTGTTTGTTATAAAACTCCAATCAACACCATCATTATCAATATTTTATAGTATTTATTTTTTTCTTTTAAACAGAAAATAAGATGAATATTATTAAAGGATATTTCAAAATAAAGTTATTAAACCAAATTAACATTAAAAATAGAAAAAATGGAAACTAAGAAAAGCAAAGCACCAAAGGCCGAAAAAAAATCGGTTGCAAAAAACTTAAAGGAATTTTTTATTGACTGTTTAAAAGACATTTATTGGGCAGAAAATGCCCTGGTTAAAACGTTACCGAAAATGTTTGATCAAGCCACCAATCAAAAATTAAAAACTGCAATCAAAGATCATTTGGCTCAGACCAAAGAACATGTGGTAAGACTGGAAGCCGTTTTCAAATCGATGGGCCTAAAAGCAGAAGGTAAAAAATGTCTGGCGATGGATGGAATCATTAAAGAAGGAGAAGAAATTATGGAAGAAACTGCAGAAGGTCCAGTTCGTGATGCCGGAATTATCGCCAGCGCACAGAAAGTGGAACATTATGAAATTGCGACTTACGGAACTTTGGCGGCTTTCGCTAAAACATTAAATGAAAGAACTGCGCTTGATTTATTATTGAAAACTTTAGGCGAAGAAAAAAAATCCGATTGTCTACTCAGCACAATTGCCGATACCAACTTGAACTCGCAAGCCGTGGATGGAAAACTTCAGTCTAAAGATTTAAACGCTGTTTAAAATTAATAATTATACCCAAAGAAAATTACTATGAAAATAAATGAAAGCGAACCGTTTGAAAACGGAGCCAATCCAAAACAAGAACAGTTAGGAAAATTCACGACCGATAATCAGGGAGAATTCCTGACGACTGATCAAGGTTTAAAAATAAACGACGACCAAAACTCTTTGAAAGCAGGCGAACGCGGCGCCACTTTATTAGAGGATTTTATACTAAGAGAAAAAATTACACATTTCGATCATGAACGAATTCCAGAAAGAATTGTACATGCAAGAGGTTCTGGTGCCCACGGAGTTTTCGAACTTTACAAACCGATGGGAAAATATACGAAAGCAAAATTTTTAAATGATACTTCAATTAAAACTCCGGTCTTTGTAAGATTTTCAACTGTTGCAGGATTTAGAGGTTCAACGGATGTTCCCAGAGATGTTCGTGGATTTGCAGTGAAATTTTATACGCAGGAAGGAAACTACGATTTGGTTGGAAATAATATGCCGGTCTTTTTTATTCAGGATGCCACGAAATTTCCGGATTTGGTTCATGCCGTAAAACCTGAACCTCACAACGAAATTCCACAAGCCGCTTCTGCACACGATACGTTTTGGGATTTTATTTCGCTCATGCCGGAAGCAATGCACAATATCATGTGGTTGATGAGTGACCGCGCGATTCCCAGAAGTTTAAGAATGATGGAAGGTTTCGGAATTCACACCTTCCGATTTATTAATGAGGCAGGAAAATCACATTTTGTGAAGTTTCACTGGAAACCAAAACAAGGCGTTTTAGGTTTAGCCTGGGACGAAGCACAAAGAATTGCAGGAAAAGATACCGACTTCCACCGTCGCGATTTGTGGGAAGCAATTGATGAAGGCCATTATCCGGAATGGGAATTGGGTGTTCAGATTGTTCCGCAAGAAGATGAACATAAATATCCGTTTGATTTACTGGATCCAACGAAATTGATTCCGGAAGAAATGGTCCCTGTGGAAATCATTGGAAAAATGACTTTGAATAGAAATCCAGATAATTTCTTTGCAGAAACAGAACAGGTTGCTTTCCACCCAGGACATTTGGTTCCGGGAATTGACTTTACCAACGATCCATTATTACAGGGAAGATTATTTTCGTACACCGATACGCAGATTTCGCGATTGGGCGGGCCAAACTTCCATGAAATCCCAATTAACAAATCAATTCCGGAAGTGACGAATAATCAGCGCGACGGAATGCACAGAATGCAGATCAATAAAGGAAAAGCACATTACAATCCAAACTCAATTGGTGGTGGTTGTCCGTTTCAGGCGATGATGTCGGAAGGTGGATTTACTTCTTTTGAAGAAAGAATTGATTCTAACAAAATTAGAAGAAGAAGCAAAAGTTTCTTCGATCATTTCAGTCAGCCGGAGTTGTTTTACAAAAGCATGTCTGCAGACGAGAAACGACATATCCAGGATGCGTTTGCCTTTGAATTAGGAAAGGTGAAAATTGTTCCGATCCGGCAGAGAATGGTGAATATGCTTTTGGAAGTTGATGAGGAATTAGCGAAAATCGTAGGTGAAAAATTAGGACTGGTCCCAGCGAAATTACCACAGCCAATTACAGGAAGTATTCCTGCCGATGGTGATTTGAAACATTATCATTCTTTTAAAGAAAAACTTCCGATTAAGGATGCGCCTTCTTTAAGTATGGCAAATAAATTACCAACGGACATTAAAGCAAGAAGAATTGCGATCCTGACAGCAGACGGCGTAAACGATGAGGCTTTCACAAAATTTAAAAAAGAGTTGTGTGATATGGGAGCAATGGTCGCAGTTATTGCACCTCGTCATGGATTCGTCACAACGAAATCCGGTGACCAATATCCAATTGATGAGAGTTTGCTCACTGCTGCCTCTGTCGTTTTCGATGCGGTTTATGTTCCGGGCGGTGAGAGTTTAAAAATACTTTCTGCAAATACAGATGCTCTTCATTTCGTGGCAGAAGCCTTTAAACATTGTAAACCAATTGGGTCAGATAAAGATGCAGTTGATTTCTTGAAGAAAGCGATTCCCGAAATTAAACTTCAAACGAAAGGAGTTTCTACAAAAGGGAATTTGCAGGATTTCGTAAAAGATATTGAGCAACACCGTTTCTGGGAAAGAGAAGTTAATCCGGTTGTGCCGGCTTAATATGATTTTGAAATCAATAATAAAGGCTCCTAAACTGGGGCCTTTATTTATTTATAATCCGTCGATATCTTCGTACAGTTCGGTGATGGTTTCTATTTCTTCACTTACATTTTTATCCTCCTTGATTTCTGCCAGCCAAGATTCAACCAAAATTAAACTCGTTGCACTGCAGGCTTGAAGTCCGTAGGAATATGGTCGTAATCCATTGGTATGCGTGAAATTGATGTCATATAAAAAACTGTTGGTGGAATTATCTTTATTAATAGTCCGATAACTCGAATCAATTTGAATTCCGGACAATTTCATTTCCAGACCGCTATCGGTTTTTACGATATGATCTTCTGATTTTCTCAACTGTTCTTTACCAAAATTCTGTTCGGCAAATGGTGCAGTTGCAGGACGAACAACTCCCTGTTTTACCAAAGTTTGAAAAGGAAAATCCTCCAGTTCTAATTTTTTCCCGCCACCACAGTTTACAAATAACTGATATTCAACTTCTTCTTTATTACCATCTGCTGATTCTACTACGATTTTTGTTTTATTTTCTTGAAATGCATCTTCTGGAAAATTGACATAACCTGCTTTTAATTCAATACAATTCGCATCGTACAAGGCTAAAAGAATATCTGCTGATTGCAACGGTAAAGCCGCAATAACATTCATCAAAAAGGACATAATTTCTTTGTGAAAAAAGAGATGATCTTCGGCTGGCAGAAGTTCTGCGTGATAATTTAAACTGTACATTAAATCATCCAAAGTTTCCATCCAGTAAATTGGAATTTTATGATTAATGGAATTTCTAGCGGTGACCATTTCTTTCTTCATTCCTTCAAAAGAATCTACATAATCATGTTTTTCAGACATTAAGGCGACCAGATCTTTAAAACTGAAAGTTGAATCTTGTAACTGATCAACAACGTGCGTCAACCGGTCTTTCCGAAAAGCCTCAATCAGAGCAGGTCTGCATAAATGATCAAAATAATCTTCGATTCTTAAAAACCCATTTTCATCAATTAAATCTAACAATTGATTTCTGGTAAAATGGCGAAAAATTTCTCGGATAGGTTCCTTCTGTTCGTACTGAAGATGCGGCAACCAACCTTCGGAAGAGTGTAATACCAACTTAAATTTTGGATTGGCTTCATTTAATTTAAAAGTCAGTTTTTCATTAACCTTGCTAAAAGTTCCATGTCGATGAGCCAAAGAAGTAACCACATCGAAAGCACTTAAAGACGCTCCCAATGTTCCAACCGGGAAATTATATCCCTCTTTATTTTGTGGAATTAATTTATGAATCGGCCAGGGAGAAGCATAATATCCAGACTCGGGTTTGTCCTCCCCTTTCCATTCATGCCCGTTTGCAATAACTACAGTCGAAAAATTGTGTTTCTCATTATGACAATCGGTGATGGTCAATTCTTTTTCCGAATCTTTTGATACATCCAAAACCTCACATTTTACTTTTTGAAAAATCTGAATTCCTTTTGATTCTAAAGAAGATATCAGTTGTTTAAACTGTTCCTCAAAATAATGGCCTAAAGAAACGCGGCTATACACTTCAGAGTCATCAATCGGTAAATCGGTTACATTTAATTTTTTCAGTGCATCTGAATTTTGCCTGCGCAACCAATCACCGAAAGACTCCTGTAACATGGGGATTTCTTCGGAGGAAATATTAGCCAGATTATAAATATCTGTCGTTTTCGGGTGGTAAGGCATTCCCATTCCCAATATTTCTTCTTTTTCAAAAATCGTAATTTTTTTAATTTCCGATCTTAAAACTTCTATATTTTCCAATATATATTTAAGTAAGAAAAGTGCTGTGGGTCCACTGCCTACGATGGCTATATTGGATAAATCACTTTTACTAATTTTAGGACTTCCCATAAATTCACTCAATTTTTTAGTGATATAAAGATACAGGATTTTGAACTTCAATTCCCATAACCTTATTTATAATTACTTGGTTAATAAAAACCGTGAAAACACTCATAAATTAACAACGCTATTATTGTAGTTTTACTTATGTAAATTAATATAATTTACTTTTCTGAAAAATAATAAATGAGACTTATGAAAAATATAGAAAAACCGCTTCAGTCTCCCTCTCAAGGTGAACGGTTACATTCGCTAGTAGTACTCGAAGATTTTTATATAAAATCACTGCAGGAAATGTATTATGCGGAGACCCAAATAGCAAAAGAATTTTCTTTGATAAAAGATCATATTATTTCTACAAAATTAAATGATATTCTTAAAACTCATTTTACAATTCATTTAAAACACATGGAGCGACTGGAAAAAATATTCGCTTCAAGAAATGAAGTTATCGAAGCCAGAAACTGCGGAACCTTCGATGCTTTACTTTCGGAAGGACTCAAACATCTTTCTGTTTTTGAAAATGACATTGATAATTGGGAAATCGCACTCATTTTGGTTTCGCAGAAATTGACTCACTACAAAATTGCATCTTATAGTGGTTTGGCTCATCTTGCCATTAAATTGAACTATTATAATGCAGCAACTTTATTGGCTTTTAGTGTTCAGGAAGAAGAGGAATATATCGCTCATAATTTAGACGGTATCATTGATTCATTTTTGGCTTCTAACATTGAAGGCTTTAAAAATTAAATCATATAATCTAATGGGCGAAGTTCACTTAAAGGTTTTCATTTTGAAAACCTCTTTTCGTTGTATTGATATTATGAATGAGTAAAGATTAAACATCAATTCCCCTTTTCGTAAATTTGTTTCCTTATTTAAAACAATTATTTATGATTTTATATTCTCCGATTACATTTAGAAATCTCGAATTAAAAAACCGTTGGGTAATGTCGCCAATGTGTATGTATTCCAGCGAAAATGGACTTGCTAATGATTTTCATTTTGTTCATTACGCAAGCAGAGCGCAAGGTGGTACTGGATTAATCATTGTAGAAGCGACCGGAGTTGTACCCGAAGGTAGAATTACACCTAAATGCGCCGGATTGTGGAACGATGAACAAACTCAAAGTTTCAAAAAAATCGTGGATTTTGTCCATCAAAATTCTGAGAGTAAAATTGGAATTCAGTTAGGGCACGCTGGCAGAAAATCTTCGACTTGGAATGGTAAACAACTTTCTTTAGAAGAAGGTTGGGAAACCGTTGCACCTTCCAAAATTCCTTATCATGAAAGTGAAAGAGTTCCGCACGAATTAACCATTCCGGAAATTAAAAAATTGGTGCAGGATTTTAAAGATGCAACGAGAAGGGCCTTAGAAGCTGGATTTGATGTGATCGAAATTCACGCGGCTCATGGTTATTTGATCCACCAATTTATGTCGCCTCTATCAAATGTGAGAAACGATGAATATGGTGGTAGTTTCGAAAACCGAATTCGGTTTCTCGTAGAAATTGTAGATGCTGTTAATGATCTGCTCGATGAAAACCATCCATTATTTGTAAGAATCTCTGGGACTGAATATACTGAAAATGGCTGGAGTCTTGAAGAAAGCGTAGAACTTGCGAAGTTTTTAAAAGATAAAAAGGTAGATTTAATTGATGTTTCGAGTGGAGGAAATATTCATGGTGCGAAAATTACTTTGTTTGATGGTTACCAAGTTCCGCTTGCTGCTGAAATCAGAAAAAAAACCGGAATGAAAACTGGCGCAGTTGGTTTAATTAAAACTGCTGAGACTGCTGAAGAGATTTTAGAAAAAGGAGAAGCAGATTTAATTTTAGTGGCACGCGAAATTTTACGAAATCCTTATTTGGCAATTCAAGGCTCCTTTAATGGAAAAGGAGAATGTGATTTCCCACATCAATATGATCGGGCGAGAATTTAGAATACCTTATTCCTCAACAAAAAAAACGCATCTTTATAAAGATGCGTTTCTCTTTTTTGGTAATTTATTAAAAATTAAAACCATTATTTTTAAAGGACTTCACCCTTTGCTATTGATTTCGCCACTTTGTGACTCCGTTTGAAATCTAGAATTTAAGATCACCATTTACTTCACGAACTGCTTGTGCAGCGGTTGCGAATTTTTCTTTTTCTGCGTCAGTTAAACTGATTTCTACGATTTTCTCTACACCGTTTGCTCCAATAATTGCAGGAACTCCAAGGCAGATGTCGCTTTGACCGTATTCACCATCTAACATTAGTGAACAAGGAATCATTTTTTTGTGATCACAAAGAATTGCCTGAACCATCACAGAAACTGCAGCACCTGGTGCATACCAAGCAGAAGTTCCTAATAATTTAGTTAAGGTTGCACCTCCAACTTTGGTTTCTTCGGCAACGTGATTTTGTTGTTCTTCGCTTAAAAACTCAGTTACCGGAACTCCATTTCTAGTTGCTTTGGTCATCAAAGGTAGCATTCCCGTATCACTGTGAGCAGCGATTACCATTCCATCAACATCAGAAATCGGACATTCTAAAGCCTCGGCTAATCTGTATTTGAAACGTGCAGAATCTAAAGCTCCACCCATTCCGATGATTTGGTTTTTCGGTAAACCTGAAGTTTTGTGAACCAAGTAAGCCATCGTATCCATTGGGTTAGAAACTACGATGATGATTACATTTGGCGAATGTTTTACCAAATTTGCAGTAACTTCTTTTACGATTCCTGCATTGATTCCGATTAATTCTTCACGCGTCATTCCTGGTTTTCTTGGAATACCAGAAGTAATTACGGCAACTTTTGACCCAGCAGTTTTGCTGTAATCTCCGGTTGTTCCAGTAATTTTGGTGTCGAATCCGTTCAAAGAAGCGGTTTGCATTAAATCCATCGCTTTACCTTCGGCGAAACCTTCTTTAATGTCAACTAAAACAACTTCTGCTGCGAAATCTTTCATCGCAATGTATTCTGCGCAACTTGCACCCACTGCTCCTGCTCCTACTACGGTAACTTTCATATCTATTTATTTATTTATTTTTAAAGGTGATATGGAAACTTGCGTTTCATATCTATTGATTTATTCTAATCTTATTAAACTTTAATTTCGTTCCTTTTTTTAATATTAATGAAACCCAAATTTACGAAATGTTAAAGTTTTGAGCAATTTTTATTGTTATTAAAGTTTTCCCAAACTCCACGATAATCATTACAGATTTATTAATTGGAATCTATTTTGATGATGGTACAAGTCATTAATTATCTTAAGTCAACACATTGAACTATATTTTGTACTAAATTTGTTGAAATAAAACACAAAATGGGATTTGCTAAAAGAATTCACGAAGGTTATTCTAACCGAAAATATGACATCGATAAAAAGAAAATCGAAGACTTTATCGATCGGTTCTTTCGCTTCATTTTTTTCCTGGAATATCAAAGATGTTCGGATTTGAGCAATATCGAAGAACGCCTCAATAATTTTAAAAATGAATTTAATGAAATACTTACTTCAGTAACAGAGGAAAATGAAAGTGTAAAAACAGAAACCTTTTTTGCAAGTTTTCCCCAGATTTATAATATGCTGGAAAATGATGCGCAATCAGTTCTGGAAAACGATCCAGCAGCACAAAGTATGGAAGAAGTTTTATTTTCGTCGCCTGGATTTTTTGCGATTGCGGTTTATCGATTTGCTCATGAATTATACAAAAGTAATATTCCGCTCATTCCCAGAATCTGGACCGAATTCGCACACAGCAAAACAGGAATCGACATTAATCCCGGCGCTAAAATCGGAACTCCGTTTTTTATTGATCATGGCACCGGAATTGTGATTGGAGAAACTACAATTATTGGTAATCATGTTAAAATATATCAGGGTGTTACTTTGGGTGCGCTGTCTGTTTCTAAAAATTTACAGAACATGAAGAGACATCCTACTATTGAAGATAACGTAGTGATTTACGCAAATGCGACCATTTTAGGAGGCGAAACCGTTATCGGAGAGAATGCATTGATTGGCGGTAACGTTTGGATTACCGAAAGTGTGGCAGCAAATTCTGTTGTTTTTCATAAAGGACAAGTCACCGTGAAGAATAAATTTCCTGGTAATGAACCGATTATTTTCAGTATTTAAAACTCAGCAATTATCTAAACACAAATTAAAAACAACTATTTAAAATTTTTTATATGAAACTTAATAATATATTAGAAGCCATCGGTAATACACCGGCTGTAAAGATTAATAAACTTTTCCCAAACAATGTAGAAGTTTGGATGAAATTAGAAAAACAAAATCCGGGTGGAAGTTTAAAAGACCGCATCGCTTTAGCAATGATTGAAAAAGCGGAACAGGAAGGTAAAATAAATAAGGACACTTTAATTATTGAACCAACCTCTGGAAATACGGGTGTTGGTCTTGCTATGGTTTGTGCGGTGAAAGGCTACAAATTGGTTTTGGTAATGCCAGAAAGCATGAGTGTTGAAAGACGAAAACTGATGAGTTCTTATGGTGCATCGTTCGTTTTGACTCCTAAAGAAAAGGGAACTTCCGGCGCAGTTGCCAAAGCGGTGGAAATGTCGAATGAGATTGAAAACTCCTGGGTTCCTCAACAATTTGAAAATAGTGCAAACCCAGAAATTCATGCAAAAACTACGGCGCAGGAAATTCTAAATGATTTTCCGGAAGGTTTTGATTACCTCATCACAGGAGTTGGGACTGGTGGCCACATCACAGGAGTTACGGAAGTTTTAAAACAGAAATTCCCTAATCTAAAAAGTTTCGCAGTGGAACCAAAAGATTCCCCAGTCATTTCTGGTGGCGCGCCGGGACCGCATCCTTTGCAGGGAATTGGCGCTGGTTTTATTCCAAAGGTTTTAAATACCGGAATTCTGAGTGGAACAATCGAAGTAGAAAAAGCCGAAGCATTTGAATTCACAAAACGCTTAGCAAGCGAAGAAGGGATTTTGGGCGGAATTTCAACAGGCGCATCACTTGCAGCGGTTAATAAAAAGTTAGCAGAAGTCCCAGCAGGATCTAAAATCCTTACTTTCAATTACGATACCGGAGAAAGATACTGGTCTGTAGAAGGGCTTTTTGAGGAGAATATCTATAAAGGATAAACAAATCAGAACTATATCGTAAATCAAACAAATCCTGCAATACGCAGGATTTTGTTATTTGTATAGTTTCTGACATTTTAGGCAAACATATGTTTTGCGTTTTATTTTGCCGAGTTCTTCTATAAATAATTCCGATTTATCTTTCGGGCAAATCATCTTTCCGTAAATCATTGCCGTTTCTTTCACCTTATCGGTTTTTAATAAATTTAAAAATTCCTCAGAATAATCAACAACCATCTTCAGTAAGAAAATAAGTTTCTTTTCTGGGATTGATTTTACCAAACTGTCGGGATGAATTTTTGCGTGATACAGCGATTCTATTCTAATGATATTTCCAACTCCGGCGAAAATATTTTGATCCATTAAAACGTCGCCAATCATTTTATCACCTTGATTGGTTTGCAATTCATTTAAAACAAAATCTTCATCGAATTCAGGTTTTAAAACATCGGTTTTAAAATTAAAATGATCGTTCGGTTTTCCTTTGTAAAATTTGGTCTTTGCAACATAAAAATTAATTTCACTTTCTCCGAAATGTAAAGCAAAACTAGCATTTACCTTTTTACGTTTGTTCACCAACATCGAGCCGAACAATCCTAAATGAACGCTCACAAAGAAATCTTTGAAAACAAAAAGTAGATTTTTACCATATGTTTCAATGTCGATTAATTTAAGGTTTACGATTTCAGACTTATCCATTTCGACATAACCCGACGCTTCAGAAACAGTTTTCCCTTTGAATCTTTGCAGTTTATTTTTAAGAAAAAGTATGGACGGACCTTCTGGCATTATTTAATTTTTAATGGGATGATTGGTAAAGATAAAACATTGTTAAATGAAATATTCGATCATTTTATTTTTCTTCATCAAAATAAAGTCGATAATATTTTCCTTTTTCATCACTTCCCTGCTCAATCATTTTGCGATCACCATGAACATAAATGCTGAAATTTTTATCGAGTTTAATGATACTTTTAAAACCGCGACTTTGCTTCTTAACCGCAGATTCATTGATAGCAAAATCCTCTGAAATAGATACCTGCATCTCCTGCTCATAATCAGATTTAAAGTTGCTAAAACTCTCAATCACATTCTCATCTTGCAAAACTTCTTTGGTAAATTCATCAAAATCAAACTGTTCTTTCTCTTTGAAAAATTCGATTGATTTATTTAAAAACTCAGCTTGATCTGCTTTGGTGGTTTCAAATTCCTGTGGAAGTTGTTTGGTGATGAATTCTTTGTAAACTGACAAAGTTTCCTGAGTATGAAAATATTCGTTGTCGCGTTGTTTTACTTTCAAAAAATCTTCGAACCAATAATACATATCGCCATTTTTATTATTGTCGATGACAGAAACTGCGTATCCCGATTCTTTGAAACTGTTGTAAATAATACAGCCTTTATCGAGTTTTGCTAATCCGATTCCGTAATCCTTTTCAATATCGAAAGCGTCACCTTCCGGGAAAATTTTCAGAAAGGGCAATTTATTTTCGGTTTTAAAAATCCCGATGGAGTTGATTTTTTCGCCGGCGATTTCTTCACCCTCAAAAAAACAAACAAAAAGTTCACCTGCTTGCACGCGTGGATTTTCGGTTATATTATATAGATGTTCGGCAATGTTTTCTGATTCATAAATGAACTTTGAAAGATCTTCAAAAATTTCTGAAGCCGAACTGAAAATCGGATTATTCACCAAATAAGTATCGCTATAAAACTGAAACTGTTCTTCGGACTTAAAACCTTTCAGGAAAAAATCTTCCAGCATTTCCTTCATTCCTTCTTCGGGTTGATATTCCTCTTGAGAAAGGATTAGCGATTCCTGATTAATTTTATTTCCGACTTTATGGATGATTATTTTGGTGAGCATTATTATAGAATTTTTTGTGAGTGCAAAGATATTTTTAAAAGATTGAAGGAGGAAACTTTTAAAGAAAAATATCAAAACTTAAAAATGAAAAGTTTATAGTTTCATTAAAAGTTAAGATATTATTAAAAACATTAAACTTTCAAAAAATACAAAATCTTGGAATTATAGTTGATGTGAAAAACGGCAAATAAATATTAATCAAAAAAAATTGAACATGAAAAAGGAAAGAGTGATTAACACACAGAAAGCAGTGATTGCTGCGTTATTTTTTGGAGCGACAACTTTTGGCTTTGCGCAAGATACAAATCCAGTACAAGAAAATGCTCCTGCAAGTGAGCAGGTTCAAGTTGCCCAACAAAATCCAGTAATAGAGGCTTTAAAGAAACAAATTGAAGCCAATCCCAATGATACAGAAGCGATCGTAAAATTGGCAACGGTTTATCAGGATGAGAAAGACTGGACTAACGCTTTGGCAACGTGGCAGAAAATGTCAACTTTATTGCCAGATTGGGCACCATCTTATTACAGCCAGGCGTATGTGTACCAAAATATGAAAGATGAGGCCAATGCAAAAGTGGCGTATGAAAAATACATTGCAGCAGTAAAGCCAGAAGAAGTTGAAGCCAGCAAAAAGAATTTGGCTTATGCGCATTTCTTTGTGGCTTACAAACTAGCTGAAACCAATAAAGAACAGGCGAAACAGCATATCGCTAAATCTTTAGAATACGATGCTACTAATGAGGAAGCGATTAAACTAAATACATTTCTGAATCAATAATTAAAATGCCTCACTTGAGGCATTTTAATTATATACCACACAAAAAAACTCCCCAAGTTTTCACTTGGGGAATTCTGAATAAAATTATTGGTTGACTAAGTGATTACTTAACTTCTTCAAAAATAACGGATACTGATAATCAATTGGTTATAATTTCATGGTACAAATAAGGTATTGAATAATATATAGATTTCTACTTGAAAAAACCTAATCGACTACTAATCATCACTTTATACTTTTCTTGATTTTCTAGGTTTAAAATTGTGATTCTATAGCATAAGGATGTTGAATAATGGTTCGTTTTTCTTATTTCTCAATTTCCTTTAACGATGCTGGAACTAATTTACTGCCAAACATCAGTAGAACGTGATTCACTTTTGCAAGACTTAAGTTATCCTTTCCTTGTTCTATTTTCCGAACTACCGTTAAGGCAACACCAGCTCTTTCAGCAAATTCCTGCTGTGTAAGTTTTGCTTCTTTGCGTTTATCTTTGGTAAACTGTGCTAGATTTTTATACATTGTTATATGCTTTTGCAAGTATTTTGGAAAAAACGGACAAATTGACCACCCAGATTCGGAGTAAATTGACCACCCAGATTCGGAGTAAATTGACCACCAGATTCGGAGCAAACTGACACCTGGATTCGGAGCAAACTGACACCTGGATTCGGAGCAAACTGACCACCTGGATTCGGAGCAAATTGACCACCTTGATTTTGGTTGATTTTTTTCAGGTAAAAACGATTGATTTTTTCATGTTGTTAGCGTCATAAATTCGTATAAAAATACGGATTATGGCCAATAAAACAACCGACATGAGTAAAATTAGAAAAGTCCTTAAATTTTATAGCAACGGAAAGAGTAAGTTGTTTATCAGCAATTACTTATCGCTTTCCAGAAACACCGTAAAGAAGTATATTTCGTTATTTGAAGTCCTTGGATTAAGTTTTGAGATCATTAACGAAAAGACAGACGCAGAACTTGAACTTTTGTTTTCTCATACTACTGAGGAATCGGTGAGTCCCAAATTACAGACTTTGTACGATTATTTTCCGGTGATGGAACGGGAATTAAAAAAGGTAGGAGTTACTATTTATCGAACTTGGGAGCAGTATATCGCTTTGTATCCCGATGGTTTTCAGATCACCCAATTCCGGCATCACTACAAAATATGGGCAAAGCGGGTGAATCCCGTGATGCACATGAATCACAAATCTGGTGATAAAATGTATGTGGATTATGCCGGTAAAACCCTCTCTATTACCGATAAAAAGAGTGGAGAAATCAAAAACGTTCAGTTTTTTGTGGCCATCTTGGGAGCAAGCCAGTATACGTATGCAGAAGCCTCAATGAGCCAGCAAAAGGAAGATTTTGTACGTTCGGTAGAAAATGCGATGCATTTTTTTCAGGGCGTTCCTGCGGCAATTGTTCCTGATAATTTAAAATCTGCGGTCATCAAAAGCAGCCGTTTTGAACCCACCATTAATGAAACCTTCGCCGATCTTGCAGATCATTATGGCACCTCCATTTTACCTGCCAGAGCCTATAAGCCTAGAGATAAATCTTTGGTAGAAGGCGCTGTGAAGATCTTGTACCGAAGGATTTATGCCCATTTAAAAGAAACCCCATTCTATTCATTAGCAGAATTAAACCAACAAATTTGGGATCTGTTAAAGACGCACAACGATAGCAAACTCACCGCACGTCCTTACTCCCGCAAAGAGCTGTTTTTAGAAGACGAAAAGCAAAAGCTTCATCCACTTCCAGAAGCGCGTTTTGAGCTCAAATACCAATCGCATGCAACGGTGATGCAGAATGGGCACGTTCTTTTGAGCCAGGACAAAAACTATTACAGCGTTCCGTATCAATATCTCAAGAAAAAAGTCAAGCTTTTATACACTTCCTCCGCCGTAGAAATTTTTCATAAATACAACAGAATTGCGATTCATAGGCGCAATTACAAACCTTACGTATATACCACCAATGCTGAACACTTAGCCAGTACGCATCAGTTTGTGTCCGATTGGAGTCCTTCGCGGTTTATTGATTGGGCTACTGAAATTGACCCTGTTGTAGGTGAATATATCATCCAAATTATCGAGAGCAGAAATCATCCCGAACAAGCTTATAAAAGTTGTATGGGAATATTAAACTTCGAAAAAAAGGTAGGCAGAGAGCGATTGATCAATGCCTGCAAACGTGCCCTTGACTTTAAAATTTACAGCTTTAAAACCATCCAGAAAATATTAGAAAACAATTTAGACCAAATTGATTTTGAGCAAAAATCAGAATTGGAACAGCAACTTCCAATCCATGGGAATATCCGTGGAAAACAGTATTACAATTAGACATTAGACATTAACAAAATTAAATTTTTAAAATTATGAACGAACCTACCGTTACGAAAATGAAGCAAATGAAGCTTTACGGCATGCATAACGCCTTTAAAACCGCTATTGAAAGTGGGAAAACAGATCATTACACGCTCGATGAGTTTGTCTCGATGCTGATCGATGCAGAATGGGATGAAAGACACAACAGGCGCATTGAAAGAAGCATCAAGAACGCGCGATTCCATTATAAATCGAATATCGAAAGTATCAACTTCGATGAATCCCGAAACTTAGACCGCAATCTGGTACTGCGCTTAGCTGGATGCAAATTTGTAGAAAAGAATGAAAATGTTTTAATCACCGGAAGTACGGGTGTAGGCAAAAGTTATTTAGGCACCGCACTTGGTTATCAGGCATGCATAGAGGGTTTTAAGGTCAGTTATTTTAATACCAATAAATTGTTTGCTAAATTGAAAATGGCAAAAGCAGATGGCTCTTATCTTCGGGAATTGGCTAAAATACAACGCCAAGAGGTGATTATATTGGATGATTTTGGACTCCAGGCATTGGACAGTCAAAACAGAATAACTCTTTTAGAACTCATTGAAGACCGTCATAACAATGGTTCTGTCATCGTAACTTCGCAAATCCCGGTTCAGGGTTGGTACGATATCATCGGTGAAAAGACCATAGCCGATGCTATTTTAGACCGGCTGATCCATCAATCTCACCGCCTCGAATTGAAGGGGGAATCGATGCGCAAAAAAAGAGGTATAAACAGAGCCGAAAATTAATTATATTTGAATACAAATTAGCACATGAAAAACAGTTGTTTTTACCACAAAAAAGAGGTGGTCAATTTAAACCGAACTTACATGGTCACTTTAAACCGAATCTAGGTGGTCAATTACACCGAACTTTGCACTGTCCGCACCTAATCATTTTTAAATCGGCACCAAAGCCAGATAAGAGCTTACTTATAATCCTCAATCTCTGCCGCCAAAATTAGCGGAAACACCGGCTGTGAAAATATTTGAATTTTTAAGAAACTGTAAAGCCTTTTCAGGAAACAATCGGAGAATTCAGAAAATAGTTTATCATTCAAGAGTACTTCTTTAGTAATTATCTAAAATTACAAACAAAATAGTATATAGTAGATCCATATTTTCATGGGGTTAAGAAGTATTTCGATCGTGTTTGTTTCGCAAATAAATGTTTATATTAAATGTTGCATGTTTTTATACTGTTTTGGACTTACACCATATTTTTTCTTAAAAATCTTAGAGAAATAACTACTGCTTTCTAATCCGACGGCAGCTACTACAGCATTGACATTATATTCTTTGTTTAATAAAAGTATTTTTGCCTGTTCAAGACGAATGTTCGTTACATATTCGTTCAGTGTAGTGGAGTATAAATATTTAAAGCCAGTTTGCAATTTATTGGGATTCAAACCAGTAATACGGGAGATATTTTTCACGGAAAGATCACCATTTATATTTTCTCTCATATAATTTCCGCCCTCCTCTACTCGTTTTAATTCTTGAATTCTGAGAATCGTTCTATCTTCTGTTTTTAAAATATCATCATCAAACTGAATAACTTGTTGAACGAACATTTCCAGCGTTATGGATTGCAAATTCAACTTATGGGCAATGAAAAAATCTTTGTAATCATCTATATTTTGCAGAATGTTTTTATAAAAAATCCCACAGTTATCTACATGGTAAAATTGGTTTATCCCTTCCGTATCGATAATTACGTCCTTTAGTGTGGATTTCCATTTCGCAAGTTCACAGTTTTCTTTTACGCTAAACAAGCTTCGGTCAATTTCGACACTAACAATTTCGTGACGAATATCTTTTTCAAACTCGATAATGTGACCGCTTTTTCTTTCACTTGCGACAATTGCACATCGAAACTCTTCAATAGAGTTCCTTTTTCTTTCATTCGCAAATTCATGACGGACCGAACCATTTAGGGAATACAAAAATTTCACTGGATGAACTTCACCTAAAGTAACTTCAAGGCGAATATCCTCTTTAAATGTAGCTTTATAAATTATTAAACCCAAGCCATTTTCAAAATTAATACCTCTAATTTCACCTTCCCCAATATGCGTAGGAATGGATAAAAAGTATTCACCGCACCGATGTTGATGTTTTACCTTAAAAGATTCTGCTAAGCTTATGATAACGTCTTTGAGTGGAATCGAATTAACTTGGAAAATCTTCATTGTTTTTTTATATATAATATTAATGATTGTTTTTATAATCTATAACCATAAAAGAGCTTAAATTTCCTGTCTTAATCTTTATTATGGGATGTTTTTATATTCGAGTTATTATGAAGGGTAAATTATAGTTTTTGACTGGTACACTATATACTAAAGATGTACCTATTTGAATTTGCGTATTTAAGGTGTCCCATGCACCAAAGTCCAGCTTGAGGATGTATTGACCAATTCAATTTATGTTTTTCTATAGAACTCGTTTTATTATGTAACAAAAATTTTTGTTCTTCGAATTACGTTCTTAATAATTAGCTATTTAAATAATAAATAATAAAGCACAGCCCAAATTAGTATAAAGATAAGTCCAATAGGTACCACTAATCTCAGCTGTTTTTTATCTTTTTTAATTATTACAAGGTATAATACATAAGCTATAAATACAATAATAAACATCGGAGGGATAAATGGATATGTCATAATTTTTCAACGTTTTTAGTTTTCATTATTCCTTATTATTTAAAGTCAACGGTCTTAGACCACTATAAAGAATCTGATTGCTCATGCTTTTAGCCTAATTATCGTCGTTTTGAGTTTTCGCTCTGTGCTCCTGATGAAAAGGCGGATTTTGGATAAATTAACTATCAACCTAGTTTTTTAATTATTACTCCTACGCTATTAGTTGCAATCTTTATCAATCCTCCGAACTGTACAACTGTAATTTTATCTGTTGAGATTGAGAACGCTTGAAATATTTTTCACAAGATTGATTTTTTTCAGTATTGCCAAATTTCGCTCTTTTACATTGATGATTTTGATTGATCGATACTAAGTAGATATTATATTTAAAGATAATTATTATTTTTCAATTTCAATAGAATTCGTCATACGGCGTATTTGTTTTGAAAGTTCATTGTCTAAATTTTTTATGTCTTTTCTTATTTTCAAGATGTTTCCATCATTCAGTAGGAAAGTATAATTGCTATTTGAGATGTGCATTTCTTTAATGTTTGCATTAGTATCTTGGGACCGTTCGTCAATAAGTTTATTCAACTGAATTTTTGTTATTTCTTTTTCTTTTTTTGAAAAATCATGTAAATGCGCATTTTTATTTTTTTTAACTTCTAGCAAGCTAAATTCGTGGTTCTTTTCTTCATCATAGATTTCAACAATCAATCCTGGTAATCCCGAAAATTTATATGGACCTTCAGAAATCGGAACTTCTTTTGCAAACCAAGCAATCCAGTTTCTCCCTTTATAATTTGTTTCTGCTTTCTGACATAGATAGTTTCCTATTTTTTTTTCTTCATTCGCGAGAATCCATTTCGGACGATTTTTTTCTGTGATTTTCATTCGAATTCCAGAATAAATTGTATGGTATATAATTTTGTCTTTTAATAAATCTTTGGATATACTATACGTCAGGTTAGAATTGTGTTGTAGAAAAGACAGTTTTAGTACACCGATTGCTCGATTTTTACTTAAAATTAAGTCATTATATCTTTTTGCGTCATTATAAAAATTAGATTCTTTTTTGCTGAGATCAACATCAAGGGTCATTATATCGTGAACAATGGAATCTTTTTTATTACCATCTGGTATAAAACTATATCTGTAATTAAATCTGTATTGAGAAAATGAAATTAAAAACGAAAAAAGCATTAAAGCCGAAAGTATGTTTTTCATGAAAACGTTTATTAGTTTTAGTCATTATTGACATTTCAAACTTAAAAATAATATTTTGAGAAAACATAAAAAGGATATCAAAATTGATAAGCGTGTGAAGTAAATTATTTATAGATCTGATATTTAATGTTTTGCCAAAATAAGGTGCTGAAAAATTTATAAATTGAAACAAAGTAAACCACACTCAGAAAATTTATTAAATTTCTTGCATCTAAGTTTTAAATTCCGGATTGTAATCAAATTTCTAAATTCTAAATTTTATGAATTGTCGTTAAAACCTAGAAAGAATGTGATACCTATTTTTTTTAAGAATTTTATTAGATGTGATGTTTCTTTCATTGCTCGTCCAGTCATTTTGTCGTTTTAAACTTCGCGAAAGCCAAAAGCATGAAATTTTTTTGCTGTTTCACTAACAGCCCCTTTACTTTAAATCTTTAAAAAATCTAAAACCAATATTATATTTATTTTTATTAAGGCAGGATTTAAATCCACACAGACCTCAAAAACTACGATTTTTTTGTTAATTACAGCAAGGCCTGCAACACCGTCTTTTTTATATGGGTCGTAATTGATTAAGAATTATTTGCTGTTTGTAAGTCGGCAACAGGCTCACCACCTGTAAATTTTAGAACTTCGTTGTCAAGATTTAATGCATAGATTCTCGGTGTCTTCTTCTATTAGCTCATGGATTTAGTTCTTTCTGTTTCCAGGAAATATTGTCTTTTCATTTCTTGATCATTTTGTCTTTTAATCGAACCAGTAGCACATTAATAGTTATACGATATTGGCAAGTTAGAACGGCCAGAATTATTCTCCATTTACCGAGCTCCTACGAGCAGAAACTTTCATTAAGTACTGGGCCCAATTTTTCTCCAAATCTCTGTTATCGGTCTTTTGTTTTATCTTTTGTCATTCCCACTTTGTCCATTGGTCTAAAGCGTAATGCACTCCAAGTTGCATCAATGGAAATTGCAGCCACTGTGGTGATTCCAAAATTTTCCCCAGTGTCACGAATTGTATCTCGGTTTATGTCTGTTTTTATTTTTGAAGTTCCTTTCGGAAATGCAATCCACAATATACTGTCCTCCTCAATATTTTTAAGTTGCGTACTAAAGAAATCAAGAATCTCTTCCTTACTCTTTACGAAAACCAATGTGTTTGTAGCTTTTATTCTGTTGTCAAACGAGGTGTGAAAGCCAAGTTTCACAAACTGATTTTCCAGAGTTTTTGGTGAATTGATTACAATTCCATTGTCTTTGAACCTAAATTTTTTAATAACATCTTGCATATTATTTATTGTTTCGTTGGTTAAAAAAAAGCCACCTATAGTTGAAGTTGGTGCAATAATAATGATAATAATAATACTAATTAGGAGGAAATTGTGTCTGAACACTTACTTCTTATTTATTTAACAAAAATTACGATAAAACGTATATGTAGAAAAACTTATCCGATGGAAAGTGTCTCCAAACGTCTAGTGGTAAAGTGGCGTCCTGGTCTGCATTTAACGCTCCACATCGGAGGTCAAAAAATCAGGCAATAAGACGTTAATTATTTAGTTATTTACACAATTAGTTAATTAGCTAAATATATGAATGGTTCGTAATTTCTAAAAGCTTTACCGCGCGATCCTATAAAAATTGCCCAAACTCTCTTCTGTATTAAGACTAATTGAACTCTTTTTTATAAATATTAATTGTAAAATATTACAAATTGAAAGATTGAAAAAAATCTTGGGTAAAACTTCTATACTCAGAACTCAGCATTAAGTATATTTTATTAATGATATTTTCCGTATAACTTTGATTATTGTTTTTTCCGACTATTATTTTTGCATTTTAGATGTAGATTTTAAGCGCTGATAAAGTTCCTGAGTCCTTCTAAAAAACTGCACTACTATCCTAAATTCTAAAAATGATAACCCCATAAGGTGACCAACTGGGGAAGAAAAGCCACCCGAGGTGAGCCCGTCCAGAGCGTAGCAAAAGGATCTAACAGGCTTTAATTCGTAATTTTTATTTTTTAAAGGTCTCAGTGATTTATCAATTCATTTGGCTTCGCCGAACCTTCGGTTTCTTGTCTTTCAGGCAAAACGACCCGAGGCACAGCCGAATAGAGCGCAGCTAAAGCATAGTTATTGTGCAATCGTTTTTTATACCGTATTCGGATTCACATGTAGTTGCCCACCAACAGCTTTTAGAACTTTCATTATTGTTGCGAATTGCGGTTTGGCGCCTTCAGACAAAGCTTTGTATAAACTTGGTCTACTAAGTCCGGTTTCTTCTGCGATTTTAGTCATTCCAATTGCTTTGGCAATAGTTCCAATTGCAACAATTATATCTGAGTCATTTCCTTCTTCCAGAACAGTATTAAGATATTCTGCAATCATTTCGTTATTGTCTAAGTAATTGGCAATGTCAAATTTTGATGTCTCCATTTTCATTATTTCTTTAATTTATTCCAGATTTGAAACGCTTTTTCAATGTCCTTTTATTGAGTTGATTTATCTCCGCCAATTAGGAGAATAATGATTTTTCCGTCAGTTTCCTTAAACTAAATTCCATAGCCCTTTGCGTAATTAATCTTTAACTTATTAATTCCATTTCCAACCGTTTTAAAATCTCCGAAATGTTCGTCGTTTTCTAATTTTTGAATTCGGAACAAAATTTTGCTTTTGCTCTTAGATCATTTAATTTTCTAAACCATTTGTCAAACTCTGTTGTTTTTTCAATAAAGTACATATCAAAGTGTATTCATTTGGATACAAATCTAATAATATTATTTGAATTTAAAAATTATTTTTCTTGTGGGAAGGTCTTTTTTAAATGTTGCACAACGTTCCGCGTATTAGCGATGGTGCGGCTTAAACGCGGAAACTTTCTTATTATAAATTAAACTTCGCAAGATCTAAAATGTATAAACTTGCTATTCCTGCGCACTATTGTCAGTACGATGTTATCTGTATCCACTTATTTTGATCGTACGCTTAAATTCTGTCAACGGTTTCATTAATTTGCTTCTCTTTATATTCTGAATTTGAAACTTTTCCAAAGTTGTACTTTATTCCTACAGAAAGAGTTGGCGTATTTCCATAAAAACTGCCTTTCGTTATGATTTTGTCATAACTTAATTTTTGGACAAATGTATTTTGATTGAAAACATCATTGTAACGCAAAGTGAAGTCAAAATTTGAAATTGATTTAGTCAATCCCAAATTTAATAATACCATTTCGTTGTACTCGTAAATTCCTTGCATTCTTTTGGTAATCCAAGTGCCATCTAAAAGAAAATTAAAGCCTTTTCCAAGTTTTATTGTATTATTTGTATAGAGATAAAGATACGGTGTGGATTGTTTTATAACTGCAAGACGGTCTTCTGTTTTTGAATAATTGATGGATAAACTATTCTGGGAAGTTAAAATTTTATATTCAAATGGAACATCCAATCCTAAACTTGCCCCACTTTCTTTGTCAAAATTTTTGGTCGTAAACTTTGATATATTTTCATCTTCATTATAAAAAAGTCCGAAGCCTATCGGGTTTTTGCTTTCGTACACAGAAGCATTTATTGCCCATTTTTTCAAGTTGATGCTTGCTGAAAGTTCGTTGGTGTAAGAGGGCAAAAGATCTGGATTCCCTTGATATTCAACATATGGACTGCTGTATAAACCGCCCGAAGCCAGATCACTATAACCCGGTCTGTTAATACTTCTTTTAAAGTTTAGCGTATAGATGTAATTCTCATTTTGTTTAAAGGATAATTCTGCGCTCGGAAACCAATCGACATAATGTCTGGAAATATTTTTCTCCTTCAAAATCTGGTAAAAACCATTTGCGGATGTTGTTTCCAAACGAATGCCACCCTTAAAACTTAATTTTTCTTTTTCACCTGAAAACTCTGCATAGGAAGCAAAATTTTCTTCATTAAAAAAATATTTAAAATATTCTAAAGGTTTTGTGTTTCTATCATCAATAACATTATTGGTCGTGGCATCTGCTTTGGTAAAACTACCGCCAATTCCCAATTGGTAGTTTTCCTTAATTTTTTTCTCGATGTCGATTCTTCCCGAATAAGCATTCACTGCATATTTTTGTTTTCTAAACTGGCTAAAATTGTACCCAGAATTATCAATATTGTTGTAAAAGTCCAGATCTACATTATTGCTTTCCCGCGTATATTGCAAACCTGTGAAAATAGTAGCGTTTATAGATTTCAATTGCTTATTATAATTAAAAATAGAATTGATAGTCGCTCTTTTTCTGTCCTGCGGATTTAATGTTAATATTTGAGATTTCAGTCCGTTAACTTCATAGTTCGTGACCGTATTATTATCACCTTTATCGGGCCTTAAATTTCCATTTACGGTAAATGTTAAGTTATCTCCATCATTCAATTCCTGATATAAGCTAGTGCCTAAAATGACTTGTGGACGGTTGGTAATTGAGGTAATGATATAGTCCGACTTAATATTTTTGCCGGGAACAGAATAATCAAAACCATTGCTTTCCCAATGTTGTATTTGATTATAAGCAGCATTTAGTTTCCATTCGGTTTTATTTTTTTTCTGCTGAAAATTGGCTGAAAAATTATTGCTGAAACGTTTGTTGAATACCGCTGTTTCGTTCAGCGTTAATTTATAGCCTTCTTTTCTACTGTTTTTTAATATAATTTTGATCACCGCTTTTCCTGCCGCTTCATATTTTGCGGAAGGATTTCTGATGATTTCAACAGATTTAATTTCATCAACAGATAAGGCAGACAAAACATTGAAATCAACTTTTTGGTTATCAATATACAAAAGTGGACTGCCTTTGCCTACCATCGACAAACCTTCTCCATTTGCATCTACGTAGATAAAAGGCAATTTGGCCAATAGATCTGTGGATGTGGAAACTTTACTTAAAGAGGAATTTGCGATCTCAATATTGATATTTCCATTTTGAACCTTGAAAATATTTCTAGTTCTTGCAATTTGAACTTCTTCAAGATTGGAAATTTTTTCTTTAAGAATTATATTAAAAGTAAGATCGGAGGAAAGCTGAAACAGGGGTTCATTTTGTGTGATATCATTTGATACAATTTGCAGGTAATATTGACGGGGTTTGAGTCGGGAAAATTCAAAATTCCCATTTTGTACAATGGTGGTTCTTACGAGTTCATTATTTGCAGTAAAAAGATAAATTTCAGCTGATGAAATCTTATGATGATCATTGTCCGTAAGCTTACCGTTTATTTTTAAATTTTCTTGTTGTGCAGAAATATTTAAGCTCACTAATAAGGTAAGCAGTTTAATTAATCTAAACATTGTTGAAAGTAAAATTTTTAATTGTAAATAAATTTTTTCCCTATATTAAAACAATTAGCAACGGGAAATCATTACATCCTACACTGGCTTTTTTTCATGCAGCTAACGCTTTGGTATCTATGCCAGTAGGATAAAAAAATGAAACTTCTACTTGCAAAACTTAATTAATCGCTGATAAAGTTCCTGAGTCCTTCTAAAAAACTGCTCTACTATCCTAAATTCTAAAAATCATAACCCCATAAAGTTACCAAGTGGGGAGGAAAGGCCACTGGAGGTGAGCCTGTCCAGAGCGTAGCGAAAGGATCTAACAGGCTTTACTTCGTAATTTCTATTTTTTAAAGGTCTTAGTGATTTATCAATTCATTTGGCTTCGCCGAACCTTCGGTTTCTTGTCTTTCAGGCGAAACGACCCGAGGCACAGCCGAACAGAGCGCAGCTAAAGCTTAGTTATTACCTGTGGTTTTTTAATCTACAAATGTTTCTTTTATTACACTTTTTACTTTTTGAATTTCTTTTTCAGACAATTCTCCAAAAATTTTTGAAATTCTTCGCTTGTCAACAGTTCTTATTTGGTCAATCATAACGCAACCTTTAGTTTTATTTCCTTTAATTTCAACTCTGGTAGGATAATTTTTGGAACTGCTTGTAATAGGTGCAATAAGTATCGTTTGCAAATATTTATTCATTTCATTTGGCGAAAAAATAACGCATGGTCTTGTTTTCTTAACTTCGCTTCCAATTGTTGGATCAAGATTAACCAGTACAATTTGATATTGTTTTAATTCCATTCGTCAAAATTTTCGTCTTCAAAAACATCATCAATTAAAAGTTGATCGTCTCCGTTTTCGTGCATTTCTTTAAATGCTTCTTCCCAATCTTTCCTTGGTTCCGCTTTAGGTTTCAAAATTATAAAACCTTTTTCGAGGATAATTTCAATTTTGTTCTGAATGTTATATTTTTCAAGAATAGTTTTAGAAAGTCTAATTCCTTTCGAGTTTCCAATATTTATAACAGATAATTCCATAATTCTATTTTTTGTTATCACAAAGTAATTACTTTAATTTCAATTAGGCAAATTTTATTTTGGAAACGGCGCTATTAAAATCGCAGGTAACGTTTTGCGTATTGGCGATGGTGCGGCTTAACTGCGGAAATTTTCTAATTATAAATTAAACTTCGAAACATCTAAAATAGTTAAATTTGGCGATTCCTCCGCACTATTGCCAATACGATGTGCTTGTTGCACAACCAAAAATACCAAAAATAAATTTCGCAAATACTCAGAATTAAAACATGATAACGGTTTGATAATTAACGTATTATTCGAAAATTAGTGCATGCAAGGAAAGAAAATAATTACTCCGCAACACTTCTACCATCAAAGTCTTGATGAGGTGGTTCCCGAAGATAATTTCTACCGAAAAGTAAATGAAAATCTGTCACTCGATTTTCTTTATAAAGTTACCGCCCCTTATTACGGCAAATGTGGACAAGAGAGCATCGATCCGGTCGTATTCTTCAAAATATTGATGGTGGGTTATCTCAACAGTATTAACAGCGATAGAGGCTTAAATGAAGAAGCAGCAAAACGCTATATTTCCAACTCATTAAAACGCGAATTCGCAAGCGACAACGGAATGGAACTAAATGCACTTTTACCAAAAATGAGTCCTTTAAATCCTCAGTATTTAACTAAGAAGCAAAGTGTTTTTCAAAAACTCGTTTCTTTTGTAGAGAAATTTAAAGGAGTTGGCGGACAACTCTAAATTAAAGTTCCGTTCAGAATTGTATGTCTTCAAAAGAAAGTGGATTTTTCTAATATACTTCTTAATCAATGTTTTTTCCGACTATTGTTTTCCGCAATTGTAATTAAATTTTTTGCTGGAGACGTAATAATATCTTAAATAATTCCGTCTTTTAGAAGACCACTTATAAGGCAAACGCCACAAAAAAATCAGTCCTTCTAAAAAGATGCTTTGATGATCTCGATGGAAAAACGGTCAAATTGACCACCAAAATTAAACAGAGTATAAAAAGGAGTTTTTAAAAGAGAATACTATTATATCAAAAGAAATAGAAATATTTTTTTTTGATATGCACCAGTTTTTTTATAAAAATCCTAAAACTAAAGTGATGTTTATTAAGTCTAGGGAGGGAAATGCGAAATAAAAGAAGTCATTAATTATTCTTATAGGTAAAAGATAAATTAGCCCAAAAAACTTCATCATTCTCTTTGGTCATTGCAGACGGGCTATCAAAAGTATTAATTCCAAAAATATCTTTATATTTTGTTATTCCTAACTCAGTAGTTTTTTTAGTAAAAAAACTTGAATCATCTAATTCTTTTATTATGTAATAAAGTGATTTATACAACTCAAGTTTTTCATTTTTTTTATCTAAAATCCCAATAAAAACTTTATCGGTAGAAATGCAAATAGAGTCATTAGATAATTCTACTTGATAATTTATAAGGTTTTTTCCTAAATGAAACTGAAGGGATTTGTTTTTTAGATTGAGTTCAATTTTACTATATGGTGGTTCAGAATAGGAACTCCAATAATTTTGAATAATGCTTTCTTGTGGATTTTCTTTTACTCCAAAAGGACCTTTATATAATACTATGTCATTTACTTTGTAGGAATTATCATAAACAAAATTGTAAGAAGTCTTTTCTATGGGCACTACAACTTCTGGCTCATCGGTGTTTCTACTGCAAGAGGTAACAGCCAAAGCGATAAGTATTAAATTTATTATTGTTTTCATATTATTTATTATAAAGTAGTTTGCATATTTGGACAAAAAAAATGAATTTGAGTTAGATGATTTTCACGTTATAAAAACAGAAAAGTTACCCTATAGGTTTTTCAAATTAACAAAATGGAATCTGATCATATTAAGCCTCAGCATAAGCGGAAAGAATCAATGCAAAGCAGGCAAAAAAAAAGATATTCTATCAATCTTCATCATTTGTGTTTAATACTTGAAAGTCATTTTTAATAATAATGCTTAACTGCAATCTGATTTAAATGTTTTCGAAATGCAAATATAATATAATTAGCCCGGGGAAATGATGGCTATTCTACCACATTCTTTATAATATCCAGCAGAATTGTAATTACGTTTCTGAATTCATTCTGGCCATTTTTGTTCATTTTGACGAAACAGACTTCAACATGATTTTCCATAGTCGATCAGGCCTAAAGGTTATCTAATGTAGTTTGTATTTTCAGGTTTTTGTGCAAGATTCGTTTAGATAGTCACATCGTTTGCGTGACGAAAAGAGATCTTAGGCAATCTCCTTACCTCGGATAAAAGTCTTGCCTTTTAGCCGCTATAACTGTACAATTTACATGAATAATTTTTTTTTATAATTGTGTAGCGGCGCAGTTTTTGTGTACACCCATGCCTAAATCGAAATTTTAAAAATAACAATTAATTATGCGCAACTTTCTTTATATTATTATCGTTTTATTGGCACTCACTGCATGTAGCAAAGCTAAAAAACAAGAAATGCCAAAAGGGCAACAGTCAGCGGAATATGCTTTAGATGATCAGGGAGTTTACAAAGGAACTTACCCCTGTGCCGACTGTAGTGGTATTGAGGTTTCTCTGATTCTGAATGAGGATAAAACTTTTAGATATGAAACCGTTTATGCTGGCAAAGCAGATGCTGCTTTTACTTCTGAAGGAAACTATACCATCAAAGACCATATCTTAACCATTCAAGAAGAGGGAAAGCCTTTGCATTTTTTAGCAGGTAAAAATGAATTAACACTTTTGGGAAGTGATATGAAACCCAATACCGGTAGTCTGAAAGCGTTGTACCAATTAAAGAAGCAACAGAAGTTTTCCTACCGGGGGGTGTATGAAACTTATCATGAGGAAAAAGGAAATTATACGCAGACCCTTTCTATTATTCCCAAAGGGGAGCAATATGAAATTATTTTTTCTTCATCTCCCGTAAAAGACCAAGAGAACTGCCGTTTTTCCGGTATCGGAATGTTGAAAAAAGATACGCTGTGGGTGAATATTGCGGGTAAAAAGGATCTGGCAAAAAATGAAGCAGTCTTGATGTACATTGCTCCTTCTCACGACAATTTAGGAGTGGACGTATTTACTGAAAAATTTGATGAGCGTTATGCGATGATGCAGTATTGCGGTGGTGGCGGCTCACTGGCAGGAAAGTACCTTAAAAACAGGGTTGCGGCAAACAGCATTGGCGCTTATACCAATCAAAATACGATTGCTGAAGTATTGCAGACCATCCCTAATGCCCAGATTAACAAAAAAGTTGAACACGGCGAATTTGCAGATGATGTTTATAGCAATTACGAAATATCCAGCCCTGATAGCCAACTTCTTTTTACACTAAGCCCTAAAGATACCGGTAAGGTGAATCAAAAAATCAACAGAGTCTTGATAAACAGTCCTTTTTTTAAAACCGAAAAAGGAATCAGCAAAAATTCCACGTATGCTGATATTAAAAAGGCATATCCTATAACTAAAATTGAACCTACCGAAGGGCACATTGTGCTCACTGTAGATGAAATTCATGCGAGTTTTTCTATTGCAAAATCCAAATTATCCAAAGATTGGTGGAATGCTAAAACTAAAAGCGTAAACACCAACAGCATCCCTTTAAATGCGAAAATTGATGATTTTATTCTCTGGTGGAAAGATTAAATGATAAGGTGTATAAAAGTGTTAGGGTAGAGACAAGAGGCAGAGAATTTCTACCTATTAATCGAAAAAAGGGTTACAATATCTGAAATCGAAGAAAAAAAAACTAATTAAACGACCGCTACCAAATAAAAAAAATTAAATTTGCCAATCTAACAAAAATTCAACCTATTTATGAGGCAATTCATTCAGAACAAATATTTTTTACTCATTATCATATCCATAACCTGGGGTTCTTCTTTTATCCTCATTAAAAAATCTTTACCAGTCTTTGACCCTTATCAAATTGGAGCCTTTAGGGCGGGATTATCAGGACTTATTTTATCTTTTATTGGATTCCCTGCCTTGAAAAAAATGACGAGAAAGGATATTTTTTGGATTGCCCTCTCCGGTTTATTTGGCAACTTTTTGGTCGTCTTTATTTTTCCCATTGCACAACAGGGTGTAAGCAGCTCGTTAGCAGGAATCATTAATGCATTAGACCCTATTTTTACACTCATTTTAGGTGCTTTTTTATTTGGAATTCGAAATAAGATGATTCAATACGCGGGAGCAATAATTGGTTTTGTAGGTGCTATTGTTTTAGTATATTCGTCTAATTCGGGAACTGGCGAAAGTCATCTTTATTATACCATTTTATTAACGATAGGTTCGGCATTGTACGCTGTTGCAGCTCTTATTATTGAAAAAAAACTAAGCCACATTAAATCGACCGATATATCAACAGGAATCTATACAGTTTGGATGGTGCCGTCTCTTTTGATTTTAGGATTTTCAGGTTTTTTTACAGATATTGATTATACCCAAAACGAAACACTCACAGCATTAGGTTATCTGGTATTTTTAACGGTCATAAGTACCACTTTGGTCATGTTTTTATTTTTCAAACTTGTTCAGGATACCTCTGCTGTTTTTGCAAGTACGATTTCACTTTTAATACCGGTAGTTTCAGTGATTTGGGGTGTACTGGATAATGAACAGTTTACCATTTGGTATGCAGTGGGTGGGATATTGATTTTATTGAGTGTATATTTGATCCGGGAAAAGAAAATACCGAAAAATTCGACCGGGTCTATAACCAAGCTTTAATGTTGTTTAAAATATTTCTCTGAAGGATTCACCTCAGTTCCCAAAAAAAGCAGTCCTTCTAAAAAACTGCTCTACTATCCTAAATTCTAGAAACGATAACTCCATAAGGTTACCAACTGGGGAGGAAAAACCACCGGAGGTTCCGTTCAACAGGCTTTCATCTCGTGTCCTGCGGACAAGACGAAAGCTTAGTTATTACCTGCAGTGCCTTTTTTCCGTTTTATTTAATTGGATGGTTTTTTACATCTTCAGTCATTTGCATTAAAACTTTAGAACTTGGTAAATTCTCAATTTTTTTGTGCAAATTTTCAGGAAAGAGTTTTTTAATATCTTCTCCATACAAACTGCCGTCACCAGGTTTTTCAATATTTACAATGTTATCTTCCGTTATAGGATTTCCATTCAGATTAATTCTTAGTGGAAGAGATGTTCCTGTTCCTAGTTCAACATTATTTTCTCCATAAAATTCTTGTAAAGTTGTCCAAACATAAATTTCTGATGGATTTCTTTGCAGGACAATTAAATTCCCAAAAATTTTTCCTCCAAATGCAGGTTTAATAATTTCTGCACCTATTTTTTTTAGTAAAATATTTTTTTCATTTTCTGAAATTTGATTTTCAGAATTCTCACTTTTTTTACAATTAATAACTGTTAAAAAAATTGTCGTGATGATTAATATTTTCTTCATTTATGCGGTTTTTTAATGG
>NZ_JAQYUS010000013.1 GCF_030686865.1 Kaistella sp. SH40-3
GGCCAATTTTCAATAAAAGACTTAAGCAAATCGAATTTTGCTGTGGTAAAATCTTCTCTTAATTGCAAGAATATAGTACCTAATTTATTTTCTAAAGCGGCAACAGATAGTAGAAAATTGTTTATATAATCCTCTACATTATTCAGCCTTCTAAAATGCGATATTCCCTGATAAATTTTAGGAAAGAATTTAAAATTTTTTTCTGTACGATCATACCATTTTTTATACTGTTCAGGTTCATAATTTTTATAAAAGCTAGCATTTAGTTCTATACTATTAAACTGGGTAGAATAGTATGCTAATTCATCCTTAGTCCCTTTAGGATAAAAATTGTGGAGGTAATTCTTTCCCCAATGCCCACAGCCTACATTTGTTGAATATAAAGAATTTAATACATTACTTAGTACTCTTTTAGTAGAGGGAACATCATTTGGTAGGCTAAAATCTATAGCACTAATATCTTCTGCCTTACCAAATCTCATTTGAATTTTCTATCCGCCTTTTCAATCTCAAGGTCATTTATAGAAGCAAATCTTTTTTGCATTAGACCATCTTCATTAAACTCCCAATTTTCGTTTCCGTATGCTCTAAACCATTTTCCATCTTTGTTGCGGTATTCGTATTCAAATCTTACCGCAATTCTATTGTCTGTATGAGCCCAATATTCTTTTTTTAATTTATAGTCTAGTTCATTTTCCCATTTGTTTTTGAGGAACACTTGGATTTCTTCTCTGCCATTTACAAATTCGTTTCTATTACGCCACTCGCTATGCTTGGTATAAGCCATAGAAACTTTTACTGGGTCTTGACTATTCCAACCGTCTTCGGCCATTTGAATTTTTTGTTTTGCCGTTTCCAATGTGAATGGAGGCAAAGGATGTTTTACTTCTTTCATTTTTTTATTTTAAATATTTATTGAAATTTTCGATGTTAAATCTTGAAACACTATGGTGTCTGCAATAGAAAACAATAACATTCCTGTCAAAAACAATGGTTCATATTTTGGATTTTGCCAAAGTTTACTGCTGATATCTAACATTAGCTTATTCATTTCATAATATGCATTTTTTTCGCTAATGTAATTATTGTTATCTCTACTTTTTATATACTGCCTTGTATCTAAGTCCGACAATGAATTGGGTTTATACTTTTCTACATTTTTCAACCGAATTAGCACATCGATATCAAAAGCTGTTAGTTTTGAATTTCTCCCTTGAGGCATTGGTAAAAACTTATTACCCGCATTTTGAGATAATATTATCCAATTTAACGCATAGGCAACTCTGGAATCGTATATGGCATTTTTTTCAGGATACAAATAGGCTCCCACTTTGGAACTGCTTGAGATGGCTTTAAAAGGTGGTTTCTCTGAACCGATAAAATTGTTTACTAATGGTTCTATATTTTCATCATTCAATCCGATTACTCCGCCCCAATCTTTGATAACCCATTGGACTAATTTTTTAAAGTAGACTGGATTATTAGTTCTAGTGCTTCGCATTGCTTCGCCGACTTTATTTTTGACTTCTAAAGTGCGAATAAATGGAGTTTGGTTATCAAGCTCAGTAAGTTCTTCTGGTGTTAGAATATTTAATTCTACCAATTTTTTAAAACTTGCATCCCAGGCATATAGTTGCTCCAGATTATCTTTGTAAAGGGATAAATATGAAACGATTTTTTCTATATTAAAAATTTGGGGTTGTTGAATGTTAGATATAGTTCTTTCCATTTCACGTAAAATGTTTATAAAGTTTACAGTTGAACATTGCAAAATATTTAACTTACAAAAGTTTACGGATTAAAGAAAAGTCTCAAACCTTTCAAAATGGCAAGTATAACCGTTTGGGTGTTTTACAAGATAATCTTGATGATGTTCTTCTGCAGGCCAAGCTTTTGTAAATGGTTCTAATGTAGTTACAACTTTCCCGTTCCATTTATTCGATTTGTTAACAATATCAATTACCTCCAGTGCGGTGTTCTTTTCTTCTTCATTTTGATAGAATATTGCAGACCGATAACTACTACCAATGTCATTCCCTTGTCTGTCTATTGTTGTTGGGTTGTGAATTCTAAAAAAATAATCTAATATTTCTTTAAACGAAGTTTCAGTAGTATCGTATGTTAACTCTATACCTTCAGCATGGCCTGGATGAAAAGCATAAGTTGGATGTTCATTTGTACCACCCAAATAAATTACCTCTGTGTCTTTTATACCTGGTCTTTTTCTAAATAAATCTTCCATTCCCCAGAAACATCCACCCGCTATATATGCTTTTTTTAATGTACTCATGTCTTATTTTTATTTAATAATCTATTGTTCAAAGGTATACTTATTTTGTGTTTAGCACTTTGTTTATTTTACATGTATTCTTGTAAGTAATTCCCTTTTATAAAAATGTTTACCCCTTCCTATCAATTAATTTAATGGTTTTAGTTTTTCTAACATCGTAGGGATAAGCTCACTAACTGTAGGATGAATGTGAACTCCATCTCTAAAAACTGTGTAGGGTTGTTTTGCATACATTAAATTTGTAATCCCATTTATTAATTCATCACCGCCAACACCAAAAACACAAGCGCCTAAAAACTGATTGTTTTCAGCATTTATTATAGCCTCCATAAAACCAAAAGTTTCTCCTTTTTCCTTTGCTCTTCCAACTTTATCCATAGGCCTATGAGCTACTAGAATTTTATGACCATTACTAATAGCTTCTGTTTTTGTCATCCCAACTCTTCCTAGAGGAGGGTCTATAAACAACCCGTAGGTTGTTATTCTATCGCTAATTTTACGATTTTTTTCTCCAAAAAGTTGATTTTCAACAATTTGATAATCATTGTATGAAGTATGCGTAAATGCGCCTTTCCCGTTACAGTCTCCCATTGCATAAATACCTTCAACATTGGTTTGGCAATATTCATTTACATTAATAAATCCTCTATTGTTCTTTTCAATCGAAGTGTTTTCAAGTCCTAGTAAATCTGTATTAGGAACTCTTCCTATAGCTAACAACAAATGCGTACCAGTTACATTATCCCCATCTTTTGTTGTTGTAACGGTTATGGTATTATCATCATTCTTATATGCTTTAATAGTATCTGCATTAAAAATCATATCAATTTTTTCAGCATCAAATATTTCTTTAACAGTTTGGCTAACATTTTCGTCTTCTCTTCCAATTAACCTCGATCCCCTTTCTATTATGGTGACTTTACTACCAAATCTGCGAAACATTTGCCCAAACTCAAGCCCTATATAACTCCCTCCAATAATAATTAAGTGTTTAGGTATTTCTTTTACTTCTAATAACTCAACATTTGTATAATGAGGAACCTGTTGATATTCTTCTGGGACTAATGATCTTCCACCTACATTTATAAATATTTTTTTTGAAGTAATAGTTTCGTTGTTGATTTCGACTACATAATCGCTAGTAAATTTGGCTTCACCTCTAAATAGAACAATGTTTTCATTGCTTTGAATACCATCCTCAATACCATTTCTAGAAATATCTATTAGGTTTTCTTTTCTTTGATTTACTTTTCTTAAATTTGTTTTTGTACCAACAGGGATTTCAATTCCAAATTTTTCCCCATGTTGAACGTCCCATGCTCTGCGAGCACTTGCTATGTAAGTTTTAGTTGGAATACAGCCATAATTTAGGCAAGTACCTCCAATTTTACTTTTTTCAATAAGTGCTACCTTTCCTTTTTTAGAAAGAGAAAATGCTAACGGAGTTCCTGCTTGTCCAGAACCTATAATAATAAAGTCGAATGTTTTCATATTAGTAATTTTTTTAATTCCATTTTAGTTTTTTTCTTTCTTCCCAATAATAGGAAGGATTAATTGCAAAAGATTTTAATTTTTCAAGTTCGATATTTTCTAACTCAAACTCGTTTGCTTTTAAGTTTTGTTGTAAATGGGCTAAATTATTTGCACCACTTAAAACTGTACTTCCTTTAAAACAATCCATACAAAATCTAATTGCAATAGCATCAATTGTTACTTTATATTTTGTGGCTAATTTTACAGTTTCATTTTGCAATGCACTATAATTTAGGTATTGATTTGAAAGTATTCTACCGTTTGCCAAAGCTTCTTTTATAATGATTTTTTTATCTTTGATCTTATCTTTAATTTCTAATAAACTTTGATCTAAAACATTAAATGTTACTTGAAATGAAGTAAAAAGCGGTTCGTCGTTTATTTTTATATTTAATGCTTTTTTAATTACTTCAATTTGTTTACTTCCACTAGTTGATAAGCCAATTTCTATATTATTTTCTTTTTTAATTAGGTATAATTTTTTTAAAACTTCAGTACTTTCCAACACTTCGCTTTCTTGAGTTACAGAATGTATTTGATACAATTTTAAATTAGGGAGTAACTGTTTAGATTTTTCCCATTGCTGATTTAATTTTTCTAAAGAATGGTTTTTATCTTCGTGAATTGTAGCATTAAAATCAAAATTTGCAATATAGGTGTATCCCCATTTTGTAGAAATACTAACCTCATTAGCATTTTTTTCTTTAATTAATTCAATTAAAATATCTTCTGCAATGCCATAGCCAGGAGAAGAATCGAAATATTTTACTCCTAAAGACATGGCTTCTTTTAAAAAATCCAATCCTTGCTGCTTATAGTGCTCTAAATCAAATTTTTCCGAAGAGTCAACCTTGTTTTCATTTATGTTAATATAAATAGGTCTACCAATAGCCGCTGTTCCTAAACCAATTTTAGATGTTTTCAAATGTTGTAATTTTGTATGATTTACCGATTTAGAAAATTTTTCTATTACCAATTTCAATTTAGGGTTAATATAATTTTCGCAAAAAGGCTTTTCTGGATTGGAATGATAATAATTTAATTGGTCTTCAATATTCAATTTGAAAGCTACATAAGGAAGCACCTGTGTAATTATGGTATCATTGAAATCTTTTTGCAATAGCTGTAAAGTAGTAATCGCAGTGTTTTTTTGTGCTTCATCAAAATAATACAGCGCAGAACGATATTTTCCTCTCATGGAATGCATTGCAGTACAACTGTGCGTATGCAAATGAATTTCAATAAGTGCCTCAAGTGTTATTAAATTAGTATCAAAAGTAATTACTACTGCTTCAGAAAATGTGGTGGCTTCCCCATCAGAATGTATCCAACCTTGCAGCACTTCTTCAACACCTATCAACGATTGAAAAATTGCTTCTGTACACCAATGACAACTTCCTCCAATGCCAATTTTTTCTTTACCCATTATTATATTCTTGTTCTTTTTTTGATTTTTTTTGATTTATTTTCTTCCATTTTTAACATCAAAACATTGTCTTGCTAACAAGCGTTTTTTACTATTATTTTAATGTTGGTATTTGTCCTTGGGCTAATTTAATTCTTGTCCATAAATTCATATTTATGGTTATATAGGCAATTTCTGCGATTTCTTCTTCTGTAAAAAAAACTGTAAGCTTTAGATGAAATTCATTAAAATTAGAACTTGTTCCTTCATTCAGCACATCGGTATATTCTAATGCTGCTTTTTCTTTTTCAGAAAACAATTCTGAGTGCCAATAACTTCCTAAATTATCAATTTTTGCTTGTAGAATATTCAATTTTCTCGCTGTTTCCTGATGTAGAATGCCACAATAACTACATTTGTTTACCGTTGCCACTCTAAGCCTAATGAGTTGTGCTAGCTCTTTATCTAATTTCAAATCTGCGGTATAGCCATAGGCTTTTGCCATAGCGACAGCAGCAGTCATGAATTCAGAATTAGAAGGGTCAAAATTGGTATTTATAAATTTAATACTCTCCATAGCAAAATTTCCTTAATTGTTAAATTAGTTCGGTTTCAAAATACACTTTGTTTGCCACTGTTTTATGCACAGGACATTTTGAGGCGATTTCTTTTAACTTGTTTCTTTGTTCATCAGTAAGATTCCCAATTAGTTTTATCTTTTTAAATATATGGTCCAATTGTCCCATATCTTCAATATTCACATTTAATTCTGAAGAATGTCTTTTAGAATAGCTTAAATATACGAAAACCTCTTTTAAATCCCATTGTTTTCTTTGTGCATATAATTTTAATGTTAAAACAGTACAAGAGCCAATAGCCGCATTTAGAAGCTCATATGGAGATAATCCAAGATCATCGCCTCCAAAATCTTTTGGTTCATCTCCAAGTATGTGATGTGTTTTTGTGTAAATATGGTTAGTAAAAGGCACCATAGTTTCATGATAGACTAGTACTTGTTCTCCAATTGTGTCTTTCAGATCCTCCGAAGGTTTCTCTTTAATTTCTACATACCTTTTTACCCAGCTTCCTATAATTTGAGTCACATAGAAAGCGTCTTCTTTTTTACTAATCAAATGATCTGCTCCGTTTAAACTAATAAAACTTTTTGGATGTATCGCTTTATGATATAGGGAAGCTGCATTTTCTATTCCTACAATTAAATCGTGAGGAGAGTGCATTATTAATATTGGTTTTCTCAATTTTTTCACTTCTTCTTCTAAAGTGTACTTTTCCAAATCATCAAGAAACTGTTTTTTTATTTTAAAAGGTCTACCGCCTATAGATAGTGTAGCTTCTCCTTTATTTAAAATAGTATCTTCTAGATTTCCAAAATGTTTTGTAACATGTTTCACAAAAGAAGGTGCAGCTATGGAAACTAATGCTTCAATATTTGGTAATTTATTAGCACTTATTATGGCAGCTGCTCCACCTAAGGAATGACCAATTAAAATGGATGGAGCGACATAATTTTTGGTTAAAAAAGTATTAACATCTATAATATCTGAAATATTATTAGAAAAAGAGGTTTCGCTAAAATCGCCATCACTATGTCCTAATCCAGTAAAATCGAAATTAAGTACGCTTATCCCTAAATTGGTTAACTCGCTAGAAATGTTTTTAACCACGGCTAAACTTGAAGAACAGGTAAAACAATGTGCAAAAATTGCAATTGTATTAATTTCTCCATTTAAAGGCGTTATTAATTGAGCAGATAATAATGCTTCATCTTTGTTTTTTATTTTCAGATTTATTTTCTTCATTTTATATATTTAAAAAATATAATATCCTTTAATATTAAATTCTGGAGAATTTACTGCTCTTATTGTTTCACTTATTCCTTCTGTAAGGAACATCATTTCTTTTTCTATAACAAAAGAGTTTATTAAATAGGAAGTGTCAGTATTTGAACAATATAGGCAATTGTCGTCTAATGTTAAATTTAAAACGTACCCTTCCTCTTCTAATTTGCCAATGAATTCCTCTTTCCCTATCTCCATAGTAACATGTAGTTTTCCGCTTTTATAATGGTTTATTACTTCTGTTGCTTTTTCATAATCTTCATCTTGTATTTTTAATACTAATGCTCTAAATCCTCCAGAAGTAATTGCAACAGGTTCAATACTTGCCATCATTTCATTTTCTAGGATGGTTTCAATATTTTCGTTTTCAAGAATATTTTTAATATTCATTACTTCATAATATTCGCCACTATATAAGGTTTTCATAATTATTTATTTTTTTATTAGTCTAATTCCACTATACTGCCATCTCATATTAGGATGGAAAAAGTTTCTATAGGTTTTCCGGCTATGTTCTTTAGGCGTCGCAACAGATGCACCTCTCATTACCATAGTGTTTATCATAAACTTCCCATTATACTCACCTAAAGCACCTTCAATTTTATTAAAATTAGGATAAGGTAAATATGCACTATTTGTCCATTCCCAAAGTGTTCCCCAATTAAGATGCTCAGAAGCTATTTCCCATTCGAATTCGGTTGGCAAGCGCATTTCCATATATTCCGCATAGGCAAAAGCTTCATAAAAACTGATATGCTTTGCAGGTTCATTGAGCGGAATTTTTTCTAACCCATTCTTGTCATAATGATACCATTCTCCATCAATTTTGTGCCAGTACAGCGGAGCTGTTATCCCGTTATTATTAATCCAATGCCACCCATCATCATGCCATAGATTAAAATTCTGATACCCTCCATTTTCAATAAATGCGATATAGGACTCGTTGGTAACCAGTTGGTTTGCAATTTCAAAAGTGTTTAAATAGACCTTGTGAACACCGAGCTCATTATCGAAACAAAAAGATTGCTCTTGATGTCCTATAGTATATATTCCCTCTACAATTCTTATGAAATTTGGCTCAACCTTATCTTCAACCGTGCCGACAATGCTGGAAACGATAGGGAAAGTGGGTTGATGTCCTAAAATATATTTAATATCATAGACAAACAATTCTTGATGTTGTTCTTCATGATTGATTCCTACAGCGATAATGTCTAAGATTTCTTTTTCCAAATCACGCTCTAAAAATGTTTCCATTGCCTTAGTAACATAGTCTCTATAAGTATAAACGTCTTCAACTGGAGGTCTTGTCATTACTCCTCGTAAGGGACGTAAAACTCTTTCTCCAACATTGTTATAATAACTATTGAACAAATAAGAGAAATCATCATTAAACACTTTGTAATCTGCTACATACTTTGTTAACACAAAGGCTTCCCAAAACCAAGTGGTATGGGCCAAATGCCATTTGGGTGGCGAAACAAAATCAATAGGTTGTACAGAATAATCTTCAATTAACAATGGAGCGCATAATTTTTCAAAATTGGCTCTCACCGCTATAAATTTCTTTCGTAAGTGTAAAATATTCATGTATTTGTATATAGTTTTATTTTGATCTATAGCTAATTATTTGTTTTCATTAGTGTTTATTTGCATAATTTAAGGCAAATAATAATAGATTAACCCAGGTTTTAAACATTTAACACATTGAGTTTTGCTCTTCTGTTTCCATTAAAATAGTAGCTACCATTTTTTTTAATTCGGGGGTTATACTTTCCAAAAACCATTTGTTTTTTCCATGCCACCTAAAATTAAGTGGAGAGGGGTGAACTAATGGAAAATATTTGGGTAGAAATTCTTGATAGCTAATGACTGTTTCAGTTAAATTTTTATATGGATTATCTTTTAAATAATACTCTTGAGCATATTTTCCAACAAGAATGATAAGTTCTAGGTTTTTCATCTGCTCCATTATTTTATTGTGCCATTGTGGTGCACATTCTTTTCTTGGTGGCAAGTCTCCAGATTTTCCTTTACCAGGGAAACAAAACCCCATTGGCATAATAGCGAACAATTCTGGATTATAAAACTGTTCCCTCGAGACACCGAGCCACGATCTAAGATTGTCTCCACTTAAATCATCAAAAGGAATTCCTCTATCATGGGCTTTTTGTCCTGGTGCTTGCGCAATAATTAGTAGCTTGCTTTTGCTTGAAAATTGAACAATCGGCCGCGGTCTGTTTGGTAAAAAATTTGCACAAATTATACAATCAGCTATAGTATCCTTTAATTTTTCAATCATTCTTTGTCGCTAGAAACAGTTTAGAATAAACTTCATTTATATCATAATTCTCTGAAAAAATATGCTTTTGTCCAGATATCACCATCAATTCAATATGTTTCACAATGGGAACCAATTTATCATAAGACGTCTTTGCTTCTAAAAGCCAACTAGAGCTATCTTTTTTCCCATTGGCTAATACCACACTCAAGTGCGACCAATTCTCATTCGGAATATTTGCAAATAAACCTCCTGGGAACGCAACTACATACTGGAAAAGCTTTGGCTTGTGAGCCACAATATTAAAAATCGCTCTCCCTCCATTAGAACTTCCCGCAACAACCCAGCTACTTATTGTGCAAAGAAAATAATTCATAATTGCATTAATAAAACCGTCTATTTCATCGGTAGAATAATCTTTAAAATTGCGATCATTATTATTAATAGGAATTATTTGAATATAGTTTTGAAAGTAGGATGTATTAAAATATACATTTGCACTATACATTACAGTTTCAACTGATTGATTTCCTCCAGAAATACCAATAAAAATGGGATATTCATTTTCATCGGAAAAATCTACTGGAAGCCTCACTAATACTTCGAAATCATTTAAGGATATTTTAGTATACATTTAATACAGAATAGAATTACTCAATTATTTTTACACCATTCCAAAATGCAACATAGTCTTTTATTTCTTTTGCTTTATCAGAAGGGTCTGGGTAATACCAAGCAGCATCTTTATTTGTTGTTCCGTTTACTTCTACTATAAAATAAGATGCATATCCTTTCCATGGGCAAGTAGAGTGGGTATTACTTTCTTTAAAAAACTCTTTTTTTAAACTATTTGGTGGAAAATAATGATTCCCCTCGATAACTATTGTTTCATTGCTTTCCGCTATAGTTTCCCCGTTAAATATTGCTTTCATAATTAGTAAATTTCTTCGATTTTAAAATCATTATTATTAAAACTACACACGTCTCCTTTTTTCTTGCCCATCATGCATTGATAAATAGGCGCTTTTGTCGATATACTGATGAAGTTTTTACCCTCAAATGTAAAATTTCCATCAGCAGTTGCAATTACCATATAGTTATCATTTACTTTTATAACGGCTCCTGGTTCAACCACTTGGGAGGGATTAAAATTTAATGCTTCAATTTCTTCAAGATGATGATGGTGATCATGCACCTGTTTGTCTAATTGTTTTCTTAATCTTTCTTCTTGCCTATGATGCGATTGGTCATCTTGGTCAATAACATCATTTCTGTTAAGCATAGTACCTTTTACAAAATCTAATAGCTTTTCTTCTGTATTTTCTATAGTATGCGTTTCGTTTTCAATTAAAAACTTTTTTAATTCTTTTTTGTCTATCATTTTGTATTTTTTAGTATTATAATTCTTTTTTAAGTTCTTGTATTTTATGAAAGATTAAAGGAGGAAAATTCCCATGATAAATTTCGCAAATGGTACACTTTTTTAATGCTAATGGGTCTTCATTTTCAATTTCTTTCGCAGGGAAAATGCTAAAAACCAATTCGTGATAAATTAATGTATTATAAAACTCCTTATCTTCTTTAACTAGCTTTGAAATTTTGTTTTTCTGTAAAATTAATTTAGCACTGTTTATGATGCCCAATATTTCTCTAACTCCGTCAATTTTTAGAATATCATCATCATTATGAATATTAACATTCATATCTTCAATATCTTGAAAAAAATGTTTTATTGCTCTCTTTCCAAAAATTAAACTGCTTCTACCACTAAAATCTTTATCATAGCTAAAGCTTTTGATGTTATTTTGAAAAAAAGAATACAACTCATGTATTTGTTCCAAATCATGTCTTATTAATGACTGCTTATTGTCTTCATTAACTTGATTTTGAATAATAGTATTAGCATCTAATTGTGCTTTTAAAGCAAGGTATATAAGAATAGAACCTAACAATTGAGAAATCGGAGAAGTAATTCCTCCAATAGTATCGCCAACAGGTCCATATTTCCCTAAAAATTCTATATTTAAAAAAGTTACCATGAATGGCAACACAAAAATTAATATGGCTCCTACAATCAATGTCCATTTTGCAGAGCTATTTACAATATTATCAATCTTCATATATTATTTTGTATGTCTTTCAAAAACTTCTCCTACTGAAACGTCATAACTTTCAAAAATTTCTGTTTTCCCACGCTCTTTATATTTTTTATGTTCTGGGTGTTCATCCCAAATAAGAAAAGAATCTTTGTCTTTAAAATAGACAACTAGCATGTTATGACCATTTTCTCCGTTATAGACTTCGTGCCCATCATATCCTTCAATCATTGAAACATGTTTTCTTGCATAACTATACAATCCTTCAAATTCTTCTTGAAATTCTGGATTAACCTTGTATTTAAACGCTGCGACTATCATTCTTTTATTTTTAAACTTAAATTATTACTTCAACTTTTCTTTATATAGCTCTTTGAATTTTCTCAACTTCGGATTAATTACTGCTGCACAATACCTGTTTTGATCTCTATTCTCATTATAATAATTTTGATGGTAGTCTTCAGCAGGGTAAAAGTGTTCAAACATGGCAACTTCTGTAACAATCATATCATCATACGTAGCTTTTAATTCCTTAATCACATTTAGAGCAATTGTTTTTTCTTCTTCATTTCTATAAAAAATTACACTTCTATATTGAGTACCCATATCTGCTCCTTGCTGATTTAGTGTTGTTGGATTGTGGGTAGTGAGATGAATTTTAACCAAATCCTCATAGGATATTTCAGCAGGATTATAGGCAAACTCAATCACTTCTGCATGGCCAGTTATCCCAGAGGAAACTTCTCTATAGGTAGGGTTAGAAATTCTTCCTCCACTATAGCCACTTTCAACTGTAACAACCCCTTTTAAATTCTGAAAAATTGCTTCTGTGCACCAAAAACAACCCCCTCCAAAAGTTGCTTTCCTTTCCATACTTTCTACTTTTTTCAAAGCCAATGCATTCATACAATATCGCAATCCACTAGGCATGGGACCATCTTGAAAAACATGTCCCAAATGTGCATCACAAGTGTTGCAAGTCGTTTCAATTCGATACATCCCATGGCTTCTATCTTTGTAATAAGCAATCACATTATCCTTTATGGGTTGCGTAAAAGAAGGCCAACCTGTTCCGCTATCAAATTTTTCTGCAGAATCAAAAAGTAAAGTTTCACAACAAACGCAAGTATATTTTCCTGCTTCGAAAAAAGTACACAAATCCGAGCTATTAGCTCTTTCTGTTCCTTTTTGCCTAGTAATATAATATTGTTCTTCTGTTAGCAAAGCTTTCCATTCTTCGTCGGTTTTCTCTACTCGTTTATCTGGTGTAAGATTCCCTTTGTTTGCATATTTAATTACATCGAGCCATTTGAGCATAATTCTATAATTTAGCTTTGAAGGTTATATTTTACTTTACATTGATTACAAACAGTTTCTTCATTATCCGTATGAGAATACTTAATACCTCCTAAATACAAATCGGCATAGTTTTGAATCCAACCTCTATTGTTATCAATATTATTAATAGATATGCCATGATTTTTTACCGCTTCATAGAAATTTCCGGAATACTCTTGAAATCCCCAACAATTTGGGCAATAACCTTCTGGAGTTATAACTTCTCCTTTTGTGTACCATGCTTTTATTGACTGAAAAATGTCCATACTTAATTTTATTTATTTAGTTAATTCTTGAATTTTTAAATCTAATCTTAATAAGGCATTGTTAGGGTCTGAACCAAAAATGGAATAATTCAAATTGGTGTTTTCATCAACAAGAATCCAATGAGGTGTTCCGCCTGCATCGTAATTAATAAAGGTTGTATTAAAGTTTTTATCCCTAAAATACGGGAAGTTTATATAAAACTCTGATTTACAATCCACCAGTTGTTCATCTGTGAAATCAACTCCTTCGAAATTAGTGTGAATGCCTAAAACATTAATCTTATCTTTATATTCAATATTTACCCAGTTTGCAAATGGTAATGCTCTACCTTTGCAACCAGGACAACCTAAGTTAAAAAACAATATAAGCAAAGGTTTTCCTCTATAACTTTCTAAAGTAGGAATTTCACTATCACTAATGCTTTCTATACTCCATTCAGATATTTGCCTCCCTAATTCTATCATTATAAATCTATTTTTACAAATTTAAACAATTATTAAAATAATTTGTTGCACATTTTTCCTGTCTTACTGACAATTATCAGGGAAAATGAGGCACATTGAAAAAAGATAAAACGTTCTTTGGTTATGACTTATATAAAAAAATGTTTCTGCTCCCCTTCAAAAATGCTTGTAAAAAATTGCGCAATTTTTAATAAATACAAACATATATTAGGAGAAAAGCATTTTGATGTTTCATAGCCAAAACTTTTTAATCGGATGATTTAACCAAAAGGATTGAAATAGTAAAAAACACTTTGGTTATTCTCCATTTAAATAGTATTTTAATTGTTTTTAACACAAATTTTTTAGTATGTTCAATAAAAAAACAGAGCCCAAGATGCACTAGAACTGGAAAAATGAAAAAGTTTTATTTAATTCTTCTGAAAATAAAAAAAAGGAGACCAAATTTTAATGTAAAAAGAGTCATGAATATGCTTTATGGGAAAATTTTGAAGAGCAAAAATTCTAAAATTAAATTGTTAGCTTTTTAA
>NZ_JAQYUS010000014.1 GCF_030686865.1 Kaistella sp. SH40-3
AGTAATGAAGAAATTCAAAACATATTAAAAATACAACCTAAAGACAATCTCGATAAGGAAGAACTGCAAGAAGAAGTTTTGAAAGATCTGAAACGAATCTATAAAAGACTTAATATTAGTGTTTCGGGATTAATGAAAGGAATTGGTTTAGCATTGTCGATTCCTATCAAATTTGAAAACGAACAAAAATTTTCTTTTTATCCCATCTTCGAAGTTTTAAAGAAATTTGATTTAAATATCAAAGACATGGATATCTATAAAGGTGAAGAGAAAAATTTTTTGAACATACAAATCGTTATAAAAGAATGGTCAAAATAAAATATTATGAATTGGAAAAATTTTGAAATTGAAAAACCTAAAAGTAGTGGAGTCTTTTTAATAAGTATTCGAAATAATCAACACTTTTTTTCTTACTTAAGTTATTATAATTCAGATGTAGATACATGGCATTTATATGATGCGCTAACAGATAAAGTAGGGGAAATAATTAAACTAGAAGTCGTAGGTTATTTAGAAGGATTAACTACATTTATTGGATAGAACTCCCGCTAACATCGATATTGAAATAGTGCGGAGGAATCGCAAGTTTTAAAGATTTCAGATTTTCCGAAATTTAGTTTATAACAGATAAATTTTTCATATTAATTCGCACCATCGCCAATACGTAACCGTTAGCAGACATTTTATAGAAATAACTGTAAAATCCTTTTGTAATATATTAAAACCATTTAAAATTATACTAAATGAATCTCTTAAAAAAAATTCAAGAATTGTTTTCAAAAAAGGAAGCGTCAAATGTAGTCCAAAATTCATCCCAAGATGTTCTTTAAGCCTATTGGATATTATGTAATTAATCAAGGGAAGGTTACTGATATTTTTTTGTTGAAAGAATTTGAAAATGCTTACAACCAACTTAAAATTAATAGTCCAAAAGTTCGATTATTGAATAAAGAAGAAAATATATATATTGCATTGTGCTCTCGTGAAACTATTAATGCCGTTAAAAAGATGTTTAAGAGCCCAGATAATAATACAATGAATCATTTGCTGGCGCAAAACTTTCAACAAGAAAATCTTAAAAGCAATGGAATTAACATACTAGTCAAAACATCAATGATGGGCTCTCTCGAAGCAGTATGTGTTGATGAAAATTATGATTCAAACGAAGATATATTTGTAATGTTTCAGAATAATAATGGAATTAGTTTTCACTGTAACGAACCTATTTTTCATAGATTACATAAACAGGAGCTATTTGGAGCTTTTAAGTAAAAACGTCTGCTAATAACTAAGCTTTAGCTTCGCTCTGTTCACTTCGTTCGGGTCATTTTGTCTGCAAGACAAGAAACCGAAGGTTCGGCGAAGCCAAATGAATTGATAAATCTCCGAGACCTTTAAAAAATAGAAATTACGAGTCGAGATCACCAAAGCAGTTTTTTAGAAGGACTGCTTTTTTACTTTTGCACACAGAAAAACACAAGAAATAGAATAAAATAAAAAGCAGTTATTTTTAATTCTAATTAAAAGATTTAAGGTTAATAATAAAGATTAGTCATAAAATAGAGTAGGGTATCTGAAACAAAGTATATTAAAAAAATGCACGAAAATATTTATTTGACTATAACATGCTATTTATTCTTACTTTAGCGAAGAAATAATGTATAACCTTAATGATACCAATACATCATAAATTTCAAAACAAAAGTCGTTATCAAAAGACAAAATTTATTTAAAAATAAGATAACGGGCGGGCGAAAAATTAACTAAATACAATTCCAGTTCGACGTCTTTAAAATTCGAGTGAAGTAATCGTGAAAAAATAAATTATGTTAGAAATATTTACAAAATGGAAAAATTTAATTAAGTGTTTGCAAAAAGAAAGCAAATCAAAAATTATAGTAGATAAAGAGTTAATGGGAAGAGGACCTTTTATTTTCAATGACGAAGGTTGGGATTTTGTGCGCAAAATAAATAATGGAGAAATTGTTGAAAATTCTGATTATTATATAATTACTATGAATGATGGAACTGTTTTGAAATTTTTGAAAGACAGTCAACCTCTTATAACTCAAAACACTAATAGATATTTGTCCGCAGATTTAAAAAGTTTTGAAGTGATAGAATTAACATCAAGCAATGGTACATTTTTACTATATAGAGCAAAAGACAATGATATAAGAAATAAGTTTATGCTTGCGAGTATTGGAGGAATAATGGGTGGGTCATCAGTTTGGTTCCACATTTAAGAAACTACCTACAATAACTAAGTTTTAGCTGTCACCCTATTGAACGACCGTACTACAATTAAACGAACAGACAAATGAACAATAAAGCCACGCTTCGGCAAAATCAAAAGATGTGCAAGGCAACGCACAGTTGCACCACATTTGCTTTTGTCCCAACCGCACAACGACAACTTTGACAGTATGAAACAACTTCAAGCGGGCTACATACTTGACTGTGTAAAAGACATTTTAGAAACAAAATATACAGCGACAGAGGTTAAAGGACTTTTGACACAACTTTCCTATTTTGACATTGAGGTTAATTCAACTGTTTCCCAAAATAACAATTCAGAATTTGAACAAACACTTTCAGTTGCTCACAACATTATTTCAAGAGGATTGCCAACGAAACCTACTCTTTGGTTGGAAAATGAAATTTTAGATAGTTTTGGTTTAACCCAACAAGACAAAAAACTTCTTGAAATTGGAACAATCAGACAAGAACTAAAAATTAATGATGAGCAAATTGAAAAACTATTTCAGGCTTTACATATTATTGACCCTGACATAAAAGGAGAAAAAGTTTCAAAACACAAAATGCCTTCTTGGGAAATATTGGGTAGCGATTTTGAAGAAGGATTTTTATACGAACAATTACCTAAATATGCTTCCCAAATGTGGACACAACTCTTCGAGCCACAAAGAGAATTAGAAAATGTTTTACGGTTTTCGACAACCACAGAAGACGAAATAGATAAATATTTGGATGGAAGCATTCAAATATTTAACCAACAACAATTGGATTTTTCTTTTGAATTTCCTTACACGGTAAACCATCAAAGAGGATTAATTATTGAAATTGATGGAAGTCAACACGAAGAAGCCAATCAAAAATTCATAGATGGAAATCGGGATATTGCAACCGCAAAATCAAAATGGGGAAAAGCATTAAGAATTAAAACAACTGAATGGGATAACATTCAAAACAAAATAAATTCGATTAAAGAACTTGAAGATGAGCAGTTGTTTAAATTACTAAAGCAAAATTTTGAAAATCCGCTTTATCTCAAAAAAGACGGTTTGAATGCTTTAGAATTATGCCTGATTCCATTTGCAGTTGCAAGAATACAAAAGACTATTATTCATTTACTTTTTGAAGGAAAGCTTAACATTAATTCTAACGAATGGGATATTGCAATAGTTGAACAAGATATTCCTTGTGGAAACCTTGCTATTAAAGATTTTGAAGAACTTTTAAATTCTTTGTTTAACTTACATGGGGAAACGGATAAATTACCAAAAATAAATGTGTCGATAGAAAGTAATCAAAAATTTGCTAACGCAAATTTTTATACTTCCACCAATAACTAAGCTTTCGTTTTGTCTGAAAGACAAGAAATGAAAGCCTGTTGAACGGAACCTCCGGTGGCTTTTTCTCCCCACTTGGTAACCTTATGGAGTTATCGATTTTAGAATTTAGGATATTAGAGCAGTTTTTTAGAAGGACTGCTTTTTTTGGGAACTGATGTGAGGTTTTTTGAATCACTCACAGGCTTTTATTTACTTTTTAGATATAAAATCCCTTACCCACAAAATTTATTTTGCAGACGAGGCATTAAAAACGGCAAGAAAATCCTCAGGCGGGCCACGCTGTCCGAAAAGTGCGATGGTGATTAAGTTTCCTTCCTTACAACATCGACATTTTTTAAGCAAAGTTTTCGGTTTTACTTCTGTAATCGGGATTTTTAAATCTGATTGTAAATCCTGAAGTTTTCCACGTTTCCAAGAGCTGCTCAAAATCCCGTAATGCCTTATTCTTACAAACCTTCGAGGCAAAATATGAAGACTAAATCTGCGCACAAATTCAGTATTCGATAAAGTCATTTCCTTTTTCTGACCTTCTTTGCGATAATCTTTGTACCCAAAACGAACTTCATGATCCGTAACTTCTTTGATCCGATGATTGCTGATGGCAACTTTGTGGGTATATCTCCCTAAATATTCGATCACTTGTTTCGGCCCACCAAAAGGTCTTTTGCCATAAACGACCCAGTTTTTGGTAAAGAGTTGATCTATTAAATCCTGGTCTTTAATTCCGGAAGCTCTTAATGAAGCCACGAACTTTGCGCGGAAAACCACACTCATCGCTTTTACACAGAAAAGGTATTTATCAGATTTTATCTTCGCCCGCCATTTTCCTTGTTTATTAATTCCGCCGCCTGGAACAATGCAGTGCAAATGTGGATGAAGACTTAAATTCTGTCCCCAAGTGTGCAAAATCGCAATCATTCCCAGTTGGATTCCCTTATTTTTACCAAACTGATTTAATGTTGCCCAAGCCGCTTCAAATAAGGTTTTGTACAATAGTGCCGGTTGAGAGATCGCCAAACCATTGAGTTCTTCGGGAAGCGTAAATACCACGTGGTAATAACTGCACGGCAATAATTGCTGCTCGCGTTTTTGGATTCATTCTTCTTTTTTATGACCTTGACATTGCGGACAATGCCGATTTCGACACGAGTTGTAACTGATGGAAAGATTTCCACAACCATCGCACGCATCAATGTGACCGCCCAAAGCAGAAGTTCTACAATACGATAAAGCGCGAAGTGTTTTTTCTTGATGAACCGTAAAATTCTGAGCCGATAAATTGATTTTGCGAAGAACATCAGCAACACTTCCGCCTTTACTTCGGGTTTCCATTTTTACTGCACAAAGCGAAAACGGTATCCAAAGGGCTGTGCGGTTTTTGGTCAGACAATTGGCAAACATGAAGATATTCCATCGTGGATTCTATTCTTTCATGACCCAAAAGTTTCTGAACCATAATGATCGAAACACCATCTTCCAATAAATGCGTGGCAAAGCTGTGTCGCAAAGTGTGGGTATGAACGTCTTTGGTAATTCCCGCTTTTTTGCTCACCGTTTTTATCACCCATTGAACACCGCGCTGACTGTATCTGCAATCAAAAGCTTTACTGTTTGAAGCACCTGTGCTGAGCGTAGTCGAAGTATCGATCTCTTCAATATTTCTATTTTGATTTCCATTGAATAAATATTGATCTGGATTTTCTACGGAAATAAAGGCTTTCAGTCCCCGAATTAAATGCTCGGATAAAGGAACATAACGGTCTTTTTGACCTTTACCCTGAACAACGTGTAGCATTTGTCGGTCAAAATCAAGATGATGAAGTTCGATATTCCGCACTTCCATACATCGAAGTCCGCACCCGTAAATCAGACCGATGAGCAGTTTGTGTTTCAGTAACTGCGCCGTTTGAAGCATACGCCAAACTTCCTGACGGCTTAAAATAGTCGGCAGTTTTTTGACTCGTGGAATAGCCGGAAGATGTAGAAAATCGTAGGGTAAACCTTCTGCTTTCAGAAGAAACCTAAGTCCATAAACCGTGTGTTTAAAGTAGGTTTGAGAAGGTGTTTTTGATCGCTGTTGAAGTTCGAAGAGATAATCTTTGATGTCTTCCGGATCTAATTCCGTAGGAATTTTACCGAAATGAAGCGCTACGGCTGCTACATGCCTGGAATAATTATCAAAGGTTCTGGGACTTTTTCCTTGAATTGAAATATTTCTTTCCAAACGTTGTATCAGTTCCGAAAAACCAGTAACTTCGCTTGAAGCGCGATTCAAAATTTTGTTCGTCCTTAAATCCTCCGGAGATTTTTTTTTGTAGCCATTTTAGAGATTTTATTTTATGTTATGATCAAACAAAGTTAATAAAACAGCCTCAGGAAAAGCTACTGGAGGTTTAGTTCAACAAGGTATTTCCACAAGCGGGTATGAAGTTTTCAATCGAAGATTTTTGCGATCAATTAAGTTTTCGGCAAGTAGAAAGTTTTCGTATTTTTAGCCCGCCTGCAGAAATACCCTACCGTTAGCGGTCAGGCTAAAAGACAACCCGTAACAGAATGGAATACTTAGTAAAAGACGAAATATTAGAATTGAAATATCAACCAGGCAAAGGTGCGTGGACTTACCATATCCAAATTCCAAACACGAAACACATAGTTGGAAAATGGGGTTCAATGAAAGTTTCAGGCACTATTGACAATTATAAAATTGAAAGTATCAACCTCGCAAAACTAGGTGACGAAGACAAACTAATTTCCATCAACGACAAAATCAGAAAAGCAATAAATAAAAGCGGTGGCGACAAGGTTACAGTGACACTTTGCCTATTGACTACAAAAGAACAAATTACCGAAAAAGAAATCTTAGAAACATTCAAAGAAGAAGGGGTTCTGAAAGCCTTCAAAAAGTTGACTAACGAAGAACACAAAGAAATTATTGGAAAAATTGCTTCTACCAAATCGGAAGAAAAACAAATTAAAGTGATTTTGAAATTTATTGACCAATTAAGTAAAAGCAATGATTAAGCAGACATCACTTGACTTCCTTTCAAATCTTAAACTAAACAATTCAAGAGAATGGTTTGAGCAAAATAGGGACTTGTACGAAAATTATAGAAGTGACATACTTCAATTGACTGAAAATCTTTTGAAAGAATTATCCAAGATTGATAACGCAATTTTACAAGCCAACTTAGACCCTAAAAAGTGCTTGACGAGAGTAAACCGAGATTTAAGGTTTTCAAAAGATAAGACACCTTACAAAAATTATGTCTTAATTGTTTTTAACAAGAATTACCCGCAGCCAAACAAGGCAGGATATTTTATTCACATAGAACCAGAAAATTGTTCGGTTGGTGGTGGAGTTTGGCAGACAACGCCTGAGTATTTGAAGAAAATTCGTCAAGAGATTGATTATTCATTTACAGCCTTCAACAAAATCATAACCACTTCTGAATTTCAAAAGACATTTCCTAACGGAATACAAGGTGTTGGAAAACTCAAAAAAATGCCATACGGCTATGACGAGACTAATCCGGCAAACGAACTTCTGAAATTGAAAGGATTTTGCACCAAAGAACCGCTCAATGACAAGGTATTAACTAGTAAAGACTGTATTAAAACTGTAATGGACTTTTTCAAAACAACAAAACCAATTATTGACTACATAAACAAAGCAATTGAGTATGACGAATAAAAAGCCCGAACCGCTAATAACTAAGCTTTCGTTTTGCAAAAGCGGGGGTTTCATGCTTCTATGACAGTGAAGTGCTAAATCAAACTTTGTGCATCTAATGAAGTTTAGTACTGAAAATCCCCGCCTTCGCAAAGCGGCAAAACTTTAGGCGACACCCTTTCAAACAAACCGCATAAAAAATATCAAGTTTCACAAAGTGAAGCTTTTTTCATTTTTAAAAAGCACATTATTCACATTTCATTAGTTTTAAAAAACTATTTTTGTGTTACAAAAAAAACATAACTAGGCAAATAACCAATATGAAATATAAAAACATCCGAGAAAAAGAACTAAAAAATAAAGTCGGAGCAGATTGGTTTAAAAATTTCGATACTACAGAAATCATAGGAAACATAGATTTCTCTGTATTCCCAAAACAAGATAACTTATTTGGAAAAAGCCCTTTACTTTGGGCATATCCCAAAACAGGAAATTATGATGTAACAACAATGTTTGTACAATTAATCTTAACCATTGGTAAAGCACGTACATTCGACAAAACGTTACCCCCTGCTTTTCTTGGAGAATTTGATTTCAAAAAAATAGCGTTTGTCTCTTACATCAGTATTCAAGATATATTTTATCTCAACGATTTCAATTGGAACGTTACACCAAGTAACCACGAAACCAAAGAATTCAAACTCATTAAAGGACGTGTAGAAACTACTCTAAAGAAAAGTACACACACACTTACGATTACGAAAAAGATACAAAAGAACTCAAATTCTTCATTGCTAATAATATTGCGAAAGCTACAGACAGCCAAAATAAAAATTGATAAAAACAACTTTATCCCTATTTATCTTCGTTGATTAGAATATGTAAAACCCAATATAGAAGTTAATTGGGACGACCTAAAAAAAGCAAATATCCTAGATAGCGACTTCTATTTAGCAGACCTTTTTGTAGAGGACAAAAACACCAATGATATTGGCGACGATTTTACTATTAGAGATAATTTATTTGTAATCTATCAAAATCAGGGTCAAAAGTAGTTTCGCAATGGGAATTGCTTTGGGATACTGGTCAACTCACTCGCTATTTCGTTTGAAACTTTGAGTAGGATTAGAAGTGAGGTTTAAAATTATAATTAATGATATCAGAAATAAAATTCAGAAAGGCAACGCAGGACGACCCCGATAAAATCTGGGAAATTCTCCAACAGGCCATCGAAAGACGAAGGCTGGACAGCTCCCAACAGTGGCAAAACGGATATCCAAATCCGGAAACCGTAAATTCAGATATTGAAAAGCAAATCGGCTATGTTCTTGTGGAAAATGATAATGTTGTCGCCTACAGTGCCGTGATTTTGAACGATGAACCGGCTTATGGAAATATTGAGGGAAAATGGTTTTCGGACGGGGATTTCAATGTGGTACACCGATTAGCAGTCTCTGATGAAGTTGCCGGAAAAGGGTACGCCACGGAGATATTCCGAAGGATTGAAGATCTCTCTCGCCAAAACGGAATTTTCAGCGTAAAAGTGGACACGAATTTTGATAACGCAACCATGCTTCACATCCTCAAAAAAACTAGGCTATACTTATTGCGGCGAGGTTTACCTGGCAGGCGGTGAAAGAAAAGCTTTCGAGAAACTTCTTTAATCATAAAATCTAAAAACTAAATGCTTGAGAATCTCACATTTTACCTGATCCTGGTGATCATCACCGTTTTGCTGGTGATGCTTGCCAAACAAATAAAAATTGCATATCCGGTTTTGCTGGTCCTGGCCGGCCTGGGCATCAGTTTTATTCCCGGAACGCCTAAAATTCATATAGAACCTGAACTGATATTTTTTATATTCCTACCGCCACTTTTGTATGAAGCTGCCTGGGCGACTTCGTGGAAAGAATTGTGGCGCTGGCGCAGGATTGTGGTCAGTTTTGCTTTCGTGGTGGTGTTTATTACCTCTTTGGTTGTAGCTTTTGCCGCCAATCATTTTATTCCTGGATTTTCGCTGGCGCTGGGTTTTCTTTTGGGTGGAATAGTTTCGCCGCCGGATGCCGTAAGTGCTGGAGCGATTTTGAAATTTGTAAAAATTCCGAAACGGTATTCTTCGATTCTTGAAGGTGAAAGTTTGCTGAACGATGCTTCATCATTGATTATTTTCCGCTTTGCAATGATTGCCGTTGCGACAGGACAATTCATCTGGCAGGAAGCTGCCCTTAGTTTCCTGTGGATGTGTATCGGTGGTGCTGGAATCGGAATCCTTGTAGGGATTTTCTTTATGAAGATGCACCGCTTGTTGCCAACTGACGCCAATATCGATATTGTGCTCACGCTCGTGGCGCCGTTCTTCATGTATCTGGTAGCGGAAGAGTTTCACGCGTCCGGTGTTCTGGCTGTAGTTTCTGGTGGTTTGTTGCTTTCCAATAGAAATCATTCGTTTCTGGCTACTTCATCGCGTTTAGGGACGCTAAATGTCTGGAGCATTTTGGTTTTTTTGCTGAATGGTATTGTTTTTATGATGATTGGGCTCGACCTTCCACAGATTGTTTCAGGGCTTGAAACAGACTTGTTCACAGCATTCGGTTATGGCGTTTTGATTACAGTTATTCTGGTTATAACAAGAATCGTTGCGGCTTATGGCGCTGTATTCATCACGATGATTATGCGTAATTTCATCACTGTTGCCGACCGACAGAATCCAGGCTGGAAAGTACCTGCTTTAATCGGTTGGACGGGAATGCGCGGCGTGGTTTCACTGGCTGCTGCACTTTCAATTCCGCTGACTTTGCAGGATGGAACGCCCTTTCCCCACAGGAACTTGATTTTATTTATCACTTTCGTGGTCATCCTGCTCACTTTGGTGGTTCAGGGTTTAACGCTGCCTTTTCTCATCAAAAAATTCAAAATTCAGGATCCTGATTTTACCCGCTCTGAAAAGGAAATCGATTATGAAATCCGGAACGAACTTGCAAAAATAGGAGTGAAGAGAATCCGGGATACTCATTTTGAAAAACTTGAAAAATTCCCGGCGTTACAGGATCAGTTGCAAACCTGGGAAAACCGTGTGAACAGTTCGGAAGTAATTCTGAATTTTCCGGAATACCGTGAAATTTACCTGGATATCATAAACCAGCAGCGCGAATGGCTGATCTCCAAAAACCGTGAGGAAATTCTGCTGGATGAAGAAATTGTACGTAAACATTTAAAAATGCTCGATTTACAGGAGGAAAAACTGGGAATGCATTTTTAAAACAATGCACTTTGTTGACGTGGAGAGTTATTCTTTTGTGCTAAAGGATATTACACGTGAATTTTCTTAAAGGCGGTTTTGTTCAATCGTATTTGCGAATCGCCTTGAGCCGAAGGGTAAAATACATAATTGTAAATGGCACTTGCTTTTGTTCCGATACGATTTACACGCCCTATTCATTGTATCAGTTTGGTAGAGTTCCAAGGTGTGTCGTAGTGTATAATTACGTTATGCCAAAAGCATAACCAACCCAAAATATAATATTCGCTATCACGAAATAAATTTATTCATTTATAAAATATCCATTTCCTATTTCTTTTTGTTTGGCGTTTATTGGAATAATCTTATTATTATTATCAAATTTTTTAGAGAGCATTAAGAAAAATTCTAAAAAAAAAGATTATTAAACGGATTTTTAGTTGGTCGGATGAAATATTTTATGATGAACAAATTCTAATGGGAGAGAACATTACAAAATTTGCTGATTTTCGATGATCAACATTAACGTTGTTTAACATCTTTTGTATTTTTAGTTTGATAAGGAAGACTTATTTTTGTTAGAAAGAGTGGAAGAACATTCTTAATAACATTAAAATTTTAAATTATGGAAAAGTTTGCAGTATTAGCAAGAGTGGAAGCAAAACCGGGTAAAGAAAATGACGTATTGGAATTCCTAAAGTCTGCCTTACCGCTTGCGGAAGGGGAGCCAGGTACCGTAAGATGGTATGCTTTACAAATTGGCCCTTCTACTTTTGGTATATTCGATACGTTCGAAACTACAGATGCAAGAGATGCTCACTTAAATGGTGAGATTGCGAAGGCTTTAATGGCCAATGCTTCTGAATTACTTGCTAAAGAACCTGTACTTGAAATGGTAGATCTGCTTGCAGTAAAGTAAGCAATTGAACACAAATTTTTAATACAGTTAAATGGAGCCAGGCATTTCCCCGGCTCCATTTTTTTTATATCATTTTGTGAAAGGTTGAACCTTTGCTCAGTGTACAAGATTTATCTTGATTATTCAAAGAAAATTTCAATTGAGCACAAAAAAAAGAGACTGAAAACAGTCTCTTTTGTATTCTTAACTATTAGAGTTTTTTAAGTTCTTCTAAAACAGCTTCGCCAACTGCATGAGCAGATTGAGGATTTTGTCCTGTTACCACTCTTTCGTCTACGGTAACGTGAGTTTGCCATAAACCAGATTTTTCAAACTTGGCTCCGCGCTCTATTAATTTAGATTCTAATCTAAATGGAACCACTTCATCTAATTTCACAGCAGCTTCTTCTTCGTTGGTGAAAGCATTGATTTTTTTGCCATCTACCAAATATTTTCCATTGCTGAGTTTAATATTCACCAATCCAGCAGGACCGTGACAAACCGCACTTACGATTCCAGTTTTTTCGTAGATTTTTTGTGCGATTACTGCCAATTCTTCATTATCTGCAAAATCCCACATCGTACCGTGACCTCCAGCATAAAGAATCCCCACATATTCATCAGGATTTACTTCTGAAGGCGTCATGGTGTTCTGAATTTTATTTTGATAATATTCATCTGCCAAAAATCTTTCATTAACCTTATCATCTGGAGTATTTCCATAATACGGCGGGTTTCCACCTTTTGGACTCACGAAATCTATTTCGTACCCAGCATCTACTAATACCGCCCAAGGATGCGTAACTTCACCTAAATAATAACCGGTAGATTCACCAGTGTTTCCTAATTCGCCGTGGCTCGTAACCACGAATAATACTTTTTTACTCATTTTGTTAGATTTTATTGTTTGTGCATTGATCATATTAATCCCTAAAAAAAGAATACAACCCGTTAAGAAAATAATCTTGGATAAAAACTTATTGTGATTCATTTTACTATTGATTTTTAATAATTTGATAGTGCAAAGGTAAATCCAACTTCCCACAAACAACAGGACCTACCTCACAACTTTTTTGTGACCTACATCACATTACACCGAAAGCCGACTCAAGGTTTCTCTGGAAACACCTAAATATGAAGCGATTAATGTTTTGGGCAATCGTTGTAAAAGTGTGGGAAATTGAGAAATAAATTGTTCGTAGCGTTCTTTGGCATTGCTATTCAGCAGAGACAAAATTCTTCTTTGGAGTGCTATATAACCATTATTAGACTTTTTCCTGAAAAAATGTTCTATCTTATGCATATCTGCACAGAGTTTCTCTCGGTTATAGAGAGACAAAGTAAGTACTTCGGTAGATTCTAATGCATCAATGGTAAAAGTAGCTTCAGTTTGATTAAAATACGCTTGATAATCGGTAATCCACCAATCTTCCATTGCAAATTGCATGATGTGCTCTTTCCCTTCTTTATTCAGGTAAGATGCTTTTAACAAACCATTCATCACAAAATAATCATTTTGTACGGTATCTCCTTCTTGAATTAAAATCTGATGCTTTTTAAATTTTTTCAAGGTAAAATGAGACAGGATGTACTCGAACTCCTGGTCAGTTAATGGCGTAATTTTCTCGATTTGACGTCTTAAAATCTCACTCATATTTTTATAATTCTAAATTGCAAACAAAAGAATTGTTGCCTCCAAATGTAAACTATTGAAACCAAAAAATTCATCGCTCTTGATGGGCTTTTTAAATATGGTAGATGGAATTCTTATGGATTGTTGGAGCGGTCGGACCTATTTTTGTGTTTGTGGATTGTAAAAATAAATTGATAAAAGAAATCCGAAAAAGCAGTTTATCATTTTACTGAAACAACAAATAAATATCGCAAAAAAGTTTTCAGGATCTGAAGGAACTAATGCCTCATACAACTCTATTTTTATTGTTAATTCTTTAGCCAAAACTATCACAGCGATGATTGCATTGAAATTGGTAATCTTAGGAAAATGGAATTTTAACGAACCTATATAAGTATACCATCCATTAAAATTGTCTCGCAGTTGAAATAAAAATTTTATCTCAAAAAAAAATACGTCGTATAATAACTAAGCTTTCGTCTTGTCCGCAGGACAGGAGATGAAAGCCCGTTGAACTAAACCTCCGGTAGCTTTTCAGCAGTATGATGGTCCTCTTATGGGGATGTCGTTTTTAGAAATTAGATACACAAAGCAGTTTTTTAGAAGGACTGCTTTTTTGTGGCATTTGGTAGTCTTTAGGAGTGTTCTAGATTTTCAAGGGTATTATACTTTAATTACAATTACGGGAAATAATAGTCGGAAAAAACATTGATAAAGCGTGTATTAGAAAAATCCAAAATAAAAATCCAGTTACCTTACATTGGCTGCGGCACAGTTACGCTACTAATTTATTAGAGTAGGGCATCTGAAAAAAGTCTGCTATAAGAAATGCGCCAAAATATTTATTTGACTATAACATGCGATTTATTCTTACTTTAGCGAAGAAATAATATATAACATTATTGATACCGATACATCATCAATTGAGCGTGTTTGTATCACTCAGTGATACATATAAGAAAGTTACCTGCAAT
>NZ_JAQYUS010000015.1 GCF_030686865.1 Kaistella sp. SH40-3
AAAATTAATGACTACATATTAGCTGAAAAAAGCATTCATAATTATGCTAAAATAATTGGTGAAATCTCAAACCTATATTTATTAAAACAAGATGATTTTAGCCATACTAATATGGTTTGGGATAGTGATAAAAAAGTTTTAAAATCAAGAGAAATAGTATTGCCAAATAATTTTATAGCTACCATTGAATACCACCCAAATCATTTTCATTTTCATATTGCCACCAACTGCCCTAAACTTAAGGAACCAATGGTTCTAACAAGAAATAATAATCTTAATTACATAATTAAAACTTTCCAAAACAATTTGAATCTTATTGGATTGGAAGGGGGAAAAATCCAAAATATGGATTTACCATACCCAGAGTATCTATCATATACAGAAAAACCTTTTTTACCAAGTAAAAACGCCATCCATTTATTTGAAAAAATTAGGACTAATGTAAATAATACATTGCTAGAGCTTTTAACCCATAACAATTTTAAAAGTGAAGTAAGAATCTGGCCTTATAATTTTGATACAGGGATATATTGTAAACATCCAGACGGATTGGAACAATTTGGAGGATATGCACCTGCAGATGCTATTTCTGAATTCCCATATTTCTATAATAGTTTTTATAAAGATGGAAAAGCATTCTTGCCTAATATAAACCAGCAACTTGATTTTGGATATTGGATGAATTCAAACTGGAAAGGAGTTATTTATCCTTTTAAAGAACCTAACGAAGTTGATCTTTTCCTTTCTAACGGAGCACTATTTTTAAAACAAACAACAAATAAATTTTTAAACAAATAATATTTTTAAGATGAAATTAAACGAAAATAATCTATTGGGTGCAGTTACTGAATTAAGAGCTAAAGGATATGAAGACGATTATATTGTTGATAGAAATAACCTAATTTGTACAAACTCAAACAAATGTTTGGCTCATAATGATTTTGATGTGGAAAATGCTTTTCAATTTGAAATCACAGAAAATGCTATCGACTCACAGTTTTTATTTACAATTAAAGACAAACAAACGCAAAACAAAGGGCTTTTAATTGATCTAATGGGGTCTTATTATTACGACGATACACTTATTTCAGAAAAATTAAAAGTCCCTATGGATATGTATGTTTGTGAAGATAGCTCGCCAATGAAATATGGGATGCCTAAAATATATAAAGATATATTTAATCAAAATCCTGAAAGATTTGAATTACGAATAGACTATCCTGACATGCCTGCTTGTCCATTTGGTAATTCATTTAAAGCGTTAGGATTTGATAAAGAAAAAAGGGAATATGTATGGATGGTAACAAGCATAATTAAAGATGATAGATTAAAAAAGGTAGTATATGCTAAATAAGAGAACTTTTTACAATAATAAGATGTTTCTTTCAGGCATTATGTTTAGTATTATGTTCTGTTTTGTTGGAATTTTATTTCCTAAAAAGTTGATGTCTTTTTTGTCTTTTTTAAATGATTTTATTTTAGATAAATTTGGAGTTTTCTACTTATCATTTGGCTTACTAATCGTTCTAATTACACTAATAATCGTTTTCTTGCCTTTTAGTAGAAAAAAAATGGGAGAAACAAATCCAGAATATTCCTATTTCTCTTGGATTGCTTTGCTGTATAGTACAGGAATGGGCTCAGGATTGTTATTAAGAGCAGTTCAAGAGCCAATGTTTTATTTGCAAAAACCACCTATAACAGTCTATGATTCTAAGCAAATAGCTCTTCAATACACTTTTTTCCACTGGGGGCTTACTCCTTGGGCAATGTATAGCATTTTTGGGTTAATTGTTGCTTACAACCTTTATAACAGAAATGAGAAGAATTTTTTAACAGCAATTGTATCGAATATTAAAAACAGCTTATTAAGAAAAACCATCCCTTTGTTCATTATAATAATCACTATTGCAGGAGTTATTGCTTCTCTTGGTTTGGGTACAAGTCAATTTATAGGTGGTTTAAATCAATATTTTAATTTAGATTTAGGCTATAAATCACTGCTGATTACAGTTTCAATAATAGGAATAATAGGAACACTGTCTGCTCTAACAGGAATTTCAAAAGTGATTAAATACTTGGCCGATTTTGACATGATTGTATCATTACTATTATTATTATTTGTAGCTTGTTTTCTTAATTTTCAAAATTATTTTCACAATACAATCTACGCAATTTATCATTATATTATTCATTTCTTCGAAATGAGTTTGTCAGTAGGGAATTTTAAAGCTTCAGAGCGATTTACTAAAGATTGGACTGTTTTTTATTGGGCTTTTTGGTTGGCTTGGGTTCCGTTTACTGGAATATTTATAGCTCGAATTTCAAAAGGAAGAACGATAAGAGAATTTATTTTTGCGACCATTTTAGTGCCTACAATTGCAACCATAATTTGGTTTTCTGTTTTTGCGAATAGTGCTTTCGAAATTGTAAAAAATTCAAGCATCAGCCAATTCGATAATGTTTTCACTTCTTTGTTTATTTTTTTAGAGCACTACCCTCTTTCTATTATTACTGTTTTTTCAGCAACTATTCTAGTACTAGTTTCTATAATTAATTCAGTCGATTCCGCTATTTTTGTTTTAGGAATATTTAGCGATCACGGAAAGGAAGACCCATCAAAAAAACATAAAATATTTTGGGGCATAATCATCACAGCTTCCGCGATCGGGCTGAGCGCAGTTGGTAGTAACGACTTACTGAATGCAATTAGTAACTTACTTATCATTCTGGCATTGCCATTTAGCCTTTTATACCTATTTATAATAATTTCTTTCGTAAATAAATTAATTAAAAAACAAACAAAATGAGAGTTAAAAATGAAATTTGGATTGCTACTGGGTTAAGAACTCCATTTGCAAAAGCAGAAAAAGAGCTTAAAAATGTATCTGCACTTGATATGTCGAAAGAAGTATTAAATAAAATGGTAGAAAAAGCAAAAGCCAAACCCGATTTCGTAATTTGGGGAACAGTCGTACCAACATTAAAGTATAGTAACATCGCTAGAGAAGTCGTAATGGACTCTAATTTAAAAGAAGAAACAATTTCTTTTTCTACAGTTTTAGCATGTAGCAGCTCTTTACTTGCAGCTATAGAAGCAAGTAGTATGATTTCAGATGACGAAACTGCAATAGCAGGTGGTGTTGAGTCTTTTAGTAATGTTCAAATTGGGCTAAATGATAAATCTTCAAATTGGATTAAGAATTTTTCTTTAGCTAAATCTTTCATGGATAAATTAAAATTAATCCCCGGTTTTTTTTCACTTCGAATTCAGACACCACAAAGTGTAAATAGAAGTACAGGAAAAAGTATGGGTCAGCATGCAGAAATTACAGGACAAAGGCTAAATGTACCAAAATTAGAACAAGATGAATTAGCCGTGCTAAGTCATAAAAATTATTTTAAAGCAAAAGAAGATGGGTTTTACCAAGACTTATATTTTCCAGCATTTGGTTTAGATAAAGATGCCATCCCAAGAAAAGAAACATCTGTAGAAAAAATAGCGCATTTAAAACCCGTTTTTGATCGTTCAGAAAAAGGGACAATAACAGCTGGCAATTCTTCTCTTTTTACAGATGGTGCCGCTGGAGTCTGGGTTGCGGGTAAAAATGCAATTAGTAAAATTAATTCTCCATATAAAGCTAGATTGCTCGACTGGGAATTGGCAGGAGTAAATATTGAGGAAGAAGGGATTTTAATGGCACCAACAGTTGCTATTCCAAAAATGCTCGAAAGAAACAAGCTAAATTACGATGACATTGATATCTGGGAAATACATGAGGCATTTGCATCGCAGGTCCTTGCAACTATTATAAAAATTGAAGATAAAAAGCATCTTCAAAAACTAGGTGTCGATTTTGATTTTGGAAAATTCCCAATGAAAAAATTAAATCCCAATGGTAGTAGTATTGCAATAGGTCATCCATTTGGAGCAACAGGAGCTAGAATATTAAGCCAAACCGTAAAAGAACTGCATCAGCTAGGAGAAAATAAAAAAGCGGTAATAAGTGTTTGTGCAGATGGTGGTTTGGGTGCAGTTGTATTAATAGGAAATTAATTAGAAATAAATATAATGTTAAATCAATTTAAAAAAGAGGTTCTTGACGGGCTAAGTAAAACACCACAAAAATCTCTTCCATCTAAATACTTTTATGATAAAAAAGGAGATGATTTATTTGTGCAAATAATGGCTTTGCCAGAATATTATCTAACACGTTCGGAAATGGAGATATTCCAAGAAAAAACAGAGGATATTATATCTGCACTAAGTTTAAACAAAGAAAATAAATATAGCTTAATTGAGTTAGGTGCTGGAGACGGAACAAAAACGGTACATTTATTAAAAGCATTGGTTAATAAAAATATTAATTTTGAGTACTTTCCAGTAGATATATCTCAAAATGCTTTAGATGGAATTAAATCCTATTTAAGAACTGAAGTTCCAACCTTAATAGTCAAACCTAATCATAATGATTATTTTAAAGCTCTAGAAAATCTAAAACAAGACGGAACAATAAAAATTATTTTGTTTTTAGGGTCAAATATTGGAAATTTAGTTGATGAACTTGCTACCGAATTTATTTATCAGCTAGGGAGTAATCTTTTTAAAGGGGATAAGATAATTCTTGGAGTAGACCTAAAAAAACCTAAAGCAATTGTTTTGCCCGCCTACAATGACAGTAAAGGCGTAACTGCCGAATTTAATCTAAATTTACTCGATAGAATAAATAAGGAACTTGGGGCCAATTTTAATAGAGCGCAATTTGAACATGCACCAACATATGATGAACATATAGGAATTGCAAAAAGTTATATTAAAAGTAAAATAAAACAAAGCGTTATAATTGATGGGATTGAATTTTATTTTGAAAAAGATGAATTAATTCATACCGAAGTTTCCAGAAAATACGATGACCAGGTTTTAAAACAAATTCTTTCTAAAACAGATATTAGATGGGAAAATAAAATAACAGATTCTAAACAATTTTTTGCAAATTATGTTTTAGAAAAAAATTAGACAATAATGAATAAATTGGGAATTATAGGATTAGGCTCAAAATCAACAACCTACTATATAGAACTTCTAAATTTGTTTTACAACAAAAAGCATGGAGGATTTAATACTTGTCCTTTTACAATGGTAAATATTAATTTTAATGAAATTAATCCTTTTTTACCTAATGATTTTATTAATATAAATGGGAACATCCTCCCCTATCTTCATTATATAAATTCATTGAAAGTTAGGGAGCTACTTATTCCTAATATTACGATTCACCAAGCAATAGATAATTTAATCATTACAGAAAAATTTAATTTTAAAATAATCCATCCATTAGATTTACTAATTAGTCATCTTAAATTAAATGGAATAGAAAATGTTATTATTTTAGGTACAAAATACACAATGGAAGGAAATTATATTCAATCAAAACTTAAACAAAATAATATTTATGTGACTAAAGTAACCGAAAATGTTATCAATGAAATCGAAAAAATAAGAATAGAAATATATAACGGCAATCTTGATTACAAAAAAAAATATCTGACAGAATTTGCCCAAAGTCAACCTAATTTAAAAGTGATCCTTGCCTGTACAGAACTTTCTGTTTTGGCAAATCAAAATTCGCTTTTCATAGACATGGCAACTCTACAAATTAAAAAAGCAATAGAAAACTTATAAAAACAAACATTATGTCAAATGCAATTTTTACACCTAAAAAACCTGTAAATGAACCTGTGAAAGATTATGTCGCTGGAAGTTTTGAAAGAATTCAGCTTGATGAAGCTATAGCAAAACTTAAATCAGAAGTAATTGATATACCAATGTATATCAATGGAAATGAAATTACAAGTTCTGAAAAAATAAATATAGTATCACCACACAATCATAACCATACTTTAGGGCTTTATAACAAAGGAAAAAAAGAGCATGTAACCATGGCTATTGATGCAGCACTCAATGCAAGAAAACAATGGGCTAATATGTCTTGGGAACATAGAGCAAGTATTTTTTTGAAAGCTGCAGATTTAATTGCGGGTAAATATAGGGCAAAGTTAAATGCAGCAACTATGTTAGGTCAAAGTAAAAGTGTTCATCAAACAGAAATCGATAGCGTTTGTGAATCAGTTGATTTTTTAAGATTTAATGTTCATTTTATGTCAGAAATTTATAAAGAACAACCAGAATCTCCAGATGGTGTTTGGAATAAATTAGAGTGGCGACCATTAGAAGGATTTGTTTTTGCACTTACTCCATTTAATTTTACTTCGATTGCCTGTAATCTACCAACAAGTGCTGCCATGATGGGCAATGTGGTAGTCTGGAAACCAAGTAATGCACAAATATACAGTGCTAAAGTTTTGATGGATATATATAAAGAAGCAGGATTGCCAAAAGGTATAATAAATATGATATTTCCAACAGGCCCTGATGCAGCAGAAGTTATATTTAATCACCCAGATTTTTCAGGGATTCATTTCACAGGTAGCACTGCAGTTTTTCAAAATATTTGGCAAAAAATTGGGAATAATATTCAAAAATATAAATCTTACCCTAGAATCGTTGGGGAAACAGGTGGAAAAGATTTTATTATGGCACATTCAAGTGCAGATATCGATGCTTTTGTAACAGCAATAATAAGAGGTTCTTTTGAATATCAAGGGCAAAAATGTTCTGCTTCTTCACGAGCCTATGTTCCAAACAGTATTTGGCCGGCAGTAAAAGAAAAATTAGTAGAACAAGTAAATGCAATAAAAATTGGCAGCCCAGAAGATTATACAAATTTTATGAATGCAGTTATTGATGAAAAAAGTTTTGATAAATTAAATTCATATATTAAAGCTGCCAAAGCGGATTCAAATACAGAAGTAATAACCCAAAGTATAAACAGTAAAGAAATCGGCTACTTTATACAGCCAACAATAATTAAAACTAATGATCCAAAGTATGTTACGATGTGTGAGGAATTGTTTGGACCAATTTTAACCTTATATGTATATGAAGATAGTGAATTTGAAGCAATTCTAGATTTAGTAGATTCAACATCAATTTACGCTTTAACAGGTGCTTTTTTCGCCCAAGATAGAGAAGTAATTGAAGTTGCAAGCAACAGGCTAAATCAATCAGCAGGTAATTTTTATATTAATGACAAAAGTACTGGAGCGGTTGTAGGTCAGCAGCCTTTTGGAGGTGCAAGAGGAAGTGGTACTAATGATAAAGCTGGATCTAAAATTAATTTGCTTCGCTGGACATCAGCTAGAACTATAAAAGAAAATTTAGTTCCGCCTACAAATTATAAATATCCATTTATGGATAAAAAATAAAATTAAGCAAATAACTATATGGTTTTTAAAGGCACGTTAGAAGAATATCTATTTGTATCAGAGATAGTTCCTGAAAGAATGTACATGTTTAATAAAGACTTAAAAACAGGATTGTCTGTTATATGGAATATTGGGACTAAAGCAGAATTTATAATAGATAGCCAGCCAATAGCCGTTAAAAAAGATTGTTTTCTTTTTTTAACCAGCTTTCATACGATACAGAAAATTGAATTTGAAAAATTAAGAGTAATCCAGTTTAATCAACCTTTTTATTGTGTTGAAAATCATGATAGTGATGTAGGTTGTAAAGGACTCTTGTTTTTTGGGGCATCAACAATTCCAAAAATTCGAATCGATCATGAGGAAAAGAAACAATTCGAATTAATTTGGAAAGTTCTTGAAATGGAAATTGAACAGAAAGACGATTATTCTTTAGAAATGCTTAAATCGTTGTTAAAAAGATTTTTAATTTTAAGTGTTAGAAAATACAGGCAGCAAAACTTAGATATTAATGAAGATTCTAAGGCAATAGGAATAATTCGAGAATATAATTTTCTTGTAGAAAAACATTTTAAAACCAAGACAACAGTTGCTGCTTATGCTGACATGCTTTTTAAATCACCAAAAACATTGTCTAATTTTTTTAAAATGCATATAGATAAATCTCCTATTGAAATTATCAATAATAGAAGATTACTTGAAGCAAAAAGACTTTTAAAATATTCGAAAATTCCAATACAAGAAATTGCGGAAGAACTTTCTTTTAGTGATGTTCAAGCTTTTAGTAATTTTATAAAAAAGCACACCAACAAATCACCTACATTTATTCGGGATAATTAATTTAAAGGAAATATTTATAAATATTTAGGAAGTTCAAAAAAGAACTTCCTTTTTTTTGTTGAGTAAATTTGCAATAGAAAAGTAAGTTTTTCCTTTAATGCTTTTGTTTTAAAAGAAAATAATTTTACAAATATAAAATATTTCTCATTTTAACCGATTGGTAAAAAATCAATAATCAAGGAAAAATAAACAAATAAAAAGGTATTTTAAAATATAAGTAAAAAGGAATGTGTATATAACTTTGTTTAATAATTAAAACCTAAACATTATGAAAGATAAAATATTAAAATGGAACGATGTACTAAACTTTGCAAACAATGGAAATCCAGCACCAGATAGAAGAGTTGAAAAAAAAGATGAAGAATGGAGACAACAATTAACGGAAGAAGAATTTTACATCACAAGAAAAAAAGGAACAGAAGCTAGATTTTCTGGCGAGCATTGTTCAAGGTATGAACCAGGTAAATATGGTTGTGTTTGTTGTGATAATGAATTATTTGATTCAGGTGAAAAATTTGATAGTGGAACAGGTTGGCCAAGTTTTACACTTCCAATTAAGGAAAATGCCATAAAATATCACAAAGATGGTTCTTTTGGAATGATTAGAATCGAAGTAATGTGTAATGTCTGCGATAGTCATTTAGGGCATGTGTTTCAAGATGGACCACAACCAAGTGGTTTAAGATACTGTATTAATTCAGTGTCGATGAAAAAAATAGATTAATAATATCAAAAACCAATTAAAATGAAAAACATACAATTTATAACCTTTGGAGGAGGTTGTTTTTGGGGAGTAGAAAAGTTTTTACAAGATATTCCTGGAGTTATCGATGCTGTTTCTGGTTATGCAGGAGGAGAATCAATAGACCCTACTTATTCTGATGTATGCGGTGGAAGAACTGGACATGCAGAAGTTGTAAACGTTGAGTTTGATGCAGATATAATTTCTTTAGAAGCCCTAACAAAAAAATTTATCGTTAAATACGGAACAAATTCTAGTTCAAATGCAGATTCTGTTTCACAATATAGATCCATTATTTTGTACCGGAATAATGAACAAAAAGAAGCAATAGAAAAAACGCTAAGCGATGAAAATGGGATTAGAAAATACACTACTCAAATTAAAGCATTAAATAAATTTTATGAAGCAGAAGATTATCATCAAGATTACCATGGGAGTTGTAGGGTAAATGCTTAATAAAAATTTACAAAAAGAATGAAAGATATACAAAAAGCTACATTAGGAGGAGGATGCTTTTGGTGTGTAGAAGCTATAATCCAAAGATTAAAAGGTGTTGAAAAGGTAATTTCTGGGTATACAGGCGGAACAACAAAAGACCCAACATATAGAGAGGTTTGTAATGGAAATACTGGGCATGCAGAAGTTATTCAGGTCACTTTTGACGCTGAGATTATAACTTACGATGAGTTATTAGCTGTATTTATAACTAGTCATGACCCAACAACCTTAAATAAACAGGGTGCAGATTATGGCACACAATACAGATCAGTAATTTATTATCACAATACATACCAAAAAACTGTAGCAGAAGAAGTCATTGCAATAATTAATCCAATTTTTAATAATAAAATAATAACTGAAATTAGTCCTCTTGGTGATTTTTATCCAGCGGAAGCATATCATCAAAACTACTATAATCAAAATAATTCAGCAGGATATTGTAATGCTGTAATTACTCCAAAGGTAAATAAACTCCGAAAAATGTATGCTGATAAATTAAAAGAAAATGCTTAAAATAAAATATTTACTATTAATGATTTTAACATTTGCAACTTTCGATTGCAAGGGGCAAAAAGAAGATAGTATAAAGATAAAAGTAAAAAAAATGGATACAACAAAAAATAATTATGGGATAGAGGGTCTAAAAGCTCCTGAATGGAAAATTGAACAATGGGTAGATGAAAACGGAAATAAAACCAAGCCAATTCAATTATCTGATTATAACGGAAAGTTTAAAGTCGTATACTGTTTTCAAAGCTGGTGTCCAGGTTGTCATAGCATTGGACTGCCATCACTACAAGCAATGACTGATGCTTTAAAGGATAATGATAACGTTAAGTTTTTAGCAGTTCAAACAGTATTTGAAGGTGCAAGTAGTAATACTTATGAGAAAATGCTTGAAGTACAAAAAAAGTATAATTTAAAAATTCCTTTTGGGCAAGACAATGGAGATGATTCCACAAGAAACATTTCTAATATAATGTATAATTATAGAACTGGGGGAACGCCTTGGTTCATATTTATTGATCAAGATGACAACGTTGTTTTTAATGATTATCATTTAAATACAGAAAAAGCAATTGAATTTTTGCAAACAATAAAGTAGTTTTTTCATAATTAGGTTAATTAGTTGGTATTCCTCCAAGTGTAATAGCTTGGAGGTTTATTTAAAAACAACAAATATAAAAACAGAGAGCATGAAAAATAAAAACAATTTTATAAAAATTGCAATGATGGTTTTTACAGCCTTCACATTACAATCTTGTGCACAAAGCACTTCAAATTCAGAAGCAGAAAAAATAAAAAATTTAGCAATAAGTTCTGTAAACAAAACAGATGCCGAATGGAAAAAAGAACTTTCTGCTGAACAATATTACGTATTAAGAGAAAAAGGAACAGAAAAGCCTTATACTGGGGAATTATTATTAAATAAAGATAAAGGAATATATAAATGCGCTGGATGTGGTAATGAGTTGTTTACAGATGAAATGAAGTTTGATTCACATTGTGGCTGGCCTAGTTTTGACAAAGAAATAGCAGGTGGAAAAATTACCACGAAAGAAGATACTACTTTAGGCATGAAAAGGGTGGAGATAAATTGTGCGAAATGCGACGGACATTTAGGGCATATTTTTGATGACGGGCCAACAGAAACTGGGAAAAGATATTGCGTGAACTCTGTTTCGTTGTCGTTTGAACCTGCTTCAAAAACCAAAAAAGAAATTGTAAAAGCTACTTCTGATACAATTACTCTTGGAGGCGGTTGCTTTTGGTGTATTGAAGCCATATACGAAAAATTAGATGGTGTAAAGTCTGTTGTATCGGGTTATGCAGGAGGACAAACAAAAAATCCATCTTATTATGAAACAAGCTCTGGTAAAACTGGACACGCGGAAGTAACTCAAATTGTTTTTGACCCTAATAAAACTTCAGTTGAAGAGATTTTAAAAGTGTTTTTTACAGTTCATGATCCAACTACATTAAATAGTCAAGGAGCAGACTCAGGAACACAATATAGATCTATTATATTGTATAAAGATAATGAACAAAAAAAGATTGCAACAGAAATTATTGTTGCTCTTAACAAAGCAAAAGTGTATAATAACCCTATAGTAACGGAAGTAAAACCTCTAATAAAGTTTTATAAAGCGGAGAATTCTCACCAGGACTACTATGCGAGCAATATATCAGAACCCTATTGTCAAATGGTGATTCAACCCAAAATAGAAAAATTTGAAAAAATATTTAAAGAAAGGATTAAAAAATAATGGAAACTTCAGGAATTCAACATTATCCAGATTTAAACATGTTTGTAATGAGAGTTGGCGATGATTTTGCTAAAATTGAATATATAGTAAAAAACAACTGCTATCATCTTGTCCATTCAGAAGTCCCGAACCGGCTAAGAGGAAAAGGAATAGGAAGAGAATTGGTAGAAAAAACATTTGAATATTTACATTTTAACCAAATTAAAGCGATAGCAGAATGCAGTTATATTATTGCTGTAGCTAAAAGAAGTGAAAAACTAAAATTACTTATTTAAAAACAGTAGCAATGGAAAACATTAGTAATGTAGAAGAAATTAAAGCCTTAATCGCGTTATTGGATGACGAAGACGAGTTCATATTTGAGAATGTCAATAAAAAAATTAATGAGCTAGGAGAAGATACAATTCCATATTTGCAAAAAGGGTTTGAGAATAGTCAAAACGCACTTCAAAGAAAAAGACTTGCCTTTTTGTTGGATAAATTTAAGCTAATAAAACTGAATAATGAAATTACAAATT
>NZ_JAQYUS010000016.1 GCF_030686865.1 Kaistella sp. SH40-3
TTTGCACCACTCTAAAAAGGAGTAGCGAAGTAGAACAGTTGAGTTTAAGTTAAGTTGTTAAGGAGGGTATAAAACTTCTTTTAACATTCTTTAAATAAAAACTTGCAGATTAAGAAAAACTTCTTATCTTTGCAATCCCAAATCGAGAGAGATGGGGAGCGAAGTAGGAGCGATTGAATGATATGATAAGGAGATTACTGGTAATTAAAAATACTTTTAAAATTCTATAAAAAACATTTGGTCAATTAGAAAAAACTTTATACTTTTGCACTCGCAATTCGGGACGAACGACAGAAAGAGTTTCCGGATATACGCGAAAAGAAGAATCGATCATTGACATACAAATAACAACCAAAAAAGTAAGGAAAAACTAAACGTTAATAACTTTGAGTGAGTCAGACAAACATACAATGGAGAGTTTGATCCTGGCTCAGGATGAACGCTAGCGGGAGGCCTAACACATGCAAGCCGAGCGGTATTTATTCTTCGGAATAGAGAGAGCGGCGTACGGGTGCGTAACACGTGTGCAACCTACCTTTATCAGGGGAATAGCCTTTCGAAAGGAAGATTAATACTCCATAATATATGAACAGGCATCTGATTATATTGAAAACTCCGGTGGATAGAGATGGGCACGCGCAAGATTAGATAGTTGGTGAGGTAACGGCTCACCAAGTCTGTGATCTTTAGGGGTCCTGAGAGGGAGATCCCCCACACTGGTACTGAGACACGGACCAGACTCCTACGGGAGGCAGCAGTGAGGAATATTGGACAATGGGTGAAAGCCTGATCCAGCCATCCCGCGTGAAGGATGACGGTCCTATGGATTGTAAACTTCTTTTGTATAGGGATAAACCATTCTACGTGTAGAATGCTGAAGGTACTATACGAATAAGCACCGGCTAACTCCGTGCCAGCAGCCGCGGTAATACGGAGGGTGCAAGCGTTATCCGGATTTATTGGGTTTAAAGGGTCCGCAGGCGGGCCGATAAGTCAGTGGTGAAATCTCATAGCTTAACTATGAAACTGCCGTTGATACTGTCGGTCTTGAGTAAATTAGAGGTAGCTGGAATAAGTAGTGTAGCGGTGAAATGCATAGATATTACTTAGAACACCAATTGCGAAGGCAGGTTACCATGATTTAACTGACGCTGAGGGACGAAAGCGTGGGGAGCGAACAGGATTAGATACCCTGGTAGTCCACGCCGTAAACGATGCTAACTCGTTTTTGGGGCGCAAGCTTCAGAGACCAAGCGAAAGTGATAAGTTAGCCACCTGGGGAGTACGTTCGCAAGAATGAAACTCAAAGGAATTGACGGGGGCCCGCACAAGCGGTGGATTATGTGGTTTAATTCGATGATACGCGAGGAACCTTACCAAGACTTAAATGGGAATTGACAGGTTTAGAAATAGACTCTCCTTCGGGCAATTTTCAAGGTGCTGCATGGTTGTCGTCAGCTCGTGCCGTGAGGTGTTAGGTTAAGTCCTGCAACGAGCGCAACCCCTGTCACTAGTTGCTAACATTCAGTTGAGGACTCTAGTGAGACTGCCTACGCAAGTAGAGAGGAAGGTGGGGATGACGTCAAATCATCACGGCCCTTACGTCTTGGGCCACACACGTAATACAATGGCCGGTACAGAGGGCAGCTACACAGCGATGTGATGCAAATCTCGAAAGCCGGTCTCAGTTCGGATTGGAGTCTGCAACTCGACTCTATGAAGCTGGAATCGCTAGTAATCGCGCATCAGCCATGGCGCGGTGAATACGTTCCCGGGCCTTGTACACACCGCCCGTCAAGCCATGGAAGTTTGGGGTACCTGAAGTCGGTGACCGTAACAGGAGCTGCCTAGGGTAAAACAAGTAACTAGGGCTAAGTCGTAACAAGGTAGCCGTACCGGAAGGTGCGGCTGGAACATCTCATTTTTGAGACTCTTCGTTAGGAGAGTATAAACAAACAACACGATACGCAAGTATCAGAGCACTTGCTCAGAGTTAAGTTTAGTTTTTCTTTATTTGGTTGCTATTTATAAAAAACATACCCACTAGGATTAGTAATCAGGGAAAAGAGAGAGGTTTTAGATTATAGAGGATAGATTTTAGATTTAAATAATAATTTAAAATTTAAAATTTAGAATTTAGAATCACATGAAGTCTCGTAGCTCAGCTGGTTAGAGCGCTACACTGATAATGTAGAGGTCGGCAGTTCGAGCCTGCCCGAGACTACTAATAAATAGAAGATAGATGTTAGACAATAGATACAATTCGAAAGGATTTCATCTAAAATCTAAAATTGAACATCTAAAATCTAACACTAGCGGGGAATTAGCTCAGTTGGCTAGAGCGCCTGCCTTGCACGCAGGAGGTCAAGGGTTCGACTCCCTTATTCTCCACAAGTTATAGCAATATAACGAGAACAAGTTACAGCAATGTAACAAAACGCTTCACAAGAGGAGCAAGAATAGAAGATATTAACATTACGATTTAAGAATTATGCCGATAGGAGGCAGAACCGACTAAGATATTAGGAAGTTTGGATAGGATCGAGACCTATATTATTCACGTATTAAGCGTTTAATTTAAAAGTGACGGAAAGAGCCAAAAACAATTTCTGTTTATTAGACAATTAGTAAGATACAAGATCATTGACATTAACGATAAAGAAATCACAAAGAGAAAACCGAGCACTTTCGAGTGCCGAGTTTAAATAAAACTAGTTTAACAATTTATTGTTAGACAAAAACTGAACTAATTATATATTAGGAAAGAAATCGTTAAGGGCGTATGGCGGATGCCTAGGCTTTCAGAGGCGAAGAAGGACGTGGTAAGCTGCGAAAAGCTGCGGGGATCGGCACACACGAATTGATCCGCAGATGTCCGAATGGGGCAACCCGGCTGGTTGAAGACCAGTCACTCCGCAAGGAGAGCAAACCCGGAGAACTGAAACATCTAAGTACCCGGAGGAAAAGAAATCGAAGAGATTCCGTAAGTAGTGGCGAGCGAACGCGGATTAGCCCAAAAGTCTTTATATGTTTAGAAGAATGTTCTGGAAAGAACAGCCATAGAGGGTGATAGCCCCGTATTTTAAAGGCATACATAGATGATAAATGAGTAGGGCGGGACACGTGAAATCCTGTCTGAATATGGGGGGACCATCCTCCAAGGCTAAATACTCCTGAAAGACCGATAGTGAACAAGTACTGTGAAGGAAAGGTGAAAAGCACTTCGAATAGAAGGGTGAAAGAGAACCTGAAACCGTACGCCTACAAGCGGTCGGAGCCCACAAGTTGGGTGACGGCGTGCCTTTTGCATAATGAGCCTACGAGTTAATTTTACTAGCGAGCTTAAGTACTTCAGGTACGGAGGCGGAGCGAAAGCGAGTCTGAATAGGGCGCTTAGTTAGTAGGATTAGACGCGAAACCTTGTGATCTACCCATGGGCAGGTTGAAGCTTTGGTAACACAAAGTGGAGGACCGAACCGGTTGACGTTGAAAAGTCTTCGGATGACTTGTGGGTAGGGGTGAAAGGCCAATCAAACTGGGAGATAGCTCGTACTCCCCGAAATGCATTTAGGTGCAGCGTTGCGACAAGTTTATTAGAGGTAGAGCTACTGATTGGATGCGGGGGAGTCAAATCCTACCAATTCCTGACAAACTCCGAATGCTAATAAATGTTTCGCAGCAGTGAGGGCATGGGTGCTAAGGTCCATGTCCGAGAGGGAAAGAACCCGGACCAACAGCTAAGGTCCCCAAATCTATACTAAGTTGAAATAACGCGGTTGAACTGCATTGACAGCTAGGATGTTGGCTTGGAAGCAGCCATTCATTTAAAGAGTGCGTAACAGCTCACTAGTCGAGCGGTTCGGCATGGATAATAATCGGGCATAAGTATAGTACCGAAGCTATGGATTTATAATTTTTGAATTATATCTGGTAGGGGAGCATTCTGTTTGCACAGAAGCAGTATCGTGAGGTATTGTGGAGCGTACAGAAAAGAAAATGTAGGCATAAGTAACGATAAAGGGGGCGAGAAACCCCCTCACCGAAAGACTAAGGTTTCCTCAGCCATGCTAATCAGCTGAGGGTTAGTCGGGACCTAACGCGAACCCGAAAGGGGAAGTGGATGGATAATGGGTTAATATTCCCATACTTGCTCACACTAAAAAGGGGACGGAGTGCCGTACTTACTGGAGACTGACGGAATAGTCAAGACCTAGCCTTCGGGCGAAGTTGTTGTAGGGAAAGTGCTTCCAAGAAAAGCCGAAGTGAAGCAACTCGTACCAAAACCGACACAGGTAGTCGAGGAGAGAATCCTAAGGTGCTAGAGTGAATCATGGTTAAGGAACTAGGCAAAATAGTCTCGTAACTTCGGAAGAAGGGACGCCAGCAGCAATGCTGGCCTCAGTAAAGAGGCCCAGGCGACTGTTTATCAAAAACACAGGACTCTGCTAAATCGAAAGATGCTGTATAGGGTCTGACACCTGCCCGGTGCTGGAAGGTTAAGGAAGGTTGTTAGCGTAAGCGAAGCAATTAACTGAAGCCCCAGTAAACGGCGGCCGTAACTATAACGGTCCTAAGGTAGCGAAATTCCTTGTCGGGTAAGTTCCGACCTGCACGAATGGTGTAACGATCTGGGCACTGTCTCAACCATGAGCTCTGTGAAATTGTAGTCTCGGTGAAGATGCCGAGTACCCGCAATGGGACGAAAAGACCCTGTGAACCTTTACTATAACTTCGTATTGACTTTGAATAAACAATGTGTAGGATAGGTGGGAGGCTTTGAAGCGGGCACGCTAGTGTCAGTGGAGCCAACGTTGAAATACCACCCTTTGTTTATTTGGAGCCTAACTTCCTAACGGAAGGACACTGCGTGGTGGGTAGTTTGACTGGGGTGGTCGCCTCCAAAAGAGTAACGGAGGCTTTCAAAGGTACCCTCAGCACGCTTGGTAACCGTGCGTAGAGTGTAATGGCATAAGGGTGCTTGACTGTGAGACCTACAAGTCGATCAGGTGCGAAAGCAGGACATAGTGATCCGGTGGTTCCGTATGGAAGGGCCATCGCTCATAGGATAAAAGGTACTCCGGGGATAACAGGCTAGTCTCCCCCAAGAGCTCATATCGACGGGGAGGTTCGGCACCTCGATGTCGGCTCGTCACATCCTGGGGCTGGAGAAGGTCCCAAGGGTTGGGCTGTTCGCCCATTAAAGTGGCACGCGAGCTGGGTTCAGAACGTCGTGAGACAGTTCGGTCTCTATCTATTGCGGGCGTTAGATGTTTGAGAGGGCTTGAATCTAGTACGAGAGGACCGATTTGAACAAACCTCTGGTGTATCAGTTGTTCCGCCAGGAGCACCGCTGAGTAGCTACGTTTGGAAAGGATAAGCACTGAAAGCATATAAGTGCGAAACCTGCCTCAAGATGAGACATCTTTTAAGGGTCGTTGGAGATGACAACGTTGATAGGCTATAGGTGTAAAGGCAGCAATGTCATAGCCGAGTAGTACTAATTACCCGTAGATTTA
>NZ_JAQYUS010000017.1 GCF_030686865.1 Kaistella sp. SH40-3
ACAAATAAACAAATAGATCAGATGGTTTATCAATTATATGGCTTAAGTGAGGAGGAGATTGGGATTGTTGAGAATAGTTGAAAAAATATTAAACCGGATTTAATTTATGAAAAAAAAATATACAAAACAAGAATTTCAAGCTAGATTTTGACTCTAGATGTGTAATTATGGAAAGTTTATTAACTGATGATTATTTTAGAGGTCAAGCTGCTATCAGTTTTTATTTTGAAGAGGATCCAGTTACTAGAAATTTAATTGCACGTTCTCCAGCAGAACAAGAAAGGGAGGATAATGAATTTAATGCACTGTTAGAGAAATTAGTTTTAAAATTGTTTGGTGAAAACGATTTTGTTGAATTAGATTTAGAAAAAATTCGTAAATAATGTTCTTAGATTTAATAAAATTATATAATAAGCAGAAAGATAGTGGTAGAGTTCCTTTAGAGGATTTCAACACGGAGTGCTTTGCTAATATCTTAAATTTATACCCTGACATCAAAGAAGATTTTGTCACTAACTTTTTCTCCTTACCTGCTGATAATTATAAAGTAATTACACAGTTAAATAAAAATCTACCAGACACACAAAACTGTATAATAGATTTGGTTTTCATTGGAAAAGAGAATGCTTGTCTAATTGAATGCAAAGTAGAATCTAGTGAAGGTTGGGAACAGTTGTCTCGATATTCACAAGTTTTAGATACCTACTATCATGATAAAACTAAGTTCTTATTTTACCTAACTAAATATTCAGATGTCAAAAATCTGAATGGAGAATACAATGAGTTTAATTACAGACAATTTAGATGGTATGAAGTAGCAAAATTCTTAAAAGTATTTAGCACTACAAATCCTTTAGTAAATGATCATCTAAAATTCTTAAAATTCTATAATATGGCACAAGACAACACTCTTAAAAGTGTAAATTTAATAGCAATGGAACATTTGATGAAAACTATTGAAATTAGTGAATTTCATCTAGAAAACTCTGCACAAAATTTCAAGAATTTTTTTGGACTAATAAGAGGTAATTCTAATTTCTCTTGGGGGCAAATCAGGGGGCATAATAGAATTTGCAAACATAATTTTGGAATATTAAAGTCAAAAAGTGGTAAAGGTTCTGAAATTTTATACTCAATTCAATTAGTTAAATTGCAATTGAATGTACATATTTATGTTAGTTCAGATCATGAGCAATTTAAAAGCTTTAATGATATCATTTGTGATCCAAAAGTTTATAATCATGAAATTTTTGATCATGGAAGTTCAATTAATGTTAGAGAAGATCTGGGAATGTTTTTAAACGATGAAAATGCAGATAAAAATATTAATGAGTGGTTTATAAAAAGTTTTGGCTTAATGAAGAATTTGATTGTTCAAAACCCTCAAATGGATTGGAATATTTAAAGAAATTATTGACTTAGAGAATCAACCATATATCAAGGAATAAATTGATCTTACTAAAACATCTTACCGATGCGCGAGATTTTACTGCGCAAGAATTGAGAAAAAATATTTAAAAATGAAAAAAAATTACATTTTACTCTCTATTACATTAACAATAATATTACTTTTTCTCACTGGATTCAGTACTACAAAAAGTAAAGCAGATTTTATTGAAATCTACAGGGATTCAGAATATACAATCTACTCAAGTAGAGAATCATCAAGTAGTGCATGGATTAAATGGCAATATCCCACAAAAAAAGTAAAGAACAAAGCTGGAAAGTACATTATTACTGGTGGTAAGAAGAAATTACAGTTGTGGAAATGTGATTGCTATGGAAGAAATTTTGATGTTCCAAATATGATAGAATATGACAGAAGTGGAAAAGTAATAAGTTCATCAAATTAAGGATCCTATGATAATCCTGTAGTTCCAGAATCTATTGGTGAATTAATTTTTGAACATATTTGCTCAAATAATGACGAATCATTTACTAATTATGTTTATGAAATGGATTCTGCAGCAGCTGTAATTGATTCCGCAGCATCTGTTACTATAAGTGGAGCTGGAGATACATCTACTTATATGCAATAACAAACACGCCAAATCTCTGTTGGCCCTTACTTAACTCAAAAACCAATGGTAAGGTCAATCACCAACGAGTTCTTTTTCAATGCCTTTTTGTAAGCCCCCTAAATATTATATTATTTTTCCTCATCAATACTTATTGAAAATTAGGAATGAGAATTAGTAATCTTACAAATGGATACATCAAAAAAAATAAATTTTAATGTTATAAATACCTTAAATTGGAATTAAATAATTTAAAAAAAAATACATTACTACAAAATATAGCTAGCTACATTTTACCTTTAGCACTAGTCTTATTCTTCTTTTCAAGAATTATATTTTTATTTTATAATTTTTGGGGTTTAGAATATGAAGATTCTTACATCTACTATGATAATGCATTAAATATCGAAAATCACATATTTAATAAAAGCAACATACTACAATGTATTTCCTGTGATATTGGCTCGTACAAAGATTGTATTTCATATATGTCTTATGGAGCACATTATAAAACTTTCTCTTACGTAATTTTTGCATTCAACAAAGTTTTTGGAACTGTTTATCAAAATGTTTTTATAGTAAACTTTCTTATTTCTATCTGCATCTTAATTATATTTTATCTTTTTGTAAAGGACAAAATAACTAGAATTATATTCACTTTATGCATTGCTCTAACTCCTTTTTACGCTTTATTTAGCACCAGTGGAAATTCAGAAATATTTTCTTCTTTTTTTGTTTTAGCATCTTTATTTTGTAGTTATAATTTAATTATTAGGAAAAAACAATCATACTTATATTTATTTATTCTATGTGCAACGATTGCAGCGATATCTAATAGAGAGAATTTCGTATTATTTTTTATTTTCATTTTATTACAACTTATTTCTAATGACAGAACTAAACTAAAAACATTAATCAAAATTACTGCTATATTAATTTACACACCTTTTTTACTATACATTGTAGGAGTTTTTGATACTGAAATGGAGTATGCAAATGATATTCAAAATCAGACTTTTTCATTAAAATATTTGCTCGACAATTCAAAAGCTTTTTTAGGTGCATTTACATCATTAGAATTGTGGGGAATCACAGGCTATCTTTTTATAACATCTGTATTTACATTCATTTTTTTTAGAAAAAAAGGTATGATAAATCTCTATTTAATTATCTTTTTTGTCAGTTACTATCTTTTGACATTCATGCATTATAGACATTACCATTATCTGCTGACAGGAGAAGTTTCACCTTTCGAAACTTTGAGATATAGTTCAACCTTCTTTCCAATTATTGCTGCATTTATTAGTTTTAATTTATCATATTTATTTAAAAAGTATAATAATAAATTATCAATAATCTATATATCTATAACGGTGATTTTTATAAGTTTTAAGACCTTTGAAACTCGGAGAAATTTTTCTAATGATGAATATAATTCGCGAACAAAACCTGCGGAGGAGATTATAAAATATTATCAGACAGGAGACATAATTGTAACTAATTTTCCTATTGTAATTAAAAACATTGCAAATCAAAAGACAATGATAGCTGATTTAAGATCATTGGAAAAAATTAACATTAAAAGTTTTAATCATATTTATTTACTTCTCAACTCCACTGAATATAATGAAATCAAAGAAACTTATAAATTAAAAAAACTAAGGGCAATTAATGATTATGAAATATATTTAATACAAAATTAAATAGTAAAATAGATTATTAATGAACAGAGAAATATTGAGATAAAAAATGGTATTAGTCCAACTATACACCCACGACTAGTTTTATTATAAACTTTGTTATAAATGGCTTTTTTAGGGTTGGTAAAGATTCCATAACCTTTCGGAACTTTCATTCCTAAATTATGCCTTAAAAATCTTGCTGGAGATGTTCGAGCACTAATTCTTTTGTTTAAACTGGGTATTCTAAAACCAAATTTCATTTTTTAAATCTTAACGTAGTCCAGAATAATGAGAAGAATGAGAAGAATGATTAGCATGGCAATTTGTTTCATATTCAAATTTCATGTCAGAAGCACAAATAAGTGTATA
>NZ_JAQYUS010000018.1 GCF_030686865.1 Kaistella sp. SH40-3
TATGCACTTTTGTAATCTTAGGGCGTTACAATGATGTGCTTGCTTACCCATGCATAAATGCCTCTTATACGGTTCCTGTTCGTCAGTACCGAGTTTTGTAGTCTCGCTTCCTTCAGATGTAACCTCACGGTTACCACCCTTGCGATTTACTAATGGTTCAAGGCGTTACCCTCGCCCATAAGGGACTTGCACCCTCTAGATTAATTTCTTACTTTCGTAAGAGAAAGATGCCCATGCTGGGCACACACATGTGGTATAAAAAACTGCCGAGAGTTGCGCAATTTGCAAGTTCATCACCCGCATCAACACTCGTGTAGCTTGATAAAGAATTCGCCCGCAGTCGGCAGCTTCTCATACCACCACCGTTAGCGGCAACCTAAAACCGAATTCAATAACTTAATACAACAAAACATTAATGAAAAAAATTGACTTAACTAACTGGAAAAGAAAAGAACACTTTGATTTTTTTTCTAAAATGGCTAGCCCTGTTTTCGGAATAGTTACAGAAGTTGATTGTGATGAATGTTATAAAAATTCTAAAGAAAACGGTAAATCATTCTTTGCAAATTATCTTCATAAATCCATGATTGCAGTGAATTCTGTAGATGAACTAAAATATAGAATCATAGATAATGAAATCATAGAATTCGAAAAAATTCATGCTGGAATAACTATTGGTAGAGAAGACGAAACTTTCGGCTTTGGTTTTGTGAATTTTTCTTCTGATTTCGAAACTTTTAATACCGAATTGAATAATGAAATTTTAGAGGTCAAAAACTGCTCTGGATTAAGACTTAATAACGATGATATTAAAAAAGATTTAATTCGTCATTCAACTATTCCATGGAATTCATTTAGCGGATTATTACATCCTACTAACTTTGATCAAAAAGAATCTGTTCCTAAAATAACTTTTGGAAGGTTTATTATCCGAGAAGGAAAAAGAATGTTACCCATTTCTATAGAAGCGCATCACGGATTAGTTGATGGTTTCCACATAGCAAAATATTTAAATGAATTTCAAAATCAACTCAATACAAAATAACAATTTGCTTTTAAATATTGAATATATTTATGATTGTTTGTAAGCAAATTACATCAATGCCAGAATATGCAAAACGTTAGCAACAACAATATCTGAACAACCATCAAGACAAAAAACAATGGACATTATAATAAGAAAAGCAGACGAAAAAGACAGCGAAAAAATTTGGACTTTAATGGAACAATTAGCTCTTTTTGAAAAATATATTGACAGTTTTGCTATTACGCCAGAAATTGTTAAGGAAAGTGGTTTTCGCAAAAATCCACCAGACTTTCATTGCATTGTAGCGGACGACAACGACAAAATTGCGGGAATGCTGGTGTATTATTTTCTTCCATACACGGCTCAAAACAGACCAGCTATTTATATGAAAGAACTATATGTGGATGAAAATTATCGTGGTCAAAAAATTGGAGAACAACTGATGAACACTTTAAAAATTGAAGCTAAAAAAAATAATTGCAATCAAATAAAATGGACAGTTGCACCTTGGAACAAAGCAGGACAAAATTTCTATGAACGTTTGGGTGCAACAGAAAATAATGAGTGGCTTAACTATGAATGGAAACTGTAATGATGAACAAAATTGAAATAACAAAAATAGGAGAAGAAGAAATTCTGCAATTGCAAGAAATTGGCAGACAGACTTTTTATGAAACATTTTTCGAGAGTAATACTGAAGAAAATATGAAAAGTTATTTAGAAAACGGTTTTTCCATTGATAAAATAACTACAGAACTAAATAACGAAACCTCTGAATTTTATTTCGCCAAACTTGACAAGGAAGTTATCGGTTATCTAAAACTCAATTTCGGGCAATCGCAAACCGAACTAAAAGACGACAAAGCGCTCGAAATTGAAAGAATTTATGTGCTTAAAGAATTTCACGGGAAAAAAGTTGGACAAATTCTTTATGATAAAGCAATAGAAATAGCAAAAAAGAAAAACTCTGATTTTATTTGGTTAGGCGTTTGGGAAGAAAATCCAAGAGCAATTAACTTTTACAAAAAAAATGGTTTTGTAGAATTTGATAAGCACATTTTTAAACTTGGTGACGATGAGCAAACAGACATTATGATGAAACTAAAACTAACTAACTAAAATGGGAGAAAAAAAGGCAGCCGCTAACACACGTTTTGCGAGATTGCGAATTTTGTGGTAAATTCACGTTTATCTTTCGCAAGAAATTTAGTAGTAACCGAAAATACTCGGTTACGAAGCTCGCAACCTCGCAAAGCGCGGGAACGTCAGGCTGTGAAAAAACTCAGTTTTCCAATAATTTCTTAAGAAAACCAACCTTCCACGCTTCAATAAATACGTTTTAAGACGGGCTGTTTTTTAGGCAGCAATTGATAATCTATTTTCTAAAGGAGCTAAAATAGGCGCAAAACAAATCACTTTAAAAACAAAACAAGCTTTCGCTTTGTAAGGTGACTTCCAGTTCTTCAATTTGGCAATTAATTCCGGAACTCCCAGAATATTTATCGCACGTTTGATATTGTACACCAGCATAATTAAACTGTGTTCACCATTTACTTTTTCTAATCCCGTTAAATTCGTGTGATTGTAACCCCACTGCCGTTTGACTGTTCCGAAAATATGCTCGTTGATCTCCTGCCGCTTTCGGTACAATTGTGCATTGGCTTGGTAGCGCTGATTGTTTTCTGCAACAGCATCGGCATACTGACTTCTGTCAATCTCTCGGCCTCCTGTTCTGCTCGTACAAAGTGATTTTACAGGGCATTCTTTACAAGCTGGAGTTCGGTATTTTTTGAAGTCGTAGCTGTCTCTATCGCGGGTTTTCTTGTGCCATCGTCCTGTCGTTTTTAAAACTTGGTTTGCCGGACAAGTGTAAGTGTCATCGTCTGTATTGTAAATGAATTTTGAAACAAAATAATCTGGTTGAGTGCCATTTTCGTTGCTTTTTCCCTGATCTGGATGCGCAACAATGGTGATAATGTTTTGCTCTTTGCATTGGGTGATTTCCCGACCATTGTGATACCCCTTGTCAACTAAAGCAGTGAAGGTTTCAACTCCCAAATTGTCCTTAGCTTCAATTGCAATTGCGCTCAAAGCATTACGATCATTACGATTAATGGTGTGTGTAGCCACAACCAAATTGTATTGAGCATCAACAGCGGCTTGAATATTATAACTTACTTCTACCACTTGTCCCTGAACCAACAGTGCTCGTGAATCTTCATCGGTTGTACTGATTTGAGGTTCGCCACTCGCTTTTAGTTTTTCTTCTAAGACTTCGTAGCGAAGTTTATTTTTCTTTAATCTTTCTATCTTTTCCTGAATTTTAGTGATTGTCACACTATTTTCTTTCTCATCATTCTGAGCCAATTCATCCAAGTATTGCTGTGTTTTCTCTTCAATATAAGCCAGGTGTTTATCGATTTTCTTTTGATTGAAATTGGCTTTTTTGCTGTTGTGTGCTCTACTTTTAGTACCGTCAATGGCGATGGTTTCTCCGGCAATTAGATCTGCATCTTTCAAAAAAGAAACGAATACTTTGAACAGCTTTTTTAAACCCGACGGATTGTTTTTTCTAAAATCAGAAATGCTGTGATAATTGGGTGCCAATCCAAATAAAAGCCATTGTAATTCAATATTACGAGCACATTCTTTTTCGAGTTTCCGGGAACTTCGAAGTCCATTCAGATATCCATATAAATAGATTTTGAGAAATGTTTCCGTATTGAAACTCGGTCGTCCTTCCGTTTTTAGCGTTTGCAGTTCAAAACCTAATGCTTTTAAATCGACATTCTCAACAAAGGCATCTACAAACCGAACCGAATTATCTTCAGAAATCGAATCTTCTAAACTCGTAAAAACCATTTGATTGCGGGCTATTCCAGTGATATGTTGCATTATTAAATATACGAATTTACTCTCGTATTATTGAAATAATTATGCTATTTTTGAAAGAAATAAACGGAG
>NZ_JAQYUS010000019.1 GCF_030686865.1 Kaistella sp. SH40-3
GGCTACAAAAAAAAATCTCCGGAGGATTTAAGAACGAACAAAATTTTGAATCGCGCTTCGAGCGAAGTTACTGGTTTTTCGGAATTGATACAACGTTTCGAAAGAAATATTTCAATCCAGGGAAAAAGTTCCAGAACCTTTGATAATTATTCCAGGCATGTTGCCGCCGTAGCGCTTCATTTCGGTAAAATCCCTACGGAATTGGATCCGGAAGACATCAAAGATTATCTCTTCGAACTTCAACAACGCAGCAAAACACCTTCCCAAACTTATTTTAAACATACGGTTTATGGACTGCGGTTTCTACTGAAAGCCGAAGGTTTACCCTATAGTTTTCTGCATCTTCCAGCCATTCCAAAAGTCAAAAAATTGCCCACTATTTTAAGCCGTCAGGAAGTTTGGCGGATGCTGCAAACTGCTCAATTGCTGAAACACAAACTGCTCATTGGTTTGATTTACGGGTGCGGGCTTCGATGTATGGAAGTCCGAAATATCGAACTTCATCATCTTGATTTTGACCGACAAATGCTACACATTGTTCAGGGTAAAGGTCAAAAAGACCGTTATGTTCCTTTATCCGAGCATTTAATTCGGGGACTGAAAACCTTTATTTCGGTAGAAAATCCAGATCGATATTTATTCAATGGAAATCAAAATAGAAATATTGAAGAGATTGATGCTTCGACTACGCTCAGCATAGGTACTTCCACAACTCACACCAAAGATTTTGATTCCAGATACAGTCAAAGAGGTGTTCAATGGGTGATAAAAACGGTGAGCAAAAAAGCGGGAATCACCAAAGTGGTTCACACTCACACTTTGCGCCACAGCTTTGCTACGCATTTATTGGAAGATGGAGTTTCAATCATAATGGTTCAGAAACTTCTGGGTCATGAAAGAATTGAATCGACCATGGAATATCTTCATGTCTGTCAGTTGTCGGATCAAAAACCGCACAGCCCTTTGGATACCATTTTTACTTTGTACAGCAAAAATGGAAATCCGAAGTAAAGGCGGAAGTGTAGCAGAAGTCATTCGTAAAATCAATTTATCGGCTCAGAATTTTACGGTTCATCAGGAAAAAACGCTTCGCGCTTTATCGTATTGCCGGACTGCTGCATTGGGTGGTCATATCGATGCGTGTGATAGTTGTGGAAATCTTTCTATCAGTTACAACTCGTGTCGTAATCGCCATTGTCCGCAATGTCAAGGTCATAAAAGGGAAGAATGGATTCAAAAACGGGAGCAGGAATTATTGCCGTGCAGTTATTACCACGTGGTATTTACGCTTCCCGAAGAACTCAATGGTTTGGCGATCTCTCAACCGGCATTGTTGTACAAAACCTTATTTGAAGCGGCTTGGGCAACATTAAATCAGTTTGGTAAAAATAAGGGAATCCAACTGGGAATGATTGCGATTTTGCATACTTGGGGACAGAATTTAAGTATTCATCCACATTTGCACTGCATTGTTCCGGGCGGCGGCATTAATAAACAAGGCAAATGGCGTTCGAAGATAAAATCTGATAAATATCTCTTCTGTGTAAAAGCGATGAGTGTGGTTTTTCGGGCAAAGTTTGTGGCTTCATTAAGGGCTTCCGGAATTAAAGACCAGAATTTAATAGATCAACTCTTTACCAAAAACTGGGTCGTTTATGGCAAAAGACCTTTTGGTGGACCAAAATCTGTTATTGAATATTTGGGAAGATACACCCATAAAGTTGCCATCAGCAATCATCGCATCAAAGAGGTTACGGATCATGAAGTTCGTTTTGGGTACAAAGATTATCGCAAGGAAGGTCAAAAAAAGGAAATGACTTTATCGAATACTGAATTTGTGCGCAGATTTAGTCTTCATGTTTTGCCTAGAAGGTTTGTGAGAATAAGGCATTACGGGATTTTGAGCAGCTCTTGGAAACGTGGAAAACTTCAGGATTTACAATTAGACTTAAAAATCCAGATTACAGAAGTGAAACCGAAAACTTTGCTTAAAAAATGTCGGTGTTGCAAGGAAGGAAATTTAATCACCATCGCGCTTTTCGGACAGCGTGGCCCGCCTCATGATTTTCTTGCCGTTTTTAATGCCTCGTCTGCAAAATAAACTTTGTGGGTAAGGGATTTCATATCTTAAAAGTAAAGAAAAGTCTGTGAGTTATTCAAAAAAACTCACCTCAGTTCCCAAAAAAAGCAGTCCTTCTAAAAAACTGCTCTAATATCCTAAATTCTAGAAACGATAACTCCATAAGGTTACCAAGTGGGGATGAAAAGCCACCGGAGGTTCCGTTCAACAGGCTTTCATTTCTTGTCTTTCAGACAAAACGAAAGCTTAGTTATTATAGGCAGTTTCTTTGCTCGTTTAAATTTGCAAGCATAATTTTCAGTTCTGTTTCGGTTTTAAATCCGCCATTAATTTCTGGATCTGCAATTTCAAAAATAGATTCATGAACTTGTTCGTTTTCAAATTCTATATTTTGCGCTAATGTTAAACATTCACAGATATATGTCAATTCAATGTTTGTAAGTTTGCCACCAAGAGTTTCTTCTAGCAATTTTACGACGTCGTTATTTTTCAAATAAATAGTTTCCACGTCATCATAATACAAGTTAATTGTCGAGCCTTTTTTTTCAAGCAAGTTTTTATAATTTACAACTTCTGAACGAATTCCATTTTTGAATAAGTCCACAGTTATAATTCCGTGTAGATAATCGTTTAGTTCTTTTGAAATCATGGGTTTAGAAATTGCCTATAACGGTTGGGTATTTCTGCAGGCGGGCTAAAAATACGAAAACTTTCTAATTGCTAAAAACTTAATTAATCGCTAAAATCTTCGATGAAAACTTCATACCCGCTTGTAGAAATACT
>NZ_JAQYUS010000020.1 GCF_030686865.1 Kaistella sp. SH40-3
TATTTCTGCAGGCGGGATAAAAATACGAAAACTTTCTACTTGCTGAAAACTTAATTAATCGCTAAAATCTTCGATGAAAACTTCAAACCCGCTTGTAGAAATACCGTGTTGAACTAAACCTCCGGTAGCTTTTCCTGAGGCTGTTTTATTAACTTTGTTTGATCATAACATAAAATAAAATCTCTAAAATGGCTACAAAAAAAAATCTCCGGAGGATTTAAGAACGAACAAAATTTTGAATCGCGCTTCAAGCGAAGTTAATGGTTTTTCGGAACTGATACAACGTTTCGAAAGAAATATTTCAATCCAAGGAAAAAGTCCCAGAACCTTTGATAATTATTCGCGGCATGTAGCAGCAATGGCGCTGCATTTTAAAACTTTACCCACCGAACTAGATCCGGAACAGGTCAAAGATTATCTCTTCGAACTTCAGCAGCGATCAAAAACACCTTCCCAGACTTATTTTAAACACACGGTTTATGGACTGCGATTTCTTCTGAAAGCCGAAGGCTTACCTTACAGTTTTCTACATCTTCCTGCCATTCCAAAAGTCAAAAAACTGCCGACTATTTTAAGCCGTCAGGAAGTTTGGCGCATGCTTCAAACGGCGCAATTACTGAAACATAAACTGCTCATCGGTCTGATTTACGGGTGCGGACTTCGATGTATGGAAGTGCGGAATATCGAACTTCATCATCTTGATTTTGACCGACAAATGCTTCACGTTGTTCAGGGTAAAGGTCAAAAAGACCGTTATGTTCCTTTATCCGAACATTTAATTCGGGGACTTAAAACCTTTATTTCCGTGGAAAATCCGACTCAATATTTATTCAATGGAAATCAAAATAGAAATATTGAAGAGATTGACCAGCCAGATTCCGGCAAAGCGGATTTTGATTCCAGATACAGTCAAAGAGGCGTTCAATGGGTCATCAAAACGGTGAGCAAAAAAGCAGGAATTACCAAAGTTGTTCATACTCACACTTTGCGACACAGCTTTGCCACGCATTTATTGGAAGATGGAGTTTCTATCATTATGGTTCAGAAACTTTTGGGTCATGAAAGAATTGAATCGACGATGGAATATCTTCATGTCTGTCAGTTGTCAGATCAAAAACCCCACAGCCCTTTGGATACCGTTTTCGCTTTATGCAGTAAAAATGGAAACCCGAAGTAAAGGCGGAAGTGTTGCTGATGTCCTTCGTAAAATCAATTTATCGGCTCAGAATTTTACGGTTCATCAGGAAAAAACGCTTCGGGCTTTATCGTATTGTAGAACTTCTGCCTTGGGTGGTCATATTGATGCGTGTGATGGTTGCGGCAATCTTTCCATCAGTTACAACTCCTGTCGTAATCGGCATTGTCCGCAATGTCAAGGTCATAAAAAAGAAGAATGGATTCAGAAACGCGAACAGGATTTATTGCCGTGCAGTTATTACCACGTGGTTTTTACGCTTCCCGAAGAACTCAATGGTTTAGCGATCTCTCAACCGGCATTGTTGTACAAAACTTTATTTGAAGCAGCTTGGGCAACTTTAAATCAGTTTGGTAAAAATAAGGGAATCCAACTGGGAATGATTGCGATTTTGCACACTTGGGGACAAAACCTGAGTCTTCATCCACATTTGCACTGCATTGTTCCAGGTGGCGGAATTAATAAACAAGGCAAATGGCGGGCGAAGATAAAATCTGATAAATATCTCTTCTGTGTAAAAGCGATGAGTGTGGTTTTCCGCGCAAAGTTCGTGGCATCATTAAGAGCTTCCGGAATTAAAGATCAGGATTTAATAGATCAACTCTTCACCAAAAACTGGGTCGTTTATGGCAAAAGACCTTTTGGTGGTCCGAAACAAGTGATCGAATATTTAGGGAGATATACCCACAAAGTTGCCATCAGCAATCACCGCATCAAAGAAGTTACGGATCATGAAGTTCGTTTTGGGTACAAAGATTATCGCAAAGAAGGTCAGAAAAAGGAAATGACTTTATCGAATACTGAATTTGTGCGCAGATTTAGTCTTCATATTTTGCCTGGAAGGTTTGTAAGAATAAGGCATTACGGAATTTTGAGCAGCTCCTGGAAACGCGGGAAACTTCAGGATTTACAATCAGATTTAAAAATCCAGATTACAGAAGTGAAACCGAAAACTTTGCTTAAAAAATGTCGGTGTTGCAAGGAAGGAAATTTAATCACCATCGCACTTTTCGGACAACGTGGCCCACCTCAGGATTTTCTTGCCATTTTCAATGCCTCGTCTGCAAAATAAACTTTGTGGGTAAGGGATTTTATATCTTAAAAGTAAAGAAAAGCCCGTGAGTGCCTGAAAAAACCTCACCTCAGTTCCCAAAAAAAGCAGTCCTTCCGAAAAAACTGCTTTGTATCTCTAAATTCTAAAAACGACATCCCCATAAGAGGACCATCATACTGCTGAAAAGCCACCGGAGCTTCCGTTCAACGGGCTTTCATCTCGTGTCCTGCGGACAAGACGAAAGCTTAGTTATTGAACTAAACCTCCGGTAGCTTTTCCTGAGGCTGTTTTATTAACTTTGTTTTTATTCAACAAAATAAAATCTCTAAAAT
>NZ_JAQYUS010000021.1 GCF_030686865.1 Kaistella sp. SH40-3
GAGCAAAGTGACCACCGAGATTCGGAGCAAATTGACCACCTGGATTTGGGTTGATTTTTTCAGGTAAATACGATTGATTTTTTCATGTTGTTAGCGTCATAAATTCGTATAAAAAATACGGATTATGGCCAATAAAACAACCGACATGAGTAAAATTAGAAAAGTCATTAAATTTTATAGCAACGGAAAAAGTAAGTTGTTCATCAGTAATTACTTATCACTTTCCAGAAACACCGTAAAGAAATATATTTCATTATTTGAAGTCCTTGGATTAAGTTTTGAGATCATTAATGAAAAAACAGACGCAGAGTTGGAACTTTTGTTTTCCCACACCACAGAGGAATCCGTGAGTCCCAAATTACAGACTTTGTATAATTATTTTCCGGTGATGGAACGGGAATTAAAAAAGGTAGGAGTCACTATTTATCGAACTTGGGAACAGTATATCGCTTTGTATCCCGATGGTTTTCAGATCACCCAATTCCGGCATCATTACAAAATATGGGCAAAGCGGGTGAATCCTGTGATGCACATGAATCACAAAGCGGGTGATAAAATGTATATCGATTACGCTGGAAAAACCCTCTCTATTATTGATAAAAAGACTGGTGAGATCAAAAACGTTCAGTTTTTTGTCGCCATCTTGGGAGCGAGCCAATATACATACGCAGAAGCCTCATTGAGCCAGCAAAAGGAAGATTTTGTACGTTCGGTAGAAAATGCGATGCACTATTTTCAGGGCGTTCCTGCGGCAATTGTTCCGGATAATTTAAAATCTGCGGTCATTAAAAGCAGCCGTTTTGAACCCACCATTAATGAAACCTTCGCAGATCTTGCAGATCATTATGGAACTACTATTTTACCGGCCAGAGCTTATAAGCCGAGAGATAAATCTTTGGTAGAAGGCGCTGTGAAGATTTTGTACCGCAGGATTTACGCGCATTTAAAAGAAACTTTATTCTATTCATTAGCAGAATTAAACCATCAAATCTGGAATCTGTTAAAGACACACAACGATAGCAAACTCAGCGCACGTCCTTACTCCCGAAAAGAGCTGTTTTTAGAAGACGAAAAAGAAAAACTGCGTCCACTTCCCGAAGCGCGTTTTGAGCTCAAATACCAGTCGCATGCAACGGTGATGCAGAATGGTCACGTTCTTTTGAGCCAAGACAAAAACTATTACAGCGTTCCGTATCAGTATCTGAAGAAAAAAGTAAAGCTGTTGTATACTTCGTCCGCTGTAGAAATTTTTCATAAATACAACAGAATTGCGATTCATATGCGCAATTATAATCCTTATGTATATACTACCAATGCTGAACATTTAGCCAGTACGCATCAGTTTGTGTCCGATTGGAGTCCGTCGCGGTTTATCGATTGGGCAACTACAATTGACCCTGTTGTTGGTGAATATATTATCCAAATTATTGAGAGTAGAAATCATCCTGAACAAGCCTATAAAAGTTGTATGGGAATATTAAACTTCGAAAAAAAGGTAGGCAGAGAGCGATTGATCAATGCCTGTAAACGAGCCCTTGATTATAAAATTTACAGCTTTAAAACCATCCAGAAAATTTTAGAAAACAATTTAGACCAAATTGATTTTGAGCAGAAGTCAGAGTCTGAACAGCAACTACCCATCCATGGTAATATCCGTGGAAAACAGTATTACAACTAGCAATTAGACATTAACAAAATTAAATTTTAAAAATCATGAACGAACCTACCGTTACCAAAATGAAGCAAATGAAGCTTTACGGCATGCATCATGCGTTTAAAACCGCTATTGAAAGTGGCAAAACAGATCATTACACGCTCGATGAGTTTATCTCGATGCTGATCGATGCAGAATGGGATGAAAGGCATAACAGGCGCATCGAAAGAAGCATTAAGAACGCGCGATTCCATTACAAATCAAATATCGAAAGTATCAACTTCGAGCAGTCCCGAAACTTGGACCGCAATCTGGTGCTGCGCTTAGCTGGATGCGAATTTGTAGAAAAGAATGAAAATGTTTTAATCACTGGAAGTACGGGCGTTGGCAAAAGTTATTTAGGCACCGCACTCGGTTATCAAGCATGTATAGAAGGTTTTAAGGTCAGCTATTTTAACACCAATAAATTATTTGCTAAATTAAAAATGGCAAAAGCAGATGGTTCTTATCTTCGGGAACTTGCCAAAATACAACGCCAAGAGGTGATTATATTGGATGATTTTGGACTCCAAGCATTGGACAGTCAAAACAGAATTACTCTTTTAGAACTCATTGAAGACCGTCATAACAATGGTTCTGTCATTGTAACTTCGCAAATCCCGGTTCAGGGTTGGTATGATATTATCGGTGAAAAAACCATTGCCGATGCTATTTTAGACCGGCTGATCCATCAATCTCATCGCCTCGAATTGAAAGGCGAATCGATGCGCAAAAAAAGAGGAATAAACAGAGCCGAAAATTAATTATATTTGAATACAAATTAGCACATGAAAAACAGTCGTTTTTACCACAAAAAAGAGGTGG
>NZ_JAQYUS010000022.1 GCF_030686865.1 Kaistella sp. SH40-3
TATGCACTTTTGTAATCTTAGGGCGTTACAATGATGTGCTTGCTTACCCATGCATAAATGCCTCTTATACGGTTCCTGTTCGTCAGTACCGAGTTTTGTAGTCTCGCTTCCTTCAGATGTAACCTCACGGTTACCACCCTTGCGATTTACTAATGGTTCAAGGCGTTACCCTCGCCCATAAGGGACTTGCACCCTCTAGATTAATTTCCTACTTTCGTAAGAGAAAGATGCCCATGCTGGGCACACACAAGGTATTGCCAAAAGCGGGGCTGAACAGCTTCGATTGGACATTTGTGCAAGGTTCAACATTCGTTCTTCGATTGAACTTTTGTGCTAAAAATCCCCGCCTTCGGCAATACCCAAACCGTTGTGTGCAAGGCTAAACGACCTATTCATCCAAACTTTAGCAAACAATTTTTGAAATAGAAATGTAATATATTTACAATTCCAAAATGTTTTTTAAAACAACACTATTATGGACATTACAAATTTTCCAGAAGATTTATTTGAAAATAACTACACGGACACTTCAGACCTGCAAATTGCTAATTACGAAGTATATAAACATGTTTCCAAAAATAAGATTAACCTAAACAAAAATGTATTCAGTTTTTTGTTGGATGGACAAAAGGACATTCACTTTTCTAATGACATCGTTTCGATAAATCCTGCACAATCCTTACTTCTTGCATCGGGGAATTTTTTAACAACAGAAATTGTAGGGGCAAATAGTTATAGTTGCCTACTCTTTTTCTTTTCTCAAAAAAACATTAATGATTTTTTATTGAAATATGGGCATTTATTTAACCCAAAAGACTTAAATAAAACAACGAACAATAGTCCCTATTTCCTTATCAAAAAAGACAATTTTATTATCCATTTTATTAATTCTATTCAACAAATTTATGGCTTGAATCAAACAATCTCACAAAAGATTCTGGAATTGAAATTTGAAGAAATTATGCTATATCTGGCTGATAAGTATGGGCAAAGTTTTTTTGTTTATCTACATTCATTATTAATCAATGAAAGAGAATTATCTTTTAAAATGGTCATTGAAAAAAATCTGTACACGAGTTTGAATATTGACGAGGTTGCTTTTCTATGCAACATGAGCCTGTCTACTTTTAAGCGGAAATTTTTACAATTATATCAAGAGTCTCCAGGAAAATGGTTTCAACTAAAACGGCTCAACAAAGCCAAAAAATTATTGCTTAATAATGAAGCAACCCCATCAGAAATCTATATGGACTTTGGTTATGATAGCTTATCAAATTTTAGCACAGCCTTTAAAAATGAATTTGGTTACAGTCCAAAAAACATGATGAAAACTTGACCTTTTTTCATAAGTTTTTGAACTAAATAAAAAAGCACCACAAGTTTAAAGGTGCTACATTTGTTAAAACAAAATTGGTTTAATTTAAAAATAAAAAGACATGAAAAAATTAGGATTATTAGTTCGACTAGAAGCAAAAGCAGGAAAAGAAAAAGATGTTGAAGCCTTTATCACAAGTGCATTGCCACTTGCTAATGAAGAAACGGGTACTATTACATGGTATGCGTTCCGTATTGACGCTTCTACATTTGGCATTTTTGACACTTTTTCAGATGAAGAGGGCAGAGAAGCACATCTTGGTGGTAAGATTGCAAAGGCGTTAATGGAAAATGCACCTGAATTGTTGGCTACTGCACCATTTATTGAGAAATTGGATGTTTTAGCGGCTAAATAAATACACCACAATTATTATAAAATGGCTGCCTGTCAAAGTTCTGTAAAGGAATTTGGACAGGTTGCCTTTGTTTACAAAACAGCTTGATAATAAATTAAGCGTAGAATGACGAAGAAGCCCAGCACACAATCGAGTAGACGGCTCCGCTCATAATCGAACGGAGTGCGCCTCTCACACCACCGTACGTACGGGTCTCGTATACGGCGGTTCGTATCTTGATGGGTTAAGTGATAGATGAAGTTCTAACATGGCGATGTATCCACGCTTCTTTAGCCTTGAAATAGTGATTGTTGTTCCTAAAATAGGACTTTGTGCGACTGCCCATTCTCCTTTTCGAGTTCGACTATATGCATACGCAAGGTGTTGGTCGATTCCTAATCGAATGAGGTTTTTCCTCTTCCGTTCGGGCTTCTTCCAATCATGCCAAATGCAATACCGTAGTCGGTTTCTCAGCCATCCGTCAAAGTTGAGGAGTTTTCCTTTGATGCTTGTTCCTCGAAAATAGTTTAACCATCCGCGCTGAACTTTGTTAATCTTTTGGAGACGCTCATCAAAACTTATCGGAGCGGTTTTGCGGGTGAGGGATTTTAGTCGCTCTTTCAATCGTGTCCATGCTTTCTTACCTACTACCAATTGGTATTTTCCCTTGTCCCCTTTCTTATAAGTTGATTCGAATCCGAATCCCAGTAGTTCAAATTGTACTGGCTTTCTAACGCC
>NZ_JAQYUS010000023.1 GCF_030686865.1 Kaistella sp. SH40-3
CATTTAATTCGGGGACTGAAAACCTTTATTTCCGTGGAAAATCCGACTCAATATTTATTCAATGGAAATCAAAATAGAAATATTGAAGAGATTGACCAGCCAGATTCCGGCAGAGCGGATTTTGATTCCAGATACAGTCAGCGCGGCGTGCAGTGGGTCATCAAAACGATTTCAAAAAAAGCGGGAATTACCAAAGACGTTCATACCCACACTTTGCGACACAGCTTTGCCACGCATTTATTGGAAGATGGTGTTTCGATCATTATGGTTCAGAAACTTTTGGGTCATGAAAGAATTGAATCGACGATGGAATACCTCCATGTCTGCCAGCTATCGGATCAGCAGCCGCACAGCCCTCTGGATACCGTTTTCGCTTTATGCCGCAAAAATGGAATCCCGAAGTAAGGCAAAGCATCAAAACGGAAGCGTTGCAGATGTTCTTCGTAAAATCAGTTTATCGGCCCGGAATTTTACGGTTCATCAGGAAAAAACGCTTCGGGCTCTATCATATTGCCGCACTTCAGCTTTGGGTGGTCATATCGATGCGTGCGACGAATGCGGAAATATGAGCATCAGTTACAACTCCTGCAGAAACCGTCACTGTCCCCAGTGTCAGGGACACAAAAAGGGAGAATGGATCCGGAAACGTGAAGCGGACTTGCTGCCGTGCAGCTATTATCATCTGGTTTTTACGCTTCCTGAAGAACTGAACGGTTTGTCTATTGCCAATCCCACCCTCGTTTACAAAACCTTATTTGAAGCCGCCTGGGCAACTTTAAACCAATTCGGTAACACCGAAGGAATCCAACTGGGAATGATTGCCATACTTCACACCTGGGGACAGAACCTGAGCCTTCATCCGCACCTGCACTGCATTGTTCCCGGTGGAGGCACTAATAAACAGGGAAAATGGAAAGGCAAAGTACGAACCGATAAATACCTTTTTCCGGTAAAGGCTTTGAGCAAGGTATTTCGGGCGAAGTTTGCGGCTTCATTAAAGGCTTGTGGAATTAAAGATGCCGACCTCATGGACAAGCTCTTCGCCAAAAACTGGGTCGTCTATGCCAAAAGACCTTTTGGCGGACCAAAACAAGTGATCGAATATTTGGGAAGATATACGCACAAAGTTGCCATCAGCAATCACCGAATCAAAGAAGTTACCGATAAAGAAGTTCGTTTTGGCTACAAAGATTACCGCAAAGAAGGTCAGAAAAAGGAAATGACTTTATCGAATACTGAATTTGTGCGCAGATTTAGTCTTCATATTTTGCCTCGAAGGTTTGTAAGAATAAGGCATTACGGAATTTTAAGCAGCTCCTGGAAACGCGGGAAACTTCAGGATTTACAATCAGATTTAAAAATCCAGATTACAGAAGTAAAACCGAAAACTTTGCTTAAAAAATGTCGGTGTTGCAAGGAAGGAAATTTAATCACCATCGCACTTTTCGGACAGCGTGGCCCGCCTGAGGATTTTCTTGCCGTTTTTAATGCCTCGTCTGCAAAATGAACTTTGTGGGTAAGGGATTTTGTATCTTAAAAGTAAAGAAAAGCCCGTGAGTGCCTGAAAAACCTCACCTCAGTTCCCAAAAAAAGCAGTCCTTCTAAAAAACTGCTCTAATATCCTAAATTCTAAAATCGATAACTCCATAAGGTGACCAACTGGGGAGGAAAAGCCACCGGAGGTTCCGTTCAACAGGCTTTCATTTCTTGTCTTTCAGACAAAACGAAAGCTTAGTTATTATGTGCGGTATTTTTACTTGATATTGTGCCAATAATGTTCACATCCATTTTTACATTCAGTTTGTCTCCGTTCAGTGTCTGTGATCTTAAAAATCCATAATAGAGATATAATTATCTTTTCATATTCACTTTCTGATAATTCACTTAATCTCTTAAAAGCATCTTTGACAGAAAATTTATTAAGTATGATTATCGGTGTAAAAGTCTGTTTCAGTGGAATACTAATAATTGCTTTTTGATATGAGTCGGAAAAATAATTAGATTTATTTGGAATAGAATTTAAAATAAAGTTTTTTAAAATTTCAAATGTTACATTAAAATCGAATTCCAAACTCTTAATGATTAAATTTTGACCTTCGTCAAAATCTATTTTGTTCTGCGCTATTAAATTTATTTGTTTTTCTAGTTTCCCCATTTTATTTAAACATCAAATTCCGCATAATCTCAATATGATTTCTTCCGATCTTTTCAATTAATTGTTATCTTCTGAATATCGCACATAACGTTTTGCGTATTGGCGATGGTGCGGCTTTAACGCGGAAACTTTCTTATTATAAATTAATCTTCGAAATATCTAAAATGGTTAAACTTGCGATTCCTCCGCACTATTGCCAATACG
>NZ_JAQYUS010000024.1 GCF_030686865.1 Kaistella sp. SH40-3
TATGTCATTTTAAAACGATATCGCCTAAATAGTAGCACAATTTAAATTAAATGAATTTAAAGTAAGAAATGGATAAATTAAATGATTTAAACTTCGGTCAAGTATTAGCAATTGTAACAGTCCTATCTTCGGCAATATCTGTAATCATCAATAAACTATTTGAAAATCGTCAGAATATTTTAAAACATAGAAGAATTATTGCGGAAAAAATAATTGATGCAAAAATTGATGCTTGCGTGAGTGCTATTAAATATTATGGAACTTTTTTAAACTATTTATATAATTCGAAATCTACATTAGAGAGTTTAGAAAATTACGAATATTCAGCACTTTTAAGTGAAAGTCAAAAATCTTACGAAAAATTATTGCAAAAGATTCAATTTGAAGGTGATGGCGAATTTCATAAAATATCTTTATTTTACGATTTTTATGGGAACAAAGATGAAGAAATTGCAGAAAAAATTAAAAAATCTCAAAAAGAATATTTTCAATATATAATCGAAGCAAGCAAATCAGGAAATTTAGAACGAGAAAAAGAACTTCGTTTAAAATTGATTAAAACGACAGATGAAGCCATGAATTACTTTAAAGGTATGATAAAAGTTGTTAGAGATGATCTGAATAAAAATACGCAATAAACTTTCTATAAAAACTAAAATAACTTTTACAAAGAAATTATGAAAATAAACTATCAAGATTTTATATTGTTACTGGAAAAACAATTTGGACCTTTAACACCTCAAGCAGAACATTGCGCTGAAGATTTTTACGAAAATTATGATTTACTAATTAGTAAATTTAAGAATAATGATCTTCAATTATTTGCTTCATCAAATGTACTTGCTCAAAAATTACCATCTCAAAATAATAGTAAATATCAAACTTTTAACGGCCTTGCAATTTTGTTAGTTATTTTTGGAATTATTTTATTTTTCTTTAATTGGAAGATAGCCCTATTAACAATCGCAATATCTTTTGGTAGTAAATATTATTCTACCTATTTGAAAAACAAAAGTTCTACAAATTTCACCGATAACATTCTGAAAAAAATATCACAAAATGAATTTGACGGTTTTTTTGATATTGCACAGTATTATATTGCAGGAATAATTCAAATAAGAACCAATCTTGGTTCTGCTCACCTTCCACTTTTACCTTCAAGTGCATTAACAGGTGCTGAAAATTATGCAAGAATGAGAACGTAAAATATTCTGAAAAAAAACGCCATACAATCGAGTAGACGGCTCCGCTCATAATCGAACGGAGTGCGCCTCTCACACCACCGTACGTACGGGTCTCGTATACGGCGGTTCGTATCTTGATGGGTTAAGTGATAGATGAAGTTCTAACATGGCGATGTATCCACGCTTCTTTAGCCTTGAAATAGTGATTGTTGTTCCTAAAATAGGACTTTGTGCGACTGCCCATCCTCCTTTTCGAGTTCGACTATATGCATACGCAAGGCTTTGGTCGATTCCTAATCGAATGAGGTTTTTCCTCTTCCGTTCTGGCTTCTTCCAGTCATGCCAAATGCAATACCGCAGTCGGTTCCGTAGCCATCCGTCAAAGTTGAGGAGTTTTCCTTTGATGCTTGTTCCTCGAAAATAGTTTAACCATCCGCGCTGAACTTTGTTAATCTTTTGGAGACGCTCATCAAAACTTATCGGAGCGGTTTTGCGAGTGAGGGATTTTAGTCGCTCTTTCAATCGTGTCCACGCTTTCTTGCCTACTACCAATTGGTATTTTCCTTTGTCTCCTTTCTTATAAGTTGATTCGAATCCGAATCCCAGTAGTTCAAATTGTACTGGCTTTCTAACGCCACTTTTCTCACCATTAATAGTGAGTTTGAGTTTCGTTTTCAAGTACTTTTCTATGGCTTTTAGCGTGGCAGTTGCATGGCTTTTATACTGGGTATAAATACTAAAATCATCTGCGTAACGTACAAATCGAAGTTTACGTTTTGTCAATTCTTTATCCAACTCATTGAGCAGGATATTCGACAACAACGGACTTAAAGGCGAACCTTGCGGAACTCCTTTTCTTCGTTTCTGTAATTGACCATTGATTAGAATTGGGGCTCGTAACCATTTGCGGA
>NZ_JAQYUS010000025.1 GCF_030686865.1 Kaistella sp. SH40-3
ACCAATTGGTAGTAGGCAAGAAAGCGTGGACACAATTGAAAGAGCGACTAAAATCCCTCACCCGCAAAACCGCTCCGATAAGTTTTGAGGAGCGCATCCAAAAGATTAACGAAGTTCAGCGTGGATGGTTAAACTATTTTCGAGGAACAAGTATCAAGGGAAAACTCCTCAACTTTGACGGATGGCTGAGAAACCGACTGCGGTATTGCATTTGGCATGATTGGAAAAAGCCCGAACGGAAGAGAAAAAACCTCATTCGATTAGGAATCGAACAAAGCCTTGCGTATGCATATAGTCGAACTCGGAAAGGAGGATGGGCAGTGGCACAAAGTCCTATTTTAGGAACAACAATCACTATTTCAAGGCTAAAGAAGCGTGGTTACATCGCCATGTTAGAACTTCATCTATCACTTAACCCATCAAGATACGAACCGCCGTATACGAGACCCGTACGTACGGTGGTGTGAGAGGCGCACTCCGTTCAATTATGGGCGGAGCCGTCTACTCGATTACCTGCAGTTTTTTATTCAAGATAATATTGATTAAAGTCAATTGACATTTTTGGTTTTAATAATCCACTTTCCTTTTTAGTTTTTTCATCTATTTCAAAGTTCTGCTCGCTTATTTTTAGTTCTTTACTATACATGAACAACTTTAAAAGTTCAGTCTTATATTTTGGATTTAAAGTCTCGAAATATTTTTCATATAAACATCTTCCAACTTCTTTTTTCGCAAATTGCATTTCAAATTCTGTCGTTGACTGCGGTTTTATAACCATATCTCTTAAACTCCAGTTGTTAAAGTAATAGTTTCTGTAAGTTGATTCACAGTCAAGAACTTTTATTTTTTCAGTTCGATATGGATTTTCATATAATACATAGAAAAAACTGATTATAAACAAAATTATCAAAATTCCAAGAATCAATAGTTTTTTCATTTTTTCTGTTTGTGTAGAATTGCAGGTAACGGTTGGGTATTTCTGCAGGCGGGCTAAAAATACGAAATCTTTCTACTTGCTGAAAACTAAATTAACCGCGAAAATCTTCGATGAAAACTTCATACCCGCTTGTAGAAATATCTTGTGTGTGCCCAGCATGGGCATCTTTCTCTTACGAAAGTAGGAAATTAATCTAGAGGGTGCAAGTCCCTTATGGGCGAGGGTAACGCCTTGAACCATTAGTAAGTCGCAAGGGTGGTAACCGTGAGGTTACATCTGAAGGAAGCGAGACTACAAAACTCGGTACTGACGAACAGGAACCGTATAAGAGGCATTTATGCATGGGTAAGCAAGCACATCATTGTAAGGCCCTAAGATTACAAAAGTGCATAAATGTAGATACGGCAGGAATTGAGTGAAACCTGCCTGCCGGCAGGCAGGGAAGATGCCATTACCTGGGGAGATCTTCGTAGCCACGAGTTGGTAAAACGAAGAAGTCAGCAGAAGTCATAGTACTTAGGAGCAACGAGCCGATGAATAAATCGGAGGACTCACAACCC
>NZ_JAQYUS010000026.1 GCF_030686865.1 Kaistella sp. SH40-3
CACATTTGCAATAGGCGGGGTTTCGTGCTCCGCAGACAGTTTTGTGATAGCCGAAAGTTTTGTGCTCCGCATAAACATTAGTGGTAAAAATCCCGCCCATCGCAAATCTGCAAAACGTTATCTGCCATTTAAAAAAAAGCGCAATGATTAAAAAGATATTGCTATTAAATACAGTGTTTATTTTTATCTTTTTTATAACTATAATTTTTAATTCCTGTAAAAATGAATCGCGAATTACAAATAATAAAAATGAGGCTGCTAAAATTGCAGTGAAAGATTTCATTAAGAAAAATACACTAGCCAAAGAAAATACTGTTTTTAATGTCAAAATTTATGATCCATTAAGTAAAAAAAAACTTGTTGATATTTCAGAAAGTGAACAAAGATGGATAAATTCGGGAATTTATGAAGACTTAATTGTAGTAAATATTTTTGGTGATGATTACTACAAAAATAAATATAACACGCAAAGTAATTTAAATGAAGATATTATTCCAAATCAATTTATTGAAATAAACGGCAAACTATTTCTTTGGAAAGACAAAGATGAGACAAACAAAGAAACGACTCAAATATTAAAAAAATACGGTGTTTTAACTAACTCAAATATAATCCCTGTTTTTTTTAGAGATGACGCAAAAAAAGGAACTGACTACTTTTTCTGTAAAAACAACTTAAGAAAATATAAAGTTACCAATAGTAACATAGCAACTGGCTATTTAAAACCACCAAATATCGACTGCAAATAAAACGTCAGATAATCGAGTAGACGGCTCCGCTCATAATCGAACGGAGTACGCCTCTCACACCACCGTACGTACGGGTCTCGTATACGGCGGTTCGTATCTTGATGGGTTAAGTGATAGATGAAGTTCTAACATGGCGATGTAACCACGCTTCTTTAGCCTTGAAATAGTGATTGTTGTTCCTAAAATAGGACTTTGTGCCACTGCCCATCCTCCTTTCCGAGTTCGACTATATGCATACGCAAGGCTTTGGTCGATTCCTAATCGAATGAGGTTTTTCCTCTTCCGTTCGGGCTTCTTCCAATCATGCCAAATGCAATACCGCAGTCGGTTTCTCAGCCATCCGTCCAAGTTGATGAGTTTTCCTTTGATACTTGTTCCTCGAAAATAGTTTAACCATCCGCGCTGAACTTCGTTAATCTTTTGGATGCGCTCATCAAAACTTATCGGAGCGGTTTTGCGGGTGAGGGATTTTAGTCGCTCTTTCAATTGTGTCCACGCTTTCTTGCCTACTACCAATTGGT
>NZ_JAQYUS010000027.1 GCF_030686865.1 Kaistella sp. SH40-3
AGAAGTTCATACCCATACTTTGCGACACAGCTTTGCCACGCATTTATTGGAAGATGGAGTTTCTATCATTATGGTTCAGAAACTTTTGGGTCATGAAAGAATTGAATCGACGATGGAATATCTTCATGTCTGTCAGTTGTCAGATCAAAAACCCCACAGCCCTTTGGATACCGTTTTCGCTTTATGCAGTAAAAATGGAAACCCGAAGTAAAGGCGGAAGTGTTGCTGATGTTCTTCGCAAAATCAATTTATCGGCTCAGAATTTTACGGTTCATCAAGAAAAAACACTTCGCGCTTTGTCGTATTGCCGGACTGCTGCTTTGGGTGGTCATATCGATGCGTGTGATGGTTGTGGAAATCTTTCGATTAGTTACAACTCGTGTCGTAATCGGCATTGTCCGCAATGTCAAGGTCATAAAAAAGAAGAATGGATTCAAAAACGCGAGCAGGAATTATTGCCGTGCAGTTATTACCACGTGGTTTTTACGCTTCCTGAAGAGTTGAATGGTTTGGCGATCTCTCAACCGGCATTATTGTATAAAACCTTATTTGAAGGAGCTTGGGCAACATTAAATCAGTTCGGTAAAACAGAACAGATGCAACTCGGAATGATTGCGATTTTGCATACTTGGGGACAGAATCTGAGTCTTCATCCTCATTTACATTGTATTGTTCCAGGCGGTGGAATTGATCACAATGGAAAATGGAAAAAGAAAATGAGAACCGATAAATATCTCTTCTGTGTAAAAGCGATGAGCAAAGTTTTCCGCGCAAAGTTCGTGGCTTTATTAAGAGCTTCCGGAATTAAAGACCAGGATTTAATGGACAAACTCTTCACCAAAAACTGGGTCGTTTATGCCAAAAGACCTTTTGGCGGACCAAAACAAGTGATCGAATATTTGGGAAGATATACGCACAAAGTTGCCATTAGCAATCATCGCATCAAAGAAGTTACGGATCATGAAGTTCGTTTTGGGTACAAAGATTATCGCAAAGAAGGTCAGAAAAAGGAAATGACTTTATCGAATACTGAATTTGTGCGCAGATTTAGTCTTCATATTTTGCCTCGAAGGTTTGTAAGAATAAGGCATTACGGAATTTTAAGCAGCTCCTGGAAACGCGGGAAACTTCAGGATTTACAATCAGATTTAAAAATCCAGATTACAGAAGTAAAACCGAAAACTTTGCTTAAAAAATGTCGGTGTTGCAAGGAAGGAAATTTAATCACCATCGCACTTTTCGGACAACG
>NZ_JAQYUS010000028.1 GCF_030686865.1 Kaistella sp. SH40-3
AATCAATTAAAGCTAAATGGACAAAATCATTCAACTCTTCATTAAATATCATTTCCGATATGTGATAACTTCTATTTGAAAGACTATCCATCCAATCTAAATAATCATTATCAAGATTTTCAATCATTTGTCTCCCAAATTTTGAAGTAATATTGACAATTGGATATTCTTCATACAATATACCCGCAATATTATGCAAATGCTCTTCTGAAACTTCTGGAGTATGATATTGAACTGAAAAAAGAAGTGATACAATCGATTTAAATTCGTCTAAAGTAAACGTTACAGGATTCGGATTATTTTCATATTTTGATTCAATTTTTTTATATTCTATATGATTGAATTCTTTAAAATCCAAGACTTTTAATTCCATATTTTTAGGTTAAAAAATTATAAAATAAAGAAAACTTTATTTGGAAGTAAAAATAGAAATTTGAATTTTAAACACAACAATTTTTAATTAAAAATTAGAAGACAAATATCTATATAACAAACTGTTACAATTATTATAAATAAATATATTTTACAAATATTACAAATGAATATATTTTATAACTGTTACAAATGATATAAATGATATAAATGATATAAATGATATAAATGATATAAATGATATAAATGATATAAATGATATAAATGATATAAATGAATACATTAATTAATTCTTTTTTTTAATTAATCTTTTCTTTTAATTAATTCTTTATATGAAATAATGTTTTATATGAATTAATGTTTTTCTTACTTAAAATCAAAGCATTATCATTTTTTAAAAAAAACGAATCAATTTGAAGATAATAAAAGATTATGAAACAATATTTTGGTTTACTATTATTTGTATATCGAATTTGGGGTGTGGGGTTTTACCCTGCCAAGCCATGCGACCGAAGGGAGGTTTTTGCTATCAAAAACATGGCTTGCTTCATGACAACGCAGAAATAACTTTAGGGGAAAAATAAACTATCTAATTAATAAAGAACCAATATTGTTATAATGATTTTTAAGAATCAATATCTTAAATTGACATTATCAATACTTTTTTATTGTAAAAATAACTATTAGCAATGTCAATATAGTTAA
>NZ_JAQYUS010000029.1 GCF_030686865.1 Kaistella sp. SH40-3
ATATAGTTTTTAAATTTGGAAGACTATGAAAAACAGTAAATTTTCAGAAGTTCAGATCATCAAGATTTTATCTGAACAAAATCAAGGAAAAACAGTAAATGAGATTTGCCGCGAACACGGCATCAGCCAGCCGACATTTTACAAGTGGAAAAGTAAATATGGAGGATTGGATGTGCAGCAACTCTCTAAGATGAAGGAACTGGAAAAGGAGCTTTCGCAGTATAAAAAAATTGTAGCGGAACTTACCCTGGAAAATGTGGTCATGAAAGATGTGATTGCAAAAAAGTTTTAACACCTTCTGAGAAGCGGGAACTGGTTGTTTATTCCAAATCAGAACACGGAATAAGCACTCGGAATGCGTGTAAACTTTTTATCATATGCAGTTCTGTGTTTTACTACAAAAAGAAGACGAACAATGAAGACGACAAGATTCGGGAGGAACTGGTTTTGCTTGCAAACCAGCACCAGACCTGGGGATTTTGGACGATGCACCACCGTTTGAGAAACTTGGGTTTTAGATGGAATCACAAACGGGTTTACAGAATTTATAAATCGATGAAGCTGAATTTGAGAAGCAAAAGGAAAAAACGCCTTCCGGCAAGGATTAAAGAGCCCTTACTTCGCCCGATTTATCCTAATGTTACTTGGAGTATGGATTTTATGCACGACACTTTGGAATGCGGTAAAAGCGTGAGAAGCCTTAATATCATTGATGATTTTAACAGAGAAATTTTAAATATTACCATTGATACCAGTTTACCATCAGCAAAAGTAGTTTCGCAACTGGAACAACTGATCGACTGGCGTGGGAAACCTGAAAAAATAAGAGTGGATAACGGTCCGGAGTTCATTGCAGAAAAATTAAAAGATTGGTGTGGCAAGAATGAAATTGTTCTTCATTATATTCAGCCCGGAAAACCAACGCAAAACTCACTGGTAGAAAGATTCAACCGAACTTTTCGGACAGAATTTTTAGACGTTTATCTTTTTGAGAACATCAAGCAAATGAGAAACTATTCGGAAATCTGGATGTGGATGTATAACAATGAGC
>NZ_JAQYUS010000030.1 GCF_030686865.1 Kaistella sp. SH40-3
ACCGTTTTTTATTTTGTCCTTCCACTTTTTCAGTTCTTCGAAAAGTTCTGTTTTAGTTTCAGTCATTAATTGTTCATTCGTCTTTTCTGTTTGCCAAGGTCTGTCTGCATTTGAAAGTTCGTCAAAAGTGTCAAACAAACCGTAGGCTGTTTCAAATCCAATACTGTCGTAACAAAATTGCTTACTCTCAGAAAAAAAGTCATAACTGTCGATTGCCTGATAACGAATTTCTCTTGTCCCGCTAATTACATCCTTTTTACCGTCCAGTATTTCGTCAACTATTGCCATTGCATATTCTATTGCTGCTTGTCTTTTGTCGGGCAGCTTAATATTCAATTCATCGAGTGTCAGTTTGAAATAATGGTCAATTTGAAAAGGACTTTCATTTTTACTTAGTCCAGCAAGTATGCAAAGTGAGGGCGTGTCCAAACCTTCTTCAAGTCCAGTTACACCGATGTCAGGAAGTTGGTCTGTGGTCAAATTTCCTGTCACATACTTTGCTATTTGTTGTCTGAAGTTCAATGTTTGTCTGTTGTCTTAAAATGGTGCATAACGGTTGGGTATTTCTGCAGGCGGGCTAAAAATACGAAAACTTTCTACTTTCTAAAAATTGAATTAATCGCGATAATCTTCGATGAAAACTTCGTACCCGCTTGTAGAAATAGCTTGTTGAACTAAACCTCCGGTAGCTTTTCCTGAGGCTGTTTTATTAACTTTGTTTGATCATAACATAAAATAAAATCTCTAAAATGGCTACAAAAAAAAATCTCCGGAGGATTTAAGAACGAACAAAATTTTGAATCGCGCTTCGAGCGAAGTTA
>NZ_JAQYUS010000031.1 GCF_030686865.1 Kaistella sp. SH40-3
ATCAAATATCGTTTTTAAAATTAAAGTACAGATTAAAATAGATGAAAGTCATTATCAAATACGGAAGTTTAATCGTGTTAATTTTAATCTTTCTTTTGAAAACGCAAAGATATTCGGACTTCTTGGCTTCTAACGATATTCTGAAAACATTAGGAATAATTGCAGTTCTTATTTTTGTAAACTTTGTGATCATTTATATTTACGATTCAAAAAATAAAACTAAACATACATTGACAAACGTTTTGCTGATATCATTTTTACTTTTATTTACATTAAATATATTTTTCAATTATCTTCAATTCAAAAAAGAAATTTGGAATGAATACTACGTTCCTAACAATTATGTTTTGAAAGTTAAAGGATATGAGATTAAACTCTACAAAGACAATTCTTATGAAGTAAACGAATACTGGCATGGCGAAAGCCAACATTACTTTGGAAAATATAGCTATATAAATGACACTTTAAACATAAATGATAAAAATATTGAAACAAAAACTGAATCCCAATTAACTTCAAAATATAAATTTAATAAACATTCAAAAGAATTTGAACCGTTGGAAAATGGATTTAAAAACTTAAAAATTCGTGAGAAATAGCACTGC
>NZ_JAQYUS010000032.1 GCF_030686865.1 Kaistella sp. SH40-3
GGAGAGATAAATACGAACGGTGGGGAAATTAGATAAAACTTTTGTATGTCACCTTGGGAAAAAACAAGAAAAATAACAGAATTAAGTATAGAAAGAGATAGTTATTGTTAAGATCATTCAAAAAAGACCTGGGTTATCTCCCTGAAGATGAGTTCTTCATTATTGTGACTTTATTTTGGCTTAGAATCTGCGAATGAGTTTCAAAGGTTTGGATATTGAAAATGTTTTCTAGTGATAATTTAATTACCTAATATTATTATTTATAAAAATACAATTAATTCTCGCCCTCTTCCTAAACACTAGTCTTGTTATTAACATAAAATAGGTACACTGGCTGATCAATCTCAAAACTTGGGGAGAAAAAACACATTGATAATCTTGTTAGATGCTAAACAAAAATTCTCAAATTATTATTACCTGATTAATTGATCATTTGTGAAATTTGGCGAAATAAATAAAGTTGCACATCTGTCCGCTCTATCTTTTTTGCTTACTTCTGCATTCCATTTTGGAAAAATAAACCGTACTAAGCAAAAAAGGATGCCGCTCCCATACGGGCTAGAATTTCGTTCAGTTCGTCTATTATCTTTTAGTCTTA
>NZ_JAQYUS010000033.1 GCF_030686865.1 Kaistella sp. SH40-3
CGGTAGTGTTTTATTCTAATTCTCCAATTTTTGGAAATTTAGAAGTTATTTGTTTAAGTTGATTAATTATTTTTGGCAAGAATGTTTGGTCAAATTGGATCTCAAATTCTAATTTATTTCCAAATCCTGCTGAATCCATTACCACACATTCTGCGTCTAAATGTCCAAGTCCATCTCCACTTATTTTAATTTCGACCTGATCTTCCAAAGTTTTAAAATTAGCATTTCCGCTTAAATTATTATAGAGGAATTCTAACTCTTCTTGAAATTGGATAAAATCAATTGTCATAAATTCTGCGTTGAATTCCCCAGAAAAACCTCCGGCTTTTAATTTTACAAATCCTGTAATCCAATTTTTGTCCCAATTTAATTCAGCAGATTCATGACTCAAACCGATAAGTTCAATTCGAATAAAATTTCCGTTACCAGATATTTCTAAATATATATTTTCGTCGATCATCGTTGTTTAACATTACCGC